>OY764265.1:0-2922492 GCA_963668355.1 Bdellovibrionota bacterium | reverse complement strand
AGTCGGGTTCGAGAAGCTCAACGCTTACATCTATCTCGTTGGGATCGCCAAAGCATTCGGGCCGATGATTTGGTTTCGGACTTTTACGAACAAGGTTGTCCCTATGACTATGGGGAACAAGCGAGGGTCGAGTATGAGGATTTTGACCAGAGATTTGAAGATTGAACGTCTCAAAGGCTCCGGGCCAGGTGGTCAACACCGGAATAAACGGGAAACGGGAATTCGCATCGTTCATCTTCCCACCGGTTTGGTGGCCTTGGCTACCGAAAGACGCTCTCAGAGCCAAAATTTAGAATTGGCCAAAAAAAGAATCCGAGAAAAAGTCACACAAAAACTGGCGAAGCCCAAAAAACGCAAGAAAACGAACGTTCCAAGGTCTTCCAACGAAAAACGTCTCAAAAATAAGAAAAACCAATCGGTACAGAAGAACCTTAGAAAGAAAGTTGATCCTGATTCCCCTTAAGGAATTGTTCTGATACATCCAAGGGATGACTTCTTCGAAAGAACTGTCGATTCGAGATCATTCCAGAGATGTTTTGGGCTTTAAGTACGTCTATGCCGTGGTTTCTCGACGTGCGGGAGGGGTTTCCTTGGGCATCAATTTGAATCCGAACAAAGCCTGCAACTGGGCCTGCATTTATTGCCAGGTTGATGGACTGACCAAAGGCGGGGCTCCGAAAATCGATTTAAAGCTCCTGGAAAATGAGTTAGATGCCATGTTGGAGGAGATTCTTCATGGATCGTTCATGAGGGACCGAGTTCCGGAAGATATGCAGTTTTTTCAAGACATTGCCATCTCCGGAGATGGCGAGCCCACCACCTCTCCTCAGTTTTTGGAAGTGATTCGTGTGATTGGAGAAGCGGTGAAAAAGCATGACTTGAAAGGAAAAATTCGAGTTCGTTTGATCACGAACGGGTCCATGATTCTTCGGGAGGAAATTCAAAACGGCCTTCGAAGAATCGCAGATATGGGGGGAGAGGTTTGGATCAAAGTGGATTCTCTCATTCCGGAAACCATCCAGCATATTAACGGGACGCATTCGGATCCCGAAAAGATACTCCAGCTGGTCAAAGCTTCATGTAATGTCTGCCCCACGTGGATTCAGACCTGCTTGTTTAAAGAAAATGGAGCGTTTTTGGATGAAGTAGAGTTTGAAGCCTATGAGCATTTCCTTACGCATCTTCGGTTGGAAAAAGCTCAAATCGAAGGTGTCTGGTTGTATTCGGTTGCGCGGCCATCCAAACAAACTGGCGGGGAGAACATTTCAGAAGTTCCAGCCGCGGGGTTGGAACGCTTAGCCAAAAGGCTCAATTCCTTTGGCTTTCCCATCCGGGTGGTCTGATTCGTCTAGGAGCCTTCGAAGCATCTTCGACATCGGGCTTCGTATCTTTCGGTGCCTCCAACTTCAACGCGTTCCTTACTTTCTGAAAGCCGCTGACTTCGATTGGCTGGATTCCCACATCTCATGCAGATGGCCAAGTTCTTGGTGATGGATTCAGCAATGGAAAGGAGTTGAGGAATGGGCTCAAACGGATCTCCTTTGTAGTCTTGATCCAACCCTGAAACGATGACTCGTTTTCCGGCACTGGCCAGTTGGTCACACACTTTAACCAACTCCATGCCAAAAAACTGGGCTTCGTCGATTCCGATGACATGATAATACAAGGCCCGCTCGGCAATTTCGTTGGCCGATTTTACGGAAGCAGCTTCCACTTTCCTTTGATCATGACTCACAACATGAGAATCGGAGTAGCGGTCATCGATGCGGGGCTTGAAGAGAATGACCTTCTGTTTGGCAATTTGGGCCAAACGAATCCGACGAAGCAGTTCTTCGGTTTTTCCAGAAAACATGCTTCCACAAATAACTTCAATCCAACCAGTGTCTCTGAGAGAGTTCATCATCATGCATTTCCTCTTTGAATGGGTCGTATGTCTACCATAATGGGGTCGTGATCTGAAATTCGCTTTTCTCCCTTGGGAAGATCAAAAATGATTCTTGGATTGCTGGCGTGCAGCTCACGTCCTGCAAACCAATCCAATTTGAGAGAAGCTTTTCCATCAAAGCGTTTCATGGCTTTAAGAAAGATCTTTAAGGCCCAATCGGGTAACCAATCTTTCATGTGAATAATTTTCTCGGGTTCCATGAAGTTGTAGTGAACCGTGGTTGCATTGGGCACATTGAAACTTTCATGCGCAAAACCGTGATCCTTCAAGGTCTGAAAGAGCTTTTTTTCAAAGAACAGATCCGGTCCGGGATAGAATTCACAGAGGGTTTTGTTGATGCCGCATAAGCATCGGTGCAATCCTCCCAAGAGCATGTGTGAAAAGGTATGACTGTTGTACGTGTGCGTGTTCCAATCTCCTCCGATGAGGGCTGGCCCCTTTCTTTTCTTGAGGGCCTTTAAAATGCACTTCATTTGTTCAACCCGTTGTTTCCGAGAACTTCGTGCGGAAAGATGATTCGCAGCGACATGCAATTCTCCCTGGGGAGTTTCGAGCGTAGCCACCAGGGCATTTTCATGTCCATATTGCCGTTCATCTTTTCCGTTCATCAGGTCTTTGGGCTCTGGAAGAGGGACGAGTTCGATGTCTTTGAGGGGAAACTTGCTGAAGAGGGCATGTCCTTGGAGGGCGACCGTATTCTTTCCTTGGGTGCGATGGGCCTCGGGGCCATTTCCCATATCGAAATTGAGGTGAGATGGGGCAAAAACGCCATGGCAGTTCATGGCCTGGGCCAAGTCTTGGGTGACGTGACGGTTCCCAGACCGGGCCATACCGTGATCAACCTCTGTTACAAGCAAAACGTCGTGATCCGACAGGACAGGGTGGGTCCGAAGCTGATCTACAATGCGATCATAGTGAGTTCCACGTTCGATATTCCAGCAGGCCATGCGCACAAAATTCCGAGATAGGGGAGTGGATGTTCGTGGACAGGAATAGACTTCTGGAGTTTGAAGAGATCTCTCAATCGCATTCCTGAAATTCTCAAATTCTGGATGATGCTCAATTTGCGCGGAGGACCGCAGATGTTGAAACCTTTGAATGAACTCCTGATGAAGCTCAGCCCTTACATCCGAATCGGGTTCCGTAATTTCTCTCTCGGCCGCAGATACATCCATGGGGCACATGACTCACTGATCAGTTCTCAAGTTTTTTCATGAAGGGCTTTAGCATATCGATGGGAACCGGGAAAATTGTGGTTGTGTTGTTCTGTGTGGCCACCTCCGAAAGCGTTTGGAGGTAACGAAGTTGAAGGGCAGTCGGGTCCTTCGACATAATTTCAGCGGCCTCGGAAAGTTTGGTTGCAGCTTGAAACTCACCGTCTGCATGAATGACTTTCGCTCTTCTTTCACGTTCCGCCTCTGCTTGACGGGCCATGGCTCGTTGCATTTCTTGAGGTAAATCAATGTGTTTTACTTCGACATTGGCGACTTTGATTCCCCATGGATCCGTTTGTTTGTCCAAAATGGATTGCAGCTCTTGATTGATTTTTTCCCGTTCAGACAGAAGTTGATCCAGTTCATGTTGGCCCAAAACGGATCGTAGGGTGGTTTGGGCCAATTGGCTGGTGGCATAGGGGTAGTCTTGAACTTGAATGATGGCTTTTTCAGGGCTCATGACCCTAAAGTAGACGACCGCATTTACTTTAATGGAAACGTTATCCTTTGTGATGACGTCTTGAGGAGGAACGTCCATGGGAATCGTCTGAAGAGTGACTTTAACCACGCGGTCGATGAATGGAATGACCCAGCGAAGGCCCGCAAGTTTTGTTGCATGGTAACGACCAAGTCGAAACACGACGCCTCGTTCATATTCCATGATGATCCAAACGCCTTTGAAGAAAAAGATCGCAAGAAGAATGATGGCAAAAGCGATATGAGTTGGGATTCCAAAAAACATGGTTATTCCTCCGTTTGAATCAATTCTTCGACGAAGGCCAATAAGCCCTCGACTCGTTTTACATTAACTTTTCGGCCAACCGGAATGTTTTTTTCGGCGGCGGCGTTCCAATACTCTCCATTGACAAATATGCGTCCCGGCGTTTCCGGAGAGATGGCGTTACACACTTCTCCGTGCAAACCGACCAAACCTTCCTCTCCGGCGGTTTGACGCAATTTAAACATTCGACTGACTCCTACGGCAATGATGGCAGCCATGATTCCGATGGTTAAGGATACAGTGATGATCAGGGCAGGTGGAATTCGAAGGTCGACCTCGGTGGGGTCAAAAAGCATTGTCGCCCCCGCAATAAAAGAGACGATTCCTGCTGCAGCCAATATTCCCATTGAGGATACGTATAGTTCCATAAAAATAAGAATGAATCCAAGGACCAACAATCCCAGACCTACGGCGGTAATGGGTATCACACTGGTTGCGATGAGCAATAGAATGATGGCAATGCCGGCTGCCACCGATGGGAAAATTAATCCCGGATGAGAGAACTCCACATAGAGGCCCAGGCCCGCGATCATGATGAGCAAAAACATGATGGTGGGATTAGCCAACCAGTTTTTGGTTTTGATTTCAAAATCCGGTTCGAATTTCAGAATTGTGGCGTCTTTGGTGTTTAACGTTTTCTTGGTTCCCTGGATGTTGAGGACTTTCCCATCAATTTTATCCAACAACTGCTTGGGCGTTCGAGCCACAACATCAATGACATTCAGCTTTAATGCTTCTTCCTCTGTGATCGAAGCACTGTCTTTGACGGCTTTTTTGGCCCACTCCGCGTTTCGGTTTCGCTGCTTTGAGATGGTTTGGATGAAAGCGATTGTGTCGTTTTCAACTTTTTGAGCCAGGTGTTTTCCCCCATCTTTCTCTGGATCTTTTCCGGTGATGGTGATGGGGTGAGCAGCGCCAATATTCGTTCCCGGAGCCATGGCGGCAATGTGAGCAGCCATTGTGATGAACGTTCCTGCGGATCCCGCTCGTGCACCTGCAGGACTTACAAATACGAGGGTGGGGATCTTTGTATTGAGAAGAAGCTTTACGATTTCTCGGGTGGCGTCGAGAAGGCCGCCGGGGGTATCCATTTCAATCAAAAGGGCCTCGGAGTTTTGCTGCTCAGCCTCCGAAAGGGCCGCCTTCAATATTCCAACCGTTCCGGAGTGGATCGTGCCCTGGATCGACATCTGAACCACGGTTCCCCCTAAAGAAGGGGTGGAACCAAGGACCAAAAACAAGGTAGTGGCAAAACTCCACCATCGAACGAATCTCCGCATAGAAAGTACTCCCTAACGTGGGGCACGTAGAATGTAAAGAGAGAGAACCAACCCAAAAAAGACGCAACAAATCAAAAAATAGTAATTATAGTTACAGTGTAAAAATAAACTATTTCAATCAGTTGCGTTTTTTAGTATATTAATAGTTGAAAAGCCCCTTTGATTAACCGCATCCATCGAGGGAGATATGACTGAACTACATCCGTCAAGCCGACGTTTCGAAAATTTAAAAATCCTGTACGTAGACGATGAAGCCGACAATTTAGAGGCGTTCGAACTTCACTACGAAGATCAATTTGAAATTGTTTCGTTTACCGATCCAGAAAAAGCGTTGGAGCAAGTAAAGAGAGATCCAGATCTGGCCGTGTTGTTGATCGACCAAGTCATGCCCAAAATGACGGGTCTGGAATTTGCGACCCAAGCCAAGCGGGTTCGGCCGACGTTAACCTGCATAATGATCACGGGTAACGCGACCAAAAAATTGGCGATCGAGTCGATTCGTACGCGGCTCTTTTGGGAGTTTTTAGAAAAACCCGTCGATTTTGGTGCAGCAGCTACGGAACAACTTTTGGTCAACGCCATTTCGGAACATCTTTTGAGCAAAGTGAAACATGAATACCATCAAGGTACGGTTCAGCTTTTGGCCAATTTAATTGACGATAAAGATGGTCATACCCGAGCGCATTCTGCGCGGGTGACGAAGTGGTCCATGAAAGTGGGAAAGAAATTCAATTTAAGTGAACGTGAACTCATCATTTTAAGAGAAGGGGCATTGCTTCACGATATTGGAAAGATCAGCATCCCAGATGATATTTTAAAGAAACCCGGAAGGCTTTCTGAACTGGAAAGAAAAATCATCCAGACGCATCCCGGACGAGGGGGACAACTCTTGGATAAAGTTCCCCAATTGAAGGAAATGGCCGATATTGCCCGCTATCACCACGAACGCCCGGATGGAAAAGGTTACCCAGAAGGATTGGCGGGAGAGCAAATTCCATTGTTGGCTCAGATCGTGGCCATTGCAGATTTCTTTGAAGCGCTAAATGCAAAGCGCCCTTACAAAGATCCCTGGCCCATCGAAAAAATTGTCGCGGAAATCATCTCAGTTCGCGGTCAACAGTTTTCCGAACCGGTCGTAGATGCCTTATTTGAAGTCCTGGAAGAAGAAGGACTCATTGAGGCAAGCAAGGTAGAGGAACTCCGCCAAGCCGCCGCCTAACCCTTGGATTTAGGGGGTTTTGTAGAGGGGGTGGTTGTGGAAGGCGCGTCGGTGTTCGGGAGGGACTTTTTCGGCCAGGCGGTCCATTTCTTCTCGGTATTCTTTTCGTAGCTGGTTGGCTTGTTCGGTCTCTCCTGCAGAAAGCAGCCACGAGATTTTGGAAACATAAAGTTCTTGTCGAAGCCAGGCGACCGGACATGTTTTTGGATCAATCGCTTTATCCAACTCTTGGATTTCTACCCCTTTGGAAGCCAAAAGAAGAGCGGCAGACTTCAATTGGAATCGCCAGGTTGGCCATTGGTGAAGGGAAATTTTAGAAAGAAGATCTTTGAACTCGGAAGCCAAGAAGGCCACATCGGGTTTGTTTAACAGAGCATGTCTTCGAATCAATCGCAACTTCACTCGATTTTGTCCATGTGTGAGTCCTGCGGCTTGGTAATGTTCGTGGGCAATTTTCGTGTGTTCGATGGATTTTTCGATGTCTCCTTTGAGTTCGTAAATGGTTGAGAGAACGGATTGATTGACGGCATGGAGGTAGGCGTCTTTTTCCCTTTCGACCAAGGGTTGCGTTTCAGACCATTTGGCCTCGCACTCCTTTGTAGCTCCCATGTCTGCCAGAGTGTCAGCAATTCCTAAATGCGATCGCACTTCGGTGGCCGTGTCTTGTATTTGGCGGGCTTCTTCGATGGAGGCGTGATAGTCGCTCAGCGCGAGAATGTAATTTCCGGCTTCTTCCGCTTCGATTCCTCGGTTTGTATACGAGTGCGTGAGCTTTCTCTTCATCCCGGCTTCTCGGGCCATATCAATGGCACGGGTGTAAGCCTTGATGGAATTCTCGTGGTCCCCCATATGGTCGTAGAGAAAGGCGGTTCGCATCCAAATTTCAATTTGCAAAGGAACGGGAACTTCTGGCGTGAGAAGATTTTGGGCTTTCTCCAAACAATCCAATCCGACGTCGACATTTCCGCTGACCGCAATCGCCGTACCCAGAATCGCCCAAAGGCGCATTCGGGTTAAAGGGGCTCTCTGATCGTTGAGTTCTCTGAGTGTTTTATATCCTTCGTGTATGGCTTGGTTTCGTTTTCCCACGTTGTGAAGTGTGTTGACGCGATCATGCATCATTTCATAACGTTCATTTTCCCAGCGAGGATCGGAGCCGAAAGATTCAAGCGCTCTTTCGGAGGCTTCCAATGCTTCGTTATAATTGGCTCGATGTAATTCGAATTCCATGAGGCGTTGGTAAAAAACACCTTCCGTCCACGGAAATTTCGTTACCCCGCGATATTTCCATTGTTCCAAGGCAGATTCGGTTTCTCCCAACTCACCCACGGTCAAGAGTAGGCCGATTAAGGGAGCGAGAATTTCATGGGCTTGAGGAGAAACCATGGGGAGTTCTTCCCACCGTTTGGCAGCTTCCCTGTGAAAGTATAAGGCTCGATGAAATTGGTGGGTTTGTGCCATGGCTCGTCCGGCAGCCAACGATGCATGAATCGCTTTGATGTCGTTGTTCCCGTATAAGAAATGTTCGGCAATTCGATCAATGACTTCCCGTTCTTGATTTCGATAATGAAAAGCCAAGAAGTCTCCGATTTGAACGTTTCGTTTTCGAATCTCTTTTTCGTTCAAGGATTCTCGAACGGTTTCAAAAATGAGATCATGCGTAAATCGAGTGATGCGCTTGGGAAATACGCTTTGTTCGGCCAAGTAGCCTTCGTCAAAAAGCGTGGCGATGTGTTTTTCGATCTCTTGCATGCCCATACTTTGTAGCAATGTTTCGAGTTCCTGGGCTTCAAATCGCGTGCCCAAGAGCATGGCCCATCTTAAAATTTCTTTGGGGTCACTATCTAAATTGTCAAAGCGGGATGCGATGAGTGCGTGAAGGGTTGTGGGAATGCTTAAGTCCCCTTCTTTTTTTAAGCGAACCAGTTTTTTCCCCTCATCATCGGTTTCAATTTCAAGAACCTCTCGGTCAATCATTTGACGAACCAGTTCTTCAATGAAGAGAGGGTTTCCTAAGGAGAGCGCATCCAATTTATCGCGAACTTTGGTTGCGACACGATCCGCACCCAAAATAACTTTGATGAAATGTTCGACCTCGTTTGTTGGGAAGGGGGGAAGCGCAATTTCGTTGTAATTCAGACGACGATCCCATTTTTTCTCAAGTTCGTCTCGGTGAACCAGGACAAAGAGCAGGCGATGAGATTCCAGATCTTCCATTAAGTATTCAAGCAGTTCAAGGGAGGAGGGGTCTGCCCAATGGAGATCGTCCAGAATCACAACGAACGGATTCCGGCCAATTTGTTGGATGAGTTTTCGGACCGAAAAAAACAATCCCTGTTTGATGTCTTCGTCATTCAGCGGAGCCAGACGTGGAATTTCAATTCCGGGATTCAAAAAAAGGCGGAGGTAATCGGATTCGGCATCGGTCATCTCCCATCGCGTAAGTGTTCCGATGCTTTCTCCTGCGATCTGAACCACCACTTGTCGAAACCCTTCATACGGATTGGAGTGGGAGAGAGGGAAGTGCCCTTCGGCAAAGGGAATGGATTGTTTGGTGAGTTCTTCCTTCAGGGAATTGAGAAGTCGGGTTTTTCCAATTCCAGCGGGTCCCACGATTCCGGCGATTTGTCCTTGATCGACGGCGATTTGTTCCAAAAGCTCTTTAAGGCGCTCCATTTCATCATTTCGTCCCACCAACGGAGCATGTTGGGGCTTGAGTCCTCGAAGTCGAGTGGGACGTCTACGAGGCCCACGTAGAAAAAAGAGTTCCAATCCGTCTTCTTCAATTTCTTCAAAAAGAAAAAGACGGTCATAAACTTTGGCCAATTCTGGATCTACCAGGGTTTCTCCGGCTTCCATGAGGGCCATTTCTTTTCCGAAGGCTTCGTGCCAATCCAAAGTAGGTTGTCCCTTGGAAAAGGAGACGGAGAGTTCCTTTACGACGATTCGACGATTGGGGGCCGTAACTTGGCAAGCCAGCGAAAGGGCTTGCTCCGCATCGTTTTCTTGGCGTTGATGAAGCCCCAAAAACGCGGTTCCTCGACTTTGTCCGTAACTTTGCCAGACCAAGCTAGAGGAAGACTCAGGGAGAGGAGGGCCCTCAACACCCAAAGCGATGATGCGTCGTTGTTCCATCATGAGTTAGCGCATGGGAGCTTATATCGATCCCGCCCGGAAAACAAAGGGTTGCGTTTGTGTAACCGGTTCTGTTTTTCTAAGGGGAAGCCCAGTTACGGAAGCGCATGATTTCGGCACCTTTTTTAAAGCCTAAGTTTGTAAAAACATAATAAAAACAAAGACATAGGTGGGGTTTGAGGGGGTTGGAACTTTGGCACAAGCCTCGCAGTATCCATGAGCATGATGTTCACGGATAAAAAAATCTTCCAACTGGCTCTCTCGACCCTAGGCCTTTGTCTCCTAGCGGTTGGATGTGGTCAGGCTCCTAGCGAGGGAGGAGATCAAATTTCCGTGCGCGTATTTGATCCTCTGGTGGCCTCCAGTTGTGCTGACCTTTATGCCGCTCGAACCCGAATTCCGGGTGACCCGATTGGTGGAACTTCTCCGATGAAATCTTCCGTGTATGCTGCAAGCAGCCGTACGAAGGGAGATCCAATCGGCGGAACGTATCCAATGAATTCCTTTGTTTTTGCAGCGAGCAGTCGAACGAAGGGTGACCCCATCGGCGGAACCAAGCCCATGATGTTTGCTCAGGAAGATCTCTCTTGTGACAATTACGTCCTGCAAGTTTCCGGCTCCACCGCCAATATTGACGCTCTTCTCGTGGAATTGGGTGGAGCCTCATACAGCCTTTCAATAGATGCTTCTGAAAGCACCTTCACGTTCTTCTTGGCTGCCGAAGATTTAGAAACATTTCAAGAAATGACCCTCACACCGATGGTGGAAGGTGAGCTTCTTTCTCACATCGATGTGACCGACCTCCTGTAGTTCTGATACAATTCGGGGTGCAAAGAAAGCACCCCGAATATGAATTATCCAGATCGTTATTTATTGTTCATCGAATATTTCAATCAAGGCAAGTATATGTCCGCCCAAAGTACGCTGAGCGAAGTTTGGTTGGAGACCGGAGGCGAAAATAAAAATTTTTTTGGGGGACTGACTCAACTTGCTGTGAGTTTGTATCATCTTCAAGAAAATAACTTAAAAGGAGCGCAGTCCAATTTTGAGAAAAGCCTCGACTTATTGGAATCGTATGGAGATCAGCATTTTGGAATCGATTTGAAATCTTTTATGAAAGAAGCCAAATCTCTTTTTGAAACCATGAAACAAAATCCAGAGGGTGTTTTGCCTCCCCTGCCCAAGCTGTCTTTTTCTTCCTGAATGATTTTCTTTGTCGTCCGATTGTGTTTGCTTCTGAGCTTTTTCTTGCCTGCAGTTTATGCGGAGGGAAATCTTGAAGCGGAAGATCGCTGGCCTGAAGCTTTTCAGTTTTTGCATTTTGAACTCAAGAAATCGGGTTTGACGGATGAAGAACTCAAGCCGTTTGACATTCAAAAAATGAGGTATTTGGACGGTGTGGTGCAAAGCAAGATGTTGAACATCGTCTGGGTACCCGGAGATTACACACATTTTTATGATCGTCGGGGAGTTCAGAGAACGGCTAAGTTCATTCGAAAACATGCGAATCGTTTTCATGATGTAGAGGTGAAATTTGGAGTCGCACAGTCTGTGATTGCAGCCATTATGTGGGTGGAAACGGCCTATGGAAAACATTTTGGTAAGTATCGTGTGTTGGATACCTTGGCGAGTATCTCGGCCTTGCAAGTTCCCAGTTTTGGGCACGGCGTGGCTTCTCGGATAGGGAAGGTGGCTGAAGAACGAAAGCTGGAAGGTAGGGAGCGTGTTGACTGGGAAAAGCGAGCAAAGAAGCTGGGAAAAAGATGGTTTAAAGAGTTGAGAGCTTTCTTGAAATTGGCACATCACTTGGAGTGGAAGGCCAATGAGGTAAAAGGTTCTTGGGCTGGGGCATTTGGTCTGGGACAGTTTATGCCGCTCACGGCCCTGGAAACGCTTTCAAGAGGTCAAAAAATTTCAAAAATGGATTTTTGGGATTGGGATGACACCATCGAACTCATTGCGAGATATCTAAATCGAATGGGGTGGAAGAAAGGCGCGAGTTGGTCTCGAAAAAAAAGAGCCGTCTATCGTTACAATCACTCCAACGACTATGTAAACGCCGTTCTCAAGCTGAGTGCGCTTGCCGAAATCGAATTGAAGAAAAAATAGAAATGGCCTCGACTGTTTTTTTTTAGTCTGAGGGCCTAAGAGAACGCAATCGGTCATGGAAATCCTGTGGCCAACGAAATTCTGGAGCCTGCAACGTGCCCATTTCCGTAATTCGTTGAAGCGACAAAGTCGAAAGAATTTTTCCAACGAGGGATTGCTCCAAGAATTCTTTGGGCAAAGCGATGGAACTGATTTCTCCGGAGAAAGGCAAAAGACTTTCCAGAAACGTTTCAAGGGATTTGGCTTGAACCACCTGTAGAAGGCCGGGAGTGGAGAACCAGTCTTTGTTCCAGGTTTCACCGTAGATGGTGGTTAAGTTTTCAGTGGTAGATACGATTCCATTTTGCTCTGGATCTAAGTCGCGCTCAAACAAATGCCAACGAAGTGTGGCCAAGTTTCGATTTTGTGGAACGCGTTTCCAAACTCTGGCACGCTCTTCGGCTACTAGATGAAGCTGTTGGATGAAATCACGGGCCCGCGTTTCCGAGAAACCGATGAGAAAAAGGATCTGAGGCGAAAGGCATCCTTGTTGTTCCCAAATGAATAAGTCTTGCAGAAAAGAATCCATTTCTGGAGCAGACGTTTCATGGGTTTCAGGAATCATCCCCAAGCTGAATGCGGGCCGATAGGGAAGAAATTTCATGGAATGGGGTCCGAGTTGTTCGAAACCTTCGAGGGTTGTGCGATCTCCTTGAACCATCAAAATGGAAACGTCTTTGAGTAACTCCTGTGTCAGGTTGTGATGGGTGGAGGGCGTGTCCAAAATCTTCATTCGCTCTGCGACGAGGGGGTCCAGTTTTTGGAGATCTTCATGCAAGAAATGCAAGAGTCTTCCGCCTCTTTGGGAGGGGCGGTGGATGGTTGGCGCACTGGCCAGTGCGGTCGCAAAAAACGAAAAAACCCCCGTAACGGGAAGATTCCCGGCAGGAATGTGAAGGGTAAGTCCCGGCGCCTTTTCGGGACGACCAAAATGCCATGCCCTCTTTCCGGCATCCCACAGCCGATCGGGTAAAAGTGCCCGGAAAGTTCGATTCAATCCGGCTGTGACAGAGGCAGGGGAGAAAAAATTGGAAGCGTTCAATTCGCTTTCGAATTTTATTCGAGACGGAAATTCCGGATTTGCCCATTGTTTGGCCAGAGACCCGAGGGCATCACAAGCTTGCTTAAAACTCACATCGTGGGAGCTTCGTAACTCTTTCTTCGCTTGGTTTATTTTTTCGAGGAGGGAGGAGGATGGCCTAGAAAGATTTTGAGGGGGTGGGGTGAGTTGAGAACATCCTCGAAATTCAGATTCGACGGCACGGTCGATGACTTCGAAGTGATCGCCGTGGTGGCGAGCCCAGTCTCCTACGCACAAAGCTGCTACCGAGTAAATATTTGCCGAATCAAAAAAAGAAAGAAGGCCTTCCTCCCCCACGCTTACTTCCTGTAGCGTTTCTGGATGAAGGATGCGCCAAGGTGCCCAAGGAGGAGAGGCATATACGAATGTACCGTTCTTGAAAGTTCCCCACGAAGGTGAACTCATTTCAGTCATTCCATATTCCGCCCAGTGAAATTCCTGTGGGATTCCCAAAAATGTTTGGGAACAAGTCACACGTTCACTCGGAGGTCGTAACCCTCGACGGCCTTTCTTTCCTCCCGTTTCGAAGAGACAACTTCCCTTTGGGAGATGAAAAGAAATCTGTTTGTGCTCAAGCTCCTCAAAAAAATCACATAAAGCCGATGTAGTGCTCATCAAAAAGAGAGGTGTCGAAGTTTCTTCTGATGTGCGAAGTTCTGCCAGGACCTCTTCATGCTGAATGGATCCGTTTCGAAATCCTTGGATCAGTGGATGTGTGGAGAGGTGCTTGGCCAACACATGGGTCATATGAGCCAAGGAGGAATGGGGAAGATCGAAGGAGGATGGAATCAAAGATAAGCATCTCCCATTTTTGGGAAAGCCCGCTGTCAGACGTTCAAAAGACTGAATGCAGGAAAGGTCATACGTTCGCGTGGAACCCATGAAATGGTTTCCCGCATGTGTACGAGTCGTTCCGCTCGTCAAGAAAACGACTTCATGTGGATCTTTTGGAAAAGAGGCAATCCGATGTTTTTTATGTGCGTGAGTGGAGAGGAGGGGGACATCTTGGAATCTTTGCACATTTTTGGGAGTCCGACCTTGTCGAAGACATAAGGTGCGATACAGCCCAATGGTTTCATATTGATGGGTAAACAAGGAGAGTGCGTGGCGCTGAAAGTTCTCGAAAGAGAAGTTCAAAAGAAGATCTGAAACGTTCTGTTCAAGGTGTTGAATCACGAAAACTGGAGGAGGATATCGCGCAATTGGTCCAAAGACCATTGAAGTTGTCTTCCCCCAATCACCAAGGGAGGCGTAAGGGAAAGGACCTTTCCTTTCTCTCCAGACGGAAGAAGGATTACTCCTCGTGCAAGGGCTCGTTTGGTGACTTCGAAGCCGATGTCTTCATGGCCTTCGGAATCGAGTTCGATCCCGATCATGAGGCCCTGTCCTCGAACATTTTTGATTCGGGTCGTGTTCTTTTTCCATACTTCGATTTCGGACATGACATCGTTGCCTAAACGACGTGCGCGATGAGCGAGCTCTTTTTGCTCAATGGCTTGAAGGGAAGCTAATGCGGCCGCACAGCCCAGAGGATTGCCCAAAAAGGTGCTTGTATGGAGAGCTTCCCCATTGGACCAAGGCCATCCTTTCATGGTTTCTTCACGGCCAATGCAGGCCGAAAAAGGGAGAACTCCGGAGAGTGCTTTTCCCACACAGAGGAGATCTGGCCGGACTCTTTCGTGGTCTACCGCAAAGCGAGTTCCGGTCCTTCCAAAGCCCGTCATGATCTCATCTACAATCATGACGACGTGTCGAAGATCGCACCACTCTCTGACCGCTTTGAGCCAACCTGAGGGAGGTTGAATCACGCCGGCTCGACCTTGAATGGGCTCTAGAATAATCGCCCCGATCGGGTTGGGTCCCTTGGAGGCCATTCGAAAGATTTCTTCCAATTCATAGATGGAAGCATCTACGGCCATGGGGGACGGGTCGGATTGAGCGTTTGGATAAGATGCGAAATGTGTGAAGGAAGCAATTTGATTTGAAAATGGTTCCTTGAATTTGCTCTGACCTCCCACAGCTAATGTTCCGTAGGTGAGCCCATGGTAGGATCCATGAAAGGAGATCACTCCGGGTCTTCCTGAAATCAAGCGCGCCGTTTTTAAGGCCGATTCCACGGCTTCTGCCCCAGAAGAACAGAGGATGCTTTGTCCATTTTTGCCTGGAAAAAGATTCGAAAGCCTTTCCAACAGCTCAACCTTGATGGATGCGGGGTGAACATCTCCCATTCCGTGTGGAAGTTGATTGGCTTGTTTCTCCAAGGCTCCAACGATGGATGCTGGAGAGTGCCCCAGAGCACACACACCAAATGAGGCGCAAAGATCCACAAAGACATTCCCATCCACGTCCTGGACATTGGAGCCGAGAGCTCGTTCCCAAAACACGGGAAAATCGCTGCCAATGGAAGTGATTCCAGGGGCTTCCACGCGAGTGAGACGTTTGGCCAGTTCTTTGGATTGAGGGCCTGGGATGGAGGTTTGCAATTCCCCCACACGTTCCCCAAAAGGCAGTCTCGATAAGTTATCTTTTAACTGAGCAATCATGAGTTCGAATTGGGAAGCCGCCTTACTCCTCATGTGTTCTCAGGTCAAGGCCAAAGCTGCGTGCCGAATGCGGAAAACCCCTTTATAATGAATCGCATGAGAAAACCGGATCATGGAGGCCTGGGGATTTGGATTTTATTGGGAATTTTATTTGTGGGAATCTTCTCTGGTTTCAAGGTTGGGCGTCTGTACTTCGACCATTCCACGTTAGAAGAGGAAGCAAGGTCCTTCGCCAAAAACGCATTGACCTCACAAAGATTCGCCGGAGTGCAGGGGGAAATTGAGGAAAAACTTCGATGGATCGGTGCGGAATACGATCCAGAAAAGATTCAGGTAAATGTTTCTGACAATGAAGATGAAATCGATCTCTATGCTCCTTATCAACGAAGATTGGATTTGATGGGAATGGAATTTCCGATGGATTTTGTTCTCCGTTTTCGGGAGAGGCTTCCCGAAGTGGGGGGCGTGATGAAGGAAATGAGGGATCGGGTTCAAGACTCCTACTCCCAAAGCTCGGACCGAACCCAAGATGCGGTCAAGAAAGCCTTCTCGGACTAGGCGATTCGTCCTGCTTTTGTTTCCTTTGGGATTCTGGTAGGAGAAAAGCCGTATGTCTTTCAACTTAAAAGAACTTCTCCAACAGCGAGCGGGGGAAAACTATGCCTTGCAAGAAAAGTACATCAACCCCGCATTTGCTAAAGTTTTAAAAATCATCGGTTTTGATCGATTCTACTCGAAAGGAGAGGGAGCGTACCTCTACGATTCGGAAGGGAATCGGTATCTCGATTTCATCTGTGGTTATGGGGTTTTCAATCTGGGTCGCAACCACCCCACCATTAAACAAGCCTTGAAAGAGTATCTGGATTTGGATTATCCCAACCTTGTAAAAATGGAGTCTCCTTTGCTCTCTGGCCTCTTGGCCGAGGCCTTGGTGAAGAAAATGCCCGCGGGGTTGGATACGGTCTTTTTTGCAAACTCCGGAGCGGAAGGTGTCGAGACGGCCATGAAATTTTCTCGGGCCTCCACCGGAAGATTCAAAACCGTTTATACAAAGGGCTCTTTTCATGGGCTGACCTACGGAGCTTTATCGGTGATGGGGGATGATCATTTCCGAGAAGGATTTGGTCCGCTTCTACCGGGATGTGAAAAAGTTCCCTTCAATGACTTGGAAGCCCTGGAACACGAACTCTCCAAAGGGGATGTCGGGGGCTTTATTGTCGAGCCAATTCAGGGCAAGGGGATTCATGTTCCCAGTCCGGAATATCTTCCTGAAGCTCAGCGCCTATGTCGCAAATATGGTACCTGCTTTATAGTGGATGAGGTTCAGTCTGGGATGGGAAGAACGGGACGGTTTTTGGCTTCGGAGCATTGGGGCTTGGAACCCGATCTTGTGATTTTGTCTAAGTCTCTTTCCGGGGGACAGGTTCCCGTTTCGGCTGTGATCGGAAGGCGCTCCATCTTTAACAAAGTATTCAATCGTTTGGACCGATGCGTGGTTCATTCCAGCACGTTCAGTCAAAATGCCATGTCCATGGCTGCGGGGTTGGCGGCTCTGCATGTTCTTGAGGAAGAAAAGCTCATTGAAAATGCCGATCGAATGGGAAACTTGCTCATGGACGAACTCACGTCTCGGATCGAACGCTTCCAATTTTTGAAAGAAGTTCGAGGCAAAGGCTTGTATACGGCCGTGGAATTTGGAACCCCACATTCCTTGTCCTTAAAAGCCGCGTGGAAAGTGCTGCATAAAATGGATTCGGGGCTATTCAGTCAAGCTTTCATCATGCCCATGTTGGATAAACATCGCGTTTTGACGCAGGTGGGTGGACATGCCATGGATGTCGTGAAATTGACTCCTCCTCTCTGTGTGTCTGAGCAGGATATTCGGTATTTTCTGGTGGCGTTTGATGATGTGATGAATATGTGCCAGAAGTTTCCAGGCCCCATTTGGGAAGTCGGAACTCGTTTGACCAAACATGCCCTCAAAAAAAGCCAACAAGTGACAGCGTAATTTGTAATCGTTGTTAAAGAACTACGTTTAAGAGAAGCGAAGTTGAAGAATGGCGCGACTTTCGTCGCGCAAGGGTTTCGTTCTGGGCATAAAGTGGGCCGAGGAGATTTTGTGGGAGGGTCCTGACCGACAGGGAAAGGGGCTCGCTGCGCCCCGACAGTGCTCGGAGCCCCTTTCCCTGTCGGCCACCCTTTCAACATTTCCAAGGTGATTTTTAGAACATCTCTCATGGAAAATTTATCTGGTCATTCAAACGAATGATTTTAAGCGAGGGGAGCGAGCCGAAACAAAAAGCGAATCTGGAGATGATTCTCTCCGCGCCTGTGAAGAGAGCCCAAAGACATCGTGAACGGAAGGTAGGGGAAATGGAGACGACCTGCGGCAAGCTATGCTTGACGCTGGGCGGACAACGAGGGGCCCCGCCTGCAGTGATCGTAGTCTTTGGAGCGAACGTAACCTGAAGCGGAGAGAATCATCTCCAGATTCGCTTCCCCGATTCTTAACAAAATTCGATTCTATTATGGCTGTGCTATGCCGTGGTTGAGGGAGTTGGGGAGGTTTTTTTGCCGTTGGCGCGATGTTTATTTTTTCGCCGAAAATAGATCAAGACTCCTAGACCCAAGACGACGATGGCGGCCACCAAAAGGGCATCGTGGCCAAATTTGCGCGAAGCTTGAATGACGGCGTGAAGATCTTCTCCCCAAATTTTCAGCAAGCTATAGACAATGATGATGTTCAAAGGGATGCTCAGCACCGCAGCTGCACCATCCAAGAGCAAAAACCTCCGAAGAGGCATTTTTAGAATGGCCGCCGAAAGAAACACAGTGGATCGGACACCTGCCAAAAATCTTCCCATGAATACGACGCCATTTCCCCACCGTTTGAAATAAACATTGGCCCTGCGAAGACGTCTACGGGTGACCATGTTTCGGAGAATTGGAAGCTCGAAAATGCGATGTCCGAAATGCCGACCAACCAAAAAGATGATCGTGTCTCCCATGAGGGCGGCCAGGACGGTGAAGAAGATGGCCCATTCGACGGGAACCGCGCCTTCGTAAGCAAGATAAGCCGAAGCAATGATGGGAATTTCTTCCGGCATGGGGAAGCCCACACCACAGAATAGGAGAAAGACCATGACTAAGACAAAGGCCCACTCTCCGGGGATATTGATCAAATAGTTGATGATGGTTTCGGCCAAGCTTCTCCTTCTTTAAGTTGCGCGGGGCAAACTACTCCCAACACGTCCATTTCGTCAATAACGTAACTTTTATTGCCTTCATGGGGATAATGTGGTCAACTCATTAAGAAACTTAGGATATTTATGTCACCCACTTGCCCATGGAGATGCTTACGTGGACACACAGGTAACTCAAGCTCCCTCAGAATCTAAAAAGAAAGCGGAACAGGATGCCGTCATCGATTGGGAACGCTTAACCAGTCTCCGAGTCACGAAAAAGGTGCTGGATGCCTTTCGGAACCTGGATGTCCCGGCGATGTTCCTAACGCCCGTGAATCGACGAAAAGATGCCCGAAAGAAGTATTTGGGGCATGGGTCTCGGAAAATGCTGGCCGAAGCTGAAATGCCGTTTGGGATTAAAGGAAGGAAGATTTTCTCGGACTTTCTCAAAGGCCATAACACGGGTCGTTCTAAGTGCGAAGAGGACCAACTTCAAATCGTTGAAGAGGCCATCAATACGCACGAGGTTGTGGTGAGGGAGACCCACTCAGGCCTGATCAATGCTGCGGTTGCGGTTCGAGGGGGTGGAAAGATTCTCGGAGTGATCCGATGTGCGGGGTTCGCATCTGGGAAACCCGATGCTCTGGGTGTGGCCAAAATCAAAGAAAAAGTGGGCTATCAAGGGGCTCCGATGCCCGGGTTGGAAGAGGAGATTAAGAAGATCGTCTTCTTTTCTTCCGAAAAAATTGCGGTCGTTGTCAATTTGATGGAAATGCTTTCGGGCGAGTTGGGGAGCTATATAGAGGAGCTCAACAAAGATAAGCAGACGACTGAAGAGATTGAGAAACACTATTACAAAGGGCTTATCACCAAGAATCCCGTCATTTTAGACATCATTCGCCAGATTAAGCTGATTGGTGCCTCTGAAAGTTCCGTCATCATTTATGGAGAATCGGGGACGGGAAAGGAACTAATCTCCCAGTTGATTCATGATCACTCCAACCGGAGTGACAAGCCCCTGGTTACCATCAACTGTGCCGCATTGACGGAAACCATTTTGGAAGCCGAGCTGTTCGGTTACAAAAAGGGCGCATTTACAGGAGCCACGGCCGATAAAAAAGGCCTTTTTGAAGCCGCAGACAAGGGAACGGTTTTTTTGGATGAAGTCGGTGAAATGTCCTTGGCTTTGCAGGTAAAAATCCTTCGTTTGATTCAAGAAGGTACGTTTATGCGCGTGGGCGACACGGAAATGCGCCATGTGGATGTCCGCATCGTCTCCGCAACTCATCGAGATCTTCGAAATCTCATCGAGCTGGGCAAGTTTAGAGAGGACTTATATTACCGACTGGCAGTTGTGGAGTTGACCCTTCCTCCACTTAGAGAACGTCCGGAGGACATTCCCATTCTCATTCATCATTTTTTGAATGAATTTCAGGAAAAAACTGGAAAGCAGGGGATCACATTCTCAAGTGAGGTGATGGGGATCTTTCAAGAGTACTATTGGCCTGGAAATGTGCGGGAGATTCGAAACGAGATCGAACGCGTCGTCGCCTTACGAGGAAGTCATTCGCTCATCAAAGGAAAAGACCTTTCCAAGAAATTTTTCTACGAGACCTATCCAGAAGGCGTAAAGGCCGGGGATGAGGATGAGGAAGGCTACATCAAAAAGATGGTCGAGGATTTCGAGAAAAGTCTTCTTTCCAAGTATTTGCGAAAACATAAATGGAATAAGACCAAAGTCGCTCGATTGTGTGGCATTACGCGCCAAGGGTTGAATAAGAAAATTGTCAAATACCGACTGGATCGGCGAAAGTTTTAGAGTCGATAAATGATCCGATTCACTCAAGCGAACGGGGAAACGCTTGATTTGCCTGCCATTCCTCAGAAAATCGTTTCTGTAGTTCCAAGCATTACCGAAAACTTGTTTTTGTTCGGTGTCACTCCCGTTGGAAGAACTCGTTTCTGCATTGAACCCAAGCCCTATGTTGAGGCGGTTCCCAGTGTGGGTGGGCCAAAGTCTCTCAAGCTTTCAAAAATTGTTTCGTTGAAACCGGATCTCGTCATTGCCAATCAGGAAGAGAATCTGAAGGAAGAAATCGAGGCGATTCAAGAAAAAGGAATTCCTGTTTGGTTGACCTATCCTAAGACCGTAGAAGAAACCATTCAGATGCTGGAAGAGATGAAGGGGTTGGTTGAACAGCCCGAAAAGGTGGATTCCTGGATCTCTTGTTGCAAGGTGGAGTGGGAAAAAGTGAAGGCTCAAGAAGTATGGAAAAAACCTAAGGTCCTCACACTGATATGGAAAAAACCATGGATCGGTGTTGGGGGAAATTCGTACATTCACGATTTGATCACCCTTTGTGGTGGAGAAAATATCTTAGGAACCGAAATGAGTCGTTATCCAGAAGTCGGCGAAGATAAGATCATGGAGATCTCGCCAGACATCATTCTTTTCCCGACGGAACCCTATCCCTTCAAGGTGGAGGATCGGAATTTCTGGAAAACGAAATTTATGGAGGCAGGGAAGTCGGTCAGAGTCGAGGAAGTCTGTGGGGAAGATATTTGCTGGCCGGGCCCTCGAATGATTCAAGCCCTTCGAATGTTGACTCGGATCATTTCTTCCGAGGCTTGATTTGAAGTTTTTTCTCGGTTTCGTGTTGGGTCCATCCGCGCAAGTCTTTTAGAAACTTCGAGAAAGATTTTTCCAACGTTTCGGAAAAGGCTACTTGTTTGTTCTGAGCAGGAGTTTCCAAGACCCAACGAATGGCCGCATTTACCGAAGTTCCATATAAGAGGGTCATTACAACCAGCCCCGCTTTGAGTTTGAATGCTCTACCTTGCATGAGAAGGATCTTTGCATTCCATATGCCAGAATTTCGAAGGGGAAGGCGATCGTAAGTTGTTGAAATAATTTCGGGTTTCGATTGGGGCACAAACTGGATGTGGGACATGGGTGAGTGCGTGTCCCGCTTGGCCTGGGTTGGGGCGGGCCTATTTTCCCGGAGAGCAAAGGGGCCTCAGGGTTGTGGGGACCCCGAAATTATGAAAAAATTCAACTATCTATGCTTGAGGCCAATTGGTCAGACGTTCTTAAATCAGATTTGGATAAGCTGTCTCAGCTGACGGCCTCATCTCCGAAAAAGGCCCAGGTACGCTTAAAAGAGGGGGAGCGGCGAACGGTCACGATTCTTTTCTTGGATATTCAGGGTTTTACAGCCATGAGTGAGAAATTGGACCCTGAAGACGTGCAGTTGATCATTGATAATTGCTTCAAAATTCTCACCAATGAAATTGAAAAGTATCAGGGGTACATCGACAAATATGAGGGGGATCGGATGATGGCCCTTTTTGGCAGTCGACAAGCCTCCGATCAGGATTGTGAAAATGCGTTGAGAGCCGCTCTGGGAATGCAGGAGAAGTTCAATGAGATCAATCGGATTTTAGCGCAGCGAGAAATTAAAATTGGAATTCGCGTGGGCGTGAATTCCGGCTTGGTGGTTACAGGTCGAATTGGGAAGGGGCGGGACCAAGATTTTACTGTGATGGGCGATGCCGTGAATTTAGCTTCCCGCTTGGAGACCGCAGCTCCGACCAACCAAATCATGATCAGTGACTCGGTCAAAAAGGCCGCTGGAGACGGGTTTTTATACGAAAACCTGGGGAATATTACGGTGAAAGGGAAGAGTCAGCCCATATCCGTGTTTTGCGTGAAGGGCTTAAATCCCAATCGTGCTGAGAGATGGGAACGCTCTCCATTTACTAAGAGAAGTGGATATGTGCGTCGAAAAACCGAGGAGGATCTTTTAAAGAAAACAGCCACACAGCTGAGCAGACAGGGCGAAGGTTTGGTTGGCGTGGCTTTCTCGGCTCCGGCCGGAGTTGGGAAGTCTCGGCTGATTCATGAGTTCATTCGACCCTATCAACAAAACAAAAAAGGCGGGATGGGAATTGTTTTGAAGTCCAATATTGCGGCCCTTCAAGCTCAGCCCCTGGTCCTTTTTCAAGATGTTTTTCGGAAGATGTTGGCGAACGAGGAGTTTGGCCAATTCTTGTTCGATGTTTCCGATGAGGTGAAAGAGAATGTCACGCGTTTAAAACCGGTCATTCAATATGTGGCGGGAAATGCGGAAGCGGATGAGCGAATGAAAACGTTGGAGCCCAAAGCCCTGAAGCTCGAAATCCAACTGGCCATTCGTTATGCCTTTGAACGTTTGGCCACCTTTGCGAAGAAGAAAAACGAAAAACTTTTGATGATCGTTTTGGAAGATCTTCAGTTGATGGACTCTGCGTCTCAAGAGGCTCTGGAGTTTTTGGCCGAGAACTTTCCCAAGGACTTTCCCATCTTTTTCTTGTTTACATACAGGCCCAGTTTTCAGCCGAGTGCAGGTTTTCAAACCGTTTTTAATCTGCAAGAAGTTCGGTTGACTCCTCTTTCAGATAAAGATTGCAAAGGGATTCTGCGAAATGTGTTGGGTCCGACATCCCTGACCGCCAAAGAACAATTGCTTTTGGTTCGTCGGAGCGGTGGAAATCCCTTTTTTATGGAAGAATTGATTCAGTCCTTGGTGGATGAGGGGATTCTAAAGCGTCGGGAAGATGACAGCTGGGAAATAACTCGTCTCATCGAGGAGGCCACTTTGCCGGAAACGGTGAACTTGATTCTGTTGGGAAGAATTGATCGACTTTCCCCCGACACAAAGGAAGTCTTGATGACCATGGCTGTTGTCGGTGAATCGGTTCCTTTGAAAGTTCTTTTCAACGTCGCGTCTCACATGGGGCTTCAAGACGCTTCCATTGAAGAATATTTAAGTACTTTGGAAGAGTTGGGATTCATTTTCCGGAGAAAAGAAGAGGGGGCCTTGGGGAAAGAGGTAGCCTTTCGGCATGCATTGACCCAAGAGGTGGTCTATTCCACGCTCCTAAATCACAACAAGAAAATCCTTCACGAGCTTGTCGGAAAGGCATTCGAAAAGGTTTATGGAGATCCTTTGGATATTCACGCCATGTTGCTCTATCAGCACTTCTCAAATGCTGGAATGGAAGAGAAAGCCATCCATTATGGGATGACGGGGGTGGATCAATTGGTTCGACAATGTGCCCCTCGTGAGGCGCTTCAACTGATCCTGGATTTAAGAAAGGTCTTGGCCAGTACCTTGGAGTCTCCAGAAAATTTTAAGCGAGATGTTCGTTTGCGTGAGTTTGAAGTGAAAGTTTATGATTTTTTGGGGCAACGCAAGGATCAATTGCGATGCATTCAAGAGCTTGAGGATATTGCTAAGCTAAATCCTGAAAAGAAATTAAAAGCGCGAATCTCATCTTTTTGGGCCATGTATTTGGTAGCTCTTGGAAAATTTAAAGAAGCGAAAGAACATGCCGAACGCGGTTTGGAAGAAATGGGAGAAAAGGGACAAGAATCCAGCTTACGCATGGATTTGACTCGAACCTTGGGCATTGCCTGCTATAGCGTGGGGGATTATCCGTGTGCTCTGAATCATTATGCGGAAGGGTTAAGGATTTCAGAGGTCTTGGGAGAAGATAGTGCTCGTGGGGATTTTCTCAATGTCATTGGCCTTGTTTACTTCAACATGGGAAAGCCTCATGAGGCGTTGTCTTATTATCAACAATCTCATGAAATTGTGACGAAGATTGGAAATCGGCGAAGTGAAGGGGTGTCTTTGGGTAATCAGGGCCTGGTTCACTGGACTTTGGGAAATTACAGTGAGGCACTGGCTTTATTGCGAAAGAGCCATAACATTTTCCGTGAAATTGGATTTCGAAAAAATCAAGCGGCTACGATTGGGAACATTGGGGTGATTCACCATAAACTCGGTCAGTATGAAGAAGCCCTGAAATGTTATGAACAAGCCATTGATCTTCGCCAAGATATTCGGGACCGCGCTGGAGAGGGCTATGATTTGGTCAATATCGGCGTCGCCTATCTTCATTTGGGCGAATACGAGAGAGCGTTGGAACATTTTTCCTCGGGTGAAAAAATTGCGCGGGAGGTGGGGAGTAATTATCTTTTGAGCGAAAACCTCAATAACCTTTCTGTCATTTATCGGAAAAGAGGGGAGTCAGATTCCGGTTGCCTGAAAAAGGCCATAGAGTTCGCTTCGGAGGCTTTGGCGATTGGTCGTGAACAAAAATTGGTTTCAGCTCGAGTGAAAGCTCTTTCCAGTTTGGCGAGGTCCTTCTTCATTCAAGGAGAATCCGAGAAAGCTTTGGCACATAGTGAGGAAGCTCTCTCTTTGGTCAAAGAAAACCCCCAAGGAGTAGAGGGGTCCGAGGAAGATGCTTACATCAATCATTATCATATCTTGAAAGAACTTGGTCGTGCAGAGGAGGCGAAAGAAATCCTCCGAACGATGGTGCACCTCATTGAAAGCAGGGCGTCGCAGATCAAGGAAGAGGCATATCGGGAAAGTTTTCTCAACTCCGTAAGGCAGAATCGGTACGCCATGAGAGAATGGCGGGGGTTGAAAGACTCAGATTAAATGGAACACACACGTTTTGGAAAATATATTCTCGTCGAAAAAATTGCGACGGGTGGAATGGCGGAGATCTTTAAAGCTTTGGCTTTGGGGGTTGATGGTCATCATTATACATTGGCCATTAAACGAATTCTTCCGCAGTATTCGAATGATGAGGAGTTTATTTCGCTGTTGATTGACGAGGCGAAACTCATGGTTCATTTGAATCATCCCTCAATCGTGCCCATCGTGGAATTTGGAAAAATCGATGATTCCTACTTCATTGCCATGGATTTTGTGGAGGGGACAACCCTCAAAAATCTTTTTAAGCGAGTGAGGAAAGACAACGATCAATTTACGTTGGATCTCGTTGTTCACATCGTTCGGGAAATTGGTACCGGATTGGCTTACGCCCATCGGAAACTCGATGAATCGGGGAAGCCCTTAAATATCGTACATCGAGACATTAGCCCTGCAAACATCTTGGTTTCATTTGACGGGGAAGTGAAGATTGTCGATTTCGGAATTTCCAAGGCATCCAACCAATCCCATAAAACGGAAATCGGAATCATTCGGGGAAAAACGGGCTATATGTCGCCGGAACAAACTCGTGCAAACCTTCAGCTGGATTGCCGAAGTGATCTTTTTTCCTTAGGGATTATTTTTTGGGAATTGGTTACGGGGGAGCGCCTGTTTAAAGCCGATTCGGTGCCGGAGGCCTTGCGGATGATCCGGGAGGCCAATATTCCTTCGGTTCGAAAAATCCGACCCACGGTGCCTCGAGAGCTTGAGGCGATTTTGAACAAGGCTCTTGATGCCGATTTGGAAAAGCGCTTTCAAAGGGCAGAAGAGTTTGTGGATGCCCTCAACGAATTTTTGATTCGATGGTCTCCGGCTGGACGAAAAATAAGGGTCACTCATACGGATCTCATCGGTTTTTTGCGCAGATATTACAAACGGGAAATGGAAGAGAAGAGGGAGGAAACCGAAGTGACGGGTTTCGAGCCGGGGGCCCCCTCTTATGGTGAAACCACCCGATCCCAGGTTTTTGCGGCGAACCCGCAATACGAGTTGAGTTCGCCGGAGAAGGTGCTTTCTGGGGAGGTGATTGGAGGGGAAACGAATGTTTCTTCTCAAGATACGTCTCCACGGACGGTTTTAACGAAATCCTCGATTTTTTCGAATGTCGTCATGAAATGGCGCAATCTTCGTTATGGGATTCAAGCGGAAGTGGGAAGAATTCTTCGTCAGATTCCTCCGTTCTTATATGCCGTCTTGGGAACCATGTTGCTGGTATTAACCCTGGTCTTGGTCATTTTCAGAAATGAGGCCGAGGATCCTAACGTAATTTCTCCTCCCTTGACGGAGGCCTCGCGTCCTGAGAAAGCGCCTCTGGAAAAACCAACCCCGGTTCCCACTCAAAAACCTTCCCCGAAAATGTTCACGGTTAATGTGGAAACGGACCCGCCTGGAGCTCGAGTCAAAGTGGGAGAGGATCTTCTGGAACAACAAACGCCACTCTTGATTTCCTCCTTACAAGTGGGGAAAACCTATTCGATTGAGTTGTTCAAAAACGGATATGAAACGGAAAGACGCAGCGTGTCCACAAAATTTCCGAAACAGATCAATTTGCGGTTGGTTTTGGAGAGAAAACGAGCAACTCGCAAAAAAATACCGGTGGTCGGTCCGCCAGCCAAGCTGGGTTCTGCCAAGAAGCCGGGGAGGTTGACGGTGGGTACAAAACCCTATTCCGTACTCTGGGTGGATGGCAAAAAAATCGACAATACCCCCGTGTACAGTCACCCCATCCAGCCAGGTCGGCGCAGAATTCGGTACGAGTTTCTTTCGGGGAATCGAGATGCCTACGAGTTTACGTTAAGGGTAGCTCCCGGGGGACGATACAAATGTCTGTATGACTCAAAAAGAAGGAAAAATCCAAACGATTGCCGAAAACAGTAAACCTATTCGAGGATTTCTAAAATCACGCGGCGCTTATACTTTCCACTTGCAGCTTCCAAGATGGAACGAATGGCCATGGCGGTTTTTCCACCACGCCCAATGACTTTTCCGACATCACTTTTTGCAACAGATAGTTCAAAGATGAACGCTTGATCCGAGTGAAGCTCGTTAATGGAAATCTGATCCGGTTGATCCACCAGATTCTTTGCGATGGTCGTCAGAAGTTCTCGAATTTGATCGCTGCTCATATCGCCTCAGTTCAACACAATTTTAGCTTTTCAAAACAACCCTACATAACCTAGATATCCGAAACGAGCGTGCATGCAAGCTTTAAGCGAAGTTTTTGTTTTAGCTTGTAAGTATCTGAATTCAATCAGAAAATTCAGCCAACTAAAAGTTCTCAACGTCCTTGGCTACGGGCGTTTGCAGAAATTCCAGTTTCTCGGGAGCCTGTCCCCACATTTCCAAGGGAGGGTTTTGAATTTCAAGCGTGAGAACTTTTCCCAGATCTTCTTCTTGGCCCAAGGATCCATAAATGATGGGGTTTCCTCGAGGAGGTGACATGGCAATGAAGCAGGGGTTGGGAAGAGGCATTCTCCAGCTCGGGAGGTATCCACGACAGCGAGGAGTTCGAACCGGTTGGAATACACTCAAGATCATTCCCCGAAAAACGGGGCGAAAGGCCATCCGGGGATTTCTTCGATGAATTTCTCCGACGAATAAATAGCCCTCCGAAGAATAAAGATTGAAACGGAAGCGGTCGTTGTAGGGATAGATCTGAAGATTTGATCCCGCGACGAGGGTGGGGTGATTGGCTCTCCAATCAAAACCATGCCAGACATGTGTGGTTAACGCGTTTTGGAACTGATTCCACTCTCGAAGAGATGCAGCGGTTTGGATGGGACCCAAAACGAATTGGGCACGTGCCGGCTGAATCCGAACAGCCTGTCCTCGTCCCCAATATTTGGGATCATTTCCACAGCTCACCAACAGCATGGTGAAGGAAAGTGCACAAACCCATACAAGCTTTGTCATGAGAAATCGGTAACACGACGCGTTGGGGGTGTCAATTTTTTGGGTGGCTCCAACGACAAGGATACAAGGAAAAAAAGACCTAATGTGATGGCTTGCATTGGACGTCTAAACTTCCGGTTTAACTTTGTTTTTTAAATATGCGCACGGAGCGAAATGTTTTCCATGTCGCGTAGCGATGGTTTCCAGTTGGCTTAAAATATCCGACCAACCTCTCATTTCCCCATACTTCAAGAGACCTCCGCGGAACGGAGCAAAACCCGTTCCAAAGACCATTCCAATGTCCACATCACTTTCCTTATCCACCACGCCTTCCTCCAGACATCTCCCAGCTTCATTGAGCATAAGGAGAGTCATCCGGTCGGACAATCCGGAGAATTGATCTTCATTCATGGTAAAGGGGCGATCATCGCTCAGGACTTTCACGGCTTCCTTGATGAGGTTTTCGTTGAGATGAGGCGTTTTTCCTTGGTGGAGATAGAACCCTTCTTGCGTCTTTTTTCCTAAAAGTTGTTTCTCTCTTAGGAAGCCTAACAAGCTGGAAGCATTTGGAAAATGCTCATACGCATCACATAGGTAGTCCCCAACTTTTTCGGCGATATCAATGCCCACTTCGTCCATGAGTTGGAACGGTCCCATGGGCATTCCAAACGCTTTCATGGAATGCTCAATCTCTGGAATGGGAATACCTTCCTCGGCCATTCGGCAAGCCTCGTTGAGGTAAATTCCCAGTATCCGGTTGATCAAGAATCCGGGCCGGTCCGTTACGACAATGGGAACCTTTCCCAAGCGAAGCGCAAACTCGATGCCGGATGCCACTGCGAAATCCGAGGAAGCTTTTCCTCGAACGATTTCCACCAGGGGCATTCGGTGTACGGGATTGAAAAAATGCATCCCAATGACGCGTTCGGGATGGTTGGTTGCCGTGGCAATCTCAGTGATGGAAAGGGCCGATGTGTTCGAAGCCAAAATGGCCTCTGGTTTTACTTTTTGATCGAGTTCGGCGAACACCGCTTTTTTGATGTTCATGTCTTCTACGACGGCTTCAATGGTGAACTCCGCTTTTCGAAATCCCGTCAATGTGGTGGTGGGGGAGATTCGAAAACGACGGTGTTCAGCTTCAAGCGGCGTGATCTTTTTTCGTTTCACGAGTTTTTGGTTCAACTCCCGTGCGACATTTAAAGCCTTTCCCAGAGGAGGCCAATCAAGATCGTTCATCCTCAGTTGATACCCTTTGGAGGTAACCAATTGCGCGATTCCGCCACCCATGATTCCCGCACCGACCAATCCAATCTTCGTAAATGGGGGGCAGGCCAGTTGACCTTTCTGTTTTCGAATCTCTTCCGAGGCTAAAAAGAGGTGGAGAAGCGCCTTGCATGTCGGGGAAGCAATCAGTTCACCGACCTTTCGAGCCTCGATTTCGTACCCATAGACTTGCGGTGTTCGAAAGGTGTCTTCAATGACGTCCAGCGCGGCCAAAGGGGCAGGGTAGTGTCCTTGCGTTTGAGCAATGGTCTTTTCTCGGGCGCGTTTGTATATCCAACTTCGAGCCGGTTTCAATCGCTCCATGACTTGATGGAGAAGGGGGTGTTTTTTTAACTTCTTTCGTTTTTCGGCTCGGATCCAGGTTCGTGCAACGGCTTCCAATGCTTCTGTGGGAGCCACCTGGTCCACCAATCCCAAGCGAAGGGCTTTTTTTCCAGAAAGACGCCTCCCGCTTAAGATCAAATCCAAGGCACTCATGAGACCAATGAGTTTGGGTAGCCGTTGGGTTCCACCAAAACCCGGAATGATGCCAAGCTGAACTTCCGGTAAGGCCAACTCCACGTGTGCACCACTTCCTGCGACTCGATGCGTGCAGGCCAAGGCCAGTTCCAGTCCTCCACCCAAGCAGGGACCGTCAATGATGGCAATGGTCGGAAACGGGAGTTCGGCCAGGGCGTCCATGAGAGATTGTCCCAGGCGTGCCTTTTCTTGGGCCAAGGTGGGATCTGAGATCGAAAAAATTTCGTGGACGTCCGCTCCCGCGATGAATGTGTTGGGTTTGGCACTTTTGATCAAAAGCCCCGAAATCTCCTGAGTGGAGCGAAGCTTTTTCATGGTTCTTAAGAGTTCTTCCACCAGTTCGGTGCAAAGCACATTGGCCTTTTTTCCCTCAAGATCTAGAGAAAGCGTCGCGACGTTGTCGGTATCGATGGTGAGTGTGTGATGACGAAGCATAAATTTATCTCCGCTCCAAAACAATTGCGCCGCCCTGACCTCCACCGACACACAAAGTCGCGAGGCCCAAGGTAAGATCTCTTCGTTTCATTTCTTTGGCCAAGGTCAGGGTGACTCGGGTTCCCGACGTTCCTACGGGATGACCCAAAGCGATGGCCCCTCCATTGACGTTGATTCGGTCCATGTGCATTCCCCCCAACTCCGGTTGATTGGCTCCGACATCCTCACCGAGCTTGGGGTTTTCGAAAATGCGCAGGCAGGAAAGAACTTGAGCGGCAAAGGCTTCGTTCAGTTCCATGAGTTCAATGTCTTTCATGCTTAAGTTGGCTCGGCGCAAAGCCAGTGGCGTTGCAACCGTGGGTCCCAACCCCATGCGTCGGGGATCCACGCCTCCATATCCGTAACTTCGGATCCAAGCCAACGGCTCAATCCCAGCCACTTTCACCTTGGCTTCGCTCATCAATAGTACTGCAGCCGCTCCATCGGTGATGGGGCATGCGTTACCGACCGTGACGGTTCCATATTTTCGATCAAAATAGGGTCGCAATTTGGCGAGGGCTTCCAAGGTTTGGCTTTCTCTCGGGCCCACATCGGTTTGCAGGGGAGTCTCTTTTCCTGGAAAGAAAACCGGAACAATTTCCTCGGCCATTCGACCTTCCTCAATGGCCTTGGATGCCAATTGATGACTTCGAAGGGCAAAGCGGTCCTGCTCCTCTCGCGTGATGGCGTATTTTTTGGCCAGGACTTCGGCCGTTTCTCCCATGTTGAGGCCACTGACAGGGTCGGTTAATCCATGGACCAAGGAAAAGATTGGTTTGAAATGTTTGGGGCGAACCCGTGATAGAGCCGCCAATTTTTGGGGTAGGGTCTTCGCTTGAGCCAGGCCCGATAAGAAGTGAGCCATCGATTTGGGGAAAACGATAGGGGTGTTGCTCATGGATTCCGTTCCCCCAGCAATCACCATATGGGCTTGTCCCGAACGAATCAGATTGAATCCATCCGTAATGGATTGAAGGCCCGAAGCACAGTTTCGACAGACCGTATAGGCAGGGAGACTTTCCGGAAGCCCGGCCGTGAGCGCGGCGACTCGGGCAATGTTTGCGGCTTCCATGGGTTGAGAAATATTGCCAAAAATCAATTCATTGACATATTGAGGGTTGATTTCCGTTCGTTCGATGAGTTCTCGGATGACGATACGGGCAAGTTCTTGAGCCGGAATGGGGGTGAGGGCCGTCCCCGCTTTGGCAAAAGGAGTTCGAATGCCATCCACTAGTGCAACTCGCGTCATCAAAACCTCACTCTATGTGTGGTTCCCCCCGCGACCTTGGTTGGACAGAAAACCGCTTGTTGCCCGCCCCGGACATGAGGTGAAAGCCGATAACCCACTGAAATGGTTTCCCAAACACTCATATTCAAGAGCCAGAAGGAAAAATACAGATGCCCCTTTGATTCTCTTGGGTCTAAGTCGTACCATAGAGTGATCGGCAGTGCTATGAAATGGATACATGCAATTGGGATTGCGCTGCTTTTCTTGAGTGTCCCTGAGGATGCCTGGGCCTGGGGGCCAGCAACTCATCTTCATTTTGGAGTCGCAATCCTGAATCAATTGAATCAAGTTACCGACGGTGTGAGGGCCTTGTTGGCCTATCATCCCCTACCGTTTTTGTACGGGTGTGTCAGTGCGGATGTGGTTTTGGCCAAAAAATGGGGGCGTTCGTTGATGCATTGTCACCACTGGCACAACGGGTTGAGACTTATTGAGGAAGCTGAAACTCCCAGGATTCGAGCCTTTTCATTTGGGTATGTGAGTCATTTGGCCGCCGATACGATTAGCCATAATTGCTTCGTTCCAAGCCGAACGGTTCTTTCTTACGACTCTGGCATGTTCAAGCATGTTTATTGGGAACAATTGTTTGACCGGCGTTTAACCACACAAAAAACGCTCAATCTCTTTCACTCCATTGCCCGTGGAGACTTTTCCGATTGTGACGACTACTTCGAGAGTAAAATTCCCGTTCGAATTTTTGACTTCAACACCAATAAGCGCATTTTTAATCAGCTTCTTCTCCTGCAATCTCTGCATTCTTGGCAAAAAATATGGGGAGGACTCAGCCGAAAATCTCCTTGGCCCTTGGAAGAGGGCGAAGTTCACGAGTACACTCAACGCTCTCTAACGGCCATTTTAAGTTTCTTGAATGAATATCGGGATTCGGAGTATGTGAGCCTGGATCCCATCGGACAAACCCGGCTCCGTTCTTCGCATGAAATTCGGCGAAACTTTCGGAAAAAAATGGGCCAAAAATCTCCCCCGAGTACAGACCATGTGCGAAGTGTGGTGGAGCGTTTTTCGCGTGATCCTTTCTCGTTGATTTCCACGTCTGAACTAAAGCTTTAGCCCAGACTCTCCTTCTGGTATCGATATGTCGTGAACGAGTTCAAGGAATTGCTGGAAGCCACGCAAGTGGCGGTGAAGGATTGGCAACGTCGTGGTTTGTTGATTTCACCCTCGCGAGAAGAAAGAGAGAGTGCCGAAGCCATGCCGAAAGTGACGTTGAAACAGGTTCGAGAAGAAATTGGTGAATGTACACGTTGCAAATTGCACCAAGGAAGAAACAAACTCGTTTTTGGGGCGGGAAATCCCAAGGCCGATTTGGTCTTTGTGGGAGAAGCTCCGGGACGGGATGAAGACCTTAAAGGTGAACCCTTTGTCGGACGTGCGGGCAAACTTCTCACGGGAATCATTGAAGCCATTGGACTGACTCGTTCGGATGTTTACATCTGCAATGTTGTGAAATGTCGGCCTCCTCAAAATCGCAATCCCGAGCCGGATGAAATTGAGACATGTGAACCTTTCCTCAAAGCACAGTTGGAGGCCATTCGCCCGACAGTCATCTGCGCCTTGGGAAAATTTGCCGTTCAGACGTTGTTGCGGGTGGAAACCCCGATCTCCAAATTGAGAGGAGAGTTTACGGAGTACAATGGAATGACATTGATGCCGACATATCATCCCGCGTATCTTCTGAGAAATCCTAGTGCTAAAAAGGATGTTTGGGATGACATGAAGAAAGTTCATGAAGAGTTGTGTGCGCGCACTGGAAAGAAACTCGTTCGAAAGGGAAATTAGGAAATGAGACTGGTTGGGGTTGTACTAATTCTGTTGGTGCTCTCCTTTTTTGGGGGAAAGCGATATTACAAAGTAAGTAATTTTGCTTATTTGTCCGATCAATCTGTGCATGAAGACTATGAACGCCTCAATAAGGAATTGAAGGGGTACGATGCAAAGTTAACGGTACCCATTGGGGGCGCCGATCGACTCGAAGAAATGCGGAAAGAACGAGTGGGTTTGTGGCTGGAAGGCAAACGTCGCTCCTGGGAATTGGATGGATGGATGCCCATTTTGGGTTTTCTTGGACTGGCCTTTCTTTTTCTTCCGTCGCTTTGGGGGAAATGGAAAAAAGCGAAGCAGAGTAAGAAGAAAGAGCGAAGACGAAAAGTAGAGGATGAGATTCGAGAAGCGGCTTCTCGGGAAGAGTATGTCGATGAGTGGGATTTTCACCGCAAGATCGAAGGCGGGTTCCAGAGTCGAGAAGAGGCGGTGGCCTGGCTTCTTCATGATCCTCTTTTAAATTGTGATTATTGTGGAGGACGTCTCAAATCTACCTATGAGGCGGGTCGTGAAGCTCTTCAGATGGTGACCTTCTATAAAAAAGTGCCTGAGGGGGCCCGTGATCTAAGAATCGTGTTGGGATCTTATTGGTTCGCGTTAACGGCTTCAGAAATTAAATGTTCGTCCTGTGGACGAGTTGTTCGTCGGTAAATGAATCCGATTGAACAATTTGATTATCATCTTCCCGAGGAGCGAATCGCCACACATCCCTCCAAGCGAAGATCCGATGCAAAACTTCTTGGCTATGATCGAAAAAAATCAGGCATCACTCATTCCCGAGTGAGTCGTATCCTGGAGTTTCTTCAACCCGGAGACTTGTTTGTCCTCAATAATGTTCGGGTGGACCCGGCTCGCGTTTTATGGCGCAAGGAAAGTGGAAGTCCGTGTGAACTCTTGTTGCTAAAGGAATTGCAGGCACAAGGGAATCAATCGGTTTGGGAGGCCTTGGTGGGCGGCAAACGTTTGAAAAAGAACGTTTCCTATCTTCTTCCCGGAAACATGAACATGAAAATTTGTTCGAGGAACGCTAGCGGGACAGCGGAAATTTGTTTTGAAGCATCTACCGCAGAAGTGTTGAGCTGGAGGCAGACGTATGGCCTTCCCCCATTGCCTCCGTATATTCGCGGCGCTCGGAAGAAACAGGGTCTTTCTGAAACGGAAGAAGAGGATTGGACCCGTTATCAAACCACGTTCTTCAAGGACTCTGGTGCAGTGGCGGCTCCCACAGCGGGTTTGCATTTTACGCCTGAGTTGCTTCAGAGTTTGAGCGAAAAGGGAGTTGAACTCTGCCATCTACATTTGGCGGTAGGGTGGGGAACGTTTCGTCCATTGACCCCAGAACAATGGGACCTTGGGAAACTGCATGAAGAAGAAGTACGTCTTTCAGCGGACGTGGCCGAAAAAATTCTCTCCGCAAAACAATCGGGCAAACGGGTCATTGCAGTTGGCACGACCGTGGTTCGTTCTCTGGAATGGTGGGTTCGAAACGGAATGTCTCCCAAAGGCATTCAGGGACCTTGTGACCTCTTTCTCAAGCCTGGATGGATGCCAGAAGTTGTGGATGCCATGGTCACGAATTTTCATCTTCCCAAATCAAGCCTGATGGCCTTGGTCAGTGGGTTTTTGGGCGAGGGCGGTGTTGAAAAACTTCTGGAGCTGTACCAAATTGCCATCGAAGAGCATTACCGATTCTATTCTTACGGCGATGCCATGTTCATCGCTTAAAAAATCGTAAGACTTACACCTTCTCACTGAAGCTTACTTTTCTGGGGCCGGAAAAACGAAAAAGGAAATACTCGAAGCCAAGTTCTGGACGAAAGCGAAACCTCGGGGGAGGGAACCTCCCCCCCGGAATGCTTCGCATTCCGGCTCCCCCCCCCACGCTTTCGCTCAGAACTTGGCTCCTCCCATTTCCTTTTTCGTTTGCCAACGCTTTTGCTCAAACGGCTGCCTTTCAGGAGGATTCTATTTTTGGCTAGCTCTGTGTGTTTTAGGAGGGGAGCGGATTAAAAAGTAGAGAAGCATGTGGGGCGAGGGTAAGGTGCGCAACGTTATGGGGACTTCGTTTTTTGAAGTGGAAAAAAGAGACGCGCGTACGAACGCTCGAACGGGTGTGGTGCATACGTCTCACGGTGACGTTCCGACGCCCGTCTTTATGCCCGTGGGAACGCATGCGACCGTGAAAACTTTGGATGCTTCCGATTTGGAAGAACTGGATGCCAAGATCATTTTGTCCAATGCCTACCACAATGCTCTAAGGCCCGGAGACGAGCTGGTCAATGATTTGGGAGGCTTGCATGGTTTCATGAAGTGGGATCGCGCCATTTTGACCGATAGCGGTGGCTTTCAAGTGTTCAGTTTGGCCTCGCTTCGTAGGCTGGATGATCAAGGCGTCACCTTCCGTTCTCACTGGGATGGGAGTGAGGTGGTTTGGACGCCGGAAAAAGTGGTTCGAATTCAGCGAAACCTGGGTTCGGACATCATGATGCCTTTGGATCAATGCATCGAACTTCCGGCTTCCGAGGATCGCGTGGAAGAAGCTTTGGAACGGACGCTTCGATGGTTAGATCGTTCGCTCAAGGAGCCAAGGAAGGAAACTCAACATCTTTTTGGCATCGTTCAAGGTGGAATTTCTCCTTCTCTTCGTCGGCGTAGTGCGGAAGAAACCATTCAAAGGGATTGTCCGGGATTTTCCATCGGGGGGTTGAGCGTGGGCGAAGAAAAATCGGCCATGTATGAGATGGTCGATGTGGTGACTGAAATTCTGCCTCAAGAAAAACCTCGTTATTTGATGGGGGTGGGGACGCCCTTAGACTTGGTCGAAGGCGTGGCTCGTGGCGTGGACATGTTTGACTGCGTCATGCCGACACGAAACGCGCGCAATGGAACCCTCTTTGTCCATGAGGGAAAGATCAATATCAAACGATCCGAATACCGAAACGATGACCGACCGTTGGAAGAGGGCTGCTCTTGCCTGGCTTGTCGACGATACAGCCGGGCCTATCTCCATCATCTCTTTCGTGTGAATGAAATTTTGGCGCTTCGGCTGAATACGCTTCACAATATTACATTTTACTTGAATTGGATGAGGGAGATTCGTGAAGCCATTTGTGAAGGGGAGTTTGACGCGTTCCTGAAAAAGGCGCGGGAATCGTTGACCACATGACGGGGCTCGGGTACAAAACCGCCCCATGATTACAGAACTTTACGCAATGGCACAGAATCCAGGGGGAGCTCAAGGCTCCGGTGGCTTGGGATCGATGTTGATTCCGCTCCTCTTTATGTTTGGTGTGTTTTACTTTTTATTGATTCGTCCCCAAAAGAAACGAGAAACGGAACATCGAAAATTTCTCAGCGGTTTAAAAAAGGGTGACGAAGTCATTTTGCAGTCCGGTCTTTATGGAAGAGTCGCGGGATTGACCGAACAGGTGGTCACGCTCGAAGTGGCAGATCATGTTCGCATTCGTGCGAGTCGAAGTTCCATTGCGGGAATGCAGCCCAAGGCGGGAGAAGGGAATAAGTAAAAAACCATGAGTACAACCTGGCGCGTTCGCTTCATCATATCCTTCGTTTCGGTCATGTTGGCCGTTTACTTTGTTCTGCCCAATTTTGTGGAGGTTCCAGAAAAAGATGCTCCCTGGTACGTGAAGATGCTTCCCGATTCTCAAGTGAAATTGGGATTGGATCTTCAAGGGGGAATTCACATGGTTTTGGGCATCGATCTTCGTCGCGCCCTCATGAATGAGGCGGACCGTTACATTCGTGACCTCAAGGACTTTCTACCCGACCAAAAGATCGACTTCGTTTCCATTCAGAGAGAGTTCGATTCAACCGAAATTCAACTTCTCTTAAAGGACAAGAAGAACTCTTCAGATTTCCGCACGTATGTACAGAACAAATTCAACGTGTTGTCGATTGTCGATGAAGATCCGGGAGAGGGGACCTTCACCTTGGATATCCAAGAAGAGAGAAAAAACATCGTTGAGAGAGACACCATTCAACAAGCCCTGGAGACGCTACGAAGTCGATTGGATGAATTTGGTGTGGCGGAACCCTCCATTCAGGCTCAGGGAAAAGATCGGATCATTGTTCAACTTCCAGGAATGGATGACCCTGAACGCGCCAAGAGTGTTTTGGGAAGAACGGCCCAGCTGGAGTTTAAAATCGTGGACAGCGAGAGCATGGACGGGATAGCGCTCGAAACATTGGTCGCCAGTGCGAAGAAAAAGCTTCGAAAAGATGCATCCATTGAGGATTTAAATCTGGAACTGAAAGGGAAAATTCCCAAAGGCACACAAGTTCTTATGGAAGAAACGGAAGATGGTTCCACCGGGACCATTGTGGAGCGACCTTATCTCCTTAAATCCGAAACGCTGTTGACGGGTGAAATGTTAGAGGACGCTCGAATCAGTCAGGGACAATATGGTGAACCGGAAGTTTCTCTCCTTTTCAATCCAAGGGGCGCTCAAATTTTTGAAGAAGTTACCGGCGCCAATGTTGGAAAAAATATGGCCATCATTTTGGATGACAAAATTCAGTCGGCCCCAACGATTCAAGACAGAATCGGTGGTGGAAGGGCTCGAATTACGTTGGGCTCTCTTCGTTCGCGCAACGAACTCATGAATGAGGCGAAAGACCTGGCTTTGGTTCTACGTGCTGGAGCTTTACCGGCCCCAGTAGAAATTCTTGAGAATCGCTCGGTGGGCCCTTCTTTGGGAAGAGACTCGATTGAACGAGGATTGAAAGCGATGCTTGTGGGAGCGCTTCTCATCATTGTGTTTATGGCGATTTATTATCAAATTTCCGGAATCGCGGCGGACCTGGCAATCATTGTAAACATCGTTTTCATTTTGGCGTGCTTGGGGGTCCTGAATGCGACGTTAACCTTGCCTGGAATTGCAGGAATCATCATTTCTCTTGGAATGGCGGTCGATGCGAACGTCATCATCTATGAACGCATTCGAGAAGAATTGCGAAACGGAAAACCCATTAAAGCTGCGGTGGAAGCCGGGTATGATCGGGCCCATTTAACGATTTTGGATTCCAACTTAACCACGGTGATTACCGCCTTTGTTTTGTTGCATTTCGGTACGGGTCCCATCAAAGGATTTGCTCTGACGCTCATCTTTGGTTTGATCGCCAACTACTTTACTGCGCTTTGGTTTACGCGAATGGCGTTCGAATGGATCATCACTCGATTTCAACCTAAGAGGTTATCAATCTAATGGAACAGAAATTTTTTGAAATCATTCCACACGGAACAAAAATCAACTTCATGAAAGTGGCTCCCACTTTCCTCGTGTTGTCCATGATCTCACTTTTGATCTCTGTGGGGTTGTTATCTACCAAGGGGTTGAATTACGGCGTCGATTTCAAGGGGGGCACGGAAGTTCATGTGCGTTTCAATGAAAAACCGACCGTCGGGAAATTGAGAGAAGCTCTCTCCCCCATTGGACTTAAGGAAGCCATGGTTCAAGAGATTGGAGAAGAAGGCTCCGGGGAATTTCTCATTCGAGTGGAAACAGTGGATCTAAATTTGGCCACGCATAAACCGGAGCTGGAGAAGGCCGCAATGAAGGCCGGAGGGAAAGATGCTGGAAAGGCCCGCATTCGCTTTTCGGAAGACCGCATCTATGTCAGCTATGCTTCTTCGATTGACGAAAATAAACTCAAAGAAGAAATCAATGCGCTTCAATTGCCCGATCTAGAGGTGGATAGCGCTTCTCGTTTTGGTCGTGCCACGGATCACGAATATTTGGTCCAATTTGCCGGAATCTCAACGCGGATCATCGAAACGTTTCATGAGAAATTCGGTCGAACGGCATTTGAAGTCTTGCAAACCGACCAAGTGGGCCCGAAAGTGGGAAAAGAGCTTCGAATGCAGGCGGTTGGAGCGGTGATCATCGCAATCATATTTATCCTGATTTACATTTGGTTTCGATTCGAGTTTGAATTCGCGCCGGGTGCAATCATCGCTTTGATTCATGACGCTGTGGTGATCCTGGGCGTATTTTCTTTTCTGGGGCTTCAATTTGATCTCTCGATTGTGGCCGCTGTGTTGACCATCGTTGGGTATTCCATCAACGATACGATTGTTTTGTATGATCGTGTTCGCGAGAATGTGAAGAAATCCAAAGAAGCCAATTTCATTGGAACCATCAATGACAGTGTTAATCAGACGCTCAGTCGGACCATATTGACGTCCGGGACAGCGCTTATCGCCAGCGTGGCATTGATGCTTTTGGGAGGTCCGATCACATACAATTTTGCTTTGGCCTTCACGATTGGAATTGTCGCGGGTACGTACTCTTCGGTATTGATTGCTTCACCGGTCACGATTTACGTTCGGAAATATCTTCAGAAGAAACGCCTCGCGGCCTAACGCATGAGGTTCGTGCCGAAGAACTGGCATTTACGTGAACTGAATGAGGAAGTGGTTCGCTCTCTTTCGGAGAATTTACATTTTCCGGAGAGTTTAATCCGCGTCATGGTGGCACGTGGTGTGAGAGATGAGAAAACCGCGACTGAATATTTGGAAAAAGCTCTTCATTCCATGGCGGGACCCTTTCAGTTGCGTGGGATGGAAAGAGCAGCCAAACGCGTGGTGGATGCGCTTCAAAGCCAAGAAAAAGTCTTGGTCCATGGAGATTTCGATGCGGATGGCATTTCGGCGACGGCCCTGCTACAAATTTTTTTCAGAGAGATTCATCTATCCAGCTTTCCGTTCATTCCCAATCGACTAAAGGAAGGTCATGGAATTTCCCCCAATGCCGTCGAGTTGGCTATAAAGGAAAACGTTTCTTTGGTCATTACCTGTGATTGCGGAATTTCAAATGTAAGCGAAATTGCCCAGTTGCATGAGTCGGGGATCGAAACCATTGTGACGGATCATCACCGTCCTCCGGATAATCTTCCCCAATCGGCCATCTTGGTCGATCCCCACCTGGAAGGAAATGAACAATTTTTAGAAGGGCTCTCGGGAGTCGGAGTGGCCTTCATGTTGGCTTTGGCCGTTCGTTCGGTCATGCGAGATCGCGGTTTATTTAAGGCTTTTGACGAACCGAATTTGAAATCCTATTTGGATATTGTGGCGCTCGGGACATTGGCGGACATGGCTCCGGTGGTGGGACAGAATCGAATCTTGGTTGCTCACGGGTTGCGTGAAATGAGCGCATCGAGCCGACCCGGTTTTGTGAGCATGCGGGAACAGTCGGGGCTTTCTTTGGATGATTCAATTTCGGCGACAGATGTCGGTTTTCGCTTGGCTCCTCGAATCAATGCGGCGGCTCGTCTTGGAAGAGCGATGGAAGCCCTTCAGTTGTTGACGACAGACTCTCTGGATGAAGCGACCCGAATTGCTTCGCAGGTGGAGGATTGGAATCGACAACGAAGGGAACTGGAGGAAAAAACCACGCGTTTGGCCTCGGTGGATGCCACGAGGCAAGTGGAAAAAGGAAATTGTGCCATTGTGGTGGGAGGAGAAAACTTCCATCCCGGCATCATTGGTTTGGTGGCGCAACGTTTATCCAGTACATGGGGAGTTCCTGCATTCGTGTTTTCTTTCGAAGGAAAGGTCGCACGGGGATCGGCTCGCGCTCGGGGTGGAGCAAATATTGTCAAAGCGCTTGAAGGATGTAAAGATCTGCTTCACACGTATGGAGGTCATCAAGAGGCCGCCGGATGTGTTTTAGAAAGAGATTCGTTCGAGGCTTTTCAACGAGCCATCCGAAACGAATTCTCGAAACAAAAAGTTGCCGCAGTGCACGAGGTTTTCATTGACGCAAAGCTCGAATTGGGGCACTTGAATAGAGGGTATCTTTCTCTTTTGGATCAATTGCGACCCTTTGGAGTGGGAAATCCGGAACCATCTTTTTGGGTTCGCGCCCGAGTTGTAGGGGGTGCAAGGGAGGTGGGAAAGAACCATCTAAAGCTTCGCTTGAGAAGTCCTGAGGGTGGGGCGAGTTTTTCGGCCATCGGTTTCAATATGTTTGAGACTCACGGGTCGAGAAGCAAAGGAATGGTCGAGGCTGTGGTGATGCCCGAGTTGAACTCTTGGAATGGAAACACCGAGGTTCAACTGAGGCTACATGATATTCGACCTGTTAGCATTTAAGACGTTTCGGGTGTTGGAAAACTAACACTGTTGGTGTTTTAAGGTTTTGGAAATAAAGGAGTTTTCGTTTTGGTCTTTTGGTGTGTCGGAAATCTAGACAATATGCCGAGTAAAGAATGCATTCTTTACACTTTTTTAAAAGGCCTTCAACCCTTGAACTCCTTGCTCACAGCGAGACTTAGAAATCTGGTCGTACTTTTTTGAGTCTGGCACACACTTTGATAACAATGCGACTGAATGTCGCAGAAGGGAGATAGTCAATGGAAACGGTAGTGGCAAGAGAGCCTAATTCGGATTCCAGGGCTTTAAAAGAAAACGTTCTGCGTGACTTTGTCCGGTTTTCATGGCGTGCGACTCGTGGTTTGACCAGTGCCGCGACGAACGAGGGGGAAACGCTGGTACGTAAGATGGTAGAGACCGGAAGGGTTACACCGTTTCAGGGTGAGCGTTTGCTCACGGTCCTGAACAATCGGCTGAACGTCAGTCGGGAGACCTTTGAGCGACGTATCGACGAAAGCATTCGCCGCGCTGCGGATCGAATCGGGGAGCTTTCCGCCCGCGAAGCTGATCGCTTTCACACAGAACTTGCTCGGTTGGAGGAAAGAGTGAACCGCCTCCATCGGATGTAGAAGATCGTACGAATCCGGGCGTCGAATGAGGGGGAGACGCCCGGGTTCTTTGAATCGAAGGGGAAGAAGTGAAGGGGGGCCTCTTCGGTTCGTGAAAGGGGCGACTTGTTTCAAGTCGCCCTTTTTCTTTGTTTGGCGAATTGTGGGAAAAGGAGAAAACTCGATCAATCCGTAAGCGACCGATATGATTCTAAAGTTCATGCGATTCGTGAAGGTGCAGAATCTGCTGGTGTGTTTGTCGCTATTCTTGATTGTGGGTTGTGACTCGACCCCGACCCGTTTTTTTGGTGACCCTACGCTAAAGCATCCTCCGGATGAATTGTGGCTCAATAACTCCGCCGAGCCAGAGTGGTTGGATCCGACAAAATGTTCAGGAACAACCGGAGCCGAACTAATTTTGAACATGTTTGAGGGGTTGGTCCAAGTGGACCCGAAAACGCTCCTGCCCATTCCGGGAATTGCGACACGTTGGGAAGTCTCTCAAGAAGGGAAGCAATATGTCTTTCATCTGCGGAAAAGTTTCTGGTCAGATGGAACCCCTCTAACGGCACAGGACTTTGTTTGGTCCTGGAAACGTGCCCTCAAAAAAGAAACGGCGAACCCTTATGTGACGCTCTTCTTTTTTCTTAAGGGGGGGGAGGCCTTGTTTCGAGGCGCTCTTTCTTCAAAGGCCTTTCAAGGCGTTCGAGCGCTGGATGATCACACCTTAGAAGTCAATTTGGAAAAACCCGTACCTTTTTTTCTCGACCTTCTTTCCCTTCAAACCTTCATGCCGATTCCAAGACATCTTTTGGAGAGATTGAAGAAGCATGGCATTTCTGAGGAACTCTGGACTCGCCCCGAACACATTGTCTCCAATGGGGCCTTTGTTTTAAAGGAATGGAAATTTCGAAGACATCTATGGTTTGAAAAGAATCCTCGATATTGGGACGCTAAGACGGTGCGCTTAAATCGTGTGAAAGTGCTTGAAGTTGAACATCCAAATACATCCCTAAATTTGTATGCAACCGGCGAGATGGATTGGACTGGGAGGAATGGAAGTTTGCCTTTGGAAGTGATCGGGCAGCTTCATAAATATGAAGATTTTTTTCGTTATCCTTTTTTGGCGGTCTATTTCTATTGGATCAATGTGAAGCAGAAACCTTTGGATAATAAATGGGTGCGTCAGGCCTTGAATTTGGCGATTGATCGGGAAAAGATCGTACGTTTTGTGACGCGTTCCAATCAAATTCCTACGGCAGATTTTGTCCCGGATGGCTTGGTTAGTTATCGTGGCCCGAACTCCCCCATTTTTGATGTGGAAAAAGCCCAGCGTCTTCTCAAAAAAGCGGGATATCCCAAAGGAGAAGGCTTCCCGGAAATCACGCTCACTTACAATACGAATGAGGGGAATAAAACCCTTGCCCAAGCCTTGGTTCAGATGTGGAAACAGAACTTGGGTGTGACGGTCAACCTAGAGAATCAAGAATGGAAAGTCTTTCTGAAGAATATGAGGCAGAAGGACTTTGAGATTGGCCGAATGGGATGGTTCGGAGATTATCCAGATCCCTATACCTTTCTTGAAATCTTTTTGAGTAACAGTCCCAACAATCGTTCCGGTTGGAAAAATGCCGAATATGATTCACTCTTGAAACAAGCCAACGGAATTTTGCAAAGGGAAAAGCGACTCCAGATCTTAAGGAAGGCTGAAAGCATTTTATCTCAAGAGCTTCCGGCCATTTCTTTGTATGTGTATTCACGGAACTTCTTGAAAAAACCCTATGTTAAGGGTTTTTGGCCCAACCACTTGGATCGTCATCCCTGGAAATACATCTACATTGAGCCGGACAAGGGGAAGTCATGAGTCGATTTATTTTGAAACGATTCTTGGGGTTAATTCCCACGTTGCTCATCATTGTCATTCTTTCCTTTTGGGTGATTCGATGGGCCCCTGGTTCTCCGTTTTTGAGTGAACGGGCGTTGTCTCCTGAAATTCAGTCAGCTCTCGAAGCTCGGTATGGTTTCAACGAGACCATGGGGACACAGCTTTGGAAATATTTAGAGGGTCTCTTGCATGGGGATCTCGGTCTATCAACCAAATATCCAGAGCGCTCTGTTCGGTCGATCATTGCGGATGGATTTCCTTCGACGTTTTTGTTGGGACTGGTCTCCTTAATCTGGGCATTGGTTTTTGGAATCGGGACGGGCTTGTTTGCCGCATTGAAACAGAATCGATGGCCTGATCATTTGGCCATGGGGGTTTCCATGGTTGGACTGAGTGTTCCGACATTTGTTCTGGGTCCCTTGTTAATCTTAGTGTTTTCGCTTCAATTGGGTTGGTTGCCTCCTGCAGGATGGGGAGGGTGGGAGCATGTGGTGTTGCCTTCATTCACGCTAGGAACGGTCTATGGAGCTTATATTGCAAGACTCACTCGAGCTGGAGTCCTTGAAGTTCTTCACTCGGAGTATGTTCTCACGGCCAAAGCCAAGGGGTTGAAAAAAAGAACCATCATCTTTCGGCACATTCTTCGTGGGGGATTGATTCCCGTAATTACATTTTTGGGGCCCGCTACGGCTCATCTCATGGTTGGAAGTGTTGTCGTGGAAAAAATCTTCGATACGCCAGGGATCGGTCCTTACTTTGTCGATGCAGCCTTTAACCGAGACTATTTTTTGGTGATGGGCGTAATCCTTCTGTATTCGGTTTTTCTATTGTTCATGAACTTTGTTGTGGATGTCCTCTACACCATTTTGGACCCAAGGGTTAACTACGAGGCATGACCGCAAAAGGAGCTAAAGAATTTCATGGAAGCTCTCTTTGGGGAGAATCTTGGGAAAAATTGAAAAAAAATCGAATCGCCATGGCCTCTGCGGCCTTTGTTCTTTTTTCCGTGGCGCTTTCACTCTTTGGCCCCCTTCTTCTCCACTGGGGATGGGGCTATGACTATGAGACACAGAATCTCGCCTATGGCCCGCGTCCGCCCACATTCAGTCATTGGTTTGGTACGGATTATTATGGCCGCGACTTGCTCACACGAACCTTGTTTGGTGCCCAGATAAGTTTGGCGGTTGGGATCATGGCTGCATTGGTTTCAGCTCTGATCGGAACCGTCTATGGGGCCATTTCAGCCTATCTCGGTGGACGTGTGGATGGCCTGATGATGCGAATCGTGGATGTTTTGTACACGCTTCCCTACATGTTTTTGGTCATCGTACTGGTAACCATCTTTGGAAAAAATTTGTTTCTTCTTTTCTTGGCCCTGGGCGCTGTGGGGTGGCTTATGACTGCAAGAATTGTCCGGGGACAAGTTTTGAGTCTGAAAGAAAAAGAATTTATCTTGGCGGCTCGAAGTCTGGGCGCGAGTCATCGGCAAATTATATTTAGGCATTTGATTCCCAATACGTTGGGCGTGGTTGTGATTTACTTTACGTTGACCATCCCTTCAATGATTTTGCAAGAGGCCTTTCTCTCGTTTTTAGGGCTTGGCGTTCAAGCTCCTCGGCCAAGTTTGGGGGCTCTAATCAATGATGGAGCCCATCATATGATTGTTTATTGGTGGGAGCTTTTGTTCCCCGGGTTGGCCATGGCCTCGCTTCTATTGGCACTAAATTTTTTGGGTGATGGTCTTCGGGATGCATTGGATCCGAAGCTTCGGGATTAAGGATATGACACTTCTTTCGGTAAAGAATTTGACCGTCGGGTTTCGAATGGATGATGGCCTTCTCAAGGCGGTAGATCAAATTTCGTTTGAAATCAAAAAAGGAAGGGTTCTGGGAATTGTCGGAGAGAGCGGATCTGGAAAAACTGTGACCGCGTTGGCCCTGATGAACTTATTGAATGAATCCAAAAATGTTGAACGGGATGGGGAAATTTGGCTAGAGGGTCGAAACATATCGGACGCAAAACCCCATGAGTGGGAAGAGATTCGGGGTGAAAAAATAGCCATGGTTTTTCAAGATCCCATGACCTCTCTAAATCCGTTTTTATCCGTGGGCCGGCAACTTTCTGAAGTCTTGGAAGCCCATGGTTCATGGTCTAAAAAAGACATCTTGGAACGCGTTCTTGGAATGTTGGAGCAAGTAGGTTTTTACGAACCCAAGAAACGCCTGTCACAATACCCTCATGAATTGTCGGGAGGCATGAGACAACGGATCATGCTGGCCATGGCGTTGCTTTGTAAACCACGCTTGCTCATTGCGGATGAGCCGACAACGGCTCTGGATGTGACGACTCAGACCCAGGTTTTACAATTGTTGTTAGAACAGAAACAAAAGACCGATATGAGCATCCTCTTGGTTTCGCATGATCTGGGCGTCGTGGCGGGAGTGGCTGATGATGTGGCGGTGATGTATGCAGGAAAAATGGTTGAAATGAACTCCTGCGAGGAACTCTTTTCCAACCCACGCCATCCCTACACAAAGGCCTTGCTCAGAAGCATTCCCAAGCTTCACGAGAAGGAAAGAGGAACGTTGGAAACAATCGCTGGAACCCCTCCTTCCCTGACTTGTTTGCCACAGGGGTGTTCCTTTCATCCTCGTTGTTCTTTGGCCACGAAAAAGTGTCAAGAGGAAGTGCCCACGACGCGTTTCTTTGATCCTTTCGGAAGGGTCGATTGTTGGGAGGTGAAAATATGAATGTCTTACGGACGCAGGACGTCTGTGTGGACTATCGCATTCGCCGTACCTTCGGACTAAGCGCGAACTCCAAAACACCTTTTCGCGCTGTGAATCACGTGAGTCTTAAAGTGGAAAAAGGAAAAACTCTGGGAGTGGTTGGCGAGAGCGGATGCGGGAAATCAACATTGGGAAGAGCGATGCTGGGCCTTTATCCTGTAACTTCGGGGAAAGTGTTTTTCAAAGATCAGGAGCTTACGCGACTGTGGAAGGGCAAAATCCTGATGTCTCGTCCTTCGTGGTCACGTGAACTTCGAGATCTTCGACGAAATATGCAAATGATTTTTCAAGATCCTTATTCCAGTCTCAACCCTCGGATGACCATTGAGGAAATCATTGCAGAGCCAGTCGTGAATTTTGGATTGATGAAAGAAAGGGAGCTGGAAGCCTGGGTGAGGTCGTTGATGCAGAAAGTAGGATTGGACCCTGGGTCGAGGCGAAGATACCCGCATGAATTTTCAGGAGGACAACGTCAGAGAGTGGGCATTGCGAGAGCCTTGGCTATTGCGCCAGAAGTGATTGTCGCTGATGAGCCGGTAAGCGCGTTGGATGTTTCCGTTCAAGCTCAAATACTGAATTTATTGATGGATTTGAAAAATGAACTGAAATTGACGATGGTTTTCATTTCCCATGATATTTCGGCCGTTTCACAAATCTGTGATGATGTTGCCGTGATGTATCGAGGAAAAATCGTTGAACAGGGCAGTGTGAACGAAGTCTGCAAAGCTCCCAAACACCCCTATACGGAGTTGTTGTTATCCTCAATTTCTGTACCGAACCCCGTGGTCGAAAAAGCACGACTCCAGAGGGGGCAAACGTTTGAACGCGTGGAGGATGAGCCGACTTCCATAGGAGGATGCCCATTTTATTCTCGATGCCCCGTGCGGATTTCTAAATGTCGGGAAGAAGATCCAAAACTTCAATCGTTTTCGGATGAGTCTCGCGTATCTTGTTGGGCTTGCTCTCCTTCGACGCAATGAGCGTGAACGATTTTAGGCAGATATTTTCGAAAGCAAGATCCACAATACCAAACTTTCATGTCATCCAAGACCGCGTAACAACATGGAATCAGTGTCAATGTCATGATGGTTCCTAAAGCAATTCCCCATGCGATGGTGAGGGCCATGGGAACCAAGAAGGGATCCTTTCCCCCGATTCCATAGGCCACCGGACCCAATCCCATAATGGTCGTAATGCTTGTCAGAAGAACGGGGCGCAATCGTTTTACAGCCCCTGTGACAATGGATTCTCTTCGATTAGAGGTCTTTACACGTTCCTTATTGATGAAGTCGATCAAAATGATGGAGTCGTTGATGACGACACCGGCCAAACCGATGATTCCCATAAAAGCCAAGAAGCTTAGAGGCTCTCCATGACTAAGTAATGCGATCAAGGCGGCAAACACGCCAAAAGGGATGGCCAGCATAATCATGAGGGGTTGTGCCAGAGAGTTAAACGTGCTTGCTAAGATCAAGAAGATCATGAAGGCTGCCAGGATTCCGGCTTGCTTTAGATTGTCCAAGGACTCATTGGTATCTTCGTATTCTCCACCGGCCTCCAAAATATAGCCCGGATATTGGGTTTCAAGTTCATGTAAGAAGGGCAAAATGGCCTGGTTGACTTCCACAGATGTTGTTTTTTCCGAGTCAATATTCGCTGTGACCGTTACCGTTCGCACGTTTTCATAGTGTTTGATGGCTGTGATCCCCTCTGCTTGCTTGATTTGCGCCACCTGGGAAAGGGGGACATGGAATCCCCTGGGGTTTTGGATGAATAATTTTTCAAAGGTTTTTCGTTTGCCTCGATCTTCTTCTTTGAGGCGAACAATCACATCAATGTCTTCATTTCCCTCCTCGATCGTGCTTGCGACTTCTCCTTGAAAAGCCCATCTGACCGTTTTTGCGACATCTGCAGGAAGGAGTTTGGCCATTGAAGCACGCGGAGCATCGACAACCACACGAAGTTCATCTTTTCCTTTTTCGAAATCATTTCGAATGTCTTTGGTTCCGGGAATGGTTTGGATTTTTTCCTCGATTTGAGTCGCTAATTCCGTGAGCGTTTTGTATTCATCTCCACGAATTCTGACGGCAACCGGCTTTCCTTGTGGAGGCCCGGGTCTCACTTCATCCAACCAAACCCGTTCAAACCCCTTCACGGACGTTATGTCTTTGCGAATCTGGTCCATGATGGCTTGGGTTTTTCGTTCACGATCAGTTTCGGGGGTCAAATAAACAATCAATTGACCCACATGACTTCCCCGAAGAGTGTCTTGGTCATAGGCATCTTGCTGAACGATCCCAGCAATCAAAACGTGATTTTTTAGTTCCTCATCGGGTAAACGATCTACGATTTTTTCGATTTCTTTGAATCGCCGCGCCGTTTCCTCCAAGGAAGTTCCGAGTTTGGCTTCTGCACGAACGAAAAATATTTCAATTCCATGGGAAGGAAACATTTGAATGGGGATCAATTTGAATCCTGCAATGATGCCAACGAGGAAAAATAAAAGCATGCCAACTGTATAGAACCATCTGCGGTTAAGAAGAAAGCGAAGAAGAGATTCGTACAAATTTTGGAAAAAGATGAATCGAGAAGGCCGTTCTTCTTTCGAATTTCCATTCCTTCGTGCTTTTCCGAAGTCAGCTAGGTGAGAGGGAAGAATGAGGAAGCACTCAATCAGACTTGCCACGAGCGTAATGATGACGACAATCGGAACCCATCGAATGAATTTTCCGAAAATCCCGGTCATGATGGCCAAGGGAAAAAAGGCTACACAGGTTGTGAGGACCGTGACCGTAATGGGTTTCACAACCTCCTGCGTGCCCCTGATGGCGGCTTCTCTAGGAGATAGGCCTTTTTCCATATAGCTATAGACATTCTCTGCCACAACGATGGCGTCATCCACAACAATTCCGAGAACCATGATGAGTCCGAACATGGTGATCAGATTGATCGAAATATTGAACAAGCTCATGATCCAAATGGCGACGCCAAACGCCACAGGAATACCAAGGATGGTCCAGGTCGCTACGGGCCGGCTAAGAAGAAGAAAGAGCGATAAAAGAACGAAGATTAACCCAATCCACCCATTGTTGAGCAGGATATTCAGTCTTCGTTTGACATAAAAGGACATGTCATTGATGTACGTGGTTTGAAGATTGGGATTGTTTCTGGATTTAAAACTGGCAAGGATGCCGTCCAGTTGATCGACCAGCCGGATGGCATCACCCATTTCTCGTTTGATTACAACCAAACGAACGGCATTGAATCCGTCCGTTCGGGATAGCGTCGTGGCTTCTTCAAAGGCCCACCGGGTGCCACCAACATCTTTTAGGCGTATGATTTCCCCGGTTTCATTGCCACGGATGACGATCTGGTCAAATTCTTCTGGCGTTTTGAAATCATTGGCGGTTCGTATGAGAAACTCGGTCTTTCCTGTGTCGAGTGTTCCCCCAGGAACATTAATGTCATTCGTTCGGACGGCCTGAACAACTTCATCAATGGAAATTTCTTTTTCTTTCATGGCATTGACGTCGAGTTCCACCCAGATTTGCTTTTCTCTCCATCCACCACGGTTCACTTCTGCGACATCATCCAAAGTCTCAATTTCGTCTTCGAGCTTTTCGGCTAGGTCTTGAAGCTCTTTTCGAGAAAGGGGACCGAACATGGCGATCTCCACGACCGGAGTGTCTTGCGTTCGAATTTCCGTGGTGATGGGCTTGTCTTGCATGTCCGAAGGCAGGTCTGGAACTCGATCCACGGCCTGTTGAATGTCTGTAACCACTTGACTCTTGTTCTCAGCATCTGGATCGATTTCGACGATGATTTGGGAGTATCCTTCTGCGGAAGTGGATTGGACTTTCTCAATGTCGCTGACGGTTTTTAATTCATCCTCAATTTTTCGTGTAACGAGCCTTTCCATTTCTTCAGGGGTTGAGCCCGGATAAGTCGCTTGAACCATGACCAAATCGAAAGAGAAGGTTGGGAAGGCCTCTCGGCGCATGTCCAAGAGGGCCATGATTCCAGCTCCGATCACAAAGATGGAAAGGAGGTTAACCATGAGAGAGTTTTTGACGCTGAAACGAGCAATATTCATCTTGGTCCCCATCTACTCCGGAAGTAGATGGCCTACGGCGTAGGCCAGTGTGTTTTGGGCGATTTGTTCTTTGGCTTGAGCAGCCAATCTTTGTCTTTCCGCTGCAATTAAATCTTGTTGGTAGGTGAGAATCGTAAAGGCATCACTTCGGCCTCGTCGAAAATCTTTTTCTTCCTCTGCCAATTTCTTTCGTTGGAGGTGTTCCAGCTTCAAGGCTTTTTTGGTTTGGGCTTGAGCGGCGGTTAATGAATTCCAGGCAATTCGTACATTCGTCGCCACATTGTCTTTCACCTGGTTGAATTGCAATGCCATGATTTCTTGCCTGAGTTTAGCCATTTTCCTTTCAGCTTTTCTTTGCCGATTTTCAAATGGGATGATCAACTCACTTCCCACGACCCAATCCGGATCGTCTGAGCCAAAAGCCCCGGTGGCTGATCCCCCCCACGTGTCATCCACGTTATTCATCGTGAGCTTTGTAAAAATATCCAATTGGGGGCGTGCACCGCTTTTCGAACTTTCATATGTTCTTTGCGCAACCCAGAGATCTTTTTCGGCCGCTTGGACATCTGGATGTTTGGTGAGTGCTGTTTGGAGGAGTTGTTCAAGATCCCCTGGAGGAGTTGTTTGTTTAAGTGTCTCCCCACTTTCAATGTGTTGAGAAGGGCTCAAAAGCAGAACATTTTTTAGCGTGGTAAGCGCATTTTCGGCTCGTTCTTCACTTTGGAGAACATCTTGCTCCCGAGCTGCCAAGCTGGCTTGCGCTGCAAATAAATCCGCCTTTTCGGCCGTTCCCAATTTGAATTTTTTTTGGGTTACAGAAAGGAAGTCTCGAGCTCTCTTTACGCCCAACTTAGCAATGCTTTTGTCCTCGTCGAACGTGATCCAAGACCAGAAGGCGCTCAATGCCTGATTGACAATGGTTTGGAGCTCTGAATTGGCTCTAGACTCTGCAGCTTTCGCATTGGCTTCAGCTGCCTCGATTTGGGCTCTCATGGCAGAACCGAATGAATCTCTGAGTAAGGGTTGGCGCAGCCCAACAAACCAAGAGGAATCGAAGGCGGGGTTGGTTGTGACAAAATTGGAATCACTTTTTTGACGGTTTGTGGTGTACCCAATTTCGGCTTGGGTACCCGAGGGGAAGATTCGACTAAGAGAGGCCGCAAGAATGGTTGTGTCATTTCGATTGCCAAAGACGCTGATCACTTTTTCACTGGAGTCGATTTCATGGGACCCATTGATGTTGAGCGTAAAATCATAAGGGGATCTGGCTTGCATGGCTTGGGTCTCTGTGATGGCTGCATGGAGTTGAGATATTTTTCCAAGCCTGCTGAGAGATAGAACGCGATTTACAACCACATCTTCCGTGAGATGGGGGGACATCTCTGAGGCCAAAGGCGGGGAAGCGGGAAGAAAGCAAATCAGCGTTACCCACAGCCATCCATTCATCATTAATTTCATCATGTCCTCATTTCAAGAACCGCAACCATTGGCGGGATAGGGCAGTTTAGCGTATCTCCAACAGCCCGCAAGAGTTCTGCTTCATCGGCTGTCAGCTTTCCATCGGACTCTGTTGTGGTGGTACACGCAAGTATGATTTCTTGTTTCAGAGAAGGAGACGCCAAGGCCAATTTGTCCAAAGTTTCGTTGAGTTTGGATACGTCCATTTCCTCGAAGGGGAGAATCGTTTTGGGGTGAGGTGAGACTTTTTCCCAGCCTTTTGTGAAGGCTTGAAGGATTTGCTCTTTTTCTGAATTTCCAACGTAAGCGAAAGCGGAAACGAGGAAATGAACGTCCTTTTGTATAGAGGAAAAGGTTCGGAAACGGCTCTCTTTCTTCGTGGATTTGGAGAAAGTGGGGGATAGGTGATGTTGGATGACCTTAATGAGCACCATTTCGTGTAGGTCGAACGCTTGATCGGCTTTGATGAGAGTCACCAGCATCTTTATGAATTGAGCGTACTCAACCTTGGACATCTTTCTCAGGGAAGGAAGAGAAAGATCGATGATGGGCAACCGGGCTTGGGTGCCCAAAGAGTCCAATATGGATGAAAGTTCTTTTACCTTTTGTGAAACCTCCGAACCAAAGGCTTGACCAACGGATTCCAGTTGGAGCTGTTGAATATCCATTTGTGTGTCCAAAAGCAGTGCATACATCAGGGCCATGGCTCCATCAGTGGAACGGCTCATTTGAACAATTTTTTCCGGGAGAGAAGTTAAAAATACCTCGGCATAGCTTAAGTGCTTGGAGGAAGGTGCGCCGATGCTTGTAATCAGCTCTTGCGTAGGTAGGGTGGGTGTTTGTCCTTGGCTTGAAAATCCAGATGCACCGGTTGGTGTGGATGAGGGAGAGGTCGATTGGGCCGCGTACGGAGGGATCGTTCCCGAAAAAGAAGGATCGATCCGCTTGATTCGTTCTTCCAAAGGAGGATGCGTCGCCAATGCGTTCAACCAAGCAGGGGAGAGAGCATTTTCAAAGAAAAAATGACTCGCTTCTTCTGCCTTGGGGGAATCCATTTTCGATCCTTCGGAGAACCCACCGATTTTTTTTAAGGCACTGGCAATTCCTGAAGGGTTTCGTGTGTATTGAACCGCAGAAGCATCGGCTAAAAACTCTCTTTGTCGAGATAGGGCACTTTTGATCAACTTTCCGAAGAATACGCCAATGTATCCGATGGCGATCAAGGCCATTCCAGCTCCCATAAACGCCAGAGTGGCTTGAGAAGATTTTCTTTGTCGAGATCCGAATCGGCCTCCTCCGAGACCTGCACTGCGAATCAAAAAGGTTCCTAGAATGGCAATCATTAAAATTCCATGAAGAATTCCCATCAAGCGAATGTTAATTTTCATATCTCCATGAAGAATATGACTGAACTCGTGGGCGATGACTCCCTGAAGTTCATCCCGATTAAGCGTCTCCAAGGTTCCGCGAGTGACCCCGATGGCGGCATTGCTCGAAGTGTGTCCGGCTGCAAAAGCATTGATGGAGTTTTCTTCGTGAAGAATGAAAATCTCAGGAACAGGAACCCCTGAAGCGATCGCCATCTCCTCAATCACGTTTCGAAGGCGTCTTTCTTTGGGGTCTTTTGTTTCCGGATGAAGTCTTTTTCCTCCGAGCATCTTAGCGACAGCACTCCCGCCTTTCGAAAGATTTCGGGTCATGAACAGAGAGCCCCCAAAAATAAGGAGCAGGGAGCAGGTCGCCGAATAGAGCATGATGGTGGGTTGCCACCATTGATTGGGAACGGTGGGGTGATATCCGTTGGGGTCCCCTCGTGCCTGGAGGAGCTCATTGGCGAAAATCGCCAAGAAATAGATTGCGCCAATGATGGAAATGACCGCCAAAACAAAATTGAAAACCAACCATTTCGTTTTTCGTTTGGCCTCGTCTTGGTGCTCAAAAAAATTCACGAGACACCTTTCTTATGCGTGTATTTCCTAAAAAGAAACTTTGGGGGCGACCTTTTCCCTCTGATCTTCAATTTCCCACAAAACAGCCGGAGAAAAGTTAAACATTCCGGCCAAAATATTGTCGGGAAATTTCTCGCGTCCGGTGTTGTAGGTTGTTGCCGCATCATTATAGGCCTGGCGCGCAAAGGCGATTTTGTTCTCGGTCGAAGTCAGTTCCTCCGAGAGCTGGGCCATATTCTGATTGGCTTTCAGGTCGGGGTAGGCCTCGGAAAGTGCGAACAGTCTTCCCAGGACTCCAGTTAAGCCCGTTTCTGCTCCCATCAAGGCTTTCATGGCATTTGGATCGCTGGGGTTGGCTGCAGCTTGCTTGCTCGCGCTTGCCGCTTGATTTCTGGCCTGAATCACCGCTTCCAAGGTTTCTCGTTCATGAGCCATATATCCCTTGACCGTTTCAACGAGGTTTGGAATCAGATCGTAGCGCCGCTTGAGTTGAACATCGATTTGAGAAAAGGCATTCTTATAGCGGTTTCTCAAGGTCACCAATCGGTTATAAATGCCAACGCCAAAAATGATGGTCAGCAGGCCAAGTCCTAAAATGATGGATAGTGCAATTACCATGAATCCTCCTTGAATTCGTGTGGGGAAAGCTTACCAAGTTTGTCTCAGATTGGGATGCTCTTTTTTCTGTGAATCTTGGCACAAACCTCGTAATCCCGTAGCCTTAGGAATGCCTTGAAGCGTCATGCCGTCATCTTTGCGTTGATTTTTCTGGGGGGCCTCACCGCCACCCTGGCGGTTTTGTGGCGTCCCGCACTTCGTTGGACGGCGCAACGCATTGTTGTGCCCCAACTGGAAGCACAATTGAACGCGGACATCACGCTCGGAGACCTTTCTTTTTCCCTCTTTCCTCCCAGAGTGGTCGTCGAAAACTTGAGAATGGAAATTGAAAAAGGTCCTCTAAGGTTTGTCGGAGCGAAAAGAATTTCCGTCTCACCTGGGGCGGGGCCCATTTTCTTGGGAAAAATCGTCATTGAACATGTGGAAGTGAATGAACCGTATTTGCACATTGTTCCAAATGTTCAAGGGAAATACGCGACGGATGAGTCATATGATTTGGATTCATCCCTTCCTTCGTTGCAGGACCTCGTTCGATTTGAAATTCACGGATTTGAGGTTCGCGATGCGAGTCTTCGCGTGGAGCTTCCAGGGGAGGGGCTGCAAATTCAAATTGGATCTGGAAATGCCCAATACACGGGAAGAGGTCAGGAAGAGCGGTGGGCGTGGGAGGGAGATGGAATCCTCTTTCATGAGGGGCGTTCTTTTCGTATGGATCAAGTGGCCATCGTTGCCATACGAAAGGGAAATCGTGTTTGGTTGGAAAAGTTCGGAATTGAAGGCGCAGGTGCCAACGTACAACTCCAAGGTCAGGCGTACCCGAACCCTAAGCTTCATCTAAGTGCCCAGGCGAGTCTCAATCCTTTGGAGAATGCGCTTGCAGAGCTTGAAATGCTTTCTCGACCTCTCAACCTGGCGGGAAAAATTTCCGTATCGTCAGATATTTCCGGAAGTTGGAATACTCCCAAGTTAAAGGGAGATCTTGCTTATGATCAGGTGACTTTGAGGAAGCGGTCTTTTGGCCATGGCAAATTTTCTTTTTCTGCAAGAAAAGATCGATTGAGCCAATTGAAAGGAAAGATTTTTCTCCCTGATGCCACCTTTGACCTAAACGTAAGCCATTTGGCTCCAGGAAGAGTGGGTGAATTTTCGCTCAAGGCCGAGAAGGCTTCTTACAAAACGGTTCGAACTGTTTCCCACCCGAGCAGTACAGCTGCTTTGGACGGCTGGGTAGATGTCGATATGGATGGAAAATTGGGAATTCTTCCCTTTTCGATGTCTGCGAATTATCGCATTCGTTCCGATCGTCTCATGTTGAACGTTGGCAAGGAAATGAGTCCTTACTTGCCTTTTGAATTTAAGAAAGTGGACATCAAGGGAAAATTGGGATGGTCGCAAAGTCGAAACTTCTTTTTGGATGAAGGAGAACTAAATCTGGCAGGAGGAAAGGGAAGTTTTCAGTTCGATTTTCCAGCACCCGGAAAAGCAAAAGGTGTCTGGCAAGCTGAACTGGAAAATGTGGGTGACGTATTTCCGGAAGAAGATCCACTCTCGGGTTTGGGAAGGGTTTCCGGAGGGCTGGATGTGAATGGCGATGTTTTCTCAGCCCGTTTGAATTTGTCGATCAGCCCTTTGCGATACGGAAATCGTTCTCCCAAGCGTCTTGAAGGAGAAGTCGAGTTTTATGAAAAAGGCACTCGTCTCAAGCAATTTAGGCTTTTCAGTGAAAAGGGAAGTCTGAAATTGGATGGAAATCTTCGGGATGGAGCAGAGGGTCCGATTGATTTGTCTCTGGCCTGGGCAGATTTTGACTTGGGCTGGTTGGCCGATATCGGCCGTCGTCGCTATGGGTTTCTTCGTTCCATCGAAGGAGTTTCATCCGGATCTTTACTTTTGGTCGGCACAGCGATGCATCCCGAGGGGCGGCTGAGTATACAGGGGAATCCGGTTTCTTGGATGACCGAAGATTTTCGTGATCTGGATTTGATTTTGAATTTTTCCAAGGAAGATTGGTTTGTGGAAAAAGCCCAATTGGATTGGGAAGGTGGTAAAGTTGAGGCCAAAGGAAGCGTGGGCCCAGTCGTTTTTCGTGATTTTGAGGCAGAAATTGATTCCCTTCCTCTCTCTCTTCTCAACGTACCCACTGCAGTTTCCTCTTTCGTGAATCGAGTCTCTGGAAAAGTGCTGTTGAAGGAAGCTTTGGAAGACCCACTATTTAAGACCGAATTAACCGTTTTTGATGTGAATGATGAAGTTGTTCGTCGAGGAGACTGTGAAGTCAAGACGCAAGGTCCTTTGAGTCAATTGAATTGGGCTTTGATTTATAAAGAATCGGAAATCACGGCTGAGGGGCGAGTGAACTTACTCGATGGAAGCATGTTGGAAGGCAGGGGTGCTTTTAAACAATTTTCCATGACTCCTTTTTGGCAAAACGTATCTTCTCAAATCTCTGGAGATTGGAAGTTCCTTGGGAATCTGCAAAAAAGGACCTCTTGGAAGGGAGAGGTGGGTGTCCATGAAATGAAAATTTCCCAAGGCGATTGGTTTGTCGAATCGACACATCCTGTGAAAATCGAAATCAAAAACGGCACTCTTTCTCTTCCCTCGATTCAGCTTGAAGGGCCGTCAACCAACTTAAACGCAAACGGGCAGATTGACCTTCAAAACCGTTTAGCGTTTTCGATGAAAGGGAGTCTCGCGTTACGTGTTCTTTCCTTACTGACGTCCAATGTAACGAGAGCCGAGGGTAAAACAGAGGTGTCGTTGGATTTAGCGGGAACCACGAACTCGCCAAATTTTCAAGGCCACCTGGATGTAGAAGGCGGGATGATTCAAATCCTGGACATCCCCCATGCCATTGAAAATATTAACTTGCATGCGACGCTAAACCAGAAACGCGTTTTTGTGGATGCTTTTGAGGCCAATCTTGCAGAGGGGAAAGTGAGAGGAAAAGGAAGTCTCCAGGTTTCTGGCCTGGAGGAATCTCCAAATATTCTCATGGATTTTCATTTGGATCGGCTTTTCCTTCGTGTTCCAACCTGGCTCCCCGCTGAACTTTCAGGGAACTTGAGTTTGCTGGGAAGACTCGATCGTCCAACGCTTCAAGGAGATGTTCTCATTCACCGGGCAACCTACCGAGAGCAATGGGACTGGAAAAGCCGGATACTGACCCTCAGTTCCGGAAGACGAATTGGAAGGGTTTTCGGTTCAGATGAAGAAAAGCTGCGCTTCAATATTCGAATCCGATCTGAGGGGGACACGGTATTTGTCCGAAACGATATCGCGACGGCCACCTTGCGAATGGATTTGAGGCTTACTGGGTCTGAAGTTGCCTATGGTCTTCTGGGTAATATTGAAGTTATTGATGGAGAGGTTCTTTTTCTAGACAACACGTTTGAGATTACGACAGGTAATGTCCGTTTTACTTCAACGGAAAACATTGCGACCAATGTTGATGTTACAGCCAGAACACGTGTCTTGGATACAGATATCTTTTTGGACATTCGAAGTGAGGGTAAGAACATCCAGGCTTTTCTTTCCAGTCAACCCGTTAAAGATGAAACAAATATTGTTGCATTGCTAACACTTGGGGTGGACTCCGACGAATTGTTGCAATCGGGGGCCAGTGATCAAAGTCTCTCCTCTTCGCTTTTGCCAACGGTTCTTTCCGGACCGATTCAGTCTCGATTGGAGAGTGGCCTCAAGAAAGCCAAGATCATTGATACCTTTCAGTTTGTTCCTTATTTTTCAGAGAGTACCAAAACAACGGGTTTAAAAATGACGGTTGGCAAAAAAGTGCTTCCCTCGCTCCAATTGCTTTATTCGACAGATTTGTTTGAAATTGGCTCTGAGAATACGGTGCGCGTTGAACAAAGGCTAAACCGTAATTTTTCCATGCAAGGAAGTTTGCGAGATAATCGAGATGAAGATGAAAACGAATATGACTTAGGTGTGGACGTTGAATTTGGATTTGAATTTTAGATCGCTCTTTTTGAGCTTTTTGATCGGGCTTTTGTTTCTGGGCCAAGTGTCTGCGTTGCCGTCTTCCTTTGTTCAAGTGGAGTGTCCTGACCCACATTTAAAAAGACAAGCGGAAATTTTCTTCAGTGACTTTCTAGATGAGGACATTTCCGATCAAAGACTTTCAGAGGCATTGAAGCGCTTTTTTCTCAAATATCCAGTCAATGAATTGCGCACGGAGCGCTTGGAAGGCGGGCGAATTCATGTCGTGATTAAGCCACGGCCCTTGATTCGAAATATAGAAGTAAATGGCCTGAAAACCCTCAAGAGAGATTCCATAAAGGAGTCTTTGAATTTAAGGGAAAAGGATGAATTGAATCCCGGACAATTGGAAGACGTAAAGGATCGGTTGAAAAAGTATTTGCATTACCGAGGTTTTCCTCATGCAGATGTTTCCATTCTTTTATTGGAATTAGAGGATCGCACAGAAGCGGACCTCAAGATCGATATCACAGAGAATGAACCCTGTATTGTGGAGGAAATTGACTGGTCGATTGATCGTTTTCCCGTAACGCAGGCTGACTTTGCAAGTTGGCTGAATATGAACGTTGGGGACCGTTGTGACGGAAAACATCTGGAACAAGGAATCGAAAACATTCGGTCCGAATTAAAGGACCGTGAATTCTTGTCTGCGGCGATCGATCGATCTGAAATCATCTATTCTAAGAACCTTTCTCGTGGACGCCTGGTTTTGGAGGTTCGGGTTGGGTCGTCGGTGGAGGTGCGTTTCAGAGGAAATACGTTTGCTTTTGAACGAGATAGTATGCTTCGCAAAGCCATTGCTTTGGAAGACGAAAGGAAGTTTAACCAAGCCTGGGTTGAAGCCACTGCAATTTCTGGAATCAAGGATTTCTATCGAAAAAGGGGATACCCACACGCGCAGATTCAATGCCTGGATGATCCTGCTTCGGGATCCAAAAAACGGCGTGAAATTGTTTTTGAGATCGAAAGAGGGCCGAAAGTTCGCTTAGAAGAAATTCATTTTCATGGGAATCGTTTTTTTCCTGAAAAGCGATTGCAGAAAGAAATATATTCGTTGGCCCCTGAACATATCCGGTCCGGAACGTTCGTGTTGGACGAACTGAATCAGGCCTCCTATGACTTAATTGCCTTTTATCAATCTCAGGGATTTCTACGAGCGAAGATTTCGGAGCCTCGAATTTCGTTCTCACAGGATCAAAAATATGCTTCGGCGTCGTTTGAAGTTTCTGAAAATGAGCGATCAGTGTTTTCCAGTTTACGGATTCAAGGTAATCGACATTTTTCCAATCGGTTCGTTGAGGATCTCTTTCAGATGAAGGACGGAGATCCCATAAATCCTCTGAAACTCATGGAGAAAAAAGAAGAACTGAAAAAGGCTTACCAGGAGGAAGGCTTCAAATATGTGGATGTTCAAGTGCCCGACATCAACAGTATTTCGCAAGGGCGGGTGACCTATGAAGTAGCTATTCAGGAAGGCCCTTTAGTTCATTTGAGGGACGTTATCATTCGTGGGAATCGACATACGGAAGAGTATGTCATTCGAAGAGAATTGAGCGTTGCAGCGGGAGATCGATACGATCCAAATCGAATTCGGGATAGTCGTCGGGCGTTGCTTCGTTTGGGGTTTTTTGAAAGCGTGTCTTTTGAAGAGATGAATCACGATCCCACTACGGGGCAAGAGGATCTCTTAATTACGCTTCGAGAAAAGAAAAAGCGTTCCGTACGGATTCGTCCAGGGTTTTCTACGGATGACGGTGCCCGCGGTGCCGTAGAGTTGGGATATATTAATATTGCAGGAACCGGCCGAAGTGCGACGGCTCAAGGAAGGGTCAATCGAAAAGTGCGCGATTTTCGAGTGTGGGAACACCGGGAGATGCTTACGTATCGCGAGCCTCACTTGATTGGTCCCATGTCGGGACATGCACATTTCATCAATGAACGTGCAGAAGAACGACAATACGATATTGATCGAAGAAGTGTGATCGTGGGGTTGAATACGGAGATTACCCGTTGGTTTCGGCCTCAACTTCAGTATGAACTTGAGTTTCGAAATCCTTTCAACATTCAAATTGATCCTGCAGAGCTTAGTCCCATTGATGAGCAGTCGGCTAGGTTTGGATCGGTGGCTGCGATTTTGGATTTTGATCGAAGAAACGATGTTTTAAATCCGACCGAGGGTAGCTTTCATCGAGTTGATTTTGGTTTGTATCATAACTTTTTTTGGTCTGAAGCGGATTTCTATCGATTGACGGTGAGAAATTCGATGTTTTTCCCCCTTTATCGCAAAATCCGTTTTGTTCTTTCCGTTAGATTTGGATTTTCTGGAACCTATGGAAAAACCACTTCTCAAGGAATTTCGGCGATCCCCATCGAGAAACGGTTCAGATTGGGAGGGAACAATAGCCTTCGAGGATTTGGCCGAAATTGCATTGGAGGGGTGGACAGCGACCTTCCTGAAAACTGCTCCGATTCTGTCTTGCAACAAGCGCCCGGTGGGAACAGCATGTTTAATTTTATGGCCGAAGTTCTTTTTCCATTGTTTGATGGTTTTGATTTCGCGGTGTTTTCGGACGGAGGAAACGCGTATGTCTCGAATTCAGATTTCAATCCCTTTGATATACGAAATACCGCTGGGGTAGGGCTACGGTACAACACCTTCTTTGGTCCCTTGCGCCTGGACTTTGGAATTAAGCTGGATCGCAGACCTGGGGAATCCTTCGGCGAATTTCATTTTGCTGTAGGCCAACTTTAGTTTTTTAGTACTTCCCCATCGTTTTCATGATCCACTTATGGATGGAGTGATAAGTGAGCCGGTCGGTTAAATACATGACGGCACACGTACCGAATCGAACATTCATTCCATTTTTCTGAGCTAATGCAACGGCTTCGGGTGTTTCTCTTCGCATATGAATCCAGAGGTCTTTGATGTTGGCTTTGGCCGCTTGGTCGATCCAGAAGGTTGTTTCTTCTTTGGGGACTTCCAAAATTACGCCTTCTACCGGCTCCGGAAGGGCTTGAAGGTTTGTGTAGGTGAGATCGTCATCCACCTTTGGAATGGAGGGGTCCACGGGGAACACCCTTTTTCCTTTATTTTTAAGCGCGGTGTAAGTGAGTTTTGGAAAGTTTCGGGCTTTTTGGTTTCCCACCACAGCAAAGGAACCTAGTTCCCAAAAGGTCTCAAAGTTTGATGGCATATATTTCTCCTCAGGCGATGCTCGAAGCCAAATTAGCATCCTTTTCATTTTTCAGCGAGAAACCCCCGCCTTAGTCGCCCTGAGACAAATCCATTCGCGTGAAGGGGTAGGTCAGTTTCAAATGGAGATCGATTTCATGAAAATCGGGAGATACCTCAACGAGTTTATCGGGGATGTGTAGTTTCCATTGGAAAGCTGTGGAATCTCTTTGGACATGCGAGCAGATTCCTCTGTGGCTTTGGTGAGGAGAGACATAGTACTCATAAGGCGGGAGGTTGGAGGGGACATGGATCACATGGTCTAAGCGTGAACGATCCACTCGAAAGTTAACCCACCCCGAGAGAAGGACACGAGGGTTTTCCTCGGTCGCGAAATAGTACAGTAGGGCATCCTTTTGATAGTCGGAGATGAACATCTTTGTGAGGTGCGTAGTCAGGTTGAGGTGAATGGACGGAGAATCCGGGCTCAGTCCTTCCAGCAGTCTGGAAACTCGATCGTTGATTGGCTTAAGAGAGAGTGAAAGGGGAAAGATCCTCAGATTTTCCATGGCTTGTTCAAAAAACTCCGGGCCACAAGTATCTGTTTCTTCGCATTGATCCATTTGAATGTCCAACCAACCCAGGGTGGAGAGGTGATTGGGATCGAGAAAATCCATGTCATCTTCAAAAAATTGAAGCAGGACCTTAGATCGATTTCCTTCACGCAATTCAGAATTCTTTACCAAGAGAAGTCGAACCTTTTTGGGGCCGGGGTAAGAGGTCTTGGAATTTCCAATAAGTCCTTGGTGTTTATCTTTTTTATGGGATTGAAATTTGAACTCTTTCCATCCAAATTTGAGGGCAGGAATCTCAAAGTCCCCTTTAGAATTGAAATGCACGGGTAGGACTTCGTATCGAGATTGCATCTTCAAGCCACGGGTAGTGTTGTAAAGAAGCCAAAAGCCGTGCGTAGACGGATCAAAATTGGGAATGGAACTGGAGTCCAAATGTCCTTGAATCAGAGGCGTATTGAACGCCTGGGCCGTCGAAATGGCCAACATAGCCACCGCAAGAAAAAGAAGTCTTTTAAATCCCCTTACGAACATTTTCGTTTAAACAGCAGCGTTATAGCACACTCAACGCGTCGCACCAAGGTAGTAGAACAACATTGTGAAGGCCTTGTGGTTTGGTGTACGTAGGGCTCATGAATCGGACCTTTTTAGAAATGCCTTCAACGTTCCCCTTCTCCACAGAGCTTTCCATCCGAGTAGGAGATTTAAATTATGGGGGGCATTTGGGAAACGACTCCCTTTTGTCGTTGCTTCAAGAGGCTCGCGTGACTTTCCTGAAAAGCCTCGGGGGAAAGAACGAAGGGGATGTTTTTGGTCTGGGACTCATCATGACCGACTCCGTGGTTGTGTATAAATCCGAAGGGTTTCAAGGAGATCGAATAAAAATCGAAATTGCCGTGGGCGATCTTTCTCGAACCCGTTTCGATCTTTTCTATCATGCGACCAATCTCACCACGGGGAAAATACTATCCCAGGCGAAAACGGGGATGGCCTTTTTTGATTATGAGGCTCGGCGTCTTCAGCCCATTCCAGAAGATTTCAAACGAAGATTTCAAAAGTAGCCGGACTTTTCTGTGGAAGACCTGAAACGGGGATTTCGTGTCTCAGAAAAGAATACCGCTTCGGGGGATTCTGCGAGAATCTTCATTTGAAATAGAAAAAATAAATAAAAACAATGGGTTGAGTTTCTTTCCTTCTTACCTTCTATGGCATTTTCTTTGCAAAATTCTCGTCCGTGAAGCTTTTGGGGAAATTTAAGTCGGGGTGGGCGATTTCTGGGGTTCTTTGGGGCCTTCTTGGATTTTATCCGGTTACAGCCATTTCGAGCCCCGTGGACATCCATCGGGCCTGTGTGTTGGATGGACCGAAGGCGGTCGCTCAGATGTTGGACTTGGTTCGACTTTCAGGTTTTCAAGGATCCTATGCTCAATTCAACTTTGATCGAGGGGCTTCCGAATTTTCGGCTGAGGAAGTTCGTTTACGTCTTGGGCAACCTCTGAAACTTTCAAAACGGGAGATCGCACGGCAAAAAGCAAGGTTCATTTATTTTCATGTTCGTAACCAAGTCATGGAAAAATCTCATGGCTACTTTACGAAACATGAACCCACGCCTGAAGGTGAATTTCCCAAATCGATCGAAAAATTTAGTCAAGAGGATCTGGAAAGTACGAGTTTTGAACCAATTGGCGTGTTCTATCTCAATTACTACCTTATGAAACGATTGGGGAGAGGCGGTTTCGACTTCATCGCCAATCGTTCCTTGGAGTATGAGGCTCGAAAAATGGAATTGTCTCCGGAGCCAGGAGTGATGTGGTCAATTCCATCCCCTCTGCGTTCTCGGGTTTGTGTACTGGCCATGAATGTATTTAAAGAGTCCCTTGAGCTGACGCCTCTTTCCATCGCGAGAAATTTGGAAGAGCTGGAAATGATTGTTGAGGAAGTCGAAAAATTGAATCCGCTCTTTTCGCAGGTTCGTCAGCTTGTGGAACCAAAGGTCGAAGAGCGCTGGAATGTGATCCCAGAATTCGCGCTTCAATCTTTTCGCCAGAAGTTTGAGTGGCTCCAATTTCTTAGAAGAACGTTCAAGGAAAGAACGTTTCCTGGATTTGTTCAGACCCAGGGAGATCAACAGGTTTTTCTGGAACTACTCAAAGAAGAAATGACCACGTTGGAGATTACGCTCGGATATGGTGATGCCAATATTGGAAATCAGGTCATCGCCGATTTTGCGATGCGCATCTCTACTGACCAGGTTCCCCTCAATGAAGATCCTAAGATCATGGGAATTTGGCATGCTCGCATGGAGCGGGAGTTGAGAAGAAGGATCTTTGCCGGACACAAACTCATTGAAAAAGATCTCTGGAGCCCCTTTGTGGAAAAAGCCTTGAAAGATTTCCCCCAAATTCTTCCGTGTAATATGAGAGAAGATTGTGTGGATGGGGCGCCTCCACCCTCCAAATTTTTGAGGAAAGAACGCGGCATGCGAATCCTCTACGAGAGCGAATTTTACGAAAAGGTTTTCGATGCACTGATGGATCTTGAGCATCCTTATGTCTTGCCTGTTTTGGTTCGAATCATTGAGTTGGATTTGAAGCATCTTCCCGATTGGGTTCTTCATTTGTTGGAGGGGGATGTGTCTCAACCGATTGCTTTCCCGGAGATGTCCTCGGTCCAAGAGGATAAACGAAAAAAAATAAATCGTTTCTTCTTTCCTCAACGAAAAGGAATTGAGGTGTTGAGTTCAAATATGCGCTTTTTCTCGAATGGCCATTTGGACATTCTAAAGGAGTGGAGCGTTGAGCAAATGTTCAAGCTGCAGAATCAGTGCGAAGAATTGGGAGAAATCTGCTCATCGGACCGGTGGCTTGGAGGGTTGGTAAAGGAATTTCTTTCTCACTATGGCGTTTTGTATTCCACGGCATCAGGAGTTCGACAATTGCGTCATGAACATGAATCAAGTTTCTACAAGGAGGGATTTGCTCAGGACCTCATCAATCTTGAATCACTTTATCCGCTTCCTGACTTGGAAAAAGAGCTCGTTCGAGATCCCCAGACTTGGGCTGAAGAAGAGGCCTTAAGCCGAGCTGAGGCGGAAGGAAACATGGAGGCTCTGAACCTTCCCAATTTCCCCAATCGAATTGTGAGTAATGTGGATTACCACTTGGATCGATTGGAAACCGATCTGGCTCTGAGAGATTTGGTTTATACACCGTTTCGTTTCCTGTGGCATTTGGAAGATCATCCGGGGCAAATTCCCATCTTCGCTGGTGTGGCCATCGTGTTTGGAGGAGCGGCCATCGTCGGAAAAATCTTATTGAATCCGTTGGTGTTTAAAATTTTGCTTAGCGGAGTGGAGGGGATTTTTGTCGGGTTCTTTGCATGGCATATTGGAAGCCCTCTGGTCCATTTGGCCCACGCCAGGTCTCCGGGAAATCGAGACAATCCCGAAAAGTATAGAGGCCTTCGAGCTGCCAGGAGCTGGATAGCCATTTCCAATCAAGTGATGTGGGTGGCCCCGATTCTTCCAGGGATTGCCAAACGGGCCTACGATACGTTGAAAAGTGTGCGGGAAGGCTATCGGAGAGTCCGGGACCTTCGAAAAGCCATAGAAGTTCTGGGGTTAACTAAAGAACGTCCGAGTCGTTTGACTTTGAAGCATTTGAGAGAGGCGCATCGGGAACTTGTGAGAAAGTACAGTCCCGACAAATTCGTAAGGAACCCTGCCTTGGGGATTCGAGCTCATCTCAGAATGGAAGAGGGTTTTCGAGCCCTGCGCTTTTTGGAAGAATTGTTTACGGGCCAAGAAGGGATTCTTTCCAAGATAAAGATTCCTACGACCGAGCCAGGGGTTATGCGTGCCTATGAGGTTCTGCGCATGAGTCCCGGAACGCCGATATCAAAGGTTGTGAATCGACTGGCTCTCCGGAAGTTGCGAGTTCAGGCCTTGCGCAGAGCTGGAGAGAAGATGGAAGGCCATTCTTTAGGAAAGAACTATGTGTCCAAGGCGGATGAATTGGAGAGATTGATCGCAACGCAAGAGAGAGAACTATCTGTGTTGAAGAAAGCTGCAAGTGCTTTGGAGGACGCACAGCTCACCACGAATCGGTTGGAAAAGGCTTTTCTGGATGGGATGATTCAACACATGGATTCTCCCACGACGACTATCTTGGAACCCCTTCCTGAAGTGAATCAGGTGCTTTTGCCAAAGCCTCAAGGCTTGTAAAACGTCCTAAGGATAAAGGTGTCGAAGAAGAGAGGGGGGAACCTTGAGTCGGTAGAGATGATATATGAAGAAGTTTCGAATCATGTGAAAGAGGGCGGAAGAGGACACGTACTTCCGTGAAGAAACCAAAAGCGGTGCTTGAATGATGTGAATCGAAAGATTTCGGCGAATATGGTCGAACATTCGCACATCTTCCATAAAGGAAACCTCCGGAAAGCCCTTGAAATCAAAAAAACATTCCCTTGAGATGAGCAAACCATTGGTTCCGTTAAGATAACGCCCCTGTTGGAGGACTTTCCGATTCAAATAGGCACTTTGCTGTTTTAGGAGCCAAGAAGAGGGGAAATACTCTTTCAAAAATGCAGAGACCTTGATCCCCTCCTCCATAACGTTTTGGATTTCCGAAAGGGATGCATTGGAAAGCATGCAGTCGGCATGGAGAAATAAGAAATAAGGTTTGGATGCCTCCTTTGCACCAGCGTTCAAGGCTTTGGCACGCGTTTTGAGTCCCGGTTGATGGATATATCTGAAATTTCCCATGGATCGGTTTTGAAGAAGCGATGTTTGGGACGTGTCGACCACAATGATTTCAGCCAACGGAAGTTGAACGCGGATGGAATCGAGAAATGTGCGTAGCAAAGGTTCATTTCGAACCGGTACGATCACAGAAATCAAAAAAGTTTCCAGGCGTGTAAGAGTTGGAAGGTTCTCATGGCGATTTCAGGATTCTTCTTGAGTTCTTCGAACAGGACTTTTAAGTCCCCCATCGTGTCGACGTCGTCCTCTCGAGGGAGAATCGACATGGACACGCCTTTGTCTTTTCCCATTTGCTGGAGCTGAGAAAAAACTTCAGTTCCTCCCCACTCAATGTTGGAAAAGGGATCTCGAAAAGACTGTTTCAGACCTATCAAATACACGCCTCCATCTCCGGTGGGCCCCAAAACCATATCCTTTTCTTGCAGCTCATTCAGCGCAGCCGCCAGGTGAGCATCCAAGGCTACAGGGGAATCGGTCCCGACAAAAAGAGCCCTTGTCCATCCTCGCTTTCGGCTTGCATTGAAGGCTCGGGTCATAGCTCCGCCCAATGTTTTTCCGACCAAGTAGGTGACACGACGGATGGGGTAGGTTTGAATCTTGGGCGAAGAAGAGGGGGTGCCTATCCACAAATTGGCAATGATTTCAGTCGCTTGTATTTTTTCCAAGACGTCCATCAGTAAGGCCTCTTGAAGTTTGGCGGCTTTTTCGGGGCCGATGGACTCGGCGAGCCTTGTGTTGCACCATCCCTGAACGGGGGCCTTGGCCATCAGGTGAATTCCAATTTTTTCTTTCGGTCCCTTGACAAGCATTGACTCGTGTCTAAAGTACCCGCGAAATGGTTAGCAGTCTAGGATATAGAGTGCTAATCCAGAACATTAACTGACTGAAATATAAGAAGAAGATGCCAATTTACGAATATGAGTGTTTAAAGAGTGGACATCATTTTGAGGTCCACCAAAAGGTTTCAGATCAGCCCGTAGAGAAATGTCAGGTGTGTGGGGGGAAAGTGAAGAAGCTGATTTCCCGATCTGCATTTCTTTTAAAAGGGGGCGGCTGGTACAAGGACGGATATAGCAGCAATGGATCGGCCAACAAATCCGGAACCTGTTCCTCCGCATCGTCTTGCAAAGATTCTTCATCCTGTGCCGCGGGCAAGGGTGAAAAGAGTAACAACTAGTAAGAAAGGAAGAACCATGACCATTAAACCGTTGCATGATCGCGTGTTGATCAAGCGAATCACGGAAGAAGAAAAAACCAAAGGCGGAATCATCATTCCCGATACCGCTAAAGAAAAACCCATGGAAGGTGAAATCGTGGCCGTGGGACAAGGCAAAACCTTGGAAGACGGAAAAACCCGTCCGTTAGAAGTCAAACAGGGTGATCGCGTTCTGTTTGCCAAGTACGCCGGAACCGAAGTCAAAATCAATGGAGAGGAACATCTCATTCTTAGTGAAGATGAAATCCTCGGAATCGTTCAATAAGTAGGAGAGTTATTATGTCAGCAAAAATGATCTCATTTGGAGAGGAAGCACGAAAGCAGATTTTAAATGGTGTGAACGTTCTTTCCGACGCTGTGAAAGTCACGCTTGGACCGCGTGGTCGAAATGTTGTGTTGGATAAGAGCTTCGGTAGCCCCACGATCACCAAAGATGGTGTGACGGTTGCCAAAGAAATCGAATTGGAAGCTAAATTCGACAATATGGGTGCTCAGATGGTGAAGGAAGTTGCTTCCAAGACCTCTGACAACGCAGGTGACGGAACCACCACAGCGACTGTATTGGCGCAAGCCATTTTCCGAGAAGGAACCAAATTGGTTTCTGCAGGCATCAACCCCATGGATATCAAACGGGGTATCGACCGAGCGGTTGAAGCGGTTGTGAACAACTTGAGAAGTCTTTCGATCCCAGTCGCTGGAAAGAAAGAAATTGCCCAGGTTGGAACGGTATCTGCCAATGGTGACACCGTGATTGGCGACATCATTTCAGAAGCCATGGACAAAGTGGGTAAAGAAGGCGTGATTACGGTTGAAGAAGCTAAGTCGATGGAAACGTCTTTGGACATCGTCGAAGGTATGCAATTCGATCGTGGATATCTTTCTCCTTATTTTGTCACAGATCCTGAGCGCATGGAGTGCGTCTTGGAAGATCCTTACATTCTCATCCACGAGAAGAAAATTGGATCCATGAAAGACCTCCTTCCGGTTTTGGAGAAGATTGCTCAAAGTGGCAAACCTCTCATGATCATTGCGGAAGAAGTTGAAGGCGAAGCCTTGGCAACATTGGTTGTGAATAAGCTTCGTGGAACGCTCAAATGTGCGGCCGTGAAGGCTCCTGGATTTGGTGATCGCCGAAAGGCCATGTTGGAAGACATCGCCATTTTGACCGGCGGACGAAGCATCTCGGAAGATTTGGGTGTGAAACTTGAAAACGTAACGATGCAGGATTTGGGTACAGCCAAACGCGTTACGATTGACAAAGAAAACACGACGATTGTTGACGGTGCTGGTGAGCGAAACGAAATCGACGCCCGCGTCAAACAAATCAAAGCTCAGATCGAAGAGTCTTCTTCGGACTATGATCGAGAAAAACTTCAAGAGCGCTTAGCCAAGTTGGTTGGTGGTGTTGCCGTCATCAATGTTGGCGCAGCCACGGAAACCGAAATGAAAGAGAAGAAAGCTCGCGTAGAAGATGCAATGCATGCTACGAAAGCAGCCGTGGAAGAGGGCATTGTCCCTGGCGGTGGCGTAGCTTATCTTCGAAGCTTGGAAGAGGTTAAGAAATTGAACCTCGAAAATGATGAGAAATTTGGTGCCAACATTGTTCTTCGCGCGTTGGAAGAACCCATTCGTCAAATTTCTCGAAATGCAGGCGTAGATGGCTCCATTGTTGTTGAAAAAGTCAAAAGCCTGAAAGCCACCGAAGGCTATAACGCTCAAACTGAAAAGTATGAAGACTTGATGAAGGCCGGAATCATTGATCCGACAAAAGTCACGCGTTTGGCGCTTCAAAATGCGGCTTCGGTTTCTGCCTTGCTTCTCACTACAGAAGCCATGGTGACCGACAAGCCTGAAGAAAAGAAAGCTTCCGCTGGTGCTCCTGATATGGGTGGCATGGGCGGTATGGGCGGTATGGGAGGAATGGGAGGAATGGGCCTCTAAGCTCATTGCTTTCAACAGCCTAACGGCTCAAAGCTTAAAAGGCCCTTTTCACGGGGACATGTACTTGTTACGTGTCCCCAGAAAGAAAAGGGCCTTTTTTTGCGTCCCATTTTTCTTGGTTTTGAAATCCAAAATGGGGCTGAAATTTAGGCTTTGTGAATCTTCATGTTATTCTGCCGCGCGTTTGCGAGAATTGCTGTGGGGAAAAAGTCGAAGATGAAAAAGCCAAATAAATATGTTCTTTATGAAGATTCTGTCCAAGATCCCGAGTCCGAAGCGGAGCTGTTTGATCGGATTTTTAAAGAACATCGCGGCAAAAAAGCACACACCTTTCGAGAAGATTTTTGCGGAACGTTCATTCTGAGCACGGAATGGGTTCGTAGACATAAGAAGAACCAGGCTTGGGGATTGGATATTGATCCCGTTCCCTTAGATTTTGGTTTTAAGAATCATTTTCCCAAGCTCAACAAAGATGAGCAGGAAAGACTTCATATTCTAAAAAAATCGGTATTGGATGTGCGCGACCCAAAAGTCCAGATCCTAGGAGCTTCTAATTTTTCATGGTTCATTTGGAAGACTCGAAAGGACCTTCTCACATATGTTCGAAATGCCTATGAGTCTTTGACCTCCGATGGCGTGATGATTTGTGACATTCAAGGTGGATTTGAAACGGTTCAGCCCAACAAAGAAACCCGAGACCAAGAAATGGAGAATGGTCTAGAGTATACGTATGTCTGGGAGCAGAAGTCCTTTGACCCCATCAGCCACGAAGCCACGTTTTTCATCCATTTTAAATTTCCCGATGGCTCAATGAAACGTCGTGCCTTTCGATACGATTGGCGCATGTGGACCATTCCCGAAATTCGCGAATGCATGAAAGAAGCGGGGTTTAAAAAGACTTTTGTGTATTGGGAAGGGGATGACGGCGAAGGTGGCGGAAATGGCGAATATAACCTCGTTCAAAAAGAAGAGAATTGCGAAGCTTGGATTGCTTATGTGGTAGGGTTGAAGTAGTCGAATTCTATGTGTGGACGTTTTACGCTAACGCAGCGAGAACTGGGCGGAATTCCCGTTGAACTTTCTCTTCTTCTTTCTCCGGAGTTCCAAAATTCATTTTCCCCTCAATACAATGTGGCTCCGACGGATGCGCATTGGATCATTTTTCAAGAAGAAGAACAGAACCGTCTGGAACCCGCCATTTGGGGGCTGGTTCCTTCTTGGTCTGAGAATGCCGAAAAATTTTTCATCAACGCTAGGGCTGAAACCGCCATGGAGAAACCCACATTTCGAAAAGCCTTTCGTGAAGGACGTTGTCTGGTTCCTGTAGATGGTTTTTATGAGTGGGCGGGGCCGAAAGGTCGTAAACAACCGGTTTGGTTTCATCTCCCTCAGAGAGAGGCATTTTTATTTGCGGGGTTGTTTGAGAGAGATCCTGAAGACCCTCATATCCGAAGATTTACCATTTTAACCACCCAAGCTGACGAAGCCGTAAGACCCATTCATCACCGGATGCCAGTGATGTTGAGTTTAAACGAAGCCCGCAGATGGATCACCCCTCATCGTCATGTGAGCGATCTCAGAGAATTGCATCAGTTGGTTCAAAGGCCAACCAAAATGCCCATCTCATTTGAATATGTTTCCAAACGGGTGAACGACAGCTCAGTCAATGATGACCGTCTTATTTCTTCGATTGTTCCTTCATAGCTTTTTTGGGACTCATGCGCTTCATGAGTTCTTTTAGCTTTTTTTTATCCAATTTTTTCGCTTGCCCATGTTTTTGGGGCGGCTTCTTGGGCTCAAGGGTTACTTTTTCCAAATTGGAATCGTAAATATGGACGCTGGCCTTTCCCCTCAGGGATGAAATGATTTCCTTTCGGGCTTCTTCCCGTTTTTCCTTCATTAAACTGGCTTTGATGACATGCTTAATGGAATCGATACCTTCTTGGCGTCCGGTGAGTTTGATGATGTGATATCCAAAATCTGTTTTTACGATGTCGCTCACATCACCCACATTCTTAAGTGCAAAAGCCGCATCTGAGAAGGGTTTGACCATCATTCGTTTGTTAAAGAACCGCAAGTCGCCGCCACGTCGCGCCGATCCAGGATCCTGAGAGTAGGTTTTGGCGAGTTCGGCAAAGTCCTCTCCGGCTTTGATTTTCTTTTGAATGGCTTCAATTTTGTCCAAAGCCTTGGCTTCTGATTCCGGGTCGTTTTTCTTTTCTGGCTTGATTAAAATATGGGAGGCACGAATTCGTTGGAGTTCGTCTTTATGTGCTTCATAATATTTTTGAAGTTCTTCGTCACTAGGTTTGAATTTGGTTCTCATCTTTTCATTGAGAAAATGACGAACGATTTGCCTTTTTATGCTTTCTTTTCGATGAAAATCTTCTTTGATGGCTTCTTGGAATAGTACTTCGTCATCAATCAAGTCGTTTAAAAGTACCTTTTTCTTTTCCGTTTCATCGGAAATGTCTTTCAAGGAATGCGCCTTGATCATGGACTGTCTTTTTAATTCTTTTTCGTGAATTTCTTCTTGGTTCACCGTCGCCAACACCGAACCATGGCTGGCTTTTTTTTGACTTTTGGTTTGGCAACTGTAGGTAAGCGTCAAAACCATGAATAGGGATAGCAAAGTTCCAATTGTTTTCATCATGAGCAACCTCCAGGGCGCATTATAGTGATCTTTTTAATAATTGCAGGATTTGTTGCTGGGTTCATTGACGCCGTGGCAGGTGGAGGGGGATTGATTTCCTTACCAGCCTTGATGGCTCTGGGACTTCCCCCCAAACTTGCCTTGGGGACCAATAAAGCCATCGGGATTTCGACCGCCATTGCCAGCTCATTTCGCTATTGGGTTTCGGGGACCATCGAATGGAGAAGGGTTTTTCCGATGGCCCTATTTGCTGGGTTGTGTTCGGTTTTGGGGGCCTGGGTAGCCACGCAAACCAGTCCGGAGGTCCTTCGTCCGGTCATTCTGTTTGGATTAATTCTGGTGGCACTCTACGTGGCCTTGAAAAGGCGTTTTGGTCTAACGACCCAAGAAGCCAAGAAGCATGCAATTCTATGGATCAGTCTGTTATCCGGCGGTTTGGGATTTTATGACGGTTTTTTTGGTCCGGGCACTGGAACCTTTTTAATGATGTCGTTTGTTCTGATTGGAGGGGCTCACCTGTTAAAAGCCTCGGCCAATTCGCGCTTGATTAACCTTGGGACCAATATCGGAGCCATTTTTTTGTTTGCGTCCAAAGGCTATGTTGATTTTCGTTTGGCTCTACCGGGGGCGATGGCCGCTTTTTTGGGGGGAGTTGTAGGCGCCCAGTTTGCTCTAAAGGGAGGAGCCAAGGCGATTCGTCCGGTATTCATTTTGATCACATGGTTGATGATTGGGAAGGTGGCGTGGGATTTGTGGAGCTGATAGTCTCAGGCGCATGATCATTCGTGCTTTTCTTGTATTGGGTTTGGTCTTTACCTTGTCGGGATGTCCTTCCGGTGGATCCGGTAGCACGGGGAGTGGAAGCGGCACTTTTGGTTCGGGAGCTGGAAGCCCTCCCGGAGACACGGGGGAAACCGCTTCTTCCTTTCAAGAAAACCCTCTGTCTTCCTTGTGTCGCACGCTTTCGGGAACGTATTTTTTTGGAAGCAATGGGGGAAAACTTTTGACCTCCTCGAATTTGACCTCCTTTTCTGTTCTGGAGGGAACGCCGGTGGACGTTAACGGTGTTGCATGTAATCAAACGGAAAGCACAAATTCGGCTTGGTTCGTGGGTGCGGGAGGTGGAATTGTCACTTATGACGGTTCAACATTGAGTTCCATGGAAAGCGGTGTGACCGAAGATTTGTATGGCATCTATCGAACGAACTCAACGTTTCTTTATGCGGTTGGGGATTCAGGAACCATTCTTCAAAACCAAGGAACAGAATGGCTAACTCAAAGCAGCGAGGTGTCGACAAATCTCAAAGGCATCGATGGTCGTGGCGCTGTCTCAAGTTTGAACTTGATCGTCGTTGGGGAGGACTGCACGATTTTGCAGACAAGCAATGGAGGGACTTTTTGGGAAAGCGATGAACAATCGGTGTGTCAGAGTGTCGACGTACCTATCGATACCGATTTACAGGATGTTTGGGTGGATGACACCAGTGGAAATATCTTTGTCGTTGGAGCTGCTGGAACGGTTTTGCATTACGACACGGAGTGGACACGGCAAGCTGTGTCAGCCACAAGCTCAGCTTTATTGGCCGTTCATGGTGTCTCTGCAACTTCGGCGATTGCTGTGGGTGAGGACGGCGTTGTGCTTCAATACAATGGGACGGGTTGGACAATTGTGGACAATCCGGCCGCAGAATACGGAGTGCGTCTGACGGATGTTTTGATGCTTTCCGAAACCAGTGCCATTGCCATTGGGGCGGAAAGTGCCAACTCAAATGCTGAGGGGTTTGTCATGACATGGAACGGAACCGCCTGGAGCGAAGCTTCGTTTAGCTCTTGACGGGCTTAATCGTGTTCCGGTTCGGGATCTCGATCTAAGATGTCGCGTACGGCTTGTTGAGGACTTTTTCCTTCGTATAGGGAGAGATAGGTCGCCTCAATGATGGGAACGTCAACTTTCAAGGCTTTGGCCAATTGATAGGCTGCTTTCGTGGTTCGGATGCCCTCAACGACTTGCCCCAGCTCTTTCATGATGGTGCGAATGGTTTTTCCCTCGGCCAACTTCAGTCCCGCCCGTCGGTTTCGAGAAAGATCTCCTGTACATGTAAGGATTAGATCTCCCAAACCGGACAGTCCGGAAAAGGTTCGAGGGTTGGCTCCTTTTTTGATCCCGATTTCAGAAATCTCAAATAATCCACGTGTGATCAAAGCGGCCCGAGCGTTGTGCCCAAAGTGAAATCCGTCAGACACTCCTGTGGTAATGGCGATGACGTTTTTCAAGGCACCGGCCAGCTCAACGCCTATGACATCTGTGGAGGTGTATATTCGGAAATTGCCGCCATGGACAAGTTCTTGAAGATGTTTGGCCGTGTCTTCGGAATAGGATGCAATGGTGGCTGCGGAAGGGGTGTTTTCCATCACCTCTTTGGCGAACGTGGGTCCCGAAAGAACCGCATATTGGTTCTGAGTGAATGAATCGCCCATGATTTCTGAAGTGATTTCCGACAAGGTTTGAAGCGTTTTGGTGTCGAGGCCTTTCGAAGCCGTCATGACAAAAGCATCTTTGGAAAGGTGGGGTTTTATTCTCTCCAAAAGAGGGCGAAATCCATGGGAGGGAGTGATCATCATGATCACATTCTTTTGGTGGATGGCTTTGGGAAGATCGGCTTGGAATTTGATGTTGGAATTGAGTTTAATTCCAGGGTGATACCGCGTATTGCATTTTTCGTGAGCGACTTCTTCAAGATGTTCAGTAAATAGATCCCAAAGGGTTACCTCGTGTCCGGCTTCGGATAGACGCTGAGCAATGGCGGTCCCCCAACTTCCGGCTCCCAGTATGACAATTCTTTGGTCCATTGCGAGCCTGTTTAGGCGTCTTTCGGTTTTCCGTCAAATCGACAGAACCCTCATTTCATGTTAGCCAGAAAAACTCGATATGCTGCGTAGTATCAAAATCCAGAACCTCGCGATCCTTCCCAGTTTGGCCGTGGATTTTCATTCAGGACTCAATGTTCTAACTGGAGAAACGGGCGCAGGAAAATCCATCTTGGTGGAAGCCATTGGTTTGTTGGCTGGAAAACGAGCCTCCAGCCACGATGTTAGAAAAGGGGAGGACTTGGCCGTTGTGGAAGGGGTCATCGAGTTTTCCTCTTCGGCCATGGCTCTTGGCTGGTTAAAGGATCAAGGCATTTCGTGTGAAACCAACGAAGTGATCTTACGAAGATCCGTTTCTGCGGATGGAAGAAGCCGCGTCTGGGCCAATGGATGGCAATGGAATGTTTCCGGATTGGCCGAGTTTGCCAAGCATTGGGTGGACGTGAGTGGGCAACACGGACAACAAGCTCTTCTGGATGAACGAACGCATTTGGAGATTGTGGATTCGTTTGGAGATTTAGGTGAATTGGCCAAAAAAGTTCGCTCTGAATTTCGAAAAATGCAGGAAATCGAGAGACGAATCACGAAGCTTCGAACGGAGAGGGAAGAGTTTCAAAAACAAAAAGATTTTCTTCTTTTTCAACACTCCGAACTTAAAGAAGCCAATTTAATTCTGGGAGAAGAGGAAGATCTTCAGAATCGACATCATCGTTTGGCGCATGCTTCTAAGCTTGCGGAGATGGCTCAAGAAATTGTGGAACGCGTGGAAGCCGATGGCGGCCTGTTGGATCATACCGGAAAATTATTTACGCTTCTTTCGGCCATGGCACATACTGATTCATCTCTCAAAGATTGGCAAAACGAAGCCGAAGGATTTTCTTCGCGTTTGCACGATTTGTTGGGTGTGATGCGAGGGTATTTGGAAGGCTTGGAGGCCGAACCGGAAGAAATTGAACAGATCAATCAACGTTTGGCGAAGCTTCAACAGTTGGCACGTAAATATGGGTCTATTGAAAAGGCTCTTGCAGAGAGAGATCGAATCGGTCGAGCCATTTCTTCCTTGGAAGATTTTTCGTTTAACGAGGAATGTCTGATTCAGGAACGCGACAGCCAAGCCAAAACATTATTGGGTGAAGCGCAAACCCTTTCGGGGGAGAGAAAAAAGTCGGCCGATCGTTTTTCAAAAGAAGTCACACAAGAACTGAAACATTTGGGGATGAAGAACGCCAAAATTTTGTTGGACTTTGAAACCTTGGAAACGGAGCCCGGTGCCTTGAACGTAGGAGATGCATGGATCTCGGAAAACGGGTTAGAAAGGGCTCGACTTCGTTTTGCTCCGAACCCCGGAGAGGGATTTCGCCCTCTGGCAAAAATTGCCTCGGGAGGAGAGCTTTCTCGGGTTCTGTTGGCCATTAAAAACTTGTCCGCGGGAGAAGAGGGGGGAAAAGAAATTACGTTTCTTTTTGATGAAGTGGACACGGGAATCGGAGGAGATACGGCGGAACGAATTGGCATTCGGCTCAAATCTCTTTCTCAAGGAAAACAAGTTTTGTGCGTGACCCATTTGGCTCAAATCGCCTGTTATGCTTCATCTCATCTCGTCGTGAAGAAGGTGCTTCTGAAAGGTCGCACAACGGCTCAAGTCCAGAGTTTATCGGACGTAGAACGAAAAGAGGAACTGGCTAGGATGATTGGAGGGATCAAAGTGACGCAAAAAACTTTGGAACATGCACAAGAATTGCTGCTTCGAGGCGGCCTACGTGATAAAGGTGAACACATGAGGCTTTGACGCCCGGATAGATGTTGGATATCGTTGACTTTTCTCTCCATTTGAGGGAATGGCGAAAGAAAGAAATGAAAATATTATCTTGTGGGATTACGGATATTGGGCGGAAGCGCCAACGAAATGAAGATAGCTACCTCGTGAATGACAAGTTACGTCTTTACGTGGTGGCGGACGGTATGGGGGGGCATGCCGGAGGTGAGTTCGCCAGTCGAATCGCCGTTTCCACCGTCGAAGAAATTCTGAAAGGGGAAGATCGAGCCAACTCGGGTGTTCCCGAAAACACCTATTTGGATTCCGAGGCTCCCGAAGGAGATGGCCCACCCCAAAATCGTTTAAAGGATGCCATTAATCGAGCGGGCTCCATGATTGTTCGAAGGGCAACGGAAGAGCCTGAGCTTAGAGGAATGGGAACGACCGCGACCGTCATGCTTTTCGGTGAAGGCAAGAGCTATATCGCTCATGTGGGAGATAGTCGGGCCTACTGTGTGCGAGAAGGAAACATCACTCAGATTACAGAGGACCACTCCCTGGTTCATGAACAATTGAAAAGCGGTCTCATTACGGAAGAAGAAGCGCGAACCCACCAATTGAAAAACATCATTACGCGTTCCGTCGGGGTTCAAGAGGATGTGGAAGTGGATACCGTGGTTTGGAAGGTTGAGACGGGAGATTCCTATCTGATTTGCTCGGATGGACTCACCAATATGCTGGATGATGAGGAAATTCGGGAAATTGTGAGTCAGAACGAGACGGAACAAGCCGCGAGAATGTTGGTGGACCATGCCAACGAAAGTGGGGGAGATGATAACATTACCCTGATACTGCTCCGCGTTATTGAGGCCTAGCTTCTCGGGATTCAAGGCGAGGGGAAACCGAAGTGTCTAATTTCATTGACGGGAGTCTTTGTTAATTTAGGATTAGATCAGAAGGATTTGAAGGTCTTGTCATAGATTGAAGGGGCTTTCCCATGGTAATATAGTGGGCTGAAGCCCATAATTTTTGAATTGAAGCTGAGCGATTAATTTGGCGAATCGATATTACACATTCATGTTCATTCCCGAGAGAAGTTCTCGGGTTAAGAAATGGCTCATTTCCAAACGAGCCGTGTTGTGGGTTGCGGCTTCGGTTTTATTCTTGTTGCTGATTGGTTCCGTCACCACGATCACATCTCTCAGGTATCTGGCTCATCGGGGCGAGTTTGAAGAGGCCCTTTTGAAGAATCAGTACTTGGAAGGAAAACTTCAATCGCTTCGAAATGAAATTGCCACGGCCAAGGCCACCTTGGTTCGAATTCAAAACTTTGAGGAAAAACTGCGCGTTCTGGCCAGGGTCGATACTCAATCGACGGGAGGCATTGGTCCCATCTCCGAAGAAGATCAGGACATGATGGATCAAAAAAATGGCGGTGAAACCTTGTTGGCTTCTGTGGGGCCGGGGGAACTCTCTCCGGAGTTTTCCTATCGAATGAGATCCATGGAGCTTTCGGTGGATGATCTGCACCGAAGAGCGGGTTTGCAGGAGCAGTCTCTTCAAGAGGTTTATGAAATTCTGAAAGATCAAAAGACGGTGTTGGCTTCGACCCCCTCCATTTGGCCCACACGCGGGTGGTTAACATCTCGCTTCGGATATCGAATTTCGCCTTTTACGGGTTTACGTCGGTTGCATGAGGGGATTGATGTAGCAGGTCCCATTGGAACGAAGATCTATGCCCCAGCAGATGGCGTGGTGACCCACCAGGACACGGAAAGAGGGTATGGAAAAGTTCTGGTTTTGAATCACGGATATGGAATCGTTACGCGATTCGCCCATAACTCCGAGCATTTGGTCAAGGTCGGGCAGAAGGTAAAGCGTGGAGACCCCATTGCGAAAATGGGAAACACGGGAAGGTCCACCGGACCTCATTTGCACTATGAGGTTCGAATCAACGGGATCCCGGTAAACCCCATGCGGTACATTCTCAATTAGTCCGATTCGTTCCTGACCATCAATTCTTATTCTCAGGACACTTGCTTGTTTCAAATATGTGATTATCTTCGATTTATTCACCAGAGTGGTAAGATTTGCATTTAGGAAAGAAGTCGAAGTTGCAGAATGTTCACGTACGTACTTAAGAAAATATTTGGCACAAAAAACGAACGAGAGATCAAAAAACTCCAACCCATCGTGGATGAGATCAATGCTTTTGAACCATCCATTCGAAAGCTCTCGGATGAAGCGTTGCGTGGGAAGACAAAGGAGTTTCGTTCCCTTCTCTTTGCCGAAAAAGATTTAGATCAACAAAAAGTCTTGTTGGATCAGATTCTTCCGGAGGCCTTTGCCGTTGTTCGGGAAGCTGGGCGTCGTACGGTGGGCATGCGACATTTTGATGTGCAATTGATTGGCGGAATCGTCTTACATCGAGGAACCATTGCCGAAATGAGAACCGGAGAAGGAAAAACGCTGGTCGCGACCTTGCCGGTATACCTAAACGCATTGTTGGGAAGAGGTGTTCATGTCGTCACGGTCAACGACTATTTGGCCCAACGTGATGCCAAATGGATGGGAGAGATTTATCGCTTCTTGGGATTGACGGTGGGCGTCGTTGTCCATGGCATGGATGATGAGGAGCGAAAAGCTGCCTATAACTGTGACGTCACCTATGGGCAAAACAATGAATTCGGCTTTGATTACCTTCGGGACAATATGAAGTACTCGTTGGAAAACTATGTTCAGCGGGACCTCTTTTTCTCCATTGTCGACGAAGTGGACTCCATTTTGGTGGACGAAGCACGTACTCCTTTGATCATTTCTGGTCCCACGGAAGAGTCGACAGAGAAGTATTATGCGATCAATCGCATCATTCCGATTCTTAAGAAGGAGAAACATTTTACGATCGATGAAAAAGCCAAATCTGCTTTGCTCAATGAGGATGGCATTGAGGCCGTAGAAAAAGCCATGGGGATTCAAAATCTATACGATCCCGCCAATATGGAAGTGGTGCATCACGTGAATCAAGGCTTACGTGCGCATCACCTCTATCGCAGGGACGTGGATTACATGATCAAAGATGGTGAGATCGTGATCGTGGACGAGTTTACCGGGCGTCTCATGCCTGGCAGACGTTGGTCCGATGGTTTACATCAAGCCATTGAAGCCAAAGAGAATGTGAAAATTGAGAACGAAAACCAAACGCTGGCCTCGATCACGTTTCAAAATTATTTTCGCATGTTCGATAAGTTGGCTGGAATGACCGGTACAGCCGATACGGAAGCCGAAGAGTTTAAGAAAATTTATAATTTGGATGTCATGGTCATCCCCACGAACAAACCCATGATTCGAAAAGACCATGCCGACGTCATTTACCGAACGGAACGTGAAAAATTTCAAGCCATAACCGAACATATTCGTGAGTTGCATGAAAAGAACCAACCCGTTCTGGTGGGAACGATCTCGATTGAGAAATCGGAAGTATTATCCAAGTATCTCAAGCGCAATGGCGTCAAACACAATGTGTTGAATGCGAAACACCACGAGAGAGAAGCCGAAATCGTCAAGGATGCCGGTCAACCTGGCCAAGTCACCATTGCGACAAATATGGCGGGCCGAGGTACGGATATCGTATTGGGAGAAGGGGTTCCGGATGTGGGCGGTTTATTCATCTTGGGGACCGAGCGCCACGAATCTCGGCGAATCGACAATCAGCTGAGAGGTCGTTGTGGACGCCAAGGAGATCCTGGGGAATCCCAATTTTATCTGTCCTTGGAAGATGATTTGATGCGCGTTTTTGGTGGGGATCGGGTCAAGTCCCTGATGGATCGCTTGGGAATGGAAGAAGGCGAAGCCATTGAACATAAGATGACCAGTCGAGCGATTGAGGGGGCTCAACGCAGGGTAGAAGGACACAACTTCGATATTCGAAAACATCTGCTCAAATATGACGATGTGATGAATAAGCAGCGCAAAGTCATTTATGCGCTTCGAAAAGAAGTGTTGGGTAAAGGGGATATTAAAGAAGTCATTGAGCAAGACATTGAAGAAGTTGTTGAAGAACTCATGCTGGCCTTTGCCATTCCGGGAAAACCCGTGGTCGAATGGGAGTGGGATTCCATTCGGGAAATGCTCTTGAAAATTTTTGATATGCAATGTCCGATAGATCCTTCCAAGGTCGACCAGAAAGACATGGGAAAGGTTCAGGAAATCTTGCACGGGGCAGCACGGGATCGCTATCGGGAAAAGGAAAATGAATTTACGCCCGAACTGTCACGAAAGATCGAACGAGAAGTGAAACTGCGGACGATTGATACGCTTTGGAAGGATCATCTCTTGAACATGGATCACCTCAAAGAGGGAGTGGGTTTTGAAGGGTATGCTCAGAAAGATCCCCTCGTTGTGTACCAGAAAAAGGGTTTCGAAATGTTTTCTGAGATGGTCTATGCCACCAAAGAGGCTGCGTTGGAGCGTTTCTTTCATATTCGGCTTGCTACGGACGATGAATCTGAAGCGGAGAAACAATTATTTCGAAAACCACGCCCAATGGCTCAGTACTCCGAAAGTCGGGGCCCCATGCCCGGAGCTCGACCTCAGGCGCAACCGGGAGCGGATGGTGGAAATCCCATGCCGGGAGCGAATGTTCAGCCTGCGGGAGGAACCGTTCGGAGGCAAGCGGAAAAAGTGGGAAGAAACGATCCCTGTCCCTGTGGTTCAGGAAAAAAATACAAGAAATGTCACGGAAGATGATTTTCTAGGGCGAGTTTGACGTCCGTTTTTCCAATTCTTCGTACAATTGCTCCAAAGAAAGAACGAGCGGCAGTCGGGGGCTGAGCGTTTTTGCGTGATCTAAGAATTGCTTCGCCTCTTGAAGATTTCCTTTTCGGTAACTGTGGATGGATTGCTCAGCAAGTTTTTGGGCTTGCATTTGAGAGTCGACGCGGATGATCTTGTCATACGCGACCCATCCAAAAAACAAGAGGCAGACGAGGATTACAGGCCCCATCGTGTTAAACACACGCCGAAAGTGTGAAGTCCGGACACCGCGCTTGACCCCCGCGTGAGAAAGCGTCTGCGGTGGAGGGGTGCGAGGTATGGAAGAGGCTCGTTCAGAAACTGCTTTTTGTTCACTCACTTTGGCTTCGGGAGGCGTTCTTTCTTGGGTTCTGATTTTTGGCTGTGCCTCTAGGCTGGAGTGATTGCGTTCAATGGGCCGGTCCAGGGGAGATTGTGCCTGTGTGGGAGCCTCTTCGGCCAAGATCTGGAGCGTCCCGCATTCGGGACATTCGATATCGGGAATGCCTCCCGGAGGCGAGAAGGCGTGGCCACAATTGGAGCAGATGATGGTTTCGGTCATCCATCCACCCTTTCCAAATCACAGTAATTTAAGAGGATCTTTTTCGTGCCGCCCTGTTTGAATTGTATGGTTACTTTCAAGTTGTCAGAATCCCCTTCACATTTTCGAACGGTACCCATCCCAAGACTGGGGTGAATCACACGCGTACCGGGTGCGTAAAGACTCTCATCATCATCGTACACGTCTTGAGCGAATTCATCATATTCTTGTCTCTTTTTGAAGGTCTTCCGCGGGGCCTCCCAAGAGTCGTCCTGAGGCGTCAAATTGAGAAGATTCCTGGAGGGGATTTCATCAATGAATCTGGAAATCGGATTGTATTGAATGGATTGATAGAGCCTTCGTCGTTGGGCTGCCGTTAGGGTTAGCCTTTTTCGAGCGCGCGTCATGGCGACATAGCAAAGGCGCCGTTCTTCTTCGATTTCTTCGGTGGTGCCTTCATCGATGGATCGTTGATGAGGAAAGATGCCTTCCTCCAATCCCACAACGAACACGGAATCAAATTCAAGCCCTTTGGCGTTGTGAATCGTCATCAACGTGATGGCTTGCTCGGCAGAGTCGTAGCTGTCCGTATCCGCAACGAGCGAAATGCGATCCAGATACTCGGGAAGCGTGTGAACTCCCTGCTCTTCAAATTCCTCCATGGAACGCATCACTTCTTGAATATGTTCAACGCGGCTTTCAGCTTCAACGGTTCCCTCTTTTTCCAAGGCCTTGATGTAACCGCTTTCTTCCATGATGCTTTCAGCCACTTCGACTGCAGGTTTCTGAGCCGCATCCGAAGCCAATACAGAGAACCAAGCATGGAAATCATGTAAAGCTCGATCTCCTTTTGTTTTTCCAGGATGAAAAGGGATGGCTTCAAACATCGAACAATTTAGATCGGCCGAGCGTTGGGCAAGATTGCTGATGGTTTTTGCCCCAACCCCACGTGAAGGCGTGTTGATGATTCGAACCAGTGAAATATTGTCCGAAGGGTTGACGGCCAAGCGTAGGAACGCGAGAAGGTCCTTTACTTCCGCGCGGTCATAAAATCGGATGCCTCCAAAAATTCGATAAGGCACATTTCTTCTTCGAAGATCTTCTTCCAAAACTCTGGACTGTACGTGAGTGCGATAGAAAACAGACACTTCGCCGGGTTGGACTTCTCCCCGATTGATTTGGGCGAGGGCCTGGTCAAAGACATACTCAGCTTCGGCATAGTCGTTCTCAGCCTGGTAAAACGAAACCATTTCTCCATCTTGGTTTTCGGTCCAAAGCTCCTTGGCCCGTCGTCCAATATTGTGACAGATCACGGAGTTGGCTACGGAAAGAATCTTTTTGGTGGAGCGGTAATTCCGTTCCAATTTCAGTACTTGGGCACCGGGAAAATCATCTTGAAATTCCAAGATGTTCTCTACGCAGGCGCCGCGCCAACCATAAATGGATTGGTCTTCATCGCCGACCGCACAGACGATGCCGGAAGGGCCAACGAGTTGGAGGATGAGCTCTTTTTGAATGCGGTTGGTGTCTTGATATTCATCAATTAAAAAACGATTCCATCTTTTTTGGAGGCTCTCTCGAACTTCTTCGTTTCGTTGCAATAGAAGAAGAGTTTTTCCCAGAAGGTCTCCAAAGTCGACGGCACTGTTTTGTTGCAATCCCTTTTGGTAAAGAGCGGCAATTTCCAATGCCTTTTCTCCAAGGATTTCTTCTTTTTTCAATAGATCCAAGACATGAGGTGTTTCATTTTTTGCCCGATCGATGTGGTATCGAATGACTTTGGGAGGATACTCCTTCGGATCCAAATTCTGAGCTTTGAGGATTCGTTTGAGCAAAGACAGCTGGTCTTGTTCATCATAAATTGAAAAATTTTCCCTTAACCCAACTTCTTCATGAAACTCTTTGAGAATTCTCAAACAAATGGAGTGAAAAGTTCCAATCCAGTGAGGCTGCTCGTACCGGGGGAGGAGATGCGCGATTCGCTCTTTCATCTCTTGCGCCGCCTTATTGGAAAAGGTCATGGCGACAATGGATCCCGGAAACACGTTGCAGGACTCAACCAAATAGACAATTTTATGGGTTAGGACCCGCGTTTTGCCAGATCCGGCTCCAGCCACCACGAGGAGGTGTCCATCCGAATACTCAACGGCGGATAGTTGTTCTGGGTTTAAGTGGTCTAATGAACGCATGAGTAAAGCAGGAGTTTTTAAACGAACCCTTCACTAATTTACAGGGAATTCTTTTTCTTCAGATATTTCGCTGGGTCTTGAGCCTTTGATATAGGCCTGAGAAATGATGTCGAGCGAGAACGGGCCGGGGAGTTTTCCCGTGGTTCGATCGATGTTGACCCATTCGATTCCAGGAGGTGGGGGAGGAAATTCCAGTTCTCGATTTTCGCAGGCCTTTTCCATGAATGCTTTCCAAATGGGCCCGGCAGCGCGGGCGCCGCTTTCGGCATATCCTAAGGAGGTGCGGTCGTCGTTCCCCATCCATGCCACGGTGACCAACTTCGGGCTGTATCCTGCAAACCAGGCATCAATATACTCATCCGTTGTTCCCGTTTTTCCTGCGACCTCACAGGATAGATTTTTGGCAAATTGGCCGGTTCCAAAACGAACCACGCCGTTCAACATGTCCGTCATGATGAACGCTACGGTTGGAGGGACGACCAATTGGCTGGGAATGGGGGGCGCCCATCGTTCATTTCCGTTGGGCGAAAAAACATGCCGAATGGAACGAAGATTGGGGCGAATGCCTCCGTGGGCGAAGGTTGCATAAGCCCTGGCCAACTCCGTCATGTGGATGGATGAACTTCCAAGGGCGGAAGTTAAATTGGCTGCAATGGGAGATTCAATTCCCAGGCGACTGGCCATTTGTGTGAGCGTGGAGACGCCAAGATCTTGAAGAAGACGAATGGAGGCAAGATTCTTGGATTTTTCCAAAGCACGGCGCATGGGGATGAGTCCTTCATATTCGTCTTCGTAGTTTTCAGGCTCCCAAACGCCCGATTGAGAATTGTGAAAAGAAATTTTTTCGTCCAAGAGCATGGTGGACTGCGTATAGCCCCTCTCGATGGCTGCCGCGTACAAAATGGGTTTGAACGCGGATCCCGGTTGACGTAAGGCCTGGGTCGTTCGGTTGTATTGGGTTTTGGCGTAGGAATCTCCCCCCACCATGGCTCGGATTTCACCTGTAACCGGGTCAATGGCCAAGAGAGCGGCTTGTGGAAGTGAATCGGGGGATTTTTTGGGATGTCGCTTGCGATAAAGTTCCAATCCCAAGCTAACCGCTTTTTCAGCCGCTTTTTGTAGATTTAGATCCAAGGTGGTTTTTACGGTGAGATTTCCTCGGTAAATCATGTCTTCATCAAAATGCTCGGAGAGCGTTTTGAGGACATGAGCCGCAAAATAACTCTGCGCACGACGAGATTGACGTTCTGGATCGGGTAGGGGTTCTCCCTGCGCTTGTCGCCATTCGCTTTCGGAGATCAGGCGTCGTTCGTACATGGCTTTTAGAATTACGTTTCGACGCTTGAGGGAGCGTTCCGGAAAGTGAAAGGGAGAATATCGATGGGGGGCCTTGGGAAGGCCGGCTAAGAGTGCAACTTCAGAAGGGTGCAGGTTTTGGACGCCATGCCCAAAATAGGTTTGAGCGGCGGCTTCAATTCCATAGGCACCTGCGCCGAAATAAATTTGATTCAGATAAAGGGAGAGGATTTCTTTTTTGCTGTAGCGGCGTTCAATTTGAAGTGCGAGGAAGGCTTCTTTTAGTTTGCGCGCCAACGTTTTTTCGGGCGTGAGAAAAAGTACTTTGGTCAATTGCTGTGTGATGGTGCTGGCGCCTTCAGCATATCGCCCGCTCAGAATGTTTTTCACGATGGCTCGAAACAATCCTTTGATGTCTAGGCCGAAGTGTTCGTAAAAACGCCAGTCTTCCGCAGCTAAAAAGGCTTTTTGAGTTCTCTCGGGAATCAGATGCAGGGGAATGGGATGGCGACGTTCGTGAAAGAACTCGTGTATGACTTTCCCGTGAATGTCCAAAAGTTGGGTGGCTCCGGCCGGTTTATAGTGTTCTAGACGTTCGACTTGAGGAAGGTTCGTGAAGAGAATGGCCGAAAAACCAATGAGGATTCCTGCGGCACCTCCCAATAAAAGGACGGTTCCGATGGAAAAGAGGTGATTCTTGGTCCACTCCCAGCGATGCATGAGCCCCAGTATAACTCTCAAAAGTGAAACGTTCACTTTTGACAATGTTTGAAATCGATTCCCCTCGTGGTAATTTCCGTTTCGTGCTGGAATTGATCGCAAAATTGCTGAAAAAGGTCGAAGAACTTTCGGCTGCATTTGATCTCGATAAACTTCGAAAAGAAGTCGAAGAGTTGGATGAGAAGGCCTCCTCGTCGGAGTTTTGGGATGACCCCAAAAAAGCAGCGGAGGTTCAACAGATTCGAAGTCGAAACATGGATGTCATTTCTACGTTTGAATCTTTGAAGTCGGATCTTTCAGATGCCGAGGAGTTTGCACCGATGGCGGAAGAAGGGGATGAGGAGATTCAAAAGGAAGTAAATGAGAAAGTGACTCGGGCTGAGAAATCCATTGAGGCCTTGGAGTTTAGGAGAATGTTGGGGGGAGAATTGGACGGCTCTTCGGCCATTCTTCAAATCAATTCGGGTGCTGGGGGAACCGAAGCCCAGGACTGGGTGCAAATGCTGTTACGTATGTTTTTACGGTGGGCCGAAACCAAAGATTATAAAACGGAAATTGTGGACTCGCTCCCTGGGGAAGAAGCCGGCATGAAAAACGTGACGGTGATGATTCACGGCTCCTATGCTTATGGGTACTTGCGGTCCGAGGCGGGCATTCATCGCCTGGTGAGAATTTCTCCATTTGATTCCAATAAGCGAAGACACACCTCGTTTGCGTCGGTCATGGTTTTGCCTCAAGTCGATGACGATATTGATATTGAAATCCGCGATGAAGATCTTCGGGTGGACACGTATCGCGCCTCCGGGGCAGGAGGCCAGCATGTCAATAAGACGGATTCCGCGGTGAGATTGACGCATATGCCGACCGGCATCGTCGTGACCTGTCAAAACGAGCGCTCGCAGCACAAAAACAAAGCCCAGGCCATGAAAATTCTCAAAGCGCGAATGTATGAGCGCGAGTTGGAGGAGCGTGAGAAGGAGCGTGACAAACTTGCGGGGGAGAAGAAAAACATCAATTTTGGGAGTCAAATTCGTTCCTATGTCTTACAGCCGTATCAGATGATCAAGGACCATCGGACGGATTTCGAGATGGGCAATGTCCAAGCCGTGTTGGATGGCGATCTAGACGACTTCATTCGCGCCTACCTCCTTCAAAAAGGCTCTTCTTAAAACCCCGTAAATTCCAATCCTTGTTCAAAGATGCTTCGCCTCGCGCTACGCCGCTCGGGATCGAGCCGGAATGGGGTTTTTGGGATAAATATCTAGACTTAAAGGAAGAATTGACGCAAAGGGCGACCTCCGGTAGAACCTCGCCGCTCCATGACGAATCAAGAACCGACATTTTGGGCCGATCAGGCGGCCTCGGAAATTCAACAAAAATCCCAAAAGAGGACGATTGTTGCAACCGGCATCACCCCTTCCGGAGAGATCCATATTGGAAATTTACGCGAAGTCGTGACGGCGGATGCAGTCGTTCGTGCGCTCAAAGACCAAGGTCAAGACGTTACGTTCCATTATATCGCAGACACCTTTGATCCCTTAAGAAGGGTGTATCCATTCTTAGATGAAACGATTTATGCCGAACATGTGGGAAAGCCCATTTCGGAAATTCCTTGTCCGTGTGGCAAGCATGAAAGCTATGCCGAACATTTTCTGGAGCCCTTTTTAGCCTCCATGGAAGAACTTGGAATGCCCTTGGATGTGGTTCGCGCGGATCGCATGTACAAAGAAGGTCGTTACGTACAAAACATCATTCGTGCTTTGGAACATACGAATGAAATCCGGGCGATTTTGAAGAAGGAAACCGGAAAAGAAACGGACGATCAATGGTCTCCGTTTAATCCCATTTGCAATGCCTGTGGTCGTATGACCACAACCCAAACCACGGGGTTTGATGCGGCCCAGGAAACCGTTAATTACACATGTGAATGTGGGGACTCGGGTGAAGTTTCCATGCGTGGAGGTGGCAAGCTAACCTGGCGTGTGGATTGGCCGGCCCGTTGGGAAATTTTGGGTGTAACCGTAGAACCTTTTGGAAAAGATCACGCTTCGCGTGGGGGTTCCTACGATACGGGTAAGCGCATGGTGAAAGAGATCTTTGACTTCGAGGCACCGTTTCCTGTGATCTATGAGTGGATCAGTCTAAAGGGAGGGGGCGACATGTCATCCTCCAAAGGCAATGTGCTTTCCATTCATGAAATGTTGGAAGTCGTTCCACCAGAAGTTCTCAAATACATGGTGATTAAAACAAAACCCAACCGCCGGATTGTCTTTGATCCAGGACTTCCTCTCCTTCAGTTGATTGATGAATACGATGACCATGAATCTCGGAATCGGAATGTTCGTGCGGCCGAATTGGCAGAAGTCAGGGGCGTTGGGGCGACTGGAGTGCCTTTTCGGCATTTGGTGAGTTTGGCTCAAACCACACAGGACGATGTAAAAAAAGTTATCGAGATTTTGGAGAGAACGGGATACCCGATTAAGGAACCCAAGGAGATTGAAAAACGCGTTCAATACGCACGAAGGTGGTTGGATAAGTTTGCTCCTGAGGATGTGAAATTTACGCTTCAAGAGAGCACGCCGGAAGTGGCCAAAAATTTGTCAGACCTTCAAAAACAAGCTCTTCGAGAAATCATCGAAAAGTTGGAACCGGGACTGACGGCACAAGATATTCACTCCCGCGTTTACGAGGTCAAAGAAAAGCTGGGCCTTTCCCCAAAAGAATTGTTCGAAGCCATTTATCTCTCCTTGCTTGGAAAGGCGAAGGGGCCCCGCGCGGGTTTCTTCTTGGCAAGTCTGGAACCTGAGTTCGTCAAAAAACGGTTTAAGGAAGTGATTTAGAAATCCATGTCTTACGAGACGCGAGTCGGTTTCCGATACCTCTTGTCGCGAAAGAATAACGCGGTTCTTTCGGTCATCACGGTGATTTCCATTTTGGGTGTCGCTCTGGGTGTGATGGCCCTAAATGTCGTGCTTTCTGTGGTTTCTGGGTTTGAGGCCGATTTTCGTTCCCGAATTTTGGGAAATAATGCCCCTCTCATTCTTTTCCGGACGGCCGGGCCCATTCTCGATCATGAAGAGGTCATGACGAAGGTGGAAAAAATCCAAGGGGTCACGGCGGTCAGTCCTTTTCTTTATAATGAGGTACTTCTTCACGCTGATTCAGGGCGATCTGCAGGAGTCGTGATTTATGGGGTGGATCCCGACCGGGTAGGTGGGGCTACGTCTCTTGCAGACGATATGGTTTCTGGAGATTTGAAAGGGTTAAAGCCTGTCGAAGGAGAACTCCCCGGAATTGTCGTTGGAAGGGTTTTGGCTGACCAAACCCTTTACTTGTATCCGGATGCCACTGTGGATGTGGTTTCTCCTTCAGGGGAATTGAGTCCTTTTGGTTTTGGCCCAAAGGTTCGACGTTTTGAGGTGGCTGGTATCTTTAAAAGCGGTTTGTATGAATACGATTCCAAGAGCGCATACGTGGAGTTGGGAGTGGCGCAACGTTTCTTTGGACGTCCGGGAGAAGTCAGCGGCTTTCAAATTAACGTGGAAAATGTGGAGGAGGCCCGAAAAGTCGCTGCGCGAATTCAGGCAGAGCTTGGGTCAGAGTACTATGTGCGTCACTGGCTTGAGTTGAATCAGGATCTCTTCAATGCGTTTAAGCTGGAAAAAACCACGTTCTTCATTGTCCTCACGATGATCGTTCTGGTGGCTTCGTTCAACATCATTGGAACACTTACGCTTTTGGTCATCACGAAAGGCAAAGAAATCGCAATTTTGAAAGCGATGGGAGCGACTCGGCGCTCGATCGCACGAATTTTTATGTTTTCGGGCACGTTGATCGGTGCCGTAGGAATGGCTCTGGGGACGATTTTGGGCTATGTGCTTTGCGTTTTGCTCAAGGAATACATCAAATTCCCTTTAAATGCGGATGTGTATCAGATCGATTCGTTGCCGGTACGCATGCAGACGCACGAATTTTTACTCGTGGCCGTATGTGCTCTTCTCATTAGCTTTTTGGCCACGTTATATCCGGCTTTACGGGCGGCGAAAACAGCTCCGGCGGAGGGGCTCCGATATGAATAGTTTGCTTCAAGCCAAGGAAATCGAGAAAACCTTCGAAAAGGGAAACGCCCAAATACAGGTTTTGAAGGATCTTGAAATGGATGTTTTGGAAGGGCAGAGCATCTCGGTTGTGGGGGCCTCGGGCGTTGGTAAGTCCACGTTGCTCAATATACTGGGGGGGTTAGACCAGCCTTCCCGCGGCCAGGTGCTGTTTCGCGGAGAGGACGTGTTTTCGCGCAGCTCCAAAAAACTTGCAGAGTTTCGCAATCGCTCAATTGGGTTTATCTTCCAATTTCACTATTTGTTGCCAGAATTCACGGCTTTGGAGAATGTGATGATGCCCTTGTTGATGAGGCGAGAGGATGCAGGAGAAGTGGAAGAAAAGGCGGAGGATGCGTTGATTCAAGTTGGTTTGGAAGAACGTTTGCTTCATCGTCCGGCGGAGCTTTCGGGCGGAGAACAGCAACGTGTAGCCATTGCACGAGCATTGGTCGGGGATCCTGCATTGATTTTGGCCGATGAGCCCACGGGCAATTTGGATGTCGATACCGCTCGAACGGTGGGAGATTTACTTTTTAGTGTGGTGAGCGAAAAACGCCGCAGCATGATCGTGGCAACGCACAACCCAGAATTGGCCATGAGGGCGGATCGTGTTCTTCGAATGAAAGGCGGTCACCTGAGTGAGGAGGCCGCTGCATGAGACGGTTTTTAGGAATTCTCAGTTTCGTTCTTTTGTGGACCCAGATGGCCTTTGGAGCCATTGAAGGATCGCTCATAAAGGATGTCCAAATTCAGGGAAATCGGAGGATCGAATCTCCCGCAATTCTTCGAGTCATTTCCTCTCAAAAAGGGACACGCTATCGCTCCACACAAATTCAAACGGATGTTCGAAGCATTTTCCGAATGGGTTATTTCCAGGATGTTCAGGTCTCTTTCAATGAGTCCAATGCGCGTTTGACGTTTTCTGTGAAAGAAAAAACGGTCATTCGAAGCATTCAGTTTTCTGGAAATGAAGAGGAAGATACGGAAGATCTCAAAGAAGAAACGCTCATCAAGCCGTTTACGTATTTGAATCAAGGAAAAATTCGCAGAGATGTCGATGCCTTGCGGGCCTATTATGAGCGAGAAGGTTATTACCTTACCGAAATCCGAACCCGTTTGGATCCGCTGCCGAACAACGAAGCCAATTTGATTTTTGAAATTGAAGAAAACAAGAAAGTTGAAATTGAACAAATTCACTTCGTTGGAAACCAGGTGTTTACGGATGATCAACTCAAGGATGTCATTTTTACAAAAGAAAAAGGATTTCTCTCCTTTTTAACCGGTAGCGGTTCTTTTGAGGATATGGCTCTAAAACGGGACCGAGAAATTGTTCGGCAATGGTATGGACATCACGGCTATATCAAAGCCAGGGTGAGTGATCCTCGGTTACAACTTTCAAGAGATAAACAACGCCTTTCCTTAACGTTCGTGGTGGATGAAGGAGAAGCCTACAAAGTTGGAACGGTGGATATTGGCGGAGAGTTTGTGATTCCCAAAAGCAAACTCGAAAAAATGGTGAGTTTGGAAAGTGGAAAAACCGTAGACACGTGGATCATTCAGAAAGACATTCAAGCGTTGTCCACGGCTTATATGGATGAGGGGTACGCCTATGCCAACGTTATTCCCCGAGATTCCTATGATGAAGATTCAAAAACGGTCAGCATTAATTATTTTCTTCAACCGGGTAAAAAGGTTCGAATTGAAGAGATTCGTTTTACAGGAAATGACACCACTCGGGATAAGGTTCTCCGGAGGGAGATGTCGATTCTTGAGGGAGAGTATTATTCCGCCACCAAGATTCAGGAGTCCAAAGCAAACATCGATCGATTGGCTCTTTTTGAAGAAGTTCGACTCACCACCCCACGCGCTTCCACCGATGAACGCGTGGATGTCGTTATAGATGTGAAGGAAAAATCAACGGGAAGTTTCTCCATCGGAGCAGGATTCAATACCTTGGAGTCCTTTCAGGTGATCGGACAAGTTCAAAGGCGAAATCTTTTCGGGTATGGCGTAGATTTGATGCTGAGTGCACGTTTGGGAGGCCGAACCCAAGCCTTCAATCTTCAGTATCGAGATGAACATTTTCTCGATACAAAATGGGGGTTGACGGTCAATGCCTTCAATATTGAACGCGCATTCTCTGACTTTGATCTGACCTCACGCGGAGGCACGATTGGTTTTGATTATCCTCTCTATCGAAAAGGCTTACGACGTGTTCGTGCGGGGATCACATATGGATTGGTAGACCAAAACCTTTCGAATATTCGATCTACGGTCGAAAATCTTTTTGATAGTGGTTTGACATCGTCGGTGACGTTAAGCATCTCTCACGACACCAGAGATCGCGTGTTCGAACCGAGCAGTGGTTCCTATCTTTCGCTTACGCAGGAATTTGCGGGACGAATTTTCGGGGGAGACAATTCATTCTCAAAGTCTGAGTTGGATGCGAGATGGTATTTTCCGGTGGCCCCAAATAGTCGCATTCCCATCATCGGTAAATCGGTGTTGGCTTTCCATTTCGGCACGGGTTATGTCGCTCCATTGAGAGATGGGGAGCGGGTCCCACTTTTTGAGCGTTATTTCCCCGGAGGCATTTTTACGATTCGAGGTTTCCCCATTCGGTCTTTGGGACCGGAAATTCAAGTGGCCTCATCCAGCGACCCAACCTCATTGGTTACAAGTGACTTCAATGTGGGGGGGAATAAACAGGTGATTTTTAACGCAGAATACATTTTCCCGATCATCTCTGCTGCGGGCATCAAGGGCGTTTTCTTCTTTGATATGGGGAATGCCTTTGACAATGGCGAAACTCCCTTTACCCTGGCAGGGCAACGGCAAAGTACGGGTTTTGGAATTCGATGGTTTTCGCCCATCGGACCCTTGCGATTTGAATGGGGCTTCCCCTTGGATCGAAAAGAGGATGAAAGTTTTGTCGCGTTCGATTTCACGATCGGATCATTATTTTAAGGAGAACATCATGAAAAAAATTAGTTGGTTCGTTTTGTTGGTTGTCGCTGTTGGTCTTGTGGGCCTTCCCACGCTCGTAAAAGCTGCCCCCGAGAAGTTTGCGGTTGTGGATATTCAGCGCGTCTTAGATAGCGTGGAAGAGGGTAAAAAGGCCAAGGCCGATTTTGAAAAAGTCATCAAAAAGAAAAAAGATGAATTGGATCGCCAAAGAACCGAACTTCAGAAATTGACGGAAGATTTTGAAAAGCAACGCATGATCCTTTCGAAGAAAGCCTTGGAAGAGAAACAGAAGGAACTTCAAAGCAAGCAAATGGCCTTTCAGCAATTGATGATGACGGCGCAAAAGGAAATGCAGGAAAAAGAAGTCACCTTAACGGGACAAATCCTCAAACGAATTCGCACGATTGTGGAAGAGATTGGTCGCAAAGATAAATTCGACATGATCTTTGAAAAAGGGGATATCGTGTACACGAAGAGTGCATACGACATCACCGACCGTGTCGTCAAAACATACGACAAGAATCATAAATAGTTCTTAAACAAGTCTTTACGCTAAACAGGTAGGGTGGGTGGCATGAAAAAGCTTCCTCTCTACCTGTTGGTGTTTTTGTCTCTAGTTTCATGTGTCAAAAAGCCGGTGATGCGAGAAACGGTTCGCACAGCCTATTACCCGGGCGCGTTCGAATTATTTGTCATCCCCAAGCCGTACAATCTTCTGACGGAAGAAGACATCGTCTTTGCGAAGTGGAAAAGCCATATTCCCATAGGTGGAACCTATGTGGAGCGAGAACATCGGGGAACCGATCATGGCCTTCCTTATGCCTACGATACCCACGTTCCCCTTGTTCTCTATGGAGAAGAATTTATTCAGAAGGGGAAGAGCCAAACGCTTTCCTCTCCGACGGACATAGCTCCGACGATGGCCAAATTTCTATCGTTGAGTGAACCCTCTTATGCCGCCGGAAAACCCCTTCTGGAATCTCTGAAAAAGACCTCACAAAAGCCGGCGGTCATTCTTTTTGTGGTGTTGGATCAAGTAGGATGGGGCTATTGGAACCATCATGCGGATCATATTCCCTTTTTGTCCGAGATTATGGAAAAAGGTTTTGTGTATGAGAACGCCCGGCTGGATTATGTCCCTTCGGTCACGGCGGTTTCCCATGCTGTTTTTGGAACGGGGGCTTTTCCACGCGTCAATGGCATTGTCGAGAACAAACCGTTCAATTCGGGGTTGAATCGAAAATACAAAGCCTATTTTGGACCTCGTGGAACCCATCCCCAATTGCTAAAAGAACCCACGATTGCGGATCGATGGGATGTTGCCACACAGAATCAGGCAAAAATATTGGCCTATGCCTCCGTGCACCGAGCATCGATTGGATTGGGTGGACATGGATTGGACTACTTAGGTGGAGATGCGGATGTCGTTCTTTGGCATGGAGGCGAAAAAGACGGGTTTGTAACGGACAGCCAGATTTATCGGATCCCCACGGTCGCCAAAAAGTTTCGATTTTCTCAATACATCTCTCGAAACCAAGATTTCCCCTATTGGCGAAAGCAAACCTGTCGGTATGAAGGAAAGGGGCATCAAGGAGCATTGTTTGGCTGTTGGAAGGGCTCTCCTGCGTTTACGCAAATGGAAGGGGATATGTTGAATGAGGTTCTGGTTTCCGAAAAGGTGGGGCAAGATGACGTGACCGACCTGGTTTTGGTGAATTTCAAAGCCACGGACTATTGTGGGCACTATCTCGGTTCGGAAAGTCTGGAATGTCGGGAAACCCTTTCTGAATCCGATCGACAATTGAAAAGAATCTTTAATCTTCTATACAAACATTCGAAGGGAAACATTGTTTTGATTGTGTCGGCAGATCATGGTGTCGCGCCTTTGACGGAAATCTCCGGGGGAAAGATTTTGGACCTCCAGAAATTGACGAAAGACTTGGAAAAAAGATTTGATCATATGGACAATGACGTTTCTCCCATTTCAGGGGTGACCAAGACCAATATTCATGTGAACCTTTCCGAATTAAGAGCCAATGGCTTTTCCATTGAAGACATGAAGCGCTATTTGCTTGGCTATGAAGTGGAGGGAACGCCTTTTTTCCAGGCGGTGTTTACGTATAAAGAACTTGAATCTGTGGATTGAAACTCTCGATTGACGAAAATTCTAATTCTGATAGACAGCCAAACCGATCTTGAGAGTGGGCGCGTAGCTCAGTGGGAGAGCGCTACCTTGACACGGTAGAGGTCGGCAGTTCAATCCTGCCCGCACCCACCATTCCCAAACAACAGCATAGGATTTCTAAAGCTCTCCTAAGACGTGGCGTAGCCACGGATTTGGAAAGGGGTGAAGGCGAAAAACGACGTTTTTTCGCCGAGGGGAAAACGAAGGTTTTCCCCTCTGTAGTCGTCCGCTACCTTGACACGGTAGAGGTCGGCAGTTCAAACCCTCGTTTTTTGAACCTGCGAAGCAGGTCAAAAAAACTACGGGAAATACCAGAGATTGGCCGGGGACCCATGAAATGGGTGGACAATCTGTCACCCAAAGGGTCTACGCGCGCGAGCGCGTGAATCCTGCCCGCACCCACCATTCCCAAACAGCAGCATAGGATTTCTAAAGCTCTCCGAAGACGTGGCGGAGCCACGGATTCAGGAAAGGGGTGAAGGCGAAAGAGATCGGCCATTCAATCCCTCCGTCGAGTCCCTTTTACTTTGCTTGAGCAATGCGTTATAAAATGGGGCACCGAAATTGGAGGGATATGAAGACATTTTTTCTTTTGGCCATTCTGTTGATCTCATTGCCCCTGGGCGCTCAGACTCCGGATTTCGACCGGTATCGAAATACGAGAACGGAATACCTGGTTTTTTGCGAGATTCCCGACGTTGACTATGAGTTATGGTTTGGGATCTTGGGGATAGACCGACATGAAAAATATGTCGTGTCTTTTTGCAAAAATGGAGACGACTGGTGCGATGAGCCTCTGCGAGAAGTGTTTTTGGAAGAAGTGGATCGAGCCATCAACCGGGAAACCGACATTCAGGAGTTTCGAGCCATTTTGGGCCAAAGGGTGGACCGGTTCGGTGTGAAAGTGACGTATTACGACTCCGGCGAAGGGGAATCTTTGGCGAACGTGACGTTTCAACGAGCAGGAAGTTACGCATACTTTGATGGTTTTCCCAAACGCTATGAAGCCTGCGCGGTTCGATTCCTCGACTAGCTCAAATCCCTATTGCTAAATTCGTCTAAATACGTAGATTTACGGGCCTTATGCCTGAAATACGTTTGCCCAATGGCGACTGCTTAAAAGTTGAAGATGGAAGTACCGTTCTGGATGTGGCCCAGAAGATTGGTGCCGGGTTGGCGAAAGCTGCACTGGCCGGTCGAATCGATGGAAAATTGGTGGATTTGCGCACGCCACTCAATCAGAACGTAACGCTGGAGATTGTTACAAGCAAAGACCCTCAAGCGGATGACGTCGTACGGCACTCTGCGGAACATGTGATGGCCGATGCGGTCAAGCAGCTTTGGCCGGATGTGCAGATTGATGTGGGGCGGACGGATCACTCTGAAAAGTTTCAATATGATTTCAAAATCGATCGGGCTTTCACTCCGGAAGATTTGGAGAAAATCGAAGCCAAAATGAAGGAAATTTTAAAGTCCAAGGCTCCTTTCGAGCGCGAGGTGGTCACACGCGAAGAGGCCAAGAAACGTTTGGAGGAGATGGGAGAGCATTTGAAGATTTCCCGTTTGGCCGATATTCCTGAGGGGGAGGACATTACGCTCTTTAAGCACGGGAAGTTTGTCGATCTTTGCCGTGGACCGCATGTTCAATCCACTTCTCAAATCGGAGCCGTAAAGTTGCTAGATTCTTCGGCTTCTTATTGGCGAGGGGATGAGTCTAACGAGATGCTCCAACGGATTTATGGGACGGCGTTTGGGGACAAAAAAGCCCTTGCGGAATACTTGGAGCGAATTGAGGAGGCCAAAAGGCGGGACCATCGAAGGATTGGCAAAGAACTTGACCTCTTTAGTGTTTCTGAAGAAGTGGGACCCGGATTGATCCTCTGGCATCCCAAGGGGGCGTTGCTTCGATATTTAATTGAAGAGTTTTGGAGAAGAGAGCATATAAGCGGTGGATATGATTTGGTTTTTACACCTCACGTAGCCCGAGCTCATCTCTGGGAAACCTCAGGGCATTCCAGCTTTTACAAGGAGAATATGTATTCTCCCATGGATGTGGAAGAGCAGCCTTACCTCATCAAGCCGATGAACTGTCCTTTCCATATTCAGATCTATAATTCTAAGCTGAGAAGTTATCGAGACCTTCCGTTTCGATGGGCGGAGTTGGGGACGGTTTACCGATACGAACGATCCGGGGTTTTGCACGGCCTTTTGCGCGTTCGGGGCTTCACGCAAGATGATGCCCATCTTTTCGTTACCCCCGAGACGCTCAATGAAGAGATCACACGGGTCATTCAATTCATGGTTCATATCTATCGGGCCATGGGATTTACGGAATACGACATTTACCTCTCCACAAAGCCAGAGAAGGCGGTTGGAAGTGATGAGGACTGGGATCGAGCGACGGAGGCCTTGAGGCAAGCCCTTGAAAAGACAGAGCTTCCTTTTGAAATCGACCCAGGAGAGGGCGTTTTTTATGGTCCCAAGATCGATATCAAGGTTCGGGACTCCCTGAACCGATCTTGGCAATGCGGAACCATCCAAGTAGATTTTAATCTGCCCGCCCGATTTAACTTGGAATACGTAGACAAGGATGGTAATAGGCGCGCGCCCATCATGATTCATAGGGCTCTGCTAGGGTCCATGGAACGTTTTGTTGGGTGCTTAATCGAGCATTATGCCGGAGCTTTGCCGCTTTGGCTGAGCCCGGTTCAAGCGGTCGTGTTGCCGATATCGGACAAACAGGCCTCTTACGCCAAGGAAGTTCAAGACCAATTGGTCGCTCAGGGCTTTCGAGTAGAGGTGGACCTTCGAAGCGAGAAGCTCGGATACAAAATTCGAGAGGCTCAAGTTCAGAAGATCCCTTACATGTTAGTCTTAGGGGAACGCGAGATGGCTCAGCGTGAAGTGAGCATAAGGAAGCGCTCGGGGCAGCAACAGTCAGGCATATCGCTTGAAGGCCTCGTGAAGCTTTTCCGAGAAGAGGAGGAAAAGAAAATCTGTGAAAGGTAGACCAGCGCCGTTACGGGTGAATGAACGTATCCGTGTTCCACGAATTCGGGTCATCGACCCAGAGGGAAAACAATTGGGCATTTTGGAAACACGAGAAGCCCTCCGCATTGCACAGGAAGAATACAATCTTGATCTCATTGAGATCTCGCCTACCGCTCGGCCTCCTGTCTGCAAAATCATGGATTTTGGGAAATTCAAATACCAACAGAAAAAGAAATCCCAGGAAGCGAGAAAAAACCAAAACGTTATTTTGGTGAAAGAAATTAAGCTTCGTCCAGGAACGGACTCTCATGATTTTGACTTTAAGGTCAAACATCTCGTCCGCTTCTTAGAAGAAGGAAACAAAGCCAAGGTTACGATTCGGTTTCGGGGTCGGGAGATGGCCCATACGGACCTGGGACAAAGCATGTTGGAACGCATTGTCGAAGCATTGGGAGAAAATGCTGTGATCGAACAACAACCGAAGTTGGAAGGTCGTAGCATGACGATGGTATTGGCTCCCCGTGGTCGATAGAAAACAGAGGTAGTTATGCCAAAGATGAAAACAAACAAATCAGCTGCAAAACGATTTAAAGTGAAGAAGTCTGGAAAAATTCGATTCAAATTGCAGGGACTTCGCCACATCCTTACGGGTCGTACGCGAAAGAGCAAACGACAAAAAAGAATGCCGGGTTTTATTGAAACGGCAGATGTAAACAAAGTTAGGGATATGTTGCCTTACGGCTAGAGGAAAGGAAGTAGAGCAATGGCACGAGTAAAAAGAGGCACGAAGGCAAGACGTCGACGCAAACGAATTATGGACCGAGCCGAAGGGTTTTATGGTCGACGAAAAAACTGTTTCACGATTGCAACGGCAGCCGTTGATCACGCGAATCAATATGCGTATGTCGGGCGAAAAAGACGTAAAAGAGATTTTCGTCGCTTGTGGATTCAACGCATCAATGCTGCAGCACGATTGCAAGGCACGACTTATAGTCGCTTGATTCAAGGGCTGAAATTGGCTGAGGTGGAAGTGGATCGAAAAATGTTGGCCCACTTAGCCGTCACAGATCCTAAAGCGTTTGAAAAGATTGTCTCTGTAGCAAAATCAGCAGGGTGAGCGACTCGTTAAAAGAGATTAAGAAGTTCTTTGATTCGGCGCTTCCAAAAGCAGAAACGCTGGAAGCTCTGAATCAACTTCGCATTGATTTTTTGGGGAAAAAGGGTCAGCTGACGGCGGCTTCCAAATCCATCGGAAACCTCTCCGCCGAGGAGCGCCCGGTTTTTGGTCAAAAACTCAATGAGCTCCGGTCCGGAATCACGTCTAAGTTAGAAGAAAAATGGACGGAGTTGGAGAACGCCCAGCAGAACGAAGCGATTCAAAAAGAGAAGCTGGATGTCACGCTTCCTGGGCGAAAGAGGATTGTCGGAGGCATTCATCCTCTGACTCTGGCGGAACGAAAAATATGTTCGATCTTTCGCTCTCTGGGATTTTCCGTGGAAACGGGTCCCGATATAGAGACGGATTACTATAATTTTGAAGCGCTTAACTTTCCGGCGGAGCATCCGGCTCGCGACATGCAGGATACGTTTTTTTTGGATAACGATCTTTTGTTGCGAACCCACACGTCTCCGGTCCAGATTCGTACCATGGAGGAAAGAAAACCTCCTTTGAACGTGATCATCCCAGGTCGAGTCTATCGACACGATTTTGATGCCACCCATTCTCCCGTGTTTCATCAAGTGGAAGGTCTTTGTGTTGGGCCAAATGTTTCTTTTGCCCATTTAAAGGGAACGCTGGAGGCCTTTGTTCACATGATGTTCGGCTCGAAGATCGGAACCCGTTTTCGTCCAAGCTTCTTTCCCTTCACTGAACCCAGTGCGGAAGTGGATATGGAATGTGGCTCCTGCAAAGGCAAAGGTTGCCGACTTTGCAAAGACACGGGATGGATTGAGATTCTGGGTTGTGGAATGGTGGATCCGAATGTGTTCGAAGCTTTAGCACCTGCCTGGGAAAAGAAAGGTGAAAAAGAGAATCCCTACGATCCTGAGAAAATCAGTGGATTTGCTTTTGGCATGGGTATCGAACGGATCGCAATGGTGATTCATGGGATCGATAACATTCATCGCTTCTATGAAAACGATGTTCGTTTCTTAAACCAATTTAAAGGAGCCGGGCGATGAATGTTCTCCTAAGTTGGTTGCATGAGCTTCTTGGAGAACAGCCAACGGCGCAAGAAGCGGCCGAAGCTCTGACTTCCGTGGGGATTGAAGTGGGGGCTTTGTCCTTTTTGGGGCAAGGCTTTGAAAACGTTGTTACGGCCAAGATCAAAGAAATGCGTCCGCATCCAGGGGCTGACCGCCTCTCTTTATGTGCGGTGACCGATGGCACGAATGACTATGCCATCGTCTGTGGTGCGAAGAACATGAAAGCTGGGGATGTCGTCGCGCTAGGGCAAATTGGTGCCAAGCTTCCCAATGGTTTGCATCTGAAAAAATCCAAGATTCGCGGAGAGGTTTCCGAGGGGATGCTCTGCTCGGAAGCTGAGTTGGGGCTTTCGGAAGATTCTGATGGAATCATTCTTCTTCCCGAAGATACGGAATTGGGTCTACCTTTGGCCGATGTCCTGGGGCGAAATGATTGGCTTCTGGAATTGGATTTGACTCCAAATCGAGGGGATTGTCTGAGTCTGATTGGTGTGGCGCGAGAGGTGGCGGCCTCCCTGAATGTGTCTCCCAAGCTTCCTTCGGGAGGCGGATCTGGACAGCCGGACGGAAATATCAAAGCAGTTGTACAGGATCGAAAAGGATGTCCCCGTTATGTATTGAGACATGTTGAAGGCATCGAAGTCAAAGCCTCTCCAGCTTGGATTCGGACGCGTTTGGAAGCTTCCGGCGTTCGAGCAATCAACAACGGTGTGGATATTACGAACTACGTCATGTTGGAGTGGGGGCAACCGCAGCATGCCTTTGACAAAGCCAAAGTCGTGGGGACGATTGAGGTGCGGCGAGCGAAAGAAGGCGAAACCTTACTTTGTTTGGATGATGTGGAACGGTCACTTACGGCAGAGGATTTGGTGATTGCCGATGAAAAGGGCGTCATAGCTCTGGCCGGAGTGATGGGCGGGAAACGAACGGCCGTAACACCCCAAACCACGTCCATTTTGTTGGAAAGCGCCCATTTCAATCCGCGTTTGGTTCGTTTGACGGCGCGGCGCTTGGGGCTTCATACGGAGTCTTCTCATCGCTTTGAGAGATTTGTTGATCCCAGCGGAGCCTGGGATGCTTCGACGAGGTCTGCCCAATTGTTTGCCAATTTGGCTGGAGGAAAGATCATTTCAGGCGTGGATCTGAAAGGGGAGCTTCCAACCTCTAAGAAGCTCCAGCTTCAGCAAAAAACAATCCAGCGGATCTTAGGGGAAGAGATCAAAGATGCTGGGGAGTACCTTGCGAGATTAGGCTTTTCCATTGTGAAGTCCGAAGGGGGGTGGTCGATTGAGGTTCCGCTTCGACGCTCGGACATCGAGCGAGAGATCGACTTGGTCGAGGAGGTCGCGCGGATTCATGGATACGGTGAATTCAAAGTCGAGCTTCCTCCCAATGCTGAAACCCAACTCTTTGACACCCCTTACGATCAATTGGACCGGATTCGAGATGTTCTGCGGAATGTGGGCCTTCAGGAAGCCCGGACGCATAGTTTTTCGGATGTAACGTCATTAGAGCGATTTCGAACCCAGGAAAAAGGTTCGGAGATTCCCTTAAAAAACCCTTTAACGCAGGAAATGGCGTTCATGCGCCAATCCCTTCTGCCAAATCTGTTGGAGGTTTGGAAAAATAATTCCAGAAGACAGGTGTTGGGGTTGGGGATGTATGAGCTTGGAAGTGTTTTTTCGAAGGCCGAGGAAAAATCTGCCACGCCGGCGCAAGAAACTTCCCGCTTGGCCATGTTGTTTGCAGGAGAGATTGAGTCGAGCCAATGGTATCGAAGTCGAAGAGATGCGGACTTCTTTGATGCCAAGGGAGCTTTGGAAATTTTGGCGGAAAGATTGGGGTGGGGACCTCTGGTTTTTGAACCGAAGGACTTGCCCGATTTTCTTCACCCTGGAAAATCTGCTTCGGTGTATTGGCGAAATCAAAAGGTGGGATGTGTGGGAAGTGTGCATCCTCGATTGGAAAAAGAATTGGAATCGGGTCCTTGTGTGGTGTGCGAAATTGACTTGAAAAGAATTCTTGAAGCAAGACCTCAAGTTACTAAATTTAAACCGATTTCTCAGTTTCCAGTCATGCGCAGGGATCTGGCGTTTCTGGCCTCCAAAGGGCAGACGGCCGAAAGCATTTTGAAAGAGATCAAGAAAGTGAAAGATCCCTTGCTCAGTCAGGTGGAGCTCTTTGATTTGTATGAAGGCAAGGGCGTGAAGAAGGGCTTTGTGAGCTTGGCTTACAGCCTTGTTTTCTCTTCGACGGAAAGAACCTTGACCGATTCCGAGGTGGACGAAAGCGTAGCTAACGTTCTCAAACATCTCCAAAAAACCCTCGGCGTAGAACTTCGTTCCTAAAAGGTTTTGGGTTTTCCATTCGCTTGACACGTTGTAGGGGCTTGAAGTAGGCTCTCGCTATTAATTTTTAAGCTCTTAAAATTACTGTGAAAACTGACGTTTACGAAAAGATGTTTTACAAGATCGGGGAGGTCGCCGAAATGACCTCACTCGAGCCCTACGTTCTTCGATATTGGGAGGGTGAATTCAATATCCGACTCACAAAGTCGAAAAACCATCAACGCTTGTATCAGAAGAAAGACATCGAGCTGATCAAGCGAATCAAAGGTCTTCTCTACGATGAGAAGTTTACAATTGCGGGCGCCAAGAAAAAGTTGCGAGAAAGAAAGAAGCAAAAGCCCGTCTCGAATCAATTGCCGTTGGAACTGAAAGCCTCAGATGAGGATTCCAGAAAGTTTAAACAAGCACTAAAGGACGTGCGAAATGAACTTCAAGGAATTCTGGACTCATTGGAGAGCTCAAATGGGTCCAACGCGTAGATCCTTCCCCATCTATTTAGATTTCCACGCGACCACGCCATGCGATGATCGCGTTGTCCAGAAAATGCTTCCCTTTTTTCGGGAACATTTTGGGAATCCGGGAAGTCGTCAATACATGTATGGAAGGATCGCGGCCAAGGCGATTGAAGAAGCAAGGGCATGTGTTGCGAGATTGCTCGGAGCTGCGGCCAAGGAGATCGTTTTCACAGCAGGGGCCACGGAATCGAATCATCTCGCTCTTAGGGGAGCCGCCGAAGCGTACGCGGATCGCGGTAAACACATCATCTCCTCCAAAACCGAGCATTCGGCTGTTTTGGAACCTTTAAAACGATTGGAACGTGAAGGCTTCGAAGTTTCGCTTTTGGATGTCGATGAGTGGGGGCGTGTTCGCATAAACGATGTAGAAAACGCCATTCGAGACGACACAATCTTGATTTCCTTGATGGCCGCAAATAATGAGGTGGGAACCCTTCATCCCTTGGCCGAAGTGGGTCGAATGTGTAAATCCAAAGAAATTCTTTTCCATGTGGATGCGGCTCAAGCATTGGGGCGGATGAATCTTTCGGTGAACGAATGTGGAATTGATCTCCTCTCGCTTTCGGCGCATAAAATATATGGTCCCAAGGGAGTTGGCGCGATCTATGTAAGAAAGACGAATCCTCGTGTGCGCCTTATGCCTCAAATTTTGGGGGGAGGGCAAGAACGTGGCTTGCGCTCGGGAACCCTCAACGTTCCGGGAATTGTTGGTTTGGGAGAAGCTTGTCGCCTTTTAACGTTGGAGTGGAAAGAGGATGCCGAGCGAATGAAAAGTTTGAGGGATGGCTTGGAAAAAAACCTCAAAAGCAAACTCGATGGGGTTTGCGTGAATGGTCATCCAGAAGAAAGACTCTGCAATAATTTACACCTGAGTTTTGAAGGTTTGAAAGGAACCCATCTTTTGGAGATGGTGTCCGAAGATCTGGCTTTTTCTGTGGGATCCAGTTGTCATGGCGTAACGGAAGAGCCTTCTCATGTGTTGAAAGCTATGGGGCTCTCAGCCGACTCAGCGTTAAGCTCCATTCGGTTGGGCTTGGGGAAAACTACGACTCTAGAAGAGATCCTTCAGGCGTTTGAGATTCTAGCGCAAGCTGTCTCGGCTTTGCGAGAAAGGTAAGGGACCAAGACAATGTCAGAATTTTTAAAAGCACTTTCGGCTTCTGAGCTTCCGGTGGGCTCGAGTCGCGCTGTGAATCTAAAAGGCGAAACAATTGCTCTCTTTAATATCAATGGAGAGATCTTCGCCATTGAGAATGCCTGTTGTCATCAGGGGGGGCCTTTGGCGGAAGGAACGCTCAAGGGCTCGGTGGTGAAATGTCCGTGGCATAGTTGGCCCTTTGATGTGACGACTGGAAAAAGTCCTGTGGTTCCGGATGCAGCCGTGAGGTCCTTTCGCACCAAGGTGGAAAACGATCACATTTTTGTAGAGGTTTAAAGACGCCTTTTTAAGCTTTTTCACCCCTCTTAAACCCACTCTGGGCGTGTTGGTAGAAAAAAGTGTAAAGTTTTTCTTGTCGTTTCTTTGTTTTTTGAGAGGATTCGCTCCGTTGAAACTAAGAAGTATTCAAAACAGTAGTCCATTTTCTGGATTTCTCCTCGACAAAAAGTCTTTCGGGAAGTTCAGATTTTTACCCCTCAAAAAAGGAGTATTCCCTTTATGAAAAACATAAAACGTTCTTTGTGTGCTTTGGCTTGTCTGTCAGCCTTAGCCATCATTCCCAATGTCTTTGCCACCGAAAAAGTGAGTTCGGATTTTGGTGTGAAAAAGGTGGAAGCAGCATCGGCCCTCTTGAGTTCTTTTCGCGAAATTCTCGTGGACGATGTGGTTCACTACACATTTGAATTCCCGGTTGGCAATGGTCCCCACGATGTTATTAAACTTCACCGCGTTGTGCGCGAACGCGCTCCCTATCTGCCAAAAAAAATGAAAAAGAATGTGTTCTTTTTGCATGGAGATGCCATTTCTTTTGAGACCAAGTTTTTATATGGCTCTCGAACCGACGCAGTTTCTGAAGAACAAAGCGTTGCGGTTTTCTTGGCCCAAAACAATGTTGATGTTTGGGGCATTGACCAACCGTGGATGCAGGTACCCGAAGATACGGCGGACTTTTCTTTTATGGCCGATTGGGGTTTGCAGTACGCCATTGACAGTTTGAAGACGGGGTTGGAAGTCGCCAGACTCACCCGACTCTTAACAGGAAGTGGCATCGGCAAAATGAATTTATTGGGTTATAGCAGTGGGGTGCCTACGGCCTATGCATATCTGGCCCAAGAGGCGCAACTTCCTTCCTGGAAACGCAACGTAAAAGGTTTCATTGTTGCCGACGGCGTCATTCATATGGAGCCCGAATATCAACCGGGTTACTGTGATTATGCTTGGTTTTATCAAGACCTTTATGATCAAGGTGTGTACGAGGATACCTTCGGAGCCTATTTCATTTTCTTAGGTCAGATGGCTCAAGAAGATCCTTATGGCATGTCTCCCGATCCCGATTGGGAAGGTTTTACAAACCTTCAAGCCGCGATTGGATTTGGTTCGTATCAAGATCCTTCGTTTGGAAAACAATTGTTAGCGGGAACGTTTGACGAAGACTTTCTGCCTACCGGTTTGCAGTATACGAGCGTAGATGGATGGTTGGATTTTATGGCAAATGCAAAACCCTATGGTCCCACAAAATTTGTGACGGAGTATTTCATGCTCGGTTGCGGAGATGTGGATTTGCCTTTTGATGATCACTTGAGTGATATTGAAGTTCCACTTTTCTATTTGGGAGCTGCTGGAGGAGAAGGTGAGGCCGGTCTTTATTCCACTACTTTGGTAGGGAGTCAGGACGTTTCCTCCTTCATCGTATCTCTTCATCCCGAAGAGGAAGCTTATCTTGATTTCGGACATATTGACTTATGGACGGCAGATAACGCGATGGAACTCGCATGGGAGCCCTTATTAGAGTGGATCGTCACCCATAGTCGGCGTCATCATGTTCCATTGGAATCAATGGAAATGGCGTTGTTTCAATAAATCGAAAAATAAGTATTTCGAAAAAAAAGCGGGAGGCCTAGGTCTCCCGCTTTTTTTTATGGTCGGGGCGACTGGATTGCACGCGACTCGCGTCGCGTAGAATCCCAGGGGGAAAATTTCGCCACCACGCTTCGCGCGGTGCCGGCTCAATTTTGTTGTTGTAAAACCACCCCGCCAAAAAGCAAAAGCCTCCCACCCGAAATGGTGGAAGGCTTTTGTTTATGGTCGGGGCGACTGGATTTGGTCAAAAACGATCTGGACATCAAACCAGATCATTTTTGACATAAGGGGTTCTAATTCCTTCGTCATAAGAACCCCTAAAACCCGATTCGCAAACTGCTCGTATTGAATCACGTGATTGGTTGTTCATGATTTGAGGCTTTTTCTGGGTGAGGGGAGGGAGAAGGTGGCGCAGTTTGCTTTCCTTTTGGTTCAAATCCATTCCCATTACAAATAGCAAAAGGCCCCCGCAAAAAGCGGAGGCCTTTTACTAATGGTCGGGGCGACTGGATTTGAACCAGCGACCCTTTGCACCCCATGCAAATACGCTACCAGACTGCGCCACGCCCCGACCCGGCTACGTTCTCCGAACTATGCCGTGGTTTGATATGGCAGAACAAACCGTGTTGATTCTACCTGTCACGCCATAGCCTTTTTTAAAAGGCGACGGCGGACGCCCCGACCTGAGCCAAGTGTTGCGTTTCTTAAGATCCACTCTACTTGGGTCCAGTTCTTTGAACTGGGAGCGTTTTTAGTGCCTTCTGACTTTCATGTCTAGTTCAAAAATGCACATAAAAAAAGCCCGTCTCCTTGTGAGAGACGGGCTTTTAATCAATACGTCCTAAAACTTAGAGGCTGTTTTTCAGCTCAGGAGAAGGACGGAAACCGATCGTCTTGCTGGCAGGAATGTTGATCACTGCGCCAGTTTGAGGATTTCGGCCTTTGCGGGCTTTTCGAGTACGCACAGTCCAAGTACCAAATCCAGGATACGTGAATCTTTTGTCTTTCTTCACGCCTTTGGCGAGGTGTTCAAACATGCAGTCTGCAATTTCATTCACTGCAGCTTTGGAAAGTTCTCGATGTTTGAGGCTTGTGCATACTTTTTCGACCAGTTCTGCTTTTGTCATGTGAGCTTCTCCTTGTGCTCTGTGGTTAAAACAAAATTACGATGTCGATTGTTGTATGGGGAAAAGAGGTCAATGTCAACAAAAAGCATCGATTAAACCTGGTCCATATGCAGGGTTGCGGCCAATATTCCGGAAACCATCGGTTAACATGTTAATGCGACGCACGCCTCTGCAACATAGATGCCAAGCTGTTTTTCTTGGAATCGTCCATTTTAAATCAGTATTTTTTGAAACTAAGGACGAGCTGTGGAGACATCTGATTCAGGAAGTTGATTCTTGTTTAGTGTTCGTAAGTAAGTGTAAAAAGCACGGTTTCTGACAATTGACTTTACGTAATTTCGGGTTTCGTCTAAGGGCATCAGCTCCACAAAAACGTCTGTGGGGAGACTCTTCCAAGCTTCGACCCACGATGCAACGCGATTGGGTCCTGCGTTATATGAAGCCAATGCGTAAACCAAATTTCCATCAAACCTTTTTAGAATTTCTGCCAAATAACGGGTCCCCAATAAAATATTGGTTTCGGACTCTAAGATCTCTTCGTTGGATTGAAGAGGGTGTTTGTTTTTTTTGGCCACGTTTCGGGCCGTTCGAGGCATCAACTGCATGAGGCCTAGGGCACCAGCCCGGCTGACGGCCTCTTTTTTGTAGGCGCTTTCCTGTTTGATGAGGGATTGGATCAAAATGGGGTCCAGTCCTTGTTCGGTGGCCTCTTTTTGAATGAGGTGTTCGTGTTCAACGGGAAAGAAAAGTTCCATGAGATGCAGGGGCAAAGGAGGGGAGCCCTTTCCAATTAAATCCCGATACGCTTGTGAAATGGCTGGAGGGTGGTTGGAAGCAATCTGAAACAATTGAGCGATGCGCCTTTTTAATCCCGGATCGTTGGTTCGAAGGGTCTGAAGGACTTTCGCAGCTTCTTGGGGCAACCCTGCGGCCATTAAAGACATCGCTTTTTGCAGAGATTGTTCGCTCCAGAAATTTTTTGGGGTTTTTATGGGTGGAAAAGGGACCTTTTCAATATGGGGAAGTCTCTGGATTAACACAGCGTAGTAGGTGAGAGGGGCATTTTGAGCCAGGCGATCTCTCAACTCTTGTGCTTTTTTGGGTTGGTTCAAGCCGTCATAGGCCTTTGCCATCCAATAGAGGGCCTGCCCTTCGTAACGAGGTCCTTTGGACAAAGCCAACTCTTGTTCGAATCCATGAATGGCTTCCTTGTAGTCCCCGAGTAGATAACTCAACCAGGGAAGTTTGAATCGAGATCGAAGATAAAAAGAACTGGCTGAATATCCTTGGACCAGTTGTTGGTAGTACTCTCGTGCATCCTTCCATTCCAATTTATCTTCTTGAATTCGGGCCAACACATAGAGGGCATTGCTGGCCTTTGAAGAGGCCGGATCTCGATCGATCAAATGTTCCAAAAGTTTTGCGGCTTCGTCGTGTTTCTCGGATGTCCAAAGGGTCTTAGCAATCGAATAAAGCGGAAGCGAGGGAAGATCCTTCAAGCGGTTTATGTTGGTACGCGAGAGGGCGTTCTCATGAATAAGGCTGGAAAGAAGAGAAGGAAGAAGACCTTCTGCTCTTTGTGTGGCTTCGGAGCCAGGGTATTTTTTAAACAAAGATACCAACCGCCTCGTGGCCTGCGACCATTTTTTTCGGCGAAGACTTTGAATTAATTTTTCATAGTCATGATCTTCTGGAAGTTTGACGTCCATGGGAACGCGTTTTTGGACTTCTGAGGGAATGGAGCGTCTGGCATTGGTTTCTTCCGGAGCGTTGGCGGTTTTTCGTCTTTCCTTTTTTAACCTGGAAAACGTCGGGTATCGATCCACGTAGTTTTCGATCAAAAGCTGAGCCTCTTCGTTTCTTTTTTGGGCTTTTAGGGATCGGACCACACCCAATAAAAACCACTCCAGCTCTTCTGGCGTGAGTTCAGAGTTCTCTTGGATAATCTGCAATAAATACGGATAGGCTTCCGTGTAATGCCTGCGATGAACCAGGGAGCGTAACCAACATTTGTGAGCTTCATTTCGTTCATGTTGGCGTTCAGTTGGAAAAATCTCCGAACCTCGATCCGACAACTCTTGAAAAACGCGTTTGGCCGAAAAACAGTGGGTATGACTTTGGGTCCACTTTCGTTTCTCTTCGGCCGAAATCCCGGCCAGTCGGTGAGCTTTTCCAAGGTAAAAAAGCGCGTACTCGGAAAGGGGGGAGGTTGCTGGGACTTTGCCAAATTGTTTGATGGCTTGAGAGGGGCGAAGATCCTGGATTTCCAGAAGGCCTAGGGCCATATGGATCTCATCCTTGCGTGTGACCCCTTTTTTCGATTGTTTGGAGGCCTTTTGAAAGAAGGTTTTCAACTCAGAAAGTTCATTCTCTGGCAAAGGCCGTGTAAGATCTCTTTCAAGAAGTTGAGCACCATCGAGCTGGATGATGTAAGATGGTGTGGTTGCGTTGGAAGCAAAGAGACTTCCTGGAATGAATAATAGTAATGCGACAATCGTATTGAACACTGGGTAGAAAGGTTACACAAAAATCATGGCAAAGACAGTTCTACGTAGCGTCCTGATCATTTTGATTTTGGCCGGATTGGTTTTCTTTGGATTGCAGTACATGGAAAAGCAGAAACAGAAGGGGAAAACCCCTTCCGTCACGCAAGAAGAAGCAATGCCTCCTAAAGTAGCGGTGAGTCAAATTCGCACCACTGAAATGCCAAAGGGTGCATTGGTTCAGATTAGTGAAGTTCCGGGACCGGGGTATCGGCTGAGTCCTTTGCCACTACCTTCCAAAGGTGTGTTGGTGGAAATTCCTGAAGTGGACTTGCGATTGTTAAAGAACACCATTGTGAGTCCCCATCCTTTGATTGAGAGCATTGAAGCTTCGAAATCCGTGATGGGTGGCCAGCCGGTGGCTCGAATTGAAATTAACCTAAAAGGGGAGCCCAGCTATCGAGACCGTCTGATTGGGACGACGCTATACGTTGAACTGGCAGGAGAAGTTCCGGCCCAAGAACCTGTCGTCGAAGCTACGGTTCCGCCCACTCCAAAGCCCAAGAAAATCGCGAAGCCGAAACCCAAGCCCAAAAAGAAAATGGCCAAGCGTAAGCCGAAACCCAAACCACGGCGAAAAATTGTGAAGAAGGCGACCCCGACGCCGACTCCCGAACCAGCTCCTATAGTGGAAGATGAGCCCATGTTTGACGAAGAGCCTATGGTAGCTGAGGAAATGGACGAGGGTACGCCGGATGTTGCAGCTCCGGAAGCTTCAGATATGGAAGACGACATCGACTTGGATGAACTTTTTGGCGAAGAGGGAAGCGGTACGTTTGAGGGCGGCGATGTAGCGGATGCCCCTCAGGTCGCAGCGATTCCTGAAGCCAAGCCGGGAACCTTCGATTCGAATGTCCTCCCGGACAATCTACCCTCCATCAATACCATTTCCGTGGGCGATGAAGGGGGCATTACGACCGTTCGAATCAATCGAGATGCTGCCACGAAGTACAAAATCTTTCGGATGATCAATCCAAACCGAGTCGTTGTGGATTTTAAGGATGCTAAGAATGGCCTAAATCCACAGTATGGCGCTTTTGGGGGCACCCGAGTGAAAAAGATCACCACACGTCAATTTGCGGGGCCTGACGGGGCCATTACACGCGTGATGGTCTATGTGGATGGCATGCCGCAATACCAAAAGGCCGTCGAAGGCAATGACTTCGTGTTAAAACTGCCGTAAATCGCGTCTAACAGGAATTTACACGTTATTAACCGGAGCTTCGTCCGCTCTTTAAGGGGTGGGTGTATCTACGGGGCATTGTTAACTCAACAAGGAGCCCCCATGAAAACACTCGTCAACTATCTAGGAAAATACTTTCGAATGATGCTTTCATCTGTCCCACCGCATGATGCTTTTTTTGGTGGAGGTGTTCGCTACTGATTCGATCTCTCACCGGTGAGAAAAAATGGGCGGAAGGGAAAAACCCTTCCGCCCATTGGCTTTAAAAGAACTTTACGTTTCCTTCATTTTTTCTTGTTCCCTCCCAATTAATCTTTTCCCATGAGATTCATTGCTTCTTTCTTGGCCATGTGTGCTTTGTTGACCTGGGAACGATTCATGAATAAGGGCGAAATGGAAGATTTCCAGGTCGCTTTGAATGAATGGTATTGAATCGGCTTCGTTATTTTTCGAAACAGTGGATGGCCGTCCCGGCCGCCTGTCCCTGGTTGGCATAACCCGGATTTCCTGCAGCGACAAAACTCACGACACAATTGACGGTGGTTCCTTGGTAGAGGTAGACCGCCCCTTCGTTGGATCTCAGTTTGACTTTTCCCACCAGGTCGAGCGCCTTCTTCTCGTCATCTTGTCTTCCAGCTTGCGCCATCGTGGAAAAGACTAACGGAAAAAGAAGAAGCAAACCGATCTAAAACCATTTGAGTGAGGATTTTTTCATGATGGAGGGGGATGTACCAAATCGACGCACTCAGTCAAATTCAATTTTATTGGAGGACTCTGTCGAAGGATTAAGGGTTAGGGGTTAAGGATTGATCGTTAAGGGGCGCCAAAAACGCGATTGTCGTTTGTTATTGTCCTTGGGAGCTAAAAGAGTTTGGCTGGGGCATGGTTAGTGTCGTTGCCTGAAATGGAGTGAAAGCTCGGCTTTGCAGAGTTTTTGCGACGGGATCATTAAGGGGGCCACCGCCTTACCCTGTAAGGTGGGCCCCTTAATTAAGGCTGAGGCAGCGTGCTTCTCTATCTAGGGTTCTCAGGCCCGTGCTTTCAAGTTAGCGAGGGGGATATGATGGAGTGAACGGATCTCACTTGGTTAGTCCGTTTGCGACGGGATCATTAAGGGGGCCACCGCCTTACCCTGTAAGGTGGGCCCCTTAATTAAGGCTGCGGCAGCGTGCTTCTCTATCTAGGGTTCTCAGGCCCGTGCTTTCAAGTTAGCGAGGGGGATATGATGGAGTGAACGGATCTCACTTGGTTAGTCCGTTTGCGACGGGATCATTAAGGGGGCCACCGCCTTACCCTGTAAGGTGGGCCCCTTAATTAAGGCTGCGGCAGCGTGCTTCTCTATCTAGGGTTCTCAGGCCCGTGCTTTCAAGTTAGCGAGGGGGATATGATGGAGTGAACGGATCTCACTTGGTTAGTCCGTTTGCGACGGGATCATTAAGGGGGCCACCGCCTTACCCTGTAAGGTGGGCCCCTTAATTAAGATGGTGCCGAGGGGGGGACTCGAACCCCCACATCCGTAAAGGACTTCGGATTTTGAGTCCGACGCGTCTACCAGTTCCGCCACCTCGGCACCGAATGAAGTGGCAGGGTGTCTATACTGGTTTTCATGTATTTTCAAGAGGTTTCGCCTCTTCGCCTGGGGAGACATCGGTGAAAAATTGGCCTGGAAAATTCTTCATAGATGTCGTTTTTTTGCGGAGTTTCGGATCGCTGAGTCTTTTAAAGTTGATGTAATTCCAAGGACATAGAAAAACGTTTAAGGGTTCGGTTTTTGCACTCGGTTTCGGGAGAACATGTTCAAATCTCTTTTTCCAAGTTCTTCTAGGCCGAAAAAAGAAATCGCGTACACTCGTGGGACAGGTGGACACGTGCCGAAGGTGGACGATCAAACATTGAATGGCGTGGGGGAGGAGTTACCCGGATACCAGATCGATATGGTTTTGGGCCGGGGATCCACTTCTACCGTTTATCGGGCCACACAAGAGTCTTTGGGACGGTATGTGGCCATAAAGCGTTTTTCTCCCCAAAAGGAACTCCCTGAGAACGTCAAACATCGATTCGAACGAGAAGCTGCAATGTGGGCGCATTTGAGTCATGAAAATCTGGTTCATTTGTATGACTATCGAGCGGCTCAGGGAAGTCGTTACATCGTCCTGGAATACTGTGACGGCATGGAATTGAGTGAATTGCTTCGTCAATGCGGTCCTCTTCCTCCCAAGGTAGCGGTCGCCATTCTGTATCAATGTTTGGCGGGATTGGAGTACATCCATCGATTTGCCATCGTTCATCGGGACATCAAACCCGGAAACATCATGATCACCAAACAAGGTGTGGCCAAACTCATGGACTTTGGAATCTCCCTTTGCCCCGAATTGGAACCCCTCACGCAACCGGGTCAAATATTGGGAACTCCAGCCTATATGTCTCCGGAACAGGCACTTGGAAAAGAAGTGACCACGCATTCGGATCTCTTTGCCATCGGAGTGATTTTCTTTGAGATGTTGGAGGGCAAGACACCGTTTCGTTCGACAACCTTGCAAAGCTTGTTGGAAGAAGTCCAAACCGGTCGTTATCTAAAACCCAACAAGAAGCACGCAAAAACCTTGAGGGACATCATCAGCTCTTGTCTTCGAAAACCGATCAATCGTCGGGCCAACTCGGCATCTGAATTGAAGTTGAAATTAGAAAGTTTTCTTCGAAGGCAGGGCGTAGGGTCCACGCGTGATTTGTTGAGATCTTTTTTGATCGAACAGGGGATTGTGTCTTCCGAATCCAAACTGTTTCCGGGTCGTGTGGATGCCATTGTGAAAGACCGTACGGATCAGCGTTTTGGGAATATGGATACAGTATCTGTGACGAATCCGAAAATGAAACGAAGCCGAAGAATTTGGGTGTTTGGAGGAGTTTTTTTCCTCTGCCTTTTTTACTACGTGATTTTTGTGGCTAAGCCCGATCTTCCTTTTTTAAGCAATCGATTGCAGGCCTTGATCCTTAAGCTGATTACCTGGATTCAAAGTTTTTGATGGCTTAGGGACGTGATGAATCAAGGTGGATGTTGAGTTCCCGATTTTCTTTGGGTTCAATGTTCAACATCCGAAGTTCTTCTTGATATCCCGTCTTGGACGCCTTGATCCTTAAAGGTTGACGCGAGGGGACCCGAGTAATCTTCACGGGGGTTTTTTGTGTGAGGGGAGATCCGTTAAAGAAAACGTTGGCTCCAGTTGGAGTCGTTCGAATCAATAACGTTCCAAATCCCATTCCAATCGCTTTTTTCGGTTTGGAGGTGTTCTTTTTTGGGGAGTTGGCATTTTGAAAGGTTTGCAGAACTTCAGATTGCTTCAACTTCTGAGAGACGGCCTGTTTTTTCTCTTCGTCGGCTTTCTTCTCAAAATGAACAATGGTTAAAAAGCTTCCCATCAACAAAGCCGGAATGAGAATGGAGAAAATTACAAAGATCCCCCCGGCTTGGAGGAATAATTTCCGCTTTTTCTCCCCCGTGGTGGAAACCAGGTACCTGGATTCAGGACGAGATATGGAACTGGGCTTGACGGCTTTTGGGGGTTTTTCTTCGGCCAATTCCAATTTTGCATTGAGGTCAGGTGGGGGTGGGGTTCCGGCTCTGGCAGCATCTTCATTTTGAAGGCGCTCTTGATCCACCCGGCTGAAATCAAACTCCGGATGGTCTTTTTTTGGATCGTCTGGTTGGTTTCCCATGGCTTTGTACCGTTCAGGATCTACGGCCTTGTAAGAATAGTCAACATTGGAACTCATTGAATTTGCGCTGGAAACCAGGGTCTGTTAGCTTCTCCGCCGCAATGAGTAGAAAGAAGCTTAAAGAAGTCCTTCGACGTCCAGATCAATTTGTCCAGATTTTTGGGGAACTGACCAAGGACATCGTAACGAATTGGAAAAAAGTGGTGATTGTGGTTGCGGGAGTCTTTGTCCTCTTGGGCGCTTTTTTGGTTTGGCAAAACGAAGTCAAAAAAGAAAACTTGGTTGCAGCGAATGCTTTTCAAGCGTTGGAAGAGGAAATGCCTGGTGGGACCTTGAAAGAAGAAGACTCGGCCAAGGAGAATCCCTGGCAAGACTGGGCCAAAAAAGTGGAGGCCTTTCTACAAGAACATGGTGATACTGCCATGGCTCCGACTGCGCATCTTTATTTGGGAAAAGCCTATCTTCGTTTGGGAAATTATGAACAAGCGATTTCTTCGTATGAGCAGGCCGAAAATCGTTTGAGTCGTCCGTATCGATACCTTGCGATGGAGGGGCTGGCGAATGCCTACGTTGCATTGAAGAACTGGACGAAGGCCGAAGGGATTTGGAAAGAGCTGATGGATGCCAAAGACAATCCCATTCGTGATTTGCATGCCTGGAGGTTGGGTTTAACCCAGGAATGGGCGAACCAAAAATCCAAAGCCTTGCAGACCTATCAAGCCTTTGAGCAAGAGTTTACAGACTCTTCAATCTTGGAGAAAGTTAGAGAACGGATCTCTGCGATTCAGACTGAGGTTTCTTCGTGAAAAAAATATTTCAGAGCTTTTTACTGCTTTGCCTGTTCTTGTGCAGCACGGGTGCACAAGCATTTGATGTGATTGACCAGCGGATCAGCTTTATCGATAGCAAGTACGTGACGCTGGGGGTGGGCCTTGGAATGACGGGTTTCTCTATGGAAAAGGGAATCTCAGGAGATACGGGTTTTGGTGTCCGAGTGGTGGCTGGACATCACTTCAATAAGTATTTTCAAGCAGAAATTGGCTATCAGTTTTCGACATTTCGTTTTCAATCCCCGGATCCGGTCGATACCACCCTCGCGTTGGATACCCGCGCGGAAATGAATCAAGAGTGGATTCGAATCCTCGCCATTTATCCAGACGTTCTGCTCCAACCCTATATCAGTGCAGGAATTGGCGGGTACAACCTCTTTGGCGTGAACCAGGAAACCGCTCTGGATTTTTCCATTTCTTATTATGTGCCCTTGGCCGCAGGGCTAAGAGCCTACTTGTACAAAAACAAAATTTCTTTCGATGCAGAATATGGTTACCAAATTCTATTTGGAGAGAACCAATCCGCAGACACACTTAACTTACTGGGATTGAATGAGGTGTCATTCAATACCACATCCATCATGTTCACTCTGAATTTCCATTTCTTATGAAAAACGCAATCTCTCTTTCTTTCTTAATGGTTCTGTTTCTTCTCTTGCATGGTTGTGCTCGGAGTCCGTACCTTGTGGCCCGAGAGACTCGATTCACGGATTCGTCTTGGTTAGGGCTTTCGAGTAAAATGGTTGTGGATTCCGCGTTAACCTCGGACGGACAATCCTTGTATTTTGGAAGTGCTCGAGGGACCGCTTATCGGGTGGATGGAACTTCAGGAGATGAAATTTGGCGTCGAGAGGTCAACGGTTCGGTGACGTCAAATGTATTGGTTCATGAAGGTCGGGTGTTTTTGGGAACCTCTTCGGGAGAGTGTTTGGCCTTGGAGGTCGCTACGGGAAAAATCCTGTGGAAACATGAGGTCACCGGTGAAGTTTTGGGTTCGCCCATGGTTTTGGACGGAAACAACGTTTTGTTTGGGGCCAATAATGGCTACTTTTACGCCCTGGAAATCAGCTCAGGACAGCGTGTCTGGCAGTACAAGGGTATTCTTCCCAATCGGATTACAATTCGTGCGGTATCAACTCCCATGAAGAAAGATGGCAGGGTGTATGTCGGCTTCAATGATGGAACGATAGCGGCTCTCAACTCGAAAGATGGAACCGAAGTCTGGAAAAAGCGCTTGGAAGGCAAAAGTCGATTTCCCGATGTCGTGGCTCCCATTTTGATGACTAACGGACGGGTTTTGGTGGCTCAATTTCAAGGTCGGATGCATGCCCTTATGCGAAATGGGGCTCCAATTTGGTCTTTGGAGCAGGGGGGAGCCTCCGCTGCTTCCTTGCTGATGGGAGATGTCTTGTTCGTTCCGGGAGAACAAGGGAAAATATTCGCGGTGGACCCGCGAAGCGGAGCCAAAAAATGGGAAATCGAAGCGAAGGGTAGCTCAAATTGGAGCGGTCTTTCGAAAAGTGACTCGTTTCTTTTGGCTTCTTCATTCGAAGGCTTTGTTCACGTGATTGATCCGCAAGAGGGAAAAGAAGTTTGGCGATACAATTTGGGAGCGCCGGTATTAGGGCCAGCCATCGCTCTTGGCGATCGAATTTGGTTGTTGACTCGAAAAGGCACGCTGTTTGGCTTGGAAAAGCGTTAGTCGAAAAGGGCTTGCGCGCTTCGCCAATTGTGCTATGAAACCGCGCGCTTACGGGTCCGATGGCTTCTGCTGAAGCATCCCCGATTGGCGGTGTAGCTCAGTGGTAGAGCAGGGGTCTCATAAGCCCCGTGTCGGTAGTTCGATTCTACCCACCGCCACCATTTTCTCTAAAACCTTCCAGGGATGGCTGCGTGACACTTCGGACAGATCCCTTGTTTTTCCAAGGAATTGAATTCGATCTCATAACCGTGTCGTTGGATGAGAACCCTTTGACACTCGGGACATATGGTTCTCCCCCCCTCGGAGTGAGGAAGGTTGCCCGTGTATACATACCGAAGGCCCACATCCGTGGCGATGGATCGAGCCCTTTCCAGCGTTGAAAGAGGCGTTCGAGATATCTCGGTCAATTTGTGGTCTGGATGGAACGCCGTGAAATGGAGGGGAACATCTTCTCCCAAATGGCTTTGGATCCACTCACACGCTTGTTGAATTTCGTTGGAAGAGTCATTTTTTCCGGGAATGAGGAGGGTTGTGATTTCCAACCAGGTAGATGTTTCATGCTTTACATAGACCAAGGTATCCAACACATCCTGCAAATGAGCGCCTGTAAGTTTGTGATAGAACGCTTCGGAAAATCCTTTTAAATCAATGTTTGCGGCGTCCATGTGTTGAAAAAATTCTTTTCGAGGTTCTTCTCGGATGTATCCTGCCGTGACGGCGACGGTATGCAGGCCTTGAGAATGACAAGCTTGGGCGACATCCATGGCATATTCCGCAAAAATCACCGGGTCATTGTAGGTAAACGCGACACTTTGACAGTCATATGAGGCGGCCCAATCCGCGATTTCTTTGGGATTTCCCTTTTCGGAGGTTCTTTGAATGTCTCGGGAGCGGCTTAAATCCCAGTTTTGACAGAATTGACAGGCGAGATTGCATCCCGCGGTTCCAAACGAAAGAATGCGAGTCCCAGGGAGGAAATGATTCAAAGGCTTTTTTTCGATGGGGTCGACGGCAAAACCAGATGAAAAACCGTATGTGGTAAGGACGATTTGATCTCCGTGACGCTGGCGTACGAAGCAATGCCCGGGTTGCCCCTCCTTCAATTTGCAGTCTCTGGGGCATAGATCGCACTGGATTCGTCCGTCTGGGAGGGCATGCCACCACTTGGCCGGAATCAGGGACGTCACGAAGGTTCACTCCAATGGCTCACGGAGTAACGAAAAAGCTGATAGTCACGGTCCCAGCCCATGGGGGAAAGACCAGCCTTCATTTTTAAATGTCGCAGAAAATCTTGGGGATCTGGCAATTGTTCCCACACCTGTGGAAGGAAGGTGCCTTTTCTTCCATCGCACTCCAGAAGCAGGCCATCTTGCCCCGGACAAATGCAATTCAGGGCCTCTTCCTCGGATTGAATGTTCAAAGGTTCCAATGGGGACAATAGTGAAACTTCCAATTGCACCTCAGTTAATTCATCCTCGGTCAGAGGAGGAAAGCGTGGATCTCGAAATGCAGCCGCCAAAGCGTTCTCTCGCAAGTCATTCAAAAGAGACCGTCTCGCTTCCAAGCTTCCAATGCATCCCCTCAAGACGTGATGCATTTTCAATGTGACAAATGTGGCCCCTGGCTCCTGTAAATAGGACTCTTGCGGAGTTGAATAACTTCCGAGGCCAAAATGTTCATTGAGTGTCTCTCGTGCGAGTCTCAGAAGTAAACTTCCATCAATGGGTGAATGCGAACGCACAATAACCCACCACCTCCTTCCGACTTCCCGCCGTATCTCCGGAATTTCGGTAATCTAGTAAATGAGGGAGAAGGGCGTGTTTCTTGGCGTAACGAATCCAACCGCTTATGATCCGACTCCCGCAAGCTTGCTCCAGACTGGAAACCTCTTGGAGCGCTTGGATTTGGGAGATGGTTTGTTGGTCTAAGCGCGTGGCTTCAGCATAATTTTTAAAGTGCGACAAATCTGAACTGATGATGATGAGAGAGTCGTCTAAGTTTCCGAGGGCATCGAGAAATCCAAAGACATCCTCCGGGGAGCAGTCGCCCACGACTCCAGGTAAAAGTGTAAAATCTCGCAAGATGTCTTGAAGAAAAGGGAGTTGGACCTCTATGGAATGTTCCCATTGATGAGGCGAGTCATCCAAGGAAACGAAAGAAAGTGTTTTTGCCAAATCTCGCAACTTTGAGTCAATTTCAATTTTCCCCAATGGCGTGGTGAAGAAATCATGCTGTGGAAGAGAGATCCCTTGGATATACACTCTGTGTGCAGGCCCAAGGAGAATGACCTTTTTGATCTGAGAGGTGTGTGAGTTGAGCGTTGCGTAGGCAAATGCCGCTGTTTCCCCCGAGTAAATGTATCCTGCGTGTGGAACAAGGAGTGCTTTGGGAGGAGGAAGAGAGAATTTTTGGATCTGATTTTGGGATTTTTCCAGAAAAGTTTGAATGGTGGCCAGAAGCTCTTCCTTGGAAGCTGGATAAAACGTTCCAGCTACGGCGGCGGGGCGGGAGGAAGTCATGAAGACATTATGGGTCTCTCTTTCCTTACACGCAACGAATTATACGCGTATAATGAGATGCGTTGAAGCCGCCGCAGAGATCGAAAAAAGCCCCCTTGGTATCGGATGGAACGCAAAAACTTCCGTTTGTTCGTGTGTATCGGCATGGTCGTTTTTTTCGCAGTTTTCGTTTGGAAGAAGGAACCTTTTTGGTCGGTCGAGATCCCGATGCCGATATTGCCCTTAACCTAAAATACGTTTCTCGAAAACACTGCCAAATTGAATTCAAAGGAAAGAACCAGCTTTTCTTACAGGATTTGGGGAGTGCGAATGGAACCTTCGTAAACGATGAGAAGACGACTCGGTGTCGGCTTGTCCACGGGGATGATATTCGCATCGGAGAAGTTCATCTTAAAATTTCCCATCCATCCTTTGTTTCTGCACAGGTCATTCCTTTTCCCAACGTTCCCACTGAACCGGGCATCAAGATTCCCATTGAAGCCCCAGAACCGCCTCCAAAATTCGTTCCTGTGGACCCCAAGCCCGCCGTACTTCCCCAAAAAGTGGAGCGGATTTCGGTTAAACCGCCTCCAGTCGCTTCATCCTCCATCGAGGTTCTTCCGAGATCCAAACCCCTTCGTGTGGGTCCCTCAAAGATTCAGCAAACTTTGGGTCTTGTGGTTTTAGCGGCTTTGGCGGGAAGCTTGGGCTATGTCATGCATCAATGGAGACTTACGCAAGAAGAAGATTTGGTGTCGGAGTTGGTTGCGGAAAGGGCGGCGCCTAGGGCTTCTCAAGAACCATCTTCGATGGCTTCCAGGGAAGAAGTAACTCCCATCAAATCGAGGACGACGAGATCGGGACAACCGGCAGATAAAAAGAAAACCAAAATGACGGCCTCCTCCAAGAGGAAAAAACTCACCTCCAAAAAAGAAGCTCAAAAACTTCCGCAAGAGGATTGGGTGGCCAGTCTAGATCGTTCCCTGGGACATCTCGAGTCGAATGGGTTTGGAAAAATTAATGAATTGCAGCCTTCCCAACCAGAAGACGGGAAGGATTTGTTTCGAAAGTTCAAACAATTGAAGGCTTCCAGTCAGAACGTTGAAGTCGAATTGGATATGCCTAAATCAGAGGAGCTAAGGATGGCCGCCGCAGAGCGTGAGGCCATGCGGCCGATTAATCTGGAAGAATATCAAGAAATTCTTCGGAGTCAGATTCATGGTGTGGATCAATGTTTTGTGAAACATGTGAAAAAAGGAACGCCTGGAAAAGTTTCCATTTGGTTTTCAATTGGAAATCGTGGAGGGGTTTCCAAGAGCGGCCTGGTTTCTAGCACCTACGGAAGCAAGGCATTTCATCGATGCATTTTGGGACAAATTCAGGAAATGAAAGTTTCTCGTCCTCCTTGGGAAGACTTCACGATGACGTATACGTTTCGGTTCGGAAAAAGATCGATCAGCTTTTAACGACCTTCTTGAAAGCGATTTTCTGAATTAGATCAGAAGAAATGCCATAAACAGAGCCAAGCACAGATACGGCATGGACTCACAACATGTTTCATAATCGGGTTTCGTTTGAGAAATGAAATGCTGCATAGGAGTCAGAAAGGAGCAAAATTCGCACCAAAAATGAAAAAAAACGTTAAGTGCCTAAAAATAAACGAAATAAACCTAGTCACCCGTCGCTTTTGGGCGCAATTTTTGTTCAAAACTCCAGTTTTTGGAACTTTTTTTCATACGCCTAGGTTCCCCCTAGGAAAAATCAGAACGTGTATCGAAGGCCCAAAGACAAGCCAAACATATCCACGTCTTGAAGGCTGTATAAGTACATGACCTTGGCAAAAAGCGAATAGTGGCGGAGGTATGTGTAGTACTCAATTCCCGCGCCTCCTAAAATGCTCATTTTCCAATTTTCCCCCGGAACAAACACGGGCTTGGAGTAATGAATGCCAGGTCCAAGTTCGATGAACGGAAAGAACCTTCCCAAAGGCATTTGTCCTTTGGCCGCCAAATTAAAGAGGACTGTATTCACACTGCCATCCAAGCGAGGATCTTGAGGATCGGCTTCTGAAATTCCGACCAAGGAAATGGCTTCCAAGCTCAAATATTCGAAGAGGTCATAGCCCATCGTGACGGCCAGGGAAAAGCCAGGGTTTTGGACGGTTCTCTTTTCTCCCGTGAAGAAGAGGGCTCCAAAATCAAAACCAAGAGAGAAGCCTCGCTCAATTTCGTCCGGCAAGCGTTTGAACTCGCCGAAGATATTGTCTGCTTGAGCGTTAGGGATCGCCCAAGCCATAGCGAGGATGAATGTGATGGCTACGTTTCTAAGTTTTTTCATAACTACCCCGCAACTCGGAAGTGAAATGGATAGGTGACATCCACAATTCCTCCACCTGGTTTTGGAAACCGAAGTCGACGCAATACGTTTTGAACGCATCGTTCAACAGGAGGACTGTTCATGGTGGATCGTTTGATCCTTGTGCTTGTAACTCGTCCTTGAAGACCAATGATGAAATTCGTAAGAATCTTCCCACCTAAATTCGGTTGCACCTGAACTTGGCGATCATAACAATACTTAAACTTTCCAATATTGTCCGCGATGATTTTCGCGATGACTTCTTTGGGAATGCTTCCTTGAATGTACATTTCTTCGTCATCAATGGAGGCTGAGACAGCCGTATTGCTTCGGCCGGTACCAAAATCAGCTAGGCCGGTGCCCGTAGCACCGCCACCTTTTCCTTTGGTTCCCAAACCCTGTCCCAAAGAGGTCGAGAGGCCCCCGCCTCCAGTTCCGCCTCCCCTGAGACCTTTTCCCGAACGAAACTCTCGGGCTCCTGGAAGTCCGTAGCGGGCACTTCGGTTCCCAAGCTTTTTGTCTACCGCACCTGGAATGGCCGAACCGCCACCAATTAAATCAGCCAAGGCACTTCCGCTTCGAGATTTCGAGAAAACGTCCAGTACCCCGGTTTTTCCAATGTCTTTTCGAGACATTCTCTTGGACTTTCCGGGTACGCCTTTTCCTCTGCGTCCTTCTTTTCCTCTGGCCCTTCTTCCTTCACCCTCTTTTCCGACTTTTCCTCTGCTTGCCCCCGATTTCACCCTCATTTTCTGCACGTAGGGCTTAATCTTTCGTGGTTTGACCACAATTTTTTGGAACTTCGGTTTCAATTCCTCAATCATGACCTCTTTGGGAGAGGGCGGAATGAGGAAGGCAATGAGAATGATCAGAAAATGGATGGCCAGAGAAAGAAACCACCATCGAACCACCTGAGGATCCGTCAATGTTTTGATGATGGCTACCGGAGGGACCTTCTCAGGGTTTTCAATTTCTTCGAAGTAGAAGACGACACTCCCATGTTGAATGCAGCCCTTTGAGCCTTTTTTCAATTTGACGATGTGAGGGGCTTTCCCATCACTGACTGGAAGCTGTTCCAAGCTCGTTTCAGATTGGATGATTCCGTTAAAGGCCTGATTGACCGAAAGTTGGATCACACCATCTTGGCCATAAGAGATTAAGGGGTGCTTCGGGGGAAGGCCTTGAGTGGGAATCCGAAACGTACTGGAACGTCCTTGGCCAATGGTGATGACTGTTCCAGGTTGGAAAAGTCGATCCTCGATGACCGATCCATAGCATTGCACAACCACACGCAACACCTTATCGGTTGACTCTTTCTTCCCGGTCTCTTTTGGAGATCGCGGTCGAAAGGCAATGGCTAGCGCATTCCCATCGTAATAAATTTCCGAATTCGGATCTGAAGGCATTTGAATATAAGGTTTCGCCATATAAATCTCCCGTCTCCTAAAACTCGTCTACCGCTCGGGTAATATTCGGTAAAAAGCTCTCATCCAGGTCTAATAGTCGCCTAAATCGAAACTCTGGCCGTTCCATGATTTCGCGGCCTTCGGGTCGTTTTAGGCGTCCCAGAATGTCCACTTCGTCAAAGTCGTAAACGGTTCTTCCGACTTTGACGCGTTTTCCTTTTTTTGAACTCGCCGCCCATGCTGGGGTAGAAGCCAGGATCGCGAAAATCACGGAGAAACTTAAGATCAAACGAATGCTTTTATTCATCATTACTTTTTCCCACCTTTTTTGTTTTTGGCTTTTCGTGCAGCCGCAGCTTTGGCCTTTCTCTTTTCGTCTTGCCGCTTAACTGTGTCTTCCAATTGTTTGATGTACAGAAAGACCTCATGGTCTGAGGGAAGTTTTCCCTTTTGGAGGGCCGTGAATTTTTTGAAATGTCTCAAGGCCAAGCGGGGTTCTTGAGCTTGGTTTTGGAAGAGAAGACCGAGGTTGTACTGAGCATCCGCGTTTCGTGGACTGATCATTGCGATGGTTGCAAATGCTCGCCAAGCCTCCTCTGATAATCCCAAGGCCATATTGGCTACACCAAGATTTTGATTGGCCTCAATGTTCAAAGGGTCAATTCTTAGAATTTGTTGGTAGACCTTACTTGCAGCTCGATAATTTCCATACCGCAAATAAAGATTGGCCAGGTTTAGACGGGGGTCTATGAACTTACGGTCATGCTTGGCCGATTCCTTGAATTCATGAATGGCATTCTTGGGCAAATCCAATCGCAAATAAGTTAGGCCGAGATTATTATAAGTAAACGCAGCTTTGGAATTGTGTTTTCGAGCCTTTTGAAATGTTAACTCCGCGAGTTCGTACCGGTTGGTTGCGTAGTAGATCAAACCAAGGTTGTTGATCGCATGGACATTGGTTTTATCTTGATTGAGTTGCTCTCGAATGATGGCAAAAGCTTTTGAAAACTCCTTCATGCCACGATAGGCCGTCGCCAGATTGTTTTTCAAGGTCCAGTTCTTGGGGTTGGTTTTTAGCAATTTCAAATAAACATCCGCCGCCTTATCGAATTCTTCGGCTTCCAAATAAATTTCAGCCAATTCCATCTGGGGTTCGGTTAGGCGAGGGCGAATGAGGATGGCATTTTCCATCGTTCGCGCTGCTTTTTTGAATTCCCCAATTTGCCGATAAGCTCGGGCCAGTCTCAAGTAAGCCCCATAATTTCGGGGGTTTTTTTGGACCACTTTTTTGTCAATGTCCATCTGTTGGCGGAAACGGACAGGAGGCCCTTGAAGCTTTGCAAACTGCGACGCACGGACCTTTTTAATTTTTCGAGGTTCCACCTTTTTGATGGGCGTGAAAGGAGCAGGTTGGTCTGGGCGAGAACCACTCATGGCACAACCGGAAACCAAAAACACAAGAGCCAAATTCAAGGAAGAAAGGCGTTTCATTTCTTTCCTCCTTTCAAGAGCTTTCGATCAAATGAAACCAAAGGTTCAGAGATATGACGTTCAAACCTCGTTATTCCCCTTATGGGAGGGTAAACATCGGGTTTGTATTGCGTGAGATTGTCATAGGTCTTCTTGGTCCACCGGGTATAAACCTCTAACTCCATGGCTTTTTTAATTCCTTTTTCATAAGCCTCAACCGCTTTCTCTTCAATGGGAGCGGCTCGATTCTCCAATTCTTGTTGGTAAATCTGTGTTTCTTCCATATTCAGGCCTTTGGGAATGGGGGCATTGAAGAGGGCTTGGCTGAAATTCTGGTAGATTTTTCCGATATGATACAGCGCAGCCACACCCATTTCCGCATCTCCGAAATTAATGACGCTTAAGTATTTTTCTCGTAGACGCTTCAGGAGACGTGCTTTTTTCTCAATGGCTCGAGCCAATCGGCGCTGAGGCATTCGAAATTTGATGCGTTGGAATTCTCGGTAGTCATCTCGGGTTAATTCAAAACTGGCTTGGGCGGCATACTTTGCACCCGTATCCGAAGCCCAGCCCCTTGATTTACTGTACTTGTTAAAGAGGTAAATCGCCGTGCGGTACGCTTTGAATGCCTCTCCATACTTATTTCGATGGTCATAGGCCTTTCCCTTTCGGAAATAGGCTTCGATGTTTTTCGCTTTATCCTTTGTTCCATATTTTCGGGGGAAACTATGGAAAATCTCGATGGCTTCAGACCATTTGCGCTGCTTTTCAAAGATCAAACCCTTGGCGAAGTAGATTTGATGGGCATCTTTAGATCTTTTGTAACGTTCTAGATACGTGTCGTAGTCTCGAAGGGCTTTGGCATAATGCTTCAGATGTTCACGATATAAACCGGCATTGTAGAGCGCGTCGGCCGCATTTTTGGATTTTGGATCCTTGTCCGCCAAAAGTTCGTAATAATAGGCGGCATAGGCATAATCCAATTTATCGTCAAAGTAGCCCGCAAGAGCCAAGAGCATTTTGGGAACCAATTTGGAGCTTGGATATTCTCTTAAAAAGCGTTGGGCAGTGTTTCGAGCCTTTTTAGACGCATCCGCATTGATATAATCCACAGCCGCATTGAAAACGGCTTTGTCGGCATAGGGAGATTTGGGGTATTTGTTGGCCAAGCGCAAATACATCTCGGCGGCGGGTACATATTTCTTCTTTTCTTCCAGATCTTTGGCTCTCTGAAAGATGGAGCCTTGAATTAGCTTCAGGAGAAACGCTTGGTTTTCCGCATTCGCAAACACACTATGATGAAGGAATGTGGAGGCCCATTTTTCCAAATTTTCCCAATCTTTTCGGACGTTGTAGATGTCCAAAATTAAATGTCGCGCCGTGATGGATGGCTCAGAACGACCAAATTTATCTACGATTTGGAAGAATCCGTGCAGGGCCCGGTCAAAATGATTGTAGTTGTAGAAAAGCTGAGAGCGATGCAGAAGGGTGTGAGGCACTTTGGCATCTTTGGGGAAAAATCGCACATACGTTTCGTCGGCTTTGATCAAACGTTTTGCATAGCTGGATAGTTTGATTTTTTCGTATTCATTCTTTTTCTTGATGCCTTGCTTTTTCAGGCCTTTGAAATGACTTTCTTCCAAACGACTTAACGCATCGATGTGTCCCACCAAGGCGACTTTTTTATATCGGCCACGATGGTCTGCTTTCACGACAAGACCGAATTGATTGGCGGCTTTGGCATAATGCTTTTCTTGGAATAGAAGTTCTGCATACAAGAATCGCATATCATATGCGTTTTTGTGTTTTGCAAATCGATCCAGGTAACGTTTGTAGTAAAGCAGGGCAGCGTTTTTTAACCTTTTGGATTCTTTTGGATCAGACTTTTCAAGTTTCTGGGCTCGTTCGTGAAATTTTTTCGGAAGGAAACGCGCATAGACCTCTGCCCGTGTGTTGGCATAGTCTCGGGCATCCACATCCGTGTTCTTTTTATACCAAGCAGATTTAGGCTCATAGGCAGTTAAGAACCGCTCCATTTCTTTCATGGCGCGGGTCAAATTCTGACTTTTCTCGTAACTTTCGATGAGGCGAGAGTGTTGGTTGGGAGCTTTTTCGTCGTGCGGACGTAAACTCAGCAGCTTTCGAATGGTGGCGATGGCTTTTTTATAGCGACTTTGTTCGAAGTAAATATTGGCCAGAATGGACAGAACTTTGATTCCATATTCAGGCTCGTTGATCGAATTGAAATAGGTGAGGGCTTGGTTGATCAAACCCAAATCCGAATAAAACACGACCAAGTCACGAAGGGCTTCTTCCCTCAACTCGATTTCATACCGAACTCCCTTGGAAGCCTTCACAACCTTTTGCATGACGGACATGGCGGAACGAACTTTTCCTTGGTTGTAGTAGCACCAGGAGAGTTTGTAGAGGGCGAAGTTGTAGATTTTGCTGGGCTCTCGTAAAACTGTTTTGTAGGCCGTAATGGCTTTTCCAAATTCACGGTTGGAGAAGTAGTGATTCCCCAACTCCATATACGCATCCAAGCGAAATTTGCTGCGTTTGTATTTTTGGGTCACTTCCTTGAAGTACTTCAGGGCATCATTGTCCCCCAATTGAAGGCCCACATATCCTGCCAAGAATAAAACCTCATCTCTGCGTTCATATTTCGGAGCGGCTTTAATGATGGCTTTGTAAATTTTATAGGAACGATCTCCTCGGAATTTCGGCTCTTTGGGTTCTCTCTTGGTTCTTCCTGCAAGGAAAGCGTCCAACTTCTTATTGTACTCCTCCATCTCCTCAAAATAGACGGAGCGATCCAAGGTCCAGTAAAGCTCACCAATTCGGAACAAGATTTCTGCGCGAGAATTTGGATTTTTTCGTTTTTTTACGATGCCCCTCAGGAGGCGAATCTCTTCATTGATTTTGTTTTGCAAGGCGGCGCTGACTCGCTCTTGAGGCACAGAAAAAGCTTCAAAACGTTCGAAACTTCTACTTCCCGTACGTTTTCCCAGAGTTCGATTCTGAGCCAAGCCCGTTGAGGCCAGCGATATCGCTAGAAGGAATCCAATCCAAAATCTCATTTTGCGCTTTCTCCTCGGTCTTTGCATCGGCTTTGAAGATTCATTAGATAAAAGCCAACCTCATCTCGCCAATACTCTCCATTCCAATCCCACCAAATCAGACTTTCGCGTAGGCTATCTGTAAATTCGGGTTTGATCAGATCCTGGTCACCAATGACGGGGGGAGCCAATCCCAAAGATCGTTTTTGAAGAATTTTTCGTTCGGCACTGACAATCTCAAAGCGAATCACATCTTTGAGGCCCACAAAATCGGCAATCAATTGTCGAGTTAAGAGCAGTTTCTTTCCCGATAAGAAAGAGGCCTTCGCGACCAGCTCGGTTTCTTTTTGAGCCAGAAGCTTTTGGAGGAGACGAGCTCTTCCGGTTCCAAGGTCCTTAAGCGTTTCTTGCTCTCGATCCAGCCGTTCAATGTATCGGTGCAGCCCCAAAAAATCTCGATTGGCCGCAGCCAATTTGAACAGCTCCAAAAATCTGAATTTGGGCTCTCCCCCGGCTCGGATGGCTTCATACTTCGTTAGAATAGGATAGTAGTCCTGCGGAACTTTGGCTTGTTTTGCAAATCGATCAATTTGTCTTCCGAGCTTGCCAAAGCGTTTTTCCAAAATGGTCAAGCTTTCCACCGCCTCTTCGTATAGGCAGAGCTCCAATAAAATGGCTCCACGAAGCAAGTGTGATTTGAGAAAATAAACTTGTTCAAAGAACGGACTATTTAATGAATGCAAAACCGACAAAGCTTCGTTGAATTTGTTGAGCTTGAATAAGGCCCAAGAGGATTCATACAGAGCCATCGGGTAGAACTCACCATCTCTCTTAACTTTTTTGTAGTAGGCAATGGAGAGGGGATAAATCTTTTGCTCATAATAAATCCGACCCAAAGCCAAATTGGCGAGCTGCGTAATTCTCAGGTGTTCGTAATACATCTCGGACCCGCTGTAATCTGAGATGGTTCTGAAATGTCGGGTGGCGGTTTTTAAATGACGCCGCTCTACAGAAATGGCTCCAAGCAAATATCTGGAGGCGAAGTAAAGCCGGTTTTTCGAAGAAATTTCTTTCAACAATTTTGTGGCTTTTCGAAATTGTCTCTTTTTGTAGAGAGCTTTGGCCAAGAAATATCGGAATTCCTCGCGCAGGGATTTTGGTACTTTTTTTCGCGAAATCGAAGATGCCAAATAGAGAATCAGTTCGTCGTCTTTTAGTTTTTGGGCAATCGCAATGGCTCGCCGAAGCGATTCATGGGTGTGGGTTCGTAAAGGTTCTTTGCGAACGATGTCCACAAAATACAAAAGGGCACCATAATCTACGCCCATGTCATAGAGCGCATTGGCGATATAGTATTTCGCGTAGGAGTATTCTGGGTAGTTGGTGTAGCGCGTATTGGCCAAGATTTTGTCGAAGGCTTTAAAGGCCTGCGAAGATTGACCCGAAAGAAGATAGTTTCTTCCCTGATTGAGATCGGCAACCAACTGCATATATAGAGGATTGCCTTTGACGAGCTGTTGCCGTTTCGCCAAATCTCCCTGAATTCGGGTGTCGAGTTTTTGGTCAAACTCGATGACGTTTGACTTTGAAGCACATCCCGAAGCCACCAATGTGAACACGAGAGATGTGCTGAGGATGATTTGGTGGATCTTCATGACATTAATCCCTCGAAGAAGTGGGGAGGAAGAACGAGACACCTAAGCCAAATGATCGATTGTGTACGATATGGGAAAAAGGTGCTTCTTCTCGAACCGTGATGTTCTTGAACTCCGCGCGAACCGCAAACCAATCATTGACAAAAATTCGGGTTCCGAAACCAACGTCAAACGCAAACCGTCGTGAACGTTGATTGTCGAACATGCCCGCGCCGGCCAGAATGTAAATATCGAAGTGCAGAATTTTCTTGGAGAATAGAGCAAACTTTCCATAAATCGGCGACCAGATGAGATTGCCAAAATAGGAATATCCCACGGGATCAGGTTGATCTTGAAGGGTTACAGGACAAATCCCTCCGGGTTCAGGATTGCCATCTCCATCTAAGTCTGAGTTTGGGGAGGGGCAAGGAATCGTCGCCAAGTCTTCCAAAATGGCCTTTTCCTGGCTCCACGCTTTGGTTCCAGAAACCTCGAACGCAATTCCCTCTCTGAAATGGTAAGCGTAACGTGCCTCAAGGGTTTCAAACATGAGGAATTGGTTGTTGGGAATGACGCCTCCCATCAAAGAGAATTCGTGGCGACCTCTTTTTCGAAAAACACGACCTTGGACCACATCCACGCCATCCTTGGTGTATTCACCGATTGTGGAAGCTTCCTTGGGTTTTTCTTTGTTTTTCGCTTTGGCCAAAGCTGAGGAGGGAATGGCCAGAGCAAAGGCAACGACTGCGATCACAAGATGGTTCTGGCAGAATGAGAAATTCAATTTTCGTTTCATATGGAAATCACTCACCGCTAAAAGGTTAAACGTTCGAGAGAAAGTTTTTGTAACCACTCTTTCTCAAAGATTTCTGATTCTTTACGATAAATTTCAGACAACCTGTTCAAGTTCGATACGTTAATCATAAGTATCTGTTCGATAATATTAGAACAAAAGGTTCCCGGTTTCAAACTTATCCAAAGCTTATTTCTTGAAATTAAAGAAGAATTCTTCCCAAATCAGTTTGCATGAAAGAAGGAAAAAAGAAACCCAACGGACAAAAACTGGGTCAGTTTGGTTTTCGTAATAGAGATAAGAAGGAATCAAAAAAATGGACAAGGTCGCAAGACCCATTCGTGCTTCCAAAAGCCAAAAAGGAATCACCCAGATCGCATACCAGGGATTGATGGTTGGGGAGAAAAAGAGCCAGGCCAAAAACACCAGGGTCCACCGGACCGAAGGTTTTTGCGAGATTCGGTTTGAGATCGACAAAACGAGAAAAACCGGGACCCACGCTATCCATCGAGCCCATTGCTCCGTTCCTGTGAGGATTTTTGAGAACCAGGTTAAGGGTTCAAACAGAAAAGGGTAAAAAACCCAGAATCTCGCAAATTGTGAGATTCCTTGGAACACTTCGGGCAGGTTCCAGAAACAGACTCCCCCAAACAAAAGCAACGCACCCAAAATATGGGGTTGCCAAATGAGGAAGAACGACAAAGCTGCAATGGGTTTGATTCCTGAGGCCAATAGAAGGAGAAGGGTTTGAGTTTTTTTCTTTCGAGCCAGCAGAAGGCCGTAAAACAGGAAGGCCACACCCAGAAGGTCAATGTGTCCACTGTTCGCAAACTCTTTCCATAGGATGGGGTTCCAGGCGTAAAGAAGAATCCAACTAAAATGCATCTTGCGAGATTGAAGGATTCTTTGAATTCCCATTAAGAGAGCGGCATGAGCCAAGAGAAGAATAAGCTTTAGAAAGTAAGGGGCCATCTTTCCTGCCAAAGCCGACAGAAAAAAGGCCAACTCGGCGACGGGTGGATAAACCGTGGGCGTGTTTCGAAAACCAATTTGAGAAAAATCGTCATCTCGCAAGTGGATGAGGCGATAATCGGATGGGGCAATTCCGTAGGGATGTCCGCGTTCAAGGGTGACTTTTCCATCCCAGACGTATCGGTAAAGATCATTGTCATATGAAGGGGTAGAAGGCACTAAGAATAAGAAGCCTAGTAAAGAGATCCCTAGAATTCCTTTTTGCATGCGGGTTGGCAAGGAAACCTTCTTTAAGAAGGCGAAGGCCAATAGCATGGAGAGACCAGCCGTGCTATAGAGCAAAACGAAATGGACGGGTTCGACATTAACGTAACTGATCCAAGCGACCAGGCCCCAACTCACAAAACCAAAGGCCATTCCCGCGTTCATTTGTCCATTCTACGACGAGTTCGCCGAGCAATCGAGCAATCTGTTGCCGATGCTAAAGAATCCCGATTGTTGGTGGGTGTTTCCGGCGGCATGGACTCGGCGGTCTTGGCCCATATTTTATCCGATTGGCGGGATCGGGGAGGGCCGGAGTTGGTGGCGGCACATATTCATCACGGAGTTCGTGGGGAGGAGGCGGACCGAGATGCTGCGGTGGCGGAAAAACTGGCTCATCAACATGATCTTCCCTTTCACGTGGCTCACCTGTCTTTTCTACCCTCTCAGGAAGTGTCGGAGAGCTTATTGAGAGAGAAACGTCTCGGGACATTAGAGCACCTGGCCAAGGAGGTGGGGGCCTCCTATATTGCGTTGGCGCACCAAAGGGATGATCAAGCAGAGACGGTGTTGTTTCGAATGTTGGGCGGGGCCGATTTAAAAGGCTTGGGGGGAATCTCCATCTTTCGGCCTCCTTTATGGCTTCACCCCATGTTGACGACCTCTCGGAAGGAGATTGAGGAAGAAGTTCAAACTTGCGACTTGCCTTATATTAAGGACTCTTCCAATGTAGAAAACTACTACCGGCGAAACTTTCTTCGAAATCAACTGATTCCGTTGTTGGAAAAAGAATTTAACCCTCGGCTGGCGGAGCATCTTTGCGCTTTGGGAGAGTCCGCCTCACGAGCGGTGGAATTTATGGAAGAGGAGGCCGATCATTGGAGGGCGTCTGCGACACTGGCTGAGAATACGTATTCGGCAGTGATACTGAGAAAAGCTCCCGTGGTGGTTCGATACCAGGTCCTTCAAAACGCCTTTAAAAAAATCGCAAACCAACACGGCGCGTTACATCGGAAGAGTTTGGCGGCCTTGGATCATTTGATCATGACGGGTGGTGTTTTGCGTGTTCTGGAGCTGCCGTCCAGTGTGGTTGCGGTTCGCCGAGATGAGGTGTTGGCGCTGAGTTTAAAAGAGCGAATTTGAGGGTCCCCCTCTAGACTTAAAAGGCTCCTTTATATATCAGCCACTTATGGCATAATGCCACGCCTTTTGTCTGAACAAGAAATGAATAAGAAAAGAATACTATTATAGGAGGTCCCTTGAAGTTTGGTCGAAGTGTAATTCTATGGGTTTTGTTGGCTGTGATGGCCTTGATGGTGGCTCAATCGATCAGTCGAATGGCTACCCCTCAACCCGAGGAAATTCCATATAGTGTGTTTCGTGAACGCGTTCGATCTGGGCAGATTGCTTCTCTCGAAATACAAGGTGAAAACATTCGAGGTAAGTATGTCCAACCTCGCAATGTGACTGAAAATGGCATGGGCCGGGAAAAGAGCCGTAAAACGGATTCGTTTACCACCCGATGGGTGGGCACGGGAGACGAACTTACCAAGTTCTTGGAAGAGAACCAGGTCAAAGATTTCACGGCGCTTTCGGAAGAGAAGTCTGCGTTTTGGCAACAACTTTTGTTCACCGGGCTTCCACTCCTGTTTGTGATTTTCTTTTTATTTTTCCTGATGAGGCAACTCCAAGTCGGCGGCGGAAAGGCGCTAAGTTTTGGAAAGTCGCGCGCCAAGCTTCTCAATCAAAATCAGCAAAAGGTTACATTTAAGGATGTAGCTGGAATCGATGAAGCCAAGGAAGAACTTGAGGAGATCATCGAGTTTTTGAAGGACCCCAAAAAGTTTACCAAGCTGGGAGGGCGCATACCCAAAGGTGTTCTTTTGGTTGGAGCTCCAGGAACAGGAAAAACCTTGTTGGCTCGGGCAATTGCAGGTGAGGCCGGGGTTCCCTTTTTCTCCATTTCGGGTTCAGACTTTGTGGAAATGTTTGTTGGGGTAGGTGCTTCGCGTGTGCGGGATTTATTCGAACAAGGAAAGAAAAACGCTCCCTGCATCATTTTCATTGATGAGATTGATGCCGTGGGTCGCCATAGAGGTGCAGGCCTTGGAGGCGGTCATGACGAACGGGAACAGACCCTCAATCAACTCTTGGTTGAGATGGATGGTTTTGAATCCAACGAAGGGGTGATTTTGATTTCGGCCACCAACCGCCCTGACGTGTTGGACCCTGCGCTGCTTCGGCCGGGGAGATTTGATCGACATGTCGTCGTTCCTCGACCGGATCTCAATGGTCGAAAAGGAATTCTAAAGGTTCATACCACTAAGATCCCTTTGGGTGAGGACGTTGATTTGGATGTGCTCGCGCGGGGTACGGCTGGCTTGGCCGGTGCAGATTTAGAAAATCTGGTGAATGAATCTGCCTTGTTGGCGGCGCGGTCCAATAAGAAAAAAGTGGAGATGATTGATTTCGAAAGAGCCAAAGACAAGATCCTTCTTGGGAAGGAACGCCGAAGCATGATCATTTCTGACGAAGAGAAACGCGTGACGGCGTATCATGAAGCCGGTCACACGCTCGTCGCAGTCAAGATTCCTGGTGCGGATCCCGTTCATAAGGTCACGATTGTCCCGAGAGGCATGGCCCTTGGACTCACGCATCAAATGCCGACCGAAGATAAATATACGATGACGCAAGATGCAGCCGAAACACGGATTGCCATCATGATGGGCGGAAGAATCGCGGAGGAAGTCGTATATGACCGGCGGACCACGGGAGCTGGAAACGACATTGAAAAGGCCACTGAGTTGGCTCGAAAGATGATTTGTGAATGGGGCATGAGTGAGAAACTTGGACCGTTGTCCTTTGCTTCAAAAGACGACGAGATTTTCCTGGCCCGCGAAATGCACCGGAAAGCCAATTATAGCGAAGAGACAGCCCGGATCATTGATCAGGAAATCAAAGACCTGGTGAACCGATGTTACGAACGAGGCAAGACGATCTTGGTCGAAGAGCGAGAGGCCTTGGATCGTTTGGCTGAGGCGCTTTTGGAATATGAGGTTCTGGACGGTGAGGAAATTCAAAAGATCGTGGCCGGAGAACCTTTGTCTCGTAAACCTTCGGATCCACCTCCTTCTGAGAACCAAGAAGGCTCGAAAGTGGGAGAAAAAACATCCTCTCCATCTACTTCTTCGAAACCAGTTGGTGATCCCGAGCCGGCCATGAGTTATGATGTTCATGGAGAAACCAAGGAGTAGGAATGGGACTATTGCAAAACTTCGATTTCCGGTTTGTTGATCTGCTGGATATCGTCGTTGTTGCATTCATCATTTATTGGTTGCTTCGATTGATTCGAGGCACGCGTGCCGTATACATGTTGGTGGGCTTGTTCGTGCTGATTGCCGTGTATGTTTTTTCGGCATTTGCAGAACTCTTCACGTTGAACTGGCTTCTCTCCAACATCTTTGGAAGCTTGTTGTTGGTCGTTGTGGTTATTTTTCAAAATGACATTCGCAGAGCTTTAACTCAAGTGGGGCGATCGCCATTCTTTTCGTCGATTGTGCCCACGCAAGATGTTGAAATTGTCGAAGAGTTGGTCAAAACCTCGGTGTCTCTGGCCAACAAAAAAATTGGGGCATTAATTGTCTTGGAAAGAAATGCAGATGTCTCAGAGTATGTAGACGTCGGCCTTCGAATGGATGCCATTCCATCCAAAGAGTTGATCACCAGCATTTTCCTGCCGCTTTCACCCATCCATGATGGAGCCATCTTGATTCAAAAAGGAAAGATCACGATGGCTGGAACGTTTCTTCCGCTCACCATGAATCCCAATGTGGATGCAGAGCTTGGAACTCGCCATCGGGCGGCCATCGGATTGACCGAGGAGACGGATGCCGTGGTCATCGTGGTTTCAGAAGAAAAAGGTTGGGTTTCCGTGGTTGTTGAGGGCTCCATCACGCGCGGATTGGATGGTGCGGGGTTACGAAAACTGTTGTTGAGTTACTTTCGACCGCAATCCAGTGGAAGTTGGAAACGATTGTGGAATCAAATGCTTCGAACCCAGAGGAAAGCCGGATGAAGTTAGCTTTTGTAACCAAGCATCCCTGGATGAAAACCTTTTCGGTGGCGTTGGCTTTTTTCCTGTGGTTTGTGGTCCACGAAGAACAGCATATTGAGTCGAGTCTGAATGTGCGGATTCAGATCAACAATATTCCCGACTCGCTCATGATTGCGGGTACCGTGGATGAACTCATCCACCTTCGTGTGGCAGGGCCTCGCACGCGTGTAAAGAATATCGACCAACGATTTTTTAAACCCTATGTTTTGGACCTTTCAGATGCGCGAAAAGGTGTGAACTCTTTTTCCGTGTACGAGGAAGACTTTTCAATTCCAAGAGGGACTCGAATCAGTCGGATTTCACCTCAGATCATCCGCGTAAATTTGGATGAGGCCGAAGAAAGAAAGATTAGCGTCGAGCCTCGTTTTGTTGGAATGTTGGAAGAAGGGTATGAGCTTGAAAAATATGAAGTGACCCCTCCATTTCTAAGAATTAAAGGTCCTCGAAGTGAATTGGCAGGGGTGAGATCATTTCCGACGGAGCCCATCAATTTGGTGGGGAGGCATAACCAATTTAGTGACATGTATGCGGTTCGAAACATACGGCCAAAGTGGGTGGTCGATCAACGAAAGGTAAACGTTTCCGTGAAGATTCGAGAACAAAACATTTCTCGGATTCTTGAAAATGTTCCGGTGTATTTGCCTGTTGGAACGAAACATTTTCGTGTAGAGCCTGCCTCCGTAATGTTGAAAATCCAAGGGCCGGCAGGTCGAGTCAAAACGGTCGCTCAAGAAGAATTCAGCATTTTATTGGATAAAGCAGAGGTTTTGCGTCGGAGCAAAAAGGTTCGAAAATTCCTCAATTATCGATTGCCGGAAATTGAACGAGAAGGGGTGCGTATAACGTTGATTCCCAAGGTCGTTCAAGTTTATGTCAAAAAGTAGGTCGCTGATGGAATCAAAAAAGAGAAAGTTGTTCGGTACAGATGGCATTCGTGGCAAAGCCAATGTGGAACCCATGTGTGTAGACACGATTTTGAGGGTGGGGCGTGCGGCCGCGTGCGTGTTTCGTCATCGAAATGGAGGAAGGCATTCGGTTTTTTTGGGAAAAGACACGCGACTTTCTTGCTATATGTTCGAGAGTGCCTTGGCCTCCGGATTATGTTCGATGGGTGTGGATGTTCTCCTGGCGGGTCCCATTCCTACTCCTGGAGTAGCTTTTTTAACCTCTGAAATGAGGGCGGATGCCGGGGTCATGATTTCAGCGTCTCATAATGCCTTCGAAGACAATGGCGTGAAATTTTTTGGTCCAGATGGATTCAAGCTTCAAGATACCGTGGAAGCTGAAATCGAAGCCTTGGTGGCTTCTTCGGTGGACTTAGATCGAGAACGTCCAAATTCTGCGGATGTCGGAAAGATTGTTCGCTTGGATGATGCTCGAGGCCGCTACATTACGTATCTCAAACATAATTTTTCGCGGGAACATTCTCTGAAAGGCATGAAGTTTGTTTTGGATTGTGCCCACGGAGCTACCTATAAAATTGCGCCGACGGTATTTACGGAATTGGGCGCGCGTGTACATGTATTGGGGAAAGATCCCAACGGAACCAACATCAACAAACATTGTGGAGCGTTAAATCCGAAGCGCTTGGCCAAAGTGGTCTTGGAACAACGAGCCAATATGGGAATTGCCTTCGATGGGGACGGAGATCGCATTATGGTTTGCGATGAAAGCGGGCACGTCTTCGATGGGGATGACCTGTTGGCTATTCTTTCCAAACCCATGCAAGAAAGAGGCGTTTTAGGATCCGGCGTTGTCGGCACGGTGATGTCTAATTTTGGTTTGGAAAAATATTATCGGGAAAATGGGATTTCATTTTGCCGCGCATCTGTCGGAGACCGTTATGTGGTGGAAAAAATGCGCGAGACTCAAAGCATGCTGGGAGGAGAACCTTCTGGGCATTTGTTGTGCTTGAATCGAAGCACCACGGGAGACGGAATTCTCTCCGCCATTCTTTTATTGGAAGAGTTGTGCCGGGCGAATCAACCGCTCTCATTTTATCGAGATTTGGTTCCGCGTTTTCCCCAAGTCTTAAAGAATGTAAAGGTTCGAGAGCGAAAACCCCTAAATGAACTGGGCTCGGTTTCCGGTTGCATCACAAGCGCGGAAAAGGAATTGAAAGAGAGTGGTCGGGTTTTGGTTCGATATTCTGGAACGGAGCCTAAAGCAAGAGTCATGGTTGAAGGTGAAAATCCAGATCAAGTACAACGTTTGGCGGACGATATTGTTGCGGCAATTGAATCCGAGATTGGAGTTGGGTAATGGCACGTCTGGGAATCAATATTGATCATGTGGCTACGCTCAGGCAACAGCGAAAAACAACTTATCCAGATCCGGTTTCCGCTGCAGCTATGGCTGAGTTTAACGGAGCCGATAACATTACGTGCCATTTGCGAGAGGATCGACGTCATGTTCAAGATCGGGATGTGCGCTTGTTACGCGAAACCGTACAAACTGAGTTAAATTTTGAAATGGCCGCGACCCAGGAAATGGTTCGCTTTGCCTTGGATATTAAACCAAACGTCGTGACCTTGGTTCCGGAAAGGAGAGAAGAGTTAACCACAGAGGGTGGATTGGATCTCTCTTTATTGGGTGATTCCTTTACTCGATCCATTGCTTTGCTTCGAGAAGCGGGGATTATTGTGTCCTTGTTTATCGACCCTGAACCAGGATCCGTGAAATTGGCCCACCGGATGGGTGCTCAGGCCGTCGAAATACACACCGGAAAGTATGCAAATACCGTAAGGGCGGATGACAAAGGACGCGAATTGGAAAGAATTCGAGAAGCCGTTAATTTTTCTCAGAAATTGCGACTGACCGTGCATGCCGGACATGGTTTGCACTATCACAACATTCAAGAGGTGGCGGCCATTCCAGGGATCGAATCTTTTCAAATTGGGCATGGAGTTGTGGCACAGGCACTTTATATCGGTTTGGGCCCAGCCGTTCGGGAGATGAAAAATTTGATTGAGAAATGTTCGAGCTAGTTCTCGATCTTTTGTTTCATAACATCTTTCCATGAATCTTTTGTTTTTTACTTTGCTCGTCCTTTTTTGGGGCGGGTCGTTCATTGCCATTCGTTTTTCGGTAGAGGCGTTTCCTCCTTTTGCAGCGGCTGCTGTTCGAACATCCATAGCGACGATTTTCTTTTTGTGCGTCATTTGGATTCAACGACTTGAATGGCGCGGAAACTGGAAGACGGCCTTTCGGGTGAGCACGATTGGACTTTTGAATTTTACGATTCCTTGGGCCTGTTTGTTTTGGGGAGAGCAAAGCGTTAATCCGGCTCTGGCTTCCATTTTAAACAGTACGGTTCCTTTGTTTGTATTGTTGTTTTCTTGGTGGCTGTTATCGGATGAGCCTTTGACTGCGTTAAAGTTGGCTGGAGTGTTGCTGGGATTCTTTGGGATTCTTTTCATTTTTTATCCTGCGCTGTCTCAGGTGACTTTGATGGAAGAAAGCATGCCGGGGATGTTGGCCATCATTGTGATGGCGGTTTCCTATGCGTTGGGAACCATTGCATTCAAACGTTCCGTGGGCTTGGTCCCAAATCGCTGGAATTTGGCGTTGCAGGGAATGATGGGGTCTTTGTCGTTGATTTTCTTGAGTTGGATGACGGAGTCCTTGGAGTGGGTTGGAGGTCTGGCTCAAATTTCAAAGGCAAGTATGAGTCTGGTGTATTTGGGCGTGTTTTCAACGGCGATCGCATGGCTCATGTTTTCGCATTTGATTCGAAACTGGGGAGCCTTGCGAGCTTCTGCGGTGACGTATTTGGTGCCGATGGTCGCGATTTTACTGGATTGGCTGTATTACGGAGAATGGCCCGCGATCAACGCTCTGATCGGTGCGGCTCTCATTCTAAGCGGGGTGGGGCTGATCCATTTCGCCCGAATCCAAAACTATCAAAAGTGAAACGTTTACTTTTTGTAGGTGTAAAATGGGGGACGGCGTGAAGATTTGGAAACGAATTCTCATTTACGGTTGTTTGATTTCGTTTGGAGGTGTTGTGGGCGTTCCTTATTTGGAAAATCAGATGTTGTATTATCCTGAGAAGGCTTTTTTTGGTTCTCCCGAAGATTTTGATCTGAATCATGAGGATGTCCAGATTCGCACTGAAGATGGCGTTTCCCTTCATGCGTGGATGGTCGGAGAGAAGAAACACAAACCCGTTGTTTTGTTTTTTCATGGGAATGCCGGAAATATCAGCCATCGTTTGGATCGCGTGGTTCGTTGGAGAGACTTTCCAGTTCGAGTTCTGTTATTGGACTATCGAGGTTACGGTCAAAGCCAAGGAAAACCGGATGAGGAGGGTTTGTATGAAGATGCCAAAGCCGCCTACCAATATTTGAGAAATGTGGAGAAGCTTTCGCCGAATCAAATCTTTCTGTTTGGAGAATCTTTGGGTGGAGCCGTTGCCATTGAACTGGCAACGCAATTTCCTGTTGCCAGCCTTACAGTTGAAAGTACGTTCACGTCACTCAAAAAGTTGGCTGCGAAACTTTTTCCCTTCGTTCCAAGCATGGCCGTTTCCAATTCGTACAACTCCATTTCAAAAATTTCGGGACTAAGGATTCCGCTCACGGTGATCCATGGAACCGAAGATGAAATTGTTCCGTTTGAAATGGGAAAAGAGCTTTTCGAAACGGCTCCAGAGCCGAAACGTTTTCTGGAAGTGAAGGGAGCTCATCACAATGACCTCTACCTGCAAGCGGGCTCCGACTACCTGAACCTGCTTAAAAGTAGCTTTGCGTACGCAGAAAATGCCGAAAAAAAGTAATTTTTGCGTAGTTTTTGAAGCTTTCCATTCCAGATCATGGTTCGTTTTTCTAAAGTGTTAAAATATAAGGAAAAAGTGGCTAGTTTTTGAGCCATTTTGGAGCATCTTTTGCATTAAAGGACAGCCTTGAAGAGGGTACCCGAATGAACAAAACATATTTATCCATCATTTCAATCCTGATTTTTTTGACGGGGTGTAGCTCCGGAGGATTTAACTTCGGCTACACGGTTCTAGATGAACCACCTGACGGAGAAGGACAAGAAATCTATGTGGATGATTTTGAAGATGATGATCCCTCTCCCTTGGGGGGGCTTGGAGGTACTGGAGGCTTTGGTGGGGAAATCCCCGAGACGCCCGCGGGACTCTCCATCACTTCTACAAGCATCAATAGTCTGAGCTTGAGTTGGGGAGACGTCCTGTACGAATCGGGATACAAAATTTACCGCAAAACGGGGACGACGGGTTCGTACGCCGAAATTGAAAGCACCTCTTCGCCCAATGTCACGACCTATGAAAATTCTGGTTTATCTCAAAGCACCACTTACTGCTATCAGGTCACGGCCTATAATAATTCAGGGGAATCAGCTCGTTCCAACGAAGCGTGTGGAACCACCGACCATTGTACGAACACTGCGGGACCTGAAATCAATATTGATGCTCCGAGCACCTCAACGTACTATCCGACCGCTTCAAGGCAGTTTCTTGCGGATGGTACGCATGGCGCCGAGTCTTTTTATCGGGACCCACATGTGTATTACCGATTCGATCTAAGTTCAGGAGATTCCTGCGATAACACGTTTGACATAACCGTAAACCTCTTTAAGGCTGGGGAGACCACCAACCCGGTGTACACGCATGAACTCACCCGTGGTACGGGATCCAACATCGCCGTTTCCTGGGGGGATCGTTGGAGAACGCCTTATGAGCAAGACGCCGATGAGTTTTTGGGTTTTTATGACTTAGTCATCACGGCGACCGATGGAACCTTTAGCGATTCACAAACCTACGAGAACTTTTTTGAACTTGCGGAGCTTCCTCTGTCGGATTCAACGTCTCCGGAGTTGGCCAGTTTTACGCTTTATGAACGGGCCGATGATGATTCGTGGGAAGTCAGTGACGGAAATATTTGTCCTCGGCAGTATTATCGGGCGCGAGCCATTCACACGGAAAATTTAATTCCTCCTTTACCTAGCGACTGGGTCAAAGCGGTCTTTTTTGAGGATGGCGTGCGCTTGGATGGCCATCGATATGGAAGTACGGCGTACGATTACCCGTATCGACATCATGATGAAAACCCAACCGAGGCGATTGAGAAGGTTTATTCCGTGAATGGAATGGACTTGTTTGGCAATTGGTCCGATCCGGCGGATGGAACTGTGACGGTTACGATCATTCGGGACACGGAAGCGCCCGAAATCTCCGTCACGTTCCCATCGACAACCCATGATGACCTTGAAAACGGCGAGTCTTACACCGTCACTGTTCAAGGAGATGACAATTGTCGAGATCGAGACCTCGATTATGTCTTGGATTTTGTGGCCACGGACACCACGGTTTACGAACTCGTTTCGTCAACCGATGCGGCCAATAATGGAAACCGGGCCTTGCGTTTTACGCCGAACGGAATTGACCCCTTTCCTCCCGTGGGAACATCGGGTCATTTGAGAGTGACGGCAACGGATGTAGGCGGAAATGTAACGCAAGAGACAAGTGAAACGGAATATACGTTCACCATCAGTCAGCGGCCTCAATTGGATTTGACGCTGGTTCCAGATAGTGGATTTTCCACTGGAATGACGCTTCAGATCCATCTGGAAGCGGAAGATGATGACCTGGATAAAATCGTTCTGGAAGGTGTGTATTACATTCACGAAAATACGCCGCCCAATGAAATCACCGATCCTGAGGATGATTCTGAAGCTTTCGAAAGCGGAATGGATGTGGAGTGGGTGATCCCCGCACTTCCAGGAACGTATGTGATTTATGCGATTATCCGGGATACGGTGGATGGTCCATACACGGCAGCGGATGGTGTGTCGATTGCGGTGACGGGCAACGACGAGTCGTATCAAGTTCTCTTCTTGGATACGGATTTGAATGAAAGCATGCCGTTTACGGAAACGGTCCAATTCGACATTGATGCCGATGACGTTCTGGAGTGGACTTCCTGGCTCAATCCGGAGGATGGCTATCTCATTCTGGATCGCAACACGAATGATTTGGTGGACGACATCAACGACTTCGCCTTTTGGCAAGAACTCTACGATCAAGCCGGAGACGTCATTGAAGAGGATGAAGCTCTCTTTTCTGAGCTGAAAGTCTGGATTGACGCCGACAGCGACGGGGAAACCGATGATGAAGAACTCTTCACCTTTGAAGAGTTAAACATCTTCGAGTTTACGTTGGAACCCTGTTGTTCGTTCCAGATGTTGCCTCCATCATCCTAAACGGAAGACATTGACCCTCGGGGAGCCTTCGCGATGTGGGGAATCTGAAGGAAGATTCAGAGGCTCCACATCGCTTCTAATTCCTTCGTGATGGCCGATGACTTGAGGTACCATGGCGGCGTGAGAATTCTGACGGCTCAAGAAATGAGAAATGTCGATCAGTATGCCATTTCAACCGTGGGCATTCCCGGACCGGTCTTGATGGAAAGTGCTGGAAGAAGCGTTTTTGCAGAGATTTTGAAGCGAGAGGGCCCTCTGGGTGGAAAATCCATCGGAGTTCTTTGTGGAAATGGGAATAATGGAGGCGATGGCTTCGTGATTGCTCGTTACCTTCAGTTAAACGGAGCGACGCCTTGGGTCCTTAGATTTGGAAAGGGAAGGCCCAAAGGAAAGGATGCGGAACTCAACCTCTCCATCCTTGAAAAGATGGGAATTCAGCCCACAGAAATTCAGCAAGCGTCGGATTTGGATGCCTGGGAAGAACGAATTCGTTCGGCAGACATTTTGGTGGATGCGTTGTTTGGAACGGGTTTGGAAAGGTCTTTGGAAGGCGTTTATGCTTCCGCCGTTAAATTCGTGAACCAATCCAAATCCCAGGTATATGCCGTAGATCTTCCCTCCGGCCTGCATACGGATTCGGGCGAAGCTATGGGGGCTGCGATTCGAGCCGATGTGACGGTGACGTTTGGAATGAGTAAGAGAGGGTTTTATTTAAATTCCGGAAGTGATTTGGCGGGTGACGTAGTGGTGGCCGACATTTCTCTGGCGGATGCTTGGGCGGACGAGACGCAGGCGTCGAGAGTGTTTGAAATTGATCCCGCGCGATTTCAATCCGCGTTTCCGAAACGTCAGGAAAACACGCACAAAGGAACGTATGGACATCTTTTGGTCGTGGCGGGTTCGGCTGAAAAGTCCGGCGCTGCGGTTCTTTCCAGCAAAGCAGCACTTCGCGCAGGCGCCGGTTTGGTGACACTTGCAGTCCCCGAGAGTGCGCAGAGCATTGTGAAATCTCAGTTGGTGGAAGTCATGACGGAGCCTCTGCCGGAGGGTCCGGGAGGAAGCCTGGGAGAAAGCGCCCTGAATCGGTTGAAAGACCTCTCCAAAGGAAAAGATGCGGTGGTTGTGGGACCGGGACTGGTGTTGCACCACGAGCTGGGCTCCCTTTTGACGGAATGGCTGAAGACCTTGGAGATTCCGGTTGTGATTGATGCAGATGGTTTGAATGCCTTAGCTCCCTTGATTTCAACGCTCTCACCGGTTTTGAAACACGCCATTTTGACACCCCATCCTGGAGAGATGTCCCGTTTGACGGGCTTAAAAACAGAGGAAATCCAGAAAGATCGCATCGAAATTGCGAAACGTTCCAGCCAAACGTGGCAAACAACGGTGGTCTTGAAGGGGGCTCATACGGTGGTCTCTTTCCCAAATGGCGATGTTTATATTAATCCCACCGGAAATCCGGCCATGGCTACGGCGGGAATGGGAGATGTCTTGGCGGGGATGACAGGTAGTTTTTTGGCTCAGGGAATCTCCCGAGAAGAAGCGGCCCTGGCTGCTGTGTATCTCCATGGGTTGGCGGGAGATCGCGTGGCTGCCCGAACCGAGGGAAGAGGATTGCTGGCCTCCGATTTAATCGAAGAACTTCCAAAATTGCCGATGGAGTCTTGCTGAATGGGAGGAAAACCCCCAAGTTTAGTGGCTCTTGCGTCTTTGGAGGAAACGCTTGCGTTTGGAGAGTTCCTTGGAAAGGGCTTGGAACCCCAGGATGTCTTGGGCATGGTAGGGCCTTTGGGCGTGGGAAAAACCACGATGGTTCAAGGGATTGCAAAAGGCTTGGGCATTGACCCCGGATTTCAAGTCACGAGTCCAACGTTTGTTTACATGCAAATCTATGGAGGCCCAACACCGTTGTATCACGTAGACCTCTACCGAATTGAAAACGAAAAGAAATTGGTGACTTCGGGCTTGATGGATACGATTGGGGAGGAGGGCGTTTCGGTCATTGAGTGGTATGATCGGTTCCCCCAGATATGGGAACAGCCGTTTATGAAGATGAGTTTAGATTTTGGTCCAGAAGGGAGTCGGCAAATTCACATTGAAACGGAATCGCCGCGCGCCAGAAAGATTCTTGAAGACTGGGAGCGTGAGTCGTGAGCGTTGAGCTGGTGGGGTTGGCGTATGACCAACAACAAACGGATGCGATTTGGTCGCGCATGGCCTTAAAAGATGTCTACGATCTGATTTTGCTGGATGATTTTCGCCGGAGGGTCGATTTACGCTCTTTGCTTTATCATAAAGGCCAGTTGGAATTGCTGGAAGCCATCGAAGCTTTTTTGACCCAAGGACATGGAAACTGGACGATTGTTGAAGCTCTGGCAGCACGTTTTCGAGCTGGAATCGAAGATTTCCCAACAGAAGGCGGAGAGCTTTCTCTGGACTTTAAACTGATCCGGCATTTCTCTTCCTTGGCCATGGTCAACGATTTTTTGGTGGCCGATCCCTTTCTCCGGACGCTTTTAAAAAAGGTTGGTTTTCTTAGAGATGAAGCGGCCTGGTCTCTTTTGGAAACAAGGGACTATGAAGGCATTTCTAATGCATTACATGAAGTCCGAATGTCGGACATTATGGAGGCCCGCGGAACGCCTGGAGCCGAAGAGGAAAACGTTTCGTATGAACATCTGGTTCGGAATTACATCGAGTTTTTGGGGTATACGCAAAACAATGGACTGACTCCCTTTTTCTACAACAGCGAATCGGATTTTCGGAGATGGGGAGATTTGGTTGAGCGAAAAAACCGGCGAAGTGAACTGGTTGTGGATCTTAGTCTTCGTTTTGATGCCCTCTCCAAACCGAAGGAAGCCAAAAAGAACCCTGGAAAGGCTTCCTCCATTGATGTTCAGCTTCGCATGAAACGAAAACGTGAAGCCATGTCTTTATTGGACGGGTTGCGAGATTCAGATCCGTTGATTCGCCAGAAATCCGCAGAAAGTCTGGGAATGTTGGCGGTTCCCGAAACGCTCCCTCAATTGATCGAAGGATTGAGAGATGAAGAACCCGAGGTTCGGCAAGAGATTGTGAGAGCTCTCGCAGCAACCGGAGGAGAACAGGCGGAAGAGGCTTTATTGGATGTCATCGAGAAAGATGAAGTTTTGAGTGTTCAACTGATTGCAGCGCATCAGTTGCAACGAAGAGGCTCCATGGACGTGATTTCTCGATTGCTCGATGGTGTGGAGTCTGGAAAACCCCATTTTGGAATGCTGGTGGCCAACCACGCGGGTGTGGATCGCGACTCGGCCGCAAAATTAAGATTAAAAACACTCGCTAGACATGAAAACGTAGGAGTTCGAAGGCAGGTGGGGATGATTCTCGGTCAGTTGCCGTCCAATGGGCAGATTCCTCTATTGGAAGAAATGACCGAAGATCCTGACGAACAAGTTCAAATCAATGCACTGTATGCTCTGTGGAAACTGCATGCCGATTGCGTGAAAGAAAAAGCTGCGAAACTGAAAACTTCCGACTCAGAAAAAATCGCTCAGGCGGGAAATATTGTTTCTGCTTGGGTTGAACAATCCATCTCGTAAGGCCGTGTCGAAACTCATCGTACAAAAATTTGGAGGCACCTCTCTCGCCGACCTCGACTGTATCGAGAAGGTTGCAGAACGAATTCGGCTTCGTGCCCAGGGCGGGGATCGAATGGTGGTTGTCGTTTCGGCCATGGCCGGAGAAACCGATCGCCTGGAGGCGCTGGCCAATCGTTTTTGTGGTGAAATTCCCCACCGAGAAATGGACATGCTCGTGGCTACGGGAGAACAAGTTTCGGCTTCTTTGCTTTCCATGGCTTTGAAAAAAAAAGCTGTGAAAAGTCGAGCTTTCTTAGGGCATCAAATTCCCATTCGAACCAGTGAGGACCTGGGAGAAGCCCGAATTGAGTCCATTGATCCCCGAGAACTCAAAGAGTGGATCTTCTCCGGAGGCGTTGCTGTCGTTGCAGGATATCAAGGCGTCAATGCACGCGGTGAAATTACGACCCTGGGAAGAGGGGGGTCGGATTTGACGGCGGTCGCGTTGGCCGGAGCGTTGGACGCTGATTTATGTGAAATCTGTACGGATGTTCGAGGTGTTTACACCGCAGATCCACGAATTTGCTCCGAAGCCAGACCGATACGAAAACTTTGTTATGACGAGATGTTGGAGCTGGCATGTTTGGGAGCCAAGGTTTTACAGGCTCGATCCGTTCAATTGGCTAAGAGATATCAAATTCCGATTTATGTTCGTTCTTCTTTTGAGCAACACCCCGGAACCACAGTAACCACAGAGGAGTTAGGCATGGAAGGCACCGTTGTTTCTGCAATCAGTTGTGATCGGACCGAGGGAAAAATTTCCATTCGAAATCTGTCAGAAGACGCGGAAAAAACCAGTTCCTTGTTTAGGGCCTTGGCTGAACAGGATATTTCCGTCGATGTAATCGTCCAAGATCGAAGCGATAGCGGAAAAGTGAACCTGACATTTACAGTTCCTCGTTTGTGTTTCTCAAAAGCATTGGAAACGGCGCAATTGTGTAAAGAAGAAGATCACTCGGTTGAAATTAAATCTCACGAGAAGGTTACGAAAGTTTCCGCTGTGGGATTGGGCATGCGTTCCCATTCGGGAGTCGCCGCACGGATTTTCGGAACCTTATCCCGAGAGGGGATTGAGGTGATGGCGGTTTCCACTTCAGAAATCAAAATTTGTTGCGTGTTGGATGAGCGATACGGAGAACTTGCCGTACGAGCGCTTCACGAAGAATTTGGATTGGCGAAAGAACCGAATTGAGAATGAACTCGCTCCCAAAAAGAGAAAGCCAGGGACACGAAACCCTTTCGAGTTCCGGGTACCCCGGCTTCTCTAGGAAAAAAACGGCGAAGATATTTTTCCTATTTCTTTCTAGGTAACACCCGGATGAGTGGGGTGTCAAGAGGTCCGAAAGAAACTAACTCATTGAAATATAAGCGTTTTTATTTACTTTGGATTCTCTTGACGGGAACCTTAATCGTGATCATTTCTTGGCCATCAAACTCAAGAAAAAATCTAGAAAACGATGTCTATTCTTCCGAAATTAAAAAGAAAAGTGCCGAAATAAAGAGCCTTTTCGTTAAAAAAATCGATCTCAATCGTGCGAATTCTTCCCAATTGACTGAAATTCGGGGGATTGGGCCGGTGTTGACGCAAAGAATCATCTCAGATCGAGAGACGCACGGACCCTATAAGAAGGTGGAGGAACTGCTTCGGGTCAAGGGAATCGGCCCCAAAAAATTGGCCAAAATTCGAGAACAAGTTGTGATCGGATCGCCCCTTGAATCCTCTCCCTAAACTCGTGTAGAACGCCCGAGTTCATGAATTCGCCTTCCAAAGAAAGAATTGTGGTCGCCATGAGTGGTGGGGTGGATAGCTCTGTGGCCGCGGTTCTTCTTAAGGAACAAGGTTACGATGTGATCGGAATTTCCATGCGTCTGTGGACCTATGATCGGGAAGCCACACATGGATGTTGTACGCCCGAAGATTTGGACGATGCCCGAAAGGTCGCGCAAATTCATGGCTTTCCCCATTACATTGTCGATCTCGAGAAAGATTTTGAGAAAACTGTCGTGGACAATTTCCTCAAGAGCTATCGGATGGGGGAAACCCCCAACCCATGTGCGAGATGCAATCAGGATGTGAAATTTTCCATTCTTCTAAAAAAAGCCAAAGAACTTGGCGCCAAATACCTGGCCACAGGACATTATGCGAGACGCGTGGAGGAAAATGGAAAGATCCGCCTCTACCGAGGGAAGGATCATGGGAAAGACCAATCTTACTTTCTCTTTGCCCTGACCCAGGAGGAACTCGCTTCAGTGACCTTTCCATTGGGAGAATTGCCCAAATCGGAAGTCCGAAAAATGGCCGAGGCCTACGGTCTTCTCAGTCTTGCACAAAAGCCAGATAGTCAGGAGATTTGTTTCATTCAAGGAAGTTACGCTGACTTTGTTGAACAACGCTTGGGTAAAGAGGCCCTCATCAAAGGGAAGATGACCGATGAATCTGGGGACATCCTCGGGGAACATGATGGCATTCATCAGTTTACCGTCGGGCAGAGAAAAGGTTTGGGGCTTCAGAGTTTGGAACCCAAATATGTCTTGGCCGTGCATCCGGACGGTCGCGTCGTCACGGGGCCAAATGAGAGTTTGTTCAAACGCGTCTTTGAAGTTCGTGAAATGACGTGGGTGGCCGAGCCCTTGGAGCAAAAAGCCTCGGTATTGGCCCAGATTCGAAGCCGATTCTCGCCCAAACCGGCTGAAATAGAAATCTTGGGTGACGGTCGCGTAAAAGTCATTTTCCAAGAACCCCAGAGAGCGATTACTCCAGGCCAAGCAGCCGTTTTCTTTCAGGGCGAAGAAGTCTTGGGTGGCGGCTGGATCGATTCAGTTCAAGACCAGTCCTAAACCATCCGGGTTTCGAACGTTTGCGAGACGGATTTTCGGTCTCGTGAACTCTTAGAAATCTCCTAAATCCTTGAAAATAAAGAAAAATCCTTTTGGCACGCAGGTTGCCCTTAGGTTCTCCCAAGATTGAAACACAAACTCAACACCCAAATTGGGGGGAGGATATTGAAATGAAAAAAACACTTCTTGGATTGATGCTTTGCTCTTTGGGCCTGGTTTCCGCTTGTGGAGGCAGCGGTGACAACTGGGATCGTGTTTGTTCGGCGATCGTAACTTCCGTCTTCGACCAATGTGCCACCCAAGACGATCGAGACTATGCGGTTTCCGTATTGGATCTTCAAGACACTTCTTCTGAAGCGGCCTTGGAATCCGAATGTTTGGCAGAGGCAGAAGGGGATTCTCCTTCAGATGCCAAAACGGCTTCATTCGAAACGGCCATTTACGCGGCTGAATCTTGCGAAGGTGTTCGGGGGATCATGGATTCCTATTTTGATGCCCATCTTTAAAAGAAATGCACTTCGTCCAAAAACAAATCAAACGCAAAGGAGCCCGTCATGAATGAACAAGTATTGAACATTAAATTCGACAAAGATCTAAAAACCCGTGTGATCAAACAGCTGAGAGAGTGGTCTCTGGTCATTAAGAGGTATTTTCAAAATCCGAAAAATGCCGTTTTGGCTTTGCCCCAAAAAGGATCCTGGGAACCCATTTTCATCTATGCCGTGACGGCCGGTGTGGCACAGGGCTTAATCTTAGGATTGTCGTTGATGGGGCCGTTTGGGGTACGAGCTTTTGGAGCCATTTTTTCGAGTGCCATCGCTGCCGCTTGCTTGATTCCTCTTGGAGGGGCGACGCTCCATTGGGTCTCCACACTTTTTCACAAGGAAGCCGGAATTTACCGTTCCTCTTTCTTTCTAGCGCAAATTTCCATTTTTGCCGTGATCGGAACTCTTGGAGGTGTCATCTTTCCTCTTCTGACCTTTGCCGTACAGGCCTGGTCTTTTTATCTCCTATTTCTCTTCGGAAAACACGCGGTTCAATTGAGTAACAAGCAGCTATTTTGGATCTTAGGAACCATCGTAGGAATCTCCCTCCTCGTGGTGGGAATTTCCGCTACAGGCCTATACTTTTTGTTCTCCCAATAAAAGAAAAGGAGACTCAATAAACAAAAGGAATCAAACGCTTGGTTCGTTTCATGTATGCCTCATAATCCGGAGCCAATTCGCGTTTGAGGGTTTGCTCCTCGACATGAATTCGATAGGCGTAAATCGGAATAAATAAAAATAAAACGAAAAAAACCCCAAAGATGCTTTTAAAGGCAATTGAAACACCAAAAGCCGCCACGGTAGCGCCTAAATAACTTGGATGGCGAATGAGCTTGTAGGGCCCATTTTGGACAACTTTTTGACCCTCCTGAACGAATATCACGGACGTAAAAAACTTTCCGAGTGTTCGGATCGACCAAATTCGAAAGGTCATGCCACTTATGACCAAAAATGTACCGATAAGGAAAAGAGGAGAGCAGGCAGAAATTTTGGGTTGAGTGAAATACGTAAAATCAAGAAGAGGAATTAGGAATATTAAACATCCTCCCAGAAAGAGGTAGCGAGAACTAAGGCGATCCCTTGGGGTAGGTTCTTTGAGATCCTTCGCATGAACGGTGGGTTGGGTCATGTTGATCAAAAACGCCATTAGAACCGCCAGTATTACGGGGGGAGAAAACACGACTTCCAGCCGAGGGAGAGTCGGGAGCACAAAAAATAGTAGGATTAGAAATATGGTTTGAGCAAAGCGCAAAATCATTTTTTTGATTCTACGACTGAACCAATTATTTTTCGCCGTTTTTCTGCAGCTTTTTTTCTCATTCGCGTTTTTGCCATGATTCTTCCAAAGACTTGAGCATTATATTGACGGTACCTGGGAACCATTTGATCAGTGGTGACCCAGAGGGAAGTTTTCTCAAACTCGACCCACTCGATTCCCTTTAAATACTTGAAGGAAGTATCCTTGGAAAAACAAAGGCCTAGAGGTTTTCCGGCGTTTCTATAGAAGTTTAATGCCTGAATTGTCAGATTCCTTTTAGCTTCCTCCAGCTTAGGGTGGAGGGGATCTACTACAAAAACTCGGAAATTATCGGTGAGACTCCAAATATTCACGCCAGTGGTAGCAATGTCGCACATCGCAAAGGCCACCATCTTTCGGTTTGTTTCAGCAATGAAAAATGTTCGGTTCCTCTGAAGACCCGCGGCTTCATATTTTGAACTGATGTCGGAGAGATCGATTGTGTTTTCTAAAAGGTCAAAAGCCTTTAGCCATAGGGGCGATTCTGTTTGAGATAGGAACTTTGCGATTCTCTTCTTATCCCATTGGGTTCCTTCTCGAATTGTAATGTTTGTAGAAGGGCTCAACGTTTGATTCTTTGTCAAAAGAGGAAACTGAAGCACTTGGTAGGATTCGATGAAATTGACGTCAATGCTTGGGTATTCTCTAGCAAAAGCATAGTAATTTTTCTCGCTCCAAGCTTCCCCGGCCTTCGTATAAGAAATTACGTATTTGGCACCTGTTTGTATGAGATAGTCACACATTGCACCGAATAGCTGTGGCGTGGCTGTTCTTTGATGTCCTTTGAGGATGGCCAGATGGTGGATAAGCCAGCTATCAGAGAATATCCTCGTAATGTGAAGCCCTGCTGCTAAAGCTCTTCCGTCCTGATCTACAGCGACATTTCTTGCAAGTAAGTCGGGGCTCTTTTCCATGGAACTCCAGGTTGATTCAGCTGTCGATTTCATGAATTTGGCTGCTTCGGGCTCACAAAGATCCGTGTATCCAGAGTCAGCAAAAAGGAACCAAAGTTTTTCGTATTGGATTCGAGTTAGCTGACTGGTTGTGTCATATCTTCGTTCGACAACAAAATTAAATAAAGGCATTAAATTTTTTCGCTCATTATTATTTAGGCTAGCCTGGAGAAGCACCAGACCTTCATCTGTTGAAGAACAATGAACGACAATGGCATTTACTGTGAAGGACTCCGCTTTTGGTAGGTTGAACCTAACGTTTTTTAAATGAAAACCTGGCGCGTAGATGGGAGATTTGTTCTGAAGCAGTACGGAGAACCCTCGTTCCGTCAAGTTAAGTATTTTTCCATACACTCTGCTTTCCGTTAAACCGTCTTCAATGCTTAGCTCAAAGACCTCATTGTCACGAGGGCTTACGCGAGAAGTAATCCTTCTTGTGACCCTGATAACAGTAGAGGGGATTCTGACTTCTAGACGATTATTGCTTTTGGCTACTATTTTCGAATCGAAGATGTAGAAGGATCGGAACATCTCAAAAGAAAACCGAAGGTTTTTCCCCGGTTTTTCAGACGCGAGAATATTATTCTTTGTTTGAAAACAGATTTTCGAAACGGTTTTTGAGAGTTCATCACATGAAAAAGTCCCCTGAATACTGTTTGATCCTTCTATGTGAAGAGACGCGGCCGACTGTTCAAGTCCGAAAAAGTCGACAAAGACTTCATTTATCCTCTCCTTAGAATCAATGATATCAATTTCAGGTGTTTTAGTAGTGAAATGAACATTGTTTATATCTGGAGAAGGGTTTCTGACTAAGCTCACGCCTAAAATAGCCGCATCGTCCTCCGAATTGATTGCTTTCTTTTTGGAAAGAGATCCATGTCGAATAAGGCACATTCCGTCCAGAATGACATTCTCGTCCTTATAAATCTGGATTTTTGCTTGAGGGGTGTTTTGGGGATATCTACCCCGGACCAGGTTGCGAGTTTTGTTCGTTAGAGGAATAGAGAGACCAAAGCCCGAATTGGAACAATTGAGAACGTCCCCTAAGACGAGGTGCCCTGATTCCAACAAAACTTGAGCGCTCAAAGCCGATTTTGGTGAAATTCTTGGAGAGTCCCTATGTTCTACCGTCGACATATTTGGTGCTTTTATTTACCCAAGTTTCGTGCCAAAAAAAAACTGGATAACCTATTGTAATCATTAGCATGAAAAAACAGGAAAGTCATGACTGGGATCTCTAAGTCTCAACCAATTTGTGACATTGGTCTCTTTCAAAATATTCCAAAAAATTGAGAAATTCCGGTCAATTAAAATAAATCTAAGTATAGTTTGTGTTTACATAAAACCATGCAAATTGCAGGCATATGAGAAAAAAACGCAATCTAATTATTGATGTCCTATTTTGGCTCGTCCTTTTTTTCCTTTTTCTACCTCGGATTTGGCTTTCTTTTTCTGAAGGTGAGTTGCGAAAGGCAATCGACCCTCTGGAAAGTGCCGATTGGGAAGTTTCAACTTCGTCTGGTGAGGTTCTGGGAACAAATGTTGTTATTCCTGAAGACTTTCGTGGAAAAGAACAGTTTGGAAAGGAGCGGGAATGGATTCTTTCCAAAGATGTTAGTTCTTCGAAATTTAATGACGTTCGTAGGCCAGTCATAGTTTTGGGAAGGGTGGCAGATTCCGACCGGGTTTTTCTCAATTCATGCGAAATAGGAAGTACCGGAGTTTCCAGCACAGGAAGTCTTAGTGGCTGGTGGTGGGGAGCTTTGCGGGCTTATGAAATCCCAAAAAATTGTCGGATCAATAAGATAAACAAACTTGAGATCCATATTTGGAAGAGGGGTGCTAACAACGCTGGGTTATATGCTGGACCCATAGGAATTGGTGAAGCAGAAGTCCTCACACCGATCATTAGTCGAATCGAGTGGTTTCGTTTTGGCTATTTTCGAATGTTATCGGTTCTTCTTCTTGGTGTGGCCTTTTACTATTTGTTTGTATTTGTTTTGCTTCCGGAACGGAAGGAACACGGTGTTTTCGCTCTTTGTGCAGGAAGTATCGCGGTTTATATCTTAATGATTAGTGCATGGCCCTTTCGATCTTTTGGAAATCTTTCTCTCGTAATGAAGATTCATCTCATAAATGCAATTCTAGGTTCAGTGGTTTTTTTGACATTTCTTCGTGTTCGAATGAAGGCCATTCCAAAATGGCTCCTTTTTACGGCGATTCTTGGAGGTGGGATTGCTGGAATTGGTGGTGTGGCTGAGAGCAGCTTTCATGAAGTTTATCGCTTTTATGAAGGCTGGTTTTCAATTTTAATTCTTTGCTTTCTTATTGGATACATCTGTTTTTTACGAGTTTGGATAAAAAACCGGAATTTGTGGCGTTACGGAGTTGGTTACTCAGCGTTCGTTTTTTCAATTTCCCATGATGCGTTTGTTACAAGTCTTGGTTTAGAAGGCGCTCCTTATTTGATTCCATATGGTTTTTTCGCTTTTGTGGGGGCGAGTGCCCTGGCTCTAGCAAAAGAGTCTGCCGATGCGTTTGTTTATGTTGAGGAGCAGGTGAATTTGCGGACGCAGGATTTGAAGGCGGCGAATGAGGAGCTGCGGGCGATGGATAAAATGAAGCAGCAGTTTTTTGCCAATGTGTCGCACGATTTTAAGACGCCTTTGACGGTGGCTTTGGGGGTTTTGAATTCTGCGGGTGAGGGAGTTCAAGAGGTTTTAAAGCCCGCGAAGAGAAATCTCATCAAGCTTTTGGGCATGATTCAGCAGCTTTTGGATACGGTTCGGGCAGAATCGCGGGGCTTAAAGCTTAAATGGGAAAATGTGAAGGTGGGTTCGGCCCTTGAGGAATGGGTTTCGGGCTATGATGTCGCTTGTGCTCAAAAAGGTCTGAGCTTCGAATTTCGTGCTCAAGAGGTGTCCGGTTTGCTCGTCCCGTTGGATCCAATCCAAATGCAAAGGGTGATTGACAATGTCTTGGGAAACGCCATCAAATTTTGTGATCAAGGGAACATTCGGGTCACGATTCGTACGAATATGGCCCGTATCTTTTTTGATATTGAGGATTCCGGGCCTGGAATCTCTCCGGAGGAAAGGCATCAGGTCTTCAATCGTTATTACCAAAGCGTGGCCACGGACATTAAATCGCATGGCGGTAGCGGCATCGGCCTATCTTTTGTGAAGGAGATTGTGGAGCTTCACAATGGCCAAATTTGGATTGAGGACTCGGAGTTGGGTGGTTCGAAATTCGTGATCGCGCTTCCTTTGAGTCAGAATGTGGATTTGGTCCCGAAGGACTCAGAGTATAAACTGGAAAAAACTGATCCGGAGAGGTTTGCGGGTTCTTTGGATGTGGTCTATCCCCCGAAAACGCCGCCCGAAATTAATGCTGAGCTTCCCAATGTGTTGGTGGCGGAGGATAACCCGGATGTAGCGCAAGTCATTCTTCATGCGCTTCAAGGCAAATTCAATGTCTTTTTTGGACCCAATGGAAAAGAGGCTTTGGAGCTTTTGAAAGATACCAAGGTCGATTGCATTTTGTCGGACATCATGATGCCGGTGATGAATGGCACGGAATTCCTCAAGGCGATTCGCGAGAACTCAGAATATGTCCGAATTCCGGTCATCATGCTTACGTCCAAAGGGGAAGACTCAGATGTCACGGAGCATTTAAAGCTGGGAGCCAATGACTATGTGACCAAGCCTTTTGCACAAGAAGTTCTGGTGGCTCGGGTGAAGGGGCAGGTGGATCGTTCGTTGATGTTCAAGCGCCTCAGCAATGCCGACAAGCTTGTGACATTGGGTCTCATGTCAACGGGGCTGGCTCATGAAATGAAAAATCCTCTTCATTCGTTGAGAAATCATCTTTCGGGGGTTCGAAAGCGCTTAAAATCTCTCCATGAACGAATGTCACAAGAGGGCGAGTCGTTTGATTTGAAGGCAGCCTTGGTGGAGGCGGAGCGTTTGCTGAATGCTGGGAATACTGCTCAACAGGGAGCGGATCGTTTAAGTCATATCATTACGAGCATGCAGTCGTATGCCTCCGGATCTATCGAACGTACGGAAATCAATCTTCGAGAGATGGTTGAGGATGCTTTCACGCTTTTGCGGAAGAAGTCCAAAACCAAGGGAGTGGATTTACTTTTGGAAGAGGGGCCGGAGGTGAAGATTTTTGGTTATGCTCCCATTATGCAAGTCGTGGTCAACTTGGTGGACAATGGTTTGTATGCCACCGAAGATGGAGGGGGACCCATTCAGGTGAAGGTCTCTGAACAGGGAACGCGGGCCCGAATTTCGGTTCAGGATCATGGGCAAGGAATTCCAGAAGCATTTTTGGAAAAAGTATTTGATCCTTTTGAAAGCACAAAACCGGCAGGTGAGGGGACCGGTCTGGGACTCTTCATTTGTCAGGACATCATCGAAAACCTTTTTGAAGGGGAGATTCGTGTAGAATCCGCACCGGGCCGAGGAACGACGTTTTCGATCACGGTTCCCAAAGAGGCTCCGGATATTAAAGGGGCAAAGAAGTTCATTTTCCGAGGTGCTGAACGAAGTATGGAGGCTTGAAGGCTCGGTTATGTTGAAAGTCTTTGATTATACGCAACGGAAAGATCCCAAAACCAGAGCCTCTTTGAATGTTTTGTTCATTGATGATGAGGTGGATCAAGCCGAGGCTCTTGCTCTTTGCCAGGATCAGTGGGTTATTTCAAGTCTGAGTAGCCCGCAGCCGCTGTTCGATGGGCAAGTCGATGTTTCTGTTTTCGATTTAGTGATTGTGGATTTGGTGTTCAATGCCGTTGAGTTGACACAGAATAAATTTGAACCCAGCACGCCTCACCTTGGATGTAAGGTTTTACATTGGTTTCGCGAAAATTCTCCTCAGAAACCGGTGGTGGCGATGAGTGCTTTGTTGGCCAACGCAGACGAGGTTAAACAATTCCAGATTCGTTTCCCGGAAGTTGTGTGTTTTGGGAAACCGATGGATTTTTCGGATTCAAACTTTGGTCGTATTTTGGAGAGGCTTGGACGAGGAAAAGACCGGACCGCTACGGCGTAGCTTTTTCTTTCGTGTTTTCTTACGGTTGAAGTCATCAATCATATGAATGTGAAGGTCGAAAAGGCTCATATAAAAGAACAGAGTTTCTTCGGATAAGTTTTCTTTCCACTGGTTGAACAACTTATCCGAAGGTGTGGGTTCTTCGTTTCGTTTCAGAAAATCCGAAAACGCTTGCATGAGATCATCGGGTTTGATTTTTGTTTCATTGGTAGAAGCGATCGCGTGGTGGAGGCAGGCCAGGACCAAATCCAAGCCACCTTCTCCCTGAAAGATGAGGGTTCGGATTGTATCCACAGACCGATCCAGGGATTGTGCCAGTTGTCTTTGGTCATCTGAAGTGGGAAAGGCTTTCTTCAAAAAGACCTGAAGGGCTTTTCGATAAGGAGCCGCGATTTTTGCGGTGAGCCGGGCTTGATTTCGAATCGGAGACACATATTCAATTTATCATATTGATATTGCAGACGTCTTTGTTGTTTTGGGAATGTAGTAAAAGATAATACAACTTTGTGTATAGTATTATTTTATAATACAATCCGCGTTGGCAAAGGAAATGATTTATGGAATTTGATTCGCTCCCGATTGACTTCTCAGCTTCTCACTCTTCTCCCGTAGAGATACGTACGCTGGGCGATTTTAAAGGGTTGGATGCTTGGGCAGCCTTTTTGAGAAAGCAGTATTTCCAAGACCCTTCCCATGATGCCAACATCACGACCTTCTTTTCGCACACCATTGAGCATCGTGAAGTTTCCCAATTGAAAGAACCCGCGTGTCGCGTGAATCATATCCTGGGCACGGTGGAAATTCAGATTCCAAGATTGCCGAAAGAGTCCAAGGAGTCGAAACAGCGACGCAAGAAGGAAGCGACGGTTCTCTTCGGTCCGTTGATCGCGGAAATGCAACAAACGATGTTTCTGGGTTTCTTTGGGTTGATGAAGCGGGAGGCTGTCGAAGAAATGAAGAAGAAGTATTTAAAGACTCCCCGAATATCTCTCTCCAAAAGGAAGAGGTGAGTGTTTAGTTATGGAAACGTTTTGGAATATGTTTTTTCCTTCTTCTTACGAACTCTTTCTTTCGATTCATGGAAATTCGCTTTATCGAAATTGGGAGAGCGGTTTCGACTTTTTTTCGAGTTTATTTCTTTCCAAACGTATGGCGGGTGTTCGGGAGTGGGCTTGTCATGAGTTTGATTTGGGAAGCTCATTTGATGTGTTTTTGGAAAATTGGATTCCATGTGTTTCAAGCCAAGAGGATCATCTGACTTGTGAGAGAATCTGGAAACAGGTCTGCCTGGATCTGTGGCATGAGTTTGTGTTCAATCTCCATGTTCAAAACCCAAAGAATATCTATCGAATATTTCAACTTCTTACGGTCACGCATGTATTGCGAAAACGAAGACCCGGATTTTCATATACCTCCCTGCCCATTTATCGTATAAGTTAACTTTACACATTAAGTGCTGGAAATAAGTGAAAGCTGTGTTGAAGACGTTTAATTTGAGTGGCGAGAGTCAAGATGAGGGTCGTCTGCGGGTTTTGGTGATTGATGACGATATCCTCAATGCTGAGTCAATGGCCTTTGTGCAGGAGGATTGGGTCGTATCTCATTTGGAGACGCCTCAGCCCATTTTTAATGGAAATGTGGATTTGGCTCTGTTTGATGTCGTCTTTGTTGATCTGATTTTTCACCCGAAAGAATTGGAAGAGAACGGTTTTCACCCGGACTCTCCCTTTTTAGGTTTCAAGCTTCTAGATTGGTTTAAGACTTGGAAACCGGACAAGCCCGTAATTGTCTTAAGTGCTCGGCTAGGAAACCCTATATATGACCGGAAACTTCGGGCCTCTTATCCTGGCGTTTTATTTTTCCCCAAGCCCTTGCTCTTTGAGGGAGAGAATATACGGAGAATTATGAAGCACATTAAGAGGTTTCCGAAATCCAAGTCTTTTCAGTTTCAAAGAGGGGGTCCGAGGTTTTAAGTCTATTTTACTAAACCGGCTACGTCGGGTGTGAGGAGGTCTCCCAAAGGGCGGCCTTTTTTTAGGCGACTTCGGATTTCTGTGGACGAAATATTGGGAATGGCAAAGGGAGAATCGGTGCTTCCGGTTCGGGGGACCACGAACACCATGAAGCTGTTTTCAATCTCTTCAAACTTGTACCAGCGGTCTCGATCTTTAAGCGTGTCAGATCCGACAATCAGCGAAAACGCTTTGTCCTTATGCTTTTTTTTCAAAGCCTTAAGGGTGAGAAGCATTTTTCCGTCGCTGTCGGTTTCTTTCTCAATTTCAGATACTTTGAACTGATTTCCGAGAGATAACATTAGGTGCTTGCACATATCCACCCGATGCTTGAAGGGAGAGAGGTCTTTCGCGAATGCGTGACGGAAGGCCGGGACGAGCCAGACCTCATCGAATTCAAATACCTTCAGGGCGTAGACCGCAGCCAGGAGGTGTCCCAAATGAGGGGGATCAAAACTGCCTCCAAATATGCCGACCCATTTCTTCATGAATTCCCACTCTAACGGAATGCCGGGGTGAAGGGTAATAAGTTCGTTTTTGCTTGAAAATCTAGGTCTTGATTGCGTTGAGAAATCTCTATAAGAGGGCACCCAAATGAAGGTGGTTCGGACGTATACCTTCGGCTGTAAAGTTAATAAGGCCGACACGGTAGCGATCGAGGCGCAGCTCCGGAAGGCACCTGAGATTCAGGTGAATGCCGAAACTGAGCCTGATGTCGTGATTGTGAATACCTGCGCCGTAACGGCCTCAGCCGATCGGCAGGCCCGTCAACTTCTTCGAAAATTGCATCGAGAACATCCAAATGCCGAGATTCTGGTCACGGGCTGTTCTTCTGAAGCCGATCCAGAGCGATATCGATCCATGGTTGGGGTTCGGGAAGTTGTCCCCATGGCCAACCAGTTCCAAATTCCCCAAAAAATGGGACTTCCCATTGCCGGGAAGGCTCCTGAAATCATTGAGAAATTTGGCGAGCAGACGCGGGCCTACTTGAAAATGCAGGATGGATGCAATGCTTATTGCGCCTTTTGCATTCTTCCCTATATCCGGGGAAGAAGTCGGTCGATCCCGGTCTCGGAATTGATTCCCCAAATGCAGGCATATGCTGAAACGGGATACCAGGAAGTGGTCGTGACAGGAGTTCATTTGGGGGCTTATGGACGAGATCTCACGCCGAAGAAAAAACTTTCTGAAGCGCTTCGCGAGTTGATGAATGCGTTTCCTCAAATGGCCCTTCGGGTCAGTTCGGTGGAACCAACGACTCTTTCTCCGGATTTGATTCGTTTGGTCCGGGAAAGGGCTAATATTCAGCCTCATTTTCATGTCCCGATGCAAAGTGGAAGCGATGAGGTTCTTCGAAGAATGAACCGAAAGCATCGGGTGAAAAACTTTCGGGATCGGGTGATGGCATTGGGCCAAGCCCGCTCAGATATGTCCATCGGCTCTGATGTGATCGCCGGTTTTCCGGGTGAGACGGAGCAGGATTTCCAACAAACGGTGAAATTGATTGAAGATCTTCCCATCACCTATTTGCATGTATTTCGTTACTCTCCACGGCCAGGAACACGGGCCGCAAACTTTAAGGATGATGTGCCTTCGGAAGTCAAACGGGAGCGCGTCAATATTCTCCAAGCCTTGGGAAAAAAGAAACGGATGGCTTTTGAGTCTCGGTTTTTGGGTATGGAGCAGGGCGTGTTGGTCGAGAAACGTCGGGATGCGAAAGGACGTCTGTGTGGTTATACCCCACAATACATCCCGGTTCGAATGGAGGGGCCTGATCGTCTGATGGAAAGATTGGTGGACGTGAGATTGCTGAAACATGAAGGAGATGTAGTGGAAGGAGTGGTGGCGTAATGGAAACAACGGCTGAGCCCATAGAGCATTTATTGAACCGAATCGAAGAGGTCCTGGGGCACCCCATTCACCAGAAAGATTTCTTTGTAACAGCTTTGACCCATCGCTCGTATGCCAATGAACATTCGGGGCAGGGACTTTCGGACAATGAACGTATGGAGTTTCTCGGAGACGCAGTTTTGCAGCTTACGGTGAGTTCTTGGTTGATGGATGAGTTTCCTGAAGAAAGCGAAGGGACGCTTTCTAGATATCGATCGACGTTGGTCAATGAACGAAGTTTGGCAAAGTCGGCGAGAAAAATCGATCTGGGTCCTTTTTTGCGTCTTGGCAAAGGCGAAGAAGTTACGCAGGGAAGAAAAAAGGATTCTCTCCTGGCCAATGCCTTTGAGGCTTTGCTTTGCGCCATTTTCCAAGAGGGGGGCATTGGGGACGTTGAAACGTTCATTCGTTTTTCCATGCGTGATTTGTTGGAGAATGTGGAAAAACATTATGAGAAGCATGATTACAAAACGATGTTGCAGGAGTTTACGCAACGGGTGCATAACACGACCCCCACATATCATCTCGTTTTGGAGGAAGGTCCAGACCACAGCAAGACGTTTGAGTCCGAAGTTCAGGTCAACGCAGAGGTGTATGGCCGAGGTCGAGCCAAGAGTAAGAAAGCTTCCGAACAACAGGCCGCCCATATTGCCTTGCAATCCATGCGCGCAGAAAAAGAAGAGAAAAAAATTTCCAAAGAAGACGAATGAGCATGATTCCCACCATTGTCATTACAGGACGGCCGAACGTTGGCAAATCGACCTTATTCAATCGATTGGTTGGAAGACGGCGCGCCATTGTTCACGATCGGCCAGGGGTTACGAGGGATCGTATTTCTGAAACCCTCTCATTGGAGGGCGGTCAAGCCCGTTTGGTGGATACCGGAGGGTTCTTGGTCGAAGAAAGCGATGTGCTTGACGCCGCAGTTTTATCGCAAATTGATCAAGCCATGAAGGAAGCCGATCTATTGTTGGTGGTCGTGGATGGTCGAGAAGGCTTAACGTATGCCGACGAAATTGTGGTGAAGAGGGCGCGGGAGACAGGCACTAAGAGTTTGTTGGTGATTAATAAGGCGGATCCGGGTTCCAAGAAGGAAGCTTTTGATGAATTCCTTCGACTGGGCATGTCCGAGGTCTTCGAAGTGTCTGCTGAGCACAGCATTGGTGTTGAGTCTCTTCGAGAGGCATTGGGCTTGGAATTGAAAGGAAAGCTTCTTGCCGATGTGGAATCCGAACCTGACAGAGAGACGAGCAAAATTGCATTTATAGGGCGGCCCAATGTGGGGAAATCTTCCTTGATCAACGCCATTTTGAATGAACCGCGCTTGGCGGTCACGGAGATTGCGGGAACCACAAGAGACGTTGTGGATGTTGAAGCGGAGGTAGAAGGTCATCGATATCTACTCTTAGACACGGCTGGAATTCGACGAAAGTTTAAAGTCCAAGATGGCGTAGAAAAGGTTTCTGCGGCCACCTCATTTCGAAGTGTGGAACGTGCAGATGTCATCATCTTGGTTTTGGATGCCACGAGCCCAATGACGACACAGGATGAGCGCATTGTGGCTCTGGCTTTAGAGCAGGGAAAAGGTTTCTGCGTTGCCGCGAATAAATGGGACTTGGTTCGAGATTCTCAGAGAAATCGCCAAGAATTTCGAGAAGAATTGTATCTCAAGGCGCCGTTTTTGAGTTTTGCTGTGGTTCGATTTGTTTCAGCGAAAACCGGGATGTCTGTAGATACGTTACTAAATGAGGCCAAAGCCATTCACCGAAGACAAAGCAAGTTCTTTGAGCCCGCAAAACTCAAAGAGGTTTTTCGATTGATTTTGGGTGAACATCCTCCGAAAGGAAAACGATCTCATCGGATTCGTCTCTCTGGCTTGTCTCAGGATCCTGACTTCGCGAGTCGGTTTTTTGTTTGGTGCAATGATCCTCGATGGATTGACCCCTCGTATGAAAGATATTGGACGAATGCCTTGCAGGAACATTGTCAGATGAAGGGGTTGCCCCTACGTGTTATTTTTCGGCGTAAGCGAGGGTCATCAAAGTCGTCTCAGGGAAGGCGATAAACCAAACTTCTGAGCCATCTGGGTAAAACACTTTTCCGGTCATGGATAATTTTTCATCTTTCTCCGAAAGGTAAATCTCCATTCCCTTTGTGTTCTTTGTGGGTTGGGCAAGTTTCCAGGGAAGCTCGTCCCTTACATTTACGCGCAATGTCTTCCAGGGACCGGGGTTCGTGTTGGATTCAAAGCGTTTGATGTCGATTTGATACTCGTCGCGCTCACCCGTGGACCGAAACCATAGGTCGGCCGTATTGTAGACGCGATCCAGTCTCTTAAATCCTTTGGAAAAGAGGAAAGCTTTCCATTGCAAAGGCGGATCTTCGTAATCAAAAACATTTGCGTAGTCGGCACCTTCGTAATTTGGATCGTGTTTGATGAGAATGAAGTCGAGCGGATGGGTGTCGCTTGGCGTTTCGGTTGTCCCTCTACGATAAGCGACTAAGGGGACTTTTCGTCCGGTCCAATTCAAATCCAACTCTAAACTGCGTTTTTCAGATTTGTTGGAGGGAAGTTTGAAACACTGACCGGACACGGAGTCGCAGTATTGGAAAGTATCTCCGATTTGTTCATATTTATATGTTTGAAGCGTGACATCTCCGGAGCCCCGTCGAATGAATCCCACTTGATATTTGGCGGGAGGAATGAAAATGACCGGCCGAATTTCATCAATGCCCAAGACAGCCGACATGTTTTCATGGATGGAAATGTTTTGGAAAACGGGGCCGGCAGGGCCAAGAAAGGAACGCGTAGATAAATATCCTTCTGGGGGTTGGGAAAGCTTGGGATTGGGATCCGTCGAGGGGTCGTCTTCGGAAGGTTCGGACCCGGAAGATGGTTTTTCCGCAGCCTTGGTGGAGTCGTTCTTGGTCTCTGGATCTGGGTCAGTATTTTGGGGCGCAGCCCAGACGGGTTCCGTAGGATTTGGGGAAGTCTCCGAAGTTCGAGTTCCATCAAAAGGACCGGAAAGTTGGGCTTGAGCCGCTTTGAATTTGTTTAAGGCTTCTTGATTAACGGTGGGGGTGTGTCCGGAGCAGCCGAAGATGAAAAGAGAAAGGAGCCCAAACGTCCCAGCGAAAAAATGATTCGGGACGTGTAGATCCCAAGTCTGAAAGCCTTTTGGCATGGCGCGCGTATTATAACGAAAAAAGCAAAGATAACGCAATATGTTAATTAAGAAATAAATTCCTTTATTATCGATGAGTTGAACGATTATAGCTGTTTGCCGAAGGGGTGTGCGGCAAGGGGGCATCACTCCGATAGAGTGCGTCACATATGTCACTAAGTCAAGGAAAACGAGAAAATGAAAGGGGCCTGAGAAGCAGTTCTCAAGCCCCTTTTCAAAAAATCGAGCTTTTCGGAAGGCGGGGAGTTCAGCGACAAGAAAAATCCATCGCAATTTCGATCAACCACAACCTCAAAATCCGTTCTTGGCCTTCGTTGAAGCTCGAATTCGAAAAAATCGCTCGGCTTATACCGCAGGAAAAAGCACTGTCAAGTGGACTTTTTTTTTCAAGTCGTCAGGATAGAAAACCATGATGAAAAATAGTCTTTTCCCAAATCCTACCGTGTTGAAGCAACCTCTATTGACGGAAGCGGCCGATGTGCTCGTGGTCCCCATTTTTCAAAAAACTCCCTTGCTGAGTCCTTTTAAGGAAATGGACCGATTTCTAAAGGGCGCTTTGAAAAAAGCCATGGAACAAAATGGATTTGAAGGAGAGGACGGAAAGACCCTCTGGTGTGATTTCTTCGATCTGTCTTTTAAACGCATTCTTTTTGTTGGGTTGGGTGAAAAGAAGAATTTTTCGCGAGATGCTTTCCGAAATGCTTATGCCGGGGCCTGTAGGGCGATCCAGGAGAGAAAATTGCTCAAGGTTTCGCTCCCCCTCGGACAAGGGAAAGAAATCGAAAACCACTTTGATGCCGCTCTGGAAGGCTTCCTACTCAGGACGTATCGGTTTTTTCCCCATTTGAAAGGTGGAGACCCCGAAAAAACATTTCAATCGATTTCTGTGCTGGTTGGGGATGTGCGCCAAAAACGCAAGATGGAAACCGTCGTAGAAAGGGCGGTGGCTTGTACGCAGGCAACCTTCATTGCCAGGGATCTGGTCAATGAGCCAGCCAATATCGTGAATCCGGAAACCATGGCCAAAAAAGCCGAAGTCCTTGCTAAGGATCAGAAACTGACCTTCAAGTTGCTTTCAGAGGCGGAGCTCAAAAAGAGAGGGATGAATCTCATTTTGGCGGTTGGAATGGGAAGTGATGTGCGACCGAGAATGGTTCACCTGGAATATCGTCCCAAACAGAAAGCCAAACGAAAAATTGCCCTGGTGGGAAAAGGCGTCACGTTCGATAGTGGTGGACTATCCCTCAAGCCTCAAAGTGCTATGTATGGGATGAAAACGGACATGGCTGGTGCTGCGGCTGTTCTAGGAGCGATCTGGGGAATTGCAAAACTGAAGCTGCCCGTTCATGTCCACGCCTTGGTGCCAATCGTTGAAAACTTACCCAGCGCGCACTCCATTCGACCGGGAGATGTCGTGAAAGGGTACAACGGAAAGAGTGTGGAAATTGAAAATACGGATGCCGAGGGGCGACTCATTTTGGCTGACGCACTTTCTTATTCCAAAGAACTGAAAGTGGATGATGTGTTGAATGCCGCCACATTGACCGGAGCTTGTGTTGTGGCTCTTGGGCAAGAGATTGCGGGCATCATTACGAACAATCCAAAACTGGCTACGCGTGTTCGAAGCGCAGGCGATGAAGTTGGAGAGAAGCTTTGGGTGCTTCCCAATGAAAAGAATTATTTGAAGAGCTTAAAGAGCGAAGTGGCTGACCTAAAGAACGTCGGTGGACGTTGGGGCGGAGCCATCACCGCTGGACTGTTTTTGGAAGAATTCGTGGATTGTTCTTCATGGGCCCATTTGGACATCGCCGGTCCTGCGTATCCGGAATATGAATTGCCCATTTCTCCGAAAGGAGGAACGGGATTCGGTGTGAGAACGTTCATCGAGTTGGCTTCAAGTTTTTAACTCGATCTAAAAAATCTGGCCGTCGCCGGAGTTGAAAAGGCTCCCTAAAACACCATAGGTGTGGGGTCGATTTTCTTTGATGTAGAGAAGTCGGGGGCGTTGTCCGGTCTTCGGGTTGTTTTCGGCTGTGTTTACCCAATCTCCGCTCCCTTTTTCTTTGGGAACGAATAGGAGAGGAAAGTGGGTCCGGGGCGCGTGACATCCTCCCACAGCCACCAAGCCCATTTCTCCTGAGTCGAGTTTTACCCAGCTTCCACAAGGCGCGGGTCCCATTAAATTGAGGAAAGTTTTGATGATTTCATTTTTGTAAAACCCCTTTTTTGCCTGAGAGGATAAAATTCGTATGGCTTGATAGGGAGCGAACGAATCTCGGTAGTTCTTGGGCGTGGTCAAGGCATCATACGTTACGGCGACAGCAACAATGCTCGACATCAGACTCGGATTCATGGGACGCCGGGGTTGAGGGTAAGACTTTGGAGATCCGGAGGCCCAGTGATGCTGATAAGCCACCAAGATTCTTTCGGCGACAGACTCATTGATGTACCCGAGTGTCATGAAGGATTTTGCCGAATCGATGGGATGGTGTTGAATTCGATTCCATTCGTCTTCGGAAAGGTCTTCGGGTTTGTTCAGAAGCTCTTCGGGTAAAAGAAGCTTTCCGACATCATGAAGGAGGGCTGCGAGCCCCAAATCGACCAATTCTTTTCGTTTCATTCCCATATGAACGCCGGTTGCCAAAGAGAGGATGCAGACATTCACGCCGTGATGAAAGAAATAGGAATCGAAGTTTTTCAAAAGAGAGAGGAGGAGGAAAAGCTTGGGCGTTTTTTCTGCCATTTCGACCATCTCGCAGATGGTTCGTTGAGCCTTTCGAATGGCTCCGACCTGTTCTTCTCCCGGCGTTGAAAGCGTAAATTCTTTCAAAACCATGAGACATTTGGAATACGCTTTGACCCCCGCGAACACCAGGGCAGGGAGTGGAAGAACTTCTTCGTTCTGGTCTTTGAGTACCAAGAGTCGAAGAATTTCAATTTGTTCGATTCGGGCTTCCGCCAGTGCACGGTTCATTTCAGCAACACGCTCTTTTAAAGGGGCGTTGACTTTTCGAATGGCTCCCAGGAAGCTTCGCCAGTCTGACTCACTTGGATTGGCTCGAAGGGAAATCCCTCCCATGTCGTTGGATTTGAGGTGATTGGCCAATTGATAGAGCTGTTCTCGTTCGGATAGAGCCGGCTTCACCCAAAGATTGTTTAGAAAAAATTGATCTTCCAAGACACGAAAATCGGCCTTGCCATCTAAATCGAAAATTTTTTGGCCGGTTTCGTGGAGTGTTTTGATGGGAGCGGTAAAAATCTCATTGTCTGGCGTATGAATTTTTACGGTTCGAAGGAGGGAAAAGAATGAGATCAGCCATTTTCTTCCCATCTGATTCAAAATGATTTTGTCTTCATGGTTTCGGGGGCCAGAAGATTTCGTGAGCTCTTGTTCGGTCATTTTTCACGCTCCTCTTCGGGTTGGGGAATCGGAGTTCGTCGTTCCAGAAGACGTCGTGCGGCATCTCGAAGACTTTTCTGAAAAAAACTTTTTTTTGCCCAATCTTGTAAGATTTCGTCGGCCTTGGGGTCCTGAACTGCCGCAATGGCTTGTAACGCAGCCATTCGAAGTTCATCGTGAGCTGGCGTGGTCCCCGAATCCTCTACAATTTCGTTCAAAAATTTGAGGGTTCCTGTTCCTCCACATTGCGCCAGCGCAAGCAAGGTAACTCGTTTTTCATTAGCGGTTTTCTCAAGGAAATCGGGTTTGGGAACTTGTTCGGCGATGATTTTGGCCAACTCTGGGATGGGATCTCGGACGATGATGCCGAAACAGAGTGCCCGAACCGACTCTGAAGAATCTGAAATCCCCCGTTTGAGAAGGTTTGCTCGAAAGTCCGGTGAATACTTGGAGATGTGGCGGAGGACTTCTGAACGGACGTCTGGAGCGGGGTGAATCGCGACATGCTTGAACACGGTGGAAAGAACTTGAGCATCCAATAGCGAAGACAAGATTCGAACCATGTCTCGAACAATCTGCCACTGCGCCTTTTTAAGGTAGGCTAAATAAACGTCGGTTTGCCCTTTGGCTTGTTCCATCAGGAAGGTTCGAACCGATTCATGAATGGATTCTTGAGGAACATGTGACAGGAATTCACAAATGGACGCAGCAGCTTTTTCTCCTAAATAGGAAAACAACGTGACCCATTCTTTTGGGTTTGTGAACTTTCCTTCTGCGACCTGTTTGCCGAGGTTGGCCAAACGTTCGGAAGAAGCGATTCTTGAAATTTCCTCTTCGATGAGTTCATGAGCATCTAAGTTGGTTTGGCCAATCTTCATCTGGGACGCTCGCAGGGACTTTAACCAGGTCGATGCTTTTCCCAGTTCCCCTTTGTCCATGAAGTTTCCGATTGCGTCTGTATACACCTGAAGGAGAAGCGGAAAATTTTGGGTGTCCTTCTCCACTTCGAAGACCTCATTGAAAATGACCACAATCTCTGAAAGATAATCTCGATTTCTAATTTTTTCGATTTCTTCATCGAGAGATTTCCTTTCAGTCTCCGTCAGATGAAAAAATTCTTCGGTCGCGGGGGTTTTGATTTCTTCCTGGAAAGCCGAATGACTTTTTTTTGAAAACGTAGGAGGGGTGTTTTCCGAAGGACTTTCGGTTTCATATCCCAAAAGTTTGTAAATCATATTATCAAAGTAATCTTTATTCTTTTTGTCCTCCTCCGAAAGGTTTTGCTGGGAAAGGTCATCCTGCTGAAGAATGGCCAATCGGTCGCTGGCATAAATATCGATGGTTTCCGTTTTTACGTTTGGAAGAGCTAGCTTCCATAGGAGGGTCGTGGTGTCATCCTCTTGGCTTTCATAACTTTGTACATCTCGTCCAAGAACCGAGACAAAATCCTCAAGCTCCGAAACTTCAACGGACGGAAGAATTTCAAGCCTGCGAATTCCATCCACGTACATTTGTTGGATGTAGTTTCCATCCTTTTTGCTAACTTCGTAGACCTTCTTTCCACCCCATTGAATTTCCGTTCGTTTGACGTTTAAGTCCAAGACGGAATGAGAGGTGAAAAAATCTTTCAATCGACTGTAGAAGTCGTTGGAAGCGGAAGCAAATTGTGGATGATTTCGTCCATATAGCATGAACTGTCGAACCGCTTTATCCATGAGGGTCAAAAGGAGTTCGATGTCTTTATTGCTTTCGGTCTCTTTAGACACAGATTTCTAGGATAACCTCGAATCTTCTGAATCGCCAGATGCGTATCTTAAAAGAGGTAGAGAATCTTTCGATAGAGGTTTGGAAAAAAGGTGATCAGAAGAGGGATGTACGTATTGCTGATGGCGTGGAAGAGCATCCCTGGCCATAAGGACTTGGTTCTCAGGTAAAGAAGGGGCGTGATCAAACCCAAGATCAAGGGACCGATCTTCACGCCTCCATGACCGGCCATGAAAATGACCGCTGAGGCGATCACGGCAAAACGGGTGGAATATTCTTCCTTGAGAGCGGGAAAAAGAAGGCCTCTGAAAAAAAGTTCTTCGGACAAGGGGGCCAGGAGAAAGAGAAGGAGGTAATCTTTTGCCGTGGGTGCATATGGAATGGGGGGACCGAGCCAGAGATCCTTTAGACCCACAAGTTCAAAAAACAAAAACACCGACAGGGCAAAAAAGATGGGAAAGAGGCCCAGCGACAGTCCTCGAAGGGTGTTTAAACCGAAAGGTTGAACGGAAAGTCCCCACTTTTCTCTTGGAAGATTTCGCGCCCAGACGATCCAAACGAATGCGAGGAGGAAAAAGACTTGAGGCGAGATGAGAACGGAAAGCCAACCATTCTGGGGCAAAACAGGGATGACCCAAGGATTAAAAACCAAAGAAAACCCCAAGAAGGCGATGAGGAGGTGCGTAAGACCGATCTTTTTTTGGGCTGAAAGATTCGTCATTGTTAAAGAAACCAGAGTAGGGGAATGGGAAGCAAAGCCATCACGACGCCAACGATGATTCGAGCCCATCCCCAGACCGAATGCCCTTTCTTTGAACGAAGGGCCTTTCTTCCCTGAGCGATGTTGAACGCCGCTCCCGAAAGAAGAAAGAAAAGTAACAGTCCCTTAGCAAACGTTTGATTCATTGCGCACCCTTATGAGCAATGACAATTGTACACTCTCCTCGGATCTTTTTTTGTCCAAAATGGGAAGCCAGTTCAGAAAGGGTTCCCCGAGCCGTTTCTTCATAGAACTTGGTTAACTCTCGTCCAACACATGCGCGCCGATCCGGGAACGCTTCGCCCAATTGGTCCAGGGTTTTTTGGAGGCGAAAAGGGGATTCAAAAAGGACGATGGCCTGCCGCCCCTTTTCTATGGCCTCCCAAATTTCCCTTCTAAATTTTCCCTTTCGAGGCAGAAACCCAAAAAAACTGTACGGAACCACGGGAAAGCCCGCCACACTCAAGGCGGTTGTGATGGCCGAAGGGCCGGGAATGGGAGTGATTGAATGGCCAGCCTCGGCAATGGCATTCACAAGTACCGCACCGGGATCTGAAAGGGTCGGAACCCCTGCATCGCTCAAAAAAGCGACAGATTGCCCCTCATCCAGCTCTCGGAGAATCTTCCGGCTGGCACCTTCTTGTAGGCGCTCATCACAGCGAATTAAGGGCTTGTTCAATTCAAAATGCGTCAAAAGCTTTCGTGTGCGCCGGGTGTCTTCGGCTGCAACCAAAGAGACCTCCCGAAGGGCGTTTTGAGCTCTGGGAGAAAAATCCTCCAAATTTCCGATGGGGGAGGCCACAATATAGAGGGTTCCACTTTTCATTCATTCTATTGTGGCTGGTCCTTGAGGTAACGCAAGGGTTTCGGATACACTATAGGGGTGAACCCGCGAAATATGGCTTTTTTTCTCATTCTTCTGGTTGCTGCATTTTCATTTACCCATTGTTCAGATGATCCTGGCGAAATTGACCTCGTTCTAGATGGCTCTGGTGTTGCGCAAGCCAGTCAGGATGCCGTTTCCGAATTTGTTTTTATCGTCAATTACCCTCCCGGTTCGAGTGCCACACGCATTGAATTGTTTCCAGGTGCTTGTGTCGGAACGGTCGAAGGTTCTTCTCAAAACTGTTTGGCTGCCGCTCCCTGTGGTTTTTCCGTTTCAAATGCAGAATTTCGGCCCGCCATTCCGTTCTTCGATTCCAATGGAGAGGCCCATTTTCCGGAAGGTGAAGTCGTAGAAGTGGTTGCCTGTGGGCTGGATGAAAATCATAATTTGCTGGTGTCCGGGAGCGACTCAAATATCTTAAATCGAGCCGGGGAATCTGTGACGATCACGTTGAGTGATACGGACTTATCCGCTTGTAACATCAACCTCATTCCGAGTTGCCCCTGAAATGAAGAAGACGCTTTTATTGTTGGTTGTTCTCGCGTTCTTCGGTTGTGGGGAAAAGTCAGGGCCTGAAATTGTGATTTCGTTCAGTAACTCGTCGGCTTTTGCTGATCCGCGTGCCGTTGATTTGATTTTGGTTGCAGAGAGTCAGGCGAGTGCTTCAGGAATCTTGGATCTAAACGGGGACGGTGTGGCGGACTCCTTTGCGTACCCAAGTACTTGTACGACTTCTTTTTCTGCCGGATGCGGTGTCACAGTTTCTTCGACGGGAACGTTTGCCTTGGGGAATCTCCCCTTGGGGTATACGTACAGTTTGGAAGCCCATTTAAGGGACTCATCCGGGGCTTCACTTTATTCAGGATCGTACACTTTAGTGAATGATGGATCGCCACAGAGCGTTTCGATCATTGTGAATGCGACGGCCGAATGATGAGGAAATGGACCTTCACAGGATATTTTGTCATTGCATTCCTTTTCTGGGGATGTGGAGGCGAGGAATCTTTGCGGATTGATATCGACGTGGCTGTCAATCAGTCCGTAAATCCAATTCTTTCCGTGGGGACTAGAGGGGTCTATTTTGAGTTCGCTCCGTTGGAATGTCCTCCAAGCAATATTGATGACGTAGACGCCAATCAGGAGGTTTTTGAGGATCCGGATAGCTCGGGGGTGGGGTATTCTCCCATTCAAGACACCTATCAGATGGGAACCAGCCAGTTGTTACCTTATACCTATTACCGAGTGCGGATGATTGCCTTGGATACCGTTACGAGTGTTCCGACGCATATCGGTGTGATTGATTGTCCCTTCAATGTTTCCTTGGGTAATTTGAATAACGGAACCATTTGTTTTGGATCTAATAGTGAGTCGAATGCACCCATTTGCGCAGACTCTCTCGACTGGTCTGACTGCGAAGCTTCGACGTCTTATTGCCAATAAAAGAAGAAACGGTTTTTATTCGTCTTCGCTACCAGTTTGCCCTAAGGGTGTGACTGTGGTCGCGGCCAAGGCGTGCCCCGTGAGCTTGATTTGAAAGTTTTCAGGGTGAAAATTCGCTTGTGCTCGGACGACAATTCGTCTGCCTGAACGATTTTCCAAATCAACCAACGCTTCATACTCTTCCGTTTTGAGGATGTCGGCCACGTTAGTATGAACGGCAACTTCGATATTTTTGTGGGATTTTTTACCCAAAACTTCGTGTCGCAATCTTCTCAGGATGTTGTTTGTCACCGTTCTTCGGGATTGATGATAGCCTTTTCCTTCACAATGCGCGCAGGTTTCACCCAATAAGCTCACAAGACTTTCTCGTGTTCGCTTTCGGGTCATTTCAACAAGCCCCAACTCTGAGATTTGAAGCACATTGGTTTTGGCCTTATCGTTGGCCAAAATTCCTTCGAGATGACGATAGACTTTGCTTCGATGGGACTTCTTTTCCATGTCGATGAAGTCCAAAATGATTAATCCTCCGATGTTTCGAAGGCGGAGTTGAGCCACAATTTCTTTGGCGGCCTCCATATTGGTTTGAAGAATGGTTTCTTCCAAATTTTTGGATCCCACAAACCGACCCGTGTTTACATCGATCGAGGTTAGGGCTTCCGTTTGATCAATGACCAAGTAGCCGCCCGATTTAAGCCATACTTTATGGGCCAAGGCTCTTGCAATTTGGGGTTCAATTCCGTGGTGGTCGTAAAGGGGCTTTTTCCCTTTATAAAGTTCGACATTGTATTTTCCCTTGGGAAGGAATTGACCCATGAATTGTTTGATCTCACGATACGTTCGACCGTTATCAACAATGAGTTGTTCTACATCGTCTGTGAACATATCTCGAACGGTTCGTTGGACCAGGTTTAGATCGTTGTGAAGAAGAGCTGGGGGTTTCATTCCCTGTCTTCGCCCCAAAATTTTCTTCCAAAGACGTTCCAAATATTGAATGTCCGCTTTTAATTTTTCGTCGGATTGACCTGCTGCAGCTGTTCGAACAATGAATCCGCCACTTTCCGTTTGAGTTTCTTCAACGAATTTTCGCAAGCGCCGACGTTCAGCCTCTTTTTCGATCTTTCTGGAGACCCCGATATGGTCGACCGTGGGCATATAGACCAAATGTCTTCCGGGCAGTGAAACGTATGAGGTGAGGCGTGCCCCCTTGGTCCCCATTGGATCCTTGGCAATTTGAACCAAGACATCTTGGCCCTCTTTGAGGAGATCTTGAATCTTGGGTCTTCCTCTTCCGCGCTTCCTTCTCTTGGCTTCCTGCACCTCTTTTTGACTGAACGCATCCTGATATTCATCGAAGAAATCGGTCACGTACAAAAAAGCGGCTCTTTCTAGCCCCACATCCACGAAGGCAGCCTGCATTCCGGGCAAAACCCGAACGACTTTTCCTTTGTAGATGTTTCCGACAAAGTGCTGTTCGTTTCCACGTTCTAGATAGAGTTCCGCAAGTTGATCCCCCTCCATAAGGGCCACTCGGACCTCGTGCGGACTTGAATTGATAACTAATTTTGAAGACATCCCGTACTCACCTCATACTTCCCAGGGCGAAACGCACGGAGATTGGCCTAGGTTTTGATGCTAAATTCGCTTTCTTGATTTAGTGGCGTAATCCAGTTCACCTTTACCTCGTCAACCCGAGCGCCGGAAGGTCCTTCGTGGCACCAACGGAGAAGCTGATTTAACAACTCTTCCTCTCCTTCGGCTTCCAACGAAACCGAACCATCCGTTAAATTTCTTACAAATCCCTTAAGACCCAATGTCGTGGCTTGTTTTTGAGTGGTGACTCTAAAAAAGACACCTTGCACTCTTCCAATGATCGTTGCTTGTACTCGTTTTGCCATATGCCCATTGGGCCGTGTTTTCCTCATCCACGCGAGGCGGGCGAGGAAAATAAATCCTTAAATCGGACGAATTAAACCCCAGATCTTCTTTTTATTCAATGAAAAATAAGGTAACCCGTTGAAATTCCATAAAAATGGGGTTAGATTCCCGCGCCGTTAAGGCCTTTTGAGGGCTTTGTCTCGGGGGCGACCCGTGACGAGGTGATAAAAATGGTTTAAAGAGGTCCTCGCATTTCAAGGAAAACGGATATCTTTCGAAGTGCGCAGGCCACTACATTGGAGAAGTAATGGGAAAAAAAGACAATCGATTGACGCCGAAAACAAAGCAAAGAAATGCGCAACGAAAGAAAAAAGCGCGGATCAAACGCAAAAAAGAAGCGGCTAAAAAATAAACGTGTTGATTCACCTTGGTGAGGTCGATCTTGAGGTCGATCTTGCTCAGCCAGTTGACGTTACTCGTCGAAACTTGGTTTTGGCTCATCCCCATCCGCTGATGGGGGGAGACATGGACAATAAGGTCATTTTGCAACTTCATCGGCGGGCGAAGTCCCGTGGATGGGGTAGTGTGCGTTTTAATTTTCGAGGCGTGGGATCCTCTACGGGCTTACATGATCAAGGAGAGGGAGAGACGAAGGATCTCCTGGCCTTGTTGGATTGGCTTCGAACGGAGAAAGATTGGCCAATGTCTCGTACTATTCTTTGCGGTTATTCCTTTGGGGCATGGGTTTCTTCTCGAGCATCCATCTCGCAAGCTGATCTTGGGGGCCTGTTTTTAATTGCCCCTCCGCTCAAACACGCCACATTTCCAAATCTCCAAGAAACGCCTTTTCCCAAACGTATTTTTGCTGCTGCGGAGGATGAGCTGGTTCCCCTTAACTTGCTTGAATCCTGGGCAAGCAAGTTAAGGGCCCAAGAAGGGGTGGAGATCTTTGAGGGGGCGGATCATTTCTTTGTGGGACAAACCGTCAAGCTCTTGGATCGTATCATCGGCTCGATCGAAGAATTGGATTGATTCCTTTTCGGTTGGGGAAGTCGTGTCTCGTTTCGTTTCCTCTTTTGAGGGTTGCTGGAAAAACACAAATAATAACAATAAGTTAAAAAAGGTCTTTTCCTCGTTTTTGGGCATGGGGTTTGCTGAGTAAGGTCAACGATGAAAAATGCGGGAAATGGAGTGACCCGGTGGCTCTGGGTCGTCGTCTTTTGTCTCGCATTGCCTGTGCCCTCTTGGGGGACTTCTCAGCCTTCTCTCATTCCAGAATTGACTCCAAAGCAGGCTGAAAACCTCTACCCCGTTATCTGGACCGGGACGCATTTGGATCTTCGGGAATTCCTTTCGTTAGAGGAAAAACGGGACTTTGTTCTTCGTGCAAGTGCGGCGCTCGGATTCAAGAAAATTTTTCAACAAACCGAATCATCCCGGAAAGCGTTGGAAATTTTGGATGCCTTTGAGCGCTTGGATCGCTCGGCCTTAAATCGAACCATCGGTCTTTTTGCGGGAAGAGCTTTTCGAAAGTTCGAAGAGCGATCATGTGTTCGGGGGTCCTTGGCACAAACCATTTCCAAGGGAGAGGCCTCAAGCATTCGTGAGGCGTTTGAAAGGATTTTAAACGAGGACGTTCCCCCCTTGTCTCATTGCTCTTTGGAAAGCCTCCGTGATCTTCGGCATTCACTCGAATTTTACAAACAAACGACTAGCAAAGAACTCAAAGAGGTCCTTTGGCCAAAACAGTCTTTTTGGAGAGAAGGTTTTAAAGCTTTTCGTCCTTGGAAGCCCACCTTAGAAAATGTCGAGGAGGTTCTCGCCCTCGAAGACATGCCCCGGTTTTGGCTGGCCGTGGGACAAACCCTTCGAAAGCACAAGGACTATGAAGGCGCACGTGACGTTTACGAGTCGCTATTGGCCGAAGAACTTCATGCTCACGCCAGAAACATTCCTCCTGAAACCCGAGATCAAATTCGAAGGGAAATGGAACGCGAACATCTTGAAGACAAGCTGTTTGATGCCCTCGATCAAAATTCGGAAAAAGTGGAGGAAAGACTTCGGGCTCAATTCGGTTTTGAAGAAGGTGTGAATGAAGGTGAAATTGAACGGATCGTACGTGAAATGAGAGATCAAGCGGTCCAAGAAGGCGTGTCTAAAATCTTTCAGCAACGTCTTTTCAATTTGGCCTATCAAGAAATGTACGAAGACTTGTTGCGTTCTTCAGAAGAGGTTCACGGCGATCACAAGCTCAAGGCCTTCCATGAAATGATCGATATGGTGGATCCTCGCGGTGATCGGTTCAATCTTTCAGACGTCACACGAGATCGCCTGAATCCAAAAGAATATTTGGATGATGCATTGGTTCTCGTGGCCGCGGGGGTGGCGAGCTATTTTGTGGGCAAAGGGGTTTCCATCGGTCTTCGAACGCTTTTGTTAAGAGCTTTATCCCGAGGCAGCCAACGACATCTTTTGATTCAATTGGCTCCGTGGTTGGTTTCGGGTTTGGCCAATGCAGGGGGCTTCATTGCCATGAACAGCACTCTGGAAGCGTTTCTTCGCTTGGCCAGCCCTCTCCAGGGTCGCAGTCTGTGGCAGGGGTATTGGCGCGGCGTTTTAGAGTGGTCACTCATCACCGGAACGATGCGTGGGGGCACACTCGCCCTGAGAAGACTGGCTCAAGGAGCCAAGATTCCTCCGCATCTTCTTCCCGAAGGTTCTCCCCTTGGAAAGGTTTTTCAGTCGGGTTGGAAGGCAGGGGCAATTCACTTGGCTCAGCGCGCTCCAGCGTACATTTTTGAAATATCCACCTTGGGCTTAACATCCACGAGCATTCGAAGATGGATGCGCGCTTTGAATGGTCAACCCCAAGACGGACGGTTTTGGGACGAATGGTCTCGGGTGTGTGTGAGGATTCTTGGACTTCGCTTGGCTTCCAGTTTGGTGAATACGGCCTTATTTGGTGTGACATACTCTGAAAGTTTGGGAAAGACTTCTCCCTCCTCGGAGACCACCTCCAACATCATTCCCTTCCCCAAACCCCAAGTTCAACTGAGGACGCCAAAACAGGTTTTTTTGGCCACGGGAACGGATGATCCAACGTCCCATCTAGAAGCGTATGCAACACTGGGGGATGGAGGTTCTAACGGCTTTGACGGAGAACCTCCCGAAAGGGGCTTTTTCTCTCAAGGAGCTTCAACTTCCGAGGGAATGTCCAGCGGAATTGGAAGGACCGATCCATGGAACGAATCCCGAATCAAATTCACTCCGTCGGTTACCGCTCAAACCCAGGAAGTTCTCCTGGGACGAGGGGCTATCGTTCCTCTCGGCCAACCCATGTTGACCCGAGGCATTGAAACGTGTTCAGCTTTGTTTGTCCGGGGTCGCCAATACAAAGGGCTTGTTCATATGACACCCACAATGAGTTTGCCCTATCGCTCGACGGTTGGAATTCACAAACTATCTGGGGCGAGAGATACGGTTGGACGACTGGTTGGAGGCCTTCGAGAACATACGGAAGAAGATTTTAGCCAGATGGACGTCGTCATTTTAGGAAATGTCGGTCATGCAAGGTCCATCATCCACGGGAAAGTCGATTTTGGATATCGGGCCACACGAGAGGATTGGATGCGTGTGGCGCAACATCTTGTGGATCAGGGATTTTCCAGAGAGCGAATCAAAATTGTGGAAATGCCTTTTGTGCTTTCCGATGTTCATCATGACCCGAAAAAACCAGACGAAATTCAAATCGAGGGAAGACCCGCCTTTTTCTTGAACGATGGAAGCCGCGTGAGGGATCGTGCAGTTCGGTCCCGGTCATATTCAGTTTCCATCTCTCCCGAAGAAAAAGAAGATTTCTCACTTCAGATTCCCGAGTATCCGCGGGAACGGTTGATGTCGTTGGAAGAGACGGTTGATAGTCGGTTTGTGGATGAACCCCTTCCTTCCGAGAGTCCGGACTTCTGGAGTCGAGTCCGGCGAGATGTTCGTCAGGTAGGTTTTTGGAGGGCCGCAAAGAACGTGTTTGGAGGTGATGTAGAAGGTCTTCAAAGAGATGATCTTGTGGCTGAAAGCAGAATGCGCTCTTTGCTGGGTTCAGATTTTCGGCAGCCCCATAATGAAGCCCAACATTATCGATTGATGCGCAATTACGCCGAATCTCTCCCCACGATGACTTCCGTAGAGGATCTTTTTGAGGCGGGTCTTTTCCGTGTGACCCCGGAAGGAAGGATTGAGAGCGACTATGTCATGTCCCACACTCATTTGGGGGTGTTGACGTTGAAGCGCCAAGAGGATGGAACCTATCGCGTCCTTCAAAATCGAGGCACTTCTTACTTTGCGGATGGTTCGACCGAAAAAGTCATGACCGCCCTTGGATATGGGGGGTATTCCGCCCGTCCGTTCATTCAAAGTCGCGCGGCAGAAAGAATATACAAAGGAGGGGAATTGGATTGTGTCGTCGCCGTTCCCAAAACCGAACTAGAGGAGTTGGACATTCCCATCGGATGGGAAACGGATATTTCCCCTCGAAAGATTACGCAAGCGAGAGGGGTTCGAGTGTTTCAAGTGGATCACTCCACCATGAAAAGCTTGGCCGAATTTGAACGAGATACAGGTTTTTCGCTCAGAAAAATTTCAGAACTTGAGGGCGAAAGCGATGTCGATTCTTTAGACGAAATTGGGATGCTTGAGCGGAGATTCCCCGGATCGGTTCGTGTGAAAGATGGGACGGGCGTGGTGGTTCCGGTGGATCAACCGATCCATACATTGAATTTGCAAAACTGTGCCGGGTTTTTTGCCATGGGTCCCAACTACAAACTTCTCGCTCATTTGACCCCAACATTTCAACTTGCCTACCGGACGGTGGAAGATCCCGGAAATACACATTCGGAACGTGTTGAAACGGCAAAGAAACTCTCTCAAGCCTTAAGAGAGAATACAGATGAAGCGCTATCGGAATATGAAGTGGTGATTGTCACGAATATCGGTCAGGGCCGTTCCTATTTTCAAGGTGCGATGGATTTGGGCTTTGAAGCGGTTGAGAGGGATGTTCAATTGTTGATCGATGAATTGGTTGCGAATGGGTTTGTCCGATCCAAAATTTATCATGTGGAAGTCCCCTTGCGGGGAACCTCCATTTCACATGATTTGGAGCGTTCCAGGAGTTTGATTTTGAAAGGCGATCCCATTCAATTTGATCCTCGGACGAGGCTTTTAGAGGCGGGGCGGCAAGATCAACCAAGGAAATTTACGGTTTCCGTGGGTTCGGAGGCGGGGCTCCTGTTTGAAAAACCTCGTTACTTAAAGGGACAAGAAGAAATCAAACTCGCGATTCATGGGATTTCTGAACGTGATTTTTCCATTGGTCGTCAAACGTATGACGCCATAAGAGCAAATGTGGCTAGCATTGAGAGCCTTCTGGAAGTGTTGGATGAAGCGGAAGGTGGAAAGGGTCCCTCGGTTGGTTCTTTATTTGAATTTGATTTTGCCATTAATTTTGCGCGTGTTGAACGGGCCTTGGAACAAGGCGATTGGGAACGTTTTCTATGGCAAATTCAAACCTTGGTTGGGGAGATCCCTAGATTTCGAAAAGACATTGTTGAGCCTTCAAGAGACATTCTGTTTTCGGGCCAGGTCAAAGGTTCAACCTCTCGGAGTGTTCAATCATTTCTGAGGCAATTTGAAAAAATCTTAGACGCCTTGGAGATGTTTGATCAAGAGACGTCCATAGAAATTCCTTCGCGTGGAGCCCACAAGGAGCTTCTTCGCACATTTTCCATCATGGAACAGGAGGGCATCGGTTCTCGTTTAGAATATGTGGTTCCGCATGTGGATTTAAGCAAAGCCATGCTGACCGATCCGAATGCCCTAATTACCGAAGATTTGAGGGAGTACGTTTGGATCCTTCGAAATGCTTTTCGAAGAGTGGAAGAGACGTACGGTCAAAGCAATTCAGAGGTAACCTTTGAGTTTGTGCCCAGTGAGAAATCTCAGAATCCAAATCAATGGGCCTTGATTGCACACTTTGAAGTAGGCGGACAAGTCCATGGGTTGGCGGATATGCTTCTTCCCGAGCTTCCATGGGATCTTCGTCCTCAACGATTGAGACATGGGGTTCAGGGACAATCGGGTGCCTTTCGACCTGAGATAAAATTTACGGATGAGAATGGGATGCCGACCTATGAGGGAGCCAGGGAAATTTTTCTGGGGCTTGAGAAATCGGAGGACCCGCCTGAAGAAACGCTCTACCACAGAATTGATGAAGGGGATGTCCAGGGCTATTACACGGTGTTTGATCAGGTCGTTCGTCCATCGGAAAACAAAACCGTTCTGGAAATCCGGATTTATTTGGATTGGTAGGGACGATCTCTTGGCTTGAATATGGGAGTTGACGAAATGGGGAAGTCTCGGTATTTCCCCATCCCCGTGGGCGATTAACTCAGTGGGAGAGTGCCACCTTCACACGGTGGAAGTCGCTGGTTCGAACCCAGTATCGCCCACCATAAAGAAGACGCGCCGCAGGCGCGTTTTTTTTATGGTGCGAAATCAGAAAAGGGAAGCCTGGACCGGGAACCCGCGAAGCGGGTGGGGCAGGCTTAACCGAATGGGTCTACGAACGAGAGTTTGTGAACCCAGTATCGCCCACCATAAAAAAGGCACGCCGTAGGCGTGTTTTTTTTATGGTGCTAAATCCAAATGGGAAGCCTGAACCGGGGACCCGCAAAGCGGGTGGGGTTAAGATAACGCGCCGTGTTGTTTAGGTCATTCCCCCATGACTTTGACGATGACGCGCTTTTTGCGTTCCCCATCAAATTCTGCATAAAAGATCTGCTGCCACGTGCCCAAGTCCAGTTCTCCACCGGTAATGGGTAAAATGACCTCGTGGTGAACCAGTAGGCTTTTCATATGGCTGTCGGCGTTGGTTTCACCGGTTCGGTGGTGTCGGTAGTCTTTTTTGAATGGGGCGAGGCGTTCCAACCATTGGTCGACATCTTCCAATAGACCTTCTTCCCAGTCGTTGACGAAGATGCCCGCCGTAATGTGCATGGCAGAAACCAAAACCATACCCTCCTGAATTCCGCTTTCTTCCACGATGTCCTGAATTTTGTCCGTGATTCGAATGTAGTCACGGTGCTTTTCGGTTTTGAACCATAAATACTCAGTTTTCGTCTTCATTTCCTACTCCAACAGCAAAGGGTACAGTGGGGAGGGTTCTATCATGGATTTAAAGGTCAGAGAACAAATTGCCCGAGCCCCAAGGTCTCCCGGCGTTTATCTTTTTAAAGATGCCTCCGGGAAGGTCTTGTATGTCGGGAAGGCCAAGAGTCTTCGGAATCGCCTTCCGGCCTATACTCGACCGGCCAAGGAGGATCGTCCCTCGGTCCACGTCATTGGACGTTTGGCTAAAACGGTCGAGTGGATTCTTACGGATAATGAGAAAGAAGCCCTTCTTTTAGAAAACTCTCTGATCAAGTCCTATCGTCCGAAATACAACATCATGCTCCGTGACGATAAGTCCTACGTGAGCTTAAAAATGACCAAACACGAATTCCCCGCCTTGTTTGTGACGCGAAAGATTTCCAAAGATGGAGGTCGGTACTTTGGGCCCTTTTCCTCTGCTCATGATCTGCGAGAAATGCTCAAAACCATCCAAAAAATCTTTCAAATTCGAGATTGTTCAGATTCTTTCTTTGCGAACCGCTCGCGTCCATGTCTTCAACATCAAATCCGACGTTGTACCGCTCCCTGTGTGGGGAAGGTGTCGGCTGAAGACTACGACCATCAAATTCAACAAGCCATTCAGTTCATCAAAGGAGACAAGTCTACGCTGATCAAAAGACTCCGAGGCGAAATGGGAAATGCCTCAGAGGAGTTGAGATACGAAGATGCGGCAAGGCTCAGGGATCGCATGAGAGCTATTGAGGATTCGTTGTTGCCTCAGAAAGTTGAATCTCGGAAAGGTGCATGGAGTGGCGATGCAATTGGCATACGTGGGGATCAGCAGGCAACCCTGATCAAGATTTTAAAAATTCGAGAGGGAAGGGTGATGGGGTCGAAAGAGTTCTTTTTGGCGGAACCCATATCCGCAAAAGAAGAAATCCTTCGATCCTTTTTTCAACAGGTGTATGTCGATCGCGTTTTGGTCCAGGATTTTCCCCAAGAGGTCATTTTTTCCATTCCGATGCCAGATCGAAAAGCCTTTGAGGAAGTGTTTTTAGAGAAACACGGGAAAAAAATTCGAATCAAGTCTCCTCGAAAAGGAACCGCGTTGAAAGTTTTGAAGTTGGCGGAACGGAATGCCTTCGCTTCGTTTGAGGAACGAAAGCGTCGAAGTTCTGGCAATCAAAAACTGCTAGAGGATTTGCAGAGAAAATTACATTTGTCGAAATTCCCTCACCGCATTGAAGGCTACGACATTTCCAATCTTCAAGGGACTCATTCAGTAGGCTCTTTGGTGGTTTTTACGGATGGGGAACCCGATAAGAATTTGTACCGCCAATACAATATCAAGTCCGTGAATGGGCCCAATGATTTCGCAAGTCTCAAAGAGGTTTTTACGCGTCGGTTTTCCAAGGAGGATCGAAAAGATTTTCCCGATTTGGTTTTGGTGGATGGGGGAAAAGGACAACTACGCCAACTTACGGATTTAGTATCCACCTTAAACCTTCATGAACTTCCTGTATGTTCGCTGGCCAAAGAGAAGGAGCTTGTAAGTCGAAGTGGCACAAAATACGCTCCAGAACGAGTGTTTTTGCCAGGGCAAAAAAACGCTTTGGTTTTTCCACCGTCTTCACAGGTTTTGCATTTGCTGATGAGAGTTAGAGATGAAGCGCATCGATTTGGAATTACGCGGCATCGAAAGGCTCGGGGAAAAAGATCTTTGCATACCGTTTTGAATGAAATTCCAGGGGTCGGAGCCAAACGAAAGCAAATCTTATTCGGGGTGTTTGGGACCATCGATCGAATTCAGTCGGCCTCGGTATCTGAACTTCTTCAAGTCCCGGGTATCTCAGAGACTGTAGCGAAAGCCATCCATGCCTTTTTCCGTCAGAATTAGGGGCAGTCGACTGCTTTTATCGAATTTTTTGGCTTTGACGGCCGGAATTCTTTTGGGTGACCTTGTTGCGGATTCGCTTCCATTTTGGATTCCTGGGGTTCTTTTATTGGGAGCGTGGGCGGCTTGGTTTGGGAAGAAAGAAACCTTGGCTCTGGGCGGTGTATTTTTGTTTTTCTTTTTCCTCGGTTTTTGGCGTGTTCAAAGTGTTAAGGAAACAGGTTTTTCTCCCGGTAGTCGATTGAGTTCAGAAAAAGTTTGGTTTGAGGGAGTGGTTCAAACCTATCCAAAAAAACTTTCCCCGCGTGGCATTGCATTTGATGTTTCCTTGGAGGGAAGCGGACATTTCGAAAGAGTTCGGCTCTTTTCTCTCTCAGACTCCGTTCCTCGAAAAGGGGAGCGTGTGTTTTTCAGAACCAAACTCAAAACGGCGCGAAATTATGGGAACGAATGGGAGTTCGACCGAGAAACCTACGCCAAAACCCGTGGAATCTCTTTTCAAGGAGTAATCTCAGGCTCCCATGATTTGATTTGCAAGAGAGGTTCTGTGGGATTCCTTCAAGACTTCTTCAATGGAATCCGAGAATCAGCCCAAATCCTTGGAAGAGCCAATATGACGGAAAACGGGTTTGGAATTTTCCAGGCCATGCTTTTTGGGAATCGGTCCGAAGTTTCTGAAGAAATTGTCCATGCGTTTCGAAGAGCGGGAATCATCCATTTGTTGGTCGTCTCGGGATTCCACGTGGGGGTGGTGGCACTGTTTTTTGGTTGGTTGTTCGGCATGGGATGGAGGTGCTCTCATCGATTAATTGAGTTTTTCCCTTTGAGAAAGGTTCAGGGAGTGGCTGCTTTTCTGGGAGCTTTCTTTTATGCGAGCCTGACCGATTTACCCATTTCCACCGTGAGAGCGCTCATCTTTTTTGGCCTAGGTCTGTTGGCGTTGTTTTTTGCACGAACGCGAAAGGTCTTGAATGTTTGTTTGGTTGCGGCTTTCTTCTGTCTTCTGTTTCAGCCGTTGTTTTTGTTCGACGTGTCGGCGCAACTGTCCTTTTCCGCTGTTCTCGGAATAGCTCTCGTAATGCAATCTTGCTGGTTTCCCCAGAAGGGGAAATTGAGACAATTGTTCTGGGTTTCTTTGGGAGCCTGGTTGGCGACGTTTCCGATTTTGGTTTGGCACTTTGGCCAGGTAACCCTCTGGTCTCCTCTGGCAAATATGATTTTTGTTCCTTTGTTGGGAGGCGTGGGAATTCCGTTGGGGTTATTGGCGATTCTCATCAGTCCCCTTTGGATGTTCATTGCGAGTTGGTTGTTTAGGATTCTAGACTTATGGCTTTCTGCATTTTTGTTTTTGGCGGAGTCGAGTATTCATCTTCCAGGAAGTGATGTTTGGATATCTCGAATTCAGTTTGGTTTTGTGCTTCTCGCTGTGGTTTTGGTTTTTTATGCCTTCTACAAGAAAATGAAAACGAGCCTTCTTTTGATTGCGGGGGCTCTGGCGATTGGGTTCTTTTCTTTTCTTATTGAATCCGTTTTTCAAAACCCAGGAATTCATTTTCTCCATGTAGGCCAAGGAGATGCCGCTTTGATGATCACGAATGACAGAAAAGTGGCCTTGGTGGATGCGGGGAGAGGGGGGTTGTACAGTGAAGACGCGGGAGAAAAGATTTTACTGCCCTGGCTGCGAAAGCATGGCTACCGAGAGTTGGAACTCATGATCTTGACCCATGAAGATATGGATCATATTGGAGGGGCCAAGACGGTTTTAAAGGGGATGACGGTTCATGATGTCTGGATTCCTGTCCAAAAAGCCGTTGGGCCCGCGATGGAAGAAATCATCTCCCTTTCCAAGGATCTTGGGGTGGGGGTTAGACGTGTTCGAGATGGATGGCACGAGGAAATCGGAAACTTGAGTCTAAGGGTTTTTCATCCTCCTTCGGATCAATGGGAGGGTTCTTCTTCAGACAACGAAAGTTCCATTGTTTTGCAGGCCACGATGAATGGAACTCGGGTGTTGTTCACAGGGGATATCGAGCATCTGGGAGAAGATCGTTTGATGAAGAAGAAAAGGGCCCTTCTAAAGAGCGAAGTCTTAAAAGTAGCGCACCACGGAAGCCGACGATCCACCTCCCGTCCGTTTTTGGAGTTCATAGCCGCGAAGGAAGCTGTCATCCCTGCAGGATGGAAAAACTCCTATGGGCATCCTGCCAAAGAGGTTTTGAATCGTTTGAGAAACTCAGGTTTAACTATATGGAGGGGTGATCTCTGTGGGCAAGTCAGTCTTTTCCCAATAAAGAAAGCACGTTACGATCTTGTCTCTGTCCGGGATTGTAAAAATCATTTATAATATGTCTTCTCTCTGAGCGATTTTCTTCAAAACTCTTGTGGAAATTGTCAACTATCTTTCCGGGTCCTCTCCAAGATATAATAAAAGAAGGATGTGGGACTTAAATTCCAGTTTTCCTGCCCATGTAAAGGATGAGTATCTGTGCTCTCTCCGAAAGGCGATGCTTCTCTCTCAAAGAGAGAAAACCCGAGAGAGGGGGCAACGAATGCTTTTGCGTCTGGCTGCGCTCGGGGATCCATATATTAGTCCAGCTGCAATGTGTGGCCTGGGTTCGAGCTATCTATGGTCGAATGAATTCAAAGTCAGCTTGGATTGGCTTCACAAAGTGGTCATCCTTTATTCTATGACACGAGAGTCTGCATGGGCACTGAGTTTAATGGCCTCTATTTACCGTATGTTGGGCATGCGAACGGAACGATTTGAGGCCGAGCGAAGACGCTTCTTAATGATGCGAAAAATCGCATTTCAGGGGGAACGCAGGGAAGATCGGATTTATGCCTTGGGAGAATTGGTAAAAGAATTGGAATCCAGGGATTTGAAAGCTGACGCGCAACAATGCCGAGAAGAACTTCGGGAACTTATGTTAGCGGATAGTGAGATCAATTCTTCTCCGTCGGAAGGCCTGTAATTTACTCCACCAAGAATCTTTGGTAATTCTATTTTCCCATGAATAGCTGGATGCGGAATTTTAAAGATTTTCTTTCCGACAACGGATACCGCTATTCCAGGCAAAGAGAATTGGTGGCCAGAGAGTTTTTTCAGATTTCGGGCCACATCAGCGTGGATGATTTTTTTCGAAAAGTTCAAAAGATTGATTCTCGAATTGGAATTGCCACGGTTTATCGAACGTTAAGTTTATTAAAAGAAAGTGGGCTCGCGCAGCGGCGTGACTTTGGCATGGGGGAAGTGGCTTATGAAAGAAGCCGCATTGAGCATCATGACCACTTGGTTTGCACTTCCTGTGGAAAAGTCATCGAGTTCTTCAATTCAGGCATCGAAAAACTTCAGAACAAAGAAGCCAAAACGCATGGTTTCGAATTATCCTTCCATAAAATGGAACTCTACGGTCTCTGCAAAACGTGCAAGAAGAAGAGAAAATAAGGTCGTCTTTATCCGGTTTTTTTCGGAAGGGTCTTGGATAGATCGAGGCGAAGGGGATCTACGCGCTGCCCATCCTTGCGAACCTCAAAGTGAATGTGATTTCCGGTAGAACGCCCTGTGGAACCCACCAATCCGATGGGATCTCCCTGACGAACGTGAGCCCCTTTTAACACAAGCCTTTGTGTCATATGTCCATAGATGGTTTCATAACCATTCTTGTGTCGAATGATCACGGTGTTTCCGTAACCGCCTTTCCAGCCGGAATAAACAATTTCGCCGTCGGATGCTGCAGGGATTTCGGCTCGGCTGTGAACGGCGAGGTCGATTCCTCCGTGAAAAGCTTCATGTCCGAAAATGGGATCTTTGCGAACGCCGAATTTGGAGGAAAGGTCATCGATGTGGGGAACATAGAATGTCGGGGTATGCACGCTGGCGGTTTTCGCTTCCACCGGCTCATAGGGACCGCCGACCGCTCCCTCTTTCACGGAATATTTTTCGGACAGCGGAACGTCTTTTTGAACGGCGGCTTTTTCGACGTGTGCTGGGGAAGAATTCAAGGAAGCGGGCGTTGGTCTCGGTTTCTGCCGCATCGCCAAGAGCGTAAGGGCCAAGGTCGTGGTGGCACCCAGAAAAATGACTCCGGCGATGAGAATTTTGAGATAGGGCAATTCCACTTTTTTGTTTTGGCGAAGCGCGACGTGGACGGGACTGGGGCGCCGTATGGTTCCCTCGATGATTCGAAAAGCTCGGCTTTGGGGTTCAATCTGCTTTTTGACGGTCCGACTCAATCGGACGGTGGGTAGGGGGTCTGCGTTGGTTTTTGGAAGTTCTGTTCTGGGAAGCGTTTTTTCCAAGGGGTCGATTTCCGAGACCAAACTTTGCTCGGTGACTTCGTCAAAATCGAAGGGAATGGGTGTTCCAATGGCCTGATCAGGCTCGCCGGGAGAAAGTTGAAGGAGCGATTTGCAGTTTTCGCAAGGGATTCGAAGTTTGTAGGTCACGCGGAACAGATTTCGGCATTGCGAAAATTCGACTTTTCCGACGGACGCAGTGGGGACATCGAATTCATGTTTGCATTTTTGACAAATCACCTTCATGCCTATCGGTTCTCCAGTCTCTATAAATAGCAAGTCACGTACCAGGGGGGACGAGCTTAAGTTATTGAAAATAAACAGAAAAAAATTGACGGTTCGGCGAAATTTGGGCACGTGGGGCATGGATCGGCCCCTGCCGTTTTCGAAGGTGGATCGTGTGAGATTAGGGGTAGAATCGGGTTATTGGAATGCTATAATCATTCAAATAACGTGATTTTTTTCCACTTTTCAGGAGGTAATCTATGACACAATCCCAACGAACCCTTCTTGTCGCGACACTTTTGGAAAATGACCACGAATTCAAGAAGTTGCATCAAGAACACCAAGTGCTAGAAGAACAATTGGCGGGGTTCAATGGGCGTGTGAAATTAACTCCTGAAGACGAGATGAAGCGAAAAAACATTCAGAAACGGAAGCTCCAGCAGAAAGATCGAATGGAAGAAATTCTTCGAAGGGCACAGGATTCCGGGGTCGGAGTCGCATTTGCCTGAAAATGCCATAGCGAACGACACAGAAACCGAAACCTCGCCTCGCAAACCTCATGTTCGTCGATTTTTGGGGGTTTGTCTGGATGGCTATCCGTTCATCGTTCTCGCCCTTTTGATCAATCTGGGCCTCTTGGTCTGGACCCACTGGATGTGGGGAGCCCTTTTTGCGGGATTGACGATCTGGGTGGTGAGCTTCTTTCGAGATCCGGAAAGACACGGTCCAGAAGATCCGAAAGCCATTTTGTCCCCAGCGGATGGAAAAGTCATTGGCATTCAAGAAATGGACTATCCCCGATTGGTGGACGGTCCGGCGGTTCGCGTTTCCATCTTCATGTCGGTATTCAATGTGCATGTGAACCGCATTCCGTGTGCGGGGGTCGTTCGCGGCATCCATTACAATCCTGGAAAATATTTTGCGGCCTACGCTGAAAAGGCTTCTCTCTTGAATGAGCAGTCTACTGTTTGGTTGAAAACGCCATCGGGGAAAGATGTCGTATGGGTTCAAATTGCGGGATTGGTGGCTCGACGAATCATCAATCGCTTGTCTCTGAATGAATCCATTCCAAGGGGAAAACGTTTTGGTCTGATTCGGTTTGGGTCTCGGGTGGACCTTTACTTGCCCAAAGGAACGGAGATCGTGACAAAGCTTGGAGAAACGGTTAGAGCGGGTTCTTCTGTGTTAGGGAGATGGGCATGAGTGAGATTCGACGTGGGGTATATATTCTTCCGAATTTGTTTACGGCGGCGAGCCTTTTTTGCGGCTTTTACGCTATCATTCATGCATTCATGATTGTGATGAGGGGGGGCACAGACTTCGGTCGATGCGCCTTCGCCATTATCTTGGCTGCGATTTTTGATGGGATGGATGGTCGCGTAGCTCGGCGAACGAAAACGGAGTCTCGGTTTGGAATGGAGTTTGACTCTCTTTCTGACTTGGTCTCGTTTGGGGTGGCCCCGGCATTTATTCTTTATGCTTGGGCTCTTCGGGAGTTTGACCGGATCGGGTGGCTGGCTTGTTTCCTCTATTTGGCCTGTGGGGCCCTTCGATTGGCCCGGTTCAATGTCCAAGCAAAAAACGTTGAAAGCCGGTTTTTCCAAGGACTTCCCATTCCCATGGCGGCTCTCATGATGGTGGGATCGGTTTTGATTTGGGATGGTGAAACGGCTACGCACAAACCCCATTTTCTGTTGTTGACCTACCTGTTGGCTTTATTGATGGTCAGCAATATTCGTTACCGGAGCTTTAAAAGTTTAAACCTCACGCGTCGCCATTCATTTTCGTATTTGGTCCTTTTTATGTTTGGGTTGACGATTTGGGCGACTCGGCCTTGGTGGGTCTTGTATCTCATTGGATGTATTTATCTTTTGTCCGGCCCCATCGAACAATATGTGATTCCCCATCCAGTTCGAGCGTATAAAAAAGTCCGGAAAAAACGGCGGGTCAAAAAATCTCTGGAAAAAATTGACCGCATTTCCAGTGAAAGTAATGTTCACGAAATTCGATGAAATACATGCTTCATGGTTCGGGTTGGGTTCGATTCGTTTTTTTGGCCTTGGTCGTGGTTTCATGCACGGGGTCCCGCTGCTCTAGCTCCAGGGATTTAAACACGTCCACCGGCCAGGTGGCTCATGATCTTACGTACGAAATGGTTTCTTTTGGTCCCCGGCCATCGGGATCCGCGACTCTCGAACGGGTACGTGCTTGGATTTCGGAAAAAATCTCAGACGAGGGGTTACCGGTTTCACGAGACACGTTTTTGGCCTCCACCCCCATCGGCGAAATTGAAATGGTCAATCTTTCCTATGTGATTCCTGGGAGAAACCGGGAAAATCGAATTCTGCTCCTAGCTCATTATGAGAGCAAACGGTTTTTGGGTTTCGATTTTGTTGGGGCCAATGACTCGGCTTCGGCTGTGGCTCTTTTGATGGCTCTGACGCCACGAATTCGGGAACAAGGATTCGCGGATGATGTTGAAATCGTGTTTGTGGACGGGGAGGAGTCTTTTGAAACCTGGACCGAGGCCGACAGCCTTTATGGGAGTCGGCATTTAGCCAGTCAATTGGGTTCCGGAAAGCCCGTCCGGGCAGCCTTGGTGTTGGACATGATTGGAGATCGCGATTTAAAACTGATCCATGAGCCTCGAAGTGATGAACGCTTGAGGGGCTTCCTCCAGGCGGCTGCACAGGAGTTGGGGGCGACGGAGGTCCTGGATACGGTTCCCAAATGGGTGGATGATGATCATCGCCCTTTGATCGAAGCGGGGGTGCCTACCTTGCATTTGATGGATTTTACGTTTGGTGGAGAAGATTCTCCAGGCACCTACTGGCATACGCCAGAAGATACGATGGATAAGGTGTCTGTGAAAAGTTTAAGCCTGGTGGGCGAGTTGGCTTTTTCGGTCCTTCGAAAAATTGAATCTCAATGATTTGTCCTGAATCCTGCTTTTCGCTATGGTCTGCCCCCTATGGCAGAAAAAGCAAAAGATGGATTTACCGTTGTCGTTGTGGGGGCCACCGGCGCGGTCGGTAAAGAGGCTCTGAACATTCTTTTTGAGAGAGGTTTTCCGATTGGAGAACTTCGTGCGGTGGCTTCAAGCCGCTCCAAAGACCAAACGGTGGAATTCGGAAAGAAAATGCTTCCTGTTGATCCACTTACTCCGGAAGTTTTTCAAGGGGCAGACTTTGCTTTTTTTACTGCAGGTTCCACGGTCAGTCGCGAGTGGGTTCCAATCGCCGTGAAGGCCGGGGCTTGGGTAGTGGATAATACGTCCTCTTTCCGAATGGAAAAAGATGTTCCGTTGGTGATTCCTGAAGTGAATGGATATCTGTTGGGAGAATTGCCTCCCAGGGGAGTTATCGCGAATCCAAATTGTGCCGCCATTCAAATCGTGATGGCTTTGGCGTCTCTTCAAAAAAATGTGGGCATCTCTCGCGTGGTGGTTTCAACCTATCAATCGACATCCGGTGCAGGCCGCAAGGCCATGGATGAGCTTTCCAGTCAGGTCATGGATCTGTTTGGGTGCCGTGAGATTAAAACGGAAGTTTTTTCCAAAAGAATTGCTTTCAATTTACTTCCCCTTATTGGCGTTTTGAATTCCAAAGGAGATTCCGGAGAAGAGGAAAAAATTTGTGAAGAAATGAAAAAAATCTTTGCTGACGATTCCTTGGGAGTAACGGCCACAGCCGTTCGCGTCCCTACGTTTCATGGACATGCGGCTTCCATCAATGTCGAACTGAAAAAAGAAACTTCTTTGGATCAGGTTCGAACCTGGATTGGCGAAAGTGAAGGGGTCGCGCTATTGGATAATCCGAATACGGAATCCTATCCCGACTTGATTGATGTCGTGGGAAAGGACGATGTCTATGTTGGGCGAATTCGTGAGGACGGTTCCCGAAGCCATTGTTTCAATCTCTGGGTTGTGGGCGACAATCTTAGGAAAGGTGCTGCCCTCAATGGGATTCAAATCATGGAACGACTGGCCCCAACGGTTCTGTCTCCAAAGGGCTCTTAAGCGGCCGGAGTGGCGTATACAAATGTCCCTACAATAGATCCGTTGTTTGGGTCGGCAAAATTCAGATGGAATTCGCCTTCGGCTCGGGTCACAATTCCTTCCACAATCGAGATGACGTTCAAATTGATGAACCCTTCGTCGATGGTGAGATTCAGTGGGACGGGTTGTCCGTTTGAATAGGCGGTAAAGGAAAGGCTAGGGCCAGAAGACGTGATGTAATACGTGGTAGTTGGAAAACCTCCATTGACGGGCTCTAAAACAAGGTCCAGTTGATCTCCTCCATCGTTCCCAAATCTCATGCGAAGGTTGCTATCGCCACTTCCTCCTGAGGCGGCTGGTTGTGTGAATGTGGTGAAATTTAATTGGGCATAGACGGAAGGCTCGGAAATTTCCGCCGTGGCCGTGGCATAGATGATCTGTTGGGCACAACCGGTCAGAGACAGCAAAAATAGAGAGAGACAAGAAAACACGTGTATCGACTTCATGAACATCATTATAGCAAAACTGGAGGGGGGCTGTGTTATGATCGGGCTCGAACGCATGAAAAGATTCGGAATATTTCTGGCGATCTTATGGATGCCCCTCTGTTCCTGGGCTTTTCCGGACGAGAAAGTTGGAGAAATCAACCTTTCGATTTCCCCCAGTCAAGGCGTATTCAGTGCAAGCGAGAGATTTTTGTACTTGATGGACGCTACGAGCGCCCAAGTTTCGATTGTTGATTTGCTTACCTTTTCAGAAATTTCTACATTTTCCACCATCGGAACCCCCCGAGGGATTGAGATCAGCGATGATGGACTAAGTCTTTATGTCCTGACCAGCAATGCCGATGTGGTTTATGTTTTTGATCTTGAAGATGCGTTTTCCGATCCCGTTGAAGCCGAAACGATTTCCATCGGCACAAGCGCGGTTACGTTCGAGCATATGGAATTGGCTCGTCTAAGCGGGGGAGATCAACTCCTTTTGGTGGATGAGGGACAGGAGCGTCTTTATGTCTATGACATCGAAACCGAAGAGTTGCAGGGAGACGGAGGAGAGGCGTACGTCCAGCTGGACTTTGTTCCGGTGGGAATGGGATTGACTCCGGACCATTTGCGTGTGGCTCTGTTGAGTGAGGAAGGTCAATTTGTGACCTATCTCCTCAGTTCTCTTTCTCAAGTCGGCGGGGATCTGGATATGGGGGCCTATACGGACACCGAATCCTTTTCAGCGCTCCATATGGGAGATTTGAACACGGGGACATTTGGATTCGTCGTCAATTCCCTGGAAGAGGGAGAAGTCTTTTTGGTGGATATGACCGACAACACCTTTTCCCTAGCCCTATACGATTCCAACCCGAACACAGCGAATCTGGATCCGCTTCTTGTTGGAGACACGCCCAGAAGTCTTTTATTGATCCCCGTCCAAAGGTCTTTGGATGATGAAGATGAAAGCGATATTTATCTTTATGTGTCCAATTCGGGAGACGATACACTCTCAATCTTTGATGGGGATGATGTGGGAGCTTCGGGGGTGACAGAAGCCCTGGATACCCTGGAAGGAATTGAAAACGTCCCCATTCGAGGTTTGATATCGACCTCGGACGCTTCCGGATATCTCTTCGCTTTGAACGAAACAGATCAAAAGATTTCCATCGTGACGGACCAGCCTTTTCTTACGTTTGTTTCGTCTCCTGAGGGATACGTCAGTGACGGTGAAATTGAAGTGGTTTGTTCCTCGTCCAAGAGCGGTTCATTGAAAGTATATCGTTATTTGGGAGAGGAAGACGAGGTGATTTCCCCGACAAATGGAACGCTTCTCACCTCCCAATCGATTACGGCAGATGTTGAAACAACGATCACAGTCCCAACCGACACGTTTGAGGAAGGGGGGAACACACTCAGTTTTTTTGTCGAAAACGGGGACTTGCTTGGGCATGGAAGCATTGAAGTGTATTTGGATACAGTCCCCGCAACCCCTGACAACTTCAGTTTGGCTTTTGGGGATGAAAAAATTTATGTGAGATGGGATGGAGTTGAAGCTTCAGACATGGACCATTACCTGCTTTATTTTGGTTCCACGAGCGACGCCGAAGGTGGGATTGGGTCTCTTTCCTCTCCTCGACAGGTTACTCATACAGGCACGGGTGAAATGGAAGAAATCCTCTCTCCCATACCGAACGGGACGGAAGTTTTTGTGCGTTTGGTTGCTGTGGATGAGCGAGGGAACGTAAGCGAATCGACTTCCGTTTTGTCCGAAACGGCCGAAGAAACGCAAGGTTTGTTGGATGTGGTCGAGGAACACGGGGGGTGTCAAAGTCGAGAAGGCGTCTCGCCTTTTTGGCTTTTTCTTTGCTCTGTTTGGTTTTGGGTTTTGAAAAGGGCGCGTTTTTACGGAATGGGGTTTGTCCTTTTTTCATTTCTGATCATCCCCTCTCTTTATGCTCAGGAGGCTCATATCCTGAAGCCCCGAAATTCCAATTCTTTTCATTCTTCCATTGCCTTTCGGGTTGGGTGGTGGCTTCCCCATTCGACCGCCATTGAGGAGTTCTATGGCAAAAAAGGAAATGAGCATTTTTTGCTACGAGCTGGTTTTGGGTGGAAGGGGCTAGATCTTGGGGTGGAGAGTGGCGTCATGACCGAGACATCCTCCATGCAGGGTGTTTCTTCGGGGCGCGCGAGTGGCGAGTCCATGAGGTTAACGCGAGTTCCGATCACCATGTCCGCCCAATACGCTCTTTCAATCTCTTGGCTGGGCCCGGTTTCTCCTATGCTTAGGGCGGGATACGATTTTGGGTGGTTCAAGGCCAGCCAGGCCAATCGGTCTGAGAGCGGAATCAAACATAGTGTATTGGGCGCAGCCGGGTTGCGTCTTCATTTGAATGAATTGGGTTTTGGGGGAGACATGGAAGAACTCATGGGCGTGAAGGCATTTTTTTTGGAAGCTCTTGCTCAATATATGCATCAATTTTCTTCCGGATTGGATTTTGGAGGATGGATGTTTTCTCCGGGACTTGGGATCGAGTTTTAAGGGGAAGACGTGAAACGAAAAGGACCCCCAAAAGGATCCACACGGACCATTCGAATCGATTTGCAATATGACGGTGGCCCTTACGTGGGTTGGCAACGCCAAGCAAAAGGGCTGTCGGTCCAAGGTTTGTTGGAAAAGGCGCTTTCCAAGGTGGCCAATGAAAGGATTTCTTTGGTTGGAGCCAGTCGCACAGATGCAGGCGTTCATGCACATCACCAGGTCGCGTCTTTTTCTCTCACGGAATCTACGACACCGGTTCATGCCTTTGTTCGAGGGACCAACACTTTGTTGCCTTCGGAAATACGTGTTCTAAGAGCCCGAGAAGTGGATCTCTCATTCCATGCTACTGCGGATGCTAAGGAGAAAACGTATCGTTATTTTTTTCAAATTGGAAATGAGCCCTTGGTGTTTCTGCGGAATTACTCGTGGACGCTTCCTTTTGCCCTCGATTTACCCAGGATGAAAGAAGCTTCTGAGATTTTTGTGGGCGCTCATGACTTTACCTCTTTTCGTGCTACCAATTCCCAGACCAAAACATCGACCCGAAAAATCCTTTCTGTCGAATGGAAGAACGGTCCCTTGAAAACCCTTTGCTTTGAAATTCGGGGTGAGGGGTTTTTAAAACATATGGTGCGAAACATGGTTGGTACCTTGGTCGAGGTGGGCCAGGGAAAGCGGAAGGCGGAAGAAATTCGAACGATTTTGGAGTCCAAAGATCGAAGAAAAGCCGGTATGGCAGCGCCTCCCCAAGGCCTCTTTCTTTGGAAAGTTCTCTACTAGATGGGAACGGAAAGCGACTTGAAGCAAAAAAATATGCTGGTCCAGGGGTAAGACATCTGTAGAATCAGGCCCATGGCTATTAAAAAAACAAAAAAAGTAAAAAAGAAAAGCAAAAAAACCGCTAAGCATCGCGCCAAGCTCAAAAAGAAGGAACAAAAACGCCAACAGAGAATGTCTTAAGGCATTCGGAGTAAATCATGTTGGATGCGATTTCTTCGGCTTTGGCCGATTTAGGAATCAACGCCCAGTTCACGGGCTTTCTCGCGCGGATTTTTCTGTTTGTAACCATCGTCATTCTTTGTTGGGTGGCGAATACAATCGCTAAGAGAATTCTCCTAAGAATTGTAGCTTCCTTCGCAGGTCGTACGCGGACCCAATGGGACGATACGCTGGTTGAGAAGAAGACCTTTCATCGTTTGGCACACATTGTTCCGGCCATCGTCTTCTATCTTATGGTTCCGATGTTATGTGCAGGCTATCCCTATGCTGAAACCATGCTGTTACGGCTCACGGTGGGGTATACAATTTTTCTCGGAACCCTCGTGATTTTTTCGGTTTTGAATTCCGTGGTTTCGATTTCGCACCAATATGAAAAAACACGGGACAAACCGATCAAGAGTTATGTCCAAGCCGTAAAGATTTTTGTGTTCTTGGTGGCTGGAATCTTCATCCTAACGACCCTGTTGAACCGCTCCCCGTGGATATTTGTGAGTGGTTTGGGTGCCATGACAGCGGTTCTCATGTTGGTGTTCAAAGACGCCATTCTGGGGTTTGTGGCGAGCATCCAAATTGCAACCTTGGATATGGTTCGAGAAGGGGATTGGATTGAAATGTCCCAGTATGGGGCGGATGGAGACGTAATTGATGTATCCCTAACCACCATCAAAGTTCAGAATTGGGATAAAACCATCACGACGATTCCTACCTATGCACTGATTTCCAGTTCGTTTCGAAATTGGCGCGGAATGTCTGAGTCTGGAGGTCGGCGGATCAAACGATCGATTCAAATTGATATGGCGACGGTCCGTTTTTGTGATTCCGATATGATTGAAAAATTCCGACAGATAAAATTTCTTAAACCCTATGTGGAGGCCAAGGAAAAGGAACTTAAGGAGTGGAATTCGTCGCAAGGCATCGATGACTCTCAGCCGGTGAATGGTCGTCGAATGACCAACTTAGGGACGTTTCGTGCCTATTTAATTGCTTACCTGAAGCATCATCCAAAAATCCATCAGAGTTTGACGTTTTTGGTTCGGCAGTTGCCTCCGTCTCAAAATGGAATTCCGGTTGAAGTCTATGTTTTTAGCAACGATCAAGTTTGGGCGAACTATGAAGCCATCCAGGCCGACATCTTTGATCATATTTTGGCGGTTTTGCCTGAGTTTGGTTTGGCCCCGTTTCAACTTCCTTCCGGAAGAGATGTGAAAGAACTCAAACTATCTGCGTAAAGGGCTTATTTTTCTCCCAGTTCTTGGGACCGTTTGGTGGCCGCTTCGACAGCATTGATGAGAGTGGTTCGTAAGCCCCCTTGTTCTAACGTATGAATGCCCGCAATGGCTGTGCCTCCGGGCGAAGTGACCATGTCTTTGAGTCTTCCAGGATGTTCTCCACTTTCCATGAGGTATTTCGCAGCTCCAAAGACGGTTTGAGAGGCCAGAAGAAGCGCGTTTTCACGATTTAAGCCGACTTTGACTCCGGCGTCTGCCATGGAGTCGATCATGAGGAAGATGTAGGCAGGGCCACTCCCAGAAAGGCCTGTCACGGCATCCAATTGTTCTTCGTCTACGACGACGCATTTTCCGACGGCGTTGAAAATTCCCAAGGCCAAAGTTAAATCATCCTGTGTGGCCTGTGCCCCAACGGAAAGTGCACTTGCGGCAGCATCTACCATCGCCGCAATGTTTGGCATGACTCGAATAACATGTCCGCCGGAAGGGAGTTGTTTTTCTAAGTGTGAGGTTTTGACTCCGGCTGCAATGGAAATGAGAAGTTTTTCTTTGGTGAACGTTTTGCCGATCTCCAACATGACTTTGTCAATGACTTGGGGTTTTACCGCAATCACAATGATGTCCGAATTTTCCACAACGGAAGCGTTGTCTTGGGTCACGGAAACGTGAAAACGCTCTGCAAAACGCTGGGTCTTGTTAGGGTCGCGGTCAGACGCCACGATTTGATCTGCTTGAACATGCTTTCCTTTCAGCAAGCCTGAAACGAGTGCGCTGGCCATGTTACCCGAGCCAATAAATCCAATCTTTTTTCCATTAAACATAATGAGCCTTCCTATTTGATCAGCTTTTGTTTTCGTAAAGAAAAAAACACCTTCCAACCAAAGATATACCAATACTTTCGTTGTTTCGGAGTCAGTTCGATTGTGATTCCCTTGGTTCGTTCAATTTTATGAATGAGATAGTCGATCCAGTTGTCTACGGTGAAAATGCCTTTGGGCCAGCGTAACTGAGCTCTCAGACGACTTCTGGAAAGAAAAAGTTTTGTTTTCCAACGATCGACCGCATCGGAAAAACCCTTGGATACTTTTTCATAGGTTTGAGGCGTTTGCCCGGATTGAAGGTAAAAGGGGGCCTCTTTCATTTCCTCCAAAATGGTTTCGTAGGCTTGTTCGTAGAACTCTTTTTCAGCGGTAAAGATTCGGTCGATTTTATCATTCGCTTCAACCCGAACATCTCCAAGGTAGCTCAATCGAATGGAGGCTTTGGCAAAATCTTGAAGTGAGAAAAATTTTGGAAGAAGCGGGTACGTTCGTTTGGCAGCCGTTCGCATGGCCCTGGCCTGCGCCATGACCACTTCATCTTCCGTTCGGTCATCCTTGGAAAAGAGCAGGGCCATTCGTTTTGAAAAACGGCCAACGAGATAAGAGTCCTTTGCGTTCTTAGAAGTGTGTTTGTTGAGGGCGGGGATGCTGATCACATTATATTTGGCGGTGTGTTTGTTGATTGTGAAATGATAAATGTTTGGAGGCAAAATATGATTCAGTCCTCGATGGAGCCAGGAGGAGTAAAACGTTTTGTAGCGATCCACCAGAACGAAGAAATCCGGGGCCGAAGTCTCTGTTTTGGTCACCTGGCTTAAGCAAGACCCATAGGCCAAGATGGCGCAGGATTTCTCTTTTACCGAAGCCCTAAGATGTGAAAAAAAAGGCTCGGAGAAATCCTTGGGAGCATCTTTCAGTTTCTGTCGGACAATGGTTTCGAGAACGTGCATAAGAACCTAATCCGATATTACGCTATTGCGTGTGGAGTTTTTGACTTTATACATTCTCTCATCAGACATTCGAATGAGGTCATCTTTCGTTTTTGCATCCTCCGGGAACGTGGCCACCCCAAAGCTTGCTGTGAATTGAACTTTCATGCCTTTGTCTTGAAGAAAAATATTGTCTTCAATGGCGGCACGAATCCGTTTGGCAATGGCTGTGGCTTCTTTCTTGCTCGTTTCAGGAAGGAGAACCACAAATTCGTCTCCACCGTAACGGGCTGCGAAATCTACTTTTCGGATTTGTTCTTGAAGAACTTCGGCCGTCTCTCTCAGCAGCTGAGAGCCATGAATATGTCCGTAAGTGTCATTGACCTGCTTGAAGTGGTCCAGATCAAAAAAGATCATGGAGAACTCCTTCTTATAACGGGAAGCTCTTCGAATTTCCGTGTCCAGAAGAGAGTGCATGTATCGAACATTGTAGAGGGTGGTTAAATCATCCGTAATTGTTAGTTCTTCGACCCGTTGAAAGTTTCGGGCGTTTTCAATGGCAATGGCCGCATAGTCCGAAATGGCCGAAAGCGTGGCCAAATCTTCTTCGGAGAATTGTGCCACTTCGTCACCTTTCCTACGAATATCGATCACGCCCAGAACATTCCCCTTACTTCTCAAGGGAACGCTCAAAATGGATTTGGTTCCTTCCGGAGGGGCAAGGTCTTTGGGAAGAGAATATTTTTGTTTGGGTGTGGGGTCGGGCCATATCATGGGTTTTCCAGTTTGGGCCACCCATCCCGCGATCCCTTGGCCAAGACGAATGGGTTGGCTTCGATCAACGCTGGGTTCGTTGATGAGAATTTCGTAATGGAGAACCTGCGTGTTTTGATCCAGAAAGAGAAGGGACCAGCTCGTCGGATAAAGAAGTTCCGAAACTCGTTGCAAGACGATTCGAAGGACTTCGGTGATATCCAAAGTGGACGTGAGGGTTTTGCCGATTTCGCTGAAGATTTGCAGCGCATCGACCGTTCGTTTGAGCTCGTCTAAGAGTTTTCGACCTTCCATGAAGGCTTAAGTGTATGAATTAGTTGGCCTATTGTCGAGCTAAGTGTTTTCCAGAGATCTCTGGCTTTCAAGTTTGGTGAAGGTCCGCTATACCAACGGCCGAAAACATCATGCGGCAATTGAAACGAATTATTTTGGCCTCTGCTTCTCCCCGGCGCCGGGATTTGCTTTCCCTCCTGGGTTTGAACCTGGAGGTGTTCCCAAGCCATATTCAAGAATCTTCTTGTCATGGTGACCCTGCGTTGCGTGCGATGGAAGTGGCCCGAGAAAAGCTGGCCCATGTGCGAAAAGCCTTGGAAGCGGACTTTGATGGGGTTTGTCTCGCGGCCGATACGGTCGTGGCTTTAGGGGAAAAGGCTTTTGGAAAGCCAGCGGGGAAAGAGGAAGCGCGGAACATGCTTCGCGAGCTTGCAGGAAAGACCCATACCGTGTTTACGGCCTTTCGATTGGAAGATGGGGCTGGAAATTTTGTGGAAGAAACGGTGGGGACCGAAGTCGAGATGCTCGCTTTTTCAGAAATCGACCTGGATTGGTACCTTTCCGTGGGAGAGTCTTTCGACAAAGCCGGTGGGTACGGGATTCAATCTGCGGGCGGCGCTTTTGTGAAAGCCATTCATGGGTCCTACTCCAATGTCATCGGCCTTCCTTTGGCCGAGGTTCGGCAAGGGCTCATCCGTTTGGGCGCCTTGGGAGAGGATGCATGAATACGCTGAAAGACCGTTGGCAAAATGTGGTCCAACGGGTGGAAGAAGCCGCAAGGCGATCCGGGAGGTCTCCCGAAGAGATTCAAATTGTGGCCGTGAGTAAGCGGATGCCGACCGAGGCATTATGTGAAGCCTTCGACGCGGGGATTTCTTGTTTCGGGGAGAGTTATCTTCAAGAAGCCTTGCCGAAAATGGACGCGTTGAACAAGAAATTTCCAGAAGGCAACATCGATTGGCATTTCATCGGAGCCCTTCAATCCAACAAGGCAAAGAAGTTACCGGGAAAATTTTCCCTCATCCAATCGGTGGATCGATGGTCGGTCGCGAAAGAATTGGAAAAGGGACGTCTGACGAGTGGTTGTCCGGTTCGCATCTTGCTAGAGCTGAATATCGCAAATGAAGCCTCCAAAGCGGGGGCCAATCGCGCAGAGTTGTTCGATTTGGCCCAACGGATTTCTGAGAATACGGATCTGGAAATTAACGGGGTGATGTCTTTTCCGCCTTACTCGGAAAATCCGGAGGCCTCCCGCGCTCATTTTCGAGCAACGCGGGAAGTGTTCGAAACCTTGAAATCTCGCAATTTGCGAAATAGCCCTTGTACAGAGATTTCCATGGGGGTGACGCATGATTTCGAGGTGGCCGTCGAAGAGGGGGCCACGATTGTGCGGGTTGGGACAGCTATCTTCGGTTCCCGAAACCCTTAGCGCGTGGCTATAGGATTCTTTGGAGAATTGAGATAAACTTCTCTTCTCGGGAGGAATTTACGCATGAAGCTGACGCCGCTTGATCTTCAACAACAGGTTTTTCGAAAAACTTTACAGGGTTATGACACGCACCAAGTTGATGATTTCTTGGATTTGATTCGCAGTGAATGGGAAGATTTGATTCGTGAGCATCAATCTCAGCGTGAAGAACTCATGAAGTTGGAACATCGAATTCAAGGTCATGAGGAGAAGGAACGAACCCTTCAAGAAACGCTCATGACCGCTCAAAAACTGTCAGACGACATGAAGCAATCGGCTAAGAAAGAAGCTGAGATCATCATTAGCCAAGCAGAACTTCAAGCCGACAAAATTATTCATCAAGCCCATGGACGATTGACGGAAATCATTGATGAAATCAACGATTTGAAACGTCAAAGGGCTGAGTTTGAAGGCCGTCTTCGGGGAATACTGGATAGCCATATCCGATTGCTGGAGCTTCAGAATGATGCGAGAGAAACGTCCAAAATCGAAGAAGTCGCGGTTCTGCAATCCACGACGTAAGTGGACCGGGTTACCTTAAAAATCAAGGTTCAGCCTCGTGCAAAAAAGGAAGAAGTGCGGGGTTTTAAAGATGATGTTCTTTATGTTCGACTGACGGCGCCTCCGGTCGACAATGCGGCCAATGAGGCCCTCCTCAAGCTTCTTTCGAAAACGTTAAACATCCCCAAACGACAGATTTCTCTTCTCCAAGGCGTGAAATCCAAAAATAAGGTTGTCGCTCTAGAAGGCCTTTCAGAAAAGGATTTGAGAGACATCTTTCCTCATTGTCAATCCAACTAAGCCTGGTAAAGTCCCGCGCCGTGACTTTGATGGATGGAAAAGCGTTAGCCAAAAAAATACATAATGAAATTCAAGGCGAAGTGGAGCGGTTCAGAAAAGAAACGGGAATCCAGCCCGGCCTGGCTACTCTTCGTGTGGGGGATGATGAAGCGTCACGGGTTTACGTGAACCGAAAGGCTAAAATTTGCGCAAAACTCGGCATGAAGTCTCTGAAGATGGAACTTCCGGAAGATCTTTCAGAAGAAAGCTTACTCACGGAAATTCGAGCGTTAAACGATGACCCTTCGATCCATGGCATTTTGGTTCAATTGCCTTTGCCGAAACAGATTTCTGCGTCTCGGGTGTTGGAAACAATTTCTCCCGAAAAGGACGTGGATGGATTCCACATTCAAAGTGCTGGAAAACTTTTTACCGGAGAACCCACCTTCGTTGCATGTACGCCAAAGGGGATTCTGAGGATTCTGGACGAGTATCAAGTTCCGATGGAAGGGGCGGAAGCGGTTGTTGTCGGGCGAAGTAATATCGTAGGGAAACCGGTCGCTCAGCTTTTGATGGCCCGGAACGCGACCGTAACCATCTGTCATTCTCGCACACGTAATTTGGCGGAGGTTTGTCGTCGGGCCGATATTTTGGTGGCGGCTATCGGTCGAGCGGAATTCGTCAAAGGTGATTGGGTGAAAGAGGGAGCCGCTGTGATTGATGTCGGAATCAATCGTACGGAAGACAACCAACTGGTTGGAGATGTTGAATTTGATGAAGCGTCCAAACGGGCCAAGTGGATCACTCCGGTTCCCGGAGGAGTAGGCCCTCTAACGATTGCGATGCTTTTATCCAATACTTTGGAAGCCGCTAAGCGGTTGGAGAAGGAAAAGAGGAAGGAATGAAAAAGACCCCTTTATTTGAAAAACATGTGGCTTTAAAGGCGACGATGGTTCCATTCGCAGGCTATGAAATGCCCGTTCAATACACGAGCATTGTGAAGGAGCACGAAGCGGTTCGAAATTCGATGGGGCTATTTGATGTCAGCCATATGGGCGAGTTTGAAGTAAAAGGCCCGAAAGCTCTTGAGTTTTGCCAACGAGTGTCCACCAACAATGCCGCGGCCTTGAAGCCTGGAAAGGTTCAGTATAGCGCGATCTTAAATGAGCGTGGCGGAGTCATTGATGACTGCCTGCTCTATGCGATGGGCGATGAGTATTATCTTTTTGTGGTCAATGCGTCTCGGCGGGAACAGGTGGCCAAATGGTTTGAGTCTCATGCCTTGGAAGGCGCAGAGGTGGTGGACCGAAGTGAGGAATATGCCTTGCTCGCGCTTCAAGGAAAAAAAGCGGAGGCTTTACTCAGCGCACTTGTGAAGCGGGATTTGGCAACCGTGAAATATTATGAATTCACCTGGGCCGAGTTGTTGGGTTCGGCTGTACTGATCTCACGGACTGGATATTCCGGGGAGGATGGTTTTGAGTTGTACCTCAAGCCCGAAATTGCTGCGGATGTGTGGGACCTTCTGTTTAAAGAAGGGGAGGAAAGTGGTCTGGTTCCCATTGGTTTGGGGGCCCGAGACACCCTTCGTTTGGAAATGGGCTACCTCTTAAATGGGAGCGACATGAACGAGGACATTACTCCTTTGGAAGCCGGAATCGGTTGGGCCGTTAAGTTGGATAAGGGAAATTTTGTGGGGCGGGAGGTTCTGCTCAAACAGAAAGAAGAGGGTTTGAAAAGGAGGCTTCGAGCCATAAAGGTTACGGGCAGAGGAATTCCTCGGCCGGGCTTTGACGTTAAAAAAGATGGAAAATGCGTTGGAGCATTGACTTCCGGGACCTTTTCTCCCACTCTCAAGTGTGGGATTGCTTTGGGAATGTTGGATGTGGATGTGGCCTTGAAGGATGAGGTCCAAATCCACATCCGAAATAAAGAAGTCCCAGGCAAAGTGGTCAAGCCACCCTTTGTCCCAGGGTCCATAAAACGGTAAAAATGGCTTGCCCGGAATTATTTTCTATGATGATTTTCGATAAGAATTTGAATAACCCTTTGGAGAAATTACTGAAATGAATATTCCAGAAGAACTTCGATACACCAACGATCATGAATGGGCTCGATTTGAAGAGGACACGATGACGGTTACCATTGGTGTAACAGATTGGGCACAAAGTCGTATGGGGGATGTGGTGTATGTAGAGCTTCCCCAAGAAGATGATGAAGTGGAATCATCCGAACCCTTTGGTAGCGTTGAGTCTGTAAAAGCTGTTTCTGATTTGTTTTCTCCCGTTACGGGAATGGTCATGGAAGTGAACGATGCTCTGGTTGAATCGCCTGAGGTGGTTAATGACGATCCCTACGGAGAGGCTTGGTTAATTCGTGTGAAGGTTGAAAATGATTCGGAGTTCAAGAAACTCATGAGTGCTGAAGATTACAAAGAATTCGTCGCCAAAGAAGAGGAAGACGATTAAACACGTCTTATCTCTTCATGCGGTACATTCCATCTACAGATCGAGATCGTACGGAAATGCTTCAAGAAATTGGAGCCGATTCCGTCGAGTCACTTTTTTCTTCCATTCCAGAAATCGTTCGTTGGAAGGACTTTGTTGGGCTTCCTCCGGCAATGACCGAGGCCGAACTGCAACACTTTTTTCGGGAAGAGGCTTTTAAAAATTCACCCGCCAGGGATTCGAATTGGCGGTCATATCTTGGGGCGGGGTGTTACGAACATTTTATTCCGACGGTTGTGGACTCTTTGTCGGGGCGAAGTGAATTTGTTACGGCTTATACCCCTTACCAGCCGGAAGTGAGTCAAGGAACGTTACAAGCGATTTTTGAGTTTCAATCCATGGTGGCCAATCTGTTTGGCATGGAGATCGCGAATGCCTCTATGTATGATGGCGCCTCCTCACTTGCGGAAGCCGCTCTTTTGGCTGTTCGGACGCAACGAAAAAAGAAACGAATATTGCTCTCCGAAGGAATTCATCCAGACTACAGATCTGTTGTTCGAGCGTATACGAGTGATGTTCAAGTAGAACTGGAGGAATTACCACTGGATGAGCATGGGCAAACCATTTTGCCCGAGTCTTTGGAGGATGTTGCAGCCGTAATGGTGCAGCAGCCAAACTTCTATGGCGTAGTTGAACCCTTGACAGAGTTAGCCCAGGCCACTCACGAAGCCAAGGGCTTATTTGTGGTCAATACGACGGAGGCATTGGCCTTTGGGATTTTAAAGTCTCCCGGGGAACAAGGTGCAGATATCGTTGTAGGTGAAGGTCAATCCTTGGGAAATCCTCAAAATTTTGGAGGACCGCATGTCGGCTTGTTCGCGGCCCAGGAAAAATATTTAAGGCAGCTTCCGGGTCGCTTGGTGGGTGAGGCCAAGGATTCAAATGGAAATTCCGGATATGTTTTGACGCTCTCTACGCGGGAACAGCATATACGACGTGAAAAAGCGACCTCAAACATTTGTACCAATCACTCCCTCTGCGCACTTCGCTCATGCATATATATGGCGACTTTGGGTTCGGCGGGGTTGCGGAGTGTGGCCATTGAAAACGCGAAAGCCGCTCAGTATTTAAAGACGAAGCTAAAAGAAATCTCCGCCATTGATCTTTTGTTTGATGGGCCAACGTTCAATGAGTTTACGGTTCGTTTACCGATTTCGAGTGAGGCCTTTTTGGCTGCCCTTGAAAAAGAAAAGATCCTGGGAGGGGTCGCTTTGTCCCGTTGGGCGAAGGAACGAGACCGAGAACTTGTTTTGGCTGTGACTGAAACCAAAAATCAGGCAGATTTAGATCGATATGTGGATGTTGTTCGGAAGGTGTTATGAAAGGCCCCAGAGAAAGCCAGAGAGCTAGGCATAAAGTTCCAACCTTGTGGGAAGAAGACCACGGCGCAGAAGTTCTAAAGGACCATGGGTATTTTCCCTCCTTCTCAAAGGATTCAGATCAGCCCATTCCAGAAGATTTGTGTCGGGAAGACATCCCAAAGTTTCCCAACCTTTCTGAGATGGAAGTCGTCCGGCACTTTACGCGAATTTCCGAACTCAATTTTGGAATCGATCACGGTTTCTATCCTTTGGGCTCCTGCACAATGAAATACAACCCCAAAGTGAATGAAAAAGTCGCTGCGGAAGAAGGGTTTAACCGTTTGCATCCGTTGGTGGGAGAGAAACACTCCCAGGGTGCTTTGGAGGTGATGTACAAACTCCAGGAGGCTTTGATGGCCATTACGGGAATGAAGGGGTGCACGCTTCATCCGGCTGCCGGCGCTCATGGAGAGTTGGTCGGTGTGAAAATGATCAACGCCTACCATCGTCACAAAGGCAACAAAACTCGAAATGTGATCCTCATTCCGGATTCTGCACACGGGACCAATCCTGCCAGTGCCGCGCTCTCCAATCTCAAAGTAAAGACCGTCAAATCCAATGACAAAGGAATGATTGACCTGGACGAACTTGATAAGGTCATGGATGAGAATGTGGCAGCCCTCATGATCACGGTCCCCAATACGTTGGGAATTTATGAGGAACATATTGTAGAGATTTCCAAGTTGGTGCATGACCGAGGTGGATTGGTCTATTGCGATGGAGCGAATCTCAATGCGGTGGTCGGAAAAGTAAACATCGCGGCCATGGGCGTGGATTGCATGCATATCAATCTGCACAAGACGTTTTCAACGCCTCACGGTGGAGGAGGTCCTGGAGCGGGTCCGGTTGTGGTTTCCGAGAAGCTTTTGGATTATTTGCCGGTTCCGGTTGTTCGATTTCGGGACGGCATTTATAGCTTGGATCATTTTGTTCCAAGGTCCGTTGGACGTTTTCGGGCCTTTCACGGAAACTTTGGGATGTTGGTTCGTGCCCTTTGCTATATTTATGCTTTTGGCAAGGAACATATCGCCGAAATCAGCGAAGGAGCCGTGTTGAACGCTAACTACGTAAAGGCGAAGCTCAAAAAGCATTTTCACTTGCCCTATGATTCGCCGACGCTCCATGAGGCTGTTTTCACCGATAAAATTCAAATGAAGGAAAACGAAGTTTCCACCTTGGACATCGCGAAGCGCTTGATGGACTTTGGGATTCACCCTCCAACCATTTATTTTCCTTTGGTCGTTCGTGGAGCTCTCATGATCGAACCGACGGAAAGTGAATCCAAAGGGACGCTCGACTACTTCGTGGAAACCATGGCTCACATTGCCAAAGAGGCCAAAGACGCTCCGAAGAAGGTGAAAGAAGCACCTCATCGTTTGGGTGTCGGACGTTTTGATGAAACTACAGCTGCCCGAGAACCGGTTCTCACATGGAACAAAAAGAATTCTTAGGGCGATTTCTTAAAACAACGTAGACGTATTGACAATGAAATGCATGAGGGGAATCCGCCTGATTTTCCCATCGGGTTCGATGAGGTCCGTAGGTGGGTTTAAAAAAGGGGCCGACGCTTTGATGGCTTTTAGGGCTTCCTGATCCAAAAACATATTTCCTGAAGAGCGAAGCATTCTCATATTGGCAAGGTCGCCATACTTGGTCAGCGTAAATTGAATGACCGTGGTCCATTGATCTCTGCCGGCCAGCGCGCTGAGTTGTAAACGTTGGGGAGACCAATTCATCTCAATTTGTCGTTTCATCCGGACATAGAAAGACGAATAAGCGAATTCCTTGGTGTTAAGAAGCGTCTCGTCCCCAAAAGACACCTCCGGAAGGTAGTTCTTTGGAGAGAGGGCTGCGAGTTGTTGTTGTTGCTTCTTCATCTCCTTTAAGAAGGTTTTTGGAAGGTCGAGGTTTAATTTTCCCTCCTGAGTGTCTTTAGATTCGAGAGATTGAGCTGGGGTCTGATTTGGGCCCGTGTATCGGGACTGCGTTTGTTTCGTGACGGTTCGGTTTCGATCACTCAAATACTGGCTTTGATTTGGGGTTTCCGACGAAGAAGAATTGGGAACGTCAACGATTTGTCCCTTTAACCGGTCATTTTGGGGCTTTGGAAGGGGAAAAACGCGAACCTTCATGGGAGATGGCGTTCCAGCTTCTGAGTTTTCGGCCGAAAAAAACAAGGGAAGGAGTGGAAGGATCAGTAAATGTAAAAGAACAGACAAGACCAGCGGGCTACGAAGATTTCTGGGCTTCTCGGTTGATCGTGCCATTTAGAGACGCATTTTAGCATACGTTTCAAGAGGGTAGTTGACCAAGGATCCGGAATCTGATTCCATCCGCCGCCTCATGGAAAAACACATTCAATCGATATTGGAATTATTGGGCGAAGATCCGAATCGAGAGGGGCTTCTTAAGACTCCCGAGCGAGTAGCCGCTTCCCTGGCATATTTAACAAAGGGATATAAGGAAGATCCGGTTGAGGTTTTAAATAATGCCGTGTTTGAGGCTGATACGAGTGAAATGGTCGTTGTTCGGGACATCGATTTCTTCAGTCTTTGTGAACATCATATGCTTCCATTTTTCGGGAAATGTCATATTGCCTATATTCCCCATAAAAGCATCATCGGGTTATCCAAATTGGCTCGCATGGTGGAAATTTATGCCCGGCGATTGCAAGTCCAAGAGCGTTTGACTCAGCAAGTGGCTGAAACCATTCAGAGGGTGGTTAAGCCCCTGGGGGTGGCGGTGGTCATGGAAGGGAAACATCTTTGTATGCAAATGCGGGGCGTGGAGAAACAGAATTCTGTGGCCCTTACAAGTGCCATGTTGGGAGCTTTCAGAGAAAAGCAATCGACCCGGTCTGAATTTCTCTCCCTAATTCACAAAGCTCTATGACGTTGACAGATGAAGAGAAAAACCTGTTATTTGGCGATACGAGCCAGCTCGTAACCATTCACATTCAAGGAACGGAGTACCAAGTTCCCGATGGTTTGGAGCTGTTGCGCTGTTATCAGTATCTGGATTTCAATATTCAGTTTGAAAATTTTTGTTGGAACGGAAATTGTGAAAACTGCATGGCGGTTTTGCGAAGAGACAGTTCCGATTCGGAAGAAGTTCTTTGTTGTCAAACACCGGCCCACGAAGGAATGATCGTCGAGACCCTCCCCGATGGCGTCGAAGCCCCCAAAAGCCAGTAAGCTTTATTCCTCGAAAAAAGAGGCCTTTTGTCGTGGGGTTTCCCAAACATCGACTCGGGAAATGGGAAGGCCGAACGAACGAGCCTGATTGAAGATCAATCGAGCCAAGTGCTCCGCCGTGGGAGGGATTTCTGTCACGACAATGGATTCTTCGTGTTCCTGGAGAACTGGGAGAATGGGGTCGCTTTTGTGAAGAACCATTTGATGGTCCAAGGTTTCATCGATCCAGGTTTTCATTTTGGCTTTCACTTCCGTAAAATCCAAGACCATTCCCCGTTCATCCAGTTTGTTCGCGACGAATGTCATTTCCACTCGGGCATTGTGGCCATGCAAATGCTTACAGGGACCAGGATGTCCAACCAATCGGTGGCCATAACAAAAATCAATTTCTTGAGTGATTGAATGCATGATTACAAGAACCTTCCTCCATCTACGAACAGCGTATGCCCCGTAATATAATCGGATCCCTCTAGCAGAAAAAGGACTGCAGATGAAATATCTTCAGGTGACCCAGGCCTTTTCAGGGGGGTTTGTTCCAGAATCGATTGTTGTTCGGTCGAAGAGCTTCCTTCGGGAAAAAGGATGGGGCCCGGCGCGATGGCCATAACTTGGACCTGGGGTGCGAGTTTCTGAGCCATTGCCTTGGTTAAGGTAATGAGTCCCGTTTTGGCGATGGAGTAGGGAAGATGAGAAAGATAGGGTTTTTCGAGAGAGCCATCGGCGATGTTGATGATTTTCCCCTCTCCGGATTGCACCATTTTGGGGCCTATGGCTTGGCAAAGGAAAAAGGGGGCTTTTAAATTGATGTTCAGATCTGCGTCCCAGTCCAAATTGGAAATATTCGGCCAGGGAGAGGGCTCGAAGCGGGACGCATTGTTAATGAGGATGTCAATGGAACCCAGTTCTTGTTCGATTTGGGCAACCAGGGGTTCGAGGTTTTCCACGTTCCCCAAGTCTACTTGGAGGGGGTGGCAGGAAACACCCAAGCGTTCGATTTCCTTTGCCGTTTCCATGGCCTCGGGCGATGAAGTTAAGTAGGTAAAGGCAATGTGACATCCTTTTTCGGCCAAGGCCAATGCGATGGCCTTTCCGATTCGTTTGGCCCCTCCCGTAATGAGGCAGTTTTTTCCCTTCAAATCCATGTTCTTGGGAAGATACGAAGAGGATCTATTTGGGTCAAATCTTTCGAGTGAATGGGTTTTTCTCTTGGGACCGAGGGGTTTTCTTGTTTCTCAAAAAAGGTTAAGAAAAGGGCACGTCATGAGCCAAAAAGATAAAATTCATATACGGGACTTGTTGATCCGGGGGGTAATCGGGGTCAACGATTGGGAACGGGAAATTGAGCAAGACATTTTGGTCAATATTTCACTCGATTGTGATCTCCGGCCTTCGGCTCAAACGGATGAGCTGGATGAAAATCTCAATTATCGGACCCTGACCAAAAAAATCATTTCTCATGTGGAAGAAGCCAAGAGGTTCACCGTGGAAGCTTTGGCCAATGATATTTGTCGAATTTGCTTGATGGGGAAGGGGGTAGCGAGGGCGCGCGTATGCGTGGAAAAACCCGGAGCCCTCCGATTTGCGAGGTCCGTGGGCGTGGAGATGGAAAGGGCTAAAGCCGATTTTGATTGAAATCTTCACCACATTTTTATCTCTGGGATCCAATATCGAACCGGAAAGACATTTTGAAGAGGCGATGACGGCCCTAAGAGGGTTGGGCGATATTGTGGATGTCTCCCCAGTGTTTGAAACGAAACCCGTAGGTATTGAGGACCAACCTCCTTTTTGGAATGCGGTTCTTGAACTTCAAACCGTACTTCGCCCAGAAACCCTTCAGGAGGAAAGACTTCCTCAAATTGAACGTCTTATGGGTCGAACTAAGAAGGGTGAGAAATTTGGACCGCGAACCATCGACATTGATTTGATTTGGGTGGATGGGGTTGAAGGAAAGGTGGGAAGCAAGACGCTTCCGCACCCGGATCTCTTGAAATATGCCCATGTCTCGGTCCCGATGGCGACCATTTCGCCTGCCCGAATTCATCCGGAAGCTCATCTTTCCATTCAAGAGATTGCGACGGAACATGGCGGGGAAACCCAATTCAAAAAACGAACAGATTTTGATCTGTTGGGAATGCGATCCATATGAAACTTAAAATGGACCGAAATGAAGTGGGTTCTGTTTTAGAAGAGATTTCCTTATTGTTGGAATTGAAAGGGGAGAACCCTTTTAAGATCCGGGCGTATGGAAATGCGGCTCGAGCTCTGGACGAATTGGATGAAGATTTTGGGGATTTGATTGAAAACGGAAAACTCACGTCGATTAAAGGAATAGGGAAGGGAATTGAGGAGAGCATTTTAGGCCTCGCAATTGAAGGAAAGCTTCTATATCACCAGGAACTTCGCTCCGAGTTCCCCAAAACCCTTTTTGAGCTCTTTAAAATTCCAGGATTAGGTCCGAAGAAAATCAAGGTTCTATACGATAAACTTTCCATTAAGTCTCTTGGGGAATTGGAATATGCCTGCCTAGAAAACCGTCTGCTAAAACTTCCCGGATTTGGAGCCAAGACCCAAGAGAAGATTTTGGAAGGCATCGAGTATGTGAAACGGAATTTGGGCCGTTTCCTATTTAAAGAGGCCATCTTGGTCGCCAATGCAGTATTGAATGAAGTGATATCGTGGAAAGAAGTCAAACGCGCTTCGCTGGCGGGATCTTTAAGACGAAAGAAAGAAGTCGTGAAAGATATTGATCTTCTTTGCTCCTCGGAAAAGCCGTTGGAGGTGATGAAGAAGTTTGTGTCCATGAAGTCGGTGTCTTCCATTGTGGTTCAGGGGACGACAAAGACCAGCATTCTCCATCAAGAAGGTATTCAGATTGATCTGCGCGTCGTGAAGGATAAGGAATTTCCTTTTGCTCTACATCATTTCACGGGGAGCAAGGAGCACAATACTGCAATGAGGTCTCGTGCGAAGGCGATGGGTCTGAAAATGAATGAATACGGACTTTTTAAAGGAAAGACCTCTGCTTCGTGTAAGGATGAGGAGAGTCTCTTTAAAAAACTCAAGATGTCGTTCGTTCCTCCTGAGTTACGTGAGGACCGAGGAGAAATTGAGCTAGCCAAAGAGAAACATGTGTTTGATCTTGTCCAACGAAAGGACCTCCGGGGCTTTTTCCATTGCCACACAACCTACAGTGACGGAAAGAATACAATTGAAGAAATGGTCCAGGCGGCGATCGAGAGGGGGCTGAAATACATTGGGATTTCAGATCATAGTCAGACGGCATTTTATGCCAACGGTCTGACGGAAGCCGATCTCAAAAAGCAAAGAAAAGAAATTGAACGGGTTCAAAAAAAGCATTCGGACATTCGAATTTTCTGGGGAATTGAGTCCGACATTCTTCCGAGCGGAAAATTGGACTATCCGGAGAACGTTCTTAAAGAGTTCGATTTTGTGGTGGCTTCGGTTCATGCGCAATTTCAAATGACCGAAGAAGCCATGACGGAACGCTGTCTAAAGGCACTCGAAAACAAGTATTGCACAATGGTGGGGCATCCAACGGGGAGAATTTTACTGGCAAGAGAAGGGTTTAAAATCAATTTGCATCGACTTATGGATCGAGCTCAAGAATTGGGAAAATATGTGGAACTCAATGCCAATCCTTACCGCTTGGATTTAGATTGGCGGGTTCTTTCTTACGCCAAAGAGAAAGGGGTCCTGGTATCCATCAATCCGGATGCCCATCGGGTGGATGGTATTGATGATTTGGACTTTGGTGTGAATATGGCCCGGAAGGGTGGTTTGTCAAAGAACGATGTCTTGAATACACGATCAGTATCTGAAGTGGAGAAGTGTCTTGCCCAAGCGCGTAGTTAAATCAAATTCTGGGGATTTCAAGAAGAAGCTCTTGAAGGGCTTGGCAAAAGAATATCCCGATGTGGAGTGTGCGTTGCTCCATGATAATCCGTGGCAATTGTTGGTTTCAACGATTCTCTCGGCTCAGTGCACAGACGAAAGAGTGAACAAGGTGACTCCCGATTTATTCCAAAAATTTCGAACGCCCAAAGATTTTGCCACGGTTCCTCGAGAGGAGATTGAGGAATTGATTCGCTCAACCGGATTTTTTCGAAACAAAGCCAAATCCATTCAAGGGGCGGCGGAAAAAGTCTGGAAAGATCACAAAGGGAAGGTTCCAAATACGATGGAAGCATTGGTGGAATTGCCCGGAGTGGGGCGAAAAACCGCCAACGTCATTTTGGGCACGGCCTTTGGAAAAAATGAAGGTGTGGTCGTCGATACACATGTTGGAAGGCTTTCCCGACGCATGGGGTTTTCAGAACACAAAGATCCCGTGAAGGTGGAGAAAGACTTGATGGCTTTGGTTTCTCGAAAGGAATGGACGATGATTTCTCATCGTTTGATTTGGCATGGTCGGAAGGTTTGCAAGGCGATCAAGCCACGATGCGGGGAGTGTGTTTTGGCTGCGAACTGTCCTTCGGCGGATTATTCATAAAAAGAAAAGGGTTCTTGATGAAGCTTGGGTGGAACAAAGTCTTGTTCTGTGAACCCGTTCCAGAATTGGATTTGGCTTAACGTGTGCGCTTCCATAACCTTTCCCAATTCCCCTTTTTCATTCGACTCAAAGAGAGTCCGTTTGGAAAATAATTGGATTCCACTGACTTCATGGAGTTCCATTTTCATGAGAAACCATTGGTTGGGACGAAGTTCATGCTGCGTAAAATGGACCCATCGGATGAGGTTTTGAGGGTCCAGGTAGATTAGGTAGGTGTCAGAGGCATGTCCGACCCCCGGTTTAAAACGGAGTTCTAAAATCCGGTAGGGGGTTCCTTCCAGAGTTCTTGGCTTTCGCCTCTGGGTTTGGAGTCCGTCGTCTCCGAGCTTAAAGGGCAGGGAAAACCACCAGTAGGAGGCCTGTCGTCGAATTCGAGCGGCCTTGAGCGTTTTCGGAGAAGGCTTGGGCTGAGTGATGCGGATGGAGTTTCCGTCGAACCATTCTTTGCGATGGGGAGGCGGATCGGACACATATTCTCCGAAGGATTTCTCATCCTCAAACAGAAATCTTTCCAAGATACGCGAACATTTATTTGAAGAAGGAGGCGTACATACTTGGCGTATGAATTGGACATCCCGCATGCGATAGAATTCGGATTTTCCGCCATGCGCCTTCATGACCTGTCTGAATTCTTTGGGTTCTGAGGCAAGCGCGTGTGCCTGGCTATAAAACAAGCACAACAGCGCAAAGCTTAAGAGTGGTTTTACCATCCAAGCACGTAGGCAAAAACCAGCGGAGCGACAATGGAAGCATCAGACTCGATGATGAATTTGGGCGTGTCGGCGTCCAATTTGTCCCATGTGATTTTTTCATTGGGGACCGCTCCGGAGTAGGAACCGTAGCTCGTGGTGGAGTCGCTGATTTGGCAGAAATAGGACCAATGCGGCGTTTGGGCCCTTTTAAGATCTTGTCGAAGCATGGGGACGGCACAAATGGGAAAGTCTCCCGCAATGCCTCCTCCAATTTGAAAGAAGCCGATTTTGTGGGATTGAGCCGTTTCGGTGTACCACTTGGCCAAGGCCTCCATGGCTTCCAATCCGGAGGCCATGCACGAGTATCCCTTGAGCTTTTCGCTCATGACATTGGCCGTAAAGATGTTGCCCAAAGTGGAGTCTTCCCAGCCGGGTGTGAAGATGGGTAGGTTCTTCTCGGCTGCCGCAATCATCCAACTGTTTTTCGGATCAATTTGATAATGCTTTTTCAGTTGGCCATCTCTAAGAACTGCATAAAGAAACTCATGGGGGAGCTTTCTTTTTCCTTCTTTTTCAGCCTTTTGCCAGTACTCCAAGACGGTTCGTTCGACTCGTCTCATGGCTTCCTCTTCGGGAATGCAGGTGTCCGTTACCCGGTTGAGGTGATTTTCCAGGAGCTCGTTTTCTTGCTTGGGCGTGAGATCTCGGTAATGCGGAACCCGTTTATAATGGTCATGGGCCACCAAATTGAAGATGTCCTCCTCCAGGTTGGCTCCCGTGCAGCTAATGGCATGAACCTTCTCTTGCCGAATCATTTCGGCCAAAGAAATGCCCAACTCGGCCGTGCTCATGGCCCCAGCGAGCGTGAGAAACATTTTGTTTCCCCGTTTGAGTTGATCATTATAGGCCTCTGCGGCATCGACCAATGCGGCGGCATTAAAATGCCGAAAATGCTGTTGAATAAAGTCTGTAATGGGATGTCCGCTCATATCAATACCCTCCCAGGTAGGTTTTGGCCTACATGAATGTTGGGGTTCTTGGTAACGGTTCTTCGAGGAACTGTAAACCCTTATTCCCAAAGGAAACTTTTTCGGGACGTGGGGGACGCATTTGGGGACTTGAAGGGGCGTTGTTTCCATCCACTTAGAAGGGTCTCCAAAGAGAAATCCTGAAAAATCAACCAGTTAAAATTTCATTCTTTTTGGCCCGGTCTTTGCTTTTTTGACGGTTGCACAAGGAGAAAATGCTGATGAATACTTTGTGGAAAACCAGTTTAATTATGTTGATGGCGCTTTCTTTGACCGTGGCCTGTGGCGGCGTGAAACAGGCACAGAAGCCAGACGGTGGAGATGCTGAAGACGGAACCGAACAAGGTGCCGAAACGAGAGCCTCAGCCCAAGCTCAAACCAGGGGACAGGGAGATCCGGAGAGGGTGCTTGCGTCGATAGTGATTGAGAAGGGACCCATTCGAGCTCATCTATTGGAAAAGGATGAAGATCTAGAGATTCGATGGAGAAAGCCTGAAGGTAACGAATACCCCTTTCAAGGATTGGTCCAAGCTTGTTTGAAAGAGTTGAATTCAGAAGATCGATCCAAGGCCAAGCCAGACGCAATTACGCTGCGAACAGAGAACCAAGAAGAGGGGTTGTTTGGAAAAACCTGGTCGTTTAAAAGCCTTCGCGTCAAACTGGGAGAATCCGAAAAATCGATTCGTCCGGCAGGAAAACTCAAAGTTGATTCCTGGGGAAACTGGGAATTCGAAACCTTAAATTTCGAATTTGAACAGACGGAAAAAGACAAAGGGTTGTTGAAACTTACAGCTGATTCTTTTGGTAATGCCTCAGAGTTTACCTTCAAACAAGTCGAACCTGGAAAAGGAGAGATTCCTCCAGGATTGATTTATGAAATCGATTTGATTGGCTCCAAATAATCGTTTTTTAACCTCCATACGATGATGGCACTTGTTTGCACCGCCATGCGAGCAGGTGCCATTTTTTTATTCGGATTTCTGATCTAGGCGCCGTTGAATAACTACGAAAATCCTCAGAAGTGAGAAGTCTGAAGTCGCGGGAGCCATTCGACGGAGAAAACGAAACACTTCCGACCCCCCCCAAACCCTTCAGTTATTCAACACTCCCATCTAGGGAGTTAAGACGATTTTGCCGAAGGATTTTCGTTCCTCCATCCGTTTTTGAGCATTAGCCATGTCTTCGAAGGCATATTCCGAATCCAGGATAGGGTTTAACTGTTGGTTGAAAACCAAAGCCATAACTTTCTTGAATTCCGAATGATTTCCCATGGTAGATCCCAAGATTCGAAGCTGCCGAAAGAAAATTTGGCGGAGATCCTCTTTGGGTTCATATCCAGCTGTGCACCCGCATGTTACCAAGGTGCCTCCGTTCCGAAGAGAGCGAAGAAGAGGAATCCATTGCTCCCCCCCAACATGGTCAATGATGACATCCACGCCACGCTTGGAAGTGAGTTTTCGAATGGCTCGATCAATGGACTCCTCTTGGTAAAGAATAACTTCTGAAACTCCGAGTAAATCCTTAGCTTTGTTGGCCTTTTCAGTGCTTCCAGCGGTTGTGATGACCTCGGCTCCGATCCGTTTTGCGATTTGAATGGCGGCCATGCTGACGCCGCTTCCCGCTCCCATCACAAGAACACAGTCTCCTGGTTTTACCTGTCCTTTGGTGACGACCATATGCCAAGCCGTAAGGAAAACCAGACCGGCCGCAGCAGCCGTTTTGGCCTCAAAACGATCTGGAAGTCGAACGGCGTTTTGTGCGGGAATCACGATTTTTTCAGCACAGGTCCCGTCGGTGTGTTCTCCTATGATTTTGTATTGATGACAGGAGCTAATGTCGCCCTCATGGCAGCGATCACAATTTCCACAGGACAAACTTGGGTCGATCACCACACGTTGTCCAGGTTCCCAGCCTTCAACTTGGCTTCCGACGGCCTCGATTACACCGGCCCCGTCGCAACCGGGGATATGGGGAAGGGGAATTTTGACGCCTGGAAGGCCTCTTCGAACATGAATATCCAGGTGGTTGAGGCTGGTTGCTTCGATTCGGATCAAAAGTTCGTGGGATTTGGGGGAGGGCTCTGGAACGTCCACCATTTGAATGACTTCCGGTCCACCGTGGTTTTTGTATTGAAGAGCTTTCATGCCCCCTTCTTAACAGTTGCGAGATTCTGGTAAAGTTCTTCCATGATTCTTCCCTTACATGCTGGCGACTGGAGGCACGTTTCATATCTATGCGTTTCTCCCGATTCTCAGGAGGCCGTTCTCGTCAACTCGGGCCAAAAAATTCAATTTTTGCTTGAAGAACTTAGTCATAAAGATCTTTCTTTAAAGGGAATTTTCTTGTTGTCTGGAAACTTGTCGGAGGCCGCTCGGGCTGCTGAGTTGGCCAGTCGGTTCCGAGTTGAGGTGTGGGCGCATGAAGACGACTTGCTGGACTTAAACCGATTGCCGTCCAGGGGGGAGATCGCCGGGTTGTGCGGTGTGAAATCGCCCATGATCTCCCACCATCTTCGGACCGGAGGATGCGTCGATATCGTGGGAACCTCTTTTAAGATTTTGCGAAATTCGTCTGGAGATCGGAAGGGCACCCTCTTGGTATCAGAGAAAGAGGCCTTTGTGGGGTCGTTATCTCCCGAAGATTTGCTTCCAAGGATTCCGGTTGGAAGGAACATTTTTCGGACCAACGCTCCCCCGCAAGTAAAGTGATTTTCTTTTGATATTGGGGGGTTGTCGAGTTGTTTGGATTCGCGTATCAATACGCTCTCATGAAACAGGAACTTCCAAGCCACATCCCCATTCAAAAAGAGGGGACCGCCAAAAAAGGTGAAGGCGGCGTGGAAATTTTTACGACTCGCGTAGCTGATCTCATCAATTGGGGACGAAAAAATTCTTTGTGGCCGATGCCAATGGGGATTTCTTGTTGCGCGATTGAAATGATGGCTTTTGTGGCGTCGAAATATGATGCCGCTCGATTCGGTTCTGAAGCGCTTCGATTTTCTCCTCGCCAAGCCGACCTCATGATTGTTGCCGGCACGTTAACCAAGAAGATGGCTCCGGCGGTTCGTCAGATTTACGACCAAATGCCAGAACCCAAATGGGTCATGGCGATGGGCGCATGTCTGATTACGGGAGGCATGTTTGATAGCTATCCGGTTGTTCAGGGCTTGGATCATGTGATTCCAGTGGATGTCTATGTTCCCGGTTGCCCTCCTAGGCCGGAAGGGGTTCTTCAAGGCTTGATGCAAATTCAAAAACAAGCGCAAGCCAGTGGAAAAATCAATTTGGTTTCTCGGGCCCAAGGGTATGTGCCGGATGTTGAGCTGACGACGCTTCCGACGGACGAGAAACCGACCCAAAAACAGACGATGATTATCAATATGGGACCTTCCCATCCAAGTACACACGGCGTGTTGCGCTTGGTATTGGAGGTTGATGGGGAGACCATCGTTAAGGCGCATCCTCATGTAGGTTATTTACACCGTGGTTTTGAAAAGTTGGGAGAGAACCGAACCTATCACCAATTCATTCCTTATACGGATCGTTTGGATTATATGGCGGCTCTGAACAACAACATCGCCTATGTGATGGCGGTGGAGAAGTTGATGGATATTGAGTTGACGCCTCGAAATCAGATGCTTCGAACCCTATGTTGTGAACTTTCACGTCTTTCCGCGCATCTATTGAGCTTGGGTACATATGCTTTGGACCTGGGTGCGGCGACCATCTTTTTCCATACGTTTCAAGAGCGCGAAAATATTTATGCGCTTCAAGAGAAATTAGCAGGATCCAGAATGTTGACGGCTTATGCTCGCGTCGGTGGATTGGCCCGAGATATGCCGGAAGGGTGGATGCAAGAGATTTTGGACTGGCTTCCAAATGTTGAGAGGGTTTTAGATGAAGCGGAAACCCTTTTAAACAAGAATGCCATTTGGGTACATCGAACGGAGAATATTGGGGTGATCAATCAGGATCTGTGTCGTCAATATGGGATCACGGGACCCATTGCACGCGCTGCCGGTATTCCTCTGGATCTTCGAAAAGATCATCCTTACCTTGCGTATGATCAGTTGGATTTTGATGTCCCTGTGGGAACGGCCGGGGATGCGTATGACCGCTATATGGTTCGAATGATTGAAATGCGACAATCCATTCGGTTGGTGCGGCAAGCCATTCAAAAGATGCCCGATGGTCCTTTGAATTCGGATGTTCCGGGAGTGGTTCTTCCTCCACGAGATCGAATTTTTACGAGCATGGAAGAGTTGATTTATCATTTTAAAATTATTGGCAGTGGTTTTATGCCTCCCGCAGGAAAGAAGGCGTATCACTCCATCGAAGCTCCCAAAGGGGAATTGGGCTTTTATGTTGTTTCGGAAGGCGGGCCCAATGCATATCGCCTGCGAATTAAATCCCCCTCTTTTACAAACCTTCAACTCTTATCCGAGGTTCTTCCCGGTTTAAAGATTGCGGATGCGGTGACAACGGTGGCGAGTTTGGATCCGGTGATGGGAGAGTGTGATCGATGATCGTGTGGGGTAAGTTCGGAGAGTGGCGATGACGGAGAAAATGGTAAAGCTGACGTTGAACGGTCGGGAAGTTCAGGCGCCAGAAGGAGAGAACGTTCTTCAAGTGGCTCTCAATGAAGGAATCGATATTCCACATTTTTGTTATCATCCGGGGATTGGCGTCGAGGGAAGTTGTCGCCTCTGTCTGGTGGAAGTTGAAGGGCTTCGAAATCTCCAACCATCCTGCAATGTTGTCGTGAAGGAGGGTTTGGTCGTTCGAACGAATACCCCTGAGGTGGAAGAGGCTCGAAGAGGGGTGATGGAATTCTTTCTTCTGAACCACCCCCTGGATTGCCCCATTTGCGATAAGGGGGGGGAGTGTCCGTTGCAAAACTTTGCTTTGGACTCCGGCCAATCCAATAGTCGAATGGAATTTGAAAAGGTTCACAAAGACAAACACCAAGTGATCAGTGATCACATCATGCTGGACAAAGAGCGTTGTGTTCTTTGCAATCGGTGTGTTCGATTTTTACGAAATCTCACGGGGCGAGAAGAGTTGCAGTTTCGAAATCGTGGGGTGGTTACGGAAATCTTTGTGCCTGAAGGAAAGCCCCTGACGAATGGCTTCACAGGGAATCTTCCAGACATTTGTCCCGTGGGGGCTCTCACAAGCCGAGAATTTCGATTTCAGGCGAGACCTTGGGAACTCAAAACGGTGGATACCATTTGTGGGGAATGCAGTTTGGGCTGCTCGGTTCAAACTTGGACTAAGAAATTGAATGTTCTTCGAATGACTCCTCGGGTGGAAGGGGGAGTGAATGAATGGTGGTTATGTGATCGTGGGAGATTCAGTATAAAGAAAAATCTGAAAGGGAATCGCCTCACGGAGCCCAGAAGAACGAGTGGGGAAAGTTATACCGGAAGCCTTGAAGAATATGTTGAGACCTTAAAAGAAGAGATTCAAAAACTCTCGGATGGCTCTTTCGTGATTGCGGCGGACAGCACATTGACCAATGAAGAGATCTACGCTCTTCATCAAATGGTTGATGTAACTTCAGGCCGTTTGTTTGTTCAACCTAAAGAAGCGTTGCATCAGGTCTATGCGTCTCTAAAGGCCAGCGATCGAGAGGCTCACTTCCCCAAAGATCTGGATCATGCAGACACAGTAATCTTGGCGGGGGAGAATCTCGAAAAAGATCATCCCGTCCTGCTCTTGAGGTTGAGAAGAATGTTGGCCGCAAAACAAATTGATTTGTTCACGGTGGGCAGTGGCTCTTTGGGCTTCGAAGATGTGCGGAAAGGGCATATTGAGGTCTCCGATTCTCCGGCAGATATTCAAAAGTTTTTCAAGAAACTCCAATCCAAATCCCATGAGGCATTTAGCGAAGCCCGAAAGGTGCACATGCTGATATCCGATCAGTGGGTTTCCTCCGAAACGGAATCCGGCATTCGAAATTGGTTTAAATCCTGTCCAGAAGGATGGAAATTCTCTCTGCTTTTGAGTGGAGCAAATACGCGGGGCATGTTGGATCAATGGGATGATAAAACCTTTTCCGACACGCTTTTGGAAAAGGAGATCCAGCAAGGCCGGGTTGATGGGATTCTTTGGATTGGCTCCGTAAATGAACCTGAGAAATATGCGGAATATTTTAAGGGAATGAAGCTTTTTGCGCAGATGGCGACGGAGGATGAAAACTGTGTAGAGGGGGCTCATTGGCATATTCCTCTGGACACATTTTTGGAAAAGAAGGGGACGTATACCAATACATTTGGACGCTTGAGGCGCCTTCGACGTTCCACACGTGTTGTGAGGAAGGGATTCCAAACCTTAGAATTTTTATCCGCATTAACCAACGCTTTGACGGGAAACAAAAAACTGGAACTCAGTCAAATGTATGAAAACGTTTCCAATCAGCTTCCTCTTTATCCGAAACGTTTAGAGGAAATTCCCGAATCCAAGGAAACCTATGCTTACTTAGAGAGGGCGCAGTGGCGGTAATTACATCTCCTAGACCCAATCTTTCATTCTGGGATCGTCTTTTTTTTCCCGGAATTTTTCGCGGTTTAAAGGTGACGGCCAGTCATCTCTTTCGAAAGAAAGTGACGCTTCAATTTCCGGAAGAACGGTGGAAATTTCCGGAAAAATATCGCGGATTTCCGAGGTTGGTAAATGGAAACGATGGCGTTGAAAAGTGTGTCGCATGTAAGTTATGCGAGGTGGTTTGTCCTCCAGATGCCATTACGATCAAAATCGGCGAATGTGAAAAAATTGAAGAAAGGGAACGAGTTCCCGCTGAATTTACGATCGACATGGGTCGGTGCATTGTGTGTGGCCTCTGTGAGGAGTCGTGTCCAAAAGATGCCATCGTGATGTCGGATACCCATATTATGTCCTCAGGATCTCGGGAGAGCCTGATTTTTCGAAAAAATCTTTTGCTCGATGAATACCAAACCCTGGAATCCATGCGCCGCTAGTTTTTTGCGCGTTTCTTTCCGTTTTTAACGCTCTTCCGCGGGGATGTAGGGCATATTTCGATCCCCTTGATAGATTTGCGTGGGTCGGTAAATCCGATTGCCTTCTAGCTGTTCCAACCAATGGGCCAACCAACCGGCTGATCGAGCCGCGGCGAAAATGGTTGTGAACAGGTCTTCTGTGAAGCCCAATTGGCGATAGACCAGGCCAGAATAAAAATCGACGTTCGAGAAAATTCCCTTGGAACCGAGCATCTCACCGGCCACTTTTTCAACTTCCATCGCCAGCATAAGGCATCGATCATTGCTTCCTTGGAATACTTCTTCAGCCATGGTTTCCAAAACGTAAGCGCGTGGATCCTTGGTCTTATAGACCCGATGTCCCAGGCCCATAATCCGACGTTTTTCGGCTACAGCTTTTTCCACCCAGGGGCGAACATTTTCAATGGTTTCAATTTCTCGAAACATGTTGATGACCCGTTCGTTGGCTCCTCCATGTAAAGGGCCACTCAAGGAGGCGATGGCACTGGATGCCACAGCGTATGGATCTGCCAATGTTGAGCCTACAGCTCTGGCTGCAAAGGTAGACGCATTTAAACCATGTTCGGCATGGAGAATGAGGCAGGCGTCAAAGAGTCTGGCTTCTCGTTCAGACGGAACCTTTCCCGTCACCATGTATAAAAAATTGGCGGAGTGAGAGAGATCGTCATTCGGCAAAATGGGCTCTTCTCCGTTTCGAATGCGATGAAAGGCGCCAATGATGGTGGGGATTTTGGCGATGATTCGACAAATGGAGTGGAAGCGTTCCTCCTCTTCGGAAACGTCGTCACCATGGTAGTACATGCCCATCGCGGCTACCGCAGATTGCAACACCTCCATGGGATGAGCCGTTTGTGGGTATCTGCGAAGGGTGTCCAAGAGTCCCTCCGGAAGTCTTCGGTGCCGAGTGAGATCGAGCGTCCATTTTTTGAGGAAGTCGGCTTTGGGGAGTTTGGCGTGTAGAAGGAGAAAAGAGACTTCTTCAAAATTCGATTTTTCCGCCAACTCTTCGATTCGTACGCCGCGGTATTCCAGGATGCCTCGAACGCCATCAATGTATCCGATATTGGACTGACAGGCTGGAATGCCTTCTAATCCGGGGCGGAAATAGAAATCGACATTTCCCTTCTCGATCATTTGGTCGAGTTTTTGGTCGGGAGTTTCCTTTACTTCAGGGTTATTCAGGGTTTCATCCTTCATGGCTAGGCTTCCTACCGTTTTCTTATGAGATAAATCAAGGAAATTTGGCATAAAGTTTGTAAACTTGGCAAACATTCCACGGGGTTGCCTTTTTTTTATCCTCCGGGTTCTTGTGGGTGTCTGGGAAAGGGCTATACTGGGGATCTCAAAAACAGGCTTCTTGAATTTCCAAATGAACTCCGATCAACCCACCATACTTGAAAAATTTTTTGATTCTCTCAAAGAGAAGGACTCTTTGTTGATCATTGCGCATGATCACCCAGATCCGGATTCCATATCCAGTGCGGCGGCCCTTCAATTTCTAGCGAAGGTGTTTGGTGTGAAGAAGACCACCATCGCCTATGGAGGCATCATTGGCCGGTCGGAAAATGCCCATATGGTGAAGTACTTGAAATTGAAGTTGCGCAAGCTCGATCGCGTGAAGGTGAAGGATTATACGAAAATTGCGATGGTGGATACGCAGCCCCAAACGGGGAACAATTCGTTGCCCAAGAGACGGGTCCCGGATTTGGTTTTGGATCACCATCCCGTGATTGCGCCTACACGCAAGGTCCCCTTTGTGGACGTTCGCTTGGATTATGGGGCCACCGCAACGATCATGGCGGAATACCTCTATCACTTCGATCTGGAAATTGCGCCACGCTTGGCTACCGCATTGCTCTACGGCATTCGCTCTGAAACCCAGGATTTGGGGAGAGAGGCGCGGAAAGTGGACATGGACCACTATATGAAGCTCCTTCCGATTGCGGATCGTCGAGTCCTGGCCAAGATCGTAAATTCGCGCGTGTCTCGAAATTATTTTCGTTGGCTTCGGAATGCCATTCAAAATGCTCGTTTGGTGGGAAATGCGGTGGTGACGCGTATGGGCGTGGTGGATAATCCGGATGTTATTCCCGAAATCGCCGACTTGATGCTTCGTTTGGAGGGAGCCACGTGGGTTTTGTCCATGGGGCAGTATGAAAATGCCATTCACCTTTCCATTCGAACGACCAATGTGAGAAAGAATGCCGGATCCTTGATGAAGCGTCTCCTGCGGGGCAAAGGCATGGGCGGAGGACATGGTTTGATGGCCGGCGGAAAAGTCGAGACTCCGGGGCTGGAAGCCTGGAAAGTCCACGAATTGGAAGACAGCATCGAACAGAGTTTTCTCAAGGCCATTCGTCGACAGGATCGCCAAGCCATCCCGCTTTTGATGAATGAGGAAGATGAAAAAGCCAAGAAATCTAGAGCCCTTACCGTTGTAAAATGACCCCCCATCTAGTCACCTGGATGGAAATGATGTAAAACCCCGCAACCATGTTCAATGTAAATGGAGAAATGAGCGATACGATCCTGACGGCCAAGGTGGATGATCTCATCAACTGGGCGCGCGGAAATTCTGAGTGGTACCTGTTGTTTGGCTTGGCGTGCTGCGCCATTGAATTGATGCAAACGGGAGGCCCGAGATCGGATGTGGATCGATTTGGAGCCATCCCCAGGGCGACTCCAAGACAATCGGATATCATGATCGTCGCCGGAACCCTTACGTACAAAATGGGTGAACGCGTAAAACGACTTTATGCTCAAATGCCTGATCCCAAATATGTAATTTCCATGGGGAGTTGTGCGACCTGTGGAGGATTGTTCTCGTTAAGTTATTCCGTCATGAAGGGCGTGGATAAAATTGTGCCCGTAGATGTATACGTTCCCGGTTGTCCTCCCAGACCCGAAGCCTTGACGGAAGCTCTTTTGGTTTTGCAGAAGAAAATTCAAAACGAGAAGTTTCTTGTCAAAAAGAATCAACAAAAAGCCTCTTAAGTCCGACGCTTTTGCCAAGCTCTCGCAACTCATTTCCGGTGAAGTCTTTCCGTACTCCGATCAAGTTTCAGAGTACGCCAGAGATGAGTCAATTTTAACGGAAATTCCTTTGGCGGTGGTCCAGCCACGGGACGAAAAAGACGTGGTTCAATGCGTAATTTGGGCGAAAGAGCGGGGCATTTCAATCACTGCGCGAGGCGGGGGAAGCGGCGTGGCCGGACAAGCGATCGGCGAGGGCATCATTCTGGATTTTTCGAAACATATGAATCAGGTTTTGGAAGTCTCTCGAAGTGAAGCCCGAGTTCAACCGGGCGTTCTTTTAAATAAACTGAATGAGGTTCTAAAGAAACACCAAACACGATTTTTGCCGGATCCCTCGAGTCGAGCCAAATGTGCGATTGGAGGTATGATTGCGACGAACGCCTCAGGCCCGAAGTGCTTTCGTTATGGATCCACACGAGAACATGTCTTGGATCTCAAAGTTGTTCTTGCGGATGGAAGGGTTGTTTGGACTTCGGAAATGGAATCTTGGTTTCCGGAGTTGGTCCAAAAGGTTCGAAAAGGATGGTCTCCAGAGATGCAACCTTTAAAGGGTCTTCGAAAGAACTCCAGCGGATATCATTTAGCTGCCCTCCAAGAGTTTCCTCCTTCTTTCACGGGTTTGATGGTGGGCTCCGAAGGAACGCTGGGTTTGGTGGTTGAAGCCCGTTTGAAAATTGCTCCGCTTCCTTCCAGACGTTTTACGCGCGTGTATTCCTTTTCCACGATTGAAAAAGCGTTGGAGGTACTCCCGTACATTCGAAAGCAAGATCCCGTGGCCATAGAGTTGGTGGATTCTTTCATTTTGGGAGCTTTACGAAAGGTGGATGCTTCGAAGGTCCAGGAATTGGGGCTCACGAATGCGTCCGCTTCGCTTTGGGTGGAGTGGGAAAATGAGCTCCCCGATGATTTTCCGGATTTTAATGGAACCCTCTTGTCGGGAGAGACTTCGCAGAAAATTTTGTGGGATTTGAGGAGTGAAGCATCGAAGGCCTTGCATGAGGAAGCCGAGGAAAAAGGTCGGAAGCCGCTTCGGTGCATTGAGGATATTGTAGTCCCTCCAAATCGCTTGGAGGAATACGTCGTTTCCCTTCGAACGATCTTGAAGGAAAACGATTGCGAGGGCGCCATTTTTGGCCATGTGGGAGATGGACATCTGCACACCAATCCGATGATCGACATTCTAAGTCCAGGCCTGGAAGAGCGAATCACCACTCTCATGGATCGCGTATACGCTTTGGCACTTTCCATGGGCGGATCCATTTCCGGTGAACATGGCGATGGGCTATTGCGGCGTAAGTATTTTCGTCAGCAATGGGAGAGTTTGCTTCCGCTGTTTAAAGACGTCAAAGATGCCTTGGATCCCGAAGATCGATTCAACCCCGGAAAATTATGGAGTTTTGAACCAACCCCGTCTCTTCCTTTGCGAGATTTTTAAAAAGCAAAATCAAAGCCAAAAAAGGACGCGTTGCGTGCAAGTCCAGATTTGAATCTTTGCGAAATAAGCCCAAGGAGGGATAATCATTCAGGTTAAACTTTTTTCTTCGGGAGGATCTATGAAGTCGCTTTCGTATCTATCTTTTGTTTCTTTGTTATGCATTCCGTTGTTTCTCGTGTCGTGTGGTGGGGAGGATGAGTCTTTAAATACGGATGCGGTTCAAGCAAATTTCGCGGAATTGTCATCCGATGTGGTTCCGGTGGTGGACTCGGCGATTGAGGGGTTATTGAACAATCGATTGAGGACGCAAGATGAGATCACCACCTGCGAAGACGATTGGACCTGCAATAATGTCGAACAAGGGAATATTGCGTATCAATTGTATCGGGTTCTGGCCGATGCGAATGATGATCCGACATTGCAAGATTACCCGGACATCGATTTGGATGAAAACGATGATGATGAGCCGGATTTTAATGCCTCCGCTTGGGGCGTGGAGAACCTTCAAAATGAACTCGATTTATTGGAAATCATGGCGGGAACCTTGACGGGCGAAGATGCCGGATCTCAAACGGCGGATGTGCAAGGAGATTCCTATGCGTCGGAATTGGAAGCGCGAAGTGAGTTCACGACCCTTCACGCTTTCGACCCCATGCCATACACCCACTTCACTCTGCTAAACGATGCCGAGTATCAATATTATCGAACGGTGGAAATTGGGAGCGGAGGAGGACAGGACGGATCCCTTCATCTTGCTTGGCAAGTCGATGGGGATGTGACCAATCTCTTGGTTGGAAATATGTGGGAAAACGAGCAAGGCGGAGCGCATGAAAGGGCTCTGTATGTCGCGGAGTATGATGAGTCCACGAGTGATTTGACGATGGAAGTGGCCATGTGGACAGAGCAAGGTTTCTTGCCTCAATGGCAGATCACGGGAGACCCTGAAACTCACAGTTTCACGGCAAAATATTTGAAACAAAATGTGGGCAACGAGGGCGGATACAATATGGCTTTCGTTGGGGTTGGTGTGTCTCAAGGCGAAGGAGAGTATTTCCTATTCAAAATCAAAGAGTGGGAAGGAGAGTCCACTTACGAAGATGCGGAAATCAATTATTACTGTGTGAGCGCGGAAGCGACACGGGAAGACTTTGGAGTAGCTTACGGAAACGGAGGCCCGGATGAGTTTAATAATGTGGACTCCAAAATTGTGAAATCTTCTTCGCTTTCACCGGAAGGTGGTTGGGGGTGCGATGCGTATGAAGATGACATCACTTCAGAAGACTTCCTTTCTGCAGGGGGAACCGAAGAATCTGATTTTGATTCGGAATTCTTAGATAATCTCTGAGTTTGTTGTTCAAACCAAAGGTGCCCGCGAAGGTCGATTGACCTTTGCGGGGCCTTTAAGAGTTTGTTTTGGGAAGCCCCAGTTCTAACATTTTCTCAACGGACTTGAGGGCTTTCTGTCGAACGTCTTCGGGCAACGTAATCAAATGCGTTTCGGTTTCCAAAGAGCGTTTGACACTTTTTAGATTGGTAATTTTCATATAGGGACACGCGCAACTTTCATCGCAACTTTTATGCTGGTAAATGGGGTGGATCTCTTTTTCGGGAAATTGCTTTTGCGCTTGTTGGATGAGTCCAATTTCAGTCCCGATGACAAATTTTTTCTCTGGACGCTTGGCCAGAACATCCAACATTTGACTGGTGCTTAAAACCTCATCGGCCAACTCGATGACGTCCGGATTGCACTCGGGATGAACAAGCACGACAGCGTCTGGATGAAGCGAAAGCGTTCCTTCGAGCATTTCTTTGGTCACTGCCTTGTGAACGGGGCAGCATCCTGACCAGGGAAAGACTTTTTTCTTCGTTTTTTGCATGACGACATGGGCCAGGTTTGCATCCGGGCCAAAAAGGATTGTGTCGCTCTCCATCGAATCCACAATGTGCAAGGCATTTGAACTGGTGCATATGGCATCCACTTCGGCTTTTACGTCGGCCGAGGAATTGATGTACATGACGACTTGTGCGTCCGGATTGTTCTGCTTCCATTGTCGGACTTGATCAGCCGTGATCTCATCTGCCAGGGCACAACCGGCCATTTCTTCGGGGAGAAGCACTTTCTTATCCGGATTCAACATATGGGCGGTTTCCGCCATGAATCGAACTCCGCAAAACACGATGATGTCGGCCTTCGATTTCTTTGCAGCGACGGCCAAACCATATGAATCCCCTGCAATGTCCGTAACCCGATGAATTTCGGGAAGTTGGTAATTGTGGCTTAAAATGAGTGCATTCTTTTCTTTTTTAAGCGTTTGAATTTCCGCGACCAAATGGTCTTGCTCTTCCTTTTCTTCTGCAGACAAAGCTGTGGGAAGGGGATGCATGTATTGATCAAACGAAACTTCGGCACTCATGAGGTCACCTCAAACTACATCTTGGATAAAAGGTCGAAGTATTTCACGAAGGAACGTACCCCACCTGACACCTGCTCCCATGCGAAGCTTTCGTCGGGGCCGTGATAGCTGTCGGTAGGTAGGCTCAATCCCATGAAGACCACCGGAATGTTTAGCATCTCATCCATGGTGACGGCAGCCCCGATGGAGCCCCCCTCAACCATTTCCGCAGGACGCTTGCCAAATCCAAACTCAATCGAATCTTTTACGGCTTCGATGTATTTTCGATCGACCTTGGCCCCATAGGGTTTGAGAACATTCTCCTTTTCAATTTCGCAATCCGGACAGAGTTCCTTGATGTATTTCTGAACGAGTTCAAAGACTTGGTCGGGATCTTGGCCGGGAATCAATCGGCAGCTAATTTTCGCTTCGGCCTCAGGGGGAACCACAGTTTTGATTCCGGGCCCTTGGTAACCTCCTGCAATTCCGTGTACCTCGAAGGTTGGAGAAGCATAAATTTTGGATGCCACCACGCCAGGATCATCATAGCGGAGTTTCTCCAAGCCATGCGCCGCCTTAAATTTTGGAATGTCAAAACCGGCCTCCACAAATTCATTGATTTGCTCTTGTGTAGGAGGCGTCCATGTCTCGGCAAATCCCGGAATGGTGATTTCACCCGTCTTGGCGTCATAACATTTTGCGATGACCTGACAGAGTTCCCCCACGGGATTTCGGGCCGGGCCTCCCGTCATTCCCGAATGCGTATCTTTGCTGCTGGTTCGCAATTTCACCATAAGTCCGCATAACCCTCTTAGGCCGATTGTGATGGCGGGCTTTCCTTGGGCAATCCAAATGGTGTCGGAAATGATGACGGAAGAAGCTTTCATCTTCGGTTTAATTTTCTCGATGATTTCGGGAAAGCTTGGACTGCCAATTTCCTCTTCGGTTTCGAAAATGAACTCGATATTGAGTGGAATGTTCATGTCTTTTGCGATTTTTGCCGCCCAGAAGGCTGTTAAGGCGGGGCCTTTGTCATCTGTGGTTCCACGGGAATAGAAACGACCCTTCTCCTCCACGAAGTCAAAGGGATCTCGTGTCCAACCACCTTCGCCTTTGGTCGCTGGTTGAACATCTAAGTGAGCATAAAGCGCTACGGTGGGGGCATTGGGATCCACCTCGAAGCGTCCAAATACAGCAGGATTTCCTTTGGAAGAAATGATTTCGGCTGTGCCTCCCGCTTGCTGAATGTACTCAGCGGCCATCTCACAAACCTTTTCGACATCTTTTTTGTGGGCTGGGTCAGGGCTAACCGAAGGGATCTCAACGAGTTTCTTATAGTCCGCAATGAAATCCTTCCTTTGCTTTTCAACGATGGCATCCAAATCTTTGTGAGATAGCGTCATATTTGTCTCCTTCTGCTGATGTACTCAGACCGAGGCACAGTAATGGCTTGGACTAAATCTCGCAAGTCCCCCTTGGAAGAGAAGGAAGGTTGATGGCAAATCGAATTCATGGCAGATAAGGCGTGGAAGTGGAAAGGGACTGGCGTCCCTCTCGGTCTTCAAAACCGTTGTGCGTCCGTCAAACGATGCAGGTGGGTTCGATTCCCATGCACTTCCGCCAAACCAAGGCGGGGGAAAATGTTGTAACTCGGAGTTCGGCTCAAAAGCCGAAATAAAAAAACAATAAAAACAGATAGATAGATCTTTTCCCCGGTTGAATATTTTACATTATTTCAGGGGAAACGTGGGGGGGAGCAATTTTTTGCACTCCGTGTAAGCTTCTGTGCCGTGAAAAAGAAATGGGTGAACATCTGGGCTTGGACTTTGATTATTGGAAGCAGTTTTTTGTTCCTGAATTGCTCAAAGAATCCGGACGAACAGGCGATTCGTGGCGTGATTGAGGATATGCGGGTTGGAATGGAAGAGCTTCGTTATGACTCCGTTGTTAACGCCGTTTCGGAAGATTATTCGGACAATGTGAATAACACGAAAGCCAATCTTAAAAACCGACTTCAGAGGATTTTTGGTCGCTTCGAGAGATTGGAAGTCAAAACGAATATTTTGGAGGTTCAGATCAAAGGAATGACAGCTTTGGCGAAGTTGAAAATGAAAATTGATGGCATTGAAGGGGAGCGAAAAGAACGGCTTTTTGGAAATCCCATTCGGGCCGCTGAGCTTCATCTTCATTTTGAGAAAAGGAGTGGGCGTTGGCGAATCGTCGGAAGCACCGTGGTTCGAAAACGTGGAATTTTCTAAAACGACTTAAATCTTTTCAAGGGGTCTTTTTGTTTGCGGGCTCTTTGCTTTTGATTTTTGTCGTTTTGTTTTCGATTCATTCTGCGCATTTGGTAACCCAAAAGATGGGAGGGCAAAAATGGGATTTGGCCTCTAAAATTTTTGCTGCGCCAATGCTGCTCTTTCCAGGAGGAACCCTTCTGGAAGGAGACTTGCTCGAATATTTAGATCGTCTTGGATATTTAAAAACCGAAGAATTTCCGCCCCGAACGGGAGAATGGACTAAAAAGAGAGGTCAATTTGTGTTGGGGGTTCGTAGTTTTCGGGTGGCCTCCAATGAGCATGTTGAAAAAACGCTGGTTTTGGGTCTGGAAGAAGCATCCATCACCTCTTTGGGAATCTGGAATCCAGAGACGCAGAAGGTGGAGGAGGCCTATACGGCCACTCTGGAGCCGGAACGAATTGGCGATATTTCGTCTTCCCAAAAAGAGGACCGCTCCCTCATTCGTCTGGAGGAAGTTCCCTCGGGCTTGGTGAATGGTATCTTGGTCATGGAAGATCGAGCCTTCTACGATCATCATGGAATCAGTTTTCGGGGGATTGCGCGGGCTTTTTTCTCCAATTTGACTCCGGGGGGAGCCAAACAGGGTGGGAGTACCTTGACGCAACAACTCATGAAGAATTTCTTTTTAACCCCCGAACGAACCCTCCGTCGTAAGTTCAAGGAAGCCATCATGACGGTGATTGCAGAGGCATTGTATTCAAAGGATGAAATCCTCGAAGCCTATTTGAACGAAATTTATTTGGGTCAGCGGGGTTCCTTTTCCATTCATGGATTTGGGGAGGCATCTCGATTTTATTTCTCCAAGCGCATTCAATATTTAACGTTGGCTGAGCAAGCCTTGCTTGCAGGGCTTATCCAGTCGCCGGGAAGATATTCTCCCTACCGAAGTCCCGAGAATGCCGAAAAAAGGAAACGATTGGTTTTGGCCAAACTGCTTGAGTTTCAGAAAATCTCTGAAGAAGAGTATCAACGGGCCTTGGCAGAAACCTTGAAACCAAGGGGTAGGCGAACTGATCGACGACAAGCTCCTTATTTTTTGGATTACGTTCGGCGAGATTTGGCCAAACGTTTTTCTTCGGTTTCCCTTGAAAAAGAAGGGTATGAAATTCATACAACCTTAGATCCCATCGCTCAGAAGTACGCCGAACAAGCTTCTAAAGAAGGCTTGAGGGAACTCCAGATGAAGAGCCAACTTGGAGAGGAGTTCCCTTTACAGGTTGCCATGGTTTCCGTTCATCCCCGAACGGGGAATGTGAAGGCTTTGATTGGGGGAAGATCCTACGAAGAAAGTCAGTTCAATCGAGCCATACAGGCTCGTCGGCAGGTGGGCTCGTTGATGAAACCTTTCGTAGCAGCGATTGCTTTAAGACCTCCAGAAAAAGGTCGGTGGCCAGTAGCAACCCCCTCAACGCTTTTGCACGATGAACCAACCACGTTCATGTTTTCGGGAAAAGAGTGGGCCCCGTCCAATTATGATGATGTTTATGGGGGGAAGGTGACCGTTCGACGCGCCATTGAAAGATCCTTAAATGTAGCGGTTGTAAATCTTCTGACCAAAGTGGGGATGCACCCCATGTTAAACGGTTTGAAGGACTTCGGAATTAACTTGGGGGATCAACAGCCTTCCTTGGCCTTGGGAGCGATTGAAATGTCTCCTTTGGAGGTCTTGCGAGCATATACCGCCTTTGTCAACCAAGGCCTTTGGACGGAACCCTTAGCCATTACAGCGGTGATTGATCAGAACGGTCGACCCATCGAACAAAAAGCTTTGGAAGTGACTCGGGCGCTCACCCCGCAAACGGCCTATCAAGTATTGTCCATTCTGGAAGGCGTGGTTTCTCGTGGGACTGCTCGAAGCATTGGGTGGCACGGGCTAAAAGGCTCCGGGATTGCGGGGAAAACGGGAACGACAGATGATTACCGTGATAGTTGGTTTGTGGGGCTGACTCCTGAGAATGTGACGACCGTCTGGGTGGGGTTGGATGAAAATCAAGAAACCGGATTGACGGGAGCCTCTGGTGCCCTTCAAATATGGATTCGTTTTGAGAAAGAAATGAAAAAGCGGTCTCGCAGGCTTTCCTTTGAAACTCCTTCCGGCTTAAGTTTTCGTTGGGCGAATTGGGAAAAAGGATGTTTGGAGCGGGGAGAGAAAAGCTTGCGAGAGGCCTATCTTCCAGGTACGGAACCCAAGGCATGCAGATAAAAGGTTGGATCATTCTTTCTCTGGCTTTCGCAATGGGGTGGGGGTGTGTCAAAAGAGCCGATGTTCGACCGGAGGCCGTTCCATTGGAAAAATTGGCCGCCAAGGAAACTTCCCCGACACGGGCGGCTTCCATGAGACTGGTTCTGAAGGGACGGAATGAGTTGGATCGAGGAAAAATCGAACGGGCAGCCCACTTCATTACACAAGCTATCGAGTTGGATGCTCAGAATCCCTTTGCTTATTTTTATTTAGGACTTGCGCGGTTTCAAACCGGTCGGTTCCAACAATCATCGGAACTTTTTTTTCGAGCCGGGGAGCTGTTTGGTCATGACGTTTCTTGGAAGGCGGAGTCTTTCGCTCGCCAAGGGGAGAGCCTCGAAAAGCAAAATAAACTAACATTGGCCAGGGCCGCGTTTCTTCAAGGGGTTCGTTTGGATGCGTTCAACGAGCGTGCGGTCGAAGGTATGGAAAGGATGCAAAAGAGAACTCATGAGTGAACAATTTTCGTTATTTGATGGCCCAAAAAATTCAACTCCCACCGTTTTGGTTTTCGATTTGGAGACCCTTCGGTCTGCTGACGAAGTCGGGGGCTGGTCCAATATCAAAGATATGGGGATGGCCTGTGGCGTTCTATACGATAGTTCGGATGATCAATACCATGTCTACGAGGAAAAAGAGGTCCAAGATCTGATCGCACACTTTCAAAAGGCTGACTTAATTGTCGGATTCAATCACATTCGTTTCGATTATGAAGTTCTAAGGGGTTATTCCGAAGCCAACTTTAGCAAGCTTCCGAGCTTCGATATGTTGGTCGAGGTCAAAAATCTTTTGGGTCATCGTCTAAAACTAAACTCTCTTGTGGCCGCAACCTTGGGAGATGCCAAAAGTGCTGATGGACTTCAATCCCTTCGGTGGGTGAAAGAAGGGCGTTTCGATTTGATTCGGGAGTACTGCAAGAAGGACGTGGAGGTAACCAAGAGACTTTTTGACCATGGGGTTGAAAAGGGCTTCGTGGCTTATGAGAACTACGGCCAACCGGTCCAGCTGAAAGTGGACTGGAATATCGATTCTTTGGTGAAACGCTATAAAAAATAGAGTGGGTTCAGGGCATTTTAAGTTTTTTTCTTTTTGAGAAACTGGCATCATCAGCACATGACGCGGACCTACCTAACGGGGAACCAACTTTGGGCGATTTTTGTGACCTTTCTTGGATTCGCCACCATTCTCGTTGGCATTGGCTCCTAACGCCTTCTTCGGCTTAGGTGGCTGGAATCTTATCCTTCCGATAAGATGGCCCCTTCTTCATGCGTAAGTGGAAACTGGGAATATTTGTTCTTTTTCTTGTTGGCTCAGCCGCGGGTGTCGCGGGTGCCACGCAATCGAACCAAGATGTATTGCTTTCTCGGCTGAGTTTGGGGGACCGTCTTTCAGGACTTCCCTTGGACGCACTTCGCCTAGATGATGCCTTGCGAAACCAAAACGTATACGGGCAGGGCGGGGATTTACTCGAACAGTTTATTCGCTTTATTTTTCCAATTACTGGAAGAGAAAAACGAACCATGTTCATGCCCCTACCGTATTGGGGACCCAAAAAGCCTCAATTTAAGGAATTCGATTGGCACCGATTTGAAAGCCAACATTTCAATTTCTTAACGTATCCTGAAGGCGAAGAGATGCTTCCCAAAGTGGTTGAATTCATCGAGAGCGATCACGAACGAAACAATCGCGTGTTTGGGGTGCACAATCGTTTCACCAAAAAAATTCCAATTTTGTTTTATCAAAGTCGCCGAGACTTCGAACAATCCAATGTCGTTCATGGTCCCGTCCCAGAGGGATTGGGAGGTTTGACCGAAATCTTTTCCTGGCGGCGAATGGTTTTTCCTTTCGAAGGTGAAATGGAGACTTTGGAGCATGTCGCCAAACACGAGGCCGTTCACGTGTACCAGATTGCCAAGGGGGCTCGAAGATTTCCCCTCTGGTTTATTGAAGGAGAGGCTGAGACGAATTCCATCAAGTGGGATGCGCAAGCTGAGATTTCGATACGGGATGCCTATGTGAATGATCTGTTTTTCCCGATTGATGATCTGTGGGTCATTCAAGGGACTTGGCTGATGTATAAAATCGGGAACTACATTGTAAACCTCATGTGGGATCGTTACGGCGAGGAGGGGTTTCGGAAACTCCATGAGAATGGAACCCACATGTCCTTTGAAGATAATTTGAAAAAGTCCCTCAATCTTACGTTGGAAGAGCTGAACGCATGGGTTCAGGGCTCCTTGGAAACAAAGTATGGCTTTCTAAAAAGGAAGAAAGATCTGGCGAGTCGTTCGCAGACCATTGCGGAAGAGCAAAGAGTTCTTCACGCCCGAGATCGGTTTTTCATTTCTGGAGGCGTATCCGGCCCTAGAAATGCGTTGTATTTAAACCACTTGGGATTGGATGGAAAAGTCACGAAAGAGGAAATCGTTTCGGATCGTCGGTTTCGAAATGAGTCATTGGCCTCATTTCGAAAGGGAGCCTGGATCGGGGCTAAAGAGCTGGTTTACGCCATTCGAAGGTCTCGTCGAGATGTGATTCGCGTTGTGCCGTTTTCGTTCGATAAAGAGGAAGATTGTTTTCAATTGGGAGAACCTCAAGAGTATAGCTGGGATGATCTAGATGCGGTGAATGAACCCGTTTTTCTGGGCGGAAGCGAACTCGCATTCATTGGGGAAGAGAATGGTTTTACCGATATTTATCGTTTCGATTGGACCACGCAGGGAAGGGAAAAACTGACGAACAAAGGAAAGCATATTTCGGGGTTGGATTATTCCCCGACGCGAAAAGTCCTGGTTTTTTCTCAAGAAGATGAACCCATGCCCTTTACCGCTCACTATGATCGGAATCTTTATACGTTGGACTTGGGGACGCGGAAAGTAACTCAAATCACCCATACCAACCAATTGAGAGAAACCTCTCCGCGTTTTTCTCCGAATGGTCAGAAATTATTGTATGTCTTTGATCCTTCTGGAACGTACGACTTGGGCGAATATGACTTCGAAAAACAAAAGTCTCAACGCCTAACGAAGATGAAAGTCGGGGCTCTTCATCCCCAGTGGTTTGGAGATGAATCTCTTCTGTTTAATCATTTCGAAAAATTTGCCCCTTCCATTGTGTTGGCCACGTATCCATCTCCCAAAGAAAAACTCCAGGCACAGGTTCCGGAGGGAAATGCTGTTCGCGTGGATTTGAAGGGTGCCGGTCTCTTGCTTTCCGAGAACGAAGTTAAGGAAGAACCAAAGGAAATGAATTCGTCTGAGGAGACCAATTCATTTCAAGTGGAGAATGGAAAAGCTTCCATTTTCTTCGAAGATGATCCCTTTCGCGTGCTCGAAGCGGCACACTTTCCCGATGAAATTGTGTTTAAAACGCAAAGGGGAGGACACGGGTTGAACTCCGCTCAGGTGGATGACCGTTTTCACTATTTTCGATTGAGAAATGGAGCTGTCCAATCCCTTTCGGCTTTGACGATTGCAAGAAAAGGAGCCCCTAAAGAATTGATGAAGCGAATGGATCCCCATTTGGGAGGAAGGTCTGTGGTGGAAACTTGGACCAGCTATGATCGAAAACAAGTGCTGGTTCTTGTAAACAATCGTCTGGCGGATCGTTCGGAAAAATTTGAGGACGAGGATGATCTCCAAATGTTTTTATTCGATACTGAAGGGGACACCATGGACGCGGTGGAGAAGGGCCCCTTGGATGACTTGGATGAGAACCGTTTGCAGTGGGTTTCCTTTTTGGCGGACGGTAAAGTGTTTTTTGCTAAAGGAGACCGCCCCCGAGGACCCTTTGAATTGAGCTGGTATGATCGAATTTTCAAAACGCATCAGACGTTAGATCGAGATGTTCGGGCCTTTCGGATCTCACCTAATCGAAAACAGATTGCGTGGAGGCGTAGCGGAGAATTTTGGTGGATCTCAACGGATGAAACCCAGTCTTCTATGATTGAAGGTGTTGAAAAAGGGACTGGGGGGCGCACAGCGTTTCGTTATTTGCTTCCTTCAAAGCTCATGTTTTTTGCGGCCAAAAAAGATAAAGGAGTTGCGCAGATATTTCAAAAAGGAGAAGGGACGCCCCAAAAGTTGTGGGTGTCTCATGACCAAAAGTTGGAATTGCATTCAGCCGCAATTGACTCCGAATCCCCTCTGGTGGCAATTCGTGCGAAACCCAAAAAAGGAAAGCGCGTCCCCGAAAAACTTTTCATTTGGAATTATGAAACCCAGGAGATGAAGGATATTTCGGGTGAGGGTCTTCGTTTTCCCTATCTGGTTTTTCGACGAGGCTATTTAACCTTTCTAGAAGAAAAGAAAGATCAATCAAAGAAGGAAGCCTTTCAGTGGAAAAATGGAATTCGCGCTCGCATGAATTCGGTCAAACAGGTTCGAAAGTTAGAGGAGTTCGGATGGCTCTTTGATGAGGAAGGCGGTGTATGGCTTTTTGATCAAGCCAAGGGTGTGAATCGTAATTTGGCCGAGGAATCGGCCGGGTTTGACTTTGATCCCCAGGGAGACCGTCTTCTGTTGAGCCAGTTTAACAAAGACTTTTTTCAAATTCAGGAAATCAATCTTCTAAATGGAAAGCGAAACTGGCTAACGAATTCCCCCAAACACTCTGTGTACCCAATCGTTCACGAGAAAGAAATGGTCTGGTCGGAGAAAAATGAAGAACATCGATGGGTGCTCCGGAAGGAAGGTCTGAAACAAAAAAAATCGAGCCAGGTAACGTCTCTCTCATTGAAAGGGTATGATTTGATCCAACTGGAGCCAAGAAAAGGGGGGAAAGGGACGATCAAGGCTTTCCCAACATCGGAAACTCCAAAATTAAATTCACGGAGTCCTGAGAAAGAAGGATTTCCGCGCACGATGTTTCGATATCCTCAGCCCAGCACATATAAGGTTCAATCCCTTTCAGCGGCAGCCGCGTATGACGGTGACCATTTTAGATATTTTTTGAGTGGGTTTGCGGACAACCTTTTCAGTGATCGTGGGTTTTTTGTGAATAGCATGTTTCTCGGAGATGCCAAATTTGCGAATGCGGGGTTTTCCAATTTGACGACGGGGAATACGTATTCAGTGTTTTATAATTCACGTGAGAATATTGATAACGTTGGAGCCCGCTTCACAAAACAATTTGTTTTGGATCGATATCGAGAATTGAGCACGTATGGGGATTTTGAGACACAGTTTTATGGGAAACAGACAACTGAAACGCAGAACTATGTAACCCCCGAAATTGAAGATCGGAATTTTTATATCGTAAAAACGGGAGCGGTTTATGCGTATGATGTGACGGTTTGGGATCGACATGGTCCCACAACCGGAAGTCGCATATTTTTGAGAACGGAGGCTGGGTTCGATGCGGGAAATTCTCGCTTAGCCAATGTCGACGCCAATCTCGACTTTCGTTTATATAACCGATTTCTTCCTCGCTTTGGTCTTGCACATCGGATTGTCGCTGGAACGAGCCAGGGAGATTTGGCGAATGTTTTTCTCATTGGCGGGAATTTGTCTTTCCGAGGAGTCGGATTCGATGAGATGGAGGGACAGAATTACTGGGTGTTCAGTGAGGACCTTCGATTGCCCCTTTTTGATTTTGTGGGAGCCAAGTTTTTTGATCCTTTAGACCAATTTTTGGGTTGGCTCACCCGTTATTTTGATGTTCGGGGTGGAATTTACACGGATGTAGGTGCGGCTTGGTTTAATGGCGAAAAACATGATGTAAAATATTCTGTGGGATACTTTGTGAATGTGCCCACAGTATTGGGTCTGACCTTTCGCTGGAATCAAGGTTTTGCAGGGGAAGATGGAATCGACTTTTGGATTGGATACAATTGGTGAAGAAGAATCCGGATCATTTTTATCATAAAGCCAAAAAGGATGGGTTTGCGGCTCGTTCGGTATTCAAGCTCGAAGAGTTAGATCGGAAATACCACCTGATCCGGAAAGGCGATCATGTTTTAGACCTGGGGGCAGCTCCGGGCTCTTGGCTCAAATATCTCTCTCAAAGGGTTGGAAAATCCGGGAAAGTGGTCGGTGTGGATTTGGAGCCGTTGAGGGAAGATCCTCCAAAGGAAGTTCTGTTTTTCCAGCAAGATTTGTTTGCGCTAACGCCCGAAATTTTGAAGGGGTACGTGTCTTCGTTCCATGTGGTTGTGAGTGATGCTGCCCCGCAAACAACGGGGAGTCGGGACACAGATCACTTGAAATCGGTGGCCATTTGTGAATTTGCTTTGGAATTGGCGATACAGTTGTTGCCCGGAGGGGGACATTTCGTTTGCAAGATGTACCAAGGTGGGGAAACACATGGGTTTTTAAAGAAGTTAAAAGATCATTTTTTGATGGCCAAAATTCAAAAACCGAGTGCGTCACGAAAAGAAAGCCGGGAAATATTTTTTGTGGGACGCGAATTTCAGAAGTGAATCATTTCTTTCGAAGAAGGCTCAAGGTGAAACGGCTTCCGCCTTCAGGCCGGTTTTCAAATTGAATGGAGCCGCCATGAAGTTCAATGAAATATTTCACAAGGTATAGTCCCAAGCCGCTTCCCCGAATGCCTTTGTTTTTGACTTCGGCCCCACGATAAAACTTGGAAAAGATCTTTGATTCTTCTTCTTCCGGAATTCCTGGGCCCGTATCGGAAACACTGAAGTGAATGTGTTCTCCCACTTCCTCGGTTTTAATCAGAACCTCTCCACCGGTCGGCGTGTATTTGATGCCATTCTCCACCAAATTGGCAATGGACTCTTGAATGAGCTCGGGTTCCATGTTGATGGGGAAAAGAGGTTCCAAATCCACGTGAAGGGTGATGTCCTTTTCCTGTGCCAAAGGCTCGTGGTTTTCAATGACCTTTTCTACGATTTGGTTCAAATCCCGATTCGTGACTTGCAATTGATATTCAGGTCGCTCCACCCGAGCGAGGTTGAGAATGCGCGTCACCAGTCGGTTCAAGTCTTCTGTCGAATGGAGAAGCCTTGAAAGGCCATTTTTCCATTCCTCCTCGGTAGATCCTTTGGATGCCAAAAGTGTTTCCACTATTCCCTCGATTCGAGCTATGGGCGTTTTTAAATTATGGGTAACGAGGGACATGAAATTGTTCTTTAGCGTTTCAACCTCGGCCAATAGGCGATTTTCTTGTTGGTAACGCCATCGTCCCTTGTATTCAACAATTAGCCGGTAAGGGATCAGGAAGTAGTAGGCAAAAACAATGGCCAAGAACGGGGGAAGAATGTCCAAGAAAAAGAACATGTGAATGGCCAACAAGGCAGTAACTACCAAAAGGAAAGAAATGAGGACGACCGAGAGAATGCCCATGAGAGGCGGTGTCGAAAATAAAACCCACACCGAACTCGCCGCAACCAGAGCGGTAATCAAGAAGGAAACCTCTTCAGGAGCCTGTCGAATGCCTCGTTTGTGAATTACGGTATCAATGATATTTGCCACCACTTCCGTTTCATCCCAACCCGCGATTCCTGTTTTTGGATAGAAAGGAAGTTGTCCCAAGCGAGAGCGGGTTTCTTCGAGTGGGGGAGCAATCAATACAATTTTGTCTGCCAGTTGCTGAAGTCTTTTTGGGTCGGACTGAGTGGCCGATAAAGGGATTCGCGGGTAGGTGCCCGAGGGACCCGTGATATTGAGAACCTGTGGTCCGTGATTTAGAAGGTAGGTCAACTCTTGGGGGGCGATGGAGCGCAGGAGTTGGCTAGGTTCGGTGCCCAACATAAATGGATCCGGGGACATGGACTGCGAGGCGTTTTTTTGGGGGAGAAATTCAGGAGACCGAACGAAGGGAAGAAGAAAGACATCTCCTTCTTTTGTAAAATCCAGTTCCCGAGAGTAGGTCGGGAAATTTAAATCTTTTAGACCTAAAAACCGTTTTTCATCCGGAGAAATTTCAAAATCGAAATAGACCACGTTAGGTGGCTTGGATTGAAGGGCGTGGAGAACGGTTCGAACGTCGGATAACCACGTTCGTGTGTGGAGAGAAACTTCCTTCGCCGAATTCTGATCCGCCGTGATCAACAAAGCGATGTTCTTGGCGGGTTGGATGGGACCTCTTAAGCGGATCATCATTTGATAGATGGATCCTCGAAGGGGAAGATCGACCCAGGATATCATCAGGGCCAGCGTCAAACCGACCGTGAGAGACAACAAAATTCTTCGAGGGGTCGTGCTCATGGACCGTAGTGTCTTTCCAAAAAGGCGATGATGTCACGGCTTTCCAGCATGGGTTTTCCGTCGATCAGCAAACAAGGGACTTGTCGGTGGCCATTCAAAGCAATGAGTTCTTGTTTGTACGTGGGATTTTCCAAGATGTCTCGGGTTTCCACATTTGGGACATTTAATCGGTTAATTGCATGTCTTACGTCCACACAATAAGGGCAATACTCGAAGTGGTAGAGGATAAGTTGCATATATGATAGGATTTTTTATCATAAAACCGTTGTGAGTTGGAGAGACTATCAGAATAATCTTCCCCGGCGATCGAGAAAGAAAGGGGACCGGAAAGGCTTTGTTGTAGCCATTGGTGTGCTGGTCTGCATTTTTTTCTTGGGGGTTGTTGTCTTTTCAAGAACCTCCCAGGTAAACGCCAAAGTTCCGAAACAAGTTTCTTCTGCGGCGGAGAAGAAGACGGACGAAATCGGGAAGCCTTTCTTTCAAGACCTGTTGAAAACCGATCACTTATTAAGAGGACCGGAGGAAGTTCGCGTCGCGACGGAAGATGGGGATCTGGCGATCGAGTTAACCTTCGATACCGCTCTTCAACGCTATTTGATGAAGAAGCTTTCTCGTCATAAAGTGGATTGGGGTGGGGTTGCGGTCGTCGAACCGACCACAGGGAGTGTTTTGGCGTTGGCTTCTTACTCTACAAAAGATCCTGAATTGTCTGATTTGGCTCTTCGAGCAACCTTTCCGGCGGCTTCGGTGTTCAAAATGGTTAGCGCAACCGCAGCCATGGAACGAGGCATTCTTCTTCCCAATTCTACCATTCGGTTCAATGGAGATATGTACGGAATTCGATCCCGACAGGTTTTGAGACATGGAGGGCGGAATCGTCTGTCCTTGGGAAGGGCGTTTGCGAAATCGGCCAATGTTGTATTTGGCAAAATCGGAGCCAATCCACAAATGGGTTCCGAGGTGTTGCTGGATTACGCGAGTCGATTTGGTTTCAACGATGAGATTCCTTTCGGTCTGAAGGTCGCTCCGAGCTTGGCCCGAATCGATTTGGATAGCCGATATCAAGCCGCGCGGGCCGCTGCAGGTTTCGGTAAGGTTCGTCTGAGTCCATTGCACGGAGCCTTGCTCGCTGGGGCAGCCGTGAATGAGGGACGAATCATGGAACCCTATTTGGTTAGCCGTGCGGTCGATCAAAAGGGGGCATTGAAATACGCGGTGGAACCTAAGGTTTGGAAAGAAGCCATGACACCGGTTACGGCGCGAAAACTTCGACATATGATGGCCCAAACCATCACCGTTGGGACATCGCGAAAGTCCTTTCGAAATATGAAGCGGAGAAAGGTTTTGAGGGAACTTCAAATTGGGGGAAAAACGGGATCCCTCTCCGGAAGAAACCCCAGAGGCCGGACCGAGTGGTTTGTGGGATATGCACGCAACTCACGAAATCAGAAGATTGCCATTGGTGTGGTTTTAGTGAGCGAAAAGTACTGGAGAATTAAACCCTCCGATTTGGCCCGAGACGTGTTTCTCGAATATTTTTCACCAAGGCCTATAATGCAGGCCAGTGCAGGTGTAACTGAAACCTTTGGGCCTTAATCATGAGTGATCGAAAAAAATCGAATTTCAAACATCGTCGATATTTGGTCGATGGACACTTTCAGATCAAATATACGATGCTGGTTGTGTTTGTCTCTTCCATCATTTTCGCCATATTGGGTTACAAGCTTTACCAGATGAATGTGACCAATACGGAAATTCTCCAAATCCAATCTTCGGAAATTTCGGCCATGGTGGCTGACTATGATCGAGGAACGTTATACATCTTGGCAGGATTCTTTCTTCTTCAAGTAGGAAGTCTGTTTGTTTTAGGCATTTTGATTACGCATCGAATTGCAGGGCCCATGTTTCGAGTCAGTCGCACGTTGGAAGAAATTGCGGAAACTGGAGAGGTGCGTTCTTTGCAAAAAGTACGAAGCAAAGATGAGTTTAAAGGGTTTTTCGGATCCTTGGGGCATATGTTGGAGGTCTTGGAAGAAAAAAGAACCGCAGCCCAAGCCAGCCTGGACCGACTGGAATCTCTGGCCAAGGAAAATGGCTCCGAAGAAATCAAGGCTGAAATTCAAAAACTAAAACAATCCATTTAAAATTTGTACGTTCGATCTTTGGGTGGCGTGAATGAAAACGTGTAATTCATGGTCACATAGGAAAGAGGGATGGCTGGAAATTTAAATTTTTGAATCTCCTTTTGAATGCAGGAGTGCACCTTTCGATGTTTTAGGGATCCTCCCACCACTTGAACGGTTGAAACGGTTCCATTTTTTAAGATGAGGAAACGCATTCGAACGGTTCCTCCCAGTTTTCGGTTTTTCTTAACTTCTTGAATGTAACATCGGTTCACATACCCGACATTCTCGTGAACGACGTCTTTGAGTTTGGAAAGGTCGGCCTTGCGAAAATGATAGTGGGTCACGAGATTTGCGTCGTATTGGATCGTTTTTCTCAGTTGTTTGTGGTGAGCAAGGGTGATGGACTTGTCTTGTCTTTGCTCGATATGTCCTTTGCGTAGAAAGCTTACGGCTTCCTCCAACTCTCGTGGGTTGACGTTATGTTCCCAGTAGTGGCGCATTTCGGAAGGTGTCATGGCGTTTCGTTTCAATCCGCGGAGATCTTTTACCAAACGAATTTTTCGGCTGTTCTTCAGTCGTGTTTTTTTGTTTCGGAGTTTTAGTTCTCCGACGCAAGTTCGAGCTGCTTTTCTCACCGTTCGATCGGGATCTTTGTGAGCCAAGAAACGACATTTTTCCGCGCCGTTTTTTACACCAATTCGACCCAGACTTTGAACGGCTCGGGTTCGAACATAGGCCGATGTGTCGTTTAAAGCCTCCACCAATGCTGGGTAAACGGTTCTTCCTCCGACCAAGCCCATGAGATAGGCCGCAAGGGCCCGTTCCTGTCGAGACATGCTGTCCAAAAGTGCTTTGGTCCACTCCGTAATGTCCACGGCCCTGCGGAGATTCCAAATGACTTGTTCTGCTGCCACGATTTCTTTTTCTTCCAAAAGTTCTTGTTGAAGGAGCTCCAGTAAGGGGGGCAGGACCAAGTGGTCCGGAATTTGTCCTACGGCATAGAGGATGGAGAGGCGAACGGCTGGGTTCTTTTCTTTTCGAAAAGCTCGAAGCATCCAATCGGCAAGGGTTCCGTTGGCCACCCGACCCAGCTCATTGGCGGCAGCGATTCGAACTTTATAACTGGGAGAGAATTCCAACTTATCCAGAAGGAATTCCACTTTTTTGGATCCTTTTAAATTGGTTTTGATTTGGGCGGGGGAGGAACCATACAAAAGAAAAACGAGTCCCAAGCAAAGTAGGGTGAGCCCACTTCGCCTAAAAAAGCTCCCAAAAATATCCCCAGCTTTTTCCACGCTTTCTTAGCTCAGGTCTGTGAAATTCGTGAGGGAAATGCTTAAACCAAAACTCCATGTGGTGAGGTTCGGACCGTCGGCATAGATTTGCTCGAAGCGGACAAACGGTCCGATGAAGGGGCGTAGGATTGTGTCCTTGAACCCGAAGGTGAAGTCCCAACCGGCACTCCAACCGATTTCGTTATGCCCAAAGGCCCGAGCATAAATGAAATTTCCATCTAAGGATCCCCGGAAATGGTTTAGATCCAGGTATCGGATCACGGGACCGCCTCCGACAGTTTGAATCTTGTAGTCTCCTTCATAGAACCGAAACGTATAGGGGATACTCAAGCCAAAGTAGGGCGTAAAAAACCAGGCTACGTGTCCCCCAATGCTAAATCCCGTATCGTCCATTCCAGCCGGGTGATCCGTGGCCTTGTCAAAACCGGGCCTTAGAACCATGGAAATTTCATAAAATTCTCGCTCCGGAACGACATCGGTGATCGTGGGTTCCTGTTCGGGTTCGGGGTTGAGATTGGAGTTTTCTGATGGAGTGGGGGTGCCCTGAGAAATGGTCACGGGTGTTTCTTTGCGAACATCATGAGATTTAACCCATCCAACGCGGTTTTCCGGCGTTCGAACGAGCATCCAATCATCCTTTTCCTCCACTACGGTGATCGAATCGTTTTTTTTCATTTCCAGAAGGACGGAACTATCCAAGCTGGGGTCTGTTCGGAGATAGGTCTTCTCCTCGTTGACGTTCGCCTGAAAGGGTTCAGCCATGACGACAGGGACAAAAAACAAACTTAGCAAAAGCGCGAAACAAATTTTGCTCATAACGACTCGAAGTATATCACTAAATCGAATAATGTAAGGAGGTTATGCCGAGTCCAGAGAAGAAATGGATCATTGTTGGCGACCAGGCCCGCACACGCCTGGATCGCTTTGTCTCGGCTCAGTTTCGAGGGATCTCTCGGGCCTATATTCAAGAATTAATCTTAAAGGGCACGGTGCGCGTCAATGGGAAGGCGTCCCGAAAAGGGGATCTGATCCAGGAAGGCGATGAGGTGATCGTGGACTCCTTCACGCTTCCCGAAGAGCGTCGAATCGATCCGAACCCCAAGATCCCCCTCAAAATTGTTTGGCAGTCTTCTCAGGTGGTGATTCTGGACAAACCTGCGGACTTACCCACCCATCCAAATGATTATTCGGATGTAGAGACTCTGGCCAATGCGGTTTTGGCCCGTTTTCCGAATTTGGTGGATGTTGGAGATGATTCCCTTCGGCCGGGCATTGTTCATCGCCTGGATACGGATACCTCGGGTCTGATCATGGTGGCGCGGACGCCTGAGGCCTTCCGATTTTTGCGAACGGGCTTTGATGAACGAAAAATTAAAAAGACCTACCATGCCCTGGTGTTGGGAAAAATCGAAACGGCGGGGGAAGTGGATTTTGGCTTGGCCCATCATTCCCGGAATCCGCGAAAAATGGTGGCGGTAAAGGATTCGAGTGTTCCGCATCGATCCAAAGTCCGGGAGGCCAAAACCTTGTACGAACCGGTAGAGGTGTTTGAGGAGGCAACCCTGTTGGCGGTTCGAACCTTGACGGGACGGATGCACCAGGTTCGAGTGCATTTGAGTGCCATCGGACATCCTTTGGTGGGAGACCGGCTATACCAGACTCCGAAGGAGCGTCAGCAAGATCAATTCAAACTCAAACGGCATTTCCTTCATGCCTCGAAACTTCGAGTCCTGTTGCCGGGCGAGGCAGAGGAACGTACTTTCGAAAGCCCCTTAGCTCCGGAACTGGCCCAACTGATCGAAACCCTCCGAAATTTGGGTAAAGGAACAAATCTGTAAAAAGTGGTCCAAAACAGGAAGGGCCTTAAAAACAAATGCCCTTTCCCAAAGACGCTTCGCCTCGCGTTACGCCGTTCGGCTCGCTCGGGACTCAGCCCCAGCATTTTTTATGCATGGATTCTGGGGCTTCCTCACGCTTTGGGAAAGGGCATTTGTTTTAAGTCCCTTTTTATTCTTTAGGACTAAGTACCCAATTTGATTTCAGGCAAGAGGGGCCTGGCTCTTAACAGGCCAGAGGCCCCGACTTTAAAAAAAAGTCACTTCATCATATTTGCTGAGATTCAGGCAAGGGGCACAGAGGTCGCACAATGTACGGGGCAGATGGTGGCAAGGGCCGATCATAATCTCGTTATTTCAATATTTTAGGAGCTTCTTGACGCGGCACGGTAATTGCGTTAGTCCAAGGAAAACGAATTTTGGAGGTATCTATGACCCTTAAGAATTTATTCATTTTCAGCATGGCTACTTTAGTTCTGGTCGGTGCGGCGAATAGAGTTTTTGCTACAGAACGACTTACTGTGGATCAAACCTCTGTTCTTGTTGCGATCGACGAAGATGCGAGAACCGAATATAGAGCGCATCCTAGTTGGGGAAATGCCGAAACCTACGTACGAAAAGCACTTATCCCGATGACAAACATTTTACTTGAGAATTTCTCTTGGCCATCACGGCTTGAGCTAACGAGAGTTGTTAACTTGCACTCTCACTATCCCCAAGAAGTTCAGTATGACGTAAAGGATCTGGGACAATCCCTCAAGGCACCAGAAGGCGGCTTTATCTTACTTTTCACGGGTACTTCGATGTCAGAGCGTGGAGTGCAAGCCCAAAGGGATCGTATCTTTGACGGAACAAAAGGCGTCGTGATCAAGCTCCCCATCCAGGGGACATTTGACGATGATAGCGAAGAAGATCTATCGTACGTCCACACGCTCTACGAGCTTGTGCGTCCGCCGAAATAATTCATCTTCACTTAGTGGGAGAAAGGCAATGATGAAAACAGTTAAGTTTCTTTGCTTTCCTATTTTCGCAACTTTTGCGATTTCCTTGAGCGTAGAAGCCCAATCGCAGGCCGATGGAATCTCGGAAAGTCTGCATTCATGCGTTCAACGAGGCGCAACGAGCCGTTTGACGATCCGCGATGGAAAACTCTTTTGCAGTGAACAGGGGCGAATTCTCTGGGTTCGTGGAACAGAAAATTGGACGGCGAAGGATCTCCTGCCCGAGTTTGTCTCCCCCGAAGAGGATGGCGAGCTCTCAACGGTCAATAATGATTTTGGACCGGTTGGCTTAAATGGGTCGTATACGGTTGATTTTCAGAAGTTGGCTCAAAATGATGATTTAGAGCCCGATGCAAGAAGGTCTGGAAGCGATCTTTTAATTGACACATTCATTATTGAACGCGGAGGTCTTGTCGTTCAGTTTAGCGGTAATAAGATGATCACCAAGGCTTTCATTGATAACGAGGAAAATCTCGTTCGAGAAGGAAGCGATGGCAAGCAATCGAAGGTAAATGCCTCGGAATACGCTTTTTATCCATTTGCCTTAATTGATGAATACAATGCCGACAAGTTTCGAGAAGATGTGGGTGGCTGGGACCTTTTTGGTCTGTCGAAAGCGGGCTTTAAGAACTCTGAAGGCCAGATTGTAGCTTCACAGGTGGTTTTGCCAGGGAAAGATTTGTGCACAAAAAAGAAGTATTGGCATGGATTTTCGACTGGAAGTCGAACTCGCGCATATGTCAATCACACTGAATCGACACAGTTCTGTTACCAGCATTTTGGAATTGACCTCCCACCAAACTTCAAAGGCGACGGTGGCCCTGGACACGCACCTGATGGATTGGCGGCGCTTTTGGTGCTCCCATATTCGCAGAAAAGTCCTGATGGTCGCGAAAGCGACACCGTTGCGCTCTGGTCCGGAATTTCGCGTGAGGAACTTGATCGCGCTGACTACATTTTGCTAACGGTGGGAGAGACATCAAGTTCACCAAGAATCATTATCGGAATGATCAAGAGTCGATTCCAGCAGTAACGGTCATTGCATCAAAGAAGGTTTTCTAAAAACCCCGATATGGAGAGAGGGAACACCTCCCCATGTTTTTGCTCAGACTGAGCTGTTCCGTTAGGAAATCTTCGATTTTCGGACAAAGACGCCTCACCTCGCTCGGGACTCAGCCCCAGCATTTTTTATGCATGGATTCTGGGGCTTCCTCACGCTTTGGGAAAGGACATTATATCGCATTCTCGTGGATTCCCGCCTAAGTAAGAAGGCAAGATAGCAACTTTTTTACTGGGGGCATTTCATTGCGGGGTTAAAGAGGAGTGCTATACTCCGCGCGGTTTTGGAAAAATAGTCAGGATTGTTGGGAGAAGGTTATGGATCAAAAATTTCAGGATCGAATTCAATCAGAGTTGGAGCAGTTTCGAAAAGATGGTGTGTATAAATCGCTCAATTTTTTAGAAGGCCCACAAGCTCCGGTCGTCCCCATGAGAGGAAAAGGGGATGTCATTGTATTGTCTTCCAATAATTACTTGGGTTTTTCAGCCATGGAAGAAATTCGGAAAGCTTCCCATGATGCCATTGATCAATATGGGAATGGAACCGCCTCGGTTCGCTTCATTTGCGGAACTCTGGGAATTCATGAAGAGCTTGAGAACGAAACCGCCGAATTTTTGGGGAAGGAAGCCGCGACCACTTATACTTCTTGTTGGAATGCCAATGAAGCTTTGTTTTCCACCTTCATGAGCGAAGGCGATGCGATCATTTCCGATTCCTTGAATCATGCTTCTTTGATCGACGGCATTCGTTTGACCCGGAAAGTCGCCAAAGGCATTTATCCTCACGATGATATGGATGCTCTTAAGAAACTTTTGGAAGAGCATGAAGGTGCGCGAACCAAGATGATCGTAACGGATGGCGTATTTTCCATGGAAGGACATATCGCAAAGCTTCCAGACATTTGTGATCTGGCCAAAAAATACAATGCCTTGGTGGTCATGGACGATTCTCATTCCACCGGAGTGTTGGGGAAAACCGGCCGCGGAACGGCCGAACACTATGGTCTCATGGATGAAGTCGATATCATCACCGGAACATACGGGAAAGCCTTGGGTGGCGCGGCTGGAGGCTTCATCGCCGGATCCAAAGCGCTTGTGGACTATTGCGTGCAGCGTTCTCGTCCCCAACTTTTTTCGAATGCGCTTCCACCCGCAGTAGCCGGTTCGGCATTGGCCTCGATTCGCTACTTGAAAGCTCATCCCGAACGCATCGGAAAATTGAGAGAAAATACGGAATACTTTCGAAAAGAGGTTTCCAAGCGCGGATTTAAACCCTTGGATGGGGAAACTCCGATCGTCCCCATCATTGTGGGCGAAACATCCTTTGCGATTCAAATGAGTGAAGAATTGTTGAAAGAAGGCGTTTTTGTTACGGGCTTCGGGTTTCCGGTCGTGCCGAAGGGAGAGGCCCGGCTTCGTATTCAAATATCTGCAGCTCATGAAAAAGAACATTTCGATAAAGCTTTGGGTGCCTTTGAACGTGTTGGGAAAAGGCTGGGTGTGATTTCGTGAAGCGAGCCAGTTGGGACGAGTATTTCATGAAGATTGCCACAGAGGTGGCTACACGCTCGACCTGTGATCGAAAATTTGTTGGGGCGGTCATTGTCAGGGATCGGATGATTCTTTCAACAGGATACAATGGATCCATTCGTGGTTTGGAACACTGTTCTGAGATTGGCCACATGATGGAAGAGGGACACTGTGTGGCGACGATCCACGCGGAAGCCAATGCGATCATTCAGGCCGCTCGAAATGGCGTCAACATTTCAGATGCCACGATCTATGTAACGGCGAGCCCGTGTTGGAACTGTTTTAAAATGATCGCTAACGCGGGAATCAAAAAGATTTGTTTTCTTGAATTTTATCGGGATGAACGCATCTTTGACGTCGCAAAGAAATTGGGAATTGAACTCGAACAAGTTTCCCTAACACCTGAAAAAAATTAAAAGAGTCTTGAATAAAAAAAACGCCCATCTCTCTTCAAAGAGATGGGCGTTTTTATGTTTAAAGGTATTACAAGCTGGCTAGCTTTTTAACCAAATCGACTACACGATTTGAATAACCCCATTCGTTGTCATACCAGCTGACGGTCTTCACAAAGTTACCTTGAAGAACATGTGTGAAGGGCGCGTCAAAAATGGAAGAGTGGGGGTTGCCCACGATATCCGAAGAAACCAAAGGATCCGTGGAATATTTCACGATTCCTTTTAAGGGGCCTTCGGCCGCTTTTTGCACAGCCTCGTTGACTTGTTCTGCCGTGACATCTTTTTCCAAAATGGTCACCAAATCCACCACGGAACCATCTGCGATGGGAACCCGCATGGCAGCTCCATCCAATTTTCCGGCAAGGGCGGGAAGAATTTTTCCCACCGCGCGAGCAGCGCCCGTAGTCGTTGGAATGATGTTCTCATTCGCAGCCCGAGCCCGTCTTAAATCGGAATGATAAAAGTCGGATAGCCGTTGATCATTTGTATACGCATGGACGGTTGTCATGAAGCCATGTTTGATTCCGAAAGATTCATGCAGGACTTTGGCAATCGGAGCCAAGCAGTTCGTGGTGCAAGAAGCATTGGAAACCATCTTGTGCTCAGACGTAAGCTCGTTGTCATTCACTCCCAGGACGACCATGGCATCCAAAGCATCCTTCGGCGGAACGGTAAGAACGCATTTCTTAGCGCCAGCTTGAATATGCTTTTGGACGGTTTCCCGAGTTCGAAAGCGACCTGTCGCTTCAACGACGATGTCAATATCCATCTTTTTCCAAGGAGCTTCAGCCGGGTCAGTCACGCTAAGCATTTGGACCTTTCGACCCGCAACACTCAAGGTGTCTGAGTCGAAGGAAACCTTATGTTTCAGGGGACCCATGACGGTGTCATATTGAAGCAGATAGGCGAGGGTCTCATTGTCCGTAATGTCGTTTACGGCAACAATTTCGATGTCCTTTTCTTCCAAAAGAATTCGAAAGACAGAACGCCCAATTCGTCCAAAACCATTGATTGCGATTCGAATACTCATTAGCGTAACTCCTCAAATTCAGCGACACGTTCAATTAATTCAACCACCCGGCAGGCATAGCCCCATCCGTTGTCATACCAAGACACCGTTTTTGCGAGGTTTTCACCCATAACTTGTGTGGCCAATGAGTCGAAAATGGCAGAGTGTTTATCTCCGACCACATCACTGGAAACGATGGGTTGGTCCATGTATTCAACGATTCCGCGGTAAGTGCTTCCAGCGGCACTCTTGACCACTTCGTTGATGGCTTCGACCGAGATGGGTTCTTTGGTTTCCGTGACCATATCGACATTGGAACCATCGGGAACCGGAACATTCATGGCCATTCCAGCCAGACAGCCTTCCAACTCCGGAAGAATTCTTCCGATGGCTTTTGGAGCCCATGTATCGGTTGGAATGATGTTTTCTGCCGCCGCACGAGATCGACGAAGATCCGTGTGTGGAACATCGGCGAGTCGTTGGTCGTTCGTGTAAGCATGAACGGTGGTCATGAAGCTTCGCTTGACTCCGAAAGCGTCATTGAGAATTTTCAATAATAGGGCCACGCAGTTGGCCGTGATCGAGCTGGCAGAAACAATTTTATGCTCCGGTTTCAGATCCTTGTCGTTTACACCACGCACGATAACCGCGTCCACATCGTCTTTGGGAGGAACCGTTAGAATGACGCGTTTGGCTCCAGCTTGAAGATGTTTTTGCAACTGATCGTTTTGCCGATATTTTCCAGTCGATTCGATGACGATATCTGCGCCCAGAGCGCCCCAATTGATATCTCCAGGTTCTTTTCCCTGAACGAAGCGAATTCGTCGACCCTTGACATACAATTCGTGTTCTTTCGAAGAAACGGTGTAAGGGAATCGTCCATGAACCGTATCGAATCGCAATAAATACTCCGCTGCATGAGGATCAGCGAGGTCAGATATTGCGACGACATTGATATCGTCCCTTTCATTTAAAATCCGAAAGACGTTTCGACCAATCCGGCCGAAACCCATGATTCCAACATTAATACTCATATTCACCTTTCAAATGATCAAATTTGAATGAATTTTTCAACATCAGCTCGGGGCGGAATTCCGCTTTGTCCTCCGAGTGTCCTACATTTTAACGCTGCCGCAGCATTTGCAAACTTTAACAAATGGGGAAGCTCAAAATTTTCCAGGAGCCCAATTAAAAATGCCCCCTGAAAAACATCTCCTGCCCCCGTCGTATCCAGGACACGAATGTCGAAGGCCGGGACCTCCACATACTCCTTTTGCCACAGGGCGCAAGACCCCTTTTGTCCTTTTGTTACGCATGAGATCGTCGGACCCAGTTGCGAAACTCGACGTAATGCAGCGTGGGTTTCCCTTTCTCCTGTGAAGTCGGACAAAAACGGTTCAGGCATAATGACAACGTTCGCCAAGCTAATCAACTCTTTTGCCCCATCGCTTGGATCATCGGCATCCAAAACGATAATGGAGCCGGCTTCTTTTCCCATTTTTGCAAAGGGAATCATGGTTGAGGGGTTGCGTCCTCCGAGAAAAAGAATTTTCCCGCTATTGATGGCTTCTTGGGGAAAGTCATCCATTTCCAAAAGAAGCCGTTCGTCAAAATCGCCAAAAACCGTTCGTGTATGATGAGTTTTATCGACCACCACAAACGCCGTCTGGTTATTGATTCCGGGAAGAACACGCGATTCGGTAAGTTCCACGCCCTCATGGGCCAAAGCCCCTCTCACGGCTCGACCACTAGCGTCATCTCCAAATTTTCCGAGATATCGCGTGGTTCCCCCCAGGCGAGCCACAGTCACAAGTGTAGTGGCCACTTGCCCGCCAGGCTGGTGAACGAGCTCCAGAACTTCCACTTTGGCGTTGGGCGGAGGGTAGTCAGGGAGAAGGGAGATGCGATCCCACGAGTTTCTTCCCACACCCACCACGTCGAACATTCGATTTTCGGGAAATCGAAAATACATAGGCCTTCTATAGACACGTGCTACAGGGATGTCTAGGCAAAGCGCAAAGGGTGTCGGATGTTTATTTGGAGGGCTTTTTTCGAATGCCCGATTGAATTTTTTTTAAACGTTTTTGGCATTCGCGTTCTTGACGGGCGATCTCCTCCGGGGAGAACTTGAACAATTTCGCCAAGCGCAGGCCGATCTCATGGGCGTTCTCTTCGGCTTCTTCGGGATCCAAGAATCCTTTTTGGGTTCGGTGCATGAGAATGTCCGAAATGGTACAGGCCATTTCATGGCGCATGGACCACTCCGCTCTGGACCAAAAGTCATTGGAAGGGGGAAGGGGGAGCCCTTCTTCCAGAGGTAGCTGATGCGTGCGACACCCGGAGATGCGTTCTTTCCATTCCGGTGTTCGGGCTACGATCCAGTCCAACAATTCTTGGGACATCTGTCGAAAGGTCGTGAGTTTTCCACCCGCCATACTGACGAAGCCCTCTGCATCCGAAAAGATATCGTGTTCACGGGAAACGGCCGAGGGATTGTCTCTTTGGTCCAATAGAAGAGGACGCAAACCGGCCCATGTGCTGATGACATCATTATGAGTCAATTTCGCTAAAGGAAAATAATGATTGGCGGCGTCCAGTAGGTAGTCCACATCGTATTCATCCGCACAAACGTGGTCCGGATTTCCATGAAAATCCGTGTCGGTGGTTCCGATGATCGTGTGATTTAACCAGGGAATGATGAACATGACCCGTTGATCCGAAGGGGCCAGAAGAAGAATGGCCTGATTGACGTTGAGCCTTTTCTGAGGAAGCAGGAGATGAACCCCTTTCGTGGGGCGCAATTTGGATGTGAGATTCTTTCGGACTTTTTTCCGGATGCCATCTCCCCAGGGTCCCGCTACATTGACCACCCATCGAGATTGGACGTCATAGGTTTTCCCATTAAGTTGGTCCCTTACGCGAACCCCAACCACACGTTTCTTTGAAAAAAGCAGGTCCGTTACTTCCGCATGATTGCATGGAAGTCCCCCATGTCTCCAGCCCGATTGGATTGTTCGAAGGGTAAGCTCTGTGTCATTCGTCAAGGCATCAAAATAGAGAACCGAACCCCTGAGTTTTTTGTTTTGAAGTCCTCTCTGGAGTCGAACGGTTTTTTTCCGCCCCATGATTTTGGGGTGTGCGATGTTCCGAAACATGGCCAGAAAATCGTAGAACCATACCCCCGCTGCAATTTCAGGCAGGCTTCGGCCGACGCCTTTATATACGGGAAAAAGAAATGGAAGCGGTTTTACCAAACGAGGGGCGTGTTGAAGGAGTCTCTTTCGCTCTCGGCAGGCCTCAAAGACCAGACGGAAGTCAAATGTTTCCAAATAACGCAGTCCACCATGAATGAGTTTAGACGATTGACTTGACGTTCCCTCGGCATAGTCCTCTTTTTCAAAGAGGGCCACCCTCATTCCCCTTAAGGCCGCGTCTCTTAGGATTCCGCCCCCCGTAATCCCTCCTCCAATGATGACAATATCCAAGGGAAGTTTTTCGCAAAGGCGGAACATCTCCGAGCGAGATTTATGATCGAAAGTCCTCTCCACAGGGCAAACCTTGCCTTTCCTATTTAGCTTCGCCTATATTCCTTCGTTCGGATATGAAAAAATGGTTGTGTGATCAACCAAATAGATTGGAAAGGTTAGGTTTTTCCGAAAATGGAACAAGAGGCACCAACGCCCGAAAGCATTTTAGTTAGGAATGTCTACTTCAAGTATGGCACCCAGGAAGCACTGAGAGATGTAAATTTAACTCTTCAAAAAGGGGAGCTCCTCGGGCTTTTGGGACCCAATGGGGGAGGGAAGACCACATTGTTTCACCTGATCACGACTCTGTTTCCGGTTCAGCGGGGAGATGTTTTGATTCAAGGAGAGTCAGTGAAACGTCAGGCCAAAGAGATTCGAAAAGAATTAGGAATCATTTTTCAATCCCCAAGTTTGGATTTGGATCTCACGGTCAAAGAGAATCTCTTGTTTCATGGTCGCATGTATGGGGTTCGAGGACCTGAACTCCTTGAACGTATCGAGACCTTGGCCAAAGAATTTCGATTTGAAAAACGATTGGATGATCGCGTGAAAGTTCTTTCGGGAGGATATCGTCGAAGGATTGAGATTGCGAAAGCCCTTCTTCCCGAGCCCAGCATTCTTTTAATGGATGAGCCCTCGAATGGTTTGGACCCCGTCGCGAGAAAAGAATTGTGGAATTTATTCGAGTCAATTCGAAGAAGTCGGAATCTCTCCATCTTGTTTACGACGCATCTCATGGATGAAGCCGATTTATGTGATGAGGTGGTCATTTTACACCATGGTCGGGTGGTGAAGTCGGGCAGGCCAGAACAGTTGAAAAAGGAAGTCTCTGGGGACGTGTTAATCTTGGAAACTCAAAGTCCGGATGAACTCAAAAAAACAATCAAAGAAAAGTACAACATCGAGTCTCAAATCGTTTCAGAGGGCCTTCGAATGGAAACGGAAAATGCTTCGGCGTTAATGTTGCAAATCCTTGAGGGGCATCAAGAGTATGTAGACTCCATTCACTTACGGAAGCCTACGTTGGAAGATGTCTTTTTTGCAGCTACGGGGATGCTTCTGGATAAAGGAGGTCGAGCATGACGACCGGTGTTTTGCTTTGGCGAGAAATGTTGACCTTCTTTCGGCAGAGAAGTCGAGTCATGGGCGCTTTTGCCACGCCAATCCTTTTCTGGATTTTTGTTGGAGCCGGAATAGGAAAATCTTTTCAAGTGGCTGACATTCCCGGAGGACAGAATTATTTAGAATATTTCTTTCCCGGGACATGGCTCATGATTCTTTTGTTCAGTTCCGTGTTTTCGACGTTTTCCATCATTGAAGACCGGAAAGCCGGGTTTATGCAGAATGTTTTGGTCGCGCCGACTTCGGATTGGCAAATTGTTTTGGGGAAAAGTTTGGGTGGAACATTCGTTGCGGCCATCCAAGCGTTTTTATTCTTGTTGGCCGCTCCGTTAATTGGCATTCACATTCAACTGGTCCCCGTCATCCTCATCTCACTCTTATCTCTTTTGATTGGGCAGTCCCTTACGGCCATGGGCTTTTGGCTGGCTTGGAGGGTGAATTCCTCCGGTGGCCTTCATGGCATTTTGAACGTCATTCTTTTTCCAATGTGGTTATTGTCTGGTGCTGCCTTTCCTCCATCCGGAGCTCCCGTATGGGTACAGTGGATCATGAAGATCAATCCGCTTACCTACGCGTTGGATCTTGTTCGAAAATGCCTATATTGGAATGCCGAAGGAACGCAGGTCGTAAGTCAGATCTCCACAGGAATTTCCTTGATCATCCTATTCCTTTTTCTAGGGGGGATGATGTTTCTGAGCATGTACGAGATACGCAGGAAGGTTTACTAAACGCTGAAATATTTAGCGTCCGGATGATGAAAAACGAGTGCCGAAACGGAGCACTCGGGATCCATCATAAACCCGTCGGTTAATTGGACGCCGATTTCCTCTGGTCGAAGCAATTCGAAGAGAGGGACCTGACCCTCTAGATCGGGACAAGCAGGATAACCGAACGAAAACCGTTTCCCCGCATAATGAGCTCTAAATAGGTCCATTTTCGAAAGATTAGGGGGGTCCGATTGATTCCAAGCGGCTCGAATCTGTTTGTGGATGTACTCCGCCATCGCTTCAGCCGTTTCCAAGGCCATCGCCATCAAAACATGGGACTTCAAATATTGTCCTTCCTTTTTGAAGATTTCCGCTTGCTGATAGGCTTTGGATCCAGCTGTGGTGACAAATAACGCTAAATTATCTTCTTTGGGGGATGGATTTAGATAATCGGAAATGCAAAGGTACGGCTTGGTAGCTTTTCTTGGAAACTCAAAGGAGGTAGAGGTTTTCGCATGAATATGAATGCGCTCATGTTCAGCATTGGCCTTGAAAAATTGATAGACAGCTTTGGGTTGAATCCAGTTTTGACTTACGGCTTCTTCTTTTAAACCCTTGACCATGTTCCAAATTTCCAAGGCTTTTTTTCCTTTTGAAGTCTCTTTCAATTTTTCGAACGCTTCCTCTTCAAGAAGCCGAATGGAGGTGTTTTGTAGACCCAGGTGCCGACCCAAGAGCATACGAGGGTTTAGGAATGGCCAAACATCATGGAGAGTCAAACCCAAAACGGTGTGGCGTTCGTAATCCCAAGGTTCGGGTGGAGAGGAAATGGGTTGAAGATCGGAACGCCTGGGTGCCGACGAATTCTCTTTGGTCGTTTCGGAGATTTCGGAATCAACATCTTCCTGTTGAAGCTTGGATAAGAGATTTTTTCGGCCTTCTTCATCCATCATTTGTTTGGCCAACTCCAGACCCGACATGGCATCTTTGGCATACAAAACGGGCCCCTTATATTTGGGAGCAATCCGTTTTCGGGTAAACGTATGAGAAAGCGCGGCGCCACCGAGAAGAAGAGGGGTTTCAATGGATACGGCCGCAAGATCTTCAGCCGTATGAACCATTTGGTGGGCGGATTTCACCAACAAACCGGATAGACCGATGAGATCGGGTTGAGTTCGCTGAGCGGCGGCGATGATGTCAGCGGGAGGAACCTTAATGCCCAGATTTTCGATTTCGAATCCATTATTGGAAAAAATGATTTCGACCAAATTTTTTCCGATGTCATGGACGTCGCCTTTCACCGTCGCCAAGATCATTCTTCCACGAGAAGAGACCTGGTTCGTTTTCATGTGAGGCTTTAAATGGTCAACCGCCGTTTTCATGACCTCTGCGCTTTGTAAGACCTCGGCCACAATGAGTTCGTTTCTTCCAAAAAGTCGACCGACTTCATCCATTCCAGTCATGAGAGGTCCGTTGATGATCTGAAGAGGATCTTTCCCTTCCTTTAGCAATTCATTGAGGTCACCGATCAGACCGTCTTTGGTTCCTTCAATCACATAGTTGGGAATCCGCTGAGGCAGAGGCAGCTTCTCAATGGGGTGGGTAGAGACCTTCTTTTCGCGAAAGTAATCCGCAAACTCGGAGATGGGGTCTTCCCCGCGATTAAACAGAAGATTTTCGGCCAGTTCTTTCTCATGTTTGGGAATCGTGGGATAGCGTTTTAAGAGTTGGGTGTTCACGATGGCCAGGTCCAACCCGGCCAGGGTGCAGTGTTGGAGAAATACACTGTTGAGGATTTCTCTTCCGGACGTGGGTAAACCAAAAGAAACATTGGAAATGCCTAGAACGGATTTACATTCCGGAAAGGCGGCTTTGATTTGTCGAAGACCCTCGATGGTTTCAACGGCCGAGCCTACAAAATTTTGGTCTCCCGAGGCACACGGAAAAACCAAAGGATCAAAGTAGAGGTCTTCCGGTGAGAGCCCATATTTTTCGGTGAGAAGTTCGTAGCTTCGTTGCGCAATTTCCAGTTTTCGTGTGCGCGAGATGGCCATGCCTTCTTGGGGATCATCATCAATGGTTCCAACGACAACGCCCGCTCCAAATTGTTTGATCAATGGGGCAATCGATGCAAAGCGATTCTCTCCATCTTCCAGATTTATGGAGTTGATCAATATCTTTCCTTGGGAATATTCAAACGCGAGTCGAATGACTTGTTCATCGGTCGAATCAATCATCCAGGGAACGCGTGTGGTTTTTCCAGCAAAGGAGAGGAAGGATTCCATATCTTCCAATTCATCTCGATCGGGGTTGGCTAAACAAATGTCGATGATCTGTGCGCCGTTTTTGATTTGTTTCCGCGCAATTTCGGTGGCCGTTTCGAACTCATTTTTTTCGATGAGTTTCTTGAACTTTCGACTGCCAATGACATTTGTGCGTTCCCCAACCAGGATGGGTCTTTTTTCTTCATTGATTTCCAGAAAATCAATGCCCGAAAGGAAAGAAAAAGATTTCTTCACGAGGGTGCGAGGTTTTTTTCCCCCCACCGTTTGAGACAAAGCGCGAATATGCTCAGCTCGCATCCCGCAACATCCACCCACCAAATTCACCCACCCAGATTCAATGAATCTTTTCATCAAGGTTGCCACGGATTCTGGGGTTTCCAAGTAACAGCCGTCCTCATTGGGAAGTCCAGCATTCGGCACACAACTCACGGGGAATGTTGAAAGTTCAGACAGAGCCCGCAGGTGGTCTGTCATGAATTTTGGGCCCGTCGCACAATTCAAGCCGATATAAAGTAAATCAAGATGAGCCAGGGAAGCCCAAAAGGCTTCGATGGTTTGTCCGGCCAACATCGTTCCGGTTTTTTCAATGGTTCCCGAAATGGCAATGGGAATGGGGTCAACACCTTGATCGAATAATTTTTGGATTCCCAAAAGGGCTGCCTTTACGTTCCGTGTGTCCTGGCAGGTTTCCAAGAGAAAATAATCGACACCGCCTCGGTGGAGGGCCTTGGCTTGAACGAAAAAGTTTTCTGCCAGTTCTTGGAAGGAAATTCCCCCAGTTACGGAAATGGCCTTTGTTGTAGGGCCCATGGACCCCGCCACGAACCGGGGTTTTTGAGAGGTCCAAAAAGACTCCGACACCGTTCGCGCAAGTTGCGCCGAACGCTCATTGATTTCCTCGGAAAAGGATTCCAATCCATATTCAGCCAACACGATGGGGGTTCCACCAAACGAGTTGGTTTCGATGATATCTGCCCCAGCTTGCAAATGTTCTCTGTGAATTTCTTCAATGATGTTGGGGCGAAGTCGGTTCAGATTTTCATTGCAGCCTTCAAAATCTGGTCCCCCAAAATCTTCAGGAGAGAGATCTCGGGCTTGAAGGGCCGTTCCCATAGCCCCGTCCAAAACCAATATTCTCTGTTTCAAGGCCTCTCGGAGAGCGCTTTGTCGGTCTTGTCGATTCATGAGCGGTCCCCAGCATAACATTTTTGTCCTCGGAAAGGATCCTCCGTTTAGGAAGGGGGAAAAGAACGTGGTCGTGAAAAGGGAGGTCGAACGAAAAGCAGGGAAAACATAAAGAGAATGATGAGAAGGATTAGGGCGGCTTGTTGACGAAATGCCAGGGTCTCAGAGAATAGCCAAGGCATAAAACTCAACGCTGCCGACAAGAAGGCGAACCAAAAATAGAAAGGAATATGAAAACGGATGATGCGAAGAATGATGAAAGCCAAAATGAGGAGGCCCACCAGATGGTTTGCGGCCGCGCCCCAGTTCTGATCAGGGGTAAGGACCATCACCAGGAGAGAGGTTCCTAGGAATAGGGTTCCTCCGAACCGCAATCCCAACGTTTTTTTCAAAACGGACAATCCTACGGCCAAAGCGGCCCAAGAAAGAATGTCCGTCCAGAACATGGGGATCCAAGTAAAGCCCGGAAAAAAAGTCGAAAAAGGTCCATACGTGGTTTGAAAGAGATCCAGAGGCAACTCTCCGGAAAGTTGATTAAAAATTTGAGTTCGTAATATTCCGAAGGTTAAGAGGGCAAAAGCCCAGGCAAAACCTTCTCGCCCCCCGCGCCATCTCCACGGTGGCCGTTTAAACATCGCCATGAGATCCTGGGACTGAGGAGCTTCGGGGAAGACTTGAGGTGGCACTCGAATGAAAAGAAGGGTGACGAGGTAGGAGCCGACCCCGTAGATTAAGGCTTGCCCCAGCATGTTCAGGATTCGGTCTCCAGCATAAATGGTGGTTGTGGTCGTGGAATCAAAATTTTCCCAGAAGTTCGGCCATTCATTTAACCAACCTAAAAACATCAGGCCCATCGTGAGAAAAGCAGCACTCCAAGGAACCGGATTTCGAAAGGTGGCGACGACCTGTCGATCAAACAAAGCCCGAACTACGAGCCCCAAGAGCAGTAACATGAGCGCAATGGAGAGAATGGTCCTTAACACATGCCACGAATTTTCCTCTTCGAGTATTCTTAAATAACTTTCGGGGAGTTGGAAATAACGATTGAATTTTGCGACTCGGTCGCCCGATAAAGCCACGTGGATGATTTCTTGCATTTCACCCAGACGAGAGCCTTTCACTTCCCAACGGTGGAGAATGTCCAATCGTTGAGTCCTTTGATGCTCGATGGCTCCCAAATATTGAATTTTTTCAACCTGGATACCTTGGCTGCCTAAAAACTTCGTTGCGATTTCTTTGGATTCGCCTTGAGACAGAGTGACTCCCGGAGTTTCTTCGGGTTGAGTGTAAGAAAAGGCCCGGAGTTTTCCTCGATTTTCCAAAGAGAAATTGAATCGAAGAAGCTCTTTGGGGGCTTGAAACTGAACCAGCCAAATTGGCTCTTTCATCCGATGTTCTCGGACGAAACGGTCCAGTTTTTCGGCACTTAAACGATTCTTGAGATACTCCAAAACGGTTTCTTCCGGGTGGGATAAGGTAGATTCTGCAGTTACCAGGTACCCTTCAGCCGAAAACCCAAGATCCTGTAAATGTTTTTGAGCCTGGACAATGGCCTCTCCCCGATCCATTTTTAAGTCTCTCCGAGGAGCCTTTCCGGGAAGGACAAAGATCAAAAACAAACAAACGGCAATGATCCCCAAGGCAGGGTTGAGAGGCAATGCGTGCGGCTCATTTTGTCTCCGTCTTTCTTGGGAAACCGGAGGCTCGGAAGGGGGAGAGGGAGGCTTCTTAAGAGGACGGAAATCAATTTCGGAAAATTTCTTTCCCTGGAAAATTTTCCAAGAAGACCAGGCTAGGGGAAAGAGAAGAAACGAAATGACGAGAAGGGTGGCCGCTTGAAAATAGGTGTTGCCGGAAGAAAGCAGAAGGGTTGAAGATATGGTGGCGTTGTAGACGAAATGCCCCACGATGGTCGCCCAGATGCCATATTTCAAATAGACCCAACCGAGTAGAACTCCCACAAGAGTGAGTTCCAGACCTCGGGCGTAGATGGGTTCTACGTAATAGCCCGTGTGAAGAAATCCCCAAAGAATGGCCGGAGCCAACACGGCGATCCATTTACTTTTCGTCCACCGCCAAACCAATGGAATTGCAAAAAGTCTAAAGAGTGTCTCCTCTACCAGGGCGGGTTTTAACCCGACCAAAAGAGGGGCTAACCATGGGAAGGTGGTAGTTAGAAAATTATCAAACTGGACATCCTGTGGCGCATAGAACCCCAACCATTGCCTTCCAAACACATAAAAAAGGACCACAAACCCGAGTTGAATGCCGGCCATTCCAAATCCAGCCAGGGTCCCTTCAAAGAAAAACTTCGAATGCCAAAAAGCTTTGGTGGGGATGTCGCCAAAGGAATATCTTGTCCAGGGAACCGTTCGGCCCATGGCATCGGCCGAGGCAAACGGAAGAATGAGCCACGCGGTGGATGCTAAAAGAAAAAGTAGGGGGACGGCCGCCTGATAGATCCAAAACGCCGACAAGGTTTGGTGTGTGGAGTAGCGATGCCATTGAAGCGGGAGTTGATTTAAAAAATGGGCGACCGCTACAACGAAGAGGAGGCCGGTCCAAAAGATCATGGGTTTCCATCGGAGCCAATGCCGTCGCCAAGCTTTCAAAAGAAAAATGAAGGCCACGAGGGTCAATAGAAGATTTAATTTTTGGGCGATATTTCCCAGAAGATTTCGGCTGGAGGCAACTCTTCGCTCATTCCGATGAAAGGTTTCGGGTACCTCCAGTTCTTTTCGAACGGCTCGCACCGCGTTTCCCGCAATGGATACTTGAATAAATTGGCGACTTTCTAAGGGAGCCGATTGTGCCTCCCAACGAAAGGAGTGATTGGTCCGATAAGGGGTTTTGTCGCTGGAACGTTCGATCAGATGGTAGCTTGGAGCTTCCTCTGGAAACATGGTTTGAACGGTCTTTTGGGCCAATTCTTCTGCCGCTTTGCTTTCCAGGGAGGGGAGCTTTTTCTCTCGTAGGATCAGATGTTCCCACCCCACCAAACGTCCTTTCGGAGACCACCAAACACGATATTCTTCCTTCTCTTGCGTCCAAAAGAATCGGGTCTCCCAACCTCGAATGGGAATGGAGTCCGAAGCTAACCAGGCATTAGCCTGAGTGGTTCCCGCGGTCTTTTCAAAGTAAATGGCCGGTGTTTCATAGTTCCAAAAAATCGCAGAAGAATGGGATCCTTGAAGGTCAAAACCGAGACCCGCTAAATGTTCTTTGGACTTTTCAATTGCCTGGGCTCGGGTCATTTGAAGGTCCAGTGTAGACCAGTGAAAGGCGTGGTTTCGTAGGGACAAATAACAGGCCAGACCGAGAAAACCGGCCAAAAGCAGGAGGGCAACAGGCTTGAAAGAGAGCAAGGAAGTCAGCTTCATGATTTTTGTTAAACCGTAGCAGCTCAAGGTTAAAAGGGGAAATGGGGGAGTGTTGAGGGTCTGCCAGGTCTCGTTTTCAATCTAAAGTAAATTCTAGATTCATGTCCTAAAAACCTGAATTTAAATATACAACTCTCATTTAAAGGTTTTCTTTATCTCAGGTGGCCTAACTTCTGGGCCAATGGGGTCGTGCAAGGTATAAATGCGAGAAGACTCGAAACTGAACTGGTAACCCCAAAAAGGAAGAGGTCGATGATCAAATTTGGAAAAGGCAATTTGCGCGTTCCCAAGTGGAGTCGCCCCGTTTACATGGTGGCTGCAGGACAAAGCGATTTTCGAAAAAGATACCCCGAAAAGAAACTGGAAGAGCTGACAATGATGGCCTTCCGAATGCTTTTGGAAGAAAACCAGCTCAAGAAAGATCCCCAAGAGGTCAAGGGATTGATCAATATGGCGACCTACGGGGAATTCGCCGACCACTTCCAAGATCAGCTTCTCTGTGAAGCCAAAGTTCATGACTATTTAGGCCTTCAACCCTTGCCCAATGTCGGGGTGAAGACCGGCGGAGCCACGGGTGGTTATACGACTTTGATGGGGGCGAACACCATTGCCAGCGGATATTCGGATTGTACGCTGGTTCTGGGGTGGGAACGAATGGACGAGGTCAAAACCTGGACCGGTAACTATTATATTGCGACGGCGGCATGCAAAGATTTCGAGACACGGCTTGCACGAAACTACGCCAGTTATTATGCCCCCATGGCTCGACGGTTTCAGGAAATGTATAACGTGGATGAACGTGTTCGGGCTGAAATCGCGGTAAAAAATCGCGGATACGCGACCCAATCGCCATACGCCCAACAAGCTGGAAAACACACGATTGAAGAAGTTTTGGAAGGGGCCATTGTTTCAGACCCCCTTCGTTTTCTGGAATGTTGCTGCATGAGTGTAGGGTCCGCAGCCATGCTGCTCTGCTCGGAGGAGGTGGCCTATCAACTCACCGATCATCCCGTGAAACTTTATATTGCTGGAGGATCGGACACCTTACGAACCGGAGATCGCCGGCATATGGAGATTCCTCTTCTGCCTCATGAAACGGAAGAGGATTACAAAGAACTCTATGCAGAAATGAAAAAGAATGACGGACGCTGGCCGGGCTTTGAAAGCTTTGGAGCCACGCGATTTGCGGCCTATATGGCGTATCGGATGGCGGGCATCCAAAATCCATTGGAAGACTTGGACCTGGTGGAAACCCATGATGCCTTTACGATTTCGGATCTCCAGACCTACGGAGATGTTGGATTGACGCTTTACGGAAGAGAACAAGACTATATTACTTCGGGAGAATGTTATCTCCAGAACCCCAAAACAGGAAAACAAGGGAAATGTCCTTCGAATTTGTCGGGTGGACTCCTGGGAACGATGCATGCTGTGGGTGCAACGGGGATTTTCCAGTGCAATGAAGTATTCTGGCAGCTCCAAGGAAAATATGACCAATTTCACGGAGATCCCAAACTTTGGGAACGGTACGGAAAGAAGAAACCGGAAGATTGGAAAAGTCTACAGGTGAAGGATCCCAAACGGGGATTGGCGATTTCTCATGCAGGTGTGGGAAGTCACGTAACGTGTGCAGTTCTAGAGAATGCTTAGGGAAGGGATGGAATCATGTCAGATCGCGTAAAACTCAATACAACCCCAACCAAATTTTCAGAAGATGGACGTGCGTGGGTGATTGAAATGCCTCGTTTCGGTGAAGAGGGCACGCATTATCATACGTATGGCCTCCTTACCCCGTACTTTGTCGGTTTAACGCAGGGAAAGCTAATGGGTACCAAATGTGTGAATCCCCAATGTCCGATCTCTCAAGGAAAGGGTGAGCTCTGGGTTCCTCCTCGAGCGGATTGCCCGGACTGCCATGCCCCTATGGAATGGGAGGAGTTGAAGAATCCCACGGGGTACATTTATTCCTACACGTATGTGGAACGTGGGGGACAAGGACTGGAAATTGAATGCCCTTACTACCAGGTGGATGTCAAACTCGAAGGCGTGACCAGCATTGTGAAAAGTTGGCTCATTGACCGGAAGCCCATCAAAATTGGAGATAAGGTCAAAGCCGGCTTCCGAACGGGAAATGAAGCGACAAACACGAGTCTCGATCTGTATTGGGAATTGATGTAGCCGCTTTCTTCGCGCCGGTCCCAAAATAACCTGGGCGTGGCTGTTTGAGTTTATTGCGAAATTTCTCATTCGGGCTAGGATGCGCGGGTGATGACAAAATTTCGAGTTGAAAAAGATTCCATGGGTGAAATGAACGTTCCTGAGGACGCGTACTACGGTGCGCAAACTCAGCGTGCGGTCGAAAACTTTCCAATTAGCCAATTGCGCTTTTCCCGACGCTTTATTGAAGCGATGGCCGAGATCAAACGAGCCGCTGCGGAAACCAATAAGGAGCGGGGATATGTGGATGGAAAGATTGCGGATGCGATCATTCAAGCCGCCACAGAAGTGTCCGAAGGAAAATGGGACTCTCAATATGTCGTGGATATTTTTCAAACGGGCAGTGGAACGTCCACCAACATGAACACCAATGAAGTGATTGCCAATCGGGCAAGTGAAATTTTGGGATTTAAGCTTGGCTCAAAGGAAGTCCATCCGAATGATCACGTCAATCGAAGTCAGTCTTCCAACGATGTCATTCCGACGGCCATGCATATTTCGCTTAGAAAAGCATTGGAAACAGATTTGCTTCCAGCTTTAACCAAATTGGAAAAAGGCCTAAGCGCCAAAGCTAAAGAATATGATTCCATTGTGAAGATCGGACGAACGCATTTGCAGGATGCTACGCCCATTCGTTTAGGTCAGGTCTTTTCTGGGTTTGCTGCCCAGATTCAGCAATCCATCGATCGCGTTAAGCGAACTTTTCCTGCATTGGAAGAGCTGGCGTTGGGGGGAACGGCTGTCGGAACGGGATTGAATTGTCCGGAGGGGTTCGCCTCGGACGTGATTGCCAAGATCGCCAAGCGAACGCAAATTTCGTTTAAGGAAGCTCCAAATCACTTCGCAGCACAAGCGGCCAAGGATGCCGTTGTGGAAGCCAGTGGGGCGTTAAAAACCTGCGCCGTTGCCTTCACCAAGGTGGCCAATGATATTCGATGGATGGGATCCGGGCCGCGTTGTGGGTTGGGAGAATTGAAACTTCCAGCGACGCAACCGGGCTCCTCCATTATGCCGGGAAAGGTGAATCCGGTTATCTCGGAGTCGATTCTCATGATCTGCGCGCAAGTCATTGGAAATGACGTGGCGGTAACCATCGGTGGCCAAGCGGGGAATTTTGAGCTGAACGTGATGATGCCGGTGATGACACATAATGTGTTGGAATCCACACAGCTCCTGGCCAACGGGGCCGATAATTTTGTTAAGGCATGTTTGGAAGGAATGGAAGCCGATGCCGAAAAATGTGCATCGATGATCGAAGGAAGTTTGGCCATGGTTACGTCTTTGGCGCCCAAGATCGGATATGATTCGGCTGCTGCGATTGCCAAAAAAGCCTTTGAAACGGGAAAAACCGTTCGAGAATTGGCCAAAGAACAAAAAGTCTTATCAGACGAAGAGCTGGACGAGGCTCTCAATCCGATGCGTATGACGGAGCCGGATAAAGCCTAAAAGCCCATAGGTCAAAGGCCTCTGGAAGATTACTTTGTTTTTTTGAATATTTGTTTTTTGACCGCAGGCCAAATCCCAAATTGGTCCCGGAGTAGCCGAATGCGACGACCTTCTCCAACTTTCATTCGTAGATCCGTGATGGGGTTGAGGGTCGTGTCGGTTTCCTTTTCAGTAATTTTGGAAATTAACCGGTCTTTGGTGCATTCTTTTTCCGTCCCCCAATGTCCCTTCTTTCCGTAGAAGGGGCTTTTGACGCCTGAAAGAGGTTCCACCAAAGCGCCCACACAGGCGATTTGTTTGTAAATTCCGACCGTTTTCTCTTCCGTGTAGAAACACAATCCGAGTTGTGTCACGTTCATGTCCCGAGGGTCATACACTTGAAGAAGAAAGGGACAGTCTTCAACAGCCAAAAGATCTTGCCCGGATGTTTGAATGGATTTTTTGACTTCGGGATTTAAATCCTTCGGAAGTTCCTCAGGAAGAGCAAAGGCCAAAAACGGAAACGAGAAGAGGACCGTAAAGCAAAGTATTTGTTTCATTTGAGCACCTCCTGAAAAATCTCGAGCGCCTGTTCGATTTGATGTTTTGTTACATCTAAGTGCGTGACGGCTCGAACCAGGCTCTTGCTTTCTGCCAAAACTCGAACGCCCCGAGACTCCAGTAGATGTTCAAACTCTGGAGCCGTTTTGGATGTACATCTAAAATAAACCAGATTGGTTTCCACCTGATCCACATCGATTTCAATTTCAGGGATACGTTCTAACTCTTTTGCGAGAAACTTTGCGTTCTCATGATCTTGAGCCAAACGTTCCACATGATTATCCAGCGCATAAATGCCTGCGGCAGCCAAGAGGCCCGACTGTCTCATGCCGCCTCCGAACATTTTTCGAAAACGATGGGCTCGTTGAATGGTGTCTCGGTTCCCCACCAGAAGAGACCCCACCGGTGCCCCCAATCCTTTGGAAAGACACACGCTGACCGTGTCGCAATATTTTGAGAATTCGCTCGGGGCGTGTCCCGATGCCACGGATGCATTCCAGAGGCGGGCTCCATCCATGTGAATCTTTAATCCCCTGGAAATGGCCAAGTCTTTTACTTCCTTTAGAAGAGGTAAGGGGTAAACCGTTCCGCCCCCATGGTTATGGGTATTTTCTAAAATGATGAGTTTGGACATGGGGAAATGACAGTTTTTCTCTCGAATGGCTGGCTCAATTTCTTCAGGCCCGATCAGTCCTCGTTTTCCATCAATTAAATGGGGTTGAACTCCGCACAGAGCTGCTAGGGCACCCGTTTCATACAAAAACGTATGGCTCCCCGTTTCGGTAATGATTTCATCTCCGGGCTCAGTTTGAGAACGAACGGCCAACTGGTTGGCCATGGTTCCCGAAGGGACAAAAAGGGCTGCATCTTTTTGTAGGAGGGCGGCCACCTTTTCTTGAAGTCGGATGACCGTGGGTTCGTCTCCCAGGACATCATCCCCCAAAGGGGCCTCAAACATGGCCGACTTCATGGCAGGGGTGGGGTGAGTGATGGTGTCACTGCGAAGATCGGCAATGATTTCTCGGTCCTTCATTACATTCTCCTAAGGAGTCACAGCCGCTTTAAACGGGCTGCCATGAGCAGTTTCACTAAAGTACTCTGGGAGATCCTTCAATTGTACGGTCTCGGTGATGTAATGTTTCGATTGGACAATATTCTCCGCAAGGTAACGTAATGCCGTTGCGAAGTGTTCTGGGGTGTGATGAAACACGCCTCTCACGGCTACTTCTTGATAATGGATTTGATGCGTATCCAAAGAAAACGTTGAACCCTTTTTGCAACCGCCAAAGAGGCAAACGGTGCCCCCTTTTCGAACGAGCTGAAACGCTTGTTCCCATGTTTCCGGCTTTCCAATGGCTTCTACGACGTAGTCGGCTCCAATTCCTTCTGGGGTGAAGGATCGAATGGTATGGATTGGATCGGCCAGTCCCCGAACATCAATAACCTTTTCCAAGCCGAATCTTCGGGCACGGGAAAGTTTTTCTTCGTTTCGCCCCACGGCAATCAGATGCGTTCCTCTGTGGCGAGCGACCTCGGAAAAAAGAAGGCCCATGATTCCACAACCGAGAATGATGGCCGATTGATCTTTTTGAATCCCCAATCGTTCAAAGGCGTGAACAGCGCAGGCTAAGGGTTCTGACAGAGCAGCCGCTTGGAAAGAAAGATGGTCCGGAATTTCATAGAGATTGTGTTTGACGATTTGCTCCGGAATGCGAATGTATTCAGCATAGGCTCCGTTGAGGAGCTTCATATGATCACAAAGATTGGGTCGACCCGAGAGACAATAGGCACAGTTGTCACAAGGAGCCGAGTTGGCAGCCACGACGCGCATTCCCGGTTTGAATTCCGGAACGTGAGCTCCGACTTTGACAATGGTTCCGGCCACCTCATGTCCAAAAGGAGAGGGGTAGTGATCCCCCAACATGACGGGATGGCCTTGACGAAAAGCCTTAAAATCGGACCCGCAAGTAAGTGCGGAGCCAACCTTAACCAAGACTTCCGAGGATGAAATTTCGGGAATCTCGACTTCTTCGAGCCGAACATCCCCAGTTCCGTAAACATCGCGGCTTTCATTTTTTCCATGCGCAGGTCCTCTTATGGGTGAACAACCGCCTTCAGGATTTGTTGTGAGATGATTCCTTCAATGGCGTTTGACAAATTATCCAGAGAAAACGTTTTAGCATGAAGCACGTCGACATTGATAGAGCCATTTTTCAAGAGTTCCAGGGCTTCCTCAAGGTCCGCAGGGGCCGCAGAATAACTGGAATAGACCATGATTTCACGGTGATATAGCTCGTTGGCTTCGAATTGCAGGGGTTCTTTGGGGCCAAGTCCGGCAAATACGCTGATGACGCCTCCATCTCGAACCCAATGAATGGACTCAGAATAAACGTTTGGATTCCCGGCGGTGAGAACAACCAAATCGGCACCTCGTCCATCCGTGAGGGACAAGACCCAGTCTTTTAATTTTGAATCTTTCCCGTCCCGGGTTTGAAATCCCAGGCTGTCTCCGATCTCTCTTCGATCCGAATGTAAATCCGTGGCCAAGACCTGAGCCCCTCGGGATTTGGCCAATTGGCCGGTGAGAATGCCGACCGAACCCAGACCAATGCACAAAACGGTGTCCCCAGGCAGAATGCGAGTTCGATTCAAGTTTCGAACGATGCAGCCCAAGGGTTCCATATGGATGGCGGAATCAAAAGACATTCCGTCGGGAATTTTAAAGGAAGTCAGCTCGACATGCTTTTTGGGGACGCGAACGAATTCCGCAAATCCTCCCGGTTCGATATTGGAAGACTTAAATTCTCGGCACATGGAATAACTTCCATGAGCGCAATAATGACATGAAAAACAAGGGGTATGGTGGGCCAGGACCACGCGGTCTCCGATCTCAAACTTATCGACGTTGGCCCCAACTTCCTCGACGACGCCGGCCACCTCATGGCCAAAAATGGCCGGAGGCTGAATGAAATTGTATTGGATTTTACGAATGTCACTCCCGCAAACTCCACAGGTACGGACTCGAAGCAAGATGTCCCCATCTTGGAGGGAGGGTTTTGGCACCTCCCGAGTTTCAAGTTTTTGAGGTTGTATGTACACCGAGGCTTTCATGAAGAGGGTGCATATCCCAAAACCTCTTAAAAAATCAAATGGTCGAAACTTGAATTACTTTACAATACATCGCCATATGTTTTTATAGTGTAAGAAAAGGTGGTTGTTATGTGGAAACAAGGGATTTCTCTTTTGAGTATGGTCTTTCTTGTCGTGTCCTGTGGCTCGACGGAAGGGATTAATTTTCAATCCGTTACGGGAATTGTGCCGGGAGATGGGGCGGGAGATGCCCTTTCAGGCGAATTTGCCGTGAATTTCACATACACCTCAAATGGATGTGCGGAACATTCCGAATTGGAAATTCCGGCGCAAGGTACGACCGTTTCTTTGGATGTATCGGTGGCCCAAGATGGAGGGGCTATGACCTTCGATAAGGTGCATGTCATTCTTCGAGGTTCCATTTCCTTTGCCAATCGTTTTGAAGTCGGGGGCGCGGATTTGTTGGATGTGGGCGAATCGGTTCAGAACGTTCTTCGAATGGTCAGTTTGAAAGGTTCGTTTGAGAATCCGAACGAATTTTCGGCCAATGGGCAAGAACGCTTGACGGGAAGCTTGGAAGAAGAAGAGGTGGATTGCACGTATTCGTTCACCGCCGAGGGAACCCGAAAAGCCCAATAAGTGAACGTTTTTTTTAAGCCATGAGCGTACTTGAACATTCCTCGGGAAGTGTTGAGAAAGTCTTTTTTCCAAAACTCCTTTGGGATCTTTATTTGGAACAAGTCAATGGGATCTTGACGCTTTCCCGCGGTGAGTTTCAAAAAAGGATTTTTTTTCAGGATGGTCAGCCCGTTCATGCAGAATCCAATCTTTTGCATGAAACGCTTGGGAGATACTTGGTCACTGAAGGATGCATTTCGGAAGCCCAAGAGCGCGAAGGAAATTCTAGAGCCTTTCAGGAACAACGTCTTTTGGGAGATGTTTTGATCGAAATGGGCGCCATTGAGGCGGCCTCTTTATTTGAGCTTCTTCGCAAAAACTTCGCCATTAAAATTTTGGATTGTTTTTCATGGGAATCTGGTGAGTTTGCTTTTGATCCAAAGGGTTTGGAAGAAATGGATCAACCCTCGGCCTTAAAGATGAATTTGGGGCGACTAATCTTAAAAGGCGTTCGTTTATATTTTCCTCTCACTCGGATTGAGTCGGGCTCTCAATTTTCGAGTGAGAAATCTTTTCGGGTCACAAAAACCCAGAATGCACAGGGAAACGATGCCTTCCAATTAACGGCGGAAGAGCTGGGCGTTTTAGCCCGTTTTCGTTCCCCCAAAACGGTTGAGGAGGTCATTCGTGAATCGGATCTTCCCCGTGAGGCGATTGTCCGAATGCTTTACGCGTTTTCTGTGTTGGGCCTGTTGGAACCCGCCGGAAACCTTGAAGAGGTTTCTTTGGATGAGCTGGTGGGAGCCACTCTCCTACAAACATTGTCTCCAACGGAGCCGGAGGTTTCTGTCAGCGAGGCTGATGACGAAACCCGAGAATTAGCCAACCACATCGCACAAGACCATATGCGTTTGATGGAATTGAACTACTTCGAACTCTTTGGTTTGCCGGAAGATGCCACTGCGGTCACCATTCGAGATCAATTTGTGGAGTTCTCTGCCAAATATAATCCCGGTCGTTTTCGAAAAGGGGCGTTGGGAGAATTTCAGCATTTGGGGGAAGAAATATTTTTAAGAGGGGTGAAAGCTTTCGGGGTTCTTTCAGACTTTGACACCAAAACCAAGTACTTGGATAAAATCAAAGCTGATCGGAAAACGTCCAAGAAGTCTAAGAAAAAGCCCGGCGAAGCCTTTAAAATTCAAACCGCCTTATTGGACGGAGATTCACAATTTAAAAAAGGCGTTCAGTTTCTAAAAAGTAAGAAATTCACCCAAGCCATCGAATTTTTCGAGTACGCCAAAGATATCGATTCCAAGAACCCTACCTACTTATCTCATTTGGGATGGGCCATTTTTCAAAAAGATCCGGAACGAAATCACGGGAAAGCCGAGGAATGGTTGAGAAAAGCCCGGGATTTAGGGTCCAATGCGGATGCGGCTTTTTATTTGGGAAAATTTCTCTTGGCTCAAGAACAAAAAAAAGAAGCCCTCGAACATCTTCAAGTTGCGGTTGATTTGTCTCCCAAAAACATCGATATGGTTCGAGAGCTTCGAAATGCAAAGCGAAACGCGAAAAAATAGGAAAAATCCGTTTTGATGTCTTCTCCTTTCCGCCAAGAGACCAACGATTTGTTGCGTCTTGCCGCTCCCGTGATGGGAGGACTCATCTTGAGTACTTCCATGGTGTTTGTGGACAATATGATGGTTGGGCGCATCGGAGCAGATGCTTTGGCTGCGTTGGCGATGGCTTCGTCCATTTATATGTTTGTTTTCGTTTTTTGCATCGGGGTTTTACTGGCCATGACGCCTCTCATTTCCCAAGCCGATGGGGAAGGGGACAAAGAAAAAATGGCCGTTGTTTTGGACCAAAGCCTTTGGGTGACCTTCTTTTTGGCACTCGGGATGGGAATCCTGTTTTACATCTCCGAACCCATTTTTCATTGGATGAATCAGGAGGAGCGAATCATTCCTTTGGCGGGGGGGTATTTACGAATTCTTGCCTGGGGGACTCCCGGCTTACTGGGCTTCATCTGTCTGAGAAATTTTATTGATAGCACGTCCAACACCAAGCCTGCATTTTGGATTGCTCTGATTGCAACTGCGATCAACGCGGGGTTGGACTACATCTTTATTTTTGGGAAATTTGGTTTTCCTGCGATGGGTGTGGCTGGAGCTGCGCTATGTACCACAACCGTTTATTGGGGGATGACGTTAGCGTTAGGCATATATATTTTTCGATCCAAACGGTATCGGGATTTTCCATTATTCCAAACATGGAGAACTTTTCATTGGCCGACGATTCGAGAAATCTTGGGGTTGGGTTTGCCCTTAGGGTTTACGCGTTTGACGGAGGTGGGTTTGTTCGCGGCGGCTACATTGTTGATGGGTACTTTAGGGGCTTTCGAACAAGCTGGACATCAAGTCGCATTGAACGCCGCAAGTTTGGTGTTCATGATTCCTTTGGGTCTTTCCATTGCCTCTGCCGTTCGGATCGGGAAATATGTGGGGGCTCGAAATTCGGAAATGGCAGAAACTTCTGGTTCTGCCTCTATGTTTGTGACCATCGTGATTGGGATTTTTTTGGCACTCTTGTTTCTTTTCTTTCCTCGCCAAATCACATTGATTTACACAGATGATCTTCAGGTCATGCGATTTGCTACAGAATTTATTTTTGTTGCCGCCTTTTTTCAGGTTGTGGATGGTCTTCAATGTGTCTTGGGAGGGATGCTTCGTGGGTTAAAAGACACGCGGGTTCCTTTTTTCATCAATTTTGTATCCTATTGGGTGGTTGGACTCCCTGCAGGATATCTTTTGACATTTCGTTGGGGTGGAGGAGCCAAGGGACTATGGATCGGAATGGTTTTTGGATTGGGAGCTTCGGCGATCTTGTCTTACATTCGATATCGGGCGCTTTCCAAAAGAATTTTCTCAAAACTGCGTCGGCCTTCCGGCTCATCATCTCCCCAAGATGGTTTTGACCCCCGTGGCAATAAGGAGAATTCCAAAAGCGATTCGAAGACCCTTGGGTGACATTTGTTGGGCAAAAATGCCTCCAAAATAACCCCCGATGAAAATGCCGAGTGCAATCATGAGGGCCGGTTTGACGGGAATGGGGTGCGCTTTGTTATAAACCCATGCCGCTAGAATTCCCACGGGCAATAAAAGTGCAGCCAAAGAGAGACCTTGTGCTTCATGCTGAGAAAGGTGGAGAAGAAATACCAGGAGGGGAACCAGAACAATGCCCCCACCCAATCCGAAAAAACCGGCGAATAAGCCAGCCAAAAGACCCACAGCCAAATAAGCCAAAATTGCCATCTTTCCTGTTTAAGGTTCTAACCTGAGGAGATCAAGCATTTCCTTTTCGATGTCAGGGCTTTGAGGGACGGAAACCTCTTCGAGTTCCCAAGCAATCCCGATTCCCGGGAGATTTTTACCCGCAAGGAGACGAGGAGGGGCTTCGAAGTGATAGAAGCAATCATCCACCATTCGGCGAATGAGGTGTTCTCCAAAATTGGCGACTTCCGTATCTTCGTTGACCACCAAGAGCCTTCCGGTTCGTTTCACGGACTCTTTGATGGATTCAAGATCATAGGGAAAGAGCGTTCTAAGATCGATGACATCAACTTCAAAACCGTGTTCTTCTTGAATTCGGTTCGCTGCATGCTCGCAAAGAGGAAGCATTCGTCCATAGCTCACCACGGTCATGTCATTCCCTCGGTGGACCAATTTTGCGGGACCGATGGGCACGGAAAAATTTGGATCCAAATTCGGCCATTTGGGTTTCCATTCCTTTCGATCCCCGAGAGGGGCATCGATCATTTTCGCCAGGGCTCTCATGTCCTCTGGTTCTCCCGGAATGCGTTCATGACCATGTTGGCGAATTAAGACCTTCGGATACAAAAACATCACGGGGTTCGGATCGTTAATAGCGGAAATCAATAGACCATATGTGTCCACGGGGTTCGAAGGAAGAACGACTTTCCATCCGGGCATATGAGTCGCAAATGTGTCGAAAGAGTGGGAATGATAAAGTGAACCATGAATTCCGGAGCCAACGGGCGTCATCAATACCAAGGGAAGGTTGAATTGACCATTGGAAGACCAACATGAATTTCCCACCAGTTTCAAAAGATCAATCGTATTGAAAATGTAGTCCACGAATTGAATTTCAGCGACGGGTTTTTCTCCTGCCATGGCCAACCCCATAGCCGTTCCAATAATTCCTCGTTCATCCAGAGGCGAATTCCAGGCATTCTTTAATCCCTGAGTGCAGGTAAACACGCCGCCCAACGGAGGCCCGACATCTTCACCAAAGATATCTGTGACGCCCAATCGGGTTTCTCCTTCGTGTAGAGCGAGTCGAATGGCTTGGGCAATCGTAGCCATCAGTCCTGCTCCTTTGCGAAGATGTGGTCATAAATGGAGTCCGGGGAAGGCTTGGGTTCTTTTCGAACTTCCTTGAGAATGCTCAACGCTTCGTTTTCAAACTCTTGGTGAACGGCCTTTACTTCCTCTTGAGTTAGATCGTCATCTTGAACGAGTTGTTGTTCAAAGAGTTGCAAGGGATCCGGTTCATTTTCCACGCGTTTCGCCCCAGAGGAAGAAGAGTGGCCGTGCAAACGAGACACATGAGCCTCCAAACAAAAAGGCCTTCTTTGCGTTCGAACATAGTGCATGGCCTCGTAAATGGCTTTCCAAGACTCCTCGGGATCATTTCCATCTACGGAATTCCATTCGATGCCGAAGGGTTCCGCTCGTTTGGCGATGACAGAGGCCCCTTGAACTTGTTCGTGAGGGGTCGAAATTCCCCACCAATTATTCATGACGATGATCAAGAGGGGGAGTTCTTCTTTGGGCCTCGAGGCCCAGTTTAAGCAGGTGGCAAAATCACCTTGGGCCGTTCCCGCATCTCCACCCGTAACAATCGTAATGCTGTCTTTCCCATGTCGCTTGTTGGCCAAAGCATTTCCCGGTGCGACCGCAAATTGCGTTCCGATTGTGGAGGTAATCGGCATGACATTCCAAGGTTTGTAAGCATAATGATTTGGAAAATTTCGGCCTCCCGAATAAGGGTCCGTCGAAACGGCAGCGCCTTGCCGAATGGCATCTCTCAGATCCATTCCCATGGCGAGTAAAATCCCAGAGCTTCGGTAATGGAGATGTAAAAAATCAAATTGAGGGCCTTGACCCTTCTTGACCAACAATCCCAGAGGAATATTGAAGGCTTCCTCTCCAGGCCCTCCGATCCAAAAAAACGAATCGGTGGATTTTGCCATTTTGATCAAACGTTCCTCAAGTGCGCGAGCCTTTGCTATCAGACGAAAGACTTTCAATCGATCCATTTCCGGAATCGCCAACGGAACCGATTTCATCTTCGGTTTAAGCTTGGGCATTCTTCCTTTTTTCATTTTTGGATCTTGGCGTTCTTACCACCGTATGAACCGGATGTCCCAAATAGGCTTCGGCAGCCTCCATCAATGTCTCAGACAATGTGGGGTGGGGGTGAACGGTCAGAGCAACATCCTCCAAGGTGGCCCCCATCTCTAAGGCCAAAGTCATTTCACTGATCAGATCCGAAGCTCCGGGGCCAATGATGTGGGCTCCCAAAAGAAGGCCCGTTTTTTTATCGCCAACCAGTTTTACAAATCCGTTGGTTTGCCGACTGGCTAAAGCCTTCCCAGAAGCTACAAAAGGAAATTTGGCGGTATGCACTTCAAAGCCTTTTTCCTCCGCTTCGGACTCGGAAAGTCCCGTGGTTCCAATTTCCGGATCGGTGAAAATAGCTCCCGGCATGGCAACGACATCATAAGCACTTTTTTTACCTGCGATGACTTCGGCAGCCACAAGCCCTTGCTTGGAGGCCCGGTGAGCCAGCTGAGGAGGACCCGTAACATCCCCAATGGCGTAAATATTGGAAATATTGCTTTGAAGAACGTTGTTTACAGGAATCATCCCACGTTCCAATTTGACGCCAACATCCTCCAATCCCAATCCAGAGCCATTGGGTTTTCTTCCCACGGACATCAAGACCACATCAAATTCTGCTTTTTCTTTTTTCTTGGGCGTTTCAAATTCGACTTCGATGGATTTTCCATTCTTCTTACATCCCAAGGCTTTGCTGGAAAGGTGAACATTGATTTTTTTCTTTTTGCAGGTTCGAAGGAGGGTGTCGGCAATTTCTTTGTCCACTCCGGGTACGAGTTGGTCCATCATTTCGATGACGGTCACTTCGCTTCCGAATTTTTGATAGAGCATGCCCATTTCCATTCCGATGACGCCACCCCCGATCACCAACATTCTTTTGGGGGCTTGCTTCCAACCCAAGGCGTCTTTCGAATCCACAATGACTTCCCCATCGAAAGAAAATCCGGGAATTTCCACGGGACTTGATCCGGTCGCCACGATGGCCGATTCAAATTCAATGGTTTCATTCCCTGAATTGGCTCCCTCTACTCGAATTTTATGGCTGGACTCAAAGTGGGCTCGTCCTTTGACCACTTCCACTTTATTGGCTTTCAACAATTGACGAACGCCATCGGTCAGTTGTTTAACGACGCCGTCTTTCCATTTTTGGGTTTGTTCCAAGTCCAATTGGACATCTTTGACTTCGATGCCAACTTCCTTCATGTGATCGGTCTCTTCATAGAGATGAGCGGCATGAATCAACGCCTTTGAAGGAATGCAGCCCCAATTGAGACAGATTCCACCGACATTTTCTTTTTCAATCAGAGCGACGCTTTTTCCAAGCTGTCCCAGACGAATGGCTGCGACATATCCACCTGGACCACCACCAATTACAACTACATCTTTTTTTGCCATGATATCTTCCTAACTTTCTATAAGAGCATAAGGCCTGGAGTTTCTAGAATCGTTTTCAAATATTGGAGATATTCCGCCGCCACGGCGCCATCGATCACTCGATGATCCAAACTCAATGAGAGATATCCAACTTTTCGAATGGCCACTTCACCGTCGATCACAAGAGGCGTGTCTTTGATTCGATTCAAAGCCAAAATAGCTACTTCGGGATGGTTAATGATCGGAGTAGAGAGAATTCCCCCCGAGTTTCCCGTGCTTGTGATGGTGAAGGTTCCACCTTGCAGTTCATCCAATGAGAGTTGTCCCTTTCGAGCCTTGTTGGCTAAATCCAAAACCTCCTCAGCCAGTTGCCAAATGTTTTTTTGATCCGCGTTTTTGATGACCGGAACAATCAAGCCATTCTCTGTGGCCGCTGCAAGACCAATGTTGAAGTAGGGTTTGACGATAATTTCCTGCGCGTCATCATCCAAAGAGGCATTTAACATCGGATAGCTTTTCAACGTGTGACAAACGGCTTGAATGATGAAGGGGAGGAAGGTGAGCTTGATGCCTTTCTTTTCGGCTTCGGGTTTTGCTTTTTCCCTCAGACGAACCACTTCCGTCATGTCCACTTCTTCGACCAACGTAAAGTGGGGGGCCGTATGTTTCGAATGAACCATGTGGGCCGCAATCTTTTTACGAATTCCGCGAACGGGGATTCGTTCTTCCTCTCGTTTTTCGTGTGTTGGTTGAGAGGCTCCCGAAGAACTCTTTTTGGACCCGTTCAAGACATCCTCTCGTGTGATGCGACCGTTAGGTCCTGAACCTTGAATATTATCTAGGTCAATTCCTTTTTCCCTGGCCAATTTTCGCGTGGCGGGAGATGCCAGAACGCGTGCCCCCATTTGTGAGGGAGAGGAGGTCTCATCTGTGGACGTCTCTTTTTGCGGTTTATCCTCTTTTTCTTGGGCTTTCTTTTTCTCCTCTTCGGGCTTTTCTTGCGCAGACTTGCTGTCCAACTGAATCACTTGGCCTGCCGAACCATTTTCGTTGATGACCACCAGGACGTTTCCTACGGGGATGACGTCTCCGCTTTCGGCCATGATTTTCTCAATTCGACCGGCCTTCGGAGACGCAATTTCAACCGTTGCTTTGTCTGTCATGACCTCAACCAGAGGTTGATCTTCGCCCACTTCTTCGCCTTCGTTGACAAGCCATTTGACGACTTCGCCCTCCGTAACGCCTTCACCAATTTCAGGTAATTTAAATTCAAATCCCACGGAAACCTCCAAACTAATGATGAATGGGTAATGATTGAGTGGATTCGGCCATTTTGCCTTGTGCTCGAATCATCGACTCCAAATAAAACTCTCCTGCACGATAAGAACTTCGAACCAAAGGACCCGAGGCAACATACTCGAAACCCATGGCCAATGCCTTTTCGCGATAAACTTCAAATTGATCTGGATGAACAAACTCGACAACATCCAAGTGCTTGGAAGAAGGTTTTAAATACTGTCCCAGGGTCAGAAAATCGACCTTGGCTTTACGAAGATCCTGCATCGTCTCCAGGACTTCTTCTTCCGTTTCCCCCAGTCCCAGCATGATGGAACTTTTGGTCCATTGCTTGGGATCGAGCTCTTTCACGCGTTTCAGGACCTTGAGGGACAAGTCATAGCTGGATCTCCGGTCTCGAACCTGGGGCGTCAAACGCCGAACGGTTTCAACGTTATGCGCGTACACCTCGGGTTTCGCGGCCATGAGTCGAAGGATGGAGTCTTCTTTGCCTTGAAAGTCAGGAACCAGCGCCTCCACGAGCACTTCTTCGCAACGGTCATGAATGGCCTCGATCGTTTGAGCAAAGTGATCGGCACCGGCATCCGCCAAATCGTCCCGATCGACCGACGTCAATACGACGTATTTGAGATTCATGGAAACCACACTCTCGGCGGCCTTCTTGGGTTCCTGAGGGTCTGGGGGATTGGCTGGCCAACCACTCTTCACCGAACAAAAACGGCAGCCTCGCGTACACATATCGCCCATGATCATGAGGGTTGCCGTTCCACCTCCCCAACATTCGGCCAAGTTCGGACAACGGGCTTCCTCGCACACGGTGTGGAGGGAGTGCTTTCGCATCTCGGAATTGACGCGTAAAAAGGCCTCGCCTCCGGGTTGGCGAACCTTGATCCAATCGGGTTTACGCTGAAATTTTCGTTTCTCCATACTTTTTTTGCTGAGCTGGGTCAGGTTTATACCTGGAGGAGGCGGCCCTAGCAAGCCGGGAACCTTTTGCGATATTGGCGACTTAGCATTGCGTCAAGCTCGGCATAAAGCAAGGTGGGGCGATTTCCCGCTTCGGCTAACACCGTTCCCCAAGGGTCGACCACCAAACTGTGGCCAAATGTATGGTTGTTTCCTGGGTGCTTTCCGGTTTGTCCCGGAGCCACCACGTAGCTCAAATTTTCAATGGCTCGGGCCCGAATCAAAGACTTCCAATGCGCCTTTCCCGTTTCATATGTGAATGCGGCGGGGACGAGAAAGAGATTGCCCCCCCGACGAGCTTGAGCCCGAAAATCTTCCGGAAAACGAAGGTCATAGCAAATGTGAAGGCCAATGGTGAAACCATTCCAATTAAATTGAACCCTGCGTTTTCCAGCCTCCATTTCCTTGGATTCTCGGAAACGTCTTCCTTCCGGCGTTTTCACGTCAAAAAGATGTCTTTTTCGATACTTTCCCAGAATCTTTCCGGTTTCGTCGATGAATAAAGCCGTGTTAAAGACTTTCGGAAGGGTGGGGATGGGTTCAGGAACGCCCCCCAAGAGAATGGCCAAACGATGTTCCTTGGCCAAATGGACCAAGGTGTTTTGGAGCGCCGAAAAATGCTTTTGGCCCAAAGATAACAGACGGTTACGAGGTCCCATATACAAGGCGTTTTCGGGAAAAACGATGCATTGGGCTGAAGCTTCCGCCGCTTTTCGAATGCATTCGATTAATCTCTTTTCATTTTCTGACCAATCGGACCCGGAATTCAATTGCGAAATTGCGATTTTCACAGAAGCATCATTGTTTTAACGCATGGATATTTCAAGAGAAAAGACAGTTGCTCAATGTAACGCGTTGTGTTACATCGGCCGGATGATGAGAATTTCTGCCTTCTTGATCCCATTTCTTCTTTTCCTTCTTCTGCCAACGTCGCCTCTGTTTGCCGAGTGCGACTGTTCGAATCCTTCCGCCTCCCATTCGGATATATCTGTGGAAGAATCTGTCGTTTTGCGAGCTTCTCTTGAATTTTCCGTTCGGGATTTTTTCAATAGCGCATCTCCGGGAGAAGTTCACTATGCCCTTGCGAATGAACGTGGCGACGTCCTTTCGATTCCCCTGGTCATTCGATTCTTGGATGTTTCTCAAACCGAGTGGGAAGTGTGGGCTTCTCAGGGAAACACCACGCAATCCTTGGATTATATGTATGCCTTGGACGGGATGGTTCTAGGAACGAAAGGGGCGGATGATCGTTTGGCTCGAGATACGCGCATCGAAGGCTGTTCCGTTCGGTTTTTTGCCCCCGAGGATGGAAATCCCCAAGGTTCTGGAATTTCCATGAGCTTGCCCATTCGAGCTTCGGATTTAGCGGCCTTGGCCAAAAGGTATCGGAACAATCTTTCGAACGATTTCCGAAAGGAAAATGAAAAATGGTTTTCCACACCTGAGTATCGTTTGTCCGAAGAAAGCTTTGACGAATGGTTTTACGATCGCGATGCGACCCTCGCGAAATCGAATGGGGAGGTGGTCCCTCGGTTTCCCCAAGAGGTTTGGAACCTTGAGGAGTTGGCGGACGTAAGGGAGAGCATTGAGGTTCCCATTTGGATTCCCTCGAGAATTCTTGAAGGTGGAGTTGAAAAAGTGTGGACGACAACTCCCGTGGTCGAAGAGAAGGTCGTGGTCGATCGATTGAGTCATGGAACCAGCGGTCCAAACTGGGCACGCGTGCCCTCGGTAACCGAGATGTATGAATGGGGAATAAAAACGACTGGAGGAGACTCTGTGCAAGTTAGGCAGGCGATTCCGGATGCGTCGAGTGTAAACTGGGGACTCCTGAGCACGCCTGGATACGGTCGAAAAGCTTTTCGAATTTCGGATGATGGAGACTTTATTCGAAACGGTTGCTTGGAGATTTTCGTAGAAAGTATGATTCCTTTTCGTTCCGGTTGTTTTGAGAACTAAATCCACGTAGGTTCCATCTTGCTTTGAACAACCAGCTCATTTTGGGAATTCTCCTGAGCACATTTTTGGGGTGCTCTCAAGTCAATGTCGTTCCCAAGAACATGGTGGACCGGGTCGAATACGTTCGCGAACTTTCGTTTAAGCGCGCCGTAAAACGTACGCGAAAATCCAAGTCACAAATCTTGGAATATCTCCGCTCCAGAGTCGAAGAGGAATACGTGGGAGACGAAATTCGCCATGAGGAAACGGTATTGAAACTTTTAAACCTCATCCCGTCAGACTATCCCTATCAAACATGTATTCTTGAATTTTTGACGCATGAAATTGGCGGCTATTACGACCCTCGGAAAGAGGAAATGGTCTTTCCTGAAACCCAATCAACTTCCGGGGTGGAAAGATCCATTGTTTACCACGAATTAACCCACGCACTTCAAGATCAACATTTCGGTTTGGAAACGTTTCTTCGTCGAGACAAGGAGAATGACGACAAAACCTTGGCTCGGCAGGCTTTGATTGAGGGAGAAGCCATGTGGGTGATGACGCAGATCGCTGCTGAAGATTTTCCTTTAGATACGAGAACGAACCAAACCCAAGAGCCTTTTTCCATATCCAAGAAGTGTGAACTTCCACCTCGCGTCTTACAGGGATTTCTTTTTCCTTACACGGAAGGCTTAAAATTCGTCATTTCAAGATTTCAAGATGGGGGGTGGGAGACCATCAGCCGTCATTTCGAACGGGAGCTTCCTCTTTCCACTGAACAAATCTTGCATCCGGATGAGTGGGGCCAAAAGAAAAATGCGCCGATTGGCATTCCCTCGAATCAGATTTCCAAGCTTTCCCCATGGCTTTCGACGAATGTATTGGGGGAGTTTGGATTTGCGCAAATACTGGGGGGACAAGCGGCGCGAGGATGGGGTGGGGATCGATTTTGGCTGATCCAAAAAGAGAATGGTAAAGCTGTTTTTTTGGATCTGTCCGTATGGGACAACCAAGCTGAGGCTCAAGAGTTTGTGAAAGAATGGGAAAAAAGTGGGAAAGGCCCCTTCATTCATGAACGGAACATGGTTTTGCTGGCCATTGGAATGTCAAAAGCCGATTTGAAGAAATACCAAGGAATTTTTAACGGGTTAAACCTCGGCAACCGATGAAGCAACAGTCACGCAGTTTTTTCCTGCGTCTTTCGAGGTATACATGGCTGTGTCCGCAAGACGAATGAGAAGATTTTTTCGATCTTTCGTGGAGCCCCCTTCAGGAATATGGTCATGCAGGGAGGCCACCCCGACACTACAGGACAACAATCCTTTAAAATTCACAAACGAACCGTCTTTCTCGCCCAATTCAATCATGAACATCTTTTGCTTGATTTCTTCTCGGATGGCATTGGCAAATTCAACGGCTTTTTCAATTGAGATGGAAGGAAAGATCATTACGTATTCGTCCCCTCCATATCTTGCTAAGGTCGCATCGGGAACATCAACAATTTCTCGAATCACAAAACCAATTTCCTTGAGCGTCTGACTTCCGACCAGATGTCCGTATTGATCGTTGATGGATTTAAAGTTGTCCAAGTCCATAAAGGCAAGACAAAGCGGGGTTTTCCCCTCATCCGCTTTGCGAACTTCTGTCTCAAGTTGGCGGTGAAAGAAACGGTCGTTGAAGAGGCCCGTTAGATCGTCTCGTTTCGATAGTTCGCGGGCTTTGTGGGCATCAATGGCGTTTTGAATTGAAGTAGACAGATAACCTGCGAAAATCTCCACGAGTTTTAAATCCCGAATCGTATACCCCACAGGATCTTTCTTGTTGAATAAGAGAAGTACGCCAATTACGGCGTTTTCGATCCGAAGGGGAACCGAAATCAACGTCGAAAGCGGATGACGATAAAGATTGCGATCCATGGTTAAGCTTCTTTGATCGTCAGCCTTTCGAACGGCCGGCTTTCCTAATGTATAGGTTTCCCCGACGATTCCACTCGTGCTGGTCACGGATCTTCCAATTAAACTTTGAGTTTGGGGACCAAATGCGGCCACATAGGTGAGTTCTTTTTGGGCCTTGGAGCTGGAATGTTTTTCCAAAGGTTGGTCAATCAATATGACGGAACCTTCAGAAGGCACAAATTCCACAATTTCTGAAAGGATATTCACCAGAAGTCCATGGAGATAGGTCTCGTGCTCGTCGATTTCGAATTTCCGAATCCGCTGGATGAAGCGGACCAAGTCTTTTGGGGGTAGCGAATGAATATCCATATGAGGAATTGATTGTACGGAGAGCGCTCCTCCTTGTAAATTGAAGGAAGTGAATGAATTTTTTTCAGAAGGTGGTCGGCTCTTAAGTTACGTTGAGGGCCTTTGGAGCTTCCTTCCCGACCATCATCTTCGCTTTTGGGCCATTTTTTCTTCGTTGTTCTTTTTCGTCTGGGGATGCCTTTGGTCCGGAAGGCTAGTTTTAAAAGCACTTTCCTTGGACGATCCGGCGGCCAAGCGAATCAAAGCGGATGATTTTGTTCAAAAAGGAAGGTTTCGAGAAGCTAGAAGTCTTTATGAGAAATTGGGGGCATTTTCCAAAGCCGCGGAAATGGCCCTGAAAATGGAAGACTTGGAAGGTGCCATCGAATTGGCGCAAAGAGCCAAAAACTGGGAATTCTTGGGTAAAATTTTTGTCCGTTTGAACCGCTTGGAAGAAGCCGCTCAGGCTTATGATCAGGCTCGCCACTATGTAAATGCCGGCGTCTACTGGGAAAAGATTGGAAAGCTCGAAATTGCGCTCGATCGCTACCAAAAGGGAGGACACCGTAGGAAGGTGGAAGAACTGTTAACCCTTCTGGAACGCTACGAGGACTTGGGAAAGTTGCATGAACAGGATTTCGAAACCAAAAGAGCCCGATTGGGAGAGGGCTCCACGCCTCAAGAGTTGGAGAATGTGCGTTCGTTTGCAACCCGTGCAGCCAATGCTTACCGAAGAGTTCGACAGTTTAAAAAAGCGTTCGAACTGTACATGAAGTCGGATCAAACGCTGGAAGCAGCCCGATGTTTGGAAGAGTGTGGAGAGTTGCTTCGCTCCGCCGATTTGTATTTCCAGGCAGGCCAAGGCGAAGACGCGGCCCGCCTGTTCATCCGAGCGGGGCAATATGACCGTGCCGCGGACATCTTTGAAGAACTGGGGAAAGCTGATGAGGTTCCCAGGCTCCTTGAAATGGCAGGAAGAAAGGATGAGGCCAAGGCCTTTTCAGCTCGGTTGGCTTTGGAACAAGGAGATGAGGCAAGGTCTGCCGAATTGTTCGAAGAGGCCGGTGAATTCGAGGCGGCAGCAAAACTTTTTTTTGAGCTGGGTTCTTGGGAAAAAGCTGCAGAGCTTTTTGTGAAGATCGGAGACTATACGGAGGCAGCCAAAACCAATGTAAAAGGGGAAAACCATGCCAGCGCGGCCCCGTTATTTTCCAAAATGGGACATCACACACAAGCGGCCAATTCTTATGAAATCGCAGGAAAACCCAAAGAAGCGGCAGATGAGTATGTAAATGCCGGACGGTTTTTCGAAGCCGCCCGATTGACGGAAGAACATTTGGACGATCGGTCGGCCATTTCTTTGTATCAAAAAGTATCGAAAGACGCCCCTGAATGGGAACATGCTACCCATGCTCTGGCCAGGCTTTTTTGGAAAAAAGGAAAAGTAGACTTGGCTAAAGACAAATTTGAGGTTGTGTGCCGAGGAAAGATTCTGGATCAGACTAATTTGGAATTGTTTTATGATTTTGCGACCTTCTTGGAAGGATCGGGAAATTTAAAGAAAGCTTCCGAGATTTACGAAGATATTCTGGCTTTCGATTTTCATTTTAAAGACGTTCTCACTCGAATGGATGCGGTATTGGAACGACTCCGATCCACAACCTCGGACTCCAAGGCCGGGGTCTCGGCTCCATCGGAATCTTTTTCACCCTTTCTCGCCCAACCGGGAGCCATTGTCGCGGAGAGGTATCAACTTCATCATGAAATCGGTCGAGGTGCGATGGGCGTAATTTTTCACGCGGAAGATCGAAAGTTGGGAAGGGAAGTGGCTCTTAAATTTTTTGTCGGCCAGGACACCCACGATCCAGAGAGTCAAAAGACCATTCTTCAAGAGGCCAAATTGGTAGCCCACCTGAATCACGCCAACATTGTTGGAATTTACGACGCGGGAAAGCATCGGGATCAATTGTACTTGGTGATGGAATTTGTCGATGGGTTGAGCCTTGCGGATTGGCTCAAACAAAAAGAACAATTGAGCTGGGAAGAGGCAAAGAATGTTCTCTTTCAAATCTTAGATGGGTTGGATTACGCTCATGCCCGAGACATCGTTCATCGAGACATAAAAACGGCCAATTTGCTATTGGGCAAAACTCAAGCCGTGAAAATTTTGGATTTCGGATTGGCCAGAATGCTCAGACAAGGTCATTTGGCCGCGACCCAGACCGTCGGATCCCCTTACTATATGGCTCCGGAGCAAATTCAGGGAGATCGTTATGATCATCGCGTGGATCTTTATTCCACGGGCGTCGTGGCATTTGAGATTTTAACGGGGAAGCTTCCATTTGTTGAAGGTGAAGTCACCTATCATCATGTTCATACTCCAGCTCCTGCGTTGGGTCTCAATCATCCGGCTTTAGAGGAAATGATTCAAAAAGCTTTGGCAAAAAATCCAGACCAACGATTTCAAACGGCGAAAGAGTTTAAACAAGCACTGGAACAGGTTCCCAACAAAAACGTTTAAGCGTTCATCAGAAAGATCAATTTAATGTTTCCAAATTGAAGGTGATCCTCCGCTTGAATGGATTTCGATTTTCCGGGCTCCAAACGTTCGTCATTTACGAAAGTTCCATTTGCCACGCCGATTTCCTCAATCAAAACAAACCCCGTTCTTTCTTTTATGATCCGGGCATGTTTTCTGGAAACGCTTCGGGTTTCATCGTGTTCGGTCAAATCTACATCCGGGATGATTCCCGTTACAGGGTCTTCGCGTCCCACCGTAACGGCCTCTCGAAAGATCGGAAACGTCTTGTCCGAACCCTCAATTTTCAATTCGGCCAAAGGATTCCCTGTATCTTCCGAGGAAGGTCTTTTGACCGATTGAAGGATGTCTTGAATGCCTTTATCCATTTCCTTTCGGTCTAAAAGCAAAGCTTCCAGTTTTGCATTGGCATCTCGAAGGCGAGCCGAATATTTTCGAATGATTCGGATAACAATCTCCACGTTTGTGGAAAGGACTTTTCCAAAATTTCCACCATCAATTTTCAAAAGACTCGTGTCTTCATCCGCAATCGCTGAGGCTGAACGGGGGATGGAGTCAATGATGGCCATCTCTCCAAAAAAATCTCCCTTTTCGAGTAAAGCTAATCGTTCCGGTTTCCCGTCGATGTTTTTCTCAATTCGAATTTTTCCAGACTGAATGAAATACATCTCGTTTCCATCGTCGCCTTCTTTGAAAATTTCGGTCCCTTCCGAGACATTGATTACAAATGATTTCAGCTCTTCATTCATGTTTGGGAAGCTCCTGTGAAGGTGGGGTTGGCTGAGTCGAATTCTTTGAGGCGTTTAAAAGAACGCTTTCCGCCATCGCCAATATTCGGCTTTGAACCAGGTTCTTATCGTATTTCACAATGGATTCGAAATATTGACTGGCCTTATCCATATTTCCTAGCGCCACATGAACCAGCCCCAGACAATATTCCACCCGCAAATTTTCCCCTGAGATTTCCAAGGAACGTTCAAAACTTTCCTTAGCTTCAAGATATTTTTGGTCTGCGTGAAGAATTTCCCCGCGGATGAGATGTAAAACGGGGTTCTCCGGGTGAGAGGCCAAAAGTTCATTTACAAAAGGGATGGATTTTTCAGAATCCTTGAGATCCGCTAAACACCAGGCTTTTTGAATCAATAAATCGAGGTCCTTGGGTTTTTCTCTAAGCAGTTCTTCGATGGTATCCAGGGCTTTAGACGTAAATCCTTTTTGAAACGAACGATACGCCTTTCGAATGCCAAGTTCTTTCTTGAGCCAAAAATAGGGATTGAGCATAAAGTCCAATATAAACAAGGCCTTCCAGAAAGAAAGAACAAATGCACCTGGGACGTGAGACGCAAAAGTAGGATCGATGAAAGAGAAGATCCGGAAAGAGGAAGGCGAGGGGAAGCAACGAGTTAAACCTCTGGTTTCATTGAAAAAAAGAATTTCCTTCCTTCGAGAAAGTGTAGGCTTTTGATTTCCCATGTGGGGAATTTCCCCTCATAATAAAGAGGTCAAAATTCCTTCAGAGAGGCTTCACAATGAGCAACGCACCGAAGAGTTTCGCCAAATCCATGTTCGCTGGAAAAATTGAGGAAGAAATGATTTTCCCCTTTCCCTCGCCCAGTGAAGATGAGGGGGAGATGCTTCGGTTGATTCTTGAGAATTTAAAAAAGTTTGCCTCGGATCACATCGACTCAGCCCAAATTGATTCCAACTCTGAAATTCCGGAGGATGTCATGATGGGGTTGAAAGAAATGGGAATCTTTGGGCTTCAGGTTCCCGAATCCTATGGGGGCTTGGGCTTAAGTCAGTACGCCTACGGGCGAGTTTTTGAAGAGGTGGGCAGAATCGATTCTTCCGTAGCCACCACGCTTGGGGCTCATATGTCCATCGGAATGAAAGCGCTCCTTCTTTTTGGAACCGACGCGCAGAAAGAAGAATTCTTGCCCAAATTGGTAACGGGGGAAATGTTGGCCGGTTTTGCTCTCACGGAACCAGGCTCTGGGTCAGATGCCTACTCCATAAAAACCCGAGCCGAAAAGAATTCTGATGGATCGTATTCATTGAGTGGAAACAAAATTTGGATCACAAATGGAGGGATTGCCGATTTTTTCACGGTCTTTGCCAAAACGGAGACGGATTCAAAAGACGGTAAGAAGGATCAAATATCTGCCTTCATCGTCACGAGGGATATGGAAGGTTTTTCGTCCGGAAAACCCGAACATAAAATGGGGATTCGCGGTTCCAATACCACCGAATTGGCTTTCAATCAGGTTCGGGTTCCCGCGGAAAACATGCTCGGGGAAAAAGGAAAGGGCTTTAAAATTGCCATGGAAGTGCTGAATTCCGGAAGGCTAGGCCTGGCAACAGCTTGTGTCGGTTCTTCGAAGGGAGTTTTGGCTCAGGCCACCCGGCAAGCCACAGAAAGAAAGCAGTTTGGTCAATCCATTTCGAATTTTGGTTTGATTCAGGAAAAATTGGGGCGGATGGCATTGGACACCTTCGTAACCGAGTCCGTAGCCTATCTAACGTGTGGTTTGGTGGATGCGGGGGTTCCTGATTTCTCCCTGGAGTCAGCCATGTCAAAAATCGACGGATCTCGCTCCATTTGGAGTACAGCCAATCATGCCGTTCAAGTGGCGGGGGGGAATGGATACATGCAGGAGTACCCTTATGAGCGATGGCTTCGCGATGCGCGAATCAACTTAATCTTCGAGGGGACCAACGAAATTCTTACATTATTCATTGCTCTTTCAGGCATAAAAGGGGTTGGAGAACGTTTGAAAATCGTCGGAAAAGCTTTGAACGATCCCATCAAATCCCTTGGGGTTCTTTATGACTTTTTTGTCACTCAAAAAATTCAACGTTCCCTCTATGGCGATAAACTGAATAAAGCTCACCCTGAACTCAAACGAGAAGCCGGACTATTTGAAGAAGATGTTCAAGAATTTGCCGAAGTTGTGGAAAAAGCCCTTCGAAAACATCGGAAGAACATTATGACAGCGCAATTTGCACTTGGACGACTCACCGAAATTGCATTGGATCTATATCGAATGGTTTCAGTGATTTCTCGTGCTACGAATGCTCTAACGGAAAAAGGACCGGAACATTCGGTGGTCGAGTTGTCCGCGGCCAGGGCTTGTTGTGAGGAGGCCCATCGGAGAATCGGGAGAAATTTTCGGTTAATGGATCGGAATAGTGACGACCATCTCAAAACTTTGTCGGAAAAATCCATTGAAAAGACTGACTATCCAGGGGCACTTTTCCTGTGAGTGAAATCCGAAACCGCCTATAATGCTTCCATGACTTCGGATGAACATCAGGATGTTTGGGAAACCATTGCAAATGATAATGATGATGACGAGAGCGTTCCTTGGGCTCTACAATTGATGCAAGGGCCCTCCTTGCTCCAAACCATTCGTTTGGAGTCCGACATCACCTACATTGGACGCATGCCCGAAAACCATGTCGTCATTGACGATGAACAGGCCTCTCGATCCCATGCTCGGATCATTCACGAAAACGATCAATTTCGTTTGGAAGATCAAGAAAGCCAAAACGGTACGTTTGTGAATGGGAAAAAAATTAAAGAAAAAGTACTAGTTTTGGGGGATATCATTCGAATTGGAAAGATTTCTCTTCAAATTGTGGAAGCCTCGGCTTCCGTCAAATTTGCGGACCGTCAAGAGCACTTGGCCATGACAGACGAAGAAGAAGAGGAGTGGCGTCTGGATCAAACGGTGAACATGGCCAGTGAGGAACTTAAGCAAAAGGTATTGGATAAAATTCGAGCCAAACGATCGGAAAAGGAAAAAAGAGAAACCCTTCAACCTCCCAAATTGGACCTTTCTCTCTCTTTGGGAAATAAGCGGTTCGAAAAAAGTGTGACGTTTAAAAAGGGGAAACGACGCCCTGAGAACGACCCCAAAGGCGACTCCATTGTGGTTCATATCCGTGTTGGAAAATGGATCCTTGAAGATGAAATCCCACTGAGTTAGAACTTTCGGACCGTGTTCACAAGCGACATGATTAAGCGCGCTCTGCGCGAAGACCTTCGTGATGGAGACATCACCACAGAATCTATCGTTCCTCCGGATGCCCTTGGCAAGGCCACACTTGTGGCGAAGGAGGAGTTGGTGGTATGCGGGTTGGGTGTGGCGTGCGCTACATTTTCCCAAATGGATCCTCGGGTAAAGTTCGTGTCTCATGCCTTTGATGGGGATGAAGTGCCTTCAGGAGGCAAGATCATGGATATCGAAGGAAAGCTTTCCAAATTGTTGGCCGCTGAACGTACCGCCTTGAATTTTCTGCAACGAATGTCGGGCGTCGCAACACTCACACGAAAATTTGTTCGAGAGACCGAGGGGACTCCTACCCAGATTTTGGACACTCGAAAAACCCTCCCGATGTATCGGCATCTGGATAAATATGCGGTTCGAAAGGGTGGAGGCGTAAATCATCGGTTTGGCTTGTATGACGCCATCATGATCAAGGATAACCACATCTCCGCTCTTCATGGCTCCATTGAATTGGCGATTCAAAAGGCCAAAACGTCTCATCCCAATAAAAAAGTTATCGTGGAAATTGCCAAGCTTTCGCAAATTGAACCGGCGTTAAATGCAGGAGCGGAACATCTTCTGCTCGATAACATGACCAACAGCGAGGTAAGTGCTGCGATCCAAAGGGTAAAGAATCGTGCAAAAATCGAAGTGTCCGGAGGCGTGAATTTGGATCGCATCCGGGAATTGGCGAAACTCAACGTGGACTATATTTCAATCGGAGCCTTAACCCACTCTCCCAAAGCGGCAGACATCAGCCTATTGATTGAGGATGTATGAGAACGAGAACCATTGACTGCCTTGTGATTGGAACCGGAATCGCGGGATGCGCAACGGCTTACGCGCTGGCCAAGAAAGGGAAGCATGTGGTCATGATTTCCCGAGCTGAAAAACGCGAAAAATCCGCCACGGCCTGGGCCCAAGGTGGAATCATTTACAAATCCAAAGGGACCGAGGACCCCGAATCTTTGATCCAAGATATCGAAAGAGCTGGTGCAGGACTATCGTTTAAACCAGCGGCCCAAATTCTTGCGGATGAAGGACCTCAACGAGTCAACGAAATCCTGATTGAACAATTGGAAGTGCCTTTTGATCGCAAGGACAGTGGAGAATGGAGATTGACCTCTGAAGGGGCACACTCCCATCCGCGAATTTTGCATGTGGAGGATCATACGGGAAAAGAAATTGAACGCTTCTTTCTCGCGTTTCTCTCCAAACAAGCCAATGTTGAAATCCTAACGCAGCGAACGGCCATCGACCTCATCACTCTGGCACATCACTCGGAAGACCTCGCGGATCGGTATGAGGCAGGTCGATGTTTGGGAGCCTACATTTACAACCAAAAAGAGGGTTTGGTTGAAACGATTTTAGCGAAAGAGACCGTTTTAGCTACCGGAGGCTTGGGATGTCTTTTCCTTCATACGACAAACCCTTCGGGTGCCAGGGGAGATGGTTTGGCCATGGCTTATCGAACCGGCGCTCGAATCATGAACCTGGAGTACGTTCAATTTCATCCCACCGCATTGTTTCTTCGGAAAAGTTCCAAGCGATTTTTGATTTCGGAGGCTGTTCGAGGTGAAGGCGGCATCCTTTTGAACCACGACGGACATCCGTTCATGGAAAACTATGATGAGCGTAAAGAGTTGGCGCCAAGAGACATTGTGGCCAGAGCCATTCATGACGAACTTCTTCGCACCAATTCTGAGTTTGTTCTCTTGGATATCTCCCATAAACCATCCGATTGGATACGGGCCCGTTTCCCAAAAATTCATCGCGAGTGTTTGGATCATGGCGTGGACATCACTCAGGAACCCATTCCGGTCGTTCCGGCAGCCCACTATTCCTGCGGGGGCGTGTGGACGAATTTGGAAGGACAAACCACGATTCAGAATTTATGGGCGGTCGGGGAGGTGGCTTGCAACGGTTTGCATGGCGCAAATCGCCTGGCCAGTACTTCGTTACTGGATGGTTTGGTATTTGGCGTTCGAGCTGGAGAGGGCATTGTGCGTTCCTTGAGTAAAGAGACGTATGCGTTTCCAAAGATTCGGCCTTGGGAGTCCAAAAAGGAACGTGTGGATATGGACCTTCTTTTTCAAGATTGGCTCACGATCAAACACACGATGTGGAACTATGTGGGGCTGGTTCGAACGAAAAAACGCTTGGAACGAGCCCAGAGAATCTTGAGGGGACTTTCTGAGGAGGTCCGGCGCTTCTATGCCAATTCATCCCTTTCCGACGAACTCATTGGGTTGAGAAATGGCTCCTTGACGGCTCAATTGATTTTAACGGCCGCCCAAAGAAACCACAGCAACCGGGGTTGCCACTCCCTGGGCTCAGATTGAGCCGAAAAAATCCTCATGGACAAGGGGCAGGGAGAGGTATATGACGGCGACCCAGATGTTAGCGTAAATTGATCTTCTTTATGGAGGTATTTTAAATGTCCCATCACAACAAGATTTCCGTTGAACCCACAAAAGGCAAACTTGGCATTTTGACTCCCGGACTGGGGGCCGTAAGCACCACATTTATGGTAGGTGTCAAGGCGATGCAGAAAGGGTTGGCCGAGCCCATCGGGTCTCTCACACAAATGGGGCATATCCGATTAGGAAAAAGAACCGAAAAGCGAACACCCTTGATTCGCGATTTTGTGTCTCTGGCCAATCTCAAGGATATTGAATTCGGTTGTTGGGACATCTTTGAAGACAGTTGTTACGACGTCGCCAAGAACAATCATGTTATCTTTGGCGACATGGTTGACAAGGTTAAAGACGAGATTCAGGACATCAAACCCATGAAAGCCGTTTTTGATCCCAAGTATGTCTCCAGACTCAATGGCACGTACATCAAAGAGGGCAAAACCAAAATGGATTTGGCCCGTCAACTCATGGATGACATGGCCCGCTTTAAAGAAGAAAAGGGCGTGGAACGAATGGTCATGGTTTGGTGTGGATCAACCGAAGCCTATATTCAACCGAGTGCCGTTCATATGACCATCGAGTCATTCGAAAAAGGTCTTAAAGAAAATGACCCAGCCATTGCTCCCAGCATGATTTATGCGTATGCCGCCATTCAGTCGGGCGTACCATATGCCAACGGAGCTCCCAATTTAACTGTGGATATTCCGGCGATCATTCAATTGGCCAAAGAAAAAGGTGTTCCCATCGCGGGAAAAGATTTTAAAACCGGTCAAACCTTGATGAAAACGATCATTGCACCTGGTTTGAAGGCCCGAATGATTGGCGTAGATGGTTGGTTCTCCACCAATATCTTGGGAAACCGAGATGGCGAAGTGTTGGATGCTCCGGAAAACTTCAAAACCAAAGAAGAGTCCAAACTTTCCGTCTTGGAACATATTCTTGAGCCTCACAATTACCCACAGCTTTATAAGGATCTCTATCACAAGGTTCGAATCAACTACTATCCGCCTCGGGGTGACAACAAAGAGAGTTGGGACAACATCGATATCGTCGGTTGGATGAATTACAAGATGCAGATCAAAGTGAACTTCCTTTGCAAGGATTCCATTTTGGCTGCGCCGGTCGTTTTAGACCTCGCACTCTTTATGGACTATGCCAATCGTTGTGGATTCAAAGGCATTCAAGAGTGGTTGTCATTCTATTTCAAGAGCCCGATGCATGCGGAAGGGCTGTACCCTGAGCATGATCTCTTCATTCAGATGATGAAACTCAAGAACACATTGAGGTGGACTCAAGGTGAGGATCTGATTCATCACTTGGGTAACGAGTATTACGATTAAACACAGACGCGTGTTTTAGCTTTCTTCGTTGAATGGCTCGACCTGCGGTTGCGGGAGGGGTGACGGATAGCGTTTTTGTTTGGTTTCCAAAACTGACGTGATCTCGTACACTTGACCCTCAAAGATGGAATGTAAAAATCATCCCGAAATCACGGCTCGAAGACGATGCTTCGAGTGTAAGGCCCCGATTTGTCCGGCCTGTCAACTCAAGGAACATCATCACATTTTTTGCAGCCAGAAATGTTCAGACCGTTGGCTGGAATCTCAAAATTCAGAGGAAACGGAGATTTCTCAGAAGCTCAATCTCTTCGACCAAAGCATCAATGAAGACTTGAAAGATTTTGGCGACTATCTCGGAGATGGCCTCCATCGAGATTTTTCTGATTTAGAAGACCGCTTGGATAAGGCGCTGACGACCATTGCCACAATGGTAGAGGGGTCGGGCAACGCAATCTCCACTGAATTTAAAGCCGCTCAAATGGAGTGGTCCCCTCAATTTGGTCACATTCAACGAACCTTGGATGATCGAACGGATCGTTTGGAAAACACGATTGCAGGGGTGAAACAAGTTACCGTAGATGGTCGTGAGCGCCTGGTCGATTTAAAAGAACAGCTTGAGCGCATATACCGCAACCATTTGGAACAAGTGCGAAGCATTTCCGAGCGGATGGCACGTTTGCAGGATGAAACCCTTCCTTCTCAATTCCAAGGTTTGACTCAAAATCTGGAAGAGGAAAACCAGCGCCTCCAAAACAAAATCCAAGAAGGGCAGCGTCGGATTGAAGATCTCGAAAGGAATCTTCAAAGCCTCATTGAAGAAACAAAACAGGTTGTTCGAGACGAGAAAGAAGAACTGGCTCAAGAGCAGGAAAAAAGCCGCGAGCTAGTCAGTGAGGGACTCCAAAATCTCGCAAATGATCATGAGAGCACCCGACTTCGTCTAAGCGAAGCTTTTGAGAAACTGGAAAATTCTTTAAAAGATCGCGTCAAAGAACAAAAAGAAGAATTCGACAGCCTTGTCTCTGGACTAAGATTAAATCGAGAAAATAGCATTGAGGTGGCGGAATCTACAAAAGAAACTGTAGATCAAAAGTCTCAAGTTTTACTTGAGGAAATGAAAAACTCCTTTCTGGGGTTGTCGGAGGCTCTTCAAAAACAATTCGAAGCGGCCGGAAACGAATTGAAGGAAAAGGCCGCCTTTTTGGGCACGGAGATTCACATTTCCGAGAAAAAGGTATCGGATCAGGCGGAACATCTCTCCAAGGAAAGATCCAAGGAGCTTCTGGAATATGGAGCCAAGATTGACAGCTCTTTGGCTCTGGAACGCCGGCAACTGAGCAATGACTTGGCGGAATTCAGAGAGCAACAAGTCAAAGAAATCGAAGCCTTGGGAGAAGACTTGAGAGAGCTTCTGGATAAGGCTTATTCCAATTTGGATTCCCAGGCCAAGGAACAGGAACGCCTTTCCGAAGGCGCCCGACAGGCCATTCGAGAATCTTTGGACAATTTTTCCACGCATGTTCGAGATCAAGTCTCTCGGGAGTTAAAACGCGTGATTGACGATTTTGCGACGCTTTCTGTGGCCCAAAGAGCCAATTGGGAAGAAGTGGTTTACGCCGCAAAAGCGGGAGCAGTGAAAGAAGTTAAAAATGTCCGAGGCGAAGCCTTGGATCGCCTCAAGAAAGAAGTGGAGGCCCTGGCCAAGGAGCAGTCTCGTTGGTTAGGCGAGTCGATTCAAGAGGTTAAAGAGGAACTTAGAAAGCGGATTCGAGGAGAGGTTCCCAAATGGAAAATGGGGTTGGCTTATAGCGGGATGGCCTTGGGGCTGGCGGCGCTGGTTGCGTTCCCTTTGATGTTTTTTTCCGGACAATCCGGCTCCCATCGAGCCGAGGTAAGTGAACAGCTGGCTCATTACGATGAAAGCATGCAGGCCTGGGTCGAGGAAAGGCTTCAAGAAGTATCCCAAGAGGCTACTCGGCAAACGTCTCCCATTTTGACGGCTTTTCCCTCCCTGACGCGTGGGAGCCTGAATCGCAAGGAATTGGCTGTCACATTTGACGGAGGTTCTGGAGCGAGCGTGGCCTTGGACATCTTAAAAACACTCAAAGACTTTGGTATCCAAACGACTTTCTTTTTAACAGGCGACTTTATTCAGAATTTTCCGGAAGTAACCCGACGCATTGCCCAAGACGGCCATGAAGCGGCCAACCACATGCTTAAACACGATCAGTTGGTGGACACCAAGACCCGAAAATCTTTGATTTCAAAGAAGGAGCTGTTTCGTCAGCTTTTGAAGGTGGAAGAGTTGTATCAAGAGGCCACCGGAACCGAAATGAAACGATTTTGGCGAGCCCCGTACGGCGAAATCAATCGAGAACTCATTCGATGGGCGGCCACCTTGGGGTATCGACACGTCGGATGGACTCGATCTGGAAGAATGAGTTTGGACACCTTGGACTGGGTAGCAGACAAGAAGAGCAGCCTTTATCGCTCTTCCGACGAAATCTTGAAACGAATTTGGGATTTCGAAAAGAAAGACTCTCACGGTTTGAACGGCGGGGTGGTTCTGATGCATCTCGGCTCTCATCGAAACTCAGACTTCCCACATGAAAAGCTTCCTGAACTTCTTTCGACGCTCAAAGCCAAGAAATATCGAACCGTTCCCTTGAGCATGTTGCTTCGCGCTGAAGTGGCTCAAAACTGAAAAAAGTGAAGGAATCCGCAAAAAAAGCACATTAGCCCTGATTTAACCCAAGCTAGATCGGTCTGACCATTTTCCAGAGATGAAGAAAGCCGAGCGTGGTATGAATTTCAGGGAATGAAGAAGGGCGACTCCAAAAAAGAAAGGTCTTCTCAGACCATTGACCAAAATGGCGTGGATCGCACGCTCATTCGTTGGATGCTGTCCTTAACTCCGGTTGAAAGAATTCAATACTGTGAAAATGCCACTGCCGCCCAAGAATTGCTGCGCCGTGGCAATCTAGCGCTCAAATGAGAGAAAAAACGGGATTCCTTTCCATTCTCAAAGAGCTTCGCAAAAACCATGTGGATTTCATTGTTGTGGGCGGAGTGTCGGCCGTCATTCATGGAGCTCCCATCACCACATTAGACTTGGACGTTGTTCACTCCATAAATGAGGAAAACATACGCAACTTATTGAATTTTCTTAAAAATCACGATGCAAAGTATCGGGGTCAAGGAAAACGGATCCTGCGGCCAAAAAGTAGACATTTAAATTCCAAGGACCACCAATTGTTCATTACAGACTTAGGTCCATTGGATGTTTTGGGGGCCATCGGAGAATTAAATGAGGGGTATGAGGATCTGATAAAAACTTCGGAGGATTTGCTTCTTGAAGACGGGACCGAGTTGAAAGTTCTTTCGTTGGAAAAACTTATCGAACTTAAAGAAGGGCTCGGAAGAGCAAAAGATCGGGCGGTCATTGAAGTCTTAAAAGCCACCTTAGAAGAGAAGAACAAAATCTAAGAAAAAGGCGAGCCTAACCCAAAAGCAAACTCTCAGCACAAGCTCGACCCAATATAACTTCTGATAATGAATATTATGTTAAATTTACCGTACAAATCTATAGGGGGTAGAAACAGCACGGCCCAGCTGTTCAAAGGTTCCAGGCAAGATCCGACAATACCAGACCAATTGTCGTCATTAATTATTCCACTTTTTTAATCTTCCCCGATCTTAAAAAGATGCCACGGGGCCTTTAGGTCTCATTTTTTCGCACACAGGTTCCAATCATTCTTCACATTTGGGAGATGGCGCACTCTTGCCTCTGACTTAGATCCCGTTTTGGGGTTCTGGGAAATGGGTGTCTCAGCTTAAAGTTTCTGCACAACTGTGGATAAGTCGACTTATCCACAGTTGGGAATAAGTAGACTTGGCCTCCCTCCTTTGGCTGGGTTGGGCCCTGGCCTTTTAGCGGTTTCGGGGGGTTTGAATGTTTTTGGGGGTTCGGGTCGAAAGATTTTTGACGCGGTTGTTTAGGTCAGTGGCGTGTTTTTGATTTTCTTGATCGAAACGATCGATCACCTTTTGAAGAATTGGGTTTTTCGAAAAGAAGACGCGCGAAAACGGTTGTTCCAGGGTTGAGCTTTCAATTTCTGCCGCAGCGCGAAGCGCATCGCCGTGGTCAAAGTTTTTTTCCTTGGCTTTGGCTTGATGGTCTCGAATGAGCTTGGTTGTTTTTTTGAGGTCCTCCAAACGGAGAATGTTCTCGTGAAATTGGACCTTTCCCTTTTCCACTTCCAGACGCAAATTCTGAACCCATTTTAGGTGGACCTCTTCTTCTTCGGTCATCCGCGTCCAAAAAGAGGCGTCTTTTGGAAATTTTCTGGAGAACGTCGCGTAAAGCTTGGAGGAGGAAAGCTCAATGTCTTCCAGAAGATCAAATAGAATCTTTGAAAAACTGTTTAATACCATTAAACAAAACGTTACCAAAGACCCAAGCGAGATGCCAATATAGACGTCATCGAATGAACCCTTTAGAATCCCTCCGATCATGCAGAAACTACAACTTTCCGAATTAGAGGTTCACCCTTTCACCGTTTTAGACAATGACTGGGCCTTGCTGGTAGCCGGTTCAGATCATCCCAATCCCATGACCGTTTCATGGGGAGGGATGGGTACGCTTTGGCATAAGCCCACGGTGACCATTTATGTTCGGCCAACTCGACACACGTTCAAGCTGTTGAATGACCATCCCGAATTCACGCTGAATTTTTTGTCCAAAGAGTTTAAAGGAGCCATGGAAGCCTGTGGTTCTCAAAGCGGTCGAGACATCGACAAATGGACAGAAACAGGTCTCACAACAGAACCCAGCGATGTGGTGAGTGTCCCTCGCGTCAAGGAGGCCCAACTCGTCTTCGAGTGCCGAACCATGGCCTACCAAGACCTCGACCCCGACCAATTCCTCTCAAAGGATGTCAATGATGAGTACCCCATGAAAGATTACCATCGCGTATATTGGGGCCAGGTCGAATGCGCATGGAAAGCCTAAAGACTTAAAATTGAGTGGCCCGTCAAATTTACTTTGCGGGCTGCGAGGGGGTTGTTAGGGGTTAAACCGCCCTTTCCTTTTAAGGTTTCACCCCTGACGATAATAAGCGAGTACCCCATGAAAGATTACCATCGCGTATATTGGGGCCAGGTCGAATGCGCATGGAAAGCCTAAAGATTTAAAATTGAGTGGCCCGTCAAATTTACTTTGCGGGCTGCGCGGGGGTTGTTAGAGGTTAAACCGCCCTTTCCTTAATAAAAGGGGTTGCTAGGGGTTAGCTTTCGGGCAGGACCGAAGAATGGTGGTGAATAATTTTCCACTCCTTCTCCGAATTCAATTCAAACACAAACGTAAACCGAGCCGGGATCTCCATGACGGTGGCGTTTTTTTCGGTTTGCGCCATGAAGGTGTATCGACCGCAAAGTGTGGATTTTTGATCTCCCAAAAAAGAAAAACACTCTTTGATTTCACAAGTTAATGCTTCTTTTTTTAGAAAATTGTTGAAGTAATCCTGAATTTTTTCCAATCCTTTTCTGGAGGATTTTGAAAACGTTCCCAGAAGGACCGCTTCCTTCGCATAGCAATGGACGGCCGATTCAACGTCTCGATTTTTCACAGCTTCAAGCCAAGGCCGAAGCATTTCCAAGGTTTGATTATCCATTCTCCCCTTCATACGCGAGCGGATCGGATTCATCAAAGTCTGCCAGCACTTCGTTGATGGAGAATTGCGTGAATAAGGCGGCTTGTTGGGCAAAAAGATGTGGGTTTCGAATTAAGCGTGAAAAAGCCTCTTCTAGGTTTCCTTTGGCCAGGCTTTCTTGGAGAGGATTGAGGCGTGCGGGATCTCCTTCTTCTTCCCACTTTTTCTCCAAGGCGTCCCGACGGGTTTTGCACTTTTTTCGAATGGCAAAAGAAGCCCTCAGATCCCCATCTTCCACATGATTTAAATCCATTTGACACTGAGCCCGAAGCGCCAGGGACTCAAAAGCGATGTCTGTGCCCAGGGCTTTTAAGAAGTGGCGATGTTTGAAGCGCCATTCATCTTTTTTGGATAAGAATCCCGGACTGACAAAATCTCTCAGGCCGCTTTCTCGGAATGTCGCGAACGCATCTTCTGTGCGATCGCGATTTTTTCGAGCGTTCCATTGTTGAAAGCCCCACTCCTCCAAGGAACCCAATCCATGAATGATGGCGAATTCAATGCTTCCTAAAGCCAACATCCACTTCCAATCCCCCCGAATAAAGCTCCTCGAACGTGCCCCTCTGGCAATCATGCGGGCCATTTCGATTCCTCGTCGAACGCGGGCTCGCTTTTGAAAAGCCGAAATCACACTTCGGGCCACGCGGCCCATGCCTTCATAAGCAACTCCATGGGCAATCAAAACATTGGGAACTCCCAGTATCGCATTTTTGGCTTCTACCCTGCCCGTTTGAAGAAATTCAGCTCCCGTCAAGGCCGCCCATAAAACCGCAGACCTCATGGCAAAACGTTCGGCCGCCGTTCGGGCAAACATGGACGAAGGTGTGGCCAAGGCCTCAGAAAGCGTTAAGCCCCGAGGATGAGCCAATAACGTTTTGTAGACCGACTCCCCGAGCATTCCAGAAGCCGAAAGCGACACGTAGCTTGCGGAAACGGAGCGAAGTTGATCGAAGGAAGTCCATTTTTCGAGTTGTTGAAAATCTCGCGTGGTTCCCAGGACAATGAGATCCGCTCCTAGTTGTTGCCCAATGAAGAGAAGTCCTCCCCGACCTGTTTCCATGACGGCCCGAGAACGAATCGATGGTTCAGAGAGCCGTTGGGATTCGGCCTCTTGAATGTCTTGAATCCTCATTTCTCGATTCATGAGTTCGGGCATCAGGTCATTATCCAAGCGGTGGTTGCCTCGGATGCGGGCGAATTGTTCCAGGCCTTTTATTCGTTCCTGTGCTCGAGAAAGTTGGCCATTGGCGAGATCGAGGTCAATCAATTGCAATTTGGTTGAAACCAGATCCCTTTCGGTTCTTCTTTCCCTTCTATCCCAAGCAGGATTGTCGAAATGATCCTGAGGTGGCGTGACTCCTCGAGGGTGTTGGTTACCTCCCCATAGGCCAGATTCTACGGTGTGTCTTCGATTCATCGCCTGGTATCTCGGATCTCGGTAGTGACGTTCCCTAGGGGGACCTTTTTTCCGAGTCGTTTTTTTCTTGGGAGATGCCTTCTTCTTTTCTGTGCCGGTTTCGGCGACGGCTTTGCGACTTCCATTTGAATTGAAATAGGTTCGAACATAGGCCAACTCTTCTCGAATTTCCTCCACCAATCGTACACGATCTCCGGTAAGCCCCGTCGACTCTCTTACGTTTTGGTGTTGGAGCCGAAGGGCCTCCACAGGCAGTTGCCCCAAATTAAACCGATGCAGAAGGGAGGTGAGATCATTCACAAACCCGTTTCGAGAGGCCAGGCCACTTCGTTGAGTGAGTTCCCGGCAAAACCGTTTCGCTTGGGCAGGAGAGAGATTAAAAGGCTTTTCTTGAAGGTGCCGCAACGTTTTTTGGGCCAATCGTTTATCTTGAGGGGAATGCCATTCTTGGGGTGGATCTTTTTCCACGGGTCTCAAAGCGGGGACACTGGATTTATGATTTGTTCTTGGTTTTCTTAAGGGAACCGGAAGTTTTTTCAATATCGGAGAAGATGGATCCGCTTTTTCAGCCGGCGGCCTAGACGTTTTCTGAGGAGGCTTTCGTTTCTTTTTTTTGGGAGGTTTGAATTCGATCGTGACTTGTCTCCCCACGGATTCTTCAGTCACCGGACCAGAGGCCCTCGTTTCTACTGAAATTTGAGTGGGCTCAGGCTTTGTGGAAGCCTCGGGGATCTCTGTTGGTTCTGCTCTAGGTGGGGCTAATTTTCTCTTGGATTCTGGCGTTTCCCTTCTTTCTTCTGGTTTCGGTTGGGAAGGAGCCGTTTCTTTTCTCGGCGTGGTTTCTGGTTTCTTGGTCAAGGGTTCCGCTGACGAAGAAACCTGGGGCTTTTTTTCGGCCTCCAATCTTAAGTGAGAATAAGGATTCTTTTTCAGCCCCGATGAAATTTCATTTAACTGCGACGTCGCTTTTTTGAGGGCCTCTCTTTCAAAATCTGGCCGATTGGATTCGCAGTAAGGAGAATTTTCGGCCACAAAACGTTTGACTCCCTCCAAAACATCGATCGCCGCTCCAATCTCCCCATTTTTCCAAAAAAACTGGGCGGTCACAAATTTTTGGGCGAGTTGCGCTTCATAAACACGGACCGTTCGAATCTGTATCGCCAAGCCGTTCATGTATTCCGACAACACTCGGTCTTGACTCTTTAAGGGAGCGTGGGAAGTGCTTGGACTCGATAGGGCTTGAATGCGTTGACGAAGAGAGTTCGGACGTTCCTTGGGAAGATATTCCGGCCGCTTCTCCATCAGAGCGGTTAAAAAAATCTCGGTTTGGGTTTCGTTCAAGTCGAAACGCTTTTGGATGTATTGGCGAACTTGATCGGACCAAGGAATGGTCTCAGCCATCGCAGACAGCGAAACACAGAAACAGAAAAGTGCTACCAGCCCTTTCCAGCGTTTTAAAACCCCACCCTTCATAAACAACGCCGGAGGTCATATCACGTCGCGTCAAGAGGAGCAAAAAACCCACACTTTCCTATGTGTTTGTTTTTATTGGACTATAAAAGGACTTATTCAAAGATTTCGTTAAATTTGAGAGGCTCTGCCGCCATCACGATCACGGTTTGGGGCATTCCTCGACTTCGTTTTAACAGAGACTCGTAATAGGCCGCATAATCTTGGTCGGACTCATCTGCCTCAGGGGGACGAATTCCGATAAACACCATGTCCGCATCCGAGGATTTCTCCCGAAGGGTTTCAAAAACGTCCTGTGTGGGATCCGAGGTGATCAGCTCGACCTGCGCCCGCAAACGTCCAGCTTTGACAAACCTTTCCAACGCTTTGGTTGCAGTTTCTTTTTCCTCATCCTTGTCAATCGTGGATTTTAAATGCAATTCAGACCCTTGCCAGTCTGGCCCGTATTGAAGGAGATGTCCGAGCGCAAGCATGAGATTGGCGTTTTGTCTTTGCCGACCCCACCAAACGATGATCTTCTTCCCTTTCCCGGGAATCCTAAAAGGTTGTTGGTCGATCGTCTCTTGAGAAGGAGGTTTTCGAACAATGATGACATTTTTTTCGTTTTTCAGAGCCGAACGAATTAAACGTGCATGAAGGGCAAATTGTTCAGGGTTTTCCGTATCACCCAGGAGAATCGTGTTGGGGCGAATGGAACCTATCCCATAGCTTCGAATCATGCCCTCTGCGCCTCGAACGACATCCACGGCCGGTTGAACCTCCACCAGGCCCTTCACCCTCTTTTTTCCGAGAAAATCTCGAATGGAATTTTCCATTTTGGCCAAGCGTTCCTCATCCTGATCTTGCGTCAAAATCGTTGCCACCGTGAGAAAACCTTTTCCCTGTGTAAAGGCTTGCGCCAATTCAATTAAATGCCAACGCTTGGTGGGGGCCCCACTAAACACCAAAATATTGGGTCTCCACGTACGGGCCTCCGCCTTTAGTGGGGAAAGCTGGTGAATGGAATAGTGGGCCAAGGCTTGCAACATGCTTCCACGCATGTCTGACCAACGGTTCCCAAGATTTCTGGCTTTGGTTAATAGAAAAACTCCGACGACAAAGCCCGTAGAAATGATCGTAGCTCCGGGATTGATCATGAGCATAGCTGCCAAACAAGCCAGAGCCCCAACCAAAGAAACCACCCAGGGCGTTTGAAATGTGGGTCGCCAACTCGGATTTTGTAAAAAACTCTCAATGGCTGCTGCGAGATTTAAAAAGCCATAGGCCGTTAAGAAAAACATCGAAAGAACCGGGGCAATGGCATTGAGGTCTCCGATAAGAATGGCCACCAGGGCAATGAGAAAGGAAATGACTGTGGCGAGTCGAGGCTCGTTGGATTCCCCCTCTCCTTTTCCCAGAAACGAAAAAACAACTCGATCCTTCGCTAAGGCTTGAAGAGTTCGAGGAGCCCCCAAAAGAGCCCCCATTCCGCTCGACAGTGTGGCTCCCCAAATTCCCAGCAAAACCAAGATCCCCCAAATGGCCATATCTTGCATGATCATTGTATTGCCTCGAAGGACTTCGGGCGAAACGCGGATGCTTAAGACAATTGGAATGATTAAATAGACGATGGCTCCGACGATCACCGCAGAAAGAGTCCCCAACGGCAGAGCACGGGATGGTTTTTTCAAATCCCCGGACAAGGCCAGACCGGCCTCAATGCCCGTAACCGCAGGGAAAAAAATCGAAAACGCCACCCAAAAACCGAGGTTCGTTTTTTCCAATAGAGGCAGTGTCGATGAATTGGGGGCAAAGTCTGCATTGCCAACAAAAAAACTCAATAGAGACAAGACGATGATTAAGAACACGACTGTCTGGGTTTTTAGGGCAAGGTTGGTGGATTTATAGGCGATTGCGGTTAACAGAAATAAGCTTGCCACACCGAAAGCCCGAACCGGAATCGCCGGGAAAATAGCATGAAGCGATTCCGAAAATCCGACAATGTAAAAGGAAATGCCGAGGGCTTGGGCGAAAAATAAGGGAATGCCAATGGCGGCCCCCGTTTCAACCCCAAAAGAACGTGAAATCATATAATACGTCCCGCCAGCCCCAACTTTCATATTCGTGGAGGTCGCGGCGATGGACAGTGCCGTTAAAAACGTGATCGAACATGAAATCGTTACAATCACTAAGGTTTGAAACAGTCCCACATGCCCCAGGATCCAGCCCAGGCGGAGATACATGATCACGCCGAAAATCGTTAGGATGCTCGGGACAAACACGCCTTTAAAGGTGCCAAAGCCAGCGGGAGGGGAAGATTCGGATTTTAACTCGGAATTCTGATGATTCATATGATGAGGTCGGTATCATAACAGCCCTTGAAAGGTTCTACGATGCATAAAGAGAATTTTGATATTGGAATTATTGGAGGCGGCGGTGCTGGAACCATGGCATACCTTCGATCGGTGTTGAACCACGATCGGGTGATCTTTTTTATGGGCAATGCCGATACCAAACGAAGAGGCCGAGGGACCTGGGTCGGGGATGTTGAAAACATTCCGGGTCTTCACGGCATGGCCCGACCCGTCATTGCCACACAGAAAAGCACCCTCAACTGGATTCAAAAACAAGATTCTTTAAAGGAATTCGGTGAGCCTCTTTCTGAGACCGTGACCTCCATTCGGAAAGAGGAGAAATGTTTCGTTCTTTCTTACAAAAACAAAAAGGAAGAGGAAGAAGAAGTTCGCGTCAAGTTCGTCGTGATGGCCACAGGAATCATGGACAAACAGCCTTTGATTCAGGGAAGCATGGATCCGGTTTTTCCTTTTGCCAATCGGGGGGACCTACTCTACTGCATTCGTTGTGATGGACATCGCACATATGGTCATCGGGTTTCGGTTTTGGGAAATGGAGATGCCGCGGTTAACATCGCTGCAGTTTTAAAAGAGAGATATGGGCATAAAGAAGTCCCCATTTTGACCAATGGAGAGAAGATGGTCCTATCGTCTTCTTCGCAAGACCTGCTCAAGCTGTATGATTTTCCGGTTTTCGAGTCTCCCATTCGGAGAATTCTAGGCGATCCCAAAGAAGGGCTGAAAGGCTTTCAGCTCGAGGCCGAAAACCAAACGGTCTCCACGGATCGATCGATCGTGGCATTGGGAACGATCGTCTACAATGAATTGGCCAAACAAATGAACTTACATCTAGATGCAGACGAGAAAATTGTGGTCTCTTCGAAGTATGAAACTTCTGAGGAAAATGTTTTCGCCGTCGGAGATGTGATCTCGGGGAAAAAAATGCAGATTTACACGGCATGGGATGAGGCCGTGGATGCCGCAGATGAAATCAATCGCCGACTTCGCATGGAGAAACGCAACGCGTTCCAAAAAGAAAAGAGTTAAAGAGTTATGACCAAAAATAAAATTCGAATCGGAGTCCTTTTTGGAGGAAAATCAGCTGAACATGAAGTTTCCCTTCTATCCGCGAAAAACGTCATCGAAGCTCTGGACCGTGAGAAGTATGAAATCGTTCTTTTGGGGATCGACAAAAAAGGTGTTTGGCATATTTCAGATAACGAAAACTTTCTATTGAATCCCGGTCAGGCCGACAAAATAAGCTTAAACGAGTTGGGCGCCCCTTCAGCGTTGATTCCCGGGAAAGAGAAAGCCCCCCTGGTTCGTTTGACTGAGAATTTACCTTTTGAACCCCTGGATGTCGTATTCCCGGTTCTTCATGGAACTTTCGGAGAAGATGGAACGGTTCAAGGATTGCTGAAACTCGCAGGGGTTCCTTTTGTGGGAGCGGGAGTTTTGGGTTCGGCGGTTGGGATGGATAAGGATGTCATGAAACGCCTGCTTCGAGATGCGGGGATACCCATTGCAAAATACATTCTGCATCGATCCCATGAAAAAGACCTCTCGCCCACCCTTGTTGAAGAACGGGTGGGTTTTCCCTGTTTTGTCAAACCAGCCAATTTGGGATCTTCCGTGGGAATTCACAAGGTGGACTCGCCCAATGATTTAGGCCCTGCTTTAAAAGACGCTTTTAAATATGACGAGAAAGTCATCATTGAAGAGGCCTTCGAAAATGCGCGAGAAATTGAGTGTGCGGTTTTGGGAAATGAATTTCCCGAAGCTTCGCTTCCTGGAGAGGTCATTCCCCAGAATCATGCCTTTTACTCCTATGAGGCCAAATACCTTGACGATGATGGAGCTTTGCTGATGGCCCCTGCCGAACTGCCAAAGAAAACGATTGAAGAGGTACAAACACTGGCGAAACAAGTCTTTCGCGTATTGGATTGTGCGGGGATGGCTCGAGTGGATGTTTTTCTCACGAAAGATGGGAAACTCGTTGTAAATGAAATCAATACCATTCCGGGTTTTACGAAAATCAGCATGTATCCAAAGCTTTGGACCGTTTCCGGATTGCCCTATGGCCAATTGCTGGATCGGTTGATTGACCTGGCTTTGGAGCGGCATAAAAGGGAGTCACAGCTACAAACCCACCGAATTTGACCTGCTTTTCCGCCCAGGGTATTCGGATGCCCATGCGACATCGAATCAGGTTCTTTCTTACGGTCTTTTTGGGTCTTTCGCTTCTTGCGCCTTCCCTCTCCTTCGCCAATTATAATTATCGGGGAGTCATCCCTGGTGAACGGGCTATGGGGATGGGGGGAGCCTTCATTGCTCTTTCCACGACTGCCGAAGGCGGAATCTATAATCCGGCAGGTCTGGCGTTTGCGGAATACGACACCTTATCCGTTGCCGGAAACCTATATCGACTTTCTCGAGGCGAACGGAAAGACGCCATTACTTTGGCAGGCAGCTCCACAGACCTACCTCAAGACGCTTTTACAAGTATTCCTCAGATCGCATCATTCGCGAAACGATTTCGATTTTGGTGGGAAGATTCTCAGGAAAAGCGAAATGCCGTGGCACTCAATGTCGTTGTATTGAATCAAAATGAACTGACGGGAAGAGTTAAATTTGACGTAACATCTGGATCCGCCGGAGGAACCCGTTCCCTATTTAATCAAACTTTGATGGTCGGACCTTCCTATGCCCGAAAACTTTCCAGACATTTGTCAGTGGGAGCCACACTTGGATACTTCCTCACGAAAATTGAAAACGTGGGTTTTCTATCCGAAGATGTTGCAACCCATTTTTCTCAAGCATTTCTTCATGAAACAGGAAACATTGGAGGCTTAGTGGGCCTTGTGGGCATTCGGTATTCGCCCGTAGAGAATTTGTGGTTGGGTTTCACCTACCAATCTCCCACACTTCGGCTTCACAGCAATGGGAACTACTATAGCTCCATTGCCATAACCGACCGCACAAACATTTCTCTGGCCAACTCAAACACAGATCTTGAGGATTTGGACCTTAAATTTGAAGCGCCCCAACGATTTGGTTTCGGCGTTGCATTCGACAAGACAAGAAGATGGGCCGTTTCGGCCGACATCCTTTTACACTTACCCAATGACTATGCTTATGTAGATGGGACCCCTGAAAACATCCATCAAAAGCTGGCATTCAACGGAAGCGTGGGTGGTGAATACTTCATTGCTCCCGAATGGGCGATCCGAGCGGGCTTCTTTACAAATTTGTCTGCGGCCCCCGACCTTCAAGCGGGGACTAGAAGCCAGGCCGATCAAGTCGATCATTACGGTTTTACGTTTGCTGGAGCCTTGGAAACAGAGAACAGCACGCTTTCCGCAGGGGGAATCATTTCTCTTGGGGAGGGAAATGGCGTCGACAATTTGGGAAACATCATCTCGGTAACCGAACGCTCTTATGCTATTGTCTTATCTGGTTCGTATAAATTCTAAAATGGGTACCCGAAAGAACACAATTGGACTTGCGCTTTGCTTGGCCCTTTTCCCCACTGGGGCAATGGGTGAGCCAAAATCGGACACAGAAAGAGACTATCGAATGATGCGTGAAGCAATGGTCGAAAACCAAATGGTCAAGCGAGATATTCGTTCTCCCCTTCTTCTACATGCCATGCGAAACGTGCCTCGGCATTTCTTCATTCCCGAAAAATATCGAAGACAGGCTTATGAAGATTACCCCATTCCCATCGGGGGAGGACAAACGATTTCTCAACCCTATATTGTCGCAAAAATGACAGAATTGGTGGATGTCAAAAAAGGAAGCAAGGTCCTGGAGATTGGAACCGGCTCAGGTTACCAAGCTGGCGTCTTGGCCACTATGGGAGCCGAAGTTTTTTCGATTGAAATCATTCAAATTTTATCGGATCAAGCCAAGGACAATCTTCAGAAAACGGGCTTGCTCGATCATGTGCATCTCAAAGTTGGAGATGGCTACCAAGGTTGGCCTGATGAGGCTCCTTTCGATGCCATCATTGTCACGGCCGCTCCGGAAAAAGTTCCAGAGCCGCTAAAAGAGCAACTCAAGCCCGGCGGGAAACTCGTAATTCCCCTGGGTTCGACCGAGGGCGTCTATGCTCGACAAGAACTCCGGCTTTTGGAAAAAAAGGAAGACGGCTCTTTCAAAGACATGACCGTTTTCCCGGTTTCTTTTGTGCCCATGACGGGAGAAGCCCAAAAAAATTGAAAAGATCTCTTCGAGACCTCAATCAAGAAATTCTTAACTGCAAACAATGTCCACGTTTAAGGAAGTGGTGTTCAAAGGTTGCCCTTGAAAAGAAAGCCGCTTATCGAAAAGAACTCTATTGGGGGAAACCCGTAACCGGTTTTGGGGTCGCACGTCCGCGGCTATTGATTATTGGTTTGGCTCCTGGAGCCCACGGTGCCAATCGGACCGGCCGGATGTTTACCGGAGATCGATCTGGGGACTGGCTTTATCGTGCACTTTTTCAGTCGGGTTTTGCCAATCAACCCCTTTCCCAGAACCTTCAAGATGGTTTGAAATTAAAAGACGCCTATGTCACCGCAATCGTCAGGTGTGCCCCACCTGAAAACCGACCAACGCCCCCGGAAAGAGATTCTTGCCTTCCATTTTTGAATCGGGAATTGGACATCTTCTCCGACCTTCGAATCTTGGTTTGTTTGGGCTCGTTTGCCTGGGACAATACGATCCGCGCATTGAAAGATCGAGGCCTAAGCGTTTCCCCTAAACCGAAATTCAAACACGGAAAAGTCCTTTCCTTAGGCCCCTACACAATTTTCGCAAGCTACCACCCAAGCCAACAAAACACCTTCACCAAAAAACTCACGGAACCGATGTTGAGAAATGTGTTTCAAAAGGCGAAACGGCTATTGGATGCTTAGACGGATTTTTTCCAATTCACGTTGATATATTTTTTCATCGGAATCTGAGAACAGAACAAAGCGTAATTCTTCAAAACTTGGGTTTCCACGAACGTATGAAACACAGGTTTCCATGGCAATGGGCGCCGCATCTTGAATCGGGTATCCATAAGCTCCGGTGCTGATGGAAGGAAAAGCAATGCTTTTGCATCCTTTTAGAGAAGCCAGAGCCAAGCTGTTTTGATAGGCGCTTCTTAACAAAGCGTCCTCACCTTCCTCGCCCCCTTCCCAAACAGGACCGACGGTATGCAGGATATGCTTGACTCGGAGATTGCCCGCACCCGTAATCACAGCTCCTCCAGTTGGACACCCCCCAAATTGGGCGCACTCCTCTAAAATGCTAGGGCCTGCGGCTCGGTGAATCGCTCCGTCCACACCCCCTCCACCGGCAAGAGCCGAATTCGCCGCATTGACGATCACGTCCACAATTTCTTGCGTGATATCCCCTTGTTTGATGACCAGTTTGGTTTGGTTAATGGTTAACTCGTGCATTTCTCCGCCATGGCAAAGGCAATGGGCCTACCCTCTTCTTCATATTTTGCTTGAAAGTTTGAAACGAAATCTCCTCGTTCTGTCCGCGTGAACCTCAGTTTGCCTTGTTCCTCAAACGTTGTCAGGCATTCGGAAATGGACTCGAAATATTCCATATGATCGGTCGCAATATGGATTTTTCCTTCCGGAATCAATTTGGGGAGAAGGCTTTCAACAAAACGCGACTGGAACAACCTTCGCTTGTTGTGCCTTCGTTTTGGCCACGGATCTGGAAAGTAAATGTGAAAGGCTTGGATCGTTTCATTTTCCAAAAAAAGATCCACAAAGGGTTCCGCAAAACCGGTGACCAGACGAACATTCTCAACTTCCGCTTTTTTCAGACGTTCTTCCGCATGCCGAAGCCATTTTCCAGCTCGCTCAATCCCAAAAAGATTTAACTGAGGATGAGCTAAGGCGTATTCCCTCATGAATCGCCCTTTCCCGACTCCAATCTCGATTTCAACCGGCTTCTTTCGGCCAAAAAGAGTCTCGAAATTCAAAGGTTTGGGGAGAAGATTGAGGTCCAGGATCATTCTTCGATCGACTCTTGATTTTCTGGGAGGTTTTTCAATTCCTCTTTATTTTCCGTGCGCTCGAAGGCCATTCGGGCAAAACGAATTTTTCCGTTTTGGACCGCGTTCCTTCCAAGACGGTTCCAAAGATCATCAGAAATTTCCTGACGAGAAAACCTTTCAAACGCCTGAAACAAAAAAGCGTCCCCTTCGTCCAAAGCATACGTTTGAATTTTTTTAAGGCCTTCCTCATCTTGAATCTTTGCAAAAAACTCTAAAGCATCCTGATACAGGCCTTTTTCCAAAGCCATTTCTCCAAACTCTTTCAATTGATTGGAAGACGGAGTGTGATCCCGGGAATAAAGGAGTTTTTGTCGGTTTTGCCAATTTGGATATTCTTTCATGTTGTTCTCTTTTTCAGCCTCAGTTTCTTCAATGAAAGGAATCGTTAAAAGGCTTACGAAGTTCTGTCAACTTCTCGCAAGGCTTGTTTTCCGATTAAAAAGGCCCGCTCCAGCTGACAATCTTCATTCTCCTTGCAGCGGTCTGGGAGCTGAATATGGTTTCGAAGTCGCTTTATGATTCTTCCGATGTCTCCTTGAGGTGAAGAACGCCCTGGAGGACCCTTTTCGGGAATGGTTCGATCCCCAAAGTCTTCTTCTCTCAGGAAAACGTTTTGCCCCAGTTGTTTTCGTTCCTCTTTCATCGCGTACAAGCTTGGGTGGGGCATGAGAATATGGGGACTGATTCCTCGGGCCTGGGGAGAGAACTGATCGGCAAATTCATATCGAAACATTGTCAATAAAACCATTCCACCCAAATCGTAACCCGAAGCATTGGAGCGAATTCGAATTTGTCCGATTCCCTTTCCAAAACTTTTATCCCCCAGAATTAAAACCTCATTCCAAAGAGCCCCGGCCAAGATTTCAGATGCACTCGCCGTGTCGGAATCAATGAGAAAGAGGATGAGCTTGTCTGTGATTTTCCCTGGTTCATTGGCCCGATATTCAACATCGAGATTGAGGTCATCCGGATAGGCTTTATTGGGGTTGCCCGTGGTACGTGCGATCAACCCTTGATCCATGAATATATCCGCAAGTTCGATGGCCTCGGTCAACAACCCCCCTGGATTTCCTCTTAGGTCCAATAAAATGGCTTGGACCTCTGGGTCTCGGTCAAACGCTTCCAGCGCTTCTCGGGCCATTTGAGCTGAATTCTTTGTAAATTGACGAAATCGGAGATATCCAAAGACCTGGTCATCCCGATCGAACCGTCTCGACGTTACAGGGGACCACTTATACGCCTTAGCCAATAATTCAACGAAATCATCATCTTCGGCCCGTTTCAACCGTAGGGTTGGGGCAAAATTCTCACTCCATTGGATGAGTTCTTTTTGGGTTTTAATTTGTTCCGGATAGCCATCCAAACTCACAACCTCTCCGTCCAGAAGTTGATCGAAGGCCAAAGACCCCTTAAAGACATGGAAAATGGCGAGTTCCGGCCGTGGGGGCAACCACCGATCGATCACCGAATGGCGAAACTCAATCCCAATGCCTTCAAATACATTTTCAGACTGTTGGAGATGCGTTTCCATTTCGCTGGGGCTTAGATAAAGCGAATGAGGGTCGAGTCCCGACATAAAAAGTTTTGTGGCTTTTAAAAAAGCTTCCCGCTCTGTAATCCCCTCCGGACGTAAGGACAAGATGTCGGAACAATCTTCTGTGTTGGAGGGAATCTCTGTCTGGCCCCAATTTTCGGCCAATTTCTCGACCGTTTTGCGTCGAAGGGAGTCGAAGTCCGATTCATCTTTGGTTAAGTGATACTTTAAAGCATGGCTAGTAACCGACTTAAAAGAATCGCAATAACTGTCAAAATGTCCGCCAATCACGACGTCGTTTGAGTCTTGGGACGCGGTTTGAGAACAAGCCCCAAGAATGAGAATGGAAAAGACGAAAAACCTTTGAACCCGGAAAGACACTTCTGACTTCCAAATATCACGATCCAGAGGCCTTGAGCAAGAAATTAACGCGCCGCGTTTAGCTCTTTCACCCTGCGAATGAGCACCTCTTTTTGGTTCATTTTCGGTCGTTTCACGACTTCTTCCAGGAGCTGTTGCAAGAGGTGCCCGATTCGTGGACTCGAGGGAATCTTGAGAACGCTCATAATCTCTCGCCCATCGAGGGCCAGGTCCTGAATTTCGAGGGCTTGCTTTTCGTCCCTGACCTTTTGCGCAAATCTCCGGATGGATCGAAAGGTTTCTTTGGGAAGGGTTTTCGAATCCTCAGCCAAAAGTAGGGCTCGCTTCACGTCTAAAAAAGCGTCCAGGCGTTGGGGCTTGAGGACCATTAAAAATTTTCGGAGATCTTTTTCATTTTTTGCCAACTTCTGAATTTCAATGGTTTGATGGGAAAGCAGAGTTTGCACGTCTTTTTGAAGATGCTTGGGAAACCTAAGTCGTTTCAAAATGCTTTCACTTTTTAAAGGGGTTTGAATCTTGCGAGATCGGGATTCTCCCGTGAGCAAAAGAGCCAAGCGGACGTTCAATTTCGGGGTTGAGAGCCTCAAGGCCTCAAGAGAAGCTTCTCCCAAAGATACTTCCGGAAGAAACGCCTTTAAGATGCCCGTTTCCTGCAACCAAGCCAATCCCTTCTCGGGTCGGCTCGCCAACAAAAGTTTGGAAAGCTCGTCCCGAATGCGCTCCGGAGACACCTGACTCAATTTCCTCCGTACATTCTTCGCTCCTTCCGTGACTTCTAACGTGGGGGTTACATTGAGCTGCGCAATGAAGCGCCCCGCCCTCACGAGTCTCAAATGATCTTCCCTGAATCGTTTTTGAGGCTCCCCTACGGTTCTTAATCGCCTCTTTTTCAGATCACCTCGTCCGCCAAAAGGATCCAACAGCTTTTTCTTTAGGACATCATACGCCATCGCATTGAACGTAAAGTCCCGCCGAGCCAGGTCATCCAAAATGTTTCCAATATAAGAAACCTTTCGAGGACGACGTTGTTTTTCATACTTACTCTCGCTTCGAAAGGTGGTGATCTGAATGAAGTGTTCTCCTTCGACCACCGTAATGGTTCCGAATTTCTTGCCCGTTGCGAGGGTTTTGGGAAAGAGGTTCTCAATGGTTTCAGGCCTCGCGTCACTGGCCAAATCCCAGTCTTGCGGTCGAATCCCTCGAAGAGAATCCCGGACGGCTCCTCCCACCGGATAAACTGAATACCCGTGATCACGGAGAGTTTTTAGGACACGTCGGACCACCTTGGGGACAATGATCCGATTTTGATTCAAAATCGGTCATCCTTGCTTTGATTCTTTCCAGGCTTCCCCAGAAACTCCATGAGGCTCCAATAGCGTTTTTCACCCGCATTGGCCTCGGGTGAAATCGGGGAATAAAGGGCTCGTACCTCCTTATTCGTAACCGGCTCTTCAATCATTCTTAAAAATAGTCTTTCCCCCAATATTTGGCCGATGTAACTCGCAGCCAGAAAAAATTGAGTGGTTTTCAATGAAAACAGCTTTCGGGGGCCTCCTCCAACCTTTCCTCGTTTGGACCTCCGCACTTCGTATTCGTGATGTGTAAGGACTTCTCGAATGGCTTCTCTTTGATCTCTCAGTTTTCCCTTGAGTCGCTTTCCTTCCTGTTCTTTGAGAAAACGCTCTAGATCTCGATACTGATCACACTTCCGCTTATGATTGATGACTTTAGAACTAAAATAGCCGATGGCTTCCCAAAGGGTTTGTCGATAAAAAATATCTTTTCCACTTTTGGCCTTACCGTAAACCCACCCTGTTGGATCCAGTTTAGAGGCCAAAAGCTGCCCCGCCTTTTCAGCGGCACGGTGTTCCGACAAATCATTTAAAAATAAAATGGATCGTTCTGGAAAAAAACAACTCCGATTTTCAATGATTTCTCTTCGAATCAATGACTCCAGAGGAAATGAGTTCCGGTGGCAGGCCAGGCAATATTTTCGAATTTCTTCGATGATCATGGTGTCATGCGAGGTAAAAACCGAAAAATGTTCCAAATCAGGCGTTTTAATTCCCAAAAACTCGGCAATTCGACCTGCCAAGACCAAGACCTGGTGATAATAATCTTTAGGTGGAGGTTGGCCGTAGTCAGGGTCTTCCGGATCATCCAAAAGGCTGCTCTGATATTCTAACCAAGAAAGATAAGACTGCCACTTCGTCCACGGAGGCGCACTCAGGACACAAAACCTTTTCTTTTCAATTCGAACCACATCTACTTGGGCTTCCAAACCTTTTTTGGCCAGCTGCCAATAAATGGGATCGCTGTTCTGAAAAATGGTGACACTTTGGCGTCGAATTCGATGCTTGGCCAAACGCATGTCCACCCTCTGGGGAATATGAGGGCCAGCAATATGAAGATCTCCATATAAACAAAAAATCAGTCGGTCAGCGTCTCGAATGGTGGCTTCTAAAATTGAATCCGCCGCCAAATCGTCGCGGGCCGTCAAAGGAAGATGATCTCCCAAAGTCGAATTCAATCCCAGAATGTGGAGACGATGAACCTTCGCAAAATCAAATAGCTGACGATAATTGGCCCAGGGAAAACCCCACCTTTCGTTGTATTGGATCAGTTCCAAAAACTCCCTTTCAGACAGTTTTCCTAGGACAAAGTCGTTGGCCCACCCCTCTTGCTGTTTGGCAACCACCTCTAAACCCAGGGAAATCTTGGGGCGAGCCTTGACCACCTGTCTCAATATTTTGATTGGGGTACGCTGGGCTTGTTTGAGCGTGTGAAAATCCCCACAATAGACGATGTTGGTCTCCCGAACAGCTGCAACCAGATCAGCTTTACTGGACACTTTGGTGTATTTTTTTACTTCACGGTCATACTGCCTGCGGTAGTTTTTTACCTCGGGGCTTTCTTTGGTTTGACGATCCAGAATTTCTTCCGAAATGAGATCGTAGGAAGCCTTTTGGAGCGAAAGGAGCTGACTTCTTGCCGTTCGTTTATTGGATCGTCTCAAGGTGTTTTTTTAACCCTTTTTCAATCATTCCTTTTAAGGGGGTCAGCATCATTGGGAGTTTGATTTCGATATGCAAGGTGCATGGATTCTCATCGGAAATGAAAAATGCTCCATCGATTTTCCCATTCGAAAAGACTCCCTTCCGCTCCCCATCATGCCATGTAATGGCTGGTTTTTCTTGCCCCAAGCTGGCAAAGGCTCCCTCATCCCCGCGTTCAAACTGAGCTTTTAAGGTTTGATACGCTTCTTGAGCTGGTCGGTGAATGACTTTTGAAACCTGAATTTTGGGCATACTAGCTGTCTTTCTTTTTAAACAACTTCATGAAGGAACTCTCTGACTTCTTGGACTCCAAACGCATATTCAATAGGCGAAGCTCAGCCATTGCCTTGGCGTGAGAAGGACGATGATCAATGGCCCTTTGAAAACACACCATGGCCTTTTCAAAGTCACCGCCAATCTTGTAAATTTCTCCAAGCTTATAAAAGGCATCCGCATCCGCAGAGTTTAGCTTAAGGGCCTCTTTCAACTCCGTTTCCACCTCGCCAGGAATTTCCCTTTTCTCGGAAACGGCTTTTTGAAGGATGAGTTGAGCCAATTCCACATGAAAGCTGGACTCTTTGGGAACCAACTCAATGGCTTTTCGAATCTCTTCCTCGGCCTTCGAAAAATCTTTTCCGCCCATATACATTTGAGCCTTTTGAACACAGGCTTCAGCTTGAATTTCAGGGGTCGTCTTCGTGTCCTGAGGTTTTCGCTTGGCGATGGCTTGAAAATACTCATGCCGTCTTCGATCATCTGCAAGCACCGTGTAGGCAAGGGAGAGGCGATCAAAAACCTTGTTGGCAATTTCGAGGTCTCTTCCTTCGAAGGAACGGGTCATGGTATCCAATTTCAATTTTCGTACGAGGCTCTCGAACTGTCTTTTGATCTCAAATTTGTTGGCCGTCGGACGAATCCCAAGCAACTCGTGATACGGTTGATTCAGACGTAAAGCATATAGATAGATGGGATTGGTGGGAGTTTCCGACTTACCTTCTTCCAATTCTTCTTCATCTTCGGCAATTTTGACAATTCGCTTAGAAGATTCCGAGGTGTTGGGGGAAGAATCTCCCTCGACTTCCTCGATTGGTTTGGCCTGAGAGGCCGGAATCGTGAAACGTTGGGGCGGAAGTTCGATCTCGTCAACAAATCCCAGCTGATGAAACGCAAGCAACAGAGGTTCCGCATCCTCTCGATTGAGTTTTGTCAGAATGGTTTCCTCATTATATTTACCATTTAAAAAATTGGTCAGCCGGGCCTCCTGGGGCGCAAGTGATTGTTTTTTTAGGTAGTTTTTTCCCTTCTCGTTGATGAGCAACGCTTTTTCTGGAGAAAAAAGAAATGCATCCGATCCGAGATAGGTTGTGGAAATGGAATCTACAAACACTCGAAAGAATGGAATCGGCAATTCGGGAACTTCTTTTAAGTGAATCTCCCCTTCCGACGTTTCAATTTCTGCCCCTTCCAAAAGAAAACAGTTTTGAACTTTCCGAGCTCCTTGCTCTTTCAATGCCTCATAGACGTCAAAGCCAGACAGAAAGCCAAGTTGAACAATCACCTCTCCCTGACGTTTTTGAGTGCGCGTCATGGTTTCTATAACTTCTCGATATTGTTCCTCAGTCAACCGATTCTGTGACAGAAGCATCTGCCCGAGTGTTTCACTTCGAATGGAAGAATCGACAAAAATGGGGTCACCTTTCTTAAAGAAAATGGTTTTTTCGACTTGATCCTTCTTCAAAACCACTTTTCCTGTGAATTCTTCGAGGTGGAGTGTCAGTAATGTTTCTATAACGGTAGACATGTTAGATTTGGTTTCTGCATTCGAAAGCGAACTGCTTGTTATTATAAAGAAATTTTACAAAAGGAACAAGTTCCCGCCAACCCTCCCCAATGGCGATCTCCCTTTCTTTCATCTCTTTTTCAGGGTTCAAAAAAAACGGTTTTGCTTTTGAATCTTCCTGTTTTTTTTAGATTCGATTCATTTTCTTGTTGACCCAAATGTAGGTCTTCGAAATGAAAGACGAATATTTGTTGTAAAGAAAAAAAAATTTTTCTATAATTTTTCTATAACTCGACGAATCTTCTATCTTGTTAAACAAGGGAGAAAAAAAATGGCGAAGAAAAAGAAAGCTACGAAGAAGAAAGCAAAAAAAGTAGCTAAGAAAAGAAAAGTAGTAAAAAAGAAAAAAGCTACGAAGAAGAAAAAAGTAGCTAAGAAAAAACCAGCTAAGAAAAAGAAAAAAGCTGCAAAGAAGAAAAAAGTAGCTAAGAAAAAACCAGCTAAGAAAAAGAAAGCTGCAAAGAAAAAAGTAGCTAAGAAAAAACCAGCAAAGAAAAAGAAAGCTACGAAGAAAAAAGCTACGAAGAAAAGAGCAAAGAAAAAATAAGCTTTCTTCTAAAGCAATTAAAAAGGGCACTCAATCGGGTGCCCTTTTTTTTAGAACAATGAAGATGTTGAAATTTCAGCTAATTTCAGGATCGGCCCCCAATAGACCACTAGAGCCACTGTCGGAGCGGCCAGCAGCATCGCAACCGCGGCAGCCCCTGCCCCGATCCGAATTTTTTCTTGACGAAAAGGTGTTTCAAAAAACATCGTTCGAACAATTCGAACGTAATAAAAAAGAGACACGACAGTGTTCACAACAGCAACAATCGCAAGCCAATACAATCCTTCATGAATGACGGCCGCAAATAAAATGAGTTTTCCCAAAAAACCGGCAAAAGGTGGAAGCCCCACTAAAGAAAAAAGAAAAATGGTAAAGGTCCAGGCCAAGAAAGGTGACCTCCAACCCAGACCTCGATACCCCTCCAACTCTTCTGTTTGTTCCTGATTCGAAACTAGTTGAATGATCAAAAACGCTCCAAAGTTCATCAGAAAGTAAGTCACCAAATAAAAGAGCAAAGCACTTAGCCCTTCCTGATTGAACGTACAAACTCCCATCAACAAGTATCCTGCATGAGCAATGGAGGAGTAAGCCATCAGCCTCTTCAGGTTAGTTTGACGTAAGGCTGCAAAATTTCCAACGGTCATGGTCAAAGCCGAGATAATCGCCAACCAAAGAGGCCAATTTATTTGGGCCAATAAGGGACTCGTTCCTTCATCGGAAACCCCAAAGAACAGAATCAGAAAACGCATCAAGAGTGCGAACCCGGCGGCTTTGGGCGCCACAGAGAGAAATGCCGTAATTGGCAAAGGGGCTCCATGGTAGACATCCGGACACCACATATGTGTGGGTACCGCCGCAATTTTATATCCCATTCCCGCGAAGATTCCGATTAAAGCGAAAAGAATTAAGCCACCTGAAGGATGGCTTCCCATTGAGGCTACATTTTTTCCAATTTCAACAAGATCGGTACTTCCCACCAATCCATAGAGAATGGAGAACGCAAAAACCATGAAGCCCGTTGCGAGACCGCCATACAGAACGTATTTCAATCCAGCCTCACTCGAAACACGGTTTTTGGGTTGAAATCCCACCAAAACATACGAAAGAATGGAAACCAACTCGATGGACAAATAGATCAGGAGAAGATCCTTGGCTGCAGCCATGAGGGATAAACCCAGCGTAATGGCCAGCAGAAAAGAAACCATTTCTGCCAAACGGTCTTTTTTTAATTCCGCTGAAGAGGCCAAAAAGTAGAGAAGGATGAGAGATGAACAACCCGCAAATCCTTTAAAAAAAAGTGCAAAAAAGTCCAAAACCATCATTTCCGAAAACAGACTCATGGAGCTCAGACCCGTACCAGGTAAGCCTTCGTTTAGATCATATGCGGAAAAAAGATGAATCACGCTTCCCAGGAAAAGGGTAAGCGTCACTCCGCCCACAGCCAGGGAAAATTTCCTGGGATTTTCACGAAAAGCCCCCAAAAGAATGGAAACCATCGCTCCAGCAATCAAAATCAATTCCGGAAGAAAAAGGGGCAAACTGGCCCGATTTGAAAGAATCCAGTGTTCCATTTCCTTACCACCCCGCCAACATCGTTCGACTCAAGGCCTGCAATGACCCCTCAATCATCTCCAGTATGGGAACCGGATAAATCCCAAAAAAGAGAATTAAGATGGCCAACGGCGCTAACGTGAAAATTTCCCGAAGATTCATATCCGGAAGATCTTTCCATTTTTCATTCAACGGCCCCAAATAGACCCGTTGAATCGTCCACAACAAATAGGCCGCAGTTAATACGATGCCTGTGGCAGCAATGATGGTTGCCACTTTGAAAATGATCGCGGATTGAAAGATGAGTGTGCCTTTTCCAAGGCCCGCAAAAACCGTGTCCGCATTAAACGCCCCCAACAACACCAAAACTTCGCTGACAAAGTTGGCCATTCCCGGCAAGCCCATGGAAGCGAAAAAGGCCACGGTCGAAATTAAGGTAAAAATCTTCATATTGTGGGCTAAACCTCCGAAGTCCTCGACTCCTCGGGTATGAGCTCGGTCATAAATGACACCCACCAATAAAAAGAGCATCCCCGTCGCCATTCCGTGCGTAAACATTTGGAAAAGCGCTCCATTGAAACCAATGAACGTAAACGCCGCCAGTCCCAATAAGCAGTACCCCATATGACTCACCGAGGAATATGCAACGAGCTTCTTGATGTCCTTTTGGTGCATCGCGCAAAAAGCGCCGTAGACAATATTGATGATGGCAAATATGGCCAATAAAGGTGCAAACCACAGTGCGGCCTTGGGAAGAATTGGATAACAAATACGCAAAATTCCATAGACGCCCATCTTCAACAAAACACCGGCCAGAATCACACTCACGGCGGTTGGAGCCTCAACGTGGGCATCCGGCAACCACGTGTGAAATGGAAACATCGGAACCTTGACGGCAAAGCCAAAAAACAAAGCCAAAAAGACCACTTTGGCAAACGGCAACCCCAAAATGAACAAGGAATTTCCTCCAAATACGGAGCTTCGATTGGCCAATTCCACCATGTCGAAGGTGTTTGGAGCGCCCGAGTAGAAGTATAAGGCCAGAAAACCCAACAACATAAAGACGGATCCCAACAGAGTATAGAGGAAGAATTTAATTGCCGCATATTCCTTGCGGGGACCACCCCAAATGCCAATCAAGAAATACATCGGAAGCAACATCACTTCCCAGAAAACGTAGAAAAGAACGAGATCCAAGGCGCAGAAAACGCCCATCATTCCCGTCTCCAATAATAAGAAGAGGAAAAAATAGGCTTTTCGCCCTTTGGAAATGTTCCACGAAGCGAAAATGCATAAAAATGAAAGCAGCGCGGTTAAAAGAAGCATGGTGACACTGATGCCATCCGTGCCAAGGTAATAAAAGATATTGAATCGCTCAATCCACAGGTAATGCTCAACGAATTGCATGCCCGCTTCTGTTCGATCAAACGCCGAAAACAAATACCCCGCCAAAGCAACCGGCAAACCAGTTGAAATTACGGCGATGGGTCGGGTCCACTTCTCCGGAAGAAGCAAGAGAACGACTCCCCCTAGAAGGGGTAAGAAAATCATCCAAGAAAGAAGGTTTGAGTGCAGCATGATTGATTTCTCCCTAAATTAAGAAAAAGGTCCAAACCAAGAACAACGCCAACATAACGCTAACCATGGTTCCCAAGTATGTTTGCAAATGTCCGGTTTGAAGATTACGAATTTGTTTTCCAAAATACTGTGAAAGCGCAGCCATGAAATTGACCAAACCATCCACAACCAAACGATCGAACGTCCCCTTTACAAAAGCCGTTATGCGAGTCAACCAAGCCAAGAAATGGATGAAGCCATCAATCACATAACGATCAAACCAAGCCAATAGTGCTGCCAGAATGAGGACAGCCCGAACGACGGTGGCTTGATAAATTTCGTCCACCCAATATTTTTCCAAGAGCATTCGATGCGTACGTCGAAATTTCATCCGAAGTTGGTTGGGAACTTCGGGATTTACCAAATAAAAATGGCGTGCCAGCAAAATGCCCCCAACCGCAATGCCCACCGATGCTAACGCCAGAGATATTTCAGCCGCATGGGTCCCGTGGGGATGGTGCACCATGACAGAATGTTCCAACCAATGAGGAAACATCTGGCTCAGAGGTAGAAAATCCGGCCACCAAAGCCAACCCCCGACAACGGATAAGCCGCCCAAAATCATTAACGGGATCAACATGGATTTGGGAGACTCATGCACCTTGGAATCTACCTCGGCATCGAGCCGAGACACTCCATGGAAAGTCAAAAACACCAGGCGGAACATATAGAAGGCTGTCATTCCAGCGGCCACAAAGCCAATGACCCAAAGCCACTTAGAACCATGAGGTGACGCCCAAACATTCCACAAAATGGTGTCTTTGGAGAAAAAGCCTGCGAACGGAGGAATTCCGGCAATGGCCACGGTAGCGGCCAAAAACGTCATATAGGTCCAGGGCAATTTGGTTTTCAATCCCCCCATTTTCCGAATGTCCTGTTCATGATCCAAAGCGTGAATCACGCTCCCCGCACCCAAAAAGAGCAAGGCCTTGAAGAACGCATGGGTCATGAGATGGAAGATCCCAGCTGCATAGGCCCCTACCCCACAAGCCAGAAACATATAGCCCAACTGACTCACCGTTGAATAGGCCAACACTTTTTTGATGTCGTTTTGAACCAATCCGATGGTAGCCGCAAAAAATGCTGTCAACGCCCCCACGGTGGCCACAACGCCAAGGGTTATGGGCGCTAGGTCAAAGAGAAAACTTAGTCTGGCGATCATATAAACCCCGGCCGTGACCATCGTCGCCGCATGAATTAGAGCCGAGACTGGAGTGGGACCGGCCATCGCATCTGGAAGCCACACATATAGAGGGATTTGGGCGGATTTTCCGGTGGCACCAACGAATAAGAGAAGCGTGGCCAATGTGGCTACCGTAACCCCAAAAATTTGCGCTTGGCCAAATACGCCGACATGTTCTTTTAAAACCGAAAAATCAACGCTCCAGATTCCTGTGGCGGTTCCAAGCGTCCAAAACAAAGCAAGAATCCCCAAAAGGAAACCAAAGTCGCCAATTCGATTAACGAGAAAGGCTTTCTTTCCTGCGTTGGCGTTGGCGTTGTCCCCAAACCAAAAGCCGATCAAGAAATAACTACACAAGCCCACGCCTTCCCAGCCCACAAACATGAGCAAAAGACTGTCTCCAAGCACGAGGATGAGCATCATTCCCATGAACAGATTCAAAAACGAGAAGTACCTTGGGTACTCATCTTCATGGGACATATATCCGGTGGAATACACATGAATAAGAAACCCCACGCCCGTGACGACCAAAGCCATAACAGAAGACAAGGAATCGAAATGAAACCGGAGCCAAACCTCAAACGTCCCGACCTTAATCCAGGGGAACAAGGCTTGAGTAAGGCCTTCATGAGGATGATGGCTCAATTGAAAAAAGGCCAAAAGAGCCAAAATGAACGAAGCCAAAACGGAAGCACAGGCCAAAAAATGAACCGACTTTCGATTCAGCGCCCATTTTCCAAAAAAACGGATCACGACGGCCGAAAATAAGGGCAACGCCGGAATGAGCCAAAGCGTATTGGTTTCCATAATCAGCCTTTCAAATCCTTGAGAGAGTCCACATCTACCTTTTTATACAAACGGCCAATGGCAAGAATCAGAGCCAAAGCCACCGCAGCCTCAGCCGCAGCCAATACGATGATGAAAATGGACATCGTTTGACCGCCCAAAGCCACTCGGCTCATTCCCCCGACTCCAAAGTGATTGAACGCCGCAAAGTTGAGCGCGGCCGCATTTAAGATGAGTTCCAATCCCATCAAAATTTGGACAATATTGCGCCGAACCAACATACACGCCAAACCAACCGAAAAAAGAAACGCACTCATATAGAGAAAAGCTTTTAAGGAAATCATTGTCCTTCCTCCTTAAACTCTTTTCGAACCAGAATGATGGCCCCGATCATCGCAAATAAAAGCAAGACCGAGACAATTTCAAACGGAAGCAAATACTTGGAAAGCAATAGATCTCCCAAGGAAGCTACCGTCGGTTCGAAATTCGGAGTTCCCATGGGCCATTCCACGAAATGAATTCCTGCTGCCATGAGAGCAAACACTCCCATTGAAATCGTCGCCCCCCAGAATTTGGAAAGACTTCTTTCCGAAAAATTGAGTTGAACCTGATACGCCCGCGTGGTGAGAAAAACCCCAAAAATGATGAGGACAAGAATTCCCCCTGCGTAGATAAGAAGTTGAACCGCAGCCAAGAAATCGGCTCCCAATAAAACATAAAGCCCAGCAACTCCGAGCAGGGCAAAAAACAACGCCACTGCACTATGCAGTACATTTCTCAAGGTAAGAACCAAAAGCGCTGAAATCGCCGTCAACCCCGCCAGCATCGAAAAAGATAAAGTATATGCAATCTCGGTCATTTGGCCTTCTCCGCTAACTTTTCTTCCAATTTCTTCACTTGCTCTTCTGCCAATTCAATGTCCTCCGGTCGAACGTACTCATAAACAAGCTGCTTCATATCCGTAACCGACCCCTCAAATTTGTTGGTGTGATGAATGGCACCCGTAGGACACGGGTCCACACAAAGGCCACAAAACATACATTTGGAAATATCAATCAAAAAACTCTTGGGATATTTCACCTTGGTCGTGAGTTTTCCCGTCGTTCGAGAAATAACCGAGGTCTTGTCACCCTTGACATCATCAATGGCGATGCAATCGATGGGACATGCGGTAGAACATAAGTGGCAGGAAATACAGACTTCCATATCTACATGGAGAATCCCTCGATAACGTTCCGGAAGTTGAGATTGCACATCCACCTCGGGATATTCCACCGTCACAGGCTTCCGGAAAAGATGTCGAAACGTGATCGCCATCCCTTTGAAGGTCGTCGATAACCCCTCATAAATATCTCGAAACCATTGAACGAAGGCTTTCATCATGCACCTCCCGATACCAAAATCGCAACAGCGGTCCAAAATACGCAGAAGAAGGCAATGGGAACGAGTTTCTTCCAGCAAAGACTCATGAGTTGGTCTACGCGAATTCGGGGCAAGGTCCACCGCAACCAGACCATCACCAAAACAAAGAAATAGACCTTCGCCAAAAAGATTCCAAAGGCCACCAACCAAAAGTCCGCGATCAAATGAAGAAGAGCCCCACCCAAAACGGAAATGATGGCCAAGAACCAAAAGCCCCCTCTAGGAACTTTTGCCGCACGAACTTTTGAGATCAAAACGAAAATGTTTTTTCCAGAAAGAAGCTCTTTCAACAGCGTTTTTGCATAGGTAAGCGTTTTAAACAGAAACAAGAAGGCAAAGAACAAGGCGCCAGAAGAAAAGAAAATGTTTACTTTGGAAGGCTGCCATCCACCTAAAAACGCCGTCACGGTGATGGCGCTTACCAGAATCATGTTCGCGTATTCCCCTACGAAGAAGAGTCCCCAACGCATCCCACTGTATTCCGTGGCAAATCCCGAAACCAATTCAGACTCCGCTTCGGGCAAGTCAAAAGGCGTACGATTGACCTCCGCGAGTGCCGCAATGAAATAAACCACCATCGCAATCAACGGAGCCGGAAAAGCCGCAAAAACGATCCAATTGCGCGCCCCACCCGCTTGAGCCAAATTGAGATCTTGCAGACTGAGGCTACCGACCAGAAGAACCGGAACCAAGAGCGCAAGGGCCAAGGGAATTTCATAAGAGACGATTTGAGACGCCGAGCGCATGGCCCCAAGCAAAGACCACTTGTTGTTGGATGACCATCCCGCCAGGAGGATTCCCACCACAACCAAGGAGGAAACCGCCAACAGAAAAACCAGGCCAATGTTTAAGTCGGCCACAACAAAAACCTTTCCGAAAGGGATCGTCACAAAACTCATGAACGCGCCCATGACCACCAAGTAGGGAGCCAATCGAAACAGAAAACGATCAGCGCCTTCCGGGATGGAGTCTTCCTTGGTCACGAGCTTTAACCCGTCGGCCATGAATTGGAGCACCCCTTCCGGTCCAACTCGATCGCATCCGATTCGAGCTTGCATTCTCCCGGCCACGCGACGTTCGACATAAGTCGAAAAACCCGACAAAGGCAAAATCACCAACCCAAGGAGAAGAACCGCAGCCAGAACCATAAAAATGAGCAAATAAACATCCGCCGAAATTTGCCCCATCCAAGCCGGCAAAACACCAGACTCAATGTTTTCGAAAATCTTCTGAACGAGCAATTCAATTGGACTCATCGGTCAATCTCCGGTGCAACGACATCTAAACTTGCAATTAACGCCACCAAGTCGGCCATAAAAATTCCCCGTGAAATTTTTTCAATGATTCCCATAGATGAAAAACTTCCGCTTCGAATTTTGATTCGGTACGGAATCTTCGTACCGTCCGAGACCACAAAATAGCCAAGCTCTCCTCGTGCAGATTCCACGGCACCATAAGACTCACCTTTCGGGGGCTTAATCATTTTGGGAACCTTTGCCATAATGGGCCCGTCAGGGATTTCTCTTAGACATTGACGAACCATCTTGGTCGACTCCTTCAGTTCATCCAAGCGAATGACAAACCGGTCATAATTATCTCCCGTGGTTCCAGCAATTCCTTTTCCAACCGGCACATCAAAATCCAATTTGGAATAAATCGCATATGGATCTTCTTTTCGTAAGTCCCACTTCACTCCGGAAGCTCTCAAATTCGGCCCCACCAGCCCGTATGCAATCGCATCTTCCTTGGTAACAACACATTGGTTCGCCAAACGATCTTTGAAAATCCGATTCCCCGTAATGAGTTGATCAAACTCTTCCATGAGCGGCGTAAATTGATCCAAAAAAGCGATGACTTTTTCTTTCCATCCCTCGGGCATATCGAAAGAGACGCCGCCAATTCGAACATAATTATATGTCAGTCGCGCTCCACAAAGCTCTTCGATCAAATCGTTGATCTTTTCCCGTTCCCGTAACGCGTGCACAAAGGGCGTAATGGCGCCAATATCCATTGGATAACATCCCACGGCCACTAAATGGCTAGCCATGCGACACAATTCATCCGCGATTACTCTTAAGTAGTGTGCTCTTTCGGGAACTTCAGTGCCCAACAAAACCTCGACGGCTCGAGCATAAGCGTGATTCGCTGTCATGGCCGAGACATAATCCACACGATCGGTGTAGGGCATGAATCCTGGGTATTCGATCATTTCCCCAATTTTTTCGATTCCTCGGTGGAGATACCCGACTTCAGGAATGGCCTTCCGAATGATTTCCCCGTCTGTAAAAACCCGAAACCTCAACACACCATGGGTCGAAGGGTGTTGCGGCCCCATATTGATTTCCATCTCCTCTTCTATGAGGTGGGAAAGGTCTTCCGGATCTCTCGGTTTGATGGGTGTCATGACCTTACCTTTCTTCCTTTGGAGATGGAGCCAAGGTTGGTAGAACGGGCATGCCCGTTTCGTACTCGCGAGTCGTACTCACTCCGTGATATTCGCCTTTTTCCCGATAATCTTTTCTCAGAGGATGACCTTCCCAATCATCGGGCATGAACAATCTTCGAAGATCGTGATTTCCTTCGAACTCAATTCCCATAAGGTCAAAAGCTTCCCTCTCGTACCAGCCAGCCGCTGGCCAAATTTCCTCAACACTGGCAACCTTTGCCTCTTCTCTGGGCAATCGAACCTTTATGGTGACTTCGTGGCGTTGGCTGTATGAGAACAAAAGATAAACCAACTCGAACTCTTCGTGATAATCCACAGCAGACAAATTTCTTAAAAAATCGAAACGCAGATCTGGATCGTCCCTCAAGAATTGGGTGATTCCCAACAAATGTTCGGCTTTCACAAGAATCCAAGGTTTTTGTCCTTCGGTCTGAAGTTCAAGAACGGATTCCCCAAAAGCTTTTTTCAAACGTTCGAAAATGGTCTCAACATGACAACTCATGAATCAGTCTCCTTATCAGTCCTTTCGAACCGATCGAACCCACTCCAAATCACCTCTTGCCCAGGCATAAATCAACCCCACCATTAAAATTAGAAGAAAAATGGTTATTTCCAAAAAGGCGATCCAGCCCAATCCGTTTTCGACCCATTTCCGAAAAACCACGGCCGTTGGGTAGAGAAAGGCAATTTCCACATCAAAGACCAGGAAAAGAAGTGCAAAAACAAAATATCGGGAATTGAATCGAATTTTTGAACTCCCAATGGGTTCTTCGCCACATTCATATGGAAGTGCCTTTTCCTTGGAAGGTTTGTTGGGAGCAATCAGCTTAACCACAACCAAGCTACCAACCACGAAGAGGACAGCAAAAGAAAGAAATATGATTACGTTCGCATAATTAAAAAGCATGATGTTTTCGTCCGGTTTTCGGCGTGCGTTTATATAGAAAACCCCAAGAAATTCCACAAGTTTTCAATTTGGCTCAGATCTGGGAAAACCGGTGATCCGCACACAATATGAACTAGGTTTTAACGGTGAATTTTTGTAAGATGCGTCAATCCCGGAGGGAACGCAATGTCGCCAACGAAAATTAAAATTCCAGCCCCCACGACCTCTCATTCCGATGTGGAAAAGCGAAAAGAACTGCGTATTCCTCTACGAGTCCTTCGCGTTAAAGCGGCCATGGAGGGGGATGTTTTTTTCGGATACGCCAGAAATTTAAGCCCAACAGGAATGTTCATTCAAACACCGAACCCCAAAGAACCCGGCCAAGAAGTTCATGTTCGGTTTACCTTGCCTCCGAAAGATGAAGAAATTTCTTGTCGGGCAAAGATCGTATGGGCACGGAATTATTTAGGAAAAAACAAAGAAGAACCTGGAATGGGATTAACTTTTGTAGATTTATCGGTCAATGAGGCTGAGATCATCCGCCACTTTGTTACAAAAGAAGTATAGACCGAGGCCTTTTCCAAAAAATTTCTTTAACCGTTTGAAACAGTTCAGAAAATTAATCGGTATTCAAGGCGTCTCTTAGTACTTGACTTGGTTTGAAGGTCACAACCCTACGAGCCGTAATTTCCATCGAATTTCCCGTTTGAGGATTTCGACCGAGTCTGGCTTTTTTCTCACGAACCGTGAACGATCCGAAACCGGAAATTTTCAAGTTGGAGCCTTTTTCCAACGTGTTTTTCATGGTGTCGAATAAAAGCTCAACAATTTCAGTCGAATCCTTTTTTGGGAGCCCAATTTTTTCGCAGATCGCGTCGATTATGCTCGCCTTTGTATAAGCCATTCAAGCCTCCGAATTGATTCAGGAATGAACCGTTAATCCAATTTATATAATAGATCCAAAGGGTTGAGGCGCGCAAGTGTTTTTATTGAAAAATTCCAGACCCTTAGCCTTTTGGGACCCCCCAATTTTGCTTTTTCGCGACGGGTGTAGGGCGGGGAAGGCGGTGGTTTTCGGATGACGGCGATACCTCGACTTGCTACGTGAGCCCATCGGGAAATAAAACCCCCTTCCCTACCAAGGGACGCTTCGGTTCAGGATTCAGCCCCGTTTCCTTTTTGCATCGAGAACGAGGCTTCATCACGCCCTTGTACGGAAAGGCGGGCTGGGTTTCCCGATTTTGAGCAGGTTTAAAAAAGAACAGGAAGGAAGGTCGGCTGTTCCGATTTGGTTGCGTGTGGGGGGGAGCCGAAAAGCGAAGCTTTTTGGGGGGGAGGTTCCCTCCCCCGAGGTATCGCAACTGAGCGGAACAGCCGACCTTCCTTCCCCCACTTTACGGAAGGGGAGAAAAACTGCATGATGGGAGGGTTCGATGTTTGAAATGACTTCACCTGCTGAATGGCTCAATCAGGGTTTTGGATGGTCCTTGGCGCTTGCTTATGTCGGTGGATTGGCTATTGCGCTCACTCCTTGCGTATACCCACTCATTCCCATCACCCTCGGCGTTATGGGGGCCCAAAAAACCAAAACGCGTTGGGGTGCCTTCGGACTTTCTTTGCTGTTTGTACTGGGCATTTCTCTCGTTTATACGGTTTTAGGCGTTTTGGCGGCTTCCACAGGAAAGGTGGCTGGAAGCTGGGGACAGCATCCGGCCGTCGTCGGATCCATTTCGCTTCTTTTCTTGGTTTTGGGACTGGGGATGCTCGGTCTATTCAATCTCACCCTTCCGAGTTCTTTCATGACCTGGCTTTCCAAGCGCGGTGGCCAAGGACCTTGGGGGGTGATCGGAATGGGAATGGCTTCTGGCGTATTGGCCGCGCCTTGTTCTGGACCTGTTTCCATTGGCATCCTGGCCGTTGTGGCTCAAGGGGGAAATTTGCTTTGGGGATTCTGGATTCTCTTTGCTTACAGCCTGGGAATGGGCACACCTTTTCTCCTCTTGGGAACGTTTTCTCAGCTTCTCACGCGCATTCCGAAATCGGGAGTCTGGCTCCATTGGGTCAAACGCCTTTGTGGAGTCGCGATGATCCTGGCCGCATTCTTTTTTGCCAAACCCCTTTGGGTGGGTTTATGGCCTCCTGAGCCCCACTCTCCTACGGTTTCCGGAGATACTTCCGAATCCCTTTGGATTTACTCAGAAACGGACGCGTTGAGGCTGGCGCGAGAGCAGGATAAGCCGGTTTTGGTCGATTTCTGGGCCGCTTGGTGCGAGGCCTGCAATGAATTGGATAAGGAGACCTACTCAAACCCAAAGGTGGAAGCTTGGCTCCGGCAACATTATATAAGGTTAAAATTGGATGTGTCGGACATGACCGGGGAAAACAGCCAACGCCTCTTGGAAAAATACGGAGTTCTGGGAATGCCCACGGTTCTCTTTCTGCGCCCGAGTGGCTATATCGAGAAAAGTCTTACATTCGTAGGATTTGTTCCCCCCGAGGAGTTTCTCAAGCATCTCCAAAAAGCCCAAAAAACGGGCCTCCATCCCTAGACCTATCAAAAGTGAAACGTTCACTTTTGATAGGAAACCGACGTCACAATGCCTCAATCTCGCTCTAAAAAAAGACCTTAACCCCCTAGACTTATTGCATATTGCTGTGGCATAAGCCTTGCTTTTAGAAAATCACGATGTTGAACCTTCGGAAATTCTCCTTCATATTGGCTTTCGGCCTCCTGGCGACTTCTTCCGGCCTCCAGGCGGAAGAAGGCACGTATGCAATCGTGATCGACGACCTGGCGGCCTATGGTTATCGCTTTCCCCAACGGATTGCTCCCCTCCTGGTTCTGAATGAAAGAGATGTTCCGATTTCTTATGCGATCATGCCAAACCTTCCGGAAACTCGCCGCGTGGGGCAGGAATTGGATCAAAGGGATGTGGACTATCTCATCCACTTTCCGATGGAGGCGTTTACCATTCGCCGCAAGCCCGGAGAAAAACGGTTGGCCGTCACGATGGATCGCAAAGAAATTCGCAACCTTCTTTTGGAAGCGTTGGATCAACTTCCCAACGCCATCGGTCTAAATAATCACCAGGGAAGTCTTTGCACGTCCGACTCCCCTTGGATGGAGAATTTTTTGGAAGAAATGAATTCCTTAGGGTTAAACTTTCTCGATAGCGGGACCGTGCCCGGTGGAAATCGGTGCCGAACGCCGGAAGGAAAAAAGATATTGGCGAGTGAGCTTTGCCAAATAAATGGCATTTGTCCCCGCATCCGCGTCCTGAGCCAAAATCTTTGGCTAGACGATCAGATCGATTACCTCTCAGATTTTGCCTGGGTTCCTTCTTCGGAGAATCCGGCTTCACCCGACATCCAAAAAACCTGCGATACATTTTTTAAGTTGCATCGGGCGGACCTTGAACTGGCTCAAGACCGAATCAAACAAGGATGTCAACGCCGCTCCAAGGGCGAAACGGTGATCGCGATTGGTCATCCGAAATGGGCAACCATTTGTGGTTTACGTCGTTTCTTCTACTCCGAAAAAAACCGAGAAGAGTGCCCCATCACGTCTCTTCGCGAAATGTTTCAAAACTAGAACATGAACGAAACGCCGGCCATCCCTTGATACTGGAGAGCAAAGAGGATGTCGCTTCCCACACCATTGTCCGTATAGGTCCAGGGAATCATCTGAAACTGAACGGGAACCAAACGCAGAAGGATGTTATCCGTGACGAAGTATTTGAATTGAATTCCAGGAACAATCGCAACCCCAAGTTGATTTAATTTGGCCGTACCTCCGGTTGTGCGTTGATAAAACACCCCCAGGCCTAAAATGGGTCCCCCAAAGAATTCATTTCCCATCAAACGAATATCGTATTCCACACTCGGGGTGTATTGGATGGCATAGGTCTTTAAATTTCCTGGAAGGCTAACCCCAAGATTGAATGTCAGTGGAGAGTAAAAATGAATGGGCTGACCATTATGTGCACGCGCACCCGAGTAAAAGGCTGTGAACGAAATGGCATCATAAGAGTCATCCAGATCCGCTCCTCCGCCAACCATGAGACCCATTTCATCTGCATAGGCCGATGAAGCTAAAAATAAACCCAATGAACAAAGAAGTATGGTCAGTTTTTTCATCACTTTTCTCCTTGTTGAATTCCCATGCGAAGCATCTCATTTAACCGCGCTTCACTGATAATTTGAACTCCATTTTTTTCGGCCGCTTTACGCTTATTTGCCCCAATATTCTCTCCGGCCACAAGATAATCGGTTTTCTTCCCAACCGAAGGCGTCCAAAGCCCTCCTGCTGAAAGAATTTCTTTTTTGATCTCATCTCGATGTCTGGACAACGTCCCCGTAATGCAAAATGCGAACCCAGATAGTTTTCCCTTGTTCGCTTTTCTTTCAACCGTTGGGTTTACACCCTGTTGAATGAGCTTTCGAATGACGTTTTGATTTCTTTCCTGTGAAAAGAACGTAACAACGGACTTGGCCATCTTCTCGCCAATCCCATGCACAGCACAAAGCTTCTCAACCAACGCTTCGGCCGTTGATTCTAAACCCGCCTCCAGGGAGCCCAATTGCGAGGCTAATTCAAGTGAAGCAACTTCTCCGACCAAAGGAATACCCAAGGCAGTTAATAGTCGTGGCAGCGTAGCTTCTTTTTTAGCTAGTTCAATTGACTCCACAACATTCTGAGCCGATTTTTCACCCATTCTTTCTAGTTCAGAGAGGTCTTTGACATCCAAAGAAAAGAGATCCGCTACGTCTTTGATTAGGCCTTCGTCCACAAGTTGCTCCACCAAGGCCGGACCGATTTTTTCAATATTCATGGCCTTGCGAGTGGTAAAATAACGAATGGATTCTTTAAGCTGGGCTGGGCAAGAGAGACCATTCAAACACCTTAACGCCACATCTTCTTCCGTGAATTTTCCAACCTTCCCCCCACACACCGGACATTTCGAAGGAAAGGAAAACGCCCGATGGGAACGGCTTCGACGTTCTTTTAAAGCCTGAACCACTTGGGGAATGATTTCGCCCGCTTTTTCAATGATTACCACATCCCCTTCACGAACATCCTTTCTCTGGATTTCTTCCTGGTTGTGAAGGCTCGCACGAGAAACGGTTGTTCCCGCAAGCTGGACCGGTTCCAGGTCTGCCACCGGTGTCAAAACGCCGGTTCTTCCGACCTGAATCCGGATCGTTTTCAATCGCGTTTCCGCTTTCTCTGTTTCGTACTTATACGCGATGGCCCATCGCGGAGCTTTGGACGTTTGTCCCAATTGCCTTTGTTGTGCATAGTCGTCTACTTTGATCACGACACCATCCACATCATAAGGGAGTTTCAGTTTTTCCTTTTCCCATCTTTTACAAACAGCGATCAACTCATCCCAACCCTGGCAAACTTCCATTCCAAAATTGATCGGCAACCCCCAACTTTTGATTTTTTCCATCACTTCGCTCTGGAACGGAGCTACATTCTCGCCGCCCACAAACGTATAGAAAGCTGCTTTAAGAGGCCTCTTGGACGTAATCTTTGAATCGAGAAGTCTTAAAGATCCAGCCGCCGCATTTCTCGGATTTTTAAATTCGGACAAGCCTTCTCTGCGCCTCTCTTGATTAATCTGTCCCAAATCGCTTCGATTCAAAAACACTTCTCCTCGAATTTGAAATGTCTTGGGAACAGAAGGATCTGGATTTAAACGCAGAGGAATGGAACGAATCGTGCGAACATTTTCGGTCACATTCTCCCCTACGAATCCATCGCCCCGAGTCGCTGCCAATGAAAGAGCGCCCTCTTGATAGGTACACTCGATACCCAAACCATCAATTTTCGGTTCAACAATGACTCGAACCTGGGTTTGATTTAATCCCTCCGAAACTCTTCGATAAAATTCTTTTAGATCCTCTTCATTATAGGTGTTGTCCAAGGACATCATTTTCGATTCCCGAACAACCTTTTCAAACCCTTCCAAAGGTTTACCCCCAACGCGCAACGAGGGAGAATCGTTTGAAATGAGTTCTGGATGTTGTCTCTCGATCTCAAGAAGCTCTTGATAGAGACGATCGTAGTCTCGGTCAGAAATTTCGGGTGAATCTAAAACATAATATTTATGGTCGTGTTTCCGAATTTCTTCCAAAAGAAATTCATACCTCTTGAGTTCTTTTTCTTTCTTAACCATTCCGAATGGATTCGTTCTTATCACAAACTGCCCTGGGCCACTTCATTGACGATGATTCAACCGATGGTATAGTCCACGCCGAACGCAAGAAAGGGGACGCAAATGACTGAAATTACTTCACAAAACCTACATGAACGACTTGGCCAGCACATGCTTGCAGATGGAATGGACCTGGTGTTTGATCCTGAAAAAAGTCATGGGCCTTACATTCATGATGCTCGCTCCGGAAAAGAATATTTGGACCTATTCTCCTTTTTTGCCTCTCGCCCCCTTGCCTACAACCATCCCAAACTGAAAGACGAAAGCTATTTGGGAAAAATGGCCAAATGGGCCACAGATCGCCCCTCCCTTTCCGATGTCTACACACAAGAATTCGCCGAATTCGTCGAACGCTTTGCCCAATTCGCAAAGCGCGATCATTTTAAATACTTTTTCTTTGTGGAAGGCGGAGCCCTGGGCGTGGAAAATGCCTTAAAAGCGGCTTTCGATTGGAAAGTTCGAAAAAACCTGGCTGCCGGGCGTGGAGAACTCGGAAAACAAATCATCCATTTCAAACAAGCCTTCCATGGCCGAACCGGTTACACCCTTTCGTTGACCAATACCGATGACCCGCGAAAACATATGTATTTCGCGAAATTCCCGTGGCCGCGAATCACCAATCCAAAAGTCCGATTTCCGTTGAACCAGACCCATCTCGAGGAAGCTCAGAAACTGGAGCAACAAGCAGTGGAAGAGATCGAGAAGGCGCTTAAGGAGCACCCCCATGACATCGCCGGACTCCTCATTGAACCTATTCAATCCGAGGGAGGAGACAATCATTTCCGTCCGGAATTTTTGAAGAAACTTCGTGAAATGGCCGATGAACATGAGTTCCTTTTGATTTTCGACGAAGTTCAAACCGGAATGGGTTTAACCGGAAAGGTCTGGGCTTGGGAACACTTTGACGTCAAACCAGATCTCATGTCTTTCGGCAAAAAGGCTCAGATTGCTGGCTGCGCGGCAGGCCCCCGATTGGATGACGTCAAAGACAATGTCTTTCATGAATCCAGCCGAATTAATTCAACCTGGGGAGGAAATCTCCTGGACATGATTCGGTGCACCCAGTTCATCAAGATCATTGAAGAGGATCAGTTGGTTCAGAACGCAGCTCAAGTTGGAAGTTACTTTCTCCAACAGCTTCAAGCTCTGGAAAAAGAGTTTGATTCCATTTCCAACGTCAGGGGGCGCGGCCTCATGATCGCTTTTGACCTACCCGATGGGAAAGTTCGAAACCAGTTACAAGAAAATTTGTATTCCCAGGGCGCCATCATCCTCCCTTGCGGAGAAAAATCTTTGAGAATGAGGCCTCATTTGGATTTTAGAAAAGAATACGTAGACCTTACTGTCGATTTTGTGAGAAAGGTTGCGAAGAAGGTCCTATAAAAGGCGCATTAAATGGCAATAGCACTGTTTGCATTTTGGCTGCTCTTGTCCCCAAAGTATGATGCTTTACACATCACCATGGGGGCATTCTCGGCGATGGCTGTCGCCCATTATACCCGCCCGTTGTACCGGGGAACCCACTGGAACGTCTTCTTTCGGTTTCGTTTTCTGAAATACGTCCCCTGGCTTCTTCTCCAAATCATCATTGCAAATCTTCAGGTTGCTTGGGCCGTCTTTCAGCCCCAAATGCCCATTTCTCCCCGTTTGGTTAAATTTAAAACGGGCCTAAAAAAACCGATCGCCAAATTGGCTTTGGCCAACTCCATCACCCTGACCCCAGGAACCGTCACGGTGGATGTTCAAGAGGACGAATTTGAAGTCCATGCTCTTATGGAATCGAGCTTGTCTGCGCTCGCAGGTTCCGAAGAGGAGCCTGGAGACATGATTCGGCGCATCCAATCCATTTTTGGAGCCCGGTCATGAACACGTTCTATTACATCATGAGCATTCTGTTGGGCGGAGTCATGATTCTTTCCTTGTATCGGGTTTTGAAAGGACCCACCAATTTTGATCGTCTGACCGGTTTGGGATTGATCGGAACTAAAACCGTTGTTCTCATCATTCTCTTGGGAATCTTGCAAGGTCGTGTGGATCTCTACATCGACATTGCCCTGACCTATGGCTTAATCGGCTTCATTGGCCCACTGGCCATCGCCAAGTACTTTGAAATCGGAGGACGATCCGAGCCATGAATGTCCTTGTGATCTTGCTTTTTTCATTGGGATTCTTTTTTGTATTCGCAGGAATCGTGGGGATTCTAAGATTGCCTGACTTTTATTCGCGACTACACGCCCAAGGAAAGTCCGACACCTTGGGAGTTTCCCTCATGCTTGGAGCTTTGGCCCTTTATCACGGCTGGTCCATGGATAGTTTTAAGATTCTTTTGATTTTGATTTTCGTCGCTTTCGCAAACCCAATCTTGACACATGCATTGGCAAGGGCCGCTCGGAAGTCGGGATTGAAAATTTGGGAGAACAAGGAACATTCATGATCGCCCCTTTGGACACCATTCTGCTGATTTTTGCTTTGGTCTGCGGAATTGCTGCATTGAAAGTTGAAAAATTGCTTTCGGCCGTCATCATTTTTGGGGCTTTCAGTTTTTTTTCGGCCCTTCTCTTTCTCTTGTTGGATGCCTTGGACGTGGCCTTTACGGAAGCCGCAGTCGGCGCCGGCATCACCACAGTCTTTTTTGTAGCTGCCCTTCACGTAACACGCGAAAGGCCCCACACATGAAGTTCACCGCCACAATTACGGCATTGATCGCTCTTGTATTATTTGGCCTGGCCTCTCAAGACTTGGCCCCCATTGGAGCAAGTGTAAACGCCCCGAATCAACATGTTTCGGATCGGTATGTAGCCAAGAGCTATGAAGAAACAGGGGCTCCCAATTTCGTCACAGCCGTTCTCGCCGATTACAGGGGTTACGACACACTTGGAGAAACGGTTGTCATTTTTACGGCCGGAATGGCTTGTCTTCTCATTTTAGGTTGGAGAAGAAAGTCGTGAAGCCATCTTTTGGCAGTGAAATATTGAATTTGGCTGTACGCCTTTTGGCTCCTTTTGTTCTTCTCTTCGCCGTATATGTCATTCTTCATGGCCATTACAGTCCGGGAGGAGGTTTTCAGGGAGGCACACTCATTGCCGTCACGTTCATCATGCTCCGCATGGTTTCATCAGGTGAAAAACCATCTTGGGGAATCTCTTCCAAAACCGCTCTTTATCTCGCCGCTTTCGGTCTGACGCTCTATGCCGGAATCGGAACGTGGGTTCTTTTCTACGGCCGAAAATTTCTGGACTATGCCGGGTTACCTTTCCATGGAGACGAGGCCCATGTTCGAGCATTGGGAACGTTGGGGATCGAAATAGGAGTCGCCTTAACCGTGACTGGAATTCTCTTTCTCATTTATGAAAGTTTGGTTGGAGAGGAAGGCTCCCCATGATGGACTTCATCCTCGGATACCTAAACTATTGGCTCATTGCCGCACTCTTTCTCGTGGGCCTGACGGGAATGTTATTGCACCCCAATCTCATGCGAAAACTCATGGCCATGAACATTCTCCAGGTTTCTGTCATCTTTTTCTTCATTACGGTGGCCGCAAAAACGGGAGGCACTCCCCCCATTTTGGAAGAGGGCCTTCAAAATTCTACCTATGTGAATCCCCTTCCACATGCCTTGATGCTTACGGCGATTGTGGTTGGCGTGGCTACGACGGGCGTAGCCCTTTCGTTATTGATTCGTCTTTGGCGAAAGTATGGCACATTGGATGAGCGAGAAATCCGAAGAAAGGTTTCTCAATGACCGCTCATTTCCCGGTTCTCATCATTCTTTTGCCCTTCTTTGGCGCTTTTTTGACTCCCCTTTTCGGAGATCGCGTCAAGCTGGCTAAATTTTTGACTTTAGGAGTTCAAACCTTGGGTTTGTGGATGACGGTTGTTCTCTTTCATTCCGTCCTTTTCGGTTCGGGAACCGTCCACTACCACCTCGGGGGGTGGCTTCCGCCGTGGGGCATCGAATACGTAATCGATCCTTTGGCGGCCGGCTTTCTCCTATTGATCAACGTTTCGGCCTTTTTGACTTCGATTTATCTCTTGGCCTATCGAGATCGCCCACCTTTTGAAGCCAACGCGGTTTTTTACGCATTATTTTTAATTCTCAACGCTGGTCTTTTGGGAATGGTGGCCACCGGAGACCTGTTTAACTTTTATGTCTTTTTAGAAATCTCCGCGTTGTCCGGATATGGACTGTTAAGTTCTTCTGGAAATTATTCTGTCCTGGCCGTTTTCCGATACCTTCTCGTGGGAACCATTGGCGCCTCTTTCTACTTATTAGGCCTGGGTTACATCTACGCCTCCACAGGAACCCTCAACATGGCCGATTTAAGCCAAATGCTTCCCACGTTAATGGAATCCAGGTCCATTCTCCTCGGATTGGGAATGATTGTAACCGGCCTAGCCATTAAAACCGCCCTATTTCCACTCCACGGTTGGATGCCAGACACATACACCTACGCTTCACCCGCCATTTTGGGTTTCATCGCTGCGGTGATGACGAAGGTTGGAGGGTATGCCCTGATCCGCATTTTATTCTTCATTTTTCCGGCTCATGAAGGATTGGATATTCTTTGGCCCATTCTGGAATACGCGTCTTGGGGAGCTATATTGATTGGTTCATCCATGGCCATTGCCCAAACGGATTTGCGAAGAATGTTGGCCTACTCCAGTGTGGCCCAACTCGGATACATCGTTCTTGGCATTGCGTTCAACTCTCCCATTGCTTTGATTGGTGCCCTTTTTCATGTTCTGGTTCACGCCCTCATGAAAGGAAGTTTGTTTTTCATCGCAGGTGGGATTGGAATGAAGTTTGGCACGTATGAGCTTAAAGAACTAAAAGGGATCCATAAATATCTTCCATGGACATCGGCGGCCTTCGTCATCTGTTCCCTTTCAATGATGGGGCTTCCGCCTATGGCAGGCTTCTTCAGCAAGTGGTATCTCCTTTTGGGAGCTTTTGAAGCCGGAAATTATTTAAGCATCGCAATCATGCTATTGGGGAGTCTTCTTACGGCCATTTATCTTTTTCGCCTGATTGAACTTTTTTATTTTTCAGAAACCCGCCAGCCCCGAACAGAGGCCCATCTACCGAGGACGATGGTTTTTCCAATCTTGGTCATCGCTCTTCTTTTGATTGGCATCGGCCTGTTTAATCAGACCTTGGTGTTTGAAGGACTTCAACCCATGCTCAATGGAGGAGTTTTCGCGCCATGAGTTCTCTTACCCCCCTTTGGACGATTCTAGTTTCCTTGCTGGCCTCAGTTCTGATCTTGCTTTCTAACAAACGTCCGAATGTGAGAGAGACTTGGACCTTTCTCGCTGCATTCATCAAATTTGGATTGGTTCTTTCCATGCTTCCGATCATCACGGAGGGGAAGGTCATCGAATGCTCGCTCATACAGATTGCCCCTTCCTTTGATTTAGCCCTTCGTGTGGACACCCTTGGGATGCTCTTTGCTCTCGTAGCGTCAAGTTTGTGGATTGCGACGTCTTTTTACTCCGTCGGGTATATGCGATCCCTCAAGTACAAACATCAAACACTATATTTTTCGAGTTTTGCTGTTTGCTTAGCTGCGACCATGGGAATCGCCTTCTCAGCAAACCTATTCACCTTTTTCATTTTCTATGAACTTCTTACGCTGGCGACGTATCCCTTGGTGGTTCACAACCGAAATGAAGAAGCCCGAAAAGCTGGTCGAAAGTATCTCGCCTACACCTTAACAGCGGGCCAGTTTCTTTTGGTTGGAATTCTCTGGTGTCACTTCCTTCTTCCTGGAGCTGACTTCGTTGCGGGAGGATTCTTAAACAATCATGTACATGGTGCATCTGCGATTCTTCTCTTTCTGTGTTTCCTTCTGGGCTTCGGCGTAAAGGCTGGCTTAATGCCCTTTCACGGATGGCTCCCAGACGCCATGGTCGCGCCAACTCCGGTGAGTGCGCTTCTCCATGCCGTGGCGGTTGTCAAAGCCGGAGTTTTCGGAATTTTGCGGGTCACGGGATACGTTTTCGGTCCCGACCTGCTCTTTCATTCTGGTGCCGGCGTAATCCTGATGTCTGCTGCAATCATTACGATATTGGTAGCCTCTCTTCGTGCGATGGGAGAGACCAAACTCAAACGTCGATTGGCCTACTCCACTGTGAGCCAACTTTCGTACATCCTTCTTGGCGCTTCGTTGTTTTCCCCTTTTGCATTTTTAGGGGCTGTGTTTCACGTTGCCGGCCATGCCTTCATGAAAATCACCCTCTTCTTTTCGGCGGGGGCAATTTATGCCAAGACCCATAAGGATACGATCCCGGAGCTACGTGGTTTGGGAAAAGAAATGCCGATAACGATGATGGCCTTTACGCTTGGAGCCATTGGAATGGCTGGAATTCCCCTGCTGCCAGGTTTTCTAAGTAAACTCAACATCGCCCTCGGTTCCATCGCAACCGGTCAAGTTTTCATTGTGGTCGTTCTGGTATTGAGTGGCTTGCTCAACATCGCTTATTTCTTTCCCATCGTGAGGGATGCTTTTTTTGAATCCCCAGAGGAAGAAAAACCTCGTTCGGACGGTTGGAAAATTACCTGGATTCCCTTGGCGATCACTGGAGTCATGGCACTCTTGATTGGAACCTTTCCAAATGTTTTTTTCTCATTCTTTCAGTTAGCGCAAATGACCGCGTTTAACGTTTTTGGAGGATACTGAGATGTTTCATGAGCTGTTTTGGGGATCCGAATTTATTTATGGCTTAATCGGTTGTTGGCTCATCATCATGGTTTCAAAGTGGTTAGGAAAAGTTTTTCTGCAACGTCCTGAAAGCTTCTATTCCAAGGAGAAGGACTGATGCTCATTTCTCATCCTGCTTTTCCTCTTCTTTTGGGTGCTATATTCGTCGCGCTCTCAAAAGGGAAATTAAGAAGTCTCTCTCTTCTTCTTTTTCCGATGATATCCGTCTGGTCTGCCTTTCAAGCCACGACAGGAACTGCCTCCCTTTTGCCATTGTTTGGTTATGAACTTGTCATTTTTAAAGTAGATTTTTTAAGCCGGTTCTTTGGCTGGATTTTTGCTATTGCCGGTTTTTTGGGCGTCTTGTACAGCCTTCACCAGAAAAATGTTCGTGAGTCCCTTGCTGCCATCCTCCATGTCGCGGGAGGGCTAGGCTTGGTCTATGCGGGAGACTGGTTATCCTTTTTTGTTTTTTGGGAACTCATGTCTCTGGCTTCCTTCTGGTTGATTTGGGAGAACCGAACGCCTGCAGCCAAAGCCGCGGGCTGGCGATACTTCTACGTTCACGTAACCGGCGGAGGACTCCTGTTTGCAGGCGTGTTGATGAAAATCCTGGAAACCGAGACCATTCACAGTTTTGGTCCCTTGGGAATTTTGGATCTGTCTTCGATTTTGATTTTACTAGGCGTGATCATCAACGCTGCTGTTCCTCCTTTTCACGCCTGGTTGACCGATGCCTATCCCGAAGCTTCCCCTGGAGGCTCGGTGATTTTGACCGCTTTCACGACAAAGGGAGCGGTATATATTTTAATTCGTCTCTTCCCTGGAACGGAAATCCTGATTGGTTTAGGGGTTTTCATGGCCCTGTACGGAGTTGTCTTTGCCGTTTTGGAAAACGATATTCGACGTCTTCTGGGTTATCACATCATCAGCCAGGTGGGATACATGGTAGCCGGAGTTGGGATGGGCACCGCGATGTCCCTCAATGGGGCCTCTGCTCACGCCTTCTGTCACATTCTCTATAAGGCTTTATTATTCATGGGGGCGGGAGCCGTTTTATATTCGACGGGAAAAAGTAAACTCACTGAGTTGGGAAATCTGGCTTCGAAAATGAAGTGGGTCTTTTTCCTGTATATGATCGGCGCTTTCTCCATTTCAGGCTTTCCCTTTTTCAATGGGTTTGTGAGTAAATCCATGGTGGTGGATGCCGCCCATCAGGGCCACTTCCTCAGAACCGAGGCCCTTCTCTGGCTAGCCAGTATTGGAACCTTCCTACACACGGGCCTCAAGCTTCCTTACTGGACTTTCTTGGGAGAAAAACGAGATTACAAACAACTTAGACCCGTCCCTTGGAATATGATTTTGGCCATGGCCCTTACGGCGCTTCTTTGCTTTGGCATTGGAGTCTACCCAACGTGGATGTATTCCGGACTTCCGTATCCGGTACACTACGAACCCTACACACTTCATCATGTCCTGGGAGCCTACCTACTTTTGGCCGGTACATTTTTAAGCTTCTGGTGGATGCGTGGAATGTTGGGGGGCCAGAATACGATTACCGTCGATACCGACTGGTTTTATCGAAAAACCGTTCCACCCGTTACTCGGTTGACGGTATCAGGCCTAAAAACCTTGGGAGCTTTCACAAAAGATTGGGGAGAGCAAACCTCTCAAAAAATATATCGGGCGATTTCCTCCCCCTACCGTCCATGGAATTTGATGGGGTTTTCGGTGCATCCAGAAAAGCCTTTCCACTATCCCATTGGAGCCACGGTCACCTGGATTCTCCTTCTCTTTGTCATTGCGACGGCCACGCTGTTTTTCTCTTAAGAGGTCAGAGCTTTTGGCTATACCTTGGTGTGCGGATCAAACAATTTCTTATACTCATCCAAGGCAAAGCGATCCGTCATCCCCGCAATATAATCGCAGATGACCCGATATTTATCTCCCTTTTGAATCTTCTCTTGAAATTCAATCGGTAGTTGCTCGGATCGATTGATGTAAGATTTAAATAAATCCGAAAGAATTCTTTTGGCTTTCTCTTCCATGCGAATGACACGAAAATGAGAGTAGAGATTTTTCTTCAAAAACCGCTTCAACTCTTGATTCTGTTTTGCAATTTCAGATGAAAAGGAAATCAAAGGTTCATCACACGTTCTGGCATCTTGGGGTGTTTCAATGGAATGTTTTTTCAGGTTCCTGGAAGTTTGATCAATCAAATCGGAAACCAAAACGGTAATCATTCGGGAAATGGTCGCATATTTCAGTTGAGCCGTATTTTTGCCTGGAAACTTTTCTTTCATTTCCTTCAACGAGTTTCGCCACAATTCACAGGCTTCCATTTCTTCAAAGCTAAGCATTCTGGAAGCGATACCATCATCCACGTCGTGATTGTTATAGGCAATCTCATCCACGACATCGATTAACTGAGCCTCCAAATAGGGTTTCTCGTTAGGAATGAGTTCTTGCGGAACATTCTCGGGTTTCCAACTTCCGGAATGTTTGACAATGCCTTCCCGAACTTCAAACGTTAAATTCAACCCCGAAAAGTTGGGGTATCGTTGTTCCAACTCATCCACAATTCGAAGACTCTGTTTATTGTGCTCGAACCCGCCATGCTCCTTCATTAATTCCGACATCACACGTTCACCCGCATGGCCAAACGGCGTATGCCCCAAATCGTGCGACAAAACCAAGGCTTCGGTTAAATCCTCATTAAGCCCCAAGGTCCGCGCCACGGTCCGGGCGATCTGGGACACCTCCAGAGAGTGGGTCAGACGCGTTCGATAATGATCCCCTTCATGATTTACAAATACTTGGGTCTTGTATTCCAATCGACGGAAAGCGCTGGAATGAACGATGCGATCTCGATCCCTCTGAAATTCAGTGCGAAATCCCGCCTGCTCTTCCTCTAATTTTCGTCCCTTCGACAATTCTGCGCGTGCCGCATATGGGGCCAGCCTTTGTTTTTCAAATTCTTCCAGTTGTGTCCGTGTCAACATGAAATCCTCTTTTCAGCGAATATTCCCCTTTTTTCTGGACGAGTAAGCCTTAGGGAAACTAAAGTGCTGCGTGAAGTCAAGGGGTATATGATTATGAAGATTTCATCATTATTTTTCGCTTTATTCGTGTTTTTCCTTTCTCTGCCTGCACCTACTTTGGCGGACACCGATCAAACCCTGTTTGGGAATGCGGTGGATAAATTCGGTCCCAAGCCCGGTGCCATGACCTTTACATTGTTTGGAGGCGCCTATTTCCATGGTCGAGATCAGTATCTGTTTAGCGCATCAGATAAGACCTCGGAAATCTGGGACATGGGAATTCGCCTGGGCTATTGCCTGACACCCTACTTTGAGCTGGAAGCCTCTGGAAGTTTCTCGCCTACACAGGTTTCTAGAGGGGTCCTCTACTCGGATCAAAATCTTTTCACGTATTTTCTGGATGGAATTTTCCAAATACCCTGGAAAGAAAAATATGTGCCCTACGGCGTTTTGGGCATTGGGGGGGCCACCTACGACTGGGATTCGCCTCCGACACGAAACCATCATTTCGGGATCAATTATGGCTTGGGAATGAAGTTTTTCATTTTCAAGAATTTGGCCCTTCGACCCGATTTTCGTGCAATGACCACATTTGACACGACTCAAACCAGTTTTTTTGGAACCCTAAACCTCACGTACTACGCCCAATTCGAACAACCCACGCCCAAAGATCAAGACGCCGATGGGATCTATGATCACGTAGATCAATGTCCGGAGGCTCCCGAAAGTTTCAATTTCTACAAGGACAATGACGGTTGTCCTGACACTCCGCCTGACGCGGATAAAGACGGAATCGCGGATAATGTGGATCAATGTCCTGAGAAAGCTGAAAATATCAATGGGTTTGAGGACGCCGACGGTTGCCCGGATGAAATGCCTGTGGTGGATCAAGACAAAGATGGCGTTCTGGACAAAGATGACCAGTGCCCCAAGGAACCAGAAACCAAGAACGGCTTTCGTGATGAGGATGGGTGCCCAGATGTCGAAGTGGAAACCTTCAAAGGAACGTTTTCAGGTGTCTACTTTGCCTCCGGAAAAGCTCGCATTTTAAAAGAATCCGAGCCGTCCCTGGAAAAAGCCATCTCCATTTTAAAGAAATATCCAGAACTTCGCATTCGAATTGAAGGCCATACCGACAACACCGGAAATAAAGCATTCAATCGAAATCTATCTCAAAAACGAGCGGAGGCAGTTCAACGCTTCTTGATCGATGGGGGAATCGACGCAGATCGACTTTCCACCATCGGGTTTGGTGAAGAAAAGCCCATCGCAGATAATAAAACAGCTGAGGGGCGAAAGAAGAACCGAAGAATTGAACTTTGGGTGCAACAAGAGAAGAAAGACCCCTCCCCTTGATTCGTGCTGGCTACATTGCTCTCCTGCTGACGACGTTAATTGGATGTGATGCCCGATGGTTTCCAGGAGCCTGGAAAACGTATGAACATCCGACGTATCGGTTTCAAATCGAATATCCTGCTTCCTGGGAAAAAATTGAAAACACTCCTTTTGGATCTGAGGTCTTGTTTCGGGCCCCAGATCAAAATGAACTTTTTCGCTCAACCGCCAATGTGCTGGTTGAAGAATTGAAGAACCCTCAAATTTCACTTCAAACCCTTGTGGCTCTATCCGAAAAACAATTGAAAGCACTTCTTAAAGACTATTCGGTTCTTTCCAGAGCCCCCCTTCAATTCGGTTCGGTTCAGGCGCGGGAAATACGCGGAAAATATTTTGGCTCTGAAGGCGAACGTCGCATTCGAACGATCTTGATGATCCACAATGGCCTGCAATTCATCCTCACGTTTTCCAACTCTGCTCGAAACGACACCAAAATCCAACCCATGTTTAATGAGATCTTGGACTCATTTGTCTTCCAAAAGCCCCGAAAATGATGGGGCTTGTGGTTTTCGCCCCCCTTGCTACAGTCTGGGTCTATGTTTCGATTATCACTCATTGTAGGTCTTGTCGTTGCGATATCCGGATGCAGCAGCAACCGTTGGAGGGCAAAAACATTGGAAAACATTTCTACCCCTGAATCGAAGGTTTTTGAGATTGATCACACACTTTTCGGCAAACACTTAAAAGTCACCAAATACCGCTTATCCAATGGCTTAAAAGTCATCCTCATGGAAGACCACTCCGTACCCATTCTGGCTTATCAAACGTGGTTCAATGTTGGCTCACGAAACGAACGAAAAGGAATTACTGGGATCTCCCACTTTTTCGAGCATTTGATGTTCAAAGAAACAAAGAACCATAAAGAAGGGGAATACGACCGCATTCTCGAAGGCGTCGGAGGCCAGATCAATGCGGGGACTTGGATTGATTGGACGTTTTATCGAGCCAATGTTCCATCCAACGCATTGGACAAAGTTGTCGAACTTGAGTCAGATCGTATGCAAAACATGATCATCAATGAGGCTCAGGTAAACTCGGAGCGAGAGGTTGTCATCAACGAAAGACGGTTTCGAGTGGATAACTCGCCTCAAGGGTCCATGTACGAAACACTTTACAAAACAGCATATACGGTTCATCCACATCGATGGCCGGTGATTGGTTGGATGGAAGACATCAAAGCCATTACAATTGAAGAATGTCGGGAATTTTACAAAACCTACTACTCGCCAAATAACGCAACCATTGTTGTCGTCGGGGACATCCAACCGATCGAAACTTTGAAGCTAATCAACGACGCCTACGGGAAAATTCCAGCCTCCGATATCCCACCTGAAAACCTGCCGGTTGAGCCCCCTCAAAAAGCGGAGAAAAGAGTGGTTCTGGAGAAACCCATTCCGGCCGAAAAACTTTTGGTCGGCTATCACCTTCCCAATGCCCACCACAAAGACTTCCCTGCTCTGGAAGTCCTCAGCTCGGTCCTTTTTGACGGAATGAGTTCTCGACTTTATCGGCGGTTAATTACCAACGAACAGATCGCGTCACAAGCGAGTGGTTGGGTCAATGAATTGAAGAGCCCCGGATTGTATGTCGTGGACATCTCCATGCGACCCAACGAAAGCGCAAAAAAAGCCGAAAAAGCTCTTTACGAAGAACTGGATCGCTTGATCCAAGAAGATGTCCCAGAAGACGAGCTTGATAAGGTAAAAACCCGAATTGAAAGTTCATTTTGGAGGCATTTTACGACGGTCGGATCCAAAGCTCGTAGCCTTGGATACTATGAAACGCTGTCAGGGGATTATCGACAACTCTTTGAAGCCATCCCCGAATTGAAAAAGGTGACAGCATCAGACATTCGTCGGGTTGCCAGAATCTATTTCTCGAAGGATAACCGCACCGTGGTCACGGGCGTTCCTCAAAAAGGAAATCCCTCATGAAACGCTTTTTGGCTTTAAGCGTTTTATTTTTTTCAGCACTTTTTTTCGAATCGGGGTATTGCGTGACACATTCATCTACAAAAATTGACTTACCACAATGGAAGACCGTGGAAGGACTTCCCACCATCATGGTGGAGAGCCATGACACGCCTTTGACGTCTATTATGATCGGCTTTCCCTTTGGGGCCTACAACGATCCAAAAGGAAAGGAGGGCCTCACCCAATTTTTTTCGAGCATGCTCCTTCGGGGAACCAAAACCCGAAATCGGCATGAAATTGAGGATGAATTGGATCGACTCGGGGCTGTTCTTCGGGTGGACTCTGGATACCACTCCTCTACCATTCGTGGAGAGGTACTAAATCAACACTTCGAACCTTTTTTCAACCTTTTGAAAGACATTCTCCAGAACACAACCTTTCCAGAAGACGAAATCCAGAAACTTCAAAAAGAAACCCTTGCGGCTCTAAAATTGCGATTTGAAGATGACAAACGTTTGGCCAAACTTCATTTTCAAAAAGAAGTATATAACGGGCACCCTTACGGAGACGATGGGATTGGTGACGAAGAATCTTTGAAGAAGATTTCGCGCCAGGATTTACTCGATTTTTATCGAGCTCATATCCACCGAGGGGGAATGGTTCTTGGGGCAGCCGGAGAAGTCAATGAAACGTTTTTAAAGAATGTCTCCAAAACCCTCCATGACATTATTCCAGAGGGAGACTCTTCCCCAAAAGTCATTCCATTTGACTCAAAAATTGAACCGGGAAGACATGTCATCCTGGTCGACAAACCCAATCGAACCCAAACCCAGTTTTATATTGGTCATCCTGCGATTTCGGTTTCGAACCCGGATCGCACGGCGCTTACCGTCTTTCTTACCGCGTTTGGAGGCGGTCTTTTTCAGGCCAAATACATGCAAGAGATTCGCGTCAAGCGGGGTTGGTCATACGGAGCGGTTGCGGGCTTGGATATTCGAAGAGATGGTGGAACGTTCTCTATGTATACGTTTCCTGCGACCAAAGATACGATTCCGGCCTTGGCTCTAAGCCTAGACCTTTTGGACCAGGCTTTGACCGGAGACCTCCTCAAAGATTCAGATATTGATTTTGCCAAACAGTATTTGACCGGCTCATTTCCTTTCAAAATTGACACCCCCAAAAGCGTGGTTATGAGCAAAATCCATAATCACTACGTAGGCCTACCGGACGACCATATTGAGACCTATCTGGAACGTGTATCAGCCGTCACCCCCAAAATGGCTCGGGAAGCCGCACAGAAGCACTTAAACACAAAAAATGTGGATATTGTGGTGGTCTGTACAGCTAAAGACCTCCAAGCGGACATTAAAGAGAAATTGAACGCCAAAGACGTAAAAATCGTTCCGTTCGACCAGCTATAAAAACTTCCTGGGCTCAGGATAAGTATGGATAACTATTAAACGCTTCCTTGTAAGCCTCTACAATTTGAGCAGCTTGATCGTCTTTCAGGAGCCCTTTGGATATTCTCCCTTGAACCTGAGTTTCAATATTTCGAACGAGTTTGGCTGCCTCAAATCCGAACAATTCCAAGGCATGGCGAATGGTTTCCCCTTTTCGTGCGTCTTGGATCAAAAACTTTCCCCCCTCTTCGCCCAAGACCTGGGCCTCATTGACACCCCCAAAGAGGTTGTGAAGATCACCCATGGTGTCTTGGTAGGCCCCAATCAAAAGAAAAGCTAAGTAGTAAGGCTCTCCCTCTTTTGGGTCATGGACTTCCAAGGCATACTTAATGTCCTTCAAGTCCACAAACTTATCCATTTCACCATCGGAATCGCAGGTAATGTCGACCAGTGTGGCCCGCCGATTGGGTTTTTCTTCCAAACGATGGATGGGAACCACCGGAAACAATTGATCCAAAGCCCAATGATCGGGAATGGATTGAAAGACCGAAAAGTTGCAAATGAATTTCTCAAACAATCGATGTTCCAGATCCACAAATTCATCCGCCACAAATTTGGCTGATTTGCTGTACTTCACGGCTTTTTGCGCTATCTCCCAGTAGAGCCATTCACCCTTTGCCCGTTCTTCGAGATCCAACATTCCGAGACTAAAAAGCGAATACAGTTGATCCCGAGCCTCAACCGCATCGTGATAATATTCTCGATAGTTCTTCACGGTTAAGTTTCGATGGATGTAGAGCAAATCTTCAATCACGCGAGGTTCATTTTCCAAAAATGTGGGCTTCCGATCGGCCGTGCATTCAATATGTCCCCGAACATCCACAATTAAAGCCGAATGATACGCAACCATCGCCCGACCGCTCTCCGTCACGACTTTGGGTTCAGGAACATGTTCGTTTTCACACACGTCTGCGATGTTATAAACCACGTCATTGGCATATTCTTGAATCGTGTAGTTCACTGAAGCGTCCGAGGAGGTTTTGCTCCCGTCGTAGTCAATGCCCAAGCCCCCACCAACATTCACAAATTCCACGGCGATGCCTAATTTGCGAACCTTTGCATAAATTCGCGCCGCTTCTTTGATGGCTTCTTTCATTCGTCGGATTTCAGTAATCTGAGATCCGATGTGAAAATGAAACATCTTCAATCGATCAAGCATCCCATTTTTTCGAAGGGTTTCGACCCCATCCAAAAGTTGGCTGGTGGAGAGCCCAAACTTGCTGGTACTTCCCCCGGATTTCTCCCAAAGGCCCGACCCTTTTGCTCTCAATTTGACACGAAATCCGACCCAGGGCAGGTCCCGGCCTTTTTCCTTCAAATCCACCAATTGTTTCAATTCGAATGGCTTTTCAATGACGGTAATGATTCGCTTTCCCATCTTGGCACCCAAAGACGCCATTTCAAAATAGGCCTCATCTTTGAACCCATTGCAAATGGTCAGAGCCTCTTCCGGCAGATCAAAAGCCAGGGCTCCCATGAGTTCGGCTTTACTCCCCACTTCCAACCCCAAATTGTGCTTGTACCCAGCCTTCAACAAATTCTGAACCACGGTCGACTGTTGATTCACTTTGATGGGAAATACGGGAAAATATTTCTGTTCATAGTGAAATTCTTCCCGGGCCTTTTCAAATGCATTGCATAGCGTATTGACCTGCGTCTCTAACACTTGAGGAAATCTCAAGAGGATCGGAGCCTGCATTCGACTTTTCTTGAGTTCTTCGACAACTTTAAGCAAATCGATGCGTAAATCTTGATCCTTACGCGGACAGACTTCCAAACGTCCTTCATCATTAATTTGAAAATAACTCGCCCCCCAGGAATCAATTCCATAGAGATTGGCCGCATCTGCTAACGTAAACTTTTCCATTTTGGCACCGCCTTTGCCTAACCATTGCCGAACGAGGTCGGCACTATACAAAAACAAACCCTCTAGGGGAAAGGCAAAAAATCAATTATAGTACCCTCTTATTGAGGAGGATTACATGCAGTTTCTAGACTTAGATTCACCAAAACTCAAATCCAAAGTTGTGATTTTGCCTCTGCCCCTGGAAAAAACCACTTCCTACATGAAAGGAACGGCCAACGGCCCCAGAGCCATTGTGGAGGCTTCCACGCAAGTGGAACTCTTTGATGCCGAATTGGGACAAGACCCCTCCTCCGTCGGAATTTATACCGACTGGGAACTGGGACATCCTTCCTGGAATTCCGAGGCCATGGAAGACATCCTGGATCAAATTCGACAAAAAGTTCGGGAACTTCTCAAACAAGAACGGTTTGTCTTGGCCTTGGGAGGAGAACATACGATTACCGTGGGATTGATCGACCCTTTTCTCGAGAAATGGGGGAATTCACTCACGGTCATCCAAATTGATGCGCATGCTGACCTCAAGGATCAATACCAAGGCAATCCATACAGCCATGCTTGTGTGATGAGACGTTTGGTGGGTCGCGTTCCCATCATCTCGGCCGGCATTCGAAGCGTGGATGAGGAAGAATTCCGAATTGGGAAAACCGAATCCGTTCAAACCTTTTATGCCCATGAAATTCGTGAAAACCCCAATTGGATTGCGGACCTCATTTCGTATATTCAAACCGAACATGTCTACTTGACGGTAGATGTGGATGGATTGGATCCTTCGATCATTCCCAGCGTCGGAACGCCTGAACCTGGGGGCCTGACATGGGAGGAAACCTTAAGGCTCATCAGGGCCATTACCGAAAATCGAAAAATTGTGGGAGCCGACGTAAATGAACTCTGCCCCAATCCAAACAACCGGTATGCCGATTTCGCGACGGCAAAGCTTTGTTATAAAATCATTGGATATGCGTTGACGTAAAACGTTCTAGCTAGCTGGGATTTTATATCCAACGCTCACGCTATCCCCAAAAACAACGACGCGTGCCAGCGGATCATTGCCCGTTCCGCTTACGTAGCGAATGTCATATGCGCCTGGGGTGACCTCAAAAAACCAGAAGTTGCATTCTTCATCCCCAAAAGAGTTCGTTCGAACACTTCCATTCGAACCAAAATAATAAGGCCCTTTGGCACTGGAATAGACCTCTCCTGAAAGATCCAAGAGTTCCACACGAGAAATGGTTGGACACCCCGAACCTTCCGGCGAGATCACCCCCAGAATGGCCCCATTATGGGTTCCAAAGGAAATTTCTTCCCCCAAAACCGTATCCACGATCCGCTGCATCACGGTCTCTCTCAATCCAGAAGGCAAACCCGTAAGATACAAATATCGGTCAGGATCCACCAGAACCGGAAATGTCGAAGAATCTTCCAAACCGTTTCCCGCGACGCGAAACACCAAATCTTCCAATTTTGGAACCCCTTGAATTTCAAATTTATACGTTCCGGGAATTTCACTTTCATTGAAAAAGGTCACCGGAAATTCATCCGTGTTCCGACCGCGAACGGAAATCGTGACATTGTTGGGGGTGGGAAGATCAGGAGCCAACTCGTCAATATACGAAATCGGGCCCATATAACCCCGAAAATTCATATCGAAGCCTTCCCCACCTTCCGAGCAAGAAAATAAGAAAGACAGCCCCAGGGCCATCAAAAGACTTAAGGCGGCTCTATTCACCCATTTATTATACATCAAATGATTCACGTCGGACGTTCTACCAACTCCAAAAGGACCCCTTGTGTGGATTTCGGGTGAATAAACGCGACCTTACAGCCTCCTGCGCCTTCTCTCGGCGCAGGTTCAATGATTGTGACCCCTTTTTCTCGAAACATGGCCAGCTCTTTTTCGATGTCTTCAACCTCAAAGGCCAAATGGTGAATGCCTTTCTTCCCAGATTGCAAAAAGCGGGAAATCGCCGAGGAGTCATCTGTCGGTTCCAAGAGTTCCACGCGAGAAGTACCGGCCCTCAACATGGCCACATTCACATGTTCGGTTGGAACAGATTCGCGGGCCTCCAGCTTAAAGCCCAGTTTCTGAACATAATCTTCCATTGCGGCTTCAAGGTCTGAAACCGCAATTCCGATATGGTCCAGAGAGCTCGGCATCTAAGCGTTAGGGCCCTTTGGTAAGACCAGCAAATTCACAGTCCACACTGCCTTCATCCAAGGTCACCATATTGACGGGATTCGTATTTTCCCGATTGATTTTTCGCAAGCGCAACTCATAGTTGCCGACCGTTTGATCCATGCCTCCGACAATGATCGTGTAACTCCGGCCTTGACGCAAACGAATAACCGTTTCAGCAGACGCGTTTTCATTGCTGGTGTTTCTGCGGTAGATCTTTTGATTGTCGCTGGAGGGGACATCCGGAGGAAGGTCTCCCGAAGCTTCATAGTCAAACGCAATATGAGGCTCCAATTCCGTCGCCCAATAGGATCCACTTAAACCGATATCGCTATAAGTACCTGATGACGTGATGCCTCCAGTCAAACCAATGACCATGCTATGTTCACCTCCCCGAACCGTGAAGCCATGAACGTTGTTTCCAACATCGGACAAGCTACATTTCGTGTCAAAATCCCAGCTATCTCCGTCCAAACCTAAAACATCGAAGTCTCGATATTTTTCGTTGAGACCCGTCATTTCATCTACTGACGTGGACCCGCCACTGTCCCAAAGAGAGGATCGCCCGCGGGACATTTCCATCAGCACCTGCTCCACCAGACTTTGGCCCGTACGAAGTTCGTCAGGAACCAAGACATCATCCGGCGCATCGTTCGTCAGATCCGGTTCATCGTCCGTGACCGTCTGACAATTCAAAGACAGCGTATTGTTGGAACGTGGATCATACATGGCCTCGGGATCCAACGAGGGATATCCCGAAACAGGAATCAAGAACTCCCGAGAAAACAAGGCCACGGGAAAGTCATTTGACGTAAAACCATAACTATAATCCATGAAGGTGGCGCCTTTCCCCAAAACCCAGGCGTATTGCCCCAAACTGGAAGGTGACGTTTCTTCGTCCGTAACGGCGTGAACCGAACCTCCATATACATTGTCCACAGAAGACGCATAATCGCACTCGGCCCCTGTGATGTCTCCATCCCATGTGCCCCAATCGGCCGGGTCCGTGATATCGCCGATGCCCCCACCAATGCCTGTGTACCAGGTTCCCGTGTTTTCCATGGCTCCCGAAAACGTGATTCGGGAACTCACGACATTTCCACCATCTGGAGGTACGGCAGGCGTGGCTGAGCAAGCTTTTGTATTCGTATTCGTATCGTTGAGCGAGTTGCTATACGCACCCGCATCATCATCTCCACAAGGTAGGTAGGTCGTGAGCCAACGGTATTGAGGCCGGGTCGCAGCCGTTCCTGACGCTGGAGAGTCATTTCGCGCGGGGTGATCCGCGTACGGATACGGAACATCCTTCGAGGATACAATGGCCAACATCGGTTTTAGGGCTGAGGTATCCGATCCGTTGTCGTGTTGTCGACGCACAACCAGAGCCAAATCCCCTTCATCCGTTCGACCTAAATCTGGAATGGTGAACGTGTATTTGTCGGTGTCTCGAACGGGTCCCGTACGACAATCCGTCCGATCCTCGGGACAGATATAGACGCCTTCCGGCATATCAATTCTTCCCACAATGGAGAGAAAATCCTGAGCCAAATCGGTGTCATTGGTCGCACTCGAAACCAAAGATTCGTAGTCGATTTTCTTATCCACGCCGAAAAAGTTGTGATTCCCCGGAGCATCCAGGTCTTCCGGAAATTGGTTGATCGTCCCGAAGGTGCTTTCGCTATACACATGGGGATACGTGATGTCGGAGCGCCGCACGATGAAGCCCTGAAGGACTCCATTGTCTGCGCGAATGGCGACCGTTTGCTGTGGCAAAAAGAGCCCGGCTAAACGAACATACATGCTCGAATAGGGGTCCACATAGCCATAAAAAGGATTTCCGGGTGCCCAGACATGTTCATCCCCGTTCTCAAACATGAGTTCGTCTTCATCGTTATAGGCATTTAAGTCCATGCCTACATAGTTTTGAGCACTGTCCGCATCCAAATCTCCGGCCGCTGCGACAACCGCAAGGTCCCCGTCCGCGCCAACTCTTCTGGATCCATTGGCATTTGAAATGGAGGTTCCATAGATCTCGGGATTCAGATTGTAATAATACTTCACCTCATCTTGACCCGATTGCTGGAGGTCGGTTCGACCTGAACCACTGGTGGCCATGGCGATGGCCCAATCCTTAAATAAGGAAGCGAACTCGGTTTCCGTTTCTTCATCAAAGTCCACATCCAACGCCGCTTCCAAATTCTCGACTCCATTGAGCTCGGACTGGACCAAGGTTCCCAAAATGTCCAGATCATCATCAAATCCATCCGAATCCGAACTGGAGTACGTGTCATCCATTTGGGACTGCAGCAAGTAGAGCATGAACAAATACTCTGCCCCTTCCCGATCGGCCAAATCCAAATCTTCCGCCTGTCGAATATCGTCTAAATGAGGGGCCGCTAAGGTCAAGTAAGCTCCACCCCGCCAAATATTGAACCCAGCCAAGTCCGCCATCACCGTACCTATGCCGTCCTCAATCCAATCGACTTCGGGAGAACCTCCGGCGACAAATACGTGTTGGTTGTAGCTGATGATTTTCGAAAATTGAAAAGCCAACCACCCCAACAGCGTCTTATTCATATAACTTGCCGCATCGATTCCGTTTCCAAGAATTTCATGGTGCGCCAACGAGTCTGGAGCAAACGCAAAAATCACTTCCCGTTCATTCGACCCTGGATTTGACACAGCACTAAAAGGCAAAAGATTTCGGGGATCCGTGTAGGAATGCGTATCCAGGTAAGTATTTAAAATTGGGGTAATGAGAAGATCCACGCGCGTATCCCCATCTACATCCGATTCACTTCCCAAAATTTCGGTCTCCAAAGGCCAGATATTGTAGTCGAATACGGCCGCGATTTTGTCCGTATCGGTTTCGTCCAAACAATCTTCGGGCAGGTTACTATTCGTGCAATCTCCCCCTTCGGGCCAAATGTCTCGATCCACGTAAACGTTGATATGTGTTCCCTGCGTGGCGAGAATCGCTGATGTGGTCTCAAACGACTCATCATCACTTGGACTGTTTCGAACGATAAAAGGAACTTCCATCCCTTCTACGACTTCCAGAGCCATGGTCGCCCCACCCTGGTTCTGACCGAACATTTCGTATTTCAATTCGGGATAGCTTCTCTGAAGATTATACGCGGCCATGCTGCTTTCCATGGGCCCCGTCGAATAACTCGGTTGATACGAAGGAGACTGAATCTCGAAGTCTTCTTCATCCAGAGCCGTCAAAGCCGTGATTGACGCTGGCGGCGAAGAATTCAAGGGCGCATCGATTCGAAACGACCGAGCTGAGCTCGTCGTGTTGTACATGATCAACGTATATTCTTCATTTCGATTGTCTTTGGCTGGGGTACACGGATCATCATCCAAGACGAGTGGGAATCGAGCGGTTCCGTCCGCCAAAAGATCCACACGCGCCACATCTCCCGCCGAACATAGCCCCGGGGTTTCACCAATGACCACGGTACCTCCACCTCCAGGCGGAACGGGTGTGGCCGTGGGTGTGGGTGTAGGTGTCGGAGTGGCATCTGGATCGACTGAAATTCCATCCCCACCCGTACAGCCAAAAATGAGCAAAGATGCGAGAACTGCCAAACTAGAAAATCCATTTTTCATCGAAAACCCCATTTCCGGAGATCAACTAAGAATTGAGAAAAGATTTGTGCCTTCATTAAAGGAGCCGTAACGTATTGAATAATTTACATAATAAATTGGGCTTAAATTATGTCAATGCAGGACATCATTTCGACGTTAACAAAATTCTTACCTAAAGAACTCCCTTTAAAAGGGAGTTTGGCCCAGGTGCCCTCCTACCAACTTCTTTTAAAAGCTTCGGAAGAAGAGTTTACGGGACGCATGGTGTTTGAACGAGCCAATCGGGTGAAGCATCTTTTCCTTGAAAAAGGCGAAATAGTCGGGATTCACTCCAACCTGGTTCCGGAAGGCGTGGACATGCTTCTTAGCCAAGGCTTTCTATTCTCGAACCAAATTGCGGAATTGTTTTCGAAAATCGATCTACCCACCCCCAACACCTCAGATTGGGAAATTCGATTTTTAAATGCTTTACGTGAAAACCGAGTCTTGAACGAAGATGAAATTGAACGCCTCTTAATTCTTCAATTGGAGGAGCGAATTTTCAATCTTTTGGGGTGGTTTGAGGGAAAATTCATCCTTCACAAGGGAGATGCGCCTCCCCCCAATCTAAAAATTGAAAAGACTTTTGCTCTTTCCCATGTTTTTAAAGAAACCCAAAACTTATTTCTCCAACGCCCCTTCTTTCTCCACCTGGCCTCTCCCCATCACATGGAACGAAGAGGAGAATTGCACTCCAATGGTGGCGCTCGGGTCATTTTTAGCTATGCAGCCGCAGAAGCGACCGGAACCCTCTTTTACGAACGAGGCCAACGAAAAAAATTGCTCCATTTTGAGTCTGGCTCTCTTTCCACCGTCGTCAGCACCAATCCCACGGAAACTTTGGGGGGCGTCGTTTCTCGGTTCCAATTTCTTTCCAAAGATATGGTCTCTCGTCTGGAAAGCACCGCCCGTTCCAAACAACTCAAATTGCACGAGCTGATTCAAAACGAACAAATCTTGGAACGGGAAAAAGTAGAATTCTCCTTGAATATCCTCCAACTCGAACGAATCTTGGAAGCCTTTTCTTGGCGTTCGGGACAATTTGAATTTAAAGGCACGGCCAATCACATTGCCGAAACGGAAACAGATGAGACGACCGAACGCTATTCCGTCGCCACCCTTTCCACGCCAGAGCGTGTGGGAAAAATTTTAACGGAAATCATGACGCGTGAAGGTTCGCCTCTCCTTTTTCTCCACCCTCTTTATTCGTGGACGCCAAGACTTCCGAATCTCCTTCGCAATATTGTGAAATTTTGGAACGCCTCCAAAGAAAAATGCATTTTTGTTTCGACCACACCGTCGGACGAATTGGAACAACTTACCCTAGAGCCCAACGATCCCAGATGGAAAGATTCCTCGTTCTGGTCCGAACTTGAAGACAACTATCAACGCGTGATCGTATTCTTGCCCAAACTCTCCTCAATTCCGGTTCAAGCGCCTTTGGCCGTTTTGGTTGCTCAAGATCAAACCTTACGGGCCAATTTAACGCCCGTTCTCAATCGAAAGAATACGGAAGAGCCCTGTCTCAAGGGGTTTCTGTGGCTTACGAAAGAATTCCTTCACCTAGAGTGAAGTCGAGAAACACTTTGGAATTATATTTCCGTTTCCATGTCTTTCGGGCACCCAACAAGGCTTCTCTCCGAAAGGATCCAGAATTTTCCACAGATTTATAGGCTTCCCTCGCTTCATTTCGCTCTCCCAACAAATCCAAGGCGCGCCCCAAAAACAACTGATGGTGAGCAGCTCGATAAGGAGTCAAAGGCTTTTGCAAAGCCATCTCCAACGACGAACGAGCCTCTTTAAGCTGCCCTGTTTTCAATTGAATGACGCCCAAACACCCCCAATAGAGGTCATCTTCTGGATCCTGATCAATGGCCTTCTTCAAATGACGTTCCACCCGAGGCAAGTCGTGAGCCGGAAAATAGGCTTGAGAGGCTTGAACATATTCTCGTCGAGCACGATCTTTTTGGAGTTCCTCAGGCTTTTTCTTGGGCGCAATGGTTTCCTTCCAAAAGGGCCCTGGAAAAACGCTAAATACGCCAAAAGCATTTTTCGAAACCGGACAGGGGCCTTGAGCCAGGCAAACCACTTGCTTTCCAGCATCAAAAACGACACTCAACAAAGTATCTGCGGCGCAAACCGTATTCACGAAGCCCTTTTCCTTTCCCAAAAGATCGTCCTCACTATCGGAAAGAAGTTCCATGGCATCCAAAAAACCAAACCGCTCAATTTTTTCTGGCGTTAAAAACCGCTTCACTCGATTCATGCGAGCGTTAGAATCCATCTCCTTTCCAGGCGAATGCCAGGTTTCGTGCTTTCGGAGAGATTCTGAAACATAGTGATTTGTGCAGATCAAATGGCGATCAACCAAACCTCTCAATTCAAAATCTTTTGAATCTTCTTCCAACACCACTGCATTGTTTTCCCGCGCAGAGGTTAAAACAAAACTCCACCCAGAACCGATTTCGTATTGACGAGCGATTTCCACCGCTTCTTTTAAGGAAGTGGCCTGGCGAATGATTTCATGTCCAATCACCACAACCGGCGTCGAGGAAAGCGTGACACGTTTCGAATAATTCATATGCAGCGCCAACGTAATTCCAGACTCGTTCATTCCCGAAATGCCCGGCCCATCAATTCCCAATGCCGTAGCGGCACAATACTTTTGCCCGTCGACCGGATGATACTCAATGATGGCCGGGTGATTTCCGAACCGATCCCCTCCGGGATAATCCAAATTGCGACCATGAAGAATCGTGGAAGAATTTCCTTGCGAAGGAGTTACCGCAAATGAGGTACACCCAAGCCCAAAGCCTTTGAGAATGTGGGAGAAAAAGGAGTCGCGAGAACGTCCCAAAAAATAGCTAAACAGATCTGGCATCACATAGGCCTTCTCAATCAAGGGAAGAGGCAGTCCCGAGGAGGAGGAAAACCCGTCGGCCATTTCTCGATACCGGTTGGGAATCTGTTCGATCAAACGTCGTTCTGCCGTGCTCTCCACAAGAGGATATAGCCATTTTCTCAATCGTTGAGCATTTCGCCCTCGCACAGGAAACTTGACTAGATGCTCTAAAAACTCTCCAAAGAACATCAAAGCTCCGAGCGCCTCTGCATCTTTGGCTGCCTTACCATGTGTTTCACCAATACTGTGAGGAGTCCCTGAAAGCCGAATCAAATGAACATTCATAGAGGCCATTAGACCACTTAAATCGAAGCTTTACAAAGACTTAGGGCACTGTAGGCTAAGGCGAACACACATGACCGCAGAGACCATGAAGAGCGATGCCAGTTTTGAAAGTGACGGAATCACGGTTGAGGATCTTTGCCTTTTAGCGAATACCTTTACGGAAAACGGATACCTCGACAAAGCCATACATATTTACGAGTCGGCCTGTCGCCTATTTCCTGAGAACCTCGCATTGAAAATTAATTTGGGAAGAGTGCGAAGCATGCAAAAAGAATCCATGGATTCTCCCAAACAAATTCTCGTGTCTCATGGAGAAAATGAATCCGAATCGAATTCATGGTTCGAACGATTCCAGGGGTTGGGGGAATTATTGCATCAAAATGGAAAACGAGATGCGGCCGAACAAGTGTTCTCCTTATCCATCTCCAACCAACCCGGTTTTTACCTTCCCTACCTCCAATTGGGAAAACTTTACTTGGAAGCGGGAAAAATCGTCGAAGCCCTCAAGGAATTGGAAAAGGCTCTTCACCTCAATCCCTTCAATGAAGAAGTGGTGGATCTTTTGAGCGTCGCTCACCTCCAAAACCGGGATTTTGAGCAAGCTTTGAAATATTCCATTGATGCACTCATTTTGTCGGGAGAAATCTCTCGAAAATCAACAACGGGAAAATATCGATCCAAGATCAAGAGCGTTCTGGAAAAAATTCCGAATATGACGCCGTCTGCTCGAAATGAATTGATTCACGAACGACAGCGAAGAATCAATCGCCTTTTCGAGGAAAAAGAAACCGAAATGCATCGCGTTGCGGAAGACGAAGGAATCCGAATCAAAGCCTCTACAGAACCCTCTCCCAAAGGCCCGGACGCAAAACCCTCCGCGGCCGAAGACAAGAAGGTTCCGGAAGACCCCCAAAAAACCTATGACATGGCCCTCCGGCTGAAAAAGCATCTCATCTTTCGAAATATGGACGATGAAGCCGTGTTGAAGGTGGGCCGATTCACTTCCCAAGTCGAATTGAAGCAAGGCGAATACGTCTACCACGAATCCGACCCGGTTTACGGCTTCTATTTGCTCAATCAAGGAAAGGTGGAAATTCAAAAAAACACCCCCTATGGACCGTTAATTTATGCCAGCTTGGGCCCCGGAAGTTTTTTTGGGGATGACAACCTCTTGAGCGGACGAGAACGTTTCAGCAACGCCGTCTCGATTCAAGAGTCCTCCTGCCTCTTCATTGACAAGGCAGGATTGGCCACCATTTTTGCCAGAGAACGTGAAATTGCCATTCACTTCCTTTGGTATTTTTGGAAATCCTTAAGTTTCCAAATACGTGAATCCAACGACCGAATGACAAGTTTTTTTGCCGCTTCTCAAAAAGTCCCTTCGGAAGAACCTACCGAAGAAAAGACTCTTCCCCCTTTGGACCGAAAACGAACCCATATTGAAATTGATCGAAAACTTGAGGTCTTGGCATCTAAGGGCTTGAATACAAAAGAACTCTCTGTTTTAGCTAAATTCAGTAATGAAGAAATTTACAATGCGGGCGAGACCATTTTTAACGAGGGAGATGTGGGCGATCGTCTTTATATCGTCCTGCAGGGATCGGTTTTGATCAGTAAAGACATTCCCGGAACGGGACGAGAGGCCCTTTCCATTCTACAAAAAGGTGACTTCTTTGGAGAAATGGCCCTCATTGGTAACAACCATCGAAGGTCGGCCGATGCACGAGCCCAAGAACAAGGCACGACGGTTCTTGTGATCAATAGCCAGGCCTTAAGAGAAATCCTATCGATTGATACGGACTCGGCGTATCAATTCTTAACGATCCTCTGTCGCATTTTGACTCAGCGCCTTTTGGAAATGAACGAAAAAATCTATCAATGGCAAATGATGGCCGGTGGATTCGGAGAGAACTCTCCCTCAGATTCAAATTCATCCCGTTAACAAGAGCTCTTAAGACTTCTTTTTTGGATTCAAATCTTTGATCTGAGTGGACGAGGAATCGTCCTGACTCAGTGCTGAAGCAAAGTCGATTTCATCGAGCTTTCCCTCATCAATGGGCAAATCCATCTCTGGCAGAGAGGATACTTCAGGAAGGGGGTCCGTCCGGGTCGGTGGGGCTAAATCCACTTCTTTTTTTGAAGGGGCCGGGGAAGGTTCCGATGCCGACAGACTCGCCGCGAATTCCTGAACTTCTGTGCGTCCTTCATCAGACGGTTTGGGGAGAACTTCATTCAAACGTTCTTGCTCTAAATTCTCTTCCCGAGAAGCTTCTAGCTCGGCAAGTTGTTTCTTCAATCGACCCAAATCACGTTGCAAAGACGCAATCGTCCACAACAACCATAGGCCAAACGCCATAGCCAAGGCCCTTAAGACCATTCCAGAATCAAGTTCCATAAAAATTAAGCCAGTCCGACTTTTCGCTCAATCGTCTTGAGTTCCTGCTCTTCCAGAAAACTCAAAAACACACTTCTTTCCCTCATCGCTCTCAACATTTCAACTTCGCCCATGGTCAGCTTCTTGCTCTTGCCTAGACAAGCCTCCACCCTTTTGTGGATCTCTTGTTGGATCGCATTCATTGGCGCCAATGTATAACATTGACCTACACGATGAAAGCCTTAAAGCACTTTGCTCGGGTAATGATTCGAAACGAGCGTTCTACGCCCGAGTATTTCCGTTACGCTCTTTGGCGAGGAGCAGTCGTCCGTGTGGAAAACGTATTGATTCGAGGTCCTCGAAACACATTTCGGTTTCCTTCCATCTTTGGTTTCGCAGAAACGGCTCCTTGAGGAGAGGTTTCTGCCACGGTCGGCATATCGACGGCTTCTGGATGAATTTCAGGTTGTGGTGCCGATTTGGCAAGAATTTTTCGCTCCAAATCGCGGATTAACTTCTGTCGACGAACCCCTTGGTAAGGAACGGTATAACGAGCGGCCGTGCGTCTAAGTTCAAAGAAATCCATGCTGTTCAACATCATTTTCGTTACTTCTTGAAAGGTCATCGTCTAAGCCTCCTGTCATGTTTGAATCTGCAACATAGCTTTGCATCTTACGTGCCGCTCATCGCAAATCGAATCATTCGTAACTTGCTAATTTTACTTAATAATTTGTGCCTACCGCGCGCAAAACAACATCTTCTGACCAACAATGATCTCACTTTTGTGACATCTTCGTCACATTGTGGCACAACCACGGTTTGGGGCTTCTTTGACGCGTCCCTTCGATTCCACATCACACCCTGTCGCCGTGATGAGATCATAGTACCCCATTCTGCCGAATTCAACCCCTGCGGGATCTTTAAATTGTTAGATTAAGAGTGCTCTTTAAAGTATTTATTTTAATGAGAATTTTTGTCAAAAAAGAGAGTAAGGACCTTAAAAAAATTTAAAAAAATATTATTTTTTTTCTTAATATCTTAGATATCCCGAACCACACATGGGGTTCTGAACCATTTGATAACCCCGTTGATTACACATTCCCGGAGAATAAAAACGAGCCCCATTGAGCATGTAGCCCAACTGATACCCTGTTCGGCTAAATTGGTTTTTCATCGCCCAGGCGGAGTACTGGCCTGCCGCCATCGTCCGATAGGCCATCTGCTTCATCGGCATGGTGAAAGAATAGGCCGCGCTTTTCAATGTGCCCTCTCCCGCCATCTTGAGAGAACTTAACAAGCCGCTCAAGAGTTCACCCATGGAGGGGGTGCCCCATTCATCCATTCGCCTGGAAACATTTCGATCCTCAAGTTCGTAAAACACCTGCTCTGGTGGAGCGCCACTTTCAATGGCGTAAAAGCTTTGATCCAAGTCATAAAGCAATTGTCCAACGGCCTTCATTCGAGCCCAATCCCCCATGCCTTGCTCACAAGGATAAGACATCGGAGCGCCCAAAGACCCCATGGCTTGACTTTGATACGGCAAGTATCCAGCCCCTAAACCAGATTGATAGGCCATGGAGCGACGGTTCCAGGGAAAGGTCGAAGCACTTCCACCCATTTGAGAATTGGGAAAACACGCAGACAAAGCGGGTGAGAGCGTTCCGCCTTGGTTCATTCCCATCCCGGTGAGCTCATGCCAATAAATCGTCATTCCATCCACTTCAAATGCCACATGCTCCCAACAAGCCTCGCACGGATCCTCAGGGGGATCCTCAAGAGCAATCAAGACACTTTTTCCGTCCTCAGTCTCCCCAATTTCAAAACATTCGGCCTTGCATTCGGCCATGGTGGGAAGTTGAGAAAAGTCGGTCCAACCGTTCAAATTGTACGGGATTTCTCGGCTGCGGGAGGAAGTCGGAGCGGTCTCCGTCGCCGTCGCGGCCTGACTCATCCAAGAGTGATCTCCCATGGCCGTTCGAGGGTCTACGATTCCACTTTCTCGGCTGGCCCCTCCGGAACAAGAAATCAAGAATACACACCCCAAAAGAACGACTGATGACCTTCTTAACATTTTAGTAGCCCACCTGAACTTCCGTGCAGAATTCACCTTCCACAACATCTAACCCGGTTTCAAATGCATATTGGGCACAAACCCTTCGACCCACCACATTGGAAATTTCTGTAAATCGTACTGCGCCATTAAAAATGGGCTGCTCTTGTCCTTGAAGCGTGATCCACGCGTCAATTAACCCACCGCCCACAGGAAGCCAGGTTCCTAAATATTGAAACGCGGCAGGGACATCAAAGGCGGTGAGTTCGAGATAGTCTGCAAAATAACCGTCCGTTCGAAAAGAGACCGAGCAAACCAGGGGTGCAGCTAAGTAGCCATCGTTTCCGGCAATACCGGCCCCGGTAACCCCTCCTGCCACACAAAGAATCTGCTGAGCGGAGGTTTCTCGAACCACTCCATTGGTCACAATCCGAATGGAGCCCCCATCACTTCCGCAGGCTTGGAAAAGAAAAATTCCAGCTAAAACAACCATCCATAAAAAATGTCTTCGGTTCTTCACGATTCACCTACCTTGCATTTGCACTGTTTCGCAAGACATATGCCAGACATGCAAACACGTAAACTACTGAAAACACTTCATATTTTTTGGGTCTGAGGCTTCAAAACCCCTTTCCCGTTGGGACATGTAAGCCACGTATGAGACCTTCATGTCGAGTGTTTCCACAACGTCAAATAGCGCGTTGCATCAATATTGTCAACCACTTCGCTGGGGTTTGTTCTCGGGAAGCAGAGACTTATCGGCTTAGATCGTGAAGATATTCAACGCCATATTGTTCCCAAGCGGATTTGGCCTCTTCGGCTTCTTGGGAAGTCAGTTTTCGGGGTTGAAACCCCTTCTTCTTTTCCTTTTTCCACCATAGCTCAATTTCTTGAATGCCCTCTTTTCTCCTCCGGGGGGAATCCCCATATCGATATGAAAAATTCACTCCAGAGATTTTCCGTAGAGAGTTCTCCGAAATGCCTCGCATTTTTTCGTTGGGGCTTTTCAAATTTTGAATCAGGACTTCGACGCTCTTTTCAGTTCCAATTTGTCCAAGGGCATAAAGAGCAAACTCCTGAACTTCTGGATCTGAGGTCAATCGAGTTAAAAGCGGAACGGCTCGCTCCACTCTTAGGTCAGCAAGAAAATTTAACGCATCTTTTCGAAAAGGGCTTTTGAGGGACCTGGCCATAGCCAAGGCCCGATCTATTTTAGCGTTCTTGCTCTTTTCTTTTCTTAAAATGTTTCGAAATTTCTGAACTCGTTCTCGATAATATTGAGGAGCATCTTTCAGGTCTGCATCGTACGTGGAACTAGATGCCCCCACAGAAGTTGCAAAAAAGAAAACCGACAAAGCCAGGATAAAGGAGTTTTTCATGCGCTTACTATAGCCGATGTCCTTCCCGTTCCCCAAGCCTCAAAGCAAAAGGTTCACAACCTTCTCAATATGAAGTAAACCGCCGTGACGAATACACGTACCCCTGTAGTTCAACGGATAGAACGAGGGATTCCTAATCCCTAGATAGAGGTTCGATTCCTCTCGGGGGTACCACCCCCTTTAGTATTCGGGGATTAAACCGTCCAGAGAGACTTTACGTCGGTTCCCTCAAGACGTTTTCGGCCGTTCAAAGCTTTTAATTCCATCACAAACGTGGCGCCAACAACGTCGGCCCCCATTTGTCGAAGCAACTGAAGCGCAGCAAAGGCGGTTCCTCCGGTCGCTAATAAATCATCCACAATCAGCACTTTTTGTCCGGGCGAAACAGCATCTTTGTGAACTTCCAAGGTGTCGGTGCCGTATTCCAAGGCATACTCTTGTTTGAGGGTTTCATAGGGAAGCTTTCCGGGTTTTCGAACGGGAACGAACCCGGCGCCCAAATCGTTCGCTAAAGCAGCGCCAAAAATAAAGCCTCTCGATTCGATGGATGCAACGAGCTCAATTTTTTTTCTTTGAAAAGGTTCCGCAAGAGCCTCCAGCACAGCACCAAAACTCACAGGATCCTGCAATACGGTTGTAATGTCATAAAATAGGATCCCTGGTTTGGGAAAATCAGGAATGGTGCGAATTTTTTCTTTCAAAACATCCATCGTTCTTTCCTTTCATTGGCCCTTCTGTCTCAACACATCTCAATCTCTTTAAGGCCTTAACCGGTACAGATTCTCACAACTTGCCGATTTCTCCTACCTAGAAGTGACGTTGCAAACCCAAATTTATGCCACCGATTGGGCCATTTCCGAGTTTTTTTGAACTTTTTCCATGGCCTCATTCATTTGAACGGAAACGATTCGGGAAACCCCTGGCTCTTCCATGGTAATTCCGTATAGGGACTCCGCAATTTCCATACTCAATTTATTATGCGTGATGAGAATGAACTGCGTGGTATCGGACATTTCTTTGACCAAGTTTACAAATCGCCTGACGTTGGCATCATCCAATGGAGCATCCACTTCATCCAGCAGACAGAACGGAGGCGACTTATATTGGAAGATGGCAAACAGCAGGGAAATCGCCGTCAAGGCCTTTTCTCCACCCGAAAGAAGATTGATGTTCTGGAGTCGTTTTCCGGGAGGTTGAGCCAGAATATCCACGCCGGTCTCCAGAAGATTTTCAGGATCCGTCAGGGTCAATTTGGCCTTACCACCTCTGAACAGCCTCGGGAAAATATCTTGGAAGCGTGTATTAATCTCTTCAAAGGTGTCCTGAAATCTGGAACGGGTGGTGGCATTGATTTTCCGAATGGCCGTGGACAATGAGTTCAAACTTGATTCCAGATCGTCTTTTTGAATGGACAAAAATTCAAAGCGTTCCTTGAGGTCTTGAAGCTCCTCAATAGCTGCCAAATTGACGTTTCCAATCTTTTCCATCTTTGCTCGAAGATCAATCAAGCGCTCTTTGGTTTCAGAGACTTCCTCATCCGACAGGACTTCAAAGCCTTCGTTCTCAACCAATTCACTGAGAGAAATCCCGTATCTCTCCTTGAGCTGTTCATCCAGATGAGAAATCTTCATCACCTCTTCTTGAATGGTAAGTCTACAATCATTCAAGGTTTTGGCCACTGCATCGACCGAAACTCGGATTTCTTTCAATGCATCTTCTTGCTCTCTCAAAGCAGCCATCTTGGAGTCATGCTCAATTCGCAACTGACTTACCTGTTCTTGTTGGGTTTGATGGAGAGCAATGGCCTCTGTTCGCGTCTCATCCAAGGATGTGATCTGACGAATTTTGACCTCAGCTTCTTCCAAGTGCCGAGAAGCGGCTTCTTTTAGCTCCCGCTGTTCTTCTCGGGTGCTGGTTTGTTGGGCCTGCAAACTCAAGCGTTCCCGTTGATGAGATTCTATCCGTTCCACGATCGAAGCCTGTTCAACCTTTTTAACGGTTAAATTTTCATGCTTGGCCGAAACTTTCTCTTTTTCCGCATTTAGATGCCCGGCTCTCTCTCGAACACACGCTTCCAAACTCGTCCTTTTGGACTCCACTTCCGTCTTCCGGGCTTCCAAGCGAGCCATGCTCTCTTCAAGCTGTCTTCGCTCTTCTCGCAGACGATTTTGTTCTTCTTCGATCACCTTCAGACTTTGCTCAGACCGCTCAATGGCGTCCTCTAGCCGTTCATAGTCTTTCTCGTGATGAACAACGTTGTCTTGTTCTCGAGACAAAGCGGTTTCCACCTCCTGCAATCCCGCAGAAGTCGTGGCAATTTCATGGGCAAGGCGTTTTTGATTTCGTTCCAGAAGCTCCCGTTGTCCACGGGAATACTTGAGCTGTTCCGATAAGTCTTCAATTTCTCGGTGGATCTGAAGAACGCCTTTTTCGTCTTTCCACGTGCCCCCGATCACCATTCCGTCTCGGGTTAGGAGATCACCTTCCGGAGTGACAAGCGTAATCTCGGAGTGTTCCTTCCATACATCAAAGGCCTTTTCCAAGCTCTCAACAACAAAAACGCTTCGAAGCAATGCTTCAACGCTCTGATTGCATCCATTGGTCACACGAACAAAGTCCAATAGGCGTCCCTGGGTTCCTTCTATATTTTCCGGGACTTTTCTTTCGAAATGGCTCGCCAGTTCCCGAGGCATGAAGGTTCCTCGACCCCCATCGGTTTTCTTCAGAAAATGTACCGCCTTGATGGCGCTTTCGGGCTCATTGACCACCAAACATTGAATGCGGTCGGCCAAGGCCGCTTCCACAGCTTTCTCGTAGCCACGCTCAGGCTGTAATTGTTGCCCCAACAACCCAACAACCAGCTGAGCATCATCGGAAAACTCTTCCCGCCGCTCCATGATGGATCGTACGCCCTGCTGATAACCTTGATAGGTTCGTTCGAACTCTTCCAAGGTCTTCAAACGAGAACCAATGCGTTCGATCTCTTGGTGCCTCTCCCCAAGATCCTTTTCAATTCGAATCTTTTCTTCCTGCAGATGTTCGAGTCGCTCTTTTGTCTCTCCTCGTTCGCGCTCAAACCCCAGTCTCAATTGAACCGTAACCCCGAGTTCGCGTTGCCGAACCGTATATTTTTCCTTCAACACTGCCACTTCTTGAGCGGACTCCTCATATTCCCGCGTCCGGCTCTCCAGTTGACGTCGAATTTCCTCAATTCTCTCTCCGTTGGTAAGGAGCTGATTCTTCACTTCCGCTTCTTCCGCTACGGAATCCATGAGGACCTGCTTCTGATCGTCGATTTCAGCTTCCAGGGTTTTTAACCCCTGTTCGAGCCCTTCCACCTCAGCTTTTAAAGCTTCAACCTCTCCATGAACCGATATATTTGTTTCCTCTAAATTCAATAACTTAGAACTTGCTTCTTCAATTAACTTCTCGATTTCTTCAAGCTTCCTGTCCGCCGCTTCTGCGCGGGATTCTTCAGATCTGGCGGAGTTCCGGAGTTGATCTCCCTCTCGACGCAACCCTTCAATTTGAGCTTCCAACGTGGCAATTTCTTGGCCCTGCTCATAAAGTTTTTGCTGGGCATCCTGTAGGTTCTTTTCATCCTCGGTCGACGCCAATCGTCCTTCCTCTACTTGAGCCTCTTTAACCAAAAGTTCGGTTTTTTCCGATTCATGTTGTTCATCTAAACGAGCCTCTTCGTCCCGTTTATCCTTCAAAGAAGCTTGAAGAGCGACATAGCCCCGAGAGGAAAGTGCCACATCCAAGTCTTTTGCTTCATCCTGAAATTTTCGGTAACGCTCGGCTTTTTTAGCCTGACGCTCCAAAGAATTGATTTGTCTTTTCAATTCTCCCAAGACGTCATTCACACGCAGGAGGTTTTGCCGCGTATAGTCCATCTTTCTCTGAGCGGCTTTTTTGCGGTGCTTGTATTTGGTGATCCCCGCAGCTTCTTCAATGATGGCTCTTCGGTCGTCGGATTTGCTGGCCACAATCATACCTACGCGGCCTTGTTCAATGATGGAGTACGAACTTTGTCCGACACCGGTATCCAGGAAAATGTCGACAATATCTCTCAATCGGCAGGGCGTTTTATTGATGAAATATTCGGAGCTCCCATCTCGAAAAACGCGCCGAAGGACATTGATTTCACTGTAATCTTTATACTCAGCTGGCGCGCGTCCCTGGCTATTGTCCAGAGTAAGAGAAACTTCCGCCATGCTCGTCGGAGGTCGAAGTTCACTCCCGGAAAAAATGAGGTCCTGTGTGGAACGACCTCTAAGCTCCTTAAAACTCAACTCCCCGGTCACCCACTTGATGGCATCCACGATATTGCTTTTTCCGCAACCGTTCGGACCCACAACTCCCGTGACTTTGGAGGTAAAGTCAAAAGCACTTTTCTCTAAAAACGATTTGAAACCAACAACTTCTAGTTTTTTTAACTGCATTGAACCTTCCGCACTCCCACTGCCTTTTGTAATGACATCCCCCTTCGAATACAACTCTCCGGGTCATTCCTCTGACAATGCTCCCTTTCCCTGTATCAAAGCTAGAACCTAAAAAAAAGCAAAATAAATGTATTGTATTGGCAATATATTGCCATACATCATCGAATGGTTCGCCGTTCGTAGAGGTCATATGGATTTAAATGAAAGGCGGTTACCGCATTCGAGGCCTGATGAAGCAAATAAGCCGTTGGGAAGGTTTCTCCCGGACGAATGAAGGCCGTTCCTCGCATGGCCCCCCTTTTTCCTGAAACACGAATGGGGTCGATCCCATCCAAGGTATAAAAAGAAAAGAAATCTCCCTGTGTTGTTGGGGCCGATCGACTCCCTCGAATCGTTAATGAAATTTCGTTTTCGTCACTCGTGTAACTCACGCCCTCTTCCACTCTACCGATTTGAGGTCCGGACAAAGATCCCAGGACAATGTACTGCCCGGAAGGACGAATGGAAAACGTGACGTCCCCTTGATTTTGAGGAGAGATATCTAAGATTAACGTCGTCGGAGAGTCCACCTCCTCCACAAGGGCTTCTTCGGAATCGCTTTCAAAAATAATGCGGTCTCCAATTTGGATGCCCAAAGCCTCTAAGTCAGTCCCCTCCGCAACCGAAAGCTGCTGCCCCGCCAATTCACCCGTTAATCCGGCTGTTCCGGGGACAACACCTTCGAACACCAATTGCCATTGCTCTGACAGCGTAATTCGATCTCTCGTATTCACAGAAACCAGTTCCGGTGAAGAGTCCATTCCAGAATCAAAAAATTGAGAATCGGTCGTATCCGATTGAACCGTGTCGTCTGTGATTCGAGCGTCCCACCGAATTTGGTTTTGGAGATCAAACACATCCACCGCTCCTGAAGCCAGGGGGATCAATGCAAAGGAATCATCATTGAATACATACGGAATAAAATCATATCCGTAATCGGTCAGCGGAGTTCCTTCTTCCAAAGATTCCGTTGAGAGATTCCATCTCAACATCTTTCTTTGATCCACGGACATCAAGAACAGGCGTGTCCCGGAAGAGTCTGAACGAACCACCCGACACGTTTCTTCGACCTCGATTTCGGTCACGTCATTGAAATTTTCTTTAGAAATCCCCAGCACCGTCGTGTCAGCCAAATTCGGAACATATATTCGCCCATCCACAAGAGCAGCCTCTCCCATCAAAACGCTGGTATCGACGAGATTGACCGTGCTTTCTAAGGAAAGCGTCTCCAAATCAAACGAAGCAATGGACGGAGGATCATTCATGAGAATGAAAAGTCGATTTTCGTCCTGAATAAGATCAACAGGTTTTCCTGTAAGAGCCAAAGGTTTCAGGACTGCCGTTCCGAAACGAAATCGATCATCCCCGGTCGTTCGCTCTCCTCCAGCTTTCACTGTGAATGTTACGGCACCATCATCCGTTGAGAAGACTTCACCCTCTTGTGCTTTTTGGGTTTGAATCCCTGACTTAGAACCTTCCACCCGATATCCCGTATCATCCCCTTCAAAAAGCAAATCCCAATGCTCTGTTTTGACATCAGAAGTGACCGAAAGACTCACAAGAGTTGGATTCGAAAGGCGTCCAGAGTTTCTAAATAAGGGTTCACTCACTACGGCAACATCGTCCTCACTGAGATCAAGGGGCACAAACGCCACCTCGTCCTCGCGCGAGGTCTCCGCAAGTTCATAAGCAACGATCCTTCGATGAAATGCATCGGCCACAAAAACTCGAGGTGTCCCTCGTTCCTGAACAACCAAAGAAGTCGGTTCTCCACCAATGATCAACGGCGAGTCGTCAAAGTCATCATCTCGATCTGTGTCAATTATTTTTTCTTCATCCTGTGCCAGAACGGACACCGTCCCACCCAAGCGATTGGCTACATAGACAAGTCGAGTACTTCGACCGTTATATTCAACATTTGTTGAAGAAGACACAATGTCGGAAGGTTTGTAGAGGACGTCGAACTGACTTCCACCACCACTGCTACAAGCCACAAGAAAAATGATCATGAAAGCGAAAAAAATCTTGTTCATTCAATCGTACCCACTTCTTGTGAAGTTGCTTCCGAAATCACAGATATGTTTTTGGACAAGAAATTTAAACAATAAATTACGTTTCGTCCGGGATCGGGATCTGCCACCAAAAATCCCGGAGACTCACCCGAAACTTCAATGACATCCAGAACCCCTCTGGAAGCAGTGTCAATCACGGAAACCGTATTCTCCGTTAAACTGCTTACATAGAGTTTGGTTTCATCGCTCGAAAGTAGAACCGACTCAGGAGTCTTTTGAGTGGGAATCGTATCCACCCAAACGGTTTCCAAAATGTCGTAGTCAATTCCATTGTCTTGAACCCCACTCACATCCAAAACCACAACACCATCCACACCACGATGGCTCAAATACGCGAATCCATTTGAGTCAATTGCCATATCTCTTATTCCGCCCGAATAAGCGACCGTGGACAAATCCAACATGCCCTCTACAGCGTGATCGTACGTATCAATGACATAAATATCATTCGTCACGGTAGACATCACAAAGAGAAGTCGACCGTCGGCAGAAGGAATAAAATCGGCAGCACCACGCCCCGGTCTTGAATCTTCGGATCGAAAATTGATGGACGAAATCAAAGGAAATCCGTGATACTCGTCGTGTTCTAGATCCAAGTTCAACGGAAGCAAATCATTTACCGGAATCAGGGATATGGATCCTGCGAGATTATTACTCACATATAAAGACTTTCCTTCTGTGGTGTTGTCAGCCAAATAAATCCCGAAAGGATCTTCATCCGCCTCCACGCCATTGACAATTCCATCATGCGGATCCGGAACAGACACTTCGGAAAATGAGATGGCTGCCCCATTTTCCCCCGGAATCGTGTAGTCATAAACCAACACAGCGTCGTCTCCGCGAGATGTGACATATAGCCTCGTAGAAGACTCATCCACCCACATCCTACCGGCAAAGCTCGGAATCGAAAGCATCGTGTCATAAAGAACCGTCTGAGCGTCCAAATCTACAGCCACCAAAGAACCGTTCGGTTGGGCCAAATTTACATTCGCATTGATCACCAAAGCCAAATTGGTTCCTTCGATGAACTCCATGGCGGTTGGATTATTTAGTTCTTCCTCCAGCTCCCCCGTAATCAGGGGAGCTTCTGAGCAACCCACGAGCCACACACACAAAAGAATGAATGTGCTGAAATGTTTCATCATTCGATTGCCATTTGAGCCGCAGACAAGCGGGCGATTGGAACGCGGAAGGGAGAACAACTCACATAGTTCAATCCGGCTTCATGAAAATGTCGGATGGAATCTGGATCTCCACCATGTTCACCACAAACGCCTACCTTCAAGTTGGCATTGGTTTTTCGTCCCCTTTCGGTTCCCAACTGCACCAGTTCCAAAACGCCACCTTCGTCCAAGGACGCAAAAGGATCTTTGGGCAGAATTCCTTGTTCAACATAGTCGGGCAAGAATCGAGCCGAATCGTCACGGCTTAATCCAAATGTCGTCTGGGTGAGGTCATTCGTTCCAAAAGAGAAGAATTGAGCTTCTTTGGCAATCTCGCCAGCGACCAGGGCTGCACGTGGAAGTTCAATCATCGTCCCAATCATATAATTCACGTTGGCATTGGGATGTTCTTTGAGAGTCGATTCGGCAATTTCAGAAATTCTTTTCCGCACAAAATTAAATTCCGCAGGATGAGAAACCAACGGAACCATAATTTCAGGAAACACTTCCTCATTCCTTTTCTCTGACACCTCACAGGCGGCCTGCATGATGGCATGCGCCTGCATTTCATAAATCTCTGGGAACGTAATTCCCAAACGACATCCGCGCATTCCCAACATGGGGTTAAACTCTTTCAACGATTCCACTCGTTTTTCGAGTTTTTCGGCTGGGACCGAAATTCTTCGACTCAATTGTTCCAATTCCTCTTCGCCATGAGGCAAAAACTCATGAAGAGGAGGATCCAGCAAACGAATGTTCACAGGCAATCCATGCATCGCCGTTAAAATTCCGACAAAGTCCTCTTTCTGCATCTTTAGAATTTTCTCCAGATGCGGTTTTCTTTCCTCCGCGTTTTCAGCCAAGATCATTTGTCGAACGATATCGATTCGCTCTGGATCGAAGAACATATGTTCGGTTCGGCAAAGCCCCACGCCTTCCGCTCCGAAGTTTCTTGCAACTTCACAGTCGTGTGGCGTATCTGCATTCGCTCGTACCTTCAATTTTCGAGCCTCATCGGCCCATGTCATGAAGCGACCAAAGTCATCTCCAATTTCCGGATCCACGGTAGCGACCTGGCCCTCCAAGACTTCTCCCGTAGACCCATCCAAGCTGATGATGTCTTCTTTGGAAAAGGTTTTGCCTTCAGAGGTTTTCATGATCCCCTTTTCGGAATCCACTTCAATCCCCGAGCATCCGACCACACAACATTTTCCCATGCCTCGGGCCACCACGGCGGCATGGGAAGTCATTCCACCGCGACTTGTCAAGACACCTTGGGCTGCATGCATTCCATGAACATCTTCTGGAGATGTTTCTTGGCGTACCAAAAGAACTTTTTCTCCTTCTTTGGCCATACGTTCCGCTTCGTCCGCTGTAAAAACAATTTTCCCGAAAACCGCGCCTGGAGACGCAGGCAAACCCTGGGCCACAACATTCCTTTCGGCCTTGGGATCGAAAACGGGATGGAGCAATTGGTCCAAATCGCCTGGTTTCAAATGCTTAAGCACCTCATTCTTATCCGCGATTTTTTCTTCAACTAAATCCACGGCAATCTTGATCGCCGCCGGTGCCGTACGTTTTCCGGCACGCGTTTGTAAGAGCCACAATCGCTCGTCTTCAATCGTGAATTCGATGTCTTGCATGTCTCGATAATGTTTTTCCAACTTTACAACAAGGTCAGAGAGTTCCTTATAGAGATTGGGTCTCCATTTTTCCAAAGAAACGCCTTCGGATTTTGCACTGGTACTCAATTCATTGATGGGGCCAGGAGTTCGAATTCCAGCCACAACATCCTCACCTTGTGCATTAACTAAATATTCCCCCAAGATTCCCTTTTTCCCCGTCGAAGGATCGCGAGAAAATAAAACACCCGTGGCTGAAGTATCGCCTCGATTTCCAAAAACCATGGCTTGGATGTTGACCGCGGTTCCCAGAGCAATGTCGATGTTGTTAATTTTTCGATAGGCGTTCGCCCTTGGATTGCCCCAAGATCGAAAAACGGCTTCGATGGCTAATTTCAATTGCTGACGAGGATCTTCAGGAAAATCTTTCCCGGTTGCATCCTTGACGATGGATCGATATTCCGTCACCAGTTTTTTCAGGCCTTCCACAGAAATTTCCTGGTCCAACTTAACGCCTTCGGATTTTTTGATTTCTTCCAAGGCCTTCTCAAATTTGGAATGGGACACTTCCAAGACAACATCACTGAACATCTGGATAAGACGTCGGTAGCTATCCCAAACGAAGAATTCATTTCCGGATTTTTCCGCCAAACCTTTTACGGTGTCGCTGTTCAAACCCAGATTCAGAATCGTGTCCATCATGCCAGGCATACTTACGGGTGCGCCGGAACGAACAGATAAGAGCAAAGGATCAGCTGAATCTCCAAGTTTTCGCTCCACGACCTCTTCCAAACGACTCAAGGCTTTTTCAACATCGCCCATCAATTCGGAGGGAAGTGCACGACCTTTTTCATAAAACTCCGTGCAAACTTCCGTCGTAATCGTGAATCCCGGAGGAACCGGAACGCCAATGCGGCTCATTTCCGCCAGATTGGCTCCTTTTCCACCCAATAAATGTTTTAAACTTTTGTCACCATCGGCTGTGCCGCCACCAAATGAATATATTCTTTTCGCCATAGGGCGGGGAAACTATACAAAACTGGCGCTTATCTCAAGGAGTTTGAGATGGTCGGGTTGACCCACAATAAATCGGAGGGAGCCGTGGAGGATTCCCAAGAACTGGCGAGAATCAAAACCACGCTCCGGCCTCGATATGCGGACAAGTCGGCCTGCAATTCGTCTAGATGACCGTCTGCAGCCCCCTCAATTCGCGCCAAGGACGGAAATTGGTCCTCTTCTTGGACCAGGAGTTGGAAGGAAACAGCCTCGTCACCCGCCATGGATTCGGGAAAGCCCACCGAGCTATAAAAGACCGCACTTTCTTCGTCCGGGACGTCCACATAAAAGACCCCATTAATATAGGTAGAACCATCCTGAGGCGTCGTGAGCCAAATTGAATTCGCATGAAAGGCTCCATCTTCGGCTCGAACCCCGTCTCCCCTAGAAGCAAAGGAGAGGTCCTCACCTAGCTCGGCATACCAAACGGCTTCCGAAAATTGGTCGGCCAAGGATGTGTCAAGCTGAGCATAGCCTTCTTGCGGTTCGGAACCACAGGCCATCAACAAAAGCATCGAGGCGAGCAACAAACTGTAGGATCTTTTTCTCATGGAACGGCTTCATCATTATACAGGGAAAAACATTTAATTTTCAAACGCCAAGGCCCCAATTAACGCGATGCGTTTTGGTCGGCCTTAAAAAAGCTACCAACCCCGAAGAATCGCAAAATTTGCCTTATAGGGGTAACTCAGAGCCAAATCCGGAATTTGATCTCCATTGACGTCGCCTCCAATGACCACACCTGCATCCGGGTAGTAATTTTCGCTCACCGGCGGAATGATTGAAGTTCGGTTAATTTCATCTTCATCCAACCATTGGTCGTCTCCGAACAAGATGGTGATCAAACCTCGGGCATCATCCGACGAGGAAGCTCTTACGGAAGAAGCCACGACATCCTGTTTTCCGTCGCTGTTCACATCCAAAATATCAACCGTTCTCGGGAGCACACCATCCACCAGAAATTTTTTAGAAGGATAGTACAAGTCGCTCCACCAAAGGCCGTCGCCTAAAATCACAGACACATCCCAAAGCTGCCCCCCTGGACCACTTTGAGAAGAGTTCGCATTGGCCGCCACAATGTCTTTAAAACCATCGCCATTCAAATCTCCCACGGCGATCCAACGTGGGGTATGCCCCGTTTCCAAAGACATCGGTGTCCAAAATTTTCCAGCAGCGTTCGGATTATGTTTAAAAAAGAGAATCTCACCAGGATCAACCAAGCTCGTGGAATTGGCCACAAGCAGATCTTCCTGTCCATCTTGGTCCATATCCTCCGCCAGTATGTGGCGAGGGCTTCCAAGATTCTGGCCATAGTTAAAGGAATATTCATCGACCTCTTCAAAATTTCCGTTTTCGGGATCAATTCGCAGAACGCGAACCTTATCTGCGCTTTCCCCGCTAACCTCCGTCAATACCGCGATGAATTTTTTGGCTACGTCTTCTTCCATATAACTTCCAATGGTGACGCTTCGGAAATACTCAAATTCTCCGACCGAAATGGGAAGAAGCTGAGTTTCGCCAAACGTTCCATCTCCATTTCCCAATAAGAAGTATCCCGAGTCCAAATGTGAATTTAAGAGGACGACATCCAAGTGACCGTCTTGGTTTAAGTCGCCGGTATCAAAAGCCGTCATTTCTCCGGATTCAACCACCACTTGAATTTTTTCCTCGTCATCAAAATTTCCCTCCCCATCATTCAAATAGAGATAGAAATCCGGAAAAGAACCCGAAATGGAAATGAGATCGGGATGTCCATCTTCATTGAAGTCACCAAATTGGATGGCATTGGAGGAGGCCGAGTTTTCCGTCATCGTGATGGGTTCTTGAAACAAACCGAAACGGATCGCCGGTTGAATCGGATGTTCAATCAATTGGCCGTTCAATTGAATCGTGATGGTCACAACTTTTTCACCGGCCACAGACGACCGAAGCTGGGAGTGGGCGGCACCGCTGGAATCTGTGATCGCAGAAGAGGTGAGGATGTTACCTTCACCGGAAGCCGAGAAAAACACTTCCGTACCTACCATTGGAGAGCCGCCCGCCCCTTTCAAAATCACCGTGATCGTCGAAGAATCAACACCATTTGGCAAAAGCCCGCGCTGCGGAAAAGCCGTAATCGTGCTGAGGTTTCCTTCAAAACTATGAACAAAATCCAAGGTGTACGAGTCAGAAAGCGGAATTTCTCTCGTGCTCAATACAACTTTCGCCGTAATTTCTTTCGTTTCAGGAATTGTGGATGTCAATGTTCCTTGAGCCAAGCCGTCCAGATCAGTCGGACCCGTGGGTTGAGTCAGCGCATTTCCACTTCCGGAAACCGACAGATGCACATTTAGATTTGGAATCCCATGACCGTCTTCATCCAAAACTCGAACCGAAATCCGGGCCATGGACACGCCATCGGCCGGAACATCATTGGTGGGTTCCACAAAAATCGTGGACCGATCCGCACTGATTCTAGACTCTCGGTCAATGCCTCCGCCCCCCGTTCCAGTGCTGGAACAAGCCGAAATTAGCACAAAAGAAAAGAGTCCAAGCAAACCCAAGGTCGTTTTTGTATGCATCTGACACCTCACAACCTTTCATAGACAGCAATCCGTGTGCCAGGGCCATTCACTTGGTTTTATTGAGTTTTTTATCTCTCCCCCAATGAATATGAGTGAGTTTTCAGCAACTCTCGCAAACTTTTCTCCACCACTTAAATCGAGTGTGAGGCGGATTCACTCCGCCGAACGCGAGGGGGTCATTAGGGGAGCGAGCGCCCTTCAATTTAAGCGAGTCCCCCTAATTAAATTACGTAGGATCGAGTGTGAGGCGGATTCACTCCGCCGAATGCGAGGGGGTCATTAGGGGAGCGAGCGCCCTTCAATTTAAGCGAGTCCCCCTAATTAAATTACGTAGGATCGAGTGTGAGGCGGATTCACTCCGCCGAATGCGAGGGGGTCATTAGGGGAGCGAGCGCCTTTCCTTTTAAGCGAGTCCCCCTAATTAATATGGAGCCACCCGCCGGAGTCGAACCGGCGACCTACTGATTACGAATCAGTTGCTCTACCATCTGAGCTAGGGTGGCCCCGAGAATGAGGCGCTCTAATATACAAAAACGATTTTCTTCGCCACCTTTTAAAAACGAAACGAAAGGCCCAACACACCCATCAAGGGAATGGATACCCTGTCCTCACCCAAAACAATGAAATCGCTCCACACCCGAGCAAAAAACCTCGTATTCCGGCTCATCATCGCGCCCAACGAATAATCTAACTCCAAACCTGCACGAAGCCCCATGAGCAAATCTTTATTTCCGGATTCAGAAAGATAATAAATGGGGAAACCTCCCAATGCATATACGCGAACCGGCCCCAGAATCGGCCAAGGAAAACGAGCTTTCGCCGAAGGAGTCATGGCCACTAAAAACAAATTATGAAACCCCGTTTCCACTGTCGTCCCCAACGATACGCCACTTCCAAATCCCCACATCAAATCGGTACCCACATGAAAGTGATCGTCGAGACCTCGAACCTTTCGACTCAGGCCTCCCCAAACGCCCAACCGAAATGGACGTGAAATTTTCAAACGAGGCTGGGGACTCCTCTCAGATTTCATATTAGGTGGAGAGGAAGAAGGTGCATTGGAAGAAGTTTGCGGAGAAGTCGCCTTTCGGCTTCTTCTAACCTTGGACTTAATAAGTTTGACCCGAGACCGATAAATCCAGCCTGAATATTGTTTTCCTTTCCAGGCGGCTTCCGTTTGAAACCACCCCCCCTTGACCCCTCTGACAATTAGAGAAGTTCCTCCCGGAAGCAACGTAAGAATTCGTCCTTTGGTGGAGGGCAAGCTTCTCAATCGCGCTTGACCACTCGTTTGTGCCGGAATGGGCCTTCGGGCTTTTCGATATTTGGATGTTTTTGCGTGGGTTTCCAACGGATAAAACAGAAGACCGAAAATCAAACCCCACAGTAGGAAAACTGACCTTGCGGGTAACGCACGCCCCACCTTCTCAAAAACAAAATAACGAATTGAAATAACAAAAGAATCCATGATCACTGAAGACCAAACAACGAGGTTCGGCCGTCCCTTGCTCAGTCGATTGTAATGCATCCGAGCCTGGGATCAAATCTATAAACGCTTAAAAACAAACAAAAAAAAGTAAAATCTCCGACTTGGCATGACCTTCGCGTAAACAAAAAAATAAGAAATGCCATTGACTAGCCCCCATAGCCTTGATAAGTGGCCGCCGCTTCAGGCAGGTAGTATGCAGAAACAAACGCCCATACTAGACCGATTGATTGACGGCCTAGGTCTTATCGCAATCGCAATCACAATCGTGGTGACCCCCAATTTGTGCGAAGCACCTTTGCGTTATGAAAACAAAAGAGAGCTGGTCAATCACATCTTCCTTCGAGTTCATGAACCCCCTCGACTCAGTCGGTATGACGAAATCATCCAGCGACATGCCCATGAGAACAATGTGGACTGGCGCTTGGTGGCTTCCATGATTCACGCGGAATCATCTTTCCGGCGTCATGCCATTAGCCCTCAAGGAGCCCAAGGTCTCATGCAAATCATGCCCGTCGTGGCCGAAGAGCAAGGCGTTGAGGCGGCTCTACACCCAGAAGAAAATATTCGGGCCGGGGTCAATCATTTTTCCAAGACCTTTCATCTGCTCATCGGAGCCACATTTGAAGACAAACTGAAGCTGTCGTTGGCAGCTTATAATGCAGGTTTAGGCCATGTGAGGGACGCGCAACGTTTAGCCATCCGAAAAGGCTTGAATCCCCATCGTTGGAAACATGTCAAACGGACGTTGGCCCTCCTTCAAAAGAAGAAATATTACGAGGAGTCTCGATTCGGGTACTGCAAAGCTTCGGAAACCATCGAATATGTGGACCGCGTATTGGATCAATATCAAGACTATAAACACCAATTCTCCGAAACACCCGTTCGACCGACTTAACTGATTCCCTTCCTATCCCCCCATGGCTCAGGCTAACCCCTCAGTTTTAGGCCCTGCGAAGCAGGTCGAAAAAACTACGCGAAATAAACAGAGCTTGGCCGGGTACCCATGAAATGAGTGGACGAGCTCTCACCCAAAGGGTCTACGTGCGAGAGCACGTGAACCAAGTGAGACCTTCGCCATATGGATACTTCGCTACAGCTGCTTTTGCGAACGCAATTGCCTAAACGATTTCATTTTGATAAACGCCCCTCCAACTTCATGTTTTGGGGCTGTAGGACGATCTGAAATCAAGGGGCTCCGCCTAATCGGAATGTGCGGCTCCGCCCCTTCATCATCCCCCCATGGCTCAGGCTAACCAAGTGAGACCTTCGCCATATGGATACTTCGCTACAGCTGCTTTTGCAAACGCAATTGCCTAAACGATTTCATTTTGATAAACGCCCCTCCAACTTCATGTTTTGGGGCTGTAGCTCAGTTGGGAGAGCGCATCGTTCGCAACGATGAGGTCGGCGGTTCGATCCCGCTCAGCTCCACCATTTCTCTTTTCCACCCGATTCGACAAGGATGTCGAAGGGTTTTCGGTAATCAAATTCAAGGCTTCCGTTTCGCAAGACGTGGTTCGATGACACGATCTCAACCAGTTTACGCTTTTTCTCAGGCGTAGCGTTTTTGTAAATGCTTTCAAAGTGTTGAACCAGTTCGATGACTTGCACCCCTTTTTGGATGTACTCGTCCTTCTCCCCAGTCAAACCGTTGATCTGATCTTGGATTTGGGCTTGCTCGTCCTTCCAACGGTCATGCTTTTGTTTCCAGTCAGCCTCATCAAGAAGTCCGTTCAATTTATCTTCGTAGGATTTGTTCATGTAGTGGTCCAGCATCTCAAAGCGCCTCCGTAGAGCCGCTAACTGCTGTTTATGGCCCTGGCTCTTCTCTTCATGCTCCTTAAGCAAGACCTGCTGCATCCAATCGCAAACTTCTTGTGAGAAGTTGAGGGGCTTGAAGACCTCCTCAAACAAGACCTCGATCTCTTCCTCAGCATAGTTGATCTTTTTACGATCTTGAGCCGCCATATAGCTTTTATTTCGCTGTGAGCATGGCCGTATGGACGTGCAGTGCCAATAGTAGAATTTCTTGATTGACCCATCTGCGAGCTTTTTACGCTTTTCCTCGCCTGTTATGGAGCAGCCACACACTTCATCGGTTTCATTACCATCAGAGTCCAAGATGCGGCCCCCGCACTTGATAAGCCCGATATACGGATGATTACGCTTGGTCACTTTACGGCGGCTTCTTCTGGGGTCCATGAGGATCTCTTGTACCTTCTCCCACAGCTCTTTTGAGATCAACCTCGGATGATATTCAGGGTTGCCGTGATAACGGACCTCTGCATAGTCAAAATCGCCATAGTAAAATGGATTTCGTAGCAGTTGACTAAACCGCTTTGCTGTAGGTCGTCGGTGAACTTGTGGAAATAAACCCGCTAATTCAATCTCCAGTGCCCTTTCTGAGTATCTGCCAGTGGCAAATAGCTCAAAAGCTCGCTTCATGTACGCGGCTTCTTCTGTGTGACATATAAACACGCTCAGTTTATCGTGCCGCTCCAGCCGCTTATTGCGATACCCAAACGGGGCTTTCCCAGGAAACAAGCCCACCTCAATCCGTTTAATCACGCCATCCATGACATTCCTCGTGTGATCCTTAATGAACTTCTCATTCAAGTTGTTAAATAGATCCCATCTTAGCCAATCCTCCAGGGGAGATTGAGCGTTAAGCTGCAATCTATCTCTGGCACAGTGAAGGGTCACGCCATAATGCTTGATCAGCACCTCAATTTCACGCGCCGATTCTCTATTTCGATTCGACCTCGATTGGTGGCTGAAGATTATGTGCTTGATCTGTGGATGGTTCTTCACATAACCGATCATCTCATTGAAGTGCTTTCGTCTGTCGTGTTTTGAAGCGCTCTCCGCCACGTCCCACGTTTTCACCAATTCAAGGTCCTCAGTATCAGCGTAATTTTCAATGGTTTCAATCTGTGCCACATCAGACTGGCCCCGATCTTTGTTCTTCTTCACGCTTACACGACCCATGCCAACCGCAAGATTGGTTTCAGGTATAAAATTTTGATCAAGATGGCGTTTGCGCAATGAGGAATCAGAAAGATCATTGAATTTTGATATTTCCCTCACACCCATGATCTACGCTCCCCTCCTGCGTTCATATTCCGCTTTAAGCAAACCCAGGAGGGCCTTGATGTTTGATTCAATTTCAATCTTCTCCACATCACTTAACTTTCGATTGTACTGCTTTTCCCAGAAGCTATAGTCGAATTTTCTCTCTGGTTCGATACTCGACCGCTCAGTTTGTAGCTCAGGTTTGGCACTGATCCCATGAGGTAGAGAAGAACCACTTCTTTCATAGAAGGACATCAGATCCCCTTCTTTGACTCTGCCGTTTGGCTGGTCTGTGAATGAAGTGAACCGTCGTCCGATGTTTTACCTACAGATTTATTTGTATCTGAATCCTCATTTTCGGTTCCATTCGCTTCACTGTTCACTGGAGATGAAAGCCTAATGTCATCAAGAAGTGTGATCCGTTTCCAGACGTAGCGGCCACCGCTGCCACGTTTGTGCTCCAAACCTCTTTCGCGCAGCATTTGCACAAAACTTTTCCTAGAAACCGCCTTCTGTTTCTGCTCGTCGCACCATTTAAGATACGCATCAAAGAGGGCGGTGGCAGACACCTCCACATCAGGTCCAGTGGTGCATTTGCTGAGTATAAAATCACTGAGCACATCCATCTCATTTCGGTAATCTTCAGTGGCAAGCTGAACTTCAGATGGGGGGCATAGACCTTTTTTGAGGTATTCCAAGCAGCCTTTGACACCCCAGTTTAGTATCCCAGCCGCTTCGCTTTGCAGATCCTCAAACAGATCCTTATTTTGCTCAGATTCTGGAATTGTGACCGTGAACGGTATGAGATGAACTCTCCGCCATATGCCGTTATTGGTGCCACGGATATTCGGTTGATGATTGGCTGCAATATGCAACTTGAACCGCGGCAAGAAATCAAAATGCTCTTTGTGAAGAAATCTGGCCGTAATCTCATCTTCGCCGGTTAACTGCTTTACGAGAGATTCATCCAGCTGCTGACCTGCTTCGGGCTCTGAAGCACAAACAACTCGCGGTCCATCCAGTCTGGCCAGATCGTTACGAATGTTATCATTATGTTGCCGTAAGAAGGTCTTGATGGCCGCACTTACGGCATAATCACCTAAGACATGGCGTAGGGCCTGAAGGTATTTGCTTTTGCCATTAGCGCCCGTGCCATAGAGAAGGAAAAATACTTGTTCCCTGATAGAACCCGTCAGCGCGTAGCCAAATGCACGTTGACAGAATTCTACCAATCTCTGGTTTCCATCAAAGATCCGATCTAGAAACACTTCCCATTTTGGAGAGAAGGCAGATGGGTCATAAGGTATGCGGCTAACCCTGGTGATCAAGTCGTCCCGTTTATGCGGCAGCAACTGACCAGTCTTAAGATCAATCGTTCCATTTACACAATTCAACAAGAATGCATCGCTGTTGAATTTGTCATGCGTGACAAGAACTCTGGCATCACTGCGGGCCAAATCAACCATCGCCTCCAAAGGCCTCTTATTGAGGCTCTTGCGGCAATGAGTTCTAAGGTTCTCTCTCCATAGATCGTCAGTGACCGCTCTAGCTGCCTCTATCGTTGCTCTTATAGCTTCCTTGGCTTTTTCCACGATCTGGTTTGCATCATCTCGTTTCCAACGAGTGCCGTCCCAGATGAGCCATCCCCAACTTGGGGCATAGCGAATATCAGTGCCAGAATGTTCAATAAGGCGATCAGCATTGCCCGTATCTGAATACGGAGCTGAAACGAGCGGATTTCCATTGATTGGATATTTCGCTATAGATTTAACAATTTGATCCACCTCCTTTTGAGGGAGAGGTGGATCACAGAAAGCCATATTCTTCGAATCCAATGCAATCGAAAGCTCCTCTTCGGTCGCGCCCATACTTCTCAATTTCCCAGCTATCGAGGTTAGACGTGAGTTGCGTTGGCCTTGAGGAATCGCATCCTTCTCGCCGCCATTTTGGGCGGGTCTTGGACTTTCATCAGGGGGAGAGGTTCCAGAGTCCACAAAAGCGTCGTCCACATCAAAGAGGAAACCATCATGGTACTCGATGTATGCTTCATCCTTGCGTTCGAACGGGCACGAAGGCAAAAAGAACAGCCGGGCTATATCGCTTGTTTGACCATCAACCCAGCCATTAAGCCATTGACCTATTTTTCTCCAAATCCTGTCATATTCCCCTGGAAGGATCTCCCGACTTGTCGGAAGTATTAGCCTGAGACGGTTATCGTCCTCCCCATCTAAGCGATGATTAAAAGAGGTGTAAATCCCAAATGCGTGATCCTGAAGTTTGCTTTTCAGAGTTTCCAACTCATCATTCGGGATGTGGTCAAGATCAAAAGCCAAGGCCGTGATGGCTTGAACATCATCATTTCCGCGAATGGTACCGTCTCTATACTTTGCAAATGAAAAACCTGGGCACCCCAACTTTTGGGTGCGGATCATCGGCTCTGGTCCAAAGAGATCGGGCAGAGTACCCTTCCAGGTTCTGGGGATATTGTCCCTCTCATGTCTAAATCGCACTGCCGTGAAGGGATGATTTCGTATCGCCACCTTCCTAGCCTCACCGTTAACGTGGTTTTGTTGTCTTTTCGTATTCATAACTATCTCCTTTGGTTATAGATTTGTGATATTCACAATATCTATTCTACCAATTGTGCCCACGCGATGACGCTCCAACACCCTGATGTTATTCACTAATTTGTTATACAAATATTAGGCATGATAAGCCTGCGTTTTTGTATAACATTTGTTCTTGCATTCATTTTTGCCACCGATGAAAGTGAGCACCGAAAAGAGACACCTCCAAAACCTTTCAACCCTGCTGTTGTCAGGCGTTGAGCAGGACAAGATCAAAAAACCTCTAGCAAGCATCAAACGGGCAATTTCAAGAGCCAAGGCGCAAACGGATGTTGAGAAAGCTCTGAGTAAGCTGATTTCACTATTTGGAAATCAGCCAGAACAGCTGACAACTACTCTCCTGAATCTTGATCTTGGAAAAGTAGAAGAGTGTTCATCATATCTCTCGCGTTTTATCGTCTTTGTATCTCCCGTAGGATGGCCTCTGCGGCTTTATTATCCACTCATAGCCTCTGATGATGGTCATGGTTCGTCATTTCGGCAAATGGCTCGTACCAAAGGCGATAGAACGCCATCACCATATTTCTTTCTACGTTATGCGCATCCGCCTATTGAGTCCGTGTATCGCAATGCACTTTTCTTTGCTCCCAACGCTTTTAGTTGGTTCGGTCAAATCTCTGACAAACAGCATCCCTTTTTCCACGATTACTATCTCAATTTTGGCAACAAGAGTTTTGCCCTTACCGACAGAGAAGCCACCAAGCCCGTTGTGAGGGCGATCCAGAGGTTTAGAGCGCGGTGGAAAGATGGGTTTACATGCTTCTTTGAATGCCCGCCCAAGAATCTGGCAATGCACATCACTGGTGGCACTTCAACTGAATACCGAATAGCGGCTGGCCAAAATCGGCTTCCCAATAATGAAGATTTGCAGATTGGCCGACCTATAGCCCTGTCCAACTTTCGATACATGGATTGGCTCCACACACTTCAAACCGATTTTCTGAGACGTCTGTGGGAAGAGTCCTTGATCATCAACGGCGAAGGGCAAGTTTATACAGAATCTTTGGACGGATTGCTCTCTGGGCTTGCTATTCATACGGTGGTGTCGTTGTTGGAAAAGTCAATGGTAAAACCGCAGTCCCTAGAAGAGCTGCTACATCCGATTTCCCTTTTTCTCGCCGTGCCTAAGCTGGAAAGAGTAGCGCTCCCATGTTTGATCTGCGGCACCTGGATTATCAGCGGGATGAAAGCCATATGCTGCGATAAGGGCACATGCCGAAGAAGATATAATCACTATGCCGACCCTTTGGCTCAACAGCTCTACAACGAGAACCAGAGACGCAAAAGGCGTGGCAGAAAACCATTTACACGAGCACGGTATCTTGAATATCGACAAAAACATGGGCACAAAAAGCCAACTCCTTCTTCACTTTACCGTTTTGAATTCAGCCACGGCCAACGAAAGAAACCTGTTCGCATCAATCTGGATCAAGAGCAACGATGACCCATCGTTTTTGTGACCCTCCAAAATAGGTCGCGGCCGACTTTGTGCCACAATATAGGTAACGGGAACCAATGCTTGGAAAGAGCGCAAAGGCCCAAGTCAATGGCAGTAGTGCGTTCTCGGACGAACGATCATCGCCAACGGATGGAAAAGGAGAAGAATAATCATGGTTCGTGAAGGGTTTTACATACTGGACAGGTCAGGCACATGGTATCGGATTGCAATTACTAAGGCGGAGTTATCTGCTTTTATTGAAGAGCGCAAAAAAAGAGAAGAGGAAGAGCGTAGAAAAAATCCGTTTTCTAGGCCAAAACCAGCGCCGCGTATACCGCCCCCAATCAAGCCGCTAAGGGTACCCGCAGCTCCGAAACCTAGGCCAACTTATAAACCTCCTAAACCAAACCATCCAACTGCATCTGAGTTCAAACTACGAGGGTAACGGCCATGAAAACGGGACAACGTGTGCCAAGAGAGAAAAGGTTGAAGATCCGCCGAGGTTATCTGCTAGGCGAAGCCAGCAGATCGTTAGCAAAGCGCCATTGTGTGCATCCCAATACGATTACAAATCTTGCTAAGACCTACAGATGGCATGAATTGAAGGATCTCATGAAATTGGATCAGCACATCAAGGGGATTGCACATGCGATGCTCACAGCCCTCACAATCAAAGGCGGACGTTGTGAAGATCCCTCTTCCGATGATGATCAAAGAGTATCAGGCGCGGACGATGGCGTGACTTGGAGCTTCTAGTCAGAAAGAATCGTGGTCGTCGTTTTTAGCCAACGTGCGCTATATTGAGTTTAGCCTTACTTTGATGCGGACATTTGGCTGTAGACGAAACTAAGAATGGCTCCTATGGGTTGTGGCCGAAGAACGAGAGACTTGCAGTATTCTGGATGTTTAAGGCATTCGCTTTTGAGCTTCTGAGTATCCTCTGGTGACATGTCCCAGAGCACACTTTCGTCCTGGTGCTTTTCAAATATCAGATAGGCTTCAAGCATTTTTGCTGTTGCGTTCGTGTCTTCATAAAATACTTCTTTGGCCTCCACGTAGTCCTCAATAAGAGGTTGTGACGTCCCAAACGGAAAACCCACTGAATATATCATTCCGCTCTTGTTATCGCGCAAAACAGCTGTCGTCACCGCTGTGCCCTCAGCTCCCCAAAAAATATCGCGGCCTTCGTGAGAGTTTTCAACCTTGATCACATCAAAATCCGTAAGACGGATTTCGGGTGGTCTATCCTGGGCGTGTGCTGTTGATAGAAAGCAGAACGTAAACACAATCAAACTGGATATGTACTTGAGGCTCAATGATTGCGATTCGTTAAGAGGAATCCGTAGGATGTTACTCATTGTCATTACTGCCTCCTTGGCTCTGTCGGCTGTGCCGCTTCATGCTCATTACAGAACTCTCCGCAAACTTCGTGCCATTCTGGCATCTACTAACCCATTATAATTACAGAGGAAAGAACTAAACAAAACGAAGATGGGTGGCCCAAGGGGTCCTCACAGGCGACCTCCGTGTCACACCCGTGGTGACAGCACACGGTTGTTTCTATGAGGGGATTTGGTTTTCATTGAAGTCAAGCGGCCAGCAAAACCGTGATCTCATTAACGTTGAAGTCGGGGCGAGAGGCAAAGAAAGTTCGATACACGGGAGCTAGGGTCCACCAATTATAATTAGGGGGACTCGCTTTAACGGTAAGGCGCTCGCTCCCCTAATTACCCCCTCGCAAACGGACTAACCAAGTGAGATCCGTTCACTCGATTGAATTATTTATTTTATAATTAGGGGGACTCGCTTTAACGGTAAGGCGCTCGCTCCCCTAATTACCCCCTCGCAAACGGACTAACCAAGTGAGATCCGTTCACTCGATTGAATTATTTATTTTATAATTAGGGGGACTCGCTTTAACGGTAAGGCGCTCGCTCCCCTAATTACCCCCTCGCAAACGGACTAACCAAGTGAGATCCGTTCACTCGATTGTAATTCGGGGAATGCCCAACGTAACCCTATTTGCGCACCGAGCAATTCGAACTCAGTCGACTGTCCGCCGATTTAAAATTACATCTTCTTAGACTCTTACCTTAATGAAACCGGAAATCCATTGCTCGCAGTTCCGGCAGATTCGATCACGAAGAGATAAACCGTAGCCCCTTCAGAAAAAGAGCCTTTGTTAACCCTAAAATGAATAGACGAGCCATTCCAAGTTGTATGAGGGATTTGAATCTCGCAATGAGTGGCTTGGCTTTTCATTGCGCGATCGCAAACCTCAACACGCGCCTGCGTATTGTCTACATAGACTTCATCCCAGTACCACCAACCATGGGCATCTTCTGGACAATCGCCGCCAATGCCATAGTAGGACGAGAAATAGACGGATTCGATATTCGAGCAGCTACTGTTATCAAATACGTTTCCGTACATATCAAGTTTCAGCTCTTGGTTGGACCATGTTCGCCACCGGGCCAGGGATCCCATATCGGCATGCCATTCCCAACGATCCCATTGATCCGTAAATACACTTCCGCCTAGCCCCTGAGGCGGTATCGCATAATTTCCGGTGCAGCCAACCGCACTCGATCGATACCAACCACTACAGTCTCCTCCAGAGTTAAACCTTGGATTTCCCCAGTTTCCATCGTTAGCTTGAATAAACTTGAAACTTCTTGATCCACCTTCATCCTCTCCACGAAACCAACCTGTTGCGTAAAATTCCCCCCCAAGACTTCCGTAGGGGTAACCACACGCCTCGAGCGTTGTATTTCCGAACGGTCCCTGCTTAGACACAACTTGATTTTGACCACGAGTAACATCGTTAGAATATTCCGGTGTAATTCCTCCATATGAAGATCCCACACACCAATGTTCCCCGGATATGATCTGCCCAATAGATCCGTTTTCAAAATCGTCATAAAGCCAAGGCTCTACCGGATATTTCACACCAAACCCTTCTCCTTGAATTGTGTAGCTCTGACCATGTTCTAGAGAGAGAGAGCTCACAGAATCAATTCGCACTTCGGACTCCTCGCCACCTCCAATCAAACTCAAATAGTACTCGTAGTCCGAGGAGCCAAACGTTTCTGCATCCAGTGGATTCGTATTGACCCAAGCAATGGCCTCCGTGTACGGAGCGAGTTGATCGCCATCTCCAGCTTCAGGATTGTGACAAAGGTCGGTAGAAAACTCGGGGTGTTCCTGTAACAGAAGAGCAAACACCGCTACATCATCCAGGTTTACTTGATGATGCTCATCTCGATCCAAGTTCACGCAGTTGATGTCATTGTCTGTTTCGGAATCCTCCGCCACTTCTTGAGCAATTTGAGCACAGCTTTTATCGATCTGCCCCGCAACCAGCACCAAATCCGAAAGATTTAAGGTTCCATCATGCATCGTATCGGCCACGCAGGCCAAAACCGGAAAATCTTCCGGACTCTCAACACTTGAAAGTGCCACCAAACCTCCTCGACTGACCAGTGCATTTACATGCGTCTTCAACGAAACTTCATCTACGTTCGCAGCATGAGCAATTTCACTTAATGCGGAGGAAGATGGAGCCGTCGCCGTGTAATTCAAACTTGACGTACAGCCCAAAGAACTCAAATAGACAGACAGAACGAACGCAAACCCAATCGATACGAAAGATCCCCTCACCCTTAGCCTCCCAGGTAACTATTATCCCCAAGACAAAACTAGAGCAATTCACATACCAACAGCGGCACTCGACTTAACAGTCAGAAATCGTTAACAAATTTTACAACAAGCCATTTGTTCGTCTATGAAAAGATTTCACACACTCTCTCTTCGGAGAAAACAGTATGAAATTTTTTAACGGGTTGGGCAAAGACAAAAATCCTCACATCCTTTGTTCTAATGAAAAGAGGCGCTTCAAAAACACCGAGGATGTCGTTTAAATATCGACTTTGGGAAAGCTTCGCAACATCGTTTAGAGTAGAAAACAACCATGTTTAAAGTTCCGACAGCGTTCATCAGGAAACATTCTCTTCCATTTTCGTTGGTTTTCCTGTTCGTGATTTGGGGATTGGGTTTTTCCAATAATTTGCATAGTTCCGGGGACACACGCCGAAACCTAAATAGGAAAGAGTTTGGGTTACGTCGTGTGTCCCTAGAATCCACGGTATTTTGTCATAGCCAGCGCATCCTAGTCGGATTTCAAAAAAAGTGAACTTTCATATAAAAGGCTGGTTATGAATCGATTTCTCCTCTTTTTATTGATCTCAACCACTGTAGGCGCATGCTCTCGAGCCCCCTCATCGCCCTCCACAAGCACAATTGATTTTGGTGCTAAATTTTTAAAAAGAACGGTTGATCTTCAACCTTATTTGTATGGCTTTCCCTATAATTGGATCACGCCGAATCTCGAATCGAAGGAACTCTTCTTTTTAAAAACCACAAAACCTGGATTGTATCTCCACAACCTTTCAACCAAAGATGGGATCAACCTCGAAAAATCACACCAAATATCATCAATAAACTTTAACCAACGAACGTTTTGGCAGCCTCAATACAACAAGAAATTGGATGGAATCGTGGTTCGAGGAGACGAAAAAAACGACGAAATCATAAAACTTTGGTTCTTCCCAAGAAAAAGTGGCAAATCGAAGGTTCTTACTCAAACAGAGTACATTTACTCGTTTCGTTTTGACGAAAGCCACGAACACATTGCTTACACATCAAGGCATGGTTTCAATCCCAATCACTACAATTGTCTGGAAGAGTTCAATACATCTAAACAACAAAACTCTCGGTTGTTTTGCGATAAAGACCTTCCCTTTAAATTTTCGTGGGGTGGAATTGCGTTTAGCCCCAGCGCAAATCGAATAGCCTTTACACTGCTGGCCGATAATGACCGAACAAAAAGAAACCTTTTCTTTTTTGACCGGAAAAATGGGCATTACACTTTGTTCTCAGACAAAACTGTCGAACGTTCCGAAACCTGGCCCCTACAACCCTGGGTAGATGAAAATACGATTCACTACGCTTCAGATGAAGATGGATTCATCAATCTTTATCGCTATAACATCGCCCAGAAGAAACGCGTACAACTTACCCATAACAAAAGTTCGATCGATTACACGGCCATGCTCCAAGATCAGGAGAGGTATTGGATAGCTTTTACGATGAAGAATGGCTGGGACACTGTCTTTCAAATCGTGGATCCTCTAACAGGAAAGATTCATTACAAAAAAAATCTATCGGGTACGGCGAGCTTTGCTGACATACATGGCAATCAATTGTTAGTTGTTCGTAAAGATGCCAGCACACCCTACGAAGCTCTTCTGGCCACAATCTCTTTCGACAAAAAGCTGAAAGTGAATTGGAAACCATACATAGAATACCCAAAAACCTTAAAAGAGAGCTTGATCCATTGCGATGTCGAACGAATCAGTTACTCGTCTCCTGACTTGAATCCTAAGAGTGGGCAACCATGGAAAATTCCAGCTTTACTGTATACACCAAAGAAGCCTCTTCCTGATCCCGCTCAACATCTTTACTTATTGCTAGCTTTTTATGGAGGCTACAATTCTTTCAGCCTGCAAGCACAAGCCGATTGTGCAGTTGGAATCAGTACCCTGAGTCCAGCCGTTAGGGGGAGTTGGTTTCATGGAAAGGAGTTTTTCGAAGCCAACGACGGTGAGAATGCGGATGCGCCGGTGAGAGATGTGATTGCCGGTGCTCGATATCTAAAGCGGCGTTATTCGTTGAAACCTCAACAGATGGGAACCTTCGGAGGAAGTCATGGAGGCTGGGCTGCCATTCGAGCGCTCACACTTCCACCCCAAGAAAAATATCGCTTTCCCTTTGGCTTTGCTCTGGCCTTTGCCGGGATTTACGATCTCGTCGGAGCCCATGAAACCGTGAATATTCCCGGTTGGATTGACAAAGAATTTGGGAATCCAAAAATCCAAAGAGAACAACTCATGTATCACTCCCCCATTCATTATGCAGATAACCTACAAGTCCCCGTATTTCTGGCTCACGGAAAAAACGATAGCCGAATACCCGTAGCTGAAAGTCGTCTTTTTCACGCGAAGTTAAAGAAGCTCAAAAAAGACTCCACATTTCTAGAAATTCCGGGCCAAGGTCACAGCATTCGTGGCGACGAAAATATCACCCGGTACTACAGAGAACGTTATCGTTTCATGGAACGCATCGTACGATCGAACGAAGTGAATTAGATACGCCATTTGGGACAGCCAACGAGGGAGGAGCGCGCCACGGGACCACCGGCATGGATACGGCACAGTCGCGGGACCCACACTTGGCCGAAGAGGGGTATCTCATAGTTCTTCCCTACGGGGATGTCGAAAATTTTTTCTTTCGTGTTCAGCCTCTAACCGAAGAGAATTATGATCACATTTGTATAGTTCCGGGGACGCGAAACTTATTTGCGCGGTGAGTAATTAAGTATCGTGTCTCCTGAACTATTAAGTTGTGTGTCACCGGAACTAGCTGGCGAGAATGACTGAGAAAAATATGCTTTTTTCAAGAGCTTCCGATTTTGTGCGTATTTTCTTGCGACTGGAACAATGAGAACTCTGATTCCCCCATTTGAACAGGTGTGACTGGGTACAGACGAGCTATATGCGTCGTGGAGAATCCTTCGCCGGAACTCCTTGATCACCAATCACTAGGGTAAGCAGAACTCTCCCTTAGCATTATCCGCCGGTGGCCATGGAGGATTGAAGGGTGGGCCTGGCCAATTTCGTTGCACCATAAGATGGAAAATGTCGGTAGAAATCGGTGCTCTAACCTTTGATGTGACGAGATAAACACCCACATTCACATAGCTTGCTGGTCCTCCGGCTAAGACAACCTGAACATGATGCCAACAACTATCGGCCAAGGGATTAATCTCTTTACAAAAGAATTGATCGTCACCACCAAACGGGTTTTACGTATAGGGAATTCCTTTCCCATCGGTAGACACGAACTTTCCCCTGGCTCCTATTCTTGAACCTGAGGCATCGAGCCTTTCCCCCATTTTTTGAAAATTTTGACGCCCTGCCCCCGCCATCCACCCATCCTGACATCTCGAATCTCTTTGGAAACCCCACGAATGACCACAAAGCCCCCGTTTTTCGCACACCTGTGCATCTTATCCTTCAAAATGATGTTTTCTTCTATTCAGTCTACGTGCCTATTGCGGCTGCCTCGTCATACTGGGGATCCACTACATAACTCTCGTCACTGATCTCAACATCTGCGCACTCCTTTGCCCCTTGACCACCTGCTACCTGTTTCACCCAACCCGGTGGCACAGTGGCCCGCTCCTCCCTCGTTGCCTGTCCCAAATGAAGTTCAAATTCCCATTTCCCTTGAATCGCGGGACACACGACTGAATCCGATTTTTGGATGAGAGGAGTTTGGAAATCGGTCTCGGGTCTTCGAGGAAAAAAGAAATGGGTGCAGGGAAATCTTTTAGGACGCGGGCTCCTTTTTCATTTTCGGCCTTAAAATCCATTTGAATTCGATGATGAAATTCACTTCGGGGACTAACGAATATTGTGATATTCGTTTCTCCATGCCCACAGAAGAAGAACTCAAAGGTGACACAAAACTTAATTAAGTAGTTAAACAGTGTGCCATCGGAACTACATGGGGCTCACCGTTTTAGGAGAAATTCTGCTTTATCCATTTGTTTTCCCCTTAATCGTTTTAAGATTGGTGGGTTCTTTTCTTTGATGGCAAAGATGGCATGGCAAATCCGACAATCTGCATTAATGGGAACACCTTCTGATGTGCGATGATTGTTGTCGTGGCAACGAAAACACCCTGGGGAATGAATATGACTCAAATGGCTGGGATAGGTTCCCCAGGTGATATTCATCTCCGGCCAAATATTTCGCGCATAAATATTTTGAAGTTCATCTCCAGCACTTTCCAAAACTTCATCGCTAACACTCACCCCGTGCTCTGGACGATCTCGATACCAAGCCAGAAGATTTTTCTTAATGATTTTGGAGTCTATCTCTTCTCGGGTGTGGGAAGTCTTAAGGATCCTTAAGCCCGTTTTTTTAAACCATGGAATGTTTTGAAATTTGGGGTTCGTGACCATAGCCTGATCGAGGGCTTCTTCTGGAATCTCATAGATATGAGTCGGACGGTTGTGACAATCCACACAGTCCATCAGGCGCTCATGCTTACGTTCAAAAACTTCCTTTGGATTTTCCATATTGACATACTTGTAGACCATGGGCTCTTCACCCTTACGCTCCAGAGTTATAGACAAAATTCTTTGGCGCTCGCCTTTTTCAGAAACGTACTTGACTTGATTTCCCCGAGTTACGTGCCAGTGAATACCACTTCCACCGAGCCCTTCCCCCGCGCCCCCAACATTGAGGATTAAGACGGTATATAATTTGGTGTTTTCCTTGTCTTCAGCGAAATGAGGGATGAGTTTGAGTTTTCCCCCGTGAAATTTTTCTGGCCAGTGGCATTGCTCACAAGTTTCCCGAGCAGGACGCAAATGCTCAATGGGAACCGGAATGGGACGTTGGTAAGTTCCCCTGGCCACATTCCAAAGTTGCCGGGTTCCGCTGAGCTTGGATCGCACGAACCACTCAGCCCCTTCTCCAATATGACAGTCCACACAATCGATACGTGCATGGGGGGATCTCTGATAAGCTGTGTATTCCGGCTTCATGACCGTGTGGCACACTCGACCACAAAACGTCGAAGAGTCCATATAGTGATAACCAGACAGAGCAATTCCCAAAGCAATGATCCCGTTGAATACGGAAAGAATCAGAAAAATCCCGATCGTGGGGGTGAGCTGGCGAAGGTCTCCCATGTTAAAAATAACCGTGGAAAGTGGAGTGTCAGTTGCTTGAGTCTTCTTGATTTTTTTGGCTCGAAAATAAATCCCCAGTGGAATCAAAACCAGTCCGCCAAAGAACAGGGGGGGAACGACTGTAAGAAAAATGGCTCCTAAATATGGGTTTTCGGAGGTGTGTGTGAGATCAACCCAAAAATATACTGCCGCAAAAACAACCCCCATGGTCGTGGCGAGGGAGCCCAGCCAGGATAGCGGATGACACGTTAAATAGCTTAAAAAGGTTCTTAACTTCCCGAAAATTCTTACCGTCATACACACACTCTGTGTGTCTCATACCATATTCAGACTTCTAAATCCCTTCTTCCGGTTGTTTCGGAAGAGCTTCCTAAAAAGAGGCGACTCCTTTTTAGGAAACGTTCGCAACATCGTTTAGAGTAGAAAACATCCATGTTTAAAGTTCCGACAGCGTTCATCAGGAAACATTCTCTTCCATTTTCGTTGGTTTTCCTGTTCGTGATTTGGGGATTGGGTTTTTCCAATAATTTGAATGGAAACTGGATTTCGGACGATCATCATCAAGTCGAAACGAACCCCTACATCCGAACCTTAAATTCCTTTCCTCACTTCTTCTCCCACAATGTCATTTCAAGTACGGCTGAAAATGGAAATGTTGACGATTACTATCGCCCCCTGGTGTTTGTTTCTTACGCTTTAGATCACTCCCTATTCGGAGACCACCCTTGGGGTTTTCACCTTTCAAACAACTTGCTGCATTTTTTTACCGCTTTTTTTCTTTTTCTATTCTTACGTTTCTGGCTCAGCGTTGGAATTTCTTTAGGAGCATCTACTTTATTTTTGATCCATCCCATCGTCGTGGAATCCGTTTCTTGGGTTGGATCGCGCGCGGACCTTCTGATTGGCTTATGGGGAATGGCCTTCTTCTGGGTGTATATTCATCTCTTTTCCAAAAAACATCCGAGAATACATTGGTACTTTTTGTTCTTCCTTCTCATTCCCCTGGGTTGTTTTTCGAAGGAGTTCTTTTTCCTACTGCCTCTGACCCCCCTGTTCGTCTGGTTCATTTCAAAAAATGGACGAAATCTGGCCATCGGTTCCGTTGCGATTCTTGGCCTTTCTTTGGGGATTCGTTTTCTGATCGTGGATTCCCAATCCATCTTCCCCCCCTTGGTCACCTTTGGGAACAATTTCATCTTGTTTTCAAATCGGTTCTGGGAAGTTCTCTTTCTTCCGCAAACCTCCTCCCCCATTTTTCCTTACCGAAACCCAACGTTTTGGGATGTGTTCGTGTTTTTTTTGATTTGCGGCTGCCTCGGTTCGTGGATGCTTTTCATTCGAAGACGATTGCGACCCCAGGAGTGGGTCGCCCACCTATGCGCTCTCATTTTTTTTCTTGCTACAGCTCTGCCCATCGGCCTTCGACTTCATGCGATCGGCGTAGTTTGGGAACGGTATTTTTACCTACCCTTTTTGGGAGCCATTATTTTTCTGGCATTGACGGCTCCACACCTATCTCGCTTTTTTCGAGCCATTCCGTACCAAAAGAAAATCGTTGCGTCCTTATTCCTCATCTTAATCGGAGGATTGATTTTCCTTACGCGAGAGCATAACCGAGCTTGGAAAAACGAAGAAACGTTGTGGAGTAGAGCCATTCAGATGCAACCGGCTTCTCCCCTTCCCCATTGGTTTATGGCCATGCATTTTCGAAGAATGGAAGATCGAACCCTGGAAATGCGACACTATCAACAGGCCATCGAAAAGGATCCGTATTTCTTTTTGGCCGGTCGAAATCTCGTCATTCGCCATTTGGAAAACGAGGATCTACCCAAGGCCCACCACGTTTTGCTAAAGCTATGCGAAGAGACCCAAAACGAAGGCATCTGCAAAAATGCAGCCGAGTTAGAAGCTCAAATGGGCAAGCGATAAGCGAACGTTAGGGTTCCGACGAGGGAGTCTTTTTGATCCGCCACCAGAGATCCGGATCGATTAGCCGAGCCAAGGACCCCTGTTCCCAAAAACGTTAGAGACACATAGGTGCTTGGAAACACGTCAAAGATTTCCATTCCAAGGCCTGCCTGCCAGGAGGCCAGGCCGGTTTCCCCGCCCGGGCCATAGAGATATTCATTATGTTTTTCCGAACCCAATCCCACAGCGCCATCCACAAAAACAATGCTCCTTACCGAGGAGTTCAAACTTCCTTTCCAAAGATCCACGCGGGAGTCCAGTCTCACAAACTGTCCTTTATGAGAATTCAAATCTTGGAAAAAACTCACGCCCAAAAGAACTGGGTCGTGTCGGAATTTCACCCCGCCAAAAAACTCGAAAGAGGTCTTCCGAGATTGGCGAAATACTTCTTGATCGCCAAACAAACGCAAAATGGCGTGATCTTCAAATAAAGAAACACCCCCAAAAAACTGCATCCTTTTCCACCATCGGCTTTGAGCCAGAACTTTGTCCGAAGATAGAAGAATCCGATCATCCAAGAACCTCAAAACCGGAAAAGGCCAAATCAACGGCTTTTTGTAGAGGGTTGCACCTCGATGCACGACGGTTGAACCGAAATACACTCCAACATCCACGTCTAGCCAGGAAATAGGCTCTTGGGGTCTTTTTAAAACATAGTTTTCTTGAAAAACAAGGGGAGTCTGTTGCGTCGTAGAGGCTTCTTCCCCCTTAGCCAAAGAAACCGCCAAAAAAGAAAGGGCAAGCAGCCCTAGAAAGAAGGGTGCTTTCTTTTTGAACGAATTCATTTTTTTGCCTTCTGCCCTACGGCTTTCTCATACATATGTTCAAAGTCATGAATGACCGCCTTAAGATTTTTCACGTGATTGAGATTCACTTCTTGTTTAGTTTTCATCGCCAAAACTAAGACCTGATGGGACTTTTTCAAAAGCTCTGAATAGGTTTTCTCTCCAAATCCCTCTTTAATCCTCTGGGTTAGAAAATATTGGGATATGGTTTCCTGAATTTTATTGGCATGATCTTCTTTGGTTTGAATCCATCGAACCAATTGATTGAAGTTGGTCTTCTTTTCTCGAGAGAGTCCTTGAATTTTCTTCATGGCCTTCTCGATGGTGTCCGCATCTTCCTGCATGGCATCCATTCGAGCTTGATCCCCATAGATTCCACAAGGCATTTCACAATGCGCGCTTGCAAAGGAGGCTGCAAACACGAAATAAGTGACTGAAATAATGCTGATAATCTTTTTCATACAAGGATCTCCCGACGTGGAATATGAATTGAGAAAAAGCGTATCCCACCATCCTTCGAAGTAAAAAGAAACCCCCCAATATCCTTTTTTTCGCCCACACAAGGGGTGGTTGACAGAAACCACGCATCGCATTAAAAACCGCCGCCATGATGTTTTTTCGACTCCCTTTGGCCTTTTTTTTAATTTCGGCCTGGATTTCTACTTCTTACGCCACCGGATCTTTAAAGATTCTCCGAGATCCCTCGGGAAGGGTTTCTGAAATACATTTCCCCAACTTAACTCGCATTCACTATGATTATGAAGAAGGAGCTCTGGCCAGCAAGACGTTTTCAAGGTTCAAACAAGTTCCAAATCAGGAGACTTTATCTTTTCCTTCCTCTGCTTCCTGTTTTTCGGATTCCCTTACTCAGGAAGAAGAAACTTTTTGCTTTGGCGTTTTGAGGGAATTCTTTTCAAAAGCGGCAGCCGTTCCCTCCTTATGGGAGGCCATGAACTCCTTTTTTAACCCTCAAGCCCTTGCCCAACGATTAGAAGGAAAAGTTCTTCCAAAAGGATTTCCCGAGAGTCGAAGACATTGGAAGCTATTCTTGCAAACTCCCATTGTCCTCACCTGGTGGAAGGCCTTAGCAACGGAAAAATTCGGTTCAAAAAATCTATCCGCACGATTCTTTGCTCTGACGCAAATCGATTTAAAACGCTTCGAAAAAAACGACCTTCGATATCTATCCGAGGAAGCCCTTGAAACCATTTTTCAAGACTTCCGGAATATGGTTCTTTCCAGCATCGCAGTCAGTGAAGAAAACGTTCAAGAACTTCTGGATCCCATTCCTTCAGAAAACGTCATTCGAGATTTCATGGAACCCGTTTCAAGCTGCGCCCCTGGATCCGCAGAGATGGTTTCCCATTTTGCGGAAAACGACGGCATCCTATTCGCCTCTAACCCAAACGCTCTGAAGCGGTACCTCGACATCGGACAATGGAACGTCATGGGTGTTGAATGGGCTTACCCGTCCCTTCGCGAAAAAATCTGGATCATTCCCGAAGCCCTAAATTGGAATGCGGACATGAGCCAAAGAATGTTTTCCCACTACAATCAAAGTCGCTGGTTTTGGAAAAATTGGATCCATTGGAAACGAATTTCCAATGTTCGAACCTTTCTTCTTCGAGATGTAGGGGACAAACATTTTGACTTAAAAAGCATTGGTGACAAGGACTTCCCTTGGGGTCCTCTGGTCCTGACACGCAGTTTAGGTTTCGCTTTGGCAGTAAAATTTTTTCCAGTTCTTTGGGGTCGCTCCATTGACATGCAATTGGCCACAGTTTTAGGCAGCACCTCCCAAGACACGATCCTTCAAGAACTCAACACCCATTTGATGAACGTCTTGGTTAGCCCTTTTTTCACAAAGATCAATCAAGCGGCGACGTATTTTGCGCTGGATCAATTTGCGGCATGCATGACTTCCAAGGACTAATCCCTTTATCCAACGAGGGCTGAAAAAAAGTTCCGATATATTGAAGTAATAGTTACCTCCAACCATCGACCACCTCTAAGCCTTTGGAAACAAAGCTTTTTTTTCTGGCGTGGTGATTGCATTCGCGTTGGGTCGGAGGCACTCATTCATGACTTTTTCTCAATCCATTCAAACCTTCCTTCCCAAAGAATTCCCGGCCTTGTTTTTCTCCATCCTTTTTTTGACCTCCTGTGCCACAGGCTCTGACCCCACAACCAAGAGTGTTGATGAAGGCACTTCATCCGGTATAAGAGCGCAGGGAACCATTGAAGGCATCGTCTTTGAGGGAGTCATGATCCCCGGAGAAGGTGGCAGTGGTGGAGGCGGCGGTGGAGGATCAATCCACGATCCCGCGCCACCAGATCCCTGCAACTCCATCCCCTCGTCCGGAGTGGTTCTTTGCAGTTTTCCCAGCCCCAAGGTTACCCCCGGTTATCACCTCATGTACGGACCCGGCACAAAGTTCGAGGCCAGATTTGATATTCGAGCCTCGTATGATGTGGATGTCTCTCAACTGCGGGCCTTTCTCCATCGCAATGGAGAGGAAGTTGTGGCCGACACCATTCCCGAATATCACGAACAACCGGATGCTCCCAATAACGATGCGGATGAGTTTGCGTACGGACATATTCCCCTAGAATCTTCTGCGCATCGTTTGCGATTCGCGGCTCCTCCCCAAGAATTAACCCCAAGACGCTTTCGAATGCGCGTCGTTTGGTATTCCCCTCTTGATGCCCAACCTTCCGCCACTCCCTATAAAGTAGGCTTACGCTCATTGGATTCCGGAACCACTCGAATTTCCAATGCCAGTGCTTTTTTGGTCCGAAATACTTCTTGGATGCGAGTTTGGGGGGATGATGATCCGAACAACATCTCTCTCGCGTACATTGGGGACAAATGGGAAAATATGGCGACTTATCGAGACGAAGTATTCCGCACGACCCAGTACTTTTTCGAAGAAGAACCCATTTTAAATAATTATGCCCCCTCGTTCCGTTTGGATGCCAAGCGTTCGATCGATGGCCTTTCGTGTGAAAAATGTTTGGTTAACGGGGCCTGGGATCCCATTTGTGGTGCCGACCCAACCGCGGTGACCACCGCGCATGTGATATCGGTTATGGCAGGTTTAGCGTCTCTCAATCCAATAACGGCCTTAGCATCCTTTCTCGTACTGCATGCCCCTTCGGACATCGCCATGCGCCTGCGAAATTCACACGAAAACCGCTTTCAATGTGATGTACCAAGCATTCGTCAAAAAACATTGGCATTTCCCAATGGCGCGGACCACATTGTTGTCTTTACGGATGGAGGAGAACCCGACAGTGATGCGGACAATTATTGGCGCTCTCATGTGGGAACACAACCTACGCAAGCAACAGATTTGATTTTCGCGTATCTCATGGGAGACGCAGACAATGTGCTCAACAAAGACATCGTCTTTCTCCAACGAGAAAATACGAATCGAAGAAGCGGTGAGGTCTTGATTCACGAGTTTGGGCATACGTTTGCAAAACTTCCTGACTTCTATGACAACGACACCGGCGGAATTCAGGGTTGTGCAGCCGAAGGTCTTTATGGCCGAATGTGTACCTCGGCACTTCCCTACGGTATGCCGGCTCCTGCCGGATGGCATCCAAATATGGACGGACCGAACTACATCGATGACGCTGTGGTTCTCATCGACGCCCTAAACGAACGTGTGGGACAAGCCAACGCAATCACAACGGGATATGAAGGGGCCTGCAATAGTTATGGATGTACGTTTCCCAATCCCAATGACTTGGAAGACAATTGCACCGCGCGGGGTTTTAAAATTGGATACCCCTCGGCTCCCAAGCAATATTCCTATTTGACGGCTTCCATCTTGGATGTTCAGGGCCATCGTTTGTATTCCTGGGCTTCCCATGGACCGGTTCCTCGATCTCAAGGATCCGAGCTGTCCTATTTTGGATATCCAGCCTATCCCGATCAGCTTGACCCTGATCTATTGGGTCCAAGTGTGGGGCTGGGCTATCATGGATTTAATTCTTTCATGGAACCCCTCGCAGACGGCATGTACTTCTTTCAATTGCGACACGGAGATATGTTCTCCCAAGATAACATCGGACAAAAATTCACGTGGGTTGGTCTGGACCGAAACCTCTTTCCGAGCAGTTTAAATTGCAGTGATCCCAGAGAGGATTCGTTCAGTCGTCCCGTCCCCAAAACTCCGACAACAGATGCAGTTCAGAAGTGATGTTTAGAGCCACTTCTTTTTTCGAAAAAAGAGGATCAGACCGAGGGTCATTCCCACAAAAACGATCCAAATAACAAGGTAACCGTATGTCCATTCCAATTCGGGCATGTGCTTAAAATTCATGCCGTAAACCCCCGCTAAAAAGGTAATGGGAATGAATATGGTCGCAATGATTGTGAGGACCTTCATGACATTGTTCATTCGATTACTCAATTGTGTCATCAACATCTCACGAATGCTGGACGTCAACTCTCGAAGGGCTTCCACACCATCGGTGATCTGTATGACGTGATCGTAAATGTCTCGCCAATAGGGTTTCAAGTCCCCGGAAACGAGCTTGGACTCTTCTCGTTCCAAATGTCCGAGCAATTCTCTGACCGGCAAGATGGATTTTCGAACGAATAGTACATTTCGTCGAAGGTCGTAAAGCAGATTTCCCACTTTCTCATCCGGTCGAAAATCCACATCCTCTTCCAATTGTTCGAGTCGCTCTCCCAGTCCTTCGAGAACCGCAAAGTAGTGATCCACCACCGCATCAACCAAGGCATAAAAGAGATAATCGGCTCCCTTGGATCTGATTTTGGTTGTGCCCTTCCGAAGACGTTCTCTTATTCCTTCAAAAACATCTCCTTCACGTTCTTGAAAAGAAAGAACGTAATTCGAGCCACAGACAAAGCTCACTTGCTCTGAAATCAAGCCTCTTTCGGGTTCGTACGAAAGCATCTTGATCACGAGATAGATATAATTCTCAAAAAATTCGATTTTGGGTCGATGAGCCGTATTGACAATGTCCTCCAAAACCAAGGGATGAAGATCATAAACATTTCCAATCTCTTTGATGGCAGAGGTGTCATGCAAACCATTTATGTTTACCCAGGATATGTTTTGATTCCCCTCAGACAAATCGGAAAAAGAGACTTCTTTTTCAGAAAAGCTCTGCTCATCGAAGGAAATCAACCACAGTTTGACCTCTTCGACCTTTGCCTCACCTACATGAACCAAAGCTCCCGGAGGCAATCCCTTCTTATGTGAAATTTTTCGAAAAAACCGAGGAGTAATCTTCTGGATTCGTTTTTTCATGAAAGAAACAATTCCTCATTTGAGCATATGCTTGACATCCGTGAGGGCTTTGTCGGCATCGTCGACCAATTCTTGAAGAATCTCCCGCATTGGTTGAATCTTGTCCACCAGACCAACACATTGTCCGGCCATCAGTGAACCCTTCTCCACGTTTCCCTCCACAACCGCATCTCTCAGAGATCCGACCCAATACTCTTCGACCTTGATCTGGGCTTCCTGACGCGTGATTTCCTCATTTTTGAGTTTTTCCAACAACTCCATTTGGAGTTCTCCAAATTTATCCATGGCTATGTTCTTTAGAGCGCGCACAGCCACGACGGGAAGCTTTGAACTGTACTGAGGGGTAGAAATTGCCTCGCGCGAACGGGCTTTGATAAATACTTCTTTGAATTTTGGATGAACATTACACTCTTCCGCCAACACAAATTTGGTCCCCAACTGGGCCCCCGAGGCGCCCATCAAAAGAAGGTGTCCAATCATCTTTCCGGTTGCGACGCCCCCCGCTACGAAAATGGGAATATCGGAATAATGAAATAAGATGTTCTGCAACAAGACCACAGTCGATACATGCCCCACATGCCCCCCGGCCTCACTTCCTTCCAAAATCAGCGCGTCCGTCCCCCATTCGATCAACCTCTTGGCCATGCTGGCTGTAGACGCAAAACAAATCACCTTGGCCCCGCTGGCTTTGGCCTTACGAATATCTGCCGCCCTGGGAAGTGAGCCGGCAAAAACCACATGCCCGACTTGTTCCTCGCAAAGCGTGTCCAAATGGGCCTTATAATTCGGGGCAATCGTAATGACATTTCCCGCAAACGGACGATCTGTCAGTTCCTTGGTTTTTTTTACGTATTCATGGAATAGCTCGGGCGGCATATTTCCCCCGGCCAGAATCCCAAACCCCCCAAGATTGCTCACGAGGGAGACCAGATCCGGATCGCTGATCCAGGTCATCGCTCCGCACATGATGGGAAGTTCTGAGCCTAAAAACTCTTGTCCCTTTTTCCAAATGGCATTCAGTTGAGGGGTTGCTTTGACTGGTATTGGCCTTTTCATAAGCCGGAAAACATACATAAGAAAAAACCGATTGGCGACCTGTAACCTTTTGTTTCCTTTTATGTGCTACTTTTGTTCAAGTTTCTATCTTAGTTTTTTCTTTTTTTTGCTTCTTATTGTTATTTAAGGCCTTTTTATGTTCTTTTTTCGTTATTTTATGGCATACCCTGTGCTAAAATGAAAAAGCATGATGGGATTTTTTCCACGCCTCGCCCTCGCGCTTTCGATCTTCCTTTGTTTTTCTCTTTTTTCGGCGTGTAACAAAACCTCCACCATTCCGACTTCAGGAGAACGCTCCTCCACAGAGCTTCAAGATCTCGGGAATGTAGATACTTCTTCCGATATTGGAGACTTGGAGGCCGAGGTTTTTTCTCCGAATCTCATCATGGTCCAACTGCTTCGAGCCAACACAGAGGAAGCCTCTGTTGTGGGCCTTCCCGCATCGGTTCACCGAAACTTTGCCAGTCAACGCGTTTGCGCTCAGGGGTTAAAGAACCAATCTCTGATCGGCGTACGCAACTGCGGAAAAGTCGCAGGAAATGGTTCATTTGAGTTTTCGATTTCTGGTGTTCGAGAAGGTGACCTGGTCCGACTTTGGCTGGAAGGCCTCCAATCCACCCACGGCATCGAAGAAAAGGTGGTCATGTGGAGAAAGCTATTTCCAGATAATATCCATGACATTCAGAGCACTTCAAGGGGACTATTTGTGGCGGCCCAAGATGCGCTTTACATTTATCCCCAAGGAGACACGACGCTAAGACCCACCATTCTCAACTCCAAACAAGGTCTTCCTGCGGCGCCCTATTCCAGCTTGGCAGTGAAAAATGAAAATGAAGTATATGTGGCGGGACAAACCGGCATTGGATATTTGGAATGGGTTCAAAATAAGTTGACCATCTCAACCTTTGGAGTTCAAAACGGATTTACCGGTCAATATCTGAAAAAAATCTTTTTGGATTCTCGTGAAAGGCTTTGGATTGGTCTTCCCAACGCATTTTCATGCATGATTCACGACAAACATGCACAAAACGTCCGCTTCATTGATGACGTTGAAGGCGGAGACCCAGAAACCATTCGGTATCCCCTGGTTCGAGACTTAGCTTCGTTCATCGACGAAGAAAATGGCGCTGTCCCCATCAAGATTCCGTATCGAGAAACTCGATTGAGACCCGGTGAAATGCGAGATTTTCTTGAGAATGACGCCGGACTATTTTTTGCAACGACAAGGGGGCCGTTCTTCTTGCCTGAAGGGGATATCTCACGCGGCTTCTATCTTATGAGCAGCACTCAAAACAATTTCTACATCTTAAACGCAACCCAAATTGAGCCAGCCCCGAACAATATGGCTTGGCTCGGAACCGAAAGTGGACTCGTTCTCCTAAATCCGAACGATTTATCTGATCCATCGACGTTTTCTACCAACGTAAACCCCTATTTGATGAATCCGAAGCCCATCAATGGACTGATCAGCATCAATGACCACCTAACCTATGCCCTCCAGGCTGAGGGTTTATGGCAACTCCAAATGTCAGATGACTCTCTCGAAAACTTGAGCGTGAATCATTGGGAAACAAGCCCTTGGATATCAGACTTCCTTCTTCTCCCAAATGGTTCTTTATTTTTAAGTGGGAGACGATCATACATTTTCAACCCCGCAGACTCTTCTTTTTCGGGAATAATGACTGAGGAAGATCTGGAAGACGCACTCCTAACTCACCCCTCGTTTGACTCCATAAATAATGCCGTTTGGTTTTCGGGAAGCCAGGGATTATCCAAAGTCGACTTAAGTGGAAATGAAGTCCCCATCATTCAACACATCCACTCACCGTTTTCACTTCCCTCTAATGATGTTACTGCGGCCGTAGAAGAGAATTCGGAGTCTCTATGGGTCGGAACCACCTTTGGCTTAAGTCAAATCAACTTAACCAACGGAACCATCAAGAATCACCTGGAAGGAATTGGCTATGCTTCGAAAAGGGTCAAAAAAATTCACTTGGACCATATGAGAAATCTTTGGGTCCTTACAGCTGCAGGAGCTTACATTCGTCTTTCAAACTCCAATTCGTTTGAACCCTTTGTTTTTGACCCCACCAATGCTTACAAACAACCCCAGGACATTCTGGAAGATGACCGAGGATATGTTTGGCTCGCGGGTTCCGATCAGGTCCACCGAATCACGTTGGCCTCGAATTTAGATGAGTTTTCAAGAGTATCTACTCATGACTTCCCGGAGCTTTCCGGTTTTGGAAAAATTGTCGAATGGTCCAGCCAAAAATTTATCCTCGCCGGAAACGGTCGTTTATATCTTTTATTCGATCAGGACGGCCAATTTCAAGTTCAGGAGATCTTAACCCAAGAGGGGGAACATATTCCCGGAATCACAAATATCATAAAAGATGATTTTGGTTCGATTTGGCTCTTAAGCCACGAAGAGTTGTACAAGATCGACCCGAACACACCAACACCCGAAGGACTAAGAGTTCTCCTCGCCGAAGCCCCAGCCAGAATCAGAGGTCTCCAAAAGAGTTCCAATGGGGATCTCTGGGTGTTTTATTCCACTCTTAGCGATACCAATGGCTTTGACAATATTACGTGTCTTACCAAAGAATCCCATCACACGACCGAAATTCCTTCACTTCCCGTTATCCTTACCGGACCTATAAAGTTGTTTTCTCCTGACAAAGAAGGGGGAGTTTGGTTTTCAAGCTATCCTTCACTTTGGTGGGAAGAAACCGCGTCGCTCCACCATTTTGTACTCAAAGACAAGCAGATCTACGACCGGCTATCTGATCGAAACACGCCCCTATTGCCGAGCCTGCGTGCCACGCTCATTTTGGATCGATCAGATGGATTCCAATATGTGGGGACCAGCGACGCAGGGATTTTCCTAACCAACTTGCAATAGTCTATCGGCGCCAAGCCAGAATTTGAATCACTTCGGCCTCTCCACCATGGTGTTTGCCTTGATGGATTTGACGGACCACGGTCCGACAGATTTCAAATTCCATCCCTCGAAGGTCTTCCCGCAAATCGTTTTCGTCGTAAAGTTTGGCCAATTCCTGTGGGCCCCCGGTCCCCCTTCCCAGTTGGCCTTTGGAAAAACACTCCATAACAAAGGAACCACCCTTTTTTAACCCACAAACAACTTGTTCGTGAATGGACCGGCGAAGTTCTGGCGAAAAATGACCAAAAAACAACACCGCTGAATCCCATTGATTGGCTTCAATGATAAAGTCAGACAAGTCCGATTGAATCGTTTGAAGGGAAACTCCCCGCTCTTCGGCCAATGCGATTGCCTTCTTCAATCCGACGGAAGACTGGTCCACAGCTGTTACGCTATGCCCTAAAGAAGATAAAAATACGGCATTTCTTCCTTCTCCCTCGGCAAGGGAAAGTGTTTTCCCCTTGGGTAACTTGCTGGAGACACTTCTTAAAAACTCATTTGGTTCCTTCCCGTAGGCGTAACCGGGCTCCGAAAAGCGTTCATCCCAAAAATTTGTCATGGAGGTCTTATAAAGGAAAAGCGGAGCGAGCAAAAGCCGCCCCGCTTTTCCACCAAGAGTTAGACCTTTGGGTTAAGACTCTTGCTCTTCAAACGAGCCTGCAATCTTTCCAAAGGCGATAAAAATGACGATCGCCAAAATCATATGCCCGGCCAAGATGTACCAGATGTATTCGGCATTTCCGCCATCCCGAAAATAGTAATAGAAACGTGTGTAGAAACCACTCGTCAGCCCCGCGACAGCTGTCGCCAGAAAGTTGGTTCCCATATAAAGGCCAGCTTTTTCTTTGGGCGCCATCCAGGTGATGTATTCCTGAATTCGTGGAGACGAGATCATCTCGCCCACAGCAAAAAGAAAAATTCCCAAGAACGCCAAGGAAGCTGCTCCCTTGGCAGCCAATCCCAAGACCAGGAATCCTATGGCTGATACGAATAAACCAAACATAAAGGACGGCATGGCTTTGAATTTTTCCACACTCTTGGAAACAAAAAACTGAAAGACAAGAATGATGTATCCCGTGTGGGCAATGGTCTCACCCAATATTTTTCGAACGCCATCCTCTTCATGCGACAAGAAATTAGCCAACCACGTTCCCGCCAAAGGAATGGCTGCAATCGTATGATAAAGCGCCGCAGTGTCTATGTTTTTATCCACATAAATGGCGCAGATGTTGAAGAACGCCCAAAAGGGCAACCAAAAGAGGAGGCCCAAAAGAAGTAAGAAAACCGAAAACTTCACATCCGAAAGAACCACGCCAATTTCTTTAAGCTTCTGTCCCAGGGTTTCATTCGAGGGTTCTCGAGGAGGCTCTTTGTAAAAGAAGATGGTGATGAACAACATCACGATGATTCCGATGGCTGCTGCACCAAAGGCATAGTTCCAAGAAATGGCTCGGAGTTTTCCGGCCACAATGGGACCAAATGAAGCGCCTACATTGACCATCATATAGAAAATGCCGAAACCCATGGTTTTGTTTGAGGAGTCGGTGACGGCTCGAACGGTTCCAGCAATTAAAGGCTTGAAGAAACCCGCTGCGAGTCCAATCAAAAGCATCGTCGTAACAATGCCCCCAAATGATTTCGTCACTTGAAGGAGAAGAATGGTTGGTAAATAGGCCAGATAGGAAATGATCAACATCTTCTTAAAACCATATTTATCCGCGAGGGTTCCGGAGATCACCGGCATCGTATACGAAACCAAAAGGAAAATACTTTGGACAATGCCCAGTTCTCCTCGAGCAAATCCCAAGCTCTCCATGTAAATTCCAAACCCAAAATAAATCCCGTAGTACGCAAACCGTTCGAGAATCTCGATGGTATTGGCTACCCAAAAAACACCTGGGTACGGTGTTCGTTTTTGTGTCATCTTCTACTCTCCTCTGTCCGATTCAACCGCTTTATCTCAAGAATTTTGCCGGTCGTATCACGTCAACCGACGGTTGCAAGCCTAAACCCGGTTAACAAAATATTAAGTGATCCAAATCACTGTTTTCGAGAAATCGCCTTGATCTTTCGGCTTCAAGGGAGTTGACTGGCCACAAAAAACAACCCCAACATTGGAGAATGCCCATGAATGCAATCGAAGCAGGTGCCAAACAGGCCGTCCTCAATTGTGCCAAAGTAAAAGCCGGCGAAAAAGTCGTGATCATCACCGATGAGCAAACCAAAAAACTGGCAGATGCCTTATTAAAGGAGGCCAACGACATCGGGGCTTCGGTAACTCAATTCATCATGGAAGACTTCGGCCAAAGGCCCGAAGACAAAAGTCAGCCCCTTCCATTCCCCAAAGCCATCGGAGATGTCCTAGAAAAGGCGAATGTCAGTTTCTATATTGCTGGGGGGAAACCGGGTGAACTTCATAGTTTTCGAATGCCCATGATTGATATTGTCGAAAAAAACGGCATCCGCCACGGCCATATGCCGAACTTCTCTGAAGAAATGATGAGCACAGGAATGGCAGCCAATTACGAGGAAATTCAAGCCATTTGCCGGAAGGTGTATGACATTGTCGTGAAAGCGAAAGAGATTCGGGTCACCACCCCGGCCGGAACCGACTTAACGGCTACCTTTACGCCTGAACGAAAATGGATGATTAGCGACGGCCACCTTCGAACCACAAAGTGGAGCAACCTGCCTGATGGCGAAGTCTACACCGCTCCCCTTTCTGCAAACGGTCATGTGGTTGTGGATGGCGTTCTGGGAGACTTTTTCAATCAAAAATATGGGAAGTTGGAAAAAACACCTCTGGCCTATGACGTGAAAGACGGAAAATGTGTTGAAGGAAGTGTGACATGCGACAATCCCGAACTTAAGAAAGATTTTGAGGAATATACGTTCGGTACCGACGAATATTCTCATTACTTAGGAGAATTCGCGATCGGCACGAACATCAATTTAAAAGATTTGATCGGAAATCTTCTTCAAGATGAAAAATTTCCAGGCATTCATTTGGCGCTAGGAGATCCCTACCCCAATAAGACGGGGGCTCCTTGGTCCAGCAAAGCACATAATGACGGAGTTCTTCGATCCCCTTCTATTTTCGTGGATGGAAAACAAATCATGAATAAAGGAACCTTCACGTTCTAGGCGGTTGTACCTTCGTTTTCGATTAAAATGGGAACGGTCAACGTAAAGGTCGTTCCCTTTCCCACCCTGCTTCGTACTTCCAAATGGAAGTTGTGAATCTTGGCGATCTCCTTGGCAATAGATAAGCCCAGGCCACTGCCATTCTCGTTTTTTTTAACGGCTTCATTGGACCGAAAATATTCATCAAAAATCCGGTTGAGGTGATCTTCCTTGATCCCAATTCCATCATCTTTCACGGAAATGGCTAAATGAGATCCCTCGGTTCGATTCACACGCAAGCGAATTTTCGAACCAGTCGCTGAATAATGAATGGCATTTTCAATCAGGACGCCGAACAACATGTAGAGCTGCCCCCGATTGCATCGCACTTTACAATCTTTCACATCCCACTCTTTCACAATCTCGACATTTCGCTTTTCCGCCAAAACCTTCAAGGGGCGAGAAACCTCCTCTAAGATCTCACACATGCATTCCGGAGTGGTTTCCAACTTTTCCCGTGCGGTGGACTTGATGTTGGCCAATTCCAACATGTCTTTGATCGCATTGGATAAGACTTCGCATCGCGTTTTGATTTTTCCCATGATTTCATGCGTTTGAGCAGAGATCTCCCCGGTATACCCTTCCATGATGATATCCACATAGCTTTGGATGGCCGCGAAGGGAGCTTTCAATTGATGAGTCGCATGGAGCAAATAACGGGTCTTTTCCTCATTTAACTGCAACAACTTCTGATTGAGTTCTTCATACTCAACAATTTTTTGTTCCAAACTGGAGTTGGCACGCTCAATTTCTTCCGTCCGCTCAATGATTCGCGTCTCCAACGTTCGTTTCAATTCCTCCAAGCGATCTGAGGCCCGCCGCTGCGTATCCAATAGATGAAAAATGATTTTCGCCGCACTTGCCGTGAGCACACTCGTGCTGGGGTGCTTAACCTTTTTCAAAACATCGAAAATTTCTTTTTTTCCTGTGACTTCGAAAATGAGATCCACCTCGGAATCGTTTTTCAATTCATCAAACGTTCCATCCGTTCGGCATTGGATGCCATGGCTTTTGGCAGACTCAACTCCCAGAGCATTTTTGTCGTTGTCAAAGGCATACTTCACCTGGATTCCAGGAATTTTCAGCAACATGTTTAAGATCGCAGTCCCGCCTTGGCCAAGACCCACTATGGCTACCTGATCAACTCTTCGTTCCATGGGAAGGTCAGGATATGCTCTCCACCGCCCCCTCACAAGCTGAAAAAGAATTTGCCCGCTCACGCGAATTCGTGCTAGGAGCTATTCTCAGGAGGCCAGAAACATGTCCAAGAAAGTCTATATCATCGATGATGACCGAAACATTGTGGAATCTCTTTCCATCGTCCTTAAAAGCGCGGGATACGAGGTTCAATCTCAGAATGACGAAAACAACATGATTGAAAACGTTCAATCGTATGACCCAGGCTTGGTCATTTTAGATGTGATGTTTCCGGAAAATGAAAGTCTTGGATTCGAGCTGGCCCGAAAGCTCAAAAACAACGGCACAACAAAAGAGATTCCCATTCTTATGCTCTCCGCCATCAACGAAAAAGGGGTCTACCCAGGCAAATTTTCCAACCGGGATCGGGACGAAAGTTGGTTGCCCGTACACGAGTTCGTTGAAAAGCCTGTAAACCCAAAGAATCTATTGGAAAAAGTCGAAAGCCTTTATCTTCAGAGATAATTAGTTTTCCAAGGGGATCTGCCAGCTGGAGTGGCTCGGCTTAGAGTCCTCTTGGAACTCAAAGTTAAAGGATTTTTCAATGGTGTCTTGGAAGCTTGCGTCTTCTCGAAATCGATACATGCCAATATTAAAAAGGGTCATCCGAGCGTAATCCCCTACCTTTCCCGGATCTTTGCTGAAGGAAGAATGCGCAATCGTGGCTGCAGAAAAATTACATGCGTTCAATGCATCTTCACTGTCAAACCCCTGTGAATCTTGTTTCTTTTCAAGGTCTTCTTCTTTCGCATTCATATAGAACCAGAGGCAGAGTGACCCCACCGTTCGAAAGGTTTCAATTTGAAACCGCTCGACCATTTCGAAATCGTTTTCCTCTAATTCCTCTGGAAGAATGGGTGACGCGATTAAGTGGTTCGTAATCGAACGAACGAATTCAGGTCTAGGAAAAAGACCTCCTTCGTTCAAACCTTTGCCGATTTTTGAATGAAAATGGGAAAGCGAAGACACGCGTTTTTCCAGGGCCTTAGAAGAATCGAATACGTTCTCAAGAATTTGTTCCGCCATCTTTTGATTCTGGAACGTTGCAGAATCGGACCGAGCCAGGGCTTGCCCCACAATCATCATGGGCAAACAAAATGCGATGAACAACCGAATCAACATGCAAAGTACCCCTTGTCTAAGTCGGTTTCAGGCTAACACATATTGAGCCAAAATATCGACCTTTGGAATTCGGCGCGGAAAGGTATAGCGCAACGCACAACGAGTCAAGCCCCTTGATCATGTTCACGTGTTCTTGTCCGAGGTATGAGGCAGTGTTAACGTAATTTGGACTAAAACCAAATACTTAGAAGGAAAACATGATGTCGAAACTCATACTCTCTGCCCTTATTCTTCTTTCGCTTGCATCGTTTTTTGTGCCCCTTTCCCGGATCCTCCGTCAAGTGAAACAAGCCAAAGGAAAACTTTCCTGGGGTCCCTTCGGAGCCCGTTTTCGACGTTTCCTCGGAGAGGTTTTACTTCAAAGCAAGGTCATTCGGGACCGCCCCTTGCCCGGCCTCATGCATGCGTTTGTGTTTTGGGGTTTTCTGGCCTTTTCCTTGGAAACCTTGGATCATTTTTTTCGGGGGTATGGGGTTTCGTTTCTCGGACACGGGCCTTTTCATAAAGTGTTCGGAGGGTTTGTCGCCGGTTTTGCCATTCTCGTTTTGATTGGAATTTTGTATCTCGCTTTTCGACGTTTCATTCTTCGGCCTCAAGCCTTGGGAAAATTCTCTCCGGGATCGTTTGCCGTAGCCGTTTTCATCGTCGTGTTAATGGTGACTTATTTGGCGAGCTATTTCACATGGATTGATCCCCAATCCACAGCAGCAAAATGGAATTGGTGGATCCACACGATTGTCATCTTGGCCTTCCTGGGATTGATTCCGCATAGCAAACATATGCATTTGGCTCTTTCTCCCTTCACCACGTTTTCAAAAGATTTTCGAATTGCGCGAATCAAACCCCTGGACTTTGAAAATGAAGAATTTGGTGCTGAAAAGGTCTTTGACCTCGATGCGCACACCATTTTGGCCGCTTATACATGTGTCGAATGCGGTCGATGCATGGACCATTGCCCTGCAAACCAAACGGGAAAAACACTAAACCCAAAAGAATTCATTTTAAATCTTCGAAAATCTTTAAAAGAAGACGTGGAGAAAGAGGTCATTGGAAACACGGTCTCTTCCGAGATCATCTGGCAGTGCACCACGTGTGGCGCATGCACGACACAGTGTCCAGTGGGCGTGGAACACGTAACCCCTTTGATTGAATTTCGAAGGGGCTTGGTTGCAGAGGGCAATTTTCCTTCACCTATGGGAAACCTTTTCAAAGGATTGGAGGGAGCCGGAAAAAATCCGTGGAGTTATGAGCGAGGCGCTGCGGAGGACTTCATTTCAAAAAATGCTTTCCCTCTCTTCAAAGACCAAAGCGTTCTTTATTGGATGGGGTGCATGGGTAGATACGATGCTCAGTATCAAAAAACGGCCCTCTCTTTCGCCAAGCTTTTAAATAAAGCCGGCGTTTCCTGGGGAGTTTTGAAAGAGGAAAGTTGCACGGGAGACGCTGCACGTAGGGCCGGAAATGAATTTTTGTTCCAACAACTCGCAGAAGAAAACATTGCCCTGCTAAACGAAGCGAAACCTACAACCATTGTGTCGACATGTCCCCACTGCCTAGCAACGCTGGAGGAGTATGAAGATATGGGTTTGAACAGGGGCATTGAATTCATACATCACACTTCTTTTCTGAACCGTTTGATGGAACAAGGAAAACTTAAGGTAAAAACCAATGAATCGGGGTCGGTTGTTTATCACGATGCCTGCTATCTGAGCCGTTATCGAGGCAAAGAAGGCATTGAGGCTCCTCGATCCGTTTTAAAAACCCACGGAGCCGAACTAAAGGAAGCTTCTCGAAACGGATCCAAATCATTTTGTTGCGGAGCTGGAGGAGCCATGTTGTTTACCGAAGAAACCCAAGGGAAACGAATCAATCACGAGCGAACGGATGAATTAGTTCAAACAGGGGCAAAGAACATCGCAACCTCCTGTCCTTTCTGCCAAATGATGGTGCGTGACGGAGCCACGGACCGTGAATACAAAAATGTGACGGTGAAAGACATCGCAGACATTCTTGCCGAATAAACTTGGAGCGAAGGGCTTCTGGAGCACCCTCTTTAAAGTCTTTTGACTTGCCAAACCGCTCCAAAAAAGGTACCTCTACAGTCCTATTTAGAAACCTTTTTTGAAAAACAACGGAGGAACGAAACGTGGCTTTTGAATTACCCTCACTTCCCTATGACATGAACTCTCTGGAACCCCATATTTCTAAGGAAACCCTTGAATATCATTACGGAAAACATCATCAAGCTTACGTAAACAAGCTGAACGACGCCATTTCCGGAACTTCCTATGAAAGCATGAGCCTGGAACAAGTCATTCGAGATTCACGGGAAAAAAATGAAATGGGCGTGTTTAATAATGCGGCCCAAACCTGGAACCATAGTTTTTACTGGAATTGCCTTTCCGGCAAAAAAACCTCTCCCGGAGAAAATACCACAAAGGCCATCAACGAAAGCTTCGGATCTTTGGATAAGTTCAAAGAAGAATTCTCAAATGCTGCCGCAACCCAATTCGGTTCAGGATGGGCTTGGTTAGTCAAAAATACCGAAGGAAAACTTCAGGTGGTAAAGACCTCCAACGCAGAAAGTCCCGTCACGATGGGCCATACCGTCCTTTTAACCTGTGATGTATGGGAACACGCGTACTACATTGACTATCGGAACGCGCGTCCCAAATACATTGAAGCTTTTTGGAATCTCGTGAATTGGGATTTCATTGAATCCAACTTGAAATAGTCTTTTTTTCTTTCACAAGGCCCAAGTATTTAAAACTTGGGCCTTTTTTTTATCCTTCCCTTTTTCGATTTCGCATTATTCGGCTATGATAGGCCAAAGTGAACCGCACCCCCTTCGGACCATATGAATTAATCGAGCAAATCGCCGTCGGCGGCATGGCCGAAATATTCTTGGCTCGAAATGTGGGTCCGGGTGGATTTGAAAAAAAGCTCATCATCAAGCGCATTCGACCTGGCCTAGAAGACAACCCTCAATGGGTCGATATGTTCACCGAAGAGGCGAAAATTGCCGCGACGCTGGACCACCCAAACATTGTTCATGTGTATGACTTTGGGATTGCGGAAGAACAATACTTCATCGCAATGGAATACGTTTCGGGCGTGGATTTGGCCAAAATTCTCAAAGCCCAACACCAAATGCAGATGCGCATGCCCCCGGATTTAGCGATCTACATCACGAACGAAATCCTAAAAGCCCTTCGATACGCTCATGACCGAACCGATTATGAAGGAAGTCCTACCCCCGTCATTCATCGCGATGTAAGCCCCCCAAATGTTCTCATATCCCACTCCGGAAATGTGAAATTGGCGGATTTCGGAATTGCAAAAGCCCTCCACAGAGGAGAAATGGATCTTACACGTCCAGGAATTTTCAAAGGGAAATTGCATTATGTGGCTCCCGAACAATTGAAAGCAAAACGTGTGGACCCTCGTGCAGATCTTTTTTCTACAGGCATTCTGCTCTATTCCCTCTTAACGAACGCACGTCCCTTTCAAGGGAAAACCCGAGAAGGCCTCCTAAACGAAATTGAAGAAGGAGGATTCCGTGGCTTGGACGAAAATTTCCAGCGGATTCCAGGAGGTCTCCAACTGACCATCCGAAAGAGTTTGCAGGCTCTCCCAGAGAAAAGATTCCAAACTGCACAGCAGTTCGGCAATCACCTCACGCAAAACTGGTCAGGGAGCCCATCCGTCGACTTCCCCCATCGTCTTTCTTCATATGTCGCCCTCCTCTTCTCAGACCAAAGTTTTACGATCTCCGATCCTTCCATCGACTCCAGCATGGACACGGAACCCGAAATCGACGCTCAAACCACACACGCCCAGTTTCAGGTCTCTCAAGAAAGTGGTTTATCCGAAACCGACAAATCTCTTTCCGGAGAAACCCCAGCTCCCGCTAGAGTTCTTCCTCCCCCCAAAAGCCCTTCGTTTGATTCGCCCGATGCGAATCGAAGGCCAAAAAAATGGGTCTTCCTTCTCTTCGCGCTTCTTTTTGGTGCGGGGGTTTACTTCTTCGCTGGAGACCCCATCATCATCAAGGAACAAGAAGATTCGTCCCCTCCACCTCCTCTGGCCACGGCCAAACCAAACGTCACACCCATTCCGACTTCGCCTCCCACGGCCACACCGGTTTCCCCCACACCTTCCCCCACCCGACGACCTGAGAAAAAAGTCCGAACTTCTTCCCGGAAAAGGCCCTCTCCCCCTAAACCCGCCGGTTTTGGAACCCTCACCGTATTCCTTCCCAAAGGACCCTTCGCCACCGTTTACGTCGATGGAAAGAAAATTGGGAATACACCCATTTTAAAACACAAGATTTCAGCTGGAACTCGACGACTCACATTCCGCAACCAAAAACTCAATTTGCAGCGCGAAATGACGCTTCAAGTCAACAAGGGGCAAGCCATCGTTCTAAAAAAAGTCTGGAAGCCGTAACCCCCTTTGCAACTATTGTTCACATGTGCTTAGATTCGTCCCTTTCCGGAGCATGAAATAAGGCTTCGGTTCATTTTTATTCGTTTATTTTTAAGAACTTACACTTGTTTTAGACCTCGAAAGATTGGCTTACTCTTTGCATTTTTGGACGAAGATGGAACGCAAACACAGATATTTGGCTGTAATCTTGGCCATGTTATTCGTTTGCCCTCCGTTACCCGCATTCTCCGCGGAGAGCTCAAAACGAGTTCTTTTAATTTCAAGCCGGCCTCAGTCTTCCCTTCCTGCGGACGCCTATGAGCCATCCGATGTGGAGATTCAGTGGGTCAATATGCCACTTCCCACAACCCAATCATCCGACCCCTTGGAAACTCATTTCAAAAGAGGTCAGCGTTTATTTTCAAAGGCCAAACGGGCCTATGAAAACATTGAATTTGATTCGGCGCTAACATACCTCAAGCAAGCAAGGCGGTATTCCAAACCAGAGATGCTCCGCGAAATCTTTTTTATGGAGGCCGTCATCTACCAAAGCCTCCAGCAAATTAAGAAAGCTGTATTCAGCCTCAAGGCCTATATCCTGTTCCAGGGAAGGACCCCGGATTCCGCCATCTATCCGCCCGAGCTCATTCAACTCTACAAGAGGGCCAGATTAAGCTTGGAAAAAAGTGAACGCGTGAATTTGACCATTTCCCCCGTCACCCAGATAACGACTCCCATTGAAATTCGTATCAATGGGAAAGCCTCCAATTCGACCCAGTATGTTCAACCCGGATATTATTTTGTGGAGGTGGACCAACTGGGCACTCAGCGCTTTGCCGAGCTCGTTTATGTGGGACGTCGTGGAAAACGTATGCGCGTCCGTTTGAACTCGGCTTCGCATAAAGCTTTGGTTTCAGAAGCTCTGCAGGTTGAAAATAAATCGGACCGAAATCTTTTATTCCAAATTCTTCAGAAACGCACAAAAACCGACGGAGTTTTATTACTTGAAAATCAAAAGGCTGAATTTTTTGTGGCTGGCCAGGTGGTATGGAGCAACTCGCGCATCCAAAATGATCGGCTGGCGTCCTTGGATATTCAGAAAATCAAAAAGGTACTTGGATCCGAGTCTTCGTCTATGATCGCTTCTCTTGCACATACCCCTTCCGCAAATGGCACAAATACAAATATTAAATCGGAATCGGCTTCTTGGTACCAAACGTGGTGGTTCTGGACTTTGGTTGGCGCAGCCGCTGCCGGTGCAGGTGGTGCTGTATATATGATGAACCAAGGCGGAGACCAACCGGAAACCATTCACCTATCTGTTCAGGGGCAATAAAATGATTAAATGTAAAAAGAAAATTTCGAAACTTTTCATTCTTCTCTTCGTTTCCACGCTTTTTAGCTGTGCAAAAACAGAAGACTCACAAGTGAGCGTTTATTTCGATCAAACCTCCCTGGCCTCTTCGGCACGCTCTGCCCTGGTTGGGGCCATCCGTCCCACGGAAAACAACGAGGTAGAAGTTGTCTATGTGAGTTCTTTTCAATCCATCGACTCCATTGAAATGAATTCAGACCTTCCCAATGATGAAAATTTGCGTGTCGTCTTGCTCGCTTTCGCCGAAGACCTCACTGGAGAAGCTGCCATCATCACAAACCAAGCTTCCGAAAATGAATCTCCGATATTTCCGGTGAATATTTACAGCACTCCAGTCATGGGAAATATTCGCTTTCAAGCGGTTGACGCTTCCACAGAAGACCACAATCTAATTTTGGCGTTTACAAATATGATTCATGTCTCCTCTTCGCTGTTGGCAGAGAACGAGACGGACGGTGAAGACGGCGACGAACTTAACACCATTGACGATCCGAACTTCGATGAGAATAATTTTGTCATTGATGATCGGAACACAGACTATGTGGAGTACTCCGGAAACTGGACTCCCAGTTCCTTTCTTGCGGGAGGATATCCAGAAGAAACGTCCACCTATCACTCCTCAGAAGATGTGAATGATTCTGAAAGAAATTCATGGTTTCAATGGAATGTTCCGGAACTAAGTGGCCGCTATCAAATTTATGCCTGGTGGCAGAGTGATCCAGGTCGTCCAGACATGGTTTCTTATGAAATTCTCAGTGATGGAGAACTCATATCTGGATTGTCTGTGAACCAACAATCGAACGGTGGCCAGTGGAATCTTTTGGGCCTTCACAGTTTGTCGGGCCAAATTTCAGTCCGTGTGTATGCGGCCTCTCAGGCCTCGGCTCAAGGAACCTGTGCGGATGCGATTCGTTTCAAGTATATCGGGACCAAGCCTCCCGACATCGAAGATGATCCAGAAGTCATTGAGTTTTAAACGCCTTCGTTCAAAGCTTTTTTAAAGGATTGCTTTCAGGATCATTTCTTATTCGGTTTCAACCCGGCGAACCCGAAGATCTCCCAATACGAGGATTCCTTCTGTAGCTCCGGTTCCGCTACATTGAGCCAGGTCAGCATATTCCGCAAAGGGGTTACCGATAACGATCGTCAACTGATCTTCATTTCGGGCTCGTTCTGTGAAGTCCAAAGTGTACTCATATGGATCTCCACTCACATTGGGATCAATGTAAAACTGATGGGGCTCCCCTTCCTGGGTTTCGGCAATCGTATGATTTGTAAAGTTGGGAGAAACCTGAATGTCAAACATACTTTCTTCCAGGCCATGACCGATGTTTTCTTCTTCGCATTCGATATCGAACGAAAAGTCTCCCACAAAATAGGGATTACAATGATCCGCACAGGTCGGAGTCCAAAAACAATTCGGATACTTAAAACAAGTGGGGTCGTTCACAACTTCTTCTGGTTGAACGGCTTCACCATTCACTTTGATCTGCATGAGCGGGAAAGAGCCTTCAGAAAAATTCGTGGTGTGAAATCTTGCCTTTAAACTCAACTGAATTCGAGAGGTCTCAGAAAGTCCTGTGGTTCCAAACGAAGCAATGATTTTGCTTTCTCCTGGCCCTAGTTCCAATATCGATATCGGGGAAATCAAATCTATTCGTGAGGAAATTTGAGATTCGGAGGTGGCCGTGTTTTGGCCGCAGGAAATGGCCACGACCAGCGGAAGTGCCCATAAAATGGAAATGCTATTCTTCTGCAAACCGGCTTTGAGATTCGTCATGTTCCTAATTGCAGCAAAACTCAGGCCAAGATAAGTGGTTGATAATAAAGAAAAACGGCGCCTGTTTTTGGCTTACATCTATTGGGATATGGCATTTTTTTCCCGGCCATACCCTTCAAAAAATCTAGGCCATCGAGGCTCGGTGACGCTGGGCAATCTCATCGGCCAAATCGGAAAGACCTTCCCCCGTCTTTCCCGAGGCCAAATAGATTTTTAGCTCCGGATTCACTTTCAACATATTCTCCTTCATCAGGGAAATGTCCGCCTCCACAGCCTCTGAAATATCGATTTTGTTGATTACAGCCAGGTGGGAGTTTCGAAACATTAGGGGGTACTTGAGGGGTTTGTCCTCTCCTTCGGTCACGCTGAGCAAGACAACATTGACATCGGCTCCCGTATCGAATTCGGCCGGACAGACAAGGTTCCCAACGTTCTCAATTAAAGAAATGTCCACTTGAGTTTCATTCAGATGTTCCATGGCTCCCTGGATCACATTGGCCCCCAAGTGGCAGTCCCCACCAAAAACATCCGTATTGATTTGAGCAATGGGGATGTTCAACGGCTGAAGTCTCTCAGCATCGTTGGTCGTCGTAATATCCCCTTCAATGACACCTACACGAAAATCTTTTTGTTGAATCAAGGGAATCAATTTTTGAAGAAGCGTGGTCTTTCCCGAACCCGGAGAACTCATAAAGTTAAACATGCTCTGCTTTCGCGCCCTTAAGTCTTTGCGAACTTCGGTTGCCAATTGTTCGTTTTCGGCCAAAACATTTCGAACCACTTTAATTTCCATCGGAATTTCCTTTCATGATGATTCTCTCGACATACATTTCCTGACCACTTTTCACCGCCACCGGGCTTCCACACTCCAAACAAATAAAAACCGGTTCCTCCAGCTCGGCCTCATGCCCACATGCTTTGCATTTCACACAAATCGGATCTTGGGCAACATGCAATTGAGCCTGTTCCATTTGAGGCTCCTCAACCTTTAAAACATCAAAATTGAAAATGAGAATATCCGGGATGACGGCATTTAAGCGGCCGGCTCGAAAGAAGACAGATTCAATTTCTTGCTCCGTCCCCACTTTTCCGGCCTCCTCTAGCGAGATCTTTACAATGTTCTGGGCAATGGCCAATTCATGCATTTCGCCTCGGGCATTTAGTCGAACTTTCCACATTCCACAAGCCCCCTCGGAAACCCTTTGAGACGTGCTTTTCCGGTCCATTTTTTTAAATGATTTTGATCACTTAAGAAAAAAAACCGTCCTTTTTCTGATCTAAATCATATTCTGAAGACCCACATCGACTAAAAATACTTAATGAGGTTACGTAAATTCAATTGCGAGATCCCAAATCTCGCAAGAACCGAAGGACCCTCACGGATTTTTTTAATTTTTTGAAGCGGAACCGAAGGGATTCGAAAACATGAAGGATCTTTACATAAAAGACAGCGATTGGAACAGCTTCTTAGAGAAGATGTTGTGTGCCAAAAAAGTCATTGGCCCCAAAGCGAAAAAGGAAAAATTTGTTTTTGGTGAGATTTCATCTCCTGAAGAAATTCGCTTGGATTTTGATACGACCATTCTTCCTCCGAAGAAAGCATTCTTTCCTCCAAAACAGGAATTGGTCCGTTTCACGGAGAAAGGTGCAGAGAGCTGCATCAACCCCGTGGATCAAATTCTCTTTGGCGTTCATTTTTATGATGTGAAAGCCATTGATCAATTGGATCAAATTTTTACGGATAACCACAAAGACAATAATTATCTCGCCAATCGGAAACAAACGACCATTGTGGCCTCAAACGTTCAAAACGTATCGAAACGGGCTTTCTTTGCTTCGGTTGGATCTGATGTTGAGCCCAAAGGCCATGATGCCTTTCTCACAAAGATTTCCGGGGGGTATCACCTTCAAACGATCACCCCAAAAGGAGAAAACTTGGCCACCTATGGCTCTTTTGTGGAGGCCACAGCTGAACAGTCTAAAGAGGCTAAAGAGGTAAACGACCGCGCCCTGAAGGACTGCCCTGAAAAGCTACCCACAAACAATAGCCAGAAGATCGCCGAGAAAGTTCGAGCGGCCTTTGGAAATGAGACCCTGTGGAAAGAACTTTCGGAACAATGTTTCTCCTGTGGAACGTGCAATACGGTCTGCCCAACCTGTTACTGCTTCGATGTCCAAGACACGTGGAACTTGGATCAAGTCACCGGAAAACGATATCGGACATGGGACGGATGCCAGCTTCATGACTTTGCCCAAGTCTCCTTGGGTGCCGGAGCCACAGAGAATTTTAGAGAGCATTCGTTTTCGCGGTACCGACATCGACTGATGCGAAAAGCTTCCTATCTCAATGAAACTTTAGGCGGTCCGGCCTGCGTTGGGTGTGGTCGCTGCTCCACGGGCTGTGTACCTGACATTGCTGATCCCGTTAACATCATCAACCGCATCATGGAGGCCTAAACAAATGTCACACCATACCGCTGAACATGAAAACGTTTTCCTTCCCCGAGAAGCCGAAATTCTTCGAGCCGACCAGATCACGGAACATGAAAAACACTTCACGTTAAAAATGAAAGACGGCCAAGAAATGAAGTTCGCGCCTGGCCAAATCATGGAACTGGGTGTTTTTGGTTATGGGGAAATTCCCATTGGTTACGCGAGCTCTCCCACCCGAAAGAACACATTTGATGTGGTCGTCCGATCGGTCGGAAGGGTTTCCAAGGCCATCAATCGAGAAGAAAAAGGCGGATCGCTGTTTGTTCGAGGCCCCCTTGGAAATGGCTTTAACCTTGAAGAACTTCACGGCCACCCTCTCCTAATCGTTGCCGGAGGAATCGGCTTATGTCCCACCAGAAGTTTGATTCAATACGTTCTGGATTGCAGAGACAAATTCAAGGACTTCAAACTCTTTTTTGGAGCTCGCAGCCCAAAAGAGCAACTTTTCCTCGATGATCTGGCCAATTGGAGAAAATCCAACGACGTCGAATATTACGAGACGGTTGATAAAGCCGACACGGACTGGAAGGGAAATGTGGGCGTTATTACGACCCTGTTTCAAAAAACGGAAATCGCACCGGATACCCGAGTCGTTATTTGTGGACCTCCCATTATGTATAAATTTGTCATCAAAGAACTCGAAAAAATTGGAGTTCCACACAACCATGTCTTCGTGGATTTGGAACGAAGAATGAAATGTGGAATTGGAAAATGTGGGCACTGCCAAATGAACGATAAATACGTTTGCATGCATGGACCCGTATTCAGTTACGACGAGGTCGAAAACCTCGAGGAGGCATTCTAATGACGGAAAAAAAGAAAGCCAAAGTCGCCTTTTTTGATTTTGCCTGCTGTGAAGGCTGTCAAATTGAGCTCACCAATGTTGGTCAAGACGTGTTTTTGGGCCTTCTCGAACACATTGAAATCGTGGAGTTTAGAGAAGCTCTTTCGGAGAAGACCACAGAACCTCTTGACATCGCTTTTGTAGAAGGAAGTTTCACAAGGGAAGCTGATCGCGCACGTTTAGAAGAAATTCGAAAACGAGCCAAAATTGTTATCTCTTACGGTGCATGTTCTGCCACAGCGGGCATCAACGCCTTAAAGAATCATCAAAGCGACTACAAAGAGTTTGTCTATGGCAAGGACGCGGAGTTGCCTCATCTGGATTCCCAAAAAGCCCTTCCCATTTCAGCCGCCATCAAAGTGGACTATGCCCTTCATGGTTGTCCGATGGATAAGGATGAATTTGTCTATGTGGTTTCCTCTTTGCTTCACGGAAAGGATCCTGTGATTCCAAATCATCCGGTTTGCGTGGAATGCAAATTCAATGAAACCGTATGCAGATACCATGAAGGAGATCATTGCTTAGGTTTGGTGGCTCGAGCAGGATGCGGAGCCCCCTGTCCTGCCCAAGGAATTCCTTGCGAGGCGTGTCGTGGATTCATCGACCAACCCAATGAAGAAGCCTTGGTCAAAGTTTTGATGGAAAAAGGTGGCTTGAGTCGAGAACGTGCCGAAAATCGTTCTCGCATGTTCACTGCAACCATGAGGAGTGATGCAAATGTCAAACTATAACATCAACGTTCACCATCTAACTCGCGTTGAAGGACATGGAAACATTGTCGTAAACATCAATAATGGCGCGATCGAAAAATGTCAGTGGCAAGTGCCTGAAGCTCCTAGATTCTTCGAATCCATGATTCGAGATCGGCATTATACCGAGGTACAACGAATCACCAGTCGAATTTGCGGAATCTGTGCCATTGGACACACACTGGCCTCCGTGAAAGCAACTGAAGATGCGTTGGGAATTGAGGTCACACCTCAGACAAAAAAACTTCGCACCATTCTCAAACATGCGGAGAACTTTGACTCTCACATCCTCCATTCCCTTTTCTTGGTATCTCCCGATTTGGTGGGTGCTCAATCTGTTCTTCAGATGATCGGGTCTCATGGCGAAGTGGTGAAAGCCGCGCTTCGTTTGAAGCGTTTTGCTCATGAGTGGGGTTCACTCATTGGAGGTCGAACGACTCACCCGACCACATGCGTACCCGGTGGATTCGCGAGCCTTCCAACGGTCGCTCAATTTAAAGAGCTAAAGGAACGTTTTGCTAAGGAGTTGGTACCCGACGTAAACGCTGTTCTGGAAGTTGTTTTGAGTTTGAAGGACAAATTCCCTGCGTTTGACCGACCCACGGAATACATGGCTCTTCATAGTGATGAAGAATACGGTCTCTATGATGGGTGCATTCAAACCATCATGCCCGATGGAAAAAAAGAGACCTGGCCTGTTTCGGAATATCGAAATGTCACCAATGAGTTTGTCACTCCAGCCTCCACGGCCAAATACACCAAGAATAAACTTGAGAGTTACATGGCTGGAGCCTTGGCTCGGTTCAATAATAATTTTGAGCAACTTCATCCTGAGGCACGGAAAGTAGCTGACGCATTGGGAATGAAGCCGGTCGTGGGAAATCCCTACCTCAATACCGCAGCTCAGGTTGTCGAATCGGTTCACAGCGCTTATGAAACCTTGCGACTGATGGAAGAATTGATTGATTCCGGAATCAAGGATGAAAAGCCTGTTGAGCCCACCAAGTATGGTGAAGGATTTGGGGCCACTGAAGTCCCACGAGGCATTCTTTTCCACAATTATGTCTATGACAAAAACTATATGTGCCAAGGTGGAAATTGCATCATTCCAACCAACCAAAACCACAATAATATTCAGCACGACTTCGACAAACTCGTGCCAGAGTTACTTGCTGAGAAAGTGGCAGAGAAGGAAATGGAATTGAAACTGGAAATGTTGGTTCGTGCGTACGACCCATGCATCTCTTGTTCCACGCATTACTTGGATGTAAAGTTTAAGCGCTAAGACAGCGTTCTTTTTGAAAAAAGGGGGCCCTTTGGCCCCCTTTTTTGTGATACCCACGATTGGAAACTGCCATGAACTCAATCCATAAATACCTGGTCGGCGTTGGAAACTGGGCCATGGGGGACGATTCTATCGGCTTACGGATCGTCGAATACATTTCAGAAAATGGTCTTGAAAAGGATTTCGAAGCCATTGATTTATCTGGATCTGGCCTTCGACTCTTAAATTACTTTGTGCCTGAAACGGAACGAATTTTGGTGGTGGACACCGTATTCGGGGAAAAGGAACCTGGAGAGGTCTTCCACTTTTGCCCAGACGATGTGTTGAGTGAAAAACAGCTTTCCCAGTTTACTACTCATGAGTCCGATCTTCTAAAGACCATTCATATGGGAAAAGAGCTGGGCTATTTCATCCCAAAAATCAAGGTAATGGGAATTCAACCTCTCACAACCGAAAACAAAATGGAGCTTTCTACTCCTCTTCAGAGTCGATTTCAGGGTTATGTTGAGGAAGCGATTTCAAGGCTTTTGAGTCCTGAATTTTAGCCTGAAACGCTTCCTTTAAATCGTCGGTTTCATCCAAAATCAGGCTTTGGTCCCGTTTAAGTTGTTGAGAGTCTTCTTCCAACATTTTGAGTTTTCGGTTCAACACGAACACCGTACAAAGAACCCAAAGTGCCGCAGCAGCCAAACAAAGGAATGTCAGACCCTTAGTCTCATCTAGGCGGCTCATCCAATAGGAAATGACTTCCACTTTGATAGTATAGAACTAATTCAGATAGTCTTCGACAATTTCTACAACCTTGGGAACGGAACTTCGAACATCCGGATGCATTTCCCCTCCTAAAGTCTGGCAATCAAAGGTTTCAACCGCAATGATTTGGACCTTTTTGGCCATTTCCAATTCAAGAGAACGCCCCAACTGAAGCGACTCCAAAAGCCCCGTATAATGGGGAGAGTTGGCCTGATATTGAGGAAGGTCGTCTTCTTTGAGGTGATAAATCACGCCTGGCGCAGCTTTCCCGGTTTGGATGGAGTCCACGATGATGACTTCATCGGTTTCCATGAGATAGTCCATCAGGTGGAAACCCGCTTCAGAACTATCCACAACTTCGACACCTTCCCAAAGCTTGGATCGAAAAGCTTCGGCCGCCAAAGGGCCTAAGCCATCGTCTGCAATGATCTCATTGCCCAAACAGAGAATTCGGATTCTCTTTTTATTGTTCTTTGACACTCCCATCATGGTCCCGTCGAAAAGATTGTTTGATTTCTCCGTTTTCGTCTCGAATTTGAAGGATCAAAGGCATACTCCCCGGCAACGAATGCGTCGCGCAAGCGTGACACGGATCGTAAGCTCGAAAAGCCATCTCAACTTTATTCAAAATCCCTTCAGAGACTTCTTGTTTGGAGATCAAACCTTTGGCCGCTTTCTCAACACTCATCGCGATTCGCGCTGAATTGTTTTGCGTAGCCACAATCAAGTTGGCTTTTTGAATAACACCCTTCTCGTCCGTTCTATAATGATGGTAAAGCGTTCCTCTAGGTGCTTCGATGACGCCCATTCCTTCTTTCGGTTTTTCGGTCGGAATGTTTCGAATGTCTTCGCTGGTCAATTCCGGATCATCAGCCAACTCTTTCATTCTTTCAGCGGCGTACAACAACTCCACAACTCTCGCCCAGTGGTTAGCCAAAGTGTGATGAACCGGTTTCCCACCCAAGGTTTCAAAATATTTTTCATAGGCCCCTTGAGCTTCAGGAGTCGCCATTCCGTCACAAGCATTTAAGCGAGCCAAGGGAGCCACTGAATACACGCCACTATCTTTTCCATCGTTGAACCCATTCCAGCCAACATCTTTGAGATAGCAAAACTTTGTATAACTCCAAGGTTCAACATGTTCTCGAATTTCATCTACATACTGTTGAGCCGTAAACTTTCGATACTCCTCTCCTTCCGGAGTTACCACACGCACTTTTCCATCGTAGAAGTTGACTTTGTTGTTTTCATCTACCAAACCCATGTAATAGGTGCGATGGGTGAAGGCATCGGAGGTGATCAAATCGACATAGGCCGAATTTTTCAGAACGACATCTTCAAAGACTTGAAGTGTAAATTTAGCGAATTCCACGGCATCGTTGGCTACTTCTTGATATTGCTTACGATGCTCCTCCGTGATTCTCTTCGCCACGCCCCCTGGAAGCCCCATCACGGGATGGATGATTTTTCCACCCGTCAACGTGATGAGTTCTCTCAAACGACGTCGCATTGAAATCACCTTTTTCCCGACGTCCACACCAACCTTACCGATCACGCCGAGAATATTGCGTTCTGCGCTGGGGGCTTCAGGCCCCACCACAAAGTCAGGTCCTCCGAGAAAGTAGAAATGAAGTGCGTGGTCCTCCGCCATAAACACGTTGTAAACCAGTTCTCTGATTTTTTTGGCTGTGGACGTAGGTTCCACCTTAAACACGTCATCCAAAGCTTTCGTAGCCGCCATGTGATGGGCTGTGGGACAAACACCACAAATTCGAGAGGTGATCTGAGGAGCGTCCTCTACAGGTCGACCTTGCATGAATTTTTCAAAACCACGCAATTCTGGGACCTGAAAATAGGCTCGATCCACATTTCCACTTTCATTCATAAAAATGTCGATCTTTCCATGACCTTCCAAACGAGTGATTGGGTCAATGACGATTCGTCGTTGGTTTTTATAGGTTGCTTGAGCTCTGGCGGCCCCTTCTTGTAGAACCTCTTTTACTTTTTCGTTCTTATCGTTCGACACGTTTTTTCCTCTTTAATCTAAGATTATTTGCTTGAATCACTCAATTTGGATCTTCGAAGAATCGAATCGGCCAAACTATACCGATAAAATGTCCCAATGGGATCAGGAATCGCACTTAAGATTTTCTCGATTTCCTCTTCGTCATCGCTGCCCACAAGAGAACAGATTCCGGATAAAAGCTTTCCACCAAAATCATCCACACGCCCCGTGGGTCCGAAACAACCGGTACAAGGCATATTTCCTTCGATGCACTGAGCCCCGCATCCTCCACGAGTCGCAACCCCCATGCAGAGAATTCCTTGAGCCAGAAGACATTTTTCTTCGTCGATCATGACTTCCCAAGGGCGTTTGAATTCGGTGATCTTTAGATCTTCGGGTTTTGAATCAATCCGTGGACACTCTCGGCACAGCGCCTGATCCGTGGTCAACACAGCTCCCTTGGGCGGAAGGTTTCCACTTAACAAGGTTTGAATGGCATCCAACGTCACTTTCGGAGTCGGAGCGCAGCCTGGAACAGAGTAATCCACATCAATCACTTGATGAAGGGAGCGAACAGTTTGATAGAACCCCGGAAGCTCAACCTTCCGGCCCTCTTCTTCGGTAACCGTCTGTGGGCGAACCTTTTGGGGGTTCTCAACAATCTGAGAATCCTCATACACCTCTTTAAAAATGCTTTCCTTATCGAATTGGTTTGCCAATCCAGGAATGCCGCCCAATTGAGAACATGATCCGTACGCAATCACGACTTTGGATTTTTTGCGTAAAAGATGAGCCATTTCCTCTTGTTCGGTCGTTCGAATGGCTCCATTGATGAAGGTCGCAAAGATGGAGCCATCTTCCATGGCTTCCACATCTTTTCGTTTGAAGTCCAAAGCAACAGGCCAAAACACGATATCGACGGCATTGACAACATCCAAAATGTTTTCGGCTAGGTCGACAACGGATTCTTCACAACCACCACAACTCGCACACCAATAAAAGCCAACTTTTGGTTTCTCACTCATGATGCCCTCAATTCTTTCTTTTCTTCCTCTCCGAGCGTGGGAAAATTTTCACTCGGCACAGTCATGTTCAAAGGGCCAAGTTTCTTAACTTTTGCCACCATATCGTTCATCACGTCTCTCAATTTGTCGGCTTCAGCTGCTGAGATCCATTCAAGACGGAAGCGGTCTTCCTCAATGCCCATTCCGGAAATCACGCGCTTGAGAAGTTTATACCGACGCAAACACTTATAATTGCCTTCTTGATAGTGACAATCGCCGGGATGACAACCACCCAAGAGCACCGCGTCGGCTCCGTTCGAAAATGCCTCAAAAACGAATTGTGGATCAACTCTTCCGGAGCACATCACTTTTACAATTCGAGCGTTAGGTGCATATTTCAAACGGGACACGCCTGCCAAGTCTGCTGCGAGGTACGTGCACCAATTGCAAAAAATACAAAGAATTCTAGGCTCAAAATTTTCGTTGGTTTCAGGCATGAGTCAATACTCCTCTGATTTCTTCCATAATCATTTCGTCTTCATACAGATTTTGGACAATCGATCCCGAGGGACAGGCTGCCACACAAGTGCCACACCCTTTACAGAGCACGGGGTTGATGTTTGCCACCCCCTTCTCATTGTCCCTGGAAACGGCATTATACGGACACACATCCAAACATGTTTTGCATCCCGAACAATCTTCTTCCAAAACATAAGCCGTGTTTGGTTCCATTTCGACATAGCCTCGATCCATTAAGGCTAAGGCTTCCGCCGCAGCTCCCCCGGCCTGGGCCACGGTATCTGGAATATCTCGAGGGCCTTGACATGCGCCCGCAAGATAAATGCCGTCGCTCAACGTGCTCACCGGAGCTAGCTTTGGATGTTTTTCCGTAAAGAAGCCTCCTTGAGAACAGCTAATATTGAATCGTCGCCGAACTTCTTCCGCGTCCTTTTGGGCTTCCAAGCCCACGGAAAGAACCAACATATCCAATTCGATTTCTCGAACCATTCCAGCAAGGGTATCTTCCACCTCGGCCACAATTTCGTCATCGCCATTGAGTCCGGGTTTTACACTGGCCACTTTTCCACGGATAAAATGAACACCTTCTTCTGCCACTCGATTGTAAAACTCCTCAAAACCTTTTCCAGGAGTTCTCATGTCAATGTAGAAATCATAGACTTCCGCATCGCATTTCTCTTTCAAAAGATGAGCAAGCTTTAAGGAGTACATGCAACACACGCGGGAACAATGTTCATTGTGTTTCTTATCTCGGCTTCCAACGCAGTGAACGATTCCAATTCGTTTTGGTTTTTTGCCATTTCGCATCACCACGTGACCTTCGGTCGGTCCGGAAGCATTCACCAGCCGCTCGATCTCGAGGGAGGTGTACACTCCGGGATATTTGCCATAACCGTATTCCGGGGCACGGTGAGGATCAAAGGTTTGAAAACCGGTTGCCAGAACAATGGTTCCAACGCGAATGACTTCCCGTTTTTCCTTTTGGTTGAAATTGATCGCGTTCCGCTCTCCACACCCTTCCAAACAGGTTTGTTTACATTTTCCATTTTTCAAAAACAAACAGGTTTCGGGATCGAAAAAGACTTTCTGTGGAACGGCCTGAGGGAAAGGCATGGCAACGGGTTTTCGCATGCTTAACCCCGCATTGAACTCATCATAGACCTTTCCTTTTTGATACACGCAAGAGTCTACGCATTCCAAGCATCCGACACAGAGGTCTTCTTCAATGTATCGCGGTTTTCGAAGTACAGTGACGTCAAAATTACCCACGTACCCATCCACTTTTTCCACTTCGGACAAGGTCCACATCGTGATGTTGGGGTGCTTCGCAACATCCGTCATCTTCGGAGTTAAAATACATGCCGCGCAATCCAATGTGGGGAATGTCTTGTCAAACTGGGCCATATGCCCGCCAATGCTCGGCTCTCTTTCCACCAGATAGACTTTTTTACCGGCATTCGCCATCGTAAGGGCTGCATGAATTCCGGCAATTCCCCCACCGACAACCAAAACATGGCCGTCGACGTCGACACGCCTTCGTTCTAGAGAGCGATGATATTGAACCCGACGGACGGCCGCTCGAATGAGGTCATTGGCCTTTTGTGTAGCGGCTTGTTTGTCCGCGTGAACCCAAGAAGCATGTTCTCGAATGTTCACCATTTGGAAAAAGAAGGGATTTAGTCCTCCACCTTGCAGCGCATTCCGGAAGGTCGTTTCATGTAAGCAAGGCGAACAGGAAGCCACCACCACGCGATTCAATTGATGTTTTTTAATGTCTTCTTGAATCAAAACCTGCCCAGGATCCGAGCACATGTATTTGTATTCCCGAGAGAGAATGACTCCCGGCAAATCCGAAGCCACTTTGGCACATTCATTCACATCGATGGTCGAAGCGATGTTGGTTCCGCAATGACAAACATAAACACCAATGCGAACTTCTTCCGTTTCACCATCTCTTTTCAACTGGATGACGTTGTCTTGCCCGTTTGTTTTAGACATGAGCTTTTTCCTTTCTCATTAGACACTTGGCCGGAACAATTCCCCGATTCAGTGCAGCTTCTTTCTCCTTACAACCAAAGGCCATCGCCATGAACTGCGTAAGGTAAAGAATCGGCATTGGTTTTAAACCAAACTTGGCCTGAACCATGTCTTGATAGCCATCCAAGTTAAATTGGCATAGCGGACAGACCACCGAAATGGCATCCGCGCCTCGGTCTTGAGCCTCTTTGAGCAGCATATGAACCAAATCCAGCCCGATTTCCGGGAGGGTTCCCGTCTGGCTTCCCCCGCAACAACGCGTTTTATAGGGATAATCCACAACCTCTGCCCCAAGAGTTTTCAGGATTCGATCCATGGAAGTTGGGTCATGTTGATCGTCGAAAAATGAATACGGGCGAACAATCTGACATCCATAGTAAGGAGCAATTTTCATCCCCTTCAATGGTTTCACCGTTTTTTCTTTGATCAAATCGAGACCAAAATCATTCAAGAAAATTTCTAACGGATGCTTGACGTTGGTTTTTCCCTTGTAGGAAAGGCCCGCTTTTTTCATTGCCTCTCCTACCTGTTCCGCAACCTCTGGATCCTCAGCCATTTGTTTGCGGGTTTTGTTTAAAACAAGGTAGCAAGCATTGCAGGGGACCATGAGATCTTCCGCGCCTTTTTCTTCGGCCATGGCAAGATTGCGTCCCGCCAAAGCAATCGCACGAAGCTTGTCAGTCGCCATGTAGGCCGTGGCACCACAACAATTCCAGTCTTCAATTTCGTCCAATTCTCCCCCCAAGACTTTCAGCGTGGCCTTGAGAGATTCTTCGTAAGCAAGCCCAGTACCCTTAATGGAACAACCGGGATAATATGGAATCTTCTTCATCACGCAGCCTCCTTAGATTTTCCCTGGCGAACCGTTTCCAGGGAATCCAAAAGTGTTTGCAATTGTTTTTTGTTTCGAATTTTTTCCCGCTTGAGGGAAAAGCGACCCGTCTTCAACAAATTGATTCCAAGCCCCGCCATTTTAAGCATGCTGAACGGATTGGTTTTGAGCTTCAAACGAACCACCAACTCGGATTCTGAAATTCGTCCGTTGTTATAAACCATGTTTCGGAACTCTTTGGCCAACACCGGAATTGCAAATCTTTTTGGGTAGTAACCTTCTTCAATGGCCTTTCGTTTTAGGGCATACATGACATCGGTCACTTCGATGTCTCGAGGGCATTTCACATGGCAAGAGTAGCAACTGGTGCACAGCCATAATGCAAAGCTTTGTAAAACATCTTCCTTAAAGCCTTCACGGGCCAAATGCATCAAACGACGAGGGGTTTTATCCATGTAACCGGACAAGGGACAACTGCTACTGCACTGTCCGCAATGAATGCACTGGCGTATGTTTTTGGCAAAACTTCCAATCCACTGAGAAAATTTTGGATCTCGTTCGGATTCTTTCCGAATCACTGATTGCATGTTTCTTTCTCCTTAGCGTTTTCGTCAAAAGAAAAAGGATGCGGGTAGCAGCTGCAGTTTTCATCCTCTCTCCTCAAACATTTGTTGCGAAAATAAACCCCACACCGATAACAAAGCTCTTTGGGAGCGTCTTGATGATTCCGAAGGGACGTGGCCATCTGGTCCAATTGGGAAGTAATATTGGTCATGCTTTCGTCTGGAATCGCTGAAAACAACTCGTTTAACGCCTCCGTTTGAATGGCGTAGTACCGACTCAAAAGGGTTTCTCCCTCTCGTGTTAAAACCAATTCATTTTTTCTTCGATCATCTCCATGCGAAGTTCGCTGAATTAAATTTTGTTGGACGAGTTTGTTGACGGACTTGCTTGCGGCGGGAAGAGAAATTCTCAAATAAGTAGCCACATTGGTGATCGTTCCGCCCTTGGTTCGGGCGATCAGCATTAAAACTTTGAGTTGAGAGAAGCTCACCGCCTCCGTGACTTCCTTGAAAAACCGATTTTGAATGAGTTCGTCGATTCCGGAGAGGAGGATGTTGATGCTCGCCACAAAATCATTGACTAACCTGCTGCGGCTCTCCATTTTCATTCAAACGCCCCGGCTCTCATTTCCAAAAAAACATTCATTAACTAGGTTAAAGATATACCTCGTTAAAGGCATAAAAAACTGTTCTGAATCAGGTTTTGAGAATTAATTTTTGCTTTTTGAATGGGTAACCTATTGAAACCCCATGGATTTTATGCGACGCCGAAAGCCCTCAGTCCCTGAACGGCCAGAACCGCCAACGCGTACCCCAGAAGATTGAACGCCACGAGTTGAATCACGGGCATATGCCAATTTCCAAACTCCCTCCGAGCCACTCCAACGGTGGCAATGCACTGCAGGGAAATCATGAAAAAGATCAACAACCCAATGATCGAGGAAGTGGTAAACAGAGGATACCCGTCCCTCCCCCTGGCTTCTCGCATTCGATTGAGCAAGCCGGTCTGAATGGATTCATCGGAGTCTCCAGAAACATTGAATACGATCACTAAAGCCGAGACAAACACTTCCCTTGCCGTAAATGCGGAAATTAAAGCTGTCCCCGTTCGCCAATCGCCGCCCAAGGGTTCCATAACCGGTTCGATGACACGGCCCATTTGGGCCGCATAACTGTCTTTCAACTGTACGTTTGGATCTTCCGCTTTAAAATTTGGAAACGTGGATAAGGCCCAAAAGACAATCGCAAAAATAAAAATGGGCGGGCCAGCTTTTTTGACATAAAGCGTGGTCTTTAACTGAACATTCTTTAAAACGGTACTCCATTGCGGCTTACGATACTTGGGAAGTTCCATGAGAAAAAAGGACGGTCCTTCAAATTTCACCATCCGATTGACCAAAGCGGCAACCAAACTTCCGACCACCAAAGACGACAAATAAATGAACGCCAAAATCAGTCCCGGTTGCCAAGCAGGAGCATCCACAAAGAGAAAAGCCAACAACAACGCATAAACAGGTAAACGAGCACTGCAGCTCATCAGCGGAATGATGAACAACGTCAGCCATCGCTCTTTTCGGCTGGAGATGGTTCTGGCAGCCAACATGGCCGGGATGGCGCAAGCATAGCCGGATAACAAAGGAACAAACGACCTTCCATTCAATCCAATTTGGGAAAGGGGTCGATCAATGATCGAAGCGGCCCTAGCCAAATACCCACTATCTTCCAACAAGGTGATCCCCATAAAGAGAATCGCCACTTGGGGCACAAATACCAAAACGGCACCAAAACTCGCAATCACCCCATTGCCCAATAAATCCGCCCAGAGAGAATCGGGCGAGCGGGAAACTACCCAATCGGCCAACCAACTAAAACCGGTATCCACCCATTCCATCAAGGGCGTAGCCGCCCAAAAAATGGATGAAAAAATGAGGGCCATGATCCCCACAAAGATGATGCCTCCCCAAATTCGATGCAGGAGGAATCCATCCAACCAAGCCGTTGTATCCTTCTTGGATTTTGACAAATCTAGGTTCTCGGAGTTCGAAACCCGAACCGACTGCGCAAGAATTCCCAATCTCTGAAGAACCTCCTCTGCTTTGGTCACGGTCCAATTCGGAATATCCACAGGAGAAGAAGGAATGGGTTTTTCAAATTCTTTCCGAATGCAATCTGCCAAGTCTTCCATGCCCTCACCTGTGGCACCAGAGACCGACACGACCGGGCAACCTAAATGTTCAGACAATCTTCGCTCATCGATTTGTTCTTCGTTCTTTTGGAGGATATCGGACATTGTCAAAGCCACCACCAACCGAAAAGAGGCTTCTCTCAACTGTTCGACCAAGAAGAGATGACGAGACAGCTGCGTCGAGTCGACAACAACCACCACCAACTGAGCCGGACCGACTCCCGGACGATCATATAAGACATTTTTCGCAACCTGCTCTTCAGGAGATTTGGGAAACAGGGAGTAAGTGCCTGGGGTATCCACCATCTCCAATGGTCCCCCAAATTTCGCAGCCAAAGAGCCATGACAGTAGTCGACCGTGGCCCCAGGATAGTTGACGGCTTGGCATTGGCTAAGCGTCAAACGGTTGAATAACGTGGTCTTGCCGGAGTTGGGACATCCCACCAGGGCCACGAACCCGGAATCCGATTTTGGTTTCTCACTGAATGTCGGAAGGGGTTGAGTCACGGAAGAAAAGCATTCACACTTTGATGCAAACAGCCTCGCTGCGTCTGAGCGCAACAGATGTCCCGCGCACACTCACCACAACAGGACCGCCAAAGAGGGCTTTCATGACCACCCGAATTTTTTCGCCGGGTAAAAATCCCAATTCGTACAATCGAGACACAATCACATTTTCGCCCGAAATGGATTGAACCACGCCCTCAAATCCCGCTTTAACTGTTTCCAAGTTCATATCTTCCGCCACCTAAACATAACTGATAACAATTATCAATATCATTTTACCACGTTCCATTTTTCAGGACAAGCCTCTTCTCCGCTTTGGACTTACCCTTTAGGATGACTATTCATGTTTTTTCATGATTTTAATCATGTTTTTTGCTTTTTCTCTAAAAGTCGTCGTAAAATACTAGTTTATCAAGATTGAGCCCTTCAAAAGAATGGGCTCCAGTGAGTTTAGGAAGCTTAAGCCTTTGAAAGTTTTCAAAAAAACATATGATTCGCAAACGTTTTGTGGCAAAACAGCGAATCCATTCTCGCGTGAATTTTGAAATAAAGTAGAGCAATACCACTATGACCACCACGTTAGCTTCTCATTTTGAGCCTATGATCATCCAAGGAGGAATGGGGGTTGGTGTATCCAATTGGACTTTGGCCAAGGCAGTGTCTTCTCTAGGCCAACTGGGGGTGGTCTCCGGATCCTGCTTAGACTCTCTGATGATTCGACGACTTCAAAGTGGAGACCCAGGGGGGCATATCCGACGCGCCATGGAGCAATTTCCAGTCCCAGAAATGGTCGAACAAATTTTAAAGAAATATTTTTCGCCGGAAGGGCTGGAAGCAAACAAGCCCTTTGCCAGAGCCAGCATGATCAAGCAAACCCTGTCAAAAGAGCTTCGAGAATTGACGGTGGTTTCCAATTTCGTGGAAGTGTTTTTGGCGAAAGAAGGTCACAAGGGAAAGGTTGGAATTAACTACCTGGAGAAACTTCAGATGGTCAATCTTTCGAGCATCTATGGGGCGATGTTAGCCAAGGTGGACTACGTTTTGATGGGAGCAGGCATTCCTCGTGAGATTCCAAAAGTGCTGGATCTATTTTCTCAACACAAGATGGCAAAGCTGTCCTTGCCCGTATTGGGAGGCAGCGTCTCCGACGCCTTTCATGTGAAATTTTCCCCCAAAGACATCATTGAAAAAGTTAAAGAAAAGTTAAATCGTCCAAAGTTTCTGGCCATCGTTTCGTCCGTGGCCTTGGCCAAATCTCTTCTGAAGAAATCTTCCGGTTGTATTGATGGTTTTATTGTGGAGGGAGCAACGGCCGGAGGACACAATGCCCCTCCCCGAGGGAAATACCCCATTAATGAACGGGGAGAGCCCGTTTATGGTCAAAAAGACGAAGTGCTTCTGAGCGGATTTCGTGAGCTTGGAAAGCCTTTTTGGCTGGCCGGTTCCTATGGAAGTCCTGAGGCCCTTGAACAGGCCATACAGGAAGGTGCTTCCGGTATTCAGGTGGGAACCCCGTTTGCTCTTTGCCAAGAGTCCGGCTTGACCGACGACCTTAGAAACACTTTGCTGGACAGAGCCAGCTCCAGGCAGGTGGACGTCGTCACCGATGCCAAAGCCTCCCCCACCGGTTTTCCTTTTAAAGTCGCTCGGATTTCGAAAACCAACTCGGAACCCGATGAGTATCAAAAGCGGCCGCGAATATGCGACCTGGGATATCTTCGACAGCCCTATAAAAAAGAAAATGGAACGCTCGGATACCGGTGTGCGGCAGAACCTGTCAGTGACTATGTGGCGAAAGGTGGAACCGTTGAGGAAACCAAGGGTCGAAAATGTTTATGCAATGCCCTGATGACCAATGTGGGATACCCCCAACAACAAAAATCCGGTTACATTGAAAAACCCCTGATCACCATTGGGAATGATGTGAATAATATTTCTCGTTTTTTCAAATCGGGGAATCTTTCCTTTTCGGCTTCGGATGTCATTCAAACCTTGCTCAGCAAGGTCAATGCCAAAAAGTAGAAGAGCCGTCGACGCTTAGCAGATTCGAGGCAATTGCTCTCCACTTAGCATTTGAACGATGCGCTTCGTTCCAAAAGCGTTTCTGAGAAACAGAAGACCCCCCGTGGATTCTTGAACCGTGCCCACGAGGCTAGCCTGTTGACATTCTTTATGCTTTTTTAAGATTTCAACGGCTTTGTCTGAGTCTTTTTTAGAAACCACGGCAACGAACGTTCCCTCATTCGCAACATACAATGGGTCTAACCCCAGAATCTCACATGCACCTCGCACATCGGGGTGAACGACGTACGCCCCTTCTTCAATTTCCACATCAAGTTCTCTGCTTTGAGCCAACTCGTTTAAAACCGAAGCCACTCCACCACGGGTGGCATCTCTCAAACATTTCACATCAAGGCCATGTCTCAACAAATCCAGAGCCGGTTCATGAAGTGGATTCACATCACTTTGAATCTCAGACTCAAAAGTTAGGTTTTCTCTCTTCGCCATGATCGCCATGCCGTGTCGACCAATATCCCCACTCAGAACGATTTTATCTCCAGGTTGAATGGAAGAGGGAGAAATCACCGTCTCGTGTTCGATCACTCCAATTCCAGAGGTGTTGATAAAAATGCCATCGCCCTTCCCCTTTTCAACGACCTTGGTATCCCCCGTGACAATCTGAACGCCCGCTTGGTCGGCGGAGACTTTCATGCTTTGGACAACTTCCCAAAGCGTTTCCATGGAAAAACCTTCCTCGAGAATCATTCCAACACTCAAAAAAAGTGGTTTTGCCCCACACATGGCCAGATCGTTAACGGTTCCACAAATGGCAATTTTCCCGATGTCTCCTCCGGGAAAAAATAACGGTTGCACAACAAAAGAATCCGTTGTGAATGCCAAGCGTTTTCCCGGATTTTCCAATACCGCACCATCATGAAGTTCACTCAAAGAGGAAGAAGCAAAAACATCTGCAAACATTTTTTGAATGAGGTTCTGCATGAGACGCCCCCCGCCTCCATGCGCCAAAAGAATATGAGGATATTCGCTCAAAGGAATGGGACAGTTCATAAAATGACTCCAGAGTCGTTAGTACCAAAAAAGTGATGCACGTTCTGAACCTTTTTCATTTCTCAGTGTTTCAAACCTCTATAGTGGTAATATGCAGCGCAAGCCCCCTCACCCGACACCATCGTCGCTCCGATCGGAGTATCTGGCGTGCATTTGTTTCCAAATAAGCGACACTCGTGAGGTTTCTTCTCACCCTGCAAAACCAATCCGGAGATGCATTCCGTATTCTCTTCTACGTGTTTATCCGCAACCCCAAACCGGTTTTCTGCATCAAAGGCTTGGTAGCTTTCTGACAAGCCCAGACCACTCTGTGGAATATCTCCAATGCCTCTCCATTTTCGAGGAATGATTTTGAAAATCTTTTGAATCATCTCCCGAGCTGGAAGGTTTCCTTTTCCAGAAACGGATCGCGAATATTGATTTTCGACGTCAAATTGATTTGATTCCAGCTGTTTCACACACATATGAATCCCCTGGAGAATATCCATGGGTTCAAACCCCGTGACGACAATGGGAACTCGATATTTTTTGGAAATAGGAAAATATTCATCCATTCCCATCACCGTACAAACATGCCCAGCAGCCAAAAACCCGTTCACACGATTGGCCGGAGAAGAAAGAACGGCCTCCATAGCCGGTGGAACCATGACTTGTGACACGAGAAGAGAGAAATTCTCAATGCCTTCTCGTTTTGCTTGCGCCACTGTCATCGCGTTTGCAGGAGCCGTTGTTTCAAAACCCACAGCAAAGAAAACTACTTCTTTATCTGGATTTTCTTTGGCTAATCTCAAGGCATCCAAAGGGGAGTACACAATGCGTACGTCTCCCCCAGAGGCTTTCGTTGCACGAAGATCTGTTTGAGAACCAGGAACACGCATCATGTCACCAAATGTACAAAAAATAACATTGGGTTTAGCGGCAATCTCGATCCCTTTATCAATTTGCTCAACCGGCGTGACACAAACCGGACATCCCGGTCCATGTATCAATGTAATGGAATCTGGAATGAGTTCATCGATGCCGTATTTCACAATGGTATGCGTTTGGCCCCCGCAGACCTCCATCAAAGACCATTTTCCCTTTGTATCTCGATGAATGGCCTCGACCACTCGTTTGGCCAAGTCAGGATTCCGATATTCATCAATGAACTTCATTCATCCTTCTCCATCAAATCCTGTAGTTCATTTAATTCTTCGAAGTATCTCAACGTCTCGTGAGCCTCTTCCTCATCGACCACGCTGATGGCAAATCCTACATGTACGATGACAAACTCACCCACCTTCGCCTCAGGAACATAGGAAAGATTTACTTCTTTAATGATTCCATTGAAATCGACCTTTCCCGTTCGAGCCAATTCATCTTCCACGACAATCTCTTTAATCTGACCAGGTACCGCTAGACACATATTATTCTTCCTCAATCCCCGCCATCAATTGTCCCACCGAGATTCCACCATCATTCGGAGGGATTCGTTGGTGCCAATATGGCTGAAAACCACTTTCCTTCAACCTCAAAATGGCGTGCTCTGTTAAAAATTTGTTCTGAAAACAGCCTCCCGTAAGTAACACTTTCTCCATACCTTGATGTTTGGCAACCGAGACGATTCCCTCCACCAAGGCCTTGTGAAACCCCTGGGCCATCGCCCCAATTTCAACTCCCTGGGCCGCATCCTCCAAAATTCTTTTCACCAGGGTTTCCCAATCCAGAATGAGCGCCCCCTCAGAATCCGGAGACTCTCTCAGGTCCAGTGAGTAGGTTGGACATTCCTTTTCATCTGCTTTGGATGCGGCAAATTCCAATTCCATCGCAGCCTGTCCTTCGAAGGAGCAAGATTGCCGCAATCCAATCAAGGAAGCAACGGCATCAAACAAACGTCCCATGCTGGTCGTAGGCACACACTGAAGCTGTTTTTCAAACATGGAAGAAAGCATTCCCAAATTTTGAGCGTCCATCGATTCAAGCGAGCGAGACTTTCGAACGAACGCCTCCTTCCCCAAGATTTCGTTCAACAAACCCATGGCCACACGATTCGGTTTTCGGGCGGAGGCATCTCCCCCCGGCAAGGAAAAAGAACGAATATGACCGACCCGTTTCCACCCTCCTTCATTCACCGTCAAAAATTCGCTCCCCCAAATGGTTCGGTCCGTGCCCAGTCCCGTTCCATCCCATGCAACCCCGAGAACAGGTGACTGCAAGTCATTGTCAGTCATGCAGGAACGAACATGGGCATAATGATGTTGAATCCTTTGGATCGGCAAATTCAGTTTCGTTGCATATTGCGAGCTGAAATAATCAGGATGTAAGTCACAAACGACATGGGAAATTTTTTGGTCATAAAGACTCGGCAAACTTTCCACCGTATTCTGAAACGCGGCAATGGCTTTAGAATTTTCAAGATCTCCCAAGTGGTGACTCAAGAAAACATTTCCTTTTCGCGAAAAGCTGATCGTGTTTTTCAGATGCGCTCCCAATGCCAAGACCTCGTGATCGCTTTCAATTTCTTGAACGGGTAACGGAGCATAACCACGCGCCCGCCTCAGCAACATGGGTCGTTTCGCCATGACGCGAGCAATGGAATCATCCACATATCGCACGATGGGACGATCATGAATCAAGTAGGCATCCGCAATTTCCGACAAACGTTTCAAAGCTTCCTGTTCATCTGTACAGATGGGTTCATCGGTATGATTGGCGCTCGTTGCAACCACCGGAAACCCAAATTCCTGAAGAAGAATGTGGTGTAATGGCGTGTAGGGGAGAAAAGCGCCTACCGTTGGGTTTTGTGGAGAAACCTTTTCGGAAATCTCCATATTGTCTTTTTTGGAAAGCAAAACGATCGGACACTCCGGGCCCTCCAAGAGCCCTTTTTCAATGGAGGAAACTGAAAGCGAGGACTCCAAGGATTGAATGTTTGGGAACATGACTGCCAATGGTTTTTCTTCACGATGCTTTCGGGTTCTCAAGCGGGAAATCGCATCCGAAGATCGAGCGTCCACCATTAAGTGAAAACCGCCCAGGCCTTTCACTGCTAACACATGCCCTTTTTTCAGTTCATCCACAGCGAGCATCAATCCTTCATGCTTCTTGGCCAAAGACGTTCCTTCGGCATTCCAAAACGCCAACTGAGGACCACAGTCCGGACAGGCATTGGGTTGTGCGTGGAATCGACGATTGGAAGGATCTTCATATTCTTCCCGACAGGACGAACACATGGGAAAAGCTTTCATGGAGGTTCGTTCTCGGTCATAGGGAAGCGTTTCAATGATGGAGAAACGCGGCCCACAGTTTGTACAGTTTGTGAAGGGATATAAATATCGACGATCCTTGGGATCGAACACTTCTTTCAAACAATCCGGACAGGTGGCCACATCAGGCAAAACCAATGTGCTTTTTTCGCCACTTCCCTCACTTTCTTGAACTTCAAAGACGTCAAACCCTACGGGGTCCAAAAAAGACGATTCCGAACCTTGAATGACGGCCAAAGGTGGTTTGTCATGGATCACCCTCCGCTTAAATTCTTCTAGAGTGCTTTTGGAGCCTTCGGCCTCAATCAAAACCCCTTGGACCGTATTGTTAACCCATCCCTTTAGGCCCATTTCAGTGGCAATCCGGTAGACGTTCGGGCGAAATCCCACGCCCTGAACGGCTCCTCGAATACACATCCGGATTCTTAAAACAGGCTCCACGCCCCCCTTCTAGCCTCATTTTCGACCAAATGAAACCCCCCAGGCACTCCTTCGATCTGAACGACATACGCGCGAGGCATTGGACAGAGAAAACGAAATGCTTCCCAGACTCCCGGCTCTAGTTATCCAACGCTCCCTTAGGAGTTCGACTAACCGAACGAGATCCCTTGAGCCAGAGGCAATTCCGTGCTCCAGTTAATCGTGTTGGTTTGTCTTCGCATATAGGCTTTCCAGGAGTCAGATCCGCTCTCGCGGCCTCCACCGGTTTCTTTTTCACCTCCGAAAGCCCCACCAATTTCCGCACCGCTGGTGCCGATGTTCACATTGGCGATTCCGCAATCACTACCAGCTGCACTTAAGAAATTTTCGGCTTCCAAGAGATTCTTCGTAAAGATGGCCGAAGAAAGTCCTTGAGGAACATCATTATGAAGCTCCATGGCCTCTTCCATATTCTTGATCGGAATCAAATACAAAATCGGCGCAAAAGTTTCTTCTTGAACAATTTCATATTCATTCTTCGCTTGGCAAATACACGGCGTCACATAGTGCCCACCGGGAGTTTCATCTCCTGAAAGTTTTTCACCTCCATAGATGACTTGCCCACCTTCCTTTTTGAGCCTTTCGATCGCCTTCATCATGGTATCGACCTCGCCGGTCGCAACCATCGGTCCCATGAGCGTTCCGTCTTGAAGAGGATCACCGATTTTGACCTGCTCATACGCTTTGACAAGCCTCTCCTTGAGCGTATCAAAAACCGATTCTTCACAGAGAATCCGTCGAGTAGATGTGCATCTTTGACCGGCAGTCCCCACAGCTCCAAAGAGAATGGCTCGAATCGCCATATCCATATCGGCTTCTTTGGAAACGACGATGGCGTTGTTCCCACCTAATTCGAGAATGGTACGTCCCAGGCGTTTTCCAACGATCTCGCCCACGCGATAACCCATTTGACAAGAACCTGTGGCACTGACCAGAGGGACCCGTTTGTCGTGCAACATCTTTTCACCCACTTCTCGTCCTTTTCCGATCACCAAACTGGACAACGCTGGGTCAAAGCCATTTCTCTCAAACACGCGGGCCGCAATTTTCGTACACGCGATGGCCGTAAGCGGAGTTTGACTGGAAGGTTTCCACAAAATGGCATCTCCACAAACCCAGGCCAAAGCTGCATTCCAAGACCAAACGGCAACAGGGAAGTTAAAGGCGCTGATAATCCCCACGACACCCAGTGGATGCCATTGCTCATACATGCGATGCCCCGGACGCTCGGAATGCATGGACAAACCATAAAGTTGTCGAGACAGCCCCACAGCAAAGTCACAGATGTCAATCATCTCTTGAACTTCGCCCTCGCCTTCGGCGCGAATTTTTCCCATTTCCAAGGTGACCAAGGCAGCCAACACTTCTTTATACTTTCGAAGCTCGTTTCCAATCTGACGAACAACCTCTCCCCGTTTCGGGGCCGGAACCGTTCGCCATTTCAAAAAAGCTTGATGCGCTTTGGCTGATACCTTTTCATACTCTTCAGAAGTGCATTGTTTGACCGAACCAATTTCGGAACCATCGATTGGAGTGTGAACGTTAAGGATCTCTCCTGAACCGAACCATTCCCCGTGAAAAGCCCCCACATTTTCTTTGGCCAGTCCTAACTCTTCAAAGAGAAGATCCCAATTCATGGTTTTGCGATTGCCTTTTAACGCCTGAGAGATCGTCGGATTCGTCATTTTTTTCACTCCGTTGGTTGTAAATATTTTGGGGAAAAGGTAGCCCAAAAGCCGCCAATTCGGCCAGCATTGTAGGGAAAAAAACGCAACTCACAAGTCCTTTCCATTCCCGATGGGCGGGGCCTGTCGTTTAATCCACTATCCAATTGCCTAAGGAGTGGAAGCAGACATGCACGTCTCGGAAATGTTTTGTTTTCGGGGGGAGAAATTAAGCAGAGCCTCCAGAGTATTTTAAGTGCGTGGCTTTACGAAATTTACAGAAACTCCTCTGTTTGCATGGCAGACGCGCGAGCCATTCGACGGAGTAAACGAAGCGCTTCCGAGACTCCCAAACCCTAGTTATTCAACACTCCCGCGTAACAACTACATAGATTCATCTTTATTATAGATTTTTGTGGGTTTCGCAGAGAAACTAATTGGTAATCATGATTGATTCTTTTGATTTTGAGCCGGGACGTGTTCTTTCCCGAAAATATAAAATTATCGAACGATTGGGCGTGGGCTGGGAAGGTGAAGTCTACAAATTGGAAGAGCTTGAAACCGGGATTGAGCGCGCGGCAAAATTCTTTTTTCCGGAACGAAATCAAAAAAACAAGGCCCTAAAATTTTTCGCCAAAAAACTTCACAAACTCAGAAGCTGCAGCATCCTCATTCACTACAACACCATGGAAGAAATTCAGTTTAGGCGACAACGAATTTTCTACTTGGTTTCCGAATATGTCGAAGGCCTCATGTTGTCTCAGTACATTGAAAGCCGAAAAGGAAAGAGGCTCGATACCTATCAAGCACTTCATCTACTCTATGAATTGGCCAAGGGCATGGAAGAAGTCCATCGCCATCGGGAATATCACGGAGATCTTCACACGGACAATGTCATCCTCCGACGCGTCGGCCTCCATTTTGATTTAAAACTCATTGACCTATTTCACTGGAATGGAGCCAGTCATGAAAACATCGAAGAGGATACGATGAAACTCATTCAAATCTTTCATGAAGCCATTGGGGGGAGCAAACACTACTCCAAACAACCCAAGGAAATTAAACAACTGGTGTGCGGACTGAAACGATCGCTGCTGCGCAAAAAATTCCGAACCGCAGGCCAACTCCGACGCTATTTGGAAACCATGACCCTGGATAGCTTGCTTGAAAAATGACGTTTTCCACGCAACAAGAACCTTTTTGGGAGTTGCCCACCTCCTCTTTTGGACTTGGCTGGCTCACGGGGCTTTCCGTACGATCTCCCAATAAAGAGACCTCCAACGAAGACGCACTCCTCGCCCTAACCGTAAATAAAGATCAGGGGCTTTTAATCCTGGCCGATGGTGCGGGGGGACTACCCAGTGGAAAAGAGGCTTCGGGAATCATTCTGGAAGAGTTTTCGAAGAAATTTTCTCGCATTCGAAAAACACAACCCCTCACCCCACTCATTCTGATGACGCTCGATCGAGCCAACCGTCAAATTCAAAAACAGGGGAAAGGAAGCGGCTCCACGGCAGTCGTTTTGGAAATGCATCGCCGAAAGGTCCGTTCTTTTCACGTCGGAGACTCTTCCTTTCGAATCATTGGACAAAAAGGTGCGGTGAAACGCCTCACGGTTCCTCACTCCCCCGTGGGTCATATGCTCGCTTCGGGATTTGCAGAAGCCGATCACCCATACTGCTTGAAGAACAGGCACTTTGTAGACAATTTGATGGGGTTTGAAGACATGCGGATTGAAGTCGGCGCACCCTACCGCCTGGCCAAAAAAGATACGGTGTTTATGGCGAGCGATGGGGTCACCGATAATGTGACATCCGAAGAGTTGAATGAACTGATTCGAAAAGGTGATTTAGATCAGACAAGGAACGAAATCAAAAATTTGCTTCTGGAACGAATGTCCAATACGGAAACCCATGTTCCTCAAGCCATAGACGATTTTTCCTTTTTTCTCTTCCGCCTGAAATAACCGTTTTCTTCCTTTCTCACTTCGAATTTCTATGACATAAAAACCACCATGTCAGACAAACACGCAAAAAATTTAAGACCCAGTACCGCCGTTTTACATGCAGGCTTTGACCCGATGCTTTCCGTAGGATCGGCTCGACCCGCTGTATTTCGCTCTTCCACCTATTGTTTCTCCTCCCCTGAAGCAGCAGAAAGAGCTTTTGATGTGGCCCACGGTGCGGAAGCCAAACCGGGTGAAAATGTTGAACTCATCTATTCTCGACTTTCTCATCCCAATGCGGAAATTTTTGAAAGCCAAGTCATCGCTCTCGAACCTGGTGCGACCTGCTCTGCCGTGTTCAACTCCGGCCTATCGGCCATCTCCACCCTCTTTTTTACAATCATGCAACCCGGCAAAAAATACATCTACACAACCCCACTCTACGGCGGGACCATCGGGTTCTACCATGGATTGGCCAAAAAACTGGGCTTCGAGGGAATTCCCTGCCCTTCAGGAGACACTCAAAAACTCAACGAACTCATCAACGCGACGGACGATTTGGCCATGGTTTATATGGAAACCCCGTCCAATCCAACGCTGATGATGACCGATATTGCTTCGGCCGTTGAAACCGCTAAAACCAAATCCGGTGAAAAACCTTTGGTGGTTGTCGACAACACTTTCATGGGCCCTACTTTTCAACACCCCTTCAATCACGGTGCTGATCTGGTGGTGTATTCCGCGACAAAGTATCTTGCGGGGTTTAGCGACCTCGTCGCGGGAGTTGTGATGGGCAAAGAGACCTCTCTGATGAAGAAAATCGTTTCCACACGTACTTCTCTGGGAACCATTTTGCCACCCGATGAATGTTGGCTTCTCAACAGTCGATTGCCAACCGTCGAGCTTCGAATGAACCGACAGAGCAAATCGGCCGAACGACTCGTCAACGAGCTTAAAAATCATCCGAAAATCAATCGAGTGGGCTATCCGTCGCTCTTTGAAGACAAAGAGCAGATCCGGATTCGAGACAAGCAATGCGCTTTTCCCGGAGGCATTTTCACGTTTGAAGTCAAAGGTGGGAAAAAAGCGGCCTTCGATTTTCTACGGAATGTAGGTCTTTGCAAACTCGCCGTCAGTCTTGGTGGCATGGAGTCCCTCATCACCCATCCGGCAACCACGATCAGCTGTGATTTGGATGAGGAAACTCGGCAGAAGGCGGGCATCACGGATGGCCTATTGCGCGTTTCAGTAGGCATTGAGGACTGGAACGATCTTTTGGAGGACTTCAATCGCACGTTGGATATGATTTAAGCCCTCTCTAATGTGGATGTTGATGTTGGGATAAAGGAGTTGAAGCCATGAAGACGATCATTGAGCCCTTTCGAATCAAAGCGGTGGAACCCATTCGCATGCTCACGAAAGAAGAGCGAATACAAAAGCTGAAGGAAGCCGGGTACAACCTCTTCAATCTTCGTGCGGAGGATGTCACCATCGATCTTCTAACCGACAGTGGGACGGGAGCCATGAGTGCCGCGCAATGGGGCAAAATCATGATCGGAGATGAGTCCTACGCGGGAAGTCGAAGTTTCTTCAAACTGGAAGACACCTTTCGAGACCTCACAGGATTCAAATACATCATTCCAACTCATCAAGGTCGAGCCTCTGAAAAAATTCTTTTTTCCATCGTTGCGAATAAAGGGCAGATCATTCCCAACAACACGCACTTTGATACCACGCGAGCCAATGTCGAACACCGTGGGGCCAAGGCATTGGATCTCCTGATTCAGGAAGCCCGAGACTTTGATTCCGACTTTCCGTTCAAGGGAAATATGGACTTGGAAAAACTTCAGAATGTTTTTGAGCAACATTCCAAAGAAGAAATTCCCCTCGTGATGCTTACGATCACAAACAATGCTTGGGGAGGACAACCGGTTTCGTTGGAAAACATTCGAAGCGTCTCCGAACTTTGTAAGAAAAGAGGCGTTCCCTTCTTCCTGGATTGTTGTCGTTTCGCCGAAAACGCCTACATGATCCAAAAGCGAGAAAAAGGCCAAGCCAATCGTTCCATCAAAGAAATTGTTCAAGAAACCTTTTCCTATGCGGATGGCTGTACCTTCAGTGCCAAAAAAGACGCCATCACAAATATCGGCGGCATCTTGGCCATGAACGATGAAGATTGGGCGCGTCAGGCTCGCAATGTTCTGATTCTCACCGAAGGGTTTCCGACCTACGGTGGCTTGGCCGGCAGAGACCTGGAGGCCATTGCTCAAGGCTTAGAAGAAGTCATCGATCCCGATTATTTGGAATATCGAATGGCATCCACAGGTTATCTGGGCAATCATTTGGCCGAACAAGGCGTACCGGTCATCAAGCCGATTGGAGGCCATGCGGTTTTTCTCAATGCCAAAAAATTTGTGGACCACATTCCGCCTCAGCAGCTCCCAGCTCAAGCGCTGGCTTGCGAACTCTATGTTGCAGGGGGTATCCGGGGAGTGGAAATTGGTTCCCTTATGTTTGGACATACCGACCCCAACACGGGAAACATCATCCCCTCGGAGCAGGAGTTGGTTCGATTGGCCATTCCACGCAGAACGTATACGCAAAGCCACGTGGACTATGTCATTGAAGTCATTCTAGAGGTCTTCAATCGACGGAAAGACATTCGCGGCTACCAAATCGTTGAAGAGCCTCCTGCTCTACGCCACTTTACAGCGATTTTAAAGCCGTTATAAAAAACGGATCGTGGCAAATCAGTATCGACTCATAAAACTTCCCGGCTATTTTGTTTTGAGTCGGGTCAACGATCAGGTCTTTTCATTCGACCGAGAGCATCGCCTTTTTCACGCTTGGCTTGAGGGGGACACCTTTCGAATCGGCTTGGATGGGCATGTCGTCGAATTTCGCCCCGGCGGCATTGAGACCTTTCCGGTCTGCAAACGTCTCCCGGAAAAAGAAGTCCGCGTCCTTTTTGAGAAGGTACAAAAAGAACTCAAAGAAATTGCCCAAGCTCCGAACGATGCTTTCCTATTGGAAATGGAAGATTTTCTTTCCGGTGAAAAAGCCAAGCCGGAAATACATCGTATGGCTCAAAAACTTTCCCCCCAAGAGCTGGAACAGGAACATCGCGAATTCGAAAACGTTTACGGATCCGTTCCGATTCTCCCGCCAGACTGCTATGGCTCTCTTCTGATTCAAGTCACGCGTGGATGTTCATACAACCAATGTCGGTTTTGTACGCTGTATGGAGATCGAGAGTTTGAGGTTCTTTCGGATGAAAAGCTTTCTCAGCATATTCAAAAAGTCTTAGAGTTTCAAAGAGGTGCGTTGGATCGTTGGAACTCCATATTTCTTGGGGAAGCCAATGCGCTTTGTCTTGACCACAATCTCCTGATTCAAAAAATTGAGCTCATTCAAGACGCATTCAAACGAACCTCCAATGCAAAAGCCTCTCAAACCCTTTATTCGTTTGATGATGCCTCTGCTCCCAAAAGGACATCCACCCAGTTCAAGGAATTGCATGCACGCGGTTTAAAGCGCGTGTACATCGGGCTGGAAACCGGAGAATGGAAACTTCGAAAAGGACTTTTGAAGCCTGGAGACGAAACTTCCTTTCGAAAAAAAATTGAAGGCCTGAAAGAGGCCAATATCTCTGTCGGCATCATTCTTCTGGCAGGAGTTGGGGGCAGAGAGCATGAAGATTCGCATATGGAGGCCTCAACTGAGCTTCTAAAAAGCCTCTCGTTAGATATGGAAGATTATGTCTACATCTCCCCTTTGCGTGTAAAGAAGGACTCTACATATCCCCTTTGGGAAAAAGAACAGGACTTTTCTCCTCTGGATGACGAAGAAACCTGGGATCAGGCATTTCTCCTCATGGATCGAATTGCCGATGCATGCAAAGGAAGGAATCGCCCCAAGATCGCCATCTACGATCTGGATCGCTTCGTTTATTGAGCAAACGTCTTCAACCCCGTACAATGAATGCCCTCAATGTCATTTCCACAAAAAGACGAACGTTTCGAAGCCTTATGCTCCATCAGTGCTGCGTTGGCCGAAGAAAAAAATCTGGATCGTCTGTTGGAACGCATTCTTGAAAAATGTCGGGATATAGTCCATGCCGATGCGGGAAGTCTTTTTCTTGCGGAAGGTGAAGGTTTTGCCCTTCCTTCTCATTTGCGCTTCAAACTTTCTCAAAACGAATCCATTCCTGTGACATTTACGGAGTTCACCCTCCCCATCAATCACAAAAGCTTGGCTGGTTATGTGGCTTCAACCGGAGAGGCCATCAATATTCCAAATGTATATGAAATGCCTGAGGACCTTCCCTTCAGCTTCAATCCTGATTTCGACAAACAATCGGGCTATCTTTCTCGTTCCGTTCTTTCGGTTGCCATGAAAGATCAAAAAGATCAACTCATCGGAGTCATGCAACTTTGGAACAAGAAAAGGAATCCAAAGACACAGCTCACGATTCAAAACATTCCGGATGAGGTCATCCCGTTTTCAGAAGATGACCTAGGGGTTCTCTCTGCCCTTTCAGCTCAGGCTGGAATTGCTATTGAAAACGCGAAGTTATACTCTGACATCCAGAATTTATTTGAAGGGTTTATTCGGGCCTCCGTTCTGGCGATCGAATCACGAGACCCCACCACTTCCGGACATTCTGAACGTGTAGCCGACATGACATGTTTTTTGGCTCAGAGCGTGGACCGTTCTGAGGAGAAGGTTTTCCAAGGGCTAGCGTTTTCCCATCAGGAGATGCAAGAACTCAAATATGCCGCCCTCCTTCATGACTTTGGAAAGATTGGTGTGAGAGAGTCCGTTCTGGTCAAAGCCAAAAAACTCTACCCGCATGAATTTGAAATCATTGCTTCTCGCTTTGACCTCTTGATTTTGAATACGCAACTCGAGCATGCACAAAACAAGATTGACTACCTTCAAAAAGGAGGCGCCCCCTCCGACGCTCGACTAAAAGAAATGGATCAGCGACTGGAAGCTCGAATGGAAGAAATCCGAGAAGCCTACGAGTTGATCACCGCGAGCAATGAACCCACAGTTCTTCCAGAGTCCGTATCCGGAGAACTCGACAAGCTATCCCAACTTCATGTCACCCGACCCGATGGCAGTTCCACGCCCATCATTTCCCCGAACCAAATTTTCAGATTGTCTGTTCCCAAGGGCAGCCTTTCCGACTCTGAACGACAAGAAATCGAATCCCATGTAACGCATACGTTTCAATATCTCTCCCGAATTCCTTGGACCAAAGAGCTTCAAAGAGCCCCCGAAATCGCCTATGCCCATCACGAAAAGTTGGATGGAAGTGGCTATCCCCGAAAGATTTCAAGTTCGCAAATTCCTCTGCAATCCAAGATCATGACGGTCGCAGACATTTTCGATGCTTTGGCGGCCCGAGACCGACCGTATAAACGCGCGGTTCCCATTCCCAGGGCTCTGGAAATTTTGGAAATGGAAGTTCAAGATGGGAAACTTGATGCCAATCTCGTTCGTCTGTTCATTGAATCCAAAGGCTATGAACTGATCAACAAACCTCGATGAAACGCCTTCTTTTCTTTTTTTCTTTCGCTTTTCTCTCCCTCTTTTGCGGACATTTTCCGGGATGGTTTGATAGCGCTGAACTGGCTACGGCCGTTCATGTTTTGGGCGTGGCACATCCCCCCGGACATGGCCTATATGTATTTCTTGGAAAATTGCTGACATTGATTCCCTTTGGGTCCATCGGCTTTCGTTTGGAACTCTTTTCAGCCCTTTTCACCAGCCTTTCCCTGGTAATTTTGTACAATGTTCTGGGCCTGTTGTTTTCGGGAGTTTTGGGTCTGGACCTTCGCGCGCGAAAAAACCAATGGGTCCTTTGTGGATTGGCGATCCTTCCCCTCTTTCATCCTTCCATCGCCCTTCAGAGCACGCGAATCGAAGTTTACACGCTAGAACTGTTTCTGCTTTTGCTTTGCTTTTTCTGGGTTCTCAAAGCCAAACTCAAAGCGGACGTGCGGTACCTCTACCAAGCTTGGTGGGTCTTTGGGTTGGCCTTAACACTTCAACCTTTGCTGGCCTTGCTCTTCCTCCCCGTTTTTCTGTTTGGCCACCTTCAGAAAATGGCGGTTTCGCTCCGGTCTTTTGGAATGGGGCTTTTCATGACGTTCTTAGGAGTTAGCACCATTGTCTACCTACCGGCGAGAGCCATAACCCATCCGATCCTGAACTGGGATGATCCTTCAACGCTCTCCCGTCTCGCCGACCTTCTTTGGGCCAAAGATTTTCGAGAGGTATTGTATGAAACGCAAGCCCTCAGCTCCTCGAATCTTCCCTTGCTCCAACCCTCAGTTCTGATTCTGGCCACACTGGGAATTTGGTTTTTATTCCGCCGAAAAAAAACCTTTCTTTCCCTCACATTTTTGACCGCAACCCTTTCCACGGGTTCCATTTGGATGATTCGCGCCTTTTTCCTAAAGGACCTTCATCTTCAAAACCCGGACGTCCATGCATACCTGATGTTCCCCCTTCTTTTTCTATGGATCTTGGCCACACTGGGAGCCACCGGATTACTCAAAAAACCCAGCCTGGCCCTTCTCTTGACGGGAATCGCCTTTCTCCACGCTTTTCCCTTGAACCTATCTTCTTTCGCCAGTTCCGGAGGCTTGCAATCTGAAGCGTTGAGTCGACATCTGGACAAAATCCCTCCTTTTTCAGCCATCCAAGTTCGTAGTGACCACTGGATCTTCCCCCTTTGGTATCGTTCCTATGTGGAAGGAAGACGGCCTGACGTAGCCTTGGCCGCCGAAGGTCTTTTAAACGCATCGTGGTATCGCAACCAATTGAAGACCCTCTATTCCCCTCTCTCTCCCCGCCTAACCTTTTATGAACACACGCCCACCCCCTCCTCTTTCTCCGGATACTTGTTTCATCAAGCAAGCGTACCCTTTGAAGTCCGCCCCCCATTCCAACATCTTTGCCGCGAAAACTCGGCCTTGGACCCCTTTGACATTCAAGCTTCCGTTTGCGCGCAAATCATCCGCACAGCCACAACCCAGTGGCTCTCCCGAAAGCAATTTAAACGGGTTAAGAACGAGCTGGAAATTCACTTCAACTTAGAACCCACCGACGACGCGTGCCTACAACATGAGCCTCTTTGGCTCCCTTATCCCCTGGTCCCCGAGGACACGTCTCGATTTCTGGAACACCCCACCCAACTCAAAACAGACTTGGCGATTCTTTGGGCCGAGTGTGGCGCCCATATGAAACGACTCACGCATTTACTTTCGCCTCAAAACCAACTCAACGCCAACCAACGGCTTCTCCTCGGGTTTTTTGAATGGGCCTCGGGAAATTCCAAACGCGCCTTTCAAGCCTTGGAAGCCAGCCAACGATTTTCAAAGAAGGAGCAAGGCTATCTTTCCTTGGCTCGCGCCACCCTTCATTGGCAAGCAGCAAACCGATGGAAAGCTGAAGAAGCCCTTGAACGCGCACAAAACCTTTTGGGTCCCATTCCCGAAATTCAGAGGTTGAAAGACCAGATCAATCTTCCTGAGAGTTTTGACGCCTCTCCCAAGACAGGAAGTCTTCAAGATCCTGGCGAACCCCTTTGAGAACCCACCCGATCACCGTCAGGTCATCCAATAAACCAATGCCAGGAATGAAGTCCGGAATCCCATCCACAATGAGCAGAAAATAAAGCAAGGAGAACAGCATTCGCAGGAGCGTCCTCTTGGGAACTTCGACATACGCTTTCTGTCTCCATGCACGAAGAAGGCGAATCATGGTTTTAAAATCTTCAAAAACCGAAGACAGCTTTCCCTTAGCCGCCTGGCCGGAGTTCTCAGCTAAATCTAAAACTTCCTTTAATTTATCGGGTTTACCTAGCAACTCCTGAGCGAGTTTCTTAAGTCGTCGAGGCAAGGTGAGCTTGGGGGTACTCATGGCCCGAGCGTATCAAACCTGCCCCCAAAATAGGCGTAAACTTTTTGCAGAAAGGAAGAAGAGGGTTTCGTTTTATGGTGACGTGGGGGAAGAAAAATTTCGTTTCGCAAAATTGAGACAAAAAAAATCCGCCGTCGCTAACGCTATGGCGGGATTCAATTGTTTTCAAAAACAATTTAAGCGACAGACGACAGAACACTCACTATACGGTTGGCCCTTCAAGGCTTACGCTTGTTCAAGGGTGAAAAAGGTCTCGTTACCAATCCTCTTTCTCCGCTTACGTGGTTCTCGTGAGTTTCAGAGTCACTTTGCCGGACAACCTAGGAAACGTATGGCTTATTTCCTCCCCGTTCGCCCTTTCACTTTTCGCTGGACCTTCGGGTTTTCAGCTTCCGACTCCCTCACCTGTCTCGCGATCAGATAAGTTCGTCCTCTCATACTCTTCGACGCCACCTTAGCGTCTTCGCCCCTGTACTCGCGGCTTCTCGATTTCCTGGCTCGAAGTCGACCTTTCAGCCAAATCAAAAAGCTCCTTGCCGAGCATCTCGACCCTTCAGCATTTGCGGTTTTAGTAGCCCTTTTTTTCACTCCATTTCGAAGCGTCCAACGTGCGTTGCGTTGCACCCTGGAAGTGCCGTCCTTAGGGTTTGGCTACCCTTTCGACGGATTTAAAGCTCCCTAAAACCTTGGAAGTCTTTTTCAACTCCCAACGCTCCTGGGCTTCTCCCTTCGAAGCTTTATTCCAACCGGGGATCGAATCTCCTGTTTCCAAGAGTTCTTCCGTTCTGGCACTTTCTTAACAAACCTTCCAGCCTGTTACCGGTGCTCCAACGGCTTTATCCCTCCCGGCCAGCTGTACCTCTTTATGCCTCCGAGGGTTTAGCTCGGATCGAGGCCATGGCTTCCATGGGATTTCCGGTCTCTTGGGCGTTCCCTCTTCCAAAGATGTTTTCAAGTGCCTATCTCGAAAACTCCCCTTTCATCCTTTGAAAATGGCCACGTTACCGTAACCTTCTTCCGGGATCCTAGGGTATCCCTCTTTGGTCGATTGGCGATCTCCCTCCGAAAAGGGCGCCAGCCCATCTGACCTTCCTCACCGACAATCTTGCGCGACCTTTTCGAGCTCTCGGCAAGTTGAAACCTATTTTTTCAGCGAAGAACCTCTCCTCTGTTGCCAAAAGAAAGAAAACTTCTTAACAACTTACCCGAACCCTCCTAGCGGAAGGCCGTGCACCGTTTCGGTGCCGTACGCGGCGATCTCTCGCCTGTCAATTATGGGTTTTAGGGCAGTCGGCCTCTTTAGACAAATTTAAAAAACATCCTTTTGGAACTTTTTTGGGAGCTTCAATATTTCAAACACTTAGAAACATCCTTCCATCCGTTTTCAAAACCCCATCTTTAAACAAAAACGAAACATCTTTACAGAATCCTTACAATTCAATGGATTCCATGAAGATTGACCGAGAATCCGCTCTCATAGGCATTATCCAACGAATTTTGCCTTGAAAAGCGATAGCTGAAGGAATGAAACTTTCACTTCAAGTAATCCTTGAACCAAATTTTTTGGGATGAAAATTTAAAGGAGTTTCTAGGAGAGGACTATTCGTCTTCTTCTTCCTCATGATCTTCGGAGCGCTCCAGGTAGAGCCTCAAAAAGTCGCGCATTTTGGCCGTACACTTCACAAAGCGAACGCCGCAGCCTCGGCCTTCATGTCGCCAAACCACCTCACCTCGCACCTCGACCAGTTCATCTACATAGGGGAGTGAAATTTCTAGGTCCAAAAGCGTGCCCGTAAACGGAGGATTGTCCGCTTTTAAGAAGAGGCCTCCCTCACTGATGTCTTCACTAAACCAAACTTCTTCCCGATCCCCATCTCGGAACTTCACACGAGCGGCAACGGGAATTCGAAGAAACTCTCTTCTTTCTGCGCCTGAACTCATTTGCCTTCTATCCTGACTGGATTTTGTTTCCTCCGCAATGTTTTAAGCGTCAACCAGAACGGACAGACCTTCCAGAATTCGAGATGCGCCCTCGTTAAGTTGCTCTTCATTCGTCGCAAAACTGGCCCTTAGGAATCCAGGGGCCCCAAAGACTGAGCCCGGAACCAAAGCCACACCTTTTGTATCCAAGAGATACGCAGCCAGATCCACGTCTTTCTGCAGCGTTTTGCCCTTCGGGTCTTTTTTTCCCAGGTAGGAAGACACATTGAAAAACGTGTAAAAAGCTCCTTTGGGTTTTGAACAAGTAACGTTAGGAATTTCACTCAATCGACGACAGAATAGATTTCGTCTTTTTTCAAATTCCTTTCGCATGTTCTCAACTTCAGATTGATCTCCTTGAATGGCCTCCACTGCCGCCCATTGTGCAATGGATGTGGCCCCCGAAGTAGATTGTGACTGGAGAATATTCATGGCCCGAATGAGCGTTTCGTTTCCAACGGCATATCCAATGCGCCAACCGGTCATGGCATAAGACTTGGAAACGCCATTCACAAGAATCACTCTCTCCTCCGCAAACTGCCCCATCATCGCCATGGAATAGAACGATGAATCGTCGTAAATCAGCTTTTCGTAAATGTCATCGGAGATCACCATCACCTGAGGGTGTTTCTCCAGGAGACCTCGAAGCTTATCCAGCTCCGCTTTTGAATACATGGCTCCACAAGGGTTTACAGGACTGTTGATGAACAGGAGACGGGTTTTGGAAGTGATTGCCCGTTCAATGGCTTCCAGGTCCAGAGAAAATTCATTTTTCTCCTCACACGTGACGAATACCGGATGCCCCCCAGCCAACTTAACCATGTCCGGATAAGAAACCCAGTAAGGGGCCAAAACAATGGCTTCATCCCCTTCGTTCAAAAGGGCGTGGCAAATATGAAACAAAGCCTGCTTGGCTCCGGTCGTAACCATTACTTGGGAGAGGGAGACCTTTCGATCATACTCTTTGGCCATTTTTTGAATGATGGCCTCTTTCAACGCCGGAATGCCCATCGACGGCGTATACCGCGTCTTTCCTTCGAGAATCGCTCGCTGGGCCGCATCACAAATATTTTTGGGCGTATCGAAGTCGGGCTCCCCGGCCGTTAAATTCACGATGGATTTTCCTTCGGCTCGAAGGGCGTTGGCTTTCTGATTAAGGGCGAGCGTTGGAGACGGCTGAACGTTGGCCACACGTTTATTTAATTCCATATTTTTTCTCCACTTGTTTGAGCACATTGGCTGGAACCATTTGGCGAACATCTCCGCCCAAACGTGCAATTTCTTTGATGACACTTGAACTCAAATAGGAATACGCACCGTCGGTCATCATGAATACGGTTTCAACACGAGGGTCGAGGGTCTTGTTAGCCAAGGCCATTTGATATTCGTATTCGAAATCCGAAACCGTTCGAATTCCGCGCAACAAAATGCCCCCCTCTCTCTCTTTGAAATAGTCCACCAAAAGACCTTGTAAAAGTTCGACTTCAACGGATTCGTTGGTTTGAAAAATTTCCTGCACCATGCTGAATCGCTCTTCCGTAGAAAACATGGCCTTCTTCGGAGATTCTTCAGCAACGGCCACAACTACCCTTCCAAACACGCGACACGCACGCTGCACAATGTTTAGATGCCCCAACGTAAATGGATCAAAATGGCCGGGGTAGATGACCACGTTCTTACTCATTTTCTTTCTCCTTCAAGATCGAGCTGAGTTCCGGAGATAAGAAAAAAAGTTCCGAATCTCCAATCTCATGTTTCCTTGTGAGAACATAGTTCTCAGAAACCACTTCTCGATCGTTTCGGGCTCGTTGTACCACAAGCAAAGATTCCGCCAATAGCAAGCGTTGTTTCAAAAGAACCGGCAAAATTGAAAAAACCACATCAGAGCGAAAGGGAGGATCAATAAATACCAGATCAAACGTCCCTTTGAGTTTGGTCAAAACCTGGGGCAATTCTCCCTGGAGAATATTGGCCTTTTTCTGAATGTTTAATGATGCCAAATTGTCATGAATGACAGAAATATTTCGCCGTTCTTTTTCAACAAACAAAACGGACTCGGCCCCATGACTTAACGCTTCGATGCCAATCGATCCCGTTCCCGCACACAAATCCAGGACTTTTTTCCCAGGAATCTCCTCCCGCAAAATATTGAACAAAGACTCTTTCACGCGATTGAACATCGGACGAACTTCCACCCCAGACGGAGGCCCGGAGATCCAACGCCCGCCAAACTGTCCGCTGATGATGCGAATCCTGCCCATGAGCCCCGCAGAATCCTCTTTACAGAAACTTTTGCAACCAAAAAGGCAAAATCCTTCGTCTTCTTTTTTTCTTTTTCCAAGGAGAGCCGTAGAGTTTGTTCCTCCAAAAACCCGAAAGAAGGCAAGGTCTGAGCGAAAGTGTGTGTGGGAGGGGAGGTTCCCTCCCCTGACGTATTCCTTTCGTCCAGACCTTGCCTCCTTCCTGCTTTCCACGTTGAGAAAAATCTCCATGTTCGAAACTCCTTCGCTTGACTTTTCCTCGGGTCATCGAAATACTTTGACTGTACTTTCAATAACTTCCGAGGTTACACGTGGCAAGAACACTATTAGTTGCTGACAAAAGTATCGTTATCCAAAAATCTGTTGGAATCACATTTGCGCAAGAGGATTTCAAGGTTGCCTATGCCAACGATGGGGAAGAAGCACTTTCCCGCGTTCGGCAAATGAAACCCGATTGTCTTCTCGTTCACACCGGAATTCCGAAACGAGACGGGTATGCCGTTTGTGAAGCCGTGAAAAACGATCCCCAGTTGGGAACCACGCCGGTTCTTCTTTTGGTGGGCACACATGAAGCCTACGACGAAGCGAAAGGACAAGCCGTAAAGGCAGACGGCTACGTCATCAAACCTTTTGAATCCCAAGCGCTGATTGAACGAGTCAACACCCTTCTATCCGGCCAAGCGGTGGCTTCACCTTCCCAACCTGCGGAAGCCCCAGTTCCTCCATCCCAAGTGGAAACGGCAGTATCTTCCCCTCCACAACCCCCGGCTCAACAACCCGCACCTCCGTTGCCCGATCCTGTTCCTTCTCCAGCTTCGACCATTGCGGGACAAGCACCTCAAGCTCAACCATCTCCAGAACCCGCTGTCCCGGACCAACCGGAGCCCATGAGGGATGCGCCCATGTTAGATATTGAACCTCCAGCTCCGGCTGAGGCGACTGCCGCGCCCGTCGCAGAAGAACCTCTCGAACCCGCCGAGGATGTGTTTGATTTTTCATTTGAAGATGCGCCGGAAAGTGACACGAAAGTTAGCGAAACGCCCGCGCCTTCTCTGCCCGAAACTCCAGCTCCGGAGCCCATCGCTCCCTCTGAGCCACTAGCTGCTTCAGAACCGCTTCAAACTCCTGCAGAAGCAGCCAATGAAGGTGAGTTCTGGGATTTCAGCGAGGAAACAGCTGTGGAAACGCCCGCCTCTGCACCCCAAACCGAGACACCCATGATCGAACCTGAAGTCGATTTTGGCTTTGATGTGACGGATGAGGGCGCTTCCGAACCCACCGTCAGTTTTGACGCTCCATCCGAACAGCCGGAGGCCGCCATTCCCCAGACGGAAACCGCCCCAACTCCCGAACCCGTTCCTGAGGAGGGTGTTGAAATTTCCTTTGGTGAAATGCCTCCCATGGATGAAGAACCCTCCTTTGCGGAAGAGCCTTCAACCGAATTCGCTTCAGAACCGTTGGAAATCGAACCTCCGGCTCCAGCGACCGCAGAAGACTCCATCCCCATCGAAACGCTTGCAGAAGCAGCTTCTCCAAGCGTTGAAACAAAACCGGTGGAATTATCCCCCGATCAAGTCGAAGAGGTTGTCACAAAGGTCTTTCGTCAGGTAATAGAGCGAATCGCTTGGGAAGTGGTTCCCGACTTGGCTGAAACGATTATCAAGGAAGAGCTCGAACGGCTGACAAAGAATTCATCGTAACTTTCGAAGTGGTTGAATAACTAAGCAAAGTTCGAAGCTATGGCAAACGAGCCACCCGAGAGGGCTCGTTTTATGTGAGGATTGCGAGTGAGTGACAACACAGAATTAGCGAAGGCGTATCAACCTGCGAACATTGAAGAACGCTGGTATGAACATTGGGAGAAATCCAACTATTTCCACGTGAAGGCAGAGGATGATCGAGAACCGTTCACGATCGTCATCCCTCCCCCCAATGTAACGGGCTCGCTCCATATGGGGCATGCGCTGGATAATACACTTCAAGATATACTCATCCGTTTTAAACGCATGGACGGCTTTGCTGCCCTATGGGTTCCCGGAACCGATCACGCCGGAATCGCGACTCAGAATGTGGTCGAACGGTTTTTAAAAGAAAAAGGAACGAATCGACATGAATTGGGACGTGAAAAATTCGTCGAGAATGTCTGGGAGTGGAAGAAAAAATATGGTGGACACATCGTTCATCAACTCCGACGTTTGGGTTCCTCGTGCGACTGGAGTCGCCAGCGATTCACCCTCGATGAGGGTCTCTCCAAAGCGGTTCGAACGGTTTTTGTTCGGTTATATAATGAAAACCTCATTTACCGTTCGACGTATCTCATCAGCTGGTGCCCCCGTTGTCACACCGCCCTTTCCGATTTGGAAGTGGAACATCATGAAGTGGATGGCAAACTCACTCATTTTGACTACCCTTTGTCCGATGGAAGAAAACTCACGGTAGCCACAACACGGCCCGAAACCATGCTTGGAGACACAGCCATTGCCGTACATCCGGACGACGATCGCTATCGAGACATTGTCGGAAAAACCGTCAAGCACCCGCTCTTGAAAAGAGAGTTTCCCATCATCGCCGATGCGTTTGTGGATCCGAAATTCGGTACCGGAGCTGTAAAAGTCACTCCATCCCACGACCCAAACGACTATGACATGGGATTGAGACACAAACTCGACTTCATCACGGTCATTGATGAAAAAGGATTTATGTCCTCGGAGGCAGATATCTACGCTGGCCTCTCCGTCCAAGAAGCGCGAAAAAAAGTGGTTCAAGATCTGAAAGAAAAAGGATTGTTTCAAAAAGAAGAACCTCACAAACACGCTGTAGGACACTGTCAACGATGCAAGGCCGTGGTCGAACCCCGGATCTCAAAACAATGGTTTGTGAAAATCGAATCCCTCGCGAAACCCGCAGCGGATGCGGTTCGTTCGGGAAAAATGAAGTTTGTTCCGGAAAATTGGAGCAAAACCTATCTGGATTGGATGGACAATATCCGGGATTGGTGCATTTCCAGGCAATTATGGTGGGGACATCGCATTCCGGTTTGGTATTGCAAAGATTGCAACGAACTCACCGTAACTCAAGAAGACGCCACCGAATGTCAGGCCTGCAAATCCAAAAACATCGAACAAGATCCAGACGTTCTGGACACCTGGTTTTCATCCGGCCTCTGGCCTTTTTCAACGCTGGGGTGGCCTGAGCAAACTCCAGATGTGAAGAAGTTTTATCCAACCTCGGTGTTAATCACCGGTTTTGACATCATCTTTTTCTGGGTGGCCCGCATGATGATGATGGGATTGAAGTTCATGGAAGAGGTTCCTTTCAAAACCGTCCACATTCATGCACTTGTTCGGGATGAAAAGGGCCAAAAAATGTCCAAGTCGAAGGGCAATGTAGTGGATCCACTTCAGATCATGGATCAATATGGAACGGATGCGTTTCGATTTGCCCTCACCTCGTTCGCGGTACAAGGAAGGGACATCGCCCTTTCGGAGAAACGAATTGAAGGGTATCGAAATTTCATCACGAAATTGTGGAATGCGGCTCGCTTTGCCTTCAGCAACTTGAGCCAGGAACATTATTCCGACACCCCTCCCACGCCACATGCATTCCCAAATCGATGGGTCCGAACACGATTGAACGAAGTGATCGAAAGCGTGCGTTCCGGAATTGAAGAAATGCGTTTCAGCGATGCTGCTGAGGCCTTATATCAATTCACTTGGCATGAATTCTGTGACTGGTATCTCGAACTCGTCAAGCCACATTTCAAAGAAGGTGCCAATCTCGAAACTCGAATGGAGTGTGAGTCCACGATGATCCACGTCTTGGATCATATTCTTCGACTCATGCATCCCCTCACGCCCTTTGTAACCGAAGAACTCTGGCAGCGACTGCCCATCGAGAAAAAATCTAAAACGATCATGTTGTGCCCCTACCCCAAACATGATGGATATGTTTCCAAGGAGGCTAAGGACGAGTTTTCGGTTCTTTCCCAAACCGTCGATGCCATTCGAAACATCCGCTCGGAAAACCAAATTCCTCCGAGCAAGTTTGTCTCGGCACATATCCACCTGGCTGAAGGAAAACGTCCGGACGCATTGAACATCGCAGAAAAATATGAGGGCTATTTAAAAGCCCTAGGAAGATTGGAATCCGTTGCTTTTGCTCAAACCAAAGTTTCTGGCCCCACCGCCCTCGGTTTGGCGGGAGATCTGGAAATTGAAATTCCTCTGACGGGTCTAGTGGATACGCAAGCGGAGATTGACCGACTCCAAAAAGAGCTCGGAAAGGCCGAAAAAGACCAGGTCTTTCTTGAAAAGCGTTTGGCGGATCCGAAATATCGATCCAAAGCGCCAGAAAAAATTGTGGCAAAAGATGAAGCCAAATTGGTCACTGCAAAAGAAAAGGTGCAAAAGCTGAAGTCCTCCATTGCCTCCCTTCAAACGTAAATGACCTCTTTGAAAGAGATGAAACTGGAGGGCCTTAAAACGAAAGTACTGGGTCGTCCCACCTATTTCATTTCAAAAACAACGAGCACTCAGGACGTCTTGAAACAAGAACGTCAAAACATGAATCACGGGACGACGATTCTGGCAGACACACAAACGCAGGGAAAGGGACGATCCGGAAGGCTTTGGCAAACCCTTCCCGGCCACCAACTCCTGGCATCCATTCTTCTTCGACCCGCCATTTCGCCGAAGAAACTGCCTCTATGCACATTGGCCGCTGCCCAAGCCATGCATCGAGTTTTAAAACAAATGGGCGTTTTGGACCTACAGATCAAGTGGCCCAATGACCTTCTCTTGGAAGGGCAGAAATATGCCGGGATTTTAGCCGAGTTATTTTCAGGAACGGATGCCCCCGTGATCATTTTAGGAATAGGGGTCAACCTCCAGGGTCTTCCCGAAAATATTCCATCTGAATTCATCTTTCCAGCCACAACTCTGGAGGCCCGAGGCTACCACATTGAGAGAGACGTCCTTCTGACGGCTTTTTTGAATGTATTTGAGTCGAATCTGGAGGCCCTCCGCTTGGGCCAAGAGTCGACATTTTTACACGCCTTAAATCAAGATCTGGCTTTTCAAAATCAAACCGTCTTCATCCAGCTCGACCCGGCCCCCGTGAAAGGGACCGTGCGCAACATCAATCCCGACGGCTCCCTCCAGTTGGAAATTTCTCCTGGAAAACAACGGGCGTTTCGCTCGGGTGAGATCCGAAGAGTTCTCCCTGCCTAGCCCCCCTCCCGCCAAAGAACGGATTGAGAATTGACAAACAAGCAAAAGCCTGTAATTCCTATTAGTTAACCATGGTTGAAATTTTGGGAGAACAGGAACGGGAAGCTGATCAGATCTGTCAGCATGGCATTGATCTTTGCGAAGAGAAGGAATTTGAGGAGGCTCACAAAGAGTTTTTGAGAGCGCACGAACTGGACCCCAATAGCGCAAAGATTCACTCTTGGCTCGGTTATACGACGGGGCTTGTCGAAAAAAGAGTGGCCCGAGCCCTGGAGTTTTGTCGAATGGCGATCGATAGCCAAATTCCGGATGCCCTATTTTATCGAAACATCGGGGTGGTTTATCTTCTGCAAAACAATAAACGCGCGGCCATTGGCGCATTTGCCAAAGGCCTCCAAATCGACAAAGGAAATCGAAAGATTCTCAATGAATGGTCAAAATTGGGCTTTCGCCGAAAACCCACGCTTCGATTTTTGAGTCGAGACCATTGGCTCAATAAAAAACTCGGACAGTGGACCTACAAAAAGAACACGAAACCCAGTTGAGTTAAGGGATTCTGCTTTGTCCACTTCCCCTGCCAACAAAATTAAAATTCCCCCTTCCATCGAAAAGTATTTAAAACCCGATGCTCCCAAGAGCGCCCGCATGATGGCTGCTAAGGGGCTAGTCCCTATGCAACCGCCAGTATTGGCCACGGCCCTTACGTTTTTTCTCGGGGATGCGGATGAGGAAATTCGAGAAGCCGCCCAAAAGAGTCTCCTGGAAATGCCCGACAATATGATCGAAGGAATCGTCAAAGGCCAAGCCCATCCCAAAACGCTGGACTTCTTTGCCAAAGAAAAAACCGATCACGAAAGCATCATTGAAAACATTCTCCTTAACCGTTCGACGACAGACGACACATTTCTATTTTTGGCCGAGAGAACCAATGAGCGACATGCGAACATGATTGCCCAAAACCAGGTTCGCTTGCTTCGAAGTCCGGCCATTGCCGAGAAACTTAAGAAGAATCCAAACGCTCTTAAATCTACTTTGGATACGATGGTGTCGTTTCTTCGTATCAACGGAGTCAATCTCCAAGGGGAATCTCCCGAACTTACGAGGGATGAAATCAACGCCATCCTTCAGGCAGAAGAACCCACAGGTCCCGAGTCCTTACCTGAAACCCTCGTGGAGGAAATGGACGAGGACGATCCCGAAGTCGAGCAGAAAAAACAATCGCTCTATCAACTCGTCCAGAACCTCACTGTATCGGAAAAGGTCAAATTGGCTCTGAAAGGAAACAAAGAGGCCAGAGGACTGCTCATCAAAGATTCCAATAAAATCGTTTCTTCTTCCGTAGTGAAAAGCCCCAAAATCACCGAACAAGAAATTTTAGCCATCGCACAGATGCGAAGTGTGAACGATGAGGTCATTCGCATTATTGCACGCACCCCCGATTGGACCCGAAACTATACGCTGCAAGTAGCCCTGGCCAATAATCCCAAGACCCCTTTTCCCGTAGCCCTCAAATTTGTGCGCGTTTTACACATCAGTGACCTGCAAAAAATTGCGAAGAACAAGAATGTGTCCAGCCAACTTCAAAAACTGGCCAAGGAACTCTACAACCAAAAACGAAAGTAAAAAGTCTCTTTAGGCTTTCAACCGTTCAACGACCTCTCCCTGAGATAACGCTTTGACAATTTCAGGAACATCTTCCGGCGCAACCCCGCCATACCATATTCCTTGGGGATAAATGACCACGGTCGGACCGACTCGACAAAGCCCCAAACATCCCGCCTTGTTCACACGACAGACAGGTGCCAAACCCATTCGGCTCACTTCCTCTCGAAAAGCATCTAAAAGAGCCGCAGAGCCTCGTCCCTTGCATGACCCTTTGGGATGATTCGGCTCTCTCTCGTGCTCACAAACAAAAATATGATACTGAAACAAACTCATTCAAAGACTTCCTTTAACTTCTTTAAGGCATCCTTGGCTTTCTGTGACTTTTCTCGTTCTTCCAGAACTTCGGCGCGAAGCTCTTCCACTTCTTTTTGGAGTTCCTGGGCTTCTTCAGCCGAACTCTTTAAGCTTTCGACTTCTTTTTCGGCGTCCTCCGCCCTCGCCTTTAAGGCCTTAATCTTCTCGGCGTTTTCAGAAATGCTCTCTTCCAAACTCGATACGGTCTTTTGGAGCTTCTTCATCTTGGCCACTTTGGGCTTATAATATTCCCGAAGAGCCGCTTGAGCTTTTTTGTGTTTCTCATTGCTTTCATTGAAGGTCGCCCGGAGAGCTTCTAATTCGCCATTTAAACGCTCCGTCTCTTTTTTTAGAGCCTCTTGGGCTTGGAGCCTCTTGGTTTCGTTCTCTTGCGCTTCCTGATCCTTGCCTTGAAGGTCCGATTTCAACAGAGTCAATTCATCTTGAAGCGCCGATTTAGCTTTTTGTTCCTTTTCCAAATCTTCTTGAAGTTCATGCAGGACATTGTCCATTTCATGGCTTTCCTTCTCTCCACTCATGGACAATTGTTCGAGTTGTTTTTGATAAAAATTGATCTGCTCTTGCAAAGATTCCACTTCTCTTCGAAGCTCCAACACCTCTCCGTCCGGAGCCACAGACAGTGATTCACTTCCCGGAAAGCTGAGTTCAGACGCCCCAAGAGCTTCTGGAGGTTCCGGCAAACCGATGAGCGTCTCTACATGGTCCACAATGTCTTCCGAGGGGGTGGGAACTTGAATAAAGGCCTCAACCTGCCCCCCCTTCTTTTCAAAGGCTAAGAAGCGTTCCTTTGCATCGGGCGCCTGCCCCATCAAGACCACCGGCAACCCTTGGGTCTTTTTTTCTTTTTTCAGCTCCGCACAGAGTTCAAATCCATTGGCTTCGCCATCTACTGATGCCAACACGACGCGGACATCGCGCGTTTCACAAGCCTCCTTGGCCCCTTTTTGGGACCCCAAATGAAGAACCTCGTAATTTAGGTCCGTAAACACCGAAGTGAGTTCTTGCGTCCTACCCGAATCTGATTCAACCAAAAGTATCTGCATATCCGCCTCGATCGAAAAAATGTGTGTGTATTATTGCCCGTGGCCGAAATCTGGTCAACGTCGTCCGAAAATCGAACCACCGCTTTCGGAAACCCCTTAAATTTAGCCTCTTACGCTTGGCATCAAGATTGCGAAGTCTGCGTTTGTGAAAAATCAGGAAACAGGACAAACCCTCTTGGAGTATCTCGTTGTGGTTTGGATGTTTTTCATCGTTGTTCTTGCCTCCACCAGCCTTTTGTCTGGAGTTTCCCTAAATGGGGAACCGTCCACATTGGATGAACAATTGCGAATGGAGATGAAAAACAAAATTGAGGAAGATCGGGTTCTCCTCAATCGCCCTGTTCCCTAAGAGCCTCCATAGAAAGGGAGAAGAAATGATAAGAACTTCAAAAAACAGAAAACAAGGTCAAGGATTGACCGAATATCTTTTAATCGTCGGACTCGTTGCCGTTTCGTCTGTAGCCGTCCTGACAGCGACAAGCATCAACATTCAAAAGGCATTTGCTCGAATCGGAAATGCGATCGCAGGAGAAGAAAGTAATATTCATGGCGAACGCATTACAACAGAGCAATATAAGAAAAGAGATATGAGCAATTTTGATGACGGGGCGGCTTTTGCCGAAGAATAACTCTTTGACTTGAGGCACCTAAAAGCTACGATCACGCCATGAATTGGGTGATCGTAGCTTTCATGGGACTTTCTGTGGCCTTTTTGGCAGTTTTGGTTTGGGTTCTTCGACGACCCAAGCAAGATGCCTCCCTCTCCCTCATCCAACAACAGCTCACGAGTTTGAACGATCAACTTTCTCGTTCCCTTCAAGATGTCTCCAAACTCACGGGAACCGAGCTAGACCGCTTTCATCAACGAATGAACGAAGGCCTCGCGCAAACCAGTCAAATGGTCCAGAACACTCACGAAACCGTCGGACAGAGGCTGAATCAAAACTCAGAACTCTTCAGCCAAGTTGCCGAGCGTTTGGGGAAACTGGAAGAAACCCACAAACAGATTCAACATGTTGGAGAAGAGGTGGCCCGACTGCAAGAGGTCCTGCGAGCCCCCAAACTTCGAGGAAACCTTGGCGAACTGTTTCTGGAGGAGCTTCTCGCACAAATCCTTCCTTCCAGCTATTTCACGATGCAATATGGATTTCGATCCGGCGATACCGTGGACGCCGTGATTCATCTCCCTCAAAGCCATTTGGTTCCGGTGGATGCCAAGTTCCCGTTGGAAAACTTTCAACGAATGATCCAACCCAATATTGAGGATGCGGAGCGGGATCGATTTCGAAAAGCCTTTTCAACGGACTTCAAAAAACATGTCGATGCCATCGCCCAAAAATACATTCGCCCCGACGAGAACACACTTGATTTTGCCCTCATGTATGTTCCGGCTGAAAACATCTATTACGAAGCCATTCTTCGAGACGAACGATTTGGAGAGCCGCTTGGGATCAACACATATGCCTTAAAAAAACGAGTGATCCCGGTTTCACCCAATAGTTTCTATGCCTATCTCCAAGCCATTTTACTGGGCTTACGCGGTCTTCGAATCGAAGAACGCGCGAAAGAAATCTTCGCCTTCTTGGCCCGTCTACAAGATGATCTTAGACGCTTGAGCGAAGAGTTTCAGCTCGTGGACAAACACATAAAAAATGCGTCCGGAGCCATGGAGAAAGGCAGCAAACGCCTGGAAAAAATTCAAGGCCGCGTCGAAAAACTCGAATCCACAAAACCCGCTGAAGTAGAAGAGTCCCCCGCCGTCAAATCCGTGACATCCTAATTTGATCTAACAAATTGAAAAAGAAGACCACGGTTCATACAAACAACCTTGATAGATGCTCAAGAAGAGTTTTGGATTGAAATATATTTTTTGGGAGGATCTACACCGGGCGGAGGGGCCAAAAATACTCAAGGAGCTATCGGAACTCTCCTACTCGTCATTAATGGTTTCAATTTACGGAGGCAACCCACGTATTTTCTTTCGAAAAACAAGGGGGACATGTTTCAATCCACGCCCCCGCGTGGGGGGCGACTGAGATTATTTGTGAGCTACCTTGGTGTGTTTAGGTTTCAATCCACGCCCCCGCGTGGGGGGCGACAACGGCATCTGGAATTGGAGTGCCTTGTTTGTGTGTTTCAATCCACGCCCCCGCGTGGGGGGCGACGAAGTACCTCCGGTTTCTGGGTGTGGGTATTGTGTTTCAATCCACGCCCCCGCGTGGGGGGCGACATCCAAGCAGGGCAGCGCGAAACATGCCGAGGAAGTTTCAATCCACGCCCCCGCGTGGGGGGCGACATCTGCGCTTCGATAACATCAAACCCTTGATTGGTGTTTCAATCCACGCCCCCGCGTGGGGGGCGACCCGAAAGATAAGCAAACATTTCGGTGCTTAATAGTTTCAATCCACGCCCCCGCGTGGGGGGCGACTCGACCGATAAACAATCCCCTCAACCTTTCCATGTTTCAATCCACGCCCCCGCGTGGGGGGCGACCCAGATACCATCACTCAATACCGCGATGAGTATGTTTCAATCCACGCCCCCGCGTGGGGGGCGACTCCTTTTTGCCGGTCAGTTTGTTTCGCCATAAATGTTTCAATCCACGCCCCCGCGTGGGGGGCGACTTGGTGATCGGGAGTTCGTTGCGGATATTTACGTGTTTCAATCCACGCCCCCGCGTGGGGGGCGACCTTGCTGTTCGAGTTCGTTTGTTTCTGGATTAAGTTTCAATCCACGCCCCCGCGTGGGGGGCGACCGAAGAATCTGAATCGGCGTACACTGCGGTGAAGGTTTCAATCCACGCCCCCGCGTGGGGGGCGACGTGCATCCAAATTGCACCAACCTGGCGACAAGTGTTTCAATCCACGCCCCCGCGTGGGGGGCGACAATTGCACCCGGTTATTTAAAGCCTGGTCTACATGTTTCAATCCACGCCCCCGCGTGGGGGGCGACCGAACGCAATGTTCACCCAAAAAATCATACAAATGTTTCAATCCACGCCCCCGCGTGGGGGGCGACTCTATATCACTGACGATTTCTCCCAAATAAACACGTTTCAATCCACGCCCCCGCGTGGGGGGCGACAGACCCTAGTCTAACTTCCATATCTACAAGGGTCAAAATGGCAGTTTGCGCGAAGTCCGTTGTTAAATTTTCTCCCAAAGACCAACAACAAAATTTAATTTCAAAATCTTTCAAATTTCAAAGAACTTAGTCAACATGCGAACCTCCTAGAAAATCTTGATCGCCCTAGGTTCGCGCACAGACTTTTAAACAATCAAAGGCCCTTCGGGATCGTATCCCTCTTTCGCCCCTACATGCTCCACACGACGTTTCCAATTTGCGCCCAGATAGTAATAACGCAAACTATCCGTTTCAGGCTCAATGATTTTCTCAAGATATGCTTTGAGTTGTGCCCATTGCGCAGGATCAAGCAAACACTCAAACACACTAAACTGCACACGTTGTCCCCGCGCTTCACATGCTTTGGCTACCTTGCGCAAACGACAGCGTCCTTCTTTACTTTCTGTATTTACATCGTAAGTAACCAGAACCATCATAATCTTACTTCCAAAAAAACGGTGGATATCCGTCCAGATCACCACGCAGATAGCGAGCAAATAACAATGACTGAACATATGGCACTAACCCAATCGCAATTTTTTCACCGAGAAATGGATGCGTGATCATTTCCTGCTTGCGCTTCTGATACGCCACAAGAACTTCTTTACGCACTTTATCTTGCAACAACACTGCTCCCGTTTCCCCCGTACGAAAATCTCGCGCTTGAACTTGCCGACGATTGATGAGTGTCAATACCTGTCGATCAGCAAACATCGGACGCAATTCTTCCATCAAATCTAGTGCAAAACTCGGACGCCCTGGACGATCGCGATGTAAAAAACCAACCTGTGGATCCAGTCCAACACTCTGTAACGCCGACGAAACATCGTGTACTAGCAATGTATAATGAAATGACAACAACGCATTAACTGGATCGGTCGGCGGACGCCGTGTGCGTTTTTTGAAAACAAAATCCTCTTTTTGCACCGTGATCAAATGATCAAAAACTCCAAAGTATATGGCCGCAGCTTCACCTTCAGTCGCCCGGGCAATATCAAGTGGTAAAGGATTTTCCAGCCGTTTACTCAAACGCAACAATGCCTCGATGGCCTTGTGCAACACATCTCCCTGCGTAGCGTCTTTTCCTTCACGTGCTGTCCGCATCAAGACACTTCGTCCATTTGCAATCTTTCCAGCCAACACGCTCCGAGCAATCGTTGCCGATTCCTGCAAATCATCGGCACGACGATACTGCTCACGACGTAACAACACATTTCCAGAAACTGGTGGCTGTACACGTGCCAAAAACCGACCATACTCCGTAAGAAACGCTACTCCAACATCATGTTCACCGCACAATCCGAGTAAAAATGGACTGCATGAAACATTTCCAAAACACATAATGCCGCTAAGAGTATGAATCGGAACACGCAAACGAGTTTCATGTTCGATTCGCACTGCAACCGTCTCATTCTCACGCGCGAGATATGCTCCCTGCGTTGTCACATACAAGTTATTCAGCAATTTGCGCATGCGAACCTCCTGTTCTTCTTACTCCACCACAAAAAGATGTCGCTTCACATATCCCCATACCGTACGACGTTTCTCCAATCCTTCCGGCAGACAAACATCGATCAGACTACATTCTTGACATTTGCGTTTCTCAAAAACCGGCGATGGAATCACACCGTTTTCAATCAAAACATGTAATTTTGCAGCTGTCTTCCTCACCAAATCCCGCAACACAGTATTGAATCGCACAACCTTACGTCGTTGGGTTTTGCCATAAAACAACGCACCTTCAACAATATGTCCACCTAACGTTTCTTCCATACACATCGCCTGAGCGCACACTTGAATCTCATCTGCACGGTGCGACTTGGGACGTCCGCGTTTATACTCCACAGGATAAGGTCTCCACATTCCTGCAATTTCTGGCAGTGCAATTGGCTCAGTTTCCGAAGGCGGACCGGAATCCATTTCAGGAGATAAATCGGAAGTGGCACGGTGAAACTCCACTATATCCGCTATTCCCGACAGTCCGAGCTGCAGCGATCGTATTGGCAATCCTCGTGCGATCCGCAACGGACCTCGCGATTCACTCCTTGCCTCATGTGCTCGTTCATGTCTTATCCGCCCCTCAGCCGTAAATCGATTTTCTACCCACACCTGCTCGATATGGATCAACGCACACTGTCGCTCGCAATATACAAGGTGTTGCAAAGCCGAAAGTGGAAGAAGATCGACTTCAGAAAAAACCATCAAAGCTTCTCAATCAATTCCACACCGGCAGGAGCTTCACTGAGAGAAACCTCATAATCATCAAATGAACGCGGCGGAGCATCACCAAGTGACTCCTTCTTTTTCACAGAAATAAGTTTAAACAATTTCTGCGCTGGTGCATTTCCAAGTTCGGAATCGTGCTTAAAAACGATTAATTTCTGCGGAGCCATTTCGCCACGCGCAGCAGATCGATCATGATCAAACATATTCAGTAACGCATCCCAAAACAATGCTAAATCATCTTCGGAAAATCCTGTTTGTTTCGCCAGTGGTGCGGAAATGAATCCGTGAATTTCGTAAAGGCCGTAGGGAATCGTAAACTTGCGTCCCATCGTACGGTTACCCCCTTTTTGCTTTTCAGCTTCTGCCTCGGTAGCTACTGCCATGCGTGTGATCGTATGCTCACCGGTAAAGATGCGATCTTTGCTGCGAGCAAAACCAAACTGAACCGGACCACGAACCTGACCAGCATTCTTCCCAGTGCTCATAACTGCACCAAAAGTACGAATATCAAAATAATTTTCACACATCCACTTCCGAGCAGCCTCAGTTTTATCTGCTTCTTTTTCCTGAGATTTTACAAATTCCTGTTCATGCGCCTCACCAATTAAGTTGTTAAGAACGGCTTTTTCCTTCACAAAGATTTTCATCTCCGACTTATCAGCCTTCATCATTTGGACATAATTTCGAACCTTGCGTTTGAGACAGACATCGGTAACAAGACCATTCCCCGTTTCGGGGTCAATGCGCGGTAAGTTTCCGGCATCAGGATCACCGTTAGGGTTTCCGTCCTTTACATCAAACAGCAATACAAATTCATAACGATTCTTGACTGGTTCATTCATTGTTCTTCTCCCTTGTCTTCATTTTCTTTTTTCGTGAAAAATTCCTGTCGTTGGTGATAGTAGCCAACCGAAAAACGACCTTGATCTTCCAAGTTGAGAATAGGTGGAACACCTTCTTTGGGCACAAAATCCTTAATTTCACCCATCAGTTTTTCTAGCCAGACCGCATTTTTCCCGGAATTACGGATTTTTGCGAGATGATGGATAGCCAAATTATCCAATCGCTTAAATACAACCAAAGGTGAACTGGTTGCAGCGCCAAAATAGGTGTCGCGAATCGTTTTGTTCAGATGACCGCCTAAAGCCAATTCTTGAATGCGTTCAAGTACAGCAAATTGCCGTCCAAGTACGTATCCGATGTTGTCGTATGTTTTATCCAACGCCATGGAAACCTCCTTATTGGTTGATTTTAAAATTCGAGCATTGCGAAACAACACCCCTTTAATGATGGAAACACGAGCAAAATTGACCCGTTGTTCTGCCTTACAGCGCCGTATCGCGTTTGCCAAAAGTGTTCGCGGATAAACCCTTCCTGTCAAAACTGCTCGCATAATTTCGCCACCAAGATTCGGTGGAATATTCTCGGACTTATGTTCAGTTGCTGTAGAAACCAGCAACTGAAACAGCGAAAGAAACTCAGGATCATGCGGAGCCCTAATCATCTCAATATCCTGAAAATGCTCAGCAATTCGTTCCTTAATTTCCTTGACGTTGCCTTCATGCCAAAAACGAATAGCTATGCGCGATGCGTTCGGAGCAAGGCCAAGAACATAAAACGGCATATCTGCCTCTTCAGGAAAAACTCCGGATTTTACCGCCGATAGTAACCCTCTAATTTTATCGTAGCTTATCGCCTCCTCACCTTTTTTGGGTACAAGCAAAGGATGAAAATCTGTCTCAAAATCGCAAGGATTCTTCGCCCAGAAAATCGTACTGGCATCGCCGACTTGCATTCTCTGATTTTCGGAAGCTAACAAAAAATTAAGCGCGGTGGTGTAGGAAAATTCAGTCTGTTTCCCTATTGGTGCATTTTGGCCCTGCTTTTTACCAAATGACCGAAAGGCATCGAGATTGAATGAAACAATATTCGCTCCGGATGATTGTGCGCCCCATACCCCCTTGATGGCCGTATGCAACTCGGCAGGAACATCTTCTACTCCACTGATAGAGCAGGTCTGGGTTTCTCCCTCTGGTTTCGTGTTTCTTCGAAGGACCGCAACCACTTCGGGGTGTTGGCAAACAAGATCTGTTTCGCCAGATAAAGCAAAGGAAATATTTCCACGGCTTTCTTTCAAATCATTCCAAACCGGATGTGTAAAGACAGAATCAAAATTCGCTGTTTTCAGAAATGTAAGAACTGACTGGATTCCGACATTCTTGCAATCGGAAAATGTTTGTTCAATTTTTTCAATAAACGCCGTGTGTTGCTCTTCACCACGTTTCGGCTTGGCAGGATTGATGCCGAAAACATATGCGACAGTATCCCACAACAAATTTGCGGCAACACCGGATGAACGCTTAACACCCTTTGGAACACGTGATAACCGCCCTTTTCTTTTTTTACCTACACCTTCGCGAAGATCGCACAATTCGTCAAAAGTGCCATCTTTGTTGAGCATAACAAGAAAATCGATAGTTTTTTGTTCAAAACCTGGTGGGGCAATATCAACATTGCGATCAACAGCTAAACGTTGATAGTAATCGGCTAAAGCTTTAAGAATCATGATCGCACTTCCACGTTTCGCAAATCGATAGAGCCGTTTTCCATCTTTGCATGAAAGAATTTCGGCATGGGTTCTTTTCTGGAATAATCGAGATCGTAGAGCATCCAGCCAAGATCACGAGTGTTTTCAATGGTTGAAAACATTTCGGCATCTTTTGAAACAAATTCAAATTCAACAGGAAACTCGCGGCAACCAAAATAAGGACGATGAAAACACTGTCCATTACTCGCACGACGAATAAACATTTCTGTAAATTTCGTTACCGTGTCATCATCTCCGGCTTTCTCTGTCATTTCAAATTCAGCGTGAATGAGATAGGCGACATCACGAAGAAAAAGTCCGGCGCGCTGTTGACGCTCTTTTTCAATGAAATTCTCTAAAGGTTTTTTGCTTTCACCTTTCAAATGATCGGCAGATGGTTTTGATGCTTTCTTTCCCACCTCATTACGCCGAACCGAATCCCATTTAATAGGCTTGAGCACATCAATTTGAAGAACATTCCATTTAATCGCAGGCTTCCAAAGAATCGCTTCAAGAATCCCGCGTGCGGCGGAGGGTGTTATGACATCGTACGACACCCGTTCCACTTTCATTTCTGGTCGCGTAAAGCAGGCATTATCCCCACTTACCTTCAACCGGAAAGATTTACTTTTATCCATCTTCATTCCTCCTAAATAATATTTACTTCGGGGTCATACGCATCAATCTTATCGGGTGAAACAAAGCCAAAACGCGATGTATAAAGCCCTCCGTTATGTAAATAGTAGGTTCCAGGATACTCGGGAAGCAGTTCCCGAGCGTGTCCTTCATTGATCAACTGGTTCATAGTTCTTTTGGGAATGCTTACAATATAGCGCTGGAGTTTTCGAAACAGACTGCGTACATTCCATCGAAGTAAATCGCCTACAAGCTTCGGAGCCTCGCCGAAGGGAACAATAAGTGGAAGCGTCCAGTCATCGTTGATGAGCCGAAATTTTTGAGCGGCGGTTTGAAAACTAAATTCAGAGTTATTACCAAGCAAAGCAAGTATTCCTTCCTTATCCAAGGCATTTTGTCCGAGCTGAAAAAACCGTTGCCCGAAATAATTTTGAAAAGTTGTTGGCAAAAAGATATCCGCAAGCTTTTCCTCTTGGAGATAACCTCGCGCCAAAGAAGCGGACGACAAAACGTAATGAGGTTGCTTTTCTGGAACAAAAATAATTGTTTTTCCAAAAGCTGAAAGAGACCCTTCTCGGTTGCAACGTCCGGCAGCTTGAGCGATGGAATCAAGTCCAGCAAGTGCGCGATACACTACGGGAAAATCAAGATCAACTCCGGCCTCAACCAAGGAGGTACTAACAACATAGAGCGGCTCTTTCCCTGTTTTCAATCGCTGCTTTATGGTATTCAATGTTTGAAGCCGATGTTCTGCACACATATTGGTGGAAAGATGAACGGTTTGTTCTTCCGAAAGAAGTCGAGTCAACTCACGAGCATCGTTCTTACGATTGACAATGCAAAGAATGGACTTTTTTTGGGAACAAATGGATTTAGCAATTGAGTTGTAGTCAACTGGATTGAGGTCGTTAAACACTTTAACTTCAACACGTTTAAGATCATCAAAAAATGCATCAGGATTCTCGACGATTTCTACGACCGACTCAAAACCTTCTTCGAACTTAAAGTCGAAACTTTCGGTTCGAGTCAACACGGGCTGAGTAGCAGTACAAAGAACCGGCGTTACGCCATAATATCGGTGAAGTTCACGAATGGCGAACACCGCGGGACGAAGGAAATCCGGCGGCAAACACTGAGCTTCATCGAAAATAATTACGCTATCGGCAACATTGTGCAGTTTACGGCATCGGCTGGTTTTGTTGGCATAGAGCGATTCGAAAAACTGGACAGCCGTGGTCACAATAATCGGCATATCCCAGTTTTCGGCAGCAAGTCGGTTCCGTTTACTTTGATCATCAATAGACACATTGCTATGGTGTTCAAGCACAGCACGTTCAAACATCGGAATGTTTCGAAACACTTCTGCCGTTTGTTCAATGATGCTGGTATATGGAATTACATAGATAATTCGACGCTTCCCATGCTTTATGGCATGACGTAAAGCAAAATCCAGTGAAGATAGAGTCTTCCCACCACCCGTCGGCACCGTCAGCGAAAAAACCGACGGTTCTCGTTCGGCCATGTTGCGACACTTCGCTAATACTTCAGCACGAACTTTATTCACTTTCGACGGCTTAACCCCTTTGCACATCTCATCCATATGTGCATCAAAAGAAGCAAGCAACTCTTCAAATGTTGGACACACTTTACTACGAACCTTTTTGCGCCCTTCGTCCATAAATGCTTCTGTATCGAGAAAATCTGCATCTACGACACAGGAAAAAAGCATCCGGATAAGAAAAGAAAGATCCGCTCCGTCGTGTAAGAGTTGTGGAAAATCTGGTGTTGGATGATTTTTAATTTTGTCCGGAACGTTTTCAAGAATGATATTAGATTTCTCTGGTTTGCGCATCTTCGGCTCAAGCGCTTTTGCCCCTGAGTCACCCGAACTATAATCTGCTAATCCAGCATGGTGTCCCATAATAAGCCAACAGAAAACACGTTCCAATCCCCGCAACATTCTTTGCTGTGACAAATGTCCGCCCGCTTCAGAATGAACAACCCGAATATTTTCCCCCTGAAGCTTACGTTGAAACTCTTCTGAATATTTTCCAAGATCGTGCCAAAATCCTGCGATATACGCCCATTCATCTCCACCAAACGGCCTAGCAAACTCCGCTGCACGCTCTGCAACGTTTTTTAGATGGTCTTCAAGTCTCTGCCATTCCTGCGGCGGTACGTCTTCCTTGCTATGAGCATAATATTCCATGCAAAAACCCCTCTGGCATGCAAAACCAAGCTTCCGAATTTTCTATAAAATATCTTTTTACAAGAATCTATCAATGAATTCATGATTTTTTGCAAATTCATAGTCAACCCATAGCTCACAACAACAAACTAAAATTTTACCGACTTTTTTCGGTGTAATCGATATGAAGATCACGACTTTCGAAAGATCTCAATCAAAGCCATTCTTTTGGAAAATGAATCATTTCATCTTCGTCGTGTGTGATTTGGATTGATCCGTTTGGGTAAAATATAAAGTGTACGTATCTGAGAACCTGCTCTTTTTTGATAACGCTTGGGGAAAAAACAGGAAAGCATGTTCCTTTTGGATGTCTTACAGAAGGTGTGCGAAACATTTCAATTTTTTGGTCAACGGCCATAGCTCCCAATGATTGACAAAAGGAATAATCGTGCGGATGAACCAATTGCTTATATTTTTTTTGGAAGCTCAGCAAACTCACACATTTTTTGGTTTGAAGTGAGACCTTAAACAGCTTTCGGTCACTTTGAATGGGGTTTTGATGAGCTTTCAGATCTGAGCGATAAAACAAATAACTCGCATAAGCGGCTTCTTTAACAGATGTCTCAATTTCTTTTGCGCCATACCAAACCCCATAGGTTCTACCATCTCCAAATCTCCCTTCAGCCCATTTCTCAGGGAAAAAAGCTGTGAGTGTCGTTTCCAATGAGCCATATTGAAACGGACGTTCTTTTTGGGGTCTAGCATGGTCAATTCCACTGGCTTTTTCGGCCCACGAAGCTAATTCTTCCGTTTCTTTCTCATGATCACAAAGGTCATCAAAAAGATTTTGGCTTTCTTTAATTGTATAAATATTTCGATACGCAATCGAACGATAACTTCTTGCTTCCGGAAGAGTTAATTTCCGCGACATCGCACTTGATCTAACACGCGCCGAATCGCAACTAAACGAGGTAAGGATTCAATCGGGCGTTCATGCAAAAAATCCAAAGCCGAAACGTTTCCAAACAACTCACGAGGCGTTTTCATCCATTTGTAAACAACATCGCGGTCATGAGGAAAGAGAAGGCGCAAATTCTTATGAATTCCCAGCAAGGTTCCGACTCTTAACAAAACATCATATTGATCAGGAATTTCTTTTTTCTTTTCTAAACTTCCAAGACGCTCTCGGTTTTCAGGAATTCCCAAAATAACAGCTTGGTCCTTCCTCGCCAGCCCATAATGATTCACGAGATTCCAGAAAGCTTTTCCGAGCGTCTTCAAAGGCGTTTTAGAAGCCTCTGGAAGGTCTGGCACACGCACGGCTATCTGAGATGATGAAGACATAATCTATATTATACACACTCTTATGTTTGAATTCAAACGTATTTTAATAAATAATTTTATATAGTTAAATACAATACAGTTTAAATGTCAGAATTCGAACTCTTTTTCTTATCTTTTCGTCCAAGGAAGGTTTCCGATAGCGCCTTGATTCTTTGGGAGGATCTACACCGGGCGGAGGGGCCCAAGAAATTTGATTTGTTTCCAAACTCTTCTCCCTCTTTAAAAGAGAAAACTACTTTGGCAAAAACGTCAGAGGATCCACAGCATGTTTGCCACGGCGGATCTCGAAATGGATGAACGCAAAGTTTTTTCGTCGAGAGGCGTGCGCAATGACCTGTCCCTGTGAAACCTCCGTACCTTTCTCGACTTTAAAATCTCCCAAATACGCATAGACTGAAAATAAGTTGTCCGGATGGCGTAAAATCAACATATTGCCATATCCATCCACCTGATCTCCCCTATACACAACAACTCCCTCCATGGCGGCTTTGATGGCCTGATTCGGTTTCAGAGACAAATCAATGCCATTGTGCATCCGATTGTTTTGCATTCCAAAAGGAGCCAGAAGCCTTCCCTTCGCAGGCCAAATAAATTTCAACGTTCCTTTGGTAACGGGAGGCGTTTTTCGAGGAGTGTTCTTTGAAACAATGGGTTTTCGCGGTGGCGAGATTTTCTTCTTGGGTTCATGCGAAGGCACCTCATGTTCCCAAACAAATTTCTTAACGTTCTTGTGCCGTCTCACCCCAGGAATCAACAACTTATCTCCCACCTTTAATTGGTTGGGATTTTGAATCCGATTGGCGTACAAAATTTCATCCAGAGATACCCCATAGGCATGGGAGATTTGAATCAAAGATTCCCCTTTTTCGACCTGATGAACGATCCCGCCTTTCACATGGCAGGCCGCCAAACAAAGACAAAGAATGAGAATTAGGCGACGCATGGGACAAAGTTGCAATAACTCAAAAACTTTTTTTCCACTCCTGTGGCGTGTTTTTCAAGCAAAAACAATTTTTGTTCGCGATCCTGGGTTCCCACAGGGATCACCATTCGCCCACCAACCCCCAGCTGATCCACCAAAAAAGGAGGCACTTCGATGGCAGAAGCCGTCACAATGATTCGGTCATACGGCGCAAACTCACTCCACCCCAGCGTTCCGTTGGCCACCCGAATGGAAACATTATGATAGGAAAGGCTTTCCAAAACTTTCCGAGCTTTGGAACCCAGGGCATGAACACGCTCAATTGAAAAAACCGACTTGGCCAATTCAGCTAAAATGGCGGCTTGATATCCAGACCCCGTTCCAATTTCCAAGATCTTCTCTTGACCGGTCAACTCCAAGGCCTGCGTCATCAACGCAACAATGAACGGCTGTGAAATGGTCTGATCCGCACCTATCGGCAAGGGATGGTCCGAATAAGCCCTCTCTCGCAACGCATCGGGAACGAAAAGATGGCGGGGAACTTTCAACATGGCTGACAATACCCGTTCATCAAAAATACCCCGAGGACGAAGATAGCGTTCCACCATGCTGTGGGCGGTCATGGCTGGCCTTCTCATTACAGATGCCATTCTTCCGTCATATGTTGGAGATACGTCTCGTGCGTAAGATTCAAACGAATGGGCGTAATCGAAATCAAATTCCGATGAACCGCTTCCCCGTCTGATCCGGGAACTTCATCAAAACCTTGGGCATCTCCACCGATCCAAAAATAAGGCCTACCCCGAGGGTCAATGTTTTTTACAATGACATCCGTGTAGTGGCGTTTCCCCTGGCGGGTAAAAGCGTAGGAAGTGATAGGATCCCCCGTCTGGTTGGGAACATTCACATTCATGACAACTTCCGAGGGCCAAGGATGTTCTTGAAAGCGCTTTACCATTCTCTTCGCAAAAGCCTGTGCAGAAGAGTAATTCGGCGATTCTCCACGCTTAAGAACCAATGAAAACGCCATTCCTGGAATCCCTTGGATGGCCCCTTCCATGGCCGCCGCGGCCGTTCCGGAATACAGAATATCATCTCCCAAGTTCGGTCCCCGGTTGACCCCGGAAACCACGAGGTCAGGGAGGCGATCTTTCAAAATTTCCCGAATGGCTAAGTTGACACAATCGCTAGGGGTTCCATCAATGGAGAACCAATTCGTTTTTATTTCCTGGATTCGTAGGGGGCGAAGCAAGGTCAGAGAATGGGAGGTTCCACTCTGTTCCCGATCCGGTGCCACAACCACAAGGTCGCCGAGTTTTTCCAAGACTTCTGCGAGAGCGATCAATCCAGGAGATTCAATTCCATCATCATTTGAGAGCAATATACGCATGCGAGACATCCTTTCCCCAAAGTATGCCGCAAATCTTCCGGATCCGTAACCCTAACATGTTGAAATAATGCGAATTCGCTCTTGAAAGAATTGGCATAACTTCTGCGTAATTCCAAGACATGTGCAAAAAGAAAGACTGTCCCATTTTCCAAAGCTGCCACAAGGATCATGAACAATCCCTTTATTGTCGGAAAGTCGAACTTCTTTTGCATCTTTCCAAAGAGGGCAAAATGAAAACCCCTCGCACCCATTACGTACGAACATCGGACATCCCGGTTTTGATGTAAGAATTTCGAACTCGAAGATTCGAAATTCGGTCTCCACTTCTTTTTCTCTATTTTTTAAATAGCTTTATTTCTAAACACTTAGCTCTTTTTCTTCCCTGGCACGCCCGTTGCCATAAAGAAAAACATGATTCATTTTTTAACTTCGTTCCCCATTCTTCTTTTATGCGTGGCGGGCCTTACACACGTCATCGAACTGAGTCGATTGGCGGTTTCTGTGGAACAGGCCAGTTTTTTTGCCGCCCGAAGCGCCCTGGTGGACCAAGATCCTTCCATCGACTTGGCTCAAGAAAGCACGCAACGGATGAGTGAATGGATCTTAGGGGACGAGAATGAATCCCTGGAGCTCCTTCGAACGGAATCTCCCGACACCACAAAGCTGATTCAGATTCGTTTGGCCCAACCGAACACACCTTTATTGGGAGACCCCTTTCGAATGAACACACTCCAACACTTCATTTCTCAAAATTCCGAAGAAGATTCGGACTCTTTCCTTCCAAAACCTGAACTCAAGGGGAGCATTCCTCTTCCCGAGGCTCCGTAATGAAACTTTGCAATCAGAGAGGACAAGCCCTTCCCATTACGCTGGTACTGATGTCGATTTTGGTCTGCATGATTGCGATGGGAGGAGAACGAACGTTTCTCTACATTCAAAAAGTCCGGGAACAACGAAAGGCCGACGCCATGGCGGTGATGGCCGCCAATCAACAAGCCCGAGCCCTCAACGCCATCGCGGGTCTAAATAAGGGACTTCGAATCGTTCGAAGAAACGCCTACATCGTCGGCTTGGTCACAGTGGCTCTGGATGCGTGTGCCTTGGCCTGTTTCTTTACCTTGGTGACCTGTCCCTGTCTCCGACCGGCCATCAGGCTGAGTTGGAAAATGCGGGAATTTGTTCCCAAAATCAATCAACTGGGGGAAGAGATTGCCAACGCGCAAGACCGCATTCTTAAATGGGCCAAAATCGCGCCCGAAAGAACAATTCTATTTTCCAACATTCTTCATGAAGGCGGAGCTTGGAACTATCTCGTTGAGAAAAATGTGGATTTGGGAGGATCTCCAAGGGCATTGCATCTTTTCCGACCTGGGGCCGATGATCTGGAGGCACTCCTTCAGGCGGAAGAGAACGCCAACGAAGAAGCCATTCGCGTGGCCAACGGAGGGGACATCTCTCAATGCACAGATTTTACGCTTCGAAACAACCGTGACTACGTGGCCTTTGCACGAGAATTTCGCCCGGAAAGAGATTCGTTTTTCCTCCGATATCAAGCCGGAGGCCAGGGAGTCCTGGAGACCACTGAAATCGTTCCCACCCGGAACTTTGAAGGGAATCCTCCTTCATATCGGGTCATTGAAGGGAGTGGACAAAGATGTACACGTTTCAGCGACATCGTCCGTCGCAATGGAGGCTCTTCCTTCGTTTTTCACATTCCGGCCCCGTATATCTTGTTACCCAGCTTCAACGAAGAGCAACACATCGCCATCGCCAGGCAGTCTCGTAGCCGATTCACAGAAGTTTTTGACGAATATTTGGAAGAAGACTCCAATCCTTTGTTCCATCGATTTCTAAAAGCCTCAGAAAGGCCCTCTCCCACTCCCTCATGGCCCACCGAAACCGAGATCCACGACAGCATCTTTGGACCGAATCCCATGTGGAGTGTATCGCAGGCTCGAGTTCTGTTTGACCCTCGCGAGAACATGGGTGAATTGACGGAAGAAGATCTCTTGGAAGGCGATAGCCATTGCACCATGTGTGACATGAACTTTCGGGTTCAACTCCAAGCCTTCAAAGAGCTCGAAGCCATGGGAGAAACGATCCACTCCAGCCAAGCCAATCAATTCATCAATCTTGGTCAAAACCTTTTTCGTTCGGAGGAGTATGAAAATGAAATCCTCCACTAGAATCCCAACCAAGGGAAATTTTGAACTTCTCCTGATCATGCCCCTGTTTGCCATTCTCCTTTGGGGCACATTCTTTCTCAGCCAAGTCTTTCTCAATCAAGGAAGATTGGAACGAGCTTCTTGGGTTCACAGCATCGGCCGAACCTACAAACAACCCGAAGAAACCCTCCAAAACCGTTTCCTTTCTCATTTTTCTCAAGAACACGCAGGCTTGACCCTCGAAACAGTAGAGGATCAGTCTTGTGGCGATCGGATTTTTGAAATTCTCGAGGAGGGACGCTTAGACATCCGAGGATCTCAAGGAAGCTGCATGCAAGAGGTGGGAGAAATCGTTTTCAACCTCACCGAAGATCTTCCCCTCTCCTTTAAAGCCTTTCTTGGATTAAATTATCGAGAACGCCACAGGATGACTGCAACGTACAACCCGATGGTCCCCTCCGGAATGGATCGCGACTATTCGGATCGCGGTTTTAACCTATTGGATGCGTTGACGCTTGAAACCCAGAATGAATTAGTGGCTCCCGCCAACGATCTTTATCACGACGACCATGGCGGACTCATTTCTTGGCGACAGGCCTTCTGGCAAGAAGAAATGCTGGATGCAGGATTTCAGCCTCTCATTCCCCTTCAAGCTGTGGGAGCCCAGGAAATTCTCGAAGCTTCCTTTCTTCCCCTTGGAGAGATTCCCGGCCTGGATGAATTGGCCGGGATGGCCTTCGATGAAGTTTCAGATCAAGTCCGGGATACCGTGATGAATCACCTAACCGAAGAACTTCAAAACCAATTTAGAGACGCCATTGAAAACCAAATCCAACAATATACCGAGGAGAGTTTACATGAACTTCAAGAACATTTTGTCGAGCATTCAATCTTCCAATGAAAAATATCGCCAACTTCTGGTTCCGATTCTCTTATCAGTTTTGGGAACCGTTTTGCTGCTCCTGGGCGTCCAGAAGTACAAAAAAGATTTGGGATACGGCATGGAAAAAACCCCCATCCTCGTGGCTTCCAGATCCCTTCAAGAAGGAGAGTCCATCACATCTTCGGACTTAACAGTCCAATCCATCCCGAAAAAATACGCCCCTCTGGGAGTTCTTCTCATCTCAGATCAGAAACACATCAAGGGGAAACTGGTCAAAAAACCCATTCCAGCGGGAGCCATGATCACTTGGTCGGATTTAGACGTGGGGCTTTCTCGATCCGTTCCCGCCCGCAGAATTGCCAAAGGCTATCGGGCCCTCTCCATTGCCGTCGACCATACCGCTTCCGTAGCCAACGCCGTTCGCCCCGGCGACCACGTGGATATCGTGACGACAACAAAGATGTTGAGCGAAGAGGGTCCCAAGGCCGTTACCTTGCTTCAAAATGTGTCTGTGTTGGACGTGGGACGTGTGGGACAGAAGGGGCACGCCTACTCGACTGTAACCTTGATGGTTTTACCCAAAGAAGTGGGACTCATTTCCTTTGCCGGCGATCAAGAGAAACTCAGACTGGTTCTTCGCCACCCAGATGACTATGAAACGCTCCAAGACCTGCCCCTGGTCGGTCAGTCCGAGGTTTTAGAGGCCGCATTTCGCAACTCGGTTCAGGAGGAGCGCAACCAGGCCATCGAGATCATTCGGGGAGGAAAGCTCACTTTTCATCGGAGTTCACATTGATTTTAAAAAGAGCATTTAATATCATGCACTTATGCCGTATACCTTTGAATGCGGAACATGCAATAGCGTCTACCGAATTGATGACCACCAGATCACCAAGGACGGCGTTAAGATTACGTGTCCCAAATGTTTGAGTTTTTTCATCATGAAGTCGGGAACACGTACGCTCGACAAACCTGTCATCGAACACATCGTTTCAGACGGCGAACACGAGGTGAAGTTACCTGAGGAACAAACACCTGATCCTACCCCTGAAGGGCCTAAAGACGCCCTTCCTCTGGAACCCAAAACACCTCCGGAAAAAGAAAAGAAGCCAAAGAAATCAAAAGAAGATTTCGTCAAACCTTCCCCCCCTGCTCCTCCGGAAAAGACCTTTGATGTGCCCATGGAACCTTCGATTGGAGAATCTCTCAAAGCTTCGATTCCCATCGGCTTAAAAACGCAGGAGGTCAAACCCACCCGCGATTTTGTTCCGCCCCCAAAATCTTCACCCAACAAGCCAAAAAATCCAAAGCTCTCGCGAAAAGACCTGGGAGAGTATTTGCCTGAACCCAAACCTGCAGGAAAGGTCATGAATCACTACATCATGCCCATTTCCATTGGGGTGCTTCTGATCATGTTCGTGATCATTTTGGGATTTGTGGGCGTAATCAGGATTCCGGGGATTTCTTCCAGCACCAGTTCTTCCGAACCCAGCACAACCTTGACGCCGGAGCCAGAACCAGAAATCAGTCCCAAGTACGGATTTCCAGAGGTCGAGACTGATTACGATCCTTGGGCGGACTCCAAATAAGGCAATTCGATTTTCGTCGGATATTTTTCGGAAAAACACGCGTCGCAATACTCCGACGGCTTCCCCTTTACCCCGTCGTACATTCCCTGAAGACTCAAATAAACAAGTTTATCTGCGCCAATATACGCTCGAATGTCTTCCACGGTTTGATTGGATGCAATCAACTCCTCTTTGGTCGGGGTGTCGATTCCGTAATAGCAGGGACTGACCGTCGGAGGTGAACTGATGGCAAAAACGACTTGGCTGGCCCCCGCATCTCGAAGCATTTTGACAATTTTTCGACAGGTGGTGCCTCGAACAATTGAATCATCAATGACCACAACCCGCTTTCCCTGCAACACACTTCGAACCGGGTTGAGTTTGATTTTTACGCCAAATCCGCGAATCGATTGTTTGGGTTCGATGAATGTCCGACCCACATAATGATTTCGAATCAATCCCATTTGCAGTGGAATTCCACTTTCTTCAGCGAAACCCATGGCAGCCATCATTCCCGAATCTGGGACCGGAATCACCACGTCCGCTTGCACATTGCACTCCCTGGCCAAAGCGCGTCCCAATCTCAAACGCGTTTTGTAAACACTCTCCCCAAATAAAAATGAATCCGGACGCGCAAAATAAATGTGCTCAAAAACACAAGCTTTTCGTTCCTTGGGCTTGGCAAACTGAATCGATGTCATTTCCCCATTTCGTTCAATGATCACCATTTCCCCGGCCTGGATTTCGCGTTCGTACTTGGCTCCAACCAAATCAAACGCACAACTTTCAGAGGATAAAACCGGCTGTCCATTGGCCATTCTTCCCAAACACAGCGGACGAAAACCATGAGGATCTCGCGCAGCAATGAGTTTGCTTTCCGTTAAAAAAAGAACCGAGTAGGCGCCTTCGGCTTTGGGAAGGGAGCGCTGAATTTTTTCTTCAATGGAATCTCCCTTTTCCATAGCGGCCAGATGTAAAAACACTTCGGAATCCATCGTGGATTGAAACAAAGCTCCTTCGGCCTCCAAGGATCTTCTCAACGAAGGAAAATTCACCAGAGTTCCATTATGTGCCACGGCCAAGGTTCCACAGGACCCCGTCGCCAAAAAAGGGGCCACATTTTTATCCATTGTGGTTCCCGTCGTAGAGTAGCGAACATGGCCAATGGCCATATCTCCCGGAAGCTGCTTAAACGAGCCTTCATCAAACGACTCGGAAACTAGGCGCGGCCTTCTTCTCCGATAAAGCATCTTTCCATCTGAAGAAACGATTCCCGCTCCTTCTTGGCCTCGATGTTGGAGGGCATACAACCCTAGATATACCAGGTTTGAAGCTTCTTCCTGCCCCACAACCCCATAGATCCCGCACATTTCAAATCTCCTTGAAAAAGACTTCTCGTTCGTTCTCTAAGTCTTTGAGCGAAAGATCCACTTTTTCTCCGACTTTCAATCGGTCGCCGCCGGTGACACCAATTTCTGTAAAATCCAACGCATACTTTTCAGCCAAGCGTTTCACTTCATCTTGAAGTTTCGGATCATACGAAACCACGCACCTTCCCGCCGTTTCACCAAACCAGAACAGCGTGGGCGATTCCTCTTCGGGAATTTGAATGGTCACGCCCACCAATTTCCCCTGGGGGCCCAAACAACTTTCCAAAACAGCCTGTCCCAATCCGCCGTCAGAACAATCATGAGCGGAAGAGAAAATGCGAGAGGGAATGGATTCCAATAGAAAATCTCTTAAACGAATCTCCTGATCCAAATCGATGGGAGGACAGGCCAAGTCCTTCTTCTTCAATACGGTAGAAGCAAACTCCGATTGGAACAATGTGCTTTCATTCTTTCCGCCAATTCGCGCCACGTTCAACCCTTCTTTGGGGAAATGGGATCGGCGAATTTCATTCACATCTTCGACCAAACCAATCATCCCAATGGCTGGCGTGGGTTTAATGGCTTGATCTCCCGTTTGATTGTACAAACTGACATTTCCTCCCGTAACGGGAGTGTCAAATTTCACACAGGTTTCCTTCATCGCTCGAATGGCCGCAACGATTTGGCCCATGATGTTTGGGTCTTCGGGATTACCGAAATTCAAACAATTCGTGATGGCAACACCGCGTGCGCCCACGACTGCGAGATTTCTCAAGGCTTCCGACATCACATGGCAGGTACCCAAATAAGGATCGGCATGACAATAGCGGCTCTGACTATCTACGGTGACCGCCAAGCCCTTTTTTCTTCCTTTGATCCGAAGAACTGCTGCATCTCCTCCAGGCCGAATCACCGTGTCCGTACCCACCATATGGTCGTATTGTCGATATACCCAGTGTCTGGAGGAAAGATTCGGAGAAGCATTCAAAACCCGAATGGCCTCAGCCATATCGATTTCAGGCAATTGATCCCGGGAAAGGGTCTCCGTTTTCGCCTTCGGTTCGTTCCAGGGGCGGTCATAAATCGGGGCTCCTTCCGCAACCGGATGAACCGGCAAATCCACAACTTTTTCAGTTTTGTGGAACGCTTCCACCCTTCCAGAATCCGTGACTTCCCCAATGTCGCTGCAGTCGATGTCCCATTTCTTCGCGATGGCCATCACCGCTTCCACCTTGGAGGGTTCAACCACGAGAAGCATGCGTTCTTGGGATTCTGAAAGAAAAATTTCCCACGGAGTCATGCCGGCAGCTCGAAGGGGAACATGATCCAATGTGATTCGCATTCCGTGATTCCCACGGGATGACATTTCAAATGTGGAGCACGCAATTCCAGCTGCTCCCATGTCTTGAATGCCAACCAAGATCTTTGCCTGAAACATCTCCATACAAGCTTCTAAGAGCAATTTTTCCATGAAGGGGTCCCCGACTTGAACAGTGGGACGCCGTTCTTCATTTCCCTCTCCAAACTCCTCTGAAGCCATTGTGGCTCCATGTATCCCGTCTTTTCCGGTCTTGGAGCCCAAGTAAAGAATGCGGTTCCCGACTCCCTTCGCCACGGCTTTGTGCAAGTCTTTCAATTCGGCGATTCCCACCGCCATGGCATTCACCAAATTATTGCCATTATAGGAGTCGTCAAAGATGACTTCTCCTCCCACCGTAGGAATTCCCATACAATTTCCATAACCCGCGATTCCCGAGACCACGCCATGAACCAAATACGAAGTTTTTTCGTGGGTTGGATGACCAAAGTGAAGAGAATCCAAAACCGCAATCGGCCGGGCCCCCATGGTAAAGATGTCTCGAAGAATTCCTCCGACACCTGTGGCAGCACCTTGGAATGGTTCAATGAATGATGGGTGATTGTGACTTTCAATTTTAAACGTACACACCAAGCCATCCCCAATGTCGATGACCCCTGCATTTTCTCCCGGCCCTTCCACAACCAAAGGGCTATCCGTCGGCAAGGTTTTGAGATGAAGACGAGAGCTCTTATAACAACAGTGTTCACTCCACATCGCCGAAATGATCCCCAACTCTACGTAATTGGGCTCTCGACCAATTTCTTGAATGATGAGATCGTATTCTTTGGAGGTTAACCCCTGTTCAATGGCTTCATTCCGTAAACTCATAACGCGCATCTTCAATCACAGGGTTTGACAATAGCTTTTCACACATTTCGTTGAGTTGATCTTTCGCTTGCGTGGAGTCTTTCAGATCTAAGTTCATCTCAATGACTTTTCCCACACGAACCTCACTCGCGGAGGTATAGCCTAAACGATGCAAAGCCCCCTCGATGGCCTTACCTTGTGGATCCAAAACATCTGGTTTCAATGTGACAAATACGCGCGTTTTCAAGATTCCCTCTCTTTACTTCGATGTGCCTCTCTTCCCTCTATTCGAGAGAAGAAGGCTGCGAAGTATACCAGGGCTTTGGATTCGCACAACAAGACCAGGGCCTCACCCAAGAATACTTTCTTAAAGATTTCTTTAAGAAATGTCCGAAAGGACTTCGGGAGGGTCTTTCTCAACCAGGCAAGCCTTAATATCTTTCAAGATGCGCATGACAATCCCAGTGATCAGCATTTGAACCCCAACAATGATCATCCCTGCCGCCAGAAGGAGCCAGGCCCAGTGAAAAATGATGCCTCCTCCAAACAAGTATTTCCAAAAATAGGCAGCATTGATCAAAATTCCGATGGACAAAACCCCCATGCCATAAATTCCCATCCAGTCGTAAACCCGAAACATGCGATTTACTTTGTGAATCAAGACCCCGGGTTCATGTTGTCTGAAAAACGTCGAAACGATGAATCGAGCCAAGACACCGAACAAGATGATTTGAACTCCAATGATGGAAAAATAAACGCCCCCAATGGATCGGTAGATATAGTCCGAAAAAAGGAGATCCTTGGCCGAAAAAAGTTCGTACAAAGGAATGGACCAAAGCAGTCCCGCAACCAATTCGAACAACAACCCGAAAAAAAGAAAAACTTTGAAAGGATTGTACATCAGCACAGTTCCGACAATGATTCGGAAGAATCTCAAGCCATCGGAGACCACGCTCAACTTGGAAGCTCCTTGCCGTTCGGCATAGGGAATGGGAACTTCGGCAATTTTTATCCGCTCATGCAACGCCTTTGTACTCATGGCGGGTGTAAAATGGAGACCATCTGGAAGCGGCAATAACATGCGAAGGGCTTCCCTCTTGAACAGACGCATGCCACTGGCCGTATCTTTCACGCGCTGTCCAGCCAGAAAAGAAAGAAGAAGCGCGAAAAAACGATTTCCCACTTTTCGGGTCAAAGGCATTTGAGAACCCTTGTTTCCAAACCGCGTGCCGACCACCATGTCGGCATTTTCTTTCTCCAACGTCTCGTGCATCTTTGCAAAGGCTCTCGGATCGATGGTTCCATCGGCATCCATAAAGGAGAGAAACTCTCCCTTGGCCGCATTAAATCCCGTTTTCAAAGCGGCTCCATAACCCCGGTTTTCCTCATGCTGAACCACTTGAAAGTGATCGGCCGTTTCTTTCTGGAGGATGTCCTTCAATAACTTGGCCGTTTGATCTCTGGATCCATCATCCACCACGATGATTTCCACATCGTCCAAGGTCGTTTCCTCGATGATTTGCGGTCGGATGGAAAGTAATCCTGTCACCACTTCATGAATGAAGTCTTCTTCGTTATACGCAGGAACAATAATTGATAATTTAGCCATTCTTTTGTGCAACCCTTCGTTTTCCCAATAAACCACGAGCAAAACCAATTTGCCAATCCAGCAACACCTTCAACAAAACCAAAGGATATCGAAAGCTTCTTCGAACGGATTTGGTCAAACCCAAGAAAATCAGAAACGTAAACAACACACAGGTCCCAAGAACCATGGAGGAGATCAGGGGAAAGTAGAAAAAGAGGCCCCCAACGAACAAAAGCCCAAGGGGGGAAAAAATGGGAAGAAGATGAAGAGGTTGGCACAAACCTCTCTTCTTAACCAATTGTGCGTGGGCAAAGCCATAGCGCCCCATCATCGACCAAAAGCCCCTCCAACTTTCGGGCCTGCGGTGTTCAACCTCCGCCTGAGGATGGAACGCAAGTCGAAATCCTTGATCCCTCAAACGCAAATCCAAATCCAAGTCTTCGCAAGGCCAGAGGTCTTCATCGAAACCACCGACCGCTTCCAATGCATGACGCGCATATAGAACGTTGCATGTAGGGTTGTGAGACACTTCGCACACCTCTTGATCTCCATGAATATAATCCGAAACAAACCCGACCGTTTCGAGAAAACGGCCAATCTCGACCTCGGTTTCTCCGGCATTCTTGGAAATTTTCTGGGGTCCGCCCATCCCAATAAACGAGTCTTCTTGGTCCAAGAACCCCTCCGTCAAACGCTCCAACCACTCCGAAGAGACTTCACAGTCTGCATCCGTAAAGGCGATCCAACGTTTTTTCGTGGATTGAAGCCCCAGGTTTCGAGCTTTTCCAGGGCCTTCGCCTGTTCCCTGGAGGACGCGAATTCGATCTCCATAGCGATCCAAAATCTCCACCGATTCATCCGTAGACGCATCATTCACGATAATGATTTCCGACCGGCCTCGGCCCGCCTCTAGCAAAGAGTCAACACAGGCTTCCAGGGTCGCCGCATCGTTCTTCGTGGCCACAATGACCGCGATGTCTTCCAATTTAATCTTTGCCTTGCTCACGATACCACTGAATCGTTTGTCTCAATCCCTGCTGAAGCGACACGCTGGGTTTAAAGCCCAATTTCTTTTCGGCCTTCTCTCCACTTACACAACGTCTGGGTTGGCCATCGGGTTTGGAGGTGTCCCATTGGATTTTGCCTTCATATTCGAGAATGGAACAAATGGTTTCCACAAGTTCTCGGATTGTATGTTCCGCTCCAGAACCAAAATTAAACATTTCTCCTTCGATCCCTGAAGCCTCAAGAGCCAAAAGAATCCCTGCCACGGCATCGGTCACATACAAAAAATCGCGGGAGGCTTCTCCAGATCCCCAAACGGTAACATGAGGAGAATGCTCTTTCTTGGCCTTCTCAATTTTCCGAATGAGTGCGGGGATTACGTGAGAAGTTTCCAAATCAAAATTATCCCGAGGACCATAGAGATTGGTGGGGAAAACCCCCACAACCGGCAGGCCATATTGGGCTTGGTAAGCTTGGGCCGCTACCCACAATCCCCTCTTCGCCACCCCATAAGGAGCATTCGTTTCTTCTGGATAGCCATCAAAAAGGCTTTCTTCCAAAAAAGGAATGGGGGCAAACTTTGGATAGCCACATATGGTTCCCAAAAGAATGAATCTCTTCACGTTTGCCTTGGCCGACGCCTCCAATAAATGAAGCCCCATGAGGGCATTTTCAAAATAAAAGTCCGCAGGGCGACTTCGATTGGCTCCAATCCCCCCAACGGAGGCCGCCAAATGAATGACTTGGTCAATATCATGCTTTTGAAAACATTTTTGAACGGCTTCCCGATCGCATAGATTCAACTCGATTCGGGAGGGAGCCAAAATACGTATGTTGTCTTGGGTTTCGAGCTGATCCAATAGATGAGAGCCAACAAAACCGTGACCACCTGTGACCAAGATATTCATTTGGGCAAACTCACACCCTGGTTTTCACAATCGGCTTGCAACATCAATCGAACCAGGTCTTGGAAAGAGGTTTTGGGTTTCCAATGAAACTTCTCAAAGGCCTTTGACGCGTCTCCGACCAAATCATGAACTTCCGTGGGTCGAAAATATTTGGGATCAATTTCCACGTACTCTTCCCAATTCAATTGAGCGGCCGAAAAAGCCTCTTGGAGAAAGTCCTTCACCGAATGGGACTCACCGGTGGCAATGACATAATCGTCCGGTTCCGGCTGTTGCAACATCATCCATGCGGCTTCCATGTACTCCTTGGCAAAGCCCCAATCCCTCTTGGCATCTAAATTTCCCAAATAAACTTTTTTCTGTTTCCCCGCTAAAATCCGAGCTACAGCCCGTGTGATCTTCCGAGTCACAAAGGTTTCTCCCCGTCGCGGAGATTCGTGATTGAACAGAATCCCATTACAAGCATGAATTCCGTAAGCCTCACGATAGTTCCGGGTAATCCAATAACCAAAGACTTTCGAGGCCGCATAAGGGCTTCGGGGTTGAAGAAGAGATTCTTCATTTAACACCCCACCCTGTACACCTCCAAACATCTCTGAACTAGAGGCTTGATAAAATCTGGGTTTGATGCCCAATTCACGAATGGTTTCGAGAATTCGTAAAGGACCCAGGGCCACAATATCGGCCGTGTATTCCGGAATATCAAAACTCACACGGACATGACTCTGTGCTCCAAGATTATAGATTTCATCCGGGCCGATTTTTCCAAGCACCCGAGACAACATGGAAGCATCCGATAAATCTCCGTAATGAAGAAAAAGCTTTCGATTTGAGTCGTGGGGATCTTGATAGATGTCTCGCAAGCGCTCTGTATTGAAGGTACTGGCTTTGCGTATGACTCCATGGACCTCATAGCCTTTGCTTAATAGCAATTCGGCCATATACGATCCATCTTGCCCCGTAATCCCGGTGATGAATGCCTTCTTCGTCGCCATAGAGTTTAGCCTCTCTTGGGTTGGGTTTTCCTTCCAATGATGAGCAGGTACAATACCTGAAACTTATACAGTGAGCTATTTTGACAAGCATTTCTAGACACTTACAGAAAACATCTATTCTCGCGATCAACAGCTTAGACCGGCGTTACGGGTCGACCTATCGTTTTCATTCCCTCATGGACTTGATGAAACAGGAGGGATTAAGCGTCACACTTTCAGAAATTGAAGCTTCCCCTCTTCTCAAGCTATGGAAAGCGAAGTGGGATGCCTGGACCCAATCCTATGACGTGTTGTTCACCCAAAAATTCAACCCCATCACCCTCTCCGCCATCCTCATTGCCCGATTGCGAGGCAAAAAGGTCCTTGTCGACTGGGATGATCTCGATGAGGGGCTCCAAAGCAATATCTTCAAACAATGGATCGCACGAACGGCAGAAAAAATGGGTCCTTCCTGGAGCCATCACATTTCCACGCACAGCTCCATCATTCAAGAGAGACTAAAGCGTGAACACAGAGCCTATACGGTCATTCCTCAAGGCTTCAACGAAACGCTTTTTCACGCTTTGTCTCCCGAAGAAAAAGGCCAGGCAAAGGAACGGTGGGGCCTTCAACACGCTGAATATGTCGTGGGCCATCTCTGTACGTTCACCCACGGAGGCACGTTGGACTTGGATGTCATTCTAGACGCTTGGGGGAAAATGGATGATTCCAAGATTTTCTTTCTTCTGATTGGTGGCGGCCCTCTGGAACCTCAAATCAAAAAGCAAATTCAGCACCATGGTCTGGAAGATCGAGTGAAAATCACGGGCCTCTTGCCTCAAGCCGAAATTCCCTCGGCCTTAGGGTGTCTGGATGTCAGCCATGTATTCATGCGAGACCATGAAGCCAATCGTGCGCGCGTTTCGTTCAAAGTCATTGAATCGATCGCCATGGGAATCCCCGTTGTGGGGAGTTTGGTGGGCGCATCCTTAGACCTATTCAAATCTTACGTGATTTCTGCGAATGCGGAATCCTTCGTTTCTAGAACGATGGAAACGCTTCAAACTCCCCCTGAATACGACCGTGAGACATTTCGAAAACGGTTTGGCGGGTCTTCTGCTCGAGAACCTTTGCTCTTAGCCATTCAAAAAGCGATCTCGGATTCCTAGGCCAAGCCTTCCCTTTTTCGATGCCAGTACAGCGCATCTTTGACGATTTGGGACAAGTCCGATCTCTCCGGGGTCCATCCCAATTCCTTTTTGGCTTTCCTCGAGTCCGCAACCAATACGGCAGGATCTCCAGGTCGTCGACCCACGATTTCATGGGGCACTTCTTGTCCGGCCTGCTGAGCAATTTCATCCAGGACTTCTTTCACCGTGTACCCGGATCCTGTACCCAAATTATAAATTCCGCCTCTTCCTTCCTCGATCATTCGTTTCATCAATAGGAAGTGCGCTTGAGCCAAATCCCAAACATGGATGTAATCTCTTTCACAGGTTCCGTCCCGGGTTGGAAAGTCCTTTCCAAATAAACTCATTTTCGAATTCTTTCCCAATAAGGCCAATATCGCGTTGGGGATCAAATGCGTTTCGGGGTCATGGACCTCCCCCAAATCTCCCTCAGGATCGGCTCCCGCCGCATTGAAATAGCGAAAAATTCCAATGCGCATTCGACCTTTCTCTTCTCGGCTTAGAAGATCCTTTTCAAAAACTCGCTTCGTTTCACCATAGGGGTTAATCGGTTTTTGAGGATGCGTTTCCGGGATGGGAACTTCTTGGGGTTCACCATAGGTTGCCGCCGTTGAGGAAAACAAAAGGTTGCGAACACCGGCTTCTTCCAAGGCGTCCACAAACGCTGCTCCATCTTCAACGTTGTTTTTCCAATACAGTTTGGGCTTTTGAACGGATTCACCCACCAAACAAAGCGCCGCACAATGAACCACTGCTTCGACATTATTTTTTCGGCAGAGGTCTAAAACGGAAGAACGGTCCGCGATTTCCGCCCTAACAAAATCATCTAAAAAAGGTTGGACTCGCTCGGGACTCGCAACACGATCCACACCACACACGGTCCAGTTCTTCTTCTTAAAATATTTTGCAAAATGGGAACCAATATAGCCGGAGGAGCCGGAAACAAGTACAGAGGGTTTCATAGAGGCAAGCCTAGCGCCTATCTCGATTTTTGTCAGGGGGATTTAACATTGAAGCGGTTTCGTGGATAATACGTGGTCCATGCCCATAACGTCACGCGTAGATATCAATGTCGGTTATTCTTGCAATGAGCGCTGCAAGTTTTGCTATTACATCCAAACCGTAAAAGATCGAGAGAAAGAGAAGGATCTCTCGACTGAGGAAATCAAAAAACAAATTCGACACATTCACGGAAAAGGGATTCGAATCCTGGAATTTACAGGGGGAGAACCCACGATTCGAAAAGACCTTCTCGAATTGGTCGCGTATGCCAAAGACCTGGGATTCGAGAGCATCAGCATGATTTCCAATGCCCTTCGCCTTGCGGACCCGAATTATGCCAAAGCCTGTGTGGAAGCCGGAGTGGATGATTTTCTCATATCCATTCATGGACATGAGGCCTCTTCCCACGATCGCGTCACGGAAATTCCAGGAAGTTTTGATAAGGCTCTCTTGGCTGTCAAGAACCTCATCCCGTTAGGGGTTAAGGTCAGAGCCAATTGCGTGATTTCGGGACTCAATTTCAAAAACCCTGTGGAAACGTTGGAGCTTTATCATTCCTTGGGCATCCAAACGGCCAATTTTATTTTATTCAATCCCATCGTCGAGGCGGATTGGAAATCGGCTCCCGAATTGAACGTCGCTCACAGTGAAGCAGCTCCCTATCTAAAGCAGGCCATCGATCAATATAAGGATAAAATTCGAAAAATCACCGTTCGGTATATCCCATTGTGTTTGATGGAGGGCTATGAAAGCTACGTCACGAACATGCCCCAGATCCAGTATGACCCTGACGAGTGGGATTATTTGATCCGAACCGGAATTCGAGAAGGTTATTTTCTGTCCACCGCAGCCTTATGTGCCGGAATGATTCTTTATCCACAAAAATTACGCTCTCTCAAAAACGGGTGGCAGGCCTTCAAACACGATTCGATTAAATACTTTCTCCAAATCAAGAATAAATCCAAGGGTTCCGAATGTAAGAAATGCGCTTATCGCTATGTATGTGATGGACTGTGGAAAAAATATGCCGAATGGAAAGGCTTTGGAGAGCTGAAGGCCGTTGAGGGAGAAACGGTACATGACCCCCTCCACTTCCTTCGAAAAAATCCAAACATGTCTCTGCCCTGCAACTCCTAAGAAAAAAATGGCGAAGAAGAAAATCTTAGTTTTTGGCGGCGGCATCACGGGATTTTCAGCCGCTCGAAAATTGTCCACCGAAGGACACGATGTCACCATTCATGAAGGCCGCGACCATGTTGGAGGATTGGCCTCCACCTGGAAAACAGAGGACGGCTTTACGTTCGACAATGGTCCCCGGTTCATTTTTTCCACCTTGGCCGAAAAGGTAGGCATTCATGACCAATGCTTTCCCGTAAAGTATTTCGAAGACCTTCGGATTCGAAAAACCAATTACAAATTTCCTTTTGGCTTCGCTCGAAACCCGATTTTTTGTGCCTCTGTAGGCGCTGCGATGGCCACACGGTTTTTAAAAAGAAAACCCCGTCACCTCAAGGATTTCTTGAGAATCTATTATGGACGCCATTTTTCCCAGACTGTTCTTTTGCCATTGATTGAAAAATGGGCGGGACTTCCCGGCGAAGAAATTTCGATGGACTTTGCTTTTCGCCTTCTCCCGACCAATCTAAGCTATATCCTCTACTCCTTGGTCAAAAAGCTCAGAGGTGGCGTCACGGAGGACTACTATCAAGGGGGACGTTTCATCGTTTATCCCAAAAACACCATTCGCTCTCTCTTTGATCATCTCGAAAACACGCCAGGCGTAGACGTTCGGAAAAATTCACGACTGACCGGTGTCGTTGCCGAAGAAAATCGGATTGATCATGTCCTCATCAATGGAAATGAGGAGAAGGCTGATTTTTATCTGAACACAACTCCCATTTCCGAATTCGCAAAGATGACCCAAGGAACCTCGCTTTTAGACCCATGGAAAAAACTCTCTTACCGGGGCATTTCGGTTCTTTTTATTAAGATTAATAAGCCAAAACTGCTGGAACACCTTTGGACCTGGTTCCCGGAGAAGTCCTATCCTTTTTATCGCATCGCTGAATTCAAAAATGCGCTCCCGGAGATGGCCCCTAAGAATCAAACCTTGATTTCGGTTGAATTCGCACACGGTCCAGAAAGTTCGTTGGCGACGTTTTCTGCGGAAGAAATCTACCGAATGATTCAGTCCCATTTGAAAACACTTTATGGCCTCCAAACGGAAGACATTTTGGGATTTGAATTGAAACGCAGTCCCCATGCCTATCCCGTCCTGAAGAAGTCCACAGAAACGCTTCAAAGAAGCCTCTCCCATCAAACGCCGATTCAAAACCTCTTCATTGCAGGACGTATTGGAATGTTCCAATACAAGATGATGGAAGGGTGCTTTGACTCTGGGGTGACTTGTGCGAAGGCCATTCTCCAAGCCATCGAGGGAAAACCTTTTGAAGTCCCTTCTCTGGAAAAAGACATCCCGAGAGACGCCTACGGTCGGCCCTTAACCTATCCTGAATAGATTTAAGCCAATTTGATCATTTCACGATCATACATCGGACACTTTTCACAAAACTCAGGAATTTCCTTCTGGCGCATCTCTTTGCGAAACTGAACGTAGGATTTGTCATTCCAAACCTCTTCAAATCCACGCTCATTCACATTCCCAAAATTAAGTTTTTCCCCATCCCAACCATGCCAATTGCATGGAGTGGCTAGCCCTTGGGCCGTAATGTACGAAAAATACCAAGGCACTTGGCAACGTCGCTTTCCGTCGCCAGCCGACATGAGCAAGTCAAGAGAGATCCCCAAACGCTTAGCCTCTTCAGCTCCCTTTTTGAAATAGTCATTGCGTTGAACGCGTTTGGCATCCAGTACTTTTTGCGAAAATTCCTGTTCGATTCCCTCGCGATTCCAAAACATGATGTCCTGCAGAACAAGCTTAGAGACACCCATCTCGTGAACCAAGGAGACGAGATCTGGCACCTCAGAAATATTGTCATCCGTGAGACAATTCCATACCGCCACATCAATAGGGCTGCCAGCTTGTTTCGCTTCAGCCATAAACGCTTTCACATTCGCAATCACTTTTTCAAAGTTGGCCCCCGCCCTTTGCTTTTCAAACGAAACTTTACTGGCCCCATCGATCGAAATATTCAAATAGTCTTGACCGTTTTTTAAGATTTCGCTTCGAAAGCGTTCCGTCAAAAGCGTTCCGTTCGTAAAAAACCCCGTATAGATCCCTCGTTTTTTTACATAACGAACCATTTCGAAAATATCTGGATGAAGAAGTGTTTCTCCAATTCCGTATAGAATGACTTTTCCAAGCCCTTTCTGCTGATCAATCAGTTTCTTGAAATTTTCCAAGTTCATATCTGAGCCCTTGCCCTCAAGCTCAGAATGCGCACAACTCGGACACCTCAGATTACACCGAGACGTCGTTTCGATATGCATGATGAACGGCTTTTGCTTGGGTCGATCGGGCTCAAACCACTGATTTAATTTGGTCCGAATCGCTGACCATAAGAAAGAGGGTCCCTGGACTTTCAGCCCTTGTTTCAAGATCCGAAAGTTCTCAGCTGTGTAAACCCGATTTAAGAAAAACATGGTTCAATTTCCTCTGAAACAATTCGATCCCATTCATACAAGGTACTCACTTTTTCAATTCCTTTTTCTTTCAGCTCCATCTTCGGTTGAGGATCGTCCAAGTATTGATTCAACATTTCTTTTAGCGCCCCGACATTTCCCGGAGGGAAAGATCGAGCCCCTGGAATATTTCGGCAAATTTCAGCCAAACCACCAATCTCACTTCCTAAAACCGGAACGCCACACGCCAAAGCTTCGACGGCCACGATCCCATGAGGTTCGGGCCACATCGATGGCACGACGGCCACATCCACAGAGGAATATAGTTTGGGCATATCCTCATATTTTGTCCACCCCAGGGGTTTAATCCATGTCTCTCCATAGTTTTTCTTTGCCGTGAGCCATAATTCAAAATCCTTTCGTTCGTGACGAAGAAGTTTGAGCGCATTGACCAGGACGTCTCCACCCTTTCGAGGCTCTTCCATTCTTCCCATGCCCAATATAATTTTTTTGGAACGCGGATTTTCTTCGGCCTCAGGTTGGAAGTTTTTTAAATCGACACCGGAAGGGACGATCCGAACATCTTCGGCAAAAGGACGAACTCGATTGGCTGTAAATTCATTATAGACAATCGCCGTTTGACAATCCCGAAGGCTCTGAATGACTTTATGGACGTATCCCGGCCACCAAGCCATCGAAGACAAAAACTCATGAATCCATGTGGGACTCGGGTACTTCAGATAGAAAGATGAGGTACATGCCAGACATCGCAAAGACGTGGAGGTCTTTTGGTTGAGGTAATTCCGAAAACAAGGCTTTCCCCATTTGAAAAAGAACCCATTCCCCTTCAAACAAAGCATTTCATGGGCATAGAAACGCACCACCGGACGGAAATCTTTCAGTTCTGAGATCACGTACGGTTTCAAGTACCAGCCGTCCGCCACAAACACCCGATCCGCTCCCCAAGAAGTCACCGCTTCCCGAAAAGCCTTTCCGACCTTCCAAGCACTGAAAGAAAGGGGTCCAAAAGGAATTTTTTCGTAATCGAGGCCTACGTCACTGGAGATTTTTCCCTTCCAAAAAAAACGAGTCCGATCCAAGGGCTTTTGAATCCAATGCTTTCCGATTTTCATCCACCCCAATATTTCAGGGACAAATAACTTCACCTCGTGCTTTTCCGCAAGACGAACACACACCTCTCGAACATCTGTTCGTGCCCCTCCATCTGGGGGCCACGTGAAAGAAAGATCTATGACGGCAATTTTGGACATACTCAAGCGTTCGAGAATCACGTATAGTAGCACAGCAAAAAAGAGATGTCGGTTCTCCTTCTAAATCCACCCAGTCCCCCTCACCTTCAATCGAACCGGGACTATATGGGAAATTATGGGATCATGAATCCCCGGCCTGGAGTTGTGCTTCCCCCACATCACTTGGTTCAAATGGGGGGCACCATTGACCCAAAACAGGTACATTTTTTAGACGCATCGGCCGAAAATTTAAATTTTGATCAGACCCAAGCCCGGATCTCAGAGATTTCCGCGTTTGATTTGGCCATTGTTCTTACAGCGACCCCCACATTCCTCATGGACTGTGACATGGCTCGTTGGGTCAAAGACACGTATCAGAACAAAAAGGTTTTCCTCTTCGGACCTCAACCGGCCCATGTACCCACCGAGGCTTTTGAAAGAAGTGGCGCCGACGGAATTTTGGTTGGGCACACAGACACGACCTTGAAGAAATTGCTCACCCAATCTGACCTGACAAATATTCAAGAGCTGATGCTGCCAGACCAGATTGTTTCCCCTCCTCCCATTGCACCCAATTTCGACATGAATGATCTGCCTTTCGGATGTTGGGAGTTAACCCCTCTGAAACGCTATCGTTTTGATTTAAGAGAACCCCAACCCTTTGCCACGATGAGAACTTCGTTGGGCTGTCTCTACGATTGTGCGTATTGTCCGTATGTTTTGGCTGAGGGGCAACGCTTTCTCTCCATGACGCCCGAACGAATATATGCGGAGATGGAATATCTTTCGCTCCATTTGGGCGTACGATTCATTTTGTTCAGGGATCTTCTCTTTACGGCAAAAAAGAAACGCATTGAAGATCTGTGTGAGTTGCTCTTAAAGAAGCCTCTTCCGCTCAAATGGCGTGCGGAAACCTCGACCCAACATCTCACCCACGACCTTCTCAAGTTGATGGCCAAAGCCGGATGCAATGGAATGAACTTAGGTGTTGAGTCTACGGATGAAACTTCCTCCGATGAAATGAATCTTCTGGCGAAACGCCGAAGCTTGGATCACGTCCGAGATGTCTTTCGGTGGTGTCGAGAATTGCATATCAAAGCCAACGCCATGTTTGTGTTCGGCTTTCCTGAGGACTCCCGCGAGGGAATCTTGGCTTCCATCCAATTTGGAAAAGAACTCGACGCCGAAACCGTTCAGTTGGGTTTTGCCGTTCCTTTTCCCGGAACCACATTGGCCACCATTGCCAAGAATGAGCATCTCATTAAATCTACCGAGTGGTCGGATTATTCTTCGTTGATTCCGATTACGAAAACGCGGTACTTAAGCCAGGATGAATTGGGTCAATTGGTTCGAGAGGGCCTACGTGAAATCGTCTTACGCCCCAAAAACATCCTTCGAAGCCTCAAGAACCCTTTGGAATTTGTCCGTCGGGCCAATGGCTTCATGAATTTCTACCTTAAGAGATCCTAAATGAAATATCTTGTGACAGGTGGGACCGGATTCATTGGGCAGTCTTTGATTCGAGCCCTCGTCAAACAGGGACATGAAGTCACAGCCCTTTCCCGTTCCCTCCCCTCACCATCCCCGCACATCACTTGGCATCAAGGCGATGTTCGAGATCTTGAAAGTTTAAAACCCGTATTTAGCCAAGCGTTTGATGGTCTCTTCCATGTTGCCGGACTGGTTTCCTTTCGCTCCAATCAATCCGAAGAACTTTTTGATATCAACGTTCGCGGAACCGAGAATGTTTTAGAATGTGCCCAGGAAGCTCAGACGCCAAAAGTACTTGTCGTAAGCTCCGTGGCAACCATCGGTCCCAACAAAACCAAGAATCCCCTAGATGAAACGGCGCCTTTCGAATGGAATTCCAAGGTTTTTCACTATCACCGTTCGAAATTTGAAGGTGAACAAATTGCCTTGAACGCAGCCAACGCCAAAACAAATGTCATCGTCGTCAATCCAGCGTTTGTTTTTGGCCAGGGAGATGATCATTCCCCGGCGATGCACCTCATTCAAAAACTCGCCCGCCGCAAGGTACCGTTTTACCCACCTGGAGGAGCTTGTTTTGTCGGAATTGACAATGTCGTTGACGGAATGATTTTGGCGCTTACCCAAGGTCGAAGCGGTGAACGCTATATTCTCGGGGGAGAAAACCTGACCAACCAAATGGCTTATCAAATGATTGCCAAAGAAGTTGGGGGACTTTACCCTCGTTTCCCTCTTCCAGCTTGCGGATTGTCTCTATATGCAACCCTTGCCAAATGGGAATCCTTCTTCCGAAAAACCCCTCCTCGGTACTTAAAATCCTGGGCCAAGTCTGCAACCGTTCATCATTTTTACTCATCTGAAAAGGCTAAGCGGGAATTGGGATACAGCCCCGTTTCTTTCAACGAAACTCTTTCAACAACCGTCGAATGGATGAAAAGGAATCAGCTTCTATGACCTCACCGCGCTTTTCCATCGCGATTTGCACATGCAACCGAGCCCAATTGGTCCACCGGGCTTTAGAAGGACTCTTCCAACAAACTTATGCCAAAGATCAGTTCGAGGTGTTGGTTTTGGACAATTTATCCAAAGACAATACGCAGGAAATCACTGAAAACTGGGCAGAGAAGACTCAAGGACAGGTGAAATTCATATCTCAACCTGAAATCGGCTTAACCAAAAGTCGAAACAAGGCGATGGAAATTGCGAAGGGGGATTTCGTCATTTATTTGGATGATGACGCAAAGCCATCACCAACCTGGCTAGATGGATACGCCGAACTTTTAACGAATCATCCTAACTGCGATGCTGCGGGAGGACCGGTAATTTTAGAGTGGGAAACGCACCGGCCTTCGTGGCTCAGGGAAAATGAAGAAAATTGGTATACGGGTTTGGATTTGGGAGCAAAGGAGTTTCGATTGCAGTATCCGAAGTTCCCCTATGGAGCGAATATGCTCTGGCGAAAGTCAATCATCGAGAAACTCGGCGGTTTCGATCCAGACATCAGTTATGACGCTTCGACGCAGGCACTCATTCCTAACGATGATATGCACCTAACTTACCTGCTATATCGAATGGGAGGAGAGGTTTGGTACACCCCCAAGGCTCCCGTTCACCATTGGATCGCAGCGGAAAGGACCACCGTTCCCTATTTTTTGAAGAAGGCTTACTACCAGGGAGTTGCAGACGTAAAGGTATATCGAGCCCTTGAGCAACCAAATGCGACTCGAGAAATGGGGAAACAAACGCTTCACATACTTGCTTTTTGGAGAGCCAAAATGATGCGAAGATGCATGGCGTTCAACCCGGAATCCCTTTACTACGTACTTTTCCGGGCAAAAGAAGAATACAACCGCGGATTTTTAGATGAATGGCGTAGAAACGCTCCAAGATCGTCTACAGCGGTGGACTAATCTTGCGCTTTAAAAATCGAAAGCCCGCCAACGCTGTCTGAGTGGCCCCACGTCGACGAAGAGACTCAACGAAGACTTTCAATGCACCATGATCTCGAATTCGACGGGTGGCATATGTTTGCTCTGCCAACTTGGATGCGACAACGCTCATTCCCTCGATGTCTTCTTTTCGATAGTTTGGATAATTTACAATGACCTTCTGGTCTCCATCAAAATCTTCCGGATTATCTGAAATCAAATAGCCCGCATCTTTGACCAGTTTGTAAAAAGGCGTACCGGGTTGAGGCGTATTGATGGAAACCTGAAAATCCCAAAGTAAATCTTGGTCCAAAAAATTCCTCAACGCATGTAGCGTACTCATATCCATTTCTTTCGTTGAGCCCCATGCCCCCAAGGTGAAGGTTCCATAGACGCGCATTCCTACTTCCTTGCACCACTTCAGAACCTGATGCACCTTTTTGACATCCAAGGGTTTATTCATGCTCTTTAAAGCTTCGGGCTCAGTGGATTCAACGCCCACGCGAATTTTGTAATATCCGGCCTCTCGCATCAACGCCAAGGTTTCGTAATCAAAACCCCAGAAACCAGACATGGCTTCATGTTTCATGTTGTGGAGCCCATTTTCTATCATCGCCCGACAGAGTGATTGGAGCCACCGCTTATTCGCATTGTGCATCTCTTCGTCAAAAAAGAAGCCTTCCATTTGCGGATATTTGGCTTTCATGATCTTGATTTCCTCGACCACGTTTTCAACGTTTCGACATCGCCAATTTGGCTTGGAATAAGTGATATTTCCGCACACGCAGAAATTACACGTATACGGACAACCTCTCGATCCAAAGGCTTCTATTTCAACGTATTCCTGACACTCTTTGTGAGGTACAGAATAACGAATCCGAGATACATCATCATCTTCCGGAAATGGAAGCGTGTTCACATCCAAAGGCTTTCGATAACCGTTGGGGTACACACCCAACAACGTTGATGGGTCCTTTCCTTGAAAAAACTCAACAAGCGTTTCCTCGAACTCTCCAATGCAGACCATATCCGCACCGTCATTTAAAACCTCTTTTGGAAAAGCCGTAGGATGTTGCCCTGCAAAAATACTCTTCGTTCCGAATCGTTTTTTCAAGGCTTTGGCAACCTTCAAATCTTGGCCATATACGAGCGTCGCCGTATCAAAAACAATATAGTCGGGCTCTTCTCTGGAAATCTCCTCGATGTATCGATCGGCAGTCCAGTCTTCAAGACACGCATCCATCATTTTCACGTCATGATCCGTGTCGCGCTTTAGCATCGAAGAGAGATAGGCCAGTTGGTAAGGATAATAATTGAATTTCCATCGATCCGTAACGCTATAGGTCCAGCGAGAGGGAAAATGAATGACTTTTCGGCCGTTTTCAAGCCGACCCGTGGAATTTGCGATGATGATTTTTTTTCTTTTCATGTAAGGAACGTAAATCTTTCGTTAAGACATTAAATGCTAGCATATCCCCTTTCTCCTGAGAAGAAGCCCTCTTTCCTACCCCCCATATTGCCAAACCACCATTGAGCAAGTATCTTATGCGCCGCAAAACTACGTCATTTCAGGGAGAACTATGAATCCAAACATTCATGTGAACATGGAAATCGATCCCACCTACGAAGAGAGGGATCCCGTCGAGGAGCTTCGAGCGGCAACCTATCAAGAAGGTCCCGAGCGAGAAGCCTTTTTGCAGTATCGCAAGGATTGGAAAGAATTCCCCAAGCATCTTTACTTGCAAAAATCTCCCATCCATCTGGATATTGAAGCCACGACCTACTGCAACCTGGCCTGCCCTTACTGCGCCCGAACCATCATCGAGGCCAATCAAGGAAAAATCGAAAATCAAATGTTTCCCATGGATGTGTACGAAAGACTACTCAAAGAGGCCGTTCCAAATGGTCTGAGATCCATCAAGTACAATTACCTTGGGGAGCCCCTCATGAATCGTCAACTCCCCAAGATGATCAAGATGGCCAAAGACCACGGTGTGGTCGATACAATGATCAACACAAACGCCACAAACCTTTCACGAAGAGTCCAGGAAGAATTACTTGAGGCAGGACTCGATGTAATCATCTTTAGTTTAGACAGTCATATTAAAGAAGTTTTTGAAAAAGTTCGCGTTGGTGCTTCCTTCGACCAGGTTTTTGAAAACGTAAAGACCTTTTGGGAATTCAGAAATAAAACCGGAAAGAAGCCTTTCATTAGGGTAAATGCGTTAAAGACCAAAGAAACCATCCCCAGCTGGGAAGATTATGTTAATTTTTGGAGCCCCTTTTGTGACTCCATCACAAGAATTGATTACAAACAAAAAGATGATGGGGAGGAACAATCTAACTTCATCTATGAAAAGAAAGAGTTCATCCCTGATTTTGTCTGCGCTCAACTGTATCAACGGTTGTTCATTCGAGCCCTTAAAGATGGAAAAATGCTGGCTCACCCATGTTGTGGTGATACCTATGACTATCATGCTGTTGGCGACCTAATGAAAACCTCATTAGAGGACATCTGGTTGGGAAAAAACCTCATGAACCTTCGGCAAATGCACATTAATGGAGAGTATCGAAACATGAAGGCCTGCAACGAATGTGGTCTTTGCATGCGATCCGCCAAAAACTGATTGAGACCTTATGATGAGTTCTCAGGTGTTTTCTGAAACTGGTCCTTTTTCGGTGATGTTCCATCATTTTACGAACCATGAACACCCCGCTGGCCAAGGAGCCATAACTGAAAAACAGTTTGAAAACATCCTGGATTGGTTAGACAAACATTTTGTTCTTCTAAATGCAGAGGACTTCCAAAATAAAGCTTTAACAAGCAGCCTAAAATCGAACGAGATTTGTCTTTCATTTGACGACGGTCTTCTTTGTCAATTCGAAGTGGCTCTTCCTATCCTAGAAAAAAGAAAGGTGTCGGCCTTTTTCTTTATTTACTCTGCTCCGATCCTCGGAGAACTCAACTCTTTGGAAATCTTTCGATTTTTTCGAACGACGACCTTTGACAATATCGATGCCTTTTATCATCATTTTTTTTCACAATGTGAAACTTTTTTAGGAGTCAAATTTCAAAAGGCTCAATCGGATTTTATTCACTCGAAGCATCTCGAAGAATTTCCCTTTTACACCCAAAATGATCGTTGGTTTCGTTACTTGCGAGATGTGGTTTTGAAAGAAGATTCATACACTGAATTAATGAACAAATTGATGAGGAAGTTTAATTTCAACAAAGAAAAAATAAAAAATAAACTTTGGATGAACGTTTCAAACATCAAAAGTCTTCATGAATCGGGTCATATCATTGGTCTCCACTCTCATCGACATCCCACCACAATGCATACCCTTCCCATCGAAAGGCAACATGAAGAATACGAAATCAATTTTAGACATCTTTCTGAGATAATTGGAGCGCCAATAAAAACGATGGCACATCCATGTGGGCAATATACGCCTGAGACCTTAGAAATTCTGAGAAACTTAGGAATTAAAATTGGATTTCGCTCCAACATGAACAATCCTTCCTCCCCCTCTCTTCTCGAAATTCCACGTGAAGACCACGCAAATATTTTAAAAAGGATGATTGATTCGTGAAGGCGACGTTGTTTACGAGCAATCAACCCAGACACCTAGCCTTGGCTCGCAAACTTTCAAGTGTTTGCGAAGAAGTTTTTTGTATTCAAGAATGCTCCACAGTCTTTCCAGGAAAAATTGCTGATTTTTTTCAAAAGAGTTCAGTCATGCAGACCTATTTTTCCAACGTAATGGAAGCTGAGCAGCATTGGTTCGGAGAAATTGCCTTTTCGAATCCAAAGGTCCGTTGTCTTTCTATGAAGGCGGGTGACATCAGTCACATTTCACAAGACACTCTTCAAGATGCGCTAACTTCAGACATTTATGTGGTTTTCGGTGCCAGCTATATCAAGGGTTGGTTGGTGGACTTTTTAATTGACCACAAAGCAATCAATATTCATATGGGCCTTTCCCCTTATTACAGAGGTTCTTCCTGTAATTTTTGGGCCCTTTACGACAACAATCCGAAGTATGTTGGGGCCACCATTCATCGACTTGGGAAAGGTCTGGACAGTGGCCCTATCCTTTATCACTGTCTTCCTCTCTTTAAGAATGAGACCTCTTTTCAATTTACAATGAAGGCCGTTTCTGTCGCACATAAATCCCTCATTGAACGAATTTCTAGTGGAGAGATTTTCCGTATCGACACGGTTCGTCAGGATCGAAGCAAAGAGATTCGCTATTCCAAAAATATAGACTTCACAGATGAAGTGGCCAAAAACTTTCTTCAAAGAGAAATCGATTTAAAAACCGCTTTCAAAGACACTTCGGAGAGCACCTACCCCGAGTTATTTTCCCCCTATTTCGCTTGATCCATGAATCAAACAACCAAGGCTTTTAAGTATCGATTCGGAAACCAAAGAAACTTCCAAACCGTTGATTTCAATTGTGGCCCCTGAGTAAGGAGGGTACCAAAAGGCTCGAATCTTCCTCAAAACTGTTTCTTGACTATCCGTTAGCAAAATCTTGCGATGTCTCTCGAGATCTTTCTTGGAATAATACGTTCCTTGATCTTGTTTCAGTCGATCCAGAGATTCTCCTTTTTGAAGTTTTTCCATCACGAATCTTAGGCATTCCAACATGGGCTCTTGAGAGAGCTGATCCAAGGAGAGTGCTGTCTCTTTTTCCGGATCAATGGGAAACCTTCGAACATGAATGATGTCTCCGGTGTCCAGGTTCTTGTCCATAAAATGAGCTGTAACCCCCCACTCTTCAAGACCTTGAAGAATCGCATGGTTATACCCCCCTACCCCCCGAAACTCCGGAAGTGGAGCATTGTGAATATTAATTGCCCCCAAACGAGGAATGGCAAGTAGGCTTTCATCCAATTTTTGGGAGTAGAGAAAAGAAATTAAGAGATCAACGTCCTTGCGTACGTTTAACTCATCGACTTCCTGGGGGGTGATCATGGGAACTCCCACTCTTCGAGCCATTTCAAACAGACTTTGAGACCCTAGGGAGGGTCTCTTAATATCAGGACCCACAACGCCTAAAACCACATGGCCCAACTCCACCAGGACACGCAACCCCTCCACAGAACTGGGTTTATCACTACCAAAATACAAGATCTTTAGAGCCATCCGTTTTCACTTCCTTATCCTCAGATTCTACAAAATCCTGATGAAGTTTGAAAAATTCCATATAACATAGGAACACACCTCGGATCATGTCGACATTTAAAATCGCCAATAAAGAGTTCTCACCCCGTTCTCCGGTGTTCTGTATTGCGGAAATTGGCGTAAACCACAACCAAGACCTTGTTTTAGCGAAGGAAATGATTGATGCCGCCGCCTGGGCGGGTGCCGATGCCGTGAAATTTCAGACCTTTCAAGCCGAGGATGTGACGATCTCAAAGACTCCGATGGCTGGCTATCAGAAGGAAAACACTGGATTTGAGGGAAACCAACAAGATCTCCTGAAAAAATATGAATTGAGCATCGACCAACACGAGGAATTGGCTGCATTCGCAAAGGAAAAGAACATTCTCTTTCTCTCCACGTCCCACTCAGGAATGAAAGGAACCCAACTCCTCATTCAACTTGGAGTCATGGCTTTTAAGGTGGGAAGTGGTGATTTGACGAATATTCCCTACTTAAAAGAGCTGTCGACGCTTTCTCAGCCCGTCATTCTATCCACTGGAATGAGCGACCTCTCGGAGGTAGATCGAGCCATTTCTGCCTTTTCGGATTCCAAAACATCCCTGATGCTCTTGCACTGCACGAGCGAATACCCCTGTCCGCCAGAAAATGTGAATCTTCGAGCCATGCAAACCTTGTTCGAAAAATTTAAGTTCCCCGTAGGTTACTCGGACCATACGCTGGGAAAAGAGGCGGGGTTGTTGGCCACGGAATTGGGAGCAGTTTGCCTGGAAAAGCACTTCACGTTGGATAAGACCCTTCCCGGACCTGACCATAAGGCCTCTGCTGAACCCAAGGAACTTAAGGACTATATTTCATCCGTTCAAGCGCTTCGAAGCCAAGGGAGTTCGACATCTGCCCTCTCTTCCAAGCAACGTGATCTTTTGTTGGGAAGTTCTGAGAAAAAACCGACCGAACAAGAACGTGAAACTCGAAAATTGGTCCGAAAGAGCCTAATCGCCGCCCAAGACCTAAACGTCGGTCACATTCTTTCGGAGAAAGACATCGCGATAAAAAGGCCTGGAACCGGAATTCCACCCTACGATTTGATGTCCTTATGTGGGAAAAAGCTGCTGATCGACAAACTCCGAGATGAACCCTTCGCATGGAGTGATTTTTCATGAAAATTGTGTACGTCACAGGAACTCGAGCAGACTATAGCTTGGCAAGGCCGGTTTTAGAGCGTTTTCGAGAAACTCAAACCGTCGACCTGAAACTTCTCGTCACGGGAATGCACTTACGCAAATCGTTTGGAATGACGAGAGATGAAATCAGGCGAGATGGTTTTGAGGTACTTGCGGAGATCGACACGCTTCACGACACGGATCACCCCAAGGATGTCCTAAAGGGTATGGGTGAAACATTAAAAGGGTTTGCTCAGGTTCTTTCTGAAGAGAAACCCGACGTTTTGTTGTTGCTCGGAGACCGAGACGAACAACTCATGGCATGCCTTTGTGGAGCACACTTTGGTTTCGGTATGGCGCAGTTATTTGCTGGAGATCGATCGGGGGGGGTAGATGATCCAAATCGGTTTGCGATCAGTGGCTTTTCTCACCTCCTATTTGCAGCGTCAAAGAGAAGTCAGGAACACCTCGTGCAAATCGGTGAAGACCCAAACCATATCATTTTCTCTGGCAACCCCGCGTTAGACGTTTTTGAAAAAGAGCCCCTCCCCTCCATAAACGATTTAAACCAGGAGATTGGCTTTCCACTCGAGAAGAAGAATTACTTCGTCCTTTTGCAACACTCGGAAACAGATGCATATGAAAAGTCCTCAGTCCAAATCGAAACCTCATTACGGGCACTCAAAACGCAGAAAAAGGCCGTCGTCGCTCTGGCTCCGAATTCTGACTCAGGCCACGAAGCCATTTTGGCTGCCCTACAAAATGAATCGAGACAAAATCCCAACTTTCACTTCATTCCTCATATTCATCACAAATGGTACCGAGCCCTCCTTCAACACGCTCAAGCTTTGATTGGAAACTCCAGTGGAGGGATCCTGGAAACCCCCTTCCTGCAAGTTCCAACGATAAATTTGGGAAACCGTCAAATCGGAAGAGAAAGTGGAACGAATGTGATTCATTGCCCCTTTGACACCAATCGCATCACCCAGGCTCTCACAGATATTTCAACAGCGGAATTTCAAAAAGGAATGACAGAGACCCGGTTTTTATATGGAACTGGAAACGCCAGCCAAGTCATCGTCCAATCCGTATTAGAGTTTGACTGGAAGCGTTTTGGCCCAAGACTCGGCTAATGCCCAGTCTTCAAGAGTGTCGACATCCAAGCTTTCAATAACCCCCATCCGAACAACCCCTAGACGTTTTGTAAAAAAGGTGTGTTCCTTCTCCAAAACATCTGTTCGAATGATGTAGAGGGCACCGTTGGGCGTGAGCATTTCTTTGGCAAGCTGACGTTGAGGCGTTTGATCACTCCCCGGAACCACAGGACACAAATAGCCTTTCGAGGTTGGAAAAAACAAGAGTCCCAAAGAGCGCTCAATCCGCGTGGCCCCAATTACGGCATCGAATGCGGGATCGGCCATCAAATCCAATCCCTTCTCAATCGATTCACCCGTTCGAAAGGGAGAAGTCGGTTGCAACACCATCGTTAGATCCGGACGGTAGGATTCATTTTCTTTAAACCAAGCTAAGGCATGCTCTACCACCGACATCGAAGAACTACGATCCTGAGCCAATGCCTCCGGCCGTAAAAATGGGACCTCCAAGCCTACGGAACGACCCAATTCGGCGATTTCCTCGGATTCCGTAGAAAGAATGGTACGAATTTTAAATGAATTCACGGAAGCTACGGACTCATGTGTCCAACCCAATAGCGTCTTCGAACCCAGTTTTCTGAGATTCTTTTTCGGAACCCCTTTGGAGCCAGCCCGCGCCGGCACAATGGCAAGAATTGATTCAAATTTGTTTTTTGGCATAGACACCCTAGTCCTTGGATTTTTTCATGTAATGTAGATACTATCAAGCCGCTAAGTTTAAGAGGTATATCGCATGATTCCCCTAGCCAAACCCGATATTGATTCCAACGACATTGAGGCCGTCATGGCCGTTCTGAAAAGCGGTAGGCTCTCCTTAGGGCCAAAGGTTGAGGAATTTGAAGCCGCATTGGCCAAGTTCGTGGGGACGCAATTTGCCGTGGCTTGCTCCAGTGGAACAGCCGCACTTCATCTCGGAATGAGGGGCCTTGATATTCAGCCTGGAGATGAAATCATCACTACACCTTATAGTTTCATCGCCAGTGCCAATTGCATTCTTTTCGAGCAGGGAATTCCGAAATTTGTGGATATCGAACAGGAAACCTACAATCTCGATCCCTCCCTAATTGAAAAAGCCATAACTCCAAAAACCAAAGGGATTCTAGCTGTTGATCTTTTTGGTCGTCTGGCTAACTGGAAAACCCTCCAAGAAGTTGCTGATAAACATGATCTTTTTTTGATTGAGGACTCGTGTGAAGCTTTAGGGACTCCCAAAGCCGGAACATTCGGAAGATTCGGCGCATTCGGATTCTATGCAAACAAACAAATCACCTGTGGTGAGGGCGGGGTTCTTGTCACCGACGACCCCCACATCGCCCAACGCGCCCAAAGTGAACGGAATCAAGGTCGATCCGGAGATCAAAAATGGCTCGTTCACGACAAACTTGGATTCAATTATCGATTGACGGATTTGTCATGTGCTCTTCTTCTGACGCAGCTTCAGAAACTACCGAGAATGATCGAAAAGCGGAGATGGGTAGCAAAAAAGTATATTCAATCTTTGAAGGGCTCACCGATCAAAACACCTCTAGAAAATGGACTAGATGAGCTAAGTCCTTTTGTGTTTGTCATTGAATTGCCTTCCTTTTTTGACACAGAGAAAAGGCAAAAGTTCATCGAGTATCTTGGTTCACGGGAGATCCAATCTTCCCCTTACTTTCCCGTCATTCACTTACAGCCCTTCTACAAAAACACCTTTGGTTTGAAGTCGGGGCTCTGCCCAGTGGCAGAAGACGTTTCGCAGAGAACATTGGCTCTACCCTTTTTCCCCGGCATATCTGAACAACAGATCGATCAAGTGTCTCAGACCGTCTTAGATGCTTTAAATCTCTTTCAGGAAAGAAAAGGATAACGCTTTGAACAACAATTTAGATTTACTGATTTCAGGAAAACGAATCCTCGTAACCGGAGGAACAGGATCCATTGGATCGACTCTCGTAAAAAAGCTACTTAAACATCATCCCAAGCAAATTCGTATTTTCTCAAGAGACGAGCACAAACAGTTTGTTTTGGCTCAAAAACTAAAGAATCCTGAAGTGTTACGTTGGCAAATCGGCGACATCAGGGATCAGGCCCGCGTACACAAAGCCATGAATGAAATTGACATTGTCTTTCATACTGCTGCCCTAAAGCACGTCCCGGCCTGTGAATACAACCCATTTGAAGCTGTCCAAACCAATGTGATTGGAACTGAAAACATCATCAACTCCGCATTACAGAATAATGTTGAGAGACTTATTTCCATCAGCACAGACAAAGCTGTGGCCCCTCTCAATGTCATGGGAGCCACAAAACTCTTGGCAGAAAAGTTAGTTACCAGCACGATTTATCATCGAGGAAACCGCCCGCTCATCAGTTCAGTTGTAAGATTTGGAAACGTGATTGGGTCCAGAGGCTCCGTTTTACCCATTTTCAAAAGCCAGTACGACTCCAATCAGCCCATTACGGTTACACACGAGAATATGACAAGGTTCTTCCTTAGTATCCACGAAGCCACAAATTTAGTTTTAAAAGCTGCTACATCTATGCAGGGAGCTGAAATTTTTGTTTTAAAAATGCCGGCTATCCGAATTGCTGACTTGGCGAAGGCCCTTGTAGAGATTTTAAATAAGACTCACAAAAAGGATAAGTCTCAAAAACAAATCATCTTCACAGAACCTCGGCCTGGCGAAAAACTCGATGAAATCATGATGACGGAAGAGGAAGCCCAGCTAGCGGTCGAAAATGATGACATGTTCATTCTTAGACCGTATTTACAATTTCCTGAACTATGTAACCTAAAAAATCAATATACAGATTGCAAAAGCGCCTCTTCTCAGGCCTACGCGTCAAGCCAGTCTGCGCCACTCCAATACAATAACGTCTTGGAGTTGGTTAAAGAGTATCTGGAAATTGAGGCATAAGAATCTCAGTATGGTTTAGATATTTTTTCTTTCAATACATTCAGAATATTTTTACAGGCCTCTTCTCCTTGAGCCACAAGTTCGCCCTGAAGATATTTCTCTCCTTCTATTGATGCCATCGAAGCCACTGTTTTCCATTCGCTTTTCAAAAACAATGATTTCAAACCATCAACTGAACGGACCACGTTTTTAAGCTCAGGAGAAAGCGAAACATAAGGGAAAAAATCAGGCTCTAAAACGATTAAAGGGATCTTCAACTGAAGAACCGATAAAATCGCAGTCGAAGGCATCATTACGACCAGATCAGAAATGCCCATCAATTCTTCCGCAGTAAATTCTGTATGTACGACAGACACCCCTTTTCCATATTTGAGACTTTTCTTCATCGCGATCTCGTCTACCGGATGAAGCTTCACAACCAATGCTAAACCCGAAAGCGACTCGAAAGTATCGATGACTCCCTGATGAATAGCGACTTCATCTTCAAAACTGACATGGGGCCAATGTTTTTTCCACGTCGAAGCAACATACAACACAACGCGTTTTCCAGACGGAATACCCAATCGTTCTCGCAAATACTTGCGATCAGATTCTTCAAAGGCAAGTGCCAAATCACCTCTTGGCATTCCTGTAATCGCAATTTTCTCCGAAGGGACATCTTGAAAATGCGAGTGTTGTTTCACATTTGGGCCGCCCAGACAAAGTGTCGAAAACAATCCGCTCTCTCCCCTTCGGACAGGTAAAATTCTGACTCCGAATACACATTCGATGAGGTTGTCCACAAAGCGCTTAAATTTATTGAACCTTTTTTGGTACTTTGGCTTAACCAAGTAATCCATTCCGTCCGGGATATAAAAGACAGGAATTTTGCCATGGACCAGTTTCATAAAAATATTTTCAATACCGCCTCGATCATTGGATACAAAAAGGGCTGATGGTCGATGATTTCGCAAGATGTTCGCAGCCATCTTTTTAATATGTAAGCGATAAAGAATTTCTTTCCAAGGAGAACGGCGGTCCATATGATTCATCTCGTAGGGATGGGCTTCCAAATGAACAACTTCAAATTCGCTGCTGCTTAGAGCCTTGTTAGCGCCTTCCTGATAATAAGCATCTAAGGAAACAAAAACAGAGTCGAAATCTTGCTGCCGAGCTAAGCGAGCAAGCTCCTCATAATATCTCGCTTGCGTCGTATTTCCGACAAGATACAGGATCGATTTTTTTGAATTCTCTTTATCCAACACATCAGACATGCTTGACATCCATTTTAAACACATCTTTCGCTTCATGGGGAATTTCTGCTAATCTGTTTTTTTACCCTAGTTACATGCCGATATCGAAAAGAAGGAATCATTGTTGACCAGCCCATCCAAAGGACTCAAACAATTGGGCCTTTCTTCCTTTCCTTACCTTGGTTTTCAGATCTCAGTACGTTTGCTGGCTTTCTTGTCTCTCCCTCTTTTCACTCAGCATTTCACTCCGGAAGAGTACGGAACCATCGCACTATTCGAGTTGGTCTCCTCATTTATGGCTGTTTTTCTGGCATTGGGGATACATGGCGCGTTCTCTCAAAAGTTTTACTCAACAAATATCGATCCAAAGAAAACAGCCAAACTTTATGCTTCATTATATTGGCCGGTACAAACGATTGCGCTCTTTGTTTTCCTTCCACTTTTTTTCTTTAGCACACACGCGTCTACGTTCCTTTTTAATAACGACGAAGCAAACCTCCTTATGGCCGTAAAGTGGGGCCTTGCAAGCGGTTTTTTTCAGGCTGGACTCCAACTCCCAATCGAGTATTTTCGCATTCGGCACAAGCACCTGCATTCCTCCTTCCTCCTCAATGCGCCTCCTTTTTTAGGACTTTTGACGACGATTTCCTTTCTTTATCTTTTTGATTGGGGGGTTCTCTCTTATTTTTGGGGTTTTTCTTTTTCTTTTGCTTTTTTCTATTTTGCTTCGGTTCTTTTTTCGGCGTTCAAGGCAAACCCGTTTCGAACTGGAATCAGTTGGGATGCATTTAAAGATGGATTTTTGTACTCCTTCCCCATTGTCATTCATGCTTGTGCGCACTGGGTGATCTATCTCTCAGACCGATACATTCTTGAGCACCTAAGGGGACTTTACGAATTGGGCATTTATAGCCTTGGGTACAATCTTGGCTTTGTCGTCTTCAATTTCGCCGAAGCGCTAAACAGAGTTATTGTTCCAAGATATTTCCAAGAGGCTGAGCGAGGAAAAGATGGAAAAAGGTGGTACGCCCAAACAACCAACATTTTTCTATTAGCTGTAGCATTCTCGGCAACTACTCTTACGTTGATCGGAACACCACTACTAAAGTATTTCATAGCCAAGGATTACTTGGATGCCTTAAAAATTCTTCCCTGGGTTTCTGCTTCATATGTTTTATTTGCGGTTTATTTTTCAGCTGTAAATCCAATTTATTTTCACCGCAAGACAAAGTTATTGGCTTTTTCCACCCCTTCCTGTGCGGTACTCAATGTTTTGCTCAATCTTTTTCTCGTTCCGAGGTATGGCGCTTTAGGAGCAGCGATAGCCACCTTCCTATCTATACTAGCTCTGAGCTTGATCATGACGGCCTTGTCGCACAGGCACACAAGATATCCATTTTCCTATCCAACTTGGGGGAAAGTCGTTTTCCTTGCAGTATTTTTCATTTTCTTGGGTAATACCCTGCAGTTATACAACCATCCTGTGGAGGCAGTTCTTCTTTGGACGGGATATGTTCTTTTTGTATTTCTTCTTTTCCGGAGACTTTTTCGCTCAATCTGAATTTGGGATATAATTCATACGGTCACGATCAGAATCCCCTCGGCTGAAGTAGACATCTTTGAAGGAAAATCTATCCAACTGAGTCCGCTTGTCGTTCGAACCCAAACAGATAAATTCATGGTTTTCTCGACTATGCATTGGGGAGGTCACCATCGGCCAAAGTTCATAATCTTTTCCATGTAACTCAGAGAACCCACAAGCTTCCATAAGTGGGTCAAAAACCGTCCCCGCATATGAAAACTCAACAAAGCTATCATTTCTTTCTTGAGCTTCTAAAATTTTTGATCTGAGCAAACACTCAACATCATCACACGAGCCTGCCATATCGATGATTCGCGTTCCATAAATGTCCTTCGGGAAAAACCGTTCATGTCGAGAAATTAAGATGGACTTCCACTTTTTATTGTCAATGAATGCGTTGTTTTCATATGTGATCCTCGGATTACCAAAATATCTCCAGTTCAAGTAGTCTGAATTTCGGTCGATCATCACGGAAACAGAGGTTTTCATGGGTTCGAAAACACTCTCCACATCTGGAGAAAAATAGTTAAGTGGTTTTGAGAAGTTCTTTGAAACGGTCGTTTCCTTTTGAATCTTCACAACTTCCTTGGCTCGAGAAACATCTTTTCCAATAAATTCGACCAATTCAAAAGCATCATCTTTCAAACACAAGATGAAGCGCCTTAGGGTCTGGTCGTTAAAAAAATGGAATCCCGCGCGTTCATAGTTTCTTTTTACCCCCAAATTGAAACCTATGATTCCACAAACGTCAAAACGTCCCATCAACTCCGCAACGAATTTCTTTCCGATTCCATGATTCCTGCATTCAGGCAAAACCATTCCGCTCACGAACCAACAAAAGGAGTAGCGCTTTCCTTCGATTCGAATATATGCTGGCAACACGCCGTACGTACCCACAAAATCTCCACTTGAGGCCACCGCGACCAGCGTCTCGTATTTTCCATCATGCAAAAATCCAGGAGGAGAGAAATACCAACGCAAGTGGGGCCAATCGTTGAGGATGTGGTTAGAATGCCCGTAAGCTCTCGTGGTTAAATCCATCCATTTTCCAAAATCTGCATCTCTCAGTCGTTGGATTGAAATTTCCATCATTGACCTTTCTATGGCTCAAAAAGAAGTCTGAACTCGCTAGATTAGCTTATCCCTCTGTTTACGTATATGCGCTTTTATATTCACACAACACACTTTGTGCTGTTTCACATTTTCGAATTTTCCCCTCTTCTAACCACATAATGCGTTCACAAAGTGAGGCCACAACTTCTAAATTATGGCTGACTAAAATAATGGTGCGTCCTTGCTGACAGATGTCTTTCATTTTTTGAAAGCATTTTTTCTGGAATTGAACATCTCCCACGGAAAGGACTTCGTCTAAAAACAGGATCTCGGTATCCAGATGAGCTGCGACGGAAAAGGCCAGACGTAGGTACATCCCGGTCGAAAAACGCTTGATGGGAGTGTTCATAAAATCATGCAGTTCGGAAAAATTGACAATCTCATCATACTTTTCACGGATTTCTTTTTTCTTCATTCCCAAAATGGAGCCGTTGAGAAAAACATTCTCCTTCCCGGTCAGCTCGTGATGAAATCCCGTTCCAATCTCCAATAAAGAACCCACTCGTCCCTTCAAACGAATGGATCCCTCCGTGGGCGTTGTAACGCGAGAGAGAAGCTTTAAGAGCGTACTTTTTCCAGCCCCGTTTTTTCCGATTACGCCCAATATTTCTCCGGCCTGGACGTCGAAAGAAAGATTTCTTAACGCCCAAAGACTTTCATCGACTTGCCCCCCTATGGGCTTTTGAAAGGGCCTTCGAAAAAGATCCGCCAACACTTCTCGAAACGAACGATATTGATACCCACGTTCTCCAAGCTGATAATACTTTCCAAGACCTTCAACCTGAATCACCGAAGATTCCATCACACCACATCCGAAAAGAAACGATCCATCCGATTGAAATAAAGCATCCCAGACACCGTGATCAATATTGTGGAAAGAAACGATACAAAAAGCATTTCAAACGATAACGCCGACGTGTTGAGAAACACATAACGAGAACCTTCAACGATGCTCACCATGGGGTTTATGGCGTAGACACATCTCCACGTCTCATTCATGAGGGTACTAGGGTATGCCACGGGAGTCGCGAACAGCCATGCTTGCACCATAAAGGGAACCACAAATCGAACATCCCGATAAAACACATTGAGTGCGGACAGCCATAAACTCACCCCCACACATAGTGAAATGAGGAGAAGAAAAAGGAATGGAATCAGTAGCCAGGAAAGCGTCGGAAAAAAACCAAAAAATGGAAGTGCACAAACCAGAAGAAATGTTGCAATGAAAAAATCAAATACCCCGGAGAACGCGGTGGCCAAAGGGACAATCAATCGGGGAAAGTAGACTTTCGTCCAAAGCCCCGCGTTTGCCACAAGACTCTGGGAAGACATCTGAAGGCTATTCGCAAAAAGAAGCCAAGGAACCAGAGCTACATATGCAAAAAGCGCATAGGGTTTTCCATCCGAGGGCATTTTGGCCAAACGCCCAAAAAACAGCGTAAACAACACCATGATTGTAAGGGGCTGAAGAATGGCCCAGAGTCCACCTAACACCGTTTGCTTATACCGAACCTTGAGATCTCTCCAGATGAGAAATCCCAGAAGCTCTCTGTACATCCATACCTCTTGAATTCGATGGTACGCACGGGGAGATCGCGACGAGATCTCAATGATCGGTGAGCTTGTGGAGTTGTCCAGAGACATCTTCCTGGGCAGTTTATTCAAATGTTTAAGGAGCGTCTATCTTACGGTCGCTTTTAGCGACGACTAAAAACGGAGGACTGCGATTTCATGGAATCCCAAAGATACGTGAAGAAGTGGCGAAATCCCCTCACCTTCCTCAAAAAATCTTTAAAATGGCGGTTCTTAAATCCGAATTTTAAAAGATAGAGGGGCCGAAAATAAAAGCTCTTGAGAGCCCGATTGACCCCGGCTTCCACCTCTTCTTTCGTTAACCCCGGATAACTGATCACTCCAGCTTGTTCGCCCTGAGGGTCCAACCACTTTTTCCAATCTTTGCTTTTGAGAAGGCCCTTCTCGTCACTCTCTTCAAAATAAGCCGTTCCCGGAAATGGAACGGCTGCAGAAAATTGAACCGTATGCAACCCTAAGCCTCTTGCCCATTGAATGGTCTTATCCATCGAAGCTTTGGTTTCTCCGGGCAGGCCCATGACAAAACATCCATGCACATCCAACTTGGCCTCCTTGGACCTGGCCATGAATTCTTCAGCCTGTTCAATCGTGGCGCGCTTTTTAATATTGTCCAGGACCTGTTGATCCCCAGACTCAAACCCCACCAAAAGTTCTCGACAACCCGCTTTCTTTAACGCTTTCATCATTTCCAAATCCGCCGTATCCACGCGCGCATTGACGGAAAACGTTACCTTCAAGTCTCGTTTCAAAATCTCTTCGCAAATTCCCATCGCTGTGGGTTTGTGGAGTGTGAAGGTGTCATCTTCAAAAAAGAACTCGCCTCCATTGACTACCTGTGGGCATAGCCGGATGTCGTACTCCATTTCATCCACCACTCTGGAAGGTTTTCGCAAACGGAACGGATGGCCGTGCATAACCTGAGGCCATAAACAGAAGGTGCACTGATGTGGACACCCTCGGCCACTGAAAATATCGATATAGGGATAAAGTTTGGTCCCATCGAAATAATCCATCAGGTTCAACTGATGCCAAGCGGGAAAGGGAATATCATCCACATTCTTAATTAAGGGGCGATCGGGGGTGCTCTGAATATCTCCACCATTCCAATAGGTAATGCCTTCGACTTCCTTCACATTTGGAAACGAAGAAACCACATCTCTCACCGTAAAGTCGTACTCTCCCCGACAAACCACATCCACAGCCCCATTGGCGTTGCGTAGTGTTTCCTCGGGAACCGATGTCGCGTGAGGTCCCACCATAATGACCGCTGCGTGGGGAGCTAGGCGCTTCACATTCTGGGCACAAGAAATGTCCGAATGAATGGAAGGCGTTGTAGAGTCCAAAACCACGAAATCGGGTTGTTCGGTTTTGATGAGCTGCTCAAATTCGTTAAATCCCCAGCCACGGGCGGGGAAATCGTAAATCGTCGCATCAATATTGGCATCTAACAAAACCGCCGTTGCATAGGCCAACCAGTCTGGAGCTCTCAACACGCGACCTCTGGTTCGAGCGGCCCAACGCTGCGTTCGGCAGAAATCATCCACAAATGGCTCATTGATGACGAGAACTTTCAATCCTGACTCCCTTTTTAACTCTTATCCAAAATGACAAAATTTCATGATCTAGATCACCTTGTTAGTCTACCACACTCGTTGACCGGATGAACAGGTACCTGATATTCTTCACTTTCTAGTAAACAGACAACAAATTCAAGAATATGGCCCCTGAAGATAAAACCTCCCGTCGAGACATTGTGGACCTGCTTCACAGCGCAGGCATCCCCAAAGCCAATTTTGTTGTCTTGGCTGGAAACGACATTGGGCGAAAGTACGAAATCAACAAAACCGAGATATCCGTCGGACGTTCGGAAGAATCGGACATCAAGATTGACGACCCCGATGTCAGCCGAAATCACGCCGTAGTCGAAGCCCGTCCGAATGCATTCATCATCACGGATTTGGAAAGCACCAATGGCATGCTCATCAACGGAAGCAAGATGAAGACGCATCGGCTCGTGGATGGGGATCGCATTCAGTTGGGAAATGTGACCATTCTCAAATTCAACTACCTGGATGACATCGAGGAGAGTTTTAACGAACAACTCTATAATGCGGCCAACAAAGACTACCTGACGCAGATTTACAATAAGAAGTACTTCGTGGACCGCTTCAAGATGGAGTTTAGCTACTCCAAAAGGCATGAAGTTCCTTTGTCTTTGATCATCTTCGACCTCGATCACTTCAAGCGAATCAACGACAGCCATGGTCATGATGCAGGAGACTACATTCTCCAAGAGTTGGCTGCTCAAATCACCGCCATTAAGCGTGAGGAAGACTTGTTTGCGAGATTCGGAGGTGAGGAGTTTGTCTTGCTCTTGCGAGATACGCTTAAAGATTCTGCCGTTCAAATTGCGGAAAAACTTCGAGCACGAATCGAAGAAGTTCTATTCACCTTTCAAAACACAAAGATTCCGGTCACCATCAGCGCCGGCGTCGCAACGTTTGATAAGAACAATTACAAAACGCATGAGACCTTTTTCCGGGCCACAGATATGCAGCTTTTGCGCGCAAAAAATGGGGGGCGAAATCAAATTAAATTTTCCGGCGAGACGCAGGCCGAAGGCGTGAAAATCAAAACGGAGTCCGCTGACAGTGAGTGAGTCTTGGGACCGCTGCCGAGAACTCTACCTCGAAAATCTGCGAATCAACCGTTCACTTTCTAAAAACACGGTTGATGCGTATGCCCGAGACATTTTATCGTTTCAAAATTATGCGACCCAAAAAAAGCTTCCCTCTCCGGAACACATCACGCGACAACATGCTGAGGGCTTTCAATCGCATTTGAGTCGGGAAGGAAAATCCTCTCGATCCATCGTAAGAGCCATTTCGGCTATTCGTTCGTTTTATAAATTCTTAAGCCGAGAGAATTTGGTTCGCAAACAAATCACGCAAGAATTTTCGGCCCCTCGGCTTTCACGCGGCTTGCCCCGAGCCATTTCACCTGAACAAATGGAGAAAATCTTGGAAGCTCCGGATGTAGAGAAAAAAGAAGGGCTTCGTGACCGAGCCATCTTGGAACTCTTCTATTCCTCGGGACTCCGCGTTTCGGAATTGGTCTCCCTCACCTATGAGTCTCTCCATATGGATACCGCCCTCCTTCGCGTAACCGGGAAGGGCTCCAAAGAGCGGGTGGTTCCTGTCGGCAAACACGCCCTTCACTGGATCAACACGTATGTCCAGAAGGCCCGGGGAGAGTTTGACAAAGGAAAGCCTCAAAAATGGCTTTTTCTGAGTAATCGCGGACGAGCCATGACGCGACAAACCGTTTGGCACCTCTTGCGAAAGTACGCCCGCAAAGGAGGAATCCCCTCCAAAGTTTCCCCACATGTCCTCCGACACTCCTTCGCAACTCACTTACTCGAAGGGGGAGCGGACTTGAGGTCCGTTCAACAAATGCTCGGCCATGCTACCGTAGCCACGACCCAAATCTACACCCACCTCTCCCGCAAGCATCTCAAAAATGCCTACAACACCTTCCATCCTCGGGCCAAAAAGACCTAATCTCTCCACTGTCATCGAATTCACTCCCAATTGACAGGCCTTCCGGCCTCCGGTATCCCCTAGCGCGTGGAAAGATTCATTCAAATGTTGCCGTTGCTCGTCATCTTGTTCTTCTCGCTTTCCTTTCACGAGGCTGCCCACGCTTGGATGGCCAATAAATGGGGAGACACCACGGCAAAAGACCTTGGGCGCATCACGCTCAATCCCCTCCCCCATATTGATATATTTGGGACCGTAATCTTTCCGGTCCTTCTGGCCGTCATGGGTGCCCCAATCATCGGATGGGCCAAACCGGTGCCCGTCAATTTTCGCAATCTCCGTGACCGACGAATGGGGGGACTTTGGGTCGCTGCGGCAGGCCCTCTCTCCAATATTCTTTTGGCAATCGGCTTCACCGCCATATTTGCCGCCTTCATTCGCATGGGGGACGGCGCTTGGATACAAAGTCCAAGCTCCTTTCAAGCCGAGGCCATCAACATGGTCAAAGCCGGGGTTTTCATCAATCTCATTCTGGCGATGTTCAATCTTCTGCCCTTTCCTCCCTTGGATGGAAGCCGCGTTCTAAATGGACTTCTTCCTCAGATGTCTCGAATGCTCGACGCATTGGAACGCTACGGCATCATCATCATTTTCGTTCTCTTCTACCTTCACATCCTGGATTATCTGGTATTCCTTCCAGCTCAAATCGTTTATAGAGGGTTGCTCAATCTGGCGATTTAACTAGGTTAGTTTGTTGAGGAACACATGCGGATCGTAAGCGGAATGCGACCCACGGGTCGATTACACATAGGACATTTATTGGGTGCTTTGACCAATTGGAAGAAGCTGCAGGATGAAGGGAATGACTGTTTCTTCTTCGTAGCGGATTGGCACGCCCTCACAACTGACTTTAAAAACACCTCGCAACTTCCTGAAAACAATAGAGAAATGGTTATCGACTGGTTGGCTTCTGGAATCGATCCCGAGAAATCGACCGTGTTTCTGCAATCGGCCATTCGCGAACATGCCGAGCTTTTTTTGATGTTTTCCATGATTACGCCTCTCGGTTGGTTGGAGAGAAACCCCACCTACAAAGAGATGAGGCAGGAAATCACGGACAAGGATCTTTCCAATCTGGGCTTTCTGGGCTACCCCGTTCTTCAAGCGGCCGATATTCTTTTGTATAAAGGAGAGGCCGTTCCCGTTGGACAAGATCAGGTTCCCCATTTGGAACTCACGCGCGAAATCACGCGAAGATTCAACAACACCTATGCCCATATTTTTCCTGAGCCTCAGCCCAAATTGACGGAATCTCCCAAAATCAACGGTGTCGATGGGCGGAAAATGTCGAAATCCTATGGGAATGCGATTTTACTCTCGGATTCCACGGCAGATATTGAAGCCAAAGTCAGAACCATGGTCACCGATCCCAAAAGGGCCCGGCGAAAGGATCCAGGGGATCCAGACACGTGCAATTTGTACCCCCTGCACGAAACCTATTCCCCTTCCGAGACCATTCAAAATGTTCGAAAGGGATGTCGTTCTGCGGAAATTGGATGCGTGGACTGTAAAAAGATGCTGTTGGATTCCCTTTTGCCCAAACTCGGAGAAATTCGAGAAAAAAGAGACCATTTTGCCCAACATCCGAAACGAATTGACGAAATTCTGGATGCGGGGACGCAAAAAGCTCAAAAAATCGCGACCAAAACCATGAATGAAGTAAAGAAAGTGGCCCATCTCGTCTCATGACTGAAGACCTCCAAAAATCGGATACGTCCCTAACCGAAGCCGCTCCTTTCCAATACAAAATCCAATTGGATGTATTCGAGGGACCTTTGGACCTACTCCTGCATCTGATCAAAGAGAATCAGGTGGACATCTACGATATTCCCGTCGCGAAAATCACGGATCAGTACCTCCAGACCATCGAAGTCATGGAAACCCTCAATCTCGAAGTCGCCGGTGAGTTTCTTCTAATGGCGGCGACACTGGCTCACATCAAATCCAAACTACTCTTGCCCCCGGATGAAAATCAAGAGGATCCTGAGGAAGATGGTGTGGATCCGAGAGAAGAGTTGGTCCGGAGACTCTTGGAGTACCAGAAATACAAAAATGTCGCCCAACAACTGGCGGAAAGACCTCTTCTGGGACGTGACACGTTTAAACGCGAGAAAATCATCCTTCCTCGCTCCGACACCGACGACCCCCCCGAACTCATGGAAGTCAGCATCTTCAAGTTGGTTGATGCGTTCAGCAAGGTTCTTAGAAAGCTTGAACTCGCCTCCCCCCACGAGGTTCAACGAGAAGGCATCACGGTTTCCGAATGCGTGACGGAAGTCGCAAGCAAACTTCGACAAAGCCAAGAAGGCTCTATGAGATTTGACGATTTATTCGAACATGAATCTTCTAAAGAGCGTGTGGTCTCGACGTTCTTGGCACTTTTGGAAATGGTAAAACGAGGCTTAATTCGCGTATTCCAGGCTGATTCATTTTCAGAGATTCAGCTAATGGGTACAGCCAATTTATATGGAGAGTGGAGCAATGACCGAACCGACGAATATGGCGGACGAACGACTGAAGTCAGTTCTTGAATCGATCCTTTTTCTTTCAGATAAGCCGGTACCTCTGGGCAAATTCGTGGAAGTCCTTGAGGAAAGCTCAAACGATGAGGTTCGAAAAGCTTTAGATGAAATGAAAACCGAATATGCCCGAGAGTCCAGTGGTTTGGATTTGGTCGAAGTGGCCAACGGCTACCAACTCCGAAGCAAACAAATCAACACGCCCTGGATATTTAAACTCCATAAGGCCAAACCTGTGCGCTTAAGTCGGGCCGCCCTCGAAACCCTTTCGATTGTCGCTTACCGTCAACCGGTAACCCGACCTGAAGTGGATGAGATTCGAGGTGTCGATTCCGGACCAGTTTTACGAAATATGTTGGAGCGAAATTTAGTTCGAATCTTAGGCAAACGTGAAGAACCTGGGCACCCACTCATCTATGGAACGACCAAAGAGTTTCTGGAGTTTTTCAGCCTTCGTTCCCTTTCAGACTTACCCACCTTGCGAGAATACACCGAATTGGGAGAGGAAAGCCTGGCAACCCTGGAGAAACTTCTTCCCGAAGACAAACCCGACGAAGCGGCTTCTCTCACTGCGAATGGGGATTTAGAAGCTCAACCTCCTCAAGAAGATTCTTCCCCGTCCGTTTCTGAAACCCATTTAGCTGAGGCCGAACCCCTTCCAGAGCCTCAAGAAAGCTCAAATGAAGACGAGCAAACCCATACGCCTTAATAAACTTCTCGCCGAAAGAGGGATTGCCTCCCGTCGAAAGGCGGACGAACTCATTGAAACGGGACGTGTTTCCATCGATGGAAAAACCGTTCGAGAGTTGGGACTTCAGATTGACCCAAAGGGGGTCGAAATCGCTGTGGACGGAATTCCCATCGACCAAGGAAAGCCCAAATTACGCTATTTTGTATTGAACAAGCCCAAACAAGTCGTCACCACCCTTTCGGATCCTGAAGGTCGAGAGACGTTGAGAGATTTTCTACCCGACGACATTCGCTTATTTCCCGTCGGAAGACTGGACTATGACACCGAAGGCGTATTGATTGTCACCAATGACGGCAACTTAGCCCATCGCCTCATGCACCCCCGATTTGAAATTCCTCGAACCTACATGGTGAAAGTCAAAGGAAAGCCTTCTGCTGAGACCATTCAGAAACTTCGAAGAGGGGTTAAATTGGAAGATGGGTTCATCAAACCCGAGCAGGTTGTCTTTCGAGAGGGAACCAAAAAGCATTCCTGGTATGAGATGGTTGTCAAAGAAGGTCGAAATCGTTTGATCAAGCGAATTTGGCTTCGATTGGATCATCCTGTCTTGAAATTGGTTCGAACAAACTATGCGGGGATTACCGTCGAAGAAGTACCTTCTGGATCTTTGCGGTCCCTCACGCAAGAAGAAATCAAACATTTAAAGAAATTGATTCAGCCGGGGACCACCAAAAAAGCCAAAGACCTCACATCGGGAGGATCCAAAAAAAGAATGGTCCGACGTAGCAAGCCCGAGAAAACATACCCCCCACGTAAAAGAGCGAAAAAAGTTGGAACTCGGAAAAAAGCGGCTCCCCGACGTGCTGCAAAAAAGTCTCCATCCAAAAGAAGATCAAAGGATTAAGTCATTTTCAGAAATATTGAAGGCCACCTAACCGGCTTAAAAACAGCTCAACTCAAACATCTCGAACGACTTTCCCGCCGAAAAATTCATAAGTCAGACGTTTTGTCTTGGGAACTCGCCAAAGAAATCTCCGCGCTTTCGCGTGACCTAAGACGCCAACTCGGATTGGTTGTGAACCGCAAGGGAAGCATTTTGAGCATTGTCGTGGGTACGCGGGAAAGCATTCCCATTCCCAAAGAAGTCCAAGAACGGGTCGGGGTCACCCGCTTATCTCGAACCCGTTTCATTCACACCCACCTGAACCAGGAAGGATTCTCTCCTCAAGATTTTACGGCTTTGGCCACCCGCCGCTTTGATGTTTTGGGAAGCCTTCAAGTAAATGAAAGTGGATTTCCCGAAAACATCTTCATCGCTCATATCGCTCCGGAAAACCCGGATCAAGTCCTGATCAAACAGCTTCCCCCCACGCCCTTTCTTGAGTTAGACCTCGACATTGAAGCCTTCGTTGCCAGCTTAGAAGAAGAGATTCGAAGAAATGCGCGGGCAGCCTCTACCATTCCCCCGGAAAATCGTGCCATCCTTTGCTCCATGTCTCGAAAGGGGGATTCGCATTTAGGGGATCAGATCCATGAGACGAAAGACCTGGCCCATACCGCGGGCGTAGAAATTCTTGAAACCTTTATTCAAAACCGGGAAGCCCCCCATCCCAAAACCATGCTCGGAAGCGGAAAAATTCAAGAAATCGCTCTTCGAGCTGCTCAGCTCGATGCAGATCTGCTCATTTTCCAACAAAATCTGACGCCCAATCAAGCAAGACACATCTCCGAAATGGCCAATCTCAGGGTTATTGACCGCACCCAAGTGATCTTGGACATCTTCGCGCAAAGAGCGAAAAGTCACGATGGAAAACTCCAAGTGGAATTGGCCCAACTCAAATACTCTCTTCCTCGAATGCGTGAGTGGGACACTCAAATGTCGAGACTCGTCGGAGGCATAGGTGGCCGAGGTCCGGGTGAAACCAAATTGGAAATTCATCGACGTCGAGCCAGAGAACGAATCAATCGTCTGGAAAAAGAAATCCATAAAATCGCTCAAAAACGTTCCCAAAAACGAGGTCTTCGGGAACGCAAGAAACTCCCCATTGTATCCATCGTGGGTTACACAAACGCTGGGAAATCAACACTTCTCAACACACTCACGCATGCAAATGCCCGAGCCGAAAACAAACTCTTTGCGACACTGGACCCCTACTCCAAACGCTTACGGTTTCCAAGGGACCGTGAAGTCATTCTCACGGATACGGTGGGATTCATTCGAGATCTTCCTCCAGACCTTCAGTTGGCTTTCCGAGCCACACTGGAAGAAATTGGCAATGCGGACCTACTCCTTCACGTTGTGGACGCTTCCTATCCCCATTATCAAGACCAAATCGATGTGGTTCAAAACATTCTTCGCGACCTGGGAGTGAGTGAAATTCCTCAAATTCTCGTCTTGAATAAAACAGATCTTCTTCCTGGAAATCAGGGAACCCACATGGCCCGTTTGAATGACGGATTTTCGATCAGTGCTTTAAAATCTGAAACCTGCCGAGATCTTCTGGAAGAGATGGAACAGTTCTTTGACAGAGGCCTATCCAAACAATTGAACGTCGGGACGGGATAGGAAAGCCTTTTTTGATTTCTCAGGAAGTTCCTGCTCAATTCGGCTTACGATATTCTTGCCTTTAGCTTGAACCAAAGCCAGGTCAAACTTTCCAACCTTTGCTAGCAACGACAAACGATACAAAGGGAGCGTTTCCGAGTTGGATTGGAGATAGGTTTGAAGCTCATCGGAAATGCCTTTTTCCAACACACAAACCCAACTCAAATATTCCATTTGAGCCAAGATGGACCGCTTTTCCTTTGGATATTTTTCTTCAAAGAGTTTTAACTCTTTCCTTGCGTCAGAATCTCGCTCCAAAGCAAGTAAGGCCTCCACACGAGCCATACGGTTGAGTTGATCTTGAGAGGGAAACACGGGCTTCTTCTGGAGTGTCTCCAGCAAATTCAATGCCTCTTGGGCACACCCCAAATCTAAGTTATGTTTTGCCATCAGGCGGGTTGCTTGAATTTCCAAATAAACACGATGTGTTTTTTGGCTATAAGCCAGAACCTCGCGGGTCTTTTCCATAGCGGGCTTTAAATCTCCAAAGAATCGTTCAGCAGATGCTTGTGACAAACAAATTTGAAAATAGAGATCTTTGTTTCCAGCCAAAGAGGAAATAGAAAGTGCTTGGCTATGATTGGCCTCCGACTCCCTCAAACGAAGCAAGTCAAAATTCACAGACCCCAAACGCAATAGATTCGAGGCATACAACGACAGATCACTTCTCTGAAGAGCCGATTCACAGAGTTTGAGGAAAGTGGTTCGAGCTTTATTCAACTCTCCCCTGGCCAATTCGGTATTGCCCAGATTTTGCTCCACTTTGGACATTCCCCCCATATGTTCCAGCATCTGGAAGTGAACATATGATTTTTCATAGAAATCTACAGCTTGGTCATATTCACGATCTAAAAAGGAAACATAACCCAGAAGAGAATACAGCTCTGCTTTTTCTTCATCTGTTCGACTCGGCTCACGAATTTCTTGAAGAGAAAGTTTCACGGCCTCTCGGTGTTTCCCTTCCTTGGCTAAAATCTTTCCCTTCAATAAAATGAATTTAAAGGATCGATGAGATTCATTGGCGCCCACGGTCTCCAATTCTTGTAGGGCCTCCATAATTCGACCCCGATCAAAAAGAAACTCTCCCTTGAGCAAATGAAACTCAGAACGTTCATTTCCTTTCCATCCTTCTTTTTCGTTCCAAGCATCCAGCCACTTCAAAGACTCCTCAACCGTTCTCCTTAAGCTTTCGAGCTTAAATTGAATCGCACCCGCCTCAAAAAGAAGCGCCGAGTCCTTTCTTTGGATTGCGAAACGTCTACCCCTCGAAAGCCACTGAGCAGCCGTTTCAGCATCATCCAAATGCAAGTATCTCCAGGCGGCCTTTAAAGATGCGGAAGCACCCTTTTCCGGATCCCCACTTAGAAAGTAGTGATGGGCAACGGTTTCAATGGGCTCGCCAAGGGAAGCCATGACTTGAGCCAATTCGTAGTGAAGCTTTTTCTTTTTTAAAGCCTCAATTTGCTCGTCGGCCAGCTCTCGCAACATATCGTGGCGAATGAAAAAATCCTCGCCCTGACGAAGACAGAGCGTGTTTTTATCCGCGATGTCCACACACTTTTCTTCATTCCACCCTAAAATTTGAGACAAGATTTTAAGGTTGGCCCGACCTCCGTAAAGAGACAACAGTTCAATAAAAGACCTTTCCTCCGATGGAAGGGAGTTTAATGAGGCTTCCAAGAGCAAGCGAATTGATCCACTTTTGAGCTTTTCCCATGACAATCCCTTTTCTAAGTGCCTCGCCATTTCTTGAACAAAGAATGGATTTCCCTGACAGAAATCCAAATATTTCTGTTCAATTTGCTCTTCCGTCCCCCCACACTCCTGAAACAAACGTGTGGATTCCTTCTCGTTCAAAGGAGAAATCTCAACCACGTCGGAAAAATAAGGACACTTCTGACGGGACGTCGCCAAGATACCCATTGGATAGTCTTCAAGATCTTCCATCAGATCTTTCAATAAACAAAGACTGGAACGATCGGCAAAATGAAGATCTTCAAAACAAATTAGACAGGGTTGATGTTCCAGCAAATTAAGAAGAGTGGCACGAAACAGTTGTTTAACCTGATCGTAGTTAAAATTAGCCCAAAGTTTTTCGTCCATCAAAATGGATCCAGAAATGGGCAAATGGTTAGGGCCTTTGGACAGAAGCGGTAAAATGGTCTTCGCCAAACTTTGAAAGACTCCCGGAAAGACTTGGGTCGTTCGTTCAAAGCGGGTTTGGAACACCAAAATCTCTCTTGGAACTCTTCGACCACATTCCTTTAACAAGCGGGACTTTCCAACCCCCGCCTCTCCCAAAAGAAGCGTTCTAAAGCCTCTCTTCTGGGCCAATCCCTGCAAACGCGTTTCCAATTCCAAGAGCTCTCGGTTTCTCCCCACAAACCGACACTCAAGAGAAATGGGCTCCCCACCTTCGAAACGAAAAACCTGACCCCAATCCGAATTCCAACGCTTCGAATCCACAGGAATGGGGACAAAGCGATAGAGGGAGTCAAACAGGTCTGCGAAATCTTGAGACACCCAGACCTCTTCCTGTTCGGATAAATCACATAAAAGAGTGGCTCTTTCAACTGCTTGACCACCCAACTGCAAAAAGGTTTCATGGTCCCGCTCAAAGACTTCACCATAGGAAAGTCCAAAACGCAGCTGCACGGCCCTCCCTCGATCCCGATGATAGGCTTTGGCTTCTTGTCTCAAGCGCTGAACCATGGAGAGAGCTCGAATGGGACGCCCCGCTTCAAATTGTTCAGACTGAAAGAAAAAAAGGAAATCTTTTCCCAACCCTTGAAAAAGTCCCCCATGTTTTCTTAGCAATTGACCGAAATAAGAAAAAAAGAACTCAAGATCCTCTTCCGAAGCTTCCAGATGCCCACAGGCAACAACCGCAAAATGCTTTCCTTTGGCCGCCATCGAGATGGGCTCCCCACAGAAAGGACAAAATGCGACATCCAGCAGGGAGATTTCATTTTCACATCGTTGGCAGATCATCAGATTCCCCCAAGTTTACGGAATTCTTTCCATTTTCCATAGAAAAAGCCGGAGTTGGATTTGCCGGGGGACACGTAACGAGTACATGCCCCCCCAATCCACTCCGGCTTTCATCATGGGGGTTCGTGTTTTTTAGGTATTTACATCTTTATACTCGGCGTCAATGACATCATCTCCGCCTTGTCCAGCTCCTCCCTCAGGAGGAGTGTTGGGCGTCTCCGGAGAAGGAGAAGCCTGGGCCCCCGCTTGTCCCGAAGATTTGTACATGACTTCCGCCATTTTGTGAGAAGCTTGGGTTAACTTCTCCAACTCCTGCTTCATCTGAGCAAGATCCCCGGATTCCAGGCCTTTTTTGGCTGAGACCAAAGCTTCCTCGACAGGCTTGCCAGCATCGCCAATTTTATCTTTGTTCTCTTTCATCAACTTTTCGGTGTTGTAAATCAAAGAGTCGAGTTGGTTTCGAACCTCAACTTGTTCTTTCTGCTTCTTATCTTCTTCAGCATGTAGCTCGGAATCTTTGACCATGCGATTGATGTCATCATCTGAAATTCCCGAAGAAGTGGTGATCGTGATCTTTTGTTCCTTCCCTGTCGCCTTATCCTTGGCTGAAACATTCACGATCCCGTTTGCATCAATATCAAACGTCACTTCGATTTGAGGAATTCCTCTGGGAGCTGCCGGAATATCCTGCAATTGGAAACGTCCCAAGGTTCGATTTCCTCCGGCCATTTCTCGTTCCCCTTGAAGAACATGCACCTCAACAGATGTTTGATTGTCTGCAGCCGTAGAAAACACCTCTGACTTTTTAATGGGAATCGTGGAGTTTCGTTCGATCAACTTAGTCATCACTCCACCAAGGGTTTCAATTCCCAAAGAAAGTGGGGTGACATCAAGGAGAAGGACGTCTTTCACATCTCCAGCCAAAACACCACCCTGCACAGCAGCACCCGAAGCCACCACTTCGTCAGGGTTAACGGTTTTGGAGCCTTCACGTCCAAACAAGGATTTTACGAGGTTCTGTACATAAGGAATTCGTGTCGATCCACCAACCATAATGACCTCAGAAATATCCGAGGCCGACACTCCAGCATCCCTCATCGCCGCCTCACATGGCCTTTTGGTTCGCTCCAACATGTCCCCCACAATTTTCTCAAATTGAGAGCGAGAGAGTTTTACGTTGAGATGCTTAGGCCCCGAAGCGTCTGCCGTTAGGAACGGAAGATTAATTTCAGTTTCTTGCACAGAGGAAAGCTCAATTTTGGCTTTTTCGGCAGCTTCTTTCAGTCGTTGAACGACCATCTTGTCGCTGGAAATATCAATGCCTTGATCTTTCTTAAATTCACTGACCAACCAATCGATGATCATCTGGTCAATGTCATCACCACCCAGATGTGTGTCTCCATTGGTGGCCTTCACTTCCACAACCTTATCGCCCACTTCTAGAATGGATACGTCAAACGTACCTCCACCAAAGTCATACACGGCAACGAGTTGGTCTTTCTTCTTGTCCATTCCATAGGCGAGCGCAGCTGCCGTGGGCTCATTGATGATTCGTTTAACTTCCAAACCTGCAATCTTCCCCGCGTCTTTCGTGGCTTGACGTTGAGAGTCATTGAAATATGCGGGAACAGTAATGACCGCTTCCGTCACAGGCTCTCCCAAAAAATCTTCTGCGGCTTTTTTCAATTTTTTCAACGTCATGGCAGAAATCTCTGGCGGAGCATAGTGCTTGCCATCGATTTCAACTACGGCATTTCCGCTACCATCCGAGACCACTTTATAAGGAACCGTTTTGGTTTCAGACTCGACTTCCGAAAACCGACGACCCATAAATCGCTTGATGGACGAAATCGTTTTTTCAGGATTCGTCACCGCTTGGCGCTTGGCCACCTGACCCACCGCACGGCCTCCATCTTTTAAAAAGCCTACAACGGAAGGGGTCGTTCGCCCTCCCTCTTCGTTGGTGATCACTCTTGGATCATCACCATCCAGAACCGCCACAACTGAGTTGGTGGTTCCCAAATCAATTCCAATTATTTTCCCCATGATTTCAATCTCCTAATTCAACATTAAACACGATTTGCCGCCCTCAAAAGCGGCGCAGGGTGTAGATAGGCACTTCCCCCTCCCTGTCAAGAGCCGTGGGGGAAGAAAAAATGACCGTTAACCTCTTGAAGTAATTGAGTTTTTTTAAATTCCGCTTAAACTATTAAATCACCACTATGGCCACCCAAAAGCCCAACCCAGAACTACAGGCCATTCTTCAGCCGGCTGTCGAATGGTTTCAGATTCTGGAAAAGCTTCTCCGCGCCCATCGCATGTATTCTCCGGGTCACGCCACCATTCATCAATTTGAGGACCGCCTTTTTGAAAGCACTTGCCATATTCTCGACACTCAAAATGAGTTCGCCCTCGCCGTCAAACCTTACGAATTCCTTTTTACAGAGGAGCCGGTCTACCACAACGAAGATAAGCAAGAGAATATTTCTTTTCGACTTCATCAGGATGGTCTGCGCTTTCTAACATTCCACTATGGATTGGCGCGAGATGAACTTCTGGATTTCATTCGCATTCTGAGAACCGATTTCAACTCCTACGAATTTTGTGACGATGACATCGTGACCTTGCTTTGGAAAGCCAACTTCAAAAATATTTCTTACATCGTTGTGGAAACGTTCATTGAGAGTGGAAAAGAAACCGAAGACATGGAAGTTACCTTGAGTCGAATGACCCAAATTCACATGGAAACACAGGGTCCCTCTTCCATTGCTGATCGCCTGGGCCAACTCAACCCGGTCACTCGAAGGCGAATCAAGAGACAAGATGCGGAAATGATCAAACAACTTCCCGATTATGACATCTCATCCATTGAAATGGATTCCGAAGGTGTTCATTCCCTCGCGTCCACAATGTCCGATGAAAATGATGTCATGATTCAACGGATGCTCCTGGTCCTTTTTCGAGTTTTGTTGGGAGAAGAAAAGGAAAATGATTTTCGAGACGTCGCGACGGTGGTTCAGAAACTCACCGAATCCCTGATTCGACTTGGGCGGTTCCAACTGGCCGCGAAGGTGTTTTCAAAGCTATCTCAACTTTCGGATCCCAAGAACAATCCCTCGGGTACAAACGCCAAATTCATGTTGGAATTGTTTCAAACGTTGAATTCTTCTGAAACGATCAAGAAAACCCTGGAAGACCTCAAACAATCAAAATGGAATGAATTGACCGGAATTGAACCTTTTTTACATTCTCTGGGCTCCACCTCAGTTCCCCTATTGTTTGAATGGTTTAAAGAATCTACCGATCGTCAAACACGAGAACACCTCATTCCTCTTCTTGCCAACCATGGGCCCAAGTTGTCAGGTTCTTTTAGCCAGGCCCTTCGATCCTCTCCTCCCGACATTGCCATAGACATCCTGCGCCTCCTGGCCACCATGGGAGTGAATCAAACCATCCATCAAATTCGTCGAGGTTTTTCCCATAAAGATCCCTCAGTACGCATTTTCACGTTGGATCTTTTGGCGAAGGCAGAGCAAGAACAAGGGCTTTCCATTCTCTTTTCCGGTTTGGTCGATTCCAACAAAAATGTTCGACTTCGAGCACTTCAATTCATCGTCGAAACCCGAAATCGCAAGGCTTCGAAAAAAATCTTCGAATTGGTGGAACGTCCTGAATTCAGCGAACGAGATGGAGATGAAAAACGATTTTTCTACCTTGCGCTTGTCCGCCTTGGTGGCACGCAGTTGATGGGGTATTTCGAAGACCAACTCGGTAGCGTTTTAAGTCGAACAGAAAAGGCCCAAGAGAAAACCATCGCAGCCATTTGGGCTCTCCATGCGCTGGGGACAGAGAAAGCAAAAAAGGCCATCGAAAAAGAGCGAGATCGCACACTCACGCCTGCGAATGTGAAAGAGGCGTGTCAGCTTGCGTTGAAGAAGTGGACCTCAAGGAGTTCGGCATGAGTAATGATTCGCCCCCCAACACCGAATCCGTTCTAAAGAATGTCTTTGAATCTGGATTGGATTCGGACCCTGAGGTTCGTTTTCAACAATGTGGCAAGGAATTGGTCAATCGCATCTTCATGATGATGCGAAATGGTCGGGTTCACGATTTAAAAAATAACGCCGTGTTAGCGTCCATCGAAGCTCTCAAACAGGTCTTGGACGCGGTATTCGCTTTGACCCAAGAAGTTGCAATCGTCTCGGTTGGGGATTCGTTCTATTTAAACCGCACCTTGCTAAAACCCGATTTTTCTTCGTTTGAAAACTTTCGGTTTCTTTCAGCTTTCTTTAAGGAATATCAAATTTCAGGATTTCGTTTTGAAACTCCGCCCAATATTGAAGAGATTCAAACATTTCTCGGAAAGTCCCTTGGCAGTTCAAAAAACGCCGATGAGCCCAACTGGCTCGGGCATCTCCGCGTCAATCAAATTTCCGTGGTTCCCATTGGAAAACTTTCAGAAACAGAAAAACGCGTCATATCTGTGCAAACCTTGGCCGACCCTCACTATTTGATGCGGCTGTATTTAAAAACTGTTTTATTCTTACAGGACTTCATCACGCAACTGGAACAAGGTGAACTGGGCTCTGTCAGTCGACTCCAACGTTGTATTCACGAGTTCATTGACGCCATGGGGGACGAAACCAACAATATTCTCGGACTGGCATCCATTCGATCTAAAGAAGATTATTTGTCTTATCATTCGGTGAATGTCGCCCTTCTGTCTCTTTTGGTTGGAAGGGAGTTGGGATTGAACAAACATAAACTTTCTGATTTGGGTGCCTCTGCGCTTCTCCACGACATCGGAAAAGTACAAATCTCGGAAGATATATTGGATAAGAAGGTCCCTCTGAGCGAAGAAGATTGGGCTCAATTGAGAAAGAGCAATACATACTCTCTGATGCAGCTTATTCGACTAAAAGGCTTTAACGAGTCGGCTTTGAGAAGGATGCTGGTCGCCTATGAACACACCTTGGCGTTCGAACAAGGCTCCTCATCTCGCCGACCTACTCTGCTCTCCCGAATCGTCTCCATCGCACATTGTTTCGATGCGATGACCACCGCTCAGAGTTATCGAGACGCCCTGCTTCCCCACGAAGCCATCAAAATCCTGGCCAAGGATGAGGGAAGCAAGTTTGACCCATCTGTTTTTCGGGTCTTTGTTTCTGTCGTCACCCCTTATCCCCCGGGGACGGTTGTCTTGCTCACATCCAAGGAAGTTGCGGTTGTTGTGAATTCTGGAAAATCAAGACCTCATCCAAAAATGCCAAAAGTTCGGTGCATTTATGATGCAAACGGAACCAAGCTACAGCAACCCACAGAAGTGGACTTGTCCCAAGACACACAAAACAGAACCATTCACAAGACCCTGGACCCCAACAAATATGGGCTAAATCCTTTGCCCATCCTTTTTCCGACAGCCTCTTAAGTCGCGATCAATCGTCTTCGCTGTGCTCTGCAATCCAATCGGAAAGAACCTTGCGGTACGCATCAAAATTCTCTTCTTGATCCTTTCCAAATTGCTGAAGTTGAACACCGATCCCCACATCTTCCTCTTCAACACTGGTCTTCAAATGCACGACTTTTCCAACCACCTTGAATGGATTCTTCATCTTTTCATGAGACAACGAAAAAGGAATATTAGCTCCGATAGGTAAGATCGCCGGCAAACGAACGAAAAAACCTCCTGTACTCACGTTTTCTGTTACGCCTTCGTGAGGCTTTCCATTGAACGTGAAAGAAAGTTTCATTTGGATCGGAACACGTTTACTTCTACGACGCTCTTTTGTGGGTTGATCGTTCACAGTTATTCCTTAACCAAAGTTTTGATTTCTTCCGTCAGCGCTGGAGCCACCTCAAAAAGATCTCCTACAATTCCATAGTCCGCAACCTGAAAAATTGGGGCTTCAGGATCTGTATTGATGGCCACAATCACTTTCGAAGTCCTCATTCCTGCAAGATGCTGGATGGCACCTGAAATTCCAAACGCAAAGTAGAGACTGGGGTTTACGGTTTTTCCCGTCTGTCCAACCTGAATGGCATGAGGCGCAAAGCCTGCATCAACTGCGGCCCTTGAGGCTCCCACAGCAGCTCCCATCACATCTGCCAATTCGTTCATGATTTTGAAGTTTTCTTCGCTTTTGATAGGACGGCCCGCCGAAACAATGATGCCAGCTTCGGTCAAATCGGGGCGATCACTCTTGCTCCCAATGACTTCCACAATTTTGGCTCGGCTCTCAATTTTCGAGGCATCTCCCACCTTTTCCAAAGCGGCTTTCTTTCCGCTCTCAGGTTTGGCAACTTCAAACACGTTGGGCCTGCAGGTAATGATTTGGGGATTGGCTTCCGGAATAACAACATCCGCCAGACATTTTCCAGCATATAAGGGTCGTGTCACAACAATCCGCCCTTCCCTACATAGCACGGCGATCCCCTCTGAAATCATCCCCGTATCCAACTTGGCTGCCACTCGGGGCATCAAGTCTCGACCCATGGAGCTCGCGGTTCCCAAAATCACTGCAGGTTGAGAAGCTTTGAAGGCTTCTTCCAGAACGGCCGCATATCTCTCGGGATTATAGTCTTTGAATTCAGGCGCATCCGCCACAAACGTTTTTTCCGCTCCAAACTCTCCGGCTTGCTCACCAGCGGAAGAAACGCCTTCGCCGATGATTATTGCATTTACCACCCCACCCAGGGTTCCGGAGAGATTCTTGGCCTCACTCAACAATTCACACGAAGAGCCTTTAAGTTTTCCATTTACCGATTCAACCAATACTAAAATATCATTTGCCATTTCGCTCTCCCCTTAGATGACTTTTGCCTCTTCACGCAACAGTCGCGCCACTTCTTTTGCCGCTGCCTTGGGATCATCTTTGAAGACTTTCCCCGCTTTTCGAGCAGGTGGCACACGAAAGTTTTCCAGTTTGACTTTGGCGTTCAAAGCATCTGGACCTTCAACGGCGTCTGCCACAGGAACTTCGTTCATCGGTTTCTTTTTCGCCTGCATGATTCCTTTTAAGGATGCGTACCGAGGTTCGTTTAGCCCCTTGTTCGCTGCCAAAACGGCAGGAAATTCAACTTCCCAAACCTGCTTGCTTCCACCTTCAACATCTCGTTCGACTTTGGCTCCGGTTTCGCCATTCAACTCAAACTTGCTAACCACAGTCACGTGGGGCCAGGTCAAGAGTTCAGCTAACATTTGACTAACTTGCGCGTGATCATGATCCGCAGCTTGTTTTCCCGTAAACAACAGACCCACGCCCTGTGACGTTACTTGGGAAGCCAAGGCTTTGGCCGTAGCCAATGCATCGATCGAATCCTGCCCTTCGGTATTGATGTGAACCGCTTGATCACACCCCATTGCCAAAGCACTCCGAAGGGCCTCTTGAACCCGTTTGGGACCCACCGAAAAAGCAACCACCTCACTCCCCGAAATCTTTTCTTTGGTGAGCAATGCTTCTTCCACGGCGTACTCATCATAAGGGCTCATGACAAATTTAATGCCCTCTTCCACAATTCCAGAGCCATCTCCATTCACACTGATTTTTGCAGCCGTGTCAGGAACCTGTTTGATACACACACCAATTTTCACAATTCTTTCCTCCGTTTGTCTTAAAAATGATACGCACAGGAACCCATGACGGACGTAATGAATCGCTCATTTGAGTTTCCTGTGATGTTGAGTATTCCACCGAGACCAACCGTGACTCCTTCGATCACAAAATAATCGAAATCGACACCCGTTGAGAACACAAAATCATTGAATTGAAATCCTTGAAAGTCCCGAACAATTAGCCCGGCACCGCCATGCATGGAAAGCTTGGCCCTCTCCATCATGGAATGGAGGGGAAGCGTATACCGTCCCTCAAGGGTGGTAATGTAAAGCTTGGTCGAAGAACTGAATCCCGCTTGAAATTGCGGCCCAAGCGAAAAAAACCGATCAATATGCCCCTCGACCCCGCCCAAAACGAGAAAGGAATTCGGGCCAAAGTTTGCCCCTACTCCAAGTCGTGCACTGAAAGGCTTGTAATCGAGGTAGCCTCCCGCAGCCTTGGCAGAGGAAGCTCCTAGCCATGAAACACATAAACAACCCAGGACACAGAGCAGACGATATGACTTCATATTTATGAGGTATCGAAGGCACCCAACTCTGTCAAGTTACTGTGATATTTGAGAAAAATCTGTTTTGTGAAGATTGTGGACTCGCCCAAGCCCTTCAAAATCAACCAAATTTTTTGTCTCGGCAGGCCTCAGAACAAAAATAGGTCGTCTTGCCCCAACTTCGGTGAATCACCGCCTGTCCTTTTGGCACCATGGCACCACAAACGGGATCTTTCACCAATACGTCATCCACTCCAGGTTCGGTTTGCGAAGCCGTAGATCTCAGACGTTCTCGCAACGTAAAAAAGTGTTTGGCCATTTTCCAAAGGCCGTAAAACAAAAGCCCCCAAAGAAAAAGTCGAGCCAATCCCACTTAGATCCTTCCTTGTAAACGGGACAGCGCCTCTTGAATTCGAACTTCAGATGCCGTTAACGAAATTCGGAAATAGCCCTCCCCATGATCTCCAAATCCGTTTCCCGGCGTCAGAGCAATTCCAGCTTCCTTCAATACCCTGGAGCAAAACTGGGCGGATGTCTCTTCCGTGGGCACTCGGCACCAAACATAGAAGGAAGCTCTCGGCACGAAGAACTCAATCCCCAATTGTTTCAAGCCTTCGCAGAGCATATCTCTTCGATGTTCATAAATGCGGTTGTTTTGATCGCGAAGTTGTTTCCAATTTTCAAGCGCCGTGATTCCCGCTTCTTGAATGGCTCCAAACACTCCCGAATCGACATTGGTTTTAATCTTTCCCAACCCTGCAATGGCATCTCGATTTCCAACCGCAAAGCCGATTCTCCACCCGGTCATATTAAACGTCTTGCTTAGGCTATGAAATTCGATGGCATTGGCCATTCCCTTGGGAGATTGAAGAATGCTCTTTGGCTCATAACCACCAAACGTGACTTCCGTATAGGCCGCATCATGACAAACCAAAACTTGATGGGTTTCCGCCCATTCAAGAATTTTATCAAAATCACTTCCGTCCAACGTCGCGCCGGTTGGATTATTAGGATAATTGAGAAAAAGAAGCTTCGCTTTCTCCTTGTCATTGGAAGAAAGAGAAGAGAAATCCGGAAGATAACCTTTGGAAGCATCCAGCTTCACCTCCACCGCTTTTCCTCCAGCAAAAGAAACGGAGGTTCCATAAACGGGGTATCCTGGATTGGGCACAAGTCCTACTTCTCCGGGATTTAAAAAAGCCAAGGGCGCATGCGCGATCCCCTCTTTTGAGCCAATTAAAGCGATGACTTCCGTTTCCGCATCCAATTTGACACCAAAGCGATCTTGAATCCAAAGCGCTACGGCTCGACGAAAACGCAAACTCCCCACATAGGAGGGATATTGATGATGCCTTGGATCCTCAATCTCTTTGCGCATCTGATCCACAATGAGAGAGGGCGTCGGAAGGTCGGGATCCCCAATGGACAAATCAATGACATCCACCCCTTCTTGTTCCAATGCCCCCCGGATGCGATCAATCTCAGCAAAGAGATACGGAGGGAGACTCGAAATTCGTTCAGACCAAAGCCAATTTTTCATGCGCTCTTCTCTTCTCCCAGTCCCATCACGTCGTGCATCGTATAGATTCCGGGTTTCTGACCATAAACAAAGCGAGCGGCCTTCAATGCGCCTCGAGCAAAAATGGCCCTTGAATTGGCTACATGAGAGAGTTCAATGCGTTCTCCATTCATCGTCAGATAAATGCGATGTTCCCCTACGACATCTCCTCCACGTAATGAGTGAATGGTCACAGAATCTGACTTGGTTTTTCCTTTGGCTGGACGTCCGAGTTGGATGGTGCCTTTTCGATTCGACACATCCATCATGAGCTGGGCCAAAGAAAGAGCTGTTCCACTAGGGGCATCTTTTTTGTCTCGGTGATGAGATTCAACAATTTCTATTTCACAATCGGGCAACAAGGCCGCCGCAATCCAAGCCACTTCACTTAGAACGGCTACCCCCATACTCAAATTTGGAGCAACCACGATGGGAATTTTTTTGGCCGCTTTGGCCACTGCGGCTTCCGCTTTTTCACTTAAACCCGTAACCGCCAAAACATAAGGCGTTCCAGCTTTTGCTGCCCAGTTAACATTTCGAATCACGGAAGTCGGCTGAGTCACATCCACAACCACATCTCGTTTTGTCGCCACTCTCTCAACCGAAGTTTCAAGCGCGACATTTCCGAGTTTCTTCAGGCCTTCTCCCTTGGAGGTTTTAGAAGATTTGTTCGCGCTCTCTCGAACCACAGCCCCTTTCAAATGAAAGGAAGAATCATTGGCAATCGCATCCAAAATGGCGCGCCCCATTCTTCCCATGGCTCCAAGAACAACCAATCGAACTTTTGTCATGATGTCACTCCAATCTCTTTCATCTTCCGAATCCCCTCTTCCATAAAACACGGATCCAATTCAGATAAGGGGGATCGAACCTCATTTTCCATGATTCCCAAATGAGCCAGTGCCGCTTTTACGGGAATGGGATTCGATTGGCAAAAAAGCCAACTCGTTAAACCGAGCAGTCGTTCATATGTTTCCTTCGCCTGACCCAAGTTCTTTTCCATGACGTCTCGATACAACGCAACGCAAAGTTCGGGGGTCACATTGGCCAGAACCGACACCACGCCGGTTCCTCCCATCGCAAGGAAGGGAAACATCACACCATCTTCCCCGGAGAAGACAGACAAACGGCCCTCTACGTTCCGAAGAACCTCTCCCACTTGATTCAGCGAAGCACATTCCTTGAGAGCCACAATATTTTGGTGTCGACTCAGTTTCTCTACGGTCTCTGGCAGCATATTCACCGCCGTCCTCCCCGGAACGTTGTACATCATCATCGGCAAATCAACTTCCTTGACCAAGGTCTCATAATGCCGAATCAGTCCTTCTTGTGTGGGCTTTACGTAGTATGGAGTCACCACCAAAGCGCCATCGGCTCCAAGTGTCTTGGCCAACCGAGTTCGATCCACCGTTCGAACGGTATCATTCGCTCCGGTCCCAACAACCACGGGGATCTTTCCTTCTGTCCTTCGCAAGGCCGTTTCCACGACCAAAGCAAACTCACGATCACTTAAAGTACTTCCTTCCCCCGTAGTCCCTGCCGGACAAATTCCATGAACGTTGGCTTCCAAAAGACGATCCAGATGCCTAACGAAAGCATCCACATCCACCTCTCCATTTTTAAAGGGCGTGACCGTAGCGACAAAAATGCCTTTCCATGATGATTTCATACGTCAATTTCTCCTTGAAAAACTTCCGTGGCGGGTCCCGTCATTTTCATCGAAGATCCAGGTTTCCACTCCAAACGAAGTGCCCCCCCTTTGAAAACAACCGTTACAGGACTCTGAGCGATTCCGTGTTGTATGGCAGCCGCAGCAACTGCGCAAGCTCCCGTTCCACAAGCCAATGTCTCTCCCGCCCCTCTCTCCCACACCCTGACTTTCACATGATGCAAATCCTGAACATAAACCAGTTCGCAGTTGACCCCTTCAGGAAAGGTCGGATCGCTTTCCAATTTGGGCCCGAGGATTTGGATTTTTTCGAGGTCGGTGTCATTTTCGACAAATAAAACCGCATGGGGATTGCCCATCGAAACAGGAAACAATTCCAGCTCTTCTCCTTGAATCAAGGTACGAAAAGGCCACGTTTCGATCTGAGGAAATTGCCGCGAATGCTCAAACGCGGGAGGCCCCATATCCACTTCAATCTCGTCCACGTCGTGAACCCGAATGACTTTGATGCCCCCCGGAGTTTCAACCTTCCATTCTTTCTTGGAATCCGAATGCTCGAAGAGAAAACGGGCAACGCATCTGGCACCATTTCCACACATTTCTGAGGATCGTCCATCCCTTTCGAAGGTTCCCATAAACACGTCAGCTCGTTTGGACGGCAAAATAACCAAAAGTTGGTCGGCCCCCACACCGAATCTACGGTCCAGCAATTGGACGGCCCATTTTCCCCAAGGGGAGTCCGGTTGATCCCGCCCATCCAGGAGGACAAAATCATTTCCCAACCCATGCATTTTTGTGAATGAAAGCTTCATTGTGGTTCCAGGTAGCGCATCGTAGCGCGTATTGCCTCTGAAGCAAACCTCTCTGAAACCCCATTTTTTTGCCAAAAATCTGTCTACTTTCATTGCAAAATCAAAAGAAGAGGCGTACCAAATCGCCCCATGAGTGCAGAATTAAAAGCTAAAATCGAATCAAAAACAGCTCACATTGGAATCATTGGCCTGGGATATGTAGGCCTCCCCTTGGCGGTTGAATTAGCTCGGGAAGGTTTTTCCGTCACCGGCTTTGACATTTCCCAAGATCGAGTAAACCAACTCAATCGAGGAGAAAGCTATGTTGAGGATATTCCCAGTGATCTTTTAGCCTCCGTCACCGGGGAAAGTGGAAAGTTTAAAGCAACGACAGACTTTTCGATCCTAAAAAGCATCGATGCTGTGAGCGTTTGTGTTCCAACGCCTCTGGGAAAAACGAAAGACCCAGATATTTCCTATGTCCTTTCGGCTCGAAAGGAAATCACGAAGTACATTCATCCCCAAATGCTTGTCATCTTGGAGTCCACAACCTATCCGGGAACAACTGAGGAAATTTTGGAACCCATGGCCAAAGAGGCCAACCTGGAACTCGGAAAAGATTTGTTTTTGGCTTTCTCCCCCGAACGCATCGATCCGGGAAACCCCAAGTACTATCTTCGCAATACACCGAAAGTCATCGGGGGAGCCACCGAGGAATGTACAAAAATTGCAACCATGCTCTACAGCCAGATCGTAGAACAAGTGGTCCCCGTAAGTTCAACCCAAGTCGCGGAAATGGTTAAACTCTTGGAAAACACGTATCGTGCGGTGAATATTGGATTGGTCAATGAAGTGGCCATCATGTGCCAAGTTTTGGGCATCGACACGTGGGAAGTCATTGATGCCGCCGCAACCAAACCATTTGGATACACCCCTTTCTATCCGGGACCAGGCCTAGGCGGACACTGCATTCCAATCGATCCACTCTACTTGTCCTGGAAGCTAAGAACACTCAATTACAATGCACGCTTCATTGACTTGGCTTCCGAGGTCAACACAGGAATGCCCAACCACGTCGTCACATTGGTTTCCGACACGTTAAACAATGTGGAACGAAGCGTCCGGGGTTCAAAGATTCTCCTTTTGGGCATGGCCTACAAACCGGACATTTCTGACTTGAGGGAATCTCCCGCGTTGGACATCTTCCGGCTCTTGGAAGAGCGAGGAGCAAAAGTCACGTACAACGACCCTCATGCCAAGACGTTCAAAAAGAATGGAATGTGTGTCGAGTCCGTTGAACTCAATGACGAAATGCTTGCAGAGCAGGATTTGGTGGTCATCACGACAAACCATAAAGTCTATGATTATGATCGAATCGTTGAAAAATCTCGATTGATCTTGGATACGCGCAATGCCACGAAAGGCATGAAAAACGCAAAAATCGTTCGTCTTTAAAAGCGATTACCAGACACCGAGTGTTTCCTCTAAGGCCTTGGCGGCTTAGGCGCCCACAAATTTTTGGGGCCTTTGAAAGGTCGCGGTCAAACTTAGATGGCTATTTTTTGCCTGCAAAAAACATCCAAAGTTGGAAAATGCACGCTCCGAGAGCATCCCAACCAACATCAAGAATCGTTCCCGTTCGAACCGCGGAAAAAGACTGGTGCCATTCATCCAGCCCGGCATAGAGAACGGCCCCTAAGAAAGATTTCACCATGATTCCGAATTGATCTTTCTTTCGAAACGAAAAATTTTTCGTCAAACCAACGGAATAAAAAAAAGCCAACAGCCCATAAGAAAATATATGGGCACATTTTCGAAATCCAAAATGGAGCGTTTTTAACGTGGATTCATTTATGGAGGGCCAAACGCTTCGAACCAAGAGTTCGAAAACAGATCCCGTATGGGAAGCGGCAAACAAATCACTGGAAAACAAAAAGATGATCCCCATCCAAAGGAGGGCTGGAAGCCAGTAGGTCCTACTTAAATTTGATGACATTGGATAAAGCGTCGAATATCCCCGTGCCAATTCTTTCGAGCCGTTTCACCTGGGGACTGACCGATCTCTGCAATTTCCAGAAAGGGAGTGAGATACTGAATGTCAAAGGTCCCATCTCGATGGTCCAGTCGTGACAAACCCACCTTTGCTACGCCAAGAATGCTTCGAGCGATTTCTAAAATGGATTGTTTTCCCATCTGAGCTTGTAAGCCCTCGTAGGAAACACTCCGATTGGCCGCAAGAATTTCTTTCATTCCAAACGCTTTCGTTCGTTCCAAGGCTTCATCCGTGGCATCGGCATCAAATGTAAGGGCTTTCCAAAAAGCGGCCACAGCGAGAACCAGTTTTGGAGCAACCGCATCACTGGTTCGAAATTCCAAATGGCCTTTCAGGCGCACATCTGGAAACAAGGTCGTGAGATGATTGATCCAATCACTCATGGTTGCCGGGTCACGATCGGGAGCCGTTTTCATATATTCTCGAAAGGTCGTCCCTGTGCGATCGAGGTATTCTCCGTTTCTCAAAATAAAGTACATCGGAACATCTAAGGCATAGTCCACATACTTTTCGAAAGAAAACGTGCCATCCACAAAGAAGCTGGGCACCCCGGTGCGATCCAGGTCAGTATCTTGCCAGATGGCCATTCGACGAGACACAAAGCCATTGAGTTTTCCTTCTTCAATCGCCGAATTCGCACACAGAGCCCCCAAAACCGGTCCCAACAAACCACCCAAACGCATCTTCTTTCGTGCATCGGCCTCATCCACAAAATCAAAGTTGGTCTGCACCGATGCGGTTTTCAACATCATGTCAAACGTAGAATCCGCCCGTTTCTCATAATAATTGCGCATGATCCGATAACGAAACTTAGGAACCCAAGCGATTTTGGAGCGCGGTGTAACCGGCTGCACCCCTAGGGCCAACCAGCTAGTTCCCAAACGTTTGGAGACAAACTTCAATTCAGCCAAGTGTTGATAAAGCTCATTTTTCACACCTTCGACGCTTTGATGTTGTCGGCTACTAAGCTCCAACTGGCCTCCGGGTTCCAAGGTCACAGCCGTCTCATCGTGAATCAAGCCAATCACTCGGTCGCCATTCATGACGCATTCTGCACCGAAGGTTTCATGAAGATCCCGCAGGGTCTTTTCCACCCCCCGTGGCCCGTCAAAAGGCAAGGACTCTCCCGTTTGGGAATCCACGCCTAACAGCTCGCTTTCCAACCCAATTGAAAACTGGGTTCGAGGCCTTCCTCCGTTTTCAAAAACGTCGAAAAGGTCCTCCCGAGAGGTAATGGGCCTAGTTTTGCTCGAAACGGCTTCGCGACTCATAGTGCTGGGAAGCTTCGCATGGTCGAAAACATCTTTCTACCGAAAAATATTCTTTTTCTTAACCATGAAAATTCCGCGCAACCCTGCTACAATTCCCGGTCCTAGAATGATTAACCTGGATTCCATTTTAGAGGCTGCCTCAAAACAAAACTCCAAAGAGGAGTTACAGTTAATTCGAAAGGCCTACGAATATTCTGAGAAAGCTCATGCTGGCCAGAAAAGAAAATCTGGGGAACCTTATTTTTACCATCCCGTAGAGGTGGCTTATATTTTAGCCGCTCACAAATGGGATTCAGAAACCATTGCCACAGGACTTTTGCATGACGTGGTCGAAGACACATTGGTTTCGGTTGAAGATGTCGAAACCAAATTCGGACCCAATGTTGCACACCTGGTGGATGCCGTCACAAAACTATCAAAAGTTTCATTCAAATCTAAAGATGTAAGACAAGCTGAAAGTTTTCGAAAAATGCTTCTCGCAATGTCTACGGACATTCGGGTGATCATCATCAAACTGGCTGATCGACTTCACAATATGCGCACGCTGGACTATATGACCGAGCCCAGACAAATCGCCATTGCTCAAGAAACACTCGATATCTATGCTCCGTTAGCCAATCGTTTAGGAATCGCTTGGATGAGAACCGAACTGGAAGACCTCGCCTTCCGTTACTTAAAACCAGATCCTTATGTCAAAATCGTTCAGAACCTTCGAGACACCGCACCGGAACGGGACAACTACATTTCCAAAGTCATTTCTGACATTGGAAACAAAATGAAGGAAGAAAACATCAAAGGGGAAGTTACTGGTCGTCCCAAAAGTCCTTATTCCATTTATCGAAAAATGAATGCCCAAAATTTGGATTTTGATGAAGTGGCAGACATTTTGGCCTTTCGAATCATCGTCGACTCCCTTCCCGAATGTTATGAGGCTCTCGGACATATTCACACGCAATGGAAGCCCGTTCCTGGAAGATTTAAAGACTATGTCGCGTTGCCAAAAGCGAACATGTACCAAAGCCTACACACCACTGTGATTGGACCGGAAGGTCGCCGAATCGAAATTCAAATACGAACCAAACAGATGCACCAAACCGCTGAAGAAGGTTTTGCAGCTCATTGGTTATACAAAGAGGAAAAAGGAAGCAAAGCAGATGTCGAAAGCTTCAGTTGGCTTCGATCCATGCTCGACTGGCAACAGGATTTAAAAGACAGTCACGAATTCATCGAGACCGTCAAAATGGATCTGTTTGCCAATGAAGTGTACGTGTTTACACCCAACGGTGAAGTGTTGGATTTTCCTCGAGGTTCTACGCCCATTGATTTTGCCTATCGCATTCACTCAGACGTTGGGCATCACTGTCAAGGCGCTCGCGTGAACGGAAAAATTGTCCCCTTAAAATACAAAATGAAAAATGGGGATACGGTGGAGGTCGTCACCTCTGACCAAGCACGACCTTCCAAGGATTGGCTGAAGATCGTCGTGACATCAAAAGCCAAATCAAAAATCCGAAGCGTCATCAAAAATGAACAACGACAAACCGGACGCACCATTGGCTTAGAAATTCTGGAAAAAGAACTTCGAAAGCATTCCTTAAAGTATGACAAACTGTTGAAAGAGGGAAAAATCAAGCTGGCCGTCAGCGAATTGGGATACGGCGAACCGGAGGACTACCTCTTGGCATTGGGTTATGGCAAAGCCAGCCCACATGATCTGGTGGATCGTTTGGTTCCGGAAAAAGAACGAAAAGGGAAAGTAGCTCCTGGGGTCCTCCAAACCATCGTCAATCGCGTAATCCCCACCAAAAAGTCCCCCATTCGTGTGAGTGGAATGGATGATGTGATGGTTCGTTATGGAAAATGTTGTGATCCTCTCCCTGGAGACAAAATTCTCGGATTCATTACGCGTGGTCGAGGAATCACCATCCACCGAACGGACTGTTATAAAATCCTCGAAACCGATAATGAACGAAAGATCGATGTTGAATGGGCCAAAGACGGAAGAGCCACTCGGAGTATCAATATCAAAGTCGTTTCTGTAGACACGCCCGGAATTCTGGCAGGAATCTCAAAAATCATTTCCCAAAAAGGTGGAAATATCACACATGCTTCCATCACGACTACGCAAGATCGAAAAGCCGTCAACATGTTTAGCATTCTCATTACAGATTCTGAACAATTACACACTCTGATGAGAACGATTGAGAAAATGAAAGGAATTCTCTCCGTCGAACGCGTTAAATCTTAGTCCCCTTCGTCCGAGGAAATTTTTATCGAAATGGAAGGAGACGCGTACCTCTTTGACGTTTGGGGATGGGAACATACTCCAAGCATTGGGCTCGTTCGAGTCGATCTTGAGTCTCCGGTTCGAGGTCAGGCTTAAAACAAAGTTCCATTTCTACTTCGTCTCGATCGACAAAAAAGACCCATAAAAAACACGTGTATTGGTCCATTTCTGCGATGCCACAATTCCAAGGAACTCGAATATAGGGAGTCCCATTTTCACAACGTTTCTGGCCTTTTGAGTATTGAATCCTTTCGAAATGAAAGGTCTCCCCCCAGGTGGATTCCAGCAAAGAAATTTCATTCTCTCCTTCTGGGGTCGTCACCAAACTCACTTCGGAAAATTCTATGGACTTTGGTGCCGCAATTTTAACTCGGGTAAGCGTGTCCAATGGAATTTTGGATGGCGCCCACCACTTTTCGGCTTTCCAGAGGTCTCCGTCATTTCGTTCCCATTCATTCTCAATCAATTCCGAAAGAGCGAGATCCAGCGACTCCCCTTCTTCCATCCCTGAAATGGGGCCTCCAATAAGACAAAGACAGAGACCTAAAACAACCCATCGCGTCATTTTCATTTATTTACCCTGGGATCCTCTAAACCGCAAGGACTAGGCCCCATGATCTGCAAAGGAATAGTATGATGAATGTCCCAATATGATGTGATCCAGAAAACGAAGGCCAAGAATATGAGCCCCTTCTCTCAATTTTTGAGTCAAATGTTCATCTTCCGGACTGGGTTTGGGGTCACCACTGGGGTGATTGTGAACGCAGATGAGGGCGGACGCCTTTTCTTGAACCACCTTTTGAAATAAATCGACGAGTAAAAAATGAACTGACTCTCCATTTCCTCGCGCAATTTCGATCATCCTTTGAGGCCGGTTCTTTGTATCCAACAACAGAACAGAAAACACCTCTTCCTTTCTTCCCAAGAACTGAGGACGAACATATGTGTACACTTCAGCACTCGACCTGAGGCGAAGATCTTCTTCGGAGCCTTCGGCCAAAAGACGTCTGCCCATTTCCAGCCCGGCCATAATTCGGGCAATTTTTCCCGGCCCTAATCCCGAAATCCTCGAAAGCCGATCGGCCGACATCTCCCGGAGTGGAATATCGAGGCAATCCCGCGCGACTTCTACGGCAGACCTTCCCTTCACCCCCGAACCCAGGAGAATAGCGATGAGTTCCGCGGAGGAAAGGCGGTCGGCACCCCATTTCAGTAAGCGCTCCCTTGGACGTTCGGATTCCGGCCATTGCCGTATGGATTTCGGACTCGACCTCTTCTTAACCCCTTGTTTTTCGGTATCTTCTCTGGACATACCGAACCCTAAATCACAAACTGTGCCACAAAAGTGGGATTCACTTTTGATAGGGATCAGCGGGCGAGTTTGGGGCCTTTGCGGCCATGTTTTTTGAGATAGGCGTCGACGTAGTGGGTAGCTTGCAGACCTGCAATGATTTCTCCATCCAGTCCCAATCCAGGAAAAATCATATCCCCTGCCAAAAACGTATTCTTCAAAGGGGTCTCAATCTCCACTCCCATCACACCTAACGTTCTGGGTGTTTTCGACGTATAAATCAGCCCCTGTCTAAAATCCCCTGGCTTTCCTTCGGGGTCCGGAATGAACGGGTCTTCAGGCTCTTCCACAAGATGTTCTTCCAAAAACGGAATGAGTCGTTGAACATTCCGCCGAATTTCTTCCGAAATTTGGCCTTTCCCTGGCCCCTCTCCCTCTGGAGGCAAATAGGCCGTAAGACCCAAATGAACTTCCGGTCCGGATCCATTTCCTCTGGAATGCTGAACCACATAACGAACCGCCCTCACCCATCTTCTTCGGTCTACCATCTCTGAAGGGGGAGCATCTGGAAGAATCAACCCTTGTTGTTGCATCCCCATGGGGATGCCCTTCGCACTGATTCGATAACGTTGAAACACTTTTCGTGCGTATATCGGAAGCTTATTGATCTCATTCATCCATTTTCGAAAAGGGCGTCGTTCTTTTGCATAAGCAATCAACCCTCTTGGATCTCCCGCCACAAGTACCGTGTCCGCAACTACGCCGTCCCATTCAGCGCCACTCAACAGGAAGGTTCCCAACGTGTTTCTTTCCAGTTCAATTTCTTTTATTTCGTCGTACTCCAAAACCACCCCGCCACGCTCTTTTAATCGACGAAGCAACATGTCCCGAATGGAACGAACACCCTCCGGAGCCGAGTAACCTTCCCACCTCACCAATGTCAGCAAGTGGGCCAACCGAGCCCCGCTGGTCCAAGGCGTAATCATACGACTCATGGCGAGTTCCATGGCATTAACGGCTCTTGAAAAATCATCCCCAACATCAAAACTTTTCAACTCCTGGCTCAAAGGGCGATCTGCCAAAAGCTGACCATCCACCAATTGGTCCAAAAGTTTATTGAATTGGCGCTTCGCCATGATCCCTTTGGGAGGCAAAGGAACCCGACTATTAAAAAGATGTTGGAAGACACCCAATCTCCCATAGCTTTCCCGAAAGAGTTGAGAGATTTGTGGCGCCCGCTGAGGAAATTCTCGATTCAGTTCTCTCTCGAAACGATCTTCCTTCCCGTAACAATCCACACGGTGATCGGCAAACACGATTTGGAGGGGAGCATTCAATGGAGGAATGGCATTGACTTCTGTGGGATGAAATCCAACGCGCTTCAAGACTGGTTTAAGTGTAAAACCATTTAGAAACTCACAAGATGTTGGATCAAAGCCCATGTTTCGACTGACCAAGACGGCGACTTTGGCCCTCTGTTTTTGCAACATGAGTGCAGAAATGAGACCTCCTAAACCGTCTCCCAACACACACACGTCATAGTTTCGAATCTTCATGTCTATTTTTCACCCGCCAACACGTTTCGAATGGCTTCTGGATATAATCGATGTTCTATCGCATGAACTCGTTCCGTCAACTCTTCAAGAGATTCTCCCGGATGAATCGGAAGGGCCTCCTGTAAGATGATGGGGCCCGTATCCACCCCTTCGTCCACAAAGTGGACTGTAACCCCTGTTTCCGGGTCCCGATTTTGATACGCCCTCTCAATGGAATGAATCCCTGGGTATTTGGGCAGCAAGGCGGGATGGATGTTCAAAATCCTTCCCGGATAGGCTTGGACAAACACGGGACTTAAGATCCGCATGAAACCGGCCAGCACCACCCAATCCACCTCGGCAGCCTTTAGATGACTTACGATTTTTGCATCAAATTGCTCGCGGTCTGGAAAATCTCTTTTGGAAATGTGGAGATCTCGAATCCCCGACCTCCGAGCCCTTTCCAGAGCTCGAGACTTTCTCTTATCCGAAATCACTAAAACAATTTGAGCCAGGATTTTTCCACACGCAATTTCATCCAGAATGGCTTGAAGATTACTCCCCTCTCCCGAGGCCAAGACCGCAAGTTTTGGGAGATTGGCAGGCATGTTCCTAGGGAATGACATTCATGAGGAAGGAAAGGATATCGCCCGGCAAAACCCCTAAAAAGACAATCGCTAACGCCGCAATCCCCAAGGTCAAACGAACACTGAATTTCATTCTCGTACACTTGAACGCTTCAGACTCCTGCATATAGGCTGAAACCAGGATTCCAAGATAGTAGGCCAAGGAAATGACCGACGTGGCCACAGCAATGAAAACCACCGCATAGAATTGTTGAACCACCGCCAAAGCGAAAAGATTGAATTTCCCGATGAATCCTCCCAAGGGTGGAATCCCCGCGAGGGATAACAAGGCAATGGCCAAAATAAAAGCAAGAGCAGGTCTTCGTTTCGCCAAACCCGCCAAATCCTTCACCCGGCTTCGACCCTCTTGTTCTTCCAGAGCGACCACAACGAAAGACGCTAAGCTGGCCAAAGCGTAGACAACCAAATAGAAAACCAGCGCTCCCCCGGACATTTGCAAATCACCTGTGGACGCGCACATCACTGCAATCAAAGCATATCCGGCATGAGCAATGGAGGAATAGGCCAACATTCGCTTGAGCTCGACTTGTTTGAGGGCGGCCAAACTCCCGACCAGCATGGACAGACAAGCAACCCAAGAAAAAACCAATAGCCAATTAGAGGAGGTCTCCAAGAGGCCTTGCCCAAAGAGTCTTAAAAGCACCGGAAAGGCTGCAATCTTTACAGCTCCGGACATCCAGGCCACAACGGAAGCTGGAGCACCTTGGTAAACATCCGGCAACCACATGTGAAAGGGAACCAATCCCAATTTAAATCCGATCGCGACAAAAACGAGAAGGCCTCCCATGAGAACCATTCCTTGACCATCCCCCTCCAACGCCCGTATGGCCAAGGGCATCTCTGTGATCAATAGGGTTCCTAAGCCTCCCCAAAGCAATGCAGCCCCATAGACAAATAGTGCGGAAGCCAAAGCTCCCAAAATGAAATACTTGAAGGCCGCTTCGCTCCGATGGTCCTCTTTGCGCCCAAAGGCCGTCAACACATACAGGGGAAGGGATAGGATCTCCAAGCCCACAAAGAACAGAATGAGCTGGTTGGACATGATCATGAGCAAACCACCCACGCCACTAAAGATCAGAAGTCCATATACGCCGCCCAAATGCGTTGAATCCATCCCCTTGGCCAAAGAAACGATGGGCAAGGATAAGAAAAGAAGAATCAGCAAGGCAACGCCAAAACCCAAACTGAATTTATCTCCGACCATTTGAAGGCCAAAGAACAAACTCGGAAGTTCCAGTTCAGAAAAAAAGTACAAAGAGGTGAGCGTAGAAACCAAGCCAACCAGTAACATCAACTTTTGGCCTCGCTCTCCTTTTAACGTCAACGAAACCAATAGCGTAAACATGGCGCCAATGCACAGAGCAAAAAATGGTTTGAGTGCCACGAAATCTTGAGGAGAAAAGAAGTTGAACATCACTCCACTTCCTTTCCGGTTTCATAACGCGTGACATGGGACTGAACATGATTCGAAAGTTCTTCCATGGCCGGAGATATTCTAGACAAAACCACACCCGGTCTCACACCCAGCCATAGGGTTAGTGCAATGGGAACAACCAAAGAAACCACTTCTACAATCTTCAGATCCTGTAGTTTCTTGTTTTCTTCAAATTTCAAAGGCCCATAAAAAACCCGCTCGAACATCCAGAGCATATAGCCCGCACCAATGACAATGCCCAATACCGAAAACCCGACAAGCCATGCTGGATGTTTTAGAACCAACGCATGGAAGGAACCATTGAGAACCAAAAACTCCCCGACAAAGCCACAGAGTCCGGGAAGACCGATGGAACCCAATGTGATGAATAAAAAGCCCGCGGCATACCAAGGCATCGATTTCGCCAAGCCTCCAAAGTCGGCCATCAATCGAGTATGGCGACGTTCATAAACCATTCCCACGAGCAGAAAGAGCGCGCCCGTCGTTATTCCATGAGCGATCATGACAAAGACCGCCCCCCCCATGCTCACCGCATTCAAAGAGGCCAAACCCAGCACGACGAATCCCATATGACTCACACTGGAATAAGCAATGAGTTTTTTCACATCCTCCTGAGCCAGTGCCACTAAACCTCCGTAGATGATCCCAACGACGGCGAGAAGAGCAATCCAAGGAGCAAGAAAATGCGCGGCCAAAGGAAAAAGAGGAATGGCCAATCGAATCAATCCATATCCACCCATTTTCAACAAAACTCCGGCCAAAATAATACTTCCCGCGGTCGGCGCTTCCACATGGGCATCGGGCAGCCAAGTATGAAAGGGGAAAATGGGAATTTTGATGGCAAAAGCAATGAAGAAGAGAATGAACAACCACATCTGATCCGAAAGAGTGATTCCGACCTGAAGCAAATCAGGAATGGATGTCGAGGCAAACCCAAACTGCGTAATGTGCATGGAATAAACGGTCAACAAACCAACCAACATCAAAACAGAGCCCGCCATTGTGTAGAGAAAGAACTTGAGCGTGGCATAAATGCGCCGTTTTCCGCCAAACACGCCAATCAGCATGTACATGGGAACCAAAACGGCTTCCCAAAATACATAAAAGAGGAAAACGTCCATGGCTGCAAACGTTCCAATCATCGCCGTTTCCAAGACCAAACATGCAATGACGAATTCTTTTCTTCTGGCCTTCACCGCCGTCCATGTGGAAAGCAAGGCCACCAAGGTCAGGAGTGCACTCAACACCACCAAAACGAGTCCAACCCCATCGATGCCAACAAAATAAGAAATGCCAAAGGAAGAAATCCAATCCACCCGCTCTTGGAATTGAAAGCCGAATTCGCCCGGAATAAACTCTCCAAAGAGGTGAAGAGAAAGAGCAAACGTAAGGGCCGAAGCTCCAACGCCTAAAAAATAAAATGCTCGATCAAAGCGGCGCGGAATCCAAAGAAGAACCGTGGCGAAAAGAAGGGGAAGAAAAATGACCCAACTCAACAAGTGACCGCTCATTTTACACCCCACACCAATGCCAAAGCCACAAGAACCATTCCCAAAATCATGATCAACGCATAGGACTGAACCAAACCGTTTTGCCAACGAGCCACAACATGTCCCATTCCACGAATGGTTCCAGCCACCTGATCCAGTCGTCGATCAATGACTTTCCCATCAAACAATCGAGCCAGCCACGCGAGGAAGACGGTCATCGCCCCCCCAAGGAACATCACCAGATCGTCATAATGATATTGTTTGGAGAGCAAATCTTTGAGCCCGCGAGTCGCCCTTTCCAGACGATCCAACGTGTTCGTCCAATCAATGAAGAGTTTGTAGGTAAACCAAATCAAGAACAACACAACCACGGACACAACCAAAGCCAATTGCCCCTCTGAGAATGGCAATCCATGATGTGCATGTACTTCGGATACACCGAAGAAACGCTTCAACCCGTCCGCCAAAGGAAGAAGACCTCCAAAAACAGAAAGGACAGCCAAAAAACCCATGGGCCACAACATCACAGGAGGAGACTCATGAATTTGAGGCAAAGACTCTTTGGGAATTCTCGAAACGCCAAAAAACACGGAAGCAAACAAGCGCGTTGTATAGACTGCCGTGAACAGCGCGGCGATGAATCCCAACACAAACACGCCCATCTGATGGTTCTCAACCGCTCCATAAAGAATGGCGTCTTTACTAAAGTATCCACTGAAACCGGGGAACCCCACCAAGGCTAAGCCCCCGACTGCAAAGAGAACCGTGGTCCCAATGAGATAGATCCTCAATCCACCCATATGTTTCATGTCTTGCTCTCCATCCAGAGCATGAATCACGGATCCAGCTGCCATGAACAAGAGTGCTTTGAAGAAGGCGTGGGTGAGCAAGTGAAAGATCCCAGCCCAATAAGCCCCCACTCCCATAGCCAAAACCATAAAGCCCAATTGACTGACCGTTGAGAACGCTAGCACCTTTTTAATATCTTGTTGCGCAATGGCGATTGTGGCTGCAAAAACGGCCGTAAACGCTCCCACCCAAGCAATCACGGAACTCGCCATCGGAGCCAACGCATACAGCCCTGACATTCTTCCCAAAAGATAGACTCCCGCAGTCACCATTGTGGCCGCATGAATCAACGCCGAAACGGGCGTAGGACCCGCCATCGCATCCGGAAGCCAAACATACAGGGGGAATTGGGCGGATTTTCCCATACACCCCACAAACAGAAGAATCCCGATCAGCTCAAGGACCCATCTATAATAGAGAGGAACGGAGGAACTCAGACGAACCACCTCCTGCATTTCCAGAGTTCCAAAGGTGGTATAAATCAAAAACATCGCCAACAAAACGCCGGCATCTCCCACTCGGTTCACAAGAAAAGCTTTTTTTCCAGCCTTGGCTTTTTCTGGATCCGTAAACCAAAAGCCAATGAGTAAATAACTGCAAAGACCTACGCCTTCCCAACCCACAAACAAAACCGGCAAAGAAGAAGCCGTCACCAAAATGAGCATGAACATCACGAAAAGGTTGAGATAAGAAAAGTACTTTGATCGACCTTCGTCATGCGACATATAACCAATCGAATAGACATGGATGAGAAAGCTCACTCCGGTGACCATCATGGCTAGAATGGAAGAAAGACCATCCAAATAAAAGGACGCACGTAAATGAAAATCGCCAATGACAATCCAATCTCCCAGAGAGGTCAGAAGCGGCTCAGCTGAGCCAAAAAAATGAGCTTTGGCCAATTCATAGGCATTGAAAAAGGCCAACAAAATGGCTCCGGAGGCAATCCATCCAGCCCAGCGATTCAATCGGCCTGGAAAAGCTAAATGACTCAAGCCCAGAAAGGCAGAACCCAACAAGGGCCATAAGAGCATATAAAACACATTCGATTCCATGCCCTACCCCTTCAAATCCTTCAGATCATCCAATTCCAAGGTGCGTTTTTCATTTTCCAAACGAACCACCAATGCCAGACCAATGGCGGCTTCTGCCGCAGCGGCCGCGATCACCACAAAGGCCACAACTTGTCCCAATTCATCTCCCAAAAAACGGGAGAACCCAATGAAGGCAACATTGGCGGCGTTCAATATGATTTCGACGGATAAAAAGACCGTAATGGCATCCCTACGAATTAAAAACCCCACCAGCCCAATCACGAGAAGAATCGCACTCAGCAGTAAAACATGAGAAAGAGGGACAATCATTCTGCCTCCTTCTGGGTCCGAGTGGTCAACAAAACCGCACCAATGATGGCCACCAAGAGCACCACCGAAACAAACTCAAACAATAAGAATTGAGGCTTCAGTAACACCTCTCCCACGGAAGCAATGGAACCAAACTCCTTGACCAATCGAGGCGCCTCCCCTCGTGGCAAATCGATGGCCGCTAAAAACCAGACCAACATTAAAGGAGCCAATACAAAACCCATGTACCGTTGAATTTTTTGTTTCGAAGTAGAAACCTCCGCACTTTTCAATCGCAACAACATGGAGACATAAAGAAACAAAACCAAAATGGCCCCCACGTATACAAGGATTTGAATGACGGCCAAGAAAGGGGCATGAAGCAAAACAAAAACGCCAGACACTGCAAAGAAGCTTACGACCAGCGACAGAGCACTCGTAATCGGATTTCGAAGCGAGATGACCAGGATGGAAAACAAAACGGCCAAGGCGCCAAAAAAGTAGAAGGCCATGGAAGCCATCAAAACACCTCAATTCCTGCCGCAACCATCACGACCCATAAGAGATTCAAAAGCCCCAACGGAATCATTCGTTTCCATCCCAAACTCATCAATTGATCATATCGAAATCGCGGAAGCGTCCATCTCACCCAAATAAAGAGAAACAAGAAAAACAAAACCTTTCCGAGCAACCAGAAGGTTGGAATCACCCAGAGAACATGATGACGGTAGAAATCGATCCCCCAAAGGGAGCCCACATCATTCCAACTCACAAAGGGAAGGAACTCCCATCCTCCCAGAAATAACAAAACCAAGAGTGTCGAGATCGTGAACATATTCACGTATTCGGCCATGAAGAACATCGCAAACTTCATACTGGAATATTCTGCATGAAACCCGATGATTTCCGTTTCCCCCTCGGGCAAGTCAAAGGGCAAGCGATTCGTTTCAGCAAACATGGAAACCAGAAACAAAATAAACCCTAAAGGGGTAAGAAAAATAAACCATGCATGCGTTTGCATTTCCACGATGTCCACCAGACGAGCGGATCCCGCCAGAACGATTACACTCATCACCGCCAACCCCAACGGTATTTCATAACTGATCATTTGAGCGGCCGCCCGAAAGCTACCCAAAAGGGGATATTTACTATTGGAAGCCCAGCCTCCTAGAATGATGGAAAACACACCGAGAGAAGCCACGGATAGAAGAAAGAGAATCCCAACATCTATATTTGCGATTTGAAGAGGAATCCATTGATCCTGAATTCTTCGCACCCCCAAGGGAAGAACGGCCAAGGCCATCATAGCCGGAAAGACCGCGGCAAAAGGCGCCGCCAGGAAAAGAATCTTATGTGCGCCCGCCGGCATGACATCTTCTTTGAAAAAGAATTTGATTCCATCGGCCAAACCTTGAAGCAAACCGAACGGTCCCACACGATTGGGCCCCAATCGATCTTGCAAAAAAGCACTCACTCGGCGTTCGGCATACACCAGCACATAGACAAAGCCCCCAAACGCGAGCCCAACCACAAGGGCAATTCTCAACACCGCACCCAACCACGTATCATCAAAGAGAATCATGCCGTAGCCTCCGCGATGGGTAAGGTTTTCGTCTCAGAAATCTTCGCGACAAACTCTTCCCGGAATTTCGTAACAAAGCTTTCGATGGGGGCCGCAGCGGCCTCCGAGAAAACACAAATGGTTTTTCCCTTCATCTGTTTGCATATTTCAAATAAGAGATCGAGATCCTTGGGTCGGGCCTCTCCACGATCCAGTCTTTGGACCAAGTTGAGCAGCCATCGGCAACCCTCTCGACAAGGCGTGCATTGGCCACACGATTCATGGGCGTAGAATTCCATGAGAATGCGTAACGCTTTGACCATGTCCGTCGTGTCATCCATTACAATTACGGCACCGGATCCGGCCATGGTTCCTTTTTCAGCCAGGGATTCGTAATCCATCTTCACATCGCATTCATCCGCTCGTAAAACAGGAGCGGAAGACCCTCCTGGGATCACAGCCTTCAACCGACGACCAGGTTTCAAACCTCCGGCATGGTCGTGAATGAGATCCATTAAAGAGACGTTGATCGGCAATTCAAAAACTCCCGGTTTTTGGACATGGCCGCTCACCGCAAATAGACGTGTTCCTGTGGATTTTTCGGTTCCAAACTTTCGAAACGCTTTGGCCCCTTTTTCGACAATGAAAGGAATATTGGCCAAGGTTTCGACATTGTTGATGATGGTCGGACATTCAAAGAGACCTTCCACAGCTGGAAAGGGAGGTTTGATTCGCGGGAGACCTCGATAGCCCTCCAAAGAGTTGAGTAACGCGGTTTCCTCTCCACAGATATAAGCCCCCGCCCCCATATGGGAAATGATTTCTAAATCATATTTCTTTCCCAGTATGTTTTTCCCAACGAAGTGTTTTCGTGTGGCCTCTTCGAGGGCTTCGTCAAAGCGCTTTCGTTCCAACACGAATTCTCCCCGGAAATAGACAAATGCCGTGTGGACATTCAACGCAAACGAGGCAATCACGATGCCTTCGATGAGACGATGGGGATCGCGAAGCAAAATCTCTCGGTCTTTGAATGTTCCAGGTTCACCTTCATCGGCATTCACACATAAATAAATGGGTTTGGTGGTATTGGGGGGGACGAATCCCCACTTGATGCCCGTGGGAAATCCGGCGCCGCCGCGTCCTCGAAGGCCGGAGTCTTTCACTTCTTCCTGAATCTCCTTTGGCTTCATGGAAAGCGCTTTACGAAGACCCGCATAACCCCCTGTGGACTCATACACCTCCAGGGTATGCGAATTTTTCAGCTCGAAGTTTTTAGTCAGAATCTTTTCCATTTTTCCTCAAGCTTGAAATGAGTTCTTTTAACCCATCCGTGGTCACGTTTTCATAATAATCAAAATTCACCTGCAATGCGGGAGCCCCCCCACATGCAGCCAAGCACTCGACAAGAGAATACGAGAACAATCCGTCTGGGGTGGTCTCCCCCGGTTGTATGCCCAACTCCGAACTCACAACCTTCTGCAATTCGTCGCCCCCGCACAAAGAACAAGAGAGGTTCCGACAAATCTGAAGGTGATACTTCCCAAGCTTCTCGGTGTGAAACATCGTATAAAAGGAAACGACGGACTCAACCCGCGCTTCGGAGACGCCGACCTTCTGCGCCACCAATTGCCTGACTTCTTGATTCAAATGCCCAAACTCCTGTTGCGCCAGCCATAAAACAGGGATCAGTGCTGCATCCGAACGCGGATACCTGGAAATCAACGCGGTCAGCTTTTTCTCATTCTCTGAAGAAAAGCCGAGGCTCATAGTTCTTCGTCTTCCTCTCGATCACCTCTGAGCGCATAGTCCTTTCGCTGGGGATATCCTTTTTCGCTGGGTGCATTGAGAATTTTCTTCAAATTTGGGTGTCCCTCATACCGAATGCCATATTGATCGAAGGATTCTCGTTCATGCCAATTTGCCCCCTTCCAAAAGGACGTTAAGGAAGGAAGGGTCATGCTTTCATCAGGAACGAGACAATGAATGCGAATGCGAATTTTCTTCTCCGATGAGTAAAGATGAACCACCGACTCGAATCTAGGCGAGCGACCTAAGCAGTCCACTCCACAAATATCCACCAAAGAATCAAACGCAAAGTCGGGCGTCTCTCGAAGATGTTCCACAACAGATTTCAAATCCTTCCCACGAATGGTGACCCAAACCTCTCCATGCTCCACACCCGAATCCAAAATCCGCGTTTTGAGGTCCGTGTTGAGTTGTTGGATCAAAGGAGTTGACCAGGAAAACTTGGCTAATCCCATTCCAAGGCCCCCTTTTTCCAGGCGTAGACAAAGCCAATCACCAGAACCAACAAAAAGAGAGCCAGTTCGAAGAACAAGAATTCAAACCCCCATTCCGCGAGTTTCGGCCGATACAACACGGCCCAGGGAAACAAAAAAGCCGCTTCAACGTCAAAAAGCAAAAATAGCAATCCGACTCGGTAGAACTTCACGGGGAACCTCTCACGGGCAGACCCCACCGGAATCACCCCACATTCATAGGGTGTTTTCTTTTGATCTAGGCTCACCTTGGGACCCGCTAGGGAAGTTCCGAAAATGAGCCCCACCGGCACAGCCACCGCCACAGCCAATAAGATCAGTATGGGTAGGTATGAAATTAACATTTTTCCCTTTATTATTGAGGCGTTACTATAAGAGTGGATGTTGGTGTGTCAAGCAATTCGCCAAACTGGATATATAATAGGGAGATTCGAACCATGATCTTACAAACGGGCCGCAACTTGGCTTTCTTTCTCGTCTTGGGGCTTTTTACCTTTTCGTGTTCAAAAACACCACCCCCCACTCCCGCCTCAAACTCCACCGCCTGTACGTTGGCCATCTACGCGGCACCCAAAACACTATCCACACAGGAGAAAGACTCCCCGCTTCATGCCTTAGAAGGACTTAAGAAGGCCATTGAACGAGAGACCTCTCTCTCCGTACTTCTTCTTCCCATGACGCGTCAAAAATCACATCAGCAAGTGGAACTCTTGGCCGCCCAACACCAAACCCCTTGGGCGCTCAACATCTTCCATCCTACGGGAAGACCCAACGGTTTCGTATCTGGAACCCTCATTCAAGTTCAGGAAGGAAAAATATTTCGAGACCTGGCCCTTCCCCGAAATCAAGAGACCTCCATCCGAAAAAAACTCGTTTCTTGGATCAAGGAAACGCTTCCGGATACGAGCCCATGTTCATCCTTTGACGTCATCAAGTTCTCCGAACGTCTTGTGCGTGAGAAGAGATGCCCCGAACTCTTGGATCTGCTTCGCGACTATAATTATCGTTCCAGCGACGAAAGCATTCCTGGAAACCGAATTTTTCATCAATGTCAGCAAGCAAGACTGCTTCAAGAATCCGCCGGGGGAATTGGGAATCGCAATCTCATCCGGATGAGATTGGAAAATGTACCCGAGTATCTCTATCCTCGATTTGAAGAGGTGGCTCAACGCCCTTACCTGAACAAGTCTGTGGGAGAAGTCACCCAACAATTTTCAGACTTAACCATTGGATGCAACGAAGGTTGTATGGTGGGGGAAGTTCGTCTGACGGTTCAATTTCACTTGGACTGGTACCAAGCTCATCTTCAAGATCCCAAAAAACCCTTTGAACCCTACGAGCCTTTAGCCAAAACGCTCCTTCAATACCGCCGGGAGGCTTCTCGTTCTGCGGGGTTAAACAGTATTTTGGGCTTTGCGCTTTCCATTCACTTATTGGATGTCACGGGAGAAGAGTTGGTCTTGAACGTGAGAGGGTCGGAACAAAAACCCAAATTGTCTTGTGAAATTGATCCCAAGCCTTTTTTGTTTCCGGAGTTATAATCTGCGGAAATGAATTTTGAACGGCAAAAATTTGGTCGCTTTGTATTGCTCGATCGCCTGGGCCAAGGAGGTATGGCTGAGGTTTTTCTAGCTTGGGATCGAGATGAGCTGGTCGCCATCAAGAAACTATTGCCCGAATTCAGCTCCTTGAAATCTTTTGTCAACGGACTCCTCTCGGAGGCCAAGATCACCACGCTGCTGGAACACCCTTGCATCGTCCAAACGTATGATGCCGGAATCGCAGGGTCTGACTTCTACGTTTCCATGGAGTGGGTCGATGGCGTTTCACTGCAACAATTCCTGAAAGAGATTCAAGGGCGTCGATTGGAACTTCCCGTTGATGTCATGATTCTCATAGTTCACCAAATTGCTGAGGCCCTTGAATACGCACACCATTCCACAGACGCGTCCGGGCGACCTTTGAAGATTGTGCACCAAGACGTAACACCCGGAAACATCCTTCTCTCTTCTACCGGAGAAAGCAAATTAACGGATTTCGGAATTGCCTCAGCCGGGGGACGACATAAACGTGGCGTGGAGGGCGTGGTTTTTGGAAAACTACCCTACCTTGCGCCTGAACAGATGGCGGGAGAGGACTGCGATGCCTTATCCGATCTCTACTCTTTGGGGGTTATTCTTTACGAAGGGTTGACCGGGCGAAAACCTCTCATCGCATCAAGTTCCATTGAAATTCAAGAGTTGATTCTTTACGAAGAACCGAGTTTCTCGGATCCCGTATTTTCAGCGCATCCTGAACTAAAAAATCTTTTGCAAGAAACACTGGCCAAAACAAAAAGTGACCGCCCTCAAAGTGCTAAAGCGTTTATGGATCGCCTACCGAAAATCGAAATTCCTTCTACGCAGAAGGATTTCGCACGCCTCCTTTTCGAACTCTTCCCGGAATCCATGGCCGAAAACGAAAAGAGAAAGGCCTCTGCACCCGATCTGTCCGCCTTCCAGGAGGAAGACACCGGTTTATCGGTGCACGCTCAGGAAGACATGCCCTCCATTGAAAAAACGGAATTTGTGTCCAAAAACACACTCTCTCAAGAAACCACCAATGTCTCTTTTCCCCAAAATAAAGACGTCTCCAATCCCTCCAATGGAAATGCTTTGGCCTCGATCCCCCTGATCAAAAAAGAGGTATCAACCTCTGAGTCTCAACGACCTCGTCCCGTCATCGAAGAAGTCGCTAAGACCCCCGACGAAACGCCGCCAGACGATATTCCCCTTCAAGGAGATGTCCCTCCTTCCGCCCCAAGGCCTAACTCTGAACTTCCTTCCGAACCTTTGGACGCATACGCAAAACCTTCTTTATCGGATTCCCATACACCCGCTTCTCGAAGAACCCTCAAAAGATGGAAATCCAGGGTACCCCCCATTCTTTTGGGCCTCGGTTTGGTTTTGTTCCTTTTTTGGATCTTCCAGGCGAACTCCCCAAAGGCGGCTTGGGTTCCCATTCAATCCGTACAACTCTTCGTCACGTTAGAGCAGGGAGTGGATGTTTCTCCCGAACCATTAGAACTTGCGCTGCGAAGAGTCGAAGCTTTTTTTTCGTCACAAGGGTTTGATATCCGATTGAACTTAACGTCTTGGAGAGAAGGAACCCCCGCCCAAACCTGGCATGGCACACTCTTTCGTCCAAAATTGCCTTTTGAAAATATTCGAAGTTACTTCGCCTTACCTGAGACTCGTCCACAAAACGCTCATGGACGATTATTCCTTCATATCTACCCCAAAACCCCAACCGAACCCCCAAGATACCCCATCGATTTCCAAGAAACGCGGCCGAGCGGCGAAGGGATTCTTTTCGTTCCGTCCCTCCTCATAAAAAAACCTCTCTTGGATGTTCGATTGGCTCATGAAATCGGTCATGTGATGGGAGCCTCTGATAAATTTGACGACCAAGGATACCCTCTCATTCCACAAGGACTGGTCAACCCGGACCAAAAACCTCGATATCCTCAAAAATGGGGAGAACTCATGACTCGAGGCGTTCCCTTGGCCAAAGACAATACGAGACCATTCGAGGACCTATCCGAGGTCCGCATCGGGGCCGTTACCTCACAAGAATTTGAGGGGAAATAGCGTTTAAGCGAGAAGTCCTTCCTGAACTTCTCGGGCCTTTTCCGGACTCATCAACGTCGCAATCAAACTCAAGGCGAAAGGAATGGCCGTCGCCGGACCTCGACTGGTGGTAATCGTTCCATCCTGAACGACATTGCCCGTTTGAGGTTCAGCTCCACTAAGCTTTTCCTCAAATCCCGGGTAACACGTCGCTTTTTTGCCTTGAAGCAAGCCATGTTTCGCAAGAACCATGGGAGCCGCACAAATCGCCGCAACGTTCTTACCCCGTTCGAAATGGTCCTTTAATAATGTCGCAACTTCCTCACTCTCGGCTAAGTGGGAGGCTCCCGGCATGCCTCCCGGCAAGACAATGGCCTCATACCGTTCGCTGCGAACATCCGAAATCGAACAATCGGCCTTAAGCGGAACCCCATGAGCGCCTTTTACCCATTCTCCCCCCGTGACATTGGCGGTCGTGACGTCAATTTCCGCTCGCCGCAATAGATCCACGATGGTCATGGCTTCCACCTCTTCAAAACCCTCTGCCAAAGGAACCAACACGTTAACTTTATTCATATTTTCCTCCAATTCGAACATAGAAAAAGGCCGTGCTTCAAAATAAAGCACGGCCTTTGTAAACTTTCAAAAAAACCGTCGGTTCTAGGCTCGATAATTCGAAACCAGAGTCCGGACGCCCGCTTTCTCAAAATCCACTTCGATTTTCCCTTTTCTCAAATTCGCAATGACTTGACCCTTGCCAAAAAAAGGATGTTCAATGACTTCACCAATTTGATACCGTTGGTCCATCGAGTACGGGCGAGTTTCTGTCGTCTGCATCTTCATCTACCTCTTCTTTGTTGGAATTACGTGTTTAAGTGTCGGGTTTTTAACACTTTTCTGACAATTCGTCAAGCTCTATTTACTAAACCTCATTGAAGAAGTAACGACCTAAGCACTGAATATTATGATCATATTCATTTCCATGAAGAAAGAATTCGGTGGCTGCCAAAGAGGACAAAAGAGAGTTTCCATCTTGGGGTGTGAAACACCAACCCAGGATTTCACGATCATTGATCACCTCCAAACTCGACTCCACCACGACGGTTTGGTTCAAAATTCGACCAAAATGCCCATGATCCCTTCCAAAACTGAAGACTTTATTGGAGCTGGTCTTATGCGTGAGCGCAATCCGATCATCGGCTTTGAGTCGTTCAATTACCTCATCTTTCGTGATGGGGCGATTTCGGACAATATGGAACCAAATGGTGTGCATGTATTGGGAATTGAACTTCATGGCGGAGGAAAAGACGTTCACATCCACGCCCAACGTCTCAAACAGTTTGTGAGCATCTCTCGCATGATGCGTCCCAAACCTCTCGTACTTGTGCGCATTGACGGACGGCCCAGGACAGAATCCACTATCTTGGCTGATATCGTTGGCTCTTCGGCAACAGACAAAATGAGACTCTTTCAATCCTTGAGGGTCCTTCCCGCCATCCAAGCCAAGTGTTTTGATCAAGACGGATAAATTATGCGTATTGCAACTTACGACCTGGATATACTGATCGTCTGGGGTTAGGGCCTCATCATTAATTCCCCGTGCATAAGGTTTTCCAAAACCGAATTCACTTCCTTGTGCAATAAAGCCACGGGTCGTGGATTCATACTTTTTATACAACTCGTCTTTCATCCGATTTCCAACGGGCGTGCAATCGATCACCACAGAAGCCTGCGCCAAGGCCTCATCAAACGTATAATTGGTTTCCACGCCAATTTCTTTGAACGATTCGATCATTTCGGGATCGCAAGCGAATTTGGCTCCCCTTTTCAAAAGGGCCCAGACCTTGGAGCGATCGTGCATCAAGGCTTGTTTTTTGGAAAACGTCACCTCATCAATCCCCAGATCTTTTCGAAAATCCGTCAAAAGTCCGACTAAAGGTTCACCGATGGTTCCGGTTCCAACGACGTGGACGACGTGCTTAGACATGAAGCGCTCCTTGTAAGAGTTGGTGGGAAGCATTTATAGCGTAGGCCCTCTCCCCGGTCAACGAGACTCAAGAGGCTAAGATTTTTTTCCGCAATTCTAAGCCGTTTTAAGAAGACGTTTAATTTCTTCCTGAGCTTGTTTTACGTTTTCTGCTGTATTTTCAGCTGCTTGAATGGCCATTTTTCCAGCAATTTCTGGGTGTCGCTCACGAAGTTCGCTAAACGCCTTGGGGGTCATTTGCAAATAGGAACAAGGCTCCGTGGCCATCGCTTGTACGGCTCGGGAGTTTCCCCCATCCAAAAGACTTAATTCTCCAAAGAAATCTCCCGGACCCAAATCTACATAAGAACCTTCGACATCCTTACACGCCAGACGCAAGGTCCCCTGTTTAATAATGATGAGTCCTTGGGTGGGCTCTCCTTCTGCCACCACCTGAACCTCCGGCAACGCTTCGGCTTCCGTGACAAAAGGGGCCAATATGGCCAGCTCGCGATAATTCATATCGCCAAACAATTTACACTTCTTAAGTCCTCTGATCTTCGCCATTACATGTACTCTTTGGACAAATCCACATAGTGCTTTGCCGATTCTCTGATGCCTTGAATCTCTTCTGCGGTCAACTCTCGTTTCACCTTGGCTGGGGCTCCCATCATCATCACTCCAGAAGGGACTTTCGTTCCAGGAGTCAGGAGAGATCCGGCCGCGATCATACTATCGCTCTCCACTTCGACACCATCTAAAAGAATGGCCCCCATACCCACCAAGACACGGTCAGAAATTGAACATCCATGCAGGATGACCCGATGCCCCACCGTAACGTCACTTCCTACAAAGGTTGAAGCTGTACCCTCGGTCACATGCACCATGGTCAAGTCTTGAATATTGGTTCTTTGGCCAATCCGTATGGAATGAACATCGCCGCGAAGCACACTTCCAAACCAAATATTGGCATCTTCTCCAATTTCCACGTTTCCAACCAAGGTGATTCCTTCGGCCAAAAACACCGAAGAGGCCCATCTGGGTTCCTGCCCACGCACGCTCACAATATTCATGAAATCTACCTACATTTTGTATTTGCCAAAGGCCTCGTCCGAAAGATTTTGGAGAACCTCTTTCCAATCCGGCTTCTTTGGCTCGGGTCCGCCCCCGGTCTGGGCTTTTCTCCACTTCCCCGTTCGTTCAGCACGCCCAGACTTTTCAATCACCTTATCCTCAACCATGATGGCCGCATCACATCGAAGAGCCAAAGCAATGGCATCAGAGGGCCTGGAATCAATTCGAGCCACCTTCCCATCTTTGGCCTTCACCATGAGATGGGCGTAATAGGTGTTTTCTTTCAAATCCACAATCTCAATGCGGACCAGCTCTCCTCCCAGGGAACGAAGAAGTTCTGCCCCCAGATCGTGCGTCAGCGGACGGGCAACGGCCAGTCCCTCAAGTTTCATGGCAATGGCACTGGCTTCAAAAACGCCGATCCAAATGGGAAATGAAGCCTGTCCGTTTTTCGTCTCCAAAACCACATAAGGCGCATTCGTCTCTCCATCGACAGCAAGACCCGTCACAATCATCTCAGTCAACAATGGCTTCTCCTCTCAGCGTGTGATGCAAAACCTCTTTAACACGCACCTTTTTTTCCATTCCAATCCAGGATTTCGGTCCTTTAAAATTAACTGTTTTAAAGGTTCTCGTCTTGCCAAAAAGACGTCCCTCCCCCCGTTTTGATTCTCCTTCAATCAAAACCTCCACTTCTTTTCCCAAAACCTCTCGGTTTTTTTCGATTTTGATCTCATTTTGCCGCTTTTGATAGACCTCCAGACGTTTCCTGGAAACCTCCCCATCCACAAACTCAGAGGGCCACTTCTCCGCTTTGGTATGAGGTCTCGGAGAAAAAACGAAGGAAAAACTATCATCAAACCGAAACTCCTCCAAAGCCTTCAAGGTGGCATCAAAGTCTTCTTCAGACTCGGAGGGAAAACCGATAATCATATCCGTTGTAATTGAAATATTATCTATTTTTTCAGTTAGATATCTTATAATTTCTCGATATTGCTTGACGCTATGATCTCGTCGCATTTTGCGCAAGATTCGATCCGAACCACTTTGAAGTGGGAAGTGAAGGTGCTCACAAATCACCGGATTTTGAGCCATTTCATCCACCATTTCGGGCGTCAACTCCGTGGGATAGGACGTCATGAATCGAAGCCTTTTTAGGCCTTTCACCTCGCCCACCCTTTTGAGAAGGTCCACAAACGAGGTCTCCGAACTTCGATCATTTCCGTAAGCGTTCACGTTTTGCCCCAAAAGAGTGATTTCCTTTACCCCATGGTCAACCAAGGCTTGAACTTCCTGAAGCACCTCCGCCGGCGGGCGGCTGATTTGTCGGCCTCGCGTAAAGGGAACCACACAATACGTACAAAACTTATCGCAACCATTTTGAACAGTGACCACATCCGACACCGGATATTTTAAAGACGAGTCGTGATGAGGCATGAATCCAAAGTCCTGCCATCCATAGAATCCCAGTTCCAGCATTCGGTTTCGGTGCAAACGAGCCTGCTCAATAAGCTTGGGAAGAGAGTTCCACTGATGGGTTCCAAACACCAAGTCAACATATGGAAATTTCTCACGAATTTCATTTCCTTGGGATTGAGCCAAACAGCCCCCAAACGCAACCACCATTTCAGGTTTTTTAAGCTTGAGTTGCTTGAATCGCCCCAGAGAAGAAAGCGCCTTTTGATCCGCTTTTTCCCGAATGCTGCAGGTATTGAACAAAACCAAGTCGGCCTCTTCAGGCTGATCCGTCCACTCGTAGCCTTGCGTCCCATGAAGCAAGCGATACGTACGATCCGACTCGTAATCATTCATCTGACAACCGTAGGTCTCCATATATAGCTTGCGTGACATTGGCGCCGGACAGTACTGAAATGAGTTCTTTCCTGTCAATTGCCAAGTGTAAATGAATGGATGACTCTCGTTCAAAGCCTCAAGAGGTGGAATGGCATTAGATTCGCGTCCACGAGAATCTTCAGCCGAGTGACATCCGAAAAGTTGATCCCTTCAAAATGAACACCCATTCCCTGAGGCCGAATTTCGGGGAAACCATGCTGAGGTTCCTGGTTGTATACCACCCGCCCCGTACATTCGACCGGGTCCATTTCACTGGGTAGGTGAATGGTTAAATTGACCAAAGAACGTTCAGAATAGGTCCGATCCGTCTGAACGTAGGCGCCCCCAGCACTGATATTCAAGATTCTGGTCTTTTGTTTGGGTAAGCCCTTTCCAAAGTCCATCTCCACATCAAGCTCCAAAGGCGTTCGAGCGCATTCGCGTTTTTCAAGAAAACAGGGGAAAAAGATTTGATTCAGCACGAAGCCCATCTGATAAACACTCGTTTTTTCATCGAATTCAGCCGAAATGCTAAAGGCTTTCGCGAAATCATAGAGGTGCCCCTTCCCTCCCCCTACAAGGAGAACCGGAGGAATGCCCCGCGACTCCAATTGTTGAAAAACGTTCAACGTCTCTTCCACATTAAATCCTTCAGCCGAAGGATTCAGTGCAATGAAATCAAACGCTTCGGCCTCCTCTTTCAATCGTAGAAAAAAGTCATTTGCGTTCTTGGTTGACACCGAATCGCAATTCAACGCCCTCGCCGCCAATTTCAAATCTTGTTCGATGTTTCTGGATGGTCCTCCACCATCCAAGACCAATGCCCTCCTTGGACCCAATTTGCCCCTCCCTTCTACGCGTTTCTCCTTCATAGAGCGCAAAGTGTAACAGGAATATTGGGTGTGTAAAAAATCTCTTAACCATTTTTCAAACATCTTTTGGATCTGATTCGTTTCCCCCTATAAAGCTGGGGTGGATTTGACCTGATTGAATATTTTAATCGGGAAGAGCTTCACCTCTCTCAAGAAACTCAACTACTTGAAATATTTTAGATTTTTCTCAGATTTACGCCCTCCCATGCAAGGCTGGCCCAAAAATTGCCTTGATATGGTTCTGGAGAGTGATGATGAATCTAAAGCCCAAGATCCTTGTGATTGATGATGACCCAGCCATGGTCGATTTGATCGGTTTCCACCTCGATTCGAGTAATTTTCACTGCATCGGCTGCGGATCGGGCAAAGAAACCCTTGAAAAAATTGACCAGGAATCTTTCGACCTCCTTATCCTCGACGCCGTTCTTGGAGATACCAGTGGAAAAAAGCTTTCTTATGAGATTCGAAAGCGCTTTCCTGCGGAAGAACTTCCAATTTTACTCATTTCGGCTTTTTTCAAGGGAAACCACCCTCAGGTAAAGTTGTTGAGAGACTGGCAAGTCCAAGGCTTTCTCCCCAAACCCTTTTCAGGGCAAGCTCTCCGAAAAAAATTGGAACAAACCTTGGGGCTATGTTTTCCGTATTTGGAACCCGAGACCAATTATGCGAACCTTCAACTCGCCTATCTCGAGTACCTCGAACACACGGCCAATGAGTGGGTACGTATCCTCCATATGGTCAGCTACGATTTAAAGCTCCCCAATCTCCTCATTGCCATGGAACTGAAATGTCATCAAATTGTAGGGTCTGCCGGATGTTACCGCTTGGACCGAGTCGCCAAGATCGCCGAACATCTCGAAACGGAAACACGGGAATGCCGTTTGGCGAACTCAAAAACCATTTCAGTGCATCAGAAAAAACTTCGATTTTGGTTGCTACAACTTCTTGCATCCATCAAACAAGACATTAGAAAGAAAGAAATCACCATGAAAGACGAATCTTCTTCCCCCGAAAACCTGCCCATTCAACCCAGCCCGAATCGTGAAGCCGAGCCCAAGCGAATCTTAGCCGTGGATGATGATCGTTTTGCGCTCCTGATGGTGAAACATTCCATGAAAGATCGAGATTGGACGATTGAAACCCTCAATGATCCCAACCAGCTCATTTCTTTTGCTAAAGAGTGGTTACCCGACCTCATCATTCTCGATGCTGAAATGGGTGATTTCAGTGGATATGATCTTTGCCGGAAACTAAAACAAGACCCTGTTCTACGAGAGGTCCCCGTGATTCTTCTGAGTGGACACACGGAGGAAAAATTCAAAACAATGGCTTTTGAAGCCGGCTTTTCTCAATATTGCACAAAGGAAGCTCTGCAGAAGCAACTCCCCGAACAAATCCAAGAGCTGCTTACCTAATCTCCGAGCCCTTTCCCGAAAGTTTCACGCTTGAAACACTCTACATCACTGTAGGGATGGCAAACCTTTACCTAGAGTAGGTTTCGTCACATAATCTTCCCTGCCCCTTCGTATACGTAGAAGGGGGGTCATTCTCACGCCGTCCGGTCTTTTTCACCCCTTCCTAAAAGCGTTCTTATCGGAGTTGAAGTCGGGTTTTAAGTCAAAAGCACCTCAGTATTTATTGAAGACTTGCTGGGTCCCTGGTGTTGGAAAAATTTCCTAAATAAAAAAAGGGGCTTAGCCGTCTCGCGGTTTCGACGCTCTTTGGTACGAAACTTGTGAATGTAAAGGAGCATGGTAGTTGCTGTGTTGTTGTTGTTGTTGACGTTGGGCGGGTGTGGATTTGCACCGTTGAATGTGGAAGGCGATTCAGCTCTCCGCTTTGATCGCCTTCCCATTCATTATAAAATCTCTTCTTCCATCCCTTCCGAGTACCACGAAGAAATTAAGGCGGCCTTTGAGGAGTGGAATACTGCGACTCAAACCCAAGTCTTTGTGTTTGATGGTTTCAAGGATCTACAAGAAGACCAATTGGACCCTGCCTATACCTGGGATGAAAATGTCGTACTCGCCACAAATCAAATTGGAAACATTGACGCTCCGAATGCCCCTCCCGCTCGAGCTGGAACGGGTCCCCTCGCTCGAACTTTCTTAAAAGGCGCCACAGCCATTCGAGATGCCGACATCTATCTGTTCGAGTTTGATTCCAATTACGTGCGAGGACGACCTGAAACCGGAGATGTCTATTCCATCCGGTCCGTGGTTCTCCACGAAGCCGGACATATGTTGTTTGGCCCAGATCATAGTACGGATGAAGCCAGCATCATGACGGCTCAACTGTATCCAAGAGGACATGAGAAAGAAAAACTCACGTTGGGAGACGTCGACATCAGTCATTTTTTCGAAATCTATGGGAACGAACTCTAAGAAAGATCAGTCAATTCGAAAATCTTGGGCATCCACTTCGTAGCGATTCATCAATCGACGAAAATTGCTTCGATCCAATCCAGCCAATCGAGCGGCTTCGGCAATCACACCTCCGGAACGAGAGAGCGCATCCTCGACATATTTTTTTTCAAATCCCGCCACCACAAGTTTCTTAGCGGAAGAAAAAGGCATGTCATACGTTTTTTGCTCTGAGCTATTGGGGAAAGAAAGGCTGGAGATACTCTCAGGAAGGTCCTCAGGTTGTATTTTTTCAGATCCGGTCAACACCACAGCACGTTCAATCACGTTTTCCAATTGTCGAACATTTCCCGGCCACCGGTAAGATCGCAACAAAGACTGTGCTGAGGATTCAATCCCCGTGACATTTTTCTTCATTCGCTTCGCATGCTTCCGAAAAAAGTGCTGAATCAACATGGGAATATCATCTTCCCGATCCCTCAGAGGAGGAAGGTCAATCCGAACCACGTCTATGCGATAGTAGAGATCTTCTCGGAACGTCCCACTTTTGACTGCAGAGGGCAAATCCATATTCGTAGCCGCAATGATTCTCACATCCACTTTTCGAATTTCATTTGAGCCAACCGGTTTGATCTCCCCCTCCTGAATCGCCCGAAGCACTTTGGATTGAAGGGAAGGAACCATTTCTCCGATTTCGTCCAAGAAAAGTGTGCCCCCATTGGCTTCTTCGAACAAACCTTTTCGAAAATTCGTAGCTCCCGTGAAGGCTCCCCTCATATGACCGAACAGCTCACTCTCCAATAGCGTCTCCGTGAAGGCCGAGCAATTCACAGCCAAGAAAGGACGTTTTTGCCGCTCACTTCTTTCATGAATAGCACGCGCCGCAAGTTCTTTTCCGGTTCCGCTTTCACCTTGAATCAAAACACTGGTATCCGAGTTGGCTACACTTTCAATTAAACGAAAAACCTTCTTCATCCGAGCGCTGGAACCAATGATGTTCTCAAAGCGATTATTTACATCGAGTTGTGTTTCGAGAAATCGGTTCCGATTGGTTAAACGTTTTCTTTCTAGAGCATTGAGCAAGGCCACAGTGACGACATCCGAGCATTCAAAGGGCTTGGTCAAAAATTCATAAGCACCCGCCTTCATGGCTTCCACAGCGATGTCGATAGAGCCCACAGCCGTCATCACGACGACTTCGATATCGGGTCTTTTTTCCTTCACCTGTCGACACAATTCAACCCCCGTCATCCCGGGCATTCGAACATCTGTCAAAACGAGATCGATATCCGGATTCTCCAATAGAGGTAGAACATGCAAAGGATCGTCTTTGGCAATAACGCGCCACCCGGCGTTTTTCAAAATCCGATCAATGGATTTCAAAAGAGGGCGTTCATCATCCACCAAGACGACCGTACCCACAGGAGATTCAGTGGAGGAGGAAGAGGAGTTCTCCGACTCTAAGTCCTTTAAACTGCTAGCCATTTTAGGTATCGTACATTTCAACTTTCTTAAACTCAAGTTAAGGAGAGTTTAACATGGGTCAAAAAAAACCCTCTCTCCAAACCCCTTCCCCTTCGCAACTTCTCTCGTCTCTACGCTCATGGCCACTGAATTCGCCCAGGTCAAATTTAACCCCGGCAGGGTAAAAACGACCTTCCTTCCGAAAAGAAAAACAAGCTAACCTATTGTTATTTATATATTTTTTTGAACTTCCTCAAGAGAGCCTTGGCACAGGGCTTGCTCCTCCTCTCCTTGGGAAGGTCAGTGCCAAATGTCAAAACTCCAACCAAACGTATATTCTCTCAAGATCGAACACCCAGAACCCAAAGAGCATTTAGCTCAATCGGAAATCACCGAATCTCAATGGAAGGCCATTCAAGAAGCCAGCATTGATGGGATTGTCACGTTCAATGAAAAAGGAGAAATCCTTTGGTTCAGCCCCAGCGCGGAGCGGATTTTCGGATACGACGCCAGTGAAGTCATCGGAAAGCCTCTGGATATTTTGGTGGAAGAAGATTTTTCTCAAGAAGGGGCGAGCTTTTCCCAAGCCATACTCAGAGACTATGAAAATTCGAACGCCTTGGATCTCACGCAGGAATACCCTGGAAAACGAAGATGCGGAACCTCCTTTCCTTTGCAAATTTCCATCGGCTCTTCAAAACATTCTTCCGGAAGAGTGTTTGCCGCGATTTTCAAAGATATGGAAGAACAAGCCACACTCCAAAAGCAATTGCGCCAGGCTCAAAAAATGGATGCTATTGGCCAGTTGGCCGGGGGCGTTGCGCATGACTTCAATAATATCCTCTCGGTCATTCTCAACTACGCGAGCTTTCTAACGCAGAGTTTGGAGGAAGATTCTCAAGAAGCCCAGGACGTCAACGAGATCATAACCTCCGCCAAGCGTGCCGTCGGACTGACTCGACGTTTGCTTCTTTTCAGTCGAAAAGACCCCGTACAGCCGGAAGTCATCAATCTCAATGAACAAATTGGAAGCTTGGAAAAGTTCTTTCGCAGAACGATTGGGGCCGAAGTCAAACTCGATATGCGCTTGGAAGAGAACTTAGCCCCCATTGAACTCGACGCAGGCTACCTCGACCAAGTTCTTCTGAATCTAATCGTAAACGCTCGGGACGCCATGCCTCACGGCGGAAGAATCAATATTGAAACCGCCAATGTTCATTTTGATCATGCCTATACGATGTACAAAGAGCCAATGAAACCGGGTTCCTACGTATACGTTGGCGTCACAGACACCGGTTGTGGGATGGAACCGGATATTTTGGAAAGAAGTCTTGAGCCATTTTTCACAACGAAATCCAAAGACAACGGAACGGGGTTAGGTCTTGCCATCGTCTATGGCATTGTCAAACAATCTCGTGGCTATATCTGGCTATATTCGGAACCCAATATTGGGACCACCGTGAAAATTTATTTCCCCGTCGCGAAACTGGATGAAATTCAAAAAAGCATTGAGCAAACCTCCACGCCTCTTCAAGGAAAAAAGGAAACGGTTCTCGTGGTAGAGGATGACCCGGTCTTTCTTCGCGTCATTTGTCGCATATTGGATGAAAACGGTTATAAATCTTTGGGCGCACGCCAACCCCTGGAAGCCTTAAAAATTTGCCAAGAACATGAAGGAGAGATTGACCTGGCTCTAACCGATCTGATCATGCCCAATATGAACGGAAAAATCCTGAGCAAGGAACTCCTCATTCACCGTCCTCGAACCCGGGTCATTCACATGTCTGGATATTCTCAAGATATGATTAAAAAGCGAGGCCTTCTGGAGAACAACTGGCCATTCATCCAAAAACCCTTCGCGGCCAGCGACCTCCTCGATCTTGTTTACAAAACGCTTCACAACGACGAAAATTAGGATGCCGTGAAAATAGAGATGAATCCATCGTTTTGATATGGATTTCACGCATCAAAAAAAATGGCATCAATGAATCAACATGATTGGTTAAAAAATATCGGCTTTCTCGAATTTTTTCGAAAGAAAATTCGTCGGTCTCTTTCCACAAAAATCTCTTCCATCATTCTCTTCATTTGTTCGTGTACCGTTTTTCTTTCCACGACTTTGTTTGTCTTCTTGGATTACCACCGAATGAAAAAACAGTTCATGTCGGAATTATCCATTTTATCGAAAGTGGTTGCGGATCAAAGCACCGCCGCATTAACTTTCGATGACCGGGCTACTGCGAAGGACCTTCTTCGATCCATGCATCAAGACGCCTATATTCTTCAAGCAAGCATCTATGATTCCAAAAATCGACTATTTGCATTGTACCGTAGAGCAACCTTTGACAATGCTCATTTCGATGCATCCATTTTCTTCAAAACCATTGAAATCAAGAATCGTAAGGTTGTTCATGTTCAGCCCATATCCATCAAGAACGAACCTGAGGGGCGTCTCGTTCTCGTCGCAGATCGGTCCATGCTCTATGAGCGAATGTGGGAGTATATCGCCATTTCTTTCGTCACTGTATCTCTCACCCTCTTAATTGTTTTCAGAGCCACGCGGCGGTTACGAACACATGCCATTGAACCGGTTCATCACCTCGTGAATACAACCAAAGACGTCTCTCAGAAGAGGGATTTTAGCATTCGTGCAGAACAAACCTCTGAAGATGAACTCGGAATCTTGGTCAATGGTTTTAATGAAATGCTCGATGGAATCCAAGAAAGAGACCATCAGCTTCAAAGCCACAAGGCGAACCTTGAACGGGAGGTTGAAAAACGAACCCACGAACTCGTAAAAACCAATGAAAAACTAAAGAAAGAAAAGGAAAGAGCAGAGGAAGTGGCTCAATTGAAGAGCCAATTTTTGGCGAATATGAGCCATGAAATTCGGACCCCCATGAATGGGATCATTGGCATGACTCATTTTGCACTCGAGACAGACCTCTCGCAGGAGCAACGAGGATACCTTTCCGAAGTTCAACGCTCCACGGAAGCTCTATTGAGCCTCGTCAATGATGTCCTGGATTTCTCAAAAGTGGATGCCAATAAACTAACCCTTGAGACCCGAAGCTTCGAGCTTGAAACGCTTTTGGTACATGTAGGAAAAATCATGACCACCCAAGTTGAAGGAAAATCGGTTGAAATCATCGTTGACGTCGATCCCAACATTCCCAGACGATTGTTGGGAGATGAAATGCGTTTGCGACAAATTTTCTCAAATCTTGCTGGAAATTCCGTAAAGTTCACGGAGGCCGGTGAGGTTGCTCTTCGGGCCAAACGCCTCAACCAAACGGACAACACAGTTGAGATGGGCTTTGAAGTCTCAGACACAGGAATCGGTATTCCAGCAGATCAACATCAATTCGTATTTGATGCTTTTCGTCAAGCCGATGGATCCATGACACGCAAATATGGGGGAACGGGCCTTGGACTTGCGATTGTTTCTCGATTGGTTGATCTCATGGGGGGAAAGATCTCGCTTGAATCCGAATTGGGAAAAGGAAGTCGTTTTTCTTTCGCTCTAACGCTACCCATTGCCCAGAGTCAGCAGGACTCTCAAACGAACGTCATCCGACAAGCCTTGGTCGATCTTCCCACCATTTTAATGGGCCCTGAAAGCCCACATCAGAAAGTCCTTTTCGACCACTTCAAACTCTGGAAAATGAACGTTCAAACATTCAATGATTTAACCCAAGCTCAAAAAGCATTGAGAGAGCCACATAACACAATCCCTCTCATCGTTTTGACGCCTGAATTTTTGAACTCAAAAGGAACGGATTTGATTGCCTGGATTCGAAGCGATCCCGAATTGAGAAAATCGCGACTTCTTCTCACAACGACAAAACTCAAGTATCCCAAACATCTAAATTATATGAATGAAGCGATAGACCCTTGGTTAAAAATGCACCTATCCGGATGTATGTTTTTCCCCGCGACCTCTCAGGAAATTCTTGCGCACATTGCCCGCGCTTTTGAAATCAATTCTCCACAACTCGAACTCCCTCCTGTCGTTCATAAGTCCTCTCCCCAACCACAAGCCAAGCCTTTGACGGTTTTGGCCGTTGAAGATCACCCGGTCAATCAACTTGTCATAGGAAAGCATCTCAAAAGCCTGGGGCATCATGTTACGATCGCTGAAAATGGGAAAGAAGCCCTCGGCATTTTGGAACGCGCATCTTTCGATCTCATCTTGATGGATGTTCAAATGCCTGTTCTGGACGGCTTGTCCGCCACTCGAGAGATTCGAAAAAAGGAAAGCATTGAAGGAACACACACACCCATTGTTGCCATGACCGCACATGCCATGAAAAGAGATCGACAAATGTGCTTGGATGCGGGAATGGATGACTATATCTCTAAACCTCTTCGGCCAGAGGAGTTACTCAAAACCATTGATCGCGTGATGTTTTTTAAAGAAGAGAATTCCCCTTTGACCGTTCAACAAGAACTTCCCAAGAATTCCGAGATCAATCAAAATGAATTATTGGATCGCTTTGGAGGGGATTTGGAAGGATTAAAGGAAATCGCCGGTATTTTTCTTGAAATATGCGACGAAGAAGCCTTGAAAATTCAAAAGGCCGTTGAAAACAAGAATGGGAGTGACCTTGCGGCTAACTCCCATCGTTTCAAAGGCTCGGTATCCAATTTTGGAGCCCAATCTGTGGTATCACTCGCAAAACAACTCGAACAAATTGGTCGAGATGAAAATTGGGATGAGGGGCCCCCAACCTTTGAGGCTTTTGCGAAGGAACTGGAAGAATTCAAACTCGCCCTACAGGAGATCACCCATGCCTGACCCTTCTCGTATTTTAGTGGCCGAAGATGACCCCGTAACACGTCGAATGCTGGAAAAGCTCCTGCAAAGCGAAGGGTTTGAGGTCACACTCGCTTCGGATGGTGAAGAAGCTTGGAACTCGCTTCGAGAACCTTCCGGACCCAAACTGGCTGTTATGGATTGGATGATGCCTAAAATCACTGGCGTAGATGTTTGCCGACAGCTCCGAAATGAACCCGACGGAAACAATAAGTATGTGTTACTCCTCACGGCCAAGACCGAAGGGGAACATATAGTCGAAGGTTTTGAAGCGGGCGTGGATGATTATTTGGTGAAACCGTTTCGAAAGAACGAATTGATCGCACGAATTCGGGTGGGCGAACGAATTCTAAACTTGCAAGGAGCCCTGGCCAAACAGGTGAATGATCTAAAGGAAGCTTTATCGGAGGTTCGAAAACTTCAAGGATTGCTTCCGATTTGCAGTTATTGCAAGAACATTCGGGACGACAACAATTACTGGCTTCGCATTGAAGAGTACATTGCTGACCATTCAGAGGCGAATTTCTCGCACGGAATCTGTCCAGAATGTGAAAAAAAATTGATGGAAAAACTGAAGAAGTAGCGTCAGAATTCTTTAAGCTCTTAACTTCAAGCCTTTGAATTCGGGCGTACCTTCATCTCTTTTCAAAGACCGTACGCCTTGCATGATATTGAGAATGGGACGTCTTACCTGTTCGATGATACCAAAATCCTCTTTCTTAAAGTTTTCACGCGGAATCCGAGAAGCCCTCTCTTTTCGAGAAATTTGCACAACCCCAACCGGAGACTTTCCGACAATGATGGGGTAGGTCAAAAGCTTTTCGATCCGGCGAGCCGGACCGTGTGCAGGTCGAACACGTTCAAAATAAGCCAAATGATTGACTCCAATGGATCGGTTTTCGATCAATACGCGCTTGTCACACAAAGCTCTGCCCGCTAATGAATCTCTAGGATTAAAAGGAATCTTTGACGTCAGCTCGGCCAAATATTGTGGCGCTATGAAAAACATGTCCTGCCCTTGGGGGTCCAAAACGATGAAAGCCACTTCATCTTGACTTACGGCAAACATGGAAGCCAGATACTCAGTCAAAAGCCCGATGCCTCGCTGATGAGACTGAGGCGACAGCGAGAAGGGAATGGATTGCTGCAGGAATCTGGCAGCCTGCTCATATACCCGAGCGCAGCGAGAAGAAGATGCATTGATTTCAGCTTGTTTTTTTTCTGGGAATACTTTTTCTACGTTCATGACACCTCCCAATAGAGCACTTCTCGTGCCAAGCCAGCTGGTTTTTAAGTATTTGATTTTAAACACCTTTTTTCTCGCACAAAAAAGTTCGGGGTTGATTTTGACCCAAAAAGGAGGCCGTTTTTCTATGTGGTTGTTTTTATTCATTTTTGAAAAATGGGCCCGAGTAGAAGCTCACCCCCCGGGGTCAAAAATCACCTGCTGATTTCACCTACCTTTCGTTTTTCTTAGAAAGATTTCGGGTTTCCGACTAAAGTTTTAAATCATGTCCAAGACTGTTTTGATTGTAGATGATGAACAACCGCTGAGAAAAATGATCGAACGCATTTTGAAGAAAAAGGGCCTGACGTTTCAACATGCCAGTTCACACGATGAGGCCGTCGAGATTCTTAAAAAAGAGGACGTTCATGTCTGCATCACAGACATCGCCATGCCAGAGAAAACAGGCGTGCAACTGATGAAAACCATTCGAGAAACCTTGGGTTTGACGGATTTGCCCGTCATTGTATTGTCCGGCTTTGCCGAGCGAACCCAAAAAGAGGTCATGGCCTGGAAACCTAGCGCCATTTACCAAAAACCGTTTAAACCAGAAGACTTACGCTGGGCCGTTGACCAGGCACTCGAGGAACACGCTTAAAGCGAAGGACTTCTCCTAAAAGCCTTCTTTGGAGTCCTTTCCAACGAAGCACTCACTTTCGGGAAATTTACGAAAATCTGCGTCCCAACACCTTCCTCGCTTTCCAAGCCAAGGCTTCCGCCATGCTCCAACATCGTCTTCCACGCCTTGAAAAGCCCCAGTCCGCGAAACCGTCCCGTTTCCTTGGTTGAGAAAAACGGGTCAAACACACGTGTTTGATCCTCATTTGAAACTCCCCTGCCCTCATCTCTCACCTGAATCTGCACGATCCCTTTCGAAAACAAGCGAGTACAAATGATTACTTTTCCCTCCGCCGAAATGGACTCTCGAGCGTTTTTAACAAGGTCCAACAACATTTCCTGACATTTTGTGACATCCATTCGAACTGAGAGACCTACGCTTTTCTCCTCTAAATCCAGTGAAAGCCTACCCCAAGATTCAAAGATCTTTTGAAGTTGGGGAAATATTTGAAGAAGCCATTGATTCACATCCACGACCCTCATATCTTCGGAACGATCTCTCGGGAAAAGGGAAAGGGCCTCCACAACCTTCGACATCTCGCCTCCCGCACGATGGATATTTTCCAAATCCTCTCGCAGGACCGAAGAAACGTTTCCTTCTGAAAGCATTAATTCCGAAAGGGTTAAAACAGACATCAGCTGATTGTTTAATCCATGCCTCAATTCCCTCACAAAATCTTCGAAAAAAAGTGTTTTCTCAAACTGGTGTCGCTCCAAGGAGAAACAAGAATCGTCTTTTACGCGCATCACCAGACAAAGGTACTCCACTCCCTCTATCCTAAGAGGTATCAATTGGACGTTTACGTCACGAACTTCTCCATGTTTTGAGAGATGTTGATGAGAATACTTCTGTCCTCTTCCCAAAGCCCCCACCAATTGACATTTCTGAAGAAATTGCGTTCTTTCAGCAAAAAGGATGGTGATGTCCATCCCCAGAAGTTCCTTTTTTTCGTATTCATACAATTCCAGGACTGAGGAATTGCATTCGCAAATTTCAAGCGTATTCGGATCGAGCACCACCATGGCCACAGAAAAAGTATGAAGAGTTTCTCTCAAACCATCCCAAGAGAGAGAATTCGGGAAATAATCACCGTGCCTCATATTAAGTGCCCAATGGTTTTCTTCCCTTTGAACGTCTAAAAAGGCTCTGAGAATCTATCCATAAATGTTGTGCGAAAACGGACATGGTCAGCTTTCAACATATAAAATTCGGTTTTACATGGCGAACACTTTTTTACGGGCATCCCAGGGGGGCCTGAATCCTCTTAAGGCGCTGTTGAATCACTTAGAATATCCGCAGAAGTAAGAAGGTGGCGGGAAAGTGGCTTAAAGGTTCCGGGAATGGCTCAACATGAAGGGCCGGGAAGTTTGGATTTGACCTGTTTCCGCTTAATTTCCCTCCACCTTAAAACCACTTTCCAATTGCCTAAGGGGCGGAAGCGTTTTGTTTTCGGGAGGAGAAATTAAGCGGAGCCAGAAGATTTCCTTTTCACCTTCCCCCCAGCAAACTCCTGAAAATTCTGAAAATACCTCTGAAGTCGCGGGAGCCATTCGACGAAGAAAACGAAACGCTTCCGAGCTCCCCCTAAACCTTTAGTTATTCAACAACGCCCTTAGGCATCTTTGATCTTGGACATCCAACACGCTTCGGAAAGGGCGTCGATCAACTCTTGGGCTTCCCATGGTTTTCGAAAGATAAACACCAAATCTTGATTCAAATGCTGCTTTCGAGCCTCGATGGGAGGCAAAAACCCGGTGAGGAGAACACATGGAATCCGATCGCCTCTTTTCCGAAGGAGCTTGATCATCTCACTACCGTTCATTTCCGGCATCTGCTCATCCGTAAGAATGATATCGAAAGACACCTCCTCCATTAGCTTCAACCCTTCCACAGCCGAGGACGCGGTCGTCACATCAAAATGTTCTTTTAAGGTGAGTGACAGTATACGGAGAATGGACGGTTCATCATCAATCGCGAGTAATTTCATTTTCATTGGAAAGCTTCCTCATTCCACAATTTTCGCGCGAAAAAGATTACGCCGCACTCTTTTCCATAAGCAATTGATGAACATCTTCGAATTCCCAGGGTTTCGCCAAGGACTCTTGCACCAGTCCCGATTTGTACCTTTCCTGAATCGACTTTGGATTGACATAGCCTGACATGAGCACCCTCGTGACATCGGGGAAAAAGTGGGCCAAGGTCTTCAATATATTTATCCCACTTTGTTGATCTCCCAGAACCAGGTCCACAATCGCAAGATGAACATTGCACGCACCTAATCTTTTTAAAGCCTCATCGCAGTCGGTTGAAGAAAACACTTCTTTTCCCATGGACGCAATCTGGGCTTCAAGTACCCGGCAAATTTGAATGGAATCATCCAGAATGAGAATGGCTCCATGTTTTTCCACCTCTTTGCTTTTCGCTTCAACATGCTTGAGAATCAATTCTCGGGTTTCTTCATCCATCTCACGGAAACGAACACGGATCAGTTGAGACTCCGAATTGATGTTGAATCGGTTCACCACCACCGCATTCACTTTTCTGGTGGGCCTAAGGGGCAACTTGATGCGTAACAGTAAATTTTGTCTTCTAGGGAAACATGCCCCCCCAAGGATCGTCACTCCCTCCGTTGATAAACTAACAATTGAATATTCTTTAGGATCTCGATGCAATCCACAGGGCCAAACCAGTGCACTTGCATCCAATTTTTTGCACATCTTCATCAATCCAACTCCATTCGAAACACAAATCCGCTTGAACATTAATTTTTAGAAATTTGTAGCAAACATCGGGCCAGAGGGCAGAAACAGGAGGAGAAATCTAAGACTTGCGAGGGTCGACGTTGTACTTCCGAAGACGCCGATATATGGTACCCCGGCTAATGCCCAATTCATTGGCGGCCTTCTGAATATTGCCCTTCGAATTTTGAAGAGCCTTCATAAGGGATTGGAATTCCAAATCTTTTAGAGAAGAAACCGATGTGGGAGATTCAGCCACAGGGTCCGAAGAAAACGATTCCATCGTTCCAAGCGCAAAATCCGCTCTTTTCAAATCCGGTTGGCGACCGAGAACCACTGCTCGCTCAATGATGTTCTGCAATTCTCGTATATTTCCCGGCCAATCATAATCTTTTAAAAGACTTAAGATTTCGAGACTCAAAGGATTGAATTCTTTATTTTCTCGTTGGGCATATTCTTGAATGAAGCTTTCAGCCAACAAAGGAATGTCATCTTTCCTTTCCCGAAGAGGGGGAATCACGATGGGTAAAACATTCAAACGAAAGAATAAATCTTCTCTAAATCTCCGGTCTTGGATCGCCTGTTCGAGATTTCGATTCGTGGCCGTGATGATTCGAACATCCACCTTTTTGGTACGAACCCCCCCAACACGCTCGAACTCTTGTCCCTGTAGAACCCTGAGGAGTTTTGCTTGAAGATGATGCGCCAACTCCCCGATTTCATCCAAAAAAATGGTTCCCTCATGCGCCAACTCAAATTTTCCAGGCTTGGCTTGCACCGCCCCTGTAAAAGCACCTTTCTCGTGTCCGAACAATTCACTTTCCAAAAGTGTATCTGGAATCGCAGCACAATTAATCGTGACAAAAGGTCCGCTTTTCCTGGATCCATGTTCATGAATGAGTTTTGCGATTAAGTTCTTTCCCGTTCCACTTTCCCCGCGTAACAAAACCGTAGCCGAGGAGGTCGCTACGCGGCTAATGGCTGAAATCAATTGTCCGATCTTGGGGCTATTTCCAATGATCGACCCAAAGGAACGCTCCTGATCCAACTGCCGCTTGGTCTTTTTTTGACGATGCATTTCCAATAAATTCGAAATTTTTTCAGCAAGATGCACATGGTCTGGAGGTTTGGGAATGTAATCCGATGCACCGTATTTGATGGAGGAAACCACATCATTCGTGTCTCCAGAGGCACTGACCATCAAGATGCCGATGTCTTCATCAATGCTTTTTAGATCCTGAACAATGGAAACCCCGGATCGATCCGGCAGATTCACATCCAGCAGGATGACTTTCGGAGGGTTCTCCTTGGCGGCCAGGATGCCCTCGGTCGCCGTATGAGCCATTGCGATTTCATAATCTTTACTCTCTAACCATCGCTTTAGAGACTTGGCGAAGGAAGGTTCATCATCAATGATTAAAATATCTGGCGACATGGGTTGAATCCGATTTGATCGCTTAAGTGTAACAAATTTGAACACAACAGAACACTTCAAAACAGCACTTAGAGTTTTTACCAATATATTCAGATAGTTACGATGTGTCTCGTTGTGTTCCATAAAATAGAACAGAATGAGACATTTTTTATCGTTTTGGCGATCGGAATCGAAATCGGAGGGCATGCAATCAAGGCCTCCTCCCCTACACGCCCCCAGCACCTAATAAAAACAGGGGTTATCCGCCGCCCCCCCCCAAATCTCCGTTCAGAACATTTTGGCACACTCGCTGCTATTGAGTGCATTCAAGTTAAACATTCATCGGATTATTCCGGAGGAAAAAAATGAAAAAACTCATCAAAAAAGACAGTGGATTCTCTCTCGTGGAATTGGCTGTTGTTATCGTAATCATTGGCGTCTTGGCCGCGTTTGCTGTCCCGAAATTCCGGGATTCCGTTGAACGTTCCAAGGCATCTGAAGCATATAACTTCTTAAGTTCGGTTCGAGCTTCTCAAGAACGTTATCAATCTCGACAAGGCACCTATGCGGAAGACTTAACCAACCTGGACATCCAGATGGCCGAGTCGAAATATTTTAGCACCGGCGAAATTGAACCGGGTGAAACAGGATCCCTGGAGGACTCCTGGAAGCTAACCCTCACGCGTAAAGGGGCTTCGGCCGGTTACGGAGACTATACCGTTACATTCGGACAAGATGGTTTCATCTCTGATGATAGTACCATCTCCGATTTGGCCGCCATTAATCCGATGGCGAGCTAACTCCTTGTGGGAATATGCGAAAGACCAAGACAAAAGGGGCTGCATCACTTCGATCAGCCCCTTTTGCACCCTTCGCGCAAGAAAGGAAAAAAAGATGAAAGTACATCTCAATCGAAAGCAAAAATGGACTGTATTCCTCTTTGTTATGGGAGCACTCGCCGTCCTCACGTCCCTCTCGGCAGCTCGCATTCAAAGTTCTGGAACACACGCCCACATCGGAAAAGTGCTCACCACGCTTGACTATCTTGGGTGATCGGAAGAGCCATGAGCTCAAAGAAAAAAGGAAAAAGCGAGCGAGCTTCGTCCTTCATTGAGCTTCAGGTTGCGGTGGTTCTAGCCTGTTTTGCGATCGTAAACATGGGGCACAAATTGCTCTCCACGAATAAGCAAATAAGGGCACTACAGAAATACCAAGAGGAGCATTTTTTCATCCACTCACCCATTCTTTTTTGCAATTCGTCGGGCGTAGACGATCTTCCTTGTGAATACCCGTCTACGATTGTCGAATGGCAAGAAAACGAAGGAGGAATTGAGGCGCTAGTCGCGCGGAATTTTTAGGTGACATCATGAGGACACAAAGTCAAAAAGTGGCCCACGAGCAAGGGTTCTCTCTGCTTGAATTGGTCGTTTCAGGATTCATCTTTGTTCTCCTCCTATCCTCCATGATGGCCCTAACCTCCTCCTACGCAAAGCAATCTCGAGCTTATGAAGAGAAACTGGTTCTCATGAGAGAGGCTCGTTTGATTCACACGGCCCTAGCACAAGACATTTCAAATGCCCTCGCCCTTCTAGAGGTTTCTGAAAATGAGCTTGACCTTTTAATGGGAAAAGAAAAAGGAAAGTTTGAACACGTGGTCAAATATCGAGTTGTTGATGAAATGCTCTGGAGAGTGCCAAGCTCAGGAGTCGATGTGGTCATCGCCAAAGGCGTTACGGGATTTTTTGGCAAGTGCAACAAAAATGACTCATTCAGCTTCGTCTTTGATCTTGCGGCCGGAGAACTAAAGGATTCAGTTGAATTTCCCATCATTTATATTACTTCAAACCTAACAGAGCCCTTAAAGGCGAAAAAAAGGAGAAAAGGCAAAAAGGAAAAACCGGAGAAAAAACAGAAAACCAAAAAACATCAAAACTCTCAGGGAAATCGAAAGAAAGGCCAAAAATGAGTTTCCCCCACTCACATCGAGGTTACGCTTTGGTTTGCATGGCCTTGTTTTTATGTGTCATCTCGGCATCCTTACCCATTCTTCATGAACGCTTTTCGGTTCTCATTGACCTTGAAAAACAAGCAGCGACAAACACAAAAGAGACCGAAAACACACAAATCGTTCTGACTCAAGCCAAACAGCTTGTTGCATGTGGCTCACCGACATCTCCCACCTTTAGCTGCAGCTTAAACCTTGAATTAGATCAGGAACCATCCTGGTTCGACGTAAAAGTCACACCTCACGGAAAGCAACACTGGCGCCTTAAGGTCAAAAAGAAAGGATCAAATCATCCCAACCTAAATCCATGTGAAAGGTTTTTAAGGTAGTTGTCGATGGCCCGATCAAAAACACACCAAATGGGAGTTTTTTTAGGAACTGATCACATCACCACCGTTCTCTTAACGAAGGGACCGGGGCGCCCCCGAATTAAGAGCCACGAGAGCTTCCCTTTCCAAATGGAAACCGTCCTCGAAACCCTCGAAGAAATTGTCCAGAAGAATCCCAAAGCCGAAATGGTTCTCGGATTGTCCAACGAACGATGTTTCTTCTTCACGAAAGAAGGTCCCAAAGAAGGAAAGATTAAACCCAGTTCGATCGAAGGAGGCTTTAAGTCGGGAATCTCCTTTGGAGAAAAATTGGGAACGGATTGGTTAGATCGAAAATGCGGCACGAAGCGCTTCGTAAACGTGGGGGCGGCACCAAAAGATCTTTTGGAAATGCTTCTTTCTCCATGGGGACAGTCTCGGAATCAACTCAAACGCGTTGAAACAGAATCCATGGCCCTCTTAAGAGCCAGTCACCTTCAACTTCGACCCTCCCTCCTAAAACCCCTAACCGAAATTCGTTTCTTCGTCCGAAGTCATCAACATGTCGCGATCCTATGCTTTGGGAAAGTGCCCTTTGTCTCTCACACTTTCCATTCAAAATCTAGAAGTCCAAATCCAAAACACTTCCACTCGGTGTTTCGAATGCTTTCAAACCAGGCCACACGGACCTTCAACTTGCCCGATGTTTCGGTCGTACATTTTTTTGGAAAAGAATCCTTGGAAACCTTTGAAACTGACTTCCTCAAATTGGTAGAAGTGGACGTTAAGTGCAAAGAAACCAAAATGGAAGACGATGCCTATGTTGCCTTCGGATCGGCTTTGGGATGTCAGCTTCCCCCTGACGAAAGTCTCAACTTAGCCAGAAAATTTCAAAATCCGGTCTCATGGAAGTCCATTTTCCCAAAACAGAAGGCCCTCATGCTCGGAACACTCGTGCTCTTTCTCGGGCTTGTGATGGGTAACCGCCTGCTTTCAGTGGAACAACGGTTGACATCATTACAAAAACAAAATGCCGAAACCGTTTGGGCCGTTGGCTTAAAAAATAGCAAATTGGAAAAGGAAAAGAAAAACCTGGAAAAACATGCCGATGGCATGGCGGAATTTCTTTCCAGTCGCATTCTCTGGACGCCCTATTTTGAGGAAATTATGCGAATTTTGCCCAAAAATACGCGCGTAACCAACATCGAAGCCGCAAATCGCGTTCTGGTTAAGGGAGCCAAAACCAAACTTGGATACCAGTACCTTCTCATTCGCGGATCCGCTTACTTCCCGAATGGTGTAACAACTCCTCGGGAGATTGACATCACACTCAACGCATTCAAATCCTCTGAAATGATGCAAAGAGACTTCCCAATTATCCGATTGGACAATGTCATTTGGAAAAAGGAGGGACGAGACGATTTAGCCTTTTTCACGATTGTCTGCCTACAGGAAAAAACACGAAGAAAGAAGCGAAAGAGGACCTAAAGTGGCCAAAAAAACATCCAAGAAAAACCAACTTGATGTCCTGAAAAAACAGCTCATGGATGTCGTTCAGGACCGAAAACAGCTTGAGATATCAGTTGTCCTCACGTTGGTGGCCATTGCCAGCTTGGCCATTTTCCTTCCCTTAAGTTCCAAAACGGATGAAACGGCCTTTGCGCTTAAAAAGCAAGAAGAACGCAAAACGTTTACAGAAGACATTGAAAGACTTCGTCACACCTATAAGGATTACCTCGAAATCGTTTCCACAGATGCCGACATCAACTGGTGGCTTCAGCATATTCTAAAGGGAACCCGACTTAATCCCTTGAAGGTTCGAAGCTTGGAACACAAAGTTCTGAGAACAAAAATCGACAAGCACAAGGCCATGATTGTGCAATTGGAGGTCGAGGGAGACTTCGAGCAGACCTTTAAACTCATCCGGTGGTTGGAACATCAACATCCATTCATCTTGGTCAGCCGAATCCGGGCCATGCGGGGGCCTGAAAGCATTGTGACCAATATCGAACTTTCCATGCTCACTAGCCAAGGAAAAAACAAGACGAACTCAAAAAGAAAAACCAAGAAAAAGCAAGATCAAGCGAAGCACTTAAAACACTCGAATAAGCGGTTGGCCTCTCAACGTCTAAATGGAGAATCTTATGGATCTTGATGGAAACCGTGTCGTGTTCTATGGGGCATTGGTTTTGCTCGCCTATCTTTGCTGGCAGGGATTATTCGGTGTTCTCCCTCAACGCGCTTCAAAAAACAAAACGCTTTTGCTACCAAAAATTGAGCTTCCGGAGATGGTAGATGTCAAAGTGAGTCGGGACCCCTTTGATTTGAGTGGAGATTTCTTAGCTGTATCCCAAAAAGGAAAAGTGAAAGGCAAGAAGAAACAGGTTGTGCGATTTCCATATCTGCGTTTGGACGGAATTCTAGGAACGGATTCAAATATGCTCGTTTCGATCAATGGTGAAATTCATGAGGTGGGTGAATCGATAAAAGGGGCAAAAATTCTCACCATTCAACCCACAAAAGTGGTCTTTGACTTTCATGGCAAGAAATATGAACGCAATCTGCATATTCCGACTTTGAAGGATGTCGGTCTCGTGGAAGGGCAAGGGTAAAACATGAAACGATGGATCTTCATTCTCCCCCTGATTTGTCTTTTCCCCTCAAAGGCATTACCGAACTCCCCCATTGATCCTTCGACCATTGAGGTTCAAGATGAAAAAAGTGGGGAATGGAAGCGACCCAACCGACCCAATGTCATCTACAAAAATGGTCGAAAATGGGTACGAAAGAAACGCAAAAATCTTCAAGAAAAACAACAAATTCAAAGACCGAAGTTTTCTTCATTTCAACCCACGCCCACACCTATCCCCACGCCTCGGGAGGTTGAAAAACGCATTACGCTCAACCTTAAGAATTTACCTTTGGATAGCGTTCTTCGAGCCGTAACCGCACAAACCAAGTTGAACTTTATTACAAGTGGCAACATCGGTCACATCAAACTTACGGCATTCATGAAAGAGGTCACCGTAGAGGAGGCCCTGGAAGGGCTCTTAGCGGCTAACGGCCTCGTCTACGAACAAGTCGGCGAGAGCAATGTTTACGTCGTCAAGGAACGAAAAGACTCCTCCCCTCGGGTCACGACGAAAGTCTTTCAATTGAAATACATTCAGCTCGCCCGAAGTGGGAAGGACGAAAAGGGTGGCAAAAGTTCGGGATTTACGTTTAAAAGCAGTTCCAGTAGCAGCTCGGGTGATTCCAAAAAAGGAGATGGTGCCGGAAACACGTCCGGAGTTGTTTCCATTGTGAATAGTATGCTTTCGGCTAACGGAAGCCTTCAAGTGGACTCTTTTACCAATAGTCTGGTTGTAACGGATGTTCCCGAGCGTTTTCCAAGAATTTCCAAGGCCATTCGAAAACTCGATGTATTGCCTCCCCAAATTTTGATCGATGTGAAGATTGTGGAGTCAGACAATAGTGACAACTCGAAACGGGGAATCGATTGGGGAGGACCCGATGGGGCCCTCGCCAGTGTTACAGGACCATCTCGTGTGATTCAAGGGCCACTTGGGGGAGGTGTTTTCCCAGGTGCTGCCGAACTCGCCGGAGCCAGCGTCTCCAGTATCGGGGAGTTTGGAAACGACCCTCTTTCCGGAATCAGCTATGGGGTTTTGAGCATGCAAGAATTTAAAGGCGTATTGCGAGCGATTGAAGTGGAAGGAAAGGGAAGATTTCTGGCAAAACCAAGCATCGTCACACTCAATAACCGACCGGCACAAATTGCCATTCTGGCGGATACAGCCGTGGGTGTCGAAAGCGCCTCCCTCATCGCGCAGAACGGTCTTCTGGTTGCCACGGCCGAACGACAACCCACAGGAATATCTCTGGATGTAACCCCCCAAGTCAATGCAGACGAATTAGTCACCCTTCTCATCAACGCCTCCATCAGTCGTCCGAAAAGTTCGGAATTCTTTCCAGACCAGTTCGTAGATGCCCATAGCCGTGCCGTAAACACCTCGGTTACCGTACAAAACAATGACACCGTCCTGATTGGAGGCCTGGTCTCTGAAAATGAATCCGAAACCACCCGAAAAGTCCCGGTATTGGGACATATTCCCATCATTGGCCTCCTATTTACGAGCAAAGAAAAAGCCAAGAATTTGAGCGAAGTCACGATCTTCATCACCCCTCGCGTCATTACCCTCGGCAATATGGGAAAACAGAAAGGAGGCCATTTTGCAGGCACGACCCGCCAAAGATAAAGCCAGGCCCGTTCTCGTCGACCTTCTTTTAGAAAACCAAAAGGTTGAAGAGAAGGATTTGGAAAAAATATATCAACTGCAATCGGGCCAAAATCTCACCATTGAAATGGCGGCCATTCAATCGGGAGTGGTGGACGCACAAATCATTGCGGAATTATACTCAGAGTACTATGAGATGCCTCTTTTAAAACGTGACGAAATTGATTTGAGTAAGGTCGAAGAGATACGATCTCTATTTCCAGAAAAGCTCTTGCGGGACCAACACGTCCTTCCCCTCTCTTCTGAAGAAAACACTTTAAACATCGCCCTCGTTGATCCCTCTGACATTCCCACTCTTCAAGAGCTTCACCTCTATCAATCCAAGAACCTTCAAATTCATGTTGGCGTCGCAACAGACATTGATCAAATCCTGGACGAACTTTATGGAAGTCGAGATGTGGTTGCTGAAATTTCTTCCGAAGGAAGTGGGCCCCATGAAGACGGTGAAGATGATGAAGATGAAGAGGAAAAAGAAAAAAGTGAAGTGGTGGACCTAAACAAAATCATACCTGAGGGAAAAGATACGCAGGTCCTTCGGATTGTGAATCACATCTTAAAAGACTCTGTAGACGAAGGAGCCTCAGATATTCATATGGAGCCCTTCCAAAACACGTGCAAAATCCGATTTCGAATTGACGGACGTTTGAATGAAATCACACCACCTCCTCGAACCATGTTCATGTCCGTAATTTCCAGAATCAAGATTTTGAGTAAAATGGATATTGCTGAAAAACGAATTCCGCAAGATGGAGCCTTTACCCTCCGTTACAATGGTCAAGAAATTGATATGCGGGTTTCCACCGTTCCCGTGGTCTGGGGCGAGAAAGTCGTCATGCGACTTCTTCGAAAAGATGCCATCAATATTGAGCTGAAAGAGTTGGGATTTTCAGAGCGCCAATACAAAGATTTCATGAAGGGGGCCTCCAACCATAACGGATTAATTTTGGTCACGGGACCCACAGGAAGTGGAAAAAGCACAACCCTGTATGCTCTCATGAATCTCCTAAAGTCTCCCAAGACCAACATTTCAACGATTGAAGATCCGGTCGAATACAAAGTCGAGGGACTCAACCAAGTCCAAGTCCGAGCCAATGTCGGACTCACATTTGCCTCCGGCCTTCGGGCTTTTTTACGACAAGATCCCGACATCATTTTGGTGGGGGAAGTTAGGGACAATGAAACGGCTCAAATTTGCATGAAAGCCGCATTAACCGGCCACTTGGTCTTATCTACCCTTCATACGAACGACGCCCTTTCTTCCATCGCTCGTTTAAAAGATATGGGGGTCGAACCCTTCGTCATCGCTTCCGTTCTTCGTCTAGCCGAGGCGCAACGTCTCATTCGTCGTTTATGTCCCGATTGCAAAGAACCTTTCGAAGTTGATGCCGAAACTGCTGAACGATTTTCTCTCGAACAAGGGCAAACATTGTATCGAGCCAAAGGGTGTCCAAAATGCAAAGACTTGGGCTACAAAGGACGAGTAGGTGTCTTCGAAGTCGTGTTTAACACCCCAGGACTTCGAGACATGATTCAGGAAAATGCCCCCATTCCTGAATTAAAAGAAGAAGCCGAAAAACAAGGCATGCTTTCCTTAGCTTCCGGAGCGAAGGAAAAGGTTCTTGAGGGCATTACCTCTCTTGAGGAACTCATCTCCTTGATGGGAGGAGGAGAATAATGGCCCGGGGTCCTAAATATCGTGTACGCATGAAACTTAAACGTCATCCAGGAATTAAAACGGATGACATGATCATGTTTTTTCAACAATTGGCGACCCTCGTGAATTCGGGCACGCCAATTCTACAAGCTTTGCTTCTCGCTGGAGATCAAAACGAAAGCGTGAAGCTCTCAAAGATTGGGTCGGAGCTTGCGGCAGGTGTTGCGGCAGGGCAGTCGTTGTATGCAGTAGCTGAGCAGTATCCCAAGGTTTTCAAAAGCCATTGGGTGCAGATGATCCGTGTTGGAGAGTTGACAGGGCAGTTGGGTTCTATCCTGACGCAGCTCCGATTCCATCTTGAGAAGCAAAAAGAAATGCGGGGAAAAATCGTCTCCGCCCTAACCTATCCCGTCATTCTACTAGGCGTAGCCGTTAGCTCCGTCACCATTATGTTGTGGAAAGTCATTCCCACCTTCGCTGGCTTTTTTGATGATATGGGTGGAGAGCTTCCCAAAATAACGCAATATGTTCTGGCCTTTTCTGACTTTGTACAGTCCAAGGGACCATACATTCTCCTTTCTTTGATAATTCTTTCCTTCTTAATTAAGAAATACATCTCCACCGAAAAAGGGCGAAAGGTGTTCAGTCAATTCATCATGATGATTCCGGGGGTTGGGGAACTGATGGTTCTCATCACCATGGAAAAATTTGCTGGAAACCTAGGCCTCCTTCTAAAAAGCGGTACTCCCCTCATGGAAGCTCTCACAACGGTCCAGGAAATGTTTATATCCAATTTTATCTACTATGAAACGTTCGGAGAGGTTTCCAAAAGCGTCGCCGCAGGAGGAGGCCTTTCGGACTCCTTGGGGGACACGTACCTCTTCACGCCGATGGTCACCAATATGGTCCGCATTGGCGAAGAATCTGGAAACTTACCTGACGTCCTAGCCGAACTTTCTGATTTCTACGGATCGAAGGTGGAGGGAAAGCTTCTTTCCGTCACAGGAGCCTTGGAACCCATCATCGTCATATTTATGGGTGTGGCCGTTGCGGGGCTTCTCGGTTCCGTTTATTTGCCCATGTTTCAACTCTCCGCAGGCGGAGGAGCATGAGAATGCTTCATCCCAAAAGCCAAAAAAACAAAGGTTGGACACTTGTCGAACTGTCAGTTGTGGTGACATTGATCGCCATTTTCGCCTCATATGTTATTCCGGGTTTTCAACGAACTTTCGAAATTTCTCGGGTGGATTTGGCTGCGGCCCACTTGGAAACCATTTGGGCAGCCCAACGCATCTATTGGTTAAAAAACAAACAATTTTGTTCGAACCTTCAGGTTTTATCCAAAGAGGGTTTGGTGGGAAAAGAAATTCAGGAAGCAAGTTTTCAAACATGTCGGAGCTGTCCATTTGTGTATCGCGTGGAAAGTGCAGATGAAGTGGGATTTACGGTGATTGCAAACCGAACTGGAAGTGACCGTTGGCGCGGGGAATTGATGATCAACCAAGAGGGACAGCTCCGAGGGATCATTGAGGATTTACATTCCAACTACACGATCTCCCCTTCCAAAACCCTTTAAAGCTCTAGTTAACGGATCTTGTGATGGCTTGTTTTACTTTTTCTAGCAATACAGAACGAGTGAAGGGTTTCTGGAGCAACAAAGCCCCTTGATATAAAAACCCATGGAAGTCGATGACATGTCCATCGTACCCAGAAATATAGAGAACGTTCATATCGGGTCTTTCTTTCAAGAGTCGTTCCGCCAAGTCTCGACCGGAAAGTTCAGGCATAATCACGTCGGTAATCAAAAGGTGGATTTTCTCAGAGTAGTTTTTGGTCACCGAAAGAGCATGAACGCCGTTCTTGGCTTCCAACACTTTGTAGCCCCTCTTTTCCAAGACCCTTCGAATGGCCTGCCGAATGGGCGTTTCATCCTCCACGACCAGGATGGTCTCTTTCCCTTTTCCTTCCCGAACCGAAACCTCTTCCGAAGAACTTTTCGCGGGACTTTGATCCACTGCGGGTAGATAAATTTTGAAGGTCGTCCCTACATTCTCCTCCGAATACACTTTTATGTACCCATGAGCACGCTTGACAATTCCGTACACGGTCGACAGTCCCAACCCGGTTCCCTTCCCCTTGGGTTTGGTCGTGAAAAAAGGGTCAAAAACGTGTTGGCTCACTTCTTTGGACATGCCACAACCTGTGTCACTGAACTCAAGCAACACATAATTTCCCGATTCCATGACGTATTTAGATCCCACAAAGGTTTCATCCACCGAAATATTCTCAACCTTGACCACAAACCGCCCCCCTTTGGGCATAGCATCTCTCGCATTCAAGGCTAAATTCATGATCACCATTTCAAACTGCCCCGGGTCTACTTCAATATTCCAAGGCGTCGATTGAAACTTCATGAGGAATTCCACATTCTCCCGCATCGAACTGCGAATCAGTCGATCAATTCCCGTCAAGACCTCTTCGGGATTCAAGACCGAAGGTTTGACCACTTCTTTCCGGCTAAAGATCAGCAATTGGCGCGTGAGAGCGGCCCCTCTTTCGGCTGCTTTCTTGATTTCATGAATATCCTCATAGGTCGCCGAATTTTTCGGTACATCATCTGCGATGAAGGAAGAGAAGCTTAAAATAATGGAAAGAAGGTTGTTGAAATCATGGGCAATGGCCGCGGCGACTTGACCGATCTCCTCTAATTTCTTGGATTGCAGTTCCTGTTCATCCCGCAGAACGGCATTGTACTGCTCATCCGACTTCCTTTCGAAGTCATTCATGAAGCTCCTTTCCTCCCTTGCCCCCAAAGGAATATGTTCTGACCCTTCCGCCCCATTTTTGGGACGCAATCATGCTAAACGCAAGTTTTTACTGATGTCGACCACTACACAAACTGTCAACCTTAACTTAACAATACTCTAAGGGTTGTAAAGATTCAATCTTCCTAAATCTTTTTGACAAGCGGATCTTTACACGAACAATTCTTGAATGGCTTCAAACGTATCCGTGTGCTTCCTAGGAAGCTCTCGAGAAATCTTCTTCATATGTCCACAAACCACCTGTCCAGAGCCCACCTCAACCATCTCGTTCGGTTGGAACTCTTCGAGGATTCGGTTCAAGGATTGGTTCCAGCGAACCGGTTTAGCCACTTGCGTCACCAGTTTCTCTCGAATGACCTCTTTGGTTCGCACAACTTGAGCATCCACGTTTGCGACGTACGGAATATCCGGATGATTGAACTTCACGTTTTCCATCTCGTTATTCAATTTTTCAGCCGCAGAAGCAAGCATCGAACAATGAAACGGCGCACTGACATTCAACGGCACGATTCGTTTTACACCTTTTTCCTTAAGTTCTTCCGAGGCTAGGGCAACGCCTTCAATCGTTCCACTGATAACCAATTGCCCCGGACAATTGTAATTGGCCGGTTCCACCAATTTTCCTTGAGCTGTTACCTCACGACAAACTTCTTCAATCACTTCTGGGTCACTCCCAAGAATGGCGCTCATCGTTCCAACGCCCAGAGGAACCGCCTCTTGCATAAACTTTCCCCGCGCCCGCACCAAACGAACCGCATCTTCAAAGCGTAACGCACTTGCCATCACCAGAGCGGAATATTCACCCAGGCTATGTCCCGCCATGACCTCCGGTTTGATCCCGTGTTCAAACAAGACCCGGCCTACAGCGACACTGACCGTCAAAATGGCAGGTTGCGCATTGGCCGTTTCCTTCAAAACGTCTTCGGGACCTTCCAAAATCATTCGGGAAAGAGATTCTCCCAAGGCCTCATCGGCCTCTTTTAACGTTTTTTGGGCCAAATCAAAGTGGTCAAACACCTGTTTACCCATACCCACAACCTGGGATCCTTGTCCCGGAAAGAGAAAAACGCGTTTCATGAATTGCCTACCTTTCTTACTCGAACTTTCATTCCCCGACTCGCCTTCAAAACTTCCTGAGCCGAGCCTTGACTCACTGCGATTTCCAAACGACCCATGCTGTTTTCAAGAGCCAACAAATTCATTCGAGGAACATCATTATACGTCCGTTGAATGGATCCAATTTCTTTTCCTTCCAGATCAACCGACACCGCCCCACCTGTCAAATTGGAAACAAACAGATTGGAAACCAGATTTCCAAAACGATCAATATCGACCACCTCTCCAACGCTTTCCTGTTCCCCATAGCTTGGTGTCGCCATGTTCAAAAACACCATCTTGGTTAGGCGCGTAGCCACCTCAGAGAGAGAGGTTCCATTCGCAATTTTAGCTCCAATTGGAGCAAAAAGATCTCGTCCATCAAACGTCGCACTGCGAGACCCCTGCCACGTATCTTCTCGAATTTTCCACGTTCGAAACCCCTCCAAGTGACGTGCAAAGGAGAAAAGCCCATTGTCGGGCCCCACAAACACATGCCCCCCACCTTCTACAATCAGAGCTTTTCGAGAAGTTCCAACACCAGGATCAATCACAGCCACGTGAACCGTTCCTTTGGGGAATCTCCCAAAACAATCCTCCAAAACCAAGGAGCCCTTCAATATATCTTGAGGCGGAATCTCATGAGAAATATCTACAATCTTAGCCTGCGAGGCAATGGAACAGATAACACCTTTCATCGAAGCAACATACGCATCCTTTGTCCCAAAATCAGTGGTGAGCGTAACAATCATTGAATTCAGTTCATATTACGTCAGAATTGTTATGGCAACCGTGGAAGTGAGAGGATCTAGGCTGGGCAAGAAACTACAAATTTACTTGGCCGACGCATAGCAGGGCCAAGTTTTTGGGCCTATCATTGTCTCCCAAGAAGTTCCAAATAATGGTGGATCATGGGATCTTGCCATTCTTTGGTCCCCTGAATTTTATCTACGATTCGCCCTGTTTTATCAATGACGAACGTTTCAGGAACCTTGAACGTCCCATATTTCGAAGCCACTTTCTTCTTGGGGTCAACAAACACCGAAAAACTCGGCTCCTCTCCCATAAACATTTTTTTGATAAAAGGATCGACAGAGGTCCAGCCATCCTCATCGATACTCACGACAAACATTTGAAAATTTTTAGCGGAAACCGATTTGTGAAGAGCTTCCATCGAGGGCATTTCTTCCTCGCAAGGCGGACACCATGTTGCCCAAAAATGGAGAAACACGACTTTCTTTCCCAAAAATTCGCCTAAGCGAACGCGGTTCCCATCTTTTTTCGTGAGAACAAATTCAGGAGCGCAGTTTCCAACATCCATTCCTACAGCCCCCTCGCATGCCGCACTTACATTTGCGACGCCCAAAGCGACAAAAAGAAAAAACGTTATAAAAAGTTTCAAGGTCTTATTTTTCAGACTTCGTGCTTTTTTTTGTTGTTTTCTTGGCAGCCTTTTTGGTTGAAGACGTAACTTTTTTGGGCTCCGCCTTTTTGGCTTCTTTTTTGGGAGCTTTTTCTTTGCCCTCGGCCTTTTTCTTCGAAGACTTTTTCGCCGAAGATTTTTTGGCTTTTTCTTCTGAAATCAGTTCGATCAAAGCCATTTTTGCGCCGTCGCCTCGACGCTGTCCCACCTGATATATGCGCGTGTAGCCACCAGGGCGATCTTTAAACTGCTGCGCCACTTCGCCAAAAAGCTTGGAAACGACCTGCTTCCCATAGAGATAAGATGCTGCCTGTCGGCGTGCATGCAAGTCCCCTCTTTTTCCGAGTGTAATCAGAGGTTCCACGACTTTTCGGAGTTCCTTGGCCCGAACTAAAGTGGTTTCAATCCGCCCCTTATCTAAAAGCGACGTAGCCAAACCTCTCATTAAGGCTTTTCTCTGATCTGCTCGTCGACCAAACGTCGACGTTTCCATTCGATGTCTCATCTTTTTACCCCTGTGTTAACTCTTCTCCCTGCGGTTGCATCACAGGAACGCCTGCACCTTTGCGAGCGTCTAACTCACGAAGGGCTAAATCGTCTAATTTCATTCCGAGACCCAAACCCATTTCGGTCAAGATTTCCTTGATTTCATTCAATGATTTTCGACCGAAATTTTTCGTTTTGAGCATTTCATTCTCAGACTTTTGAACCAACTCACCAATGTATTTGATGTTTGCGTTCTGCAAACAGTTGGCTGAACGAACGGACAATTCCAATTCATCCACTTTACGCAACAGGTTCTCATTGATTCGATTCATTTCCTCTTTTTCGACAACCTCTGTCGGAACCTCAACCGGTTCTTCGGTTTCATCAAAATTAATGAAGATTTGAATTTGTTCTTTCAAAATTTTAGCGGAGTACGCCAGCGCATCTTCAGGTTTAACGCTTCCATTCGTCCAAATTTCCAGCGTTAACTTGTCATAGTCGGTCTGTTGACCCACGCGAGCCTGAGAAACAACATAGTTCACTTTTTTGATCGGTGAAAACACAGAGTCCACAGGAATCGTTCCAATGGACTGATCCTCTTCTTTGTTCCGCTCTGCTGGGACATAACCACTGCCCATTTTCACCGTCATCTCTGCATTGAGCTTTCCATCTTCACTCAAACTACAAATGTGATGCTCTGGATTAAGAATCTCAACGTTTTCATTGGTCACAAGGTCTTTGGCCTTAATTTCACAAGGTCCTTGGGCGTTGATTGAGATGGTTTCTGGACCTCGTGAGTAACATCGCAACAAAACACCTTTGATGTTTAAGATGATTTCTGTCACATCTTCAGAACTACCCTTGATGGTCGAAAACTCATGTTGGACACCTTGAATTTTGACATTCGTCACCGCCGCGCCTTGAAGCGACGAAAGAAGAATCCGACGAAGACTGTTACCAAGGGTTATCCCAAATCCTCGTTCCAAAGGTTTGGCTTCAAACTTCCCATAGGATGGGGTTAACGATTCCGTATCAATATCCAATCCACGGGGCTGAATTAAATCTTTCCAATTCTCATACATGCGGACCTCCAAATGTTCTTATTTCGAGTAAAACTCGACGACCAATTGTTCTTGCATCGGCATGGTTAATTCTTCGCGCGTCGGTAACGTGCGAACCGTGCCTTCATAGGCTTCCCGATTTAACTCGAGCCATGCGGGGATTCCTTTTCGTTCCACAGCGTCCAAAGCCAAGTTGAGCTGTGTAATCTTTCGACTTTTTTCTCTTACAACGATCTTGTCACCCATTTTAATTTGATAGGCGGGAAGATCCACGCGTCTTCCATTCACTTCAAAATGGCCATGACGAACATACTGCCTGGCCTCATTTCGAGAACTGGCCATACCCAACCGGTAAACAACATTGTCCAGGCGCTGTTCCAACAAAAGAAGAAGGTTGGCTCCCGTATTCCCTTTCAAGCGTGCAGCCTCTACGAAATACTTTCGGAATTGCTTTTCCAAAACACCATACATTCTTCGAATTTTTTGTTTTTCCCGGAGGTGGGTTCCATAGTTCGAAACCTTGGTTCTCCCCATTCCATGTTGTCCGGGAGGATAACCTCGACGATCGATGGCACATTTATCTGTGAAACATCGATCTCCCTTAAGGAACAACTTAAAACCTTCTCGTCGACAAATTCGACAAACTGACTCTCTATACCGTGCCATTTCCCTATCCTCCTAAACTCGCCTACGTTTCGCTGGCCGACATCCATTGTGAGGAATAGGCGTGACGTCGCGAATGGCATTTACTTTCAGCCCACAGTGTTGCAAAGCACGAATTGCAGCCTCGCGCCCAGCTCCAGGACCTTTCACTTCGACATCAACAGCACGCATCCCGTGTTCCATCGCCGCTTTACCCGCAGCTTGCGCAGCCACTTCAGCCGCGAATGGCGTGGATTTCTTGGATCCCTTGAAGTTGTGAGATCCCGCTGTTGACCAAGAGACAACGCTTCCGTTGGGCTCACTGATTGTAATGATCGTGTTATTGAACGTCGCTTGAATGTGAGCCACACCAAACGGAACGTTCTTTTTCGCCGCTTTACGTTTATGAGTCTTTTTTCCTTTTTCGTCAGCCATGATATTCCTCGTTACTTCCCAGCCGGAGCATTAATCTTAATTGCCGCTCGACGTTTACCTTTTCTCGTCCGAGCATTCGTATGCGTTCGCTGTCCACGCACAGGCAAACCTCTTCGGTGTCGTAGACCTCGATAACATCCCAAATCCATGAGTCGTTTGATGTTGGCCGTAACCTCACGCCTCAAATCACCCTCAACACGATAGTCCCGATCGATAATCTCACGAATGCGAACAATTTCGCCTTCGGTGAGATCGTCCGTCTTTTTAAAGAACTCGACATTTGCACGTTCGCAAATCTCTCGCGCAGTTGTTTGTCCAACACCAAAAATCTTCGTCAAAGCGATTTCCATTCGCTTGGCCCGAGGTAAATCTACTCCTGCAATTCGTGCCACGTTTTGACTCCTTACCCTTGTCTTTGTTTATGACGCGGATTCGTGCAAATCACACGAACCACACCTTTTCGTTTAATGACCTTACATTTGTCACAAATTTTCTTTACCGAAGTGCGAACTTTCATCGTCTTCTCCTTAGACTCCTTCACTCAAAATTACGGGACCGTCTTCCGTAATCGCGATGGAGTGTTCAAAATGGGCCGACAAGCTTCCATCTCTGGTCACCGCCGTCCAACCATCATCCAAAACCTGGACCTCAGCTCCACCTGCATTAACCATAGGCTCAATGGCCAACACCATCCCTGGTTGCAACTTTGGACCGGTTCCCCTTGTTCCAAAGTTCGGAACTTGAGGATCTTCATGCAGCGCACGCCCAATTCCATGCCCCACAAAATCTTTTACAATTGAGAAGCCCTGGGCTTCACAGTGTTCCTGAACCGCAGCGCTGATATCATGCAATCGATTGCCAGGTTGCGCAGCTTCGATCCCCTTATACAAAGACTCTCGCGTCACTCGCATAAGCCGCTCAGCTTCTTCCGAGACCTGACCCACCGCAAAAGAAAGGGCTGAATCTCCATAGAATCCTTCAAAAATGGACCCTAAATCAACACTAACGAGATCGCCTTCTTTCAATTTTCGCTTACCGGGGATTCCATGAACCACCTCGTTATTGATGGAAACGCAAATGGTTGCAGGAAAGCCTCGATAGCCTTTAAAGGCCGGTTTTGCTCCGCGCTTGGCCATCAACTTTTCAGCATGTTCATCCAGTTCCAACGTCGTTATTCCGGGCTCAGCCATTGCACGAATGGAATCTCGAGCCTCGGCCACGATTTGATTGGCCTGCCGAAGAAGTTCGATTTCTGCTTTGGTCTTAAGCGGAATCATCCTCTTCGAGCCTCCATCCTCTCATCAACCATTTTTCCCACGACTTCAGGAGCTTTCCCTGCATCCACCGACTCAATCAAATTCTCATTGGTGTAAAACTCAACCAAAGGTTTCGTTTGTTCGTGATACACCGCAATTCGATTCTTGATGGTGGACTCTTGGTCATCAGCTCTCTGATAAACCTCTCCACCACATTTGTCACAAACTCCCTCTTTCTCGGTGGGATTATGATCAACGTGATAAATTGCACCACAATTCGCACACTGACGTCTTCCACAAAGCCTTTGAATCACGTCTTCATCCGCCAATGACAAATTAATCACAGCCGACAACGTGCGATGTTTTGCCTCCAAGACCTCTCGCAAAGCTTTGGCCTGAAGCACATTTCTGGGAAAACCATCAAAGAGCACTCCTTGGTCTTCCGGCAACGCTTCCTGAATGAGTTTTAGAATCAATTCATCCGGGACCAAAGCACCTTGTTTCATAAAACTTTCGGCTTCTTTCCCAAGTGCGGTACCTTCTTTCACAGCCACCCGAAGCAAATCCCCGGTGGAAATATGCTTTAAATGAAAGCGTGTGGACATTCCTACAGCCTGGGTTCCTTTTCCGGCGCCCGGAGGTCCTAGAAGAACGACATCCATCATCCCCTCCGTCCTCTCATTCGACCGCCTTTTTGTCCCAAAAATCCATCATAGTGATGACTGACCAAATGCGATTCAATTTGCGCCACCGTATCCAAAGCCACACCAACGACAATCAACAAGCTTGTGCCACCGAAATAAAACGTAACGCCCACTTGACCTTGCAGCAAAACCGGAATGACGCAGACTGCGGCCAAATATAATGAACCCACCAAAGTAATTCGCTCGACCACGCGTTCAATGTATTGAGCTGTGTTCTTTCCCGGCCGAATCCCAGGAACATAGCCACCAAACTTCTTCATATTTTCAGCCACATCGTCCGGATTAAACTGAACCGCTGTATAAAAGTAGCAGAAGAAAATGATGAGTCCGACCATGACGACATTGTAGATCCATCCCGCAGGATGCAACTGGTCAGTAATGACATTCATCCAGCTCACGTTGGAAAATTGTGCCAGCGTCGCAGGAAACATCAGCAAGGAACTGGCAAAAATGGGAGGAATCACTCCGGACATGTTCAACTTCAAAGGCAGGTGCGTGCTTTGCCCCTGATACATGCGACGCCCCACCACACGCTTAGCATATTGAACGGGAATTCTTCGTTGAGATTGCTCGAAATAAATAATTCCGTAAATGACAACCAATGCAAACGCCAAAATCCCCAACACGCCTAAAGGACCTAACTGGCCAGCTTTTGCCAATTCGAACGTACTCACCATGGCACTTGGAAGACCGGCTACAATTCCAGCAAAAATGATAAGCGAGATTCCGTTTCCAATCCCTCGTTCAGTCATTTGTTCACCCAGCCACATCAAGAAAGATGTTCCTGAAGCCAAAGTGATGACCGTCATGACTTTAAATCCCATTCCAGGGTTCAAAACGATGGAAGAAGCTCCTCCCGCTTCCACACTTTCCAACCAAGAGGCAATTCCGAAACCTTGAATGGCGCTCAAAACCACCGTCAAATACCGCGTGTATTGCGTAATTTTTCTCTGCCCCATTTCGCCTTCTTTTCGAAGGTTTTCCAAATGAGGGAAAACCACCGTCAAAAGCTGCAAAATGATCGAGGCACTGATGTAGGGCATAATGCCCAAAGCAAAAATGGAAAACCGCTGCAAAGCTCCGCCACTGAACACATTAAAGACATCAAACAGTGTTCCCTGTTGGGCTTCAAAAAAGCGAGCCAATGCACCCGCATCAATTCCCGGACAGGGAATGTGAACGCCCAAACGAAAGACGCCAATCAATGCCAAAGTGACAAGGATCCGGCGCCTAAGCTCCGGAATTTTGGCCATGTTTCCAAAAGATGCCATGGTATTAGCTCACAACCTCCGTTTGACCCCCTGCTTTTTCAATCGCAGCTTTCGCCGACTGACTGAAAGAGTTCACTTTAACCGTGAGTTTTTTCGACAACTCACCGTTACCTAACACCTTAATCCGACCCTCAAATTTACGTCGAACCAGGCCAGCCTCTTTCAAAGCTTCCATATCTACCGTCGTCCCATCCTCAAAGCCGTTTAAATCAGACAGCTTGACGTGGACTCGATCCTCTCTAAAAATATTTGTAAATCCGAACTTGGGAAGACGTCGATGCATGGGCATTTGGCCTCCTTCAAATCCTGATTTTCGCTTCGCACCAGCACGAGCGTTTTGACCTTTGTTACCTTTTCCAGCGGTCTTTCCTTGCCCGGAGCTTTCTCCTCGACCCAAACGTTTACGATTTTTTCGAGCTCCCTTGGGGGCTGCTAAATTTGAAAGGTTCATCATGACTTTTTCTCCTTCGTCGACTTGGTCGCTGTTTTTTTAGCGACTTTTTTCTTAGTCGTTTTCTTCTTGGGAGCTGCTTTTTTAGCTTCCGTGGAGACCGGTTTCACTTCAACCGCGACACCTGACTTCTTGGTTTCGCTTTCCGCGTTTGGCCGAGATACATCCAACATATGAATAACTCTGCGAATCATCCCACGATTGGCTTCGGTATCTGCCACGATTGAAATGGATTCACGTTTTCGCAAACCCAGCCCTTTCAAATTGGCTCGTTGAACCTCTGTCGTTCGAGCCAAACCTCGTTTCAATTTAATTTGGATCTTTTCCATGACTACCTCGCTACTTGCTCAGCGTTTTCTGCGATTATGCCTTTCCGGCTCGCCAATACCTTTTCTGGGTCTCTTAATCTGGCCAAAGCATCCATGGTGGCCTTAACCACATTATGGGGATTGGACGAACCCAAAGATTTCGTCAGAATGTCTTGGATTCCGGCTGCCTCCACTACGGCTCGAACAATACCCCCGGCAATAACTCCGGTACCATCGCTTGCCGGCTTCAACAAGACTCGACCCGCACCATACACTCCCGTGATTTCGTGCGTGATGGTTCCATTTTTGATTGGAACCTGGATCAGACTCTTTTTCGCTTTTTCCCCAGCCTTACGAATGGCCTCGGGAACCTCGTTGGCCTTTCCCATGCCGTATCCCACTCGACCTTGACGATCTCCGACCACAACCAAAGCGGAAAAACTAAAACGACGACCACCTTTTACGACTTTGGCAACGCGATTTACTTTAACGACATTGTCGACCAGTGTTACTTCACCTGATTCAATTTGTTCTGCCACTTCTTCCGCCTCTCCTAAAACTTTAGACCTGCTTCACGGGCCGCATCCGCAAGAGCTTTCACACGACCATGAAAAATATATCCGTTTCGATCAAAACTCAGGGTTTCCAAGTTGAGGTCCTTGGCCTTTTGAGCCAGCAATTGCCCCACTTTTTTCGCAGCTTCCACATCACCCGTCTTTTGAAGATCCTGTTTGAGCTCTTTGGACATGGTGCTGGCAGAGGCCAACGTCTTATGCTCGCGATCATCAATGATTTGAGCATAAATATGTTTTCCGCTTCGAAATACCGTTAAACGTGGATGCTCGGAGTTTTTCAAAATCTTCCGACGTACCCGTCCTTTTCGAATCAATCTTGCTTCATTTCGTTCTTTTGAGTTCATGACGATTCCCTTTTTTTAAGAGCCCGCTGCAGCTGTCTTACCAGCCTTCTTGCGAATGACTTCATCCGCATACTTGATGCCTTTTCCCTTATACGGCTCCGGCTTGCGGAACCCTCTAATCTCAGCAGCCGTTTGCCCGACCAATTGTTTGTCGGCACCTTCGATAGCAATCTTTACATTCTTTTCCACATTAATGGTGATGCCATCCGGAATGGGATAAAGAACGGGGTGCGAGTGCCCAACATTGAGTTCCAGCTCTTTCCCTTTCAGAAAAGCCCGGTACCCTGTGCCCTGAATTTCCAATTCTTTTTTAAATCCCGTCGAGACCCCAATAACCAAATTATTGACAAGGCTTCGAGTCAATCCGTAGAGAGGTTTGCTTGTTGGCTCTTCGGGGTTGTTCATTTTGCAAACGATTTCAGACTCACTCACTTCAACCGAAATTGCTGGATTGATTTCCATGGCCAATTTCCCTTTGGGACCTTCTGCTTGAAGAGTCTGCCCACTCAATGAGGTTTTCACCCCTTTGGGAATGGCTACCGGTAGTTTTCCAATTCTAGACATCGCTCACCTCTAATACACTTTACAAAGGACTTCGCCGCCCGCGTTGACTTCTCGTGCTTGTCGATCCGTCATGACACCCTTAGACGTCGACACGATCGTTGTGGCAATTCCGCCCAGTTGTTCATCCAAATCTTCGACAGACGCATAAACACGACACCCCGGAGTGCTCACTCGCTCGATTTTTTGGATCATCGGGGAGCCATCTTGGTGGTAGCGCAAAAATACCCGAATGCTCCCAGGAGCATCTTTGGGTTGCATCACACGAAAATCAGACACAAAACCTTCCTCTTTCAAAATCTCACTCAATCGAATCTTGGATTTCGATAGGGGTGCTTCAATCGATTCATGTTTGGCCTGCAAGCCATTTCGAATGCGCGTCAAAAAATCTGCAATGGGATCTGTATACATCGTTCTCTCCTACCAACTCGCCTTTGTCACACCCGGAATTTCTCCCTGATGCGCTAGTTTTCGAAAGCAAAGTCGACACATTTCAAATTTTCGGTAATAAGCCCTCGGCCGGCCGCACAGGGGGCATCGATTATAGTTTCGAACCGAAAATTTATTTTTTCGTCTCGCTTTAGCTCTAAGTGACGTTTTTGCCATAGTTTTGCTCCTAGTTCTCTCGGAAAGGCATACCGAGAAGCTTCAACAAACTTTTTCCTTCTTCATCAGTTTTGGCCGTAGTAACAAACGTAATATTCATTCCAATGGGTCTTTCCATTTTATCGACGTCGATCTCCGGAAAGATGATGTGCTCCCGAATACCCACCGTGTAGTTCCCACGATGATCAAAAGACTTTGAGGGAATTCCTTTAAAGTCTCGCACCCGAGGAAGAGCGACATTGCAAAATCGATCTAAAAACTCATACATTCGTGAGGCTCGCAGAGTTACAGAAGCACCAATTTGCAAGCCCTTCCGAAGTTTAAAATTGGAAATGGCTTTCTTCGCTTGAGTGACGACCGGGCGTTGTCCTGTAATGGCCGCTAAATCACCCACAGCTGATTGAATCAACTTGGGATCTTCCAAAGCCTTTCCCAATCCCATATTGATCGTAATTTTTTCCAAACGAGGAACTTCCATTTTATTCCCATACTTAAATTGTTCCATAAGCTTGGGAACTGCCTCATTTTGATATTTCTCTTTCAATCGCGGCGTCATGATTCACTCCTATCCTTGCTTCTTCGCAACAACTGCACCGCAGGCATGACAAATTCGCTCCGAATCGCCGTCCTTATTCTTTTGAAACCGAACACGAACCGGACGATTGCATTTGTCACAAACCAGCATCACATTCGACAAATGCAGAGATGCTTCTTTCTCAATGATTCCACCTTGTCGATTCTGCTGATTGGGCTTCTGATGCCGCTTAACCATATTAATTTTTTCTACGATCAAACGATCCTTAGGCGTCCACACGCTCAATACTTTTCCGCGTTTTCCAGCCTCTTTTCCCGTTGTGACCTGAACAATATCGTTCTTTCGAATCGCTTGATTGGCTCTTTTTTCCACTCGCATGGCTACAACACCTCCGGTGCCAACGAAACAATCTTCATAAAGTTCTTGGCACGCAATTCACGAGCCACAGGACCAAAAATACGCGTTCCGATTGGCTCCTGATCACCCGTCAACAAAACCGCAGAATTGTCATCAAAGCGAATATAGGTTCCATCTTTTCGAGGAATTTCTTTACTCGTTCGAACAATTACGGCTCGCTTCACATCACCTTTTTTTACCTTGGCATTGGGAATGGCATCCTTAACAGCCACAACAATAATGTCGCCAACACCGGCAAATTTTCGTTTGGACCCGCCGAGCACCTTGATGCACTGGACTTCTTTTGCACCAGAGTTGTCTGCTACGGCCAGTCGTGTTTGAACTTGGATCACGCTCCACCTCCCAGGCGTTCAGCCTGCGCCAAGCTTGCGGCTCGGACGACTTCAACAACAGACCATCGTTTGAGTCGGCTCAAAGGACGGGTTTGACGAATGCGGACCGTGTCTCCCAGGTTCCCGATACCTTTTTCATCATGAGCGTAGTATTTGTTTTTATGAACAATGGTCTTCCCGTAAATCTTATGTGCAATCCGTCGACTTGTCTGAACGATGACGGTCTTGTCCATCTTGTTACGGATTACGATTCCAACCAATTCTTTTCGTTGTCCACGTTCCTTCATGACTTTGCTCCCTGACCTTTTTCAGCCATTTCTTTCTCCCGAATAAGCGTTCGAATTCGAGCCACTTTTCGTCGGGCATTTCGAATGCTGGCTGTGTTTTCCACCTGGCCACTCTTGTGTTTCCAATCCAGCCAAAAAACCTCTTCAGTCATCTCTTTGTTCTGGGCAGCCAGTTCTTCAAGTTTCAAAGAGCGGAGGCTGGCCATATCTTCTTTTCGATGTTGTTTTTCGCTCATTGTTCACCTCGCGACACAAAACGGGTTTTTAAGGGAAGCTTATGAGATGCCAAACGAAACGCCTCTCTAGCCACGTCCGGCGAAACCCCTTCCATTTCATACAAAATGCGACCGGGCTTAATGACAGCCACCCAATATTCTGGAGAGCCCTTACCTTTACCCATTCGAACTTCAGCAGGTTTCTTCGTTACAGGTTTATCTGGAAACATTCGAATCCAAATCTTTCCACCTCGTTTAATGAAACGAGAAATCGTGATTCGAGCAGCTTCCAACTGACGCCCGGTAATTCTTCCACATTCCATGGCTTTGAGACCATAGTCTCCAAAAGCCAGCGACGAACCCCGATGGGCTGCACCCGTCATCCGTCCCTTTTGTTGTTTTCGATATTTAACTCTCGCCGGTTGTAACATCGTCTACCTCGCTGCCACCTGATCCATGGGGCCTTCTTCTTTTGCACCACGGAAATCAATGATTTCACCCTTACAAATCCACACTTTGACGCCGATAATTCCATAGGTGGTTTTAGCTTCCGTAAAACCATAGTCGATGTCCGCTCGAAGCGTATGAAGAGGAACGGAACCTTCTCGGTGCCACTCTTTTCGAGCAATTTCAGAACCACCCAAACGTCCTCCGACCTTAATTCGAACCCCTTTGGCTCCAAGCTTCATGGAAGATTGAACGGCTCTCTTCATCACGCGCCTATACGCCACCCGACGTTCCAACTGCATGGCAATGTTTTCAGCCACGAGCTGAGCATCCAGCTCAGCTTTTCGGACCTCTTTGATATTGATCAAAACTTCCTTACCGGTCATTCGCTGAAGTTCAGCCTTCAAAGAATCAATTCCCGCTCCGCGTTTCCCGATAATGATTCCGGGACGAGCGCTGTACACATCCACCGAACAACGATTTGCCGCTCGTTCAACTTCAATGCGAGAAACGCCCGCATGATAAAGCTTTTTCTTCAACAACTGCTTGATTTGGAGATCTTCTCGTAAAAGTTTTCCATACCCCTTGTCGGCATACCAACGAGACTTCCAGGGCTTATTAATACCAATTCGAAGACCAACCGGATTTACTTTCTGTCCCACAATCTTCTCCTATCGCTCTGCTAACACCATGTGAATATGGCTGGTTCGTTTATTGATACGCGTGGCACGTCCGTGTGCTCGAGGCTTAAAACGCTTCAAGACAGGCCCTTCGTTGACCATCAACTCTCGAATGAACAGATTGTCGACATCGGCTTTTCCGTCCACCGTGGCGTTGGCCACTGCACTTTTGAGAAGTTTTCCCAAGATTTTGGCACTTTTATTCGGCGTAAAACGAAGGATGGCTGTGGCCTCATTGGTTCCTTTTCCTCGAACCATATCAGCGACCAATCGAGCCTTTCTGGGAGGTACGCGAACAAATTTCACACTGGCTTTAGCGGACATAATTACTTCCCTGCCTTTTCGGTTTTTCGATCACCCGAATGTTGATGAAACGTTCTCGTCGCCGCGAATTCACCCAGGCGATGACCCACCATGTTTTCTGTCACATAGATGGGGAGAAACTTCCGACCGTTATGAATCGCAAACGTAAATCCCACAAACTCAGGGAGGATGGTTGAACGACGAGACCATGTTTTGATCACTTTTCGACCGCCTTGTTTTTCACACTCCTCAACTTTTTTGATGAGGTATGAGTCTACAAAGGGTCCCTTTTTCGTACTTCTACCCATTATCGTTTCTTCTTTCTACGTTGAACAATGAACTTATCGGACTGTTTATTCTTACGTGTTTTGTGCCCCTTAGTCGGAACCCCCCAAGGTGTAACAGGATGACGACCGCCTTTGGTCCTTCCTTCACCACCTCCATGAGGATGGTCAACCGGATTCATACACGTTCCACGCACACGGGGATTTTTTCCCAACCACCGGCTCTTACCCGCCTTACCAATCGTGATATTTTCGTGATCGGTATTGGAAAGCTGCCCGATGGTCGCATAGCATTCTTCTCGCACTTTTCGAATTTCACCGGAAGGGAGCCTCAAGTTTGCAAACTTATTTTCGCGCGCCATAAGCTGAGCCGCGGAGCCAGCTGATCGGACGGCTTGACCGCCCCTTCCAGCCTTGAGCTCAAGATTGTGAACCATCGTTCCCAAGGGGATGTTTTTGAGCATGAGTGCATTTCCGGGTCGGATTTCCGCTCTCTCCCCAGCCAACACTTCCGCCCCCACCTTGAGTCCCAGGGGATGAAGAATGTAGCGTTTTTCACCATCTCGATACGTGATTAACGCAATTCTCGTGGAACGGTTTGGATCATATTCGATGGAAGAAACTTTTCCGGGGATCCCCTCTTTGTCTCTTCGCAAGAAATCAATCCGTCGATAACGCTGCTTATGTCCGCCGCCGATCCAACGAGACGTGATTCGACCGTGATTATTTCGGCCGCCAGTTTTGCGTTTTGGTTCGGTCAACCCCTTCACAGGGCGAACGTTCGAAAGCTCATCAAAACTCACGTTCGTCATAAAACGTCGGGACGGGGTGGTGGGCCTATATTTTACGATTGCCATTTACACTCCCTCCGCCATTTCAATCGAGTGACCTTCTTTTAAGGTCACGATCGCTTTTTTCCAATTGGGTCGTTTGCCTACGTGGCGTCCCATGGCCTTTACCTTGCCACGAACCACCAACGTATTGACGTTTTCAACCTTTACATTGAAAGCCTTTTCCACAGCCAATTTGATGGCGGGTTTGCTGGCTTTTCGGCTCACTTCGAATACAACCTGATTCGAAGCTTCCTTTAATAAGGTGCTTTTCTCCGTCACGACCGGACGTCGAATGATTTTCATCAAATCGGTTGTCATTTTCCCAACCTCTTTTCTACTTGCTCGAGAGCCTTGCTCGACATCACAACATTGTCATATTTAAGAATGTCAAAGACGTTGAGCACGCGCTCATCCAAATATTTTGCCTTCGGCAAATTTCGAACGGATTTTCCGAGATTTTCATTCCCAGAATCCACAAACAAAGCCTTTTCAACTTTAAGCTGTTCCAAAAGCGAGCGAACGGCTTTCGTTTTGGGTTTTTCAAACGAAAAATCCTTCACAACAAATACCTTTCCGCCACTTTGAGCCTGACTCAATGCCACACGCAAGGCTTCTTGACGGACCTTTTTGGGAAGGCTTTGCGAAAAATCTCTCGGGCGCGGACCAAAAATGGTTCCACCACCGGGCATCAAAGGAGATCGGTTGGATCCCTGACGGGCACTACCGGTACCTTTTTGTCGAAATGGTTTTTTACCTCCACCTCGAACCTCGGATCGCTCCTTCACTTTTGCGGTTCCCTGCCTCCATCCCGCACGCTGGGCATTGACCACGTCAAACATCAAATGTTCACGGATCGCCACGCCAAACACAGATTCAGGAAGAGTAGCCTCTCCTGAATCTTTACCTGTCTGATCTACCATTTTGGTTTTCATAGCCATGGTTTACTCCCGATAACTCTTAATCTCGACATCCACACCCGCGGCCAAATCTAACTTCATCAAAGAATCGATGGTCTGCTCGGTAGGCTCCAGAATGTCTAACAAACGTTTGTGGGTTCGAATTTCAAAATGCTCACGAGACTTCTTGTCCGTGTGGGGGGATCGAAGCACACAATATCGATTGATCTTGGTTGGAAGGGGAATCGGGCCCGAAACGCGAGCTCCCGTTCGACGTGCCGTTTCTACAATTTCCGCTGTCGACTGATCCAACTGATAGTAGTCATACGCTTTGAGTTGAATTCTAATTTTCTCTTCTTGCGGCATAATTTACCTCTGTGTCCTTACATCCCTTTATATTTTGCAATAATCTCTTCACTCACCTGTGCAGGCACGGGTGAATAAGAATCAAATTCCATGGTGTAACTCGCTCTTCCTTGAGTTACGGAACGAAGATCGGTGGCATATCCAAACATCTCTGCCAAAGGAACCTCCGCTCGAATTAACTGCGTTCCCGAGCGGGCTTCCATTCCAACAATTTTGGCCCGACGAGAGTTCAAATCACCAATCACATTGGACAGGTAGTCTTCTGGAACCACCACTTCCGCCTTCATGATGGGCTCCATTAGAATGGGTTTGGCTTTTTTTACGCCTTCTTTAAACCCAATGGATCCAGCAATTTTGAAGGCCATTTCGGAGGAATCTACTTCGTGATAGGAGCCATCGGTAAGTGTGACCTTAACATCCACAAGAGGATATCCCGCTAACACACCATTATCCATGGCCTCACGAACACCTTGCTCAATGGGTTTAAAATATTCCCGAGGAACATTTCCCCCTTTGACCGTTTGCTCGAAAACGAATTCCGAGTCTCCTTGAATCGGCTCAATATCCAAATAAACATGGCCATACTGACCTCGTCCACCGGACTGCCGAACAAATTTTCCCTCTGAACTCACCTTTTGGGTAATGGCCTCTCGATAGGAAACCTGAGGTTTTCCAACGTTGGCTTCCACCTTGAACTCACGAACCATGCGATCCACGATAATTTCCAAGTGCAACTCCCCCATTCCTGAAATGAGGGTTTGGCCCGTTTCTTCATCCGTCTTGATTCTGAAAGAGGGATCTTCCTGAGCCAACTTAAATAAGGCGTCTCCCATTTTTTCTTGGTCGGCCTTCGTTTTCGGCTCAATTGCGATTTGCATCACAGGTTCAGGAAAAACAATCGACTCCAAAAGAACAGGATGACTAATTGCGCACAAAGTGTCTCCGGTTAAGGCCGTCTTCAGCCCAACCGCCGCAACAATTTCACCCGCTTGAGCAAAATCCCGCTCTTCTCTCTTATTTGCGTGCATGAGAAGAATGCGCCCAATTCGTTCTTTTTTGTTCCGGATGGGGTTATAAACCATTCCACCGGCATCTACTTTTCCGGAATAAACACGTAAAAACGTCAACTGACCCACATACGGGTCGGTCATGATTTTGAAAGCCAAAGCAGAAAAAGGCTCTTCCGGATCCGGTTTTCGAACAATCTCCTGTGTCTCATCTTTCGTGGACACACCTTTCATCGGAGGAATATCCAAAGGAGACGGAAGGAAAGCGACCACGGCATCCAAAAGCTGCTGAACACCCTTGTTCTTGAACGCCGACCCACAAAGAACGGGGGTCAACTTAAGCTCGATGGTTCCCTTTCGAATGGCATCGGTGACCATCTTTTCAGGAATTTCTTTCCCATCCAGATAAAGCTCCATGAGCTGGTCATCCACTTCGGCAAGCGACTCAAACATTTTCTCTCGCCATTTTTCAGCCAACTCTTGATGTTCGGAAGGAATCTCGATTGTTTCAAACTCAGCGCCCAAGTTTTCGCTGCGAAATTTATACGCCTTCATCTTTACCAGATCGACAACACCCTCATGGCGATCTTCCACGCCCAAGGGAATCTGCAGAGGAAGTGGATTGGCATTGAGACGTTTGATCATCTGCTCCACACACATCTCAAAATCGGCGCCCATACGGTCCATTTTGTTTACAAACGCCAACCGTGGGACATCATACTTATCGGCCTGTCTCCAAACCGTTTCACTCTGAGGCTCGACTCCAGCAACGCCGTCAAAGACACCCACCGCTCCGTCTAAAACGCGCAACGCACGCTCAACCTCAACGGTAAAATCCACATGTCCAGGGGTATCAATGATGTTGATTCGATGTTGGTTCCACACGCAGGTGGTCGCAGCCGATGTGATCGTAATCCCACGTTCCTGCTCTTGCTCCATCCAATCCATCGTAGCGGTACCTTCGTGCACCTCTCCGATCTTGTGGGACTTCCCCGTATAATAGAGGACTCGCTCGGTCGTCGTCGTCTTGCCCGCATCAATGTGAGCAATGATTCCGATATTTCGAAACTTACTTAATGGAACACGCATGACCGAACTCCAACTCTCTTACCAACGGTAGTGTGCAAAAGCCCGGTTCGACTCTGCCATTTTATGAACATCGTCACGCTTTTTAATGGCAGCTCCGCGGTTGTGATAGGCATCAATGATTTCGTCAGCTAGACGCTCACTCAATGACTTTCCGGGACGGGATGTGGCATAGGTCATGATCCATCGAAAACCGAGAGCCTCTCGACGACCCGGACGAACTTCTACGGGCACTTGGTAGTTGGCACCGCCAACACGTCGACTCTTCGTCTCAACCGTAGGCTTCACGTTTTCCAAGGCTCGCTTAAAAACACGCAAAGGATCATCCTTGATTCGCTCGGCAATGATGTCGAACGCACCATAGATCACTCGCTCGGCCGTGGATTTTTTTCCACCTTTCATGACTCGATTGACAAATCGGGCCACAACCCGATCGTTAAACTTAGGGTCAGGCGCAACTTCGCGCTTGGGTATATCTCGCCTTCGTGGCATATCCTCGCTACTCCTTATTTACGGGGAAGGATCCCCGCACCTTCTCAACTCCCCTCTAAGACAGAGGAGTTATACCGGTTAACTTTTTTTCGCGCCGTACTTGGAGCGAGATCGTTTGCGGCTTTGCACGCCAACGGAATCCAGCGTTCCACGTACGATGTGATATCGAACTCCTGGAAGATCTTTTACTCTTCCTCCGCGCACCAGCACGACGGAGTGTTCTTGAAGGTTATGCCCCTCTCCAGGAATATAAGAGGTAACCTCAAAACCATTTGTAAGACGAACACGAGCCACTTTCCGCAAAGCCGAATTCGGCTTTTTGGGGGTGGCGGTATACACGCGGGTACATACGCCCCTGCGCTGCGGAGACTTTTTAAGAGCCGGAGAACCCGTCTTCGGGACTTGCTTCGTTCGGCCTTTTCTTACTAACTGATTAATTGTCGGCATAGTTCATCTCAAAAATAGTTTCGGCTAGATAATGATTTTTTTAAGTCTTGTCAAGGGTTTAAGGCCTTTTTTTGGCTCTATTTCGCCCTCAAACGCTCCTCTTCGATCAATTGGGCCATGGAAAGTGGAGGCGCCGCTTCAGCCTCCCCATTTACAGCCTCTTCCGGGAGCCCAACGCCCAAATCCTCTTCGAGCACTTTAATACCCCGAGAACGATAATGAGGAACTCCCGTTCCTGCAGGCAGCAGTCGGCCCATGATCATGTTCTCTTTAAGTCCCCGTAAATGATCGATTTTTCCGCAAATGGCCGCTTCGGTGAAGACCTTCGTGGTCTCTTGGAAGGAAGCCGCAGAAAGGAACGATTCCGTCGACAAGGAGGCTCGGGTGATTCCCAAAAGCATGGGTTCAGCAGTGGCGGGTTTTCCACCCTCAGCCACGGCTTTTTCGTTGGCCTCGTTAAAGACCGGCTTATTCACCTGATCACCCGGCAAGAAGGTGGTATCCCCAGGATCTGTGATTCGGATCTTCCGAAGCATTTGGCGCACAATGGTTTCAATGTGTTTGTCATTGATTTTAACGCCTTGCAATCGGTAGACCTCTTGCACCTCATCCACGAGGTATTTAGCCAGCTCTTTTTCACCCAACACGCGCAAAATGTCATGTGGGTTAGCCGAACCATCCATCAGATGCTCTCCAGCTCGCACGTGATCGCCTTCCAATACGGAAATATGCTTTCCTTTGGGGATCAAATACTCCCGAGGCTCGCCCACATCCGGAGTCACAATGACTTTTCGTTTGCCCTTGGTATCGGCACCAAAGGAGACCACGCCATCGATTTCCGAAATAACAGCAATCTCTTTGGGCTTTCGTGCCTCAAAAAGCTCGGCAACACGGGGCAAACCACCAGTGATGTCTTTGGTTTTGGTCGTTTCTCGAGGAATTCGAGCGATGATGTCACCCGGAACCACGTCCTCATCATTTCCAACCATTAAAATGGCGCCAACCGGAAGCATATAACTGGCCTCACCCGTGGAATACTTCAATTTAATGGGGTTTCCATCACCATCCACAACCGAAACACGTGGCCGGGCATCCGGATCACGAGATTCAATGATGACGCGCCGGGAGAGCCCCGTCACAGCATCCACTTGATCCTGCATCGTCATGCCTTCGGTAATATCGTTGAAGCCGATTTTTCCACCGACTTCCGTAATGATCGGAATCGTATAGGGATCCCAATCCGCCAAAAGCTGCCCCGCCTTCACTTTCGCGCCTTCGGCCACCGCCAACTGAGCACCATAAATAACACGATAGCGCTCACGCTCTCGATCATTCTCGTCCACAATCGCGATTTCACCGTTTCGATTCATGACGGAGTATTTTCCCAATCGGTTTTGAACGACGTTCATTTCGATGAACTTCACCTTACCGTCATTACGCGCCTCTAAAGTGGATTGCTCCGCCCTTCTTGTAGCAGTACCACCAACGTGGAAGGTACGCATGGTCAACTGAGTACCTGGCTCACCGATGGATTGCGCCGCGATGACGCCAACGGTTTCACCAACATTAACCATTCGCCCTCGAGCCAAGTCACGGCCGTAGCAAAGGGCACAAATGCCTCGATGCTGTTTACAGGTCAACACGGAACGAATCCGGACCTTTTCCAAGCCCGCAGAATCAATCTTCTTCACAAAGTGTTCATCGATTTCGGTATTGGCCGGGACAAGAACTTCTCCGGTGTATGGATCCATGACATCTTCCAATGTCACGCGTCCCAGAATTCGATCTCCCAAAGGCTCAATGATTTCTCCACCTTCAACCAAGGGGGTGACAAAAATACCGTCTAAGGTTCCACAATCGTACCCTGTGATAACGGCATCTTGAGCCACGTCGACCAATCGACGTGTGAGATATCCGGAGTTCGCGGTCTTCAAAGCCGTATCCGCCAAACCCTTTCGAGCACCGTGTGTCGAGATGAAGTACTGGAGAACGGTTAAGCCTTCTTTAAAGTTGGCTGTAATGGGCGTTTCGATGATTTCTCCCGAAGGTTTCGCCATCAAACCTCGCATACCCGCCAACTGTCTCATCTGCTGAGCAGAGCCTCGAGCTCCAGAATCGGCCATCATAAAAATGGGGTTGAAGCTGGCATTCTCTCGCTTTTCGCCTTTTTCATTTTCAACCACCGCCGTAGCCAGACCCTTCATCATCTCTCCGGCAACCTTTTCAGAAACCTGAGCCCAGATGTCGATGACCTTATTGTATCGCTCACCATCGGTGATCAAACCATCGGTGTATTGTTGTTCAATGTCGCGAACTTCTTTAATGGTTTCATCCAGGAGTTTTTGTTTGGCTTCAGGAATGACCATGTCATCCATGCAAATTGAAATTCCAGCCTTCGTTGAGAACTCAAATCCAAGCTGCATCAAACGGTCAGCCAAAAGAACGGTTTTCTTCTGACCACACACACGGAAGCATTGGTCCACCAAGGAGGCCAAAGATTTCTTGGTCATGACCTTGTTGTACAACTCAAAAGGAAGCTCAGAAGGAACGATCTCCTTTAAAATGATGCGACCCACCGTCGTTTTTTCACGTTTTCCGCTAATGCGCACTTCGATCTTTGCATGAAGGTTCACTTCTCCAGCATCATAGGCCACGCGAACTTCATCCGGGCTCGCAAAGAGTTTTCCTTCACCCTTTACGAAGTCCGCATCTCGGGTGATGTAATAAAGACCCAAAACGATGTCCTGAGAAGGAACAATGATCGGTTTTCCGTGAGCCGGAGAAAGAATGTTGTTCGTAGACATCATGAGCACGCGAGCTTCCACCTGCGCCTCAATGGACAACGGAACATGAACAGCCATCTGGTCACCGTCAAAGTCGGCGTTAAATGCCATACACACCAACGGATGTAGCTGAATGGCTTTTCCCTCGATGAGTTTGGGTTCAAAAGCTTGAATACCCAGTCGGTGCAATGTCGGAGCTCGGTTGAGCATAACCGGATGTTCCTTCACGACCTCTTCCAAGACATCCCAAACTTCCGTCACCTGCTCCTCAACCATGGTTTTGGCTGCCTTTACGGTTGTGACAAAACCTTTTTCTTCCAGCTTGTTGTAGACGAAGGGCTTAAAAAGCTCCAAAGCCATTTGCTTAGGCAAACCACATTGATGCAAACGAAGCTCAGGACCCACAACGATTACGGATCGTCCAGAGTAATCCACGCGCTTACCCAACAAGTTCTGTCTAAAACGACCCTGCTTTCCTTTGATCATGTCGGAAAGAGATTTTAAGGGTCGTTTATTGGGGCCTGTTATGGTTTTTCCGCGACGGCCGTTATCAAAAAGAGCATCCACAGCCTCTTGCAACATGCGCTTTTCATTCCGCACAATGATCTCTGGCGCATTAAGCTCTAACAATCTCTTGAGACGATTGTTTCGGTTGATGACCCGACGATATAGATCGTTCAAGTCCGATGTCGCAAATCGACCACCATCCAAAGGCACGAGAGGTCGAAGATCCGGGGGAAGTACGGGAACGACATCCAAAATCATCCACTCCGGCTTATTCGAAGAGTCCATGAAGGAGGTAATCACTTTCAACCGCTTCGCAAATTTCTTTCGTTTTGCTTCTGAACCGGTTTCTGCCAAGTCCGTTCGAAGCTGTTTAGCAAGAGAAGGAAGGTCCATGGCTTCAATGACTTCCTTAACCGCCGCAGCTCCCATTCCCACCTGGAAGGAATCCACACCATACTCTTCCAACGCTTCCTGGTATTTCGCTTCAGCCAGAACCTCTCCTCGATTCAATTTCGAAGTTCCGGGATCTGTAACAATGTAGGACTCATAATATAGAACCCGCTCCAACTCCTTGAGCGTGAGATCCAAAAGGTTTCCCACGCGACTTGGCAAGGATTTGAAAAACCAAATGTGAGCTACCGGGGTGGCCAATTTAATATGGCCCATGCGATCTCTTCGAACTTTCGACTGAATGACTTCCACGCCGCACTTTTCACACACGACACCTCGGTGTTTCATGCGTTTGTATTTTCCGCAGTTGCATTCGTAGTCTTTAACGGGTCCGAAAATTTTCGCACAGAACAAACCATCTCGTTCCGGTTTGAACGTTCGGTAGTTGATCGTCTCGGGTTTCTTCACTTCACCATAAGACCAACTCAAAGCCTTATCTGCAGAGGCCAGCCCAACATGAACGGCTCTGAAAGAGAGAGGATCTTTGGGTTTCTCAAAAAAGCTGAAAATATCTTCCATGTTTCTCTCCTACTTAAAGGGCTTGAATTTGATCCGCGCTGGTGATTTCAGCCGGTTCCTGGTTTTCGGCCTCAAGCAATTCCACATCCAACGACAAGGCTTGAAGCTCCTTCAACAACACATTAAATGATTCTGGAATCCCAACTTCTAAGGAGTTTTCACCCTTCACAATGCCTTCGTACATCCGAGTTCGACCTCCGATGTCATCCGACTTCACCGTCAAGAATTCCTGCAGGGCATAGGCAGCTCCATAAGCTTCCAAAGCCCACACTTCCATTTCTCCCAGTCGCTGGCCACCAAACTGAGCTTTACCACCCAAAGGCTGCTGCGTAACCAAAGAGTATGGTCCAATGGAACGAGCATGAATCTTATCATCCACCAAGTGATGCAACTTAAGCATGTACATCACACCTACGGTCACTTTGTTTTCGAACTGCTCTCCGGTTTTTCCGTTGAACAGAACGCTCTGACCGTCTTGAGAATATCCGGCCATGTCCAGAAGCTCCTTGATGTCACCATCATGAGCTCCATCGAATACGGAGGTGGCCATGTGGACACCCTCCTTGGCCAAGCGACGACAAACGTTCGTCACCTCTTCCTCACTCATTGCATCAATAAGTCCCTCGGTCTCCTTCATCGTGTAGACCTTCTTCAGGAACTTTCGCAACTTATCCGGCGCATAATTTTCTCGAAGGTGTTGATCGAGCTTTTGGCCCAATCCACGAGCCGCCCAACCCAAATGGGTCTCCAAAATCTGTCCGACATTCATTCGGGAAGGAACACCCAAGGGGTTTAACACCACATCCACAGGAGTTCCGTCCTCTAAATAAGGCATATCTTCGACCGGAGTGATCTTGGAAACGACACCTTTGTTTCCATGCCGACCGGCCATTTTGTCACCCACTTGGATTTTTCGCTTAATGGCCACATACACCTTGACCATTTTAATGACGCCAGGAGGCAATTCATCGGCCGCTTTCAGTCGATCAATTTTTTCGTTGAACACCGTTTTAACGAAATTAATTTGCTCTTTGAGGTTTTCCAGAATCAATTGGATCTCAGTCTCAACCTCTTCGCCTTTCGTCACAGAAATCTCTTTCCATCGATAGCGAGGAACCTTCGCCAAAACCGACTCATCGATTTTCTTGCCTTTGGAAAGAATGGTCTCGCCCTGTTCGTCTTCCAATTTAACAGAGGAGGTTCGTCCCACGAGCAAGCTCTGGATTCGATCATAAGAAGATTCTTTGATGATCTTGATCTGATCTTCTTGGTCTTGCAACAACCGACGCGTTTCAACTTCCTCAATCTCTTTGGTTCGAGAATCTTTTTCGACTCCTTCACGTTGAAAGAACTTTGCATCCAAGACAATTCCATTGACTCCGGGAGGAACACGAAGAGAGGTGTCCTTTACGTCACCAGCCTTGTCACCGAAAATGGCTCTCAAAAGCTTTTCTTCCGGAGAAAGCTGTGTCTCACCTTTGGGCGTAACCTTTCCAACCAGAATGTCTCCTGGAGCTACTTCAGCACCAATTCGGATAATTCCTGCCTCATCCAAGTTCCCCAAAGCTTCCTCACCCACGTTTGGAATATCTCTGGTGATCTCCTCTTGCCCAAGCTTGGTGTCTCGAGCCACGATCTCGAAGGATTCAATATGGATGGATGTAAAGACATCCTCTGTAACCAATCGCTCAGAGAGTAAAATGGAGTCCTCAAAGTTGTATCCATTCCAAGGCATGAATGCGACGATGACATTTCGACCCAAGGCCAGTTCACCCCGGTCGGTCGAAGGACCATCCACAATGACATCCCCTTGGCTCACCCGATCTCCTCTGCGAACCACAGGTTTTTGGTTGATGCATGTGCCTTGATTGGACCGTTGATACTTCACCAAATTGTAAATATCGACAGAACCCGATCTTTCCGGATCAGAAGGATCTCCCTTAATCACTACGCGGGAAGCATCTACAGAATCCACAATTCCCTCATCCGCAGCCGCCAAGGAACTTCCGGAGTCACGAGCCACAATGGGTTCAATCCCCGTTCCAACCAATGGAGCCTCTGTAATGAGCAAAGGAACGGCCTGACGTTGCATGTTCGATCCCATGAGAGCTCGGTTTGCGTCGTCATTTTCCAAAAATGGAATCAACGAAGTAGCCACCGACACCAACTGGTTCGGAGAAACGTCCATGAGAGTAATCTCATCCGGCTTGGCTTGAACAAAGTCTCCACCTTTTCGAGCAGAAACAAATTCATTCACAAACTTACCCTTCGGATCCAAAGGAGCATTTGCCTGTGCGATAATGTGCTTTTCCTCTTCTAGTGCAGAACAGAAGACCGTTTCTTCGGTTGCCCTTCCTTTTTCGACTTTTCGATAGGGTGTTTCGACAAAACCGAACTCATTCACGCGCGCAAATGTCGAAAGAGAAGCGATCAATCCAATGTTTGGACCTTCGGGCGTTTCAATCGGACAAATTCGCGCATAGTGCGTCGAATGAACATCACGAACCTCAAAGCCCGCTCTTTCACGGGTCAATCCACCTGGTCCCAAAGCAGACAAACGTCGCTTATGCGTGACCGATGAAAGTGGATTGGTTTGATCCATGAACTGAGAAAGCTGACTGGAACCAAAGAACTCTTTAATCACAGCCAAGACGGGTTTGGAGTTGATGAGCTCATGTGGCATGAGGGTTTCCACCTCTTGCAAACTCATTCGCTCACGAATGGCCCGCTCCATTCTCAAAAGACCAATGCGGTACTGAATTTCAACCAATTCACCAACCGCACGCACACGTCGATTCCCCAAGTGATCGATATCGTCAATTTCTCCCCGACCATTCCGCAATTCAATCAAGTAACGAACCGTTGAAAGGATGTCTTCGGGTTGAAGCGTTCGAATGGTTAAATCCGTTTCCAAATCAAATTTATGGTTCACCTTCAATCGACCCACCATCGAAAGGTCATAGCGTTCTGGATTGAAGAATAAATTTTCAAAAAAGGCCGTCGCCGTTTCCAACGTGGGAGGATCTCCAGGTCGGAGGCGAGAATAAATCTCAAGCAAGGCTTCATTGGCATTAGCAACCTTATCGCCAGCCAACGTGTTTTTCAGTGCCGCGCTGACACTAATCCCATCAATGAACAAAAGAGGAAACGATTTGATTCCACGCGTTTTGAGTTCTTCAAAGACCTCTTCCGTGAACTCTTTTCCAACCTCCAAAACCACCTCACCCGTTTTGGGATCAACGATGTCTTTAGCCGCCACTCGACCGATGATATCCTCCAAAACTACGGGGATATCTTTGAGCTTGGCTTCCACGATCTTCCGAACGGCGATGGTGGAAAGCTTTCGCCCCTTCTTCACAATGACGGTGCCCGTTTTGGGATGCTTGATGTCTTTGCATACGCGCTGTCCCGAAAGAAGCTCAGGAACGACTTCCTTGCTCAACACTCCCTTGGCACCGATCTTGATTTCTTCGGCTTTATAGAAGTAGTTCAGCAACTGCTCCTCATTGAAACCCAAGGCTCGAAGCAATACTGTCGCCGGCATTTTTCGGCGTCGATCAATTCGAACATACACCATGTCTCGATGATCGATCTCAAAATCCAACCAGGAACCGCGGTAAGGCAAGACACGAGCTGTATAAGGAATGGCTCCCTTTCCGGCCTTGGCTTTATCGGAGTCAAAAAAGACTCCTGGAGAACGGTGAAGCTGACTCACCACAACGCGCTCGGTACCGTTAATGATGAATGTACCTGCATCCGTCATCAGCGGAATTTCTCCGAAATAAACCTCTTGTTCCTTTACGTCTCGAATGGACTGAGGTCCGGCCGTATCCGAAGTATCCCAGACCACCAAACGAACCACCACGCGAAGGGGAGCCGCAAACGTCATCCCTCGTTCATGGCATTCATCCACATCATATTTCGGAGCATCCAACTTATATGAAACAAACTCCAAAGAAGCCGTTTCATTGAAGTCTTTGATCGGAAACACAGACTTAAAGACGGCCTGAAGACCCACATCTTTTCGCTCGTGCTCAGGAACATCTGCCTGGAGGAACGTGTCGTAAGAGCGTTTTTGAATCTCAATTAAGTTTGGGATGTCCGTTACTCTCTTGATCTTCGAGAACGACTTTCGGGTTCGATGCATATGACTGACAAGTGGTGCCATGGTTATTCGTACCTCGCGGTTAAATTAACTCTCCCCCTTTAAAGGCCTTTTCGGCCTTCAAAGGGAATAAAACAGGTGTGCTCAAACGCACGAATACGCATATCTCCAAAGGGAGATCGAATTCGAGTATGAAAAACGCTCAAGCCCACGAAATTGGCGATCCTTGACCGACCAAACTTAAACAAGTTCGACCGTCGCGCCTTCGTTTTCGAGATCTGCTTTGATTTTTTCTGCTTCTTCTTTTGCGATGTTCTCTTTGACAGGCTTGGGAGCGTTATCCACCAACTCTTTGGCTTCTTTAAGTCCCAACCCAGTGAGGGCACGCACAACCTTAATGACCTGGATCTTTTTGTCGCCAGCAGCTGTCAGCTGAACCGTAAACTCGGTTTTTTCTTCAGCTGCTTCAGCTGCGCCAGCCGCAGGAGCTGCGCCAGCAACCGCCACAGGGGCAGCAGATACGCCAAATTTTTCTTCCAAGGTTTCCACAAGCTCTTTGAGCTCGAGAACGGTCATTGATTCTACAAATTCAACCAGTTCTTCTTTCGTAATTTTCGTTGCCATGACTCTTAAGTCCTCCAGTTTCTACTTGCCCTGTTCTTCTTTTTGACTTCGGATCGCTTCAAGGGCGTACACGAACTTCCGAAGAACCCCGGAAAGGGTGTAAACGAGACCAGCGTACGGCGACTGCAAAGCCCCAACCAAACGCCCAAGAAGGACTTCTCGGGGGGGGATTGTCGCCAACGCCACTACTTCTTTGGCGTCCAGGAGTTTTCCATCCAAAACACCAGCCTTGATTACAAGTTTTTCTTTTTCTTGCTTGGCAAACTCGACCAAAGCTTTGGCCATGCCCACGGGGTCATCCGAGGTTACGGCTAAGATATTCGGGCCACTCAAGTGATCCTTCAACTCCGCCAGGGAAGTATCTTCGATCGCTCGTTTGGCCAGCGTATTTTTCATCACTTTGAAAAAGATGTTTTGCTCACGTAACTTCGCACGAAGCTCCGTCACCTTTTCCACGGTAATGCCAGATTGCTCAGCTAGGATTGCGGCTTGAGCCGAAGAAATCGACTCTTTTATGCCTTGAACCATATTCTCTTTTGAAATTCGATTTGTGCTTGGCATAGCTACTCCTTATCCCGCAGTACCGGGATCAAGTCGCACGCCCGGACCCATCGTTGTCGAAATCGTAATGCTCTTTAGATAGGTTCCTTTGGCTGTTGATGGCTTCGCTTTAACGATGGAATCCATCAACGAAGAAAAGTTTTCTTCCAACTTTTGCTTTTCAAAGGAGGCTCGGCCGATCACAGTGTGAACCACACCGCCTTTATCGACCCGATAATCCACCTTTCCAGCCTTTAGTTCCTCTACAGCCTTTTTAACATCCATGGTCACGGTTCCGGTTTTGGGATTGGGCATCAAACCACGAGGTCCCAAAAGTTTTCCGATTTTACCCACCGAACCCATCATGTCAGGGGTTGCCACAACCTTGTCGAAGTCAAACCAGCCGCCCTGGATTTTTTTCACCAAGTCGTCACTTCCAACCTCATCCGCTCCAGCATCCCGAGCTTCCTGTTCTTTTTCACCTTTAGCAAAAACCAACACCCGTACATCTTTACCTGTTCCATGAGGAAGACTCACAGAACCTCGGACCATCTGATCCGCATGCTTGGGGTTAACCCCCAAACGAACCGAGAGCTCAACGGTTTCGTTGAACTTGGCTTTAGGCATTTCGGCGAGGAGATCCAACGCCTCCGACACGGTGTGCAATTTCTGCCTGTCGTATGTTTTCGCGCTCGCATTGTAGCGCTTACCTATTTTTGCCATTATTTTTACCCTATTACCTCAAGTCCCATACTTCGTGCTGTCCCCTCAATCGTCTTCATTGCGGCTTTGAGGTCAGCAGCGGTTAAGTCTGGATTCTTTAGTTTCGCGATTTCTTCCACCTTCGCACGGGTCACTTTTCCAACTTTATTTTTGTTGGGTTCACCGGACCCTTTTTTCACGCTTGCAGCCTTCTTCAACAAATCTGAAGCCGGTGGCGTCTTTGTAATAAATGTAAACGATCGATCGGCATAAATGGTGATGACCACCGGAATGATCGTGTCACCTTCTTTTGCCGTTGCCGCATTGAACTGTTTGCAGAAGTCCATGATATTTACACCATGCTGCCCCAAGGCTGGACCCACAGGAGGAGCCGGATTGGCTTTCCCCGCAGGAATCTGCAATTTGACAATCGCCTGTACTTTCTTCGCTGCCATTTTAGTTCTTCTCCACTTGAATAAAGTCCAACTCCACCGGAGTAGAACGTCCAAAAATACTCACCAAGACGCGAAGCTTGCCCTTGTCAGGCTTCACTTCATCCACCAAACCATTGAAATTCTGGAACGGACCATCAATAACTCGAACGCTCTCACCCTTTTCAAAGGTAGTTCGCATTTTCGGCGTTTCGGCCCCTTCAGACATCTGTTTGACGATTCGGTTGACTTCGACTTCTGGGACCGCAGGAGGGTTAATGCCTCCCCCCACAAATCCCGTAATTTTGGGAGTATTCTTTACAATATGCCATGTCTCTTCAGACAGGTTCATTTGAACCATGATGTATCCGGGAAAGAATTTTTTGGTCGTCGTCTTCTTTTTCCCCTGAACCATCTCAACGACGTTTTCTGAGGGAACCAGCACCTGACCGAACTCTTGTTCCTTCCCCAAACTCACCACACGTTCTTCCAAAGCCTTTTTGGCTTTGTTCTCAAAACCAGAGTACGTGTGCACAACATACCACTTCATATCCTCTTTGGCAGAAGACGAGGGAGCTTCCTGAGCTGACTTCGAAGCAGCGTCCTGTTCAACAGGGGTATCCTGAGAAACATTGGACTCTTCCACCTCAGCCGTGGATGCGCCAGTCGATTCTAACTCATTGTTTTCTTGTTCACTCACTGCAGTTCTTTCTGACAAGAGGGTTAGCGCGCAACTAACTACTAATCATTAACCCAACCAGGCTTGCGCAAAGCCAGTCGTATAACCCTAAAATGACAGCCACAATCAGCACGCCAATGACCACAACAATGGTGGACATATAAACGTTCTTTCGTGGAGGCCACGTAACCTTCTTCACCTCTTGAATGACATCCTGAGAGAAGGCATCGACCTTAGGTCGACGGAAGTAAAAATAGGCAATGATGCTCATCACCACGACAGAAATCACCGTCGAGGTTCTCACCACGCCCATAAACATCGGGTTGGACAGATTGGCCACCCCGGCAATCAGTTTGAGCACTTTGTCCAAGACCCACGACAACATCAAGGTCGCCGTGATGTAGCTCAAATAGATCCATTTCTTTTCACTTCCCATGGTCGTTCATTCCAATCGGATTATTTGGTTTCCTTATGCTCCGTATGTTTGCGGCAAGATCGGCAAAATTTCTTTCGCACGAGCTTCTCACTATTCGTCCGCTTGTTTTTCGTCGTCGAATAGTTCTTCCGCTTACAAGCGGTGCACTCTAAGTGAATAATGGTGCGCACACGTCACTCCTTAATTACTTACTTGATGACCTCAGAGACCACACCGGCACCAACCGTACGGCCGCCTTCACGAATGGCGAATCGGCTTTCTTTTTCCATCGCGATTGGGCTGATGAGTTCAACTTCAACTTCAACGTTGTCGCCCGGCATAACCATCTCGACGCCTTCTTTCAACGTCATAACACCCGTCACGTCGGTTGTTCTGAAGAAGAATTGAGGACGATATCCTTTAAAGAAAGGCGTGTGTCTTCCACCCTCGTCTTTCTTCAAGATATAGGCCGTTGCTTTGAATTGTGTATGAGGTGTGATTGAGCCGGGTTTGCACAAAACCTGTCCGCGCTCAACTTCATCCCGTTTAACTCCTCGAATCAAGGCGCCGATATTGTCGCCAGCTTGACCTTGGTCGAGAAGTTTTTTGAACATCTCAACACCGGTGCAAACCGTCTTGCGTGTTTCACGAAGACCCACAATTTCAACGTCTTCACCCACTTTAATGGTTCCACGCTCAACACGACCCGTAACAACCGTTCCACGACCTTCGATGGAGAACACGTCTTCAATCGGAAGCAAGAAGGGTTTGTCGGTGTCTCGAACGGGCTCAGGAATCGTACTATCCAATGCATCCATGAGCTCCCAAATGGCCTTGGCCGCATCTCCCTCAGGCTCCGTCAATGCACCAATGGCACTTCCCTTCACCACAGGAATGTTGTCGCCATCGAATTCGTATTTAGAAAGAAGCTCTCGAACTTCCATTTCAACGAGTTCTAGCATTTCAGGATCGTCCACCAAGTCGACTTTGTTCATGAAGACGACAACGGCTGGGACGTTCACCTGCCTGGCCAAAAGAATGTGCTCACGGGTTTGAGGCATGGGGCCGTCAACCGCGCTAACCACGAGAATCGCTCCATCCATTTGAGCTGCACCAGAAATCATGTTTTTGATGTAGTCCGCATGACCCGGGCAATCGATGTGAGCATAGTGACGTTTTTCAGACTCATATTCGACGTGAGCCAAAGCAACCGTCAAAATCTTGGTTGCGTCTCGTCGGAAAGACTTCGCATCGGCTTTTGCAACGTCATCATATGCCTTAAACGTCGATAGACCTTTTGTAGACAATACGTTGGTGATGGCTGCAGTTAATGTGGTTTTTCCATGGTCAACGTGACCAATGGTTCCAACGTTCACATGAGGTTTTGTTCTCTCAAACTTTTCTTTGGACATTCCCTGTTCTCCTTAATTGCTCAGCATGCTGGAGCCCACGATCGGATTTGAACCGATGACCTCTTCCTTACCAAGGAAGTGCTCTACCGACTGAGCTACGTGGGCGCGGCTTGCGACCCTCTTGGTCACAAATTTTGCGCTGTTTATCAAACCATTTGTATCTTTCAACCGTTGATTTTCATTCTTTTTTCCACGAAAAATGGAGCGGGGAACGGGGCTCGAACCCGCGACCCTCAGCTTGGAAGGCTGATGCTCTACCAATTGAGCTACCCCCGCTCGCCGTACATCCTCCCTCAGCCCACGAAATAAGCTGGTGGAGAGGGAAGGATTCGAACCTTCGAAGGCATTAGCCGGCAGATTTACAGTCTGCTCCCTTTGGCCGCTCGGGCACCTCTCCACAAAATCCAAGCCGTCCGTGCGGTCGATCGGTCCTAAAATGGAGCTGGCGATGGGACTCGAACCCGCAACCTGCTGATTACAAATCAGCTGCTCTACCAATTGAGCTACGCCAGCATAGCTCGCACAAAAAAATTTAATTTTTTCCAACACTTCTGACTTATGCTCACTTACGTTTTCGTGGAATGAAAGCGCGCGTATATAGGGTAAAATCGCGTAGCGTGTCAAGAAAATAAAGGAAGAAAATTATTAAGTTTTTTCGTCGTTTTAAAGCCTCAATTAACGCCTCTTCATGGCTACTTCAAAACAGGCAATTCCTGCCGCCACCGACACATTCAAACTGTCTCGATGCCCCGAAATGGACAACTTGGCCAATTCGTCACATCGCTTGGCCGTCAAATCTCGCAAGCCCCTCCCCTCACTCCCCAAAACCAGCAGTGTGGAGCGCTTTTCCGGAAGAGCTTGTGTCAAAGTCCTCTCGGAAGAGGCGTCTAAGCCCACTCGCCAAAAATCCAGACGTTCGAGCCGTTCCATCTCCCTGGCCAAATTGGAGACCCAGACCAGAGGTAGCGAGAACAGAGCTCCGGCGGAGGCCTTGGCCACCACGCCGGTCAACGAAGCCGAATGATCTCGGGGAAGAATCACGCAAGATGCGCCAAAAAAATGGGCGGATCGTAAAATGGCCCCCAAATTTCGGGGGTCCGTCACCTGATCCAAGGCCAAAGCCCAAATGGGCAAGGATAATGAGCACTTATCTATGACCTCTTGCACATCCTCATACGTTCGCAAACGAACCCGAGCCGCAACCCCTTGGTGCTGTTCCGCGCCTTCGGTTTTTTGGGTCAGACTTTGGCGCGTTTCTGAATGAACCTTGAGGTTTTGCTTCCGAGCCTGTTGGAAGAGGTCACTGAGACGGGATTTGGACTCATTCACCATATATAAGGACTCAATTTCTGCATGGGACGAGTCCAAGGCCTCTTGGACCACATGGGCCCCCCAAACCAATATCGGGGCCGAAGAGAGCGATCGAGACTTCCGACTCACTTTTTTGGAGCCTTGGTCAAGAAATGGTCTGGAAACCCAGCCGAAGACAACCTCCGACCTTCCTTTTCGGCATCGGTCTTCGCCAAAAAGGGCCCCACATAAACACGATAAAACTCCTGAGTTCCCCGCCTTCGATGTTGGCCAAAGGCTTGAAATCCTTTGTTTTTCAAGACATCGATCAATTCGTGGGCCCGACCAATGTCCTTGAACGCCGAAACTTGAATCACAAAATCTCCTTTCGACGCGACGGCTTTGGGGGCCGGTTTGGTCTTAGGCGCGGCCGAGACCTTCGGAGTTGGCTTCTCCGCCACTTCCTTCTTCGGATTCGAAGCGGGGACATCTTCTTTCAAGGTCTTAAAAAAGGTTAAATCCTCTGTGGGTTCATGAACCCCTTCGGATGGGGTTGGGTTTTGGGTTTTGGAGGTTTTGATGGATTGTGCCCCTCGATTGAATCCTAAATAATAAGAAAAACCGCAGAGCACGATCATGAGCGCAGGAAAACCCACGTAATATATGAGACGAGATCGATTCACAGACAAAATCTTAAGGAATTGAATGTTCTTATCCACCTTTTTCTTCTCCATTCACCCACGCCCTGTAGGCTTGATCTCCGAAAGCTGCTAGAATTTTAAGTTAATACTCTATGGCTGATGAAACTCAAGAAACGACCCTCGCACCGGAAGAACTCGAACGAATTGGAAAAATCATTCTGGCTTTGGATCGAACGGTTCGTTCCCGAAGACTCTACGCGGCTAACAATCCGGTATTAATCAAACATCAACAAGACTTGATGAATGAGTTCAACCACTATCTCTCTCAAAAAGAGGATCTCTCATTTGTGGTTGAGCCCTATGAATTCAAAGTCGACCAGGAAGTGGTGTACCAAAACACCCATGAACAGGAGAGTTTCTCTTTTAAGCTCTTCAATGACGGAATTCGCTCCATCAGTTTTAAATCTGGCATTACCACTGAGGAAATCGCGGATTTTGTCGATGCTCTAAACTCCCAAATGTCGGGAAAGGAATCGGATTCCGATTCGGTAACGCTTTTTTGGGAAAGAGAGTTTGAACACATCACTTATTCGGTGGCGGACTCGATCATTGAAGAACCCACGATTGATCACAAATCCACCGATGAGAAGATGGAGGAACTTCTCGACCCCAACATGACCCAATATGAGTCGACTGGGGATGTGGCCCAAGAGGATGTCTACGACGATTTGGCGTACAACGATGTCAAAGTCACGCTCAATATGGGAAGTGTCGGAAAGATGTTTCAAGAGCGATCGGTGCTGACCTCCGACGAGCTGGAACAGATTCAAACAGACATTTCTCAATCCGACCGACCCGAGCGGCTCATCCTAGACTTTGTCGACATGCTTATGGCCGTATTGCAGGAAGAAACGGAAGTCGCCGATTACATCAAAGCTCTGGAAGCTGTTGGAAGTGTCCTCGACACGAACATCCTGCAAGGGAACTTGCATCTCGCACGCATCATTATGGAACACATTCATCAACTTCCCTCGCGTTCCATCGCCCTGAAGGAAAAGAATCCCCAAGCCGTGGCCCAAACCTTAAAAATCCTTTGGCCCAAAGTGCGCATCGATCTTTTCATTCAATCCATCAACCAAGGAATTTCGGCCTCACCAGAAGATGTCGTGTTCTTAGTTCGATCCATGGGCGCAGCTGCCCTGCCCGATTTAATTTCTTTACTTCCAACGGTGGTCTCCGACCATCGCCGAAAAGAAATCGGTCATGGAATGGCTTCTTTGTGCAAAGCCGGTGACTTTGAGCCTTTCCGCCCCATCTTGAGTTCTCGGGATCCGGCCATGGTCCGTCTGGGGATTTTCATTCTTTCACGAATCAAAAGTGACAAAATCGTCGACCTTCTACCTGGCCTGATCAAACATCCAGATCCAAACGTTCAACGAGATGCCATTTCGGTCCTGCAAAACCACCCCTCCTCCAAAACCTTCTCCATTCTTTTAAAGCTCTTGGATGATCGATCCGAATCCTCTCGAATGGCAGCCTTAAGGACCTTAGCCTTAGCCAAAGACAAAGAAGTGGCTCGTCACCTCATGTCCGTCATCAACTCTGAAAATTTTGGAAAAAAATCTACGCAAGAACGTCGTGCGTATTTTTATGCGGTCGCAAAGGTGGCCGGGGATGACTTTATCCCCTTCCTGGAAAGCATCCTTTCGGCAAAACGTTGGTTTTCGAAAACGGAAGATGAAACCCAATATCAATTGGCCACCTATGGACTCGCTACAATTGGAACTCCGCGTTCCAGAGAAACCCTTCAAAAGCTCTCTCAGTCCAAAAACAAAGTCATTAAGAAACTAAGCGAGAATGCTTTGCGCTTGCTATCCACCACTCAGCAAAAACAGGAGACTCGGTAATGGGAATTGACCAACGAAAATATCTCATCAACCAACTCTTCATGCTCCTGAAAACCGCCCAAATTCATGACCCTGGAAACCGTGCGTTTCAACATCCGGTCGAACAATTTCATGGCTTACTTGAAACCATGATTGCTGAAGAAGGTGTTCTCACACTCGAGTCCATCGACATGGGAATTTTTCTCAACGAAACGAAAATTCGGAGCGACATCTCAACATTCGGAACCTTTCGATTCATCGACAACCTCTTTGCTCAAAAAGACATCGGCGGCATTCGAATTCAGGAAGTGCCCAGCCTTGAAGAGCTTGCGTTTTTCGTTCAAACGTTGTCGAAAGATTCTGCGGTCGGTGCCGAAACATTAAATGGTTTGTTGCAAGCCAAAGGATTTCAATCGATTGAACTTCTCATGCGACAGGCAAAAAAAACAGTCGCCAAAGAAGACATTAAATCTTCCGTTGTGAATGCAAAACAACGGGCCATGAAAAACTACATCAAAGCCATCGACATCATGAAAGGAACAACGACCAAGGCCATCACGGCACAGTCGTCTGACACGCGAAAAGCCAAACGCGTCGTGTACAACTTGGTCGACATTTGCATGGAAGAAGGCTTCTCGTTTCTGGGCCTATCCAACATCAAAAACTACGACGAATATACGTTCAACCATTCCGTAAATGTCTGTGTCATTTCCATTGCCTTTGGAAAAAACCTAGGCCTTTCCAAGAGGCAAATTGGAGAACTTGGTTTGGCGGGTCTCTATCACGACTTTGGAAAGACCCGCATTCCCACGAAAATTCTCAACAAACCGGGTCGTTTCAATGATGACGAATGGGCCATCATGAAAGAACACCCCCTCATGGCGATCAAAGAAATGATCGGAATGAAGGGGGGCTTTGAAGAAATTGACATCAAAAAAATGATCGCCGCATTTGAGCATCATCGAAATTACGATTGCTCCGGGTACCCCCAAACGGGAATCAAAAAAGAATTGAATTTCTATTCTCGCGTTGTGGCCATTTCCGATGCGTACGATGCCATGACGACCAATCGCGTTTATCAACGTGGAATGCTTCCCACCGTCGCTTTAAAAATCTTGATGGACAATGCCGGAACCAAGTTTGACCCTCTATTGGTCAAAGCCTTCGTGCACACAGTGGGAATCTATCCAGTCGGTGCCCTGGTTCAACTGAATGATGGATCCATGGCGATCGTTTTGCAGGTTCCAACCAATCCAGAGCATATGGAATTTCCGACCGTGAAAGTGGTTCTGGATGCCCAAGGTCAACGGCATTTGGCTGGGCCTGTTATCAACCTGGCCAACACCCAAGGAACGGGCAGCGCCCTCTCCGTCGTGAACTTGGTTCGCCCCGAAGACCACAACATCAATGTGGCTCACTCCCTCTTCGGAGATGCATTGGAAGCCGCCAAAAAGGATGCCGGTTAAGAATTTGCGTGGGGACGTGTACCGATTTCGGAGAAATCGGTGACATGTACCCAGATAGCAAATTCCCCCGGAAAACTTTTCTTCGTTATATCAACGCTTTGTGCTACAAGACCCTCCAGTTTATGGCAAAAGACGACTTAGTATTGATCGAAGGCAGAGTGACAGAGGTTCTCGCGGGCGGGAACTTCATTGTTGAAGGGGACAAAGGCCTCAAATTAACGGCAAAGCTTGCCGGAAAATTGCGTCGTCGCCATATTCGCGTGATTTTGGGAGATCATGTAACCGTAGGCGTCTCGCCCTACGATCCCACGCACGGCCTCATCACGTATCGTGGCCGAGATCCTCAATTGAACCGCTAACTTCTTTCTTTCAAACTTGCGGGTCCTGTCATTCAAAAAGACACTGGACTGCGCCCCGACAGTGCTCGCCAGTGTCTTTTTGAATGCCACCCGTGAGTTTTGCGAGTGATCGTGCGGTCGGTCTAACAATCGATTCACGACAAACAACAAAGTTCGTCCATGTGGGGATCGACTCCTTCTCATTAATTAGGTGCATTTTTTGAGGATTCTTCGGAAGCGGACTTCGGCTAAGGAAATTACGTAAAACTGCGAAAAGATAGCCGTTTATTTTCCGCAGTTTTCTCAAATCCTCCACCGGCATACTTTTTTGGTGCGATGAGGAATTTCTGTCTCAGAAATCCCTTCCTTCTTTCCCATTTGAAGATCCTAACTGTTTGAAATTGCTACAATGATCGTAGGCATGTTTTTTGTAATAAAATAGGTACCCGAAAGACATTGGGAGATCGAAAGCAAGGGAGAAAAACAATGAAATCCATAATCCTTAACGCTATTTTCACAGTTATAATTGGTTTATTTTTCTTTTCATCCGACCTGGCCCTAGCTGGAGATTCGGTTTCCGAACCTTACGAACCTTTTTCCTGTCTAGTTCTTGTTTCTTCTGAAGACCTCGAGGAAGCTCCCTACTTGACATTTCTCTTAGAACGCCTTGGGTATGAAATCGACGCGAAAAGCGAACGATTTCTGACAGCCAATGAGGCAGCTACTGAGGGCGCTCAATTCCTTCTGGACATCGACCTTGGACCCATTGGTAGGGTTGCTCTACCTTTTGCCAAAGGAATTAGATTGACGAAACCTCTACCACAACTTTTTCTAGGTCAAGAGGTTACCTTTTCGTTTTACGAAGTCACACAAAATGAAGACGTGAATGGATTGACGTTAATTCAACGATCAAGAAGATATAGTTTTGTACCTGATCTTTTAGAGGGAGTTGATTCCCTTCGTAATCCAGAGGCCATTCATAGGAACATCGAAAATAACAATGAACAAATCCTGCGCCATATGATTTCAGACCTATTCTCATGTAAAAATTGGTTGTTGAGTTCTCGTTCTGAGCGAATCATCCTAAAATAGTAAGTCCCTCATTGCTCAGAAAATAGCCTGTTAGGAGAGCTAAAGAGGGGAAGTGCGAGCCATAAGGCCTCCAGATTGGGAAAAGTAGCTAGAAGGCATCCAGGAAGAGGGCCTAGAGGTGAAGGAGCTGGTCGTTTTCCGGAACCTAGATTTTTAAGCACCCTGCGAGGGTTTTTCGAGGAAAAGACCCTGACGACTCATTTGATGTAGCTTTTTGGAGTTCACTTACGCCGGCGGAGCGATTTACGCAGACTTGGCAACTATCTAAGCAACTTTGGGAAATACCAACAGGAAAAGCCGTTGAACCAAGACTTTCTAGACATATTGCAAACGTTATACGAGGCTAAAGCCCGTTTCCTGGTGGTTGGGGCCTTTGCCGTTTCGGTCCATGCGGAGCCTCGGGCCAATTGTGACGTTCATTTCGGAGGTAACTTTTCAGGAAGCCTGGTCGAATCACACGACATTTGACTTTAAACAACTCAAGGTCCCCGTGATCGGAAAAGAAGACTTGGTCAAGAACAAGAAAGCCACCGGCCGCCCCAAAGATCTTATCGACTTGGAACTCCTGTCCAAAAAAGCCTCCCGCCTGCCCTAGAAGCGGGGCAAGGAGACACCATTAAGGAGCTGGTCGTTTTTTAACCTAGTGAACCTCAACCCATGAGAATATTTAGTTGCATTATCAAAAGTGAACGTTTCACGTTTGATCGTTTTAGATCGCTATAGCCAGATGACTTTGGAGGGGCCGGGTTTCTTGATGAGCTTGCCTAGAAGTTTGGCTGTGGGAAGAAGTCGCATCGTTTTGTTTTGATCCTTTGGACTGACGATCAATATATAGCCAATTCCCATATTGAACGTGCGAAACATGTCTTCTTCCGGAACATTTCCGCGTTCTTGAAGGAATTTAAAAACCGGAGGAACGCGCCAGGATTTTGGGTTGAGCTGGGCACTCAAACCTTTGGGCAACACGCGGGGAAGGTTTCCTACAATGCCACCTCCAGTAATGTGAGCCATTCCTTTAATCGTTACATATTTCTGAAGCTTCAAAATGTCTTTGACGTAAATTTTGGTGGGCTGAAGCAACACATCGCCTAAACATTTTCCCTTTAATAGAGCCGGTCGACTCTTGAGAGGTATGCGCTTTTTCTTCAAAATGGCTCGGACCAAAGAATAACCATTAGAATGAATGCCACTGGATGGAAGTCCGATCACGACATCTCCGGCTTTCGCTTTTGAACCATCCACAATTTTTGTTTTTTCAACAATGCCCACACCAAATCCAGCCAAATCGTATTCACCAGGTTTGTAGAGGCCCGGCATCTCGGCTGTTTCACCTCCAACCAACGCACAACCCGCTTCTTTGCAGCCTTTGGCCACTCCTTTGACAACTTCGGAGCCCTCTCGGATGGAAAGCTTTCCGGTCGCAAAGTAGTCCAGAAACAAGAAAGGTTCAGCTCCTAACGTCACCATGTCATTGACAGACATGGCCACGAGATCGACGCCGATGGTGTCATGCTTCTTTAATTCTTTGGCCAAAAGAAGTTTCGTCCCCACACCGTCCGTTGCGGTTACCAAGATCGGAGATTTATACCCCGAGGGGATTCGAGCCAAAGAAGCGAATCCACCCACCCCGCCCAAGACCTCGGGGCGCTTCGTCATGCGCGTATGAGGACGGATCGCGTCTATAAATCGATCTCCTCGTGTGATACTTACGCCAGCCTGGGAATATGTCACGGTCTTGCCTGCCATAGAAACGCGGATATTATGGCCGAACACGATAGAAAGGTCACATGAAACCCTTGAAAAAACTTTTTAGCCTATTGGGAAGCACATTTAAAAGGTACTTCCTGTTTGGGTTGTTCGCCTTGATCCCCATCTACGTCACGATTGGACTGCTCGTCTTTTTTGTTACGTATTTGGATCGGGTTTTGGCCATTAAGAATGGTTATTTCCTTTATTTCATTCCCATGAAATTCCATCCCGACTTTCTGTTGGGGATTCACATCCCAGGTCTGGGCCTTATTTTCACGGTAATCATCGTTCTTCTTACGGGAGTTTTTAGTCGGGGCTTTTTGGGTCGAACCGTCCTCGGATTGAGTGATCGACTTCTGGCTCGCATCCCCATGGCCCGCATTGTCTATAATGTTGCGAAACAAGTTGTCGAAACATTTGCTCATCGAGACAAAAATCAATTCAGCCGCGTCATCATGATTGAGTACCCTCGAAAGGGAATCTACACGCTCGCATTTGTCGTCGGAGAAAATGAAGGAGAAATTCAGGAGAAAACTCCCAGCACCGTTCTGAACGTTTTTGTCCCGACAACTCCAAACCCCACCAGCGGCTTTTATCTCTTGGTCCCCAAGGAAGAAACCGTCCCTTTGAGTATGACGATTGAAGAAGCCTTCAAATTGGTCATGTCTGGAGGTCTGGTGGCATCCAAGAAGGGAACCACGGCCGCCTAATGTCCACGGTGAAAAAAGAAGGAGTGTTGGTGGTAGCCGACAACCGTCAAGCACGTAGAGATTTCTTTATCCTCGACAAAATTGAGGCTGGATTAGAACTCAAAGGAAGTGAAGTCAAATCGGTTCGTGAAGGGCAAGTGAATTTAAAAGAAGGTTATGTTTTAGAGGATCGTGGCGAAATGTTCCTCAAAGGGGTTCACATCAAACCCTATGAATACGCGTCTCAAAGTTTAAATCCCGATCGAACCCGAAAACTTCTTCTACACAAAAAAGAGATTCGTCGTTGGTCCATGGAAACACAGCAAAAAGGTTTAACCATGGTTCCCTTGAGAGTGTACTTCAAGAACGGTCGGGCCAAACTGGAAATTGGATTGGCCAAAGGAAAGAAACGCTTCGACAAACGTGAAACCATCAAGCAGCGGGAATCGAATATAGAAATAGACCGAGCCACAAAAGGAAGACAAAAACGATGAGTTCCTGCTGCAAAAACCACAGTAAGTCGCCTGAGCCCAAGAAAAACACTTCTTCTTGCTGCTCAGAAATGCCCTCCCCGACTCCGTCTTCGTGTTGCGCCTCCAAGTCGAAAGAGAGTGAGGCGTCCTGCTGCCATTCGCTCTCGACCTCGGAGATTGAACAGAGAAACATGTTACGCCGGTTTTGGTTGAGCCTTCCTTTAACAATTCCCACGTTTATCTTGGGAATGATGCACCAAGCCCCTTTTTGGCAACTCGTTCTCAGCACCCCGGTCGTACTATGGGCTGGGTTTCCCTTTTTTCAAAAGGGATTCAAGTCCTTTCAAACCCGAAATTGGGACATGTTTACACTCATCAGCATCGGTACCGGCGCAGCTTATTTATTCAGTCTCGCAGCCCTATTTTTCCCCGAGTTTTTTCCAACTGACTATCGTCTCGAAAATGGTTCCCTTCCAGTCTATTTCGAGGCCGCAGCCGTCATCACGACTTTGGTTCTCCTCGGACAAGTTCTGGAAATGAAATCCAAACAGAAAACCTCTCAATCCATTGAGAAGCTCATGGAACTAACGCCTCCCATGGCGACGATCATTCGAAACGATGGGACGGAAGATCGGGTTTCGCTCGGAGAAGTTCAGGTGGGAGATCATCTTCGCGTAAGACCCGGAGAAAAGATTCCCACAGATGGGACCCTTTTGGAGGGAGCCGGATCTCTGGACGAGTCCATGCTCAGTGGAGAAACCATGCTCATGGAGAGAGGCCCCAACGAGCGCCTTCTGGGAGGCACGCTCCTAACAGATGGAAGCTTCGTCATGAGGGCTGACCATGTCGGAAAAGATACGCTCATTTCCCGAATCATTGCACATGTCCAAGAAGCCCAGAATTCAAAAGCTCCCATTTCACGTTTGGCGGATCGCGTGGCTTCCATTTTTGTTCCGTCCGTCGTGAGTATCGGCGTGCTGGCGGGAGTTCTCTGGCTGTGGCTTGGGCCGCAACCCAGTCTTCCTTATGCCGTTTTAAGTTTCGTGTCGGTGCTCATCATCGCATGTCCTTGCGCCCTGGGCCTTGCGACTCCGGTTTCAATCACTGTGGCCATGGGAAAAGGAGCTTTGGAAGGAATTCTCACACGTGACGCTGCGGCATTGGAACGCTTTCAAAAGGTTGACGTTCTTATCACTGACAAGACCGGAACATTGACCGAGGGCCGACCTGAACTTGTCTCCATTCATGGAGACGAATCCTCATCGACATTCCACCATTTTTCCTCTTTGGCGAGCCAAAGTGAACATCCCTTGGCAAAAGCTTTGGCACAAGCTGCACGAAAGAAAGAAAACGCTTCGTTTCTTTCGGTTTCTGATTTCTCATCCAAACCGGGGCAAGGGATTCGAGGAGTCATACAAGACCAGTCGCTTCTCTTGGGAAGTTTGGATCTTTTAAAGAAACACCAGGTTTCAAAACTCCCCACACCTTCCGAACTCAAAGCATGGGCACAGGGAGGCAAAAACATGGTTCTTGGAGCGATAAACTCTGAGTTTAAATCGGCGTTCATGTTCGCGGATGTCATCAAGGAAACCTCTTCACACGCCATTCAATCGCTGCGAGAACAAGGAGTGGAAATCTTTATGGCCACAGGCGATCGAAAAGAAACCGCCGAAGAGGTTGGAAAACAATTGGGCATCACGGAAATTCATTTTGAATGTCGGCCGGAAGACAAATATAAACTGGTGAAGGATCTCCAAGCCAAAGGACATATCGTAGCCATGGCCGGGGATGGAACGAACGATGCTCCGGCGCTGGCTCAAGCCGATGTGGGCATTGCCATGGGCCAAGGGACGGATATCGCAATGGAAACCGCTCCCATCACACTCATTCGGGGAGATTTGGCTGCCATCGCCAAAGCTCAAAAGCTTAGCCACCTTACATTGAAAAATATCCGGCAAAACCTCTTCTTCGCCTTTATCTATAATGGAATTGGCATTCCCATCGCTGCAGGAGTCTTGTATCCGTGGTTTGGAATTTTGCTCCATCCCATGCTGGCCAGCATCGCCATGAGTCTTAGCTCTGTATCGGTCATTTCAAATGCGTTACGATTAAGACGAATCCATTTGTAAATGAAAGAAACCGAACCGAAATGGGCAAACGCATCGAATGAAGAACTTTTGGAGGTTCGTCTATCCGACCTCGGTGTGAGCATTGAAAAAAGCGAACTCAACCCCTTGGTCAATCGGCTTTTCCAAGAAATCGAAGAACGAAGAATAGGATTTAGACCCCATTGCTATCTTTCAGACGAATGGTTTTCGCCCGAAGGTTGGGCGTCCATCGCCCTTCCCTTTTACTTGGCCCATCCTCGACTCAAAAAACTGGAGAAGGAGATGATCCTGGAGGTCGAGGGAGGCACCCCCGAAGAATGTTTAAAGTTGCTCCGACACGAAACCGGACATGCCATTTGCCATGCGTTTCGATTTGACCGAACCAAGCGCTTTAGGGAGTTGTTTGGCGACCCCAGAGAAGAATATGAACCCGACCGATTTCATCCGCGCCCTTACAGCAAAAGCTATGTGATCCATTTGGACCGCTGGTATGCCCAATCCCATCCAGATGAGGATTTTGCGGAAACATTTGCCGTTTGGCTTGATCCGGATTCCAAGTGGGAAGATCGGTACCGTGGCTGGCCAGCATTAAAAAAGCTCAAATACATCGATGAAATGATGAAGAAAAATGCCGGAGTCGTTCCAAGGAAACTAGTTCGGAAAGAGGAATACCCTTTAAAAACGCTGCGCTCCAAACTGAAAACTCACTATCAAAAAAAGCGAAAAGAATATGCTTACGAATATCCCGATTTTTACGATGGAGATTTGAAGAAAATTTTTTCAGGAAATTCTTCCGACACTTCTCTGGAATTGGCCTCCAAGTTTCTGCGCCGGGAACGGAAAGAAATTGTCTCCGCCATCCACAAATGGACGCGCGAACGGAAAGTAAACATCAACCGGCTTCTGAAAGCTTTAATTGACCGCTCACAAATCTTAAAACTGAGATTGGAAAAAACCCCGAATCAAACCAGACTGGAGGTCACGGTTCTTCTTACTAGCCTTGTAACCACAAACCTGCTCACAGGCAGATTTGAAAGGCCGGTATGAAAAAGAGAATCTTACTTTTGTTTGACTTGGCAAGCCCTCCCCCGGCAGATCAAGATTTTTCCGCCGATCTTAAAACCGATGATTGGGCCACTGAACGCCAACTCATCAACACGCTCGACAAACTCGGGCACGAAGTCATTCCGTTTGGGTTATTTGACAATATTCGTACGCTCATTCAGGCGATCGACCATTTCAAACCCGACCTGGTCTTTAACCTCATCGAGTCCTTTTCCAACGAACGTTCCTTTGAACCCCTCATTGCAGGGGTATTGCGCCTCATGAACATTCCATACACAGGTGTAAGGCCCGGTGCCCTCATGCTTTGCAAAAACAAGGGTCTAAGCAAAAAAATCCTGGCCTATCATCACATCCGTGTTCCACGATTTGTCATATCCAACAAAAAAACGCCCATCCGGACCTTAAGACGCTTCGTGTATCCGGCCTTTGTGAAGCCCCTGGGTCAGGAGGGTTCCGATGGAATTTCCCAAGATTCATTTTCTGAAAATGAAGACGGGGCCTTAGATCGGGTCCGCTACATTCATGAAAGCTTAAAATGCAACGCGATTGTCGAGGAATACATCGAAGGACGAGAACTCTATGTCGGCGTATTGGGACAAAAAAGACTTCACGTTTTTCCCCCGAGAGAGCTTTTCTTCACCAAAGTTCCGGAGGGAACACCCAAATTCGCGACGTACTATGCGAAGTGGAACGAGTCTTATCGAAAACGATGGGGAATCAAAACAGGCCCAGCCAAATCTCTGGACCAAGAAACCCTCAAAAAAATCCAGCGAATCTGCAAAAGAACCTTTAACGGCCTCAATTTGGATACCATCGCCCGAATTGATTTGAGATTGCGCGACAACGGAGAAATTGTCGTCTTGGAAGCCAACCCAAACCCTGCCATCGGAAAAGATGAAGATTTTGCTTTGTCCGCAAAAGCAGACGGATGGAGCTATGAAAAACTCATTCAGAAGCTCATTGATTTTGCGCACTAGGTGCGCTGGAAAACAAAGGGCGTTTTACAATAGATTGAGTGTGAGCTTGGCAGCCTCACTCATTCTTTCCGGAGTCCAAGCCGGATCGAAGGTGATTTTCACTTCTGCGGATTTCACACCTGGAATTTTCTCAACGTTCGTTTTGACCTCAGCGGGCAATTGTTCTGCTGCTGGACAATTGGGTGCCGTCAATGTCATGACCACTTTGACATTCTTGGCATCGTCCACCGAAACTCCATAAATCAACCCCAAATCATGGATATTCACACTCGGAATTTCCGGATCGAAAATGGTTTTAATCGCATCGTAGACTTGAACTTCCAATTCTTCTGAACTTTCTGCCACCTTGGGTGCAGAGAGATTCAAAACTGTAAATCCGGGATTCGATTCATCCAACCAATCCACCCGTCCACCTTCAACGTTTTTTGCCGACGTCCCATCCAATCGTACCGTGACGCCCTCTTTCTCTACAACCACATCCTCCGGACGATGTGCGCTAAGTGGCTCTAATTCAAACTTGAACCCATACTTTTCACCTTCGATGTGATTGGCCACAATTCGAAGTGCGCAAGGCTCTTGAGACTCCTTCAAAAAGTGTAAGATTTTCTCCATGGCTTTTTGGGAAAATTCTAAGTTCATGGTGGGCCTTCCTACATGAATCCTCCCCATGATACAATCCCCACAGGCCCATGAAAAAAGCCCTCACCTACCTTACGATCATCTTCGTCACCTTGCTTCTCACCATGAGCTGGCTTTACCGAACGCCTACCCATGATCAAAAACCAACCTCGGTAAACTTAAGCTTCATTGTCAAAGAAGCACTCAAATTGGGCGTATTAGAAGTACACATTTCTCAGTTTTATGAAGCCAACAAAGATCACCTCAAAATTGCGAACATTCCCATTCCATTGACCACACAAAAAAGCCTCCTCATCGTTCAAGGATCGGCTTTGGTGGGTGTAGATACGCATTTGGCTGACATTCATTTTGATCGCGCTCGATCCAAGGGAACCATCGTCCTCCCTCCACCTCAGATCCTGTCTTTGGATGCAGAGATTCGAACCTTGTACGAAAAAGATTCTTTTTTAAATCGAATCTCCGTGGAAGACCGCAACTCAACGTTTCGAAAAATCAAAGACCATGTTCGAAAAGAGATCCTTACCGCGGAGCTTCAAGAGAAAGCTCGGGAGCGCATTCGTCGACTCTTGGACCAATGGTGCGCTGTGATGGAAATCCAATACGACCTTTCATTCAAGAAGACTTAGCTTTCAATACCGATAAGAATTCCCGGTATTCCGAACGAAGATCAATATACTCCCGATGCGTGAACCCCAAGGCATCCGCGACTTTTCGAATCTCCATATCTTCAATTTGCGTGATGTCATCCTCGCTGGCCATCGCCAACAGACAACGCAAAAGTTGAATCTGTTCGGAGCGATCCGAAGTTTTCTTCAATTGCCGGAAAATAATGTGGTTTTCTGCGTGTCCTTCTTCAATGAGTTCCTTTGTCAAACTGGCCACATGACCGGCGGTTTCCGAATCCAATCGCAACTCCTGCTCTAGGATTTCCTTGAGCCGCTCTTTTTCTTCGGAAGAAAAATCGGAATCCGCATAGGCAATCCGCCCCATCAAGAGCGCCGAGGCCGCCAAAAAAACGCGCCGCTCCTCAGGATAACCTTCCAAATGAGATTCCACTTTTTTCAGTGTGGGACTTAAGTTGGGATTTCTAAGATGATTGGAAGATTGAAGATTCGAAAGCCAATTTGAAAGCCATTTGGTCATGATTTTAAGACCTTACCGCTCATGTCCGCATAGGAAAAGGCCTGCAAAAAATGCAGCCACGCTGCGGCGAAAGAGAACTTATAAGTGCTTGTTTTTATGTGAAATTTTAATTTAGTCCCAAAAAGGCCTCTGATCCGTGATATATGTCAGCCCTTGAGGTCATGATCCTTAATAGGAGATCAGAAAGAAAAGTAAAATCAATTACTTACCTACCATTCGACCGGTAGAAATTTTGCAGATGATTCCCACGAAGTAAATATGAGAGGCCAAAGCATGAAACATCATCGACCCTTTTTCCTAGGACTTATTTCCCTCTTTCTCTTGGCTGGATGCGACCAATCCAGTTTGGGACTTTTTGCACGAACCCCCGGAGAAAACCCTCCCGATGTGGTTGAAGAAGGAGGCTCTTCTTCCGGCGGAAGTTCCAGCGGAGGAACCACCGAAGGCACCGTCTTGATCAATCGCTGGACGCAACCTCTACCCACAATTCGGCCCGTTGATATTTTGTTTGTCACGGACACATCCGGCTCCATGGACTCTGAACGCGTGGCTGTGGCCAATGCCCTCTCAGATTTTTTGGGAACCTTTGAAGCCCGCGGCATTGATGACTACTGCATAGGAATTCTTCGGGGCATTGCAGGAGATGAAACCGGAGACCTTTATTCCAAAAACTTTGTAGATGACAACAAGTGCCTTTGCAGTGGATCTCTCACCTCTGCTCAAATTCAAACCAAATTTCTGGAATCCTTCGGTGATAACTCCATGCCGGACCAAGACGAAGGAGCGGTGTGCACGTTAGAGTCTGGGAATGATTGTACGGATGACAACCCCAACACACGTTGCACGTGTACCGATGGGGGTGAGGTAGGACTCTATTCCTTCCACAAAAGCTTCATTGGCTCTCTTCCCAAAGGAACGACGGACGAACAAACCACGTACGAAAACAATCGTGACCTGGGTTGTTTTCGAAACAATGCCGCCATCGCCTCCATTTTCGTCACAGATGAAAATGACCTTTCCACTTCTCGCTTCGAACCAGAAGGAGAATGTGAAAGTGCGCGGCAGACATTGATCGATATGGGCGTTTCCTCATTTGACCCTGCCGGTCCCGCCTCAACATATGACGCGGAATGTATGGAAATGGGTGGACGATTTGATTTTTATTCCGACGTGAATGGAAACCTCACACGAACCCCCGACCTCATTCTGGGAGACATGTTGGTGTCTCAGGGTTTGAGTCCTTTCGTTTCAGCCGTCGTAGGTTATGTGAACTCTGAAACCTTTATTCCCAACGGCGAGAATGAATACCCCTATGGTTACTCTGAATTGGTTGAAGATTCCGGAGGCGACTTTGTCGACATCACGCTCTCAAGCGATCAGGCCGCATTCAACCAAGCCTTTACCGAATTGGGGACGAATCTTTCTCAGCAGACCACGCTCATTACGGTCTTCGACCTGTCATCCCCAGCGTGCTCCGGAACGCTAGAAGTCACCGTGGATGGAGACGATGTCATGTCATACGTAAAAGTTCTAGACTCTCGCCGTTTCACAATCGCCGCCAGCGCAGCCGGAGACGTAGGATCATTGATCGAAGCCCGATACGAAGTCTGCAATTAAAAAAATATTTTCTCAATGAAACAGATTCAGGCGCACTAAGGCTCTGATTTAGCAAAGCGGAAACGCTCAAAGCCAAGTTCTGGACGAAAGCGATACCTCGGGGGAGGGAACCTCCCCCCCGGAACGCTTTGCGTTCCGGCCCCCCCCCACACGCTTTCGCTCAGAACTTGTCTTCTCCCATTTCCACTTCGCAAAGTAGGAATGTGCTGAATCGATCAGAAGACGTAATCGCTCTCAAATTCTGAAGCGACTGTGTAGGTGACCGATTCGTCTCGGGAACGTGAGGAAGGGGAAACGGAGACGACCCGCAGCACCCCTCTTGGGGGGTGATTGCGGGGCGGACAACGAGGGGCCCCGCCGACAGTGACCGTAACGAATCGAGGAACCGAAACCCGGAGCTACAGAATTTGAGAGCGATTACGTCTTCGAATGACTTGCTCTTTTTCCAAAAGCTAAGCTAGGCGGATTCGGCAATCGATGGCTTTCAAGCCTTCCGGAAAAACACGAATCGGATTCAAATCAAATTCTCGAAGATTCGGCATCAATTTGGCTAAATGTCCCAAACGCTGAATCACCAACTCAATGCCTTGAATATCCGAAGGCGGACTGCCTCGATACCCTTTGAGCAATTTAACGCCCCGAACCTCTTCAATCATGTCCTTGACATCTTGATCGGTTAAAGGATGTAGGCGAAACGCGACATCCTTAAACAATTCCACCTGAACGCCGCCCAAGCCAAACATAAAGAGCATTCCAAACTTCGCATCATGATTGGCCCCCACGATGACTTCAATTCCTCCCTCCAACATTCTTTGGAGATAGAAACCTTCAACTTCTTGACGAGAAACGCCCATTTCAGAAGCTTTATCCAACATCTGTTTTCCAGCCTCTTTCACTTCCTCCTCTTCCATCAAGCGCAAAGCCACCCCCCCCATATCGCTCTTATGAAGGATCTTCTTGGAATCAATCTTCAAAACGACCGGAAAACCCAACTGCTTGGATTTTTCAACCGCCTCTTCCAAAGAAGAAACATGGACCGGCTTTTCAATGGGAATTCGGGCTGCTTCCAACAAGTCATATGCATCCACCGGATGGAGCCATCCACTTTTCTTGGAAATTCTCTCAATGACATCCAAATTGAAATCATCAAAGACTTGAACCTCTCCATCCTCTCTCGCTCGCCAATCCACATGGTCGGCCACCCGTCCCAAGGCCCCAATCGCCGACTCCGGAAACATAAAAGATGGGATATGACCTTTCTTGAGTCTCTTGAGACCTTCCGGAACTCCATGCTTTCCCATGAAACACGTAATGACGGTTTTGTCCGTTCCTTCCACCGCTTCCACAATTTTGTCGGCCACATCTTTCGGTCGCGTGATTAAAGGAGGAACATAAATGACAATCAAAGAGTCCACATTTGGATCTTCCAAAAGCAAAGGAATCGCTTTTCCAAAAATCTCAGGAGTACCATTGGCTGTTAAATCAATTGGATTTCCAATACTCGCCTGGGCAGAAACCAATTTCTTCAGCTCCTTTATCGTTTTCTCCGAAAAACTCGGGACCTCTAAATCCCAGCTTTCGCAGGCGTCCGCGGCCAAAATTCCTGGGCCTCCAGCATTCGTCAAGATGGCCACTTTCCTCCCTTTGGGAAGGGGCTGATTCGAGAGCAGCATTGCCACGTCGAACAAGTCCTCGACCGAATCCACACGAATGACGCCTGTCTGTTGAAATAAAGCCTGAACCACCACATCCGAACTTGCCAACGACCCCGTATGTGAAGCCGCAGCCCGAGCCCCTGTTGCGGTCCTTCCACTCTTAACCGCAACGATGGGTTTCTTCCGTCCCACATGTCGCGCCAGATCCACAAATTTTCGAGAATTTCCGAATGACTCCAGATAAAGCAGGATGACCTTCGTCATTTCGTCATCTGCCCAATACTGAATCAGGTCATTGGCCGAAACGTCGGCTTTGTTTCCAACACTGATGAACTTGGATACCCCAATCCCCAAATCTTTGGCGTATTCCAAAATTCCATGTCCCAGAGCTCCACTCTGAGAAGAAAAAGAAAGACTTCCGTGAGGAGGATATGTCGGCGCAAATGTGGCATCCATGGATGCCTCTGGATCTGTGTTCAACACGCCCATGCAATTGGGCCCAACCAGCCGGATTTCTTTTTCGCGACAAAGTTTGAAAATCTTTTGTTCGAGTTCGGCTCCTTCTTCGCCAACCTCTTTGAATCCGGCACTGATGATCACAATGGCTTTGACTTGCTTTTCCACACAGTCTTCCACCGTTTTCAGAACAAACTTTTTGGGAACCACAATGATTGCCAAATCCACAGGATCAGGAATGGATTGAATGGAAGGGTAAGCACGAACAGCCTGAACGAATTTGGCTGAAGGATTCACCGGATACACCACACCCTGATACGAATTTTTTAAAAGATTATGAAAAAGCTCTGCGCCCACTGAGCCGCGTTTTCGAGAGGCTCCAATGACCGCGATCGATTTGGGATAAAAAATGGAATCTAAACCTTTTGTTTCCAACATGTTGGCGCGGAAGATAGACGGCTTTTTCAAACCTGACAACCTGGTTTAGGTGTTTTTAAGTTTTTCATGATAGACTATAAAAATTCCAACACATTGATTTTATGTTGAATTTTCAACCTGACCCCTTATTCGTTCTTGCTACCGTTCTGCTCGCAGGATTGACCGCGGGGGGAATCGCAAAGAAACTCCGACTCCCAAGCATGACCGGTCAAATTTTGGTGGGCGTACTCATTGGTCGCGCGGGTCTGGGTTTCTTCGATCCTCACATGGTCGGAAGCCTTCAACCCATCACGGAATTCGCTCTCGGAATGATCGCACTCACCGTCGGGGCTCATTTACACTTTCGTCGCCTTCGAAATGCAGGAAGAAGACTCCTCATTTTACTTCTGGCCGAAATCATATTTGTGCCCTTGTTTGTGTACTCTGGAATTGAACTCGTCAGTGAACAACATTGGTCGATCGCTGCCCTCATGGCAGCCATTTCCTTAGCCACGGCGCCAGCCACCACAGTGGCCTTGGTCCAAGAAACTCGCTCCAAAGGCGTGTTTGTAAAAACACTCATTGCGGCCGTCGCACTCAACAACATCGCGTGCGTGTGTCTATTCGAGTCGGTTCATGCTGCCGTACAAATCAGTTTGGACCCAAACGCCCCACACACAATGATAGACCTTTGGATACGGCCATTACGCCAACTGGCAACCTCCGGCGGGTTGGGAATTGCATTGGGAATCCTCTTCAACTCCGTAACCCCGCTAACGGTTCGTTGGAATCGACTCTCCATTGCTTCCTTAATTATGATTCTGCTCACATGGGGGGCGGCATCCGCGCTCAATATTTCTCCGCTGTTGGCCTGCATGTTCTTAGGCGTCACGCTCGTCAACATAAACCCTCGAAACGAGCATTTAACCGGAGAACCGTTTGAACAATTTGAGCCCGCCATTCTTGCCGCTTTCTTCACAATCGCCGGAATGGATTTGGATTTTGAATACCTTAAGCCTGCCGGATTATTAGCGCTATTTGCTGTGTTGGGGCGTTTCACAGGTAAGAATGTTTCAACTTTTGTGGCCATGACGTTAGCCGGAGCCACGGAACGCGTGAGACGTTTCCTTGGCCTGGCTCTATTACCTCAAGCCGGAATCGCCATCGGACTGATTTTGATCATCCAACAAGACCCTACCCTCAAAGAAATCAGCGATCTCTTCCTAGCCCTTGGACTGACGGTTGTAACCATCAGTGAAATCATTGGTCCCATAACCACTCGGGCGGCACTTACCTGGTCGGGAGAAACCGGAAAGGATCGAGCTCGCCTCATCGACTTTCTTCATGAAGAAAACATCGTGACTGATTTTTATGCAGAGACAAAAGAAGAAACCATCACCAAACTCACCGACTTACTGATTCGTTCGAATCACTTAAAAGTGGATCACGACCGTCTTTTGCAAAACATTTTGAACCGTGAAAAAGAAATGTCGACCTGTGTGGGATATGGCTTATCCATACCCCATGGGACACTGGAAGAAGGAGATGAGATTCATGGCGTGATGGCCCTGAGTCGAAAAGGCCTTCCCTTTCAAACTCCAGATGGACGGCCGATTCACTGTGTCGTTCTCTTGGCGACGCCCGAATCTCAACGCGACCATCACCTAGAGGTCCTCGCAGCCATTGCACGAGCGGTAACCACCAATTTAACGATTCAACATGAACTTTTTAATGCGGCATCTCCTGCGCATGCTTATGAGCTTTTGCATGCCGAAGAGGCCGAAGACTTCAATTATTTTCTGGAATAAGCTTTGGAGTCATTGACTCCGCATATTCCTTTAAAACCTTGGAAATCTTTTCCACATCGGCATGGTCCCCGGAATACCGACTTTTATGAAGATAAAGGACCTCCCCCGGAGGAACCAAGACAATCGTACCCCCCATCTGCCAGGGATCTCCTTGCAACCTTCCGGTGTGATGTCCCCCTCGATACGCCCTCCAAAGGTTTTTTATGGCCCGAAACCCAATGCTTCCCCATACCGACCTGTGAAAGCTTAGGGCTTTATAAGCTTTGCGCTCTGGATCCACCAACATTTCGAAGGATGTCTGATTATGTTCCTTGAACGCTCGCGCTTGCTCGACAGAACCACTTCCAACAACCACCACGTTCGTATTCAAATCGTCCAGCTGATCTTTTATGTCACGCAACTGCGCAACTTGTTCCCCGCAAACCAGTCAACCAAAATGTCGCACAAAGTCGAAAATAACGGGCGATGCTTTCCAATAATCAGATAATTTTTTCAGGCGATTTTGCTCGTTATAGAGAAACACGTCATTCAGTTGTTCGATCATAACTCCCTCAAGAATCCAAAAGACCTAGTTCCTGCCCCATTCGAAGTTGATCTTCTTCTTTTTCTTTGACCAACACCAATGCTTGCCGCGCTTTTTCAAATTCTGGTTGCAGTTTCAATGCTTTCTCAAAATAGACCCTGGCACTTTTCCATTGATTTTGTCGCTCAAAAATCTTCCCCCGAAAATACACCAACTGAGAATCAGAGGGATCTCTATCAATCGCAACATCAAGCATATTTCCACTGCTCTTCATGTTTTCGAGCGGGTTCATCTCAAAGATGGCCCATGCATAATAGCCGGCCAAAATCGAGTTTTCAGGATGTTCCTTTCTCAATTGACCCAAAATTCGAACCACTTCCTCCACTTCGCCTCGATCCACCTCTACCAATACCATCGCCAACGCCTGCTCGACATCCCAGGCGGTCTCCTTCCCCTGTAAGAGGTTCGTTTCCTGCTGCTGACTCCGGTAGGCATCACGAAAATCGGTATCACAAAGCGTATTGTGGGCGACTTCAATCCACGACAACACCTGATCCGCTTTCTTCTTTAAAACGTCATCCGAAATGGCATCAATCTCTTCAGGTCGATATCGTTTCTTACAAGCTTCATAAGCCACTTTCACTTCATCAGGTGTGGCTGTAGAAGTAACCCCCAGCATTTCAAATAAATCAAAACGTTTTAACCGTTCAAAGTCTCCCTCAATTTGCTGTTTCAATCGCTCACCCACATTCACAGAAGACGGTTTTTTAACGGGTACTTTTTTCAAAGGAACACTAAGAGGAATCGAAGCTTTTACTGCGTCATCTTCTCGAACCTCTTTGGCTTCCTCGGTGGGAAAAACGAAACTCACCCACCCTGAAACGATCAATCCATAAGCAATCGGCAAGATGTCGTCTATCGGAAGGGACATTTTTTCCGCCAATTGCTTCAATGAAACAGGTGTTTCCAGAGCCTCCCAGGCCTCTCGAGCAACCTTCGGAAAAAAAACATTCAATTCTCGTCGCTCTCTTTTTTTCAAAAGACTATTTTCCGTGATCCCCATCCAGGAACTCAAAACCAAACGGGAGTACCACCTTTCAATTCCTCGGAAAACCACTCGATAGGTCTCAACAGGCACGGCTTTCACCTTTTTGCGCCAGCTTGTGTCTTTCGAAAACACAAAATTCCCCTCGAACCACGAAAAGGTAGAAATCAGCCGTTCCTCAATGCAATCCACCACCAAGGAAAGTGTCGTTGACGGATCGAACATGTCCATATGAATCATTTTTTTTGAAAATTCGATGTCATCCAAGTCAATGAAAGGAAGCCATTGACCGATTTTTTCCAGCGCTAACACTCCCCGATAGGATAAGTAATGACCCAAACGTTCGCTTCTTAGAGAAGAGTCAACATGAATGGGTTTTCCTTTATGAACATACACCCGCTTCGTGACCCCTCGACTTTCTAAATGCAAAACCCCTGTGTTTTGTTCTTCCGTCAAAGCAATCAATATTTCTGGAACCAAATACTCAGTCAACGTGCCAAAAGCGGGAAGTGAATCCACCCGCCTTCGCTCGGGGGTGCAACGGTGAATTTCAAGTCGAGAAATGTATTGATTCAAACGGCTTCGAGCTTCTAGCGTCAGATTCATAAATTGAACCCCCACCCCTCGATTCCGACCATTTTCCTCGGCGTTTCCACCCTCCAAACAGTAAGCAATTTTTCCTTCCACCTGAACGGGTTCATTTAATCCCGGAAGATCAATGGAAGCCTTAATTACAGTTCCAGGCTCAAGCTGTTTTTCGGTCGCGACGTACATCCCTCCACGACTCAAATTTTCTGTATATTCTGTGAGAAACTCTTCTTCAGAAGTAAAAGACACGCGATGGTAAAGTTCAAATCGTTCTTCCGGGCGAGGCTTTTCTGGGGGGTACGTTTGGTCCTTTAAACGTCGAATGGCCTGAATATAGGATAAAGGAGCCGCCTCCAACGCAACGCCCATTCCGGAACGCATTTTCGAAGGACGAAAAAAGGAAGAAAGCCCTTTCTCCCAAACAATCTTTCCCTTAAGAATATTCACTTCCGGTCCTCCCAAAGGATTGGGAAGAGAAATTTCCGTTCCTTCAGGAAATTTTTGATCGGTTTGAAGATACAAACCACATTCGGAAAGATTGAGAATCACGCCCCGATATTTTTTCCCCTGAACTTCAAAGAAAACCGTGATTCTTCGTTCAATCCGCGTCGATTGGCGTCGCTCGTCCGTCATGATCATTCAGCTTTGCAACAAGACGGAGAGATGGGCCGAAGTACTTTGTCCCAAAGCCGAAAGATCATAACCTCCTTCCAAAGTCGATACCACACGTTGATGCCCACACGCTTCCGCAACCTCCATCACTTTTTGGGTCACCCACGCAAAGTCTTGGGTCTTGAACTTCATTCCACCAATCGGATCATCCTCATGAGCATCAAAACCCGCTGAAAACACGATCAGTTCCGGATGAAACTCTTTCAAAGCAGGCAACCAGACCTCCTCCACCGCAGCAAAGAGTCGATCTGAGGCACTTCCAACGTCTAAGGGAACATGCTTCATGTTTTTTTGATTCGAAATCCATCCCGTTCCCGGAAAAAAGGGATGGCGAAAAATGGAACACATCAAAATGCGTTTTTCATCTTTGAGAATATCTTCAGTCCCGTTTCCGTGATGAACATCAAAATCGATGATCGCAACTCGATCCAGACCTCTCTTTTCCAATGCATAAGCCGCCGCTAGGGCTACATTGTTCATGAAACAGAAGCCCATGGCACGAGATCGCTCAGCATGATGCCCAGGAGGCCGAACAGAGCAAAAGGCTCCCTCAACGTCCCCATCCAGAACCATATCCACCGCCAAAACACTGGACCCGGCCGCTCGCCAAGCGGCCTCAACCGTATGTTGATTCATAAGCGTATCTGGGTCCACCTCAAACAAACCTTTTTCGGGGGCATTCCGATACAAATGTTCAAGGTGTTCTTCCGAGTGAATCAAGGGCAAAAGATCCGGGGAAACGCGAGGCGCTTCTTTCATGATCAGTTTTTCCCAGATCCCGCTATTTTTCAATCCTTCCTGAATGGCATACAAGCGGCCTGGGCTTTCCGGATGGACCACGCCCATTTTATGCATCTCACATACAGGGTGATGAATAAACGCAAGTCGCCTCACAAAACTATTTCCTTTGGTGTTGTTTTGCGACCTTATCTTGGGCGGCTTTTACGCGGTCCGGGTCACCCAAATAATAATGCTTTATGGGTTTGAGCTGCTCATCCAGTTCATAAACCAACGGAATGCCGGTCGGAATATTTAGCCCCGTGATCTCGTCATCCGGCACCTCATCCAAATGCTTCACCAAAGCCCTTAGACTATTTCCATGAGCCGCAATGATCACTTGTTTTCCCTCTTTGATTTCTGGAGAAATGGTCTCTTTCCAGTAAGGCAAAAACCTTTCCACCGTGTCCTTCAGACATTCGGTCAGCGGAAGCTGTGCTTCGGAAAGCCCTTTGTATCTTCGATCATTTCCGGGGAAATAAGGATTATCCTTCGTCAGGGCCGGAGGCCTTGTATCGTAACTACGTCTCCAGATATGAACTTGCTCCTCCCCGTGTTTTTCCATCATCTCCGCTTTATTGAGTCCAGATAGGCCTCCATAAAACCGTTCATTCAATCGCCAAGAGCGACAAACAGGAATCCACATGAGATCCATTTCGTCCAAAGTAATCCAAAGCGTTCGAATGGCTCGCTTCAAAAAAGAAGTATGGGCAACATCAAATTCAAAACCTTCTTTTCGAAGGGTCTTACCAGCTTCGTGAGCTTCTTGAATCCCTTGATCAGACAGATCGACATCTACCCATCCCGTGAACCGATTTTCTTTGTTCCAAACACTTTCCCCATGACGCAGGAGTACCACTTTGTACATTTCTCTAATCTCCTTTTAACTTAATCTCCATGCCTTCTCGAGCAACACAGATGCCATCCCAAACCTTTTCGGCATCTTTTTCAATTTTTTCCATAACCGAATCGTCATTATTGGGATCATGATGGAAAAGAACCAAACGTTTCGCTTTTGCTGCTTGGCACAGACGCACGCCCTCTTGCCAGGTGGAATGTCCCCACCCCACATACTTCGGGAAATTTTCATCCGCATAGGTCGAATCATAAATGACCAAATCCACCCCATCGATCAGTTCCAAGATCGCCGCGTCCGGCTTTCCGGGTATATGCTCGGTATCCGTAACATAAGCGAGAGAAGAGCCCTGAGATTCAATTCGATACGCGGTGGCTCCATTGGGATGATTGAGGGCACATGTTCGAACTTGAATATCTCCTCCCAAGGAAAAGTGTTCTCCGGCACGAAAATTTTCAAAACTCAAATCCGCTTTCATGGTTTGAATGGGAACCGGAAACCAGGGAGCAGCCATTTGGCCAGCCAAGACATTTTCAATTCCCCCTTCTTGACCTGTCAAATGCCCTGCCATCACACGAAAGGTTCCTCCTTCTTGAAACGCAGGAATGAAAAATGGAAATCCGTTGATGTGATCCCAATGCGTGTGCGTTAACAATAAGGAAGCTTTTCGAATGTTTTTCCGTAGAAAGTCTGAACCCAGTTCTCGTATTCCCGTCCCTGCATCGAGAATGATTTGTTCATTCCCAATCTTCACCTGAACACACGAGGTGTTCCCACCAAACTGAACATATTGAGGAGAGGCACACGCAACGGTCCCTCGAACTCCCCAAAAACGTACGGAGAAGGACATGCGTTTCATCATAATCCAGAAATAACTACATATCTACTGGGAATCATTCGAAAACGCCGTAGGCACCTAGCCTACAAAGCCGTGACAACCGAGGAGGTTGCGCCCGATGCCTTTTCTTTTTTCTTTCCTGGGCAACAAGCCTCAATCTCTTGGGGAAGGCCCTTCTTCCCATAGGCTTTGTCAAAGTGCTCGGCAAATTCGGAAGCCAACTTTTGCGCCCGCTGATCATATTCCTTGGGGTCTTTCCAGGTACTTCTTGGGTTTAGAACCTGAGAATCCGAGACCCCAGGGCAACTCTTGGGCACCGCCAAGTGGAAAAGAGGATCGTTCTCATACTCAACATTTTTCAGATCCCCCGAAAGTGCCCCGTTTACGATGGCCCGGGTCAAATCAATATCCATTCGCTCACCCACGCCGTAAGGACCGCCACTCCAGCCGGTATTGACGAGGTAAACATCTGTTCCATGCCGGTCGAGCTTCTCACCCAGCATTTTTGCATACATATCCGGAAGCAATGGCATAAAGGGAGCCCCAAAGAAACGAGAAAACGTCGAAACGGGATCCACAACACCGGTTTCCGTTCCCGCCAATTTACTGGTGTAGCCCAATAGAAACCACAACATGGTTTGAGCCCGATCCAATTTGGCCACCGGAGGCAACACTCCATTTGCATCCGCCGTCAAAAAAATGATTGTCTTGGGATGTTTTCCCACCGGAGGTTCCTTTACATTCGAAAGGAAAGACAAGGGGTAAGAACCCCTAGAGTTCGGAGTAAAACGGGTGTCAAACAGGTCAAAGTTTCCATCGGGATACATCATGGCGTTCTCGATGATCACCCCATGTTCCTCCGGCTGGTCTTGATGAAAGCAGGCCTCATAGATTTCAGGCTCCTTGACAGAACTCAAATCGATCAATTTGGCGTAACAACCGTTCTCAAAGTTCGCTATTCCGTTTTCATTCCAACCATGTTCATCATCCCCCAAGAGAGCTCGCCGAGGGTCCGCAGACAAGGTGGTCTTCCCGGTTCCAGACAACCCTAACAAAAGCGCCGTATCCCCGTCCGGACCTTCATTGGCTGAACAATGCAAAGAAAGAACGCCATTCAAGGGCAAAAGGTAGTTCATCACCGTGAACACCATTTTCTTCACACTCCCACAATAGGCCGAGCCATAAACCACGCCGATGCGTCGATCCATGTCCATCGCAATCGCCATGGTGGAAGTATGTCCAAGTCGGGGATCCACACGCAGACGACCTTCATAGCGTTTCGGATCCAGTTTCTCATAGGGAAGAGCAACCAGAGTAAAGCCATGATCCGCAAACTTGGATTTTCGAAGTTCCGGCGAAACCGGACGAAACATATTGTCGGCAAAAAGAACGGTTAATGCCTTGTCCGAAACCGTTCGAATCGGAAGAGCATAGTCCGGATCCGCACCCACCGCACGATCAGACACATAAATCCGATCCTTTTTTCCCAACGCAGCCAATGCGTCTTCCAAAAGCATATCGAACGTACCTTCTTCAATGGGAATATTATTGGGGGCATCCCAATCCACATTTCCTTCACTCTCCTTACGTTTCACAATCATGGTATCTTTTGGAGAGCGGCCCGTTGATTCAACCGGGGTCCATGTAGCCAACGCACCACAAGCAGAAGCAACGGCTTCTCGATGGTTCAACACGGCCTCAATGAGACTCTTTCGCGTTGCGTTCAATTGGACTCGACTTCCGGCCTGTTCAAGTAATTCTTCCAGCTTTTTCTGAAACGACATGAATGTTCTCCCGATGAATTAAATTTTTCGGGCCCTTGAATATCCTCTCTCCTGTTGAATGACAAGGGTTCCCCTGGAATTCAGAAAGAAAAGGACGTTTGCGCCTCAGTATGGACACGCTTTCCCCGCTCGCTCGGGCATTCTCTCAAGAACCCCATCCAAGAGTCTGTAATCATTCGTTTTTTTAACCCTTCGAATGGCACAGGGATTGCTGTATGAGGGGCCATGATGAAGCTGGGAACAATGATTCTTTTGGTGAGTCTTTTTACTGGATGCGGCGAGAACGTTTGGAGACCCGATGAGACAAACTCCAACGTGAACGAAAGCACTCTCTGGGAAGCCGGAGAACACGAACTCACACCAGAAGTGGAACAAGTCACCATTCACGCAGGACAAACGTTTACGATAACGGACACCATTGAAAAAAACATTCCCATCAACGCAAAAGTCACGCTGCGTTTTAAGGCGCGAACTCACACGGATATTTTTGCCGCTGGATCCTATGCCTTCCTTCAAGTCAACTTAGATAACCAACCCCTGACTCGTAACGAATTGAATCAAGAAGCCGATTGCTATCAATACCCTCTCTGTGATTGGGATCGACCCACCTGTGCCGAAACCTGTCATGAGTGGATCTTCGACAGTTTCACAAGCGATTTAAGCTGCGAGGGGGAAGATTTTGTTTCGCCAAGCACCAGAGAGAACATTTTGGCGCTCCAAATTTCTCCCAACTTTGAAAATCATCTGCTTCGGGACAACCCCAACACCGAAGAGGTAGATGACAATCGTTTCTTTGTGGATCCGGAAGTCTCCGGAAACCCATACCAATTCGAATTCGATTTATCCGAAATGCTTCAGGGATTTCAAGGCGAGTTCAACCTCAATTTCATCAACCCCATGACGGAGTACGCCGGGTATATGAGATGCATCGTCCGAAGGGATTCGGACTATTGGCAGGGAGATTCGCTTCAGTTTGTTCGAGTCGCTTTGGGTGAAGTTCAATTGTTCATTGACGTCCCAGAAACGCCTAGCAGTTAAGAACCAGAAGGCTTTCCGTAGCGAGACACATAGACGCCCAAACACTTATCCATCACCACATCTATACCAGCCTGCATGAGTTTGTTGGCCGCCGGCTCATTTCGAATCCCCGTTTGCATCCAGACCCGTTTTGGCCAAAACTCCTTTGGGCTGGAAAGGATCTCATCGACATGACCTTCGACAAACTCGGCACGTCGGAAGAGATTCACGACATCGACTCGAACGGAAATGTTTGAAAAGGAATGAAAAGCCTTTCTTCCCTCCCAGGTCTCCAGCTTTGGATTGACTGGAATCACATTATAACCTCGGTCTGCCACCATTTTTGGAATCTGAAAAGCTGGAAGATTCGATTGGCTCTGGTCTTTAATCCCAATCACAGCCACACTCTTTAAACTCTGAATCACAATTTCTAAATCATTTTCACTCTCTAAGAGTTTACCTGCCATTGTCTTCTCCTCTTTTATGCTGGCTCCATCATAATTAAAAGGCTTACAATGAGCGAGTGATTCAACAGGGAATATTTCGTGCATTCCACATTACGGAACGTCTTCGACTTAGCTCAGTCAACAAGCTCTTTCCTGAGAAAAGCCTAAAAGCTTCCGGAACCGAACTCATCTTCGAAATTGACGACGATGCCTATGTGATTCTTTTCAATTTTGGATCGGTTGTTTTTTTCAATGTCGAGCCTTCCATGCAGGGACAAATCCTCAAACGCCTGGAGGAAACCGTCCCTCCCAAAGACCAGCTTCCCAACCGGGAAGAATTCCAAATCAAAACCGGTGAGTTGGTGGGGGTGGATTTTGGGACCGCTACAGTTCCACACATCAACATCGACAACATCACATTGATTGCTCTGGTCCTCGCCCAATCCACCGCGCTGGATCACTATGAACAAGCAGTAGATGAGGTGGTCGACAAATGGGGGACGCTCTCTTCGACGCTACACAAAACTGGGAAGACTCGAATCGGAAATCGAGATTTCTTCCGTTTCATTGGCTTTTGCATCCACACAAAACAACGTGTCATCGGGTCCACAAACCTTTTGGATGTCCCGGATTCAACATGGGACGACCCATTACTGGAAACCCTTTACGTCCAAATCTCGGATCAATTTGAACTCCATGATCGCTATCGGATTCTCGAACACAAACTTCGATTCGTTCAAGAGGCCCTGACCGTACTATCGAATCAATCGTATTCTCGCCGAACCCTCTATTTGGAATGGGCCATTGTCATCTTGATCGCAATTGAAGTCGTTCTTTTTATCTACGAACTTATGAGACCCTTTTCATAAAACTTGGCATGAACGCAGTACACAAATCCTTACAAAACACCTTTCTCTTTAGCGATTTGAAAGAAGAAGAAATCGAGACCGTAGCCTCCTTTTGTCGTTCGCGCACTCTTGCTTCAGGCGAGCATCTATTTTCCGAAGGCGAACCTGCCGAAGCGTTCTTCGTCATCCTCAGAGGAAGTCTTAAAATTTACAAGCTTTCTCCAAAGGGAGAAGAACAAATTCTTCACATCCAAAAACAAAATCATCTTGTAGCAGAGGCAGCTATTTTTGATCGAAGAACCTACCCTGCGCATGCTCAAGCCATTGAGAAGTGCGAAATGATCCGAATAGAAACCGAGCCGTTTCGAAAAACAATTCTGAAACAACCCAACCTAGCCTTCAAACTTCTGTCCGCTTACTCCAAACGACTTCGCCACTTTGTCTCCATGATTGAAGATTTGACGTTGAGAAATACGAAGGAACGGTTGATTCGATATTTGATCGAGAATAGTGACACCGAAAACACGCCCATTGTCTGTAGGCTGAACATTCCAAAGAAAGATTTGGCCGCCCTTTTGGGAACAATACCGGAAACCCTTTCTCGTGTTCTCAGAGAGTTAAAACAGAGCGACCTTATTTCCGAAAAAGGCAAAACCATTGAAATTGTGAATTGGACGGAGCTTCAAAGCCAAATTCGCTGAGCCCCCTTGACCTAAGTCAAGGTATTCTCATCCCTTTTCTCCAAAATAGGGGATATGAAAAGGAATATGATCCAAATCAATGAGGCTCTTTGCGATGGCTGCGGGGAATGTGTCACCGGATGTGCCGAAGGAGCGCTTAAAATCATCGATGGAAAAGCCAAAGTTGTCCGTGAGGATTTCTGTGACGGTTTTGGGGATTGTGTGGGAGTCTGTCCAACGGGGGCTTTGAGCATCAAACAAGTCGAAGCCAAACCCTTCGATGAAGACGCCGTTCGTGCCCATCTTTATTCCACCCAGGGAGAAGGCGCGGTAAGAAGAATGGAAAATTCTCAAAAAGCCCATCAAGAAAAACACAGCCCTCCTCTCCCTCACGGCGGATGCCCTGGAAGCCAAGCCCGAACCATTGAACGCACCCATCCTCCCCAAAAACAAGAAGGAGGGCCTGAACAAGTCATTCCATCCGAACTCGCTCAATGGCCCATCCAACTTCACCTCGTGTCCCCCATGGCTTCCTATTTTCAGGACAAGGAACTCGTTCTCCTGAGCACTTGTGGCCCTGTGGCCTCAGCGGATATTCATTGGCGTTTTTTACGAGGACGAAGCGTCGTCGTAGCGTGCCCCAAACTGGATCACACTTCACCCTATGCCGACAAACTTGCGGCCATCTTTCAGAACCGAACCATTCCCAGAATTCATGTAGTTATGATGGAGGTTCCTTGTTGCAAAGGCTTAATGAGCATTGTGAACGAAGCGAAACGAATGGCAAAACGGGAAGATCTGGCCGTCCTGGAACACTACATCACGATTGACGGACGAATTCAGCCTTCGAACAAAGAAGAGTATCAGGCACTTCCTGCTTTTGGAGCTTTGTGATGAACAAAACAAACAAAGCCGGTCGAATACACAAAGACATTCAAAAGGATGTTGAAACAATGCAAGGACTGCCAAACCCATTGCTACAAACCTAAGTATCGAGAGCAAATTCGTAAAATTATGAAGTTCTCCGGAATGTACTTTGTTAAGCGAGTCCGGCTCAACTGGGCGCTAAAGTACTTTTTTTAAAAATTCGCCACGACCTCTCGTACTTTGCTCAACATTTCTTTCCGTTCGGTGTCACTGACCAGTGGAACCTGCCCAAAATAAAGATGTCCCAACGATTGAAGCCCTGCAAAGGCATAGGTAATGCCATCCAACAGCTTGTCCATGGCCTCGAAAAAGCCCTTTTCCTTATAATTGGCCTCTGAATCTCCTAGTGTTGTGATTGTGAAAACTTTCTTGTCAGCCAAAAGTTGCTCCAAGCCATTTTTACCGAAACGATAAGCAAACCCGTCACAAAGAACCCGATCAATGTATCCTTTTGCTATGGCCGGCATGCCCGCCCACCAAAGGGGAAAGATAAACGTAATCGCATCTGCCCAGGAAACATGCTCATGTTCAATCTTGAGATCGTCAGCAATTTTTCCCTGGGAAAAACCCGCCAATTCCTCTCCCGTTAAAATCGGTTGAAATTTCATGCCATACAAATCTCGAACGCGAACTTCCCCGCCTTTGGATTTGACTTCGTCCACAAAGGTTTCCAGAATCGCATGATTAAAACTTTTTGGATTCGGATGACTATAAACAACCAAGTGTTTCATGATTTTCTCTCCCTTTAATCAACTACTTTCAGGTCTTTGAAACCTTCTCCTCGTGTTTCATTCACGTTACTGACCGCCATAAATGCTCTTTCATCTTCCTCTCGAACAATTTGCAAGAGCTGATGAATTTGCCGGGCACCCACAACGCAGAGGATGGCCTTGCTCTTCTTCCCCTCATAAGCCCCCTCAGCTTCAAGAAGTGTTGCCCCTCTATTGATCTCGTGAATGATTCGATACCTGATCTTTTCGTAGGCAGAACTCACAATAAAGGCCTGTTTTTTGACGTTAAAACTGACCAAAAAGAAATCAATGGCAAACGTGTTGATCAAAATGGCTAGAAGGGAATACATCGCGACATCCACAGACTGGAGCAAAAAACCTGCGGAAGCGCCAATCACAAAATCAATGACAAGCAAGGATTTCCCGATTTCCAATGCCGAATACCGATTTAAGATCTTGGCAAGAATATCGGTTCCACCTGTCGATGATCGCTGATTGAAGATGATGGCCATTCCGACCCCTGTTAGTAGATCTCCAAAAATCACGGACATCAACAAATCGTCCGTAATGGCCTCCACAGGAAATAAATTCGCCAGACCGTCGACGCAAACCGACAAAATGACGGTGGCAAAAATCGAACGAGCGCCAAAGGTTTTTCCAATCACACGGAACGCCACAAAAAACAAAATGACATTCAGCCCCAACATGGTGGCGCCAACCGGCAAACCGAATAGGTGAAATACAATGGTTCCAATCCCTGCGACCCCACCGGCCGCAATTTTATTTGGAACTAGAAACAGGTTCAGACCAATCGCCATGAGCAATGTGCCAATGGTGATCTTGATATAGCTCGTCATGTTGTAGTCTTTTTTCATTCTCATCAGAAACCTCAAAATACAAAACTCGGACCCAAACTCAACGTCATATCTGAATTGAAGTCCGATCCATTTCCGTTGGCCAAACTAAAGAACAGCCCCTTTAAATCAAATCGAAAGGCCAACCACTTCATTCCCGTGTAAAGGACCATGCCTCCCCCAAAAAATCCGTATATTTTTCCTTTATCTCCAAGCCAAATTTTCCCCGCTCCAATGGCCGTATACAGATCCGCGCTCATGCCATCCTCCCCCTTCATCGTCACGCCCAAGAGTACGGGAATGTTGAAATACAGAGCCCCATCTACCGCCAAATACTTTTGACCGGAAAGCAGCCCCACGGAGTTGGCGTTGTCCACATTCAGCTCGCCTCCCATAAAATCAGCGCCCACCCAAAACAAGCGCGTGGCATGATACGTATAGGAAAATCCCCCCAAAACCGAGGAACGCAAAACGTCTCCTGAATAAAATACAACCAGAGGACTCACTTCATGAATTCGCTCCAGATCTGCCCGCGCCCCACCTGGGAAAAGGAACATCAAGGCCCAGCTCGCCCACAAAGCTCTTATAAATATGGTTCTTTTGGTTTTATCCATGAAACGCCCTCAGTTCGGTGGCCCTTCTAATGAAGGGGGCTTCCAGTGTCAATGAGCGGACGTTTTCCCTTTTAAGAAAATAAGCAGAGTCGCCCCTGTGGCCAACATGCCAACGTAGAGCTCGTCCACATTCGACCAGAAACCCGCGCGAGGAAAAAGACGCCAAAAGGTCGTCACCACAACCCCCACAAAGCACGCAAGGACAAACTGTCGATCTCGAAGCCTCTTCGGGAAAAAATACCCAAACAACACCGGCAGCAACAAACAAGCGGCCGAGTAACTTCCCAACGTTTTCCAAACTTCTCGAATATCGCCATCAAATTGTCCGGCCAAAATCACCGCGAGCGCCCCAACGAAGGCGATTCCCATATGATGTAGCCATTTCTTCCCTCTCCAGGCATGAGGCAACAAATCATGCGTCAACGTTGTCCCCGCCAAGAACACATAGGAATCGACGGTTGAAAGTATGGTCGCAAAGATACCGGCCAAAACCAACCCTCGAAGGCCATCGGGAAGAATCTTCATGGCAAAAAACAAATAAGCTTGTCCGGACTCTGCCTCTGGAAACACCGCCCTGGCATACATTCCCCCCGCGGTGGTGCAGATATCAAAGCAGAACCAAATCAAGGTGGATAACAGAATGCCGCGTTTGGCCGTTCGAGAAGAATCGGCCGCAAAACACCGATGATAGAAGTTGGGATCCACCAAAGTCGCCAAGGCCAGAAAGCCCCATACGAGAACCGTTCCCCAAGATTCGCCTCCAGAAATCGTAAAATGGGTTTCGGGAAGATGGCTTCGGAGAAAGTCCAAGCCTCCGAAATTTAGGTAGGCAAAAACAAAGACCAGGAACACGCCAAGACACATGACAAAGAATTGAACAAGGTCAGAAAAAACCACGGCGCGAAATCCCCCAAACATGGAGTACAACACAACACACCCGGTTCCCACAGCAATCCAAAATTCTAAATTTCCACCCCAAAAGGCCTGAAGGAACAGTCCCATGCCGATGGCATAGGCAATGGGCACGACATTAAAAAAGTTGAACACCGCGCTCACGCGACCCGAAACGGGTCCATACATTTGGCTCACCAAATCAGGTAAAGTCACGGCTTGCGTTTTTCGAATGCGATCCACCAGAAAGAACGCAAAGATCAGATACGTGACGTACCAAAAGACCCCCTGAGTGATGAAATTGAAAATTCCCCGCTCAAAGGCAATTTGCGTCACCCCGAAAATTCCGCCATACCAGGTTGCGACTAGGGTTGCCACAAACATGGGAAGTGTAAGTTTTCGACCCATCAAAAGAAGGTCTAAAAAACTTTCTTGATCATTTCCCTTGCTGCGCCGGCTGTACCCCCAAAGAACCGAAGCAAAGGTAATGCCTAAAACAGCAAAAAAAATAGCCTTATCCAAAAAGGAAAGAGGAGGAAGTGTCATCCGGCGCCCTAGAATTAAGAGAATTCGCGCTCAACCGCAACCCAGGCTACGCCCTTTGAAAGCGCAATTGAACCCACCTCATCACGAAGCACGTTGCTCTGACTTACGGTTTGAGGGGAAACTTTCTTCCAATCCAATTCCCATTTAAAACCCAACGTCTTTAGGGATACGGACTGTGAAAAAGGGAACACGGACACTTTCTTCGTTCCATCAGCCGCGTGGACCTCAACCCCACCACAGTCTTCGTTTAAAAACGTGTTCCATCCACGTTGGTTGATCAAAATAATGGGAACGGGACATTGGGAAGCGATCAATAAATTTCCATACGTATAGCTGGCATCCGGACTCGACCAAGAAAACAAAAGGATCCGACTCGCTCCCGAACCGACGGCTTTTTGAAGCGCCAATTCCAAATCCATTTCATCTTTGTCCCGATCCGCTTCGAAAATCTTTGCGGTTCTCGAAAACTTATCTTTCGCTTCCTTTGAGATGCTATCCATGTCTCCGACAAGGTGAGTTGGCTCAATTCCAAGCTCCAAACAATGATTGGCTCCGCCGTCCACAGCGAAAACAAGATCGCTTTGCTCAATATAGGTTTGAATTTCCCTCGGCGGGGGGAGTTCCCCGTTTGCAATTACGGTAATGATGGACACGTTCTCATTCCTTTCGTCGGTATAATCCGAATCAAGTTCAAAGGGTCGCGAGTCGATGGGCACATTTACCGCCCATCATCAAGCCTCTCAGCCATTCCAAAGAAGGCTCCCCATTGAGATGTTCACTAGTTACTTCCCAAACCAGGGATCGTCAACCGGATCAAGAAAACTATTCGGTTTTTTCTATTTCCTCCGCCAATTCCAACCATTTTTCTTCCAGGTGCTCCGTCCTCAAGGCGAGATAACCCTGTCGTTTAAGCCATTGGGGAAATTCAGGATCTTTCATCTGCTCAGGGTCGCACAGCTTGGCTTCCAACTCTTTGCATTCTTTTCGGTATCGATCTAGGTCTTTCTCGACTTGTTTGAACTCGGTTTGAAGCTTTCGTCGATCTGCTGATTTCGCATTTCGGATTTCAGCTTCTCTTCGCCTCTGTTCTTTACGATCCTTCGACTTGTGGGTTTTTTCCAACGTCGAATCCTTAGGAGAAGCGGGTGACAGTTCACCTTCTCTCTTTTTATGCCAATCCGAATAGTTTCCGTGATGCAAAATGGCCTCTCCAGGACGGACTTCAAGAATGAAATCCACCAGTTCATCCAGAAAATCTCGGTTATGAGAAACCACCAAAACCGTTCCCTCATAGTCCGAAAGCCCCTTAACCAAGGCATCACAAGCATCTAAATCCAAGTGGTTGGTCGGCTCATCTAAAAGCAGTAGTCCGGGACGCCTTAGGAGAATCTGAGATAAGGTCGTTCGCGCTTTCTCTCCTCCAGACAAAACGGAAATTTGCTTGTCCACATCATTGGCCGTAAGGCCCAGAGAGGCCGCCACCCCTCGAAGCTGGGAAATGGTATTTCCCTCCGTACTCCCACTCAAATAATCAAAAATGGACATCTCTCTGGGGAGTTGCTCCATGCAATGTTGGGCGAAGTACCCCACTTCGACACCCATTCCTCGCTTCAGATTCCCGGAAAGAGGCGGAAGTTCCCCCGCACAGGTTTTTAAAAACGTGGTTTTTCCTACGCCATTGACCCCGATCACCCCGATCTTTTTTCCGGCCTCGATCAACAAGTGCTTTAAATCAAATAGAGGCTTCTCCGTGTGATACCCAAACACACACTTCTCGACCTCCAAAACCGCCTTCGGCAATCGTTGGCGCAAAGGGAGCGAAAACCGCGCCGGCCGTTTCGAGATCACAGGCATCGAGGCCTTCAGTTCGGCCAGTTCTTCTTGATAGTGATTGGAGGTTTTCAAACGGCTTTGTGCCTGTCTGGCTTTTGTGGCTTTGGCCCGGAATTTTCGGACAAAGTCTTCCATGCGATCGATTTCTCTTTGTTTATTGGTAATGGCCGCTTCCAACTGTTCAATTCGAATGTTTTTCTGGGACTCATATTGTTTGAGCGTCCCTGGCCACAAGGTCAGACTCGGAGGAGCAAATTCCAGAATATCCGTCGCAATCCGCGAAATTAAACGATGGTCATGACTGATGATCATGACGGAGTGTGGGTAGTTCAAAAGAAAGTTTTCGAGCCAAACCACGGTCTCCACATCCAGATGATTGGTGGGTTCATCCAATAAGAGAAGATCGGCTTCTTGAAGAAGAAGACCCGCAATATGACATCGAATCCGCCACCCTCCACTCAAGTTTCGTGCGGGTTGATCAAATTCTTCGGGCTCAAAACCCAAACCAGCAAGGATTTCCTTGGCTCGTTGTTCAATCGCATACCCACCCAAACCATAAAATTGTGTCTCGGCCTCATGGTAGGCGGAGGCTCCGCCCTCGCTTTCTAGATCATGAGCCAGAGCGTCCAGCCGCTTTCGAGCTTGGTCCCAGGCCCCAAACTCAGAAAGTGTCGCCTCCAAAACCGTGTCCTTGGGCTTGGGACTCCACTCTTGTTGCATATAAGCCACGCGATAATGCTTGGGAAACCGAATTTCCCCTTCATCTGCATGTTCTTCACCGACAAGAATTCGAAAAAACGTGGATTTTCCCGCACCATTCGGGCCAATCAACCCGATCCGCGCCCGTTCCCCGACGGAAAACGTCGTTGGAGAAAACAAAACCTGCGGCCCAAACGACTTTGCAATGCCCTCAACACTCAACATGACGCAGGTCTTTTACGCACTCCCACCCCATCTGTCACCGCCTTAACTCCTCAAATATTTCCGGGGACCACGATCAGGGGCAACTTCTGGACGAAAGTGAAACCTCGGGGGAGGGAACCTCCCCCCCGGAACGCTTTGCGTTCCGGCTCCCCCCCACACACTTTCTCTCAGAAGTTGTCCCTTCACGTGTTCACGAAAATTATCACGAACAGATAAATAACCTGGATAGGAATGAAAGGGTGGCCGACAGGAAACAGGTTACGAGCACTGTCGGGGCGCAGCCAACCTGTTTCCTGGAGGTCAGGACCCTCCCTGTAGATCATTCCGTCTTTCGTTCGGATGCGAATCCTTTTTCACTTGAACACGCACTTCTCCTCTAATGGACAATCGGAGGTTTGGGAGGATCGGGAACTTCGGAAATGGGGCCAAAATTCTGCTCATATTTGGCAATGTTTTCGTTGAGTGCCCGAACCAGCCTTTTGGCATGACTCGGAGCCACCACCACTCGGGCGCCCAGCTTCGCTGCAGGAGGGAATACAAGGAAGAAATCCATGACAAACTCCTCCTTCGTGTGGGCAATTTTGGCCGTATTGCTATAGAAACCTCCGATCACACGCTCTTCAGCTTGCACGGGAATTTGTTGTGAGTTCTTCTTTTTCTCTGAATCCATGACCTCTCCTTTGCCTTATTTCATAACCGACTGACCCCCGGATGACAAACCCCTCAGAGCCGAAAAACCTAGTTTAAATCAGGTGATAGCTCCTTGCGTTAGTTCTGAGAATCGAATAGAAGCCTTTCGTATATATAGTTGCTTGGGAAGTTCCCTCTTGGTTTTAGGCCCCCGAAAAGAGTGTAGACATGGCAAATATTCCTTATTTTGTAATCAGTCCAAATGCGGTGATGAGTTTTCTCGGACTTCTTAGAGGTCCCGACAAAACCGTCCCCACACCTGCTGAAGACTGGAGGAATGCCAGCGTTGAAGTGGTGATTCCAGCCCTCAACGAAGCCCGAAACATCATTTTGGCCCTGGCTTCGATTTCCAAACAAACCCTCAAACCCAAGAGAATCGTTCTCATTGACGATGGGAGCAAAGATCAAACCGTGGAGTACGCCAAAATCTTTTGCGAGGAAAACCACATCGATCTCCTGGCCATCAAACGGAAAGAACCCATCGGCAAAACCCCCACACTCAAAAGACAATCTCGAGAATCGGATGCAGATGTCATCTTTGTCTTGGATGCTGACACCATCCTTCACGACGTCAATTACATCGAAAGAGCGGTCGAGGAGCTTTACAAAGCCATCGGCATTGCCTCTGCTTGTGGCGTCATCCTTCCCTTACGCGTGAAAGACCGAGCCCGCGAAGAAAGGCTGTCCCAAGTTCAAACCATTTTGGAAAAACACCCTGATCTTCCTCGCGCCTCCAAAATTGGTTTAAAAGATAAACTTCTAAGAACCATTTCAAACACGTATCGAGATGCCCTCTATATGTTCCTTCAAAGATTTGTATATCGAGGGCAAATGTATTTTTTCGGTTCCATCATCAATCCAGTGGGATGTGCAGTCGCTTACCGCAGAAAATGTTTAAAAGATGTTTTTGACACCTACGAACCACAATTCGGAGATGACCTCACCAACTCAGAAGACATCTTCATTGGATTTGCCCTGGCCCATCGAGGTTACCGCAACATCCAACTTCAAGACGTCAGCGCTCGCTCGCAGGAGCCGACTGCCGGTTATCTCCCCAAACAAATTTATCTCTGGAGCTCGTCCTTCCTTCAAAGCTGTTATTACTTTGATTTCCTGGTTCGCTCTCCTTTTAAATTGTTTAAACGCAGGCCCTCCAAGAAGGAAAGAGAGAAAAACGAGGAACGACGCAAAATTCAGGAACCTTATCGCCAAACATTTGGAGATGATCGGACTCGAACCCACGGACGCCCTCTTGGCTGGTCCGTGTTCTCCTCGCTCTTTGAAAAAATCTCTTTCCCCGCCGTCCTTTTAGTCTTTGCGATTCTGGGACGATGGGATGTGTTGTTGTGGACGATCCTTCTTGAAACCATCGTGGCATGCCTCATTCTCTTCTTGGTGGCTAAAGGACACAGAATTCAATATGTCCTCAAGGGGGTCCTCATCACCCCCTTAAGATATCTTTCGGTTTTTTACGATCTCTTTACCTTAATTAGATTCACCAGCGATATATGGATCTTCCGTAGTCGCAAATGGAGAAAATAATGAAAACTCGCCTTTCTTGCCTTCTTTTCACACCTCTTGTTTTCGTGTTTGCCTCTCTAGGAAGCCCGGCAAAAGCCGAAGAACCAAACTCCACGGCACTCAAAGCGCTACAGCAAATGACCGAAGCGCAGCCCGATAATGCGGAGCATTTTTACAAGCTCTCCAAAGAATATGGTGCCTTAAACAAACCCCTCTCCGCACTTGGAAACATCAAAAAGGCGGTAAAATTAGAGCCGGAGAACACAACCTATCTTAGAGCCCAAGCTCAACTGGCCAATTGGAATGGAGATAGCCAACTGGCCCTGGAAACTCTGGAAAAACTCCAAACGCTGGACCCGAATAACTCAGAAGATGAACTCCTTCTGGCAAAATCATATTCATGGGCCGGTGAGTTGGATGAAGCAGAAAGCCTCTACGAAAATTTCTTGGAGAAACATCCGAACCATGAAGAAGCTTGGATTGAGTCCATCAAAGTTCAATCTTGGGTCGGAGACTACGATGAAGCCTTGGATCTTCTCGAATCGTATAAAATCAAATTCGGAGAAAATGATTCCTACCGACAACAAAAGGCTCGCGTTCTCGCCTGGGCAGGAAAACCTTCCGCCTCCCTCGAAATCCTTGAAGAAATTCTCAAGAAAGATCCGGAAAATTTCGATGCACTGTATACCAAGGCGGTCGCCTTGAACGCGAAGAATGAAATGGACGAGTCATTGAGACTCATCGCCGCCCTTGAACAAAAGCATCCGGGCTCCCAGGACCTGGAGTCCCTGAAACGTGGCGTGCGTTTACCCATACGATCTCGCATTACACTCGGGCTTTCGCATTACCGCGATACAGATGATTTAACCATTTCCAGTTTGTTTCTGCGTGGCCGTCACTATGTCACCCCGCGTACCTTTCTGGAAGCCGAAGGTTGGGGAGATTACCTTACTGCCAGATCTGGAAGTGGCTTAGACAAAACCAATGGGGATGGAACAGCCTTTCATTCCAAGGGAACCATTGGATTAGGACACCGATTGAACTCTTGGTTTGCGGCCAAGTTCTACCTGGGCGGATCTCGCTCTGAGGGAGAGAGTCAAATTCCAACGTATGGAGCCCAAGCCAACTTTCGAGTTTCTGACAGTTTCAATTTCTCCCTGAGCCGAGCCCATGGATTTGCCGTCATCTCTCCGAGAACGCTTTCTTTAGGAATTGAACAATCTAGAAACATCCTCAATGCGCAATGGAGACCCGGGATCAATTGGACCGTAGATTTTCAAGCGGGTTTGGATCAGTTCACCGATGACAATCATAGTTACTATGGAGTAGTCGCACCCAGAAGAGTGGCATTGCGTTCCGAACACTTCAACATCGATCTTGGCGTTCGGGCCTCCTGGATGAAATTCGATACTCAAACTGGAAATGGGTATTACTCACCGAGTCTTTACCAAAGCTATATGGGGGTCGGATATTTCTATTGGAAAATCAGTGACAATGACGGCTTGAGACTCATCACTGCTCTGGGCGTTTTGAAAGACAACTCCATGGACGATTATAAGTTCGGGTTGGATGGAACCCTTCAGGGAATTTTTGGAATTTATCGGAATTGGCTCTTCGAACCGTCCATCTCTGTCAGTCATAATTTGAGGCAAACCAGTGGAGCCTATCGGGCATATGTCGGTCAACTGCTGATCACCTATCGTTTCTAGTGGCAAAAATCCCCCACATTGCTCTCACGACAATTATTTTGCTCCTTCTCTCGGCTTGCGGAAGAGAGCACAATCCTTATGACCTAAATCTATCACCTGAAACACGCTACAGAGTGGCTATTACAATCGACGACCTCCCTTGGGACGACTCGGACCAAATGACCCGAAAAGAAATGAGTGACTATTTCGTAAGAGGAATCACTCGTGCCCCCATCCCTGGGGCTGTGGGCTTTGTCATTGCGGGAGGGGTTTATGACGACTCCTCCGAACAGATTCTACGGGATTGGACACAAGCCGGAGCCATCATCGGGAACCACACCTTTACCCATATCGACTTGCATGAGTCTTCGGTGGAAGACTACATTGAGGAAGTTGAAATGGCCCAATCCACTTTGAACGAAATTGTGCCTCCTCACTTTCCCAATTATTTTCGATACACCTACCTTCACGAGGGAGACACCCGGGAGAAGTATGATGCGTTTCAAAATTGGATGGCAAGTCAAGCTTATCAAGAGGTCCCCGTCACGATTCAAAACCATGACTATCTGTTCAATTCGGCTTATTTGAGATGCCTGGACGAAGAAAACGCAGGAGAAATTTCCGAATTGCGGGAGTATTTCCTGTCCTCGTTAGAGGAACAAATTGCCTACAATGCGAACTTAGCGCACACGCTTTTTGATCGAGACGTCCCTCATATTCTTTTACTTCATATGAGAACCTTCACGGCCGAAATGTTTCAAAGGATTGTTTTGAGACTGAAAGCCCTGGGAGTGGAATTCATTTCCGTGGAAGAAGCTCTAGAAGATCCCATTTATATCAACAATCCAGGTTTTGTTTCCGATTCCATGGGAGCCCCCTACTTAGAAAAAATTAGATTGCATCGAAATCTAGATCTTCAAAACGTGGCTCTCATTGAGTTGCCCGAAATCGTCTCAAACTTTTGCCCGAACGAAAGCCACTCGTCGAATTACGAGCATCGAAAATACGACCAAAAACATCTCTAAGGATGTACTTGCGGAAGATCGGCATCCCGAATTCACAACGCCCCCACTCTCCCCGTCATCCTGAGAACCGCTTTCAACGACTTCATCAACCTCTCCACCCATCTCGTAAGGGCCTTGAGGCGGACTCACTTCACCGGATTCATCCACTACGTAGACATAAAATTCATCCCCTGAATTGAAAGCTCCACGATTTAACTCGATGGAAATCGAAGAATCTGTCCAGGTCGAGATGGCTTGAATTTCGCATTTTCCTTTTTCCGCCCAAGTTTCCCCAGGACAAATTTCGACGCGATTCCAGGCATTATCCATCCACACATCATCCATATAAAAGTCATTCGGTGCCTGGTAGCTTTCTCCGCTTCCCGGTCCCCACACAGCCGAAAAACCGATGATGAACGGACGCTTTAAAACATCGAAGTTCAGTCTCGTAATCATGTCATCGCGATCCGCAATTTTTACACCATCAAGCCAAAATTTGAATTGACCATCTGCCGCTCCTGGAGAGGAATTTTCTCCATACTGAAACTGCATTAAGTGCCAAGATCCCTTCGACATCATGTCCGTAGCATTGTATATGTACTCGCCCGACTCTCCTGTATGTTCAACCGTATAGATGAAAGAAGAGCCCCCCCACCCAGCAAATGCCACGACAAAATTCTCAATGACAGCGTCACTTGGATTCCACAAGCGAAAGATCTTAATATTGGAGAGGAAGCGATCATCCCCATCGTATCCAGTGGTTCCCCAATCCCAATTTTCATCCACCTTCATCCAGTATTGAGCGAACCATTTTTCGTAAACATGATCGCGAGAGGCTTGGAAACGTCCCTGGGACGTTCCCTCGGCAAAATTGTTATGTGCTTGGTACTGCGAACGTGGATGCCGAAGATCACTCGAATCAACGGATAAATCGTACGTGGAGGCCCAATCCTCTTGGAACGTACCTGATTCAAACGTGTCGAAAATGAAGGTTTCGTCCTCCACACGATTCCCGAAATCCGACCCTGAAAGAGTGATGGTCTCTCCGTGTTCAAAAGTCCCAGACACTCCCTGAATCAAGGGAGCAGCGGAGGATGATGAGAAAAAAGAGAAGAAAATGAAGAATGTTCCAAAGAGTATTCGGATTCGCATATCTGAGTATTTTATCAAGTTTTGATCGTTTTTTGTATCGGCACTTTGATCTGCAAACAGACGAAAAAACCTACCACAGCGATCAAACTGGCCAAGACAAAAACCCACTCGAAGCCGAATGATTCCCAAATGTATCCGGAAAGGACCGGAAGCGTCATGGCCACCGCATGGTCAATCGTAATCCCGAGTGTGATGGTGGGCGTAATGTCTTTCGGGTCAAGTGCAATCTTCTTGAGGTAGGTGGTTCGCGCAATTCGCAACGCAAAGAGCGTCACATCTAAAATATAAGCCCCATAAAGCAAATATAGATCCCAAGGTTTGGGAAAAAGAGCCGAGGAAAATGCGTAGGTCAAACATACGAAAAGCAATAGCACTTCATCTGCCGCAAGAACCGTTCTTTCTCCGAGCCAATCAATAATGTCGCCCAACAGAGGACGAAGCAAGACGCCAAGGGAGGCTGCAATGAAATAAAGCAACGCCATCGTAGAAACAGAAACCCCATGAAGAGAAACCAACACCCAAGAACCAAACACAATGAAAATCTGTTTTCGAATTCCAAACAACGCGCTGATCGCATAGAAAAGTTTGTACTCGGACCTCCAAACCAATCGCCGGGATTTTGGATCCCCTTTACCCGTTTGGATGGTCATATAAAGCCCTCCGGCAATCACCGCACAGATGGCACCACCGAGATAAAAGAGGTCATAACGGTCTCCAATGCTCTTGGCCAGGAAGTAGATCACGCCTACGCCTAAGATCACCCCCAAATTTCTCGCTCCCCCAATTTGTCCCAAACGTCGACCTTCAGCTCCCTTTTTGGCCAATTTCAGACCAATGGGTCCTTCGACGCCAAAAATGATGTGATCCCCCATGGACCAAACGAACATAAAAAGTACGAGAAGCGCCATTCCACTCGAAAGAAAACTAAAGCCCAAAGCCCCTACAGCCGTGAAGAACATGGCAACTGCCGCTATTCTGGCCTCTCGCAGTCTCGTTAAGAAAATGCCCATCACCAGGAAGAGAAAAAAACCAGGCAATTCCCGTGGAAACTCCATCCACCCTCGTTCCTCCGCACCAAGACCATGAACATCTGAAAGATAATTATTTAAGGTCGACGTGAAAATTCCCGCCACCATCCCAAAAAACAACGTGGCAAGAAGCATTCGAATAAAGTCTTTCCTCACTTCCGGAGACATGGGGGCGGAACCTACTCCTTTTCAGGCTTAAAAACTATATTCCCCCCTTAAAAAATCTCGTATTTTCTCCCGGAGAAGGTACAACGCCCAAAAAGGGGGATGGGTTTCTATGAGGTTTTTAAGGATTCGAAACATTTGTCTTTTGCTCTATTTATCCACTTGTTTTTCGTCACAGATCTACGCCTCTACTCCCTGGGTTGGTTTTGGATCGGCTGAGGAATGGTTTGCCGTCTGTCAGTGTCGCCAAACGCTATTGGGAGGGAACACCTTCTCTCAGGGCCCCAGACCGGGATATGTCACCTTTCCTGGCTATTTTTCTGAGTATGAATGTTTAACTGCCGAAGGCCCCAAATGCCACAACCACTGCATTGGCATGACGCGTTTCTCGATGGTTGAAGAACAGTATCTTCCAGAACTCATGGAAAAAGGAGCCTCGGGGGTTCGTCACCGTGTGTTGGAATATTCCATCCATTGCCTTACGCAAGATCATTTCGATTGGGACTTAACTTACGAAGAAACTGCCGAAAAGTTTGGACTCACAAAAGATTGGAAACCCGTTACACAAGATAAGTATCAATTTCTCATCTCACAGCAATCGCAACCTTTTACCGCCGATGAGCTTGAGCACTCATTCATTCAGGGTATTTCCATAGCCACACTTGGTGTGGCCCTTCTTTGGGCTGTGGTCAAAATCGTGGAAGGCCCTCTTGCCGTGGAGCAGCTTTCCACGCCAATTTTTCTAAGCCTCCTTGCGACCACCGGATTTTATTTCGATTCGAATCTGGGAACACCGAATTCCCCGGTCTATTATTCTCAAAATGGAATTGCGCTTGAAGGTACGATTCCCCTTCAAAATCAAACGATCGAATGGACAATGGATGAAGAAACCCTTCTCGTTCGAAATCGACACAATGGAAAAACCATACGCCTTGCCTTGCCACAAGAAAGGCATTGAAATCCTTACACTTTCCTAACAAACCCTTAACAATCCCCTGTTAGCGTGGTTTCGTGAAAGCCTCGAAATGGGCCAGTGCTCAGACGTTTGTTCGCTTCGGCACTTTGTTTTCGGAGGGCGCTCGAATCCTCAAAGAAGGGTTTCGAAGGAAAATCTCAGGACGAAAAACTTACCCTGGATCCGCCGAAGATATTTGTGAACAAATCATTCGACGGTGTTTCCATTCGCGCAAACGTTTCTTTATGACCAGTCCGACAACCTACCCAGAGTTCTACGCGAGGGATTTTGGGCGCACCGTCCCTTCTCTTCTGGCCTGCGGCTTTGATCGCTGGGTTGAGAGCACATTTGAATATGCTTTTAAACATTATGAAAGTGAGGGTCACTTCACACTCATCATCAGTCCATCTGGAAAATGTTTCGACTTCCCATCCTATTCTCCAGATGGATTTGCTTATTTCCTCCACGGAATGTCGTGCTTAAACGATCCCTGGCTTGTCAAAAGACATCGGACATTCCTCGAACGGGAAATTGAACGATTTTATCATCTCGTACTGGACTCAGACAAACTGGTCCGAAAAGAAACCCTCTTTTCCGAAGCCCAAGACTATGCACACCGCAATTCCTCCTGTTACTCAAACTCGGTGTGTTTGCTCATCCAACGAAGTTTGATATCTCTTGGGCTCTTTAATCCTCTGGAAGACATCGATTTTTCGTCTCAAATCCTCAAGCACTTTTGGAGGACCGATCACTTTATGGATGATTTAAAGGGAGATTTCTATCCTTCTGGAGATGCCCAAATCATGCCTTTCCTTGTGGGGTTGAAGGATGATTCTGAAAGAACACGACTCAACCTCGTTATTCCTTGGATGGAAAAAACTGGACTCTTAGATCCAATGCCCGCTCGATATGGCATCAGTTCACATCCCAAAAGAAAAATGCTTCCCTTGGAAACCTTCCACGCTTGGCAAACGGATGCGGTGTGGACTTCTCTGGGACTCGACTATTTAGCCATCTTGAAAAAATTCAAACACCCAAGCTTTTTAATCCAATTGAAACAATACCAAAACCTCATTGAACGTCTTTCCTGTTTTCCCGAAGTCATTGATTCGAAAAGCAAAACCCTTTTTCAAAGTTCTCTAATCGAAACCGATGATTCCATGATTTGGGCCGCCTCACTCCTTAATCTTTTAAAAACAAACAACCTATACAAAACAAAGAAGGAGAATGCTTAACATGACAACTCAAACCAACAAATTTCGAGAAGGATTACATTCAAGCATTCAAACCTTCATTGAGAAAGAAAACCAAAAGTACCCAAAACAGGACATGCTCTCCATCGATCTACACTGTCACGATGCCCAAAGTGACGTCTTCGATGAATTGTTAGGGCGTATTTTAAGATGGCCTGAGACATGGGTTTCAACAGATGGTGTAATTCGCACTCTCGAACAGAGGGCTCTCGGAGCCATCACGATCACCAACCACAATAATGCACGTTCCTGCTGGAATTTGCTCAACCAAGGATATGACGTCGTACCCGCGGCCGAATTCACATGCAGCATTCCAGATGTCGACATCCAGATCCATGTCCTTACATACGGATTTTCGCCAGATCAGGAAGCCGTTTTGAACCGAAAGCGAAAGAATCTCTATGCATTCTTAGAATATACTTTGGAGCATCAAATTGTGACGGTTCTGGCCCATCCTTTATACTTCTATACTCGAACCAGCGTACCTTCCATTGAGATGCTGGAAAGACTGACACTGCTGTTCGAGAGATTCGAAGGAATCAATGGACAGAGAGATACCTGGCAAAATGCGCTTGTCGTTTCCTGGATTCAATCTCTCAATGAGGAGAAGATTGAATCCTTATCAAAAAAAATAGGCATTTCTCCAGGAAGATTCTGTACAAACCCATACAAGAAAGTACTCACAGGCGGATCCGACGATCACATGGCCTTATTCACCGGAATGACCGGGACGCGGATCCATGTCCCTGATTTGGAGTTGAAACTCAAAACACACCCAGCTTCGGCATTGGCTTTGGATGGATTACGAAAAGGGGAAATCGTTCCGTTTGGATCATGGTGTGGAGAAGAAAAACTTCCCTCTGCTTTTTTGGATTATTTCTGTCAAGCGGTGCTATACGCAGAAGACCCCGGATTGATTCGCCTCCTTCTGCACCAAGGCACAACGACGCAAAAAATTTGGGCCTATCTCATTGCCAATGCCGTGTTCGAGATCCGAAGACACCGATACACGCGTCGGTTTGTAAAAGCCTCTCATGAAGCGTTAAGAGGTCGAAAGGTTAGTTTCTTCCAACGATTGGGACTTTCAAAAGATTTTCGTCCTCTGGCCAGAGAGTTAGAGGCCATTGCCCATGCGAGAAATTCTCAAGGAGATCTATTTCAAAAAACAGTAAGTAGCTCAATCCCTCGAATATTCCATGAATTGAACAAAATTTTGGCGAAAAGAATTACAAAAAACTTGGAAAACGTTCTACCAAGTCCTACATCCACTCAAAGCCCGATTCGTTGTGCCACCGAGTTTATTGAAAGACTCGAGCTTCCTGTGGACCTACGCGCCTTATTTGGAGGTCTTGGAGAAGAACAGAAAAAGACTGAGGGAATCAGCCATATTGATTTGATGTCTTTTGCAGACGGGCTACCCTTCCCCGCTCTGGCGGCCTCTGTCATTGGATCCAGTGCCTACATGAGTAGCCGAGTTTTGTTTACAAGCAGGCCACTGTTGAATTCGGTCGCCAAACGCGTCCACAAACATATCCACCCCAAAAGGGTTCTATGGTTAACCGATACATTCTTTGACAAAAATGGTGTCGCTCACACGGCGCGCCTTTGGCATCAAGAATGTGTCGAACAAAACCTCCCCATCGATTTCGCAACTTGCCATGAAAATGCCGAAAACCAACCGCATTTACATATCTTAAGGCCTACCGCAATTCTTGAAATTCCCCAATATCCGGATCAAAAGCTGCGCGTGTTTGACTTAATAGACTTGCAAAACCTCTTTCTAGCTGGAGGCTATGATCGAATACTTTGTTCCACGGAATTACTCATGGGGATGGCCGCACTTCACCTAAAAAGCTGTTACACGGTACCCGCACATTTTTATATGCACACAGATTGGTTAGATTTTTCCAAACGAACATTGGGTTTTGACGAAAAGTATCAAGATCGGCTTCGACGACTCCTCCGTCAACTTTACCGGGCTTTTGACGGTGTTTTTGTGCTGAATGAGGAACACGCCAATTGGTTAGCTTCTCCAGTGATGGGCATATCGAAAAATCAAATACATCGTACAGCACATTGGATTGCCCCTGAATTTAAACCTCAAGGAATACCAAAGTCCGAAGTATTCCAAGGTGTTCATGATGGAGACCCCATTTTGCTTTTCGCAGGTCGAGTGAGCAAAGAAAAGGGAATCATGGAATTCCTGAACTCATGAAAGAGGTTCGAAAGTCTTTTCCAAACGCTCGCTTGGTCGTCGCGGGGACGGGGCCCGCGCTTTCAACACTCAAACAAGAAATGCCAAACGAAATCTATTTAGATTGGCTTTCACGAGAAAATTTGGCTCGTGCTTATGCGGCCTCTGATGTCATGCTTTTTCCTTCTCAATTTGACACATTCGGCAACGTCGTGGTGGAGTCCCTGGCCTGCGGAACTCCCGTCATTTCTTATGGAGTAAAGGGTCCAAAGGACATCATCGAACACGAAAAATGTGGTCTCCTCGCACAGAATTTCCATGAGTTTACCCAAGCCACACTTCGATTCCTGGGTGAACCCCTTCTGAAGAAGAGACTGGAGAGCGGTTGTCTCGATCGCGTAAAAACATACGCCGTGGATCGAATCGTGAGAGAAACATTAATCAGTCTTGATTTTATGGAAGATGACTCTCAGTCTCCACCAAATCAAAAGAGTCCCCTTTCCTCTGTTTCATGAATTCGATCTGAACCAGACTAAAGTTTTAAAAACTTTTTACGTCAGCTTAATCGCTTCTTTAGCCACTTCCCTTAGGCTTTGTCTCCAGGAGGGATACTTTGCTGCGATTTTTTTTGGTACTCGGAACCTGCCTTTGGGCCACCACTCTTTGGGGCCATTCCTATTTTGACGAGTCGAAAATTCGTGTGGCCACATTCAATGTGTGGGGGATAGAACCCATTTCCATTCTTAGTGAAAAACTCATCCGGATTCGTCCCGGAGAGGTAAGGCATAAAGATTTTCGACTCCGAGAGTTTTGTGAAGAACTTAAACGCCAAGCAGCTAAAAAAAATGGAGGATTTGACCTCATTCTTTTGCAGGAAGTCTGGGAACTCGAAGATCAAGCGCGATTAGCCAACTGCGGCTTCCACTCCGCTCAATTTGATCAGGACAGAGGCTATAAAAAAGATAGTGGATTGATGATTTTAAGTCGTTATCCGCTTTCTCAGTTGGATCGCTTAACGTTTCCTCCTTACGCAAGCTTGAGAGACGCCTTCTCAGATGGCGAGGGTTTCGCCCATAAATCCGTGGTCGTCGCCAAAATTCTCCACCCCGAATTGGGTGCGATCTGGGTTGGCAATACTCATCTCGCCTCGATGCACCACGATTTTCAAAGATACTATCGAGAAGCGAGACAAAAACAATTTGAACTCGCTTCCAAGTGGCTCTTAGAGAAAGCGGGTGAAGCTCCCACAATCTTTGGAGGAGATTTCAATTTCGGTCCCTACCTTGGTGGTGTACGAACCTATGAGAGGATCTATGATCGAATTGGGTTTGACCTTCTTTTGGGATTCCAAAAAACTGATTTGGAAGGTCCTCTGGAAGAGGTTTGTACAATATGTCGTTCAAATTCATATAAAAGAAGGAATGATGGAAAAGTAGACCACATCCTTTTTTCGGAACACTTTTCGATAGAGGACATGGGTCAAGTATTTCAAAAGCGAATACCCATGGAAAAGGGAATTAAGATCAACTATTCAGATCATTTTGGATGGGAGGCTTCTGCCTGGCTCGAAAGAGACAAATGGCCACAACCTTTGGTCACCTTCGATCCCCGCGAAGACCGTCCCGCTCTCAAACAAGCAAATCATGGCCATTCGACCTTTCCTTTAAATGAAAGGTTAACCCATGCTTTTCTCGTTCCTCAAAAATAGTGGAAGAAAATCCTTTAATGAACTTTAACTTGTGATTTCGATAGTCATTGATAGATGTTTGATATCGACATCGTAGGGGCGTCGATTTAATTCGAAAAAACGGAAAAAGCCTGATCACCACAGAGGGGAGTGGGGATGTTAAACGGGATTTCTTTGTTCTGGATAACTGTTTCTTTTTTCACATTCGCATCATTTTGCTTTACGACAAATGCAAAAACACTCGAAGCTGACCTAGACTCCCCAAAATCAACCTCCCAGCAAGGCATTCAGCACTTCTTTAATCAGCCCGTCGCACATGAGGTGGCTTTTCCAGGAAACCCTGCCCATGGGAGAATAGATCTTGAAAAGGTGTCCATCGACTTCATTCAACAAGCTCAAGAGCGCGTGGTCGTCACTGGATACGAATTGAATCTGCCGGACTTCACAGAAGCCTTAATTCGGGCCCAGGAAAGGGGTGTGGAGGTATCTGTGATTCTCGACGGAGAATATTTGGAAGAGCCCTCAAGGCTTGGAAAACGAACGGAAAAAGAATTGCTCAAAGAAGGAGGTTCCATCGAGGAGGGAAGAGAGTTTTTTCCAGATGAAGGGGCTTTTCATCGTGCCTTGGAACACTTTTCCAACCGCCGAGAAATGGCTGCCGCTCAGGCACAGCGGCTGGAGAATCATGGAATACCCGTATACACGAATGCCGAATTCCGAGCACGTCACCCTCATTGGCCTGGAATTCAACACTCCAAAACGCTTCTTCGAGATCCAGGCCACCCGAACGGAGCGGTCATCATCACAAGTGCAAATTGGACGCGAAGTGGAGTTCATGGAGATTTCGACCTTAATGGTCGTGCCTTGAGCTGGGGAAACCATAACAGCCTAACCATTTTTCAAAGTCCTGAGATGGCAACTTGGCTGTACCAATATACGAATCAGATGGAAGATGGTTTTTTCGGAAATGAATTAAAAGGGGAAGGGAAAAAAGCGTTTCGCGTGGGCAACACGGAAGTGGAACTCTGGGTCTCTCCCTTGACTCGAAGCATCGAAGAGACCGCCAATCTCATTCGAACCGTTGGAACCCGCAGCGTCCATATCGCTGCTTTTTGGATCACCCACCCAGAAATCATCTCCGCAATCCGCCAGAACTTGGAAACTTACTCACAATTCCATGTCGAGGTGTTGATGGATTGGAGCACAGCAAAAGATCGCCGAAGTCGCCTCTCAGACCTAAAACAAATGGAATATGAATTCTCGTCCCACCGCGTCCGCGTTTCCGTCTTTGAAAATTCTCCTGCCTACCCGCACTCGTTTGGATATCGGGATAAGATGCATCACAAATTCATCTTGATTCAGGGAGAAGAACGACATGTGGTGATTGACGGATCTTCAAACCTTACGGTCAGCGCAAATGAACGAAATACAGAAATCGGATTTCGACTGAATTCCCAAACTTCATTCAATCAGTATCGCCAACGCTTCACAAATGGGATTTCAACGGCCACAGAAACGCAAGCCCAACAACTACGCGGACCTGTTCCTCAAGGATTTGAACGAGAGAATCGCCTGGCCATCAAGGAAGCATTGGAACGAGGAATCATAACAAAATCGGAAATGCGTGAACTTTCTCTTCGCAGATTGAATTTAATCAAACCAAAAGTCTTTCGATCCATTCTTTGGCATGAACATGAAGCACTTAAACAAGTCTCTCAAGAACGCTCCGGAAACGACATCATTCTGGGAACCATGTTGGGAGGGCTTCAAAAATCTCATTTTCCTGACCTGCCCTCACTCGAAAGACTCGGATTGAACCGAGCATCAGCTGGATGGGTGCGAAGCTGGCGGGACGTTCTTGCTGGACAGATCGGTTCGAGTGCCTTTTGGGCTTTGGCAGATGGTAACGTCCATGAGCTTCGCGATCTCATTCACCATGTATTGAGCCCTGAAAACGTTGCCACATTTAACCTCATGTCCATGATTCATGCGTCTGAAAGTCGAGCCGTTCATGCTGCCCTTCCAAGACATTATGTGAGTCGCTTTTTTCTGGAACACGGAGCCGCTCTAGCCATGGCCATGTGGGCCTCCAATGTTCTGATTCAGGCGTGGAAGGAATCGAATTTAGAAAGAGCCTTGCGAGCAAATTTCACACCAGAAGTTTTGGGGGAAACGGCTTTTGCTGGTATGTCTTTCGCGGCTCTCCGCCTTCCTTTTACGGCCTATCAGGGTTGGAAAGTCACTCAAACAACTGGAACCGTACTTCGCGGTCTTCCCTGGCTCCGACGGATTGGCCTTTTGGTGGGAGCCGCAGAAACGGCGGCGGGTCCTCCCGGATGGGCAGTGGCAGTGGCACAATCCATTATTATTTTTACCCTACAGGAAGGACTCCAACGGGTAGTCTTGCCGCCCATCCGAACCGAAGTGACTAAATACCAGCTAACCAATGCCGTCAATCAACTTTCATATGCCTCTATCCATCCAGACCTCACCTCCCAAAACTTACCTTCTGCAATCAAGGCATTTAAAGAATCTTTGCTTCGCCACGCTCACGCAACCTTTCTACGAAAGTACTCGGAAATTTTTCGGAAGCTCAGTCAAAAACGCCTCGACCATATGGACGCCTGGCTTCTTGCTGAGGCCATGCTTAAAGATTCTATGTTCCGAAAACAGGTCCAAGAAAGCATCACGGCCGAACATTTCCTATTTCACCAATCCGATACCCAAAAAAGCTTTGAGGCCCTTCGCATGTTGAACTCGGTTGAAGAAAAAATATCTTTTTCCGCTCCCCAAAACCTTGCCCAAGAAGTACTGTCATGCAAAACTGACTTTCAGGATCTACCCCTTCTCACCGTAAAGGTGCTTAATACCCCCCATCCCCCTTCCTTCGCACCGTCGGTTCATTGGAAATCCAAAATTTCCCATGATTTATTGATGTGTCAGCAACGCAAGAGAGCCGAGGATATTGACTTCGAGATTCAGGATATCAACCAGCAATTTTCTGATGTCATCGGTTGGTCGGAGACCCAACAAGAACAAAGCAATTTGCGGTTCGAGCGACAACGATCTCAAAACAGGATCCCGTTTCCCAAAACTCAATACGAGAGCACCCTTTTCGAAGCCTTCGTAATTCTGGAAAACTTACAGAAAACACATATTCCTTGGGCACGAGAGTTACTCATTCAAGCTTTGGAAGAAACACAACTTCGTTACCATTCACAAATGGCCGTAAAAGAGGAATTTCAGCGTCTCGCTGCAGAAATTGCCTCCTCCCCTTTTTAAATCATTCAACTTTTCAAAAGGCTGAATTTACGTGATAGGGTCTTGGACGAAGTATGAAGTCCAGCATGAAACGTCTCCTTTTAGTCCTTTTTGCGGCCGGCCTGGTCCTTTTGGTTTATGGAAAGACCATCTCTTTTGGATTTTTCAACTTCGACGACTCAAAAATTGTAACAAATCCCTGCTTGCGAAATCCCTCGGCGTCGTCTCTTTCCCTGATTTGGCATGGACACTGTCAAACCTATGGGGAGTTCCTTCCCATAACCGACACGAGCTTTTGGGCAAACGCTTTTTGGACCTCTAAAGCCTGGTTTTTCCATTTAACCAATATTTTATTGCACCTTCTAAACGCTTCATTGTTTTTTTTCATTCTTCGGAGCTTTTCGCTGCCCCAGAAAACCTCCTGGTTTTTCGCCACTCTTTTTGCGGTTCACCCCGCCTTTGTAGAAGTTGTGACCTGGATTTCGGCCAGAAAAGACCTCATGCTCCTGCTTTTTGTTCAGTTCGGTTTACTTTTGTGGATTCGTTCCTACAAAACAAGAAAACACTCCCTTGTCTTTTTATCTTTCTCCTTGGTTTGTTTTCTGGCGGCCTGTTTAGCCAAGAAGAGTGCCGTGGTGATGTTTCCCTTTTTGCCTCTCCTGGATTTTTTCTTTGCAAAAGACAAAAGACAATTCTTTGAACGCGCCCCGGAGAGGTATATGCCTCTAGGCTTATTGACGGTATTGCTGGGTGCTTATCTGATGGCCTTTGTTCAATTGCCTCATCGAGATGAAATTCGTGAATACGGCTTTGGGTTTCATTGGCTGACAGCCCTGGATATCTACGCAGAAGCATTCATCACCATGATTTCGCCTCTAAGAGAGGCTACCTACGCGAGTCTTGCGCATGCTCCAAACACGATCTCTCTCGGAAACCTGTTGAATGTATCTGGATTATTTCTGGGAAGCCTTCTGCTTATTTTCTTTTTCAAAAAACGTTGGTTTCTAGAAGGCTTTGCTTTCATTTTTTTCCTGGTTGCCTTTCTTCCTTATCTAAACCTCGTTCCCAATCCGATTTTATTTGCTGAACGGTTCTTATATCTTCCTTCTCTTGGGCTCTTTCTTCTGGGAGCAAGTCTCACAAATCGATTCGCCTCGTCCAATACGAAAGCTTTAAAAATAGCTGGCACACTTATTCTCGTAGGATATGTCTGCTGGGGATTCACGAGAGTGGCTCTCTGGGCTCACCCCGAAAAGTATTGGGCCAATGCCGAGGAGCACTTTCCAAGATCTTCCATCATTCAGCTTAAGAAAGGTGAAGCCTGGGCTTCCAAAAAAAATTGGGCCCATGCCTGCAAAGCTTTTCACACGGCCTATGAGCTAGGGGGAACCAATCCAATCATCCAGTCTGCTATTTTTCAAAATTGGGGAGTCTGCCAAGCCCAAAAACAGGACTTCAAAACTGCCGCAAGACTTTTTGATCAAGCCATTGAGACAAAACAAGCGAATCCAGATGTGTATCTTCAAGGAGCCCTTTCCCATCAAAAAATTGGAAATATCGAACGCTCAAAGGAAATTTTATCAGATGGAAAGACGAAGTTTCCAACTCATCCCGAGCTATCAAGGCTTTCGTCAGACTGAACATGCGATATGTAGGAGACATATACCGTCCCCCCAGTGAAGCAGATTCCCTCATTCTTCAAGCAACCATCGGCTGCTCGTGGAATGCTTGCACTTACTGTGAAATGTATGGAGACAAGACGTTTTCCGTACGAAACATCACGGATATTCTAGAGGACATTGAAACAGCCGGACGATCCTTTGGGAAAAATGTAAGACGAATCTTTGTGGCAGATGGGGATCCTTTGGCCATGGACGTATCAACATGGGAAAAAATTCTTAAGGCATGCCAACAAACCTTTCCAAATTTAATTCGCGTCAGCACCTATGCCACAGCCATGAACCTCCTCGAAAAGTCCGAGGAGGACCTCAAACGACTGCGCGCCCTCGGATTGCGCCTATTGTATATCGGGCCCGAAACCGGCGATGACCCCACATTCAAAACCATCGCAAAGGGAGCAAACTTTAAAGACCATGTTCAGGCTGCTCAGAAGGCCCACAAAGCAGACATGAATCTCTCAACCATTTTCTTGCTGGGAGTCGGCGGAGAAGAGAGAAGTCAAGAACATGCGCGGGGAACCGCCAAACTGATTACCGAGATGGACCCAAAGTATTTCTCACTCCTAACGCTAACGCTGATACCTGGTAGTCCGATCGCCAAGCTCGCACACAAAGGAAGGTTCACCCTTCCCTCCGTGGAAGGCCTACTCAGAGAAATGGAAACGGTGATTCGAGAGGCGAATCCTCGCAACTCCGTTTTCCGCACCAATCACGCCTCAAATTACCTTCCCCTTCAGGGAAGACTTCCGAGAGACCGAGAGAAGCTTCTTCAAATTTTAGACAAAGCCCTTTCAGGTCAAATTCCGCTGAGACCTGAGTGGTCCAGGGGCCTTTGACCTTCTACCGATTGATTTTCGGCAAAACTACCGTTAGAAACAGGGATTCTTATGAGAATATTTTCTTGGAATGTAAATGGGATTCGAGCCGCCGAACGCAAGGGGTTTTTGGATTGGTTACAAAAGGAAAAGGCGGATGTCATTTGCCTTCAGGAGACCAAGGCCAGGCCTGAGCAGCTGTCTGAAGATTTATTAAAACCTTCAGGCTATTTCACTTTCTGGCACTGCGCTGAAAAGCCAGGTTACAGCAGTGTCTCTATATATACGAAGAAAGAGCCGGAGACCGTTCTATATGGGATGGGACTGGACATCTTTGACCGAGAAGGTCGAGTCCTCACAGCAGACTATGGAGATGTGGCTGTCGTGAGCGCCTACTTCCCGAACAGTCAACGGGAGGGACTACGTTTACCCTATAAATTGGATTTCTGCCGAGCCATTCATAAATTTTGTGATTCATTGAAGAAAAAGGGGAAGCATGTGGTTCTTGCTGGGGACTACAATATTGCCCATAAAGCAATCGACTTAAAAAATCCGAAATCAAATGAAAATAATGCGGGTTATCTCCCAGAGGAACGCGCTTGGATGGATGAGTTTACCCAAGCAGGATACGTCGACACGTTTCGAGAATTTGAAAAAGGCCCCGACCACTACACCTGGTGGTCTTATCGCAGGAATGTACGCGAAAAAAACATTGGTTGGAGAATCGATTATTTTTGCGTGAATCCCGAATTCAAGGATCGCCTCAAGGCATCTAAAATTCACCCCCAGGTCATGGGTAGTGATCACTGCCCCATTGAACTCACACTCAAAACCTGAACTAAACTCGCCGCAGACCTAAAGCAGGTCTAGCAATGTCAGACGGAACCTGACCCCTATTTGCTAAAGGCGAAGTCGTCTATGGTTGCTTTGCGTTTTGATTTTTTCTTCGGTTTCGTCTCAATCGGTCGGATGCCTGGAAAAGATCTAACATCTGGCTGCGCTCTCACGGCTTCCATCGCCGGAAGATCCGGTTGATGGCTCCCATAGTCCTTTACATTCGCATACTCACGATTTCCCAGAGGGCTATATAAATACACGTCCCATGCGAAATCTGGATAGATTTCCGGATTCCATGAAGCCGGAACCGATACGCCATTGGACTGATAGTCGTAGAAACCGAACCGCGTTAGCTGTCCCAAGCGATCATACGCGAAGGCCTTCTTATAAGACTTTGGATCGGTTCCACCCACACCCCACGTGTATTTCATGAAGTTGATGTTCCCAAATGTATCGTAACCAGGTGTCCCATCTTCCTTGCTGTACTTAATTTCCAGAGCGGAATTGGCACCAAGCGCTTCTGATGGACTGAATGTGATCTTTGACAAACGATTGAAATGATCCACATGATTGGCATCGAAATAGTCATACGACACATCTCCGATATTCCCGATATTCGCAGGGTTGCAATCACCAGAAGCAGGCATATGGGTCATCGTTTTATGCGTGACTCTCCCACTTGCGTCATACGTAATGTCGCTGATGGGAGGATAGCAGGTCGCATTCGTATCGTAGGCAGTCAAATGCCCATACCGACCATAATTATAGGACAATACTTGCTCTTGAGAGGTGTCATAAAGGTTCACCACTGAAGAACGAACTTGCCCAGCAGCCCCATAGTCTGTCCAAATGATCGTACGTTCATCCACGTCCAACCCAAGCTCAGGTCGAGACAATTGAATCTGTGTGTCTTTGGTTTCAATCTCACCAAATTCATTGTGGCGAATATATCGCTTCATATTCAAAGGATTGGTTTCGTCACTGACCGATTCGTCTCCCTGCAAACTGAGCGGACAGCTTGGTTTAGATCCATCTTCATTTAAGCTGACTTGCACCCCGGCAAAATAGCCACGAGGGCTCCCATAGGGATAGGGAAAAACTAAATGCCTCTCTTGCCAGATTTTATTGGGGCGATGATGGTCATATTCAAAATTTGAAAGGGCATCCAATTTCCCATTTTCGTCACATGTGAATTTCCAGGTCTCTCGGTTGTACATATCGAACCGAGTGTTCGTCGTTTGCCCCTTTCCATCCACTTGCTGGGCTAGATTCCCTCGATCATCATAAAAATAAGACCAATTGCAATGTTCTCCACCGGCCCAGGCGACATCATAGAGATTGAAGTCCCATCCGTCCGGAAGCATATACTCACAATTGGACATATTCGGATCAATCATCCAGGTTTTTCGTCCCAGACGATCATAGCTCATCACCATGCGGCTATTGTCGTTCAAAGTCGTTTGTCTCAGTTGATCGAATGCATCGTAATCATGTTTGGTTTGAACATATTCCGAACCTCTCGGATTATTTCCGCAAGATCCGTTTTCTGATGCCTTACATTCCGCCGTCAAAACCGTTCGGCCCAACGTATCTTTTACAATGAAACGATCGCTGTTTGCACCGTTCGTGTTGGTGGTTGTGACGCGCGTTCGCACACCTTGGGCATTAGAATCCATCGAATAGCCATAGTCTACCGTTGGGACTCCAGCACCTGACGTGTGCTGAATTCGACCAAAAACGTCGTATTCTGTCTGCACGCCCTCATGGTCCGGTTGATAAGCGTCAGAATCTGAGGCCGCAAAGAAGGGATGCGTAACAGAAGCCACTTTTCCAAGAGAGTTATACGTTTTCACAACTGAAATTCGCTCCTGATCTCCCATACCGTTGACAGACACGGTTCGATAACTTCTTCCCAAACCATCAACCCATTCTTTGGAGGCCAACTCTGAAGGTCCACCTTCATTGAGGCCATCCAAATTGAAAGAGCTTTTTCTCAACACATGCTGCCAATTTGCCGTGGAATTCGATCCATCCGCATAGTTCCCGGGAATTCCCCCATACTCGATGGAACTCCAGGATTTTAAAACACCGTCGTTGTCGCTTTGTTCGGTTCGAATCAAGCGATGATACGAATCATAGTCATAGTGCGTTCGAACCCGTTGCCCACTATATCGAGACGTCAACCTTCCAAACTGATCATATTCCGAGGAACGAACGATGTCTCGCTTCATAAGATTTGTCGTCCCTGTTCCGGGGTCTGGAAGAGTATATTGCTCGAAGAGATACATTCCATCTGGATGGACCTGATTTGGATCTCGGTAAAAGCTCATGATCGAAAGCGGGATTTCCGTTCCCACAAACTTCGTATGACGGGTTTGATTCCCATACTTGTCATAAGAAAAAGACTGTTCCTGAGTCAAACCTCCGCCTTCAATTTTTTCTCCCAAAGGAGCAAGCTTCGGATTTCCTTGACTGGGCAAGGGCAGCGAACAATTAAATCCAGAGGAATATCTTTTTTTAACGGCCCGAGAGACCGTCATTTCATTTCCAAGATAGAGTTTTTCCTCGCACGGCCTCACCTGCCAAGCAGAAAGATTTTTGGCATAAACTTTCTCGGTTCTCCGCATCGGGGAAAGATCACTATGTGCAGTCCCATAAATGATATTGTCCACCAGCGCACTCTCACGCATCAAACCAAACGTCGGGTAGTAGTCATAGCTTTCTGTCGTACCAGTTTTAACCAACGTGCTTTCATCCTGTCCGTATTGAACGGAGACCTTTCGGGTCAATGGAACAAAAATGGGACTTTGAGCCACATCGTTGCAGGAGGAAGGAGCTGAAGGATTATGAACATTCAGATAGCTCAATGTCTTCCAGGCCAACAATTGTTCGTCATTGTTCTTCAAAAAGTCAAAGTTCGTATCATAGGCAGGTCCAAAGGGATCACTTTGCCCGAATCCTGGCAGCGTATAATGATGACTCTCATCGGGATTGTTATTTCCTGAAACCAAAGAAGCTTGAAGCTGACCAGACAAACACCAATCTTGGTGGAACCAACTCTCGGTCATCAAGGTTCGAGGAGACGTGTTCCCATTGTGAATCTCATCGGCTGGGAATGCCTTTGTCGCACGAACATAGCGAAATCCGCTGAATCGCCTTCGCACACGATCATATTTCCCCCCAAAGTATTCATATTGCGTGGGAACGGAAACACTTCCACCGCTTCTACCATCACTGACCTCGATTTCGGCCACAACAACCTTGGGCTGAGGCATACGGTGGTAATTCACAAAGTCATCTTCACCGTGACCACTCTTCAAGCGTTTATATTTGATCGTTTGCCGACCGCCCATTGGAGAACCCACTTTCGTGAGCAAATCAACGGGATGTGCCAGGTAACCTTCCGAATCAACTTCGGCCAAACGATTCATAAAGGCTCGACCATCTCGTGGGACCATGTCCGTAAAGCCGTCCCCGTTGAAATCCATGGCATCGCCATATTGAAAATATTTTCCGTCGTTGGTTTCTTCTTTAAATCGAATCGTGGGCAAGTAACGAGAGTCCGACACCCAAAGATTGTCATAGTCTGATATTAACGCCATTTTGACGCTGCCTTCTCTCGAAAACAGAATATCGGCTTTGTGATCTCCATTGACATCCTTAAAACGATAGCCAAGATCATCCCCACTCGTTTCACGACCATCTCGATAATCCGACCAGTTTGCCGTTGTATAGGTTTCTCCCGCCGCCCAAATGGATGCAGCCTTAACAAACGATTTTCCATCCATGAGCTCTTGTAGGCGCTGGCCATAGGCCTCTGATTCAATCCAAACACTGCCTGTATGGTCCGGAAAGAAATAGGGCATATACCCGGCTGTTAAAATGCTATTTCCATTCAACCAAACTTTGTATTGGATATTCCGTTCGGAATCGACACGCGTCATGGTTTGAACTTTGTATTCTTCCGGAACAAACGGCTGCAAATCCAAGTGTGGTCCAGCTTGAATGATATCCGGAAAATGATCCCCGTTTACATCTGCCACCATAACTCCCAACAAATTCTTTCGACTGCCTCTATACCCTCCAGCAACAGCAAATGGTTGGGGGGGAGCAAACCGATCATTCCGAATAAAATGATCTCCTCGGTTCAGATAAGCAGCCCGAACCACCTTGCCGTTTGAATCCGTCCTTGCATAAAATTGATGCTGAATGGGAAATTCTTCATCCTCAACGAACTGATGATAGGCTGATCCGCCAAACACATCGGTCAAACCATCCCCATCCAAGTCCGCAACCAACCAGCCGTGCTCGTTGCTTATATTCCAGTGTACCTCGGAAAACACGGCCATATTGTCATCCGCCAAGGGTCCCAAATCGAATTCGGGATTCGACATGCCATTTTCATAAACCAAATCGAAGGAAATCTGTGTTCCCGATTCGTTTCTTCGTTGGAGCCATAAACGCGTATGAGGTGACGCGCCTTTTTCGATTTGAAGAAAGTCCATGTATCCGTTGCCGTCAAAGTCTCCACTCCTCACACCTTCATCTGCCCAGCGAGGATCGTGATTAATGGAAAACGGTTGCCCCATTTCGGCCAAAGCCGCTTCATAGGCCGAGGCTTCCGGTGTGTGGGCCCACCCTGAACCGGTAGCTAAGTAGACTTCTAACGTGCTGGAATAGGAATCGTTGTTCCAATCCCCCCAATAAGAGACATAGTCCGGAAGGCCGTCTCCGTTAATGTCCATCAAACGCGTTCCAGGGTTGTTTGCATTGCGTGGAATGGCTTCAATGTTAGACGTAGCCGCATACATGCTTTCACCTGGATCGAAATCGCCATATTCAGCACTCCAGATCGGACACCACACATCATCGGCTGAACCCGTATCTTGTCGGCATGCGCTGTTATCTTTGTCCTTCATGACCACGGCGGCCAACCTGGACACACCCGTCTGAATTCCCGTCTCATACCGAGCTTCATAGCGTCGCAAAAGTGTCTGTCCTTTATAAATATCTACACTCTTCCATCTTCGATACTCGCTATGTCGGGCTGGAGCGGCCATGCTCTCATCGACATCAGATCGACCTTCGTATTGAAACTCCATGCGAAAATCCGGATCCCATGTGATTGTGGAAGGAGCCGTCAGTCCGTTTTCATAGTCAATCAATACTTCGGCCAAACCATCTCCCGTGGATTTATATGTGCCATTCGTGATTCGCGTTGCACACCATTTCACCGATCGCTTTCCTTGACCGTCAAAAACAAATATCTCCGTAGGACTAAAAATTTCGACTTCTCGCGCATCTTCCAACAAACGGCCCGTATAAAAATCGTCCTCTCCTCGAGAACCATAGTTGATCGTCAAGCCTTCCAGCGTCTTCATTTCCCAAGCGGCCAACATGGGATACATCGGCGGACCCACATCAATCCGTTGCGTGAGTAAACTGGCGTTATTCAGAACGGGAGAATAGTTGATTTGGTAAGAAAAATTGTCGTCATAGGCCTGTGGACATTCTTCTGACCCATCGCAGGCAACCAGTCTCTGACCGTCCAAATAATACAAAGATTGGTTGGGTTCTTCGTTCACATCTCCTCTTCCCAGAAAAAGAGTATCGTCGTTTCCATCGGTCGTTTTTACATCCTTGGGAGCAGAAAAACGTTCAATGCAAGAAAGATTGAAAGACCAACCCATTCCAGCCACACCATTTCCAGCTGCGCTATTGTATTGAAGGGCAATGCTCGGCTTCAAACCACCAATTCCTTCCGGAGCCTCAAAAGGAATGGACATTGAAAAGTCACCCGAAGAAAGATTGGGCTCTTCAAATTCATGGAAAGTGAGATTCAAAGGATTGTCGCTCGACGTGAACTCTGCATGAACACCATTCGATGTCACAAGCAAAATTCCAAGACTCAAAAGAAAATATGAAACAAAGTTTTCTTTTTTAAACATACTTAACCCCTCATGGATTGGGTGACGACACCTGTTGACTTACTTGTTTAATGATTTTGTCATTGGCCATATCCACGGCCTGATTCAAATACACTTGGTTGGTAATGCTGTTTCCAATACTATTGAGAAATGCGGAAGAAACGTGATCTCCATTATCAAATTGTCCGGTGACCACTTGATCGGCCAAATCGCCCAAGAAGGAAGCGGAGAATAATTTGCCGATATTCCCTTCTTGCAGTTCATATTGTGGAATCCCCAGTTCATTCGTTGCATTATCTTTAAAGTCTGGCCCTTTATAGAGCGCGCCTGAAACGGCTCCTGAAAGAAATGCTCCGGCTGCGGAAATCCCGCTCACATCCGTCTCATATCCAAACGAAGAATAAATGGCCGTTTGAACCTGCCGATGAAAGAGATTTTGTGTTCCTCGTAACGCCGCATGCGTCAAGGAACTCATTTCCTTTCCTTGTTCCAACAGCTGCTTTTTGGTGGAGCCAATCGCTTCTCCAAAAGCACCACTCACCATACCCGCAGCCGCACCTGAGGCCAAAGCCGTGAAAAATCCCTTTTCCGTCATTTGGGCACCAAAGGTTCCATAAAGCATGGCTGTCGAGGTCACACTCGCCAAGGCACCCGCCAACATGCTTCCGATGATCTGGCTTCCAATGGCTCCGCCCAACGCTTGACCCGCTCCGGGCAAAGCACCGCCCACCATTCCGGCCATGAAAACGCCCATGAATTGTCGGAAGTTTTCAATGCGATCCCGATAAGCAAACGCCGTTAAAGCACCACCCACAAGAGCCGCAACCAGGAATGGGAAATGACCACTGTCATCTCGATGAATGAGCGGACTATTATTTGTATATGCATATCGATTGTAAGGAACGGCTTTCCCTGGATCCGGAATGAAAGAGTCCGCTTGGAGAAACTTTCCAAGTCCCGCAGCATAATGTCTGGCGTTATAGTCGAGATACGCACCGTCCTCCCGCATCCCGTTAAAACCCATGACGTTCTCGATCAAACTATGTTTGAACCAGCTATCCCCATAAGGGAGGTAATCTCGTTGAACGGCCGGGCCACTGGACGTGATGGAGACCAAAATATTTCCCACTTGATCGGCCAAGTGAAAAACGAATTCATCTACGCCCCAAGTACTCAGATCAGAACCAAACTGATAATGAACTTGCTCGTTCTCAACCGTCAAAAAGGGCTCCAGAGAGACCGAAACATTTCGAACGCCTCCCTGCTCAACCAATCCGACGACGCGTTCTCCCGAAGCCGTGTAGAAAAAGAACGCCTGTTCCTCTGGACTTGAGATATTCTTAAGTCGACGATTGGCGAAATACGTGTGCGTCGTCGTTAAAGGTGCCGTGGGGTCAGAACCTTCCACGATACCGACCATGTCACCGTTCTTGTCGTAACGATAAAAGCGTTGGATGTCGCCAAATTCTTCTTTGTCCATACAAACGGCATGAGGTGCGAAAGGCGCATTCTCATTTGGATTTTCGTCCAACAAAGGATTGCATAAACCCAAAACTTCTTGAGAACTGTCATTACGATAGAAGGAACGAACTGGATCGGCTCTCAAAGGGATGGGCCCAAAGATAAGACCTGAGATTAAAGTTGCGATTAAGCAAACTCGTAGGCCTCTCGTCATTCTACGGACCCCCAATGATGACGTAACGCATAAAGCACGAATGGACGCTGTGTGTCACATAAAATTCCAAATGTGAAGAAAAAAATGACGCAAAAATATAAACGCAAACCTCAAATTGACACATCGCGTCCTTTTGGATATACAATGACCAACAGCAGGCAGGCGTACATATAACTATTTGTTTTTATTATATTTTATGAAAACTCGCACATTTCGAACTGGATTTTTCTTCTTCATTCTCTTCTTTGGAATGGGTTCTTCTGCGGCCTTTTCCCAAGCCCCAAAGGGAGACTTTCCCCTTCCGGCTCCATTTGAGGAATTGGAATTTGTGGATTTCAACAACGCTATGCTCGAACGTTTGAATCATCTCTATCGAGAATATCCTCAAGGAAAAACCTTCTTCGAAGGACTTCACGGAAGCCTTGTAAAAAAGGGCTATCACTTTCTACTTTTTGAACGAAACCCATCTATTCTTCCCGTAAGGCTACAAAAACGAATTCTCTCAGAGGATCCTCTACAACCTGCCCTTACTTTGTCACTTAACAAGTCGGTCGTAATTTCCATTAAGAAAGTAGTCGAAGCTGCCGAAAAAGACGATATCTCGCCAGAAGAAATGCTTGATCGACTATTGATCAATGAATCGGTTCACATCATACAAGGTGAGAACCTGGGACTGGATCCTGATGATCGAATTCCTGTCCTCCGAGAAATTGCACGAACTAGAAACGCAAAGGATCCTATTGTGTACACCGTTTGGCTACAAGTCGTTGATCAACTCTTGTCGCATTTGGTTGAAGATACGCTTTTTGGGTTTGTCGAATGTGAAAATTCAGACGTTCCCGGAATTCTGGCTCGAACTGACTTCCAACCGGGTAGCGTTTATTTTGAACATTACTACATCGAACAACGTGACTTCTTCATTCGGGATACCTTTTTTCATTTTTTTGGAATTCCTCTCGACAAAGAAGCGCTCTTGGACCACCTGGGGCGGGAGGATTATGCGGAGTTCATTTATAAGCTATTCCACACCGGTTTTACTTTTTTTGGAAGAATCGAAAACACTCTTCAGGACTATCTCCAACTATACGGCCTCCTTAGAGAGACGAGAGAAACGCCTCTTCGACTCGAAGACTGTCAACCCAGATAAATCTGATTCAAATCAGCGCGGCAAGCTCAACGGTCGCCAAACACCGGATGTATCCATGTATGCCGAAACATGAACATTCGACGGAATTTCGATCGTGGGAATTCCACTCAGCGCTGCGCGATGCATTTCCATCTCCTGAACCGACGTCATCAACGTCAAATGATGCGAAGGAATCGCGTAATCACCCGAGGCAAAATCCAGATACGGTTGCAATTCGGCCACCACGCCACTAGGTTCCGAACTTGGCGGCATAAAGACATTCACACTGGATAAGTCTTCAGCGAATTGCATACCTTCTAGAGCAATATCCAAAACCACTTCACGATTATCAATTAAGAAACGACCCGAACTTCGAACACCAGCCAACGCAGCTTCAGCGTTTAAACGCCATGTCGGAGTGAACTCCCGAACAAACGGAATCAAGTCAACTCGAGGTCTCGCCCGAAACCATCCATAAGATGACGCTCGCGAGACGCCCCCTCCTCCTCCACCTTGAAGAGACAAAATCGCCATAAAAATATCCATACCCACTTCAAACTCCGCTTTGTCATACATGGGATCATCCGGAGATGCGTTGATGAGATAGTTGGCGGCATCAAAAGCGAAAAGGTAATTTAGCTGACTCCGTTGCTCTCCCTGAGCTAAGAGCTGGGTCTTCAAAGCCGCAACATCTTCACTCAACTGAAGATTCGCATTCGCCGACGAAGTAAAGTCAATGCCATTATTATCGGCCAGATCTTGATGGCCGCTGGGATCAATTCGGTTGACCGGATTCCCACTTACATAGGTGTATCGGTTGAAACCCAGCGTATCCATATGAGGCACGAGGGAATCGGATTGAACAAACGCGGCTAACTCAGGCGAATAATGTCGAGCGTTATAGTCATAGAGTTTTCCCTCTTGTCGGTTTCCATTAAATCCTCGGTCCAATTCAGGAAGCTCAGGAGATTGAAACCATTTTTCGCCGTAGGGCAGCGTATCCCGTTGTTCCAACATGCCCGTCGAATCCACCGTCGCCACAATGGATCCCAAGTGATCTTTCACCTGAAATGTAATCCCATCTCCAGAAGAGCTAGTTTCGGCATCTGTTCCATATTGATAGCGAACCACATCATTTGAAACACGAAGTCCCGGTTCAAGAAACACCTCGACGCGCCCATCCGGCAACTGCGTCAACACTTTTTCGCCCGTGGCCGTATAAAAGAAAGAGGTCGTCTCCGTTTGATTGAGTGTGGCTTTTCGAAGTTTCCGAGTCGCATCGTATTGATACGACTCAACCTCGATGCCATCTTTCTCAATTCGAGAAAGATCCCCATTCTGGTCATACGAAAATTGCGAGACTTCCGAGTCCACACTCCGAGAAAGAATGGCGTGTGTTCCGGCCTGTCCAGACCCTTGAGTTCCGTATTGAAAATGACTTGTAGAGGCCTCAGCCGGAACGGCGACGAAGGTGAAAAGAATCGTAAACCCCAAGATTCGCTTCAACATGGCGATGACACCTAGCGTAATTTTTTCAAAATGCAAAGAACTTTCGAAGAAAATGTCGCACAGCGTTTTTTTGCGCCGTTGCGATCAACGCGTCGCATGCTTATTTTCCCCATTGTTTTTAGGGAGTTAAAAAAAGGTTTGCGAAAGGGTTCGGAGACTGGTAGGCAATCCCCGTTTTGACACGTCTTGTCGTAATGATGTTCACGTGCCTGCTTTCACTTCCTTCTTGGGGAGCCGTCATCAATTCTGAATTTGGTGAAGCTGGAAACGGCGTGGGTGGACCGCATGCACTCATTTCTCAAACCAAGGACGGATCCACCTCCGTTTATACGTATGATCGAAACGGTGACTTAAACACCATTTCTGAAAACGATACAGCCACCAAACATTTCTCGTACGACGCCAATCGCAAATTGCGTACACTGGAAGAAAACGGTGTGACGTCACATTTCTTTTTCACGACTCAGGGACAAAAGATTGCGACCTACGACACAACCGGCCGAACCGAGATTTTTCTAGATGATCACTTGCGCGTCCTGAATGGAACCGTTCGATACCAATATGGCAATGAAGCGGAAACCAACTCCAACGGAGACGGCATATTCTTTTTTCTAAAAGATCATTTGGGATCCGTTGTGGCGACATTAGACTCCGGAAACGGTTTCGAACAACGAGACACCCTTCCCTATGGTGAGGATTGGTTTCGACACACAGAAATGCCCGAGCAAAATCGAGGATTCAACGGGAACCTCAAAGAAGGTAGTTTGTTGGATTACAATGCCCGGCATTATCTTCCCGGCCATGGCTTTACGCAAGCCGACCCAACCACGCCTCCAGGCGGTTCACTGGCCTATAACCGATACAGTTATACCTTCAACAATCCGGTGAACATGACCGACCCCTCTGGAAACACGGCCGTATGGGTCTCCATGATCGACAAGTATTTGACGATGCCCGATCGTTACATTCAGAAAATTCCGGATTGGATCGAAGATCCACTGCGAAATAATTTGCCTCCAGGAGAAAATAACGGCGTTCAGTTTCCACATCTGGGTCACAGTGGAGTCCTGCTCATCAATGATGACACGGGTCGAACGGACTACTTTGAGTTTGGTACTTACGATGCTGAAGGAATCGGAATGGTCCGAAGTTTAGAAAACGACCTACCTTTCCTATCGCGCGGAGACGATGGAGCTTGGACGCAAGAATCTTTAGACTTGGTTTTTTCGAGTCTCGCCCAGCAACTGTACGGAAGGGAAACCGCCATTGGCCCTGGAAATGGGAGATTGCATGGTTTCTGGTTTGAAGGCGGGGACTACGAAGCCCAAATGGATTTTGCGTTGAACTTCTCGCGTGAGGGCGATCCGGACCGAGCCCGGTACTTTGTCTTAGGTCAAAACTGCTCATTTTTTGCCTGTTCCACAATTGAAGCTGGCTCCAATCAAAACCTTCAACCCTTCGAGGCCCCGCCCCTAAAAATTTACTGGCCCATACAAATGGCCAAAAACCCTTTGAATCGGTTTTTGTTCCGCGATATTCATTTTGATCCCTCCACCGGCACACGCCTGGAAGACTGGAATCCACATTCCGGAAAGTTGGCTGATGTAGAGAGAGGAAGTGGAATATGGTGAAGAACGTATCCAAATGGTTTGCTAGCTTTCTGACCTGTGTCGTTTTTGCGGTTCCCTGTTTTGCGAAGCCAAAAATGCAAATTTTATACGACCCACGAACGCAAGAGGCATGCAACGAAACCATTCCTCTCATGGGTGAGTTTGGAGAAGCTGCGCCCAAACATCGTGTACTGAATCTTTCACAAGAACATGCCAGTGGGTTTTTATGTCTTTGCCCGACGAAGGTTCTTTCCCGTGAATCCAATGCATGCCGAAGGCCCCACGAAGTTTTCGCCAACTATGAAATGAAAACCGTGAAATGGTTTAAACAATTTGAAGACGATGTTTCCATGGAAGATACCTCCTTGGAATGTGCGCGGGAAGCTTCCATGCGTTTGTATCGCACGTCCATTCAATTGGGACGAACGTCGGCCGATCTCCCCCCAGACTATTCGAACAGCCTTGAAACGCTCTACCTTAGAGGGTTTCCCTTTTTTGAATGCAAAGCAAATCTTCTGGACCTAGAAACGTCTGCTTTTGAATGTGAGTGCCAAACAGCTACCCATTCGTTGAAAAAAGTGGCCTCAGATGAAGTCTTTTCGTGGTTTGTGGATGGGCCCGATTGGAATCAAGCCAATCTGGAATGCCAGGATGAAAACACAGCTTGCTTTGCCGCACCCTTATTCAATCGAAAATATTAGCTCAGGGTTTTTCTATTCATTCACCACAATTTCGATGGATGAACGCACGGTATTCTCCGTATTGGCTGCTTCACAAATGACCGAATAAACACCCGGTTCAGAAAACGTGTGAGAAGGATTCTGTTCGTAGGACACATCGCCATCTCCAAAATCCCAGAAATAATTTACGAGACCAATATAGCCATCGGTATCGGCCGTGAACGCCACGGCCAAGGGAGCCGTTCCAGAGGTCGGACTCGCCGTAAGATCTACATCGTAAAGCACACCACAGGAACTCATCCAAACAGAAACCAGACAAAGTCCCCAGACCCAAACCGCTTTTTTCACGAGACCTCCTCGAAAAAATGAGTGAATGACGAGCTTACAAGGGCACTTCCCAGACCCCAAGGAAAACCTCAAAAAGCCCCACCGTTAAAGTCTGGGCTCAGGATGATGCGTTGCAGCGATTTGTTTGTACGAATGGCTCTTAGCTTCTCACTGCAGGCAAGTTGGGTTCATCTTTGACAATCAACTGATCGGTTAGACGAAGCCACTCCACAATATCTTTGTTGAGTTGAATCCGGTTTTTCAAAAACTCAAACCGGCTATTGGCCTGGGCTTGTCGAGCTGAAATGAGGGTTTCCAAATCGATTTTTCCGTTCTCATACCGTTTTCGCTCTCGACGAGCGACATCCTTGGAAACGGTCCACTTCTTCTCACTCAATTCAATTCGCTTCCGCTGCGTTTGAATGCGTCCCTCTTGCGCCCTCAAGGCCGAAGAAAGGTTTTTCAAATACTCCTTTTTGGCCAGCGTCGCGGACATTTTCTCATAGGCCGCTTTTTTTACTTCTGCGCCGCTCTTCTGATCCCAAAGAGGAAGCTCTGCATTAAAACCTACATATACTTCCTTGCGGTCCGTACTGACCGTAAAACGTGTGGAGTCATCGTATCGAAACCCGCCGATTAGATTGATGGCCGGATCCAAATCTTCCTTTCGCAATTGAATTTCTAAAGCCCCCGCTTCCTCTGCAAGCGCGTAGGCGCCCAACATGCGTCCTTTTGACAAAGCCGCCGTTCGGGTCTGCTCAAAATCCAGCTTCAAATTCGTCCAATCCAACAAAGCAGAAGGTTGCAAGTCGTTAAGAACTTCCTTTCCCATCGCCGAAGCGATCTCGGCTCCCTGTTTCACCAAAGAAATATCCAATTCCAGAATCGCCTCTTCGTACCCCATGCTTTCCAATGCAACGCGCCCAACATCCACCTTTGAAGCGATATGCCTCTGACTCCGCTCTTCAATGAAATGTTGAAGGCTTTGGCTTTCGCTAAGAAGCTCTTGAGCCACCGTGCGATTTACATGAGAAAGCTGCCAATCAAAATATCCAGAAATTAGAGTCGCAATATAGTCTTCATACGCTTCGACGGTTCGAAGTAGAATGGCTTCATTCTCTTTGATGAGTTTTTGATCTTGTCGGCGCGTTTGTTTTCCAAAAGCGTTCCGAAAGAGTGACTGTTCAAGCGCGACCCTGGTTTGATCTTCTTCTCGGTCTTCTTGACGGTTTAAACTATGAGACGCTGTAAGCGTGGTGCCCGTCGTTGTGATCTCTTTAGAAGCCGCAAGATCCAGAACCGTCGTCCGCTCCCCTTCATCCAAAGAAAATCCATATTGATTTTCAATTTGAAGCAAAACCCCGGGAGAAGGTAGCGACAAAGATCTCAAAAACGTGGTTTGAACGCGTTCATGCAGCACTTTTTCAATCCCGACATCATTGGCTCGGGCCGCACGAACGAATTCATTCAAATCCAAAAATTTTTGCGAGGAGTCGGCAAAAGCCCCGTGGGAATATAAACCAATGATCGAAAGGCTAATTAAAGCAAGAATTCTTTTCATGAGGCTTCGTGTCCTTTCCTTCGAAAATGGGCATAAAAGCTATAGAGACAGGGAACCAGAAGCAGTGTGATGAGTGTGGAAAAGATCAATCCCCAAGCCATGGCCAACATCATTTCGGCAAGCATGGAGTCATATCCAAAAATCCCATAGGCCGTGGGGAAAAGCCCCGCAACTGTAGTCAAAGTAGTTACAACAACGGCTCTCAGACGAGTGGAAGAAACATCCGCCACCGATCGAAATAGATCTTTCTTGCTCGTATCCAAGATCTCCGCATCTTCCAGCTTGGAAATCATCACGATGGAATCATTGACCACAACACCGATCATTCCAAGTGTTCCAACAACGGCAAAGAACCCATACTGCGTCATGCCGTGAGCCATGAAAGCCAGACAGACTCCGACCGTTCCAAATGGAATTACGGCACCAATTAAGAAAGGTAACCCGACCGAGTCGTAGAGCAACACCAGAAGAAAATAGATGATGCTCAATGACAAAACCAACGCCAAACCAAAATCGCCCTGCGATTCTCGGGAATGTTCAATTTCACCCCGAAAGCTGAACAATGTACTGGGATGATCTTTTCGAGCCGCAGGAAACACTTCTTCCTCTAGGAAATTGGCCACATCCAAGGGGGTAACATCTGTGTTCTCTTTTAAGTCCGCATAAATCTTGGTGGTTCTTCGATAATCTATCCGTTGAATATTCGAAGGAGCCCGCGTTTCTCTCATCCTCACCAAATCTCGATAAGGTACGAGATAGCCCTCGGTATTGGACACGCGCATACCCAGAATCGACTCAATATCTTTCTTGTCCGCTAGAGAGCTGGTCAAACGAACATCCACTTCTTCTTCGCCTTTGTTCAACGTGTATAAGATCTGGCCCTCTACAAAGGCCCTCAAACTTTTTCCGATTTCACTGGGGTTGATGCCCATCGTAAACACATCATCACGCCGTAACTCCAATTCATATTGGCGACGCGTAATGGGGCGCTCGATTTCAACATTCGATATCGCTGGATGTTTCTGCATGCGCCTTTTGACATCCTCAACCACCGCGCGCCGAATCTCATCATTGTTCTCTTGAACATCAAATTCGATGGGACTTCCGCTTTCAGCTCCCCATCGGCTCTTCAAAAACCGAACCTCTTTTAGCTGGGGGAGTTGAGAGGCTTTCTTTTCCCAAATCGGAAGCAAATCGTTCAAAGGAATGTCTCTTTCCGATGGCGGCAACAACTCCACACGCAACATGGCTTCGTGCTCCAATACAGCCCCTCCCCGCCGATTTTGGCCAATCGATGAGATCATCGAAACGACCACCCCATGATCATCCTTTAAAAAGATCTCTTCCAGGGGCTCGATCTTTTTGGCTGTCTCATATCGGGTACTGCCTTCCTCGACCTTGGCTCGAACCACAATTTCTTTGCTTTCCTCGCGCGGAAACATCACGAACTTCATTTGACTTTGAAACAAGAAAAAGGAAATCACCAAAAGGGCTGTAAAGGCACCTAAAATAGGGATGCGAAACCTCAGAGCTTGCGTCAAAAAATTGGCATAGCGTTGTTCCAAGCGAAAGAACCAATGGCCGGTTTTGTCTTTCACAACCCGAGAGGTCCGTCTTCGCCACCAATTCACCAAAGGAAATCCATAGTTCAAATGTCCAGGCAAAATCAGCATCGCTTCAATCAAACTAGCTCCCAGCATCAAGAAAACGACAATGGGAATGTATTTGATGAACAGGCCAAAATGTCCTTCAAAAAAGAAGAGAGGAAGAAAGGCTGCGCAGGTGGTCAAAATGCTGGCCAAGACCGGTAAAATCACACCTCGCGTTCCATCCACAACAGCTTTAAGCTTGGCCACACCCTGACGCCGCAAACGGGAAATATTTTCCGCGACGACAATGGCATCATCCACCACAATTCCCAGAACCACGATGATTCCGGAAAGCGTCACATTGTTGATCGTAAAGCCCATCACCAAAGCCGCGAGCAAGGTAAAAGCCAACGTAAATGGAATTCCGGAGGCAACCCAGAAACCCGAAGTAAAATCCAAAAACAAAAACAAAACCAAAAGAATGAGGATGAACCCCACCAACCCATTCCATCCAATCAAGGATAGACGGTTTCGAATATCATAAGATTCGTCGTCCAATAGCACTATGCCAATAGGAGATTCCGGATGGCTCTCGCGCAGGTCTTCCACAAAACGAAAAACCGCCTTTTGAGCCGTGAGGATATCCACGCCCGCACTTTTCTTAACATTAAAGAGAACCCCTTCATGGCCGTGAATCTTCAAGACACGAGCATTTTTTTCAAACCCTTCTCGAACCGTTCCGATCTCTTTCAAACGAATTTTTTGTCCTTCAAATCCTCCCCGTACAATAACGTTCTCCAAACGAGGTACCGTATCGAGTTCAGACAAGAAAGAGACTTCAGATTCTTCGCGGTCTTCCATACTTCCTGCGGGAACACGAACATGTTGGGCCAAGATCTGATTTCGAACTTCACCCAGTGAAAGATCCCTGTCCGCAAGTTTTTTGGGGTCTAAGTGAATCTGGATTTCCGGCTGAAGATAGCCCTGATCGTCCAACCCACTGATTTCTGGGATTGCCAGGGCTCGACTCTCAAAGGCCAGCGCGAATTTTTGCAATTCCTGCCGGGCGTCCACATCCAAGATTTTCTTCTTCTTATGGTACAAGCCGATATCGATGATGGCCTTTTCCGCCGTGTTGAATCTCCGGAAAATGGGGTCCTCGGTTTCGGATGGAAGTTCGGTTCGATCAACCGCGTCTTTCACATCGCGAATGAGTTCGTCGGGATTGGAGACATGCGACTCAATGCGAACCACAAAGGAGGCAGAACCATAGGAAGAGGTCGCATTAACTTCATACAAACCGGTAAGTTCCTTGAGCTTTTCTTCTATGGGCTTGGTCACAAAAAGCTCAACATCTTCGGCTGCCGCTCCGGGGTAAGGAATCGAGAAGCGCACCCAATTCATGGTGATGTCAGGGAATTCCTCTTTGCCCACTTTGTGCCAAAAACCGATCGCAGAAAAAATGACCCCGAATAGAATGAGATTGGTCACCAAGTGCCGTTTTGCAAAATACTGGATAAGAGCTTTCATGTAAGTTCCGCGTTGTATCGCTATTCGATTAGACGGGCAAACCTTCGAAAAGGTTCAAAAAATCCCGAAAGTCCTTTATAAAGCACGGCCTGAAGGCCGGGGGAAATTGATTTCCAACACCCACCGGGTCTAAACTGGTTTCAATGGGCGAAAAAACAGAACAAAAATCCAACCCAACCTCGGGAAAACCCCATTGCGGTTTATGCGGACACCCCATTGAAAATCTCGCCCATCCCCACTTTCATATGGATCCTCACACAGGCCTCCTCCTAGAAGCCACCGACCACATTATATATAAGGCAGAGCCCAAATAGCTCCGCTGATGCGCTTTGTCATTGACTTCACCCTCCCTAGTGTTACACATTTTCCATTTGTATCACCAACCATAACTGGCGAGGACGGGGTCCGGATCGAATGAGGAACATGAAATGAACACAACATCAACAAACGAGCATTGGAATCATTGCGTTCGCTTCCATGGACATGAATGTCCGGGTTTGGCCATCGGGTTTAGGGCCGCCATGGCCGGTTTGGATTTTTGCCATGGGTTTCGCGCCCCCGATGAGGAAGTCGTTGCCGTCGTCGAGAACGATGCCTGCGGCGTTGATGCAATCCAAGCCCTCATCGGGTGCACGTTTGGAAAAGGGAACCTCATTCACCTCGACTACGGCAAACAAGCATTCAATTTTTTTGAGAGATCCAGCGGGCGCTCTCTGAGACTCTCACTTCGACCGGGGGCCGTTTCCTTGGGAGATCGACAACGTGAATTAACGCAGAAAGATCGAGAGGGAAAAGCAACCCGCGAAGACCGTCAAGAACTCGCGAAGCTTCGCCAAGAAAGCATGTTGGAAATCTTAAACCGTCCTTTGGAGGAGATTTTTTCTCAAAGTGAATCCCCTCTTTCTCTCCCCCAGAAAGCCATCGTTCAACCTTCAGAAATTTGTCCCGATTGTGGGGAACCCACGATGCCGCTCAAAATGCTGGAGCGTTCTGGAAAGAAACTCTGCCGTTCTTGCGCCGATTCTAATTCCTAGGAAACGTACATGAATCCTCTCCTCGCGCTTCGAACGCTGTCCCTCCTGATCGTGATCGTTGGAACGTTTGTTCTCGTCCCCAAAGATCACGCGGCGCCCCTTGTTCGAGACTCACGAATCATTGAGGATGAAGCGGGCCGAAAGGTTCACCTTCCTGAAAAAATTCTACGGGTTGGGGCCGTGAAACCTGGAGCCCTTCGCCTCCTGCTTTATGTGGATGGAGTTGATCGTGTGGCAGCCGTGGAATCTGTGGAAAAACGCCGACGTTCCAAACCCTATCTCATGGCCTACCCCGAACTGGCCGAACGCCCATCTTTGGGACCTCCTCACGGAGGGGATGCAGAACTGATCGCTTCCTTGAATCTAGATGTCGTTTTTTCAACCCGCCTTTCAAAAAAGGATGCCGACCGATGGCAAAAACGAACCGGTGTTCCTTTTGTCGTCATTGGTTACGGAGACTTGGGAGAAAACCGAGCCGGTTTGGATCGTGCGTTAAGAACCCTGGGCAAGGTCCTCAAACGAGAAGATCGAGCTGAAGAAGTGATCGGACTTTTTGATGAAGTGGCAACCGACCTACGAACACGAACCCAAAAACTTTCCCGACCCCAACAAAAAAAGGTCTATGTGGCGGGAGTAGCTTATCGAGGAGCCCACGGGGCTGCCTCCACCGAACCCAAATACGAGCCGTTCACCTTGCTCGGTGTGAAAAACGTAGCGCAAGACGTGAGCGATACACACGCATTTGTGGATCGAGAAATGTTGGTACTCTGGAATCCGGATACACTTTTTGTGGATCAAGCCAGCACGCCCATGGTGCTTCGAGATTTAGAGCGTCCGGAATTTTCGAAACTACATGCCGTTCGGAAAAATGAAGTGCATGGCCTCCTCCCATACAATTGGTACTGGATCAATTTTGGCACGGTCATGGCAAATGCCTATGCCGTGGGCAAAGTAATCTTTCCAAAGGGCTTTCAAGATATTGATCCGGCCAATCGTGCCAGGGAAATCTACACACAACTCCTCGGCCGAGATGTGTATGACCAAATGCGGGAAACGTATGGGGGATATAATGTCATCGAAGCCTCTTGACGTCGTCGCAAAATACAAAAAACAAAATCGTCGTCGCTGGAAGATCATACTTTTGTTTGCATCCATGCTCGTCTTCGCCTTCATGGCTTCACTTTGGTTGGGTTCAGCTCCACTTTCGTTGGCCGAAGTAACCAAAACGATTCTCGGCTTTGGCAACGAATTGGCGGAGCGAATTGTCTGGTACATCCGAATGCCCCGAGCGGTTGCGGCCATTCTAAGTGGCGCGGGACTCGCCGTAGCTGGCGCCGCCATGCAAAGTCTTCTCAGAAATCCTCTCGGATCTCCTTTCACGCTGGGCTTATCCCAAGCCGCCGCCTTCGGAGCCGCCCTGGCGATTGTATGTTTTGGAGCTGGAAGCCTTCATAGCAGCGCAACTGATGCAGTTCTCTTAGACAGTGCCTGGATGACAAGTTTCTTCGCATTCCTGTCCTCACTAATAGCGGCGGTTGCCCTGGTCCTGATCGCTCGATTGAAAGGATCAAATCCAGAAACGCTCATTCTAGCAGGCGTTGCTCTTTCGACGCTTTTTGCAGCCGGTGTCACGGGCCTCCAATACCTCGCTTCCGATGTGGAAATCGCATCCATTATTTTTTGGACGTTTGGCGATGTGGGGCGTGTCACCTGGGGCGAACTTCTCCCCATGGCCTTTGTGGTGTTGTTTTCTCTGAGCTATTTCACACTTCGCTCGTGGTCGTTAAACGCCGTAGACAGTGGTGACGAAACCGCCATCAGTTTAGGCGTCAATCCTTCCAGACTTCGGGTGGAAGGAATGCTCGTAGCCTCTCTAGCTACGGCCACAGTGGTTGCCCTCGTCGGCATCATTGGCTTTATCGGATTGATTGTTCCCCATATGGTTCGTCGCATATTGGGTGGAGATGAACGCTTTGTCCTTCCGGCCTCTGCATTGGGGGGCGCGCTCCTTCTCTTGGTGGCTGACTTGGCGGCCAGAAACCTGGCTTCCCCTTTGATCGTACCCGTGGGAGTTCTGACTTCTTTCTTGGGGGCCCCCCTCTTCCTCTACCTTGTGGTCAGGAGAAAACGGTTATGGTGACCCAGCTTGACATTGAAAATCTCTCCTTAAGCTTTGGTTCTTTTCAAGCCCTGAAAGACATTCAATGTTCCTTCTCGGGGGGAGAAATTGTGGCATTGCTCGGCCCCAATGGCGCAGGAAAGAGCACCCTCCTTCGATCCATTAACCAAATCCTTCAACCAAACACCGGGGAAGTACGTCTAAACGGACAGAACGTTTCGGAGTTTACACCCACAGAACGAGCCCAAAACATGGCCTACGTTCCTCAGCGAGATGAACTTCGTCGACCGTCATCGGTCTTTGATGCCGTCCTTCTAGGAAGAATGCCCCATTTCGGTCTTCGCCCACGAAGCGAAGACTATGATCACGTCCACGAGGCCCTCAAAAAATTCGATCTGGAACACTTGGCTCATCGAGAGATCCTTGAACTTTCGGGAGGACAACGTCAACGCGTCATCATTGCCCGCGCTTTCGTTCAAAAACCGAAGCTCTTGCTCATCGATGAACCCACGGCCAATTTAGACATCAAATATCAACTTCACGTTCTGGAAATACTTCGCCAAATTCAAGAGCCGCTCATCCTGGTTGCCATTCACGACCTCAATTTGGCTTTGCGTTTCGCCACGCACTTCCTTCTCTTACATGAAGGCAGAATCCTCTCTCAAGGCACGACAGCCGAACTCAAAGAAGAAATGATTCAAACTGCGTTCGGCGTTTCCGCGAAACGCATCGAGCACCACGGTCAACCGTGGCTCATCATCGACTAACCGCTAATTCACATCCTTTTGACTCAAAGACATCTCCCCTGACACACAAGAGATGCGAAGGCCTCGCCGTTGGGACTCTTCTGAAAGTAGCTCTACTTTTTCGGGAGTACTCCACCCAGGAACTCTATAAATCTGCAACAAGCCCGCCAGGCTCACGCCCTTGACTTCCTCCATGAACCACCAATAGACCCGATCGTCACAAGTTAAGGAGCCCAAAAAATACGTTCCCCTGGGTGAAAGCTCTAAGCTAAAATGATTTTCTTTGAAATTGATCTCATGAATTCCTTCACAGGGCATGCCTTCAATTTCCAGAAAAACCTCCTCTGGACCTGAAAGTGAAAGGTCAAAGCGCTGTCCGAGATTTCCCTGGCACACCGCCGAAACATCGACCCACCCCTGAGCAGAAAGCGACCACAGAAACACACCCAAAAACGACATCCATTTGTACGACATAGAGTCCCTCTATATTTATTGCATGTTTTTTACAATTTAATTCTTTTGGCATTTCCCACAAATCCCAGAAACTTGAACCACATGAGGATCGGAACAAAAATTAAGATGTTCCTGAAGATACCAGTGAAGGGAACGAATCATCGCCTCAGGCACCCCCACCTCGTCCACTTTCTGGCATTTCCGACAAGACATCAATACGTGGTGTTCAATCCCACATTTTGTGTGCTTACAAGGTAAATATCCTCCTGTTGGAGCCACTCGATGAAGCAGTCGTAATCGGGTCAGAAGGTCAATGGTCCGATAGACCGAAACAGGGTCAATGGAGGATGATTTCCTTCCTTTTCCACACACTTTCTCAATGATTTCAGGGACCGAAAGGGGCGCCGACACCCGATCAAAGCAACGCAAAATCACCTGCCGAGGTTTGGTCATACGAGCCGAATTTTTCAACAAGACTTCCGCAGCTGCATCAGAAAATGCCATGAATTGATTCTAACCAAAATATTCTTTATTGCAATTTTCTTGCATTTTGTGATACCCCGGCCCGAAACATTCTGGAAGGAAAACAAACATGAAAAACATCCGAAAAAACCTCTTGCTCCTTGTCAGCACCGCGCTTCTGCCTACCATGACAATGGCAAGTCGATTAGAACCTACAGACGTTTCTCGAGTGCTAGAAGCCACTCAGATACAATATGAATTTGACTATGGAATTGGCGGACAGAATCAGTTCGAGAAGATCAATCGCCGGGTCTTTGTTGAGGTCCGTACAGAAGATAACGAAGATCGAGACTTTCTACATCCCCCGGCCATGGTCTATCTCACAAACGATCATTATGTCCTGGCATCCTATTATTTGGAATACGATGAAGATGCGCAAGCGTACTTAAGCCAACACTGTCACTGCTGCCACCTTCATGTAGACGATGGAAGTTTTGAAGTTCATTGTGAGGAAGTTTGCACGCATATCCCCCGCGTGGCAGATTTAACTCCTTACCAAGGATTTGAAGAAAAAGACCTTTCTAATCCAAATAAACGCATCTTTGTTTATGATGGTTTCTACCTAAAAGACCTTGTTGAGGAAGGCTCCATCGTTCTTCCTGAAAAGCAAGGCCTTCACGAGCATGAACATCATTAAAACCCCAGCATATTTCCTCGCAATCTGTGGAATTTTTCTGGCTTGCAACCCAGAAATTCCAACGCAAACACCCGCTGCCCAAAACAACCCTGCATCGGTTGAGGAAGCATCCGTGGATATCCTGCATGAGCTTGCGGAGGAAATCCACCACCTCAGAGAAGATCTGGAAGAATCCCATTCAAGAGAGGACGATTCTTCCATCAAACAAGACTTGCATGAGCTTCAGATGAGACTCATGCAAGTCTCAGAACAAATAAACGGAGGTGCAGAACCCGGATCTTCCCTAAACCAACTTTCTGAAAGTCACATCAAACGAATGGCTTTTGAAGTTCTGAAACATGAAGAAGGAACGCAAATCATGCCCCTTCTTCAACAAATTCAAATCCATCGCACTTCAGAAGACTATATCGAAGTTGAAATTCCGTTTAAGAATCGGGGCGAGCCAAATGCCATCTATATTGGGTGGGTTTCATGCCAGACCCAACCCGAGCTGAACTGCACTTTGGAAAGCATCGAGTCCTAGACAAACCCATTTTACCGTTTCAAGGAACTCAGTTTCAAACAGTCAGTCTTAAGAAGAACCGTTAGAAAATTCTTTTCGAATGCAAAGATTGAACACTCCCACATGTCCAATCAAAATCAATAGGAGAATTGCAGGCTTTGAAAGTGGAAACTCTTTCATTTCAAAAAAAGGAGAGTCCGCCCCTTCCCCCTCAATCTTCGCTGTCTCAAAAAATTCAAACCCCATACCAATGCTTACAGTCCCGGTTTTCCCATCGATGGCTTGATCCGGGGGAAGACGTTTAACCTCAAGCTGAAAGATAGACAGAAACAAGAAAAGAATGAGAATGCTCAACGTCGATATATAAGAGGTCTTCGCGGCCTTTCCAGAAATCAATTCTTCCCGCTCGTCCCGATCCTTAATATTTGCTACGCGTTTGAGAGTTTGTTCTCTGGCAAAGGGCCAAAAAACCAACATGAAAAAGAAAAGAATAAGAACAACGAACCAAAGCATTAAGTTCCAGGAAAAGACATTCCAAAGAAACTTCGACACCACGCTCTGTAATGGGCTTTCACCTCCAGACCGAAAATGGCTCCAGATCATCGTAACCACCACAAACGGCGATGCATAAACCAAGTAGTTTTGAACCCATCGAAAGACCTTTTTCACCCTAGGCTCCTTTCACCTTAAAAATCTCCTCAACACCCAAGCGGAAATATCCCGAAAGACGAAATGCAAGTTCAAGGGATGGATTGTAATTTCCCTTTTCCAGGGCAATGACCGTCGCCCGGGTCACCCCAACCGCGTCGGCTAGTTCCTGCTGCGTAATCCCTTCCCGAGCCCTTAAACTCGAAAGGTCATTTTGAATCTCAAGCCTTGTCGTCAGTCGCGGCATCTTATGAAATCTCCAACATGTATTTTCTTCACAAATGTAAAGTAGAGTGTACACGCCAAGATGTCAAGTCTATTTGACATTCCCCTTTAAGGATCCAGGTTGAACGACTCCGGAAATTTCGTCTTTGATTTGAGGCTAGAGTTCGCCTCTTCGACTAAAGAGGCCCGGATTCAACAAGCCCACATGCTCGATCTCAGAGCAGGGAGATCCGTCTTTGATGGAGTAGTCATAGTTTTCGGGGTCATTGAAATGAACACTGGGATTTGTCTCAGTAGGAAAAATATCCCCATCTCCGTTAATCCCGAATTCGGATTGAGACTCCGCGTGGCTGTATCCGGTGATGGAGTCCGAGCCATTGAACCAATGTTTCAAAAATGCAACGTTCTCACCCCGCTCGTTCACAAAGCAGTTATTTTGGGAATTGATCCGCGACAAGGTTTTAGATCGTGAGGGATCATCATCAATCATTCCAGCATAGCTATTCCCAAAAATAAATCCTCCCTCGTTCCACCCCATCGATCCGGGACTTGCTGCAGCCGACAACATCACCACATTATTATAAAACTTAAACTTATCGGCCAGCGCCGTTGAATACACGCCGTTTTCAAGCAAAAACCCTTGTCCGTGCATGGCAACGACAGAGGATGTAGAGGTAAAAACATTGTGACGGAATTGCACATTGCGGGCGGATATCTCGTTTAACATCGACAAATCACCCCCCTCTTCAAACTGCTCTCCCTTGCCCAAGGCTGAGATTCCTTCAATGTCTTTAAAAAGATTGTTTTCAAAAACAACATTGGCCGCCTCAAACCACTGAGCCAAACGCCCTTCACCATGAAAGTAATTGTCCTTGATGAGAATATTGATTCCATCCTCATTCACCATCTGCCCTTGTGAATTCTTCATAAAGAGATGAACCGGACAATCGTAAATGTCGTTGCTCGTGAATTCAAAGGGGCCAGAGGTTTCATTGCCATACCCAACATACCCATCGCCCGAAAGGGTTGTAATGCAACCATTATGCTGAGCATCGTAATGTTCCTTGGTAGCGTTAAACTTCCACCCGCCATCGCCATCGGGAATGCTTCGAGAATACGTATCATGTAAGACATTGTTCCGAACGTATGCATACTGCGTAAAATACAACATGATCAAACCGTTGTTGTCCCGATCGGTATACAAATCATGTACATGATTGTTTTCGATCCATGTGTATTGGGAATTGCCTCCAACAAAGATAGATCCATGTACTATTTCCATCCCCTCAATCCGAATGTAGTCCGCACCTCGCACATGAAAAGCATCGTTCGCACAATCATCCAACGAATCAGGAACGCACGCTGGATTGATCTCATACAAATCAAACACCGGCTGTTCGCCAGGATAGGCTTTAAACGTAATGGGTCGATTCTCTTCTCCATCTCTGCGAATGTAGGCAACCGCATAATGGTCCGGGAGCCAATTCGCGTAGTTTACGATTTGGCCTTGGGCACGCTCTCCATAACTTCCATCCCGAAAGTAAATAAAGTCACCCGCGCTAATGATATCAATGATTGGATTCGTAGAAGCGAAAGGATGCGCCAGGCTCCCATCGTTTGAGTCATCTCCATCGGGAGCAATGTAATAACATTGTGCCCCACCTGTCGCCTCACAAATATCGGTAGCATTTCGATCGAATACGCATGCCCCATCCTCAAAAACATATCCAGTCCGACATTGAACTTCACATTTTCGTTCTTCCGTACATGCACTCACGGCAGAATAATCAACATCGGTCGTTAAGTTGCGATCATCTCCCGGACACAAAAACGCGTTTTCGGCAGGACGTCCCTGACAACTAAACAACTCGCCATTTCCAGGAACATAGGTAGACGCATCATCCGTCGTCTCCCCTGAGGAAACATTCGAATCATCGTCTGAAGAAACGGGACCAATTTGACTCGTACAAGCCGTGAACAGGAAGAAACACCCAAAGACCAGAAGAACGTTCTTTTTTGACAAGAGATTCAACACACACAAAAAAAGCACGAGACATGCCAAATCCTCCGAATGGCAGAACCTCACCAACACACTAATTTCATTGGACTTTTTGTCGGTCTCGATCCGTTCCACTCCGAATGCTTCATCACTTTTTGCGTACTCGACCCAGTATCCGGAAAAGATTTCATTCTCGCTAGAGTGAGGCAGACGACGCCAAATCGCCCATTTCTGTGAAGAAAGCTCTTTCCGGCGTATCGGTGAGAAACCAAATTGTGCCCCTAGAACAAATTTTTTAAGCGTCTTGAATCAGTTTCTCCAACCAATCCACTTGAGTCATATTGAGCTGCTCGGAAACAGTCTTTATTTTACGAGCAAGAGACTTGCGCATTCGAAATGTCTTGTTCACTTTCTTCTCGTCAGAGGGTCTTGTTCGTTTATCCATTATGGGGCGATTATTCCATTTTGCCATTCGAGTAAGCTTAATGCCTTTGTATTCATCCCTCGGATTAATATCTCCTTTTTCTACTCTTGAAATCACATCGGCCAGATCTGGAGGCAAATCACTCCTTCCAATAAACGTCTTGGGAAAGTGAAGATACGCCGCAGGAAAGACTTCAAGAACTCTGGGCTCTCTGTTTTCGGCTACCCAAAGAACATCCTTGATCTTCACTTTTCCAAAAAATGGATCTACAGGAAAAGTCGTCCACAAAAACCCTTTTCCTACTAGAAAACCGATAACTCTCTGAACTCTTCTACCTCCTTCATTCTTCAAAGTATCCACAATCCCCACCATATTTTTCAATTAGATTTCGTAATTCATCGCCATAGAACTGAATGGCCTCTCGAAGAAGCACTTTGTTTTTTTCTTTCGCTTTGATTGCCTTTGAACACAAAAGAAACAGAGGATCTAGAACTTCACAGCAAAGTCGCGTGGTTTCAAAAAACACAGAAAATGTTGAACCTTCTGGAATCCAGATCAAATGGATGTCCGTTTCCAAATCCAAATCGTGAAACTCAAGCAATCTCTCCAGTTTCTTTCGTATGGGCCAAACACTCCCCACCTTGCTCAAAGACTCTACCCTTGCATCCAGATCTCTTGTCCCAACTAGAGGAAGATTCACAGACGAATTCAACAAAAGACCACACTGGCCAAAAATCTGAACCAATGCTTTTGGAAATGGAGACTCTTCGTTTTCACATCGTTGTTCGTTTTCTGTTTGGATCCATGTGTCCAAGTCTTTAAAAACACTCAGAAGTTCGGCCTTCATACCTTCAAGAATAACAGATTCGCTACAGTAAAGCAAATGCACTATTAAATAATTGTTTTTTTTAATTTTTATGAGTTAGCAACTTGTTCAACTTTCACCCAAAAGCCTCTTTCGTCTTGACGTAAAATTCCACCACGGCTGGGGCTTTCCACCGTTCATAAAGTCAACGGCAGCCAGAAAGGTATCGGCCACACAAGGGTCATGCCGCTGCTTCGTCACTTGATTCAACTTCCGGTACAACGCAAGCCCATCTTCTCGCATGAGTTGCTGGGGCTCCGTAATGCCGATTTGCCGCAGATCATCCGCAATCGCTTTCCCCACATTGGGAATATCTTCCAGCCTCCGCACTTCCTGGGCTTTTTTCGCCTTCATTCCCCCTCTTCTTTCTCCAAGTATTGGATTTTGACCAATTTTAAATCAGACCTCTCATTCCACATCGGGACAAACGCAATCCCCTTTGGGCTACAAAAGCTTAGGTGGCAGGCTTCAGGATTGCATCCTAAAAATACGCCTGGCACTTAAACCCTCCGGGGTGTCCCCGGCATTAGCCCACCGAATTGACATTGCTCTTTTGAAATGACAATGCGTCGCGTCATGTTTTGGAGATTTAATATGCGATTGATCTGGACTTGCTTAATTTTACTTGTGGGGTTCTCACCCCTTTCTCCTGTCTTTGCCAAGGTCTCCTCTTGTTTGGAGCTTCGAATCGATGGAGCTGGAAGCGCATTTCGTGATGAACTGGCCTGGGCTTGGAGGAACACAGAATCAAACACGTCTTACGAATATGTGGCCGGAAAAAAATGGAAGATAGTCGGTTACGACTTTTTAGGATTTTGCCATATTTCCTTCGACGAGCCCGTCGGCCCTGTTTATGCGAGTGAGTTTGAATTTCGCGTAGATCAACCGGACGTCAACGTGAAGTATGAGGATCATCGAGAGAAAAAGGGAACGTCCCTTCCCCAAGGTCTATTCTCACTCACAGAACGTGATGGAGAATTGGCCATCAAAACAAGTCAAGATTGGCCCCCCATCCTCTGTAAGCGGTTTCCTCGAAACCTCATCCGATCCGACAAATTCCCAGCGCTAACAGAAAACGAAGCGCTCATTTGCGCCGATCCAGGCTACGACACTGCTTTTTGGCTTTTCACACGAACCTGGTAGCCACTCCGCAGATCAAAGAAACCGAAAGGATTTGCGAGACGTTTGCTTCTTCCCTCGATTTTCTAAATTGAGTTGTGTGTCATGCAAACTCTAGAATAGAATCTGGCGACACCGACTTTATATTGCACAGCGAAATGACATCGGTGCTCCCAGAATTGCGCCGTGTATACTGCCTGGATGAAGATTTATCGTGAAGGGCCTGAGACCGAACGCCTCATACTCCGCGCATTTGAGCCAAAGGATTTCCGAGATTTCCATCGTCTAAATAGCCACCCCAAGGTGATGGAACATACCGATGAACCCCCTTGCCCTTCGCTCAAAACCGCCAAAGCTCAAATCGAAGCCTATCCGGATTTCGAAAAATACGGCTTTGGTCGCTGGGCTTGTGTGCTTAAAGGCGAAAAGAAAGTGATTGGCTTTGCTGGGTTAAAATTCCTGCCGGAACGAGAAGAGATCGATCTCGGATATCGCTTTTTGCCTGAGCATTGGGGAAAAGGATTAGCCACCGAAGCCTCTCAAGCTTCAATTGATTTTGGTTTTAACATTCTTAAACTCAAACGCATCATCGGCCTTGTTTTGCCTAAAAATAAAGCATCTATAAGAGTTCTTGAGAAAGTCGGCATGAAAAAAGAAGGATGGGACGACTTCGAATCCGTTCAAGCTCTCCGATACGCCATCACACGTTAAATCGAAAAGTTTCTGAGAGGAAAATTTGCATTTGATCCCATTCCCCCTAAGATTCTCCCACTCTCATGGATTTCTTCATTCAACAGGGCGAATACATTGAGTTAAAAAAACTCCTGAAAGCAGCTTCCCTCGTTCAAGATGGAGGCCAAGCCAAAGCCATGATTGTAGATGGTCTCGTACGCGTGGATGGCGAGGTTGAAACTCGAAAAGGACGAAAACTCTATCCGGGTCAAATTGTCGAAATCGAAAACGAAAAAATCTTCATAAAAAAGTAGAACCATCTCCCCAGACCAAACATTTTCGGAATTGCGGGACACACGACTGCATCTCATTTCTTTAACTTGGATACCGTCGACAGTCCCCTTATTCCAAAATGAACAGTTTCAAAAGGTAATGACAAGCATGGTTTACTGACATCTATAAAAATCAACAACCGGGTCGAAAATCATTAGCCTTCTTCTCCAATTTTCCCTCTTTGTTCTCGACAAGAAGATAATAATTACGAGCCACGTAATTACGACTCACATGCATCAAAACAATTAACCGTTCTTTCCACAAACCGGCCCAAAGAACACCCCAGCTAGGTTCCTGCATTGAGTTTTCTTCTTTCCCTTTTAGTGCAAGGTGGATCTTTTCCCCTTGAAATATTTTTACCTGGAGTTCCGTAGAGGTGATTTTCCCCAAGAAACTCCATGTCCTTCCATTCTCAGTTAAATCGCATTTTCGTTTTCCAAAAGAAAGATCCTGACATAAAATCGCGTGTTTTCGATTAACAAGTACTTTTCCTCGTTCTTTTTGGGGAAAATTTACTCCTTTTACATAAAATACAGGCTTTTCGCATTTTGGAGTATGAATGTAATAGTTGGGTTCGAACCCATCCTCTCTATCCATTTTTACCCAACGTTCTTCTTGTGGGCTGATTTCAAAAATTCCCTTACCAAATTCGAATTCGTTTCCATGTTCACAAACAATTGTCCAATCTAGCCCCAAATTTTTTGACTTGATCACACTTTCACGAGCTAAACTTTCCAAAAAAAGATCGCCTCCATACGCTAAGCCAGAAAATCCCAAAGCAAGTAATATTAAATTGGTTTTTGCAAAAACAAATTTCATTCAGACAACACCCTTAAATGAAAGTGCCCAGTATGATTAGGTTCATAGCGCAATATATCTGTGGCCATGCGATCCTGAATTCTAGCTCCTTGAATATATTGCGTAAGCGAATTTTCTGCGTCACCTATTTCATAAGTTAGAAATATAAATTTAATTTTTGCAAAGGTAGAAGCCGACAGATTGTCCAACGCTGAAACCAATAATCTAACAACATCTTCACCCACAGCTGCCGTGTTAGAACCAATACGAAAATCTGCATCCACGCCTTTTTTATGGCTAACATGTGGTAAAAACCTTCCACCATGCATATTACTAATATCGTTCACAAAAAAATTAGAACCTAAATCCGTTAGTACTGTTTGTATGTTTATTCCTCCCCAATCGTCTCCACCTTCTGAATCATCACGCAAACTATAACGTTGCAATCCAGTCACACGAGTTAAAACAGGCAGGGAACGAGACCATGTTTTGGTAACTTCCGAACCCGTTTCGGTTTGAACTCGAAGACGCAATGTCACACTGGAACCAAGCGCGTTTGATAAATTAATCAAATTACTAGCTGAAAAAGAAAAGAGCTTAGCTGGATTGCTTACAGAAAGTCTCCCTTCTGAACCTATAGCACCTAACAAAGCTGATGCTTCAGTGCCCGAAGACTCCACTTCAGCCACAACACCCCCTCCCTGTAGCACTTCAAGCTTAACGGCTGAGATCACCGTGCCTTCAGAACCAGTCAACTCAACCGTAGAATAAACCGGTGTTGTTCCACCCAAATAAGTATGTTCTCCGCCACTAAAATACTCTAAGCTTTGACCATCCAAATCATACGCTTCGAATCCAGAAATGCGAACGGGAGTCGACTCAATTGCACCAAACACAACGGAAGAATCGTACAAGCCATCTAAAACATTAGCCACAACCAAATCCACTTGAACAATATCATTCTCTTCTACGTCAATAGAATCTGAATACCATGCAGTTACTCCATTTGAAGTAAAAGCAAATAAGGAGACATCATTCATGCTCCTTCCGAAAGAATAAATTTCGCCGGACCGCTGATTACGAACGGTGACAGAGAAATAATCGTTAAATTCGCTACCGTAATATCCACCTGGGACTTCGGATGTTTCAAATCGAAACTTAAAGGATAACGATTCTACATTACTTGCAACTCGAAAGGTACGTGAAAGTGTTGCCGGACCTTGTTCTGAAGTTGTAAGCATGATGGCTCGATCAACATTTCCTCCACTCTGAGTTCTTTCTATTTCTCTTAGTAGTTGAACAAGGTGTGAATGATTCGGGTTACGCGGCTGTCGTATCATGTTTCGCTGTATTTTTTGCAATTGGGAAAGAGCATTTTCTTCCACAGAAGTTACAATTTCGACTTCGGCTCCATCACTCCATGTCCAGCCATTTGTTCCCTGTGACAGATCATTATTATTAACTTCACTGGGGGCAGCAAATCCTCGTAGTATTACAACAGTCGATTCAGAACCACCACTAACAGGCTCGACGACATGGGCATTTGAACTATCAAAAGCTTCAATCGCAACCGTGCGATTTGGCACGTTTTCAAATATAACTATTCCGTTTTCATCAGAAATTTTTTCCAAAAAAAAAGAATGATCATCTCCTAGGATCACTTTAACTTGGGCCCCTACTACAATTTCATTTTCCGTATTTTTGACCGTCACAGTCAAAGTTTGAGAACCCGCCCAAATTATCGAATCATAAACAATAGATTTACCATCGTCAGACGCCATGAGAAGAAATACTCGATTCTCTCCTTCATTTAGTGATGGAGAAAACCTAATGCCTTCGCTATCTATCTGAACATCTGAATTTGACACAAGCTCATCATTAACAGTTAAGGTGAGAGAATTTATGTTAGTACTCATCTTACAATTAGAAGAAGTTAAATATACCTCGCCCGTAAGAGGAAAGAATTGGCTAGAGACTGCATTTGAAATCGAAACTTCACACAAATCATTATCACTGCTGGAACAACCAAACAAAAAAAGCACAACCATGAAAAATAAAAAATATCGATTCACTGAAGTTCTTACCCAAAACGAGACACATGACTTCGTCTGAATTCTTTTCCTATCTTCAACATTAAATGGATCATATGGTGTGTTTAATTTTCTTCAACACTTTTTGCAAATTTGGAGACATCAACCTTATTTCGCTGTGCAATATAAAGCCGGTGTCCCCCGAATTACGCACTGGGAAAGCCTCGAAAAACACAGGAGCTTGTTATTATTGGGCATGTCATAGTCTTTTAACAACTCGAAACATCTCTTTTCCATGCCACTTTTTACATCTTCATAGTTCCGGACTCCGCTTTGGGGGTTCACTTCCTTGAGGCGCCGATCCAGAGCTTCGTTTCCCGGAGTGATGAATTTTCCTCCAACGTTGAAGGGACCGTAAATCAACACCCTTGCCCCTTTGCGCAGTCGTTTTCCCAGAAGTTTAAAGAAGGTCTTATTCTGCTTCCAAGACATCACCTGAAGCGTATTCACTGTGAATACAACATTGATATAGGGCATGGGAAAGTCATCCCTCCCCACCTCAAAAACACGCGGTCCTTTGATGTTTGATTTTTTGCAATCCTTCATCCAGAGCTTCAGACCTGCTTGGTTTCCCGCCACATCCGAAAGCACCCACTGCAAATCGGGAAAGTAACTAGCACAATGCTGAGCATATTGGGCCGTTCGTGCACCGACCTCAAAAAGCAGCTTGTCCGAAGGCACGATGACTTCCTTAAGAACATTTAAAATCGCCTCTTTATTCCGCTCAGCCGACTCTGAAAAAGGCTTTTCCATCGAAAATTCGTTATTCCGTAACGTGAATTTCAACCGACGTGGATACGACCGTTTGATCGTTCGTAGCCTCACATGTCACAGAGTAAACCCCTGGTTCAGTGAACGTATGCGTCGGATCTTCTTCTCTGGAAATTTCTCCATCATCAAAATTCCAGTAATATTCAATGATTCCTACGTATCCATCTGTATCTGAAACAAAAGAAACGGTTAAAGGTGCGGAACCAGACGTCGGCGTCGCTTCAATGTCAATTCCATACAACACGCCACATGACACACATGAAACCATCACTCCCAATAACAAAACTCCGAAAACACTTTTTCTCATCATCTCCCGATTCCTTTCTAACCTCCAAAGAGTACACACTTAGAATGTCGGAGAAACTATTTTTAATTCCAGAGCCAACCTACGCAATTACCCCCGCCCAAACAAGAATACATACCGACGTAGCATTGCGACTTGTTCGGTCGTAGGCTTGGCGAAGACCAAAGCCGAATCGTGTCCCCGGATTTATGAAATCTGTTTAATCGAATTCCGTCGTGTGGCCCGCGATTCAGGAGTGGTGGGAGATCTTGGTCTCGATTTCGCCCCTCCACCTGTTTCGAGAATTTCTAACTCCCTAAAATTACGTCAATAACTAAACATGTGCTAATAGTTGCCGTGGCATATGTCTTGCTGTGGTAAACCGCATCGCATGCGAGGACTCATGAACAAAAGTCTGCTTCTTGGTTTGGCCTTCTTTATAACCCAAGCTTACGCGGGGGAAAGCACCCCAGGAAAAAACGATCCAATTTCCCAAACACGAAAGGTCTCAGTGCTTCTCGTGGCGGATGAGTACTTCGTCGAACGATACGAAAATTGGCAAGAAAAACTGAAGATCTGGATGGCCTCAGTTTCCAAAACCTTTCAGGATGAGTTCCAAATTGCTTTCGAAATCCGAGATATCGGCATTTTTGAGATTTGGGGTGACTATCGAAAATCAACCTTCCCCAGAGGCATTTTTGAAGAGATTACTTATCTTCGAAAGGAAAAAGTGGACCTCATCGTAGGGGTCTCGCTGTTTCAACCCGATTGTTCTCAATTGTCTGACATAAACAACTTCATGCTATTAGGTGAAACTTTTTGGTTAAATCGTTTTGCCTTGGTTAGAGCTCTTGACTTGCCCTCAAATTGCCCAGTCCAAAACTACTCGCAAGTTAAGACTAAATTATGGGCTCAGCTCAACCCTCAGCGTGTCCTGCTTCACGAAATGGCACATGTATTTGGCGCTCTTGATAATCTAGTCCCAGATTCCATCATGTCCTACAACAGTTCCAGCCTTAAATTTGATGCCGAGAACCATCGAATCATATCTGCTTTTCGAGAGTATCCCTTCCAAGAGAACCTTTCGGAAAGCACCTCCTGGGATTTGGATCGTTGCGTTGAACAACTCATAGAAGCGGATGGACTTTCTTTGGCCACGCTGGAAAAGCTCTTTACAACCTTCAAGGCGGCCGTAGAACTTCAAAACGAATTCGATTTTTACCATTAACTCACATGCGAATTCTGGCGACAGGTATGGACCTGCCCCGCGATTCCTTTTTGATTCCATATAATTCAGATGACACACAACTTAACTTTGTAATTAAGTTGTGTGTCACCGGAACTTGCAGAAATACGCCTGGCACCAATACTGCGTGGATCTATGCACATATTCGTGTTGATTGACCTATTTTGGGAGCGATGTTATACGCACAGCGTCAGGAGCTATTATGTTGAAATCAAAAGTTGTTTTTTGGATTTTCCTCGCCTGTCTCATGCTTTCTGGGCACGCCTATGCTGGGGTTACCCACCCTCACCCCACCTTCGAGAAACTAGATACGCTCGAAGATTGTGCCGTGGCGTACATGACCATGGAATGGAAAGAAGGAATGTGGCGTGGAAAAATGGAGCTTCTCAATCGCAATGAACAGGGACTGCGTATGGCGCAAGCCGATGGTCTCCTTACTTCCGAGGAATCCTTCTTCGATTATCAACATGACGTGCTTCAAGCGCGGATCGATATCTACAAACAAACGGCGCAAGATTATTTTCAGCATTGTCTTCTCAACTTGGAGGCAGAAGAAGATCGACAAATTCTCGGGAGCCTATACTTCCAATTCAACACCACCAAAGATCGAGTTCTAACATCGAACCATTTCCTTGGAGATGATTACAGCCGCTCCTCCACCCTTGAAACTCCTAACTCTCCTTTAGCAAACTCCCTCAATCATTACCTATTAATGTTATGGAATGATGGGATGTTCCGAGGCCAACTTGAGTTACTTAATTTAAGGGAAGAGGCATTCCGAGCCTTAGAAACCTACCGTTCACAAAATCAAACTCCAACCACTCTGATCGGGTTTGATCATATGCACAACAGGTTGGTGGGATTCATCGAAACCTTTGGCTCCCTCATGGAAAGTAACGAAGACATGGCAAAGTACCGACTACAGAAAAATCGAGACCTACAACGTTACAGTGCCATTGTAGAAAAGCTAAACGAAGTCAAACAAAAGGCCATTGACTTCAACCCCAATATCGGAACCGAAAAGCTTTAAAAGCGAATCGGAGAACATTAAACCAAATTACTCAATGCGCAGGTAAAAGGCATGTGTCGAAAGTTCCGTGGAAATTCAATTTGGGTTCAGTCGTGTGTCCCCGGAATTACCGAAATCTGTTTAATCGGATTCAGTCGTGTGTCCCCTGAATTTCTCCCCTTCTTCCAACATCCCATGTCACACCAAAAAAAAGTTGGCCTTGATCTTGAGCCGTCCCTTACCTATTCATCCAACAAAAAGGTGTCATTCATTTCCGGGTCCGGTTCAAAACGGGCCAAGACCAGCTCAACCTGCCCTACATCTTTTGGAAATTTCTCAACTCGATCAAGAGCCACATTTACACGAGAACATTCTTCTTCATTCAAGTAAAAACGATTGTCATCCAACCAAAACAACGGCGAGTGGTAATTTTCCCTTGTCGCATTTTCAAAAGCACTTATTTTTTCAAGAATCAGTGACTTTTTGATTCCAAAACGCATAGCAGGAGTCACATCGATCGTACGATCGTCTGATGTAACAATCGCCAGCCGAGACTTCTTCGATGCATATACATACCTTATCGCTGAATTATACCTTGAACCTCTCGAAGAAGAGCACTCCGCGTTAGTAGTTCCATCTAAAATAACACCTATCGCATAGCACATACCGTACGGATCAAGCAGAATCGATCCATCGATCTTACTAACATGGTGCAACACTTCCGCACTCATTTTACATGGTTCCACAACTGACCCTTCGCGAGACAGCCTTGCTGCCTCTTCCTTCGCATCTTCTGCAAATACAATCATTGTTCCGTAATCCAGCGTGAGCATTTTACTTAAAAGGTCCCAGGCATTTTGAACATCATTTGAGCTCGCATCTCTAAATAGTCGTTGGTAGTTGGATGCAAACAATTCAAATTGAACTGGCTTTTGTGGAATAGCCACCTCACCATAGACACACCTAATAAGAATTTGTTCCCCACAACGCAGTTGCCAATTTTGACGGCCGAGACATTCTATTTCAAAAACATCTTCCCTATTAGAATCGTGACCATCACGAATGCCTCCCAACCCATAAATTTCCCTACAATCTGCAATCACCGAAACATCACCAGAGGTCATTTGAAGAATTTTTCTCGTCCACCTAGCATCTGCAAAAGGGACGGGTCTTTCCAGTTTCAGCTTCCATTCTATGTCCACATTCTTCGGATCAACGAGAATGAATCTCCCTTTCCCTTCGTTTCCCTCGTACAAAAGCGCCGCGACGGCATTCACCCTATCAAACAAATTTACATGGAAGTTAATGCCTCCTATAGCAGCACCCGGCATCTTCATAAACTCGCGGGCTGACCGTCTAATAATTTCTTTTTCGTTGTGATTACTTGGACTAATGTTTCGCCCAGGGTCCGGGCCACAAAGGTCCTTCGTAGATTCTTCTAAAATACGGGCGATCCCCGCATGAACAAGGCTCCGATGAAAAGAGAAGCGATCAACTCTGACTTCTCTTCTTACTTCCGGAACGTCTCCGATACTTTTACTATCGATTTGTAGAATTGGGACAACGTAGAAATTTCCAATCCGAGTCGACAAGCCACAAAAGGATTCTACGCCATTTTCTGAATCAAAAGGTTCCAACGCTTCCTTCACAGCTTGAGTAACAGAGTGTCTTCGAATTTCTTCTGGCTTCTCTCGCATTCGAACTTCATCCCCACAAAATCTGTTCCTCATCGGATGACAAGCGACCATTTTCCTCACTCTCGCATGAAGGTTTTTGAACAATTCTAAAGACCATTCTCCATCTTCTGGCTCGATACATACGGGATTTGGGTCTTTGCTTCTAGGAACACGAGCACCAACAAGTAGTGCCTTCGCTTTGAATTCCGCACCAAGCGACTCTAGAACCCTATTTGCGAACATCTCTAATTCGACCCTAAAATAATACTGATACCGCCACATGAACAACTTGATTGTATTTCCTCTTCCCATTCCCTTACTCAAACCCATTCGTTCCAATACTTCACTAGGGCATCAATGAAGGTGTTTGCATTTTCTTCTGACCAAAATGTACCTCCACCTCCAAAGAGGTTTTGCTGAGCGTTAGGGCAAATAAATGAACTTTTTTCTGCACTCAAAATCCAATTAATGCTCTCCACAAAGGTATCTTCATAACTCTTTCCAAATTTAGGATTTGGCACATTAAAAAGTAATCCCTCTATGAAATACGAAGGCGCGAGCTCCTTAGAAATGACCTCATTATCTACAAGCCTCGTTCGCATGTTCTTTACGACTCTAACGAGAGGCTTAAACCATCCGTTGGTCGCCTTTTGTTTCGCAATACAGTTATCTTTATGTTTTTTTGGATAATTTATGATCCAATCCTGTTCTCGCACGCTATAAAGTGAAATGCCCTCGATCGTATCCGGCGAGAGGTCCTCATAGTAATTAACGAACCGACGATGCGTTATAGTTGGAACAACATCCGCAGGCACACGATTTGAATCTTTTTCAATTTTAATTGCCTTATCGCCCGGCTTGACCGAATTTCGACCGAATCTTGCGAAAAGAGCGTCTAACACATCTATTTTGAAATCATCGAACTTATAGTCTGCCGGAACTCTATCCTTCTCATAGAGGGCCTTTTCACGGTGGGAAAGTTTCGTCAAATCAGGGAGATACGTCGTCTTTAACTCGACTACCACATCAACATCGCTATCTCCCCGGATGTTCGTATCGTTCACGTAGGAGCCCTGAAGATACGTCACAAAGTTTATTCCTTCGGGGAAGTGATTCCAATCATCTAGAGCTTTTCGAATCGTTTCATGGGTATTCTTTGCAGTCTGAATAGCGCCTTGACGAGCCCATGTATCCAACTGTGTCTGAGGTATACCCATTGAACCTAACTTCCAACCTAACTTGGAATGCTAATGCCTAGAGCATTCCTTATCTTAACTTCCTGTTTCGAGTAAGAATCCCGCCCTCTTTGAAATAACTTATTCAATTTGTTCAAATCTTTTTCCAGAAAATCAGTTGCCAGCTCTGGTCGATCATAAGTTTCATTGATCCGAATCGTATCTACATCCTTAAAAAGAAGTTCTCTCAATTGATTCATTGTGCAGGTGTTAACCGAATACGTCTTTTCAGCCAAACGCGCCGTTGGTAGTTTTCCTAAAAAGCCCAATGGATTCCATCTTTTCGCTTTAGGATACCCTCCAACACCGACACTCAAAACGCGAAGATTTTTTCTATCCTTCCGAAGAGCCTTTATCGCATCGGCAATTGCAAAGAGCGTGGGGTTATTTGCACAAAAACCACCATCCCCCAATTCAAGTTCATCGCCCTTCTTAGTTGTAATTTTTAGCCTCTTAAAAAATGGATAGGCAGCGCAGGATGCTTGAACTGCTTCCGCTATAGTGCAACCAAAGCCTGGTAGAAACGTGTCTCGACGCCCATAAGCAAGCTCTATGGCAGACTTAAAAATCAACGGTCTTTCAAAATCCCAATTAGTTGCAACAATTCCCAGTCCCGTCTTCACGTCCTCAAATGTCAATTCTTCGAACTCATCCTCAGTCAGCTTTTTTAGCGCCTTCGTTTTTCCGCGAGGAGTAAAACATCCCATTATTTTCGTTAGTTCATTTTCGTAAAGTGAGTGAATTTTGTCGATTTCATACCCTAGAGCCAACATAGCTGCGATTATTGCGCCTGTGCTCGTTCCGAAAATTAGATCAAATGTATTAGCTAATGGCTTCCCTACCATTGCTTCGACTTCTTTCAGAACCCCAAGCGTATAAAAGCCCTTTGACCCACCACCATCGAGCGTCAAAATCCGAAAAATCTCTTCGGAGGATGCAGAACCGTTATCTCTAGTCATAAATGTATTATTATTCTTTACAACACCCGTTGCACATTCTCAACTGAGAAAACCTTCAAATAATTCAATTACTTGAGTGTTTGTTCAGTGTAGGTCGTTTTCTTTGCCGCGCTCAATTAGAGACGCAAGCGCTTTCATCACCAAGATCGCAGGCTTTTTTAAGGATGCTCTTGCTTTCGTCTGCCTGCCCAAGTTCCAAAACGACCTTTCCTAACAGCTCACAGGCGTAACCATCTAGTTTGTTACAAGAACTGGCTAACATTCGCACGCCCTCATCTAATTTCTTTTCCCTTATTAGGTTACTTGCGACAAAAGAACATCCTGATTTTCCATCACCTTCACACGCCTTTTCAAAATAGTGCTTTGCCAACTTTGGGAATCGGGGGACACACGACTGTATCCCTTTAATTGAAATCGGATAGCGTCGGGCGTCCCCTGATTTAGAACCTACGCAATTACCCCCGTGAATCTGGAATCTGGGGACACCGACTTGATTTCGCTGTGCAATATAAAGTCGATGTCCCCCGAATTTCACTACGTTTAATCGAATTCAGTCGTGTGTCCCGCGATTCTGACTACGTTTAATCGAATTCAGTCGTGTGTCCCGCGATTCCATCGGATAGCGTCGGGCGTCCCCTGATTAATGTTGGATTACTGGAGTTATTTGGTTTCGGCCTCGTGCTCCACGATCTCAGCCCTGCTTCCAAGGCAGGGATTACTGGACTTGACGCTTTGCATCGTGTTTGGTAAGAGCCGGATGGAGATTTGAGAAAATGTTTGTAATTGGATTGGGAGGTTTCGATGTTTAAGCCCGTACGTTCATTTCCCCTTTTGGGCCTAGTGTCTGCTCTATTTCTTTTTGTCACCTTGTCTGCGGGTCAGGCTCATGCAAGTATGGCCAAATGCGAACTGGAGTTTAACGAAAAGAATGAAACAACTTTGCGCGTGGATTTATGGCTGGCTTCGAGTAGCAAAAAATTGCATGAGATAGCTGCCGAACTGAGGTTACTAGTAGAAACCGGAACTTGTGAGGTCCGGACTCGTCCAGCTCCTTGTAGCATTGTCATTAAAGGGGGCGAGGTAACACATTTTGTGTACAATCGCGGCGGAACGGAACTCATCATTGCGAACTACAAGAATAGTAGACACTCTTTGAAAGAGATGGCCAACGCTCTGCGAGATTTTCAGATAGCAGGTTTTTGCGAGAAGCCGGAAGGCGATTCTTAAGACGTTTGGATCCAGGGGCGAGAACCTGATTTGCGTAATTCAGGTGACACACAACTTAACTTTGTAATTAAGTTGTGTGTCACCTGAACTTCACCACCGACTTTATTTCGCTGTGCAATATAAAGTCGATGTCCCCCGAATTTCTTCATTTTTGTGAACCAATCATCCAAAAATATTTCAATTGAAATTCCACCAATGACAACTTTCTAATTTTTAATTCCTTTGAGGACGCCAGATCCTTTACTTTCGGAAAAATCGCCGTCTCAAACAAATCACCAATTCCCCAAAGGTCAACCGTCGTAACGAAGGAACTGAGATTTCCATCTTCTGGAATTTCTCCCCGCCAAACTTGGGCAGCCTCACGAATAAATGAGCTTGCTGTTCCACGAGGCCCTACGTTAAAAATATATTTTGGTTTTCCTTCGTTTCGAACGATTGCGAAATCATGAAACAGGGAACACCTTAGTCCCCAAAGCACCTCAACCTGCTTTTCATTCAAACCAGAAAATATCTTCAGACTTCTTTTGAAATTGTTACCCCCTTTGCTCCCTTTCGAGCACTCATATGCATTTCCAAGTTGTTCGATTAAAGAGAAGTAGCCCATTGCCGCCACCCAAGATGGCGATTGCCTTTCCGACAAATGCTTCCCCGTCAGTTCATCTCGTACCGCCAACCTCCGTATTTCCTTCAATGGTGCCGTCAGTGTTGAGTGCAACAACGCTCCGTCTTGTAGTCTGACCGGCTCCATTTGAAGATGCCACCCAATCAACAAAGGTTCTGTAATCAAAATAACTGGAAACTCCTCTGAAATCATATCCGAATCGGGGAACGCCTGACTGTATCTCTTTTCTTTAATTGGATAGCGTCATGTGTCCCTTGATTCCACAGAATCTTAAGTTGGTCTTGTTAGGTCAACAATCAGCGGCATGTTGGATTCAACAGCCTTTCCAGCCACAATCGCATGATATTTCTTTAGATTCGGAAGTGTCTGGACAATATCTTTGCCGACATAGTTCCCAAGAAAGTTAAAACTAGTTTCATCAAAAGCTTGAAAACACACAACAGTATTACATTGAGTTAAAACGGTTTTTGAGACATTTGCAGTTCTCTGCGCAATGACTAAAAAGCCAATTCCATACTTTCGACCCTGCAACGCAATCTGGCCTATACTATTTACTAGACTTTGAGATGTTTTATCCGACGTACCCGCAAAATTCCATTCGGGAACTATGGTGTGAGCTTCCTCCAATACGACGCATATCTTAGCTGGAGTGCCTTTCTGCTGCCTGTCTCTTGCAACTTCAAAAATCGCTCTAAAAAACCTCTTTGTATAATCAAGAATTCCCGTAGTGTTACTAACGTCCGGAAGTTCAAAAACACCAACATTATTTCCGTCTCTATCAAGAAACTTTTCAATTTCAGTTTGAAGATTCGTGTTGATTGCCAGATCCCTTTTACTAATTTCAGACTTACTTTGATCCTTTGGCCATTTTTCACGCTCTCCAATAATCCATTGAATGTTCGCAGCAATATCCTTGGCATCGCTATTCGAGACAACAGGTATTGGAGCTTGAGACAACTCAGATATGAACTCGTCGTTAAAATCTATACAAATAATCTTTGTGTCAACAGAAATTTCATCGATGATCTCTCTAGCAAGAAAAGATTTCCCTGACCCAGTCACACCGATTAATGCCATATGATGACTAACAGCCTCATCAAGGTCAACGACTGAAGGTAGAGATGTTCCAGGAATTGAACCGATTGTATATTTTGGGTATTCGAATTTTCGTACATCGATATTGCTCGTATCAGCTTTAAAAACAGGAGTGTTTATTGATGGTACCCATCCGAATTTGTGAAAGGAAAGATTCTCTCCTACCCACTCTCCAAGTTGCACTGCTTCTCCCTCCACAAATCCCGTTTCGTTTCGAGCCTCTAGTCTCTCTTTCTGAGTTGCACCTCCAACAACTTGATAGAAGAGGCTCCTTTTTCCCACACTCAACTCCAACAGATCCCCTTCCTGTAAATCATCTACTTTTTTCGAATATTCAAATTTGATTTTTCCAATATTCGAACCATCCACAACAACACCCACCAAGGAATCCACTTTAAGAGTTTCACTCACTTTATCGCATTCATTCTTATCAGTGACCTTGTAAACGACATTCTTAACAAGTGTGGACGCGGATGTGGTCGGATTACCAAGCTGCAAAAGCTTGGCCCACTTTTCCTGATTTAGAAGGTAGGTATCAAACACAATACCAGTCAACACCAAGCCCTCTGCGTCTTGCATCGAATAGCGAAAACAGACCACATCGAATTTCTTTATGCTTCTGCGATCATCAAATAGTTTTGCTAGAAAAATCTTTTTGGATTGTACTCCAAAAATTTCTCCTATCTCCTCTCCGCTCCTCTTTCTCTTCCTGATAGAGAATACATTATGTAGAGATTTTGGATCGATTGCGATGACAACAAACCATATAACGAAAAAACAAAGGACAAATGAGTCTTGAATCGAGAAATTGGAAAGAAGAAAATATCCAAAAACCGCCGAGTACAAGACCTTCCCCTGCCCGACCAAAACCACCCAATTCTTAATCCTATTCGCTAGCTTATTTTTTAAGTTATCTGGACTTTTGTCGGAATCATATAGGGCAAGCGAAAACAGGGACAAAATAAGAAGCCCCAATAGGCATGCCATTGCAGTATACCAAACGGCAACATGAACAATTGTTGGCCTTATCGCAGTAAATACCAGGAGGAGAGGAATTGTATTGGTTATGACGTTTTTTGGTGAAGTGTAATAAGGTTCTATAAACAATAGCGAAAAGAGAACCATAAATATCCCTGAATAAAACCAGAGATTTTTTGTTTCTGTAGTCGGTAAAAGAGTTCCGAAAAAAAAGTAGGTTACAGCAACAAATATTGCCAGGAAGATTGCGAAGACAAAAAACCGGTTTCGAACGATATTCATTCTATACCGACGCTTTCGTTTTATGTGATGTACTCCCTCTCAAATTCGAAACCCAGATTTTTCTACTTAACTTGATTTAAATATTTTTCTTTTTCCACCTAATCGCAGCTATTCCATGATTTTTTCTATAGTTTTTTCGCAGCTCGTCAATAGGTACCCATTTTCTATCCGGATTTTTGAAATACCATTTTTCCCACCCACAACATGCTTTGTTTGTAACAGCCGTGCCTGCCTTAGAGGGATTTGAAAACAGCTCACCATTCATTTCAATCTCACCATTTCCCGTAACACGTCCCCAAAAAACTTCTCCCTTATATTCAAATCTCCAGTTATCACCTTCTGATGCAAGATGATCTTCCAAGAGATCACTAATCGCTATCCTCCGAGCGCGCGTCATACTTTGCTCCCCACCCGAGACCAGAGTGCCATCCTGTGCCTGTGCTGCCACATCATAAAGCACTTCGTCATCCGAACGTACCTCTGATGCTTCCAGATCAATTGGAATTCGCCCTTCTTCGTCTGAAATTCCTTCCAAATATTCAATGATTCGTTTCGAAGAAATTCTCAAATCGGGATTTGCTTTCACCCGATCCTCTTTAAACTCCTTACGAACGGCTGATGCCAAGGTATCGAAGGGAGTTGATAATAGTGAATATAGAGCCGTTTCGATCTGCCCATTCACCATATGTTCTTCATAAGTACTTTGTATCGTATCATTTTCCAGACAATTTCGACTTAACAACGCCGTCATTTTGTCTGCCATTTCCAAACTACTCAAACCATCTTCTGTATCTACCGTCTTTATCTGGAGAGTGAGGAATTTTTGGTCCGAAAAAGACGCTCCACCTTTGGAGTTGTACATAACGTACTTGTTCCCGTCGGAAAGAGCTCCCCACTGAACCCCCATTTCCCCTAGATAAGTACACAATTGTTTAACAATCTTTGGATCGTTAAGATTTCGACCAAGAGCCTTCGCTTCAAGTAAAAGGATTGGTCGATCCCTTTTGTTTGAGGCAAAAAACGCGTAGTCCACAGGCTCGTTATAATCTCCATGCCGAAATTCGCTTTTGACAGACAAAAAATCGCCAAAATCCCACCCACAAGCTCGAAATAGAGGGTTTATTAATCCTTGCCGAGTATCAGTTTCACTTAAAGAAACCTCAGACTTTTCTACTTCGATGATGCGTTCCTTTAGTCGAACAATCTCTTTTTGAACAATTTCTACATTCTCGTTCATTTTTCCTCACCAAATCTTGAATCCTAACAAATGAAAGAACACACGACTGAATCCGATTTCCAGTCTATTAATATGTGCCCGCCAAACACATTCCGACAATACGACATGTTAAACTTTTTTCAACACTTTCTTACTTATGAAATGAAAGCGACCCCCAAAGGGTGGCTGCATGGGTCGGATCCCCTGAGGACGGGTAACCGCCCGCAGGATCGCGTCGCGGGACACACACGGGTGTCCCCAGATTCCTATAAGACTCTCCTAATTTGGGACACCCGTGTATGTCCCGCGACTTCAATAAGAGGGGTCTTTCCCTTCCTTAATTAGTGTATATTCCTTTAAGAATTGGCTAACGGCCACGTTCTTATCGCCTTCGAGAGTCTTTCTACCAGCTATGCGGTTCACCCTCTCATACAAGGTTTCAAGATCTGTAAATCCTTCTAGGCTTTTTGGATTCAAACGTGGCGACCTTTTGGCAATAACGTCGGTAATCCCTTGAGATAGCGAGAAACTAAGGAACTTTTTCAGAACTAAGACAAGACCTTCGTCCGAAGCGGTTGTACGCTGAAACCAATCTTTTGCTTGTTCAGAGCCTCCTATTTCCTTCCAAGCCCAGAGAGTCCGTGGAAGATTAGGGGCCTTTAATAACTTGTCACCCTGCGCCGCCTCCGCAAGGATTCGACACGCAAGCTCCTCCAGTTTGATGATATCTGCTTTAGAAAGCACCCGTTCTTCCTCTGGCAACCCTTGCTTTTCAAAAGCTCTCCCATGCTCACTACTCAGCGAAGCCGTCTCGTCCGCTATCAAGGCAATGGCGGAGCCTGAGGAAAACGCCTCTCTAAGGGCCTCAAACCGCTCATTTATTTCAAAGCGTCGAAGCAGTTGCCTTATAATTCTGGCGATTTGAATTTCTATTCCGAAGTCGAACATTCCAATCTGCTTTGGTTCTTTTTCAACTATTCCATCTCCGACAGTGAAAAGCGCCTTTATAATGTTTTTTGCTTGCGAGAGATTTACATCTTCCTTCGTGAAATCTTCTAACCTAGCAAGAAGTAGCCGTGCCCTGGTTCGACCATTCGGCAATTTCTGCGCTGCTAATTTCTCTAAAAGTCTACTGGTGTCGTTTACGTTGTTGGCAGTAGCAAGAAAATGATCGATTTCGTGGTTTCCAATACGATCATCTTTGAGGACAAGGTTAAAGTAAGAGGGAAATACTTCCGCGCTACACACACGGAGACGTTTTGACCAAGTTTGCTCCCAATCAGGCCCAAAAAATTCGTTCCTAAAAAATCCGTTGAGTCGAGGAAACAACCTACACATAAACGTCTTAACGATCTCCTTTTGGCTAGTCGTAATCGCTTGGAGCCATGCCTCATGAAACGCCTTTTCAACATCATCTCTATGGCTTGAACGATCCGACCTGGAACCAACAAAATACTCTGGGTTGTCACGAATAGTTTCGTAGAGCGAAGGCAGAAACAGCCTCACTGTTTCTATAACGGCAAAATCTGCTGGGTTTACCTCATTCCTCACCGCTTGGTAAGTTATGCTCATAGAGTTTGTAAGCCTTACGACATCACGAGGGGTTTCTATAAAGGGATCAATTCCTTCAATGAATAGATTTCCCATGTAAGTGTTGTCAGCAAGGCGGTCGTCTACCTCACCCCAAATCTTGTTAAGACGATCCGTTAGCATTACTCGCAAAGATAGTTTGTCGGCCTTTGGGACCTCGAATGGTACTTGAATAATCTTTTCAAGGTACTCATCCCCTCGATCCTTTTGCAACGACTCAATAGCCGTTGCCACGACAGTTTTGTCAAAGGCTAGCAAGTAAATAACATTGGGAAAATCAGCAACGGATTTAATAAGGCGAAAGAGATGTCGAATCTCCTCGTCTATCAATCGATCCACATCGTCCAAAATGATGAGGAATTTTTTCTCGGTTCGTAAGAGTTCTTTTTCAATTTCTCTTTTCAGAGAAAAAATATTTTTCGGTTTTTGCCCCAGCCTCAAGATTTTGCCTATCCATCGCCCATGATGAGCGTATGGCAATGGGACCTCTCCAACAGCAAGCGCAAAATCGCTTATCTTCTTTACTAGTTCTTTTTGTTCGGATGAATCTTCCCCGCTGAGGCTGATTTGTAGTTGATTAAAAAACTGTTGAATTAAGTCTTCGTGACCCGAAAAAACCCAGGGATTGAAGTCTAATTTCTCAATGTTTACGGCCTTGGGGTCACGATTTAGGTAGTGTTTGACGAAATTGAGGATCGTTGATTTCCCACAGCCCCAGTTCCCATAGATAGCTATTACTAGCCCTTGGGTCGCTTTGATGTCTACCAGTGCCTTTGAGAGATGTTTAGCAAAAGGAGCGTAGTTAAGTTTGTCGTCTACAGGGTCAGACTTGGGACGGTCTCCAGAAATTTCATCAATGATGTCGGTAAGTTTCTCCGTCTGTTTCATTTCTCAAATTCCGGGTCCACACGACTGAACCCAATTTCAGTCTATTAATATGGGCCCGCCAAACACATTCCGATAGTACTGTGTGTAAAATATTTTTCAACATTCGTTTTTTTTTGAAATGATGCTTACAAAACACCCAAAGGGTGGCTGCATGGGGTGGACCGCACGAGAACCTGCCTATCAACAAATAGAGCCGAAGGGGTACCCAACGAAGTTGGGTCTGAGGCGAATACTCTACAGGTCTGCGTGCGCGAGCACGCGAACCCTCGGGTTTTGGAATGAGAAGATCCGGCTTCGCCCTTTGGGCTACGCCGGGATGAACCTCACAACATTCATGAATGTTGTGAGGTTCAGAAATGTTTTTTCGCAAAAGCTCTGCCAGATCCTGATTTTAAGTATTTTTCAAATCGACGTGCCTTCTTCGAGTCCGAAAATCGAACAACCACATCAAATTCCCAAGGCCGAAATTTGGACGTGTGAGGCACTTGACCATTGTTGTGAGATTTTAGCCTAGCGCTCAAATTCGCTGTGGACCCCACATAATGCCTGGGCGGATTCTCGTGATTCGAAAGAATGTAAACGTATATGCTAAAAAGGAAGGCAAAAGCAATGCCAAATCTGGCTCGCCCAGCCGTAGCTTTTAGTTTTGAGACTCAGAGGTCCGCCTTCGCCAAGGCTTCGGCGGGACAGCCTCCGCTCGTTTTCAACTCGCGAAGGCTGATAAATTGATCTTGCTCCTTTTTTTGGGCTTGCCCAGCCGTAGCTTCCGGTTTGAAAGGAAAGAGTCCGCCTTCGCCAAGGCTTCGGCGGGACAGCCTCCGCTCGTTTTCAACTCGCGAAGGCTGGTGGAGGCGGGGGGAATTGAACCCCCGTCCAAAATTCGCTTCGGTTCTGCCACTACACGCTTAGTTCATGATTTGTTTTTAGCCTCTGTAACTCCCATGAACAGGATTTCCTTTGGCGAGCCTGAGAAAAATTCGCGGTTGGTTATTCAGGCACTCCCAACCACTAACCCGCTGTTTTTACGTCATTCCCAAATAGCAGGTGTCTTCGGTTCAGACGTGGCTAGCTAAGCTGCCAGAGCATACTCGGTGTTATCACCTCGTTTTAGTCCCACCTTTTTTACGAGGCCAGGTGGATCCTCGGCGTGCGACCTGAACAGTTACAAATCCTGTCGAAACCTGTCGCCCCCCGTTTACATTTAGGGTCTCGCTTTCAAGCGAACTTACTCTATTAATATAGGTGCTTCCGGGGCACAAGGGGCAAATCGGCCAGGAGCCAATTCTTTACAAGGAGAAAACCTTGATTCGGCTTCGGGTTTATGGTTCTCTCTTGCCTATCGGAACATAAAAAAGTTTTTTCCATGTTTTCAGGCACTTAGGGAGTTGATATGGCCAAGAAAAAAGCGAAGAAAAAGGCAAAGAAGAAAACAACCAAGAAAAAGGTCGTAAAAAAGAAAAAAGCGACCAAGAAAAAAGTCGCCAAAAAGAAAACGACGAAGAAAAAAGCGGGCAAAAAGAAGGCCGCAAAGAAGAAAACTGCCAAAAAGAAGGCCACAAAGAAAAAAGCTCCTAAAAAGAAAACCACAAAGAAAAAGGCCACGAAAAAGAAAGCCGCCAAGAAAAAGAGCGTAACCAAGAAGAAGGCTGCGAAGAAAAAACCGGCCAAAAAGAAAGTGGCAAAGAAGAAAGCAACCAAGAAAAAAGCCACAAAGAAAGCGGCTCCCAAGAAAAAAGCCGCCAAAAAGAAGATCGTGAAGAAAGTGGCGCCAAAAAAGGTTTCTCCTAAACCTGAAGTGGTTGTGGTACCCGAGCCCAAGGTCGCTGCGGCTCCGGCAAAAACAAAAACAACGGAAGAAAATGGATCTCCGCGATGGAACTCCTCTTCCAATTCCTCCTTTAACAGCAATTCCGGAGGGGGCGGTGGTCGTCGCAGGCAGAGCCCGTTGGATGACTTTGATACCTCTCGTAAGTTCTTGGAAGGCGAGTACGACTCTTATGATGAAGAAATGAGCAACTCGGTCGATACCTATACACCCACCAGTTTCGACACGGAACTCGGGAACTCCGAAGACAAGAATCCGTTCCGACAGCCGAACTTCAATTTCGACGATGATTAAAATCGTCGGCCTGACGGGAAGAAACGCGTCGGGAAAAGGTGAAGTGGCTGATTTTCTGCGTCGCAGAGGTTTCTTTTATCGATCTCTGTCCGATGTTCTGCGTGATGAGGCCCAAAAACGCAATCTGGAGGCTTCACGCGAAACGCTCATTGCTCTGGGACAAGAGTTACGCGAGAAGGGCGGCCCTGGAGTCTTGGCTAAAATGACCATCCCCAAGCTCCAAAGCCCCATTTCGGTGGTGGATTCGGTTCGAAATCCCGAAGAAATTCGATTTTTGAGGCAAGCCGGAACGTTTTTGCTCTTGGCCGTAGATGCGCCGATTGAGCTTCGTTTTGAGAGAGCAAAACAAAGGGGTCGAAACGAGAATGCGGAGTCTTTGGAGAAATTCAAAGAAATGGAAGACCGGGAACATTCCTCCGTCAACAAGGCGCAACAAATCGACCTCTGCCTTCAAGAGGCGGATGTCGTCATCCTAAATGAAGGCTCGGTTGAAGAGCTGCATCAAAAGGTTGAAAACGTTCTGAAAGAAAACGGCTTTCTTTAAATTTTAGCGACACTGAAAATATTCGCTGACCGATTCGGCGTTGTTCACGCAAACGGAAACATTGGACCCAAACGTCATCCCTGTAACGGTGACATCCCCTTCTAGAATGTCAGGCTCGAACGTTCGCGAGGAAGATCCACAACTGCCGACGCCCAAAACACAGAAAAGAAGCAAAACTCCGACGCCTCTTCGAAGAGGGGTCCGGAAAGTCAGCAACATTCCGAGCATCAAAATCGCAAAGAGCACTCCCAGGCTGGCCGACGAAGAGGCCTCCGAAACGGTATAGGTCAGGAGATAGGTCTCCGTTTCATTCTCCTCAATGAAGCGATTCAGATCCTCAAAAACCACCTTTCTCGTGCTGGCATCCACGGTAGATGAAGCCAAAAGGCGGTCATTCTCTCCCTCATAGGAACCGTCCTCATCCGCGTCTAGATACAACTGAACCGAACTTACGGTGGAAAGATCGCCGGGACCCGAGTCCGTGAAGGAAACATCTTCCAGTTCAATGTCGTCGTCGAAGGCCCGAAACGTCCGACTGGCCACAAGAATTTCACCCGTTCCTCCGTCTTGAAGCGTTCCCGGACCTTGAACGATATTCAATCGGGGGTCGGCTCCCAGAACCGTGGCCGTTAATTCAAAGTTGGCGCTGCTACCGGAAATATAATTGGCACGAAGAATGCCATCCGAAGGAAGGAACTCGGAACTGAAATTTGGAATCAGGATATGGTATGTGCAAGCCGAAAGGCTCTCGCCTTCAATGACGATTTGTTCCGTTCCTTGCAAACTGGTGGATGAGAATTCAGCCTGTTGGGAATCTCCTGAGGATGTCACCAAAGACGGCACCGTGGACATAAAGGGAAGCGAAAACTCCGGCGCACATTTTACCAATAAATCCAAATCGACATTATTGTCTTCGGCCACCAAATCAAATCGAATGCCCGAAGCTCCTTCGGGGACTTTGATGAAATATTCCATGGACGGGAAAAAACCTTTTGAGGTCCCGGTGACCGCTTGTCCCGACCTCAGGCGACCATCTTCGTTCAAAACGATGTCAATATCGGAAACTGTCTCTCCCGCAGCAACCGCGATGCTGGTCCGAACTTCATCGGGCTCTTCGAGGTTGGCCCCATCGTACTTGCTCAAATCGGTCGCGGGATCCGCGCCTTCCACATCTCCGCTGTAAAACTCTTCCACAACAAACGGAGGATAGGGATCAAAATAATTGATCGCGAGAAAGATGGGCTCGATTTCAACCTGGTAATTTCCACTCGTCAGATTTCCGCACCAATACTCGCCCTCTCCTGCTTCCACAAAGTCGGAGATCCAACTGACGGCATTGACCAAGGAGTTAGAAGTATCTCGGCAATACACGCTCACTCCCCGAACGCCGTCCCCATTTCTGCGTCGAATGCTTCCTTGAATCATGCCCATATCTGCGTACGACGAAGCGGGATAGAGATACGCCAAGGAAAACTCGTCATCGGCCTCCGGTGTATTCAACTCATCAAAATCATCTGGAAGATACGGAAACATCGTGGGAATCACATAGTCATTGTCGGAATCATCATCAAATGCCTCTTCGTGATTGAGCTGCGTGTGGGCCAAATTGAGAAGATGTCCCGTTTCGTGTGTGATGGTGGCTTGAATTCGATCCGCATTTGCAGACGAAGCGTTCCGACCGTTGATGAGTATGAGACCGTTGGTGATCGTCATGGTTTCATCATCCAAATTTCCGGGAGAAGCCAGCCCCAAAACATTGAGGGAGTTTCCTACGCCCAACAAACAATCGATGATGGATCCATCCGAATCAAAAATCACAATGCTGTCGTTCACACTATCGGCCGTCCGGGGCGCGCCCGATTCATCCACATAAATGTAATCGTCCCAATTTCCTTGTGTGCAATCATCCAAGTTGGCTTGACCGGGGCCCGCGATGTTGACCGCCAAATCACTTCCTTCTTGGAAATCAATTGTGGCAATGGAGATGTTTTCCCACGTGGCCAAAGAATCACCCACCAAGGTCTTGGCTGCGGCATGAGAGATATCTCCCAGGCTATCATTGTCCACGTGATACGTGATCGTGCCATTCCATCGGTAAGGCTCGCCATCCACATGATCCAAGAAACCGGCACCAAAGACCGAAGAGGAGAGAAACAGGGTGGAGATGAGAACGAGAAGGCCTTTCATATTAGTCCTCCTCCAAACGCACCTGGATGAGGTCTCTCAATTCTTTCAACGACAGGCCCGGATGTTTTTTCTTCAACGGGGCGCTTTGAATGCGCTCGGCCAATGCTCGGGTTTTGGAATGCGTGATATTTGAAAACAGTCGGTGGTTTTTACGGCCATTTAAAAAAACCGATTGATCCGGAGTTTTTCCCACCATTCGGAAGGTACCTTGCTTGAGGCCCAAGGGACTGGAAAAGCCCAATGAACTTTCCCCCGTTAAAAACACGACGGCCGTTTCCCCCAAGGCAAATTGCGGCATGGCCACCATCGGAACCAACTCTCCAAGAGGTCCTTTTCGAGCCAATTGTCGGGAAAGCACCTCCGCTCCCATCATTCCCTTGTAGACTTCCAACACTTTGAACTGCGTCACCATGGCTGGGGGACGGCCGGGGACATGCTCCGAGTAAACCTTTGTAACGGTTCCCAGAAAAATGCGTTCGGCATGGACGATCAATTCTTCGACGTTCATCGGGCGAACCGTGAGCGCATAAGAAGACTGAACGGAAAAGAGAAAAACCAAAGCCAAAAACACGCGTTTTACCATTGAATCCTCGCGGTCAATAAAGTTTGAAAGCGCATGAACCAAGGAAGGCCTTCCGTTGCCAAAGGAGTTACTTCCAGTGAAAGAGGCTCCAAGGCCAGAGATACACTTGGATTGATTTCCCAAGAAGCTCCCAAGCCCACATCTCCCGTCAAGGCCATGAACGACGTTCCGTTCCCCCAAAATCGTTCAAAATAAAGACCCGTTCGTTCGAAAAAGGAAAATTTTTTCCACGTACCCAAACGAAGAATGACGTCCAATCCAGCCTGAAGGGCATTGAACCCGCCTCTGAGCGAAAAGCTCACCGGGACGCCAACCGTCAAAGCCGGGCTTAAATTGTGGTCGTACGCGATCCCGAATTTCATTTGTGTGGTACCGAACCGATAGAGATCGAAAACGGGCGTACCAAAGAACCTCACGCCTCGAATCCGAGGCGCGAAGTCAGGAGATTCTGCGGAGATTTCCCCTTCCCCACTGGATGCGGTGGAAGAAGAACCCTGATTCAATCGCACATCGCTCTTTTGAACCCAACCCTCTGTCTCTTGGCCCGGTTTTGGTTCGACTCGAACGCGATACCACCCCTTGCTCTGTGTTAAAATCTGAACCGATTCTCCTTTCGGGTACGAAAACATCGGTTTTCCTCCCGGCCGGTTATAAACCACGGCTTTGGGGGCCGTCACGACCCCCGGATAAACTCGTTTCTCCTTCTTGGAAGCCTGGCTTTGAACCAATTTTCCGACCAGAACGGCTTCTCGATCAATCCATCCTTCTCGGGTCTCCCCTTCCATTCGGTATTGGACAAAGAAGCGTTTGCCTTGGCGCTTAAACACACGAACTTCATGACCTCGGTACAGCGTGGCCAGAGGAAAATAGCTACTATCTGGGTCGGAATACACCATGGCAAAGGAAGGCTTGACGGTGCCTTGACGATACGAATCGTCCGCCCATCCAGCATTGGGAAATAAAAAAAGGGCGCTCGCAAGCAGACCCATCGCTACGATTTTCATGAAATTCATAGAACTTAGGTTATTGAAACATTGTAATCGCCTAACCCCAAGCTGTCGATACCCGGAAAATGATTGCGTAAACCCCCAAGGCTTCTTATCCTAGTAAAAACGTCGGGGAATCCACCCGAGTCACTTATTTAATGATCGACTGGGAGACAATGAAATGATTATAATGTTTATGAAGCTTCTGCTCGCATTGACCTTAGCTTTCAGCGGATGCGCCAAGAAAAATGACGTATCTCAAGCTTCGGACGCGGATCAAGTCAAGCAGACCGAAAAGGCCGAAACTCAAAAGGCCGCCAAGGAGAAAATGGAAGAAGCAAAGGCTTCCGAACCTGCTACTGTGGGACCCATTACGGTCGTTCAAGCCGAGGCCTGTCGATCGGTTGAAAACCGAACCCCTGTAGCGACGGCCGATCAATTCCCTTCGGATGTCGGAAAACTTTATCTTTATACCAATGTCCAACTGGAACCAGGCTCCGAGACCTCCATTCAGCATGTTTGGTATCACGGCAATAAGGAGATGGCGAAAGTAAAACTTCCCGTGAAAGGCCCTCGCTGGAGAACGTATAGTTCAAAAGTGATTGATTCGTCTTGGACTGGGGATTGGCGCGTTGAAATCAAAACGAATGAAGATCAATTGATCAAGAGTGTTTCGTTCAACGTAAAGTAAACAACAGATCCAATAAAAAAGGGCCTCTTTTTAGAGGCCCTTTTTTTTGTTCTTTTTCCCTGCCTATCTGGATTTTTTCTCCACTTTTTCCAGATCGGTTTTCTTACCGATATCGGCGAGAGGATCCACGCCAATGGCTTTTCCATACTCCTCATTGGCCTGCTTCTTCAATCCTTTCTTTTCATAGAGAAGACCCAGTCGATAATGGGCATCCTTGAGTTTTCGATCCAACTTTAAGGCTCGCTTCTGAAGCGAAATGGCCTTTTCAATTTGGTTTCGCTCAGCCGCCACGCGACCCAGGCCGTAGTAGGAATCCGCCAATCTCGGAGACATCCGTTTGGCACGTTCAAAACGGGCTTCTGCTTGAGAGAGCTTGTTCTGTTCCAAAAGAATCAGACCCGTCAAAGAATGAGCTTTGGCATTCTTGGGGTTGTCTCGAATGGCTTTTTGCAATTCCACCAAGGCCTCGTCTGACTTCTTCGACTGATACAAGGCGTGTCCAAGATGGTAGCGGACGGTCCCGTTTCGCGGATGTTTCTCAAGGTATTGTTTCAAGACCTTGATCGCTCTTGTGGGCTCCTTTTTATCCAAATAAAGATAGGCCAACTCCACACACGCGGTTTCATTGTCCGGTTCGACGTCTACGACCTCTTCATATTGACGTCGGGCCTTCTCGAATTCTTCCTTTCCTGCGTAGGCTTTTGCCAAAGCCAAACGGGCTCGAACATATCTCCCATCAATATCTATGGCTTTTTTCAAAGCGTGAATTTGAGCGGGAACTTCTTTGCGACGTGCATAGATTTTTGATTTTTGATACCAGGCTCGGGAATGTTTTTCATCCCGACGAATGGCGTTATCAAAAGAACGCATCGCCTCTCGGTCATCCTTCAAAGCCACTTTGGTCAAACCTAACTCATAATGGGCCGTCGCTTGTTTGGGATCCAAACGAATGGAGGCTTCAAGTTGCTTCTTGGCTTCTTTGTAATTTTTCCAGCGCCGTTGAATCATTCCCAATCGCATCTTGGCTTTGGCATCTTTCGGACGCTTCTTGGCCACAACCTGATAGGCACGCTCCGAGCGACGTAATTTGTTTTTCTCCCAGAAATACTCTCCCACGAGTTCTTGGCTCACATCATCCGCAGGATTGAGTTTTACGGCAGCTTCCAGCGAAGGTCGGGCCAACTCTTTCTGTCCGTTCATCCACAAAAGACGTCCTAAGTGCGCCTGACCTCTCTGATGTTTCGGATCCAAACGGATCACGGTTCGATAGGCCTGAATCGCACTCCGCCTTTGATCACTTCGCTCCAAGGCATAGGCATAGCGATAGGCCAACTTCACGTCCTTGGGAGCGAGTTTCGTCGCCCGGCCATAGGACCTGGCCGACTCTTTCCATTTCCCGATTTTTGAGAGGGAATAACCGCGACCGGCATGAGCCGACAATTCCTTTGGATCGATGGATGCCGCATGACCAAATGCATCGGCAGCTTTGTCATACGCTTTGAGCGCTTGATACGTCATTCCCAGTTCCAAGAAGATCTCTTTTCGCTTGGAATCCGCTTTTCCCGCGCGTTCATAAGCCAACGCGGCTTTCTTAAATTGTTTGGCTTTTCTCAGTCCTCGTGCGTAGTCATATTGATACTGAGCATTCCCGGGTTCGAGAATGGTGGCCTTTTCAAAAGCACGAATCGATTTCTCGGCTGTACCGATCCTTCGTTCCAATCGACCCACTTCCCAATGAAAGTCCGCTCGGTTTCCATCCAAGCGAATGGCTTTTTGGAAATTCGCAAGGGCTTGTGGGTATCGTCTCCGTCTCAAATGAATGCGAGAAATACGCTCCTGCGCGTGCACATTCTTCGGATCCAATTTCATGACGGTTTCATAGCTTTTCAAGGCATTGGAGAAATAGGGAACCTCATAATAAAGATCCGCCAGCATCAGATGGCCTTCTTTATGTTTGGGCACCCATTTCACAAGAGCCCGCAAAGAAGCTCGGGCAGATTTCTTTCGATTCCGTGCCACTTGCACTTTGGCTTGTTCGAAATTCAGTTTGGGTTGTTTGGGGTTGAGGCGGATGGCGCGTCCAAACATCGCCTCTGCTTTGGCCCAATCTTTCAAATGCACGTACGTACGAGCACAGGCAACGGAACTTTTTGAATGGGGCTTTCTCAGCGCGTGAAAATGTTCGAAGGCATTCGCCGCATCCTTCCAATCTTTGTGTTTATAACGAAGGAAGGCCAAATGCTCCCATGCACGAAAATGTTTTGGGTCTTGTCGGACCACTTTTTCAAAGAATTCCATGGCCTCTCGGTCGCCCTTTCGATTTTCCAAAAGAACACCGGCTCGATACCCCGCATCCACATTCTTTCGATCTCGGGAAAAGGCGCGTTCATAGGCGGCAATGGCATTCGCTTCCCGGCCCTTCTGCGCTTCGTAAGCACGGCCCAGATAATAAGAAGTCTCTGGATTTTTGGACCCCAGTTCTTCGGACCGAGCCAAAAACGCGGAGGCCTCTTTCATTTGTTTTTCTTGGAAGGCGATCATTCCTAAAACATGTGGCGCTCTAGCGTTTTTTCGATCCAATCGATGAACGGCTTGGAAGTGCTTTTGGGCTCGCTTGTAGGCCTTACGTCGATAGGTCATTTCCCCCAGAGTTTTTAGGGAATCCAAGTCATCGCCATCTTTCGCCACGACCTTTTCCAAGGTCGCTTCAGCCAATTTCGGATTTTTAGTGGCTTGATACAAATTCGCCAATTTACGAAGGTGATCAATGTCCCCAGGCTCAAGCTTGGATAGCGCCTTATAGGCTTGAATCTGCAATGTTTGATTCTTGGAGGACTCGCCAATGAAGGCCATTTGTTTCCAGTAATTCACATCTTTCGGCGCGACCTTTAACGCCCGTCGAAAGTGGTTTTCCGCAGCCTTCCACCGGCGACGTTGAATTTCGACCAACCCTTGATTCGAGATGGCTTGATCCATTCGCGGATTGAGGCGTTCTGCACGCGCGAAATAGTTCATGCCTTGGTCATAATCTTTTCTTCGCGCATGAATCTCTCCCAAGGCGTTGTAGACTTTGGCATCCTTTGCACCATTTCGGACAGCCGCTTCGAAAAACTTTTGCGCATCTGAATCTCGATCCATTTCCCGCGCCAAAAAACCGGCTCGAATCAAACTCGAATTGTTGAGTTTGCTTTTCGCTTCGAAAAGTTGCCGATACTGATCCAGGGCCTCCCGAGATTGACCGGATTTCTCTAAGGCCGAAGCCATGGCCAAGCGGGATTGATGGTCTTTGGGATTGATCTCAATGGCCTTCTTATAGGCAGCTACAGCGGCCGCAGGCTCATCCCTTTTCATTTGAACATTTCCGATGCCTCGATAACTTTTTCCGTCTCGGGGATCCAAAATGACGGCTTTGCGATATTGATCCAAGGCAAGGTCATAATCCTTGGCGACCTCTCTGGCTCTGCCCAACCAATAACGAGCCTGAGCATTTCGAGACTCCATCTGTACGGCCTTCTCGAAATATTTTGTGGCTTGGGTCCACCGGTTTTTCTGCGCCAGCGCCTTTCCTTGATTGATCATCTGATTGGCCCCCGCCGCCCACAGAGAAGTAGAGAGCGAAAGGAAAACCAACAGTGCAAAAACCTTATTCATCCATCGAAACATACACACTCCTTAAATCTTCTTTTTCAAATCCGTGAAAAGAAGCCACGAAACACAAGAAAGCCGCACGGCGTCAATAAAAGTTCCAAAACCATAAACAGTAGAATGAATTATAGCGATTTGGTCAAAGAATCAGAAGCCAAAGCATAGGCGAAGTGTCGCTTTTTATGTTAAACCAAGTTCGAGATCACAAGCGGTCAAATGGGGTTTGTATTGGAAATGGTAGCGGAAAAATCGTCATGAAAACACGGATCCCCTCTTTTCATCTTTTCTTTGACCGTGACTTCATTGTTACGGTGCCCATGAATTCTCCCCAGATGATGGTCGGCCGACGTACAGGATGTCACCTGCGAATCAACCATTCTTCCATTTCCAGAGAACATTGCGAGATCGTTCTAACCGAAGATGGGCAGGTTATTTTAAAGGATCTCCGAAGCACCAATATGACCAGGGTCAACGGCCAGGTGGTGACCAATCAACCCCTCACACCAGGCGATGTGATTGATCTGGGAAGGTGCTCTCTCATTTTTCAAGAAGTGGTCCCCAGCCTTTTTCACGCCTATGGTGCAAACATTTGGAAATACTTAAAGAAACCCTCCTCCAAAGCCCAGCTCAGCTCACCTCGGGGAAAGTACCAATTCGTTCAAAACGATTTGGTCACAGAATTTAACGTGGAGTCGTACCACAACCGCTATACCCCCGAACGAACCGAATACATTCGGAAAATTCCTCGCTTAAAATTGATTGCCGTTGAGGAAGACAATGAAGTGACTCAGCTCTCCTCCATTTCCCAGGACTGGGTTTCCCCTTCAAAAAAGAGCCGTTTATTTCGAAAATCCGTGTGGTTTCAGTCGGCTGTTATTCTCTTGTTTTTGATTGTGGTGATATTGATTCTTTTTTTCTCGACGTTGATCCAGACCGGTTAAGTCAAGCCTCTCGGTTAACCGCGCAATAGAGGGGCGAACATGAGAAAAATCAACGACGCAAATCCAATGAAGGCAAATACCTTTCCGGCATGCTTTCGAACAAACCCCACTTGCTCGAACTCATCCACCTCTTCTTTGACCTTGGTCGGATACTGCGCCAGGAAACGCGTCACGACTTCGTCTTTATCCAGGCCGGCATAGTCCGCAAAGACCTTCAAGAATCCCACAACAAACGCTCTTGGAGGGAGCAAATCAAAACGATTGGACTCCAGAGCTTCGTAATACTCGGCTTGGACCTTGGTGATTCGAAGAACTTCCTCCTTGGTTATTCCCCGAAGAATTCGCTCTCTTCGCAAATACTGCCCAAAGGTTTGTCCTTCAGTTTCTCGACTCACTTCATCTAACTTCTGCGCCGACTTCAACAACGTCGGAGCATTGCTATTGAAGAATTTCAAGGTTGCTTCGGCATTTCTGGGCATAGGCCCCCTCTCCATCATCAGCTTTCACACAATTGCGAAACGCAGAGACCGCCTGGTTTCGCTTCCTCAACTTCACATACACCCGAGCTAAATTATAATAAGCTTGCGAGCATTCATCTCTCCAAGCTCCTTTGGGAGAAGCATCACAAGTTGCCGAGGCGGGCTTCAAAACGCTGGCAGCTTGCCGATACTTTTCTTTCTCCATCAAAATTTGTCCCAGCTCATTCCGGCTCATGACAAAATTTGAATTGTGGAGAAGCGCTTTATTAAACGATTTGATGGCGGCATTGAGATCACCTTTTCGACGATACGCAATGCCCATATTGTGGTAGGCCCTTTCAGGCGTCGTATAGTTCAAATTTTCCACAGCTTTGCGGGCATGAATCACCGCTTGATCATATTGTTTTTGTTCAATCAAAATGACGGCCAGATGATTGTGTGCTTCTGAAAATTCGGGATCCAATTCAATGGCGCGTTCAAATCTTTTTTTTGCCTTTTCGGTTTCCGTCAATTGCAGGTAAGCCAATCCAAACAAATTGTGAATCTCAGGTTCTTTGTCGCTTAATTTTTCTGCCCGATGCAATTCGGCCATGGCGCGCGTGGTTTGACCTTTCATCAAAAGATCTTGAGCCACCCGATAATGCATGGCGGATTGTTCGACTCTAGCCATATCCTTGGATTTACTTCCGGCACAGCCCGCAACAAAAATCCAAAGAGAAACAAAAATAAATATGCTCAGTTTGTTCATTTAAAAACTCGCCATCAATCTTACAAGGGCGCGAAACACTCCCGCTTGCCGAGGGGAAAGGTTTTCCTCCACGGGCTTCTCACCCTTTGGTTTCACATTTGTTTCCAAGGCATCCACAACCGAATCCAGCTCTTGTTCCAACTCTTCTGGAGAACGAGAAAATTCCTCTTCCATCATCTGGAAGGCCTCGTCATCCATCGCCGGAGAAGAGACTTCCAAAGGCTTGGCTTGTTCCGAAGAAGATGGGATACCGTCTAAAACACCTGCACGCACGCTGGTTTCTTTCGTGCCAGAAAAATCTTCTTCTTCCAATAAGTCAGGCAACTCTTGCTCTGAGGCATTTACATCCCCACCGACTTCTTCCAATAAATCCAAGTCATCAATCAAATCCAGATCATCCAACTCAGCCTGATCTTCTTGAGAAATTTTTTCCTCCACTGCCGAAACCTCTTCAAAAACAGGAAGACCTTTTACCACCGATACCCGCTGAGAATCTTCCAATGTTTCCAAATTTAAATTATCCATCATGAATCCCATGTTCTCGACAAAATCGAGTGCCTGTTCCTCAATGGAAGAACGTTCATCCTGGGAATAAGATCCGTCGTCCCAGCTATACATCACACGGTCTTGAGTCTTGGTGAGGAAAAGAACAATATGCGTTTGATATTCTCCCGCATCATTTCCGCCCATCGTCACCACGAACGCTTTTGTGGGTTCCGCTGGATGATCCGCTGCAGCAATCTTAGGTTCATTGAGCGAATGCAGAACAGAGATCACCTTTGAATGTTCTCCCTGGAGTCCCTTATGCGTTTCGTTTACAGCAAACATGAGATACTTGAGCTTAACTCTTTGATAGCATTACAAAAATATATTTATGGGTCAAAGAAAATCTGCCTTACCTTACATTACAATATATTTCTAAAAACGCGCTGCGTTATTTCTTAAAAATTCCCCTTCCCTCACATCTTCTCTAAAGTCGAATCCCAACAACGTGAATTCTTTTTGGAAAAATGCCCTCTCGGGACTCCTTCTGCTCCTCATTACGGGACTGGCCTACCGACAAGCCCCCCAAAATGAGCTATATTGGGACGATGGCCCCCAGGTTTTAGAAGGAAAGCTGCTCGAACGATGGGGACAGCTTCCCACCATTTTTTCTACCGAGGTGTGGCACAATGTGGATTTGGGGAAACGCGTTGACCAGGCCAAGGTCGACACCTACCGCCCCCTCTTCAACGCTTCGCTTCTTTTGGACCATCAACTGTGGGGAAAGGATGCTTTTGGATTTCACCTGACCAATCTTCTTCTTCACCTATGTGTCGTGCTCACCGCCTATCTTTTTTTCCAACATCTTCTCTCACCGAAAATCGCCTTTTTGAGTGCAGCTTTGTTTGCCCTTCATCCCAGTGCTTCGACTCCAGTTCATTACGTTTCCGCGAGAGCGGATTCCTTGGCCACGCTATTTGGTCTTTTGTTTCTTTTCTTTTTCACAGCCAAGTCATGTCAGCGTGGAATTCGCCTTTTCCTTCCTGCTCTTTTTCTGTTGGCTTCGTTTTTGTCAAAAGAAGTGGGTTTGGTGTTTTTCGCCGTGGGAATCCTTGCCCTTCCCAAGATCTCCCGTTCGAAGTCAAAAGCGCATTCTTTGCGTCTACTGTTGGCTTTAGTCCTTCCGCTTCTTCTTTTCATTACCTTGCGACTGAATGCCTTGGGCGTGGGAAAGGAAATCAGCGACTCCAAACATTTCATTCAAATGTGGGTTGTTTTTCCGAACGTCTTGCTCGGTTTTTTGAAAGCGTTTTTTTGGCCGATCGATGTCATGCCCATGAAGGATATTTTTAACGACTTTTCTCTCTATTCTTTTTCGGGCCTCACATCCATCGCAATGCTCTTCCTTGTTTCTTCCCTTTTGGTTTGGCATGTAAAACGTCCCTCCTGGCTCCTCTGGGGAACTCTCTGGGGGATGCTTTCTCTCGGATTGGTAACCGTAGCCACGGCTCGAACGGGCATCCTAAACAGCCATTATTTCTATGTACCCATGGTGGCCACGTCTTTTGTTTTCGGTTGGGGAATTCAAAAATTCTTCTCCCCTCCAAACTCAAAACCATTTTATTTTTTGGTTCTGGTTTTTCTTTCCGTTCTTTTTTTCTTGAATCAAAAAAACAACCAAAATTTCCGAACCGAAGTTGGATTTTATCAAGCCATCATTCGATCCGGCTCTCCTTCCATTCAAGCCGTTTATAATTTGGGGAATGCCTATGCTCGCAAAGGAAATTGGAACTTGGCCATTGCAACTTATGAAAAAGCTAAAAAGACGCATCCCCTCGACTCTTCCATTTTGAACAATCTAGGTGTGAGTCATTTAAACCTCGGCCAGTTTAAAAAAGCCGAAGCTCTTTTCGAACAATGCGTTCAGATAAGTCCCTCAACGCATCGATACTGGTTCAATCTTTTCTTGGCGCGATGGCAGCAGAAAAAACATTCCCAGAGTCTTCCGGCGCTAAAGAAGGCGTTGGAATCTCCCGAGCCCGATCCCACCGCCCAAAAGATCAAAGAGGAACTCTGTACCTTCCGAAAAGGACCGAACGAACTGAAATTGTTTTGTGAGAAGCCCTGATTCTACACGTAGGGACCAATGAGAAGATTCAACTTCTCTCGGGTCTCTGCTGGAATTTTTGAGGGGTCTGTTACGATGGCGTATTTGAGTGCGCCTTTAAACGGACTATGTCCTTCCGGTGCATTCTTAGCCACTTCCACCAAGATTTTCTTGGCCGTTGCCACATTCTTTTTCATGACTTGAACGACCATATCCGCATTCACATCTTCTTCGGATTGATGCCAACAATCATAGTCCGTCGCCAAAGCTAACGTGGCATAGGAAATTTCCGCTTCGCGTGCCAACTTGGCTTCTTGGAGATTGGTCATTCCAATAACAGCCGCGTTGTCAATCGTCCGATAGAAGAGTGATTCGGCGCGGGTCGAAAAGGCTGGCCCTTCCATATTGACATACGTTCCACCATCATGGGTCTTCGCACCTACGCTCTTCGAAGCGTCCACAATTTTCTTCCGAAGAATTTCACAGACGGGATCTCCGAACATCGTATGGGCCACACAACCGTTTCCAAAGAACGTTGAAATTCGTTCACGCGTTCGATCAAAAAACTGATTGGGAACCACCATATCCCCTCTTTCAATATCTTCACGAAGGCTTCCAACGGCGCTCACGCTCATGATCCATTCCACACCCAATTTTTTAAACCCCCAAATATTGGCCCGAAAATTAATTTCGCTTGGAGTAATCCAATGGCCCTGACCATGACGAGGAAGAAAAACCAAATGCGTATCTCCCAAATCTCCGGATAGGTATTCATCGGAGGGAGAACCAAAAGGCGTATCCAATTTGTGTTTTTGAATATTGCTCAACCCTTCCAGTTCATAGAGTCCACTTCCACCAATAATGCCCAATGTCGCTTTTGCCATTTGAAATTTCCTTCCTATTTCTCTAGATGCCCAGCCGCAAGCTGTCCACATGCTGCCATGACATCTTCTCCACGATTTTTCCGTATTAACGTACGAATTTTGTTTTTCATCAAGATATCTTGAAACGCTTGCACTCTCTCCATGGGAGGGCGTTTCAAGTGAGGGAATTCCCCATTTTCGTTGTAGGGAATTAAATTTACCCGCGCGGGGATGCCCTTTAGGACTTTTGCCAAACGCCTGGCCTCCTCTTCTGAGTCGTTTTCATCTTTCATCAAAACGACTTCAAAGAAGAAAACGCGTCCCTTTTTAATGGGAATCCTGCGAAGTTCCGAAGCCAAATCTTCCAGATTGTACTTTTGATTGATGGGCATCCAATGGTCTCGACTCGCATTCGATGCTCCGGTCAACGAAATGGCCATTTTCACCCCGGCCCGTTCCAAAAAGGGACGAATTTTGGGGACAATCCCTGCGGTAGATACCGTGATCTTTCGTTTTCCCATCGCCAATCCCTTGGGCTCGATGAACACGCGAATGGCTTTCAAAACCGCTTCCATATTCAGCAAAGGTTCTCCCATTCCCATGAACACCACATTTGAAACCGGCCTTTGGTCATCAAAGATGACGGAACGAAGTTGCTGCACGATTTCGTCCACGTTCAAATTCCGGAGGAAACCAACTTTGCCCGTGACACAAAAAGCACAAGCCAAGGCACATCCCACTTGGGACGAAATGCACAGTGTGTTTCGAGATTCTTCGGGCAGCCACACCATCTCCACCGATTTTTCATCCTGCAATTTCAAGCGATATTTCCGGGTTCCATCTGAGGATTCAAACACTTCACAAACGGGCGGCGTTAAGAAGAAATGATCCTGAAGTTTGGCTCGCAAACTCTCAGACAGATTGGTCATCTCGGAAAACGAGGAAACCCCATGCCGATAGAGCCATTCATAGATCTGCTCAGCTCGATAGGTAGACTCCCCCATAGGCTTGAGAGTTTCTTTCAACTCCTCAAGCGTCAACGAAAGAATCGGGATTTGGTTGGTCACACCTATAACGGGTTGGAACGGAGAACCGCCAACTCGTCAAAAAAGAAACCAATCTCTTTTGCGGCCGTCTCGGGAGCATCCGAACCGTGAACGATGTTTTTTTCGACTTCCGTCGCAAAATCTCTTCGAATGGTACCTTCCGCGGCTTCTTTTGGGTTTGTCGCCCCCATCAGTTCCCGGTTCTTCGCAATGGCATTCTCGCCTCGAAGAACGGTCACAATGATGGGCCCGGAGGACATGAAGTCCGTTAAGCTATCAAAAAAATGTTTCTCTTGATGAACCGCGTAGAAAGCCTTTGCTTCTCTTTTGGAAAGATTCGTCATTTGCATGGCCGCAATCTGAAGCCCTGCTTTTTCAAAACGACCCAAAATTTCACCAATGAGTCGTTTACGTACGCCATCCGGTTTAATAATCGAGAGTGTTTGTTCCATTGCCACTTCTAACTTCCTTTCAATACACGTAATACAGTCTTGCCAATGTCAGCTGGGCTTTCCACAACATGGATCCCGGCTTCCTTCATGGCCTTTTTCTTTTCGGCAGCGGTTCCTTTGCCACCTGAAATAATTGCACCCGCGTGCCCCATCCGACGTCCCGGAGGAGCTGTCATTCCCGCAATGAATCCGATCACGGGTTTTTTCACGTTTTCTTTGACCCACTTCGCGGCATCTTCTTCTGCCGTTCCGCCAATCTCACCAATCATCACAATGGCCTCCGTATCCGGATCTTCATTGAACAGAGGAATGAGATCAGTAAACAAAGAGCCTACGATAGGATCTCCACCGATTCCGATGCAGGTCGATTGTCCCAGACCCAACTCAGACAGTTGATGAACGGCCTCATACGTCAACGTTCCACTTCTGGAAATGACGCCCACTTTTCCGGGTTGGTGAATGTATCCGGGCATGATTCCGATCTTGGCACCTCCCGGTGTAATGATTCCCGGACAGTTGGGGCCAATCAATCGGCTGCCCTTGGCCTGCAAATGTCGTTTCACACGAGCCATATCCAACGTCGGAATTCCCTCTGTGATGCACACAATGAGAGGAATATTGGAGTCAGCCGCTTCATAAATTGCATCCGCCGCAAAGGCCGCAGGGACAAAAATGGCCGTTGCATCAATTCGATGGCTTGCACAAGCCTTGGCAACAGTATCGTAGACGGGAATTCCCTCTACCTCTTGTCCGGACTTTCCGGGCGTGACCCCTGCCACGATGCGGGTTCCGTATTCCAAACATGCGGTCGCATGAAAACGGCCATTGGAACCTGTGATTCCTTGCACCAATACATTTGAATCTTTATTCACAAGAATCGACATCAGCTTTTTCCTCCAACGGCTTGAACGGCTAAGCTAGCGGCTTCCGCCATGTCCGTGGCCGTTTGGATCTCCAATCCCGAGCTTTGAAGAATCTTTCGGCCCTCTTCAACGTTGGTTCCTTCTAGACGAACCACCAGAGGAATGTTCAATTCCATCTGTCGAGCGGCATCCACAATTCCTTGAGCGAGAACATCGCATCGAAGAATTCCACCAAAAATATTCACGAGGATGCCTTTGACTTTCGGGTCACGAACCAAAAGTTTAAAGGCTTCCGCAACCATTTCCGAAGAAGCCCCGCCGCCGACATCCAAAAAGTTCGCGGGTTCTCCGCCCGCCAACTTAATGATATCCATCGTGGCCATGGCCAAACCGGCGCCGTTAACCATGCATCCGATGTTTCCATCCAAATGTATGTAGTTGAGGTCCCATTTGGCGGCCTCTACATCGATGGGGTTCTCTTCACTCGTGTCCGCCAATTCAGCGATTTCCGGATGGCGGTAGAGCGCGTTGTCGTCAAAATTAATTTTGGCATCCAAAGCAATCCATTCATTTTCTTTTGTAATGACTAAGGGATTGATTTCAGCCAAGGAGCAATCTTTTTCGAGAAAGAGACGCATCAAACCCGACAACAACTTCGCAAAGGGTTTATGAAGTTCTTTCTTTAACTCCAATCCAAAAGCAAGGGTTCGAGACTGGAAAGGCGTGATGCCCACGGCCGCATCCACATGTACTTTAATGATCTTCTCAGGATGCTTCGCCGCGACTTCTTCGATTTCAACACCCCCTTCTCGGCTGGCCATTACGGCAATGGAATTGGTTTCTCGATCCAGGACCGCCGCCAAATACAATTCATCGGCAATATTGCAGCCTTCTTCAATGAGGAGTTTCTTTACCTCTCGTCCCTCGGGACCCGTTTGAGGGGTCACCAAAGGTTTGGAAAGAATCGTCTCCGCATTTTCGACCACTTCTTGCAAAGTCTTGGAAAGCTTGATTCCTCCCCCTTTTCCTCGACCCCCGGCGTGGACCTGGGCCTTAACCACCCAAGGACCTTCCGTTCCCATGCGCTTGACTGCGGACTCGGCTTCTTGGGGAGTGGTCGCCAATTCTCCTTTTAAGGTTGGCAACCCATATTCTCGAAACAACGCTTTGGCTTGATATTCGTGAACTTTCATCATTTCTCTTTCAAAAATTTATCGGCTTCTCTCATCATGCCTTTGACGGCATCCGCCGCTTTATGCAAGGACTCTCTTTCATCCGGTTCCAATTCGATTTCAATGACCTCTTCCACGCCGGCACCACCAAGGCGAATGGGCACGCCCAGACATACATCTCTCAGGCCATACTCACCCTCTAACCAAGAGCAGGCAGGAAGAATCCGTTTCTGGTCATACAGAACAGACTCTGCCATTTCAATCACAGAGGCCGAAGGGGCATAAAAAGCCGAACCGGTTTTTAAGAACCGAACGATTTCGGCGCCTCCATCTCGCGTACGCTCAATGATTTCATTGATTTTCTGTCTGGATAACAGTTTCGTGATGGGAATTCCTGCCATCGTTGAATAGCGTGGCAAAGGAACCATGGTCTCTCCGTGCGTTCCCAATACACAAGCCACCACATCATCCACAGAACAATTCAAAGCTTCTGCCAATAATGTTCGAAAACGGGTGGTGTCCAAAACGCCCGCCATTCCATATACACGCTCTCGTGGGAGCCCCGCCGTCTTATACGCCGTGTACACCATGACGTCTAAGGGATTGGAAACCACCAAGAGATGAGCATTGGGAGAATACTTGATGGACTCTTCCGTTACCTTCTTCACAATGCCTGCATTGATTTTGATCAAATCTTCTCGCTTCATTCCTGGCTTGCGAGCCACACCGGCCGTAATGATGACGATGTCCGAGTCCGCTGTATCTTTATAGTTCTGTGTTCCACAGATATTCACGTCAAATCCACCGATGGGAGCCGCCTGACGCAAATCCAAGGCTTTTCCTTGTGGAAGACCTTCCACCACGTCCACCAAAACAACATCACCCAATGCCTTCAAAGCAGCCCACAAAGCGGCCGTGGATCCGACGTTTCCAGCACCCACAATGGTTATTTTTCTTCTTTTCTTAATCATTCAAGCTCCTCTTTTATGTTCTCCACCACGGCTTGGCCGAATTCGGAACAACTCAAACGCGTGGAAGCTTCCATCTCTTGACTTAAATCTTCGGTCACCCGCCCCTGACGAATGGTACTTCCCAGACTTGAAACGATGATCCGGGCGACCTCCGGCCATCCCAAGAACTCAAACATGAGAGCCCCTGAAAGAATCAACGATCCAGGATTGGCTTTGTCCTGACCGGCAATGGTCGGGGCCGTCCCATGCGTCGCTTCAAAAATGGCATGATGCGTTCCGAGGTTTGCCCCTGGGGCCAGTCCCAAGCCTCCGACCTGCGCCACCAACGCGTCTGAAAGATAATCCCCGTTCAGGTTGGTGGTGGCAATGACTTCGTACTGCTCGGGCCTCATCAAGAGTTCCAAAAACATGGCATCGGCGATTCGATCCCGAATCAGGATTTTCCCCTCGGGAAGCCTCCCCTGATGTTTCTCCCAAACTTCTTTTTCGGTTACCGTTTGATTCGTAAATTCTTCTCGGGCCAATTCATAGCCCCAATCGCGAAAAGCTCCTTCGGTGTATTTTTGGATGTTTCCCTTATGCACCAACGTCACGGAGCGCTTTCCATTTTGAAGGGCATATTCGATGGCCTTGCGGATCAAGCGCTTGGAACCCACTAAGCTGATGGGTTTGATTCCAATCCCACTTCCTTCTCGAATCTCTGCCCCCAATTCCCTTTTTAGGAAGTCCGTGAGCTTCTGATTCTCAGGAGTTCCCGCACGCCATTCAATTCCAGCATAAACATCTTCGGTGTTTTCTCGGAAAACCACCGTATCAATCTTTTCCGGATGTTTGACAGGAGCTGGCACGCCTTCAAAATACTTCACTGGCCGAACACAGGCATAAAGGTCAAAAATCTGTCTCAGCGTCACGTTAAGACTTCGAAAGCCACCTCCCACCGGTGTCATCAGGGGACCCTTGATCGCAACATGGTAATGGCGAATCGCATTCAAGGTATCTTCAGGAATGAGTTCGTTGTAAGCGGACTGTGCTTTTTCGCCCGCAAAGACTTCGAACCAAGAAACCTTTCGTTTTCCCGAGAAGGCTTTCTCCACGGCCGCCTCAAAGACAGGCCTGGCGGCACGCCAAATATCCGCCCCCACTCCATCGCCTTCGATGAACGGAATGATCGGAAAATCCGGGGTTCGAACTTCCCCCGTTTGAGTTACGTCAATCACTTGCCCCTTCGGATCGGGAGTGACTTTGTCAAACTTCATTCAAATGCTCTCCTCGAAGATCAGAATCCAATCAGAACGGGGGCTTATACCACTGACCACCCCAATTGCCAAACGGATCCCTTGTGGCTAAAAAACGTAAATAAGTCTATGATTTTAATAAGATATCGAATCTAGCTTAATTCAAATCAACAACCGTAGTGTCCAAATGTACGGAGTGACACTGTCCCGTTCGATCCGTCCACGTGCAAAGAACCTTGATCTTCTTTTCGGAATCCAAACCATACCCCAAGGCAATATCATTGGGTTCACACATCAAGGATTGCACACGGGTGTTTTCCAAAATGGGGTTCACTCGACAGTCCGGCGCCGCACGAGGTTCGTCCACAGCAGGCAAAGACACGGGACCGATGGAATAATTGTATGTTTCCGTTGAATCATCGAAATCACTGGATTTGCAGATCACAAAGGTACGTCGAAACTTGAAAGGCCCTTGGTCATCGGCCTCATCGGCGGAAAGGCCTTCATCAATCAAGTCTTGCTTCGTCTTGCCCTGGGCATTCAACCCCGCTTCCTCAATCATTTTTCCGAATTTTGAACCGAACTGAATCAGCTCGTCGTCTGTATCAACCCCATCTTCTTTTTCACCCAGATCGGAGAACTCAACATCTTTCAATTCTTCAATTTTGAGTTGGCAAATATTGGTCGCCGAGGTGAGATCACTGGCTCCCTTACTTCCTCTCATCACCATGACGGTCATGGCTGCCATCCCCAACAAACCAATGGCCAACACCACCATGGCCACCATGATTTCAACCAACGTAAAACCGGAAGAAGACGTGTTCCTCATGTTTTCCTTTAAATTCAATGGGTTAAAAAGTGATTATACATGATTTCGTTGAATTGCATCAACTTCCCGAATCCGTCGAAGAACGAGAAGAATCATCCAACTTATACCGTTTGATCTTATAGAGCAGCGCGCGATGACTGATTTCCAATAACTTTGCTGCCTTCGTCCGATTTCCTTGAGATCGCGCCAGAGCTTTCGAAATCAACTCCTCTTCCATCATGCGTCCCATTTTTTTAATGGACAGTTCATCGGCAGAAAAACGTAAGGCCCCGCTGTCTCCAACGACCGACTCTCTCAAAGCAAGGGGAAGATCTTCAAAGCGAATGCGAGAACCCGATGTCAGCACCATGGCCCGTTCGATCGTATTTTCCAATTCACGAACATTTCCCGGCCAATCATGATCCATGAGACGCTTCATGACTTTTGGATCGACTTCATCCACTTGGGAAGAAAGTTTGCGATTGTATTTGTCGATGAAGTGATTCACGAGAATGGGGATATCTTCCGTGCGATCCCGAAGTGGAGGCAAGAAAATCGGCAATACGTGCAAGCGATAGTACAAGTCTTCTCGGAAGGTGCCCTGTTCGACTTCTCGGGCTAAATCCCGAACGGTGGCGGCAATGATTCGAACATTGACTTTAATGGAGTTGGCTTCTCCCACACGTCTGATTTCTTCTTCTTGGAGAGCCCGAAGAAGTTTTACTTGAAGAATCAGAGGCAACTCCCCAATTTCATCCAAGAAAAGTGTACCGTTGTGAGCTTCTTCAAAGAGTCCTTTTTTCGATTTTACGGCGCCCGTAAAAGCCCCTTTGATGTGTCCAAACAATTCACTTTCCAGCAAATTCTCCGGAATGGCCCCGCAGTTGACCGTGATGAAAGGCCTATCTCTCCGGGAACTATTCACATGAATGGCGCGCGCCACCAACTCTTTTCCGGTTCCACTTTCCCCCATGAGCAGGCACGTCGTTTTATATTCGGAAATTTTACGAATGGTGCTGAAAATTTCATTCATCTGAGGACTTTTCGCGACAATGCTGGAGAACTCATGCCCTTCCACATTTCCCACATCTCCTCGGATGGATTTTCGCCGAGCTTTCTCTCTCTCCAGCCCAACGCGAAGCTTTAAGATGAGCTCCTCCGGGTCAAACGGCTTGGGCAAAAAATCGTAGGCCCCTGCCTTAATGACATCCAAAGCGGCTTCTGGCTTACTGAGAGGCGCCATGATAAAAATGGGAAGGTCTTGCTTCTTTCCTTTCAACTGGGAAACCCACTCCACGCCTTCCACATCTTCCAATCCTAACTCGGTACAGATGGCTTCAAATTCGTGTTGGTCCAAAGCCTCCAATGCCGCAGCGGCCGTAGACACCTCTTTCACGCCAAATCCAGCTTTCTTCAACTGCACCATCAACCCCTTTTTGAGGTCGATGTCCCGATCCACAATGAGCACATTTCCTTTAGCCATTTTCTTCACACTACCAGACCGTTTAAACCTCGCAATTTTTGCGTAGTCTTTTGTTCAATTTTTTAACATGTGCCTGTTTCTGTAAGTGCTTGAGAATTTGGCGAAAAGAAAAGAACTGGGTTAGGCTTTTATGGAACATAAAGACGCAAGGAGAAGACATGTCATCAGAACGTCGTACGCATAAGTTCATTAATAGTTGGGCTCAAATCTCCATCGCCTTAGAGGTCGTGCTACACGCCATCCTTCTTGTGGCCTTGATTGCCTTGATCTTGTTTGCGCCTCCGTTTGTCGAAATGTTCAGCCAATATAGCGCTGCGGACCACCAGGCCATTGCCAAAGAACTGGTGCAATTGAATGCTGGGAAATGGCCTCTTTTCGTGTTTTTGGCCATTTTCATTGGAGTTGTCAGCATCCTCTTTAGTCATCACATTGTCGGTCCGGCTCATCAATTAAACCGCGTGATTGGATACTTGAGAGATCGAAAACTGGATGCTCGCTTAAGATTTCGAAAATGGGATTATCTCATCGATGTTCAAGACGGAATGAACGAAGTCATTTCGGCCTGGAGTTCAGACATTCAATCCATCCAAGAATCTCAAAAAGAAGCCTTGAACCTAGCCAAAGAAATCAAAGGTGGAAGTGCGGGAGATGGAAAAGCCGAACAGCTTGAGAAAAAGCTTCAAGACATCCAGAAAGTCTTAGATAGCTACAAAGGATTGAGTTAGTCCGCCTTTGAAAACGTACAGTGTTTTCGTAACCAAACGGCGTCCCTTTGCTCTTTAAGGGAAGCTTCTCGCATCGAATTCAATTCGCGATTCATGGACGGACAATTTTTCTCCAAGAAAAAATACCGCGCCAAATTCAAATGCGCCCCAGGCAATCCTGGACGCAATTGTCCCGCCCGTCTCCAAATGTTCAAAGCTTCTTCGGGTCGCTCCGTATGCATGTAGAGCGTTCCTAAGTTCACCATCGTCAAAGGAACATCCTGCCCACGTTCGAGAGCCTGTTTGAGAAGCGGCTCAGCTTTTTCAAACGCCTTCAATTGGGCCCACACTTTTCCGCGTGCAGAGAGAGAGGCTTGAAGCTCTTGCTTGGAAGCTTTGGTCTCAAACTTTTTGACCAACGTCGCTGCTCGATCGGGTTTGCCTGAGAAGGCATATAGAGAGCCTAACAACAAAGAACCTTTGATCCAATGTGGAGCCAAGCTGATTGCCTGTCGAAACGAGTGTTCAGCTCCCCGATAGTCCCCAGATTCTTTCTGAGCCTCCGCCAAATTGCTCCATACGTAATACAATTCCGGAGAACGCTCAGCCGTATCTCCCCATAGTGCGAGAGAACTTTTCCAAACGGGAAGTCGATGAACAGTCGCAGTGACGGAAAGCATTCCAAGACAGACACCAAAAAAAATGATGGCGAATTTATATTTTTCTCCCCAGAGATTCAAAAACGACACAAGCACTACAATCAAACCAAATAACGGCAAGTAAAAATATCGATCCGCCATCCAAATATTGGTCGGCACAATCGGGAGATAAGGAAAAAGGGCCGTCCCCAAAATGAGAAGTCCAATTCGAGCCCCCTTCGGAAGATTTGCCTTCCACAAAGCGGTCCCCCATCCCACAACGATGCATATGCCAAACCAAACATCAAAACTGCCCCACCCAAGAGACGGTTGTTGAACATAACGTGCCGATAACGAAACCGGCCACAGGGCCTTGGAAAGATAATGGGGAAAGACTTGAAAGGCCGCTGGCCAATTTTTCCACCAATCTGAAGCCTCATTGGCCGTGATCACAAGATTGTTTTTTAGATTTGCCCAGATGGCAAAGCCCACAATCCCCCCACCTAAAACCAGAAGTGCCAAACCGACCCATCGGATTTTTTTATGTCCTTTCGAAAACGAAGGGAGAAGCCCCCAAATTCCCAAGACCAACCCAACATATTTACTGAAAATCGACGCCACCCCGAAGGCCAAATAGTGAAGGTGCTTCTTCTGACAAAGAAAAGCGAGACCCGCCAAGGCAAAGGTCGTCATGAGAAGATCTTTGCGCGAAGAAACCCAAGCCACGGGCTCGACGACCATCGGATGGCAAGCCCAAAGCAAGGCGGTCAACCAAGCCAGTGTTTTGGGAAGAAACCGCGTCGCCACCCAAAAAGCCAGCAAGGCATTGGTGGCATGAAGAAAAACATTCGAGAGATGAAATCCTTTGCTGGAGAGTCCTCCCCAAAGCCAGTAGTCCAAGGCATAACTCATGTCTCGAAGAGGAGAAAAAGCGACGGCCTTTCCTTCCAGGAGAGAAAAGGGATTCCACATTTCCAAAAGGTGTCGCGCGTTCAACGGGGAATACCAGGGATGCAATGTCAAAATCATGGGATCGTCCCAATTCAAAAACGAAAAATTTCGACACGGCCAAAACACGCCAACAACCAGAAACCAGAGTCCGAGATAGGGAAGAAGATTTCGAAAATGCTTCAAATTAAACTTTGAAGACATTGGCATCGCCTTACCCAGAGAAAAGCTCGCTCAGGAAACGCATTGGAATTGCAATGGCTTGGTGTCCAAAGGTGACATACACCCAAAGCCCAAGACAGAGAAAAGGGCCAAATGGGATGGCATATTTCCGGTCTTTTCCAAAAAAGATCATCATGAAAATACCGATGATGGACCCAAAAAAAGAACCGTAGATCAGGGCCGTCATAACGCCATACACGCCCACGTTCGCGCCGAATAACGCCAACAACTTCACATCCCCAAAGCCAATTCCTTCCCGACCGGTGATCTTTTCATACAGAGAACCCACCGCCCAAAGGATGCCTCCTCCAACGAGAATTCCCAGGAAGGATTGTTTTACGGTCACCGGCCAATCCAGTCCGAGCCAAGCCGCCAACATGGCCATTCCCAAACCAATCCAGGTTCCGGGGATCGAAATCACATTTGGAATGATTCGATGCTGCAAATCAATGACGCTGACAATGATGAGTGAAACAGCCAAGACAAATGCATAGGCACTCAAAAGGGAAAGGCCGAGCTTCCAGTACACATATAAAGCCGTTCCTCCCACCAAGAGCTCGATCAGGGGGTAAATGAATCCAAAAGGGATTCCACAGCTTCGACACCTTCCCCGAAGCCACAGAAAACTCAAAACAGGTACATTGTCATACCAAGCAATCCGACTGCCACATCTCGTACAAGCTGAACGAGGGGTGACCACAGAATAGTCTTTCGGCAATCGGTAGATGCATACATTAACAAAGCTCCCCACCATCAAGCCAAAAACAAAAACATAAATCTCGACCAACGTATCCATTTAAAATCCGTCGCTCTCTTCCCACAAACGAATCAGCCGCTGTTCTTTTCGGTCTTTAAATCGTTCAATCAATCGATGTTGATCGAATTTCGAAAATTCCTCAATGTTCAAATAAGGTCCGATTCCCTCCGTCGCTTGAGAAAGAAGGCGATCGTTTAATCCCGCCGTTTTTAAGTGCAAATCCAACGGTGCTCGAAATTCGAGGTAGCCATTATCATCTGTGTTGATGACTCCCGAAGACGAAAAACGCTCCAAACCCTGTGCACCCAAAATGAACCGCCCAATGAGATCCACTCCTTTTGTAATTCCGATCGAGGTCAACTCCCGTTGCAGCTCTAAGTTGCCCCATCGGCTTTCCATTTTTCGTGGATCCAGAGAAACAGCGTCAAAAGAACCGATCATCAACAAATCAAAGCCCTCAATCGACTCAAAAACCAAGACATGAGGAAAAACAGAATGAAACGTTTTCATGACGGAGGACACCAACTCTGTCGACATGCCGTAAATGGGTAACCACTGGCACATGACTCCTTGAGGAGCTAAATGCTCGGATGCCAACCGAAAGAACTCTTGGGTGAACAAAGGAGCCACTCCGCTCATCCAGGGATTGGAAGGCTCCGACGTGATCACATCAAATGTTTTAGGCGTTACCCTCAAGAAGCGTCTGGCATCATCGACCCTCATGTCGTGATTCGGAGGCAATAACGGACCATGATTCACTTCTTCAAAGAATTTGGCTGCTTCGTATACCGCCGGCTCAATTTCCACCGATGTGACATGCGATTCGGGAAACAAGGAGGCCACGCCGGCCGTCACGCCGCTGGCAAAACCGATCACCAAAACATCTTCCATGGATCGAGAAAGGCTCATGGGAAGAGCTCCCAAAAGAACCTGTGTGGAACGATCTCCATAGGCAGAAGCATCGGCCTTTCCATCAATGGAAAGAACTCGATCATTGGGCGTTTCCAAAACGGCGACTGTGGAAACCTTCCCCTCTCGATAAAAAAGCACTTTGCCCACTTCAATGCTTGAGCCCTCCTTGCCTTTTAGCGCGTCACCCACGGCATATTTGTAGACCCCACTCGAAAGTACGGCTCGGTCCCAAAATTGATCCATGCGAAATCCAAACACCACCACGAACAAGATAACCACCACGGAGAGGACAGCTTTTGAAGTCCCGGAAAAATGGGGTTGAGTTTTTAAAAAGATTCCTAGCCCTAACAAGACGTGGAAAAAAATCACACTGAAAACAATCCACATGAAACCATAACTCGGAATCAGCCATAGCCCCGTAAGCATAGACCCAATGATCGCCCCCAACGTGTTGATGCTTAAACTCCATGCCGTAGATTTCTCGATGGAATCATTCTCTCCATACACTTGAATCAATAAGGGCAATAGAAACCCATGCAATAATGCGGTCGGCATCAAGGCCAAAAAGGAGAGAAACATTTCCACCAGGACAAGAGAGCGTGGCGAAGGATGAAGCCATTCAACCGTGGAGACATACACGAAAGGCAGAACACCAAAAATGCCTGAGCTCAACGCCACCGAAAGGGCCAAAAGAAACAAGACCGAACTGATCAAAACCGGCTTTACCTTTAAACGCTTTAGGACAAAACCACTTAAGACCGATCCTAGTGAAATCCCCAATAAATAGACAAACAAAACCACGCCAAAGGCATAGACGGAGGGTCCCAAAATCAAACTCAGCAGCCTAGTCCAGACAATTTCCAAAGAAAGGGAAGAGGCTCCCCCCCAAGCCGCAATGCCCAATAAGCCCCATTGCAATTTTTCGTTCTTCTGCGGGTTCTCACGCTTCACCTCTTGGACCGTTCCGCGATTCCGAAGAACCCATCCGAAACCGGAGGCCAAAAACAAAAGAAGCACCGCGACCCAAGAAGCCCCGAACAAACCAAACTTCGGAAGCCACACAAACGCCCCCAAGAGGGCTCCCACAGCCCCTCCCACTGTGTTTATGCCATACGCCCAAGCCACCGAGACGAATCGTGAGACGCCAAACTCTCTCAAGCCCTGAATCATAAAAGGAAGGGTCATCCCCATCATCGTCGTGGCCAACATCATGAGAGAAACAAACAAAACCCCCGGAATTTGATCCGCCCCATGAAACCAAACCGAGCAAAGAACGATGCCCGCAGCCAGAAGCCCGGTGCTCATTTCAACTCCTGCGTAAGCCAAAAAAGGTCGACGAACCCTATTCAACCCCCACTTTCCCACCACAGCATTTCCAAGAGCCAATCCACCCATGAAAACGGAGAGAACCGTTGTAATGGAAAGCGTGGTGGTTCCAAAAATGAGAACACCGAATCGCGTCCAAATCACTTGAAGAATGAGCGATGCGAGGCCGGAAAAAGCCAGCGCGATATAGGGAAAGGACGTCACGCCTTCAGTAGACTTCCTACCCACAAGGCGAAAAAAATCACCGCAGCAATCACCCAAGGAATCGATTTCCGTAAGAGAATCTTGCCCTCGGCGTCAAATCCCTTCCAAATCCAAGCCACAATTGAAAAGAGCCAACCGAGGAAGCCCACTCCCATAAGAACGACCCATGCGGTTTGGGGACGTTCATCGCGCGTTAGCAGCTTTAAATGCTTTTCATAGGCATCCTCGGGCCTCAATTGGGGATTCTGTTTGGCTTCTTGCATTCCTCTTAAACGAGCAATTTTCTCATTTACTTGGGGCAACCAATCCCGATACGGCCAATAGACATTTCGAATCGAATAAATCCCCCCCCGAAGAGAATCAAAAGCCAAAAGAGCCATGGAAGGGTCCTGTTTATTTTGAAGATCATTCCCCAGTTTCCACAGCGACTGAATGGATCTTTCAGGAAAAGGGTTCCCTGGGAAATACCAGTGAATGGCATGATCAAAGGACAAGATGGCGCTCTCCACCTCTCCCTTTTGAAGAAGCTGCGTACCTTTTTCATAGGCTTCCTGGGACCCCAAAAAGCAACGCGTAAGAATCAGCAGCAACACCACAGCCCCACCCATTCCTACGGAAAGAATCTTCTTCCTCACTTGAGATCCTTTCGACGAAACACAAAAATCGCAATCATGATCAAAATAACAACATAGCACACAGCATAATAAAGAGAATGGAAGAGCCAATCCCAACGTACGGGAACTCCGTGTACGATCTTTGCGTTGATGACAAAGTGGTCCAGATTAAACTGCTCCAGTAGCCAAGAAAAACTCGACAAAAAGAAGGCCAAAGCATGTTCAAGCCCTCCTCCCTCTCGCAAGATGGCAATTTTGGGTTCCAAAATTTCGGCCAAATCATCCGTCAAGTGCCCCAAGAGAAGGAAAGAAATGGAAAATAACGAACTCATGAAGGAGGACGAATAAGCCGAAAAAATCAAAGCAACCGCGGTCAAAACACATAGCTCGGTATAAATCATGAGAACCGCTTTCAATAAGTTCCAATCCAAGGGTTCTGAATAAAAGGAGAGTAGGAGGAAAAGGAGTAGCGTCATTGCAAAAACTTCCAAAGCAATCGTCGCCACCAACCCCAGATATTTTCCCACCACAAACTCAGCTCGTGAAACGGGTTTGGAAAGAATGGTATAAATGGTTCTGCGATCCACCTCTTTGAAGACCAGACCAATCCCCATAAAAATGGAAATCATCGCTCCAAACAACATGATGGAAGCCAACCCCAAGTCCTTGACGATTTTAACATCGGCCCCCAAAGACAATTGACCCAAGAACAACGACGCCAAAATCATCACTGCCGTGAAGAACACCAACGTATACAAGATCTTTTGCCTTACAGCTTCTCGAAACGTGTTCAGCGCCAAAGCATACAATCGCCAAATCATTTCGAATCCTCCACTTTTCGAATGAATAAATCTTCCAAGGTTTCTTTATGTGAAACCACCGAGAGCAAATTCAGGCCTTTCCCTTTTCCCCACTCCATTAAGCTTGAGGTCTTTGAAACGTCTTGGGTGGTCAAAATGGTCTTGTCCCCCGCATGACGGATCTGAATGTTGCCATCCTTCCACGAAGGTTCGGGGTCGGGATGTTCCTCTCCCTGCATCGTAATCTCCACCGATTTCACACGGGGTTGGACCAACGAGGCCAAATCTCCATAAGCCTTTACTTGGCCATTGATCAGAATGGCCACCCGATCACAAAGGACCTCGACATCCGACAGGATATGCGAAGAAAACAAAATTGTTTTTCCCATATTGGCCAAATTGACGATGATGTCTCGTACTTCTTTTCGACCAATGGGATCCAGGCCCGACATTGGCTCATCCAACACGACCAAAGCAGGATCGTTGACCAGAGCTTGGGCAAGGCCAATTCGTTGTAACATCCCTTTGGAGAAGGCTCTCAACCGAACCCCACGACGATGTGATAAACCGACCCACTCCAAGAGTTCGTCGGTTTTCTTTTTCCGGGCTTTCTTGGATAGACCAAAAAGCCTTCCATAAAAATCCAATACTTCTTCCGTTTTGAGAAAGTCATAGTAGTAGGCATTTTCCGGCAAGTACCCCAACTCATTTCGAGCGTTTGTTTTCATGACAGAGACGCCATTGATCAACGCCTCACCGGAGGTCGCCCTTAGAAGCCCCATCAAAACCTTCAACGTCGTGGTCTTTCCTGCGCCATTGGGACCGACCAGACCGAAAATCTCCCCTTTCTTCACTTCAAACGAGACATCTTGAATGGCCTGAACTTTTGGCTTCCAAAAATCAGTGGAAAACTCCTTATTCAAATTCTTTATTTCAATGACATTCTTGTTCATGATTTTGGCTCCACCATTTCCAAACCTTCCACACTTGGAAACATTTCCTGAAAATCCCTCCAAATGTGAAGCGTTTCCTCCCTTTGAGAGTCTCGAGACATTATGTAATGCACAAGATAATTCAAGATTAGAGGTTCTTTGGGATACTCCAGTTTGGCCCTCATCGGTCCGAGGACTTTTTGGTTCCTCCTCTTGAGTTCATTCACCCAGTCTTTCTCTGCGACCCCGCCTCCAATAAGATAAAACCAACCTTGAGGAATTAACTGAGGCGCGAGTTCCCGATCTTCTTTGCGCAACTCATATTGCCCGTCTCGCCCCCGGCTCAAGGCCAATTCCCACCACTGTTGTTCTTCACTCTGAACCGGAGCGTCTTTGAAGGGGGTTGGTAGACCTCGATATCTTATCCGAAGATCCGGACGTAACCCTTCAACCACTTGCCCATAGCGCATAAAACTAAATGTCGAAAAACTGGCGACATGAACCCGCGCTCTGGGACCCGGTTCTTCAAGCAAATATTTGGCATGAATATGGGCACTAAAATCCTTTCGCAAAGAGAGATCATTCTTCCATTCCAACAAGTGCAAACTTAAGACCAGAACAAGGATGGAAACGACCGGAAATTTAAGCCAAGCAAACTTGGCCAATAGCTCCTGGCCTCCCCGAAGGGACCAAGCCAAAAGCAAGGCCGATGCAGGAAGAAGATACCCCCCCAGGTCCGGATTCGTTTCCCAGAAATGTCCTCTCGAAAGAACGGGAAACAAAAACAGAACCAAACTCCAGAAAGTTGTGAAGAAGAAGCTTCGTCGCTCTCGATAACAAACAAACCCTCCGTAAATCGACAAAGCCACCCCCGGCAACGTCAACATTTCCGCAAGCATATGAAACGTACGGAAGACGTTGGAAACGTACTGGCCCATCGATGCAGGTGAATACGCCGAATACAATTTTCCCGTGATGTACCAAAGAAATCGATCCCACTCCTTTGGATTTCCAAAATTCCATGCCGGATCACTCATGGCCCGGAATGGAAGATACACAAGCAAAAGGGAAACAAGCAGTGTAAAAAAAACTCCCTTCTTCCCGGAGCCTCGAAGTAAAAAAGGTAACGCACCAAAAGAAATCGTTGGATGAAGCAACATCGCCAATCCCCAAACGAACCAAGCCAGGTACCTCTTTCGAACATCCAGGGGTGGAAGAGTCAGCAGAACACTTCCCAACGACAGAGCCCCCACCAAACCATATACTTCGGTCCGAATGGCTTGAAGAGAAAACAGCCAAGAGGTTCCGAGCAAAATGATTAGACCATCGATCCAAAGATTTGGAGCGGTCGAAGAAAGCTTCTTGGCAAAGACAAGACATAGCAAACACCCAAGAACCGACAAAAACACCAAACGAAACGAAGGATCACCCACCGGAAGTAACTGAACCAAAGCGCCTAAGAGAACATGGGGAATTTGGCCTGGAGGATGTCCAATTCCCAAGGAATTTGCCGAGAGTGAGAGTTCCGTCGCATCCAGCCACCCCATGCTCGGCGCGGAGATCCAAAACCACCCCATCGCTACCAATAGCCAGATCATAGAGAGGAAGAGTCAAGATGAGGAAAAAGGTTCGACCACAGGTCAGGTGTTAAAGGTTTCTGGGGCGAATCTTCTCGAAGCAACAGGAACAGATCAAAAGAAACATAGGGAAGTGTATTTCGCCACTCCCAAAATAATTTTTCCAAGGTTCGTTTTAAAACTTCAACCCGTTTCTTTCCGTCTTCTCCATAGAGTCGTTCATAATAATAGTTCAAACGACTCATGATTCTTTGCCGAATTTGATTTTCTTTGATGCTGGCCAGCTGAGAACTTAAGGTCTCAATGGCCAATACGTCCTCCAAGACATCGATTCCTGCTTGGAGATTCCCACTTTTGTTAAACAACGTCGCAGCCCACGTTTTGTATAGGTCCGGACTTTCTGGAATTCTTGCGACAGCCGCAATGAAGGGAGCACCTTTTTCGTGATCTCTTAGCTCAATGGCGTAATTGAAGCCCAGCATCTGCGGAATCATCCAATAGCGAGGGTCGTGCCTCCACCCTTCCGGGTCATTCTGAATGGTATTCCACCCTTTCAATAAAATTCGATTGCTGGCTTCAACTTTTTCTTTCGTAATCGCACCTGAATTGTACATCGTGATGGCCCCCGCCCAGATGTACACGCTCTCAAAACGAGGATCTAAGTCCGTGGCTAAATTCACCAATTTCTCAAGAAACTCAAATTTTCCACCAGACAAAATTTCATCTGCAAAATAGCCCAAGGTTCGAATCCAAATGAGATCGGCCAAGAGGGCTTCGTGCCCCAAAAGAAACGGTTTGATTTTCTGCCCATCCAGCACGTAATACATACTGGGATCCGAAGGTTGGTTATTTTCATGAATGACCAGATTCATATGCCCCACCAAGAGTCCGAAAAAGGAACTCAAAAAGAGGGCGCCCAAAAGGACGGTTTTTGTCAGTTTCCCAAACTTCACAAGGCCCTAATTTTATTCGATTTGATCTTTTTGCAAACCTCCTTGTTGCCCTCAACGATCAAAAATCACACAAAAAAAACGGCTGGAAACTTTCATTTCCAGCCGTTTCAAACCTTCTAAGAAGGTTTAAGAGCTTATTCTACTCAAGATCGTTGTAGGTGTAGAGACCGGCACCACCGACGACTTCACCTGTACCCGTATCAACGGATCCAACGCGCTCGAAAATAGATGTGGTTCCGTCACCATCCAAGTCACCATAGGCTCGAGCCGTGAAGGCCGAGTTGGTTCCTGAGCCTGATGCGGTTGTTTCATAGGAATACAACACGGGAGAATCTGATCCGAATTTCAAAGCGGACCAGTCATCTGTTGTCCAGTCACCCGTTCGTTTATCCACATTCAAACCCGCCGTAGCTGGGGTCGGACCCGCAGAGATGAACTGTTTGCTGATCATTTGACCGTTTCGTTCGACGTGTTCTTCGTCATAGTAAGAAAGCTCACCATCATACAATTTACGGATGTTGGTTCGAGCTTCCGTGGTTTTGGATTTTCGGATGTATTTCAAGAAAGCAGGAATAGCGACCGCTGCCAAAATACCAATAATCGCAACAACGATCATTAGCTCGATCAACGTGAAGCCTTTCTGCTTCTTCATTTTAAATAAAGCTTTTAACATTGATTTTCCTCCTAAGTAGTTCTCTAGAGACTAACGTGACCCTTTCAAGGCCTCGCCGTCATAAAGCAAACTTTAAGCCAAAATGAAAAAAGGCGCGAACTTTAATTTTTCCTTTGTTTTCAGTGAGTTATGAACGATCCCTCTGACGCGACTCGTTATAGAGTGACAAATTTTGTCATAAATGGGCGCCCTTTTTCGTCAATGGACAAAAATTGTCACCCCTCTGAGCCCTCATCCGAGTCGATTTTATGCTTCATGAGACGATATCTTAACGAGCGGAAGCTAATTTTAAGCAACGCCGCCGCCTTCTTTTTCACTCCATTGGCTTCACGAAGGGCTTCCAGGAGAAGTTTTTTCTCCATTTCGTCCATTTGCCTTTCCAGATCCACCCCCTGTTTTGGGAACAACGCCGTTTGAGACACCATGGTTTTTGCCGCTAAACGAACTTTTTCGGGAAGGGTTTGAGAGGAAATCATGGAAGTGGTTTCGAACGTTACACATTGTTCGATCACATTCTCCAACTCCCGAACATTCCCCGGAAAATCATAGTTTTGAATCAGGTCCATTGCCTCAGGAGAAATCCCCTCCAAGTCCTTTTCGTGCTCTTTGGCATATCTCTCTAAAAAGAAACGGGCCAAGAGAGGGATATCTTCTTTCCGTTCTCTCAAAGCGGGAAGGCCGAGTTGAATGACATTCAATCGATAAAAAAGATCCTCCCTGAAAATGCCTTGCTCAATGGCTTCTTCCAAGTCCCGATTGGTCGCTGAAAGAATCCGAACATCCACGGGGGAGGAGGTCGTACTTCCAATTCGACGAACGGAGCGTTCTTGAAGAACGCGCAATAACTTCACCTGAACCTGGGGAGGTAATTCGCCTATTTCATCCAGAAACAGCGTTCCCCCATGAGCCGCCTCAAACAACCCCATTTTGTTGGCATGGGCTCCGGTAAATGCGCCTCTCACATACCCAAACAATTCGCTTTCAATCAGATTTTCTGGAATCGCCGCGCAGTTAATCGTGACAAAAGGCTTCTCACTCCGTGGAGAGTTTTCATGAATGGCTTTGGCCACCAACTCTTTTCCCGTTCCGCTTTCCCCAACAATGAGTACGCTGGCTTTTCCAGAAGCCACGCGACCAATGATGTCGAAAACCTCACGCATGCTTCGGCTGGAACCAATCAAATTGGCGAAACCCTTTTCACGATGAACCTGCTTTTTGAGATTCACGTTTTCCCTTCGCAGGTGAGCTTTTTCCAAAGCGTTTCGAATCACCAAACGAATTTCGTCCACCTTAAACGGCTTCATGAGGTAGTCGTACGCACCTTTTTTCATGGCCTCCACCGCGGACTCCGCCGTGGCAAATGCCGTAACCATCAGGACCACGGTTTCAGGGGAAATCTCTTTCACTTTCTCCAACACCATCATTCCATCGACCTCTGGCATGGATAGGTCGGTTATGACCAGGTCAAAGGGTTCCTGAGACACTTTTTCGATGGCCTCTTTTCCGTGCGAAACGACTTCGACCTCATAGCCTTCTCGTTCCAAGAGGATTTCGAAAAACTCTAAAATGGATTGTTCGTCATCAACAACCAAAAGCCTTGCCATCGTCTCAAGCTCCTACTTCCATTACTTTTTCCACTAAGGGGAAACTCACCACAAAACACGTTCCCTTGGATACATTTCGATCCAACTGAATGGAACCTCCATGGTCTTCAATGACCCTCCTGACCGTCGCCAATCCTAGCCCCGTTCCCCTCACCTTTGTGGTGAAAAAGGGTTGAAAAATTTGTTCCTCAATCTCAGATGGAATGCCGCCACCTTCATCCTGGATGCGCACAAGGACCGAACGACCCGCTTCCTCCAACACGGCTGAAAATTTCACCACACCTGCCTTCGGCATGGCTTCGGAAGCATTTTTCAAGAGATTCCAAAACATTTGTGAAATCTGTTTTGCATCTCCTCGAATCAGGATGCCCTCCTCCAACTCCACATCGAACTCAATGGCGCTGTTTCTTCCGGGGCTCTTTGAAAACAACTCAATCGTCTCGCGAATTGCATTGGACAAATCTATATCCTCCCACTGAGGGGCTGTGGGACGCGCAAAACGCAAGAAGTCCGTTAATAAAAAATTGAGCCGATCGGTTTCTCGAACCACGATTTCCATCAACTTGCGGTCTTGATTCTCCAAATTCAGTTGATTTTTTAGGACTTCAATGGAACCTGCCATGGAAGTCAGTGGATTTCGAATTTCATGCGCCATGCGAGCGGCCAGCTCTCCCACTGCGGCCAAGCGATCTTGGCGTTTGATCTTATCTTCCATCGCGCGGTACTCGGTCAGGTCCTGAAAAATCACAAGCGATTCATTTTCTCCGCCTTTTGCTTTGTGCAAAGGAGATATGGAGAAACCCAAAGTCAATTTTCGATGATCTTTGGTTTGAAAAGGCGCCTCCCAACGCCACGAACGATGATCGTGAACCACCCCATTTGCTCCCTGTGCAATCGCCTCTTCGGCACCCGGAAAAATGACTGAGAATTTTTTTCCTCGAACGTCAACCTCTCCTAACCCTGAAATCTGTTCCGCAGATTGACTCCAAAACTTTATTTTTCCTTTTGGATCTAACGTCGCCAATCCGCTGGTTAGACTTTCCACAATTCTCCGCATGAGAACTTCCAAATCCTCAAGATCCGCACTCTTCGCACTGAGCTGAGACTCTACTTCTCGGGCTCGCGTGGAGAGATAGCTGGAAAAATAGGCAATGATGAAAAAGCCGCAGGTGTGCATGAAGATCGACGCCATCACCTTTTGTTCACTCCACGAATTGGAATCCCCCAAGGGACCCAATTGCATGGGAATCCATCCCAGAAATTCGAAATCAATCAAAGCCCCATAAAATAAGCTGCTCAAAAAGGCTCCTGTGTAGGCTCCTTTTTTGAAAAACAAGACGGAAGCATTGAAAATGGTTAACCAATAAAGAAAGGTGAACCGGCTATCCACGCCTCCGGTCACATAGATGAGTGCGGTCGTAAACACAATATCCCAGACAATTTGTGAGTGGGCAGCTACCTTTACCCACTTTAGGGGCGTCCACTCCCAGCCTAAGCCAAAAAGGATGGCTACCACCAAGTGGGTGACCGTAATGAGAAGAAAAACGAAAAAAGAGAACCCTTCGGTGGCTTCCTCTCCTGGGCGAAGAACCAGCGTCGCAATGACAAATGCCGCAGCAATGGCCAAACGACATGCGATGAGCCACTTCAAGCGTTCATGAAGATTTTTTTGTCTTTGATGCCGGTCTTGATCAGCCACCAACAGTTCCCGCCAATTTGAAGACGGGCAGATACATGGCAATGACCAAACCACCAATGATTACACCCAAAAAGACCATCATCATCGGTTCCATCATGGATGTTAATGCATCCACCGCTGCGTCGACCTCATCATCATAAAAGTCTGCAATCTTGTTCAACATGGCATCCATGGCACCGGTGGCTTCTCCCACGCTGATCATCTGACAGACCATGGAGGGAAACACGCCACTTTCCTCCAAAGGTTCCGCCATGGTTTTTCCTTCACTGATGGAGTTTCGTGTTTCCATAATGGCATTTTCCACCACACGGTTTCCGGCCGCCTTGGCAACAATTTCCAAACCGTCCAAAATTGGAACACCGCTACTCAACATGGTCGCCATCGTTCGAGAAAAACGAGCCACAGCAACTTTTCGAAGCAAGGGACCAAATAAGGGGAGTTTGAGAACCGTTGTATCAATCAACAAACGTCCTTTTTTGTTGCGATAGGTGCGCTTAAAAGCGAAAACAAGCAGAATAATGCTAATCACAAACACCGGAAAAAAGGTTTTAAAGGACCTTGAAATCTTGATGACAATCTGGGTCGGTGCGGGCAGCTCCGCATTTCCAAACTCGCGAAACATGTTTTCGAAAACGGGAATAACCCACAAGAGAAGAACAGCAACAACGACGGCCGCCACAATGAGAATGGTCACTGGATACACCATGGCGCCTTTGACCTTTTTCTTGAGTTTCATGGATTTTTCCAGGTAATTCGCCAACCTCAGAAAAATGGTATCCAGAATACCTCCGACCTCACCGGCCGCCACCAAGTTCACAAAAAGATCATCAAATGCTTTGGGATGTTTACGTAAAGCCTCGGCAAACGTGGAGCCGCCCTCCACATCGTTTTTTACACTGATCAAAATGGCTTTGAAGACTTTGGATTCTTGCTGACTCGACAAAATCTCCAAGCATTGAACCAGGGGGAGTCCGGCATCAATCATCGTGGCAAATTGCCGCGCAAATACAACGATGTCTTTTGAGGCGACACCCTTGGAAAGAAAGCCCGGCATACCAATTTGAGCCCCTTTTTTCTTTTCAACAATCCGTCGAGGACGAACCTGTTGCTGTCGAAGCCAGGTGATGACCGCTGCTTGATTCGGAGCTTCTCGCTCACCCTTTTTTGCAACACCTTGTCGGGTGACACCTTCCCATTTATAGACCGGCATTCCTCATCCTCCCCTAGGATTTTTTCGGAGCTGCTTGTCCAGGCATGGCAACTCCTCCATTGGCAATCATTTGTCGAATTTCATCTGGATCACTGGAACGCGCAATGGCGTCTTCCATGGTGATGATTCTTCGGGAAAACAAACTGAATAAGGATTGGTTCATCGTCTGCATTCCATATTTCGTTTGTCCCACCTGCATTTGAGAATAAATTTGATGAACCTTATCTTCTCGAACCAAGTTTCGTATCGCAGCATTGGGAATCATGACTTCAATGGCCAATGCCCGCCCCCTCCCACTCGCACGAGGAATGAGCGTCTGGGAGATGATTCCTTCCAAAACAAAAGACAACTGAGCCCTTACTTGGGGCTGTTGATAAGACGGAAAGACATCCACAATTCGGTTGATCGTTTGAACGCAAGAGTTTGTATGAAGTGTGGCCAAAGCCAAGTGCCCCGTTTCAGCAATCGTCAATGCGGCCTCAATGGTTTCCAGGTCGCGCATTTCTCCCACCAGAACGACATCCGGATCTTGGCGCAGGACATATTTCAATGCGATCGTAAAAGATTCTGTATCGGTTCGAACCTCGCGTTGGTTGACCACACATCCTTTGTGTGGATGCAGGTATTCAATCGGGTCTTCAATCGTCATGATGTGTTCCCGACGTTCGGTATTGATGGCGTCAATCATGGACGCCAACGTCGTGGATTTTCCGGAGCCCGTGGGCCCCGTGACCAAAACCAATCCCCTTGGCTTCTTGGTCAAATCCGTAACCGCCGGGGGCAAACCCAATTCTTGAAACGTCATGATTTTATGCGGAATGACTCGAAACGCACCCGCTACCGCCCCACGTTGCATGTACACATTCGCGCGAAACCGAGACAAGCCTTTTACACCGAAGGACAAATCCAATTCATTGGCTTCTTCAAACTTATGTTTTTGGGCATCCGTCAAGACCGAATAGCATACCTGTTTGGTCTCTTGTGGCGTCATGGGGGGCGTTTTGAGCGGCGTCAGCTTTCCGTCAATGCGCAATTGGGGAGATGTTCCGGTGGTGATGTGAAGGTCACTGGCCCCCTTCTCAACCATCGTTTTAAGTAGCTGATGGAGATTAAGCATAGGCTAACTTTACCCGTCGGATACAGAGACACGCAACACTTCTTCCAAGGTCGTTACGCCCTCTTCTAATTTGGTTAATGCCGACAAACGCATGGACTTCATGCCCAAACGCATGGCTTCACGTTTGATTTCAGCCGTGGAAGCACCGTTCAAAATGAACTCTTTCAACTCTTCCCCAATGGGCATGACCTCGTAAATGGCGATACGTCCTTTGTACCCGGTATCGCTGCAATTCGAACAGCCCTTCCCTTGAAAGAGCGTGACTTTATTCGAAACATCTGGAGGCATCCCGGCATCAATCAATGTCTGTGGCGCCACCTTGATTTCCTCCTTACATTCCCCGCAAATCTTTCGCGCCAAACGTTGAGCCAAAATGCAGTTCACAGAAGAGGCCACCAAGAACGGTTCAATTCCCATATTGAGCAAGCGGTTAACCGTAGAAGGCGCATCGTTGGTATGAAGGGTGGAAAGAACCATATGACCGGTGAGCGCGGCCTTAACACCAATCTCGGCCGTCTCGAAGTCACGAATCTCTCCGACCATGATGATGTCAGGATCTTGCCGCAAGAACGACCGCAGAGCCGCTGCGAAGTTCAAACCAATATCGTCATGCATTTGAACCTGGTTAATGCCGGGTAAGTTAAATTCTACTGGATCCTCCGCAGTCGAGATGTTTTCCGAGACCTTATTCAATTCGGAAAGAGCGGAATACAGAGTGGTCGTTTTTCCCGATCCCGTGGGCCCCGTGACCAAAACCATGCCAAAGGGTTTGTGAATGGCGCTTTGAAAATCTTCCAAGGCTCTTTCCTCGAAACCCAATTTCGTCATGTCCAATTGCAAGTTCGATTTATCCAACAATCGGAGAACCACTTTTTCGCCAAAGAGTGTCGGCAAAACCGACACACGAAAATCCATTTCCTTTCCTCTTCCAAGTTTGAGCTTAATACGTCCGTCCTGAGGCAACCTTCGTTCGGCAATGTCAAGCTGACTCATGATCTTCAAACGAGAAGTAATGGCATTCTTGAGTTTCAGAGGGGGCTTCATCACCTCATACAACACGCCGTCAATGCGAAATCGGACACGAAAACTCTTTTCATAGGGTTCGATGTGAATATCGGAAGCGGTTTTCTTAATGGCATCGGTAAGAATGAGGTTGCAGAGTTTTACAACGGGAGCTTCCTCTGCAGATTTGGACAAGTCGCTGATGTCAACATCCTCATCATCTCCAATGTATTCGATGCCTTCATCATCGAAGTCCGCCAGAACATCCTCGAAACCTTCTCCTTGATCGTAGTACCGTTCGATGGATTCTTTGATCGCGACATCTGCGGCCACCACGACTTCGATGTTGTATCCGGTCAGAAATTTCAAATCATCGATGGCGTAAATATTGGAAGGATCTGCCATAGCGATGATGAGATTGGCTCCGGACTTGTTGACCGGAATGACCTGGTGTTTTTCCGCCACATCTCGGGGGACCAGGTTGATGACATCCTGCTCGATTTCAAACTCACTCAGGTTAATGGAGGGAACGCCGTATTGCTTCGAAAGAAAGCCCGTGAGATCGGCCTCCTTAATATAACCCAGCTTGGTCAGGTTATACCCGAGACGTCCGCCCCCTCTACGCTGTTCTTCCTGGGCCTTTTGAAGCTGTTGGCTGGAAATGAGGTTCTCTCGAATTAGAAGCTCACCAAGTCGGCTCGACATCGATACATTTCTCCTACGAAATTAATGGGTTAAGAGATCGACGATCTCTGAATTTAACAAACTGACAATTTTTGTCAATGTGCTTTGTGTTAACAATTTCAGTCATTTATCCATTTACTCACTTGGGGTGCTTACTCTTGTTCCCCTCTTTTCCACCCCATCGCTGAAGCTCGGCTCGCGTGACCTCAACATCCTTTTGGATCTGAGCCACCAACTCTTCTTTGGACGCAAACTTCTTCTCACTTCGAATCCGCTTGATCCAGAGGAGAGTCACCTCTTTTGCCAAAAGCTCTCCCGTAAAATCCAACACATGGGTTTCAACCGTCAGGGGCAAATGTTCTCCTATTGTGGGCCGATTTCCAACATTTGTCACGGAAGGGAAGAGCCCCTGCCCCACCCGCATATACGTTGCGTACACACCCTTTCCTGGAAGGAGAGTGGGCACGGGCCCCAAGTTGGCGGTTGGGGTTCCCATCTGGCGTCCGAGAGCCTCTCCGGAAACAACTTGTCCGCGAGTTTCAAAGGGACGGCCCAACTGCTCCAAGGCCGAATCCACATTCCCTTCCACTAAGTCTCTTCGAATGCGCGAGCTGCTGACCATGGACTCACCTTCGGACATCGGGGCAATGACTTTCAATTCAAATCCATATTTCTCGACCAAGGAAACCAGGCGCTCAGGCGTCCCCTCCCGATTTCGTCCGATATGCGTGCTGGGACCAATGAAGAGAGATTTCATCCCCAATTGATCGATCAACTCCTGTTTAACAAACGCTTCCGCTTCCATATGAGCCAATTCTTTTGTGAAGGAGAGGATGACACAGTCATCAATGCCCAACTCGGTCAAACGAGCCACACGGTCCTCGGGAAGCATCAACAAAGGCGGAGGCGTACGCCCCAAAACAGCCGCCGGGTGAGGATCAAACGTGATGGCAACAGATCGAGTCTGTTTGGATCGGGCTCTTCCAACAACCTCTTGAATCAATTGTTGATGACCCCGGTGCACACCATCAAAGTTTCCAATGGTGACAACGGAGTCGGAACACGTCTTTCCCAACTTTTTTAAATCAAACCAAATTGCCATTTTCTCTCGTCATAATGCCTGGATTTTCCAAATTCGATCAAGTCGATCTTTCGCCAACGATTGATGAGGCCATCTCGCCAGAACCTCTTCATAAACTTTGGCCGCCGAATCCCAAGCTCCCGCCAAAAAATACGCAGCCCCCAACTTCAACCAAACTCTCGGCTCACTTGGATTTAAATTTCGGGCTCGTCTCAATTGAACCGCCGCGGACTCAAAACGCTCCGCTTCCAAAAGAGACAATCCAAAGTTAAAGGCGTATTTCCAATTTTCGGGAGATAGCGTTGTGGCCATTTCTCCGGCCTCCAATGCAAGTGTCCACGTTCGTGTCGTGGCCGCAAGAGTCCCCAGTAAATCCCACCCTTTCGGATCTCCCGGATGACGATCCACATACGCTCGACAGCGATTCAGCGCCTTCTGAACCTTCCCCTCCCGAGATCCCAGCACAATGAGATTAAACTCGGCATCCGACAAATCCGGATTCCAAGACAGCGCTTTTTGAAAAGCTTCTCTCGCGGGGTTCCACTCTTCATTGTTTAAATACACCGAGCCCAAATGATTCCAGGCCACGGAGGACTCAGGAGCCGTTTCAACTGCAGAAACCCAAAGGCTTCGTTCATTTCTCCAAGGAAAAGCAGCCCAAACGGCCCAAGCGCCCCACAATAGCGCGCCAAAAACAAAGAAGCTCAACGCCCATTTGGGATTCTTCACACGCGTTAAGAAGGCTTGCACACAGACCCCAACCAAAACAGCCGTCCCCAAAATCGGGAGGTACAGATAGCGATCAGCCAACAACCCTTCGGAAGGAATCAAATTTGCGGAGGGAGCCCAAAATAACAAAAACAGCCCTACCCCTTTCAACGGCCAGGTACGATTTTCTTTCAAGCTTCTCCAAACCCATAGAAGCACCACACACAAACTCAAGAGGGCCAGCCAAACCCGGATGTCTCCCCAACCTTCTGAAACGGGAAAAGGTTGAATGGGCCCCGTTCCCAAGGGAATCAGACTTCTCCACATCACGTAGGGAATCAACATCAATACCGTTCCCAGATGCGTATCCAAACGCCCGCCCCACAAAGAACGTGCGGCAATTCCATCGGTCACCAGGAGGTGAGCACCCATATAGACAGACACCAACACCCCCACCAAAACACTTCCCCACATACGGGTGGTCTTTGAAACGGCCGCACGATCCACTCGATGCACCCAAATCAACCAAAGCACAACAAACACAAGCCCAGATTCCTTGGAAAGCAACGCCAATCCCAGAGCCAACAAACTCCATATGGGCCGACGAATCAAACGCAACGCCAGAAGCCCCCAAAAAGCCGCCAACAAATCAGGTAGGGCCGAGACAAAACTGACGGTTTCGGAGTGAAGTGGGTGCAATGCAAAGAAGATGGTGGCCACCAATAAAGCGGTTCCCCGAAGATTCAATGAAGAAAGAAGACGCACACCCAAAACCACGACACCCAAATGCAAAAGAAGGTTGAGGGCATGAAAAACCCACGGAACCACGCCAAAGCCCTTCACCAAAAGGACGTAAACAGCCGTTGGCAAAGGACGCCAATACCCACTGATTTCCGGAATGGCATGATGCCCCCAATAATCTAAGGTGAATCCCTTCCAAAGCGTGGACCAATGATGAACTGAGCCATTGGTCACAAGGGTGGGAAAGTCATCCCAAACGAAATCAAACGTCAGCGTCATCCACCAAGTCGCCAGACTCAGTAAAATGGCAATCCATGAAATGCGTTGGCTCTCGTTGACGCTCATAAGTGATTTCTTTATGATTTTAAATAGGTTAGCTGGTTTTTTGACATTTAAAAATCAGAAACACCGCCCTCGGAAAAACTTTGAGCTTTAAAACAACATTATATGGAAAATACTTCCTCCTGGATCGCATTGCCATCGGTGGAATGGCGGAAGTATTCAAGGCCAAAACCTTTGGTGTCAGAGGTTTTGAAAGACTTCTGGTCATCAAACGAATTCTTCCTCATCTTTCAAAAGACGAAGAGTTCGTTGAAATGTTCATCGACGAAGCCAAGATTGCCGTTGAACTCACCCACGCAAACATCTGCCAAGTCACAGACTTAGGAAAGATTGCCGACAACTACTTCATTGCCATGGAGTACATTGATGGAAAGGATCTTCGCGCCATTCTAAAACGGTGTCACGAAGCCAAAAACCCTATTTCGGTAGCCCTTGCGGTCTACGTCATCCTAGAGGCTCTGAAGGGCCTGGGCTACGCTCACCGAAAGACAGACTCCAATACGGGAAAGCCGCTCAACCTCATTCACCGCGACATCTCTCCACAAAACATCATGGTTTCCTACCATGGAGATGTAAAAATTGTAGACTTTGGAATTGCGAAAACCGAATCCAAATTGGGAAGAACCCAAGCTGGAGTTCTCAAGGGGAAATTTGGATATATGTCGCCCGAACAAGCCTCGGGCCTAGCACTGGATGCACGCACGGACTTATTCTCCACCGGAATCATCTTTTATGAGATCCTCACAGGAAGACGACTTTTCCTCGGAGAAAGTGATTTCGACACCTTGGAAAAAATCAAAGAGTGCAAGTTTCCGCCTCCATCGAAATACAACCCTGCCATCCCGCCAGAACTGGAGCATGTGGTCCTAAAGGCCTTGGCTAAGGACCGAGAAGATCGTTTTTCTTCGGCTCAGGAAATGAATACAGCCCTTACGAAAGTTTTTTATTCAAACTTTCCAGATTTTTCGGTCGAACAACTCTCCGATTTTTTACAAGAACTCTTTGCTGAGGACATTGATCGAGAACAAGAGTCCCTACGAAGGGCCATCGATGCCCTTCCTGTAGATGAAATTGCCGCCGCAACCAGCGCTGCGGAAGCTGCAAATGACCGGCTGATTGAATCCTCTTCAGGAAGAAGTCCGTCTCTGAGAAGCGCGATCTCCGGAAATGTATCCCCTCCATTAAAAAATCGACTGAGGAGCGCGTGGAATGAGCTAAATTCTCGCGTGCCTTCTCCTTGGTGGCTAACGTGGGGAAAACTTCTCGTTCCCTTTGTGGCCGGCATCCTTTTGATTTTTGGTGTCTCGGAAATGATTTCCATTTTTTCGGCCCCTCCGAAAAAACCTGTAGCAAAGAAACCCATATCCAAGTTGATCAGCGTTCAAGTCGTGAGTCGTCCTGAAGGAGCCGAACTCTTCATCAACGAAGAACTCAAAGGCGTAACTCCCGTGACCCTTCCCCTCTTGGAAGGAAAACGCGTCGCCTTTCGAATCGAAAAAGAAGGCTATGAACCTTTTTTAGATGAATTTGTTCCGCATTCCGAAAAGACGGTTTTTGGTCCTTACACGCTTACAGAAGCTCAACCTGTTTTAGGGGCACTTACCATTGAAAGCTCCCCTTCCAATGCAAGCATTTTCATCAATGGCAAAGACACAGAGATGAAAACCCCGGCCACCGTATCCGACCTTCCCTTGGGTGAGGCGCAAACGCTTAAGCTGGTTTTGAAAGGATATCAAACCAAAGAGGATCGCGTGACGTTGAAAACGCGAACCGATTCAAAAGCATACGAACTTGAACCTCATTTGGTGACATTGACTTTACGAATCAAGCCATCGAATGCAAGCGTCTACTTAAACGGCGTGTCTCATGGACACGGAGAAATCCGAAACCTAAAAGGGAATCAAACCTACACGCTCGAAGTGAAAGCCCCAGGATACCATTCCCGAAAATACGATCTGTTTCTTGAAAACGATCGCGAAGAAATCATCGAATTGAAAAAAATCAAAATTGCTTATGGAACCGTCAGTCTCGGAGCGCGACCCTGGGCAACGGTATACATCAATGGTCGAAAAGCCGGAGAGACGCCCCTGGTCGACCATCAACTTCGCGTTGGAAAATATAAAATTGAATTTCGCCATCCCGATTTCAAGACGGTGACCAAAAACATTCGAATCAAAAAAGGGACCAACGCCCCCATCATCATCGACTTTCAATGATCTTTTAAAAAAGTACGTTTGCTATTCATAATAACGTTGAACAGAGATCACCTTCCCTTGAATGCAATCTTCGTTTGATCGAACCTCAATGGGTTCAAAGTCTGGATTCTCAGGAAGTAAACGAACGCTTCCCCTTTGTTTTTCCAGACGCTTTACCGTGACTTGCCCCTCCACCAAAGCCACCACAATCTCTCCGTGTTTGGGATCAAGCTCCTTTCGAGCAATGACCAAATCTCCATCGTGGATTCCTGCATCACGCATGGATTCACCACTCACACGTAATGCAAAGAGTTCGCCTTTCTGAGCCAGGTGAGAAGGGAAAGGGACAGCGCCTAAGTTTTCTTCGAAGGCCTCTTGCGGAGATCCCGCAGGCACCGTTCCAAAGATTGGAACATTGGCCGATGCCGCCCAACGCTGCTTGGATAACTTGATCCCACGAGCTTTTCCAGGTTCCTTCTCCAAATAACCTTTTTGAATGAGTGCCCGCAAATGATCTTGAACGGTCCCAATGGCTCGAAATCCGAAATGTTCGCAAATGGCACGTAACGTAGGAGGAGAACCCTCTTGCGCCAACTCGGACTCAATGAAACGTAAAATTTCTTTCTGAATTTGTGTAAGAGCTCTTGATACCATACAAATGTATGGTATATCATCCTTCTCATGGAGGCAAACTCTTTCCAGAATTTGCAAACGACCGGCATCGGGCTCCTGGACGACTTTCTCGGAGGAGGATGGGTCAGGGGAGCGTTAACGGAACTGCAGGGAAAGCGCGGTGCTGGCAAGCTAACGCTGGCTTTGCGCACAGCCGCTCACTTAACTCAGCAACGAAAGTGGGTGGCCCTAATCAGCCAAGGAAGCACCGTATTCCCTCCCGGCCTCAATCATGAAGGTGTGAATTTACACTACCTTCTTTGGATTCGTCCCAAACAGATGGAAGAGTGTCTCTGGGCATTGGAGCAAATTGCGCGAAGCGGTTTGTTTCCCTTGGTAATGGCCTTAGAGTTTTCCCCCAAACAAGCCCTCCTGCGTCGTCTTCAACTGGCTGCAGAAAAACAAGGCACAACCATCCTCCTCATGCCCGCTCCCAACTCGCCCCGTTCATCTTATGCCATTGCTGCTTGTTTTCGCGTGGAGCGTTCTGAATATGGGCTCAAATTATTTGTCCTGAAAAGTCGTAAATATCTTTCTCAAACTTTTGTGGAGGTCCCTTTAAATGAAAACACATATTCTCGCCCTAAACCTGCCCAACGCTCTGTCCACAGAATCGCTTCATGAGTTAGCAAACCTTCTTCTGTGCGTCTCTCCCCATATTGGGGTTCGACCTCCCGACATGATTTATGCAGACATCACCACCACACAACACCTGTTTGGAGGGGCAGAGGGCACAGCGACCTTTCTCCACAAAAGACTCCAGAAAGAAAAGATTTCGGCTTACATTGCAGTTGCAGACAATTTACCCACAGCGGGCGTACTCGCCCGTTATGGCAAGAACACATCTGCCATTTCCCTTTCTCAGCTTCCTTTGCAAAGCCTGCTTTTCCTTGCAAATCCACTTTCACCCCTCACAACGGAAGAGAAAAAATCCACAGAGGAAATCATTCGCACGCTCTCCCTCTTAGGCATTCGAAACTTAGGCGAGATGGCTCGAATCCCAGCCTCCACCATGGCACCTCGGTTTGGCGCACTTGGAGTTCTCCTACACCAACGTGCACGAGGAAAAAACTCCCTCCCCTTAAGGGGATTCACGCCACATCTAACGTATCGAGAGTCTTTTCAATTTGAGCACCCAACGGCCGTACTTGAACCGCTCCTCTTTGCAGGAAAAAACCTCTTGGCCTCTCTTGAAAAACGAATGCAAAAAGAACTCCACGCCGCGTTGGAGATGGTTGTGTTTTTAGAAGATGAAAATTCCGAAGAAACCGAAATTTCCATTCGACTTCACAAACCCCTTCGAAACGCCAAAGTCCTGTCACAAATTCTTCGCGAACGACTGAACACACTTGTTCTAACTTCTCCGCTCATTGCGCTCTCCATCGAAATTTCTGTCCCTGCCCGCATTCAAAACACCCAATTTCATCTATTTGATGCATATGAACAACAAGGTGAGCAGCTGGATGAACTCCTGGGTCGGCTGATCGCAAAACTTGGACCTTCCGTGGTTTCCGCTGCTGCCTTAAGAGAAAGGTATCGTCCGGAAGCATCCTGGAAGGGCCTTCCCTTTGAACCTCTTCAAACGAAAAAAGAAACACATTCTTTCACACAAACTTCGCCCAAAACACTCTCCTCTCCCCGTCCCTCCCTTCTTCTTTCATCCCCCGAGCCCCTTGTGGCCAAGAAGAAGGGAGGGAAAACCATCCTTCGCTCATCTCAAGATGAATATTTCATTTCCTCTTTCATTGGACCGGAGAGACTTCAAGGCGAGTGGTGGGACAAAAAAGAACATGCTCGCGATTACTTCATTGCCAAAACCACCTCAGGCCAAAACCTCTGGATTTACAAAACGTTGAATCAACACAAGCCGAAAGTTTTTTTACATGGATACTTCGACTAAATGTCCCACGCCCAACAGTCTCTTCCCTATGCAGAGTTACATTGCAAAAGCAATTACAGCTTTCTCGAAGGAGCCTCGCACCCCGAAGAACTTATCAAAAAAGCCCAAAAAGTCGGGCTCTCCGCCCTTGCCATCACAGATCGCAATGGAGTTTATGGAGTCGTTCGAACCCACCAAGCCGCAAAAAGAATAGCGTTTCCACTCATCATTGGCAGCGAGCTCAACCTCGCCAACCACACACTCGTTCTTTTGGCTGCCTCTCATGAGGGGTACAAAAACCTTTGTCGCCTCATTTCCATCGGACGATCTGTTCCCAAAGGAACGTCTCCCCTCATTACTTGGGAAGACTTGCAAATATACCATCAAGATCTTTTCGCACTCTTTCCACCTCCGTATGAAAGCCGAGAGCTAGGAAAAGCCAAAGACATCTTTCAGGAACGTCTTTCCATTGCTCTCCACCGAACCTTGGAAGTACGCGATGTTCGTCTGAGCATCGAAGCCCTCGAACAAGTTCGACGACATCAGATCCCCTTGCTTGCAACCAATGATGTTCATTACCACCACCCCCAGCGACAACCTTTGCAAGACGTTCTCACCGCCATTCGCCATCGCACCACCGTCCAAAAAGCCGGAAAACTTCTTTTTAGCAATGCAGAGCGAAGACTCAAATCCCCCAAAGAAATGGCTCATATATTTTCAGATCATCCTGAAGCCCTTCAACGATCTATTGAGATCGCTCAAGCCTGTCATTTTTCTCTGGATGAATTGACATATGTTTATCCGGACGAATTTCTTCCTTCTGGAAAAAGCACACAAACGTATTTAACCGAATTGGTTCAACAGGGAGCCAAATACACCTACCCCAAAGGCATTCCCACAAATGTTCAAAAGCAACTTCAACATGAATTGAAACTCATTCAACAACTTCATTTTGAAGATTACTTTTTAACCATCTGGGACATTGTCCAATTTGCCCGCAAGCGGGGAATTCTCTGCCAAGGAAGAGGATCCGCTGCCAATTCTGCGGTTTGCTATGTTTTGGGCATCACCTCCATCGACCCTGTTCGCATGAATCTTCTATTTGAACGATTCATCTCGGCCGAGCGCGGAGAACCCCCAGACATTGACGTAGACTTTGAACACGAACGACGTGAAGAAATCATCCAATACATTTATGAAAGATATGGGCGAAATCGTGCGGGCATGGTGGCCGAAGTCGTTCGTTATCGCAAGCGTTCTGCCCTACGCGAAGTGGCCAAAGCTTTGGGCATCGCTCACTTGGAAGCCAATCGAATTTCAAAATCTTTCCATCGCAGAGACCACCATCAACCCAACGAACGCTTTTTAAACGAACAAGGCATCAATCCCAAATCACAATTTTCTCAAAACCTTCTATCCCTTTCGCAGCAGATTGAAGGATTCCCCCGTCATCTTTCCATTCACACAGGAGGCTTTGTACTCACAAAGGACCCTCTTTTGGAAAGTGTCCCCATTGAACCTGCACGCATGCCCGGAAGGTCCATCATTCAATGGGACAAGAACGATCTGGCCGCCGTCGGAATGTTAAAAGTAGATGTCTTAGCCTTGGGCATGCTTACAGCGATTCGAAAATGTTTCGACCTCATTCTAAAAAGCACATCCCAGGAACTCACACTTCAAACGATTCCTTCAGAAGACCCAAACGTTTATGACATGATTTGCCAAGCTGATACCGTAGGTGTCTTTCAAATTGAGTCTCGTGCTCAAATGGGCATGCTTCCCCGCTTAAAGCCACGCAACTTCCATGACCTGGTCATTGAAGTTGCCATTGTCCGTCCGGGCCCCATTCAAGGAGGTATGGTGCATCCCTACCTTAAACGAAGACGCGGTGAAGAAGAAACGCACTATCCCCATCCCGCTTTAGAACCCATCTTGAAAAAAACATTTGGCGTTCCTCTTTTTCAAGAACAAGTCATGAAAATTGCCGTGGCCATTGCTGACTTTAATCCCGGAGAGGCCGATGAACTCCGCCGAGCCATGGGAATCTGGCGGACATCAGACTCTGTAGATCTACAAGCTTTGGAAAAAAAGATGGTTGCCCGAATGAAAAACAACGGGCTCTCAGAAAGTGAAGCGCTTCATATCTATGGACAAATCAAAAGTTTTGGAGAGTTCGGTTTTCCCGAGTCTCACTCCGCCTCTTTTGCTTTGCTGGTCTACGCTTCAGCCTATTTAAAATGTTATCATCCTGCGGCTTTCGCATGCGCCTTACTCAACGCTCAACCCATGGGATTTTACTCACCGCGCTCCATCCTTGAAGACGCCAAACGACATCAAGTTAAGATCCTCCCCATCGACGTTCAATCATCCGAGTGGGATTGCACATTGGAAAATGGAAGCTTGAGATTAGGACTCCGCTTGGTCTCGCATATGAGAAAAGTCCCTGTCATGAAAATGATGCAAGAACGAGAGCGTTCCCCTTTTGCTTCTTTAGAAAATTTTGTTCATCAAACCTCTTTTTCCCAACAAGAACTTTTTCGATTAACCGCGTGCGGTGCTTTTTCAGGGTTTGAACCCCATCGGCGTGAAGCACTCTGGCATCTGAAAGGAGTCTCTAGCAAAAGAGATCTTTACGCAGGCATTCCCATTCAAGAACCCTCCACTCAATTTCCCAAACTGTCTGACTCTGAAACCGTGGCGATGGACTATCAAACGACGGGGCTTTCCACACTCATGCATCCCGCACATCTTTTCCGAAACGAGATGAATCAGTTTCATGTCATTCCATCAAACAGATTAAAAACTCACCTCAATGGAAAAAGAATTCGTGTGGGGGGCTTGGTAATGGTTCGACAAGCCCCTCCTACGGCCAAGGGGATGGTTTTTCTTACCTTGGAAGATGAAACCGGTTTTACAAACATCGCCATCCGCCCAGATCAATATGCGAAAGCACGAAAGATTCTCACACAAGAACCTTTTTTAATCATTGAAGGAAAATTGCAACGCGATGGATTGGCCATCAGTGTTCTGGCTCATCAGGTTTGGCCACTTCCTCAGATACTCCGAAATCAATCTCAAGTTTTGCCACGAAACTCCAGAGATTTTCATTAATGAATAGATCTCCGACGAGGGAAAGTCGTCTCGGGGGATGAAACGACTTCCCCTCCCCTCCTTACAATATCGGAGAAGGAACTCCGTCTGCGGCGGCTGCTGCCACAAACGATGGTTCCAAAGGAAAGTCCCTCAAGCGGAACACTTCCATGATGGTTTCTTGGTCTTCACCCCCGTAGAGCGCATCATTCGCCGAAAGAAGTGCATCCACCATGTCCATCATGTATGTCGTTCCAAAAGGGCCCGTAGACTCCAAACGAATCAGTGCCTGCAAGGCCAACCGATCCACACGCTCCCCGCCTAAGATGGTTCGAATCTCCCAAAGAGCTCCCGACCACACTTGCCCGGAGAAATGGCTTTCGCCATCTTTTTCATCATAAGGAAGAAACGTGTCACAACGACGCAACGGCGTCCCATCAGCGATCACCCCAGCACCCAAAACGGGATCTTCATAAATGGCACAAGCAAAATAATCGGCTTGCCCCTCATGAATGGCTCCACCATCTCCCATCTCAGAGATCACACGAATTCCGGCCAAATGATCAACCACAGCATGACCGTATTCATGGGTGAGAATCGTATTGTCTCGTGCAAAGCTCAAGTACGTCTCCCCGTCGCCATCACCGAGAACGATCTTCATTCCATCATAGAAGGCATTGGACATCCCCTCTCCAAAATGAACGTAGATCGGAATCTGAGGGAAGGTTTGCATGTATCCCCAGTCGCCCATTCGGCTAATCGCAAAGTCCAAAGAGTAATAAGCTTGGACTTCATCGAATTCAGGATCTTCCGGCCCGAAGATGTAATCCCCATCCATGGAGGACACATTTTCGCCATCTTCATTCACCACTCGAAAGTCGATGTGGGCCAACTGATCAACGCTCAACAAATGATTCAACTCCATGATTTGAGGTGTCGGCGTGGTCGCTGGATCTTTCAAATACACATTTCCAAAGGCCATATTGTGGAAGATGCGATTTTCAACCCCCAAGAGTTCTCCCGATACTCCATCTAAAAAAGCAATGTATTTGCCCTCAGGAAAAGGACTCCCCTGCCGTTTCGTATCAAAGTGAACAAGATATGAACCCACCAAACCTTGTCCGGCCATGGGTTCAATCCAGGCTTCTTGAACATCTACACTCACCACTTGACCAAATTCGCTTCCCAAAGCTTCGATCATCCTTCGTTCTGCTTGCTCAGCCGCCATATCCTTCGTGATCAAAGAACCAACGGCTCGATCCAGGCAAGTTCCTGCGCAAAGCTCCTCGCTTCTATCTTGCTCTGCCCCAGATGGATCAAAACAAATTGTGGCGCCAGAGCCCAAAATCTCCACGGAATGAAAAGTCTGAGCGAATTTCATGCAAAAATGTCCCAGTGCCTCCTTGGTCTCTTGTCGAGCAAAGTCACTGGAATCTGGAAGTTGGTAGACGACACGCAAATCCTCCAGAAAACGAGCGGCAACCTGATTGGCCCTTGTCAAAGCCTGCCCCCCACTCGATTTGTTGACCATGTTGATTCCTGCAAAGGCGTTTGCAGAAAACGTAGCTACGAAAATTAGTGTAAAGATCCCCCTGCGCACCGGTATCCTCCCTTTCCGGAGTGCGTTAGTAATTCCTAATTTTTTAGGATTCCCCTATCTCCTTGTCACATTAATATCACAGTGGAGTGTAAAATCTACACATTTTTTTCATTTTATATGTGGAAAATGGGTCGCACTTGTCGCATTTTGGACCACATCCCTGGAATGTCGCATTCGAATTTGACACACCCCCCTAGATTGTTTACGCCGACAAGCCGTGAATGAATTTGCATTTTTAAAAGCTTGTCGACGAGAGACCACCTCCTTCACTCCCATTTGGCTAATGAGACAAATCGGACGATACATGAAGGAGTATCGAGAACTTCGCCAAAAAGTGAGTTTTCTTCAGCTCTGCAAGTCTCCGGAATTGGTTTGTGAAGCAACGTTAACCGCCGTCAACAAAATCAATCCCGATGCCGCCATCATTTTTTCAGACATCCTCTTGATTCTTGAACCCTTGGGCTTTGACCTGGACTACGTGGAAGGAAAAGGGCCCGTCATCTCCAATCCTTTTTCTGGGTCCTCAGACTTGGAACGGATGGAAGAAATTGTCCAACATCCTCATGATCCTCTTCCTTTTGTAAAAGATGCGATCTCTCTAACCAAACGAGAACTCAACCAACGAATGCCCGTCATCGGATTTTCAGGCGCGCCCTTCACGGTTGCGGCGTACGCCATTGAAGGTGGAAGTTCGAAAGACTTCTCCAGAACACGATCATTCATGCAGGAAAGAACCGAAGAGTGGAATACTTTTTTGTCTCACATCACCACACTCACCGCGTCTTATTTAAATTCCCAAGTTCAAGGAGGAGCCCAAGCTCTTCAAATATTCGACAGTTGGGTGGGACTCCTCTCACGGGAAGAATATTCCCAATACGTTCTTCCACATACCAAGCGCCTCATTGCTTCACTTCCATCTGAAGTGCCCATTATTCACTTTGGAACCAAAACAAAAGAACTCTTGAACCTTATCGCTACTGAAATCGGGGCAAGTGTGGTTGGGATTGACTCAGATGTATCCGTACGCCAAGCCATGGAAGATTTTCCAAACGTGGCCATTCAAGGCAATTTCGATCCCCAAATTCTTCTCACCACGCCCAAAGAAATTGAAAAAGAAGCCATGCGGATTTTAAATGAAGCGGAAGGCCGCCCCGGACATATTTTTAACTTAGCTCACGGAGTGCTTCCTTCCACTCCGGTGGATCATGTCATTCGACTCATCGATTTCGTCCACGAAAAGAGTCATCGCTAATGACGAAGAAGATACGCGCCATTGTGGTGGGAGGGGGAATCGGCGGACTTTCCTGTGTTCATCGAATGCAGAAAATGGCGAAAGAACGTGAACTGGATCTCGACATCAAACTCTTTGAAGCCTGCTCTCGGTTTGGGGGCGTCATTGAAAGCCAAAAAAAAGATGGCTTCCTCCACGAAAAAGGTCCGGATTGCTTCATCTCGGAAAAACCAGCGGGACTGAGACTGGTTAAAGAACTTGGACTGGAAGAGCAGCTCCTAGAAACACGAACGGAGTTTCGAAGAAGCTTCATTTTACACAGGGGTCGTCTTCATTCGATTCCGGAAGGCTTTTATTTAATGGCCCCGACCGCTCCCTGGCCTTTCATCAAAAGCCCTCTCATGACCTGGCCCGGAAAAATCCGTGCCGGTTGCGAATTGTTCATCCCTAAAAGAAAATCAAATGAGGACGAAACGTTGGGATCCTTTGTCAAAAGACGTTTCGGGCAAGAACTCTTGGATCGGATGGCTCAACCTTTGGTGGCTGGGATCTACAGCGCAGACCCGGAAGAGTTAAGCCTTCAAGCCACCATGCCTCGCTTCATTCAAATGGAACAAAAATATGGGAGTGTCACACGAGGACTTTTGAACACCCTTCGTGCCAGAGCCAGCGGTCCTCGCTACAGCCTCTTCCTTTCTTTCAAAGAAGGTATGGAAACCTTGGTGCAAGAACTGCTGAAAAGGATTCCTTCCTCTTCGCTCTACTCCAACACTTCCATTCAATCTTTCGCAAGAAACCCTTCGGGGACCTGGATGGTGAAGCTGGACAATGGACAAATCCATGAAACCGACTGGTTAACGTTGGCCCTACCGGCTCACCAAACGGCTCAACTCATCCAATCGGAATCTCCTGAAATGGCGAGTATCTTGAATGGAATTTCCTACTCAACGTCCATCACGATCAATTTTGGATTCAAAACATCTCAACTCGATCACGTTCCAAATGGAATGGGCTTTGTCATTCCCCAATTGGAAAAACGAAATCTATTGGCCTGTTCATTCAGCCATCAAAAATTCGAACAACGGGCGCCCGAAAACACGGTTCTCTTAAGAGCCTTTATGGGGGGGAAACCTCTTCATGAACTCATGGAGCGATCGAAAGAAGAAATCATTCCCACCGTTGAATCCGAACTTAGAAAAATATTGGGCATTCAAGGTCCACCCCTTTGCGTTTCCTTCGCCAAGTGGAAAAGCTGCATGCCGCAATACCCCTTGGGACATCTGCAAACCATGGATCACCTGGATCGATTGAAAAAAGAGTTCAAGGGACTCTTCTTGGTGGGAAACGGTTATCGAGGAGTGGGCGTGCCGGACGTCATTGAGTCGGCCAACCAAGCTGCTCAAGAAGCTTTTGACTTAATTCGGTAAAGCCGGTTCGCGAGACTTTAAAATCTCTCGAAGCTTTCGTCTCAACTCTTGAGGCTCAAACGGCTTAATGATGAAAGCGTCCACATGAGCACGGTTGATGGCCTCCATAAACGCCTCATTGTCTGAGTAAGCAGAAACGATCATTTTCACCATGGGCTTTTGAAATTCGTCCACATGGGAAAGAAACTCCGTCCCGGTCAAAGTGGGCATTCGTTGATCCGTGATGATGACATCCACATTGTGTTTACCGATCGCCTCCAAAGCTTCATGAGGATCGGTAAAGGGAAGAACGATAAACTCTTTGCGTAAGGTCCTCGCCAGCAAATCCACATTATCTTCCAAATCATCCAAAACCAGTGCCGTAAATTTTCCTTCTCGATCATCGCATTTGGCAATGCCCAATGAAAAATCCACAGCCTCCTGCAAAGGTTTGGGTGCCGCGTGATAAGCACTTAAAAGTTTTTGATCGTGTTCGGGGTGATTGGTTTCTGCGAGCGGCGTCAAAAGAACATGGACCGGAATGGACAAGACCGAAGAAACACGCTCCAACATCTCTCGGGAATACCTTCCCTTGAACAAATGATACAGAGCCACTCGGCTGACTTTCACACGATTGGCCAGCTCACTGACCGACATATTCATCGATTCAAGTTTTTGTCGTATTCGTTCTTCAATAAAGTGACCCATCTGCATCCCCATCCGCTCATTTCAACAAACTACAAAGAATAGAACTAAAAGTTCCTTCTGCAACCGACAAGCTTTTTATTCAACTTAACGCATCGAGTCAACCCCTTTTACACCCTTCAAAAACAAGGGCTTGAAGGGGATTCCCCCTCAAGCCCTTAAAGGAACTGAACTTTAGAACCTAAAAAAAGTTAGGCGACCGTAATCTCTTTCTCGAGATACACATCCTGAATCGCATTGAGAATCTCAACGCCTTCTTTCATGGGTCGTTGAAAGGCCTTCCGTCCAGAAATTAAGCCGGTTCCACCTGCACGCTTGTTGATGACGGCCGTTTTGACCGCATCTGCCAAGTCGTTGGATCCAGACGCTCCACCGGAATTGATCAAACCCGCTCGTCCCATATAGCAATTGGCCACTTGATAACGAGTCAACTCAATTGGATGGTCCGGAGCCAGTTCGCTGTAGACCCGTGGGTGCGTTTTTCCAAACTTAAGGGCATTGTATCCGCCATTGTTCTCTGGAAGCTTTTGTTTAATGATGTCCGCTTCAATGGTCACGCCAAGGTGATTCGCCTGCCCGGTCAAGTCCGCCGACACATGGTAGTCCTTATCCTTTTTAAATTCGGAGTTCCTCAAGTAACACCAAAGAACGGTGAACATTCCCAAGTCATGCGCATGAGAAAACATTTCACTCACTTCAATGATCTGACGCTTGGATTCTTCCGAACCAAAATAGATCGTGGCTCCAATTCCAGCTGCTCCCAAATCAAACGCCTTTTCTACATTGGCAAAAGGAATCTGATCATAACCATTGGGGTAGCTTAAAAATTCGTTGTGGTTCATTTTCAGAATGAAGGGAATCTTGTGTGCGTACTTTCGTGCAACTGATCCCAAAACACCAAACGTCGAAGCCACAGCATTACACCCACCTTCAATCGCCAACTCCACAATATTGGAGGGATCGAAATAAATGGGATTCGGGGCAAAGGAGGCTCCTGCGGAATGTTCAATGCCTTGATCAACAGGAAGAATGGAAAGATAACCCGTTCCGCCCAAACGTCCTTTCTCAAACATCCATCCCATATTCTTAAGAACATTTACAGATCGATCAGACTGAATCCACGTTCGGTCTACAAAGTCAGGTCCCGGAAGATGCAAGTGTTCGCGTTTGATTCCCTTACATTGATAATCAAGTAACGCCTTATCTTCACCGAGTAATTCAACAATCTTATTCATGCTCATTTTTTTATTTTCCTACCTTCTCGTCTAATCTTTTTTATTTAAAAATGGAGCGGGAGACGGGGATCGAACCCGCGACGTCCAGCTTGGGAAGCTGACATTCTACCGCTGAATTACTCCCGCTCAATGAAGATGGTGCTGTCTTACACAATTTAAGGCTTTGTGTCAGCCCCAAGCCACTTCTTTCTTTGCCTCCCAGCGGGAAAAGATGGAAAATGGGTCTATGAAACTTTCAGTTCGAGCAACCATGATTTCGTGTGCTTTGATTTGGGCAGGCTTCATTTTGGTGGTTGGCGTCTTCAACCGCTTTGCCCCTACCTACGGCTGGGGATTTTTAAAAACAGTTGCCTCTCTGTATCCAGGATTTTGGGGGGTTTATGGCCTCAAGGACCTCGCCATCGGAGTGGTTTACGGATTTGTCGATGGCGCCATTGGGGGACTTCTGTTCGCCTGGATCTACAATAAAGTTCTCACCTGTGGTTGTTGTGGCCGAAACCAAGAAGACCCAAAAAACTCTGAATAAATCGAGTTTTTACGCCCAGGGTCTGCCCTTTTGTTGTACCGCTTGTGGGGAGTGTTGCTCCAACCACAGCGGATACGACTTTGTCTTCTTGACGCCAAAAGACATCTCCAACCTGGCGAATTTCCTGGAACTCCCTGAAGAAGACTTTCTTCGGGCTTACACACGAGAAGATGTTTCCGATGTCGTCTTAAAGGACAAAGGAGAAGCCTGTATTTTTTTGGGGAAAAACGGGCGGTGTCAAATCTACGAGGCCCGTCCCGTCCAATGCCGCACATTTCCTTTTTGGCCGGAAAACATGAATGAAAAGGTCTGGAACCACGAGATCAAAAGAGATTGCCCGGGAGTTCATACGGATCACATCGTCCCGGCCACGACCATCGAAGAACTCCTCTCCCTCCAAACCGACCAAAAGTGAAACGTTCACTTTTGGTCGTTCTTTGTGCTTGAATTGGCCCGAGAAACGCTTTAGTACTACTTCGCTTGGCCGACGTGGTGGAATTGGTAGACACGACAGGCTTAGGACCTGTTGGGAGCAATCCTGTGGGGGTTCGAGTCCCTCCGTCGGCACCATTTTTTATTAAGGGGTCCACCTTATGTGTTAAAGCGGCGGGCCCCTTAATGATCCCGTCGCAAAAGTCCGGCAAAGCCGTCCTTTCACTCAATTCTTATTTACCTCAGTCAAGGACCATGCGTTTCAAGGAAAAACGGTTTTGTCCCCGACACCCCCTTCGCAAAACGCGAGCAAAGCTCGCGTTTCACTCGATCACCGGTGAGAGTCCCTTTAATCTTTAAGATCGGTTCGGGTGGGTAAGGAATGATGAAACCCCAAGGGATCTCGATCAAAATGAAGGACATCCTCCAACACGCGATCATAGATTCGTGTCGTTTTGGTTTTTGGCAAACCACTTAGCTTGGCAAGTTTTTCAATGATGGCCTCGCGAGCGTAAGCAATCTCTTTGGGCAAACCGTTTGTCCCTTCGATCACCTCTGTGGCATGCGCCTGAATGACCCGAGCCATTTCTTCCGAAATAATTTCCAAGTCACTTCGTTTCTTATTTTCATGGGTCGACACCAAGGCATCCAACACATTTTTTTGATCTGGGAACAGGTCATACACGGCCGTGATGATCAATGCCGCAATGGTTTCGAAATCCTCCCCGGATTCTTTATCGGCCGAACTTCGATATCGCTCCCAGCTATCTACAAACTCGAGGGTGATCGCCATGGTCAATAAGAGTCCCAGCATGCTCTGTTGACTTTCTTCTCTTAAAAGTGCCTGGGCCAATTCCTGGACACGTCGAAGCATCACTCGAGAAGAGTCCCCATAAGTTCCCCCACTCCAAGCAATGAGATTGTTCCAAAAATCGATAAAGTTTTCAGGATCAAGCCCGGCAAACACGAAAGAATCCATCACCCGCTTAAAAACATCCCTTCGCATTTGATCCGGAAAGGATCGAAAATCCGAAACCACAGACATTTGTTCAAGGATCTCGGCGAAAGCCAAGCGCAAGGGTTCAGGAAGCATGGCCACCACCATTTCGGCCGCTTCTTCAGGCGAAATGTCGGTGTCCTTTCCTTCGTCAAAATCCGTCTCTGGGTCTACGTCCATCAAGCCCAGTTCATCGGTAGAGACGCCATCTAAGGCATCCTCATCTGGGTCTTTTCCCAATTCTCCCAAGCCTTCAATCAATTCGGCAGCCTTGACCCACTGACCCGAAGAGATCAGCGCCGTGATGTCATGCACCAAACCGTTTTGGGCGTCGTTTAAATCTTCTGCAGGAAACAAATCGCCCCCATCCATCACCAAGAGTTCTTCCTCGAAAAGGGCGGGAGGCAATTCGGACAAGAGAACACGGGTTACCTGGTCCGGATCCACGCTCAGCAATTGTTCGATTTCTTCGTCATCCAAAGCTTCAGGGTTTTTATCTCTTTTCTTTCGGTCGGCGGAAACTCCACGAGGGGATCTGGATGAACCGGCGGCATCATCAAGGGCCACAAATCTGGGGGCGACCTGTACGCTTCGAATGCGTCGAAACCTCTTTTGAACCCACTCATACAATCGACGTGCAAAATCAGGATCATCCGTCGTACCGGCAATCCCTTCTTCCAATTCCTCCAGATTCCACTCTGAAGGAGGATGGGTCCCTGTCCAAATGACCGTCGATGGTTCTGTATAAACGGATGTGGCATCGGCATACGCCACACCAGGATTATAATAAGGGCCCGGAATCAAACAGACATTGCTTGAGGGAAACACTTCCGCATCCGTCAAATCCCAGCCCGTTTTCTCCGAAATCCACTGAGCAACCTCGTCATCCCATCCGGCAATCCCAATGATTGCGACGCCACCTAAGAGTACAACATAGCCAGCGGCCAACACGGTTCCCAAACTCACGCCCGCAGCCGCAGCGCCTAAACTAAGTCCACTGCCTATACCTGTGCCGCAAGCTCCCACATTTCGAAGAATTCGACCCACCGGTTGAAATTGACCTGCAGCGTTCTGTGCATAGGCCACCCAACTCGGAGAGGTTGTCAGCATTTCTTGTGTGGCTGGATCTTGGAGGGTCTGACGCCCCTGAATCAAAATGGGACGCCAAAGCTGTCGCGTTTGACCCGCGGTTTCCACAATCTCTCTCGCGGCACTTCCATCTTCAAACGCGTATGCGGGAAAAGAGAGGAATGTCGTCGTGAATGCGAATACCCACGCTACAAAAGCGGACACAAGGCGAATCTTCATACGGATCTTCATATCTAGGCCTCAAAATGGATAGAGTTTCTCAAAAAACGGGGGCCGTTTAACACGGCGCGTCGTTCTTTGCAATCCCCACGGGGGAAATCTTGAGAAGATTTAAGGGAGGGAATTTAGTCTCGAAAGGGGGAAAGACGGCGGGGAGATTTTTTCTCGGCCTTTTCGGCGATTTTTCCGTCTTTTTTAAAGGCCACATAATCTTTCAATAGCTGCCGGGAAGAATTGGACAGATCTTCATCGAATTTCACACCATAGGCCAACGCCCGAGCACTGCGCAGATCTCCTTGAATCCGAACAATTTTTCCAGAAGCCATGCAAAGCGTTTTGCGACTTCCCAAATTTAAAGGCAGATACACCACCAGATCTGTTCCTTCCAGGTACTTGCTTTGCGAGATGAGCAAAGCCCCGCTTTCACTCACGTTTTTCACAAGGCCTCGATCATTATGCTGATTTCGGGCCTTGAACGCCACAGCGCCGCCGTGATTCACGCGGGGGGATCTGGGTTCTTTCGTTCTCATCGCCATAAAAAAAGAGCAATCTCCGTGCCGAAGCTTGCCCCTCCTCAACAAAATTTAACTCGTTGTTTTTGTTTGTTTTTGATCCACCCCTCTGATCTAGGTCAGATTTCCAAGAACGCCCGATCTTGAGCAGCCCTGTACTTTGTGCGTACCTCAGGGAAATCCCAGGTAGACTCAAAAACCGCGGGATAAAAACTGAAAATCCAGGGTCTGGCAAGCTTTTTCGATTCTCACCATCTTCACCTATAGACTCCTTTCCCAGTCTCGTGTAGAAGCCCCCAGCTATGTTGAAGGTTGACGTAAAATCAGAATCATCGGTGAAGAAAACTCTCTCTGTGGCCATTCCGGAAGAACAAGTTTCGTCCGAGTTTGACCAGGCCTATCGCGATTTGGCAAAAAAAGCCCAAATCCCAGGATTTCGAAAAGGAAAAGTCCCTCGAAACGTATTGGAAAAGCGATTTCACACGGCGGTTGAGTCCGAGGTCTTTGAAAGTTTGATTCGGGACTCCATGGTGAAAGCCTTTCAAGACAATGAATTGGAGCCCGTCGCCCAACCTCGCATCACCGAACACAAACACGACAAGGGAAAAGGATTGACCTACACAGCTTCGATTGAAGTCAAACCTCAATTCGAACCCAAAGATTACAAAGGCATTAAGCTCAAAAAAACCTCCGACAAAATCACGGAAAAGCAGGTGAACGAAGTTTTGGAGCGCTTGCAAAATGAGCAAGGCATCCTCCAAGAACGCGAAGGCGTTGAAACTCCCGCAAAGGGAGATTTTGTCTCCGTCACGATCCAAGGTTTGGACGAAGAAGGAAATCTCACGCACCCAGATCAAGAGCCACAAGAAAGACTCTACGAAATGGGAGGAGAAATCCTTCAAGAACAGATGGAAAAAGCTTTGAGTAAAATGAAAGTGGACGAAGAAAAGGCCGTCACCATCACGCCCAAAACACAGGACAAGAAAGAAAAAGCCAAAGATCTCCATTTTCGAATTTGCCTCAAGGCCATCAAAGAAAAAGTCTTGCCCAAAATCGACGACGAATTTGCTAAGTCTGTTGGCCCTTTTGAGAATCTCGATGCGCTCAAAGAACGCGCCCGGAATGATCTCAAGGAAGAGCTAAAGCAAAAGAACCGCGTGGACATGGCAACGAATGCACTTGAAGAACTCCGAAAAAAGAATCCCGTTGAGTTTCCTGAGTCTTTGGTGGAGCGAGAACTCCTCTCCATGATGTACAACTTGTGGCGGCAACTGGAACAGGCCGGTATGAAGGAAATCCCCGAAGAATATTCGGAGAAGAAGCTTCGAGAACGAATGAAACCCGAAGCAGAATTGCGGGTTCATGATCAACTCATCATGGAAGCCATTGCCAAAAAAGAAGGTTTGGAAGTCGCTCCGGAAGAAATCAATGAGCGCATCAAAGAAATGGCTGGACAAGCCAAAGCGCCTTTCGCGGAATACCGAGCCTATTTGGAAAAAAACAACCAAATCGAAAACTTACACTTCCAAATGCTCACGCAGAAAACGCTTGATTTCCTTTTGGCCGAAGCTACTATTAAGTAACTGGAATTCAAGACTTTTTTAAAAGACGTGGCGAAACGTGCGCGCGTTTTTTTCAAAAAAACACGAAGGAAATTCACATGAGCACTGAAATGAATTTGATCCCCATGGTCGTCGAGCAAACGCATCGCGGGGAGCGAGCCTACGATATCTACAGCCGCCTTCTGAAAGACCGAATCATGTTTCTCGGCTCGCCCATCAATGATGACATTGCCAATCTGATGATCGCCCAGCTTCTATACTTGGAATCCGAAGATCCCGAAAAAGACATCAATATCTACATCAACTCCCCCGGGGGATCTGTGTATGCTGGCTTGGCCATTTTCGACACCATCCAACATGTCCGATGCCCCATTTCGACCTTTTGCGTAGGCATGGCCGCATCCATGGCAGCTGTATTGTTGGCCTCAGGAGAGAAAGGCAAACGAGGAGCTCTCCCTCACTCTCGCATCATGATTCATCAACCCTTGGGCGGATTTCGAGGACAGGCCTCCGACATTGATATTCAAGCCCGAGAAATCCTAGCCATCCGAGAAGAAATCAATGAAATTTTGGCCCAAAGAACGGGCCAACCCCTTGAAAAGATTCAGAAAGACACGGATCGGGACTATTATATGCGTGCAAATGATGCCAAAGAATATGGAATCGTTGATACAATAGTCATGAATCCAAGACCGACTTCTGGAGCCGAAAAATAATGAATCGAAAAGGAAACGAAGGAACCAACAATCTTTCTTGTTCTTTCTGTGGCAAGAGTCAGAAAGAAGTAAAAAAACTGATTGCCGGTCCAACCGTATACATCTGTGATGAGTGCATTGAACTCTGCAATGACATCATTGCCGAGGAAAGTGAACGAGAAGAAACGTACACGGGGCGCGCTCGAATTCCAAAGCCCATGGAAATCAAAGAGATTTTGGATGAGTACGTCATCGGTCAAGAAAAGGCGAAAAAGATCCTTTCGGTCGCGGTGTACAACCACTACAAGCGAATTCAATCCAAGCAAGCCGCCGGAGAGGTTGAGCTGCAAAAAGCCAACATTCTTCTGTTGGGCCCCACGGGAACAGGGAAAACGCTCTTGGCCCAAACCTTGGCCAAAATTCTCAATGTGCCCTTTACCATTGTTGACGCAACCACACTGACAGAAGCCGGCTATGTCGGAGAAGACGTAGAGAACATCATTCTAAATTTATTGCAGAACGCCGACTATGATGTGGAACGTGCGCAGCGTGGAATCGTTTACATCGATGAAATCGACAAGATTTCTCGAAAATCAGATAACCCCTCAATCACTCGAGACGTATCTGGAGAAGGGGTTCAACAAGCCCTTCTGAAAATCATTGAAGGAACGATGGCGAATGTTCCCCCTAAAGGCGGACGCAAACATCCCCAACAAGAGTTTCTCCAAGTCGATACCAATAACATCTTGTTCATTTGTGGCGGAGCTTTTGTGGGCCTGGACAAGATCATCGAACAACGTACCAATGAAAAGAACATCGGATTTGGTGCCAAGGTTCGAAATGTCCATGAAAAGAAGATCGGCGAGCTTCTCCTGGAAACTCAACCTCAAGATCTCCTTCAATTCGGCTTGATTCCGGAATTCATTGGTCGTCTTCCCGTGATCGCTTCTTTGCATGAACTGGATGAGTCGGCATTGATGGAAATTCTAACGAAGCCGAAAAACGCCCTCACTCGCCAATATCAATTATTGTTTGAGTTCGAAAACGTGAAGCTAAAATTCACCAAGGGGGCCCTTGCGGCCATCTCCAAAGAGGCCCTATCCCGAAAATCTGGAGCCCGTGGCCTTCGCTCCATCTTGGAGTCCATCATGTTGGAATTGATGTATGAAATCCCCTCGAAGGACAATATTGAGGAATGCGTCATCTCCGAGGAAGTGGTGATCCACAAGGAAAAACCGATCATCGTGTACCAGAGAGAGGCCGAATCCGCTTAATTTTTTGGCCACACCCCCTTGTACTTTTGAAAAGAGACCCTATGTAATAGGGTGACCCAGATACCAGAAACCTGTGGAAGGACGGAATAGATGTCAGAAAAACCTGCGGAATCGAAAGTGGAAAAGAAAAAAGTGGAAACTGTGGCGGGCGGAAAGCGAAAAATCCCCCTACTTCCCCTTAGAGACATCATCGTTTTTCCTCATATGGTTGTTCCTCTCTATGTCGGTCGAAAGAAATCCGTTGCGGCTCTGGAATATGCCATGGCCCATGACAAAGACCTTCTCTTGGTGGCTCAAAAACATGCAAAAACCAACGACCCCACCCCCGAAGACATTTACGAAGTGGGAACCTTAGGAACCATCGTTCAGCTCCTTCGACTTCCGGATTCCACGGTAAAACTCCTCGTAGAAGGAAAAAAGCGCGCACGAATTACGAATTACGACGCAAAACAAGAGTTTTTCATGTGCGAAACCCAGGAAGTCACAGAGATTCAAAATGTTTCTGTCGAGAACGAATCGTTGATGCGAAACGTTCACTCCACATTCGAAACCTATGTAAAGCTCAATAAAAAAATCCCTCCTGAAATGTTGATGTCGGTTTCCTCCATTGACGACCCCTCCCGATTAGCTGACACCATCGCGGCACACTTAACGCTCAAACTGAAAAACAAGCAGGAAATTTTGGAGCTGGCTGACGCCTCTGAGAGGCTCGATAAGCTTCTTCAATTGATGCAGTCCGAAATCGAAGTCCTCCAAGTTGAAAAGCGCATTCGTTCCCGCGTTAAGAAGCAAATGGAGAAGACTCAAAAAGAGTACTACCTCAATGAGCAGATGAATGCGATTCAGAAGGAGCTAGGAGAACGCGACGAGTTCAAAGGAGAAATGCAGGAACTCGAAGAACAAATCAAAGAAAAGAAAATGTCCAAGGAGGCACGGGAGAAGACGGAAAAAGAGTTTAAAAAACTCAAGATGATGTCTCCCATGTCGGCTGAAGCCACCGTTTGTCGAAATTACATTGACTGGGTTCTTTCCATTCCTTGGTTTCACTTTTCCGAAGACAAATTGGACATTGAAAGCGCCGAACAGGTCCTCGACCGAGATCATTTCGGCTTGGAAAAACCCAAGAAACGAATCTTAGAATATTTGGCCGTACAAAAATTGGTCGAGAAAATGCGCGGACCCATCCTATGCTTTGTGGGCCCTCCGGGAGTTGGAAAAACATCCTTGGGACGGTCCATTGCCGGTGCGACTGGGAGAAAATTTGTACGACTTTCCGTTGGTGGCGTTCGAGACGAGGCCGAAATTCGCGGCCATCGAAGAACCTACATCGGTTCCATGCCCGGAAAAGTCATTCAGTCCTTAAAGAAAGCTGGAACGTCAAATCCTGTGTTTCTCATTGATGAAGTGGATAAGATGTCCATGGATTTTCGGGGGGACCCTTCGGCAGCCTTATTGGAGGTTCTGGACCCCGAACAAAATGGAACGTTCAACGATCACTACCTGGATATGGATTATGATTTATCCAGAATCATGTTCGTAACCACAGCGAACGACCTATACAGTATTCCAAAGCCCCTGCAGGATCGAATGGAAATCATTGAGCTTTCGGGTTACACGGAAGAAGAAAAGCTGCAAATCGCCATTCGCCATCTCGTCCCCAAACAAATTTCGGCCAACGGTCTTCACGACAAGAACATCACGTTTACCGAGGATTCTCTTCGAGAAATCATCCGTCGATACACCCGAGAGTCTGGCGTTCGAAATTTGGAAAGAGAGATCTCTTCCGTCTGTCGAAAAGTCGCGAAAGAAGTAGTGAAACATGGTCGAGAACATCATTTAGAAATCACCCCCGACCAAGTTAAAACCTTCTTGGGCCCCCACAAACATCGATATGGTGTAGCTGAAGAACGAAGCGGCGTGGGAATCACGACGGGCTTGGCTTGGACGCAACATGGAGGAGACTTGCTCCTGACGGAAGTTACCATCATGCCCGGAAAGGGAAAACTCACCATCACCGGAAAACTGGGGGATGTCATGCAAGAGTCGGCTCAAGCGGCCCTCTCGTATGTTCGATCCAGAGCCAAAGGGTTGGGGCTGAAAGACGACTTCTACCAACACATCGACATCCACATCCATGTGCCCGAAGGAGCCATCCCCAAAGATGGACCTTCCGCGGGTGTAACGATGGCCACCTCCATCACCTCTGCGCTGGTGGGAATTCCGGTGCGAAAGGATGTCGCGATGACTGGAGAAATCACGCTCCGAGGTCGCGTCCTCCCCATTGGTGGATTGAAGGAAAAAATTCTGGCCGCACATCGGGGAAATATCCGAACCGTCATCATTCCCAAAGAAAACGAAAAAGACATCGAGGAAGTTCCAGAGCATATTCGCAAAGAGATGGAGTTGCTATTCGCCGGAGAAGCTGACGAAGTGCTTCGTCAGGCGCTGGAGCTGAAAAAACCCGATGAGTTTCTTAAAGATATGTCCCGCTTTGACCTCCCCATTTATGAGGAAAAGGACAAAAAAAAGACGGGAAAGCCCGATAGCATTGTGCATTGATGAAAAATATGAGAAAAGGCCGATCACTTCCAAAAAAGGGCGGTTAGCTCAGCGGGAGAGCATCTGGTTTACACCCAGAGGGTCACTGGTTCAATCCCAGTACCGCCCACCACGTTTCGACAGAAACGGGGTTGAAGGTCCTACGCAATATTAGAATGAAACCGGGTACCCACGTAGTGGGTGGGTTCATTCTCTCCTTAGGGATCTACGGACGAGAGTCCGTAAATCCCAGTACCGCCCACCACTTATAAGAAAAAACCCTAACCCCTCCGACCAAATTCATAGATGGAGAACGACGCTTTCTTAATCTCCTTGATGGTAGGAAATTTTTGGTGAAAAACTTTTTTGAGCTTTGGTGTTTTTAAAACGACATACGACACGTTTCCTTCAACCAAGGCTTCTCTCAATTCTTTTTTCGACAAGAGTTGAATGAGGGATTCATCTGCGGTCATACGTTTTCCCAAAAGAGAACGTCGATCAAAAAAGATTTGTCCCATCAAATTCGATTCAACATAAATGACACTCCAGTCCCAGCCGACTTTTTCCACCAAAACGTTTTCATGTTCTTTCACGGTTTTTTTCAAAAAGATTCCCACTCGCTTAGCTTCGGGAAGCGGCGGCTTCGGCAAAGATGCAAAAACCCAGTGAGACCAAACCACGCAAAGCACAGAGGCCAAAACCAAGGACCCCCTTTTCCATCGACTTTTCCGAAAGGTCCAGACTTCGACCAAGACAGAAGCCACCAAAGGGGAGACAAACACAACAAAGAACAACAATGTCCGCTCAGGCAATATGACATGATGGCGGCCATACCTTAGGCTGACATAGGCCAAGAAAACGAAAAAGACGGAACTCAAACCCCAAAAAATTCGGGAGTCATTTTTTCGAAAAACCCTCCTAAACCTTCCCAGCATCAGAAGAATTCCCCCGAAAAGCAAAGGATATAACCCAAGAATCAACTTCGGATACAACAACAAATATCGAAACATCTCATCCAAAGAATCGACCGGGGTTTTGGGAATGAACTTTGTCGGATTGGAAAAATAGACCTGCCCGATCATGAGCCATCCTGCAATGGCACCTATCGGCAGCATTGAACACAGAGCCCCAAGCAACAACTCCCAAAACGTTGGGTGTTTCCGCAAAATCTCAACCCATATGAAGGCCAGAAGGACAATCGAGAAAACCCAGGATTCATATCGAAGTAAATTGCCCGCCAATAGTCCCAGAATCACGCACCCCAAGTTGACATCCAAAACTCCAGAAGCCTCCTTCTGTTTCCAACGCACAAAGAAAAATATCGAAAGAAACATGAAGGCTAACGCGCCAATCTCGGACAAAGGCGTGGTTGAAATCCGCATATACAGCGGAGAAAACATCACAAGACCGAGGGAAAAAAGCGCGACCGTGGAAGAACGAAAAAACCGTCGAACGGAAGCGAAGTACGTTAAGAGAAACGTGAGGGAAAGCAGGAGGGTCACCCCTCTCCCCGCCCAAAGAATATTCTCTCCCAACCCAATTGCGCTTCCATATAAGTAAAAGTAAGCCGGTAAAAACTCACCCGGAATAAACAGTCTGGGATGGTTGGCCCAGGAAGCTGAAAAATAAAGGCGCAAATACTCGTCGGTCGACAAAGCCGAAAAACCCTTCGCCCAAAGACCTAAATGCCAAACGGATTGAAGGAAAATGAGAGCGAATAACACAAGGATCGAAGACTTCCACTTCACATGCAAAACCTTACGCATCTTTCGATCAAAAAAGAAATTTTTGGCGCAGTTTCAAATACTTACTGAAAAAAAACTCCCCCAACCGACTTGACGCCATATGTCATTTTAAGTAATAAGGTCTTTGGTCATTGCGACCGGGGAATATCTTATGAAAGCGATGCAGTGGGTTGCCATAATTTTGTGTGGAGGAATATTTGCCCTCCTTTTTTGCTCTCGAGCCGAGGCAACCACCACCGCGCCACCCCATTCTCCTGTAAATTACTTTGCTGTTTGTCAGTGCAAAGCCAACTTAAACTTAGGGACGCAACTGGATTTTTCACGTATCGCTTTCTCAAATAAACAATTTGCCGGGTATATTTCCGAACCCATCTATCCCAGCGAACCCGTTTGTCAGAATGCTCATGAAGGCTATTGTCGAACCCATTGTCTGAATGAAGGCATGCATGTGGGGGATGGGGAAACAATGTTTGACCGATGGAGATTCTTCGCCAGTCAAAATGCAGGAAACTTCCCTCACCGATGCACGCCTGTAAAACTTTGGTATTCCCTGGATTGCCTTCCCGAAAGTAATCTTCGATATTGCCCCCCCATTCCCCAAGCCTTTCATTTTTTGAATCCCAAACCCAGTTGGATTTCGCTTCTTTTTTACCAACCCATTCCTACGATCTCGATTGAAGGTCCGCTTCATCAAACGCACCCGATTCGAGAAAATGTTGAAAAAATCTTACAGACCGTGGAGGGCATTCTTTCTCACCCAGACACCCCCGCTTGGGCCATCGGCCTAACCGTAGCTACGGGCGTTGGGTATTGCGCTTTGAAGTACGCTGAAGGTCCATTTTGCTGGGAGCAGTTCTCCACAGCTGGGGCTGCAGCCCTTTTACTCACCATTGCAACCTCGGCGGGTGCGGAGGTCACGCTCCCGGAAGAATTCGCCCAAGAAGTGAATCGCATGAAAGAAACCGTTTCCGTTTACCGAGATGACCTTGGAACGACGTACGAAATTCAAATTTTGGAAGATCCCTTCGAAATATTCGTAAACAAGCAATTCATTGAAGTCTCATCGCCTAAAAAAGGAATAATTGCAGACTGTGAGCGAAACCGCTCGAACGAATACACCTGCAAATTGTATTAATCCGATTATTTAACTCTTCGAATTTGAACCATTCGATCTTTGAAGCGAGGTTGTCCGCCAAAACCATTCTTATCCATTTCCACAAAAGAAAGAAGGCAGGACTCATCATCCAGAGAAAGGGTAAGATCTCCTCGGTCGGTTTCAAACGTGCGTAACTTCCCACAATCCTCCAATAGGGAAGAAAGTTTCGACGCAGAAACAACCACGCTCAACCCCTCCCCTTTATATGGATCCCGAGCACTCGTTCCGGAGAAAAATGCCAAAAGAAGAAAACCCTCTTTCACCACAGAGATGGTCAAAGACGCCTTCTTCAATCGGTTCTGACGGTATCGATCACGGTGGAGCGGATCCGCGTTCTGAGGAACAGAAGACTCTCGAACGCCCTCATAGGTTCCCACCAAATCCATGGGACGTATCGGTGCGGCCAAAACCGAATTGGCCATCACCAAGAAAGCCGAAAGGATTAAAAATAATTTGGCTACCATGGAATCCAAATACCAAACATGAGCTTTCGCATTGCGCATATCTCGCCTCCAAAAAAAACCCTTACCACAACCCAACGCCTCGCGCCAATTCGCATTCTCCTAAAACACATTTTTTCCCTTTATTTTTAGGAAGTTACCTTCCAATTCTTTGCGGAAGAAAAACCTCCACATAAATCCTAATTGAAGAACTTAACGCGTTGTGTTATTAGGACGTTGTGAAGTGCCTTGTGTCCATTTTTGTCTTTGCTTTTGCCCTATCGTTGCTGGGATGCAGCCAAGGCATCAGTACGCTCGACAAACGACTCACCCTCATTAAGAACAACGCCACAACCATTTCCCAAAGAGCGGGCACGGCACGGGGAAATGAACTGAGCGGCCTTTTTAAACTCAAAATTTGGTATGGGCAGCTCAATTGTCGATCCACATCCAAGTATGACGCGATTGAAGCTTTGGAAGATGATGTGTTGGAAGTTCCCTGCGAACAAGACGACGGTTCCTTTGAATGCAAGTGGGTGGATGGTAGCACCTACCGTGGCTACATTGATCGAGACGGATCTTTCGGCCTCGCCGGAGAATTCAATTTCGAAATTGAAGAGGGCGTAACCACCCCGGCCCCAACCACAGCCACAGGGATATTCTCACCGGATGGAAAAGGAACAGGTTCCATCATGGTCGCCGCCAAAGGTCAACAAGTTGAGTCCAAGGCCAACTGCCTCATCACCTATTCTTTTGAACTCACAAAAAAGGAAAAGGAAGATGACGAAAAAGATTCGAACTCTTCCGACTCAACCGAATCTCTCGCCATGACCTTCTCAATGCAAGGCCATAGCGGGAAGAGGCTCTTTCGAGATCTGCGTGTTCGGGAGGCACAAAGATCCGTAATCGTTGGAGCCAAAGGGGGGAGTGATGAGCGCGTGGTTGCACGTCTTCACCCGGACGGAACCGCTGAGGTTTCCGCAAGATTGGTGGATCGTGACAACCACCCGCTTATCCAAGGACCCGTAGAAGGATGCACCTATGAAGCAGAACCCCCTGGGAAATGGGCCCTTTCCTGCGAAATCACATCGACCCATCCGTAAACTCTTGCTAAACATATAAAATTATTGTTTTTTTTGCCAACTGCTCCATAACATTTTAAAACTCTTTTTGGGGTGAGACAAAACTGCAAAATTCGGAGGTTCACCATGCACTCCTTTCTTTTTGTACTTCTAACCACCATCCTTTTGCCTCCTTGCTTAAGCCTCGCTCAAGAAAAAATAGATCCCACTCAAAAAGAACAGGCAATCTCCGAGATGACCATGGAGGATCTCCTCAACTCAACGATTGTGACGCCTTCCAAACAAAAAGAAAAAGTCTCAGACACGCCAGCCATGGTCAGTGTGCTAACACAAGAAGATCTTTCCGAAGTTGAACCTTTCACGCTATACGAGCGCCTATCCTTCCTTCCGGGAATTGAATTGATTGAAACCTATTTCGGATATCGCTCTCTAACGTTCCGTGGCTTGATGCAACCCCATTACAATAACAAGACCTTGTTTATGGTAAATGGCCATCCCCTCTACGTCCCAACCATGGGCAGTTATCTCCTGAATCAAATTCCTCAATCCGCCATTGAGCGTGTTGAAGTGGTCCGAGGCCCCTCCTCTACTTTATATGGAACGAATGCTTACGCCGGAGTGATCAACGTCATTACCAAAGAACCCACGGACATCGTAAGCGGAGAGGTGGGCCTGCTGGGAGGATCTTACTGGCATAACGAATTGAGGTTTGGGATTTCTGGGAGCGAAGGAGACCTCAAATATTTTCTATTCGGCGCCCACCAAAACACCAATGGTTATCCTTATTATCCGTCTATCGATGAGAATGGCGTGACCAACACTTCGGCCCAAGCGTCGCAGGATTTCTTCGATTTTGAGAACGACTATGACTCGCTATATGGAGGACTGAAATTCAACGACTGGTCTTTTAACTTTGGTTTTTTTCGTGAGAAAAAGGATAAATTTGGACTCATTCCAACCGTTGAATCTACAGGTCCTCGGCAGTTTCGAGGATGGCTCTTGGACTTGAATTACAATCTGCGTTTCACGGAAAATCACGTTTTCAAATTCAGTGTGCGACATGATGGATATGAAAAAAATGAGCTCATTGCTCAACACACTTCTTTCGGGGCCTCGTCTGCCCATGAAATGAAACAAAATTATTTGAGCCACAAGACCGGAGTTGAGCTTAACTACGATGGGCGTTTTTTGGACAATAAAATCAAACTCATTGCGGGAGCCCTCCTGGATTATTTGAAGTCAGAAGCTTACGAATTTCGCTACACCGAAGACTCCGCCACAACTTCGGCAGGCGCAATCGACACAAACTCCTCGGCATTTCTAGACCAACCCAGCTCCTACGACACGGCTTTTTTCACAAACGTTCAGTTTAAACCTCTGCAATGGTGGACTTTAAGCTCGGGTCTACGCGTCCAATACAATTCGGATTATGGAAGTTTTCTGGCCACCAACGCCGGAATGGTTTTTTCAATCACAGAAAAACTCACCGCAAAAGCGTTGTTTGGCAGAGCTTTTCGAGGCCCCACGTTTTTTGAAAAACGAGTCGACACCAATAATGTTTTGTATGGAGGAGACCTCTCCTATACCTTAGGAAACACAACGGATGAAGGAGGCCTCTCTCCTGAAACCATTAACAATCTTGACTTCGCCTTCGAATGGCACCAAAAAGGATTCCTCGCCAGTCTGGGCTACTTCATTCTCTATACTGACGACTTGATTGAACGATCCCGAACGATTCCTGCGGGCTCCTCTTTGGGAAACACGCAAGACACCCCCAGTTACTCCAATGTAAACGGATTTCGAATTCAAGGAATTGAACTTGATGTTCGCATCAAACCCACGCGAAAGTTGAACCTTTTCTGGAATTTCTCATACAAAAACCAAGATGACTCTCCTCACTACTTCGCCAGTTATCTTTCCAATATCGGCGGCTCCTATGCCTTTACGAAAAAATTCCATTTGGGATTGAACGGACAATATGTTGGCGATCGCTCCTCCTCAAACACCCGACCGGCAGCCTACTATTTGGTGAACGCCCAAATTTCATATTTTCCTTACAAACATATTCGCTTGGCTTTCAGTGTGAAAAACCTTCTGGATGACCAATATGGATATCCTGAATACATACGAGGGGTCATTCAGGACGAAATCCCCGGAGGCCCAGGGAGAACCTTTTACGGAAGTGCTCGCATCGAATTTTAAACATACGAACAGGAAACTGGCTTTCTGAGGGCTTTTCCTCAAAAATTTCAGGGCCTTAAATTGGGTTTGACCTTAAGCCAAGTTGTGATAAAAGGCCCGCTCGTTAAAGAGAACGTCATTGCGCGGCGGTAGTTAAGCTGGTTATAACGCCGGCCTGTCACGCCGGAGGCCGCGGGTTCGAGTCCCGTCCGCCGCGCCAATTAACCTACCCGTGCACCCCAAATGAGATACACCTCCCCTTCATCTGATGCCTAAGAACCCAAGGTAGAGAGGTGCGTAGACTTGTCCTAGCCCTCGCTCCCTTTCATATTGCTAGCCAAGAAATAATTCACAAAGCTTCTTTTTGAAGTAGCACCGAACGACTCGGGTTTTACGGAGTCTTGAACCGTAAGGTTCTAGAGTCCGTTATGTCAGGTTTGTAAGCTCGCAAAGCGAGATCGCAAACCTGACCGAGTCCCGTCCGCCGCGCCATTTTTCATTTCGGGCCCTTCGGGCCAACACGACCCAAGGAAATTCATAATCAAATTCGAGGGTTCACAAACTATCGTTTGTAGACCTGTAGGGATTTCGCTTCGGACCCAGCTCCGCTGGGTTCCCCCTCGGCTCAAGTTTTCATAAAACTTCAGGTTCGCTGCGACACCGAAAAGTTCGAGCCAACCGGTTGCCTCTCCCTCAAATTTCATCAATTAAAATCTGGGGACAGCGAACTGTTCAAATCCCAGGCTTTTCCTCATGGGAAGAATATAAAGAAGGACGAAGGGCGGTTCGGTAGGATAGTCTCGTTTTGTGTTGAGAGCGTTCTTAACTTTTTTTGTTTGTGTTGTGACAATGTCGAGCTTTTCGGTGCGTGCCGAGCCGGAGATCGTAGATTTCAAGATAACTTCAACGGCGAACCCGGAATATTACAAGGCAGATCGCAGCAGTTTTCCATTCATACTTTCCGAAAAATGGAAGAGTGGTCAGTTTATCGTCACGATCATAGACCGAGTTCCAGGAGCATCTTGCAACTCAAGGTATTATTTTTATTCCCATAATTTGAAGGAGAACACAATTGACCTCCGTGTGAAGTATCGAGGTCCAATGTATAAGCAAATAACATACTGTTCGTTTTCTTTTTTCTTGGAGGGACTCGAAAAGGACAAGAAACATTTATTTCTTTTTAGAGGAAAGCCTCTCAAAAAAGCAATAAAGCCAAAGCCCACTCCCCAAGAATCTAGGAATCGTGTATCGGGGGACACACGACGCTATCCTTTTCTTTAGGAAATCGGAAACAGTCGTGTGTCCCCCGATTTGGCCCCGATTTTGACGGCTTTTTCAAGTACGCTCAAAGCTTCGCCGTCTCCAAACGCTTCTCTTCTATGACTTTCCCCTGAATATCTCGTACATATATCTGGGACTTGCTTGCCCCTAAGTCTATCGCTATATGTTGCATGGCCGGTTTCCTTTCTGTGCTTCACACAAAGTACGTCATTATTTATGGATTTTGCGACGCTAACAGCGATCGCGTTGGAGATGAAGCCGGCCACTTCATCCCTTCTCGATACTTATTTGCTCGGTGAGTAATTAAGCATGGTGTCTCCAAGTTCCTAAAAATTAATTTCTTTGCCTAAACTCGTAACGCCTCGGTCATTTATGACAAATAGGTAAGCTGTGCCATTTGGTAAAGAACCCTGGTTTACCGCGAACGAAATTGAACCATTCGACCATACCGTTGGAATTTGCAATTCACAATGTCCCCCAATCGTTTCGACCGTTTCCCAACTTTCCCGATCACAAATGGCCACACGAGCCACACTTGAATCGACATAGACTTCATCAAAAAGCATGTACTCACCGTCAGCTTGCGCTTCTCGCACGGTTTGAAATCCGGCTGGAATAAATGTGTGCTTGAGGCCCGGATGTTCATCCGTACGTGTGACCACATCGGAACGCTCTACAATTACTTGGCCGTCTATGCTGAATTTCATCTTTCCATCGGCGACTCCGTTGCCCGAGTTCTCTTGAAACTCATACTGAAAATGATGCCAAATAGAGAGATCCATATCGGAAGGCCTGGGGCCATCGTAGGCATACAAATTCTGTTGACCTGATTCAGAATATTCAATCGCCAAACCCCAAAAGTTCTGATTGATGGAAACATATTGATTGGCCCGACTTCCATCATTACCTCCGTTGCGAAAAATTTTCACATTTCCCCAGACTCCATCCGAGTCAGCCTCAAAGAAGAAGCCTTCCGAAAACTTAACCCACATCGAACTAAACCATCGAGCCGAGGTAAAAGGTGCGTCATGCGTGGCAAAAAACGTGGCTGTATCTGACATACCTCCACCCAATTCATTCCATTCCGTGTCCGTTCGGATGCGAGCATTTTTGACAGAAAATGGCGTACGCAGTGTTGTCGTGACATCGGAGAAAAGATTATCAAAAGCCCTCAATCCATATTCCCAATGCCATCGATCCGCCACGATGCCATCATCAAAAGCGTCATAAGTATGTGGCCGAGCCGTGATCTTCGATCCAAATCCCGACCCAACGATGGAGACGTTGTTCCCATGAGTGAACGTTCCATCAACGGTAGTAATTGTTACTGTCGTCGACGGTTGTATGCATTGACTCGTATCGAACGTGCAACTTGCCGAGCAGGAAAGCGTACCATTCTCCAAACCCACATGTTCACAGGTTTGGCTCACGCCCAAAGCAGGTTCACAATCCTCCGATGCCGAATCAAGGACACCGTCACCGCAGGTATCCACTGCACCCCCGCTCGAACTCCCCCCGGAGCTTCCATCGCCCGAGTCACCATCTTCAGAAAAACCATCCTGAGAAAACCCCAAATCATTGAGACCTAAATCTGCCCCAGAAAGAACAGACTCTCCGCATCCGACGAAGAGACAAAGAACCAATAAAAGATAGATAGGCTTGCCCCGTTTCATACACCCCTCGCATGTTTATAAAAGCAAGCGTCGTGCCAAATTAAATTTGAAATATTCATTTTTATTTCAATGTTTTATACGTTTTCATGTTCACCCGACCATTAACATTTTTCCCCATCCAATGGACGTCTATGAAAAAAGGTTCACCTCCGCAGAAACACCTCTTCCATTTTGTATCGGGGGACACACGACGCTATCCTTTTCTTTTGGAAATCGGAAACAGTCGTGTGTTGTATGTGCGGGTATCCCTTCGAACGAAGCAGATGTAAAGGAGTTGGTAGGGATATTCCAGGGAGTTGTTGCAACAACTCCCTGGAAAGCCGGCTGGCGACCGATCGTGTGTAGATCTTGAGGATCGCGGGGACCCAGGTACCAGTCTGGCCATCTCTTTACACTTGATTAGTTGAGAGGGCTTTACGCCCGCATACAATGCAAAGATTGGAGTCACTATGCGAAACCAGCCAAGGAAGTACAAGCATTTTTTGGGGATTGATATGGGAAAGGATTTCTTCGAAGTCTTTGCTTTGGGTGATCCAAAGACCCATACATTTCAAAATAAACGCTCTGGATTTCAGACGTTCTTGAGAAAATACCGGCAGAAACTGCCCTCAGCCCTGATGACTGTAGAAGCTACAGGGGGCTATGAGAAAGCCTTGCTCAAAGAGCTTGCCACTAGAGACTTGAAAGTACATCGGGCCAATCCAAGGAAAGTGAAGTTCTTTATTCGCTCCTTTGGCATTGAAGGCAAATCAGACACCACCGATGCACGTGCCTTAGCTCAATATGCTCTAGAACGACATCCTCACCTCGACCTCTTCCAAAAGCCCGATCTGAATGTGGAAATCCTTTCCAAACTAGTGAAACGGCGCGCAGAACTGGTCGCCATTCAAACTCAGGAACGCAATCGCCTCAAAGGACCGGATCGGGAAATCCTCAAAGCAAGCGTCCAAAGAGTCTTGGCTTGTTTAAAAGAAACGATTGCCGAAATCGAAGCTCAAATCACAACTCATCTGCGCGAGAACGATCAGCTCCTACAAAAGTATCGGGAAATTCAAACCATTCCAGGCGTCGGACCCAAAGTCGCCGCAGCTCTCTTGGCTGACCTCCCGGAACTTGGAACGATCTCCGGCAAGCAGATCGCTTCTCTCGCTGGAGTGGCTCCTCATCCCAATCAAAGTGGAAAACGAGAAGGCTACCGAAAGACAAGAGGTGGACGCGTCCAGATCAAGCCCATCCTCTTTCTTGCTGCCCTCACAGCCTCTCGCAGCAAATCCCCGCTCGGCAACTTTTATCGAAATCTCCTCGCACAGGGCAAAAAACCCATTGTCGCTGCCGTCGCCCTCATGAGAAAAATCGTCGTTATCGCCAACGCCAAAATCAGGGACCTCTCACTTTCTCCTTGCTCTTCTACTTAGTTGGTCCCCCGATTTTAGAAATTTCATCTTCAACCTCTTCTTATTTCGCGGATTCTAATTGCGGTTTTTGGTCTATTCTTTTTTCGATCTCAAGAAGAAGATTGGTTCGGCCGTGCATGTCAGGATAAATGGGAATTGTGCCATGCTTCTTTTCATTTATTTGGAACCGAATATGAAGGACATTTTTCCAGTAATGAGGAATCCAACTTGACGAGCCGAAAGCTGGGGTTATTTGCACGATGTGTTTCCAAGGAATGTGTTTTTTCCAAAGAAGTCTTTGGTAGGCTAATCCATCTGGACTTACGTATATTCGCAGGGAATTTGCAAAGAATACGGGGATCAAAAGGAAGTAAATTGTGCCAAAAAAGATGTATTCCGCTTTTGTTTTGAAAATCCCAACGTAAGCCGCATTCCCAAAAATGTTGGTCAGAGAGTTCAGGACAATGAAGAGAGAAAACAGCGAAAGAGAGATAGATAGAAAACGGAGGCCTTTGGAGTATTCCACCGTGTACGTGTCTTTTTGAATATTAGATACATCGATTTGATGGGGAGGGAAAACAAACGCAAACAGCCAAGCCATACAGATGCCAAACCAAAGGCTTTGGAAGAAACAGTTTAATGCGGACGTTCCACTTTTTTCATCTATAAAGGAAAAGAACAGCATTGCAAAAAAGTATATTGAGGAACTTGAAAGGAAGTGTCGCCAAAAGGTTCGCCATGTGGCACTGCTTTGGGAGCGTGCCAATTCTTCAGGAGGCCCCATTTCTTCGACGGCAGCTTTGGAAGCATTTTCTTCCGTTGGGAGAGTTTCTAAAAGATTTTTTTTCTTTTCGAGTAAATGATCCTGAATTTCGAGTAGGAATGCTTTGCGAACTTTTTTTCCTCCCGCAAGTCTGACGTCGAGACTTTTTAAATAGTCATCTAGAATTGAATCCCCTGTAAGGATTTCTTTCGGAACAGAACTTTCTAAGTTTCTAGTTAGAGCTTTAAACATCTTACTAACGCTCCTTTTGAGAAAAAATTGTGCTTTGGAGAATTTCCACGACCCGTTTCCATTCTACGGTTCTTGATGCGAGATGAGCCTCTCCATTTTCAGTGATCCGGTAGTACTTGCGTGGAGTCCCACGGTCTCCGGGTTTGAAATAAGACTTCACAAAGAATTTCGATTCAAGTCGGTGCAAAAGTGGATATAGCGTGGCGTCCCGGAGTATTGATCCTTCGTTTCCTAGACGGTCCCGAACGGCTTGTAGAATGCCAAAGCCATAATTGTCCTCTTGCTGCAAAACGCTCAAAACCAACGTGTCGAGCAGGCCTTTTAGAACCTGCCCATCTGTGATGTCTTTGCCCATTGGAAATAAGCCTTATATTATAAGGCTTATCAGTCAAGGCTAAAAAATGAAAAATTTTTTAAAGTGTAAAAACAATGACTTAGGCCGATTTCTGTTCGCGTTGTTTTTCTATTTCAGGGTATTTCAGTCTATTTCAGGGGACAGTATATCTAACTCGCCTTGCCCGGGCCCGGCTTCTTTGGGAGAAGATCTCGTCCCGTCATCTTCTCCAGCCGTTGGATGAATTTCTCACCGCCTCTGGGTCGGCCCGTTCGCAGATGGCGCTCAATCGTTCGCATCTCCGCTTTCTCGATGCCCTCAGCCAAATAGGCCTTCCAGTCCTCAACTCGGTTCAACATCGGGCTCACCTTCGCTAGCCCGTCATCTTCACCTTTTAAATGGGCTCGTGCACTGCTCCACCGATATTGACGGACATCACCCACCATTTGGGGGGGAATCATGGGACAGTCGACTGAACCCGATTTACGGGATTTTGAAAAAGCATCGAATCGACCGCAGACTGAGAAATGGTAAGACTTCGCAAAAAGTTTCGTGATCGAGGGGCCGATCTCGCACAACATTCAAAGCGTCCGATGCCGAAGAATATCTAACTATTTAAAATAACAAGATTATTATCTGGTTTGAGTATGGAATGAGTCTTGCTTTTGTGTTGAACAAATGGGGAAATTGGGGAGGCAAAATGTCCAAAGTCGTTAGATTCTTTCTTTACTGTTCGTACACTTTTCTTTTCTTAGCTTGCAGTTCTAATCTCTCCTATACGCCCACCGCACCTCAATCTTCACTATTAAGAGAAGTTGCCGAGGTCGCGGGTGTGGATGAGCTCGCTTTAAAGGAAAGTGTCAATGCTTTGGTGGGTCGTGGAGGGTTGTTTTCCCTCTCGGGAGTTGACAATCCCGAGGACTTTCCCATTTTGGCATGCGTGGCTGACACACTTCACGATGGCAGCTTAAGCTTGTCCGATATTGTTTTGATGGCAGGGCAAGTGGATAAGACCTGTGCTCAGATAGCCGAAGAAGCGGAAAGCGACCCAGAAACGGACAATGATATCAATTGTGTAAATCTAGACCGTGACGACAACCACCTGGTGAATATGGATGATGTGGCTGTATTTGCCTTATTGCTTCAGGAGCATCCGGAGTTTTCCACCAACCTTTGTCATAACCCAGAAGCGGGTGATGCCGATCAACTCGCCCCCTACACCGAAGCGATTGCCTGGGTGAATACGGATCCCTTGAAATCCGAAACCTTCGGCATGGAAGATTATGACTATTATTTAAGTCTTTTGGGTTCGAGCGGCGGTGAAGGAATTGAGATTTTGTCTCTAAATTCAACCCAGCTTTCTAGAGATGGAAGCTATGTCATATCCGGAAGAGGATTTGGTGTGAAATTCCCTGTTGAGCCGCTCAAGTTTGACACGTTTGATTATGGGAGTGAGCAGTTGGGTGAAGTGATCGATGAGTCGGCCGTTGGACGAATCTCGTGGTCTTTGGAAGCTCGATGCGCATGGCCTGGCATCGACACTCCTGACTATGCAATGCGCTACTCAGATGCATTCGGTCGATACGAAGGCGATGTTGTCGGTTGGAAATTTTTTGGTGATAACCCTGAGCATGATTGTTACCAGGGAACAAACTATTTAAGTCTAAGAGACTCAAACGGATTTGATGAAATTTATTTTTCCATGTGGGCATTGTCCACGACCAATGGTGCTTTTGAAAACATGCGAAATGTGAAAATTGCCAATTTTGCGAACTATGAAGGCAATGGATTTCCGCAGGGACGTTGGGACTTTTATCCCGAAAATGGTTCGGGAAATGGGCATATGTATATTGCGGATGGTGAAGAGGCCGTCGTTTATAACGAGTGGAGTGGAATGGGATACTCAGGCTTCAGTTTCGGTGAGGCTTCCTGGGATCGATATGAAGGCGTAATTCGAAGTGGAGATGTCGGAGTAGCCAATGGGGGATATACGCTGGCCAAGAATGGTGAAATCCTAAAGGACTCCATGGGTTCGATGTTGAGACCGAATGCTTCTTCAGAAAAATTCGATACCATAAATTTCACGCACTACCTTGACGATGTGACTTCTGCTCCCCCTAGGCCTCAAGCAGATATCTATCATAGTGAGTTTTATGTGGATATTACGCAGGCCCGCATTGAGCTCTGTGATTCTCCAGACCGTGACTTAGCCTCGCATTGTGAAATCCAAGAGCCCCATTCCGTCTGGAATGAAAGCACCATTCACTTTAATGCGCGCTTTGGCAGTTTTGCTCCCGGACAAACGCTGTACCTCATCGTCTTTGACGCCCAAGGAAACACGAGCAATGGTTTTCCAGTTTACCTTCAGTAGAAGCTCAATCTTCTAGAGACACGATGGGACGATCCCCGGTAGTGACGTACGTAAGATGAAAAAGCAAACTGACTTCAACGTTCTTCCCGAACTCCTCTTTCGTTAATTCCCAAAGAATTTTGGTCGGGCAATCTCGACGCGTGTCGGAATTTACGCGAATGAAACGAAGGGTTTCTTTGGGCTATTGGTTACAAAACTACAAACCGTTCTTCTTCGGCACACTGCGCAGCCCATGTCTCAATTTTTTTCCGTGGAATTTCACCTAACCCCAGCGCTTTTTTGAGTGGTATTTGGGGCGCATGAGGTTTTCTGGATCGAAAATTTTATTCAGTTCTTCTTCGGTTAAGAGATTTTTTTCACGAACGATCTCACGCACTGATTTTCCTGTCGCCACGGCTTCTCTTCCAATGACATCTCCCATGTGATGTCCAATGTAGGGTGTTAAGTAAGTAATGATTCCAACGGAATTCAACACCATTTCTTTTGTATGTTCCTCATTGGCGGTGATTCCATTCATGCATTTGTCCGCTAACGTTACGCATGAATTTGACAAGAGTCCGATCGAGGAAAACAAAGAGTGGGCAATAACGGGCTCCATAACATTGAGTTGAAGTTGTCCCCCTTCAGCCGCAAAGGAAATGGTTACATCATTTCCGATGACTTTAAAACACACTTGATTCACCACTTCAGGAATCACGGGGTTTACTTTTGCAGGCATGATGGAAGAGCCCGCTTGCAAGCGGGGTAAGTTGATTTCATTCAACCCACATTTCGGACCCGAAGACAAAAGTCGAAGGTCGTTGCAAATCTTGGACAATTTTACAGAGGTCCTTTTTAAAGCACCGGAGATCATCACATAGGCTCCACAGTCTGAAGTTGCTTCAATCAAGTTCTCGGCCTTCACAAAGTTCGCCTGTGTCAACTCGGACAAATATCCAATGGCAATTTCAGAGAATCCCTTTGGAGCGTTGACGCCCGTTCCAATGGCTGTTGCGCCTAGGTTCAGTTCCAAGACGTGGTCTCTGGACTTTTTTAAATTCCGAATTTCTTCCCTTAAATTTGTAGCCCATCCGGAAAACTCGTCTCCCAAAGACATCGGAACCGCATCTTGGAGTTGCGTCCTACCCATCTTCAGAACACTCTGAAATTGAGCGGCCTTTCGATCGATGCTGCTCGTTAGATATTTCATTTTTTCCAACAACTGGTTCATCTTAAAAAACAAAGCCACACGCAATCCGCTAGGATAGGCATCGTTGGTGGATTGGGATCGATTCACATGATCGTTTGGATGCAAAATCTCATAGCTTCCCTTGGGATGTCCGTTCATCTCCAAGGCAACATTTGCAATGACTTCGTTTGTGTTCATGTTTACAGAAGTCCCCGCTCCCCCTTGGATGACGTCGGTGGGAAAAAATCGTGCATATTTCTTGAGATTCCCCAAGATTTCATCACAGGCCGAAATGATCATTTGCGTTTTTTCTTTCTCTAAAACGCCCATTTCTTCATTCGCCATGGCACAAGCTTTTTTTGTAACGATCATCCCTTTCACAAAAAACGGATAATCACTGATCTTCATTTTGGAGATCTGAAAATTCTCCATGGCTCGCACCGTATGAATTCCATAGTATTTGGAATCGTCGATTTCTAACTCTCCCAACAGATCAACTTCTTTTCGCATTTTCATCCGCCCCTTCTATTCAAATTCCCTCGGCTTTTCAATTCCCTCCGCAGAAAACCCCTGGATTATGGGACGTCTAGGCGCTCGCAAAGAGATTCACCCCTAATTTGCACTTTTTTCCGAGAAGGCCTTCAATTTCAAATCCTCCTGCAATAGAATCGCAATAATTTCAGTGAATTATAAATGCTCGCGTCTGGTACAAGCCTTGCTTTTCCTTCTCAAGTGGTGAAAGGAATGATTTCCAAAGACATTTTTCTAAGTTTCGGAGCCCATTTGGTTTTTCCCATGCTCCAACGCTGTGCCTCAGAAGGGTTTGGGCCTCTGTAATGCAAAAGCAGATTTGTTGGGTTTGGCTGTGTCTCGCTCAAATCATCCCATTGGCAGTTTGGGCCGATCCGATCATCTCGAATCTCGATGGTTTGGGTGAAAACGGATTAATCCATCACCAAACACTGACCCTTGAGGGAGTGGGTTTTGGTGTCAAATCGCCTGCAGCGCCGTTGTATTTTTCAGATTTTGAAAATGAGTCCTTGGGAGCAACCCCCGCAGGCTGGAATGAAGTTTCCGGAGAAGTGTTTACTTCCGATGATTTCGCTCACGCTGGATCTCGATCCTTGAAGGTCAATACCGAAACCGGAGGCGATTTTTGTCAGATCACGAAGGATCTAGGTCGCCCCATGAACAATTTTTTTCTTTCGGCCAATTTTCTCATCGATCGCAATGATGATTGCGGACGAATTCAATTTAAAGCTTGGCGCTTGAGTAGCTCACCGGGTGTCTATTATGCGGATGAAACGTCCAGTACGACTCAAATCATGAACAATTATTGGTACTACATCACAGAGGATCGAACGTACTGGGGGAACAATAATACAGAAGTGAATTATGATGGTGGAAATCACTCCACGCAGATTGGTTGTGCTGAAGATCTCTTTGTCTTTAATGATTGGCAACGAATCGAGCAATACGTTCAAGGATCGTCAACGCCTTCTGCCGCCGACGGACTTCTGAGAACCAAGCGCGTGGGTCGGTCTGGGTATGTGCAGGAAAGAAATGGCCTGGTAACCCATGATGCAGATGACGATCGTTGGCAACATATAATGATGGGACAAACCTGGAGACAAACCACAGGCTGTACGATTGATACTTTTTTGTATTTTGATGACCTTTACGTCGATGACACCCAAGCTCGGGTTGAGTTGGGAAATGCTCCCATTTTCGAAGATTGTACGCAGCGAGAGATCCAAATTCCATCCGTGTGGGAAGATAATGAAATCTCCGTTCAAATTCACAGCCAAGCCCTTGCAGGAGAAGAGCAGCTTTTCCTTTTTGTCATCGACTCGGAGGGAAACGTTTCTCCGGGATACGAAGTCAATCTGGATCCCACCCAACAAAACCTCCCTACCCCATCGAATGACGATCAATCCGAAGAAGACTCTGAAGGTGGCGTTCTTCTAAGCACCCCTGATGTGAATTCCGGCTGTAAAACAGACTTCTCCTGGCCCCCGCTTTTGCTTCTCTTGGTTTTGGGATCGCTTCGGACTCGCTTCTCCCGAATCCGCCTCGGTGCTTAGCCAAAAACCATGATCTGAAACAGAAATTTACGCAAAAAGGTTCAAGGTTACGGCAATATTTTCTTCTCCCGGTTATCAAAATTTCTTTAATGCATTGAAATTATTGCTTTTAACTCCTTTTTCTGTGTTGGACTCAGGTTTGCAGTAATGCGCCCCAATCATGAGGATGATCAGTGTTTACAAGCTTGTTTTAGCGGGCACATTCATCTTGGCTGCTTGCAATGGAACTCAGACGTTGGATTCAGCTGAGGAAGAGGGACATTCTCGCCTATCTGGCGAGCATTTCTCCAACTCGGAGCTCTTAACAGCCTTACGAAGCGTCTCTCTTCGGACTCGGTTAAAGTTGGCAGATGCCAATGACGTTCGGGAGATTTCTAACGCCGAAACTTCGGAAGAAGCCTTTCAACTCTACTCTGAAGCGGTAGACCGCTATGTCTACAGCGCAGAATTTTCAGGCGCCATGCTCATTTATTTTCGACAGATGTTCGGAATGGGCCGCGACAATCCAGATGACCCCAATGAGAACGCTCCAGCAGACCTCGCAACCTTCGTGGTTACCTGGGATCGCCCCTACAGCGAACTCTTAACAGCGAACTATAAAGTCATTGAAGACATTCCCATCGTAGGTCAAGACAGTGAAGCTCCGACCCTCGACAACTTGGGAGGATTTGCCACCTTACAAGGTTGGCTGGAACGTTGGTATGGAAATGGATTCGGCTTCAATTATGTCCGTGAAATTGCTCAGCTCGTAAAATGTTATCGATACCCAGATCCAGAAAGTGTGGGAATGTGGCCCCAAGAAGAGGTTTCCGCAAAATACCACGACCAATCCGATTCGGAAGTGGGAATCAATTGTTACGCTTGCCATGGAACGATGAATGCGCGTCGTCCTGTGTTTCATCCTTATGGGGCGGACGGGTTGTACGATGCCAACCGAAACAATGAATGGGTGGAAAATCGAGAAATTCGAGATACGGAACCCACTGAATTCGATGGGGAACAAATCATTGAACCCGTTCAAGGAGAGGTCGTCCCCCGCTATACGGAGGATTTTGACTTGGACCCCAATGGTTTTCCCATGGTGGGATCCTATATGCGACAAATCTCCGAAACGGAACAGTTCAAAACCTGCACAGCCAGACGTTTCCTTGCTTTCGCCTTGGGTTATGAATCTGCTGGGGCCCCCGGTCAAGATCCCGTCATGCCTTTTGATTTTTCGGCAAGTTCAAAACCAGGTGACGAACAATTGCTCGTCAACTGGACGGAACGCTTGGACCAGGTTCATGAACTCATCATTCGTCCGTTTCTAGTGGATTTCATGACCAGTGAAGACTTCATTCTGCGCGTTGCGGGGGTAATTTTATGAAAATCAAACAATGCTTTTTCTTTTCCCTTCTTTTAATCAGCACGTTGAGCTGTTCGGGGGGGGTTGTTGGAAATGGAGATATGTCCAGCACTAGCGGCGAAGGCCCTGCAACCGACGCTCTGGTTCAATTAATAGATTTCGAAATGTTTCGAAATCTATTGGTTGAAGGAATGGAACTCCCCACTTCGGGAGAGTCCATCTCCTTTTTGGACAGTCGTTCGGTTCTTTTTGGAGGACCCAACGAGTTTGGAAGACGTAGCAATCTTGCAACGGCCACTCGAAGAAAAGCCACATTTGAACTTGCGGACATGGCCTGCAGAGAATCCCTCGAACAAAACTCGGATGTTCTCTTCCCGGAAGGCGCGGATGTCTCAGAACTCTATTTCCGTTTACGAGGGCAGCGTCCGACCGAAGGGGATCAGGAACTCATTGATAACATCAATTCCCTTTCCTTCTCTTCTCTCATGGAACGCCGACACGCCCAATGTGTCGCTTGCTTGGTCAGCGTGAAAACTCATTTGAAATAGGAGAACACAATGAAAGACGCAAAAAAGGCAAACGAGTTAACAAGACGACGATTCATCCAGCAAGTGGGTCTCTTTCTGGGAGCTTTCAGTGTTCCATGGGGAATTCGTCTTGAGACCATGAGCAAAATTTCCAAACGCCTCTTTGGAAGCTCCACGGCGTTCGCGGCACCAGGAGATGTGGGACGAATCGTGATCGACTCCTTTTGGAGATCAGGGTATCCCTTCCTAAGCGGTCCTTTTTGCATGCAAAGAGATTTTGAAACGGCCACAGAAAACCGTTCTTTCTTTGAAAATCCAAATGGAACCCAAACCGATTTTGTCGACCAAGACAGCACTCCGGCAACTCCAGGAGAAGCCCAGCGCTACATGACGGCCAGTGGTAACTACTTGTATTTTCCTTCCGTCATGGCTCCTTTGGTTCAGGCTCATGGAAATCGAATCGTGACCATTTCAAGCGTCCGGAATACGACCGGTCACACCAATATTGGCCAAACCACAAAGTCCGGGATGTCTGCACATCGCTTGGTGGCTGCCGCATGGAAGAATGATCAGGGATTGGCACCCACCATCATGACAGGCCCCATTGCCTATGCTCAGGAAAACCGTGCCTCGTTTTCGGCTACCGGTCCCTTGGGAGCGACCTATGCCCCTACATATGTTTCCGGCCCAGATGAAGTTTCAAATTCGTTTGATCAGTTCCGTCTAAATCCTCCGAACCGATCCGAGCCCATGAACGAAGAAATCACACAACAGATCCTCGCCTTCATCAAACAACATGATGCGGGTGTCTTGGAAAAAATTCAGGTGGACAATCGTCCGGGTGGCCTAGCAGCCCAAGCGGCAGAAGAAAATGCTCATGTATTGTTGGCCCAGAATTTACGTGCATTGGTGGAACCAGATCCCGACCTTGTTACGATTCTTCAAACCGGTGTGGATACTGGCACACTAAACACCCGAGGTGATTTAGCCGAAATCTTTGCTCAAATCATTCAAATGGCTGAAAACGGAGTGGCTTCCGCCTTTGGTTTCCAAGTCTTGGCTGGAGACTCACATGGAAGATACCAAAACCAAGGGAGTAACGCCGGAACCTTTTTTGACGATGCCCAGGCGCTCAACCAACTTCTATTGAACTTCTTAAATGAACTCGCGGCCCGACCCGATCCTACCGGAAACTACGCAAGTCTTTTGGACCGAACAACCATGACTTTCGATACGGAATTTGGTCGGGGATACGGTGGCCCCTCCGATTTTTCAGATGGAAATACGGCTGCAGCCATATGCATCACGGACCCGAGCATGTTTAACCAAGCGGGAACCCACGGTAATTACAATGAAAACCTTGGGAAAATTGCTCCTTCCACTCACGGAAATGCCGCTCCCTCACAAGTAGAACCCAACCAAGTGTCGGATGCATTGCTCTCCATGTCGGGGCTGACGGATGCTGAAATGGTTCAAGCTGGCTTTGCCGAAGTAAACCAAAATGACCGTCTTATTTGCCGAAAGCAAAGCGTTTAAGAAGGAGATCTAAAGGAAATGCGAAAACACTTTTTGTTCCTATGTTCTCTGGCTTTCATTTCTGCTTGCGGATCTGTTGATGTGACCGACTTGGATGCCAATGACTTTTCAGGTACTGGCCCCTGTGAAGACATCAGCACCTCTTTTTCTACAAATATTGTTCCCATCTTTTCAGCTCAAGGATGTTCCAACGGAAGTTGTCATAGCAACGCCTCTCAAGCAGGCTCGCTGAACCTTGACGTCAGCCAAGGTGAAGGGGCTTCAGGCATCCATGCCTCCATCCTAGATGGAAGAATCGACGAAGATGACTCCGCCAATTCCGCCATTTTGAGAAAGCCCTTGGGTCTGGATGGACATGGCGGGGGAGAGATTTTTTCAAGTGTCAGCGACCAAGACTATCTTTCCATATTTTGCTGGATTGAAGCCGGAGCAGAAGACGATTCGGTTTAATTTGGGGGACTTATGAAACAGATCTCTTCAAATTTCTTCGGTCTTTCTTTCGCATTACTCCTTTGCATGGGCTGTTCCATTCAGTCCTCCGAAGAAGGCAACGAAGGAGGCAGCCTCTATCCAGAATCTTCTCTGAGCGTTTCTCGACGGAGTGGCATTCCAGCTAATGGAGATGCGTCGGTCGGAATTGAGTTTCGGTTATTGAATCCGAACGCCGAACCCATAGCGGGGATGGAAATCGCCATTCGGGCCTCCGGAACGCACAACGAAATTTTTCAAGAAAACACCCTTACCGACGAGGATGGAATCATCACGGCCACGTTGCGTTCCAGGGAGGCAGAGTCAAAGACGATTTCGGTTGTCCGTTTGCGTGGAGGAGAAGAAATTGAAATCCTCGAACCCACAGCGATCGTCTATTTTGGCGATCTTTTTGGAGAAGCTGTTCGCTTCGGAATTGGAGATTCTCCCCGTGGCCTAGTCGGAGGAGACTTTGATGGGGATGGCATCGTTGACATTGCCACTGTCAACGTTTCTCCCCCTTCGGTTGCGATCCTAAATGGGGATGCGCTGTTGGGCTCAGACTCCATTGGTTCGGTTACACGCCAAGACGTAGGAAACAGTCCGCGAGATCTAGCCACGGGAGACGTGGATGGCGATGGGGATTTGGATATTGTTACGGCAAATCAATCAGAGAACTCCGTAACCACCCTTAGAAATCGTGGAAGTGGAACCTTCATACGCGAGGACTTTCCTACTGGAGAAGGACCTCAAAAAGTCTTATTGGTGGACCTCAACCAAGACGATGCATTGGATATTCTAACCCTCAACACCGGAAACGACGTCTCCGACCGCATCTCTGTGTTGATCAACACTTCGGCCTTTAATTTCTCGGAACCCACATTCTTCCCCGCCGGAGAGGCTCCCACAGCTCTTTCCGCTGGAGATTTAGACAACGATGGAAATACCGATCTCGTCGTTTCGAATTCAAGTGACGACAATATTTTGGTCTTACACGGATCAGGAGATGGAATCTTTACGACCGGTGGGACCTACGCCACGGGACCCTCTCCACAAAGCCTTGCCTTAGGTGATTTAAACGAAGATGGATTCTTGGATGCCATCACTGGAAACGACGACAACGACGTTCCCATTTCCATCCTCGTTGGAAACGGGGACGGCAGTTTTGGAGAAGCCCTCGCCCCTCCTTTTGGAAATTCTAGAGTCAGAGAGGTCTTATTAAAGGACTTCAATGGCGACGGAACTTTGGATCTGAGTTTTTCTCACGGCAACGAGGTGTCTATTGCGCTTGGAGATGGCTGGGGCACATTTGACGATCCCATGGAGTTTTCCACCGAAGGTTCCACCTCTGGAAAAATCCTTTCACTGGATGCAACCGGGGACGAAGTGCTGGACTTGATTGTTCTGAATCGAGGATCTTCCAATATATCCTTTTTCACCGTCTCTGATTCTTTCAATCTTGATTTCGAAGGCCAGTGCGAATCGACTCCTCACCTCTTTTCTGAAAATGTCTTACCCATTTTTTCGAATGAAGGATGCACAGGTTGTCATGAGGGCTCTTCCCCTTCGGGAGGTCTCAATTTAGCCACGGGGGATATTCACGCTGCCCTTCTTGGCGGTCGAGTTGATTTAGAGCAACCCGCAAACAGTGAAATCCTTACCAAGCCCACGGGGCAGGTCAATCATGATGGAGGGACGCTATTCTCCAGGAGCAGTCAACAATACTTGACCATCTTTTGTTGGATTGAAAGTGGAGGACTGGACGATTAAAGACTATGCGTTTGCTCGGGGATCAACCCCCAAACGTTCCAATATCCCTTGAATCGATTTATCTCCAAAATCTAGAGGCTTGGGGAAAAAGATGACGTTTGGATAGGCTGCCTTAAACCTTCGATCCTCCGTTGGATTTCCCAACAAACCACTCACGACGACCAAAGGTTTTTGGGGCGCATTCACTTTAAACCAGTTCAAAACTTTGTAGCCCAAAAAGGGAGACTTTGGGTAAAAGCCATTTTCTTGGAGTTCTGCCGGATGGAAAACCAGATCCACAAAAATCATGTGAAAAGGGTCTAAATCCAATTTTCCATCGAATAGCGGTTGTGGGCTTTCAAGACACGACACAACCCACTCATCCTGTGCTATGGCCAGAGACTCGGCGTTCAAAGGATCGTCATCAATGAAAAGGACGTTCAGTCTATGATCCTTATTTTTGGATTCCGAAAAACAGTACGTCTTTAAAAGTTGCTCACTCACGGCGTAACTTCCCCTCTTTGGTAATATTCTCTACCGCTAGCCGGAAACTCGCATCAAATGCATCAAAAGGCTTTTTAAAATAAGTTATTCCTGGAAACATACTCTTAAACTCAGCTTCAGCGGAAAAGTCTTCGAGAAGCGCACTCATCACCACAACCGGTTTTTCTGGGTAGTGTTGAATCAACCACCGTAGCGTCTGATATCCGACCTCAGGAGAAACATTTACGAAAGAGTTACGAGTCTGTTCGTTGGGATGGATCACTAAGTCAACTGCCACGAGGTCAAAATCATTCACATCCACCTCTCCCTCAAAAATCGGATCTGGAGATAACAGGGTCAAAACGCTCCAGTCTTCTTGGGCTAACTCCAAGACATCCCCATTTTCAGGGTCATCATCGATTAGCAAAATTCTTAGAAATTTTTTTGAGGCATCAGTCATCCACGGACCTCTTTTTGTGACTCACTAGAATCCTCTTCGCTAAGTGTATACCCTCGAAAGTCAAATTTCTTTCCTCCTTTACTTTCTCGGGCGGTTTTGGGAATTTTAATCGTAAAGGTAGTTCCCTTGTCAACTTCCGAGTCAACCAGCAACTCTCCTTCGAAAAGATTCTCTACGATATCTTGGCAAATGTACAACCCCAGCCCCGTACCCACTCCAGGGGGTTTGTTACTCACGAAAGGATCAAAAACCGTATCAAGAAGATCTTTATGAATGCCACACCCGGTGTCGACCACATAAATACTCACGCCTCCTCCCTCTTCGTAGGCTCGGACTCTAACAGATCCCCTACAACCCTTCATGGAATAAATGGCATTGTCTAGGAGATTAACAACAACCTGCAACAATGGGGCAAAACCCAAGATATGAATATCTTTAGGTTCCTCAAAAGCAAGAGACACACCGACCTTCTTGGCCTTCCCCTTCACCAGCGTGATCGCATCTTCGATCAATTCCCGTACATTGATTTCGGTTCGCTTCGTCGTCCCGGAAGAATAGGTGCGCATGCTACTGATCACATTGGAAACACGAGCATATCCATTTTGGGCGAGCTGCCCGGCCTTGATGGCGTTTTCAGCAATTTGCCGAACCTTCTCGACATCAATTTCATTGCCCGGTTGAGAAATCACTTCTTTCAAGGTCGCCAATTTCTTTTGAACTCCGGAAACGCCATTTCCCAAAAATCCCAAAGGGTTATTCATTTCATGAGACAAGCCCGTCGACATGATCCCCATCGTCACGAGCTTATCAATATTATAAAGCCTTTTAAGTAGAAGGGATCGATCCACTTGCGCCCTCACACGAGCCACTAAAACCTCTTGAGCAAAAGGCTTCGTCACATAGTCGTTCGCGCCCAGGGTAAGATGTTCAATGACATCTACGTCTTCACCTTTTGACGTCAACATGATGATGGGTACACGAACCAGAGCGGGGATTTTTTTAACCGCTTTCACAAACTCTGTACCATTCATTACGGGCATCATGATATCGGACAAAATGCAATCGACTTTGACAGACTCCAAAACACTCAAGCCCTCGATGCCATGCGCTGCAAAATAGACATTAAATTTCCCATCCAGGGCATGCAGAATGATTTGAGCAACATCTGGATTGTCTTCCACGACAAGAACGCTAGGGAGCTTTGAATTGACAACTGGCGGCATTTTCTCCGGATAAACCACATCCACTGACCCCACAAAGCGATTCGGATCAGCTTCCACCTTTTCAAACTCGTCTTCCTCCGGAATCAAACCCAATTTCTGAGAAAGAGGCAACGCAATCACAAATTTTGAGCCTCCGAGATCAGACTCTTCAATCCAGATTTGACCATTGTGAAGTTCCACAATCTCCTTCACGAAAGACAAGCCAATACCACTTCCACCATGTGACTTGATATCTGTGGCCACACTTTGATAGTAGCGATTAAAAACGCGGTTGCGTTCTTCTTCTGAAATTCCCGGACCCGAATCTTCCACATCAAAGAACACTCGGGACAAATGCGTTCGTACGGTCAAACGAACGGTTCCCTCATCACAAAATTTCAGCGCATTTCCAAGAACATTGTCAATCACCCTCTGCATCTGGATAGGATCCAAAGGAACACGCAAATCGCCAACACTCGAGGTCCGAAATTCAAAAACCAATCCCTTTTGCGAACAAACCGCATCGTATCCCGAAATCCACTCTTCAAGGGCGCTCCGTATGGGAACATTTTTCCAATTGAGTTTAAAACCTCGCGTTTCGGCTTTTACGGTATCCAGCAACTGTTGAATCATCTTCAAGAGCTTATTCAGATTTCGCTTTGCGGGCTTTAACAGCTCCTGAAGATTGGGTCCGGCTGAATTTAACACGCCCAAAGCCACCGTAATCGGCGTTTTAAAATCATGAGAAACATTGGCAAAGAATTGCTGTTTCATCTTGTCCATGGCCTTTAACTCTTCATTGGCCGCTTGAAGGTCCTGCGTTCGAAGTTTCACTTGCTCTTCGACATTGCGATAAGCTTTCGTGAAATCATGAGCCAACGAAACCATGATTCCAACGTTAATGGCAAAGAACCCTAACCCCATGAGCTGGAAACCCGGAAGAATCTGAAGACCATACAAAGAATCAAAACCAGCGGTAAGCAACAAAAAGCCGGTTCCCCAAACAAACGCTTTCAACTCTTTCCGACCTCTTCGATAGGCTTTCCAAGCCTGATATCCCCCATAGACAATCGTGGCCAGACCGAAAAGATACCAAATATTAAAAACTAAAAATGCCGTTTGATAGTTCGGGATGGAAAGCATCACCAAAAGAAAGAATCCATGCAATGCGACGAAGCACTTTTCAAATTTCGACCAAGGACGATCCAAAAAATTCAAAATGAAGAAAATAAATGCAATGGTCGTTGTAATCCCAAAAAAATTATGAAGCCGAGTCACCACCAAAGGACTCACAAAAAAATCCGAAAACACCCACCCCAAAGAAAGCATGAAGGATGTCGAGAAAAAGGAAAAAACAAAATAGTACAAATTGTGTTTCTTCTCTCGAATTCTAAGAAAAAGGTACAAATGGTAAAAACCCATCATAAGGCTGAAGAAGCCGAACAGCAGACCAATCCCTTGTGTGAAAAACCAGTTCAATGAAACTAAAGGAGTAAGATCTTTATACTCGCCGATCCGGGGCGTCCCGGCATAAAGCCCCGCCTCCATAAGCGAGTGTTGTTTCCCTCGAATCCCAATGAGGAGTTCAGTGGATTTTAAAAGATCTTTTGGGATTCGGTACAACCGACTTTTGGAATAGAAAGAAGGAGATTCATTTTCCACAGATCCCGTGGCCCCGATTTTGGTTCCATTTAGATAAACTTCATCCACATCTCCAATGCGGCCAAGAAACAAGGCTGGATCTTCCAACATTGACCACTCTTCACGATCAAACGCCTTTTCATTGTCAGTTGAAGAAATCCGAATCCAATAAAAAATTGGTTCCTGCGTAGACTCAACCGGAAGCTTATGAGGAAGAATGATTTCATTCCAATTGGAATCATTGAAGTCCGGACGACTCCAAGAAAGATCGTCTCCAATCTTATAAGATGCCTTCCAAGAATCCACTGAGGTGGATGAAGTCGTGCACCCGGCACCCCACACCAAACAAGTGCTTAAAAAAAGCACAAAAACCAACATCCGCGAGAAGAAATTTCTTTTATTTTTCATGTGTTAATTGCTTCTTCTAGAAAATAGACAAATTGAATTATACATCAGTTTCATGGGCAAACAATTGCGCAATGCGCCTTCCCGGTTAGTCTTTGACCACGTTTTTCCTCTTTAGACGTTCTTCCAATTTTCCATAACGTTTCGAGAAAAAACTCAATGCGGTCATGAACGCGGGCCGCCTCACCAATAAACGATAGTTGGAACCAAAGTTTTTACCCTCTCGAAAAGTAAAATCTCCGCCCCTTCCTTCCGGAGCCACCATAAATGCATTCGCCCTCCTTCTCTGATCATATTGTGCCATTAAAAAACCAACAAACTCGTCAGTTGAAACAGTTTTTTCTTCGCCAGGCACAACAAACAATTGAAACATATCAAGAATACCAAGAAAGTTGGCTCCTTTTGGAGCAAAATCTGCCAGCGCGAAGGCGGACAATTTTCGGTTTTCATTTCGTAAAACAAAAACGCTTCGAACTCGTTTTTCCCCTGGTGTATCACCCCAATCCAAACACGGCTCGTCGTAGCTCAGCGCATCATAAACCATCGGATGTACCAATACCTTCAAATGGTCTTTGATCGCCTCAAGCTCTTGGGCGTTTGCCTCTCCAAATCTTTGCGAATTTTGAAAAGATGCATCCTTGAAATTCCGAGTGTTCAAGTAAACCAAATCATAGGACTCAAACAGACAATCGTTGGCATCGTAATGTTGACCCACGGCGTCAATATACGCTTTTGCAATACCGGCTCCATGACTAAACCAAGTTAGAAAATACTTGGCGGTTGAATCCAACGACAAGTACTGAAAGGAGCTTTGAAGAATGAGTTTTGTGGGAAGCTTCTCTTTGTACAAGCCAAACTCTGCATCACTCGCGAGTTGGTGCAGTTGCCATGTTTTTGGAGACACGCGAAAGAAGGAATGGCTGGCTAAGGCCTTTTCTTTATGTTTGACCAAGGTCGTTCGAATCATCCCTGGAGGAAAAGCATTCAGATTGAAATAGGTTTCCTTGGCTTCATTCAAGAGAATGTTATGGTCCGTTCCTTCCCAATAATCGAAATAGTCGCTTCTTTCTAAAAGATTTCCTAGAGAGGCAAAATGCTCTTTTCTAAACTCCAACACTTCGGGATTGAGCATTTTATGGACGAAATCTTTTAAAAGACGCATTTGATCCAATCGAAGTCCCATGAACTCCACACCGATCACGTGATCCACCCCCAAGAAACCGGGAGACACGGGAAAGTCCATTCGCCGAACAATGGCTTGGGTTTCAATGTCAAAGGCATCGTTCTCTAGATGAAGAACAACCTTCGTTCCAATTTCCAACCCATCCACACACGAAACGACAAAGCTGGCCCCAAAGGTATTCAAAGACTGAACCGACTCGATGGCAAACACTTTTCCAGCCGCACGGCAACTTCCCCTAAACCCGGGAATCTTCTTAGATTTTTCCAAGCGAACGCATTGCCGAGGTTTGAATATCGATTTCGCCGCCTCCAAAGTTTGTAATTCTCGAGGACGAATTTTGCGTTTTGTATTTTTAAAAATACCCAGCTGCCAGTTGACCGTTTCCAAGTGTCTCAAAAAGGCTTTTGAGCGGGAATGGTCACAAATCCAGAAACACACGTTTGGAATTTCATTCTTAAAACCATCAATATCACGGTACCCATCCCAATCTTCCGAAGCCGAATACATTTGACAAAAGGGAATGCCCCTAAATTGATATTCTTCCAAAACAGCGTTGATCAGCCGGGTTCGGATTGCGTTGACTTCTTGTGGGTCTGTCGGGGATTGCCGGACACTAAAAAGACGAAAACTGTTGGTCAACCCAAACATTCGTTGATCATTTCGCCCCACCTCCATGATCGCAAACCCCACTCGTTTACTTCCCGTACGTGCCACAAAAATCTTTCGGCTTCTCGACAAACCCAGCGATCTATATACGCTTCCGATTCCTTCAAGCTTCAAATCCTGAGCGAACAGATCGGTGGCCTTCAGGTACACTGGAGAAACTCTTTCTTGTATGGTCAACCAAACCTCGGACAAATCGGAAGCCTGAAGCTCTTCAATTTCATATTGTTTTCCAAGATTGGTCTTGGAACGAAACGCCTCAACGTCAAAGTTCACCATTTTTAATGTTTCAAAGTGGTGAACATCTGGCCGATAGTCTTTCCGAACGAACTCCCCATAGTAACGATCCAGAGCCTTATACGTCTTTGGCCACAGCCCACATAAATATTTTGCCCCCCTCTCCAAAAGCAAAAAATCACGGGCTCGCTCAAACAACTCAAGAGGAAGCTCAAAAGACATTTTCTGATCAATGCCAAACGTATGAAGAAGCCAGGTATGCGAGTAAACTTGGGTTAAAGAAAGGGTCGCCATGGGCGTCTTTTTTTCCTGATACAGTAAAACTTCTCCCACAGAGAGATCCCCTCTTCTTAACGAATTTAAATTGTCCTTGAAAATTTTGGGGCTCAATGAAAGTTCGGGGCCTGGCATCTGAGAAACCAGCTTCAAAACATTTGAAAAATCCTGTTCCGTTCTCGCAAAACTTACTTTCCTAAACAGCGTTTGATCCACCCATCGAACAAATTTTTGGAAACCTCTTGAGTTTCCGGAATCCAAGAGACGTACACCAATCTTCCCAGAATCCGTCGACATCACCGACACATGGGCTATTTCGACAGGAAACTCAAAACGCTCATGGGCTTGGACCACCAACGTTCCGATTTTCAACAACTCAGGTTCCGTTTTTCCTTCCCAACCGGCGGTCAACGCCATCCCCGAATCACTAAAATCAACCAGCTTTCCTGCGAATGCTTTCTTTTCTTGAATCTCTAGAAAAGCATTCAGCCCCATCCCTTCAACGCTTTTTCGATCCGAATTCCTTCGATGAAGTTCGATGACTTCAAAGGGAAATGACTTTTCCGGGTTGGGTCCCATCACAAAAACGAACGCCTCTTTTCCGAGACTCAACAGAATTCGCTGAGCGGAGACTTCGTTTTCTTTCATCGTGAGGCCCATTAATTCGTCATCTTGATAAACTGGACGTAAAAAATCCCTTGCTTCCGGACCTTCCCCAACAAGCGTTACTTGACAAGACTCCTTGTCAATAAATAGCCGAGTGAAGAACTTTTTGATTTCTGGCAAGGATGAAAATCGCGTGACTTCGCCGGGAAGGGCGTTTCGAATCCAAGGCAAAAAATTACGTGAATACACTTCCCCATTTTGAGAGCTCATAACTCCCTTACTTATCAAGACTTCTGCCGTTCGACACCCCTTTGTATAGGATTTTTTTGCATTCTTAACATTTGTAAGTGCCTGTTTTTATTTATATATTTTTCAACTGAAAAACGAGACTTTTCACCGTCACTCAAATGAATGGTTTTCCCCAAAAACCGAATCAGTCTTCGAAAATATCCAGCGAATGTTCTTCGACCTCGCCCATTTGAGAGTCCTCAACAACCAGGGTGAGCTGAGGGATTCCATTTAACGTAAATGCCTGACAAACAATGTCGCGCAAGCATTTCCGAACATGTTGTTCGTCATGGGGGCTGATGGCTGGATAAAGAAAGGAGCCGAACCGACGAATCCAGACCTCGGGGAGAACCTCTTCTCCCTTCGAAAACTCTTTGATCGTCGTTCCTGCGCTTCGGTGAAATTCCTGGAGCAAACTTAAGATTTTTTTGCTCGTTTCGTGGTAGGAGGAAACGCTCGCCAATTCTTCTGGATTTTGAGGACATCGAGGTTGTCCAATCAATTCCTCCACTGCTTGCTTCAATTCTTTTGGTTTTACCGGTTTGCGAAGCAGTCCGTTGGCCCCCGAGTTTTCAATGGCATCGATTTCGTCTTTTGGCCGTTGGAAAAAGGACGTCGCCAATAACAAGGGAAGCTCTTTCTTGGAAAAACGTTTTCGGAGCGCTTGCCCAATCTCTACTCCATTGAACGTAGGTAAGAGACAATCGGAAATCAGCAAGTTGGGTCGTAGGTACTCGATGAGTAAGCGTGCCTCTTCCCATTTATTGGCTAAAAAAACCCGATAGCCGGAAGAGTCCAATGTTCTTTTAAACAAGGATCGAGTTGTTGGATCGTCTTCCAAAACTACGATGATTCCATCGGTTTCCATGGGTTTCTCTCTGGAAAACGATTGCAATGGACGTACCAGCAAATTTTGGTACTTCTTGCGAGAAAACTTCACGCGAACATCTTTCCAACCCCTTGATTTCTCAGAAAAGAGTGTCCGCGTTACGTCCAAAAAACCCTTTCGGGAATTCCGTCAAATTAACCCCACCGGGTCCAAAAAGACCCGGGGGAATGCGCCCGATAGGAGACCTTAAGAGGTAGATAAAGACCCTGGACGGAACCCTTGCAACAAAACTGGAAAAACATCTAATGATATTGGCATGTTAAAAGAAGGTCGATGCGGCATATGGGTTGCAAGCATTTCGGAAATGCTGTCATCGATCTCCATCAAACCTTCTCAGGCCCTTCCCGAGTTCGAACCCGTGGTTGAGTACTTAATGGATCCCTCTTCCATTCCAAAGTCTTCCTCCCTTTCTTCGGAAGAAAATGAACCCATTCCAGAGGCTCTCAACGTTAATCAGCCGAGCGTTAAAAAACGTTCAAAAGAGGTTCGACAAAAAAGACAAGCCTCAAGAACTTCCGTTCGTCGAAACGGATGGCTCTTTGTCTATGCCGTTGCAGCCACCATCGCATTGGTGGTCGGTAATTTACAACGAAAAGCTCCTGACACGAGTTTCGACAAACTGGCCCTGTCCCACGCACTTCTTCTCGACGACACCCGCTTTAATGATGGAATGCTCTTGGGAACCATCAACGATTCGAGGTGGAATCTTGCCTCCTTTGATGAACGGCATGAAATGGTCAAACAACTTGCGGGAATCGGAAGCGCGCAGGGAATATCCAAGTTTCTTCTGTCCGACGAAAGCGGGAATATTATGGTTTATCCCTCCTGCAACAATTCAAAATGTGAGCACTTGATCAAAGAGGAAGAGCCAGAAAACATTGATGACTATCTCTTTGGGGAAGATGATGAAGCTTCTCAGGGATAAAACCAATTCTCTCGGATTCACTCTTCTGGAAATCAGTGCCGCCATTCTCATTGTGGGAATCCTTGGTTCGATTGGTGCCTTTCGGTATCAAAACTATTTGAGAAAGGCCAAGAGCACAGAAGCCCTCGAAGGCGTAAATCAACTTTACATGGCAACCATCAGCTATCATATGTCTCAAGACGACAAACTTTTGCGTCTGGACGAGAAAGATCTAGAGCGGGCCAAAAGCTATAAATTTCCCCAGATCATTACCCGTAGCGAGCATTCAAACAAGTGGTTTGTCCCTCCCCCCGGGGAACGAACCCTTCTAATATGCTTTGACCCGACATCCGGTAAAACAAAAAAATGGACGCCGTATGTCTCGTGTCAGGAAATAGGTTTTTCCATTTCCGACCCAAGTTTCTACGTATATCGGGTTCGACCCGACCCCTATTTTAAAGATCGCCCTCAAGAGTCTCGTGCTCGTACAAAAGAAGAGACCTTTCGAGTAGAAGCTCTTGGAGATCTCGATGGGGACGGCATTTACAGCGAATTTAGTCGGCCTGGGGGGATTGATCGCCAGGGAAAACTCTACCAAACCGAGGGCGTTTTTCGCTCACAACCCTACGAATAATTTACTCAACAGATCCTTTACTCTTGGAATTCAATCAAGAGCCTGGGGCCTTGTTCTGGGTTGGCCTCACTGGAAATCAGATAAAAAATATCATCTAGCTCACTCTGGTAAGAAACCATGCTCAGCTTGAATGCGGCAATTCCGTCAGTGACAAGTTCTGTAATCTCCAATTCGTATTCCGATATGCTCTCGTCGGCGGCGAATCCCCCTGCTGGCATATAGGTTTCAATATCCAATACCCCCTCGTCAAAAACACTGTAGTCTTCCAGAAGATTCCACAAATAAATTTGCCGCTGATCCTCTGGTGATCCGACACCTCCGTCAACCACTCTTCGATCCAGATTCAACTTCAGTCGAATCGAAGACACTTCTGACAAATCAAAGGGAGACATATCGAAGCGGAAAAAGATTTGGTGTTCCCTTCGTGTGGTTTCCGTAAGTTGAAGTCCCATAGCCAAATCTTCGCCTTGGTCATTGAACTGAATATCATCATAGTACGGTGTATCAAAGGTCATGACAGAACCATCATGGGCGGCAGGAAGCTCAACGGGATCATGTCCAATCCACGACTCTTCTATTCCCAACGTAACACGCTCTTCCTCTCCTCCGCTCGCTGTCACAACAAAGTCTGTCTGATAAGATCCGGAATCCACGGCTGTGCAATCTACGGTGAAAGACAAAGCCGCTGGAGTGGTCCCAACCAATTCGCCGTGAATCAGCCAAGAAGCTTCTGGAAGAACTTGTCCGGTCCAGTTGATATTTCCCCCTCCTCCTACATTGTTGATGACGATGGTTTCATGAAAGATATCGTTATCCAGGCAATTAAGGATTTCGAAACTCGAAATCACTTCGAGATCCGGAAGTTCTTCGTTTTCACCAACGGTGATTTGAAGATCTACAAAAGCAGGAGACCCCGAAGCTGAACCTGCTGAAAAAGTGATTTCTTCCAAAACGTTTCCCACACCCAAACGGGAGCAATCCACCTGAACTCGAATGAGGATTTCTTCTCCGGATTCCAAACCGGAGCTTTCAGGTTCTAACGACACGGCTTCATGACTGGCCTCGGCCACAAAAGACAAAAAAGATTCTCCGGAATTTCGCACCGTAAGGATTTGAGTTACGGCTGCATTTCGAGCGCACTGAAACATCATGGGGCTGGCCGCCAGAACTTCCAAACGAGCGGTTTCACTTCCCACACCTTCAGGTGGACGAGTGGAGCTTAAAGATCCACCACTTGTCCCTTCGGGAAGGCTTGCGCAGGAGCACAAGCAGATTGCTCCCAAAAATCCTAGGGTAGAATTTAAAAATTTCGTCATTTTCCCATCCTTCTTTTTCACGGCTCCTCATCTTAATCCGCATATTGTGTGCCAAATTTATCCTCTTGTTTTTATTGGTATTTTTCATTCGTGGGGTGCCGAATCTATGAATAACCCCTTGAAGCTGCGTCATTTTTCAGCGTTTTTCCAATCCGCTTGCGCCTTTCCACCTGAAAACATCCATTCTCTTGACGGAACCCTCGAAGCATGAAAGGAATAATCGAATCATTACAGTTATCTGGGTCGAGACGAGGGAAATCCGGTGAAAATCCGGTGCTGTCCCGCAACGGTAAGTAGGAAGGTTCTACAAGCCCGAATACTCTCTAGACCTGATCAATCCCGAGGAGGAGAAACATGAGATCATTGTTCGCCGTTTTATTCGTCACGCTTGTTCGCGCAATTCCCCATTTTCCCAATCTAGCTCCAATGGGGGCCGTAGCCATCGTATCGGGACGAACCCTGTCCAAAAAAATGGCGCTTCTCACAACGCTGGCAGCTCTGATCGTCAGCGATCTTGTACTTTCTCAAATGTACGGATATCCGTTCCTCGGATTCATTTCCCTCTTCGTCTACGGAGCATTCATTCTTCAGATGTTTCTAGGTCGTTGGCTCCGTCAAAAAAAGGGGGGAAGCTTCATCGCAGCTTTTGTGGGAGCGTGTCTCTTCTACCTTATTTCCAATTTTGGTGTGTGGATGCAAGGCTTTATGTATCCGCCAACACTAGAGGGCCTCTTTCAATGTTACCTGATGGCCCTGCCCTTTTTCAAAATGACGTTGCTGGGCAACATGATATGGACACCCGTTTTGTGTCTTGGTCATCGCCTATACGAAATGCGTTCGGCAAAAGCTGCATACGCATCCCCGGCTTTGTAAATTTTTTCGATTTTGGTCCGCGAAAATTCGTTGATAACGATTGTTTTTTGAAGCTTCTAAATGGCTTCAAATACGTCTCGTATGATCTTCAACGCTTGGTCCAGTTCATCCTTGGAAATCACGAGTGGAGGCGCAAAACGAATGATGTTTCCATGCGTTTGTTTTGCGAGCAACCCCTTCTCCTTAAGAGCCACACACGTGTCCCAGGCTTGAAAATCTTTTTCGAAAACAACGGCATTCAGCAAACCACGTCCTCGAATCTGCACGATTTTCTTACAATCAATCTTGCTTAATTCCTCTCGAAGATATTGACCCAATTCAAGGGCTCGAGAAACCAAGTTTTCTTCCTCTAACACATCGATTGAAGCCATCGCCACAGCACATGCCAAAGGATTACCCCCAAAAGTCGATCCATGAGAGTTTGGCGTGAACACATTCATGATCTTTTTGTCAGCAACCACAGCAGATACCGGGAAGACTCCCCCACCCAGGGCTTTTCCCAGACAAAAAGCGTCCGGGCGCACCTGTTCTAGATCACAGGCAAATTTGGCCCCGCATCGAGCGAAGCCGGTTTGAACTTCATCTGCAATCCAAAGCAAGTTGTTCTCGGTACAAATTTTCCGAACCTCTTTCAAATATCCTTCTGGAGGAACATTTACCCCAGCTTCTCCTTGGATCGGTTCCATGAGGAAGGCACAGGTGTTTTCCGAAATGGCCTCCTTAAGCGCCTTAGCATCCCCGAAAGGAATCGTCACAAAACCAGTGGCGTAGGGTCCATAGCCGTCTTTCGCTTCCGAATCGCAAGAGAACGATATGATGGTGGACGTCCTTCCATGAAAATTTTCGGCACAAACAATGATTTCCTGTTTCCCATTTTCTATGCCTTTGACTTCCGTCCCCCACCGACGAGCCATTTTGATTGACGTTTCAACAGCCTCCGCCCCAGTATTCATGGGAAGAGCCATTTCAAAACCCGTGTACTCACAAAGACGCTTTAAGAACGCACCCAATTGATCATTGTGAAAAGCGCGTGAGGTCAGTGTCAGCTTATTGGCCTGCTTCACCAGAGCCTCAATGATTTTTGGATGACGGTGTCCTTGATTAACCGCAGAGTAAGCCGACAAAAAGTCTAAATATTTCTTACCTTCAACATCCGTAACCCAAACGCCTTGTCCTTCTGACAATACGACAGGTAATGGATGATAGTTATGTGCACCATAGGTTTCATTCAACTCAATCAGTTCGGCAGTTTTCGTCATTCGTTTCTCCTATTTTGGAGCCCCTGTATCCACTATTCCTTTCTTTTTCAAGAAATCTGGCAGATCAAGGATTGAACAAGGAACCTTGAGAGGCAGTTTGGGAAGCATCAAAATTCTTCACTTTGGGTTTCTTGGGGCGATAAATCCCCGTTTGCCGAGCATACGTGAGAATGGAGAGATGAAACCGTTTGAATGACTCACCATGATTAAAGTATTTCAGATGCGCCAATTCATGACAAAGCGTATCAATCAAACTCGAATATCGAAGGGGCTTTCCCGAAACCGCGTGGCGCAGCCGAATTCGGATAGTCCCGTCGCTGTAACACACGCCATAATGTCCCAAGACATCGCCACGTTCGGCTTTTAGCTCTTTATAATTCAGATGAAAATGCTTCGCGATGCGCTCCGCATCCTTTCGGAGTTGCTTCATGATTTTCGAAGTTTCTCGTCGTTTCTCCGCTCGACGATCGAATATTTCCAATTGAGGTCTAGACATCTTCGCTGCCTGGACACTTTACAACGAAACCACCAAAAATTTAATCACCGAACATACGGGCGAACAAAGCTTATATATTCCTCCAAAAGTCGGTTCAGCGTGTCACATTCAAACGGAACTCGAGACTCTGTCTTTTCCGTCACCTTAAGGAGGGCTGGCGCCCAAACTTCATTTACTTTTGCAAGCAGCACCCAAGGAGGGCCCTGCGAAGAACGAATATCATTATATATGGCCGTGACTTCCCCCAGCCAGCGATGCATCACGCCCACCGTTTCCTCATCCGCTCCCACCGTGGCCCAGACCATCATTTTCGTAAAAAGTTGAAGGCGGATCCAAAAATAATCCACCGAGGCTTTTACGTATTCGTGTGGATTCGGTTTCTCAGGGGGAAAGTTCTCAATGGCTCTCTCAAAATTTTCCAGTTCGTACCAAAGGGTGTTCACCGCCAAATCGGACTCCACCAGAAATTTGGTTTGCATTCGAATCTGTCTGGAGGTTTCAATAATATCCCCCATGACTCTTCTTCTCCCAAACTCGTCCGAGGGGCTCTGTTGATAAATGCGGGTCAACTTCTTGACCAGTTCATTCAAACGAAAATAATTATCCCCCAACCGAGTCTGGTCTGTGCTCGTCAGCGAAAGAAAAGCCATCTCAAGCCAATCGGATCGGATGGATAAACTCCAGATGCCATATCGAACCACGAGTTCATTCTCGTCATCCGTTTCTTCCTTTGCCCCTTCATCTTTTTCGGCCTCTTTTACCGCGGAAGACGATTTTTGGGCTTTGGAATCCAGGTAGGCCAATATTTCAAAATTCTCTTGAGGATCGATTAACCAATCATGCATATCCAAGGAGGGAAATGCATCTTGCGCCAACGGAACGCCCAGATTTCCTTTGAGATCGAACATGAAACTTGGCGTGATATCTAGAACGCGATCCACGGGCTTAACGCCCCCTTCTTCATTTTTCCACACCATGCTTCCATCCGGCATAATCAACAACATGGGAACTTCATCAAAATACCCTGGAGGGTAGGGAAACGTATTCAAATCGAGTCGTAGAGGTGGAGGATCGGGAGAGGGTAAAACGATGGCAATGACCAAGGCGCCTACAGCCATGATGGGTAAGGCAACCCACCCCGTCGCCAACAAACCTCCAGCCGTCGCGAGGGCTGTCACTTCAACCGTTCCATAGGCGGCCGGAAGAATCGTTAAAACCACCGGCGCCAAGTTTCGAGCCACCGGGGCCGCTTCCTGAGCCAGTTGGATGTAGTTCCTCGCAGCCTGAGAACGAGCAGGCATCGGAAAGGCCATGACACACGCACATGTCAAAGCCAAGAAAGCACACCACGAACGGTGAATGTGTTTCATGATTTCCCCCTTTAACGGATCTTTAAATATCAAAATGCTGCATATGCGTCAAATTTCTCAAAAGGCCTCCTAAAACGGCGTATCCATTCGGAAAACGGGTGGACATTTGCTAGCGCTTTGGGTTTGATCACGCTTCAAAAAAATTCGAATTCCTGGGAGATATTGAATGAATCAAGAAGCCATTTTATGGGAGTCCAACTGCCCAACATTGAACCGAGTCTCACGGGGTAAGGTACGAGACATTTACGATGTCGGTAAGCATCTTCTCATTGTGACCACCGATCGAATCAGCGCCTTCGATGTCGTCATGCCCAATGGAATTCCGTTTAAAGGGAAAGTTTTAAACCGGCTTTCCGAGTTCTGGTTCAATTTTCTTAAGGTAAACCACCACATGATCACCTGTGATGTGGACGAAATGCCTGAAGAAATTTCTCCTTACAAAGACCAACTTCGAGATCGATCCATGCTGGTAAAAAAAGCCAACCCCTTCCCTGTGGAATGTGTCGCACGTGGATACATCATTGGAAGCGGCTGGAAAGACTATCAAAAAACGGGTTCCGTATGTGGAATTCAATTACCTGAAGGCTTAAAGCAGGCCGCCAAATTTGAAACCCCGATTTTCACTCCCGCAACAAAAGCTAAAATGGGTGACCATGATGAAAATATTGATTTTGAGACCATGGTTCAAACGGTCGGGGCGGAAAAGGCCCAGGCCCTAAGAGAAATCACACTTTCCATTTATAAGAAAGGTGCCGATTTTGCGGAAACCAAGGGACTGATTCTAGCGGATACGAAATTTGAGTTTGGTCTCATTGATGGAGAGATCGTTCTGATCGATGAAGTTCTCACACCCGACTCATCCCGCTATTGGCCCCAAGACCAATACAAAGAAGGGATTTCCCCTCCTTCCTTTGACAAGCAATTTGTTCGGGACTTTCTCGAGGAAATCAAATTCGACAAACAACCTCCGGGTCCTGAACTACCTGTGGAAATTGTTCAAAAGACCGGAGAAAAGTATTTGGAGGCTTTCGAACGAATTACGGGAAAAGCCCCCAACTTCTGAACAACTTCCGTCGCAAAACCAATCACAGAAAGAATATCTAAAAGGGGACCTGACCCCTTTTAGAAAGGGAAGAGGTGTGTTAGAAGGCCAAACTTTTTGAATACGAATTGAATATGAAACCTCAAATGGCCATTGGACAATGCTGGATGAGCCAAGCCGAGCCCGAGCTTGGACTTGGGTTCATCTCAGAACTTCAGGCCCGTACGATCTCCATTCTCTTTCCAGCAAGTGGAAAAATGCGAACGTACGGAATGTCCATGGCGCCCATTCAACGCGTCCAGTTCAAAGTGGGAGACCGAATTTCCACGCAATCTGGAGAACGTCTTCATGTAGAACATATCGAAGTGGTGGATGGACTCACCATTTATATGGGAGAGGGAAAAACCATTCCCGAAAGTCAGTTGGCGACCGAGTTGAGTTTTAGTCGTCCGGAAGACCGTCTTCTCAACGGCACCGTCGATCCTTGGTCGCTCTATCAACTGCGACAAAAAGCCCTCCTTCTCCAACATTCCATTCTAGGGTCCAAGGCCGTGGGTTTTATGGGACCTCGAGCTGCACTTCTACCCCATCAGCTATATGTTGCTTCCGAAGTCACAAAACGAGCGTTTCCTCGCGTTCTTTTGGCCGACGAAGTGGGACTGGGGAAAACGATCGAGGCCGGATTCATTCTCCATCGTCTTCTTTTGACCGGAAAAGCATCTCGCGTATTGATTGTCGTACCTCATTCCTTGACCCACCAGTGGTTTGTGGAAATGTACCGCCGGTTTAATCTTTCCTTTGGAGTCTTGAGCACACCATCAGATTTTGAAAACGACCAGAACCCTTTTGAAGAAAAACAAACGCATATCATGAGTCTGGACCTGCTATCGAATTTCGAGCCCGCCAGACAATCCGCTCTTAGCTCCCCTTGGGACCTTCTCATCGTCGACGAAGCCCACCGGCTCAAATGGACGCCGGAGAAGGTCAGTCCTGAATTTGAACTCATCGAGAACCTTGCCGCACGCGTTCCCGGTCTCCTCCTCTTAACTGCAACTCCGGAGCAACTTGGTCCCGAAGGTCATTTCGCTCGACTTCACCTTCTGGATGCCAATCGCTTTCATTCTTACGAGGAATTTCAAAGAGAAGCTGAGGCGTACCAATCTGTTGTGAAGCTGGCTGATCGAATCTTAAATTGCTCCGGTCTTGAGAAGAAAGATCTCGAAAGTCTCGCCTTGGAGATTGAAAAGATCCTTCAAACACGTATCGCGAACTCCCTAGAATCGGAGGATGGTCAACGTCAACTCATCCAAGAGCTTGTCGATCGTTTCGGAACGGGTCGCGTATTGTTCCGAAATTCACGAGCTTCCGCTGCTTCTGCTGAGCTTTCTTTTCCCCAGAGATCCGCCTTACCTTATCCCCTGGATCCTCAGGACACAGACGACTTAACGACAAAGCATGCCTGGTTGGTTGATTTTCTCAAATCGAAAAAAGAGAAGAAAGTTCTTCTCATTTGTCACGATAAAGAAACGGTTCTGACGATTCAGGAAAAAATGCGAGAAACGCCTTCCATCAAGGTAGCTGCTTTCCACAGTGATCTAACCCTCATGGAACGAGATCGAAATGCAACCTATTTTGCAGATCCGGAAGGTGCCCAGGTCCTGCTTTGTTCGGAAATCGGAAGCGAAGGTCGCAACTTTCAATTTTCTCAAGACTTGGTCTTATTTGACCTGCCACCTGATTTGGATCTTTTGGAACAACGCATTGGACGTCTCGATCGAATTGGCCAAGCGGACAACATCAACATCCATATTCCTTTCATACGTTCCTCCAAAGAAGAAGCATGGTTTCGTTGGGTTCACGAAGGATTCAATGCATTTCAAGAAATTCCTAAGGGAGCTCGCGTCGTCGCCGAAAGATTGGAAACAAAAATCGATTTCATCCGAGATAACTACAATGCCTCATCGGATCATCAAACGATCCTCGATGAACTGATTGAAGAAACCAAAGTCGAATACCAAAAAGCTAAGAAAATGGTAGAAGAAGGAAGAGATCGGCTTTCTGAAATCAATTCTTTTGACAAGGAAAAATCAGCCGCTCTTCTAAAAACGATTCACGATACTGAGCGGCCTGAAACACTCAAAGCCTTTTTATCTTCTGTTTTTGATGCCATGGGCGTCAGCGAAGAAGAGCTCACGGAAGACACCACCTTCATCCAGCCCAGCGACCATATGTACGTAGAGCATTTTCCCGAACTTCCTTCTCAGGGACTCCAGTTCACGTGCAATCGGGAACTCGCCCTCAAGCGAGAAGACGTGCACCTCATGTCGTGGGACCATCCCATGATTCAGGGAATTTTCGACTTCATTCTTGGTCAGGAATTGGGAAACACCGCTGTCTCAACCTGGAAAAAACGACCTTTGAATCAACCCCCTGCACTGGAAGCTCAATTCATTCTAAATTTTGTGGGCCCCAAGCATCATCACCCGCATGAGTTTTTTCCTCCAACCCTTTTTCGTGTGGTCTTAGATGCTCGGGGGGAAAGCATCACGCCAAACTGGCCACGCACGAAACTACATCACGCGCTACGTGCGGCTCCCAAGCAACGAATCCAAGAAATTAAGAAAGTTCCCCAATCCGCATTAAAAGCGCTTTTTTCTCGGGCCAAAGAACTAGCCGAGGTCGAAGCTAAAGAGACACGCCTTGACCTCGAAATCAAAATGAAAAAAGCCATGGAAGACGAAATTCAAAGGTTGAAAAACCTAAGAGAAAAAAATGATTTAGTCCGGGAGGAAGAAATTCAATTCTTTAAAGATCGGAAGCGCGCCCTTTTGGAAACCAGTGAAAAAGCAGAACTTAGACTGGACATGCTCCAACTCATTTTACCGTAAACTGGAATCCCCTTTCTGGCTCTGATAGGACTTTCTACACCTCATGATCAAAAAACCAGAACTACTTTCTCCTGCCGGAACACCCGCCCACATGGAGTATGCATTTGCCTTCGGTGCAGATGCAGTCTACGCGGGCCTTCCTCGCTATAGCCTTCGGGCTCGGAACAACACATTTGATCGTAACAATATTCAAAAAGGAATCGTTCGCGCTCATGAGTTGGGGAAATTGTTTTTTCTAACCTGTAATCTTTTCCCTCATGGTTCAAAACTTCGAAGCTTCATGAAAGATGTTAAACCGTTTGTGGAGCTAAAACCCGATGCCATGATCATGGCTGATCCTGGCCTTATTATGATGGTCCGAGAAGAATGGCCTGAACTGCCCATCCATCTGTCCGTACAATCCAACACCGTGAACGCGGCTTCTGTGAAGTTTTGGCAAAAGCAAGGACTTAAAAGAATCATTCTTTCCCGAGAACTCACGCTAAGTGAAGTAGAAGAAATTCGACAAGCTTGTCCAGATATGGAGTTAGAGGTTTTTGTTCATGGAGCTCTTTGCGTCGCTTACTCGGGACGCTGTTTATTGTCCGGCTACATGTCCAACCGAGATGCGAATCAGGGAATCTGCACAAATGCGTGTCGATGGGAATATCGTGTCAAGGCATCCCCCACTTCAGAAGATCCAGCACAGAACCTTCGCCATTCAGCTGCGGATGAACCTTGGCTTTTGGAGGAAAAGGAACGACCGGGCGAATTCATGACCATGTATGAAGATGACCAAGGCACTTACATCATGAACTCTCGGGATCTGTGTGCGCTCGAACATGTCGAACGCCTTATGAACATTGGGGTTGATTCTTTGAAGATCGAAGGTCGAACCAAGTCGATCTATTATGTTGCCCGAACCGCCCGTGCCTACCGAAAGGCCATTGACGACGCCGCACTTGGGAAACCCATGGATCCGTCGATTTTTCAAGACTTGGGTAAACTCGCCAATCGTGGATACACAGGCGGATTCTACGAACGAAAACCACACGCTGATTTCCAGGCGTATAGCTCCAGCGCCTCCACACCTCAATCGCACGTTTTTGTGGGGGAGGTTATAGACTACGACTCATCTCGTGGGTTGGCGACCATCGACGTGAAAAATCGCTTTGAAAAGGGAGATCGAATCGAAATCATCTCTCCAAAGACTTCACAAAACCTTCTTGTGGATGAGCTCTTGGATCAAAAAGGAAATCGGATTGAAGTGGCTCCCGGAAATGGATGGAAGGTCCGCATTTCAGTCGCACCTCTTCAACTCCCCGCGCTGATCACCAAAAGCCTTTCTTCTTAGACATCACGAAAAAAAAAGGGAAGAACGCCCAAGATCGTCTACTTTGAAAAAGTTGTAACTTTCGAAGAGTTTACAACGGGCAACTCAATAAACTGTTCGTTCGAGGTCTCAATGGGTATTCTAGAAAAGTTATGAAAATCGGAGAACTCCTGGTTAGCCAAGGTATCATTACAGAAGTAGATGTCGAAAAAGCCTTGAAGGCGCAAAAAAGACGCGGGGGGAAACTGGGGACCAACTTGGTTGCCCTCAATTGCATTTCAGATCGAGACTTGGCCCAGGGGTTGGCCACGCAATTTGATCTGCCATGTGCTCAGTGGAAAGATTTTGAACATATCGATTCCGATGTAACCGAGTTGGTTCTTCCCGAATTTGTTGAAATGCATTCGATTGTGCCCTTAAAGAAAGCCCAGGAATTAATTGTGGCCGTGGGAGCCCCCCTTTCGGAAGCCATCATCGAACGACTTCAAAACTTGGTTCACCTTCCCGTAAGCACCGTCATCGCACCTGAAATTTGGATTTCAGCCGCCATGGAACGCTACTTCAACATCTCACGAGACTGGGCCTGCGGCGCAGACCAGAGAGAATCTGCTTCACAAGGACACGACCTTTTGTGGGAGGTCCCTGGGGCCATCGAGTTTCCCTGTCCGAATTGCGAAAAAACTTCCGTCGACAGCTTTCTCGCGTCGATGCTAAACGCGAATACTCCGAAAGAAGTTGTGGACTATGGAATGGAGTTCGTCTGGAGAATTTTTCCTCGGCAGGCTCTGTTTCTCGTAAATGGTATGCAAATCGAAGGATGGTTGGTTCGTGGGCTTCCCACACATGCGCTTCTTTTTGCTGAAACTTCGCTTCCCAAAAAAAATGCCAAACTCTTTGCCCCCATCATCGATGAGCGAAACGAGTTTCATGGACAGCTACCCAAAAACGCCCAAGAGTTCGAGCTATTTGAACATCTTCATCTTTCCGAAGAGGACCAACTACATGTTTTCCCGCTACGCTCTTTTGGAACGACCATCGGCTTGTGGATGGGACTTAACTCTCCCGCCTCCCCTTCTCCAGAGCCCCATTTTGACGTCGTTCGATGGACTGCGGAAAAAGTAGGATTGGCCATTTCTCGCGTGGCGCTTTCGTCGGAAATCAGAAAACACGACTAAAGCTGAACGAAAAACCGGAAACTGCAGTTTCGATTTTTCGAAACTAATGTTTACGCTTTTTCATTTTTACATTACTTTGATTCGTAACTGTCTGAAATACATGATTTTTATAGATGTAACTTTTGTATTATTCTGGCACAAGGAATGCATCCATTCCGGTCGGCTTTGACTCATGGTGTCTTTTTGCAAACAAACGGGATTAGAAATTGGAATTCACGGCAGTGGCCAAACTGGGCTGTTGCCCCGCAGGGATCTCCCAACTTCCCAGGCTTCCCGCATAGGGAATCGTCATCACCCCGTATCGCACTTTCCTTCGACCCACGGCATCTTTGGAAACCGAAGACAGAAGAAACACCGCACTCTTGCTGGCACCCTTGATCAAGTCTTCCTTTCGAGAAAGAATGACTTGTTCCTCCACAACCGAGCCCATAAAATTGCAGATGAGGGAGCAGTTGATGGAATCAAACTCTTGTTCGGGATCAAATGTGGTCGGACAAACGAGATCTTCGGACGCACAGCTGCTTTCAGGCTGAATCGACTCAAGGAGCCACGTCAAAGAGTGCTCCGTTCCCGAATACACGCCTCGCGAATACAAAGAATCCGTCAAAGAGTCCACAGCGATTTCTCTCAGTCGCTGAGCGGCCAAGCGAATAGCTGTTTCTGCTCTTTGTTCCACCTGAGCGGATTTCGAATAGTGTCCGGCAATTCTCATGCTTGTCGTGGAACTCGTGAGGTTCCACACACCGATGAGAGAAAGAATGATGATCATCGTCAACACCAAGACCATCGCCGACCCATGCTCCGAATCCATTTTTCTGGGAATTATCACGACGTTAAAAGTCGTAGCGGAAATTCTGCCTTCCGTAAAGCCTTTGATGAAAGGGAATTATCATGCGAATAAACCCAATTCATGAGAAAATCTTTAAAAAACCCTTTTCCATAAGGACTTTGTTTGTGTCAAAAAAAGTAAACGCTTTATCCGCCCATTCTTCTGCCTTTTCGATGACTGAACTCATGGTCAGTTTGGTTTTTGTGGGGCTGGTCGGTTCCTTTTCTTACCAAGCTCTGGTTTCCAACGTCGAAAACCAAACCGGAAACATGAGAAAGCAAAAAGTCGAACGGAATATTCAAAAAGCCATTACCCAAATCCAAGAAGACATTGGACGAATGTATCCGTTTCCTGTTGTGGAAGGCTTCAACTCCACAAAATATATTCCTTTATACTCGTACCCTCCGACCTCCGAGCCGGACACGATCTGTGAACAAACCTGTACCAGTAATGAGAAACTCACCAAAGGTGAAAAAGAAACATGTCTGGAAGGGTGTGTCCCCCCTACAGTGGCAGAATCCATCTCGCTGGTGGTTCCAGATTCGGAACAACGGCAAGCCTATCAAGTCATTGAACGGGTTTTGCCAGAAAATCTTTTGAATGGGTCCGCAAACCTTAAAATCCAACCCGTTCCCTTTGAAAAAGCTCCCCAAATTGGGGATCGGCTTCTCATTATGGATCAAGGATATTTGGTCGCTGAGGTCAAAGACATTACTTATTTTGATGGAGAACTTCCGGGAGGACATCCCGCCCCTGAGGAAGGACCTCCTGCCATTGAACTGACATTAGCTCCGCTTCCACTGGCCGAGGAGTACTCCGAAACCAAGCCCGGAATCATTTCAAACCAAATTCTCTACGGAAGATCTTTGGAGGCAGGCCGAACGCTGGCTTGGAAGGTCAACGTCATCACCTACCAGGCCATGAACCTTGCAGAAAGTGGGAACGCCGAAGAGCTTAATTACTTGGTTCGAACCGTGGATGGAGAAGATCAAGTCTTGTCCCCCATTGACAGCCTCAATTTTCAATTTCGGGACACCTCTGGGAACCTTTTCAGCACCCTACCCGACGTCATTCCTACGGCCATCATCGCTCAAATCACATCCAAGGGAAACGAAGTTCGATTTTCTGCGGATCTAACTCCAGACGGAAATTCGTATTCACCTTCCAAAAATGATGTCATCGTCCCCATCCCGCTAGGCGAAGAAGCTGCGGGGCAACCTGCCTATGTATATTTCAAAGATGATACTTCCCAAGCGCTGGTTCCGTTGGTGGACTTTGAAAACACCTTTGGAGCTTCCACCGGAAAAATCGACATTTACGATCCTGAGACTGGAAACAAAATTGGCGATTCCATTTCCACCAGCGACTCCACAGAGAACTTTCTTCCCACAATCGTTCGCTCCATTCCAACGTCCACTGGCGATGGGTATGAAGGAATTGTCATCGGAGGATATCGACAAGATGGTTCGGGAAATCCTAAACCCACCTTGGCTTTTTACCCTGTCAATGCATCAACTGGAAAATTTGATTCGGATCAAAGTCTCGTTTTTACCGATTTGACCACATTGTTTCCATCGATTGATTTATGGGACACCACAACCTTGGCAGTTGTCCAAGATACGTCTCACCTCACCAACTACAGCACCGAAACACGAATCCTGGTGGCTTCTTACACAAAGCCTAGCGGAACAGATCCGGTTTGGGTCTACGCTACAGATCTCTCCCGAGACGCAAACGGAAACCCGGACAGTGGCAATTTCGTAACACCTGTCGCGCTCACCAGTTTTGACGTATCCGGAAGCAGTTGGGAAAGCAATCCCGCGGGCGCTTCCATGCAAGATGTCGTGATTTCCGCTCTTGGATCCGGACCCAAAGTTCGAACCACAGATCGTTTTGGCCCTCCATGGGATCCACAATATTCCAACGATTCTTATTTCAGCTATTGCTTAACCAACGGACGAGGCATTGACCACGATGGTGAGGTGGGCATCCAAAAATTTGCGGCAACCGCCGGAGCTGGAAACGCCTTCATCCCTGGCGGCGAAAATCCTTTGGGGTTGTTCTGGCATGAGTGGCAATGCAAAGGCATCGACGTCGACCGCAGCGGCAATATCATGGCTGGAGGACATCATATCTACAAACATTCCTATCTTGGCGTTCTCAATCGAATCCAAGATGGGACGCCCCTCCCCCAAAGTACGGATTATGCCAAAAATTTAACGAATATTTTTTACTATGATCCAGACACGGGAGACATGAAATTTGCCACCGATTATAATCTGTCGGCTTCCGACATTTCAGGGGATGCGCCTCTTTCCAGTTTCAATATGCAAATGCAAACCGGATTTGATTATTTTGATACGGGATCCAATGTTCCCAAGCTCCTCACCACAGCCGTCGGAGCCCCCAATTCGACCTATCCCAACGGATTTTCTGCCTTGATTTTTGAAGAGGTGGGTTATTCAGGTTTCTCTGAAGAACTCTATGCAGAAGTGACCCCCGACCAAAAAAATCCTGCACTCTCAGACGTTACGGTATACCCCCGCACGCCTCTCCGAGCGATAACATGGAGCAAACATCCTCGAGGCACTTATGATCAAGCAACGTTTGTCACAGATGTTCCTCATATGTTTCGACCCTCGGACTATGATTCGGAAGGCCTTTCACCCTTCTGCGTAATCGCCTATGACCGACTGGGTGAAGATGCATGCGGAGAAGTGACCGGCGGCACTTGCAGATCTTGCACAACCTCTTCCAGTAGCTCCAGTTCTAGCTCTAGCAGCTCCAGCTCCAGCAGCTCCAGTTCCAGTAGCTCTAGCTCCAGTAGTTCCAGTTCCAGCTCCAGTTCCGGAGGAGGGGGAAAGGACATTATTAAGTTTAAAGCTGACACGGAATGTCCTCCCGTCTGCGAATAAAGTGTGGATAGACCTTTGAGCTCCACATCCAAAAGCCAAAGGGATTTGCGAAATCTCATCGACACATGTGATGAAGATCTGCTTCGTCTTCTATCCGTCCGATTTCAATTGATTCAAAAGATGGGAGAACAAAAACGAGCCCAAAAAAAATCGATTGAAGATGTGGAAAGGGAGCAAACCCTGTTTTTGAAATGGCAGGAATTGGGAGAATCATTTGGACTCAACTCCGACCTGCTTCAAGAGGTTTTTCAGGTCATTTTGAGGCATAGTCGAAAAATTCAGGGTCAAATCCATGCAGAAACCAAAGTTCTCCAGCATGAGGAACTTCTGTTTTCGGGTTCCGCCCACTCTCAAAAAACCAGCAAATAAAAGCACTTAAGCATTTGTATTTGTTTGTATTTTTCTTTTAACGAAATGCGGTTTTTTGGCCAAGTCTTTGCACTTTGCCGTTCATGGTGTCGACGCCTGTTCCACATATATTTCGCTGGTTTGCTATTTTTTCTCTGCCGCTGGTTCTCCTTGGATGCCCTCAAAACAATCTCCAGTCAGAAACCGGCCGAGACGACCTTGCAACCTTAAATGAAGCGACCTCAGATGAGAGTTCCACCTTGGGCGATTTGGAACCCACACTCTTTGCTCCAGGAGCCAATCCCAATTTAATCGTCGCTCAGGTGGTTGATTTGGCGACGTCCAAGGCCGTTGTAACCGGCTGGGAAGGCGCGGTCTCCGTAAGAGACGGTGTCAATGAAGTTTGTGCCATCAACCTCACCAAAGACCCTCAAGGAGATGTACGCTTTTGCACGTCTCCCCAGGATGATGGATCTTTTGTTCTACCCATCTCTCCCGCTCATCAAGGAGATCACCTTTCCATTTTCACGAATGGACCCAGATATCAAAGAGGGGGCATTGGAATCAATGATATCCAGGAAGTCCTCATCACGTTCATCAACACATGGGACCACCCCCTCCTGGCAAGAACCACCTCCAAACACCTCCTCACGGGAGGATCGTACGGAGTTTTCATCTATCCTCTTTCCGATGAACGGGAACCCATTCCCGAACATCTGAAGCATTTTAGTGTAAGCAACGGTCTCCCGAGCAATATGGTTACGGAGATTTTCGTAGCGGACGACGACCATATCTGGATCGGGACATCGAATGGTCCCGCACTGATTCAACAACTCGAACCCGAGCAATTTTTTGTCCAAACCTTTGACCACCTTCCAAATTTCTCCAATTCAATGGTTCTACCTACGGCCATTGATGACGATCGTTCCGGAGGTGCTTGGATCGGAAGTGAAGACGGCTTGAGGCATATTAAGTTGGAGTCAAACCAAACATTTTCCATCGAATTCACTCCGTTCGAGTTTGGCGTGCGAGCGCTCGCAGTAGAACCGGGAGTGGGCGTGTGGATCAACACCCTTCAAACGCTTTTCCTGTTTCCAACACACTTAAATGCTCCACAAAGCTTCACGCTCTCCCCTATCTCTTTTAGAAGCTTGACCTTTGACGAGAACGGAGATCTCTGGGGAAGCACCGATCACGAAATTTTCCATTTTCCTTTGAGTCACGAGAGAAACCCTGAGAATCTCATTCCCAATTGGATCGCCGAAGGTGGACAAGGCCCCCTCTACGAGATTCACTTCGATGAGCATCAGACTTTATGGGCGACGGCTGGAAACCAAGTGGGTTACTTCGATCACATTCCAGGTAGCGCTGGCCTCATTTTCACTCCGGTGTTTAACGACATGACTGTCCATTTTCGTTCCATTCAACCCGAACAAAATCAGACGCTTTGGACGACAACAGACCCAACGGGACCGGGATTGACGAAACTTTCCTTTTTAAAAGAAGAAAATCGGTATGGAGCCAAAAATTTTCGAGACATGGATTTCGATTTCGACCGCCTCGCTCAGCTTTCCTCTCGAGGAGAAGAAGGGATGTGGATCATCCGAAAAAACGGAGATATTGGATGGCTGCGCTGGAATTCCGAGAGCGATTTGGATTGGACGATCGAAAATGTTTTAGAGAATTTAGACCTCGAAGTCCGTGCAAGCTATAGCCCTTCTCCGAACGAACTCTGGCTAGGGACGTCTCGTGGATTGGTTCGGCACTCTTGGGATGAAAATGGCACGAAATCCCGAAGAATCTGGCCCCGAAACCAAGAGGAGTATCCCGAGGGAGCCATATCTCTCGTTCCCCTGGATACGGGAAGTCTTCCCAATCTCTTAGTAACCTCCGTTGAACCGGATGGATTCGGGGGACTTTGGGTCGGAACTATTACAGGACTGTCCCATGTGACGCAGAACCATAGAGGGAATTACGAATTTGAGAACTATTTTACTGAAGACGGTCTCTTTTCGGACGGAATCCAAAGTCTTCTCATGATCGAACCTGGAAAAATCATCGTAGGGAGCACTTCAGGCGTTCAACTCATTACACATGCGGGAAGTGGCAATGTCCTGTTCCATGACACGATTCGAATGGACCTCGTGGATGCCTTATGCCCAGATAATGCAGGTGGCTTCTGGATGGCGAGTCGTGTTGCACTTACACATATTCAAGTTGCTCCGGATCATACGCTATCGAGAACCCACTATGAGACCTTCTCAGGAGATTCCATTTCCATCAAAATGATTTCCGATCGAAATGGGAACGCTTGGTTAGGAAGAAGTGATGGACTCTTTCATGCCAGTCTCTCGGGTAACACGTTACAATTATCCGATTTACGTAACGATCTAGGACTACCCTCCAACCGAGTCGTGGATTTGGAGCTGGACACATTCAATCGCCTTTGGATTGCGATGGACAATGGATTGGCGATTTTACCCAGCCGTTAGTTGTGTATAATCAGATTCTTGAAATTTCTACCTTTCATTCTGTTTATTTTTTTTCTCTCGCCTTGGACTCCCGGTTTTTCGCATAATCTTGAAAAACGTCCGGATTTAAAATGCACAAAAGAGTTTCCTTGTTTTTCCGAGCTTCGTCCGAGAATTCAATTTTGGGTTGATGTCTTTTCCAAATATCGAAACGATCAAGCCATTTTTCATGACAGCGAACTGCCACAACGAGTTTATGGAATCGTAGACGACGTTCAATGCAGCGGAAGAAGACGGGGCGACCGAAGGCGCGTCCGCCGGGAACGGTCCAAGTGGAAGGTGCTTTTGAAGGACCTGGCCCAAAAAGTGGAGAATGGAACTTCATCCTTTTCCAAAGAGGAAGTCCGTGTTTTATCATTTTTTGATGAACCCAGCGGAGACGATTTGCGGGAAGCCTCTGAACGAGTGCGTTGCCAACAGGGAAATCGAGATCGTTTTGCCAGGGGACTTTCTCGTTTCGGGATCTTTAGAGATTTCATTGAAAAAGAACTCGAAAAAGAAAATCTCTCCCCGGAAATTCAATACTTGCCCTTTGTGGAGTCTGCGTTTAATCCTCAGGCCTATTCTCGCGTAGGGGCCGCAGGTCTATGGCAAATCATGCCCCGAACCGCCAAACGGTTGGGCTTAAAAATCGGCATTCATTCCGATGAAAGACTAGATCCATACCAAGCCACACGAGGGGCCATCAACTATTTAACCAATGCGTATAAAACACTTGGAAAAGTTCCCAAGCCGTCCACGTTCTCCTCCAAAGATGATTCTTTAGGCCCTTTTGTCATCACTTCCTACAACTATGGGATCCTCGGAATGAGAAAAGCTCTGAAACGTTTCGGACCTGACTTTGTTCGCGTCATTCATGAGTATGAAGGACGTCGATTTCGAACGGCTGTGCGAAACTTCTATGTCAGCTTTCTTGCCGCACGTCACGTTGCAACAAATGCATCAACGTTCTTTCCGGAGGTATTGCTTCAAACCCCGCCCCAATTCCAAACGATCCAATTGCCCAAGTCGATATCCGCTTTTCGTCTGCAGACGCTTCTCAAGACAACGAAGTCCAAACTCAAGCACTTGAACCCGGCGCTAACGCGATGGGTTTGGCATGAAGGCTTCCTAATTCCCAAAGGGCATCATATTCACATACCGCACGGGACCAACTCCAAGCAGTTGCTTGCCCAAATCGAATCCTCCCCAAAAGAAGATGATCCATGGTTGGAAAGTGTAGAATATCGGGTCCAAAGGGGAGACTTTCCATGCGGAATTGCCCGAACCTTTCGGGTGAGCTGCTCAAAACTCATGGCCTTAAATGGCATTGGGCGACGAGGATTGATTCGTGTCGGACAAAAACTACGCATTCCTCCTCGAAAAGGGGCCAAGGCTTCTCGCCACACCGCTTCTGTTTCCGAAAAAAAGGCCACTCCCTCCAAAAATTCAAACTCCGAACGACCAAACAAAACACAGATTTCCAGCACACCTATACCCATCAAGCCCCTGAAAACCATCCCTCCAAAAGAAGTATTTGGTCCTTCCATGCCTCCCCAAAAACAAGGCCTCGAAACAATGGAATTCGAAGCAGAAGAATTTTCCGTAGAGAAAGAGGGTGATCGCTATTGGGTACGGGTGGAATACGAAGAAACCCTTGGACATTATTCCGATTGGTTGGATTTGGGTTTTGCAACGACACTTCGGCGACTGAATGGCCTTCGATATGGAAAACCCATCCGCCCAGGACAAAAAATCTTTTTGCCCATCGAAAATGAGAGTCAAAAGAAGGATTTTGAAACCAAGCGATCCGATTACCATCGAGCTCTTCAAGCTGAGTTTTTCAGTGTCTTTGAGGTTGAAGAGATGGAGACCTATCGAATCCGGCGAGGAGATACCGTGTGGTCAATTTCTCGGAAATTTCAGATACCTCAGTGGCTGATGAAGAAAGAGAATCCCACGAAGCTGGCTCATGAGTTAAAAGCTGGAGACACCTTAAAAATCCCGGTTCTAAAAAGCGTTCAACCGGAAGAAAATGATTCCGTTGAGGTGGTTCCTTAAGTGGGAAAACTGGACTAGACTTCCAGCGAAAGGAAAGTCATGAACATCAAACAGGAACTCTTGATCCATCTATTTCAAGCGCATCCCTGGCACGGAGTCAGCATTGGAGATACGGCGCCAGAAACCGTTACAGCCTATATTGAGATTGTTCCCTCGGACACGGTCAAATATGAGTTGGACAAGGGCTCGGGCCATTTAAAAGTGGATCGCCCTCAAAAATTTTCGAATGTTTATCCAACATTATACGGTCTCATTCCTCAGACTTATTGTGGAGATTTGATCGCCGAGTTTTGTATGGAAAAAGCTTCCCGTGAGCAAATCGTTGGAGACGGAGATCCTTTGGACATCTGTGTGCTGGCGGAAAAATCCATCACGCATGGGGATATATTGCTCCCAGTTAGGCCCATTGGAGGGTTACGAATGATTGATGGGCAAGAAGCGGATGACAAAATCATTGCGGTCATGAAGGGTGACGCCATTTATGGACATATGAAGGACTTATATGAATGTCCCCCAGCCCTGATTGAGCGCCTCAAACACTATTTCCTAACCTATAAAGATGCTCCTGGGACCAAAAAGAGAAACACTGAAATCACTCATGCGTATAACCGAGATGAGGCTCATGAGGTCATTGAGCGCTCCATGAAAGACTATGAGAACAAATACGCAGACTTAAAAAACGCACTGAAACAATTTCAGGAAAAGCAATGAGGTCAAAACTGGTGGCGCTCGTTTTTTTTGATTACACTTCATTTCATGCAAAAATTTGTTTTTTGGTTCTTGGTCATTTTTGCAATTCCCGTTCTCGCATCGGCCTCTCCTGACGAACAAGAAGTCAAAGAGGAAGCAGCAAAGATCGTAAAAACGTTTGCTTCGGGCCTTAAAAAATCCTTGGTTACGGTTGTCACAAAGGGGGGAATTGCCGGAGCGGTCGGGTTCTGCCGTTCAGCAGCTCCAGAAATGGCAGAGGAGCACTCCAAAAATGGTTTTTTGGTGGGAAGAACCAGTCACAAAATCCGAAATTCTCACAATGCGCCAAAGAAATGGATGATCCCCTTTTTGGAGAAGTATAAGAACAGCTCAAACATTGAACCCAAGGCCCCCGAACTCGTCTCCTTGGGAGAACAAAAGTGGGGATATGTGGAGCCCATTTACACCACCTCCCTTTGTTTAAAGTGTCATGGAACCAAGCTCGACGAGGATGTCAAAACAGCGATCATGGCACGCTACCCAGAAGATCAAGCCCACGGCTTTAAACGGGGAGATTTTCGCGGAATGTTTTGGGTCGAAATCACGAAGTAGCCTTCCCCCAAAAAGGGGGCTTGTCGCCCATAAAAACCTCACGTAAAACATTGAACATGATCGAGTCTGGAACCCCTGCTCCTAATTTTTCTTTGAACGACCAGTTTGGACGAACGTTCTCATTGAGCCAGTTCAAAGGGAAACAACACGTCCTCCTTTTATTCTACCCCCTCGACTTCACCCCCACGTGAAGCCGTGAAATTCCAGCGCTGGAAGCGCTGCAACATCGATTCAAAAATGCTCACACACAAGTCTTTGGAATTTCCGTTGACAGTGTTTATTGCCATGCCAACTGGGCCGAGAGCATGGGAGGCATTTCACTCCCTCTTCTCGCCGATTTTCACCCCAAAGGAGGAATGGCGTCACAGTTCGGTCTTTATTTGGAAGAGAAAGGAATTACAGATCGAGCTACGGTGTTTGTGGATGCGGAGGGCATTGTCCGACATGCCTCTTCTGTAACACCGGGAGGACAACGAAACATCGAAGATTTGGCCACCTTTGTTGAGCAATTCGACCAAGCGTACGCGAAGACTCTTCCACCCTCCCGGCCTCCTCAAGGAGTGGCAAAGGGGGCAAGACTTTTCATCAAAAGTTCCTGTGGATTTTCGAAAGCCGCTTTTTTGGCGTTGGCCAATTGTCGCCTTCAAGAAGACATCGAAGTATGCAATGTGAACGATCATCCGGAGTTTTTGGAGGAGCTGAAAGGAATAGGGGGAAAAGATCAAGCCCCCTGCCTACTTGTAGACGGTCAATGCATGTATGAATCGAAGGATATTGTGAAATACATGGTTGAAAATTCTACAGGAATTTGGACGTAATATTCCGTCCTAGAAATTCAGTTTTTCCCAACTCTGTCCAAACCCGATGAAGGTGGGTTCGGGAATAAGGTCTACATCAAAGACCTTTTTGACCTGACTCGAAATTTCCTTGGCCAATTTCACCACGTCAACCGACGTCGCACGTCCTTGAGCCACAATGGAAAGGCAGTGTTTGGTCGAAAGCCTTGCATTTCCCAAAGAAAATCCTTTTGCAAACCCACACCTTTCAATCAACCACGCAGCACTCAACTTAACTCTGCCATCTTCTGTCGGAAAACTTTCGGGCACTTCCCATCCGTTATTCGCACACACGGCTTCTACGAAATAGGCTTGTTTAGGAGTCACCATGGGATTGAGAAAAAACGATCCAGCGCTTCGACGATTCGAATTCCTCTCATCTAGAAGCATGTTCTTTCGTTTCCGAATTTGTAAAACGGAGTTCCTCAAGTCCAGAAGCGATGAAGAATCTCCTCCGAGTTCTCGGCATACTTCTGGATGATTCGTGCGAGCCGTCCTGGAAACGTTCAAATCAAAATCCACTGCATAAATAACCCAAGGGCTTTGTCTTTTTTTGAAGGCACTAGAACGATAGGCAAACAGGCATTCGTCTTTTGAAAATGCTTTCTCTTCCCCCGTGCCCTTTTCCAACGCATGAACAGCAAAAATGCTCGAAGAGACTTCTTGACCATATGCCCCAATGTTTTGGATGGGAGCCGCGCCCACCCAACCTGGAATCCCACTCAAGCTTTCGATTCCTTGCCAACCTTGACCCACAGCATGGGCCACCCAGTCGTCCCAAACTTCTCCGGCATACACTCGTACACGAACGGAATGGCTTCCTTGATGCAGAATTTCAATGCCCTTGAGTTCCGGTTTGATCAACGTTCCATCAAACCCCTCATCGGAAACCAAGACGTTGCTGCCGGCCCCAAGAATCAAGATGGAACTGGGGTGAAAGGATTGTAGTTCTTGCTCAAGCGCAGACAAGGTGTGAGGCCTTCTCACTTCCCGCACGACCCCACCCAGTTCAAATGTGGTGTGATGAGCCAGAAGATCTGTCATGGAAGGGGTTATACCCTCACCGAGCTTAGAAAAAACTTATTTTTCTTCTTCGGTTTTGGCTTCTGAATCCTTGGCCTCATCGGCTTTGGCTTCAGCAGGCTCTTCTTTGGGTTCTTCTTTCGGCTTGGGCATGGCAGCTTTGATCAATTTCTCGCCTACGAGAATTTTGACTTTGTCCTCCCCATTGACCCAGCTTCGTTTTTCATTTTGAACGCAAAAGCGACCAGATCGTTTTTTAAAAATCTTGTACTCAGAAGTCTTTTTGACGAGTTCCATGAATATTCTCCGTTAGCTTGATTGGATGCGGGTGCGAAGGGTTTGAAGTCTGGAAGACAATGTCTCAGGTTTTGCCTTTCGCAAAGCCTGGGAAAGACCTCCCTGTTTTTCGATGGAACGCAACGCCCGAGCGGACAACGTGACTGTGAAGGATTTTTTCAGCTCAGGAACGTAGAACGCCTTCTTCTGAAGATTGGGCATTTGTCGACGTTTGGTCTTCTGGTTTGAATTGGATACTTTGTGCCCGGTCAGCGGCCGCTTTCCGGAAAATTCACATACACTTGCCATTTCCTACTCTCCTTTGATTTCAGTAGTCTATTTTTTCGAGCCGCCCTTCTACCACGTTTCCCCAATTCCGCAACCCCCAGCCCCCCATAAACCTGACATTCCCCTCTCACAGACGAAAAACCGAGAAACGCGGGTCTGTCGATTCCAAAAACGGGAAAAGATGCGAATCGTGTTGGCCTGGACGAAAGCGATACCTCGGGGGAGGTGACTGTATCCATGCTTATATACATACAGTTACCGAGTCCCGAACGAGGAGCGGGGCGTAACCCGCGACGAAGTGTCCCTGGAAGGAGGGCAGCGTTTCTCGGTTTTTCTTTTTCGAAAGGTTAAAAAGGCCGAAAAAAAGGATTCATTTCCAAAGCCGTGTCACGGCTTTGCCCCCCTGAATGACAAACAGAAATTTGGAGGGTTCCCCCGCAAAAAGCTTTATGTTTTCAGTATGCTTGATTGATCTTTTGGAAGAACTCGTCGAGCGCTTCCGGATCTTGAATGCCCTCGAACTCAAACTCCACTCTTCGATTCTTCTGTCGATCCAGTGCCGTATTTTCTTGAACCAAGGGCTCGGAAAAACTCAAACCTTTGGCCAAAACAGCATCTTCTCCTACACCATTGGCCAGAAGTTCCGTTCGCACGCTTTCCGCACGTGCCTGAGACAATTTTAAATTATAGGCATTGGAACCAATCTGATCTGTATGCCCTTCAATGGTCAAGTGGTTCCAGGCATCCTGATGTGTCGCCAAGAACATCCCGACTTTTTTCAACATTTCCTTCGCTTGGGGTTTTAGCTTCGCACTATCAAAATCGAATTGAATGCGCTGTAAATCCAATACATAGGTTCGTTTGGGTTCGGGAACCTGAACTTGAACGGTTACCACTTCGGGTACAGCCGGTGCCGGCTGGACAACACTTTCCACTTTAATTTTCTGAACTTCTTTGGTTTTAACCGGCGCAAACGTTTCGTCCGTACCGAAGTCAAAAATGCCAAAACCGACATGAAGACCGAAGAGAAACTGATAAATCTGCCTTCCCGAAACCGTCACATCTGTGAGAGCCGTCGCGGACAGTTGCAAAGGAAAGCGAAACGGTGCGCGATAAACCCCTTGTAAGCCTGCAAACCAATGGACGCGATTGTCGGCCGCTGTAGAACTTTGGAAACGAGCGTCGGCACCGAAAAGGAGTCGATTGGCCATGCCGATTTCCCATTCGGGGGAAATTCGATATCGCCCCACCAAGTGGGCAAATCCAGCTTTGGTCGTGATTTTGTCATTCAGAACGGTTCCCGTAGAGGTCTCCCCTTCCGAAACGTTATAAAGCCATCCGCCCCCCAGTTCGACCGTCACATCCTCCAGAGAGGTTGAGGCAAATCCACTTACATCCAGTTGATAACCGTCCTTGCTCAATTCATTGGTTCGAGAAGCTGCAATTCGGTTATAACCGGCATCGCCTCCGGCCCAAAGATGTATCCGATTGAGAAATGGATCCTCCTGAGCCCAGGCTGAGGTTGAAAAACTCAATAATAACAAGAGGTAAGAAAGTTTGAACTTCATCATATGGAAGGCGCGCCTATCATCCTTACACCCTCGCGTCAAGATATTGATTTGACGCGTCATAAATGATATACGCCCGCAGCAGATAAGCCATGAATAGACTGAAAAACACATTTCTCATCATTTCGCTTCTTTTCACCCTCTCATGTGGAACGGACATCGACCGGACCTTGAATTCGGATACGAATCAAAATGAATCCGCGTCGACCAACACATCGCAGGTAACCGATCCAACGATCTCACCTTCCAGCGGTATGTATGAAGACCCCGTCTACGTGGAAATCACTTCCACCACAGCTGGATCCACTGCATATTGCACAATTGATGGCTCCGATCCCACAGAAGCCTCCATTCAAGTCATTCAAGGATTTTGGGTAGCGGCTTCTAAGACGGTCCGCTGCAGAGCTTATTTAGAAGGATATACCCCCAGCGCGATTGTCCAGCGAGACTACATCATTCTTGAAGGGGGAAATGGAGATGACCCCTCTAGCGGAATTGCCAAAGCGACTCTTGAAGTTGAAATTGCGATTGACCGTGAAGATCATCTTCGAATTGAAGATGGCGTATTGAACCTCGTTCATGTCTCCGGCCAACGTCCTTTAGAATATCCCTCCCCTCTCGTTCGAATCACAGATTATTCGAATGTCACGCGAGAAATAAATCCCTGGGAATTGGACCCATTTCATTTTGAAGAAGGGATCTTCTGCAATTGGGAAACACAGGAATGCGTCAGTGCCGATCTCGACCTGGAATTACCCAACAAGAAAGATGGGGGTTTGAGCTACATCATTGAATCCTCACTCGAAACCTTGGTCGGGCGTGACTCTGTCAGCTTGAATGAAAATGGACAGATCGTGATTCGAGATGAACCGAACGGTTCCAGTGGTTACTGGCTCTCATTTGATCTTTGGTACGAAACGACAACCGATTAGGAAGTACGATGAAAACAAGGTTTTTTGTTTTAGGAATGTTTATTTTATTGTTGTTCGTCGGAACTCAACGATCTCAGGCGGAATCTTTTCAAACGCCCTGTGACAAGCGGGATCCCAACATCATTCTTTGCCACGCCATTGTGATGGAAAATGGGACGTATCACGTTTACACAAAAAAAGATGCGCCTCCCCTGATCGAAATGTTGAAACGTCTTCGAAAACATCCCGAATATTTTCTGGTCGTAAATGGGGGCTTTTCAAACGTGGATTGGGTTTCCATCGAATCCGATGAAGTCGAAAACGCTCTCGATGGCGGGTTGGCCATGGGCAGAGGAGCCGACGGCATCGATTTCTTGCTTGGAAAGTACATCGGAATGACTCGAAGCGAACGAAACATGTTCGTCAAATATCTTCCGGGAAATAATCAAACGAACGAAGCTACCCCTAGGCCTGTGACCACCTTTGAACTCACACGCCATTCGCACATGGAAGACTTCATCGACCAGCGAGCGGATCAAAGAATCGAAGATTGGGCTTCCAAGCAGAACTTGCAATCCCCTCCCACCTTTTTTCAGATCCGAACCAAAAACGGACAATTGGGAGAGCTATCCGAAGACGGGATGACCCAACTAGAAGGCATAATTGATCATGCCAACGCGCCAAACGAGGCCTTGGTTGTTTGGATCCCCGAAACCGAACCCGAACTCGAGGATGTCGTAAGAAAACGACTCGGGGAATGGGGATTGGAGGATGATCCGACCGTGGCATGGTATCAATTGGCCGAAGGACAAACTGACATTCCTGTTCAATTGATGCTTCAACCGGTCGATGGCGACGTCTCACATATTGAAAACAAGGGTGACGAGCAACCTTCCAACCCCACTGAAAAGCCCGTGGAAGATCCTTCTGATACAAAGTGGGAGTTTGTGGTCGGGGGAACGCTTCATATGATGACCGGTTGGGATGATCATCTCTCGGATCGCATTGACTCTACGGGTCCCATTTCAACTCCGGAACTTCAGCTTTTATTCAATCAACGAGTTGGGATGACCTGTCGTTTTCAACTTCCCGGGAGTTTCTTTGAAAAAGAAGGAGCGGAAAAGCTCTCCATCGCTGAAATTCAAGCGACCGTTCGTGTCTTGGGGCCGATCTGCGCAACCGCTTCTTGGAGTAACTTTGCCTCTGTGAATGAGGAACACATTCCATCTCGTCCGGACCTAAGCCTAGAATATCGAGAACAATACAAAAATGCCTGGACGCTTGGATTAGAAGCCGAAGTATTTAACTTCAAGAAAAAACATCGTGTGTGTGTGGGTGCCAAATGTCTGTGGTTGGACCGTGAGTATGAAGTCCCTCCCCGTTGGACCTTCAAACAAGCTAAAGATACTGCTCTTCAGGTTTATGCAGGATACGGCTACTCATTTTTCTCGTTTTAACCTCTAGGGTTCCCCAACGACAGGACAGTTCGGACGATAGAGTGTGGGTTTCTTTGGAACAAAGACTTCGTGAAAACCAAAGTCAGGACCCGAACCAAAATAGAGATCATTGATCCCCGGAATTCGAAGCACTTTGGAGTGGTTTACAACTGGACTTTGAGGAGATGGGATAAATCCGTTTGAAAGCCTGGGATTCATCCACACCCCCTGCTCTTCATTTCCGCTCCTATCTTTCCACCCTTCCCAGTCCTCACTCCAGCCCTCATTTCCCCATCGAATAAAGGGCTCCTCAGGAGCACCCTCAGTGGCAAACCATAAATTATGATCCATGTCAGGACGATGAATCCAATCGGGTTGGATAATCACCAACCGATGATTCCCCATTAAAATATTATTTCGAAACACAATGTTCTGACTGGGAATTCCATCATAGAGGTAAAGAACTGCGTTATCCCAAGACGGATCTTCTTGGGTTCGCACAATGGTATTGTGATAGAAAAAGATATTCCGAATCGTTCCTCGATCCCCACCGATATTAAACTTCACTGCGCTTCCCTCGAAGTCCACCATCAAGTTTCGGACAAAGAAATAGGGACCAGGTAACGCAGGAGCAATGCTCACAGGAGAGCCACTTTTCCCCAAGCGATTTCGATAAAACCTAGCATTCACACAGATTCCATCGGTCTCCAGATTGTCATCCCTCTGATTAAAAATATCGTTGTCATACACTTCCGTATCGTGGTTGGTCCATCTGGAGGGAGGCCCCCCTAAAACATCATTCAAATCTTCCAATACGAGATAGGTCTCATCCTCATCACCACACGCGTGAATACCATCGTAGTGCTGCTCAATGCGATTTCCTCGGATGACGGTTCCTGGCCCTGGATCGTCATCTTGTTTTATTCCATAGTAAGTTACGGTCGGGTCGCCACTAACTTCAACCTCGAACGGCGTATCATGCTCCAAGTCTGCGACATGATTGTTCTGGATCAGATGACGACCTCCAACCTCTTCCCCTCCCGTAATTAAAACGTTCGATCGCAGCGATGAATCTCCCGATTCATTGTCATAAATTTGGTTTTCTTGAATAACACATCCAAAAGCACCAAACAGGCGAATGCCACCATGGTGATTGTGTTGAATTCGCAGATTTTGGATCACGACATGATCCCCGGAAATGAAAATTCCATAGTCATCTCCGTGGCTCAACACCGGAAGCCCATCCCTTTCCCAAATGGGTTTTTCTTTTTCCGTCTCAAGAACCTGCCCGCTCAAAACAACGGGGTGATCTTCCGAACCGGAGCGAGTGAGGTAGAAATCTCCTCCATAATTTCCAGGAAATATTCGAATCTCATCGCCCGGCAAGGAACCTCCAATTGCGGCTTCTAATTCGGATCTGGAATGAACGGATACAATTCGCAGAGGAGCAGGCAATTGAAATTCGCGGGTGGTAAAGGAACGGAAATATACATTCAACCCTTGCTGTACACGAACTTCGTATTCCGTTCCGGGACTGAGATCGAACAGAGTCGTGGCTAAATGAGAGGCATCAAATCGCACAAAATCATGAATTTCACGAAAGTTTTCAGTTGAAGATGCCAAACGAATTCCGGCCCACAAAAAATCCGAAGATTGTGTGCTTTCAACATAAAGACCGGCTGTTTCGAACGAAGGAACAATCTCGATCGATTCGAGATCCGCGTGCGTGTCCGGCACCCAAATACAAAATGAAATCACGATTCCCAAATAAATCCATACCCTGTGGCTTTCCCCTCGCTTCATCCCGCGAATAAATAGCAACCTATATGCCAAAGCGATAAATTTTAAGTCGCTGATATTATTGATATTTATGGCGACCTTTTTCCTCAAAAAAAGGGGGATTCGAGCCTTCTCGAAACTCTTTGCAGTTCGCCGAAAAGCGACTCGGTGGGAGAGAATTTGAAGCCAACTTTCAAGAGAAATGACCACTGGAACGGTTCTTAGAGTTTTGGATCAGAGAGAGTTTTCTTTTGAGTTCCGATCAGGTAGAAAACGCAGGAAAGGACTGTGGAGTAAATATTCAATGAAAACGTTGACGCAAATATCTGGGATTGAATTACGAGAAGCTTACCAAGTTCGAGGTGACCTGCTTAAAGGTCACACGGAAAAGCCAAACGAAGATTCTGCAACCCCTCAAACGGAGGAGCCTGCCTCTGAAACGGATGACAAGAAAACCGAACCTCCTTCTCAAGATTTTGAGAAAGATGAAAATGTCGATGCGAAAGACTCTTCGACTCCAGAGATTCCCAACGAAGCCTCAGAAACAACGAATGTAACTGAGGAAGATGCTTCTAACGTTGAGCTCCAAGACCCACCTTTGGAAGAGCAAACATCCAAACCAGAAAATGATCCGTCCCCTTCCGTTGAAGAAGCGCCGCAAAAGGCTGAAAAAAAGATTCTCAATGCGGATGAACGATATGAACTCCTTCAGCAGAAACGAAAAGAAGAGCGCGAGCGCCGGGCAAAGGAACGAAAAGAGAAGCTGGAAGCCATTCGTGAACCTTTTTCCCAGGAGATGGAAAAACGTTTCAAATGGAGAGAAGAGCGCATCCAATATGTGATGAATGCCCTAGACGTCATTGATCGAAAGCGAATTAAATTCCTTCGAAAAGTGGTTGTTCTAAAACCCGAGAAAGAAACGGACAAAATGCCTGCGGGTGGCAGAAACATCGACGATCTTTTTTATGTCGCGGAATACCTTTCCCTTCCCAAAAAACCGGAACCCGAGAAAAGAGGAAAAGGAGAACGAAAAGGCCGGGACCGGAAACGAAAGGATCGAGGCCGCGACAAGCAGGGAAGAAGTCGTCGCCCCCGTAAAGAAGGAAAGCCTGGAGAAGACAGAAAAGAAGACCAAGGCCGTCGCCGAAGACCTTTTCGGGGAAGGCGTCCCCGAACCGATGCTAAACCGGGATCTCCCGAGGGTGAGGCCTCTACCAAACCGCGGAAACCCTTCCGACCCCGAGGCCCCCGAAAGCCCCCACAAAGAAAAGGGCCCATCGTTGAAAAGAAAGTAAATCCAGGACCTCCCCTCCCGACGCCTCCCCGGAATGAGAAAAAAACAGAAGAGACACTTTCCACCAAAAAAACAACAGGTTAACCGTTTGATTCTTTCTCTGAAGCCTCCCACGAAGGGTGCCCCCCCTTGGAAACGAAATCTGTTTGTGTTTTGATGCTCGACTGTTAAAACTCACTTAATACTTTCTAGAAACAAAAGCACTTGGGGGGAAGTGCGAGTGATGATTACCCAACAACCAGCGAAAGCCCGAATATAGGATGGGATTGCCATTGCGAAAAATTCGACGCGCTCATTCCAAGGCGGAGCTAAGCGCGCTTTTATTCCTATTGATCCTTCCCTCGTTTTCTTTCGCGCGTTCCGTCTCGGAACAAGAGCTGAAGGCCGCGTTTCTGTTCAACTTTTTGAAATTTGTGACATACCCAGAAAAATCTCCCCTTAAAAAAAACAACTCCTTTGTGATCTGTAACTTCAGAGAAAATACTTTCGAGGGACACCTAAAAAGGCTTTTGAAGGATCAACGCATCGGCGGCAAACACGTCCTTGAAAAAACGATAGGCACTCCGGAAAGTGCGAATTCGTGTCATCTCTTATTTTTCCCCAAAAAAACGATGAACCTACCTTTTGTGATCAACGACCTCACGCACCGGGAATCGCTGACGGTCGGAGAATCGGACGAATTTCTAAAAGAAGGGGGCATGATCCAACTCTTCATTCAAAACAAGCGTGTCCGTTTCAGCATCAACACGCAAGCCATCCAACAGGCCCATTTGTCCATCAGCTCCAACTTATTGAGACTGGCAGATCGCGTTTATTCGCCCGAAAAAAAACAACCTCAATAACGGATCAGGTTACCCCCCCGGTCATCTTTCGAATGGGAGCCGAAAAGAGGAGGAAGAGAAATCCAGTACCTGCTGCGATGGATGCCACGACAAAAAACAATTGATTTGTGGGCAACGTTTCCAAATACCCCGCAACCAATCCGGCAATCAGGTTGCCCAACGCCGCACCCAAAAACCAGGTTCCCATCATTTGCCCCACCATTCGTTTGGGGGAAAGTTTGGTAATGCTACTTAAGCCAACGGGACTTAAGCAAAGTTCACCCACCGTGTGGAAAAAGTAGGTTACGATCAGCCACATGGGCCCCACTTGATTTTCTGCGCTGGCATGCATGGAACCCCAAGCCAAAACGAAGAAGCCAACCGCCAATAAGAAAAGGCCATAGCCAAACTTCGCGGGAATGGAAGGGTTTCGCTTTCCAAGTCGAACCCAGAGGCTTCCCGCAACAGGGGCCAAGATGACAATGAACAGAGGATTGATGTTTTGGAAATATCCAACCGGGACTTCCCATCCCATAAAAACGCGGTTCGTAAAATCTCGGGCGAAAAGGTTCATGGAGGATCCGGCTTGCTCAAAGCCCGACCAAAACATGGCGGCCCCAAAGAACAGGGTCGCGATCGCGGCCACGCGCTTCTGCTCATCCCGATTTTGACAAACAAACAGAATGATCCAGGCAAAATAGAGAATGGCGAGAATCACCAACAAAACGCCGGTGGCTCGAACAAATCCAACCAACGTCAACGGCAAGATTTCCGCCATACTCAGAGCGGCAACCACAAACGTTAAAAACACTGTGGCGGCCACACCAAAAAAGAAATACTTCCAGGAACGCTTCAGGGCCTCCGGAGCCGCCGCCTCATCTTTGACGTCTCCAATGCCTTGAAGGTGTTTTTGCCCGATCACATACTGAATCAACCCCAACGTCATTCCGATTCCGGCCGCGCTAAAACCTAAGTGCCAATTGACCTTCTCCCCGAGGGTCGAACAGGCAAAGGGACCAATGATGGCGCCGATATTGATGCCCATATAGAAAATGGAGAATCCTGCATCTCTTCGCGCTCCACCTTCCGGGTATAGTTCCCCGACAATGGCACTTACATTGGGTTTGAGTAGGCCCGTCCCCAAGACAATCAGCCCTAGACCCAAATAAAAGGCGAAAAGCGCTGGAATGGCCAAAGTATAATGCCCGCAAGCAATCAATATCCCTCCGACCAGTACAGCCTTTCTCTGGCCAAGAAGTTTGTCAGCCATCCACCCTCCAGGGAGAGCCAAGGCATACACGCCAAATGTATAAAGACCATAAATGGCCGTCGCCTTACCCACGCTCATACCCAAACCACCTCTTGCAATTTGCTCGGTCATGAATAAAACCAACAAGGCGCGCATTCCGTAATAACTCATGCGCTCCCAGAGTTCGGTAAAGAAAAGAGTTGAAAGACCGCGTGGATGTCCAAACCAGCTGCTGCTTGTCTGCATGATTTCCCCCATCAGATAGTCGACAGATATTAAGATCGTAGATTTATCAAGGTTTCGTAAAGATGCCCAGAAACAAACCCTTAACTAGGTTTAGCTTTTTTCGTCGTCTTGTTTTTGTAGAATATCCACCAAGAGCTTCGCCAATAGAGTTCGATCTTCGGCAGACAATTCTTCAAACTCAAGCCCAACCCGGCAACCTTGAGCATATTCTTCGCTAAGCTGGGTTTGATGAATCACACGCCCCTTAACCACCAAAAGTTCATTTCCCTCCAAGTCGGGAATGGATAGCTCCACCTCTTGATCCAAAACAAGGGGCTCCTCAACCACCATGGCTAAGCCACCCATGGATATATTTTCAATATTCGCCTTAAAATCTTTTAGGTTATCGACTTCAATGGGCAAGCGTTGAGAAAGACGGGCGTGTTTCCTTTTTCCTCCCCCCGCCTCTTTCACCAATTTTTCAATCAATTCCAAGAGTTTCTCTCTCATGGAAGGCTCGACCATCTGAAAACGCGTCCCATGGAGGATTCCGCGAGAAGTGTAGACCACACGAAGAATTTCGGCCATCACAACGATGTCATCGCCTTCCTCTATGGGAAGAAACAACTCGATGGAATCTCCTTGTTTTCCAACCACTTCATCCAAATAAATCCCTGCGCCACCTTTGGACAGGTCGCGGACCTGCCCTTCGAAAACGCCATTTGGAGCGGATACGCGAACTTTGGTTTCGACTTGAACACGAACATGAACGCGTCTGTCAGAATCACTCATGATCTAAACCTATCGAAATTCACAACATTCCACCAGCCACTTGCGTGACCCTCAAAATTTCAGGCAGGCTTTTGAAAAGAGGCCTCATCTATGGTAGCAGGGGCCGCATGAATTACTGGACCCTTCTTTCAGAAAAGAACCAAAAGACCGCAGAAGCGGTTGTGGATGAGATCCAACAATGGATTGTGGACTATGAAGAAGCCAATCCAGGAAGGCCCTCTTTAAACGCCGATGGCTGGGTCGAAGATCCTGAAACCTGGGTCGAAGACGTCAAAGAGGAAAACCAACTGGAGAAGCCGATCTTGGAGCGCTTGAAAAAATGTAAAAGCGCCATCATCTTTGAAAGCCCTGGTTGTCCAAAGGAGAACCCCCCTCTCCTCTTGGTCCTCAACCGATATCTCACGGCTACAGGTCAAGGGGTCATGAGTTGGGGGACAGATGAATACGGATGGCCCCAAGTTCAACTCTCGGAAGAAGCCCAAAACATGTTGGAAAAATTTATGGGATTCCCGGAGGACGACGACGAAGAAGAGCCTCAAGAAGACCCAGATGAAGTCGTTCGAGAGGCCAAAGAGAGCGAAGCATCCTACGAACAAATCATCACATTGCTCGAATCGGCTTCAAAAAGCCGAGCAAAATCCATGGAAGTTCGTATCTTCCTGACGAAATGTGCCCCCCAGGATCAAAAATTCTTACAAGAGCTGGTGCAATTCGGATATGCCGACGAAGAGACCATGGCCGAACGCCAAGGCTGCACTAAAGAAGAGCTACGCGTTCGAGCTGCCACACTGGCAGACAAGATTTTTGCTTTATTAAACGATTGAAATTTGTCCAAAAACAAAAGGCCATCCCTTTCGGATGGCCTTTTGAACGATTGCCACGTTTTATTTTAGCCTAACGACCGTTTTGATTTCCAGAGTGGGAGCCTTGATTAGAACCCTCTCCCTGAGTCTCATTTCCCGACCCATCGCGAAGCTGTTGCTGTTGTTCTTCGTCCGGCACTAGGTCTGAACGGGTTCGCGTTCGTTCCATGGTTCCCTGGCCTTCGCTGACTTGTTCCCGTACCCGCTCTCGCAAACGTTCATGAATCTGTTGTTTCTCAACATCTCCAGCTTTCTGCATCTTCTTCGCTTCTTCCGAAACGGCGTCACTCAAATTCCCTTTGCTACGGGTGCGAGTCCTCGTTTGTGTACGCACCATGTCGCCCACTTCATTTCCTGTTTCATCTGCATGGGTCTTGGAACGCTCACGAATGCGATCTCTTTCAAGAGCTTGATCAAAAGCTTTAATGTCTTCGGTGCCCGCAGGTAACACCTCATCTTCAGCCAAAACCATGGCCGGAAAGGCCAAAAAGACAACCACTGTCATCGTGAAAAATAAATTGCGTTTCATATCCAAACATCCTTTCCATTTAATGGACTTTCCTTGAAAAAAGCCGAGCTCCCATGTTTTACGAGAGCTTCAAACTGAATCGCGATTTCCCTTTCTTTCACGAGCTTAAGATCGTGATCTAAAAATCGCACCTTAACTGGCTTGATCCCGGCATCCCTCGACTGGATGACGATGGGAAGTGATCCCATCTCCTGGACATAAGACCAAGCCAAACGGATCTGCTTTTGAGAAGCCAGTTCTGGATACTTTTCAGAATAGAAGAACACATTGCTTGGAAGTTCAATCTCAGCAAACGAGACCGGCATTTCTTTCATGCCCTGAACCTCCACCTTAACCAACACCTTTTCATTCACGGAGGCTCGAAACGCAGGTTCAGAGCCATTCAAAAAAACGACAGCTAGAACGATGGCACTCACGATCGGACTCGAAAAAGCGAGCCGTTTCCACAACAATGTTCGTTGGTTGGCTCGGCCTTCTCGAAGATTCGCCAGTATCCGCGTACGCATGTAAGGAGTAGGTCCTTGCAATGATTCCTCCGCTTCCGAAAAGAGATTCCGAATATCCTGCCCTTCTCTGTCAATCTGATCCTTCATGTCCTGCAGATAAGACGCCCGAACGTCTTAATTCCTTTCTTTTTTTTCAAAATCGTTCCTGATGTGTTGACGAACCCTATAAATTCGAGAGGTTACAGCCGACTCGCTCAGCCCAAAAAGGTCCGCTACCTCTCCATATGAATAGCCCTGTTGATCCACCAAAAGAATTAACAAGCGATCTTCCGGGGCAAGCTTTTCCAGGGTTTTCTGAAGCTCCAAAACGCGTTCCGGATTGGAGGCTTCCGTAATACCCATCGCTTGTTCAACCTTCTCACGGCTCACTTTTTGACGAACCTGCGTTGCTTTCAATCGATCTAAGAAGAGATTCTTCGCAGATTGAAACAACCATGACTTAAACATCTCAGGCTTTTTCACTTTCTTGATATTTTTCAATACTTTTAGAAAAACATCTTGGGTCAGATCTTCTGCCTCGTGAGGGGTCTTCGTTAGATAGACACAGAATCGATATAGATCGAATTGGAAGAGAGAGATTAAGTCTGAAATGGCTTCTTCACTTCCCTTTTGTGCCCTTTTAACCAATTCCGCTATGGAAGAAGATCCCACGAAAGGCCCCCCATAAATACCCATTGCTGAAAATTTTTGTCGTCCAAATAACGTGCATCCAACGTAGATTGATTTTTGGTAAATTCGATGGAACCAAACAATCCCAGGTGAGAGCTGATCTTCTTTGACAGTTTTCCGAAGAGATAGAACACATGATCATCTCTTGAAACAGAATTAGGTTGTTCAACATTCGAGTAGTTTTTTCTCAAATAAAGCAACTGTGCGGAGAAAGTCCAAGAAGTGAATATCGGCGAGAAAAATCGAATGCCGGGACCATAAGCCTGATTTTTCAATGGCAACGTTCCGGTCGTCAAAGCCAAGTCGTCAATCCCTTCATAAACCCATTTCCCCAAAAAGGTTAGACGCCACCGAAAGGGGCATATGACCCACGAAGCAATCACCTCATGAACATTTCCATCCAGATAACGGTACACATCCGAAGCAGAAATGTTTCGTCGATATAAGTACTGAAGCTTTCCTTCAAAATCGGGATACACTCTCTTCACATCAAACCCAACTTGGGGTTTCACTAAAAAAGAATCTGCTCCTAGAATTTCGTATTGAAGTCCCGGACGAATCAAGACCTCCCAAAGCGCATCCTTCCACTCCAAACCGGTAAAAAGACTGTTTCGAATCCAACGAAGACTCGTTAAATCCAGCACTTCATCCCACGAAATCAGGTCCGAAATCTGAAAAGAGAAACCCTTTCCCAATTTCCACCGATAAGCCCCTCCCAGAATTGCTGAAAAAGATCCCTTTCCGATGGTGGACTCATTCACCCCGTCTCCAAACAAATTAGTGTTATAGCTCCCGCCCAGGTCCAAAAACAACCAATAGGGCCTTTGTCCCAAAGCCCATTTTCCCTGGTCAATCTGAGAAATGAGTTCCCGAGCCTCTGCCTGAGAAGTTCCGTTGGAGTTTCTAGATGCTCGGGTTAATGCCATTCGCGCTTTTTCAGTTTCCCCTTGTTTTAAAAGCGACAGTGCACGAAGCGTGGAGGCATCGCTGGATGGGCCGAGAAGCAGTGCACCATCTGCCTGTTTTAAAGCGTCCAAATAATTTTTGGACTCATAACTCCTAAGTCCAGCTTCGATGAATGCTTCTTGAATGCGTCGAATCTCCTCGACCAGCGCCGTCTTTAGTCCGGGGAGTAGTTTCCAAAGCTTTACCTTCTGCGCCAAGCGGGACGCCTTCTCTCTCTTCAGAGACTTTCGATAGCATTTCACCATGTACAAAGCCGCTGCGGGAGACAGGGAACTATGAAGTCGGATGACTTTCCGGTAGGCCACCAAGGCCTTTTCATACCTTTTCAGCATGAACTCCGAATTGCCCAGATTGAACCAAGCCAGAGCGTTTTTTGGGTCCCGCTGGAGAAAGGCAAGTAACAATGCGCGAGCCTTCTCAGGTTGCTTTTTCTCAAGGTGCTGCACCGCCATAGTCAAAGTGGCCTCTGAGGGTTGGGCCCACAAAGCGCAAGAAGCGGCCATCTGTCCAATCAACAGAATTGCAACAAAGATACATTTCATCCACAAGACTCCTCTGAATTATCTTCTCACCGTTGTTCCTTGGCAAGCAAGTTGCTATATTGCTTTTTTTATGAGGAGACTTTTGTGAAACACAACGAGAAAGAGGATGTGAATTCTTCCGAGAAGAAAACATCCAACTTCGTTCAAACAATCATCAATGAACACAACACTTCCGGACGGTTTGATGGAAGAGTCCACACGAGATTTCCTCCGGAGCCCAACGGTTATTTGCACCTCGGTCACGCAAAATCCATTTGTCTGAATTTTGGCTTGGCCAAAGACAATGACGGATTATGCAATCTAAGGTTTGACGACACCAATCCCATCAAAGAAGAAGCCGAGTATGTTGAGTCCATCAAAACCGATGTTCGATGGTTGGGTTTTGATTGGGAAGAACGAGAGTTTTTTGCGTCGGACTACTTTGACACCCTCTATGCGTATGCAGAAAAACTCATTCAAAAAGGTCTCGCGTATGTGGATGACTTATCCGCTGGCGAAATTCGGGAACATCGTGGATCCATGACCCAACCCGGAAAAGAAAGTCCTTTTCGAAACCGAAGCGTAGAAGAAAACTTGGATTTATTTCGCCGAATGAAGTCCGGAGAGTACTCGGATGGGGCCAAGGTCTTGCGCGCCAAAATTGACATGGCATCTGGGAATCTCAATATGCGAGATCCTGTCATGTATCGTATCCTTCGGGCCAAACATCATCGAACGGGAGAAAAGTGGTGCATATATCCCATGTATGATTTTGCCCACGGACAGTCCGATTCCATTGAAGGAATCACCCATTCGGTCTGCACATTAGAGTTTGAAGACCATCGACCATTGTACGATTGGTTTGTTCAAAACCTTGAAATCCATGCTCCTCAACAAATTGAATTTGCTCGATTGAATCTTACCTACACCACATTAAGCAAGCGGCGTTTGCTTAAGCTTGTACAAGAAAAAGTAGTGAGCGGTTGGGATGATCCCAGAATGCCCACCCTTTCGGGCATTCGAAGACGAGGCTACACCCCAGAGTCGATACGAAATTTTTGTTCCGCCATCGGAGTGGCCAAAGCCAATAGCACCGTAGACATCCAATTATTGGAACACTATGTCCGAGAAGATCTCAATAAAAAGGCCGATCGTGTGATGGGTGTGCTTCGTCCCATCAAGGTTGTGATTGAAAATTATCCTGAAGGAAAAACGGAAGAGCTGGAAGCCATCAATAATCCTGCAGATCCGAATTCAGGGACACGCACACTTCCATTTAGCCGAGAACTCTACATTGAAGAGACGGACTACATGGACGATCCCCCCAAAAAATATCATCGTCTCGGACCGGGACGCGAGGTTCGCTTGCGTTATGCCTATTTCATCACCTGCAATGACGCCATCAAAGATGAAGACGGAAATGTCATTGAACTGCGGTGCACCTATGACCCCGAAACGAGAGGTGGAAATGCTCCAGATGGGCGCAAAGTCCGAGGAACAATACACTGGGTTTCCGTTCCCCACGCTCAGGAAGCAACCGTAAATTTGTATGACCGACTTTTTGGGAAAGAAAATCCGGATGAAGTTGAAGAAGGACAAGATTTCTTCGCCAACCTAAATCCAAACTCTTTGGAGGTCCTCTCGAACGCGAAAGTCGAGCCTAGCCTCAAAAAGATGTCCCCCGGAGCCCAAGTTCAATTTGAGCGCCAAGGATATTTCTGCATAGATCTAAGCTCTACTTCCGAGCAACTCATATTCAATCAAACCGTGGGCTTACGGGACAGTTGGGGTAAAATGCAACAGAAGAAGACTTCCTAAGTGTTGCATGTATGAAGAACGAAAGGACCCAAGAATCATCTAGAAAAACGCGCCTATGGGCAACGCTCTTGGTTTCCTGGAGTACTTTTCTTGCATTATTACTCTTGGTCACGCTCCGAACGGCATTCGTTACAGATTATCTTTATACTCGCATGGTAAAAGATCCTCCTCGAACGCCTCCCGTTGGAGACAATATTGTTGCTCCTGCCGATGGTCGAATCCTCTACGTCAAGGAAGTTAAAAACGGACAGGTCCCGATTGTCATCAAGAACCGAACCCCCATTCCTCTCATTGAATTCTTCCATACTTCTGAAGTGAAAAACCAAGGAGGACTTCTCATCGGCATTTTCATGGGGGGACACTCAGTCCATCTGGGGCGAGTTCCCCTTTCGGGAACGATCACTCAGCGCACCTGGGTAAACGGTCCTCACTTCTCAATGGGAACCTTTGAGCGTCAACACATTCTATCGGCTCTGCTTCCGGGGAAAGTTTTTTTCGAACGCTGGTTGGGCATCGAAAACGAAGAACTCATCAACGAAGCTGATTTCATTCTTCGAAGCGCGCGAGAAGTCTTGGTTCTGGATGGAGATTTTCGTTGTTACATCACGCGAATTGCTGACTATGATGTCGGGAAAATTTTAACTTGGGTCCAGCCCGGACAAAAGGTCACGAAAGGGGAAAAATTTGGGATCATTACGTATGGATCTCAAACCGACATTTTTATTGAGACACAGGAACTCGAAAAGCTCAAAATAAACGTAGAAACCGGTCAATACGTCTACGGAGGGGAAACCATCCTTGCTTCCTATAAAAAATAAAGAACTCAGGATCCCCATTCTCGCGGCTCTCGCAACCACCGCCATGGCCATTTTCTTCCTTCCCACGGTTACATGGACGGTGAAATATCTATCTTCTCTTCTTTTCAATGTCCCGGTGGGAGACACAGAAGAAATTCGAGAATATCGAAAAGGCCATACGGCCATGATGGAAGGAAGTCTGGAAAGCGCTGAAAGACACCTCAATCGTTCTTTGGAGATCGAACCAAACTCCCCATTCCGCATCACCTTAGCCAAAGTTCTGCTAAAAGAAGGAAAACTGAAGCAGGCCAAAAAGGAAATCCGTCGATACCTTCAACTCGATCCTTATTCAGGAGAAGCCTATATCGTTTTGGTAGACATTCTTCGAACCGAAAAGTCTCATTCTTCGGCCATTCGAAGTGAAATCGGAGAAGCGTTACCCAAGTTAAAAAGGCGCTTAAACGAACTCACACGCCTTCCGCCTAGAAAAGATCGAGATTTTATGAAAAAACCTCGAAACCTCGCTCATCATCTTAAAAAAAAGATTCATGAGTTGGAACATATGCTTCATCAGATCGAATCGGAAGGCCCTTCAAGATGAAATCAGAGAGACCCACACGCACACTTTTCGTTTTATGCCTCCTATCCGGATCTTGCGCTCTGGCCTACGAAGTTCTCTACATGAGACTCCTCACCTCTCTTATGGGAGACATGTTTTATGTTCATGCTGCGCTTCTAAGTACCTTTCTACTTGGAATCGGAATCGGCGCGCTCATTGCACATCGCGTATTTCGAAAATTGGCCCACTTGGAAATCCTTACGGGCCTCTACGCGATGAGCATTCCTTTCTTCGCAGAACTTCTCGTCGACCTACCTCTCATAAACACCATCAGTCAGTCTTCCAATCTAACCATTTTCGTGACGGCTCTCTTGCTACTGATTCCCAGTCTGTGCATTGGAGCCAGTATTCCGCTGTTCAGTGCCTATATAAAAGAGCAGACCCCAGATCGACTTTCTTTCCGCAGGGTGTACCAAGTTTATAATTTGGGTGCTTTAAGCAGCATTTTAATCGTCGAGTTTTTTTTGGTTCGGGCCATTGGCCTTCAAGCTTCCTTCTTCGTTTTGGGAGGAATCAATGTATTTAACGGAATCGTTTTGCTTTTCAAAAGCCTTACCCCGGATCACCCTCTCAATCAGGCTCGCCATCGTTTTTCAAAAAACATTTTTCTGGCCCTTTTCTTGGCCAGCACCGCCAGCGCCATATTTCAGATGTTTTTTCTCAACCTTTGCTCTCATATTCTCTACCCCCACAGAGAAAACTTTGCGATCGGTCTTTTTGTCATTTTGCTAGGAATTTTTCTTGGGTCTTGGATTGTCCCCAAACTCAAAATTCGGTTTGAAACATGCATTGTTGGCATGTCCCTGTCTCTCGGTCTCATCTTTTCGACGTTTTCTTTCACCACTGAGCTTCACCACGCCATATTCAAGTCTTTACCGGATGTCATGTGGGTGGATGTGGGAGAAAAACTTCTGACATCTTCTTTCTTTGGCCTAATTCCCATGTTCTTTTTTGGAGGCCTATTGCCTGCCATCTTATCCAGGGAGGGAAAAGTCGAAGAAGAGGCGGGAAGCCTCTTATTTGTGTCCGGATTGGCCAATGCATTCGGATACCTTCTCTATGTTCTCTTCCTACACGAGCTCCTTCCCAATCCAATTCTTCTCTATGGAGTGGGCATTTTAGGAATTTTGGCTTTTGTCGTGGGCTTAGGAAAATCCAAACTTAAACCAAAACATGCCGTTGCCCTCGTCCTTTCCCTGCTGTCACTCTTACTCATGCACCAACAATGGAATGACAACTTCTTTTATGTTTCAGCCCGAGCCCATCGAATTGAAAGGGACATTCCTGTCAGAACATTTAAAGGAGGACCCAACAGCGCAACATTGGTTGACGCACCTCGCTCCTCCTATGTCACCTTCAACGGACACATCAGCATCAATGTTCATGAGAAAGGAAAAATCAACACCCCAGAAGTTTTGGTAGGGATCATTCCAGCCCTGTTCTCGCCGAGCCAAAAAAAAGCAGCCGTCATCGGCCTGGGAACGGGAATCACTGCAGGAACGGTGAGTCGAATATTCAATCAAACAGACGTCATTGAAATCAACGAAGCCTTTTTACAGATGCTTCCGGTTCTGTCCTATGCCAATTTCAACCTCAATAAAAATCCAAACGCGAAGCTTCATTATGGGGACGGCCGATCCTATATCACAGGAAAACAAGACTATTACGATGCCATCATCAACACACCTCCTCCGCCTAGTTATTATTCCGCCTCAAAACTGTATTCGGTCGACTATTACAAAAAAATTGTCAAAGCTCTAAAACCGGAAGGCGTGTTTGGCACATGGATCTCATTGTCAGAGATGTCTTCGAAAGGGATGGAAGTCATTCTCAATGGACTGCACCGCCACTTTTCGACTTGCGCGCTTCACTTCCTCTCTTCGGCCTATTACATGCTCACTTGTGGAAACCACTCACTAGAGGAAAAACCTTTCCATGAGCTATCCATTGATCCCATGGTTGTGAAGACTTTGGAGAAAGCGTTCCCAGGGTTGGTTCTGGATGAAGTTTTTTCAGACATAAAACTGATCGACAATATTTTTGATCGATTCACTCCCGTCGAACATGACATTCATTCGGACAATTATCCCATTCTGGAATTCATGAGGACCAAATTTCTATACAAAAAGTTTCAAGATGCTGACATCTTCCTCTCTCCCCGTTATGACTTTCAAATTGACCCTCTACGCCAACATGAAACATACGGCCAAGATCGCAAACGACGCATGGCCAAGGTGTATCGAATATTGGATCGGAATTATTTCAAAAAATTCTTCGCCAAAAAATTCCCTGAACTAACGCCTGTTTCTCCCTTCAAGAATATTCTCAAACATTGAGCGTCTCGGATTTTAACTTTCTATTTTTTGTATTTTTTAAAAACAAATAGGCTCAAACGACTGAGGAATTCCGTTACGGGGATAACGGAAAGCCAGTAGACATCAAACCAAACTGGATGACTTTGAAGCTCATCTCGAAAAGGGAAACCAATGATCAAAAGAAGGTATAGTTGAATGAAATAACTCAAACCGAATCTTCGAGACCAGTTGAGTTTTGAAATGAATCTTGCAATCGCACTAGACTCTAGACTTCGTTGAAAACCTGGGGTCAGGCTAGAGCGAATGCCGAACAAAATCCATATGAAGTGAGACCAAAACACCCATACGGGTTGACGAAACATGTGGCACGGAAAATTGTCCCCAATGGGTGTATGATAATAAGCTCCCAAATTCGGAATTGAAATCAACAAGAGAACGCCCCAACCAATCCACTCTCCTCTCCCAAACGGCCAAAAAGATTCCCGGTGATTTTTCACCCAGTGCCCCAAGACATAGGGAAACCAAATTAACCCGACCCAAGGAAAAATAGGCCAATTGGCGACATGCTCCCCGTGCGGATAACAGCAACCAATCAAAATCTCCTTCAGCCAAGAAGACACGTCCCAATGGTTTTGAACTCGCCAAAAAGGAACCCACAAAAGAGAGAAACCGACAATCCCCAAGGCATACAGAATTTTAGGACGAGGTTTCGCAGCCCTCACTGCGAGAAATCCCACAAGAATTAAGTGATACACATCCCATTCAAAGAAGAAGCCTTCGTGAGCATTGGCTCTTCCATAAAACAAGAAAAGCAAAAAAATCCCGGCCAGCAAGAGCCACATAAGTCCACGCTTCATTTTTCCCAGGGACTTGCGACCATACAGAAAAGAGGTGGTGGCCACGATTGTAAAGCCACTGATGGAAAAAAAACGCCCGAAGGGAGACAGCCAGAGAAACACGGACTGATCATAAGAAAAATAAATGGTGTCGGTGAAGAATACGATTCCGTGGGAATGCATCATGACGATGGCCATCATGCTGATAAAGCGCATGAGATCTATGCCGAAATATCTAGCGCGGCTCGACGAGCTATCCACAGCAGAAAGTTCCTTTCTCATTTTCGCACAAGCGTCGTCTCACATACACAGGAGACCCCCTGAACCGCCTTTGGAGACTCTTTTGAATCTTCTTCCTCCAAAGATCCACATTGACAGCCCAATTCCTCCACAGAAAAGGACTCATTTGGGGAAAGGCTTTTTTTCCTTTGGCTTAGATACATATTGAACATTTTTAGAGCTTGCATGGGAGTCTGATCGGTGGATTCTTTGAAAAAATAAGTTTGGGAGACCTTTTCCCCCGAACTCAATGTTTTTTCCAAAGAAGGGTTCTCGGATGTGTTGGATGAATTGGACACACATGACCCTCCCCCCAAAAAAAGAAAAACCAGAGAGAGCCCCATCCGAACCGACATCTTGAATTTATCCATTGAAACCAAAATAGCTTCACTTTTGCCAAACTCCAAAACTTTAACGGCCCAACCATCTGCTATCACTCAAACAACTGAATGGATGGACACTTTTGTTTACGTTTTTCGAATCTCAAGTGGTTAAATTTGAATTCTGAAAAACACCCGATGGTTACGTACCTGGTGTGGGATCGGCGATTCTGTCCGAATACAAATGGTGTCGTTTTCTCTCGACAGGACTTCCTTTCATTCGTTATAGTTTTCAAGTACTTACACGTGTGATTTTCATGGGTTTGTCCAAATAACCTTGGCACGTGAATTGCTGTTTTAGGGGTTAACATGGGCGCAAAAAGATCGTTACGTCAGAATTCTCATGCTTTTACCTTGATCGAAGTCATGGTCGTTCTGGTAATTTTTTCCATTGCAGCATTGGGAACGACAGCTCTTACCGTCCACACCATTCGTACAAATGGGGCAAACAAACTCCGGGTCAAGGCCACGAGTGTCATTCAGGATAAAATTGAGAATCTCCGATTGGATCTCAAAGCCGGAAAAACCATTGCTTCAGGTGAGGATACCCTGGAGGGAATGACCCGATCTTGGCAAGTGTATACCAACCAACCCTCTGTCGGACTAACCACCGTCATTGTGGAGGTTAAATTTGCCCAAGCACCATTAACCGACGCTCGCTTTTTAAGATATGCGAGCATTTTGGGGACGGACTAAAAATGAACATCCAGCCACGAATTTTGTCTTCAAAACCCCGCGGATTCTCCTTTGTGGAAATCTTGATCGCCCTCTTGATTGCGAGTGTCGGCTTTGCTTTCGTACTTCGCTTTTCCTTAGAGGGCAGCCGGCGATTATCCGTGGAGGGCATGAAATCCCGCATCGAAGAACGTGTCCAAGTGGCCCTGAGTCGAATGCGAAGCGACATCCGGTATTTAGGCTACGACCCACAGGGATTAGGGACCAGCAACCCATACATCACCCTGGCCGGAGCAGAGCAATTCTCTTTTATCGGAGATATTGATGAAGACAACGCTCTGGAGACCGTCTCTTATCGTAAAAACAATGACGTCTTTGAACGAGCCGTGAGTGATGAAAGCAGTGGTGCCTATTTTCCCCTGGCTACCCACCTGGAATCCCTCACACTCAGATACTTCGACATCAATGGAAATACGACCGCCAATTTGGGTCAAATTCGAAAAATCGGAATTGAAGTTGTGTTTAAATCGGAAGGCATGGATCCCAGTAGCAATCCCATCTCTTGGAAGATCCTCAGCGCTTCTGAAAGCTTTGTCCCGAGGAACCTACTTCTGTGATGAGGAATATACTTATGAAGAATCGATCAAAAATACATTTCAACCATCTAAAATCGGATCGAGGCGCTTATCTCTGGACCGTCTTGCTCATCGTATTCATCGGAACCGTGATTGCCGTAGGAAGCTCCTACCTGTCCACGCAACGCATCAAAACAACCACTGACTATGTTCTTTGCCAACGCGCTTTGAACAATGCGGATGCAGGCATCGATCGGATTTTCTTTGCCCTCAAAGAAAGTCCTGACACAAACAACGATGGAATCTTTGATGATCTTCCCACGGATGCCATCGACACGTGGGGGACCAAGATCTTTGACATCGACAACAATAATATTGCCGACTTCTACCAACTCTTTGGGAAGAACAAGAATATTCCAGATGAAGACAACGTCTCCGTGGACGACGCCATTCAGCTCTTCATCACCTCCGATGATGAAGCCTTTGTCTGGGCTGAGGCCAATACTCCCGGACCCAATATGGCGACCATTCATTCACGTGCCACGTCTGGACGATGTACAAAACAAGTTAAATTGGTGATTCAGGCTGTTCTCGGCTCTCCGGGATCAGGAATTCAGTCAGGAGTGTTCAATGCTCCCTAAAACCGTCAAAAAAAGCCTCCCGTTTGTTTCTTCGAAGGAGAATCGTTATGCATAAAAGAAATTTCTTAGTTTTTGCTTTCTTTTTGACCGTTGGCTTTCTGGCGAGCATTCCTGCCCAGGCTACAACCCCAACGTTTTCACGTGCCTGCGACTGGACCGGGTACTCTTCCCCACATCATTTGTACCACTGCAACACGTGTTGCGGTCAAAACAGCACATCTTGTAACAACCAAATGCAATCCTGTTATGGACAGTGCAGTTCCATTTTAAACCATTGTCAGAACCAAGAAGATTCGTGCAATACGAGTTGTTTGAACACCTACTCGGCATGTTATTATTCCTGCTCCGGAAAAGACGTGAGCGCTTGCCGTCAGGATTGTTTGGATGCCAAGGCCGACTGCAACAACGACTGCAACAGCGATGAACAGGTCTGCCTCAACTCCAGTTACAATTTCGGATGGCCGGTGTGGGTTGAAAACGGCTATCAAGCTTGTCGGGACCGATGCCAGCAAGCCAGAAGCACCTGTCAAGCCAACTATAACGACGCATGTACGAACTACTGTGAAAACAGCCTGGGGATCCCAACTCCGACGCCAACACCCACCCCAGAACCATCACCTTCTCCAACGCCAACCCCCACACCTACCCCAACAGCTCCAACGGGTTGTAATCCAGCGACGTGTTGTGCTGGAGGCTGGGGAGGCTATGTCATTGATAATGGACGTGGAGGCTATGCCCATCCCGTACAAACCACCACGTCTTTCAAGAATTGGCAGAATAAATCGCTCAATATGTCCATCGACCTCACGAGGGGGGACGCAACGACCATCATCAATGTGGACGGAACACCGACGGTTCAAACTCCAGCTGAGCAGGCCGCGAGCTTTAACCACACCATTGAAGACCCCAATATTTTCAATGGCGATAAGCCCGCCCTCTTCCAGTTTGAGCGCTACAAAGCCGCTGCGGTTGCCACCGGCAATTATTACTCATCCTGGTGTGATTTTGAGAGCAATGTCATCAACACCGAAGACCCACAAACCGGAATCGTTTATGTGGATCTTCACAAAGGAGAAGGCTGCTTGGACTCCACCACCTTGCACACCGTCAACAGTGGCAGCGGAAGTCTCAACGTCGTCGGGACGTTTGCTCTGGGCCTAAATGGCTTTAGCAATGCGGAAGAACAAAGAGCGTTTAAAATCGCTCTTGAAGTGCCCATCAATGTAAATCCCATTGTTGGACCGGTTACGGGAAGCACCGACCTGGACCACATGGATTTCTTGGCCTTTAAAGCTGCCGCAGAGGCCGGAACGTTCAATCCGACGGGAAGTGATAGTCCGTATGAGGTGGCCTGGTCAACGACCATTCCGGCTTCTGGGAAAAGTCCCATCGGAATCGATCTAGGCTCAGATTTCGCTCCCTTTAGCGCAGATGAGGATTTCCCGGCGATTATGTATCAAGATAGCATCTTTGATATCGAAGGCGGAATCAACGCAAGTGGGACCGTGTACTCCCCCGGATTCATTGAAATCGAGCATTGGCAAACGCCTCGGAATAAATCGAACTTCATCAATGGTGCCATGATCGCAGGACGTGGGATGCTCTTAGGAGCCATCCGAGCCGATGGGGGAAGTTGTACGGGTGGAACCTTCACAAGTTTTGACCCCAATTCCATTGACGGTCTTGGTGTGTTTGTTCCGAGCATGCTCACCCGAGTCGGACATATCATTGAAGAATAATCCGATCTCCAACGAAGACAGGGAGGTATAAATCGTTATGGCTGAAATTGAAGAAAAGAAAAAAAACAAAAACCGAAGAACAACGTTTTTGGTTTTTCCTTCCATGCAGTTGAGAATCGTCTCAAAGCTGGTTGGAATCATGATCATACTAACGGTTGTGTTTGGAGTGTTCACCTATCTCTCTGTCTCTGAGAAAGCTCCTGTTTTTTTAGATGAAGCCATGACACAGGCCTACCAAAGCCAATTAAGAATGCTCATCATCTCCCTTACAGCGACCGTGGTCATGGGATGTGCTGCGGTTTATCTATTTGGCATTTATGTCACACACAAAATCGTTGGACCCCTCATTCCCATCGGAAACTTGATCGAGGAGCTTTCCAAGGGAAACTATGAAGCCAAGGATGTTAAGCTTCGAAAAGGAGACGAGCTTCAAGATTTTGCGGATAAAGTCAATCAACTCAAAGCGATCTTAAAAGAGAAAAATTCCTAGGTTTTAGAAAAACCTCTTCAAGATCAAAAGAAGTCTTCACGGCGGAGTTTGTGCGTTCTAATCCTGCGGCGTAAAGACCTTTCGTTCATCCCAAGCAATTCGGCAGCCTGGGAGATGCTTCCTTTGACCGTTTTGAGGGTCTGTCTCAACAGAGCTCGCTCCACTTGAGCCACCGTCTGGTGAAAAAGTCCCTCTGAGGAATCCTCATCATTCGTTTCCCCCTCCCAAAACGGCAAGTGATGGGGTTCAATCATTTTTCCTTCGCTGGATGCGACAGCAACCTCTACAGCATTTCGAAGTTCTCGAATGTTTCCGGGCCATTCATAAGACATAAGAGCGGCCAAGGCGGAGGCAGAAAACTCGTTCCCTTCAGAGGTTTTCAGTTCTTGAAGAAGACTCTGGGCCAATTCCGGGATATCGTCACGACGATCTTTCAAAGGAGGTAATTCACAGAACAAGACTTTCAAGCGATAATAAAGATCCTCTCTGAAGCGCCCTTCTTTCACAGACATCTCCAAATCACTATTGGTCGCTGCGATGATTCGAACATCCACTCGATGCGTTTGATCACTTCCAACCGGCTCGAATGATTTTTCCTGTAACACACTGAGGAGTTTCGCTTGAAAGGCAGGAGATGTACTTCCAATCTCATCCAAGAACAGCGTTCCTCCGTCAGCCTTTAAAATTTTTCCTATGCGGTCTTTCTCAGCCCCCGTGAATGCGCCTTTGACATGACCGAACAACTCACTTTCAATTAACGTCGGAGACAGAGAGGCACAATTCACCGCAACGTACGGATTTTCAGCACGTGGACTCAACTCGTGGATCACTTTGGCCAAAAGCGTCTTTCCCGTGCCGGTATCTCCGAGCAACAAGACATTGCTGGAAACCTGAGCCGCGCGACGCACAAAACTGTTCACAATTTTCATTGCGGAACTTGAGCCACACAGAGAAGGATGTAACTGACCAGAGCTTTCTTTCAAGGCGGAAACTTCATCCTTCAGGTGAATTTGTTCATGAATGCGATGAAGCTTAACCAAAAGTTCTTCGGACTTGATGGGTTTGGTTAGATAGTCATAAACGCCTTTTTTTAGCGCTTCTACCGCTTGGTGAACCGTTCCATAAGCGGTCATGATCACGACATAGACTTGCGCTTGATTCTCCAGAGACCAATAGGCAAGATTCATTCCGTCTTCCTGACCCAGCCGAACATCCGTAATCAAAACATCAATGGGGCGATCCTCCAGGATTTTCTTGGCATCTGTGACATTGGCCGCCGTACAGGTAGAAAACCCCTCTCCTGCCAAGAGATCTTTCATCCCTTCGCGAATATTGGGCTCATCGTCAACGACCAGTATTTCGATCATTCTTTTCATTTTTTTGGAAAGCTCAATTCAAAACAGGCCCCTTTAAGCTCACCCTCAAGGATCTTTACATTTCCACCATGCATCTTCACGGCCTGCATGACCTGAGTGAGACCCAAACCCGTTCCTTTTTCCTTGGTCGTATAAAACATATCAAAGATTTTCGTGCGCTGTAACTCAGAGATTCCCGGGCCCGAATCCATCACCAAAACCTTAATACAATCCTGTTCCTCGCGGCTCACGATTCGCACGCTTCCTTTGTCGCCCACGGCCTCCAAGCTATTTCTCAACAAATTTAGGAAGCAATTCTTCAGGTCTTCTCGCAATAAATCAATTTGGCTTACCGAGGAGTCGAGACAACGCTCTATTTCAACTCCCTTTTCGGTACATTCCCATTCCAACATTCTTAGAACGTCTTCGATGATTTCATTTAGGGAAGCGGCTTGGAAACGATCTTTCGAAGGCCGACTCAATTCCAATACATGCGTCAACAAATCGGAAAGACGCGTAATATCTCCCCGAAGAATCTTCAGATATTTCTCCTCTGAAGGCGTACGCTTCCCCTTTCCCATTGCCAAAAGGTTATCTACCGCCAATGCCATCGAAGCCAGAGGATTACGAATCTCATGCGCCACGCCCGCAATTAACCGAGAAGTCACAGCCATCTTTTCGGCATGAATCAACTGAGTCTGAGCCTCTTCGCGCCTGCGGTTCATTTCTTCCAAAGATTTTGTCCGTTCTTGGAGATCTTTGGTCATGGCATGTACTTCGGCTTGAAGCGTGTTCTGATAATTTTGTTCGGATTCCTTAAACTGAAGAACTTGTTGATGAAGTTTTTGAAAATAGCTACGCAAAAAACCAAGGTCGGGCCCCAATGTTTTTACAGAAGCATCTTCGTCGGAGAATTCGGCTGAAATTTTTGTCGTATAATTTTCGATTTCAGCAGCCGGAATGAGAACTTTCTTTCGTAAGTATTGAAAATTAAAAAGAAACATGAGAAGCATCGCAGGAATCAAAATCAGCCAAAAGATGCGTTCGATGTCTTGGGTTTCTTGCTGGAAGGCCTCGATGGGAGCCGTAACAGCCGCAGTCCATGGCGTATCTGTGATGCGACTCTCATAGAAAAAAACATCATCATTCACTTGGAAAGGTTCTTGGGTCTTTCCTTTTACTATTTTTACTAGCTCCTTGGAAACCCACTCCTTGAGATATTGCGATTGATACGGAAAAATTTGAACCGAAGATTTGTTTTTTTCATGATTAAACAGATCTACACGAAAGGATCCCAAAAGATTTTGTCGGAGAATTTGTTTGCGGAGGTTTAATCGGAAAATTCCCTGCAAACACCCGAGGGCCACTCCTTTCTCGCTAACCTGGCAAATGAGAAAACGAACTTTTTTACTGTTTAGACGTTGTTTAAAAGGTAGATCCCCGACCACAACCTGTCCGGGCATCTGCCTGGCCTTTTGAAGCAGGGAGTCAGTAGATGCAACGTTTTCCGCTGGAAAAAATTCCAATTTTGAAAAAGAGCGCCTGTGAAGTCTTAAAAGCTTTTCTTGGGTACCCGAGTCGATGGTTTTATCAAAAACCCGGAGCAAAGGATCATATGAAACACTTTCGAGGAGCGAGGCTTGATCCCGAACAACATCCGAAAGAACTGCGCATAGCGATCGCGCTTCAGTCTTGAACCGAGCCTGCCACATCGAGTGCAACGTACTTTTAAAAAAGAGGCCCCCTCCAATTCCGACCAGAACGGTCCCTAACAGCAATACGCCAGCCTGAAGCAAGAGGAACCTGGTAAGCCTTGAAGAAAGAGAGAGAGAGGCTGGAGTTACAGACATCACCGCTAAGAAACGCTAAGGACCGCAAATAAGGCCATTCTTATTTGCCTCTTTCGGATTAGGAATCACATGTCCGGCATTGCCTAATCGAATTTTTTCAATCAATCCATTGGAAAGGGCCTCAACTTCTCTGGACTTCTTCCCATCGGCCAAATCAGGATGATACAAGAAAATTTGCCAATTCTTATGTGTGAAGGCTCCACCGGAATAGACCCCCACAAACCCCTTGCCATCAATGTAAACATATGGGCGAGAGGTTGGGTCAATGGAATTGCTTCCACACCCCGAAGCCACCAGAACGCCGGTTTTGTACTCGTAGGAACTCAAAACCTGATCAATTCCCGTGTCAAAACTCCCGTTGGTGTTTAGATCCATAAAGGAGAATACTTTCCCCGCCTCGAATTTAGCTCCCATCAACTCCGTGCGCCCTAAGGCCTGTGCCCGCATACGTTGCAACAGGTTCACAACCCCATCTACAGTACTGGAAAGGCTTTGCCGAGTGCGCATATTGGCAAGCTTCGGCCCCCCCAAAGCTATGAGTGTGGTGATGATGACCAAAGCAATCAAAATTTCCAAAATACTAAACCCACGTTTTTTGCGGAAAATCGAAGAGGTTCTCCAAACACGAAGCCTGTAAGAATCTGATGTCGTAAAGATGTTCATCTCTCGGGGATACCACTCCTGTCTTGAGGGGTTCATTGTATCATCACAAAAGAAGCAGCTGAACATTAATTATTTCTATAATTAACCAACGCAGAAAGGTATCATCATGAACCTATTTCATGGCGAAAGTATCCTTACATGAGATCACATCCCTCATTTCGGAGGGAAAAATCAGTCAAGCGCAAAAAATCCTGGGCTCGATCCCCCCTGAAAAAATCCCAAAGAAAGCCCAAATCAAAATGGCTGTTTTGTATGCAAGGGTTGAAATGAAAGAAGAGGCCTACAATCTGTTTTCCCAGGCCTCTCTCGACTTAGACGCATCTGGAAGACGAGAGGAACTCCAGAAAGCACTCCAACACGTAAAGACCTGGACCGAAGAAGATGAGCGCTTTCAAAATCTTTTAAAACCTTCCTCCACTGAAGCCCCCTTCCAAGTCACGGAGGATTTGCTTCGAGATTCTGCTTTTCTTTTTCCCCTTTCTTCCGAGTCTTTACAGTGCGTCATTCAACACGGAAAGCATCGGGTGCAAAAAGCGGGAGAGAAGATGAGTTCAGACCATCCCAACGGGCTGGGGTTCTGGAACCTGGTTCTCCAAGGCAAACTTCAGGTGGAGCGAGAAAAGGGAAAAACGGGGAAAGCCATCGACGAGATTACGTCGGGTTATGTTTTTGGTCCCGTAGATCATTTTTTGGGCGTGGGGGAATTTTCCTATGCACAGCCCATCACCACTTGCCATATTTTTTCGCTTTCCAGTTCGGCTTTTGAACAGCTACTGAAAGAATCTTCGGAATTCAAAGCTCGTTTTCAAGCCTTGCAGACCACTCAAAAAATCCCTTCGAATGCAAACCCGGCTTCAACGACTCCCCCCCCCAAAGAAACAACGCAGGACCCTTCAAATTCCGTTGACGAAACCCGACAAGTTCCTCGATACAATATCGAGAACAGCCTGGTTCAAGCCGATCTTGGAGCTGGCCAACCTGCAGCGATTCGAGACATCAGCTCAACGGGAATATTTATCGAAGCCCCTCCGCCCCTGGACGTATCGTCACAAATCTCCTTCACCTTGGTCTCATCCCTTCCCGGCATCCCGCCCAAGATGGTGTTAAAAGGGACCATCGCCCGCCGCCTGGAAACGGGGATGGGCATTCAACTAGATCTTCGAGATGAGTTTTCTAGAAAGAACTGGGAACAAATTGTTACGCAAATCAGTTCTACAGAGCTTCCTGAAATTCTAGGGCAAGAGCTGATTGCATGTGACCCTCCCCTTTCCGTCAACGTGCTTGTCGATGATGTATATAGTTCTGGTTCCATTACGTCCCTCTGCGAAGTTGGCGCGACCTTGAAAAACACAAGTTTGCCGGAAAACGCCACCGAAGGAACCATCACACTTCGCCTAATTTATCCCGACAAAAGCCGTGAAATGTTTGATGTCTCCTGTCATATTTCCCGGGGAACCAATAAAGAATTTAATTTACAGTTTTCCTCGATTCACCCTCGACACAAATTGGCCATTCAAAAGTACCTTTCTTCTCAGGAAGAAAAGGAGACTCCCCCACTCGCAACGCCCTCCTCAAAAGCGCCTGAGACCATCAAAAAAACCCTCTCCCTTAAATCTCCTGCCGAGTTCTCTCAAATCTACCTGAGAGATATCAAGCATAATATTTTGATTCTGCCCAAGGATGTTCGTTTTCAAAAAGACATGGTTGTAAATGTTCGTTTGGAAATTGCGAGAGCGGGCCTCAGCTTGTCGAAACGTCCCACCTCTATTGCGTTGCGAGGAAGAATTGAGCGAATTACTGCAAATCATAAGGCTGTACTTGCCTTGGAGACCATTCCAGCAGGTCTCCGAAACCGCATGAAATCATTGATTTCTTCGGCCACCACAGCCGAATCCACCGTGATTCCAAAAGCTACTCCGGCAGATAAAGGGACTCAATTGTTTTGGACTATCGTTCTTTTGCTAGGCATTGGATTCAGCTACTGGTGGGTGACTCATCCCACGGAAGTAATCACTCAAGAAGAGGAGCGCCCTCGAACGGTAGAAGAGGCTTTTAAAACAAAGTTCCTTAGCAATATTCCCATGGAAGAAAAGACGATCCATGCCACCAAAGATGGAACGCCCATCGATTTCTCCACGAAAGATCTCCTCTTTGTTCGTTTTGACCCCCGCAAGATGGAACATCGTCTTTTTGTGTCAAAGAATCTTGTTTTTGTGCTGGACCAGGCACTTGCCCGACAACTGCCTCCAGAGGTACAGAAAGTCATCATCGAACTGGATCCTTCGGCCGTATCGTGGATTCTTCCCCAGGAGCACACCTCCTCGAACGAATCTCCCTCCAGTCTTTAAATCCCTTATTTAAGTCAAACTATTGAAAAACCGAAACGTTTGTGGGGTTTCGAAAATGTTTCGTTTTCGGGAGGAAACGTTAAACGGAGCCTCCAGAGCATCTTACGTGCCTGCCTTTACAAAATTTGTAGGAAATTCTTCGATTTGCAGGGCAGACGCGCGAGTCATTCGACGTAGAAAACGAAACACTTCCGAAACTCCCCAACCCCTCAGTTATTCAACAGTCCCTGAATCGGTTAAAAAATGTTTTTCATCCTTTTTATTGACCTCTATAATTTCTGTGAAATTTTTAGAAAAGGGGCTCCCCGTGTTCAGTGTAAAGTTACTTGGTTTTTCAGATATTCCGGAAGAAGACGCTCAGCAATCTTTTGGGGCGACATTTGGCCTCCCCATGGAACGCGTAGGCGTTATTTTTTCGAAAATACCGTGTGTCTTAAAAAGCAAATTAACTCAAAATCAAGCCGAAGAATTGGCCAAAAAACTGCAAGGCATCGGAGCCGAAGTTACGCTCCGTGATGAATCAACGGGGGAAGAGATTTTTTTGGAATCTCCCGAGGTTTTAGAAACCGCTGAAGAACCTTCCGCATCCTGCGCACCTGCCACGCCCGCTCCTTCTTCAATCGAAGGAGAAGCAACTTCTTCAGAAGAACAAAGCCCGAGTGAGGATGAAACTCCGGCAGCTCCAGATGAATGCCCCAATTGCAGGGCTAAAAAATTCGAAGGTGAAGACAGTTGTCCTTCCTGTGGAATCATTTTCTCCAAATGGAACGCCTACTTCGACAAAGTCTGAATCGAAAGCAGGGCTAATACAGGCCGGCCTGAATCGTTTTCACGCCTTCCCACAACCAAACTGAGGCCATGACCAGCAACAATACAGCCTCTCCAGCGAGTCGATAGGACCGTGGAATTCGTTTCAATCCAGCCCAGGTCACAGCACCAAACATCGCCAGCAAAATGAAAGAAACCACCATTCCCGCAGCAATGGGCCCTTCTCGGCCAATGATCTGGAGCTTCCAGTCTTCATAAAACACCAATGACTCGCTCAATCCACCCACCCCTAAAAGCAAAATTGCAATTGAGGCACAAACGGTTCCAAAAAGATCCTTCTTGAGCATGGCGGAAGCGGCCCATCGATTGTTCCATTCGGTCCCAAAACTTCGCAGAGCAAGCCAAACCGCCAATCCGACTAAAAACAGAAATGAAATGACCTTGAGATAACCTCTTGGCCCAAATTGCAAGAATTCGGCTGGCATTTCTCCGAAATCCGTCCGAAAAGAAAACCCAATGAAAAAGACTCCAACCCAGGCCAAATAAAACGCGTATTTTGAAAGAATGGACGCGGACGTCTCCCTGAGGCCCAAAAGTAGAAAAACTCCAATCAACGCGACAAACCAGAGCTGACCAAAAAAGTTCGCTACTGTGCTGGAAAATGCCTGATCCGGCTTCATGCTCCTGAAAGTCAGGATTTCCATTCGGGCTTTTTTCATCTGTGCAGAAAGCCTACGACCCTTTCTTCTCAATTCCTGATCGTAGGAATCCAGAGAGGAAACAAGGTCAAAATAGTGTTCCCGAAGCGACTTCGCCAGCTCCTCTTTTTCAAGTGCAAAAAGAATGGGAATGACCCGCTGCAAGCCGCGAGAATATACACGGGAAATATTTTCTCGGGCTTTCGAGGCATTTCCATTTCGGTATTTTTTGAACCCTTCGTCTAAATTTGCCATCGCAACTTCAATACTTTCCTGAGGAAGCAGTGGAGCTAACGTATGAGCAGAATCTGGGTCGGCATCAATCGTCGATCCATACCGGAAATGGCGTATTTGACTCAACTCACTCAATGCCTTTTCTTCAGTCAATTTGCGAGACTTATTTTTTCGAAGAATTTCTTGGTCACTTAACCGCAAAGAGACCTGCCAAGGGATATGGGGATGAGAGGTATTCCTTCGAGGTTTCGGCAAATCTTTCCTCAACGAAAACAAATAAGCTACAGCGTCCCATCGATCTCTGTCGGAAAGTTTGGGGAACGTCGTTTTGTGAGCCCCCGCTTGCGTGAATTTGATGGAATTAAATGCGTTGAGTGGAGAATCTCCTTTTAGAATTTTTTCTTTTGAAGAAAGGCCTCCCTCTTCAGAGAGGTGACAGGATTGACAGGTTCGGGAAAAAACACTTTTCCCTTTCTTCAAACTCGGCATTTTGAGGGGTTGCACAGGAATGGCGAATGCCTGATAGACTTCATTTCTTGCATCCAAGGCCAAACGCATCACATCCTTGATCTGAGCTTTTTGGTCAATGGACTCTTGTAACTTCCTAAGATAGCCCTTCAAAGGTTGTTGTTGATCAAGCTCTAACGTCTTTACGAGGCCAACCACAATACCTGAAAACCGGATCATTTCATTGTATTCAAAATCATTGATGACCTCTCCACCTTGTATGGAAACAGCCTCATAGTAGTCTCCTGCAATATAATTTAGGAGTTCAATGGCTTCCTGGGCTTCGGGAATCAAAACTCTTTTAGATATGTCCTCAGCGCAAGCGAATTGAACAAAAATTAAAAATACTGAAAAAACCACCCCGAAAATTGCAAAACGGGTTTTCATTATTCTTTCCCCAACGAAGGGCCGACTTCCGATGGTTTTTGCCTTCCCAGGGACAAGACTCTTCGAATACGAAGATTCGTCTTCTTGAGCCAACAGAGTCCCGAACAAGTCGCCACAGATTCGACTTGATTCCAAAACAAACAATGCTCACAAGGATTTTTGAACAGAACTTGAATCTTTTGATAAGCGCCATATCCCAACACAAAAATCAGGATAATCCCTGAGTAGGCCTTCCACCAAACAATGGAAGCCCAGAGATATTCGATTCCCCTTTGAATGACGATCATCTTCTCCCCCAACAAACTGACACTTTCTGAACCCGTCATGGAAGAAGAAAGAGCGGAAGGTCCCTCAAGCAAATGATTGGCCAAGAAACCACCCCCCAAAGCCAGGATGAGAAGAACGATGACATAGTATGTGGCTGAACGACGACCCATATTTCGGTAAATAGCGGTTAATTCACCAATATTGGTCGCGGGCCCCGCAATGAGATAAGCCAAACCAACGCCTGGGCTCGCCCCCATAAACAATAAATTGTGAATCACCGGGATGGAGGGGACAGAACACGTGTACACAGGAATCCCCATTAGAATGATCAGAACCAAGCTAGTAATGCTCGTACCGGAAAGCCAGTCTGTAACCCAGTTGACCGGGACCAAGGTCATGATGGCCGCAGCCAAGGTAAGTCCAAACAATAGATCCAAACTGACTTCAGAACCAAGATCAAAAAAAGCCCAATGCAAGGCCCGGCCCAAGCGCTTGAAAAATCCGACCTTTCCTTTCGGAGCTTCAAAACCCTCTTCCCGTTTTTGAAACTGGGAACGTTCACAGACTTCCATTTCTTTTTCATTTTCTTTGAGCAGTTGATTGCCAAGCGCTCCCAGTAGGAGAGATCCCGTAACCACAACAAAAATATAAACAATCATGAACTCAGCACCCAATAGGCTCCATCCGAGTAGTAAACTCACCGGGGAAATTGCTGGAGAGCTGGTCATGAATGAGAGTGTCGTTCCTCGAGAGGCCCCGCTTCGAACCAAACCGATCCCCAGTGGAATGGTTCCACACGAACAAATTGGCAATAAGGCGCCAATGCCGACCGCATTCAAGAGGGGGCGAATGCCACGCCGACCCAACAAACGGCTCAAAATGTTTCTGGGCAGGAACTCTCGAACCAGAGCGGCAAAGACATACCCCATTAAAACAAAGGGCGCGGTATCTGCCAGGGTGGCCAACAAGGCTATCAAAAACTGTTCGCCATACGCTAGCACTCGCTCAATCTCCTCCTCGAGTTCCCATGAAGGGTCCCCAAAAAGCAATCCCTGTGCCAAACGAAAAACGTTTTAGACCTTGGCTTACCTGTTGATTTCTAAAGCTTTTTAAAGAACTGAAAGTCATTTTTCCCATTTGCCTCAACAAAGAATGATGAAAATCAGACAAAAACGCCTAAGTTCCCAACCCGTGGACACCGAAACTGTCCAGATCTTCAAAAAATATCACCAAAAAAACCGAATAAAAAGACAACAAAAGTCCCCCCTGACCCCATTCCATTAAACACGAGAACGAAGTTTCGAGACGGGTGGAAAAAAGCGTTGCCAAAAAGACGTTCTGGATTCGAGCAATGTGTTTCTGAGCCGTTTCCAAGATCCGTCGATCTGATCCTCCACGAGTCTACGCCCCGTCCACTGGGCATATTTCTTGAGTTTTGATGGACTCTTTAATTCAAGCTCAATCTGTCGGTTCGCAGAGTTCCGAACCCTTGCATTCAAGCAGATGATCCGTTCATCTTTTCCGGAGCCCAATATGAGCTCGACTCCAACCACCCCTCCCAATGGAGCTTCATCTCTTGAAATCAGGTTCACAACCCCATATTCGAGGCCACCCACAAACGCTCCAAGAAATTCCGCGGCAGAGGAAAAATGCTTACGCAGAATAAAACTCGAAATCTCTGTGGAGTTTCCCAGGTTCTCAAAAGCGTGGTTCTCTCGCCCCTCGGATCTTCCAGCCAAATTCTTCAAGGTTTCTTCCAAAATGAAAAACGCTTCTTTGGTTTGGGTTTCAAACTGAAAATCAACGACATGACCCGTCCGAGACAAACAACGAATGGGAAAGCGGTGTACAGAAGAATCATTTGTTCCAAACACCAAATATGCTGACTCAGAGAAATCCCAGACCTCAGCTGATTCCATTTTTCCCCGTAGTGGATTGACCGATAAGATATGGGCCGAATGCACTTCGTCGCCTTCGAGGTAAACCTTCACGGAGAGTGAATCTCCCTTAAATGTATGAGGAGGAAAGACGATATTTCTCACACGTTCCTTTGCCAGGCGTTTGATGGAGTCGGAATCAACCTCGGAACCTTTTTCTGAATCCAAGATCTGAGCACAAACCTCCCTTCCTTTCACACAAGAAACCAAGGTTGAAATGAAGTCCTTGCACCCCTCCTCCACGGAATAAGAGACTTCAAGAGTCTCCCCCACCCGAAACTCATGAACGGGAGAGTGGTTTTCAAAGGAACAAAAATCGCGAGAAATGCGTTGCAGTTTTCCCGTACCCAAATGACTTTTGGTCTTCCAACTTACCAAAACATGCAATTCATTCAGCAAAACGCCCCCATGTTCTTGGTCTGCCCGCCATCCTTCATCAATCACGGTTTCAACCACGGACTCCAACGCGATCCTGACATCTTTAGAGCTTCCTTGAAACATGTTGTGGATTTGGTCGAGTACTGAGGGGATCTTTGCCAACACCAAGGACCAGGAGGCTTCTGGCAAAATCATCACTTCGACCTCATCCAAGGCCCGATAAGACCGAACATCTGCGCGAGGGGAAAGCACACACGGGTTTTTTAAACTCTCCCACGTAAGAACTCCATTTTGGGCCTCTGGATCTCCTTTCTTTTGGCTCATTTCTTCCACCCGGCCTCTTCTTACGACAAAGAGATCGAGTCCCGGACTATTGTCCCCCACAACAAATTCATTTGGAGCGAATTCCTTTCGTTCCATAAGAGAAGAAACCCACTCCAACTCTCCTTGACTCAAACCAGAAAACAATCGACAGCTTTTCAAAACACTCGTCAAAACATGTTTCCGATAATATTCGAACAACCGATCCGCAACTTCCGGGAAGTCTTTGACCGCCTCTGACAGAAAGCTTTCCGGGATCTCTACCAGGCGCGACTCTTCCATACTTACTGCAGCCATAGGTTTTGAAGAGGTCGCTAGAAAAGAAGAGTTTCCAAAAAGATGTCCTTTGCCCAAAACCATGACGCGGGAATAGCTTCCATTTTTTTCTCTTTCCAGCACCTCAATCGCCCCATCCGCCACGGCAAATATCCCCGTGCTGACGTCGTCATGATCAAAAACCACCATCCCTTTTGCAATTCGACGAATGGACAATTGGGAAAGACGTTTTTTTAAAGAGTCGTCTGAAAGATCGAATAAATTGGAGAAAACACCCTCAAGATTCATCATGACACCATCCCCTGAAGAAGTCGGTCTCTTGCCCACCAAATGCAGGCCGCCAATAAGAACAAAACAAGAATGAGCTGAATATACCTTCGGTACTTCACATCGTGTTCCTGTCGGGCCGCACGGTAAAACGTCTGCTCGGTCTTTCTTTGAGAGACTTGAGCTGAAAGTTGCTTAAGCCTTGCAATCACGGGAAGCGCGTCCATATTTAATTCAACAATCGGATCATTTCCCTTTTCTCTAACGACTTTCCCGGACACTAAGAAGGTGTTTTGGCTGCGTGACACTGGAAGAGCATCGGAGGAAAGTTCAATGCTCACGCTCACCTCACTTCCGATCTTTGTGGGAAGAGGGCCCGGAAGAATGATTATTTGATCCGAAAGTTCTCGAAAATAGAATCGACACAGCTCGACGGAATTTGGAATCATTCGTTTAAAAATCGGAAGGGCCTTTTTCTTTTCATCGCTTTCAGTCACAGGACTGTTTTCCACCTGTTTCGCAGTGGGGATTTGAGAAGTTCCTGATCCAGCTATGAAATCTGCAATTTTTCTCTCCCCTTCCAAGGACAGTTCCATAAACCGAACCAGATAATGATCTTGGCGCCTCTCGATGATTTCGATCTCCAAGGGAATTCGCTCTGACTCTCCCCCGACACTCTCAAAACTCAATTGAGCGTCAAAAACACGTCTTTCTAAGGGCGAAAAAATTTGGCAAATAGCTCCCTCAACCCCAAGTGAAAATACTTTTCCCTTAAGTTTTTCTCCCCCTGAAGAAATTTTGAGCATACATCCCCGATGAATTCTCTTTAAATCGGGTTTAAAGATGGCCTCTACCTCTACGGTTAGAACCTCCGTTAAGATTTGTTCCCAGGAAGCCAACGTCACGGGACTTAAGTTTCCAACCTTCAAACCAAAACCCAAATCCGTCTTTCGAGAAATTTGGCCACACACATCAACCGAATCAAAACGCCCTTGCTTGTCCTTCACGGTAAAACAAAGGTCTTGTCCCACCGACTCCTTGACCTCTCCCAAAACAAACAATCCCGAATCACTGATGTCTTGGACTCTTAACGAAGTTCCATCCTGCAACACGGCCACCAAGGTTCTTCCATACAAAGGAAATCGAGGTGCGATTCTCGGAAGATCTCGAGAATCATCAGGATCTTTTTTGATCTTTCTTTCAACCTCCTTGGCAACACGAAGGGCAACGGCCATTCTCACTTGCGAAAGACGACGCGTCAGCTCTGGGAACTGGCGAAGCAATGAACTCAAATCATTGCGGTGAAGCGTAAAAACCGCACAGGACTTCATAACCATGGCTGAAAGAAATTTTCCGGTACCCAATACGCGATCAATGGATCCATAAGAAAATCCTGGGCCCGTGATTCGGAGAGATTCTTGGTGGTCTGGTGTGACCCGATGCACCCTCATTTCCCCACGTAGGATGAGGTTCAAAAACTGAACCGAGGGAGTCTCCATATTGAGTTTTTCTCCTTCCGCGTATTCCTCATGCGTTCCCGCTCGCCAAATGGCTTGCAACACATCGTCACTCAGGGGCGAAAAAATGACGTTTTTCTTAAGAACCTCGTAAGCGGAATTTACCGGGCCGGAGGCGGAGAAATGTTTTTCAGAGGACTTTTCCATGCGTTGAACTCACCGAACTGCTCTAATATATCGAAAACAAAAGAAAAAAACATGCTATTCCCATTTCCTCATGAGCCCGATAAGGTGCCCCTCCAAATTGATCTTTGTTTTCAAGGAGGCAACACATGGCCCAAATAGACCCTCACTCTTATACCGATCTAAACCAAGGACAAATTCGCCACATCGACATGAACCTTCATGTCGATTTTTCCTCGCGAACGATTGAAGGGGATGCCACCTACACCTTCCTCTCCAGTTCTTCGGGAGAATTGCACTTAGACACGCGTGACTTGACGGTTCTTTCGGTCAAAGATTCCGAAGGAAACGATCTCCCGTTTTCGATGGGAACACCCGATAACGTTCTGGGGACTTGCCTCATCATCCAGCGAAATAAACCGTTGGAGAAACTGACGGTTTCCTACAAAACATCGCCACAGGCATCCGCGCTTCAATGGTTAAGCCCCAACAACACTGCGGGAAAAAAACACCCCTTTTTGCTGAGTCAATGCCAACCTCATCATGCTCGCTCCATGATTCCTGTGCAGGACAGCCCCAAAGTTCGCTTCAGTTACGCAGCTTCGGTCACAGTTCCCACCCCTCTTAGTGCAGTCATGTCTGCCTCCCCAGGGGAGAAGGTGGAAACCAATGAACAATCGACCACCTTCCGATTCCATATGCCTCAACCCATCCCCTCTTATCTCTTGGCCATTGCCGTCGGAAACATTACGGGAAAAGATTTGGGCCCCCGAACCAAAGTCTATGCTGAACCTGAAACGGTTGACCAAGCAGCCTGGGAATTTGAACCCATCGAGTCCATGCTCAAAGAGGCTGAAAAATTATTCGGTCCCTATCTTTGGGAACGATTCGATTTCATTGTTCTCCCTCCCGCTTTTCCCTATGGAGGCATGGAAAATCCCCGGTTGACGTTTTTAACTCCGACCTTATTGGCCGGAGATCGATCCTTGGTGAATGTGTTGGCCCACGAGCTGGCCCATTCCTGGACCGGAAATCTTGTCACAAATGCCACCATGGATGACTTCTGGCTCAATGAGGGATTCACGGTATGGGCTGAACGGCGCATTTTGGAAGCTCTGGAAGGAAAGGAAGCCGTATCGCTTTCTGCGGCCATTGGTCGGAATGATCTGAAGGAAGACATGGAACTCTTCGGGATGGATTCTCCCTTTACAAAACTCAAGAATGACTTGAAAGGAATCGATCCAGACGAAATCTACTCTCAAGTACCTTATGAAAAAGGATTCCTTTTCGTTGCGCTCATGGAGAAAACGATGGGTCGCGAAAAATGGGATCAATTTCTGGCCACGTATCTGGACCGATTCAAGTTCCAGTCCATTTCTACCGAAGACTTTGTACGCTTCCTCGAAGAACAAAATCCAGAGCTCCTTGAGGCCACAAAGGCCAAACAGTGGATTTATGAACCGGGACTGCCTGAAAATGCACCGGTCTTCGAGTCCAAACGACTGGAAGACCTTTTGGAAAAAGCCAAAAACTGGGAAAACGGCGTTCGCGTTTCCAAAGAGGAAACTTCTTCCTGGGCGATTCCCGAATGGCTCGTCTATTTGGGAGAACTTCCCAAAAAAATGTCCCCAGAAGACTGTGCTTGGCTGGATCAAACGTATGGGTTTAACCAAAGTGGAAATGCTGAAATCTTGGCCAAGTGGCTTGAGATCGCGGCTACGTCCACGTATGAACCAGCCTTCGATAAAATCCGAGAGTTCTTGCCCTCCATGGGAAGAATGAAGTTCTTAAAGCCTTTGTATCGGGCGTTGTATACAAACCCACAAACCAAGAATTTGGCCATGGAAATTTTTGAAGGCTCGAAAGAGCAATACCACCCCATCGCACGAGGGGGATTGGAAAGAATTCTCGAAATTTCGTGAAACAAAACAAATCGATTTTAGCACTCGCGGGACCCATCGCGATCTCGTTTTGGATGCGTGCGGCATTCACGTTGGTGGATACCATCTACGCATCCACATTAGGCGACGCTGCGGTCGCCGCCATTGGACTTTCTATCCCTTTCGAATTCATCATGATCGCCTTTTGGGTCGGATCTTCCACCGGTCTCACAGCCACTCTGGCCAAAGCACTCGGAGCCCAGGAACACGGAAAGTTTGATCAATATTTGAGATGTGGATGGAAAATGGTTCTGAGCGCTGTTCCCCTATTTGCGCTGGTCGGAGTCGGCATTTGGTTCGTGGCGCCACACATGGATCTAGAACCGGAAGTCATGAAAGATTTTCAGATTTATGGTGCCGTCCTGATTGGGGGAAGTGCTTTTACGGGTTTCTGGGCCATCATTCCAGACTCACTCGTAAAAGTTTATCAAGACACAAAAACCACAATGTGGGCTGGAATCTTCTCCAATATCCTCAACGTCTTACTCAACACATTCTTTCTCTTTGTTCTCCATTGGGGAATTTTCGGAATCGCCCTTTCTACAGTCATTGGGCGGTTGGGGGGATTGGCTTATGCCTCCCGAAAGGCCTGGCAGTATGAACGTGTGCGCTGTGAGGACGCCACCCATCCTACATGCGAACCCGACCCCCGGCCTTTTCGGTCGATTTTTCGATTGGCCATTCCCGCCTCAATCACCTTCGTCCTCATGGCGACTGAACCCGGAATCATCAACTATTTGCTTTCCTTTTCACCCAATGCAACCGAAGCCATCGCGGCATACTCCATTTTTTATCGCGTCGTCATGTTTTCCATTCAACCCATTCTGGCCATCGGCGTCGCCCTTCTTCCATTTACGGCCTTACACTATGGCCGAAAAGACTTCGCTCAGATTCGAACGGGACTAAAACACTCTGAATGGACTGCCATCCTATATTCCATCCTTTTTGTGGCTCCCATCGCATTCTTTTTCGCACCTTATATTTCGAATTTCCTGAGTGAATCCCCTCAAACTTCCTATTTCGCAACCTACGCCCTTTATCTCACTCCCTTTAGCTGCTTGCTCGGCGCTCAATTTCTCATCTGCCGGCCCATTTTTGAAGGCATGCAAAAGGCCCAACCCGGACTCATTTTGGCCGTCGTCCGGTATGTATTTCTCACGGCTCCATTGGCTTGGCTGGGAATGGTCGTGGCCAAAGAACTCTCCCAACCCTTGCTGTTTGGGATATTAGGGGGGTTGCTTCTTACCTCCCTGATCGCATCCATCGCATTTTCGCTTTGGCTGAAAAAAACGCTTGAGCGTTGTGACCCACCGAGTTTCACCCAACAGGGAGAATAATCCCCTGAAAATTGAAATTCTCTTTGAGTTTCAGTATCTTATCTTTTTTGAAGGTGGCCCATCTCAACCCTAAGAGGAGCAAATGAAATCAGCTGCACCTGAGTTCTGGCCCAATGTGGACGACTTTGATGCCATCATATTAGGCCTGGGCGGAGTCATCACCCGAACCGATTCCCTTCACAAAGAGGCTTGGACCTTAGTCCTCAAGGATTTTTTCCAAAACCAGAAAGATTTAACCGACCAAGCCTATTCGACCGATTTATATGACTCGGATTATGAGGATTTTCTGGCGGGTCGACCTTGCGAAAAGGGAATCCAAGACTTGCTTGCAGCTCGCGGAATCCAAATCCCCAAAGGCCATTACGAAGACGATTCAGCCCAAAAAAGCACCGCCTGGGCCTTGGGAAATAAAAAAGATCGTATTTTTCGAGAGCTTTTAGAGGACAAAGGGGCCTCTCTTTACGAAGACACCTTCGAACAAATAAAGGTCTGGAGAAGTCGTGGGATCAAAATCGGCGTCGTCTCGTTCAGTCGGGAGTGTGTTCGCGTCTTAAAAACCACAGGGATTTATCCTTTTCTGGATGCGGTGGTCGATGGACGTTTGGCCAGTCGCCTACAACTCAACGGAAAACCTGATCCCGACGCTTTACTTCACGCATGTTGGATACTCAATGTGGATCCTTCGCGTTGCGCCGTTCTGGATGACTCTCCAGGTGCGCTGCAAGCTGCCAAAGCCGGAGGCGTGGGACTAAGCATCGGCATTGATCGAGTACGGCGTCCAGAAATTTTGGTCAAAGCCGGAGCTGACATCGTCATTCCTTCTGTGGGAGAGCTTTCCTTTGTCAAAGGAACCCAGCCCGAGCGAAGGCAATGGCATCGCCCCCCATCCGCGTTGAAATGTTTCAATCAGATCCAACAACGTTTTCGCACGATGCGGGTTGCTTTTTTCTTCGACTTCGATGGAACTCTCACCCCAATCGTCAAACATCCCGAACAAGCCAAACTTTCCTTCGAAATGAAGAATCTCCTTCAAGAGATTTCGCTTTTAAGCCCCGTCACCATCGTGAGCGGAAGAGACCGATTGGACTTGGAACGATCCGTGGGTATTTCAGATCTTTTTTATATCGGGAGTCATGGCTATGACATCCGGGGTCCCCAGAACATTCGCTACGAACACCCGGACGGACAGGTGGCTCTTCCGGATCTGGAAAAGGCCAAAAAAGAGCTCTCTGAAGTCCTAAAGGACATCCCTGGGGTGTTCTTAGAAGCCAAAAAATTTGCGCTGGCGATCCACTACCGAAACGTAGAAGCTAAATACATTTCTCAAATCGAGCCATTCATTGATCATTTTCTTTCCACCACGGTTACGCTCAAAAAAACGTACGGAAAGAAAACCATTGAGCTACGTCCGAAATTTGACTGGGACAAAGGAAAAGGTGCGCGCTGGTTGATGGAACAGATGGGATTTCTCGACGACAACATCTTTCCTGTTTTCATCGGCGATGACCTTACGGATGAAGATGGCTTCCGGGCATTTGAAAAAGATGGACTGGGAATTTTTGTGGGCACACCGGAGTGGAAAACCTCGGCCCAATATTCTTTAAACGATGTGGATGAAGTTAAGATTTTTTTAAATCGAATTTTGGGGAATGAACAACGCGACCTCGAAAGGTCTGGATGGGTTTTCTCGTACAATCAGTTCGAACCAAAGCAAGAGTTGTTGAGAGAGGCTCTTTGCACCTTGGGAAATGGATATTTTGCCACGCGTGGAGCGGCCGAAGAGCGAGATGCGGAGGAAGATTGCCACTACCCGGGAACTTATTTGGCGGGAGGATACAATCGACTGACCACCAAAATTTCAGGCCGGGACATCGTCAATGAAGACCTGGTGAATTGGCCAAACTGGCTGCCTTTGAGTTTCAGACACGAAGGAGAATCGAATTGGTTTGATCTTCGAAAAGGAACCCTCAAAGAATTTCGTCAAGACCTTGATCTTAGAGAAGGAATTCTCGAACGGGTGATTCTTTTTCAAGACCCGCAAGGTCGGATCACCGAGCTGCATTCCCGAAGATTGGTCCACATGGGAGACCATCACTTGGCTGCCCTTCAGTGGAAAATCACCCCCCAAAATTGGTCCGGGAAAATTGAAGTGCGTTCAGCCCTGGATGGACGCGTCATCAATTCTGGAGTGAAACGTTATCGAGAGCTCAATAGCCAACATCTTGACGCTCTCGAAACCTGGAAACAAGACCACACGATCGCCCTTCGTGTGCGAACCACTCAATCGCGTGTGGAAATGGTCCAAGCAGCTCGCCTGAAGGTTTTCAAAAACATGGAAGAAACCCATCTTTCTCCCAAAATTGAATGCCGAGAAGACTATGTATCCCAATTGGTTTCCATTCCATGTGAAGAAGGACAAACCCTTCAATTGGAAAAAACCGTTTCGCTCTTCACCTCAAAAGACGCTGGCATTAGCGAAGCAGGGTGTGAGGCCATAAAGAGCGTCACGGAAGCAGATGATTTTGACGGACTGTTGAAAAGCCATGCCCGAGCGTGGTGGAGATTATGGAATCGATGCGACATTACGATTGACGGAAGTCAGTCGGTTCAAAACATCCTGCGTCTACATATTTTTCACTTACTCCAAACAGCTTCCGTTCACACGACCGACTTGGATGCTGGAATTCCTGCGAGAGGCTGGCATGGAGAGGCCTATCGAGGCCATATTTTCTGGGATGAGATTTATATCTTCCCCTTTCTCAACATGCGCATTCCCATGATCACGCGATCCTTACTCATGTATCGCTATCGACGCCTGCACGAAGCCAGGCTCAATGCCAAGAGCCATGGATACAAAGGAGCCATGTATCCCTGGCAAAGTGGGAGCAGCGGGAAAGAGGAAACCCAGGTTCTTCATTTGAATCCAAATTCTGGAAAATGGGTCCCGGACAATACGCACCGTCAAGTGCATATCAATATTGCCATTGTCTACAATGTATTTGCATACTTTCAGGCCACGGCAGACATCCACTTTTTATCTCACTATGGAGCCAAGATGATCCTTGAAATTGCAAGGTTCTTCTCCAGCATTGCGACCTTCAATTCAGAAAAAGATCGTTTCGAGATCAAAGGTGTTGTCGGCCCCGACGAATACCACACGCAGTATCCGGATACAGACAAACCGGGGCTGGATAACAATGCTTACACGAATATTATGACGGCTTGGCTCGTCACACGCGCCTCCGAAGTTTTGGAGATTCTCCCTCAAAAGAGAGCCCTTGAACTTCGGCGAGGCTTGGGAATCAATGACCGCGAATTGGCCCGATGGGAGGCCATTTCAAAAAAAATGTTCGTTCCTTTCCACGACGACAACATCATCAGTCAATTCGAGGGGTATGAAAATCTTGAGGAGTTTGACTGGCAGGAAGCTCGTCGCAAATGGGGAAATATTCAACGATTGGACCGTTTGCTGGGAGCGGAAGGCGACTCAACCAATCGCTACAAACTGGCCAAGCAATGCGATGTCCTCATGCTCTTTTACCTTTTATCCCCAGAACGCTTGATCCAGGTTTTTGACCGACTGGGCTATTCCATTGATCAAGAAATGATTCTGAAAAACATCGACTACTACCAAAAACGGACTTCGCATGGATCAACGCTCAGCCGCATCGTCCACTCTTGGGTTCTAGCAAGAGCAGATCGTGAAACTTCCTGGAAATATTTCATCGAAGCTTTGAAAAGTGACGTCGAAGACATTCAGGGAGGAACAACCCCAGAGGGAATTCACCTCGGCGCCATGGCTGGAACGGTTGATTTGATTCAACGAGGGGATTTGGGGATGGCGATCCGTGACGATGTCCTTTGGTTCGACCCCTGCCTTCCAGAGCAACTTTCTCAGCTAAAACTCCGAATTCAATACCGAGGACGCTGGTTAGCGATTCAAGTTACCTCCAACTATTTACGCGTAACCATGGAAGAAGGTGGCGCGGGACCAGTAAAAATCGGTTTTCGTGGGGAAGTCCTGTCCATTGCTCAAAAAGGCACGCAGGTCTGGAAACTATAAAAATTCGGTTACAGAACGGGTTACAGCGAACTTCTCTCGGCTCCCGGAAGTTATTCCTCCATAAAGATGAGGGCTTTTTCAGGAGGGGCACCTTGTTGCATCACAACGCGGGCAAGTCTCTTTCCATGAGGGTCATTGAGAATGGCCGAGTCATAATTTTCTTTATGCAATACACGAATCAACTCTTCCAGATCTTCCTGGCGTTGATCTCGACTCTTGAGCATCCATTCCTGCCCCACTTCGACCAACATCGTTCCGTCCTCATCTTCAAAACCCACGATCGGAATACTGGACGGAACTTTTCCAGACGCCATTTCCGCCAATAGCCAAGATCCGGCTTTTAATAAAACAACAGCCCCAAAAACAATGAGAAGCCCGATCAAGAGTTTCTTGGTGTCTTGCCCTCCATCTTTCTTCGGAGTTGCCTTATACAAAGGATCCGCTTCGTAATTGATGAAGATATCTTCAGCCTTTTTTTGAACCGAGTCCGACTTAATCCGGGTTTTGGAAAGAAGTGCGTTTTGCTTTTTAAGCTGTTCCTCCTCTAAGGTCAGTTTTTGGATCATCGTCCGGGTTGGCGCCGGAAGTTTGTCGCCAAAACCCAACCGATACCCGTTCAAGGGACGAGCGACGCCAATTTTCTTCACGATTTTCCCCTGGACCGTACAATCCATGGCGTTTTTTCCCAGCAGAAGTCGGATATTCATCTCGACTTCATCCCCAACCACCAGTTTTTCAATGGTCTGGAGATCCAGGCCTTGATCCGATAGGTTGGAAATAATGCCTCGGCCAAGTTCCAAATGAGGAGTCTGAAACGAGACTTTAGGTTCGTAATTTCGGGCCATAACTCAGGAATCCATCATACGACGAAACGCCGCAATTGAAAAAATTCCTTAAATTTTGAAATTCCTTGGGTGAGGTTACTTCCGACCCGCGTGAAAATCACTGACCAAGGCCCTAGCAATCTCATCTCGCTGGATTTGATTCGTGCCTTCATAAATCTGAGTAATTTTCGCGTCTCGCAAATACTTTTCAATTGGATATTCACGCATATAGCCATAACCGCCATAGACCTGAATGGCATTGGTTGCGACTTCCACCGCAACATCCCCCGCAAAGCACTTCGACATGGCCGCCCATTTGGTCGGTCGATCTTTCGGATTCGAATCAATGTGCCTAGCCACTGAATACGTGAGCGCACGAGCCGCTTCGGTTTTCATGGCCATATCGGCCAACATGAAGCCCAAACCTTGGAAAGAAGAAACAGGAGAGCCAAATTGCCTGCGGGTACACGCATATTCAACGGCGAGGTCGAGTGCTCCTTGGGCGATCCCAACGGCTTGGGAGGCAACTCCAGGTCGAGAAGCATCAAAAACTTTCATGGCCGTAATGAATCCCGTTCCCTCTCGCCCAACCAGATTTTCTGCCGGAACCCGACAGTTTTCAAAAATCAATTCCCGCGTCGCGGAGGCCCGAATCCCCATTTTGTCTTCTTTTTTACCAAACGTGAAACCCGGAGTGTCCTTCTCAACAATAAAACAGGAAGCTCCCCGAGGACCCTTGGCCGGGTTGGTCAAGGCAAATACGGTATAGATTTCAGCTTCGCCGCCATTGGTGATCCATTGTTTTGTGCCATTGAGAATATAATGATCCCCGTCTTTTTGAGCGGTGGTCCGAATCCCACCGGCATCCGAACCCGCATTGGCCTCGGTGAGTGCAAAGGCAGCTAACCGTTTTCCAGATGCGATCTGCGGAAGCCATTTCGCTTTTTGCTCTTTGCTGGCGGAAAGGATGATGGGTAACGTGCCCAACGCCGTCGCAGAAAAAGCCAGGGCAATTCCACCGCAGGCTTTAGATAGAGCCTCTGTGCACACCGCCATATTCATGATCGGCGTTCCGCAGTCCATTCCTTCATACTCTTCCTCAATGAGCACGCGAAACAAATCCGTTTCAGCCATGACTTTTACCGGTCCCCAAGGAAACTCGCCCGACCGATCCGCTTCCGCTGAAATGGGTCGGATTTCCTTCTCGGCAATGTCTTCGGCTAATTTTTTAAACTCTTTTTGTTCATCTGTGAGGAAATAGTCCATGCTGGCTCCTTATCAACAGCTTTCGCATTTTTTTTGGCGTACATAATGCGTCAAACGCTTCACGTTTCAATAAAAAAGATCAAAAAAACCTCTTTTTCTGCTTCATGTTAGATCAGCTGAGATTATTCAGATTTGAAGATCTTTCGAGTGATCCGCCGGAGGAACCCACGCATCCGCAGAATCTGGGAGGGAAGGCAATTCAATCGCATTCTTCGCAAACTCCGCGTGATCTGAATTCATCGCCGTACGAAGATAGACTTCCAAACGTCGGTTTTGCCCCCCCGTCCCGTCGTAAAACATATTTACGATGGGCATATGAAGCTTCGCGGAAATATCTCTAAACAGAGCCGTGGTGATGGTTCCCGGCATACAACTAAAGGGAGCCACGTTGACCACCATCGCCGCACCCTGATGCGCATATTTCACGGCTCGACCAATGGTCAAGAGAGCTTCTCCGCCCGTGTTCTCCGTGAGATAACGATGCCCTTCCTTCAATACACTCTTTAGAGGAGGCTCATGGCGTTCATCCAAAAGTGGGGAGGCCGCTCTGTATAATTTATGTTCCCAATGGCACATCCACCGATACTGCAAATAGGCTTTCAACAATCCCTTGGAAACCTTGTATCCATGATGCTCAAAAACGTTGTAGAGGGAGTTCGTATACAACAGCCACTCACTCAAGGGAGTCATCCAAGCTTCGGCTCCCAATTTTTCAATGGATCGAATGACATTCTCGTTGGCATAGCTGTTATTGCGCACATAAATCTCGCCCACCACGCCAACAATCGGTTTTCGCCGGCCTTTGTGAACCGGAATGGTCATGAAATCATTCACGGCCTCCCGAACCCCCGCTTCAATGTCACCATTTTCTTGAATGATCTTCGCCATTCGATGCATCCACGTTTCCAAGCGATGGTTGGTTTCCCCAACTTCTTTTTCATATGGCCGAATGCGACACCCTGATTTCATGAACACATCACCCACCAGCATTCCTTTGAAAATGCTTTGACGAACGGATCCATCCAATCCCGCAAACCCTTTGTAGTGCTGAGGGGAAAAGATGGGTACGTCTCCAAAGCCCTCTCGGTCCAAAATTTGTCGATGCAGCGTGATGTACTGACCAAATCGACATGGACCTTGCGCCGTCGGCATAAAAAACCCGTGCTTACTTCCTTTTTCGGATTTCCGTAAAACCGTCAGAAGACTTCCAATGGTCAAGGATGTGGGTAGACACTCTGAACCTCTCGTCACCGATCGGCCCACTTCAAAAGATCCTTCCGTTTCCAAGGGAAGAGAACGAGCGTCATAACCATTGCTTCGAAGAGCCGCGGCCAAAAACTCGGTCGAAAAAGCATGCATATTGGGAACCCAGATGGTCCGTTCTCGAAAATCATTCGGCATATGCCACGTTTTGCGCTGACTTTCACTCGCCTTTCGAGGTCGACGAAGAACATCAAAAAAGGCCTCAATCCGAGTGATATAGCCTGTGTTCGATCCGTGCTCATCCAGCTCCAACGCCAAGAAAGGCTTATTCCCCATGATTTCCGAGGCATAGTTGAGCAGAAAGCTATCCGGCCCACAGCTAAAATTCGTAAAATAAACCGCGTCAAACAACTCGTTTCGGGAAACCTCCTCTAAGGCCGCCAAAATCTTTTGGCCATATCCCCAATAGGTATTTCCATAGCGATCCCCTAACGTTGAAAAATCCAACGTCAACCAATCCAAAGGCAATACCGTTCGCCCTTGTTCGGCAATTTTTTCGGGAAGACCCAGATTCAAACCAGGATCATAGATATTGTAAGGACGGCCAACCAAAACCAAGAGTTTCTCCCCTTTTGCCTTGGCTTCTTCAATGGCCCTTTGACCTTCCTCTCGACAACGAGACTCAAACTCGCGTTGAATTGATAATGCCTCCACCCAAGCTCGTTCAATTTGGTTTGCATTTCGTTTCAGTTTTTTGGCCAAACCACGAGCCAATTTCTTAACCGTTTTCGGCGTGGGAATCTTTAAATCCACGACCGGATCTAAAATGCGGGCCGTATCCATTCCATTCAACTCAAACGCTGCTTTGGTATAGGCCGGTGCAGCTTGAGAGTATGGGCAAAACGTAGTCGTCGTAACATGTTCATTGGCTTCTTCATTTTTCATCTGAGGAAGAAAAATGAAATCGACCCCCTCTTGAGTTGCGAGTTTTCCGGCATGTCCTAAAAACACTTTGGCCGGAAAACAAAAATCCGCGCCACTCAAGCGTCCACCCAAATCCCGCACACCTTGTTTGGTTTCTCCGGAGAGAACCACACGATAGCCCAAACGATTAAAGAAACGACGCCACAGAGGAAAATACGTGAAGGTCGTGAGGGCCTGAGGAATTCCAATTAGGGGAGCATAATCAGGAACCTTCACTCCACGTCCAGCTTCAAGCCACATTTTTCGGCGTTTTCTGAGCAATCGACCATGCGAGGTCAGCTTCATTTTCTTTTCGCCGGGTTCTCGACCACAGAGGTACCCCCAAGAGGGACTTTCCTCCACCCCGTCGATATCGGCGTAAGTGATTTCGCAATCATTTTGACATAGTTCACACTTCTCTTTTCGAAGCGTGATTTGACGTTGATCCAAATCTAAACCCCGGAATTCACTTCGTTCCGCATTTTTCTCAAGCATGGCTTCTCGGGTGAGCAATGCCACCCCGTATGAACCCATCACATGGCAATACGGGGAAACGACAATCTCAACATCCAAGAGACGTTCAAAAGCAGCAACCAATGCGGGATTCCGAGCCGTCGCACCTTGAAAAAAAATCTTATCTCTGGACCGATATCGATTCCCAACCACTTTATTCAAATAGTTTTTGGTGACGGAAACCATCACGGCTGCAAAAGCTTCTTCCGGAGAGGCTCCGGATTGAATCAGTTTGCCCATGTCTTGTTCCATAAAGACCGTGCAACGGTCGGTGGCCCTTGGGGGCGTAATGCCCAAAACTTTGGGTCCCGCCTCGGAAACCTTGTAACCCAATTTATTGGCCTGTTCTTCGACAAAAGACCCTGTCCCTGCGGCGCAGACATAGTTCATATTGGAGTCACGAATATGGCCATCCACCAAATGCATGTACTTGGCATCTTGGCCTCCAATTTCAAAAATCGTATCAATCGTGGGATCGGTTTGAGCAGCCCCGGCAACATGAGCAGAGATTTCGTTAATCACCGCATCGGCTCCAATGACCTCTCCAACAATCTTTCGCCCACTTCCCGTGGTTCCCACACCCAAAATATGGATCGATGCATCCTTTCGGGCAGACAGCTCACGGATGGCTTTAAAAACAAGTTTGGTCGCTCCAATGGGGTCCCCAGATGTTTTTCGATAAATATCCGCAATGACGTGTTTGGTTTCATCCATCAACACCACTTTGGTGCTCGTGGATCCGATATCAATGCCCAGATAAACGCGTTTTGCTTCTCCCGAATTCCACGCGGTCACACGAACTTCATTTTTGTCTTCATCTTCATACGCTTCTTGCGTTTCAAAAGAAGGATAGTTCGACTTTTCCATGCTTAGAGGCCAGGGGAATCTAGCCACATCACTGTCTTTTTCCGTTTTCGAAGAAAAGAGTTCTGAAATCTCTTTCTCGGGTTTGGATGCATGTTCCACAGCTCCTAAAGCAGCCAACAAATGAGGGTGCTGAGGAACCTGAATGAGATCCGGATAGGCAATTTCTAGCCAACGGATAACTTCCTGATTTAAAGCCACGCCTCCGATCACCAATGTTTTTCCATCCAGAGGACGACCACTGAGCAACGTCCCCAGAAGGGTCTTGGTCATCCCCCGACATAACCCCGACCACATATCCCCTCGGGAACATCCCTCTTGCTGTCGATGGATCAGGTCGCTTTTGGCAAAAACCGTGCATCGCGTGGCAATCGTAGGAGGATTGGGATTGTGTAAATAATTTTTGGTGTCTTCGTAGGAAATGCCCAAACGACCAGCTTGTTCATCCAAAAAGGATCCCGTCCCTGCGGCACAAAGAGAGTTTGTGGAATATCCCTGAAACTTTCCTTGGCCATTCAATTGGATCAGCGTGGCCGAGGCCCCACCAATATCCATGACATATTTGGCATCCGGAACCTGCGTTCGGATGGCATCAATCTGACACAGCGTCACTTCTCGATAAGGAGCCCCCAACAATCTGGCAAAAAACTCTCCATTGCATCCAGAAAAACAAAGACGGTCTTCGGGTTGAACTTGAAGGGTTTCAAAAGCTTGAGCCAGCAATTCTCCCGGCTCGCCCAAATGACGCTCATAAAAAGTTCCCAGTAACTCGCCTTGCGCGCTGACCGCTACCGCTTTGAAAAAAAGAGCCCCGATATCTACGCCGACTGATTTCATTCTTCGCATCCCCGGAAAACATTAATAAAAATCATGATTTACATTAGCCTTTTTGCGAACACAAGCGTCTACGCAAAACAGAGCTATACGCTTTACCGCCTCGCGTCAACCATCTCCCACTAGCAAACCAAATAACAATGTTTTTAATGAGTTACCTAATAACACACCCTCGTTTTTTTTCCGGGCATAAAGTGAGCCGAGAAGATTTTGTGGGAGGGGCCTGACCACCGGCAGACACACCGGACTGCGGCCCGACAGTCCTCGCCGGTGTGTCTGCCGATGGCCACCCTTTCAACCTATCTAAGGTAACTTTAAAAACATCTCTCATGGGAAATTTGTCTGTTCATTCAAACGAATGATTTCAAGCGAGGGGAGCGAGATAAATGAATTACTCATCACGAAAAGCGGATCTGAAGAAGCGTCTCTCCGCGCCTGTGAAGAGAGCCCAAAGACCTCGTGAACGGAAGGTAGGGGAAACGGAGACGACCTGCGGCAAGCTATGCTTGACGCTGGGCGGACAACGAGGGGCCCCGCCTTAAGTGATCGTAGTCTTTGGAGCGAACGTAACCCGAAGCGGAGAGACGCTTCTTCAGATTTGCTTCCCTCAAACGTAGCTGTACTTAAGAACAATTTCGGAGTCTTCTTGCGCGACGGATGTCGCGCTTTTTTTTCAGTTTGAGATTTATCCGGCTTCTTTTGATGATAAAAAACTGGATTCGTCGGCTGTGTTTAAAGCTTTGAGGATTTGGTCGGCCTCAACCACTCCTTCATTTAATAACATCAACAACTCTTCCGCTAAACTCGTTCCCTGCAAGGAAGGTGCGTCCGTCGAAAACGTGTAGGGAATCTCAAAATCATCCAAGGCTCGAATGAATTCACCATACTCTTGGAGACTCTTCACAGCACCCGTGAGCAAATTCGACTTCACGCATAACTCACAAACAATCCCCCGCTCTTTCAATAATTTGAGACCCCGATCATTCTTATTTTCCTTCCAAGCCTTAAAGGCCGTAACAGGGTGAGCCACTCTCAAGGGGTTAAGCGTTTCCACCGTTTTCAGAAACGTGGTTAGGTCAACATGATCGGTCTCGCCAACATGGATGGTTCGACCCAGATCTTGGCCCGCCACATCAAAGACCTCCTTCATTTCCCGCAACGAATGTCCCGACACCAAGGGATTGATGGATTCTTGCCCGGCCAAATCTAATCCTAGAATCTTATTGCTTTTCCCTTTCCAATCCGAAATTTTTTCCGCCAAAATTCGATTGGCCTCAAAGGTCATGTCGCGACCGAAACAAAATAAAAGCCCCACTTGAATTTTTCCCTTAAAGGCGATCTCCACATCCTCAGCCGCAGCGCAAGCCGACTTGATCACGCGATCCACATCATAAAGACCGGCATGCTTTCCTTTCAAAAAAACCGCACCTGTGCGTTTGAGCGGATTAAAGCGCAGCTCCAAACGGCCAATGGAAAACAGAGGGTTGGGACTTCCACCTTCTCCACCAGGGCCCAAGCTGGGCATTCCGCCCGTTCTGTACGCGCGATGAATGGCAATAATGACACTCTCTCGAACCGCATCCGGTCCCGATTGAATGAGCTCAATCGTGTCATAGACTTCCAGATAGGAGTCTAAATCGTGAACCTTGTCTTCCTGAATCTTGATGAGGTTGATGAAATCTTCATAGCTCGACCCCATTCCACGAATTCCCCTGGAAATGGCCGTTTCCCACAGGCGATAAAGGGGGACGGCCCCTCCAAGATGGACATGCAGTTCCGTAACCGATTTTGGCCATTGAATGTTTTGCGCTTTCGGCATCCAGGTTTCAACCCCTTTCCGTTTCGGAGTTTACAACAAAGCCGATGCAATCCGAAGAAAGCGCTGAGGTAATCAAATTAGAATGCGGCAGACTTACCACAAGAACAGGTGGCCAAGGCGTTGGGATTTTTGATCACAAATTTCCAACCCCAAATTTCCTCATCGCAGTCAATGATCGTTCCTTCCATCCGCTCCTGACTTTCCTTGGATACGGCCAAGCGAATTCCTTCATAATCCACAACTTCATCCGTATCCGCGGGGGAATCTACGGAAAACGCGTATTCAAACCCTGAACACCCGCCCGCTTTCAAATCAATCTTAAACGCAACCGCATTTCCCCGTTCATCATTCGCCAAAATTTCTCGAATTCGTTTTCCTGCTTTTTCCGTCACACTGATATTCATACCTTCTCCTTCACGAATGCATATGGGCTTTTTTTCGCCCGTTTTTTTTGGCCTTCGAGGCCAAAATACTTTCCAAAGAAACCTGACTCAACGACTCTTGGAAGGCATCGTTGACCGCCAGCCAATAGTCTTTCGCGAGGCAACAGTTTTCCATCGAACAATCTCCAAATTCCTTGGAGCACTCCGTCAAAGAAACGGGTCCTTCCAAAGCTTGTACCACGTCGATCATGGACACGGATTTGGGCGGTCGGCTCAAATGGTAGCCCCCTTTCACGCCCCTTTGCGCTTCAATCAGACCATTTCGAACCAATAAATGCAGAACCTTGCAGGTCATTCGATAGGGAATGCCGGTTTCATCCGATATTTGGCGCGTCGTCCGCCCCTGTGTCTCCGGATTCGAAGCGATGGCACAGAGAATGAGAACCCCGTAATCCGTTTCTTTCGCCACACGCAGCATTTTTATTCCCTACTATTTTAGTATGGTTTTGTAAACCCCTGGGTTTTGCGTTAAGCTTCAGGCATTCGATCGTGTTGCGAGATTCCAACGGAGGAACCGTTCATCTTGCAAAACTCGGAAATTAATTTTGGCGAGGCGAAAGCCTCATATTTATTAGCAGGAGTAAAAGGAAACCATGGCATATGTAGTTGCAGATCCTTGTGTGAAGTGCAAATACACTGATTGTGTGGAAGTTTGTCCGGTAGACTGCTTTCACGAAGGAGCAAACTTTCTCGTCATCAACCCAGATGAATGCATCGACTGCGGCGCTTGTGAACCGGTCTGTCCGACACAAGCCATTTTCGTCGATGAGGAAGTTCCCGATAAATGGAAAGATTACGTCGAACTCAATGTGAAATACGCAGCAGAGTGGCCCGTTCTTTCTGTAAAAAAGGATGCACTTCCCGAAGCGGAAGAGTGGAAAGAAAAAGAAAACAAGCTGGAACATTTGGACCCAGCTCCTGCGAGCTAAAATAATCTCGCTTTTTCATTTTTTTAGCTGCAGCACTCTTTCGAAAAGGAGTGCTGCAGTTTTTTATTTTTTGAACTGATGAACACACCTACACAACTTGGCCATTTATTTGATCAGGCATTGTCTTTTGCCGTAGACCTTCACCGCGATCAAAAAAGAAAAGGCAGTGGTGCCCCCTACGTTTCACATTTGTTATCCGTAGCGGCTTTAGTCATGGAAGATCGTGGAACCGAAGAGGAAGTGATTGCCGCCCTATTACATGACGCCATTGAGGATCAAGGGGGAGTTGAAACTCGAAATCGGATTTTCGAAGAATTTGGAGAAGAGGTGTGCGAGTTGGTGGAGGCCGTCACCGATACCGAAGGCTCCCCCAAACCTCCCTGGAAAGACCGCAAAAATCGACTCTTGAAACAAATGCAAAAAGCTCCCGAAGGAGCTTTACGAATTGCGACAGCAGACAAACTTCACAATGTTCGCGCCCTGGTTTCTGACATCAAAACTCGGGGAGAAGAAAAAGCATGGGGCGTATTTCAAAAAGGCCGGGATGATCAGGTTTGGTTTTTCACTTCCTTCATCGAAATCGTCGAAAAACGCTTCCAGTCACCCATGCTCAACGAACTCAAAGAACTCGTTAAACAACTCTAAAAACGTCCTAAAAGGATCGACTCCTTTTTAGGGATGGTTAGATTTTTTGGCAGGCTTTTTCCAACCAAGCGCGCTCTTTTTCCGGGAGCAGCGGGGACAACATTTCTTCCACCCGTTGATGGTATTCGTTCAGCCATTTCCGTTCCGATTTATCCAATAGGGATGTATCCACGAGCTTGGTGTCAATGGGACACAGGGTGAGCGTTTCAAATTGATACCACTCTTCGCCGTCACTCGTGAACTTCGGATTGGCTTCCACCATCACCAGGTTTTCAATTCGAATGCCAAATTTCCCGGCTTCATAATATCCCGGTTCATTCGATTGCACATTTCCGATTTCCAATGGAACCCCAATGCATCGCGTGGGGCTGATGGATTGAGGTCCTTCATGCACCCCCAAATAGGAACCCACACCGTGTCCGGTACCATGATTATAATCCAAGCCGGCCTGCCACAAGGCTTCTCGGGCCAACGTGTCCAAGCGCATGCCTCGAACGCCTTTGGGGAAAGAAACCCGAGCCAGACGAATATGACCTTTCAACACGCGTGTGAAGCAAGCTTTCTCATGGTCTGAGGCCGAAGCCCCCAACAAAACCGTACGCGTGATATCGGTGGTTCCATCCAAGTATTGGGCACCGGAATCGATGAGATAGATGCCTTCAGACTTCAGCTCCGCATTGGACGTTTCGCTCGCCGCATAGTGAACAATGGCTCCATGTTCCCCATATCCCGAAATCGTCCGAAAGCTCAGTCCCTGAAAATGGTCTCCTTCACTTCGAAACTTTTCCAACCGCTCTTCCGCCGACAACTCCGTTACATCCCCTTTCGGGACCGCTTCTTCCAACCAAGACAAGAATTTCACCATGGCCACGCCATCTCTCACATGGGCGGTTCGCATCCCCACCATCTGCGTTTCATTTTTCCGTGAGCGCATGCGCGCAATCGGCGTGGGTTCCACCAATAGCTCACATCTTTTAAGCAGATCCACCGACCAACGATTGGAGTTTGTTGGATCCACCCACACCCGTGCCTTTCTCTTCGACAGATCCTTGAGCGCGTTTCCGATTTCTTCATAAGGAACGGCCGTTACATGAGGCGTCAATCGTTCTCGCACTTCTTGGGAAACTTTTTCAGGATGAATGAAAAGGCGCGCATCTTGCGGCGTAATGAGTCCATAGGCAATGGCCACAGGATTGTAATTCACATCTTTGCCTCGAACATTAAAAGCCCAAGCAACCGAATCCAATTGGGTCAGGAGATGAGCGTCCACTTTGCGCTTGGCCATTTCTTTGCGAATTCGACCCAGCTTGGCCTCCACACCTTCTCCGGAATAGCACTCGTCCAATACGGAGATGGGCTCCCGAGGCATGGGCGGCTGATCCGTCCAAACTTCGTCCACAAGGTTTTCATCCAGAAGAACGATCTCGGCCCCGAACCCGTTCAACCACTTTTCAATTTCTTCGGATCTGGAAATTCCCAAAACGCGAGGATCCACTCCCAAACGTTGCCCGGATTCCAATTCTTCAGAAATGAATTCTTCTAATGTAGGAACATTGATCATTCCCATTTTGAACAAATCAATTCCGCTTCCGGCCAATTCCTGTTCGGCTTGCAAAAAATAACGACCATCTGTCCACAATCCGGCTTTTTCTTTTAAAACCAAAAGGTCTCCAGCGGAGCCCGTGAAGCCACTCATATAGGCACGACGCTGCCAAAAGGTTGGAACATATTCACTTTGGTGCGGATCTGTGCTCGGGACAAAATAAGCATCCAGGTCATGTTCTTTCATGAGTTTTCGTAGGGCACTGAGTTTTTCGGATGTCTTCAACGGTTTCTTTCCTTTCTGGCTCACTCAAATTTCCAGCAGCGGTCGCACACCATAACGACTCTTTTGCGGTTTGTCGAAACGCCTAAAAGCCACACAAGAAGGGCATTTGCGCCTATTTAAATTTTCTTAACAAAATTAGTGACTTGCCTGCTCATAAATTGTATGCATCCCCATCCCTGGGGGGCTCGGTGATGAGTTGAAGGGGATTGGTAGGTTTGAACCGATGTTGAATCGATAACAAAGTGGGGAGACGATGAGTCAAAAAGTATCCATTTTCCGTACCTTTCCAAGCACCTTCTGGGTGGCCAACACGATGGAGATTTTCGAGCGCATGTGTTGGTACGGCTTTTTTGCCGTCTCAGCCCTTTACCTAACCGGCGACCCTTCTGAAGGGGGCTTAGGACTCACTTCCGAAGAACGTGGAATCATTCAAGGCTTGGTGACCTTTTTCCTTTACCTGATTCCCTCCTTCTTCGGCGCCATGGCCGATAAATTCGGTTTTAAGAAGACGCTGATTTTTTCCTATATTCTCATCGCACCCGCTTACCTACTCTTGGCCATTCCCAATACTTTCTGGGGATTTTTCTTGGTCTATATGGCCGTCGCCGTAGGACATGGAATGTTTAAACCCGTCATTGTCGGTTCCGTCGCAAAAACCACCGACGAAAAAACGGGAACATTGGGTTTTGGTATTTTCTACATGATGGTGAACATTGGCGGCTTCATTGGTCCCATGGCTGCAGGCGTTGTACGAAGCTGGGGTTGGGACAAGGTCTTTTATGCTTCCGCAGCTTGGATTTCCCTAAACATCATTATCTGTGCTCTCTTCTACAAAGAACCCCAACACGAAGAAGGTCAAACCTCAAAAACGGTCAAACAGGTGCTCAATGAGATGGTCCTCGTTGTTGGAAATGCCCGCTTTTTCATTTTGATTGCTGGACTCATGATCTCCCTTGTTTTGGGCTCAGGTTATCTCTCGGCCAGTCAAGTATTTATGGCTGCGGGAGCTTGGCTGGTGCTCAACTTTGTCTTCGATGCAATTTTTCGATCCATGGGAAAAGGTCCGGAAAGTTTCTGGCTGTTTCAGCCCATGAGAGTGGGAGAAACCCGCTACCTCATTTTCCTTCTTCTCATGAGTGGTTTCTGGACAGGGTTCAACCAAATTTTCATGACGCTTCCAGAATACATTCGAGACTACGCTCAAACCTCGGATCTTCTTGCCTCGATGTCTGCCATCGGCTTGAACGTAGATGCGTGGGGCACGTGGTTGTTGAAAGGCGGAGAAATCAAACCCGAGTATCTTATTAACCTCAACGCATTTGGCATCATTGTTTGCCAAATCCTGGTTTCTTACCTTTGCCGAAACTTAAAGCCCTTCACGACGATTGTTTCTGGAACCGTCATCACCTCAATCGCTTTTTGCATCTTCCCGATCAGCGTTGCCGGTTGGGTCGTTGTGGCCGGTATTCTCACGTTTTCCTTTGGTGAAATGATGGCCAGTCCCAAGTCTCAGGAATATGTCGGACGAATCGCCCCTCCCGACAAAGTCGGCATGTACATGGGGTATTTCTTCTGGTGTGTTGCACTCGGGAACCTGTTTGGCGGACTTCTTTCCGGTGTTCTTTATGGCCATTATGGCCCCAAAGGTCTGAACAGCCCGAACACGATGTTCCACATTATCGCTGCAATCTTATTCGGCTCGGCCATAGCCCTTTGGCTCTATGATCGTTGGATCACGAAACATCCCATTCAATCCGAAAGCGCCTCTGAATAGGCTATGCAAAAAAGATAGTAAGGAAGAACAATGACTGAAGAAAAAGTATCTCTCTGGCGGGCTTTTCCGCGTTCGTTTTGGATCGCCAATACGATGGAGATCTTCGAACGCATGGGATGGTATGGTTTCTATGCCGTTTCCAGCTTGTATTTGACGGGACCTGTCTCCGAAGGGGCCCTGGGATTTTCGTCGGAAGATCGCGGAGTCATTCAAGGAATCGTCACCTTCTTCCTCTATTTACTCGGGTCACTTTTTGGCGCACTGGCTGATCGGTACGGGTTCAAGAAAATGTTCTTGGCCTCTTTTTTAGTGATCTCTCCTTCCTATCTGCTCTTAAGTTTGCCCACGAGCTTCTGGGGATTTCTCACGGTCTTTATGTTTGTGGCCATCGGACACGGCATGTTTAAGCCGGTGGTATTGGGCACAGTCGCCAAGACCACGACTCAAAAAACTGGAAGCATGGGCTACGGCATCTTTTACATGATGGTTAATATCGGTGGACTTCTGGGCCCCATCGTGGCCGGAGTGGTTCGAGGTTGGAGTTGGTCTTATGTCTTCTATTGTTCCTCAGCATGGATCGCTTTGAACTTTGTCCTATGCGCCATTTTTTACAAAGAACCGGAGCGAGATGCCGAAGCGGAAAGCAAACGGTCCTTTAAAGATGTTATGGATGGCATGATTGTTGTCATCGGCAACGGTCGATTCTTCCTTCTGATTGCGGGGCTGATGCTTTTATTGGTCATGGGCTCAAAGTGGATCGCCTTTAAGGATGTAGCGATCTATTCCGGTGCTTGGCTGGTTCTGAATTTTATCTGGGACGGCATCTTTAAAGGCAATAAGGACAAAGACGTACATTGGCTGGCCAAGCCTATGCAGGTGGGAGAAACGCGCTTTCTGATTTTCCTACTCTTAATGTCTGGTTTCTGGACCTCCTTCAACCAGGTTTTCATTACGCTGCCGGAGTACATTCGAGACTATGGAAACACTTCGGATGTGATTGCATCCTTAAGCAGTATATCTTCCTGGATTTCGAATATGGTTCACTCTCAAGGGTTCCTGAAAAACGGGCAAATCAAACCGGAGTACATCATCTTGATCAATTCTCTGGGAATCGTCTTCTTCCAAGTGTTCGTTTCGTACATCGCCCGAAACATCAAACCCCTGATGACCATCATCATCGGAATCGGCATCACGGCCCTTTCCTTCTTCACCTACCTCATGGGCCCCACCGGCTGGATCATTTGCGGTGCGGTTCTGGTTTTCTCGTTCGGTGAAATGATGGCCAGCCCCAAGGCCAAAGAGTATGTGGGCAATATTGCGCCTCCGGACAAAGTGGCTTTGTATATGGGATACTTCTATTGGTGCTCGGCGCTGGGGAATCTATTCGGTGGATTGCTCTCGGGAGTTGCCTATGGGTATTTTGGACCCAAGGGCGTGAACAATCCCAATCTCATGTGGATTTTCTTTGGCGTGTTGGCGATCATCACGGCCATCGGGTTACAGATCTACGACAAGTACGTTAAACGCCATCCAGCAAAATAAAGAGGTTTTTTCAGAATCTATTCCGGCTCAAGTTCATTGCCGTGGACGCGATACCAGCGAACAATATGGTTCCAAGCCTCGCTGGCCGTTTCGGCATAACGGAAAAGGTCCAAGTCTTCTTCATCGATGACACCCTCTTCCGCTAAAAAATCTGCGTTGAATGCATTTTTCCAGAATCGTTTGCCCACCAAAACGACAGGAATGGGTTCGATGGTACGCGTCTGAATGAGCGTGAGCGTCTCAAACAATTCGTCAAATGTTCCAAACCCTCCCGGAAACGCCACCATGGCCTTAGCTCTTTTCAGGAAATGCATTTTTCGTAGGGCAAAATAACGAAACTGAAAGCAGAGACCCGGAGAAATATAAGGATTGGGGTATTGTTCAAAAGGAAGCGTGATGTTCAAACCAACTGATTTTGCGCCCATATCAAAGGCCCCCCGGTTGGCCGCCTCCATGATTCCAGGCCCTCCTCCGGTGATCACAACAAATTCACACGAATTGGACAATTGGCACTTTTGACTCACCAACTTTCCAAATTCTCTGGCCTCGTCATAAAACTTCGATTTTCGCAAAACATTCTTGGCCACCCGCAAGCGATCCTGCAAAGATCGACTGGAAGGCTTCTTACGAATCTCACGTTTCAACTCCTCAATCTGAAGTCGAGCTTGGGAAGCCTCGACAATACGCGTTCCCCCAAACACAACAACGGTCGACTTTACCTTGGCTTCAGAGAGAAGAATGTCCGGTTTCAAAAACTCCAACGTGAGTCGGCCAGATCGAAGCTCATCTCTCTGCAAAAAATCCAGATCTTTATCGGCTCTCACATAGGAGGGACTTTTTAGATGGTTTTCAATGCGGGCGGCCGCTTCTTCATCCCCCAAGGGAACTCGAAATCGAGATTCCGGTAAAGGCTCTTTTCGCTCTTTGGCTGGAACATGGTAGCTTGCTTTCGTTTTCTTTTTTCTCCGTTGGGACATGCGGGACCTCTTTCCCTCAAATCATCTCTTGAAATGGCAAAAGTCACAATCTTCCGCCTTTTTAATGCGTCGAAACTTTGATTTTCTTTCCAATCCTCATTAGATTCGCTCCGTTGAAGATGTCGAAGCCCCAGAACGAGAAGTTTGTCGCTCCCCCACCTTCTTTTATTCAATCTGCCGCCTCCAAGGTCTTCGGATTTGATCGCCTCGTTCGATTCTACAAAGACCAAGATTGGCCCAAAGATCCGGGAGATTTTTGCCAAGTCGCTTTGGAGAGGTTTGGCGTCACTCTCAACATCGATGAGGCTGAACTGGCTCAGATTCCTAAAAAAGGACCGGTCGTCATCGTCGCCAACCATCCCTTCGGAGCCATTGAAGGATTGATCTACGGAGCCCTCTTAAAACCCATTCGACCCGATGTTCGCGTGATCGCCAATGGAATCTTGAGTCAAATCCAAGAACTCCAAGATTTCTTCATTTTTGTGGATCCCTTTGAGACTCAAAGGGCCCGCAAAGCCAATATTCGTCCTATGATGGAATCTCTCCGTTGCTTAAAAGAAGGAAAGGCTTTGGCCATGTTTCCTTCCGGAGAAGTCTCCCATCGGAACTGGAAGCATTGGAACATCATCGACCCCACGTGGAATGACTCCACAGCAAAATTGGTCCGAGCCTCCAAAGCCACCGTGGTTCCCATGTGTTTCGAGGGAAGCAATGGCTCGCTCTTTCAATTGGCAGGGCTGATTCATCCCCGTCTGCGAACGGTCATGTTGGGAAGGGAGCTATGGAAGAGACGTCATCAAACCCTTACCGTTAAGGTCGGCACGCCGATTCCCTACTCGAAACTCGATTTAAATCAGAGCGACAAGAATCTCGCGAAGTTTTTTCGATTTCGGACATACCTCCTCAAGAAAAAAATCCGTTCGCCACAAAACTCTTCTGAGCTTACATCCAAGCTTGAAAAAATCGTGGAACCCCTTCCAAGGGATCAAATTGAGAAGGCCATTCAATCCCTTCCTCCAGAACAACATCTTGGTAAGGGTCATGGATGTTCCATTTACTTTTTCCGGAAAGACCAATCTTCCGATCTCATACATGAAATTGGACGCCTGAGAGAAATCACGTTTCGAGGAGCCAATGAAGGCACAGGAAAGTCCATCGACATCGACACCTTTGACGACACTTATTTCCACTTGTTCGTTTGGCACGAAGAAGAAAAGAAAATGGTTGGGGCCTATCGGCTGGGCCCAACGGATGACATTTTAAAAAACCAAAGCATTGAAGGCTTGTATACACATACCCTTTTTCAATATGACCCGCAGCTTCTCCAACACATCACCCCCGGCTTAGAAATGGGACGCTCGTTTGTCACAGCCGATTTTCAGCGACACTTTTGGTCTCTTTCCCTTCTCTGGAAAGGCATTGGAGCCTTCATCTCCCGCCAACCGCGATACCGATACTTGTTCGGTCCCGTGAGCATGAGTTCGGGATATTCTGAATTTTCACGAAATTGCATGATCCGATGGTTGAGAAAACACAATTGGAAGGACGACCTGGCGAAATTCGTGCATCCCCTACAACCGCCAACGTTCGAACCTTCGGTGACCCAAGACGGACAAGATCCCCTCAAATGGATGAATGGCATTGACGACCTTTCCTCGATTTTGGCTGAGGTCGAGCCTGTGTTCAAGGGCGTTCCCATTCTTCTAAAACATTATTTAAATTTAGGTGCCATTCATTTGGGATTCAATGTGGATCCCGAATTCAACAACGCCCTGGACGGCCTCATCCTCGTGGATCTCATCACCGGCTCACAAAAAACCATAAAAAGATTTATGGGCAACGAAGGCTACGAAACATTTCTAAATTTTCATAAAAATTCCATTAATCCCTAAAATTAAAAAAACGAAAATTTGGAGTTTCAAAACTTGAGGGTCCTGTCGTTTCCGAAAAGGGTGCGCTGCGGCCCGATAGTCCTCGGCACCCTTTTCGGAAACGCCACCCTTTAGGTCTTGAGTAAACCTCATTCCAAAATGAGGAATGCGCAGAAGGAACATAAACGTGTTTTGAAACTCAACTTTTTCTTCTTCACAGCTTAATTTTCTTCAAGTCTCTAAATTCACGGTCCACTCGTATACCTGGGAGGCAACCCACTCCGGATCATCCAGTGACAAATCATGGCCCGCCGTCGGATGGGTTTTCATGGAAAAATCCCACCATTGAGCCAAACGCTCTGAACACGCTGGATGAACCAATCGATCTTTTGCACTTCGCAAAACCAATACGGGGGTCTCCGGACGAGTCGCAGGAAGGCCAAACAAACTTGCTGCCTGAAGTTGACGAAGAATGTTTTTCCAATCCATGGGGCGTTCTTTGGCATATTGCACCCAGGCTTCTAGGTTTTCTCGTCGGGTTTCCCGTCGATTGGAGACCACAGACAAAATGCTCTGTTCTCGTTTTCGGACATCTTTTCCGAGAAAGGCTCCCACCAATTTCAACCCGGAAAACAGATTGAAGCGATCCAATGGAGACCCCGTATGTCTTGTGCTCGTATTGATGACCACACACGCGGAACAATCTTCGGGATATCGGGCGATCCAATCCAACGCAACCATGGAGCCCAACGAGATCGATAGCAGACGTAGGTTTGCGGGGGCATGTTTTTTTACCAACGTTTGACGGAGAGCATCTGTAATTTCAGAAATCGTTGAAGGAGATTTCTCCTGAGCCCGCTGCCCGGTCCCCGGCAAATCCAACAAATGGACATCCGCCAAGGGAAACCTTCGTTTGAAGTCATTGACGAACCTTCCCCAATGGCGAGACTCTCGGGCAAGTCCTCGCAAGAACACCCACGACTCACGATGATTCACTGGCGGAGCCCTCCTCCGAGAACCAAAGTTTCATCGCATCTTGATAATTCTGCTGCCGTTCTTCCTGAGACAGCGTGGCCCATCTTTCTGCCGAAAACAAAGCGCGCATTAAAAAATCAAACAAATACAAATGTCGTCTTAAAATCCGAATCCTTCGATGCGCCTTGATGGGATTGAACGCCCCATGCACCGAAAATAACTGAAAAGGATTCTTGCGAACCCATCTCCAAGAACCCAGTTCAAGACATAAGGGAAGATAGAGTCCCGGTTGTCTCAACTTCTGATGTTCGTCAAAAAGATAGTCCCACAGATCTCCACTGGTCCCATAATGCTTGATTTGCGGTTCGACGTGATAGAAGTGAAAAGGATAGGTCCCATCCAATAGTTTTTTCAAACCAAACACTTCCGCGATTCGAGGAAAGGGTTTTCGCGTTTTCGCATATGGAAACCAAAGTTGGTCATGAAATCCAAAACCGGAGTGAACATCCAGCGTAATGGCCAGCTTGGAGGAAAACACTTCTTTTCGAACCAAGTCACATATGGCTTGGCTTTCTTGCTCCATGGGGTCCACCACGCGTCCACGGAACCAGGGCAACTTTCGAGAAATGCGGTGGCCTCCCAAAAGAAACGCTTTTACATCTTTATCCGCTTCCACCGGAGCATTGCGCATCAAGTCAACCCCGTTTCCATTTCCTCGGCGTGCCAAATACATCCCCACGGGGTTCACCAAAGGAACGAAAACAATTCGAATCCGTCTCAAAAGAGCCTTCATCATTCCATCCCACTCGGCCAAGGCCAAAATGGTGTTGAGGTATGAATTGACGACATCGGATCCAATTCGCTCTAACCCATGAATGCCGCCAAAAATACCGAAAACCGGAACATCCGGATCTTGAGACCCCAATATGACGGAGTAAATGGGGAATGTTTTGCGGCGACGCGTCACCTCACTCAAGACCTGAACTCTGCCAACGCCTTCAAATCTCTCCAGGATTCCTTCCAAATCCGTAAGAGGTCTCAACGTCATCGGCCATTTATTGCGTTCCATGCTCTTGTAGCTTAACCGCTTCCAACGCCTTGAAAAGTTTTCCGTTTCTTAACATAAACCCTCGTCTAGGCCATTGACTGGGAGAGGAACCTACCGTAAACACAGAGAACTGGGCGGCATGTACATTCTTTTGTGGGTTGGATCGGGGACACGGAATAAGTACATGTTTTAAAAACGAAAACAACGTCCCCATTTTTCGGGAGGAAAACATGTTTCCGGCGATGCAACGTGTAATGTCTGTGGTGTTGGCGGGAGGCGAAGGCAAAAGGCTTCGCCCACTAAGTACTGTCCGAGCAAAACCTGCCATTCCTTTTGGTGGAAAATACCGAATCATTGATTTCGTATTGACCAACTTGGTTCACTCCAATCTCTTAAAGATCCACGTACTCACTCAATATCAATCTTATTCGCTCATCCAACACCTCTCCAGGGGGTGGAACTTCTCTTCTCATCTGGGGCAGTTCTGTGAAATCATCCCCGCGGCTTCCGGTGAAGGAAAAGGCTGGTATTTGGGATCGGCTGATGCCATGTACCAAAACCTGGCACAAATTGTTCATGGAAGGCCCAAACAGGTAGTCGTATTGGGAGCCGATCACATATACCGCATGGATATTCGCCAGATGCTCGCGGAACATCTCGACAGCCAAGCCGACATCAGCGTGGCGGTCATTCCCCAACCCAAAGAAGAGGCACATCGCTTTGGGTGCATTGGTGTCAACGACCAGATGCGTGTCACCAAGTTTCTGGAGAAACCGAAAACGCCTTTGGTTTTTGATCAAGATCCAACCAAAATTTTGGCGTCGATGGGAAACTACATTTTTAACTTTGAAGTCCTTCGTGAAATTTTGGAGTCTGACCATTCCGACAGCACAAGCAAACATGACATTGGTGGGGACATCATTCCAAGATGGTTCGATAAACTGCATATCCACGCCTACAATTTCATGAACAATAAGATCGCGGGAGTTGAAGAACATGAGCGTGGCTACTGGAGAGACGTGGGCACAATTGATGCGTATTGGCAATCCTCCATGGATTTGGTGAGTGTGTCTCCCGACTTCAATCTATATAACTCTCATTGGCCCATCCTCACCGCGCGAAGAGATTTACCTCCCGCGAAATTTGTTTTTGCGGATGAGGACACAGGCCGACTGGGTGTTTCGACAGACTCCCTCGTATGCGATGGAACGATTGTCTCCGGCGGAAAAATTGACCGTACGGTCTTAGGCCCACGAGTTCGCATTAACTCTTACGCTCAAGTGGAAGAATCGGTTCTGTTTGAAAAAGTGGACGTCGGTCGACGATGTAAAATCAAAAAAACCATCATAGACAAGGGCGTCGTCGTTCCACCCGACACTCGGATTGGATATGACGACGAAGAAGATCGAAGCCATGGCATTTCGATATCCGAAGGAGGAATTCGAGTGGTTCCTCGCCACTTTGAATTCAAAAAACAATGACAGACATACATCTCGCCTTTCTTTGGCATATGCATCAACCCATTTACCGGTTGAGAAACGAACGCAGTTGCTTCATGCCGTGGGTCCGCCTCCACGCCATTCGCTCTTACTATGACATGATTCGAGTATTGGACGAATTTCCGGAAGCCCGCGTCACCTTTAATTTGGTCCCTTCCATGATGGCCCAACTGGATGCCTACAATCAGGGCATGACGGATCAATTTGCTGAAATTTCTCAGCTTCCCCAAGAAGACTTCGGTGAACGCGAAAAAATGTTTCTCTTGGAACACTTCTTTTCCGCACACCCCGAACAAATGATCGGTCGCTGCGCAAGATACGAGGAACTTCTCATTAAACGGAATCAGGCACTTCGGCTGAAAGGTCCCGCAGAGGCCTGGGAAGAGTTGTCCCATAACGATTATCAAGACCTGAAAGCGTTGTTCGATTTGGCTTGGTTCGGTTTCAAAGCCCGAGAAGACTTTCCAGAAATTGAAGAGTTGTGGCGCCGAGGAACCGGTTTCTCCAATGAAGAAATCCACCACATTCATGAAATCGAAAAAGAGATTTTAAAACGGGTTCCCGAGCTTTACAAAAAAGCCTCGGAAAGAGGGCAAATCGAAATTTCGACCACACCCTATTCCCACCCCATCCTTCCCCTTTTGGCCGATACCGACTCGGCACGAGAAGCCATGCCACAAGCCACCCTTCCGGGACGAATGCAGCGTATGGAAGATGTTCAGCATCAGATTCGAGATGGACTGGATTTCATGGAAAAGCTTCTCGGAGTTCGCCCCAAAGGAATGTGGCCGTCCGAAGGATCCGTCAGCCAACTCGTCGCAGAAGAGCTCAGTCGAGCGGGTCTTTCTTGGGCGGCCAGTGATGAGGAGGTGTTAGCCCGATCCAAACGACAGGAAGGGGCCAACCCGAAATTCCCCTGGAACGTTCATGGAACTGACCCCCACTTTTCAATGGTCTTTCGAGACCGTGATCTGTCAGATCGCGTCGGATTCCGATATGCCAAACGAAATCCCGTGGAGGCCGTGAACGATTTTATTGGAAATGTCCTCGAACGCTTCCAACACACCCAAGACCAAGGATCCTTTCTCTTGGTTGCCTTGGACGGAGAAAATCCTTGGGAACATTTTCCAAACGGAGGCGCGGAATTTCTTCGGACCCTGTATGGGAAAATCCGCGAATATTCGAATCTGAAGCTTTCGACCATTTCGGATGCAATCCAGTCGTCGAAACACCAAGGGAGAATTGATCGATTGCATGCGGGAAGCTGGATCAATGCCGACTTCGGTACGTGGATCGGCGGGCCTGAAAAAAATCAGGCGTGGAGTATCCTCCAAAAAGTTCGAGACGAACTGGACTCAGACCTTCAACGCGGGCCAGGACATCCGGGAGTACACGAAGCTTGGGCGTCCCTCCGTGCCGCTGAAGCCAGTGATTGGTTTTGGTGGTTGGATGGACAGTTTACGAGTTCTCATCGTCAACAATTTGATGAAGCTTTTCGAGGCCACCTAAAACAGGCGTATGAGGCCCTGAACCGTAAAGCTCCTGACTTTCTTCAATGGTTCATTCCTTCGTCTCAAAAAGCGAATGACGCCCGGCATGAACCCCTTCACAAACTCTCTCCCACCATTGATGGATACGAATCCAGTTTTTTTGAGTGGCTCGGAGCCCTTTACCTTCCCTGGAGGTCTTCGGTTCAAGGATCCACGATGCAACAAAGTGAACAACCCTGGTTGGGATTGCACCTGGCTTTTTCCCCGAAAAATGAGTTCCTGTTGCGATTGGACCCAACACCAGAGCACGCCCCACACCTAAATAAAAAACTATGTCTGGATTTGGCTTTCCATGTGGAGCGCAATGTTCGCACCATTCAGGTGTGCATGGACGAGGAAGGAAATGTTGTCTGTTCGCGCGTAATGGATGGCCTGGCCGATTCCTTTGAAACCAACCAGGGAGACCCCTTGGAAATCAACGGGAAAAGAAAAAAGGTTCTCGAGTTGGCTATTCCTTCAGAACCTCTGGGATTAACCCCAAACAAAAGGGCCCTCTTTCTTCTGAAAATTTCAACGCCAGATTCGACCATTTCCCTTCGAGAAATCATGATTCAAACCCCAAGCAATGGAGTCAAAGAGGTTAGCGGGACATCTTCGTGAAAACAAAACTCATATTCATCCTTCATTTTCACCAACCTGTCGGTAATTTCGACCAGGTTTTTTCTTCCGCCATTTCAGAGTGTTACGGTCCCATTTTGGACCATTTTGAAAGGCATCCAAAGGTTCGTGCGGCCTTTCATTTTTCTGGTTGTCTATTGGAGTGGTTGGAAGCGAATGATCGGCCTTTTTTGGAACGCCTCTTTTCTCTGGTGAACTCGGGGCAGGTAGAACCTATGGGCGGGGGTTTCTACGAACCCATCCTGCCTGTCATTTCGCGGGAAGATGCCATGGAGCAAATTGAACGTTTGCGGGTCTACTGGCAAGGAAATACCGGAAAAACCCCTAAAGGCGTCTGGCTTACTGAACGGGTTTGGGAACCCTCGCTGGCAGAATTGCTTTCAAGTGCTCGCGTAAACTACACGGTCTTGGATGACCACCACCTTCGATTGGCGGGCCTATTGGATCATCGCTTCCCCGGGTATTACGCTACCGAGCGTGCGGGAAAATCTGTGTTCTTCTTCCCTTCTGACTTCCAACTTCGTTACCTGATTCCTTTTCGTCCAGTCGACCAAGTCCGAAAACATTTTGAGGAATTGAACCGAACGGATCACGCTTTGGGTTTCACATACGGAGACGATGCAGAGAAATTCGGGTTTTGGCCTGGAACGCACGAGTGGGTGATTCAAAAGGGATGGTTGGAGCAATTTTTCAGTCTGCTCGAAGAAGAACAAGGGCCTGTAGAAGCGGTGACACCTTCCGACTTCATCGATGAACACCTTCCCTCGAAAAAAGTATACATGCCCAATGCCTCTTATCCTGAGATGTTGGAATGGGCTTTACCCAGCCGGTCCGTGGCTGCGTACAATCAAATTCGAAACCACGCCAATCATCATACCTCCATGGAGGCCGTGAATTCTTTTGTTCGGGGCTCCTTATGGGACATGTTTTTTTCCCGGTATCCAGAATCAGATCACATGCATAAGCATGTCATTCGTACATCTCGCGAGGTCAGAAAAAGCATTCGAAATCGTGAGGATCTAAGCAAGGCGCTGACACCAGCTCTGAGAGCCGAATGCAATTGTGCTTTTTGGCACGGTCTTTTTGGCGGCGTATACCTTCCTCACTTAAGACAAGGAATTTATTCGAACATCCTTAAAGCAGATCGCTTCTTGGCAGAAAAACAAAAAGAGCCCGTAAAAATGCTCAAAGAAGATATAGATGGAGATGGGCACCCCGAGATCATTTTGAGATCGAAAACCTCTCAAGCCTTTTTTCGCCCTTCGGATGCGGGAACTCTAACTGAGTTGGATCATCTCCCAAGTCACTTCAATTTAACGAATATCATGTCACGCTGGCGAGAGAGTTATCATGACGGGAATGATGTCGTTCACGAAATCGAAAACAATGGAGATGGCGTTGCCTCCCCTCATGAAAAGTCAGTCAACATTTCATCTGAACTATTGAAACACTCCCACTTTGATCAACTTCCCATAAGAAATCTGAGAAGCTTCTTGGGCATTAAACAACCCACACCGGAAGAACTCGTTCGTTTTAGCGGCATGAAACTCTCCCAAGGCCCCCTCATCAATTGGGAGAGTTTTCCTCAAGGTTTTGGAGGCACAGAACAGATTCAAGAAACGTCGATCTCCAAACACATCGAAATGTTCCCGAATGGAGACCTTGAGATCGTGTGGATGGTCCCCCCCCTTTCCAAGGAAGAACCTCTTTTTGGCGTTCTGTTGGCCATTTCTCTTTTGACGCCAAAAGCTCCGGACCGACATTTGATTCTTGAAAACGCGGAAAAAGATGAATTTTCTTGCGATCCTGGATCCTCCCTTTCCCAGAAACAAATTACGACCCTTACCTGGAAAGACGAAGCCTTTGATCTCTCGTTTTGCGCCTCCACAGAGATTCCCACAAATTTAACGATGACTCCCATTGAAACCTTACAAAGAACCGAAGATGCTTTCACGCGGGAATATCAAGGCACCCTTTTGGCCATAGGTTGGGATTTGAGTACAAAAACAACCGCTTCGCCCCTAAAACTTAGACTTTCCTTTGGACGACTTTCGGAGTAGGAAAAGTACCCAATGTCAGAATTGAGAAAAGACGTGTTGACCGGAAGGTGGGTGATCATTTCTCCTGAACGAGCCAATCGCCCGAATGCCTTTGCTGAGTACGAAATACAAAATGATTCCTCGGAAGACTGTCCGTTCTGTCCCGGTCACGAAGAGCGCACACCTCCTGAGCTGCTGACGCTCAAACCCGATCCCCGCAAAAAAGAATGGGGTGTTCGCGTGGTGTCCAATCGCTATCCCGCGCTACGAATTGAAGGGGAAGTCAAAAGTCGCTCTGAAGGGCTTTTTGACAAGATGGAGGGGATCGGAGCCCACGAAGTCGTCATCGAAACCCCAGAACATGACATAGATCAGGCTGAACTGAGTCTTAAACAAACTGCGGGAATCTTTATGGCTCACGCCCAAAGAATGACGGATCTTTTCCGCGACAAGCGATTTGCCTATATTTTGGCCTTTAAAAATCGAGGAGCGGCCGCAGGTGCAACCATATCTCATCCCCACTCTCAATTGATTGCACTTCCCATTGTCCCCATCACGATTGAGCGGGAGCTTTCTGGAGCCAAAAAATACTTTGACTACCGAGGTCGCTGCTTTTTCTGTGACACCGTGGAACAGGAACGGGAAGATCAAAAAAGATTGGTTTCCCTCAACCAACACTTCATTGCCTACACGCCTTTTGCGTCCCGTTTTCCCTTCGAAATTCGGATTTCCCCTTTGAAACACCGCTCGTTTTTTTGGGAGATTTCCAGGGAAGAAACCAACTCCTTAGCTGAAATCCAACGAGACGTGCTTCGGAGATATAAATTGGCGCTAAAAAACCCTCCTTTTAGTTCCATCATTCACACCACCCCTCCCAATCATCTCCACCCAGAACACTATCATTGGCATGTCGAAATGATGCCAAAGTTAACGGCTCAAGGAGGATTTGAGTGGGGAAGTGGTTTTTACATAAATCCGATGAGCCCTGAAGAAGCGGCTCGCTATTTACGACATTTAGATGATTATATGGATGTACCCAAAAATTATTTATTACCCACGACAGGATCGGTGAATCATGGCTACTGAAATTTGGATGGCGTCAGCTGAAATTGCTCCTCTGGCTCATACGGGAGGTTTGGGAGATGTGTTACGAGCTCTTCCAAAAGCCTTGGCTGGAAGAGGCCACTCTGTACGCAGATTCATGCCTGGATACCAAATGATTCCTCGGGATCGATTTGAAGATGAAGGGGTGAGCCTCAAGATTCCTTTGGGAAATGAAAGAGTGCCCGTTCGATTTTTAACTCGAACGGAAAAATCCGGCGAGCGAACGACATTGGTTATTTGTGATGAATTCTTCGATCGAGATGGCATTTATGGACCTTTGGGAGGAGAATTCCCAGACAACGCAAAGCGATACTCTCTGTTTTGTCGGGCCATCTGCGAATACGCCCAACACACCGAACGTCCGCCTCAAGTGATTCACAGTCATGACTGGCCAGCCGCGCTGATTCCACTCTTCGTTCGACATGCCTACCAATGGTCAGCCCAACCCCTCACGGTGTTCAGCATCCATAACTTGGCTTACCAAGGGAGGTTTGGAAGTTTCGATCTACAATGGCTCTCGTTAAGCCCTGAAAAAGAGCAGGAATTGTTCACACCAGAAGGAATTGAATTCTACGGAGACCTCAATTTCATGAAGGCGGGAATTTTATACTCCGATCACATCACCACTGTTAGCCCCTCCACGGCCGAAAACATCTGCACGCCAGAATTTGGCTTTGGTTTGGAAGGCTTGTTGAACTCACAAAAGCACAAACTGATCGGGATCTTAAACGGAGCGGATTACGAAGAATGGAACCCTCAAACGGATCCCTACCTTCCAAAAAACTTTACCAAAAACACCTATCTTCAAGCCCGAAAAAGTGCACGGAAGCACCTTCGAGAAGCCTTTGGAATGCCCGCCGCTCAACGACCGATTTTGGGAATTGTGGGACGTTTGGCCCATCAAAAAGGAATGGATGTCTTCATTGAATCGGCCCTACCTCTCGTGACGATGGGCGTAGATTTCTGCATCATTGGAGATGGAGATTCTGAATTGGCTTCCCGTCTAAAGAGTTTGCAGGAACACTTACCCAATCGAGTGGGTGTATATATCGGGTTCAACGAGGCTCTTTCTCACCTCTTAATGGCTGGAAGTGATCTGGTTCTCTTACCCTCACGGTTCGAACCTTGCGGCCTGGTGCAAATGCACGCCATGAAATATGGTGCCATCCCCATCGTGCACCAAACCGGTGGACTCAAAGATACGGTCATTGATGTTCTCAATAACCCAGAAGAAGGAACGGGGTTCCATTTCGCTCCTTTAGATCCGGAACAGATACGAGATGCGGTCCAAACTGCGCTGCATTATATGAAAGACAGTCCCAAGCAATGGCAAGCGATGCAAAAACGAGCCATGAATACCAACTTCTCCTGGGATCGAGCCGCTCAATCCTATGAAAAGCTTTACGGACTGGAGGTGACTCACTCCCCTAAGGGAAAGTCCGAAGTAACGGTCCCGGCTGTCGCTAGATAACAGTGACGCGTATAGTCCATCACCATTCGATCTGAATTGTAACGAGCCCCTAACGTAGCGAATGCCCGAAGGATTCTTTCTACCCATTTCAAGGGAACGCCTTCCTGAGATCGCGTGAAATAGTCAGGAATCACTTCATATTCCAAGACATCCAGCAGCGTCCGGCCATCTCGTTCATCTTGTTTTTCTAGGTCGGTGTGAGTCAAGCCGTCACCAAAAGCATATCCATTTTGACGATCCCAGGCCTCCGCCCACCAACCATCCAAAACAGCAAAGTTCAGTGTGGCATTAAACACCGCTTTTTGCCCACTCGTTCCGCAAGCCTCCAAAGGACGTCGGGGATTATTGAGCCAAAGGTCACACCCTTGAACCAGGTGACGAGCCACATTCATGTCATAATTTTCGAGGAGAAAAACTTTTCCCCGAAAACGTTCATCTTGAGTGTAAGCATACAGCTCTCTCAAAACTCCTTTACCAATTTCATCGTGGGGATGGGCCTTGCCCGCAAAGATAAATTGGATGGGTTTGCCTGGCACAGAGGCAAGTCGAGCCAACCGATCCAAATCTCGAAAGATTAAAGAGGCCCGCTTATACGCCACCATTCTACGAGCAAAACCGATGGTGAGTGCATTTTGGTTTAACTCCGCCGGTTGGGCTTCTGAACCTAAACGCTCATTCCTTCGACGAATTCTCTTCTCGGCAAAAGAGAGTAGCTTATTTTTCATGCTACACTTCACGTCCCATAACTCGAAGGGATCGATGTTGAGCAATTCCTCCCACATTTGAACTCGACACAAATGATCCAACCATTCCGTACCCAATTTTCGATCCAGGAATTTTGCCATCTGAGGGGCAATCCAACTCGGCACATGAACGCCGTTGGTTACATGACCAATGGGAACTCGATCTACTGTGCGATTGGGCCAAAGCGATTGCCACATTTTTCGACTTACCTTCCCATGCAATGCACTGACACCATTGGACATCTGCGCCATTTTCAACGCCAAAACGGTCATGCAAAACGGCTCCTGTGAACTTGAGGGATTCGTCCTTCCAAGACTGAGGAACTGATCTTCAGACAAGCCCAACTCTTCTCGAAGGGGAGTCAAATACTGTTTGATCAGCTCTGGAGGAAAACGGTCATGCCCGGCTTCCACCGGCGTATGAGTCGTAAAAACGGTACGTCCTCGAACACGCTCTGCAGCTTCTTCAAAGGAAAGTCCCTCTTCCTTCATTCGTTCGGCAATCGCAGCCAGAACAGCAAAAGCGGAATGTCCCTCGTTCATGTGAATCACACCCGGCCTCACGCCAATTTTCCTTAACGCGCGATAGCCACCGACTCCAAGAATGAGTTCCTGGCAGAGACGCGTCGTAAGATCCCCTCCATACAATCTACGCGTGAATGCATAGCGATCATCTGGAGAAGGTCCTCCATAACCATCCAACAATAAAAGATGAGCCCGTCCCACGCGCAAACGCCAAAGTTCAATGGACAACGCACTCGGCCCCAAGTGGACCTCGAGTGTGACGCCTTTTCCCTCTTTATCCAGCAGGCGTTCAATGGGGAACTTAGACAGATCCAACTCCGTATATTCTTCCGTCTGATTGCCCTTTGCATCAAAGTGTTGGAAGAAATACCCTTCCCGATAAAGAATGGACACGCCCCACAAAGGCAAACCTAAGTCTGAGCTGCTTTTCAGGTGATCACCAGCCAGAACGCCCAAGCCCCCAGAGTAAATCGGAAGAGATTCATGCAATCCAAACTCAGCGGAGAAGTATGCAACCGTTTGCGAAGAAAGACCCGGTGCGTTGTAATTTCCCCAATGCCGTTCACCCTTCAAATAGGATCGCAATGACATCCGAGCTCGCTCCAGACGAACCCGGTAATGCTCGTCTCGAACCTTCGCATTGATTTTTTCATCGTCAACTTCCTGCAAGAAACGAGTCGGATTGTGATTTACATGGCTCCAGAGATACTTATCGATCTCTCGGAAAAGTGCGTCGAATTCTCCATTCCAAATCCAACGAAGATTCTGTCCCAATTCAGAAAGAATTTCTTTCACATGCGTTTCAGGCATAGCTCCCCTTTTGCCCAGAAAGATCGATTGATCAAATCCATTTGGGCGTTCCTTTCCAGTCCTTGCACACGATTTCAGGCTCCAGCAAGGAGCCCATCAAGCCATAAAAGCGTCAAAACCCCTTAACAATACGTTTGGCTGATTTCTTTTTCGGCTTCCAACCAGTCTTCTTTTGGGTCACCCGGCTGGAATCCACGCCTCTCAGCAATAAAATAGGCCGCTTCGGCGATCATTTGATATCGCTCTTCGGCAGAAAGTCTTTTTTGGGCTTTTTTGGTTGTTCGTTTCGTCGTACGGGTTGTTGTTTTTCGTGTCACCACAGGTTTTTCCATTACTCTTGCCATTTTCAATGCTCCTACAATCCTAAAAATCTTTTACGAGAATTAAATCCCAAAACCCAAAAACGTGCCAGTTCTTAGTCTTTCTTGAAAACAATATTTGAGAATTTTTAATTTTTCTTTTACCTGTTCCGTTCATGAAAGCCGTTATCCAAAGAGTGCTGGAAAGTTCCGTAACCGTGAAGGGGAAAACCGAGGCCCATATTCAAAGGGGAATTTTGACGTTTTTGGGAGTAGAAAAGGAAGATACCCTTGCCGATCTCGAAAAAACCATAAATAAAATCATATCCTTACGAATTTTTCCGGATGCCCAAGGAAAAATGAATTTGTCTCTTCAAGACATTGACGGGGAACACTTAATTGTTCCCCAGTTCACCCTCCTTGGGAATTGTCGAAAAGGCCACCGCCCTTCCTTTGACCGAGCCGCTCCTCCAGCTCTTGCGAAAGATTTCTTTCAAAGAGCCCTCAAACAGAGTCAAACACAGGGAATCAAAACGCAAGGCGGCATTTTTCAAGCCGACATGCGGGTCTCCATCGAAAACGAGGGCCCCGTTACGCTCATTTTGGAAGTTTAGTTCAAACTATCTTCTGCGATGCCGCAAATCTCTCGAGTGCTCGGGGAGGGGCTCCACTTTTGCCTTGAGCGTCAGGGCTTGACGTTCCCGGCGGATATTGAGTTGAACCATCTTTCCGTTGGGAATATCCGAAAGCAATTTATCAAAATGTCCCGAGTGTCGAACGTCGACCCCATTGAACTGTCGAATCAAATCCCCAGGTTTAAGACCCGCTTGATCCGCAGAACCGTCTCTAAAAATTGCATTCACAATCACACCCCTTGCCTGTTTTAGACCGAAGCTCCGCGCGATATCAGGCGTAACATCCTGATAGGTCATCCCAAGCCACCCTCGTTCGACCTTTCCGTCCTCAATCAAACGCTTCATGACCGAACTGGCCATATTGATTGGAATGGCAAATCCGATTCCCTGGTAACCTCCGCTTCTGGAATAAATGGCTGTATTGATTCCAACCAATTGGCCTTTGGTATTGACCAAAGCTCCACCAGAGTTTCCCGGATTGATGGCCGCATCGGTTTGAATAAAATCTTCATAATCCGCGATTCCAATATTGGCCCGTCCTTTAGCGCTGACGATGCCTTGGGTCACCGTACCTCCAAAACCAAAGGGACTCCCAATAGCCAAAACTGACTCCGCCAATCGCAAGGTGTTTGAGTCTCCCATCGGCAAAGGCTTGTGTTTTTTTGGAAGAGGAATTTTCAATAAAGCTAAATCGGTCGGGGGATCGGTTCCAATGATCTTGGCTTTAACTTCGACTTGGTCACTTAATAAAACCGAAACCTCGGAAGCATTTTCCACCACGTGATTATTGGTCAACACATAGCCATCCCGACTGACAATGACACCGGAACCCAAACTTCGCTGCCGCCTTTCCCGCGGAACACCGAAGGGGCTGATTCCATTCTTTCCAAAAAAATACTGAAAAAAAGGATCCTCAAATAAGGGCGACTGCCGATACCGAACAACCCTCACGGAAGAAATATTTACGACGCTCTTTACAGCTTTCTCTGCCACCCCGGACAAGGAAGGATGCTGCAACAAGCCATAAGAAGTACTTCCCCAGGAAAAAGTAGATAAGAAGAAAAAGACCCCAAGAAACCGATTGCATCGACCTTTCATGAAAAGCAGCTTGCCCGATTTCATTTTCTTTTGAAAGAGCTACTTCCTAAAAAGCTTGGCGATGTCGGGAAGGGACAACATATGTCGAACGCCGCCCTTTATGTGGGCCGCCCTGGGCATTCCATAAATCAGACAAGATTCTTCGCTTTCTGCAAGCGTCATTCCTCCCGCTTGAAGAATGGAGACCATTCCGTCGGCTCCGTCTGACCCCATACCGGTGAGGAGAACACCCAAAACCCGCTTGCCCAATGAGGCTGCTGCCGACTGCATAACAACATCCACGCTGGGCACATGAAATTTTCCCAGTTTCTCCGTAAAAAGAATCACCCCTAATGACGGAGTCACATGCGCATGCATTCCCGAAGGAATCAATAAAGCCGTCCCAGGTGCCAATCGAGTTCCATTTTTGGCCTCTTTTACGCAAAGGGAACCTGCCCGATTTAAACGGTCTGAGAAGGTCCGGGAAAATCCGCTAGGGATATGTTGAACCAAAAGCAGGGGGAGTGGAAAGTCGGCCTTGATGTGTTCAAAAATAAAATGAAGAGCTGTGGGTCCTCCAGTGGAAGCACCAATGATGCAAAGGTCATATTGGCTCCAATCCAGATGCGGCAACGGACCCGATTGCGTCATCATTTTTCTCCACACTTTTGTTCTTGGCGAGAGATCTCCCCTTAAAGAGCTTTGTTCGAGACTTTTATTCCATTTATAGATTCGCTCGATGAGCTCTCTAGACAAGCGGTCAAAATCCATCAAATTGAATTTGGATTTATCAACAAAGTCCACCATACCAGAAGCCATGAACTCGAAGAGTTCGTGTTTTTGATTTTGGTTTAACGTTGAGAGGACAATGACAGGCAATTTGGGAGAGGTTGCGTGTAATTTTCCCAAAACGGTAAACGCTTCTCCGTCTGAAAAATCGACGTCCAAGGTCATCACATCGGGCCTCTGCTTTTCCACGAGGTCAAGGATACATGAAGCCTTATTCGCCTCCCCCACCACGTGTATATCGGGAGAAGATTGCAGCACATGCACCAACGCTTTGCGGAAGAATGACGATTGGTCCACGACCAGCACCCGAGTCATTCTTGCTCTTCTACTTTCTGATAAATCACGCTCTCTCTAAACGAAATGGGGACAAAATCCGTTCGTTTTTGAATTAATGATTCAGAGTGCCCCAGAAATAAGTATCCCCCCATACTCATCAATTCATTGAGATTTGATATCGCTGAGTGAAACGCATGATCGCTAAAGTAAATGAGAGCGTTGCGGCAAAAGACAATATCATATGGACCAAACAAGCCCCCCTCTTTTAAGTCCAATAGATTGGCCGAAATGAACTGTACGTTCTTCTTGTAGATTTTTTTTATATAAAAGGCTTCATTTTCTTTCTCGAAATACATGCGACGAAAAGCTGGAGGACATCCACGAAAAGAACGGTCGAGAAAACAACCTTCTTTCGCACGGCCCAAAACTTCCGGATCAATGTCGCAGGCATCGATTCTCCAGAGCATGCCCGAACGAGCCTCGGCAGAGTGATTGAGTTTTATGGACAAAGAATAAACTTCCTCCCCCGAAGAACACGCCGCAGACAAAATTCTCAAAGGTCTATACTGGAGCTTCTGTTTCAAAGAAGGAAGAATACGATTCACCAGTAATTCAAATTGGTAGGCCTCTCTCAAAAAGTAGGTCTCATTATTCGTCAGCCTGACTTTCAGCTCCCGATCTTCCTCCATCCTTTTCGGATGAGTAACGAGATAGTGGTAGTAGTCCGAAAATGTTTGTAGATGAAGGTCTACCAATCGAGATTGGAGTCTGGATTCCAATATTTGTTTTCGTCCCCCATCAAAACGAAGTCCATACTTCTCTTCAAATAGATCAGAAAGAAGCTTCCATTCTGAATCGGTGAGTTTCGGATTCATCATGGGGGCTATCCACTTCCTCCCATTTTTTCAACAGCCTCTCGGGCCGTTCGCGAGACAATTTCCTCAGAGTCTCGAAGCAAAGACAAAATCATGGATCTATTCTTCTCATTTCCAAGGCGTCCCAACCCCCAAGCCACTTCATTTCGAATATACCAATCTTCATCACTTAAAAATTGGAGCAAAATTTGATCTTCTTCCTTAGAAATCATTCGCGCCAAGCCATAAACCGAAGCCCTTCGGATTTCGCGATCTGATTCGTGCACACGCTCTTTTAAAAACCCAATGGAAGAGGCATCCCCGATATGGACCAATGCCATGATGATTTCAATACGCTCGTGGGTAGCCGCTTCTGAATAAAGCTGTTGCAAAGGATTCACCGCTTCAGACGCTTTGAACCTGCCCAGTGCTCGAATCACATGGTATCGCAAGGGCTCATCCTTTTCCAGAATCGCTAAGAACGCGGGAATCGCCTTTTTACATTTTCTTTGGACCAACAACTCTACAGCCTCATTTCGAATTCGCTCATCGGGATCATCCAACTTCGAAATAATGGCCCAATCGACCTCTTCTCGATTGGAGTGCGCAAGACTTTCCAAGGCCAAACGCCGAACCAAAGGGTTTTCCACCTCGACGAAGGGAAGAAGTTTTTCGTCCATCGACGATATTTTGGCGCGACACAAGACCTTCAAAATGCGAATGATGTCTTCAGAACTCAACGAAAAATCCAATGAGTCTACTAGGGGCCTCAGACCCTCCTCAGGCATTTGGCTTAGGGCAGCCACAATCGAGTCCAACTCTTTATCACTCCCAGTTTTAAGTTTTTCCATTAATAAAGGGACTGCTTCGGATAACTTCGCACGGCCCACAGTAGCATAAGCCGCAGTGCGAACCTTTGGACTCGGATCCCGCAAAGCACGCATCAAAAGGGACTTCGAAATCAACGTGGGGTCCCCTACCAATAACAAGCCACATCGAACGTCTTCGTCTTTATGGTTCTCTAAAGACTGAAAGGCTGAATTTAGACAACCGGGAAACCGTTGGCTCACCTGCACCACCCATTTTAGGCAATGCGGATCCGAAGTCTTCTTCAACACTTCGGAATACAATTCTTCGACTCTTCCCGAAAAGATCAACGTTACTGCCGCTCGGAGTAAGGGACCAAAACCTCTGAGCAACGTCCGATCATCGACGGGGTTCACTAAAACGACCTTCGGATTCATTCGATGCTCGGGTCCGGAAATCACAGCCCTAAGAAAATCAAACAGCGAATCTCTTTGAGAATCTGAAAGAGACTGGGTTGAAAAAAGGTCTGAAATGTAATTGGCCTGTGAATGTCTCTCCGCAACTGAAGCCAATGTCAAAAGCACTCGATCTCTCAAGGAAACACGATCAAACTGAAAGAAAAGGTCCAATAGCGGCTTCAAGCATGAAGGTGAGGCGATCTTTCCCAACGCCTCAATGGCCGCCTCCATCAGTATCTCGTTTTCGCTTAATTCCAAAAGTGGCTCGACGGCACGTTCATCTTCAATGTTGCCCAAAGCCTGAACGGCAGCAAATTGAATCCACATATCTGCTTTTAACAAACGCACAATGGAGGGAACCGCCTCCCGGACGTGGAGCTGACCCAGAGCTTCCACAGATGTCTGAACAATATTTGGATCCGGGTGCTCGAGAAGAGGCAATAAAATCTTCACAGAAGAAGGCTCTTTCAAACGTCCGATGATTTGCGTCGCGAAAAGTGCCAACTCCGCATTTGAATCTTTCGTCAACTCTGCAAGATAGGGAAGCGCGTAGAGCCCCTGTCTTTCAATGGCTTCAAGAGCAGCATTTCGAAGTGTGGCGTTTTCGTCATCCGCCATTAACTTCCCCAAAAATTCCGGCTCCAGAAATTGTGAAGCATAAGCAATGGCCGCCTCACGCACCAAAGTCGTTTCATCATTCATGGAAATCACGATGATTTTTTCTGCTTTTTTCCGATCAACCTCGGAATTCGAATCCAATGGGGCCAGGGTCTCAGATAGCTGCTTAAGTCGTGTTTGAGGAGACACCTTCAGACTTTCATTCACGCACCACCTCCGAGAAGGAGCTTGTCAAGGTCCAGAAGAATGACTAACTTTTCTTCTTGCTTCGCTACCCCAACGATGTATTCGCTCCCCTTTCCAACAACGTCAGAAGGGGGAGGAGAAACCGAAGAAGTAGGTATTTTCACAACCTGTCGAACCTCATTCACGATCAAACCAACAAGTCTTTTTTCAATTTCAACCAAAAGAATTCGGGTGGCATCCCGAAGATTAACTTTCTCTCCTCCAAATTGCGGACCAATTTCAAAAATAGGAACGATCCGACCCCGCAGGTTGGTCACACCCCGAACATTTGGTGGAGAACCGGGAACTCTCGTAATGCTTGACACACGAATAATCTCCACAACTTGCTGAATAGACACTCCATATTCTTCCTGGCCCAACAAAAAGGTGACCAAGTGAAGTTCTGAGACAGCTTCTTCCGAGAGGTTCTTTTCTTCAGACTCCCTAAGACGGTCCACAAATTCCAATAGACTTTTTTCTAGACCAGATTCTTTGCCTGAACGGTTTCCCAAGACATCCTCTGCCATTCCCGAAGGCGGAAGTTTTTCCGGCATGATTATTCCTCCCAAAATACTTACATCGACTTTTCTTCGAACGAGTTTGACTGTACGGTTCGCGTTTCGAAGATTCCTTGCTCAATAATTCGAGGCACATCCAGCATAAAAACCACCTGACCGTTTCCTAAGATGGTCCCTCCAGAAATGACATCTGGTTTGCCTAAAAAATCATCCAGCTGTTTGGCCACAACATCCTGATGTCCGAGCACCCGATCTACCCTCATGGCTCTTTTCTGACCTGAAGTCGCAACAAAAACGAAAAAACCTCTTTTCTGGGCATTCGAGGAGACCGTTCCCATCAAATCTCCCAAATCGGAAATCGGAACCACTTCTCCTCGCCATCGCAAAACGTTCCGTTTGGAAAGTTGATGTACTTGCGAATGAGTGGTTCGAGCCGTCTCCACCACTTCACTCAACGGAATGGCGAAAACCTCGGTATCCACCTCAACCAACAAACATCGAAGAAGGGTCACCGTTAAGGGAAGATTTAAGTCGAAGCGCGTTCCCTCTCCTTCTTTGCTTGAAACGTCCACCGACCCACCAAGCTGAGAAACGATGTGGGCAACAACATCCAATCCCACACCCCGACCCGCAAGTTTTGACACATGTTCTTGAGTGGAAAGTCCCGATCGAAAAATCAAACGCTTGACCTCTTCCTCGGAGAGCGCGTCCACGTCAATGCCGTCTTCCTTAGCCTTTTTCTTAATCTTCTTAATATCCAGTCCCCGACCATCATCCTGAATGGTAACCACAACACGATCTGAGAGCTGTTGAGCGGAAAGAGAAATCGTCCCCTCTTCCTTTTTTCCTTGGGAAATTCTCTCCTTGGTCTCCTCAATGCCATGCGCCATGGTATTTCGAATCAAATGCAACAAAGGCTCCCCAATTCGGTCAATGATGCGTTTATCCAAACGGGTTTCCTCCCCGGTGATGGAGAGTGAAACCGTTTTTTTCATTTCAACCGAAAGGTCTCGAACAACCCGTGGAAAACGGGAAAAAATAGAGGACATTGGCAACAAGCGTGCATCCATTAAAGTCCTCTGCAAATCTTTCAAATTTTTTCCCAAAAGAAGGATTGTCTGTTCCAGGGAAGAAATTTCCTCATTGTTCCCATAATGATTCAAAATCTGGCGATGGCTTTCGACCAGAGCAGAATGCGCAATTACACCTTCCCCAACCGTTTCCAATAAAGTATCCAATTTCTGAAAATCGATTCGAATGGTGTCATTCGTTTTTCCAAAACCTTTTTCCCGTTGCGAAGTCGAAGATCCTTTTGGAGCCGTTATATTTCTTCTTTCTTTCGTTTCCCGACGATCTTTTCGGGTTCTCCACTCCTGACCCGTACGGCGTTCTGGACTCTTCCTACGCTCGTTCAGTTTTTCAGTATGTTGGTTGATCTTTTGCACATAGTTTTGTGCAGGGCCTTCCTCAACCTCTCCATGGGGAGCCTCTTGAATCATATGCAATAAGAGATCTCCACCTTCAAGCAACAAACTCGCAGTATCTGGAGATTCGAAAGTCTTTTTTTGGAGAACAACACAAAGATCTTCCATCGCATGAGCAACCGATTGAATGGGTGTAAATCCCATCATCGCGGAATTTCCCTTTACCGTATGAAGATCACTCAAAACACTTGGGAAAATATCCTTTGGAAAGGTCTTCAACTTCCAAAGGCGCTCGATCTCTAAGAAAGATTTCCCGATTTGTTCGATCAGAGGTGTGGTCTCGTCTACAAAATCTCGAATGAGTGAGGAAAATTCATGATCCATCTTCAAACCTACCCCGGAGAAATCTTAACTGGACACTTTCGCCTTTTTCTCTGACAAAACCTGATCAATCAATTCATGGAGCATCACCGACTGAAAAGGCTTGGTGATGTATGCCCTAGCACCCATCTCAAGCCCCCGTTTTGTATCTTCCTCCTTTCCCTCCGTACTGATGATGATCACGGGAATTTCTTGATACGCCTCTTGTTGCTTGATCGCTTGTAAGAATTCAATGCCATTCATGATGGGCATGTTGATATCCAAGAGAATCAAATCGACATCATGTTCAGAAGCCAAAACATCCAGACCTTCACGTCCATTATTGGCTTTCACATATTGACAATCTTCATAGCGCTTGAGTGCCAGCTGATACATATTGTGCAATAGTTCGGAGTCTTCAACCACGAGCACTTTTTTTAGCATTTTTTGGCCTCCCATAAATTCCCTGCTCCTGTAAGAAAGCAAAATGGACGATGATCTTGGCCTCATGACCACGCCTCGATCGCAGACAACGTATTCAATCTTTTTTATCGTGAGACATCGAAAATAGCCAGAGTTACCCAGAAAGCACCCAAAAAAATCCGCGTACGACCGTCAAAAGGTGGAAGCGAAGATCCGTCTAGAAAAACAGAGTGTTTTCTCGCAAAATCTAAAGATTTCGTTAGCATAATTGGGCTAGACTGCCTTTCGCAACATCCGATATGACCGAAGACAAGAGGACTGAATCATGAAAGACACCCTTGGAAAACCAAAGAGAAGCGTTCGCCTCACGCTAGTGGGTCTTGTAACTGCTCTCATTGCGTTAATCGCAGTCTTCTCGCTTTTATTTTTCCCTTCGAAAATGGAAACCACGGCGCAAAAATGGGCGGAGCGAAGAGCCACGGGTGTCGCAGCGGCCCTGAAACAAGCCATTGCGCCAGGTGTCGAATTTGAAGACAAGGAATCCGTCACGGAACTCTTGAGCGGATTGAGCAATGCCGAAGAAACCGAATATGCCGCCGTGATCCGATCCGATGGTTCCGTGTTTTCAGGCTGGAACACCAAACGAATGCCCTCACTTGACCTAGATTCCTTTGAAAAAACAGGCACACTGATCAAAGGGGATCTATTAAACGTCGTAGCTCCGTTTATTACGCAAAGCAAAACAAAGGCAACCTTGGTCATCGGCTTTTCGCTAAGGGAACTTGACGCAGATAAACAAGATCAACTTCAGAAGACAACGTTATTCTCCGCCATCATTTTATTGTTGGGATTTTTCGCTGCTTTCATCATCGGAACCGCTCTCACACGTCCCATTCGGGACCTTACAGAACAGGCCTTTCGCATCTCACGAAATGACCTAACGGAGACCCCCCTTCCGTCTTCCCGAAAAGATGAATTGGGAACTCTCTCCAACACATTCTGTCTCATGGTGAGCAATTTGAGAGAAATGGTGGGACAAATTCTGAGCGTATCCCGAAAAGTCGAGCACTCGGCTCGAGAAATTTCGACGGCCACCGAACAAGTTGGACAAGGTGCCGAAACGCAGTCCAATGCGACGGAAGAAAATTCATCCGCCATGGTTGAGATGGCTACGCAAATCCAACAAATGGCCCAAAATGCGGAGAACCTCGCCGCAAGCGTTGAAGAAACCACCATGGCCATTCAGGAAATGAATGCGACATTGACGCAGACGGCCGCAAATGGGGAGACACTGCTCAGCGTCATCGATGATACCTCCATCACCTTGAGCCGAATGAAGGAAACGGTCCGAACCGTGTCCTCGGCCATTGAACAAGTGGAGAGCATGTCCAAAGTATCTGAAAAGGACGTCAGAGAGAGTAGCAATCAACTACAAAGATCCATCAACTCCATTGGTCAATACTCCGATGAAATCGGAAAAATCATTGGCGTGATTGATGAAATCGCCGACCAGACAAATCTTTTGGCCTTAAACGCGGCCATTGAAGCAGCCCGAGCTGGAGAAGCTGGAAAAGGCTTTGCCGTCGTCGCTGATGAAGTGAAGCGTCTAGCCGAAAGATCTGCAAAAGCAACAAAAGAAATTTCTGCCATCATTCAACAAGTTCAAACCGATACCCATTCCTCGGTTCAAATGGCCGACGAAATTTTAAATCGCATCGTACAATCCATTGAAAAAACGGCCCGGCTCGTCAGAGAAGCCTCCGCCGCCACAAACGAACATGAGAATGCTTCCGAAAAACTGCTCCTGACAGCCACCAATATGACCGACCTCTCCCGTCAAATCGTCACGGCTTCCAAAGAAAATGCCTCGGGAACCCATGAAATTGAATTGTCCTCAAGACATATGACGGAATTAACCAAACAAATGCGTGATGCGACGGCCGAACAAAAAAGAGGTGGTGAAATGATCATTCAATCCATCGAAGAAATCGCCGAAGTGGCCAAACAAAACCTATCTTTGGTCGAGGGCCAGATGACATTGGCCGTTCAAACCTTAGCCGAAGAGGCACAGGCCCTTAAAAACCAAGTGGATCGATTTAAACTTTAAGGACCGTCATGAAGATCTTTTTTTCAGGAATTCTTTTTCTTTCCATCTTCTTTGGGTTCTTTTGTCCCATTCAGGCACAAACTTCACTGGAAGATCAAGCCAAAGAGATTGAGTCTCTCTTGATCGCACCGTGTTGTTGGACCGCCCCCGTATCCGAACATCATTCCCAAATTGCTTACCAAATGAGGGATGAAATTCGGACCTTCTTGAACGAAGGAAAGACCAAAGAAGAAATTCTTTCCATCTTTGAAAAAAAATACGGTGAACGAATTCTTGCTGCCCCCAAAGTCACAGGCTTTAGCGCCATGGCATGGATTTTCCCGTTTTTTATTTTTCTGATCGGAATCGCGGTTGTTTTCTTCGCCCTAAGATACTTCAAAGCAAAACCCGGGCTTTCCGAAAAGGAACCTCAAAATCAGTTGAATGAGGACCGCATCGACCAGAAGTATCGAGATCGCTTGGATAAGGAGCTCTACCGGGACGACTCATTGTCTGAAGAAGACAGAACCTCCTGAAAAAACAAGGATTTTTCCGGTCTTTTTGAACCGTAAAAATGTCTCAGGTCCTTTACGATACGCGTCAAAAGGTGTTATAGGCCCCGGCATGTCCACCAGGCTTAATTGGGAAAAAGTACGCGAAGAATTTCCTGCGTGTCAGGGTCGATCTTATTTAATGAATGCATGCGTCACGCTCTTGCATCGAGAAGTTCATGAAGCCATTCGATCACATGTAGATCACATTCATTTGAAGGGCTTCGAGGGCTTTGATGTTGTGGGAGACATCATCGACTCCTACCGAAAGTGCACCGCTGAGATTCTGGAAGCCGAGCCTGAAGACATCGCCCTATCTCCCAACACCAGTTTGAGCATGAATTTACTCGCGATGGCCTTGCGCTCCAGAAGGGAAACACCAAATGTAGTTCTCCCAAAAGACGAATTCCCCTCTTCGGTTCTGGCTTGGCATCAACAAGGATATGAAGTCCGGCTCGTTCCCTCCAAAGAGGGTCGCGTTTCCATCCAAGACATGTTGGATCAGATTGACTCCAATACGGTAGCCGTAGTGTCCAGTTTTGTGCAATTTTCGACCGGATTTCGCCAAAACCTTCGACTACTGGGAAACGAGCTCCGTGCTCTTTCCATTCCATTTATCGTCAATGCCACACAAGGCTTTGGAGCCTTTCCCATTTCGGTAAAAGATTGTCACATCTCCGCACTGACTGCCTCGGCTCACAAGTGGATCGGAGCCGGATGTGGGGGAAGTGTCTTTTATGCCAGCCCAGAGTTTCGAAAAAGCATTCGCTGGCCCGTCGCGGGCTGGATGAGTGTGAAGAACCCATGGGAACTGAGCAATAACACCCCAGATTTATTGGAATCCGCTGCAGCCATTGAATTGGGAACACCTCATGCGGGCATGTTTTTTGGCCTAAATGCAGCTGCCAAAGTGGTTTTGGACCTGGGCATCGAAAACATTGCGGAGCGCATATTTGACCTTTCCAATCAAGTCGTCCATGGCCTTAAAAAACTCAATCGCGTAATTTTGTCTCCCCGAGATGAACACCCCACCTTTGAAGGATCGATGAACAGTGGAATTATCTCCTTTGCCACTGACCATGCGGAAGATTTGGAAAAGAAGCTCCAGGAGGAGAACGTATACGTTTCAGCTCGAAGAAATGGCGTACGAATTTCCATTCATTATTTCAACAATGAGAATGACATTGAGCGGCTCTTGCAAGCCCTTCGAAAAAACATCGCTTAGAATGACGTTATCGGTTCGAGAGTTTGACCCGAAACATGTTCCCCGCCCATCCCTTCCGTCCTCTTGGAATAAAATTCCAGACGTCTTAGACGTAGAAATTGGATGCGGCGTAGGAACACATGCCCTAAGTTACGCCAAAGCTCACCCAGAACGCTTTCTCGTGGCCATCGAAAAATCTCCCGTTCGCTTCGGGACATTTCGAAGGCACTTATCCGAGCACCCCTCTCTGCCCAATCTCCTCCCTTTACACACAAATGCCATTTCTTGGATTACGCATTCGTTGGGGGCGCAGTCGGTGGATCGTTATTTTTTGCTTTATCCCAACCCCAATCCAAAGAAAAAACATCTCAATCTCCGATGGCACGCCATGCCTTTCATGCATCACATGACACAAACCCTAAAGTCAGAAGGACTACTCACGTTAGCCACGAACGTGGAGGCTTACGCCCAGGAGGCCTCGAAATATTTCAGAGAAGTATGGGGGTTGGAAGCTCTAAAGAGCGAAACAATTCAACAAGATACACATCCCACGTTTTTGCCTCGAACAAATTTCGAAAAGAAGTACTTGATTCGAGGGGAAATTTGTCACAACCTCGTCTTCCAAAAACCATGACCGAGGACAAACAAAAATTTGAAGAAACATATGGCACCCCAAGAAGTGCTCAGGGAACTTCCAGATCCAAACCTGGAAACGCTTCACCACCCCCCAAGGAGGCTCTTCAAGATCCACTAAAAATCTGGGGACGACGTGTGCTGGGAATTCTCTCGGTGCTTCTCGTGATCGTGGGATTGTTTTTCGGCTTGGCCATCTTCTTAATCATTGGCGTCGTTTTTGTAATTGCAACCACGTTGAGCAGCCTTCTTTTCTCAGGCCCATCTTCACGAGCCCTTACAAAGAAATAAGAGAAACCCTCTTCTCTCTCATTTTCAGCTTCGCGTTATCCCCGGAGCCGTGTTACACCAAGAAAACGAATCATGAAGACGTATCTTGAATTACTGAAAACCGTCCTGAATGAAGGAGAGCCCCGTATAGATCGAACCGGAACGGGTACCCTCAGTATCTTTGGTGCCCAAACCAAGTATGATCTAAGCCAAGGATTTCCACTGGTCACGACAAAAAAATGTCATCTCCGATCCATCATTCATGAACTCTTATGGTTTCTTCGTGGAGATAGCAACATCGCCTACCTCAACCAAAACAAAGTCACCATTTGGGACGAATGGGCCGATGAGAAAGGAAATCTGGGCCCCATATATGGCGTTCAATGGAGAAATTGGGCGCAGAAAAATGGAAAGCCTGTCGATCAAATCAATCAAGTTATTCAAGAGATCCTTCAGAACCCTCAATCTCGAAGGCTCATCGTAAGCGCCTGGAATGTCGGTGAAATCGAGGAGATGGCCCTCCCGCCCTGCCATACGATGTTCCAGTTTTATGTCCATGGAGATCGCAAACTTTCGTGTCAATTGTATCAACGAAGCGCTGACCTCTTTCTGGGAGTTCCGTTTAACATCGCCAGTTACGCGCTTCTCACGATGATGGTGGCTCAAATCACCGATCTCAAACCCGGATTCTTCGTCCATACTTTTGGAGATGTTCACCTGTACAAAAACCATATCGAGCAAGCCAAGCTACAGCTTTCAAGAGAGCCTCGACCTCTGCCCGAAATGCGCATCAATCCTCAGGTCAAATCCATCTTCGAATTTCAATACGAAGATTTTACGTTGGAAAACTACGATCCCTACCCAACCATCAAGGCCCCCATCTCGGTATGAAACGCTCTCTCATTGTGGCCATGACAGAGCAACGCGTGATTGGTTTAAATGGCCAACTCCCCTGGCACATTCCCGAAGACTTGAAACGTTTTAAGAAAATCACCATGGGCCACCCCATCATCATGGGAAGAAAAACATTGGAATCCATTGGTCGAGCCCTTCCCGGAAGACAAAACATTGTCCTAACCCGAAAACCTGAATCGATCTCCATTCCTCACATCCAAGTCGCCTCAAACTTTAAAGAAGCTCTCAACCTTTGTGATTCTAAGGCCTCAGAGTGTTTTGCCATTGGCGGGTTCTCGGTTTATGAAGAGGCCCTTCCCCTCACGCAACAGCTCTATCTCACACTCGTTCACAAAGAATATGAAGGAGATACTTTCTTTCCAAAATTCAATCTACATTCAGATTTTCATATTTTGGAGAGAGAGGAAAAAAGTCACCCCAAAGATCCCCAACTGACCTACTCCTTCATCACAGCAACTCGCAAATCGTGACTTTGGAACAAGAAGAAGGCAAAATGGCTTTCATTCATGAGTCTCCGCGTTGAGAAAAAAAAGCGGGAAGTTGATTTATATGTGGATGGTCGCCCTTCCATTCGCGGTTATGTATTCCTAAAAACCAATGGGCAAAGTGTTTTAGAACTCCTTTCGCAGGAAGCTTCTTTTTTTCCTTTCGAATCGAAAACGGGAGAGTTCTGGGTCGTTCGGAAGTCCTCGGTTCGCAAACTTACGGTCACCGCAGAGTTCGAGTTGAATCCGGTTTCCCTAAAAAACACTCGTTTTCAAAACGTGGCCTTAACCTTGACAGATGGAACCGAAGAAAGGGGCCGACTTCTCATCCAACCTCATGAAAACGGCACCCGACTATCCGATGAAATCAATCGAGAAAAGGGATTTCTTCTTCTAGATTGCGGATCCACGGCTCACCTCATTGGTTCCCCGTATATTGCAGCCGTTCGCGAACTGTGAAGAGCTATCTTCCCCGCTTGAACGATTTCAAAAATTCGTTGTCAGGCGTTAAGAGTGCCGTCGCTCCGTCTTTAAACACTTTTCGATAAGCCTCTAAACTCCTCACGAACGCATAAAACTTCGGGTCCATATTATAGGCATTTGCATAAATCTTCGTAGATTTTGCATCGCCTTCCCCGCGAATAATTTCAGACTGTTTTTTGGCTTCCGCCACAATGACGCGGGCTTCTTTCTCAGCCGTGGAACGAATTTTTTGAGCTTCTTCCTCTCCCTCAGCACGAAACTTCTTGGCTTGTCTTTCTCGCTCAGCACGCATGCGGGCAAACACATTTCGTTCATTTTTCTCAGGAAGATCGGCGCGCTTAATTCGAACGTCAACAACATCAATGCCATAGGCCTTCGATTTGTTTTGAGACTCAACCAAAACATCCCCCATAAGGCCGGCACGTTTTCCAGAAACCAACTCGGTAAGCGATACCCGACCAATTTTTTCTCGAATAGCCGAATAAATAATGTCGTCCAAGACCCGCTGGGCCCCGTCAAGATTTCGAACCGTTTGATAATAAAGAAGTGGATCTGTAATTCGCCAACGAGAATAATTGTCCACAACGACTTGCTGTTTGTCTTTCGTGATCAACTCCCTGGGAGAAGCATCGTATTCCAACAATCGTTTGTCGAACGTTCGAACTTCTTGGACAAAGGGTTTTTTGAAGTGCAGACCTGGATCGGTAACGGTGGCCACGGGTTTTCCCAACTGAATGAGAATGGTTTGCTCCCACTCACCCACTCGGTAGGTACAAGAAAAAAGGGCCACAAGTCCCACAACCAACAACAAAGCAATCAAACCACCTCGTGTCATTTGGAACCTCCACTCTTTCCGGCCTTCGGCAGTTCATTTAAGGGCAAGTATGGAAGGGTATTCTGAGAGATGCTTCCTTCCATGACATATTTATTCATTTTTCCCAACACCTCTTCCATGGTTTCTATGTAAAGACGCTTTCTCGTGACTTCTCTGGCCTTTCGATATTCCACAAGAAGAGATTTAAAACGCTGAGCCTCACCTTCCGCCTCTCGAATTCGCGACTCTCGGTAGGCCTGTGCATCATTGATCATTTGAGCAGATTTTCCTCGGGCCTCCGGTATCAATTTATTTTGGACTCCCTTGGCATCATTGATCCGTTTCTGCCGATCTTGTTGGGCATTTTGAACATCTTTAAATGCATCCGCAACTTGATCGGGTGGATCCACATCCTGAAGTTTTACGGTCACAATCTGGATTCCCGATTCGTAGTCATCCATCATGGTTTGGATTAAATCCTGTGCTTGATTTTGTATTTTCCCTTTTCCCTCAGTAAGAGCGAGGTCAATGGGGGTTTGTCCAATCACTTCGCGCATCGCCGATTCGGCAACGTCTCTCAGCACCCCCTCTCCATCTCGCACTCGAAAGAGGAATTTGTACGCATCGCTGATCTTGTATTGAACAATGAACTCCAAGCTCACAATATTCTCATCCCCGGTCAACATGAGGGCTTCCACAGGCACGGACTGATATCGAGCGGGAGGACCTACATCAACCGTCCGAAATCCCACCTCAATTTTTCGCACCGTAGTGACACGAGGCGTGATCGTTCTCCCAATCGGCACCGGCCAGTTCCAATGAGGGCCGGGCCCCACGCTCCGAACATATTTGCCAAATCGCAACATGACCCCCTCTTCATCCGGGTCTACCAAAACAATCCCGGTCGCCAACCAAAGGAGGATGGGAACAATGAGCAATAGAGAAAAGCCTCGCCCTGAGCGCTTAAAAAAAGTGCGCATGCGAGACATAAATTGTTGAATCACTTCTTCTGGTGTCGGGGGCGATTTATACGAATTAATGACAAACTCCTTTTGGCTGCCATACCAATCATTATCAACCACGAATGTCAAACTAAGGCAGCGATATCCGGGGGTTGTTTTTCTTTTTCTTTTCGAGGGGCCTTTGGGTAAGCTTTGAATATTCAAAAAATCCCAATCCCGCATTTAAGGAGAAAACATGGCGAAGAAAAAGAAAGCTAAAAAAGCAAAAAAAACGACAAAAAAAAGAACCATTAAGGTTGAAAGCTTCGTAATGAAGTCGAAAATCAAAGAATTCATCTCTGCCAAGGGAATGAATTCTTCTTCAGATGTTTTTGCAGCCATTAATTTTGGAATTCAATTCGAGTTGGACCAGGCTGTTAAACGTGCCCAGCTAAACAAGCGAAAAACCGTTCGCGGGCACGACCTCCTTGCGATATAAATTTTTTCGAATGGCGAGGCTTTTGGATCCCAAACCTCGCCATTCGTGTATTTGGATAAAATGACCGGAAAGACCACATCACGAATCAAAAAAGCCTTTTCCGAAGCCATCCTCGGACATCAGATGTTGGAAGAAGGGGACCATGTGGTCGTCGGCCTCTCGGGAGGAAAGGACTCCTGGGCGCTTGCGGGCCTTCTGGTCGAATTGCAGAAAAAGGCTCCCATTTCTTTCCGTGTTTCCGCCCTAACCATTGACGGAGGCCTTGAAGGACTCGATACGTCCGCGTTTGAAGAAGCCTGTAAGGCGATGGACATTCCTTTTCACCTGGTACGTCAGTCCATTTTTCAAACCGTTTCGGAAAAGAAAGAAGAAGGCAGCACCTTTTGCTCCATGTGTGCAAAGTTGAGACGAGGAGCCATTTACACGGCTGCCGAAAAAATGGGCGCGACCAAAATTGCCTTGGGGCATCATTTCGACGACGCGTTGGAAACGCTTTTCTTAAACCTTTTTTACGGAGGACGATTGGCTGCCCTTCCACCGGTTCTCATTTCCGATTCTGGACACCCCCCCATCATCCGTCCTCTTCTCTATATTTTTGAACAAGATGTCGCGGATTACGCAAAGGAAAGGGGATTTCCGATGATCGGCTGTGCATGCCCGATTTGCCCCACGCATCCAGACCACGAATACAGCGACCTAAAGAGGAAGCAAGTAAAAGCTTGGATCACAAAAATGTCTGCAGAAATCCCGAGCCTTCGGGAAAGTGCCCGATCTGCCATGAAAAACGTGAAACTGGACCGTTTCTTTGGAAAAGAGCTAAATATCCAAGGGAAGAGAATAGGCGATTAACTGCATGGGTTGATCGCCATCGCCTCTTGTAGAAACGTACATTCGGTCTCCATGCAAGTAAACTCGATTTCGAAAAGATGATCCCAAATACTTCCCCTCGGAGTGAAACTCAATCGTTTTCAAGAAGGTTCCACTCAAAGACCAAACATCCATAACGGCAACGACATCATCGTCTCGTTCACAGGGATCAACGCCTGTTTGAATCCATATTTCCGAGTCATTTCGCAGCTGCATTCCCAAAATGGCTCGATGAAATTTTCGCGTTTCGATATCCTTAAGATGCGCTCGCTCACCGAAAAAATGGTCCAAATCCTTAGCAATTTTAACATTTTCCTCTTTGTCTCTAGGACATCTTTCCGTTTGCCTTTGAAAAGCGATTTTCTTGGATCCGGTTTCAATGTCCCAAGCATGAACCACATACGCATCATTTTCGGCCACAAAAAGTTTTGACCCATTAACAACCCAACAATTTTCAATTTGATCCCAATCATGCTCAAATTTCGTTCGAAGTACTTCAAAGCCATAAGAGGAAAATTCTCGAAGAGCAATAGATTCATCTTTTGAACGATCTACACTCTTTCCACCAGGATGGCCTCCTTTAGAATGTCCGGTTTGACTTGCATGCCCTGGATGTCCCCCAGAGTGACCTTGAGAAGAAGAGGTTTCGACTTGAAAATCTTCCGAATTTATTTTCTCACGACGAAAAAGCTTTAAAACCCTCCGAAAAGTTGGAGGACGAACGGAGAAGTTGTGATCGTCAGTTAAAACAAGAATACGCCCCTTGGATTGCTCCACTCCATCCAAAACACCGGTTGAGGGAATCTTGAAATCTTCTGGGGAAAGAACTTCAATCGGCCGAGTGGGGTCAATGGGATGAACGGCTACCCGACGACCAAAACGCTGCGTAATGGCAATTCGATTTCCTTCCATTAAGAACATTCCCCAGGGTTGATTATATTCTCCGGGTCCCGTGTCCTTTCTTCCGATATCTCGAATGTATTGCCCTTCGGAATCGTACATTTCCACAACTTCCTTTTGGCTATCGAGGATGAAAATGTAGCCATTTTCTCCTACGACCACTTTTCGAATATCTCCGAAAAACGCCTCATCCCCCTCTTCACCCAAACGCCAGAGTTCTTCCAAACGCACGTCTTGACGCTCATAACCCTGAGCCAATGCCTTAGAATGAATGGGAAAAAAGGGACATGAAACCAAAGTCAAAAAACCAATAAAAACACCCAACCGCTTCATGGAGCCCTTCATAAATAATCTACCGCGATGTGTCAAACCTCAAAAAACAACTCAAAAACAGAAAGCTCCCTCTTGGAGTGAACATGTCTAAATTCAGAAAGGCGTAGAGAATGGTATGAAGAGGGAAGCTATCACTCGGGAGGATCTACACCGGGCGGGGGGGCTCATGGGAAGACCTTTCTTTCTCATAGCCCCGCAATCGTTTAAAAATCAACCAAACCAAGAGCCAGGATGATGTGATAATCCTCATCCTCAATCCCATACCCAAAGTCCACACCAAAAACGGGGGCAATGATTCCCGAAAGTGAAACCCTTAAACCTGCACCCACACCATTGTGCAAATGCGTACGTCCTAGGTTCTCCACGGAATCTCGATACAACACGCCGAGGTCATGAAAAACCAAACCAAACACAGAAAATTTGGAATGTTGGAACAGACGAAAGAGGAGATCTTGTTTTGCGGTTAACTGCGTATCACCCCGGAATTGACGATCTTGATAACCGCGAAGGGAATTTCCTCCGAGCGTGAAATCGTTGTGAAAAGGAAGCGAGGGATCAGCAATGGCTCCCGACAAGTCATAGACATAATTGAAATGTTTCCCCAAGCGAAAGGCCTGCTGCCAACTCACCATTTGCGTGTGATAGGAATAATCACTTCCAAAACGTGTTTCCGCGAATTGATATGCAGCTTTGAATTTAATGCCTTTGAGAAAGGCGGAGCGCCGTTTCATCGAGTCGTAAAGAAACTCTGCTTTCAAAGAAACATCGTTTCCTTTGGTTCCAGAAGCGGGGACCAAGGTGGAATCCCCATACCATATCCGACGAAACTTAATTTCCACATTCGTATGGATTTCGTTTGTCCATTGATATCCTGGAGTCAACGCCACAGAACTGTCTTTCATCGTGATTTGATCCAAAAACGTGGCATTGTTGTAGAGAGGGACGTTGTCGCTTCGACCCAATCCCCAAAGACGCACGGTAAAATCGGAACCCCATAAATTCTTTTGATCGTAAGCAATGAAGCCCCGATAAGATTCATTTCCATACTGAGCCAAAGCCAGAGTGCTACCTTGAGGTACGAATAAATTCTTTTCGCCGAAAATCGCACCTCCGCTGTATCGCCCGCTCCATGCTTGAAATACGGGAAAAATGAACCAGAGCTGTTTTTCCGCAACATAAACCCGTAAATCAGCCGTCCCATCTCGATTATCGACTTTCCGGACACGAACTTTTTTAAACAAACCGGAATTCACCAAGCGATCATCAACATCCCGAATCAGGCGTCGGTCTACGTAGGTTCGTCGGGGAACACTGATAATTTTTAAAATGGTCTCACGCTCGGTTTTTTCATTTCCAAAAACGATGATGGAGCGCAAAGGACCGTCCGCGAGCGCAGAAGCGCTGAAAAATTGACAACCCAGAACAATGGCAGCAGCAAGGAGATATTTCATTACCTTGCCAATATTAACAAGCGTTTAGCGGGAAAGCACGTCTTTGGCACGCGCTTTCAAAACAGAGACGAGACGCGGGTCAAATCCTACAGGTTCTCCCACAACAAACTCCACATGAGCGTGTTTCTCCCGTTCGGCTTGAATATCTTCTTCAATGTCCCGGGTAACGTGACCGCTTTTAAAGAGAAAGAAGGGCAAAACATAAATTTTTTCCACGCCGTCTTCGATCAATTTTTTCACAACCGTTGGAATGCTCGGTTCAATGAATTCCCGGAGACAGCCCTCCACACGCATATTCAGTTCTTCCGAAAGCGCTTTGGCATATTCAAACACCGGCTGAGAGGCTTCGATTTCTTTGGTTCCATGGGCCAGGAAAAGAATCGCTTGGTTTACGCGTTCAGACATGGAGCTTCTCCTTTCATCAGAGTTTTTAATTCTGAAGCCGAAAACTGAAGCGCCGTCCAGAATGGACCAAAGTCCGCATATGCTGCACTGGCTTCATCAAAACGCATTTCATAAATCAAATCTTTGAACACGTTTGGGATGTCCGCAAAAAGGTAGACGCCCCACTCCCAATCATCCAAGCCGATGCTCCCGGTGATGATTTGGGTTACTTTTCCGGCATACTTTCGACCAATCATCCCATGTTCACGCATCATCCGTTGCCGTTCTTCCATGGGAACTTGGTACCAATTGACAGACTCTCCTCTTTTTTTGTCCATGGGATAAAAACACAAGTACCTACGCTTGGGGACTTCTGGGAAAATTCGTCCTTTCATTTTCTCGTATTGCCCCTTCATCTTTTCTTGCCACAGGGCTTTCCAATCTTCGGAGTCGGGAGAAAGGCCTTTGGCTGAAAGCTCTTCGGCCAACTTCACGGTCATTTCGTACGTTCCCAACTCAACCAGCGAAACATACGATTCCATGGGTTGTAGAAAACTGGAGAAATGGGTTTGAGCAAACGCCAGTTCCGCCGCATTCAACTCATCGAAGGTTTTGCGAAAATGTAAAACCAACAAATCCCCTTTAGATCCCAATACGCTGAACAAAGCCGTTTCGCCCTCAGAGGACGCTTTGTGTTCTTGAAAAAATTGTTCCGCTTCAATCAAAATATTTTCTTGGTCCTGCGGAGAAATCTCTCTCCAGGCAGCCCAATTGATTTGATAGACCTGGTGCAAAACGGACCACCCTTCATGGGTTTGCGGAGCCTTGATGACGTCTTTCCAATTTGTCGTATTCATAAGAGGCGCATGGATACCATATTCACATCCATTCTTCACCCCCAACCCCCGAGTACTTAACAAAGTTAAGAAGAATAAAAAATATCAAGAAGTCGCCTTCGAAAAGCTTTTTATCTTCAAACTTACGGAGCGACTGTGAAGGCGACCGATTCGTCCAGGGAACGAAAGGAAGGGGAAACGGAGACGACCCGCGGCATCCTTTTTTGAGGATGATCGCGGGGCGGACAACGAGGGGCCCATCCGGAAGTGACCGTAACGAATCGAGAAGCCGAAACTCGGAGCGAAGGAAGTTTGAAGATAAAAAGCTTTTCGAGACGTTTTTGGATTCTTGGGGGGAAAGAGAAGGAAAGCGTGAGGAGACAAGTTCTGAGCGAAAGCGTGGGGGGGGGGAGCCGGACCGAAGGTCCGGGGGGGAGGTTCCCTCCCCCGAGGTTTCGCTTTCGTCCAGAACTTGTCTTCGCGCGCTTTCCTGCCCCACGACAGGAGTTTTATGCTTGGTTTTTTCGGAGAGCTTCAAAAAGGGCAATGGCTACGGAAGTCGATAAATTGAGCGAACGCACCTTTCCTGGAGTCGGAATGCGAACCAACGATCCTCGATAACGTCGTTTGATGCTATCCGGAAGCCCTTTGGTTTCACTTCCAAAAACAAGCACCGCATCCGAAGGCATTTCCACATCCCAAAAAGATTTTCGTGCAAAACGAGAAAACAAAAACGTTGGACGAGCGGCGACGTCAGTCTGATAGTACGCTTTCAAAGAGTCGTGCACATGGAGATTTAAATGAGGCCAATAATCCAGTCCCGCGCGCTTCATCTGTTTATCCCCCAAAGAAAAGCCCAGGGGTTTAACCAAATGCAGAGGGGTCTGAGTCGCTACACATGTGCGAGCCACATTTCCGGTGTTCCACGGAATTTCAGGATGTACAAGGACAACGTCCATTTTTATGGTACGTTGCTTATCATGAGTGACACACCTAAGGCCAACAAGTTGTTGTGGGTTGACATGGAGATGACGGGTCTCGATGAAAAGAGAGACCATATCCTGGAGGTTGCTGCCGTCGTCACCGATTATAATTTAGAACCTTTGGATGAGTACGCTGCAATTGTCTTTCAGCCCCAGGAAATTTTGGACCTCATGGATGACTGGTGCGTTAAAACACACGGAAAAAGCGGACTTACAGAAGCTGTTAAATCAGGAACGCCTTTGGAAAAAGTAGAAGAAGAACTCATTGCTCTCACACAAAAACATTTCCCCAACACCCGTGCCGTTTTGTGTGGAAATTCTGTAGGCCAAGACCGACGCTTCATCGATGCATACCTAAAACGATTTTCATCTTTACTGCATTACCGAATCATCGACGTGTCTTCTTTTAAGGAAATTTTCGAAAACAAATACGGCATTCGAATGACCAAAAAAGAAGGACATCGCGCCCGAGATGATATTTTTGAGTCAATCCACGAACTCAAACATTATTTATCCTTCGTCAAACCCTAGAACTGCCTAGTAGAACACGGTCTCCGCAGTCACCTTGAAGGAGTGATGCGTCGTTTTGTGCAAAGGATGTTCAACTGAGAAATGCCAAATCACATCCACACGAACGCGATCCTTATCTTTGAGAACAACAATCTCTTCAGGATCTAAGACGATTCCCATTTCCCTTTCTGCCCGGTCGACAATTCCTGTGGTCACCTCGTAGGCATCTTTCCTCCGGGCACCATAAGACTCACTCTTAACAAGCTCCTCAAGCTTCGTCTTTTTCCAATAATACGGAAGATATTGAATGGAACCATAAACCCCTGCGACCATTATGAGGAACATGGTAATGCTAACAATATTGATATTTCGGGGGGCAGCCATCCCTCCATTTTAACCCATTTGGGGGTCCCGACCTACTCAACCTTCAAAATGGCCAAAAACGCCTCTTGGGGCAAATCCACTTTCCCCAATCTTTTCATGCGCTTCTTCCCCTCTTTTTGTCTTTCAAGCAGTTTTCGTTTCCGCGTAATGTCGCCTCCATAACACTTCGCCGTAACATTCTTTCGCAAAGCCGAAAGGCCTTCCCGCGCAATGATCTTATTTCCTATGGCTGCTTGAATCACCACCTCAAACATTTGCTTGGGGATGACCTCTTTCATTTTCTTGGCCAATTCGCGACCTCGGTAATACGCCTTATCCCGATGCACAATCAGAGACAATGCATCCACACGATCCCCATTGATGAGAATGTCCAAACGAACCAAATCCGAGGTCTCGTAACCTTTGATCTCATAGTCCAGAGATGCGTATCCACGCGACACCGATTTCAATTTGTCATAAAAATCGAAAACAATTTCGTTAAATGGCAGATCATACTTCAACACCACGTGACTGGGCGTGGGGTATTCCATGGAAACTTGGCGCCCCCTTCTCCCTTCACACAACGAAAGAATTGCCCCCAGATACTCGGTAGGCATGTGGATGGTAACCGTAATCAGGGGTTCTTGAATTTCCGCAATTTCCTGCGAAGGAGGAAGCTTGGAAGGGTTTTCAATTTCCAACACGTCTCCACCATGCAAAAGAACCGCCCGATATACCACCGTGGGAGCCGTCGTGATGATATCCACATCGAATTCGCGCTCCAGGCGTTCTTGAATGATCTCCATATGCAAAAGACCCAAGAAGCCGCAACGAAAACCGAAGCCTAAGGCCTTGGAGGTCTCGGGCTCGAATTCGAAAGAGGCATCATTTAGACGAAGTTTTTCAAGAGCATCCCTCAATTCACTGAAATTTTGTTCGGCTGTCGGGAAAATTCCACAAAACACCATCGACTTTACACGTTGAAAACCGGCCAATGGTTTGGAAGCCGGATTCTTCGCGTTGGTAATCGTGTCTCCTACGTTGGTTTCTCGGACATCCTTGATCGAGGCCGAAAAAAATCCAACTTCCCCAGCAGACAATTGTGAAACGTTCACAGGAAGTGGATTCATGACTCCCACACGATCCACTTCGAACTCTTGTCCCGTCGCCATGAATCGAACTTTCATCCCCTTGTGAATCTGACCGTTGAACACTCGAATCTGACAAACCACGCCCAAATATGAGTCATACCAACTGTCATACAAAAGCCCTTGAAGAGGCTCCGAAGCTTCTCCTTGAGGAGGAGGAATTTTCTCAACCACGGCCTCCAAAATCGCTTCCACATTGGTTCCATCCTTTGCACTGACTTCGATGGCATCGGATGCATCCAGCCCAATGATGTCCTCAATCTCCTGTTTAATGCGAGGAACATCCGAACTCGGCAAATCAATCTTGTTGAGAACCAGGACCACTTCCAGCTCATTTTCCAAAGCCAAATAAACATGGGCTAAGGTTTGAGCTTGAACCCCTTGCGTCGCATCCACCAATAAAACCACACCTTCACAAGCAGCCAGGGAGCGAGACACCTCATAGGAAAAGTCCACATGTCCAGGCGTATCAATTAAGTTGAATTGATACCGCTGACCATCTTTGGCAGAATATTCCAACCGAGCCGATTGCGCCTTAATCGTGATTCCCCGTTCTCGCTCCAGTTCCATCTTATCGAGAAATTGTTCCTCCATTTTTCTATGAGAAATGGCCCCGGTAACCTCAAGAAATCGATCGGCCAACGTGGACTTTCCGTGATCAATGTGGGCAATGATCGAAAAATTTCGGATGCTTTTTAGATTTGTGGGCACAGGAAAAAACTTCTAAAGAATCTTTTTAAAGTAGTTAATGGTTTCTTGGAGTCCGTCTTGGAGGGAAACCTTGGGCTCCCATTTGAGAAACTCTCGTGCCCGATCCAAGACCGGACATCTCAGTTTCGGATCTCCTTCGGGAAGAGGTTGGAACGTTGTTGAACTTTTCGACCCCGTTAAACGAATGGTTTCTTCGGCCAAAGAAAGAATGGTCATTTCGTGATCATTTCCTAAATTGATCGGCAGTTTCGGTTCAAAGCGCATGAATCGATGCAAACCATCCACCAAATCCGAAACGAAACACAGACTTCGCGTTTGCTGTCCATCTCCATAGACCGTCAGAGGATTTCCACGCAAGGCTTGAGAAATAAAATTCGGTATGACCCGCCCATCATTGGCACGCATTCGAGGACCATACGTATTGAAGATTCGAACAATGGAGGTTTTTACCCCATGTTTGCGTCGATAAGCCATCGTAACGGCCTCTGAAAAACGTTTGGCCTCATCATAAACCCCTCGAACCCCAATTTGATTGACGTTGCCAAGATATTCTTCGTTTTGAGGGTGGACCAACGGATCGCCATACGTCTCGCTGGTGGAAGCCAAAATGAAATGCGCCTTCTTTTCTCGGGCAAAATTCAACCCATTCATGGTCCCCAAGGAACCCACTTGAAGAATTTCAATCGCGAGAGGCTCAAAGTCAATCGGGCTGGCCGGCGAAGCCAAATGATAAAAGACATCCACATTTCCGAGGTTTGGAATACCCTTCGAAACATCCTGCTCGATCAACTCAAAACCGGAAGTGTTCGAAAGATGAGATAGATTGGTTTTTGATCCGGTAACCAAATTGTCCAAAACAATGACCTCATGGCCTTCGTTTAACAAACGATCTACCAAATGAGATCCAACAAACCCCGCTCCACCTGTCACAACAATTTTCATTAGGCCCTCATCAATAAACCATTAATCCTTTTTGTAGAACCCAATTCATCTTGAAAAGAAAGAACAACTTGAGGCCGATGCCGAAGGGAACCCGGAGTATCCCGCGGTATCCCACGAGAACATGAAGGAAAATGGCCGCTCCCAGCTATTAAGCAGGACCTAAAAAGACATTTGTCCAGGGATCTGGTTCTTATACTGCTCCAAAACCATATCAATCCCTTGACGAATGTACTCCGCTACAGGCACTTTAGTCTTGCTGTTTAGCAATTTGAGCTTTTCGTTTTGCTCTTCAGTGATGTAAACGGTTGTAGAAACTTTTTTTCGTGACATGATCAACCTCTACAATTTTCAACTTTCCGCATTGATAAAATGACCGTACGTGCCCATATATATATTGTCAATACCATTCATTTTTTCACGTTCTGTTTTTTTGCCCTATTCCTACTCTCAGGATGTGCCTCCAAATCGGTAAAGTCAGGACAGGAGAAGCTTCCCGACGGCATGACCCTTGAGACCCTGGATGTAGGCGGCCTTGGAAAGACGGACACATGGCGTTGGAGCCAAGGAGATCGCCTGATTCGGGAGGAAATTGACCTAAACCGAGACGGACGAGTGGATCTGAAAAAGACCTACTCGGAAGGCTTGATTGAAACCCTCACGATGGACTTGGATTTCGATGGAACCTTTGACCTCACGGAATATTTTTCCAAAGGGAAACGGGTTCGGGCGGAGAGTTCCCACCATTTTTCAGGTCAAATTGATACGTGGCGTTATTACGAGAATGGGAATTTGAATCGTGTGGAGCGAGATTCCAATCAAGATAATAAGGCCGATATCTGGATGTATTTCGAGGACGGAAAATTGGCGCGAACCGCCAAAGATTTCAACTTCGATGGCGTCGTTGATTCCTGGGAAGAATGATTTCAAGCGGTTATACTCCCGCTATGTTCCGATCATTTTTCATAGGGCTCCTAGCTTTTTCACTCATTCTGGCGGGGTGCACGCAAAAGAAAACCCAGCCCAAGACAGACTTTGATGTTCCCTCAAGTCCGTCAGATGCCTTTGAGAATCTGATTTCCGCCTTAGAAAACGAAAATCTCGAAATCAGCACACTCGATACCGAGACTCGAACGGTCAAGACGGTAACGCGAGACGTGAAGCCACAACAGCTTACCGACATCGCGGCTCTCTCCGAAAATTATCATCAATATGAGCACGGCCGTTTCAATATCGAGGCCCAAGTCACTCCTACAGAGACCGGCAGTCACATTCACCTACAGGTAAACATTGAGGGGCAGTACTCTGGAAAACAGCGATCTTCCAAGACCGGCGGAAAACCTGTTTGGAGAAAAGAATCCTCCAATGGCTCTTATGAAACACGCTTGACAACTGCGATTAGAAATATGTAACAAAAGTTCTCTTAAATCATATTTTTTATTTTTTGCTTGATGTACTGGGCTTTGGTAGAATATTTTTGTTACCTATTCCTGCCCATTTATGAAAAAAGAACGATTCAACGCCTTCCCCTTCCTTTTTTGGCTCGGTTTGAGCTTGAGCATTTCGCTCCCTTCTTGGGGCCAATCCTCCGCCAATTTTTATGCGTATGAGCAAGATGATGGGGTCGTTCAATATTGTGACTACCCCCCGCAAGTAAAAACCTATCGAGTCATTCGATACAATATTCATGGAGCCGTACGAAAAGCCCTCAAAGTGCTTTCTCGAAGTGAAATCAAACACCTCATTACCGAAATCGCGTTGGAAACAGGAGCCGACCCGGCCTTGATTGAGGCCGTGGTAAAAGCCGAATCTGCTTATGACCCCAAAGCCGTCTCGCGAAAGGGTGCCCGAGGCTTGATGCAACTCATGCCCGCAACCGCAGCCTCCTTAGGCGTACGCGATCCGCATGATCCCAAACAAAATTTGCGGGGAGGCATTCAGTATTTTCAGCGTATGCTTCAAAAATATCATGGAAACATCGATCTCGCTGCAGCCGCCTACAATGCTGGTCCCGGTGCCGTTGAGCGACATGGAGGGATTCCTCCCTATGCCGAGACCATTGACTACGTGAGAAAGGTACGGAAGTATTACGAAGACTTATCTCATGCAGAAGAAATCGCAGCCATTTACACCGTCCGCTAAATCGCAATTCCTAAATTTACCCAACGCGCTGACCATCGTTCGGATCTTGGTCATCCCCGTTGTGATCGCTCTGCTTTATCCGAAGCATGGTCCCAGAAGTGACATGTGGGCGGCCGTACTCTTCGGCCTTGCATTTTGCACGGACTTCATCGACGGACACATTGCCCGACGAACCCAAACCATCACCCGACTTGGACAAATTCTCGATCCCTTGGCCGACAAGCTCATCGTCTTGTCAGCGGTTCTTCTCCTCATCCACCTGGGACGGATGGATGCCATCATCGGCATCCTTCTTCTGGGAAGAGAGTTGGCCGTCAGTGGCCTGAGAAGCTTTGCCAGTTCAGAAGAAATTCTTCTGCCTTCCAGTCGCTCCGCCAAAATTAAAACCGTGGCCGAAGGATTTGCCCTGGGTTTTTTGATGGCCGGGCCCGAAAACCATCAATGGGGAATCCCCTGGATGAAGATGGGCGAAGTCCTGATTTTTGTGGCTTTGGCTTTGGCTCTCTGGTCTGGCGCTTTTTATTTCGTTCAATATTATCGAGCTGTAAAAGCACGATCCTCTTGATTGACCGAACGCTCCTTGCTACGTTCAGATCGTGGAAACTGAAGAAAAAACAAACGAAACCATCGAAACCAATAACGTCAACGAGCCAAACGAGAGCCAAACGCCTCCCACTTCAGAAGGAGTCGAAAACACAGCCTCCCGAATTTGGTCACAGGCCAAAACGCATGCAAGAGAAGCGTTGGACTGGGGACGAAAATTATCTCAAGTCGGGAAACTCAAACTGGATCTGGCGCGAATTCAACGAGATCGACAGGCCCTTTATCAAGAACTGGGACGAAAGACCCACGAGCTATTGAAACTCGATCAATTCGAACCTTCCATGGTGGGTGATCTCTGCACAAAAATTGACAATGTAAGCGAGCGAATTGCCAAACAAGAACGTCTGGTCGAAGAAGCCATGAAAACCGAGGCTGAATTGGAAAAAACCGACATTGAATGAAAGATTTTTTATCCTTAAAAAAAGGCGACCCAAAAGGTCGCCTTTTTTGTTTCTACCCCCCGCGCTTAATCAACAGGAACCGTGAAAAAATATTCAAAACTCACACGGTAATTATCGTTCATAAGCGTGCACCCCGAAGGAAGTGAGAGACTATCCAACACAACACCCGCACCCTCTGGAGCCAACGACACCGAACCCGAATACGTCGTGTAGGCTCCATTCTCTTGGCATCGAACTTGGCGCGCCTCAAGAACATCGAGATTTGCGACATAGTCGAACTCGCCATCAATCAAGTCGGACAAGCCCATGCTCAACTCGGGACTCATTCTTCCCCCATACACAGAGTCCCAATCGGAAGCTTCCCAGATCCAGTCATAGTCTTCTGCAATCGTGGCTTCCCAAGTAGTCCCAGTCCAACGTTCCACGGAAACCACCGCGGGAGAAACGGGCAAGGATCCCTCGTCATTAAAAATGGAAAGAAGTCCTTCTTCGGCATTTAAAATATCTTTCCCCGTCGAACGAATGTCGAAATCCACTCTGGCCAAAGCAATTTCCGTATCGGGAACGGCTTCGGCAACATACTCACCCGTCGTATAAAAATAATCGAACGTGAATGTCCAGCGGGTGTCTCCACCAGAACCATCTTGAAACTTAATTTCACCCTCATCGGTGATGCAGGCGTAATTTGAGTTATTTCCACCCAAACAAGAACTTACTTCATCCACACGCCCTCGAACCACTTCAAGATTGGCAATGCGATTGAATTCTCCCTCAAGGGCCTCATCAATTCCCATCTCACTAACCAAATCAAACGCCTGACTCCAGCAACTGGTCACCATAGGAGCTGAACTGTCTCCGAAATAACATGTACGCTCTCCATCCCCAGAGTGAAACGGTTCAATTTCCCAACGCTTACTCTCCGGATCTGTTAAACAATTTCCAGAAGAATCGGCCAAACAAACCACGGGATCCGAAGGTTTTTGCCAATACTCGTGAATGATATTCATGGTTCCATCTTCCAAGCGAATTCGCTCACGACCATCCACTTCTCGATCAAAATCAATTCGAATTTTTACGGCTTGAACATTTTTTTTCAGCAATGTCATTCCATCAAAGACATACTCCACAGAAGCCACATCACTAGGCTCTAAGGAATCATTGTACGCAATGGCCTTTAAAACTGTGGCGCCCGAAATATGAACTTCACAATTCCCATCTTCATTCTCTTCCTCTTCATCGCAGAGTTCAGATTCATCCGTGGGATCTTCTTCTCCCGTTGTGTAATAGATCCGCGCATCGGATGTGGCCGAAGTGATTTCAACATCAAACACCTCTGCATACGTACCCGCATTTACGGAGAACTCGGGCGTGGCCACCTGGGTATAATTAAATGTATAGATTTTTCCGGTCGGAAGGCTGGGAAGCAAGTTTGGAGAAGTCGCCAAAGCATTAAGCGTCATGTCCGCAGAAACGGAAACGGAAACGGCTGAAGAATACACCAGAGAAGACTCGGTTGGAGTCGAACCATCCATCGTATAGTAAATCACCGCATCGGGGGTTTCACTGGCCAACACCACGTTGATCGCATTGAAGTACTCTCCCGAATCATGGGAAAATTGAACCTGAGCGGTTCGGTCTACATTTGTGGGCTCCAGAGTTTGGGCACAGCCCCCCAAGAACAAAATCGAAACGACAAACATACGACTTAAGGTTTTCATGAACGACACCTTTCTCACTTCCATGTCGTTCATAAAACGCAAACCATATGCCAATTCTAACTCATTGTTTTTATGGACTTTACAAGAAGTCCTCTTGGCGAAAAACAGCGCGACGGGACACACAAACGCCAGCTCCGGGCAAACTTTCGCCAAAGATCGCAAATGAATATTTCCTTCCAGCCGTCTTGTGCAAACGTCATTGCCTTATCCCAACTCTTTTGGTACACAATCGCCTTCAAAGACCGGCCTGCCAAGTCGTAGCGTCCAGGTTCGAGGCTCAAAGGCCCGCCTTCGCTAAAGCTTCGGCGTGGCAGTCTTCTCTCGCGTAACTCGCGAAGACTGGTGGGGCTGTAGCTCAGTTGGGAGAGCGCTTGAATGGCATTCAAGAGGTCGACAGTTCGATTCTGTTCAGCTCCACCAATTATTCCCAAACATTTCGAACCAGCAGTGACCCATTCAAGGGCTGCGCTTGAATAGTGAATGTACGGGATCACGAATTTGAACCGACCCTAGGGAGGTTTAAGTTCGATGAGCCCCGTAATGAGCCAAGAGGTCGACAGTTCGATTCTGTTCAGCTCCACCAATTTTCATTTTGGGCCCGTTGGGCCACCAGCGACCAAGGTAACCGCAAGGAAATTCTTAGGTTTTTTGCCTTGAAAGGAATTGTGCGGTGCGTTACATTGCGTCGATTTCATGAAGTTGAGGTGTATCAGAATGTCGCGGAAGTGGCTGTTAAAAGGGCTATCGGCCCTTTGCCTAGCTTGGACGCTTATTAGCATTGGGTTTGGACCAGCTCTTTCTTTCGCTCAGGAAACTCAACCTCAATCCATTCCACAAACGCAAATCGAGCCTCCAACCGACGGGCTTTGGGTCTGTGTGGAAGAAACTGAATATGGCCTGGGAGCATCACTCAAAGAAGCTGGATGGGTTTGTCTAAATATCCTCCCGGCTCTTGTTAATCTCTCTCATACGATCGTGGGTTCAGATGTTCGCATGGCCTCGGCCCAGGAGCACTGGAATGCCATGCAGAATGGAACCTTTTGGGGAATTTTGGGAGAGCAAAATGGTTGGAAGCAAGAAGACTCGTTTGGAAAGAATCTTAAAAATGTTCTCGTCGCTAAACTTCAGGGTGTTGTGTCCGGCTCTCGATGCGTCGTAGAAACGAATGTTGATCGTGTTAGGCATCCCATTAGAACTGCTAACACTGGATTGTATTTTACGTCTGACGTGTGCAATCAAATCCTACAAGATATTGTGGTCACGCCCTCACGAGAGGGCCTTTATCTTCTTGGGTATGATGTCGAGCGGCCGACAGCTCAAGAATGGGGTCGTACTTACGTTGCCGTTCCGGCAATTCTTTTCCCGCTTGCACGATCAGAATCGGTTTCGACCGCACTCATCCGAATGGAAGGCCAAACCTCACAAGCGGTTGCACAAACCACCAGCCAACTCTTAGTCCGAACCGCTCGACGGGTGGGGAACGATTCTCCCTTAATAACCAGGGGACCTTCCCGAACCGTTTGGGGACCTGAGGCTCGACCTTTGGAAATTATTTCTCCCGTAAGATCTCAGGGAACTCGATCTCCTACAGGTGCAACAGCTTCTTTAGAAGAAGGTGGTGTTGCTGTAGCTACGCAAGTAATTGAAACCTCCCCTGAAGCTCAAGCGGCCGTGGCAGCACTTCTTGATGATTTCTATGCCACCTCAACGACTCCAATCATTGAAGCCGCTCCTATGACTTCGCCCTCTCCTACTCTCGGATCGGAGATTCTCGCTCCGCAAGTAGTCCTTTCCCAGACAGTTCAAACAGAAAAACAAACCATCACAGCTGGAAAAGCGACGAGCCTCGAAGAAGCGACCGAAGAAGTTCAACGACGACTTTATCAAGCGTATCTCGCAACGGCTGGTTTTGGCGAAAAGTATGGAACGTTTGAGGATTGGAAAGCGGCAAATTTTCCTGACCCAAGCGAAGATCCTGCTTTCACACAGGTTGTTGCTTTCGATCATCAACCGGCTTATCGCGCGATCTCTTTTGTTTTATTGCAAGGTTCGGAGATTGTGACGGAAATGGAGAGATTAGCGGCTGATCTTAGTGATCGTTTAGATGGCCCTACGATTCGAGATCTAATTGAAAAACTAAAACAGGACTTTATCAAAGCAGTTGGTCGTTTAGAGAAAAGCCCCTTATTCTCGCGAACACTGAGAGGAAACACCTACGGTAAACATATGAATGGGTTCCTTCCAAAATTGTTTCCTCTTCAAGAGTCGTTGAAAGCTATAGAATCCAGAAACGGATACGTTGAGACTATCAGCGGGTTAAAGACTTTAGCTCTTGCATTGCAAGTCCTGATGCTCACCGGTCCACGAACCAAGCACTTCGGTCAATATCGTGACCTTCGATTAGACGTAAATGAAGTACTCGAACAATCGATCCGTTTTGCCAAGACGCAGTTACCCCCAATGTCTTTCCAAAAGTTTCCGAATCCTCTCCAAGCTTCTACTTCGGAACTAGTACGAATCCCTCAACAGATGAACCGTCATGCCTTTCGCTTTCTATTGGGCTTGGTGTTTTCAGACAACCTTCTACGGAGCCTGAATCATCCAGCTGAAATATCCGTCCGAGAAAATGATGTCGGCAAGGTCATCGTTGAGTTGCAGTCAGATTTTCCACAGTACGGATATGACGGAAATCCATCTATCACACGGCCTAAATTCCCGATCATGCATTTAGCAAGTAAATTGGCCCAAAGATGGGGTTTTAGTTTGTTTGGCAAAAACCAACCTTTGCTTTCAGGCATGGGAACAGAGATACGTCTTAGTTGGAGCGTTCCCAAAGAAGATCGAAGTGTGGATTTAAATACGCTTCCTGCCTCAAACTTTGGCGAGCCAGGTGTTCTTGATGGCGCAAAGCCCACGATTATTGAAGCAGGTGGAAAGATTTTTGTTTGGGACGGAGCTACCCACGGACACGCTTTTCTTGCTTTTGAGAAAATGATTAGGGCTGAAGGCTTCGAGGGAGAGGCTGAAATACTTACAGCCGGAGAGATCAAAATCAACAACACTCAGGGCTTAATTGAAGTCGAACTTAGAGATGAAGTTGCAGACGGCGTTAAACGAGAAATTAAAAAAGCGATTGAACCCGTGAGTGAAGGGCTGAGAATTCAAGTCAAAGTAAAATCTTTCTAACCCCACTACAATAACCCCGTGCACCTTTATTTTTGGGCCAGTGGTTTCTTTCCGTTTTCCGCACTTCTTTTAGAAATCAGGGGACAGTATACTTAATTAGTCCTTGATCCACATAACAAAGCCGAATCTGGGGACAGTATCTCATTTTTAAAAGTCCTACTGAATGGATATATGAGACCGATAGGTGTTAAAGGCAAATGATCCAGAGCTTCTTATACTATCCCGCAAACCCCCTGTACCAGCAGGTTGGAAAATCTATATACTGTCCCCAAATTCAGAGGATGAGTGCGCAGCTTCTAGTAAACATCGTAGATGTCTTCGATTCTGCTTATGATGGGATTGAGGGCCCTGAAAAGCTCATCTGCTCGCTCGGCATAGTTGATGTTCGGCGTTTTAGAAGCTTCAATTAGGTGAACGAGAGAGGGGTCATCGAAGTGGGTCTGGCTTTCACTCAGTTTTTTGCGATAAGCCTTAATAATATCTCCTAATCCCTTTTCTCCAACGTGAGATAGAAACCAGGTGGTTAGTTCTCGAATGTCTTTCCAATCTTTAAACCCGATCTGCTCATGGGGGTTGTTTGGTTTGCGAGGTGGAAGAACTCGAAGTTCAATCGACCCGACAATCGGGACCCCTATGGGCTTCTTGGTAAGTCGAACGACTTCTATGACTCCGGCCTTTTCCAATGCCAAAATTACGTTGTCAAAACAGGAATGCAAAATCTCGCCTTGAATGTGTGGAGGCGTACTTTCCCAATTGTCTACGTAGCGCAAGGGATGTTTCAACAGGTCGATTTCATGCGTTGTTCCGTAGACGGCGCGGTCAAATAAAGGAAGGAAGATGCCTTCACCGTAATCGGCCATATGAAGATCTTGTAATAGCCCCAGGATTTCATCGAAGGAATCTTCACTCAAGACCCTTTTGGCGTAATTCATGATTTGTTCTGTGAATGCAACCCTGGCATCGTTGACATCTAGTCTTTCTACTTCGCCAACAAAGTCCACATCGTCGATCTGTTCGGTGTACAGGGCGCGGAGAAGGTCATCGTCGATGATGTGGGCCTCATCTTCTAAACGAAAACGAAGGTTTGCCAGGGCTTCGTCTTTCTGCGCTTTGGTCAATTCGGTAATGCGCTCGGCTAGACCCAGGTGATACATTTCATCGGTTTGCCACTTGGCTCCATGTCGTCTCAACAACATTTCTTTGGCTGTTGGGCTCATTTGCGAAAGGTGCAAGGCTCCTTGCTCCATGGTGGGAGCATCGGCAGCAAGGCGAAATAGCCAGCGATCGCGATGGGAAAAAGCATCATCGATAACTCCACGCATGAGTTCATCGGCAGGATTTTTAAAAGCTAAAGGGTCATTGTGAACTTGAATGAATCGAGCCAAACGTCCCAGGTAGTGGGGAAGCTTCATGATTCGAGGTAGGCTTCCTCCAAAGGCATTGAAGGAAAACATCACGACCAAAGCGAAAGAAAGTGTTTTTATAATTGCTCGACACATCTTAGTACTCTTGCCTTTAACCCTAGGCAGGCCTCGTGTGAGCAACAGATATGCCAATCCACCAGATCTCTAAGACCTTGTTTTTTCTAAACAATGGGTCGAACCAAGAATGGCTTTTATGGGGACGTAAAGCCGCGGGTCTGCGACATCTAAGGCACTTAAATTGATGAGTTCGGGTGCTTCGGCCAAATAAATCGTTCAATCCCAAGGAGTTGCGAAGGTTCGGTTTAACGAAGTCGTATTGAGGGCGGCATGTTAATTGCTACCTAAGGTCGAGTTCATGTTTAGGCACCAAATATCGACCTGGCTTGTCGTCGCTGTTTTTTCTGCGATCAGTGCTGTGAATGCATATGGAAACCCGATCCCTTGGGTTTTGGACGATTCACTTTGCTATCAACCGGCTTCGGAAACGCTTTCGGGAATGTTAATGGATCGACCCTACACTCACTGGGAAATCGATTTTCGTCATTGGCTGAAAGTGGAGAGAAAACAGACGCTTTTCGAGTTTGAACGAGAACCACCTTCTGTCAGGGCCAAAGCAAAAGCTCGCTTTTTGTTTGAACAGCTTTCCGGTGCTGAGCCGATTGGACAAGTTAAGATTCTTCAAAGCGTTCTCTTTCCTTATTTTTCGCTAAAACAATTGGAACAGAATGGATTCGACGTTTTTTTGAAGATGAAGCTGCGTGATGATGGAGGGGAGCATCCTTTGTCGATTCCCATGTTGGGTGTGGCTTGCGGCTATGGACGAGACATGGTCAAAGCTCAAATTCAAGAAAGTCCGCTGTCGATCTTTCGCCAAATGGATGAGTTGGACTTAGCCGTTTCGATGTTGGTGGCTAAGGCAAGGCTTGATGAGTCAAAAACAGACGCTCTTCAATCGGAGGCAGGAAAGACCTGGAAGCAAGCTCCTCAATATTTTGTTGAGTACTATGCAGCTCTTCTGAGAGCTCAGCGGATTGTGCGTCTTTATTTGCCGTTAGCTCGAGCCCCAAAAATTCAAAAAAGATCGCTTCTTCCGTCCTTTTCAAGACATTCGGTAGACGGTTTGGGGAGCGTTACTTCGCTAAAAGGGGTTACGCCCCCTGCGTTTGCACGGGGTTTTGAGGAACTGTTTTTTGCGTTTGTTGAACGAGAGGAAAAGACCCTCAATTTAATGCTTGGGCGAGGTGATTTTTTTTCTCGAGGCGTAACGGAGGGAGAACAACGAATTGTTTTGGGAATGGCTCGAATGCTTTCCCAAGCAGAAGAAGTCCAGCAGCACGAAATGCTCATGCAACGTTGGCGAGAGTTTTTCTTGCGAGTGCGTTATGCGATGGATCGTCGAGTAGATAGTTTTCGAGCCGAGCTGGATCGCCTTTTGGAGGAAGATTATGCATCCGTAATAGATCGCTTTAAGGCTGAGGATGAGACGGATACGGTTCTAAATATTGAGGCCGACGAAGGACGTCTCAAGGCTCGGGCCAGGGAATACCAATTGGCCATCGAAGGTCTCTACAAGCTTCAACATCCGCAGGTTCTAGGAGATTTCTTTAAGGTGGCGACGTTGGATTTGGATCGAATGCCGGATTGGGTTAGGCGCAAAGGGGAAATACCAAGGGACAGCACATCAAAGGATCGACGTTTTTGGTATTGGCGACTCCCGCTCTCGGAGGCCTTGAAGGGAATCAACGAACTCATCCCCTACTTGTCAGAATCAGAGGTCTTAAGTTTTCACCACTGGCTCGAAGAAACAGCACAGCGAGTTTCAAGGCAGTGCCAAGAGCAATGCGTTTTCGGAAGTGTGTTGGAGTCTTTTGTCCACGAATACCTAGCGGCCTTAAATATGATTTTTGAAAACGAACAAGCACAGTCGATGCTTGGGGTTCGAGCAGATCGAGGTTTGGCTGAACAGGCCTATCGCACGAATGGGGAAATTAAGTGGATTGCGGACGCCTACCGGAATCATACGTTCAAGGCTCGAGTAAAAAATATGGGACATCGGTTAAAATGGTTTGTTCAAGATCATAAAACTGAGACGGCCTTTATGATGGTTGGATTGGTGGCTTTTGCCTTAGCTTCTTCCAACCCAGCCTTACAACCTTTGGTGATCGGGTTTACTTGGGCAATGCTAACCCTTTGGATAGGACATATGACATCAACCGCTGTACAAATGATCCTTGGTGAAGTGGATCCTCAAAATCGTTTCGCCAGTCATGGCATTGCTGCGGGAAGAGGTGGATCGACATTAGTAGACGATTTGGCGTTTGGTTTAGCTGCGGGGGTGTTGTTTGCGGGAATTCCTCGAACCACTTCGGTAACCTTCCGATGGAGCCGATTGAGGTACGCTTATGGCACGGTTCAAGAATTCTATCCTGGAGTTTCTTTTGGAATGGCTCCAAGTGAAATTCAAGCCCTTTTGAAGGCGGAGAAAGTGTCGCTTGGACTTTCCCCTCGCCTTCAATGGTCGCTTCAAGTCATTTCTAGAGCTCACGCCGAAGAGACGGTTTTGCTCAGCTCTCGAGAAATGCTTCGCTACCATATCAAAACGGCTCGCGAAGCCCTTCGAATTACTTTAAATCTGGATATGGTCGATCTAGCTCGAGGCGGCGCCACCCCAAGAAGGTGACTGTTTCACACGGGGCCAAAACCTAGAAAAGTGAGAAGGGGTGTTGATTTCCTCTCGTTCCTCTAACGCAATCCGCTTATAGCCTTTCATTGATTCTCCGCCTCACTCTCTACTTCCTTCAGAGTGTTGCGTTAAATCTTAGGCTCTCCACTGGCACCTAAATAAGGGATATCTATTCGGAAGATGCCTCGGGGGAAAAACGGTGAACATCCTTAAGCGGACGTGGATTTGGCGGGCTATTCCCGATTGAGCAAGGCTTCTTTCACCTTTTTCTGCAACTCGCACCAAGCCAAGGCCCTCTGCTCCACGAGCGCGCATAAATCGTCTCGCAGCTCGTCCACCACGTCCAGCGTGGCTTCCAAGCATGCAGCCTGTTTTAAATCACTCACCTGGTCAGGTTCGCCGCGATCCGGAACAAGACTAAATGACTGTTCAGTCTGAGGCACGCAGCTACTCCGAGACAACTCTTCGCATCGAAGAGAGGCTGTGTGATCCACATGGTAAATTTCATCTCCGAGTTCAGAAACATCCACATCGGGAGGGGTTTCGATTCGTTCAAGTTCATGAAAAACCATCAGGTCTTTTGCCGCTTTCGCCACCTCAAAACACGCATCGGCTGAAATTAGTTCAGGCAGATCTTCGGTTCGATCTCGACGATCCCCCATACAGTGGGCTTCCCGAAATAAATTAAGCCAAGCCGCAGCTTTTGGCATTTCCTTCACAATTTTTTCTGGGCAACGTTTTAAATCCTTTTGGGTTTCAGCTTTCGCCATTCCTCCCAAGCTGACACTAAAAACCAAAAACCCACACGCAATAACCTTATAAGCTGACATGCCGCATAAATATCACACGGGCACGCCACACCCAAGTGAAGAGATGATTAAGCCTCGGACCGGAACTCGGGGGTTGTTTAAAAGCGTTTGAGCCATTCGAGGAGGGCAGACACACGGCTGGAGTCATGTCCCGAAGACGAGTGGTAGAGCGAGGTGAGGTACCAACCATATCCCAATCTCCGTCGTATGCCGGCTTCCTGCCCTTCTGAGCTTGACCCCAACACCAGGGACGTTCCCTCGGCGAGTTTCATTCGGGCGGACACTTTTCCGGTTTCGGGATTGTAGCCCACGCTTTGAATGGGCGTGGAGGCAAAAAGATAAAGAGAAAATAGGGTTACCGCACGGTCCGCAATTGCAGCGCCGAGTTTTCCCACCGAACCGGAATCAGAAGAATCGAGATTCGAGAGCGGTTCTCCATAGATGAGCACAGAAATAATATCTTCTTCCGGTAAGGGCGGCTCGGATTGCATGACAATCTTGGGTTGTTTGAGCGTACCCTCCAGGTTTATGAGGACACGATAATCCACATAGTTTACCGACACTCGACCTTTCACCAGACTTTCTTCTGTGGGATTCCTCAAATTGACATCGAAATGTTCGATAAAGGCATCTCTTCGAAACAAGTTCAACGGGGTCCTTCCGATTCGAATCCACCCTTGTGAATGTGGGAGGGGGTCCATGTGTACATTCAGTGAGATGGGAAGGGGTTTCTTGGTGATTCGGTTGACAATCTCAATGCCCCCCTCGTGCTTTGTTCGCACGGAAATGGTGGTGTCTACTGGAAAGGTTTTGGTGGTTGCCTCCACGGGTTCTGATTCTCGCTCTTCAAGATCCTTCGAGTAGACAAAACGATTATCGAGGCCAAACTGCGGAACCGGGTAGGGATCGATCGGCGGCAAAACGAGACGAATTTGATCCACGTCGACATCGATCGAGTTTGTTAAGCGTTTGGGTTTCCATCCCTGAAAATCGAGTTCGCTTTTCCCCTGCATCGTAAACTGCAACGCCTGCAGATCCGAAGTCAGATTGGATTTGAACTCAAACAAAGCTCGTATGGTTTTTTCTGCATCTTTCAACTGAGGACGTATGTTGAGTGAATATGACCCTTTCATTTCTCTAAGGGGTGCGGGAATGGCAAAGTCACCTCGCCCAAGCACGGACACGAGTTTTTGAAATTCAGTCACCTTCAAATCAAAACTTCCCTTCAGAAACTTTTTGATGTTGTCAGGCTGATCGAGCCGACCAGAAAAGGTGCCTCGAAGAGTACCCATCAGCTTCATCCAAGAATTTTCGATTCTCTGGATGTCTAGTTGTACTTTGGTTGTACGAAACCTCGATGGTTGCGGAACCAGTCCTTCGTGGCGAATCTTCACCTGCAGAGTTGTTTGAAGTGAGTGGGGAAAATCGAGTTCAAGTTTTTCATGGTTCTTAATTACATGATTCGGAAGGGTGGCCACCATGGGGCAGCGCATGGCCGCCAAGTCGTGTTTCAGTGAAAGGTCGCACTGATTGAAGGACAACTTTGGAAGGCTTAATTTTTGGGGCTTAAAATCACCTGAAAGCGTTCCCTGTAGATTATCCTTAGAAGCAAACACCTTCGCCTGAAGATCAAAGATGCCCTGGCGATTCTTGAAGGCACCTTCAAGTGTCACCGAGGCTTTTGTAGGTTTTGCTTTTCCGGGCGTACGAAGTTTCAAGGCCAACTTACCGCTTCCTTGTTCAGGAAGTTTGGCCTTGGCGATCAACTCCAAAGAAGAATCGCCTTCTCTAAAATGACTTTCAGAGTGGAATTTGCCCTCAAGAGTGATCGTTTGATCCTTGGATTTTTCACTCTCAAGCATCACGTTAAACACAAAAGGACCGACCGAATCTTTTTCGGGCTCCATTAAGAGAGACGCGTTACCCACAAAGACTTTACTCTTAGCTTGTTCCCAACGAATCGACGGAACGTCAACCTGTACCTTTTCGAAATGCGTATGTTGAAGCATCTCAGGAAGGGTCAGCAAACTCAGATCAAATGTGCGAATGGGCTCCGCCTCCTGCTTTAGATCGACTGATTTTGTTTTCGAGGAAGGCGTTGATTGAAGCTGGACCCTTCCCCCTTTGAACGCAATCGGGCCAATCTTTTTTATGGCTGGAATGCCCAGTTGGATTTTCCATTGGATGGCAGCATGAATTTGGCTAAAACAAACCTTGGCCAGAACGCTTTGAGTCTCTACGCAAACATCATCTGCCGAAAACATCCAATCTTGGGTGAAAATTCCGTCACCTGTTTTCTCACTGGAAAAATTCTTCCATGAGAGATCAATGCCATCCCTTTGTAAGTATGCCTGTAGTGCCTCTGCAGCCTTGTCTCCAAAATAATCGAGAATCCCGGCTTTACATGAAACAGGGTAAGTGGCGAACACCACGCCAACAAGAATCAAGCTTGAAGATAGAACGTGCTTGAGCCTCATCCTCAGAATTCCTCCCCAAAACTAAAATAGAACTGATGATGAGTTAGCGTATCGTTGGCCGGATCTCTATTTCCAATCATGAACCCATGCGCATAGGTTCCTCTTAACACGCCAATGGGTGATTCCCATCGAAGGCCGATTCCCGGGTTCCAAAAAATGGGCTTATTCAGATCAAATTGTTCATTGCCCGAGGCCCCAAAATCAGCGAATAAAAACGGTTCAATCGAGAACGGAAGAATTTCCACAAAACGCGCCTCAAACCCCAGGTAGGCAGAACTTAGGGATCCCGTGCGATTGGGGTTGACCTCAAGGGGAAGCTCATTCCGGCCGAACCCCCTTAAGTCCTGAGATCCTCCGAGATAGTGAACAAACTGGGGAGGCAAGCGGAGAAAGTTGGGGTCATTGCGATCTGCAATCGTTGTGCGCAGTCGGTAGCGCATGCCCAAAACAAGAAGCGGAGGGCTAAGTGAAGCCACATTCCAGAGATGCTCACCCGAAAAAGAAAGCCTTTGCGCGGTCACATCTGAAAAAAGGCCACGACGACTGAACCTTGCATGGAATTCGAAAGCGTATCCGGTTTGAGGAGAAGCACGATAATATTCGTATTGGTGCGACATGAGACTCAACTTGAGAATGCCTGAGAGAAACGTTGTGACTCCCTTTTGGGCTCCTTCAAAGGTTTGAATGCGACTCCAGTCTGGCACCAAGCCAAAGAGGCCTCTTCCCCAAGAATGATCCCACGAAACATAGGGCCCCATGGAGACGCTGGCTGTAAAGGTTTCGAATTGGTCTTCTTTTTGGTGGGCCAGGGAAAACTCCGGACGTAGGTAAAGGCGAGAGGGGGGTCGAAGGAAGAACCAGTCAAACCCCGTCTTGATTCTTTGTTCAAGAAAAGAGGCATAAAGATCGATTTCATATTTCGTTCCAAGCGAGTTCAAGCGGTGAACTGTAAAATTTGTGCGTGTCAACACCAGCCCCTCGGTATCGGCCCCCACTCCGAAACGAAATACGCGGGGTTCTCCCGGAATGATTTCTTCTCGAAGGTTTAGAGAAGAACGCTCGTCCTTGCATTTTGAGATGAGATGAGCCGTTTGTACGATTCCGTCTTCTTCCATGCGCTGGGTCGTGAGTTGATTAAGAATGGCATTGTAGGAATCTCCTGGGTGAAACGCGTAAAACCGATCCAGTACACCAAGCGACAAATCATCGATTTCTTGCCGTTGGATTTCAGGATAGGGAATCAACGATCCACTTTGGATCTGCATGGAAACTTCACCCGAGGGAATCAAGGCTCGCGTGTTCACACGGGCGCAGGGGTAAGAATTTTTTTGCAATTCAAAAACGCCCCAAGACTCCAATTCATCGAGATAGGATGGAGTGAGAACGACGCCCTCCAGGAAGCGACGTTTGACAAGATTGGGAAATGGTTTCGAAAAACCTTCTTTCGTAACCTTTTCAACGAGAAATTTCTTACCCGGATCGACGATGAGCTTATCGTCTTCGAGGGTGAAGGATGGCTCATGATAGCCCTGATCCTGCAGAAAGGGTTTCAGCAAAAACTTAACTTGATTAAATGGGATCTCTTTCCATGGGGCCGATTGGTCAAATCCACAGATAAAGCGACGTTCGTTACGGGAAAACGACAAATGGGTCCCTGGGCTGAGGTAGATGGACGGGCAAATTTCGTTTCCAACCCTGGCTTCAGCCCCCAATCCGGTTTCCCCAGATATGAGAACAAGGCCCAAAGTCCCGACGAGCGTAATCGCCATGAAAAAGTTCCAACACACGATATGCCTTCCTACGTTAAGAAAGAGATTTGTAAAGAGGGAACAAAGACGGCGCATCGTATCATCTCAGCATCAGCGGATGCAGCGCGAATAAATTAAAGAGGGCTTACTGAGAAAAGAGTGTGTATAATTTTTGACCTCGGTTGAAGCAACTAGAAAAAAATTATCCCAACGGCTAGTCGAGGAAGCCATGACGAACCAATCTTTTAGATGCTATTTCGTTTTCATTGCAGTTTTCCTATGCACTTCCTTTCCATCCACCACTGAGGCGCAATCTTCAAACGAGGATTCTGCTCCTGCGGCAACTTCCGCCCAGGAAATGTCACCTGATGAGGCAAAGCAGGATGAAGAAAAACCCGCATCCCGAGGTCTTATGAACCTCTCCTTGGAGGAGTTACTAAACGTGGTCATCACCACGCCATCAAAATCTGAAGAAACCGTCGCTCGCTCCACAGGCATCGTAACGGTCATCACCGCCAGCGAAATTCAACGGGCCGGATATCGAACCCTCAATGAGGTTCTTCAAAGGGTACCCGGTTTTTTCCCCACGCATCAGGCTACCTGGCCTGTCATCGGAAGCCGAGGTTTTGTAGCTGACTCAAATGACCACATTCTTCTCCTTGTGGATGGCCACCGGCAAAACAGCATTTTGGAGAATGGATTTCAAATCCAAGACATGTTGCCAATCCTCGACAAAGTGGAACGCATTGAGATCATACGAGGTCCTGGTTCCGTTCTATGGGGAACAAGCGCCGTCCTTGGAATTATCAACGTGATCACAAAGGATGCTCCATCATCCAAAACGCAGGTATCGGGAAGCTATACCTACGGAGATGGTATGAGAACCTTTTCGGCTTTACAGGATTTGGGACTCGGAGACACGCTCAAAGGATTTATTTCCGGAACGTACTGGGAATCGGATGGTTTTGGAGATGAGCAACCCTATGTGGAGTTTCCTTGGGGTGCGAATACAAACATCTGGCCTAAATTGGACGATCACTTTCCAGGTTTTGAGATCTACACAAAACTCAAGATCGGAGAAAAACATGAGCTCCTCGGAAGAGTTCTCCAAGCAAGCATTGTGTATCCTTGGGATTCTTGGTCGTACACATCGGCCGATACGCTCAGGGCCGGCGCTGAGTACCGCATGCGCAAAGCTTACCTGAACTATCGATACACTCACGACATCACTCCGAACCTAAACATCAGATATGGTTTCCATGGAGATTATTTGCTTCAGAACCGCTTTCCCACGCAGTTCAGCGGGTTTTCAGCCACACGGGATACGCAGTGGACGCAAGATCAGAGCCGGGAGTCCTTTGCTTTGGGGCTGGATGTAGATGGCGAATACGCGTTCACAAATCGACATGCGTTGCGATTCGGTACGCAAATCCTTCGAAATCAAGTTGGACCCAACCGAGGTTTTCTGTTTGATGTGGGGACAAACCTACCCACAAATCCCGCTGCAGGACAAGATCAAGTGCCGATCATCGATATTCCCTCTGCATCCGATTACAATTTTAGTGGGTATCTAGAGGATAAAATTTCATTCGACATTTTTGGGAAATCTCTCGATCTCTTTTTTGGATATAGAGCTGATTACAATACGTGGAGAGAAAAGAAGGTCGTCTTTCTGCCACGCGGAGGAATCATTCTCGGCCTTACCGACACCGTTACCATAAAATATGTCGGAAACACTGGATACTTAAGACCCAACGCAGCAGCATCGAAAACAGGGGGAGAATTTTTTCGATCACCATCGAAAACCATCGAGACCATTTCCAATGTCGACAGGTCCGAAGAAGTCATCTCCCATGATGTCCAGATCTCGTGGAATAAAGGAAAGAGCTTCGTGGCTGGAACAGGGTTTTTCATGGAAATCGAGAACTTCGTGTCCTGGGAGACCAAATTGGATCTGGGGTATCGAAACCTGGGCACAGCCAGAAGTTATGGCTTTGAACTAGAGGGAAGATTTTCTCTACTGGAAAATCTCGCCTTGAATTGTAATTACTCCATTGTGAAATCCAAATTAGATTCCATCCCCTCGGGGACAGACATAAATGGAACCACTCAACCTTTGGATGGAGCTGTAACAGATGATGAAAGAAATTGGTTAAATTACCCAACGCATATCTGGAACGTTGGATTTAATCTTATCCTTCTTGACCGCCACTCTGTGAATTTGAATCTTCGTGGTTGGCACGACATGAGAATTGTTGAACCCTACACCTCACCCACTCCTTCTTCGTATGGCGATCTGTCCGGTGAAATTTATCTCGATCTGACTTATGGGATTCAAGACCTTTGGAAACACTTTGATCTTCAGATATTTGGAACCAACCTTCTGAACAACACCGAACCCATCGGACTTGCGATCAACAACGGGGTCTATCATCCCCGAGGCATGAACATTGGAGGAAAGGCCACATACAAGTTCTGAGGCTAGGCGCTTAAACCAACAATTTCATGAAGATAAAACGTAACCAAGAAGGGCCACCTTGACGACATTTCCACTTTATGCATAATTGGCAATATATTCATATATAAGGAACATGTTGTGCCAAACAAGAACACATTTAAATTACAGGCTTCCATTTTACGAGCCTTGGCCAACGAGGCCCGACTCAAGATTGTCGATCGCCTTAGCCGAGGAGAATGTTCGGTCGGACAATTGACCCAACTCATTGGTCTGGATCAGAGTACGGTTTCCAAGCATCTATCGGTGCTCCGCTCGCATGGAATTGTGGAGGATCGAAAAGAGGGAACAACCGTGTTCTATACATTACTAACCCCGTGTGTGATGAATTTCTTTTCCTGCACTTCAAACGTGCTCAAGGAGAGAAAATAGGATTTCGGGGGCGATTCGATGAGTTGGCGCAACGAATGGAAACCTCTTCTCCTCCTCACGACAACCTTCCTTTTCTGTTTTTATCTTCCTGTAGAAACCCTAGAGACCTGGATTCCATTAAAATCCAGCGTGTGGGAGGCACTCCATTTGGTTCGTTGGTATGCACAGGAACACGTTCTACTCTGCCTCATTCCAGCGTTCTTTATTGCGGGAGCCATTGCCGTATTTGTCAGCCAGGCTTCTGTGATGAAATTTCTCGGAGCCAGAGCCCACAAAGGGTTGGCCTACGGTGTGGCCTCCATTTCCGGAACCATTTTGGCCGTCTGTTCTTGTACGGTACTTCCTCTATTTGCAGGAATTTATCGCATGGGAGCTGGCCTGGGCCCGGCAACTGCGTTTCTGTATTCCGGCCCAGCCATCAATGTTCTGGCCATCATTTTGACAGCCCGAGTTCTTGGAGTCGAATTGGGTTTGGCCCGCGCGATCGGGGCCACTCTTTTTTCCATCGTGATCGGATTGTTGATGCATTTCTTTTTCCGACGTGAAGAAAATGAAAAAGCGGAACGTCAAATGCATCTTCCTGCTTCTGAAAATACGCGTCCTCTCTGGAAAACCGCCGTTTTTTTCGTTCTTATGGTCGGCATATTGGTTTTTGCGAATTGGGGAAAGCCACAAACAACCGAAGGCTTCTGGCACATTCTTTACTCCGCAAAGTGGATCATCACCCTCATACTCTTCCTGGGGTTTTCTTGGACTCTGATCGTCTGGATAAAGCTTTCGAAAGTTAAGGTGCTATTGACCGGTTTTATAACGCTTATCCTAGCCACCCTCTTCCACCACGAACCCCTCATTCCTTTCTCAGTGGCTGTAATCGGACTTTCGTGGAGCACCAGTCTGGATAAGAACGAAGGGGGCGAGTGGTTCGAACAGACATGGGGGTTCACCAAGCAAATTATGCCCCTTCTTTTGGCCGGAGTCATGGTTGCGGGTTTTCTTTTGGGGCGACCCGGTCACGAAGGATTGATCCCATCCACTTGGATTGCCCAATCGGTGGGAGGAAACTCGTGGAGCGCCAATTTCTTTGCCTCTTTCGCGGGTGCTTTCATGTATTTTGCCACGTTGACCGAGGTGCCTATTCTGCAAGGGCTATTGGGAGCCGGAATGGGGAAAGGCCCGGCCTTGGCTTTGCTTTTAGCTGGCCCCGCCCTTTCGCTACCCAACATGCTTGTCATTCGAAGCATCATGGGCACGAAGAAGACGATCACTTTTGTGTTACTCGTGGTCCTCATGGCCACGGTAACTGGATGGATCTATGGAACGTTTTTCTAAATTGGAAAAGGAGCAAATATGAAAATTCAAATTTTGGGAACCGGATGCGCCAAATGCCAAAAATTGTATGCAGAGACTGAGAAAGCCATCGCACAAGCTGGAGTATCCGCAGAGATGGAAAAGGTACAAGACATTCAAGAAATCATGAAACTGGGCGTCCCCATGACTCCCGCTTTGATCATTGAGGGAGAAGTCAAAGCTTCTGGAAAAATCCCTGAAGTCGCTCAGATCGTCTCTTGGTTGAGTGAGGCTTCAGAAAAATAAGCGTCGGGGCGCCCAGCTCTTTATTCCAACGTAAGCGTAACTTCAGTGGGTTCGTCTACCGAAATTTCAGTTTCGGCGAATCCTTCTCCATTGCGGGACGCTTGGATGGAAATGTCCTGACGCTCTTCTTGAACATCATTGCCATCCGTTGCATCTCCGTACAATTTCACTTCCGTGACCGTTGTGGAAAATTGTCCATCGGCGTTCGTCTCTCCCTCTCGAATATTTTGACCATCGTCGACCTTCACACCAGCTCCTTCAACGAAGTCCCCCGAAGCATTTTGGACGATCGTATCCAGACTCCATCCAATGGATAAATCAAATGCCGAATTGTGCCATTTCCAAATATCGGCCAAGTCTGCGCCGTTGACGGTTTCGATATTCCACAAAGCATTTCCATGAGAAGGGTAATCGCTTCCTGGAGCAACTGTAAGCGTGCGAAAATCACTTCGGCTGCCCGTTTTTTCGAAAATGGAATCGCGAATCAACAGATCATTCGCTCCGTTCCAGGAAATTCGGTAAATGTAGTGGTCCCCCTTGAACGTGTTGTGGTGAATTTCCGAATCATTTCCCTCCTCCACGGCAATCAAATTTATTGCGGAGGCATCATGCGATTCATCCAAACTTCTTGCCTCAAAGATGTTTTGAAAAATCTCGTTCGCACTATCGGTTCTCAAAGTTAAATCTAGTGCATAAGCTCCACCGTGTTCCGAATCCGATTTAGAAATCACTTCATTTTGAAAAACTCGGGAATGGGTGGCTCCCTCCATTTTAATCCCATGGGTAAAATAGTCGGTGTACTCTTCGTTGGGTCGCTCCCACACTTCCACATAATTGTTTCGTACCGTTACACCTTCAGCCGTGACATGAATTCCACGACTTTCGGTATTGATGTAGTTGTCATAAATCTGGGCTCCATCTGTATGAGCACCAATGGCATAGCCATTGGCGAATCGGCTACGCATCCCCGAGAAACAGTTCTGGTAGATCAAATCCTCTGCCGGCTCTTTAGACAACATGATTCCCCAATGGGGTCCCGAATCAATCACATTGTCATGCACTTCATTGGAGGTTTCCCCACTTGCCAATCGAATCACTGACTGTCCAGGATAATGACGATCCGTGACCTCGGTAACATAGCTCGAAAGATGATTTTCAAAAATCTCCAAGTCATCGGAATACATAAAATGAAACGTGCAGGTATCGGTGCTCTTCCCAATCACACGTAGGTTGTGAATCCGAGCGCCATGAAGCCCTCGAAAGTGGAGCGGATGGCCTTTGGGATTTTCCGCATCTCCCTGTTCAATGGTTCCGTTGCGAATTTCCAGGTTTGCCACAGCGGTTCCACTCACACCAGCAACCGAACAAGCAAAATCCTCTCCGTAGGTTCCATCGAGGTAGTCCGTCGTTAAGGCCGTTCCATACAGAATGCGATGTCCCCCTAAATCCAAGGTAATGTTGTCGGCAGAAATTCTCAGACAACTGCCCTCGGTTTGTAGGTCTTGATTGAGTAGGTACGTTGCGCCTTCCTGATCCAAAGTCGTACAGGAGTCGATTAAAATGGCTCCTTGATTATCGGCTTCCATAGGAATCTCTGGAAGCTCGCAAAGGGCTACACCATCAGGCGGAACGAATTCAACAAACTGCTCTTCATCCTCATTGAGGTTCGAACCGTCCCCTGCTTCAATCCCAGATTGAGAGGCACATCCCAATAGAAAAATGAATGTCCAGACTAGAACCAATTTTCCCAAATGCCACATATCGAAACTCTGTCTCATCGAAAGCCCCCCAAAAAGAAAAATGCACGCCCCATGCCACCCTCGCCTCCGCCTAAGCAGTTGTTTTCACTTTAGTTTTCTTTTTTTAAATCTCCCAGAGCCAACACTTTTTTGCGGAGTAAGAAAATATTCCAAAGAAAATTATAGAATATTTTCCACTTGTTCTATCGCGACCCAATGGCTATCAAGATGACCTATATGGTGCGTTTTACGTTTTTAATCGTTTTTGTGGCTGTGGTGACAACCGGAATTGGACTCATCTCACCGCCGTCGGCCATGGCCCTAAACGGATTGATTTTAATGAGCGAAGATCCAAACGACGAATGTCCGAAAATCATTCCCTCATATCTTCACCTAACTTGGAAACCTGCAACAACAGGAAGCTCTCCACATTATTACCGACTCTATGCTGTGCATGCGCCAAATCGCAAAGAAGCTCTTCAAATCATGGCACAGGATGAAGGTGATCACAGTTATTTTACGCCTAATTCTTTGCCAGAACTTTGGGTTTTTGGCCTTGCGGACGGACGTTGGTACTTTTCAGTAGCGGGCGTTCATCGCAAATGGGGCCAAGGAAGCCCCTCCGAGATTTCATGCGGGAGAGTACTCGGCCCTCCCCCAGCATAGAATCCAGACTAGCAATCCCAGGAAAGAGATCCTGTCCAATTCACGACCCCATCCGGCCCATAGTGTGAAACATCCAACGAACACAATTCGTAACGACAAAATCGAAAACTGAAGCTCGACATATCAACATAGAGACAACCATTGTCATCCCGCCAAACGTAAATATCTTGTTCTTCAATCGCTTCTCCATCGACTTCCGTAATGAGCCAGGAAAGATTGTTTGCAACGACCACTTCTGCAACCATGGCAGGGGCCCCGAAGGCTTCAAGAGTAGAAATGGCAGAGGCCACAATCTCTTCCGGCCCCCCACTCAATTCGTCGAACGTCCCCAACTTTATGAGTTCTCGAAAACAGGCTTTTGCCTCAATCCGTTGAGAAAGATCCAGACCTTCACAAGGAACAATTTCATCTCCAGTCCGTCTAAAAGGATTCTCCGTATCCCTCATTTCCATTTCTGACACTTGCAGTTCTTCTCTAAGATTTAAGGAATCTTCTTCCTCCCCGCGCAATGTCAAATTCGTCTCAAAAGACATCGATGAATCCACAGAACTAGATAAATCTGTTTTCCTCAACTCCTCAGAACCCTGCGTTCCACACGCACTCATGAATAGAGCCAAAACAAAAACGATCTGATGTGATTTCCGCATAAACTCCCCTTCAAGCATTTCTCATTCCAATGGAGTCCCTTTTTGCAAAGTCTAGGCCGAGGTCGACATCGTAGATTTGAATTTTTTCTGAGCATTTTCAAAGACTTAAAAGGCGAACCTCCAAGCGTCTCTGCTCAAAAACGACTCATTCCACATGAAAAATGTTCAGGATCTCTTGGGACAACCCTTCAAAAGCTCATGGACAACTATAAGCGCCACATCTCTAAAGACTTCTGTTTTTCATGATATAGAACAGTCTTTTTTGCCCATTTCATTCGGAACTGTTAGGTTTTGGCTCCGTTTTTTAACCATTTGATTAAGGAAGATGAAGTGATGAGAAATTTTGTTGGAATCTCTGGATTGTTGGTATTGGCCATGGGCTTGGGGGCCTGCGGCGATGACAATGGGGGCACGGCCAGTGGGGCCCTTAACGAAACCCAAAGCAATGCCGTCGCGACAACCATCAACGACACAGTGCGCTCAGCATTGGTTCAAGCGGGCGTCCCCGCCTTCTACCGCCAACCCGTATCCATCGACGCAAAGGATGTCTCTCCTCGATCCCAAGCCCAAGCAACATACACGGTGAACTGCTCAGCAGACGGCACGGCAACGGTCAGCGGATCCACCGATGTCAATACGGAAGGTGGTTCTTCGGGCAATTACAATATTGACGTGACCTTCGACTACACGGTCACCTTCGACGAATGTGCAAGTTCGGCTGATGATAGCAACACATACACCGTAGGCGGATCCATTGACACAACCGGCACGGGAACCTTTGTAAGCTCCAACAGTGGGCAAACCTTGGACATTGACTACACCACCAATAGCGATGGAAATATTTCTGTAACGGGTGGCGACGTCGACGTAAGCAGCTGTGCCATCAATACGATGTCAACCATTTCCATTTCTGGAACCAGCCCGAACTTTACAGGGACAACGAATTACAGCGGTTCCATTTGCGGTTCAACCGTGAATTATAGCTATAGTTTCTAGCCAGAATGAATCTAGAGCGAGGGTCACTTCTTAAGTGGCCTTCGCTTTTTTCCACCCAATACTTTCTGCATTTTATGCGCGTGAAAAAACTCGCTCTGAATATTTAATTCCGTTGGGAAATTTTAAAAGAAAACGCGGATAGTTTTTGGGATGTCCAAGGCGAGGGGGAAAGCTGATGAAGCCTCTGAAGGCTGAGAAGACCCAGCGAATATTGTTCTTGTTCTTCTTTCGATAACACAAACACTTGCAAGAGGTTCAAATCATTCGGCCAAATGGAAAGGCCCTTTCGTAAAGTTTGATCCGCTTCCAAATATTTTTTCTGCTGGAGCAACACACGACTTCGAATCCACAAAAAAACAGGGCTGTTGGGGTCATGTTTTTTTAATTCTTTCATGGCCGATTCAAAGAGACTTTTTCTTCCAAATTGAATGGCAATTTTGCTCGCCGTTTCACAATAGGCTTTTCGATCAGCCTGTAACTGATCAGCTTTTCTCAGCCAGTTTAGAGCCTTGTGTTCTTCCCCTTGTTGGGCGAACAACTTTGCCAACATGATGGAGGCAGCCGCCTTATGGGCTGGAGATTTCAAAGCGACCCTCATGTGCTTCTCTGCTTTCACAAGATGTCCTTCTCGAGCCTCGATGGCTGCCTTCCCCAGCCGAGCCACTCCGGAATCGGGATCGGACTGAAGCATATTTCCAAAAAGCTTGGTTTCATCCGCCCAAATCCGGACCTGCCCTTGGGTCAAAACGGAAAGGAAAAGAACCATCCCAAGAAGAACGAAGACGCCTCCTCCAGATCCAAAAAAACGTCTAACTCTCCGAGTCAGAACCATACTCAACAACAAAGTCACACCAAAAGCCGAAACATAAAGGTAGCGATCCGCAAAACTTCTCAATTGGGCAGACAGGATGAACGTAGGAATCAAAGGTAAAACTACAAGGGATAAGGGAGCGGAACCGATATGTCTTTTTAAAAGCGAAAAGAGCCAGACCGAACCGAAAACAACTCCGCAAAAAAGGACCACTCCACAGATCCAAATCGAGTTTTGAAATATCAAGTTAGCGGGAGGGTAGGCAGCCGCCAATGAAATCGGAAAGAAAACATGTTGAACCGCCAACCACCCAAATCCCAATATTTGATTCAACTCAGGAACCCACGCAACCTGCCCACTGTTTGAAAAGCCAGCAACCCATAGGTAAAACAAAAAATAAGCGATCATGAGCAAAAGAAAGGGAAGTACATATCGTCCCTTAATCGGCTCCTGCTCAGAAGATTTCAAATACATCACCAATGGCGCCATCAAAACCAAAGGCAAGGCTACCTCTTTGGTTCCGATCATCAAAAACATGAAACCAAGAGAAAAAATTAAGTGAAACCGATTTCGACGTTCAAGGAAGCGGACCCAGAAAATTAACGCCAGAAAAAGAAACGTTGCCACGAGAAGATTCTCTCTCGCGGACACGAAGCAAACACTCTCTGAGACAACTGGATGCACGCCCCAAACCAATGCAGCCACCCATCCTACTGCCCTAGAATGCATTAGTTTCACTCCTACGTGAAACGCTAAAAGAACGTTGAGCGTATGGAGAAGAAGGTTCGTCAAATGAGAAAGCCAGGGCTGCGAAAAGAAAAGTGCGTCTGGAGTCAAGAAGAGCATAGAAATGGGACGAAAGTAGCCAATTCCGGGGCGACCAAAGACCTCCCAAAAAGGTTTCCAGAAAATCTGAAACCATGTCCCCGTTTCCCAAGCTCTTCTCAACCCTGGAAGAATATGCGTATCATCCCAAACATAACCATAGGTTAAGCAGGGTACAAAAACCCCGAAGACCAAGAGGCCTAAGACAACATATAAAAAAGCTGAATGTTCACGAAAGCGAAGAATGGGGATCAAGCCTTCTACTGTGTTTTAGGAAAACCCATTCTCACAAGCGATTCGCCGATTTCTTTGAGCGTCGCCGGATCATCAATTGTCGCGGGAACCGAATATTCCACTCCATCTGCAATCTTTCTCATCGTACCGCGCAAAATTTTTCCGGACCGCGTCTTCGGCAATCGTTTTACATGGATCGCGGTTTTAAACGCCGCGACAGGGCCAATCGTTTTTCGAACCGAGGCCACCAACTCGTCAGAAATTTCTTTCTCCGTTCGATTCACGCCTTCCTTTAAAACAAAAAACCCGACGGGAAGTTCCCCTTTCAAGGCATCCGCAACCCCCACAACCGCACACTCAGCCACATCTGGATGAGAAGCCAAAACTTCTTCCATGCCACCTGTGGAAAGTCGATGGCCGGCCACGTTGATGATGTCATCAATTCGACTCATGATGAAAAGGTATCCTTCCTCATCACAATAGCCTGCATCTCCTGTGAGATAGTGTCCTGGATAAATATTCACATACGATTTGCGAAAACCGTCTTCATTTTGCCAAAGCGTTGGAAGACAACCTGGAGGGAGAGGAAGTTTTACCAGGAGATTTCCAATCTTTCCTTTCTCCACATCCTCTCCGTTGGCATCAACGACCCGAACCGCATATCCGGGTACGGCTTTGGTCGGAGAACCCGGTTTGACTGGAAGCATCCCAAGCCCTACACAGTTAGCGGCAATGGCCCACCCTGTCTCTGTCTGCCACCAGTGATCGATGACCGGAACTTGAAGTTTTTCTTGAGCCCAAACCAAGGTATCTGGGTCACATCGTTCGCCTGCGAGAAAGAGCGTTCGAAAACGACTCATGTCATAGGATTCGATGTACTTTCCTTGGGGATCTTCTTTCTTGATGGCACGAAATGCCGTGGGCGCCGTGAAAAGAACATTTACTTGGTGCTCCGAGCACACCCGCCAAAAAGCTCCAGGGTCTGGAGTCCCCACGGGCTTTCCTTCATAAAGAACCGTGGTGCACCCTTGAAGGAGCGGACCATAGACAATATACGAATGGCCTACGACCCAACCAATGTCCGAGGCCGCCCAGAAAACTTCCCCAGGCCCTACGCCATATACATTACTCATGCTCCACTTAAGGGCGACCGCGTGACCTCCATGGTCACGTACCACTCCCTTGGGGACACCAGTTGTCCCAGAGGTATACAGAATATAGAGAGGGTCCGTGGCCTCTATGGAAACGCACTCTGCTTTCGGAGCGCCTTCAAGAAACTCTTTCCAACCTAGATCCCGTCCGGGTTTCATTTCCGCCTCAGCTTGGGGCCGTGAAAAAATCACACATTTTTCAACCTTATGCTTTGCCAATTCAACGGCTTGATCCAAAAGGGGTTTATACGCAATGATGCGTTTGGTTTCGATTCCACAGGATGCGGAGAGAATCATCTTCGGCTTGGCATCGTCAATGCGTGTAGCTAGCTCCTTCGCGGCAAAACCTCCAAACACCACAGAGTGAATGGCTCCGATTCGAGCGCAGGCCAGCATGGACATCACGGCTTCCGGGATCATCGGCATGTAAATGATGACCCGATCTCCTTTTTTCACCCCTTGCCGATCAAGAGCTCCAGCAATCTGAGCAACCTCATCTCTTAGCTGCGTGTATGTATACTTACGAACAGTGTCCGTAACAGGACTGTCATAAATGAGCGCGGTTTGTTTTCCTCGCCCTCGGTCGACATGGTAATCCAGCGCGTTGTAACAGGTATTTAACTTTCCACCTGGAAACCATTTGTAGAAAGGAGCCTCCCCTTCATCCAAAACTTGAGTCCACTTGTGATCCCAATGAATGGCTCCGGCAGCCTCCGCCCAAAATTGATCCCGGTTCTCAATTGAACGTCTATAAACAACATCATAATCTGTCCCCATCTTTATTTGACCTCCCTGTCGGATCGCAGATTATCCGCTTCCCGAACGAAATCAAACGAAGAATGAAAACGAATTGGGGCTTAGAAAAACAAAGGATTTTTCAGCATCCGCCGAAATTTAGTGAATGTCGTCATCTCTCAAGTGTCGAACGATTTCTCCTTCAACCATATAAATGACGTCTTCAGCAACATTGGTGGCTAAATCCGCAATTCGCTCCAATCGACGGACCGTAGAAAAGACATCCAGAATCGCATCAATTTGCTCAGGAGAGTCTTTCATTTGCTGACGTAATTCTTTCAATATCTTTCGGTTCAACACATCCACTTCGTCATCTGCTGAACAAATCAACCGAGCGACATCTGTATCTTTGTTTACGAAAGCGTTTAAGCTTTTCTGAACCATTTCAATGACCGCGTCCGTCATTTTTCGGAGATCCTTTGGAACGGGAATGGGGTCTTTTTTCGTGATATGTAAAACTCGCTTGGCGATCCCCACAGAGCCATCTCCCATGCGTTCCAAATCATTGTTGATTTTCATGATCGCGGCGATGACCCGAAGATCCTCAGCGACCGGCTGATGAAGGGCTAAAATTTTTAGGCAGTCTTCCTCAATTTCCACCTCTTTTTGATCCACAAACTGATCCTCCTCAATCACGCGCTTGGCTCGCTTGGGATCCTGTTCATAAATGGACTCAATCGCCAACAAAACACCTTTTTCAACTTTTTCTGCCAATGCGAGAAGGTTGGTCATGAGTTTTTGTAATTCACGTTGCAGATGTCTGGACATATTGATCTCCTAACCAAATTTCCCCGTAACATAATCCTCGGTGCGTTTGTTTTTTGGACGAGTGAAAATCGTTTCAGCTGCATCGAACTCCACCATTTCACCCTGATACATAAAGGCCGTAAAATCTGAAACCCGCGCCGCCTGCTGCATATTGTGAGTCACAATCACAATTGTGTATTGCTTCTTTAGCTCCAACAAAAGATCTTCAATTCGTCCCGTCGAAATGGGATCTAGCGCGGAGCAGGGTTCGTCCATTAAAATGACTTCCGGCTCCATGGCCACCGTTCGCGCGATACAAAGTCTCTGTTGTTGCCCTCCCGAGAGGGAAAGCCCGTCCTGATCCAACTTATCTTTAACTTCCTCCCAAAGCGCGGCCTGGCGCAGAGAGGTCTCTACCCGTTCTTGAACATTCCCTCCATAGCCGTTGATGCTCGGGCCCCATGACACATTCCGATAAATGGATTTCGGAAAAGGATTGGGTTTTTGAAAAACCATTCCAATCCTTCTTCTTAGATCAACCACGTCCACGGCCTTTTCATTGATGTTTTTTCCATGAAACAAAATATCCCCAGACGTCTGCACATTGGAAATAAATTCGTTCATTCGATTGAAGGCTCGAAGCAACGTACTTTTTCCACACCCACTCGGTCCAATGATCGCTGTAACAGAATTTTTTTGGATGGGAATCGACACTTCCTTCACCGCAGGATTCGATCCATATTTGATGGAAAGCACTTTTGTTTCCAAAATGGCTTCGTTCTTCATTGATGGGGATTGGGTTACCACTTGATTCCTTTCTGAGCACGGTGCCGCAGCCATACAGCCAAACCGTTCATGGATAAAAGCAACACAAGAAGAACGATGATTCCTCCCGCAGCAAGTTCATGAAACGCCGCTTGAGGCCTAGAGGCCCAATTAAAAATTTGAATCGGAAGCGCGGTGAACGGATCTTTGGGACTTTCCGGAACAAAGGCGACATAGGTTAATGCGCCAATCATGATCAATGGAGCGGTTTCTCCGATGGCCCTAGACATCGCCAAAATCGTACCGGTAAGAATTCCCGGCAGTGAAAGAGGTAAAACATGATCTCGAACCGTTTGCCAACGTGTGCCTCCCAAGGCAAACGCCGCCAAACGAATTGAATTTGGAACCGACCGCAAGGCTTCCTGGGCAGAAATGATGATCACAGGAAGAATCAACAAACTCATCGTCAACGCCCCTGAAATCACACTGCGTTCCAAAGACATCCAACGAACAAAAATAACCAACCCCAACATTCCATAAACAATGGAAGGAACCCCGGCCAAATTGGCAATGTTCAACTGAATGAAACGCGTCAGACGATTGGGCCTTGCAAATTCTTCAAGATAGATGGCTGCACCCACCCCAACCGGCAATGAGATGGCCGCTGTGAAACCAATGAGCCAAATACTTCCCCAAAGGGCACTTTTTAGCCCCGCTTTCACTGGAAAACGAGAAGGAAAATGCGTTAAAAAATGCCAGTCCACATGTTGCAAACCGTCCCGGCCCACTGAAAACAAAAGCACCAAAAGAAGAACGACCCCAAGGAGCGCAGATCCTCCACAAACCAATAAAAAAAGATGCCCTAAGAAACGTCTTCGTTTTAGGTTTTTGGCCAATCTCTCCTCGTTTGGAATCATTCGTATCTCTGCCTAAACTTCGTCAAAAATTTTTGAGCCAAGATATTCATCAAAAAGGTGATGCAAAAAAGTGTCAGGCCCACAGCAAAAATGGTTTGATATTCCACCGTTCCCGCTGGAGTATCTCCCAAACTGACCTGGACAATATACGCCGTCATCGTCTGAATGCTCTTTAACGGGTTTAAGGTTAATTGAGGCGTTGCTCCTGCCGCCAAGGTCACAGCCATGGTCTCACCAATGGCTCTGGAAATGGCCAACACAAAAGATGCCACCACCCCGGAAAGTGCCGCAGGAAGAACCACACGTGAGGAAACATCGAATTTTGTGGCCCCAAGCGCATAGCCCCCATATCGCAGTGCTTTGGGAACCGAACGAAGCGCGTCATCCGAAAGTGAAGCCACCATCGGTAGAACCATGATGCCCACGACGATCGAAGCAGAAGCTGCATTAAAGACTTCCGTAGAGGGGAATAGGGTTTTCAAAACAGGGGTGACACATGTGAGAGCAAAGTATCCATAAACCACCGTAGGAATCCCTGCGAGGATTTCCAACGTAGGTTTCAACAGACTTCGAACTCTTCCGGAGGCATATTCGCTCAAAAATATTGCGGTTGCGGTTCCGAGAGGAAGGGCAATCACCCCTGCCCCCACGGCCACAAGGAGCGTGCCTCCGATCAGGGGAAGAACCCCAAAGACGCGAGGCTCAAACAATGGGTACCATTTGGTTTTTCCGAAAAACTCAAAAATCGAAATGTGCTGAAAAAAAGAAACGCTTTCGCTCAATAGTATCCAGATGATCCCAGCCGTCGTTAGAACCGAAACCAAAGCACACAGGAAGAGGAGCCCATGAATCATTGGCTCCGTAAGATGCTTCATCTTTACCGACCCCCACACGAGAGGCAGTCTGGACCCCAAATGTAAAGATCGTTTAAAGGGCTTTAATGCGCTCTCACAGACCTTTTCTGGCTTTCTTTATTTCCCCTTCAGGCTCAGTAAATCCTTCATGGAGGTTTTTTTCTTGGCCAGATCTGAACCGAACACCGTCCCAAGGATTCGTTTTTGAAATCGATTGAGAGAAGCCAAATAGATCTGACTTTCAAAGGGAACGTAACCAACTTCGGGAACCAGAGCCCTGGCATTGTTCAGATAAAACCGAACAAACGCATCCACTTCGGGTCTCTGGATGGATTGATGATTCACATAAATGAAAATAGGTCTGGAAAGAGGACGATACGAACCATCCTCAATGCTTTCCTTTGAAGGCAAAATCGGCCCCGTCCCCGGATCGATGGCCACTCGTTTTAAGGCTTTTTGATTCTCAACCCAATACGCGAAGCCAAAATAGCCGAGGGCATATTCATCTCCCGCTACGCCTTGAACAAGAACATTGTCATCTTCACTCGCGGTAAAGTCTCTTCGAGTGGCTCTCGCCTTTCCCACAATCGCCTTCGTGAAATATTCAAACGTTCCGGAATCCGCCCCTGGACCGTACAGATGAATGTTCTTTTTCGGCCATGCCTTTCTAAGGTCACTCCATTTCTTCACCTGACTTCCCGGCTCCCAGATTCTCTTCAACTCCTCAACCGTCATTTGACTCGCAAAAGTATTCTTCGGATTGATCACCACCGCAATGCCATCGTAGGCAACGGGAAGTTCCACGAAGGACACTCCATTTTTTTTGGCCTTTTCTCGTTCGGATTTTTTGATGGGCCGAGAAGCGCCTGAAATATCAATGTCTCCCACAACGAATTTTTTCATTCCTCCGCCGGTTCCAGACAAACCAACGGTCACACGAACACGACGATGCTCTCGCTGAAACTCCTCTGCCATGGCTTCCGTGATGGGAAATACGGTGCTTGAACCATCTACCTTAACCATTCCAGACAGCCGATTCTCAGAAAAAGCATTGAAGGAAATTCCGAGAGCAAACACGAGAAACAAAAAGAAAATCGAGAAGGTCTTTTTCATGATCTCTCCTAAGACGATAAAGTTTTGTCAGTTGAGACTCAGATCATCTATAACGTGTTTGAGCCAATGCGACTAGAACATACGCCGATGACCTCCATAGATTTGATCAAATCTTAACAATTTATAAAGAGCGCTGAATGAGGCGGGACAAAACTTGTGAGAATTCACTCTTTTTAAAAGGTTTCAACAAGACTTCCGCTTTGAGTTTCGAAGCAGACGTTGGAGTCATCAAATCGTTGTATCCTGTGATCAACATAACCGGGAGGTCTGGACGGATGGAGCGCATTCGGTGAGTCAGTTCCACTCCATTAATATTTGGCATGTTGATATCCGTAACCAACGCCACAAAACGTTGGGGATCTTCCGAAAAGCGCTCAAGGGCCTTCTCCGGATCTGTCTCTGCATCTACAACATACCCCAAGGATTCAATCATCAATGCCGTGGATTGGCATATGGGCTCTTCATCATCCACAAAAAGAATTCGCCCACTACCACGAACAATCTTCGCACGAACGGGGCCTTCTTCCGGACAAATGGCCTCATCGTGTATGGGGAGATAGACACGGGCATTTGTCCCAATATTTGGCACGCTCTCAAAAACGATGCTTCCCGAATAAGACTCAACAATCCCATGCACTACGGCCAACCCCATACCATTCCCCTGCCCCACCGGCTTGGTCGTAAAGAACGGTTCGAAGATTCGGTCTAGAATTTCGGGTTCAATTCCACACCCCGTGTCCGAAACTGAAAACAACGCATAGATTCCCGAAGACAACCCTTCTACTTCGCCATCCTTTAGAGAAACTTCTTCCAAGGACAACTTCATCTCTCCCCCGCCATCAAGCATCGATTGAAAGGCATTGGTACACAAATTCATGACAATTCGGTGAAGCTGTGGAGGGTCCGCCATCACCTTTCCACGCCCCGGAGTAACTTGGGTCATCACCTTGATATTCTTAGGGATCGTTGCTTTGAGAAGTTTTGCTGCCTCTTTCACAATGAGAGACATTTCAACCGGTCGTTTTTCCCGTTTTAACTGCCTTCCAAATGTCATGATTTGGGCAACAAGTTCCCCTGCCCGATCGATCCCTTTGAGAATTTCCAGCATTCTCTCATGGGCCTTAGAGTCTTTTTCCAAATCCTCCAAAACCAAGTCCCCGTACGTCAACATGTACGCCAAGATATTGTTAAAATCATGAGCAATGCCACCTGCCAGGGTTCCAATGGACTCCATGCGTTCGTTATAAGCGATGATTCCTTCTAATTTTCGACTCTCATTGGTTTTGCTTTGATAGGCATCAATCAACGCGTTGACATGCTCCATCACACCTCGAAAATCATAGGCCACTTGTACAGGATCACCCCTTCGTTCATTTTGGCCGGCGAGAACCCCCTCGATCAAAAGATTCAACTCAGTCTTGACCCGCGCAACCCCTTTGCTAATGAAAATGGAAATCCCAAAGGCCAAGACCAAAAGCATAGCCAATGAAATGAGAATGGTGATCGTAATGCGATCATTTAGAGCTTCGGCAATGGCTTCATTGATTTCTTCCTCGCCCATCTCTGCGACGATCACCCAACTCAACCCTTGAAACGTTACGGGGGCGTACGCCGAGAGAACTTTTTTCCCTTTGTAATTCAAAAGATTTCGAGTCCCTGCTCTTCCTTTTAATGCATTCCGAATGGCTAACGTGTCCACACCGTTTTCTTCAACATTTCCCAAGAAAGAAGCCATGACGGAATGATTCTCTGGATCTCGATACGAATCGGACCTCATTCGAAAATCCGGCCCCACCAGATAGGTTTCCCCTGTCTTTCCCATTCCGGGGCGGGTTTCGATAAAGTCGGTGATGGAACTCAAAGAAAGTTGGGCCGCAACCACACCAATGACCCTTCCCTCACTCATGACAGGTGCGGCAACAAACTGGGCCGGCACATTTCCTGAAGGGGCATAGGGACGTGTATCGGACAACGAAACCCGAGACTGCGAAACCGCAATCTTCCAGACATCCTTCAGAGATGATTCAATAGGGGAGATTGGCCTTCCGAAGTCCGCCTCCTTTTTTACCGTGAAGTAGGTAAAACCATCGGAGGGACTCATTAAGAAAAGGTCGTAATAAAATAGCTCCCGCTGGAATTTTCGAAAGAATTCATAGTATCGGTCATGCAATTCTAAATAGGCCGTAGGCGCTTTAAACTGAAAATTTCCCTCTCCAACGAGACCTCGCCGTCGAATCTGAGTTTCTGAATCCAGCAAATCCTTAAAATCGTTGAAAGCTTTTTTAACGTATGGATTGGAAGCTAGAATATTGATCTGACGTACACGCTCATCAAAGAAACTCTCAAGCTGAGCTTTCTTGATATCCCGTACAGACTCCAGCTGACGGGAGGCCTGATGGGTGAGTTCCTCTCGTGCGATGGAAAAACTCAGCAAGGCCACAGCCATCAAAGGAAGAAGGCCGGAAAACAGAAATCCCGCAATTAAAAGAAAACGAATGGGGACATCGCGTAGAGGCATCTCCTCTTACCCATCCACTGGACTCAATTTAAATCCGACCCCACGTACCGTCATTAACATGCAGGAATGTTCTCCCATTTTTCTCCGAAGACCATGAATCTGAAAATCAATCGACTTCTCCGTTAAAAAACAATCTTTTCCATGCACCTCATCAATGATTTGTGATCGGCTCAAAACTTTTCCAGGGTGATTCACAAGCAGCCAAAGAATTCGAAATTCTGTGGGTGTAAGGTCTAGATTTTGTCCATTAAGACTTGCCTCGAAGGAGGTGGGAGACATCACCAATGGCCCAAACGATATATCCTTTTCTTCAGAAAACATTCGAGGGCTAGAAAGAAGCGCATTCAAACGCGCCACAAGAACTCTTGGGCGAACCGGTTTGACAACATAGTCATCCGCCAAGCCTTCAAAAGCCCGAACCATATCGTCTTCGTCGTCACTCGCAGTCAAAAAAACGACCTTCATTCCAATTCTCTCTCTCAAATCCGAAACGCGCGTCGCAACTTCAAAGCCATCCATCCCTGGCAGATTAATGTCCACCAGTGTCAGGGCCGGATTTCTAGAAAGGATCAGCTGAACTCCTTCTTCACCCGTCTGCGCCCGCAAGACTGAAAAACCTTGGTTTTCAAGAATGAAGGCAAGGCTATTGAGCAGATTGACTTCATCTTCAATCAACACAATCACTTTGTGGCCATCTGCCGCAGAAACTGAATCCACCCGTTCCACCCCCTCCTTATATAGGATTTCGAGAGGCTTTCTATCCTTCCTATCCAAAAAATATCAAAGAATTATCCAACTCCTAACGTCAAGCGCTCTGAAATGGAATATGCGCAATGTGCAGAAAAAATAGCATCTTGGCTTGGCCAAGAAACAAAAAAGGGAGAATTAAATGGCTTTTGACACTGGAAATACTGGATTTATGCTTTTAGCCACCAGCTTGGTTATGCTCATGACCCCTGGGTTGGCTTTTTTCTATGGTGGTTTGGTGGGACGAAAAAATGTCCTCGCCATCATGATGCAAAGTTTTGTATCCATGGGCATCACCACCATTCTTTGGTTCTCCATCGGATATTCACTGTGCTTTAGCGGAGATATTGGTGGCATCATCGGAAATTTGGACATGGCGTTTCTCAGTGGCGTAGACCTCAACTCTACGTTCGGAGCGGAAGGTTCGGGTCAAATTCCCTTACTTGTTTTCATTGCGTATCAAATGATGTTTGCCATCATCACGCCGGCTCTCATCACTGGCGCGTTCACCAATCGAATTCGGTTCTTCCCCTATTTGATCTTTTTGGTCTTGTGGCTCGTTTTCGTCTATTTTCCACTGGTCCATATGGTTTGGGGCGGTGGTCTCCTGGCTGAGTGGGGAGTCAAAGATTTCGCCGGAGGAATCGTCGTTCACGCCAGCGCCGGAATGGCCGCTCTGGCTTCCGTGTTCTTTGTTGGAAAACGCAGAGTCACGGACACCGTTCACAGCATTCCTCTCGTGGCTCTGGGAACCGGTTTACTCTGGTTCGGTTGGTATGGGTTCAATGCCGGCAGTGAGCTCCGGGTAGATGCGGTGACCGCACAGGCATTCATTAACACCGATGTTTCTGCTTCCTTCGCCGCCATTGTTTGGTTGACTTTAACTTGGGTGATGGGACGAAAGCCCACTTTCGTGGGACTTTTAACCGGTGCAGTCGCGGGACTCGCAACAATCACTCCGGGGGCAGGATTTGTCACCGTCGGATCCTCTGCCGTCATTGGCTCCGTGGCTGGAATCGTTTGCTACCTGGCCGTTTACATCAAAAACAAGATGGGCTGGGATGATGCCCTAGACGTCTGGGCCGTTCATGGCGTCGGCGGAATCATTGGCACGATCATGTTGGGAATTTTTGCCCATGAATCGGTTGGCGGCGTTTCAGGACTCCTGAATGGAGGAGGACCCGCCCTGGTCATGAAACAAACCGTTGCGGTGTTAACCATCTCACTCTACGCCTTCCTTTTCACCTGGGTCATGCTTTGGGTGATCAACAAATTCACCACCGTCCGCGTTTCCGAAGTTGAAGAAGACGACCTAGATCGATCCCTTCATGGAGAAGCGGCTTACGACATGTAACCAGGAATTGAAAACACGTTTTAGGAGAAAAAAATGAAGAAAAATTCTGAAAAACATATTCTAGGTTTGCTGCTGGCTTTGGCCATCGCAATTCCCTTTGGAGCAAATGCTCAAGAATCTGAAGCCCAAGGTGTCAACTTTGATCTTGGTTTCTCAACCGTCTACGTCTTCCGAGGAATCAACGTATTTCAAGAAACCAGCCAAATGGATCAAAACATGATGCTGGCTCCCGGCATCACCTGGGAAATTCCAGATACGAACTTCACACTTGGATATTGGGGTGGATTTCAAATTTCTGGGGATAATGTCAGTGCCAATTTAAATGGGGCCCTCGCTGCGGAACAAAATCTTTTTGTGACGTACGACCTAACCTTGCACAACGACATTGGGCTAAGTTTGGGAGCCATTTACTATTTCTATCCGTGGTCTACCAATAGCGGCGTAGGCTCCTCTTGGGCGAGCTATATCGAACCCACGGTCGGACTGAGCTATTCTTGTTTGGCCGATTTCGGTTTGGATATTGCCTATTTTCTGGGACTTCAAGATGAACCCGGAATTTTTGATATTAGCTATCTCTACATTCACCCACATATGGAAAAAGCCTTCGAACTCACTTCGAAAGTGGCTCTTGAGTTGGGCCTCGAATACGGATTCAAGTGGTTCAAAGAAGGAAATAGTGGCGCGGCAAATGTCCATCATCTCGCTCTCATGAGCGGATTTCCCATTTCTCTTAACAATGGGTTTTATGTCAAACCCGGATTAAATGTGGCTTGGACAAACATTCCAGGACAGGACTTCAAAGATGAGTTGGTTCTCTGGGGCGGTCTCAACCTAGGAACAGACTTCTAACCTCCAAAAAAAATGAGTCTCTAAATCCCCAGGAGGTTTGGCAATTCGAGACCTTCTGGGGATTTTTTATATCTTTGTCCAAATGGACTTGTCTCGTATGAACGTCTAGAATTTCCATCCTTTTATGTGGATGACGAAACGTACGACGAAAGACCTCCTTCAATCCGTTTTAAAACGGTGGAAAGATCATCCCATTCTCTATGTTGGCAGCGCTGAAACCAAAATTCTTCAAGCTCTTGGAGATAACGTAAAAGAAGTTCGAGACAATTCAACCGATCGAATCCAACAACAAGAGCCCCATTTCCCCAAAATTCAATTCTCTGTTGCGCCCGATTTTCAGACAAGTCAGCTTTCTCTCGAAAACAAAACGGTCCTCATTGGAAATATATTGACGGATATGGATGATATTTGGGCTTTTTTGCGTGGATTGAGAAATCAAGCTGAACAAAGTACGCGTTTTTGCATCCTTCACACGAGCTATTTTTGGCAACCCCTCATTCGTTTCTTTCAATCCTTCGGGAAGAAAACCAAGAACAAAAAACCCAGTTGGATTTCCTTCCTCGACATTGAAAATCTCCTACACCTAAACGGCTTTGAGGTTGTGAGTGTGGAAAAACGGATATTACTGCCTTTTTACATTCCGTTTTTTTCCTGGTTTGTGAACCGAATCCTTCTGACACTCCCACTGATACGAAATTTTGCCATTTTTCGATTGTTTTTTATCCGTCCGGTTTCCTCATGGAATATCCAAGCCAAACAAAATCAACGACCGAGTGTCTCCATCATCGTTCCTTGTAGAAATGAAAAAGGAAATATTTCTCGATGTCTTCGCGAAATGCCCGAATTCGACGCCCCCACAGAGGTGATTTTTGTGGAAGGGGGAAGTTCGGATGGAACCCGAGAGGAAATTCAACGAGTCTTGGATGAATACTCCGGCCCCCTGAGTCTCCGTTTCTTCCCTCAACGTGGCGGCTCTGGGAAGGGACCTGCGGTGCGCACTGGCTTTGACGAGGCCGAGAATGATATTTTAATGATCCTGGATGCGGACCTAACGGTCCGTCCCTCAGAACTTCCCAAGTTTTACACGGCTTTAACGGAAGGCGTCGGGGATTTCATCATGGGCTCAAGGTTGGTGTACCCCTTGGAGGACGAGGCCATGAGAACCTTGAACATCTTAGGAAATAAATTTTTCAGCTCCATGTTTTCTTGGATTCTTAGGCAACCTATCAAGGACACGCTCTGCGGAACAAAAGTCTTATGGAAACGGGATTACGACCGAATCAGGAACCATCGTGATTTTTTTGGAGATTTTGACCCCTTTGGGGACTTTGACCTGATCTTTGGAGCCGCTCTTCAAGGATTCAAAATCATGGAGATCCCCATTCGATACCAAAGTCGAACCTATGGGGATACGAACATCAGTCGTTTTCGACATGGCTTTCTGCTTTTGAGAATGACGGTCTTTGCATTCATTCGTTTTCGACTCAGCCTATAAGATGAAGAAATTTTCACCGACTCCGAACGTTCTTAAACTTCTTCTCACGACGGCTCTGATTTTTATCTTGTATTTTCCGGTTCGAAACGCCCCGCTCCTCTGGGATGATGAAAATTTCATTTCAAACAATCCTTCCATAACAACCCTGGACCACCCCATTTCGTTCTTCACAACGCCAGAGACTCTTTCCCATATTGAGCGTTATAACACCTCCATTTATCGTCCAATTCGGACTCTCGGATTTGCAATCCAACATCATTTTTTTGGAAACATTGGGAGCGGATACCACTACGTTTCCATTGTTTTGCACTTGCTGATTGTCCTCTTGGTGGGTGCCATTTTGGGGTATTTCATGCCTCCCAGCTTGGCCTTTACAATGAGTCTCATCTGGGGTGTCCATCCTTTTCACACAGAAGCGGTTTCATTTGTATCGAGTCAAGGGGATCTCCTGTGTGCCCTCTTTTTCTTAGGGGCATTCCTGTCCATGCTTAAATCCCGATGGATATGCTTTTCCGTCTTCTATGTCTTGACCCTCTTTTCCAAAGAAATTGGCTTGGGAGCTTTTTTGATTCATGGCGCGGGATTTTTTCTCCTGAGTCCTCTTGAAGCGACCAAGAAAAAGAACATTTCCATCCGAATCATGGGAGCTGGATTCCTTTTCTCTTTGGCTTATCTTCTTTGGCGATCTCATCTTCTGGGGCGTGTCACTCAAATCGACGAAACGGGCTCTGTTTGGAGCAACCTCTTCTTTTTGGCACCCAAGACGCTTCTCGCCTATTTCGGGGCGTTTTTCTACCCTTTCAGTCAAAATGCTCTCTACGGAGACATTCGCTGGAAATGGGTCGAAATTCCCCTTGTTATGTTGTTCTCTTGGGCGGGTTGGATCCTTTTCCGAAAACGAAGCCAAGATACCTTGAGCCAAAATGCATGGAACACGTTCCTTTTTGGGAGTCTTTGGTTCCTCGTTTTTCTATCTCTCATTTCGAATATCATTCCCATCAGCATCTCGTTTGCCGAACGTTTTCTTTACTTACCCTCCATTGGCCTAGTCCTGGCCATTTCGCCCCTCATCTCTCATTTTTCAAAGGCCATTTCACATCCCATGCTCAAGCGAGGATTCGCACTTTGCATCCTACTCGCTTTGGCCGGGCTGACGCTAAACCGAAACACACTCTGGACCGACGAATTGGCACTCTTTCACGACACCGTTCAGAAATCTCCCAAATTTCGCGTCGCACATATGAACTACATCCAATCTCTATTTGAACGGGAGAAATATTCTGAAACGATTCAAGCTTTCGAACAATTTGAAAACAACTGGTCGCTACCGCCCACGCTCTCAGCCATGAAAATGGAAAGTCTTTGCCGAGAAAGACATTGGAAGAAATGCACGAGCACCGCACTCACCCTCTTGCAGCACCCTAAATGGGGGCATCGGGCCGCCAAGTGGATCATTCATATCGAAACCCGTAAGGGAAACATCACAAAAGTGCAGAGTCTCAAACAGCAATTTTGCGATCACAATCCTACAGACGACCTTTGCCAATTTGAAGCAGCTTCAAAATGACGATCAAACCTTTCCAAAAACATCTCTCCTTCGCTCTTGGAATCCTCTCGATCACCCTCTTTCTCGTATTCTTTTTTCCGAGCATTCTTCAGTATATTTGTGCGATTCTGAGTTATCCTTTTGACTGGGATCCACATGAAGGGCTCAGCGTGTTTGCAGCCCTGGAGATTCAAAACGGCATCATGCCTTATGCAGAAGCCTTTTCCTTTCCTTTCACAACTTACAACTATCCACCTTTGTATCCCGCCTTATTAGCTCTTTTTTTCCAAGGGCCTGAACATACGTTGATGGCTGGCAGACTCCTATCCATACTCGCCTTATTTGGAGTCCTAACGCTTCTTGTAATCTTTCTCCAGGACCTTGGAGTAAAGCGTTGGATCGCTTGTTTGGCCCCCCTACTTGTTCTAAGCACCAAAGACACGATTCTCTGGACGCCTCTCTGCCGAACGGACATATTGGCCATATTCTTTCTTTTCATGGGTCTTTTTCTTCTAAAGAAAGCCTCAACATCCAAATCTTCTTTCTCGTTCATACATTTGAGCGGAATGTTGATGATCCTGGCTTCCACACTGACCAAACACGTCATGCTGCCATTTCTCTTTGCTTCGTTTCTGATTGGCTTTCTCACCCCTGGGAAACGATACCCCACACTCATGACCTTTCTTTTTTCCCTAGCTGCGTTCCTCTGGTTGCTTCAGCAAAATATGTTCGCGGCTATGGTGGGGAGTCGCCTAGAGGATCTCAACCTGATGAGAACTTGGACGTTCATTCGAGGTACTTTTCTGGACTATCCCATTCTTTCTTTGGGAATTATAGGACTGTTTTTTCTCATCAAAAAGGAGGGCCTGAAAAGTTGGAATTCGTTGTTTCTTATATTTTGCATGTCTTTCCTCTTGATCTGCGGACATATTGGGAGTTCCATCAACTACCTCATCCCTCCCATTTTGGCTCTTTCCATGGGACTGATCGTTTTTCCTCAATGTCTTCCTTTTTCGGAAAAAACAAAGACATTAATGGTCACTACCTTGATCTTTCTCCATCTAGTTGTATCGATTCGTGGGCTGACCCTTCCGATCCCAGACGCGGCGCACGTCAAAAAACTATGGACCCTCGTTGACGTTTTAAAAGATGCCTCATCGAACCCCTTGGTCGACGAACGACCCATGTTGAATCTGTATGCCGGAATCCAGCCTCAAGCCGATTTGGATGCCACGCGAGATCGGTTCAGAATGCGTTACGGAACACAGTGGAAAGAAGAGTTAAGACTTCACCTCCAAGACCAAACTCCATACTCATTCATCCTTGCTGGAAATCGTTTGGGAGCCTTTTACCCCGGACTCATGAAAGGCCTGATCCCAACAGGAGAACTTTTCGATCAACATTGGTATGGAACCGAAAGACTGGTCATCTTTGTCCCGCGCTCAGAACGATCTTTAATTCAAAAAGCCTGCCGCATGCACCTTGAAAACACGCCATTTTGCGAATCCTTTTGACCCACTCGGCTCCAGAGTTTTTTCTAGAATATCAAGTCTTTAGGAGAGAACACATACGACATTCTTTCCGTCTTTTTCCAATTACAAATGGAAAACATAAAAAACTGGAGATCCAATCACATTCGACGTAATTTTAGATTTTACATTTCGTCACGATGGGTAAAAGCGGTTGATTGGATGATTTGGTACAAGCGCGTATATCTTTTGATTGCGACAATGTTTGGTGTCGTGGGAATCACCCTCGCAACTTCTTTTTACCTCCTTTACTCCACCTCACTCAAACAACAACGGGCGCGACTCATCGAATCGGCCCAAAGTGAACGCTTTCTCATTGAAGAAATTTTTAAACACGAAGAAGAGTTTGCCCATTACACGCAGGAAGTCTCGAAACATGGTTCCCCGGCAAAGGCCTTATTAAAACAGCTCCGACGATCCCACGAACATTTCAAGGGATTTGGAGAAACCGGCGAATACACACTGGCGAAAAAATCTGGCGATCAAATCGTTTTTCTTCTCAAACATCGCCATGATGATCGAGAAATTCCGAAGCCAGTTCCCTTCGACTCTAAGCTTGCGGAACCCATGCGAAGGGCCTTGCTCAAGAATGCGGGAACGATCATGGGATTGGATTATCGAGGGGAGAACGTTCTCGCTGCATATGAATGGATCGCGCCTGCTGAAATGGGAATCGTTGCCAAAATTGACCTCAAGGAAATCCGCTCCCCATTCATTCGAGCTGCCCTATGGAGTCTCTTTGTGGCCTTGAGCTTATCTCTTTTGGGCGCTTTCATATTTCTCCGTTTAACGCGCCCGATGATCCAAAGCCTAAAGAAAAGCGAGGAACAAACGGCTCTGGCCATGGAAGGTTCCCGAGATGGATTTTGGGATCAACCCGATCTGAATCGAGACGAACAGTGGTGGTCTTCCCGGTTTTTTGAAATGATCGGTTACTCCAAATTACAAATACGCCCTTCCTACTCAGCCCTGACGAATCTTCTCCACTTCGAAGACCTTGCTAAATATGAACAGGCTCTTCATGCCCACTTCTCGAGGCAAGTTCCCTTTCACATCGAGTGTCGCCTCTGCCACAAAGAGCGCTACTTCCATTGGTTTCGTGTTCGTGGCCAGGCTGTCTTTGACTCCGCACAAAAACCTCTTCGAATGTCGGGATCCATTCAGGACATTCACAAACAAAAAGTGGCTGAAAACGATCTGAAAGACTCCGAAGAAAAGTATCGTGCCCTTTTTGGTCAAGCTCATACCCCCATCGTTCTTATTGAATTACCCAAACTGAGTTTCACCGAGTTCAACTCGGCTGCCCATGAAAGCCTCGGTTACACACGGCAGGAATTCCAGAAACTAAGCCTCAAGAACATCCTAAACTCGGAAAAAGAAGAAGATTTCAAACCCTTTCTCTCTCCCGAAAACCCCAGCAAGAAGGGAACGTCTGAAACCACGCTTCAATCCAAAAACGGAGACCTACGAAACGTCTTGGTCTCAACCAATCAAATTCATATCCATGGGAAAATATTTATCCTCACCACTTGGATCGATCTCACAGAGAAAATTCGCGTGGAAGCTGAGCAGCGAAAAATCACTGAACAACTCCAACACACACAAAAACTGGAAAGCCTAGGAATCTTGGCAGGAGGAATTGCACACGACTTTAACAATCTTTTGGTTGGAATTTTGGGCAATGCAAGCATGGCCTTGACAGAAATGTCTGACCAATCGCCTCAGAGAGGCACAGTTGAAAACATTCGAGTGGCCTCTCAAAAGCTGGCCGATCTAACCAAACAACTTTTGGCCTATTCGGGAAAAGGAAAATTTGTCGTCAAGCCACTTAACCTAAACCAACTCATTCAGGAAATGGGAAGTCTTTTAGAGTTGTCCATTTCGAAAAAGGCCGTGATCAAATACAATTATGACAAAGATCTTCCGTTGATGGAGGGAGATCCCTCTCAAATCCAACAGATCATTATGAACCTTCTGATCAATGCCGCTGAAGCCATGGAAGGTAGAGACGGACTGATCACCCTCACAACGAAAAACATGTTTTGTGATCGCGCCTATCTGGCCACACTAAGTTATTCTGAAAACATGACTCCAGGCCACTATGTCTATCTGGAGGTGGCGGACAATGGTAGCGGTATCGACCCCAAAGTTCTCGACAATATTTTCGATCCCTTTTTCTCCACAAAGTTTTCTGGCCGCGGATTGGGTTTGTCCGCAGTCCAAGGAATTGTACGAGGTCACAAAGGAAACATTAAAATCTATTCAGAAATTGGAGAGGGAACGACATTTAAAATTCTCTTTCCCGTTTCGACTCGAAAAAAGGAGATCGTCTCTTCTCCAAAAGAGAAATCCTCTTCTTGGAAGGGAACAGGAACCGTTTTGGTCGTGGACGACGAAGAGCAGGTGAGAAAATTTGTCAAACGACTCCTCGAAAAAATCGGATTTCAAGTTCTCCTCGCAAATGATGGACAAGAAGCGTTGGATATTTTCCGTGAGCATGCCGAGGAAATTCAATTGGTCTTTTTGGATATGACCATGCCGCGACTTTCCGGGGACGAGTGTTTCAGAGAGTTGCGTCGAATAAAGTCGGATGTCTTGGTGATTCTCTCAAGTGGATACAACGAACAAGATGCCACTTCGCGTTTTGCTGGAAAGGGCCTTGCTGGATTCATCCAGAAACCCTTCGACGTAGATCAGCTCATACAGAAGATTCAAGAGATTTTAAAATAGAAGGTTTACCCGATCCTGCGGGTCAAATACGGGCCCCGGAGTCTTTTTTGACCTTGTAACGGTCAGCTCTTATCCCTCACTAACCCTTCTTTGGCAGCACGTGTCTGTTTCTTTCGAGGTGATTCTGACCCCCCTTTAAAAAAACGAATTTTTTCTTCAACAAAATTCCCTTCTATATTCGGTCGGTTAGACGGGCACAAACCTTGGCTCGGATTTTGCCCTCTTTACGTTTGTGAAAGATTCCAAACCACCCAACGCAGATCCTTCCCGAATTTTTAGTGAAATTCTTACGATCAATGAAGTGGCCGATTGTCTTCGAATCAGCCGGAGATCCGTCTACCGCCTTACCCGAGCGGGAGACCTCCCAGGAAAAAAAGTCGCTGGCCGTTGGCGTTTTCTCTTACAGGATGTATTGGCTTGGATTCGAGATTCCAACCCGGCAGACTTTCCAAAAAGCATGAAGAAATAGAATTTTTAATCCATCCTTCACGTGCGAAGTCGCTTAAGACGAAGAGGTCTTTAAAAATCCATTTTTTAACAGGATCGAAATAGGTCCCTTCAGGTCTTCAAGCGTCAGATCAGAACAATCTCCAAATAAATCCTCTCTTAATCGAAGAGATGAAAGGATGTCTTTCTGACTTCCCTTTTTCTTCAAGACTTCCAAAATGAGAATCGAAATCTGGTTCATTTTATAGATATGTTCATTCTTGGTTGAAATGACAAAATAATCACCCTTACACCTAAGCAACTTTATATAGTCCGGGACAATAAACGAACTCTCCTTTGAATATTCCGGATGAACAAATGTAGAAATGAGAGACTGAGGACCTTTGGAAAACTGATTTCCTTCTACTAACACTGAACTCAGGTCATCCAAACCTAACTCTCGAGAAAAACTTGGAAGCGTTTTCAACATCATAAAAACATGCCGTAAGCTCTCGCCCAACTTTTGCTCATGGACGACTCGCACGGTTTCACAAAATTTATCGACGGAGACCTGTGGAAACAAGCAACGGGAACACACATCTTTCGCTGGACACTGAAAACATCCTCTCTCCAACTCAGCCTCTTCCCGCATCTTTTGCAATTTTTGTATTAATTCCCTGCGCGATTCTTTCACAGAGCCAAAAGTGCAGGCAGGGTCTTTCACACAACTCCCCACACAGCCATTTCCAAATACAATTAAGGGTTCACGCTTCTCAATGGGACAAGGGCTTGACATCCAACGGCACTCATTTTCGACCCCCATGGAGGTTACACCCGAAAAATTCCATGGAATGGGCCAAACCACTCCTGCATCAAACGCCTTCACCCAACCCAGTAAGGCATCAATATCTTCCGAAGCTTCAACGACCGTTTTACACCGTCCAGTCAACCTCGAAGAAGCATCGATTTTTGCAAGCGAAATTTTATGTCCCAAAGGCTCCTTAAATGCTGGGAGGAATTTTTTTCGAAAAAACTTCTCATCGTTTCGAAACACATTTCCATAATTATTGAAGAAAATGCTTTTGGGAGAGAGTAAAAAAGATGTCCCCACCTCGGTTTGCTTCTCTAGAACTTTTACTGAAAAACGAAGCCCTACTCCTTCCTCAATCAGCTGATCAATGGAGGAAGAGAAAGAAGCCTCATTTTCATCTCTGCTGAAAAAATATACGGCGGTATTCACTTTGGAATTTAAATCAATAAATCGTGCCATCTCGTCGTTGATTGGGCCTTCCCCATAAAACATAAACGACGATGATAGATCGTCTTCGCTGTAAAATTCACCAAACACCTGTTCTCGTACTTGATCCACAAATTGATCAAATTTCTGTTTAACCGTACTGTTCGCAAGCATCGGAAGCTCAAACAAATCGTAGCTATGTACGGTCTTCATGGTTCGAAACGGATCGTTATCTGTGTATTCCAAACCAATTCCGTATTCATTGTGAGTTCTGGCCAAGTCGGTACCGGGCAAGATTACCAAGTGGTTATGGTAATAAGACTCGATGGGAAGTTTTTTCACAAACTCAAGTGTCGCAATCCCGTCTTGCAATGTTTCGCCCGGAAGTCCAAAAATCACACTTACTTGGACCTTCAATCCAGCTAGATTGGCGACTTTTGTATAGTGATGCACGTTTTGAATGAACTTTTCTTCCGGTTTTAGGTCTTTTCGCCTGGAGGCCCCCGCACCCAATTTCATTACATTTCTCAAAATACGAGGAACCGCACTTTCAAGGCCGAAGTTTATTCCGTAACATCCTGCTTCTTTTAAAAGATAAATGAATTCTTCATCCACGCAATCCGCACGGGTTTCACACCAGAAATTTAAATTCAACTTCTCCTCTAATATTCGTTTCAAAATGTGTTTTGAACGTTTTAAGTTTAAAGAGAAAGCATCATCGTGGATGGAAAAAGGACGCCCGTTTAATGATTCAGAGAACATTCGCAATTCAGCCATGAATCGCTCCTCCGAATGATAACGAACGGTGAGATGTGAAAGAGAGGAAAACATGCAATAGGTGCATCCATAAGGACAACCTCTGGAACTTAGAACTCCCACATCTTCTTTTTCAATGGGGATTAGGCCGGAAAGGTATGGGGAAGGAAATCGATCCAGGCCATCCTTATCGGAGTCGATTGAAAAACTATAGGCTCGATTGTGAGTCCTCACAAGTTGTCCATTTTGGACAAATGAGAGACCCGCAATATCGAAAAGGAATTTCGAGTTTTCAAAAATTTTTCCCGTCGAAAGCAGTTCAAAAACTGCATGCTCTCCTTCCCCACGCACACAGAGATCGAGTTCCGGAACTCTTCGAAAAACCAGAGAATCATTGGTCGTGGGTGATGGCCCACCGGCGATGAGCTTTATGCGAGGAAAACGTCTTCGAAGTTCTTGAGCCAAATATCTGACGGCTAAAAAATTCGATTGATACATTGTGAAGCCAACCACTTTTGGCTGGAGTTCACCAATTCTGGAGATGATATCGTCCATCCGAAGAGGGGCCTCGGTGACAAATTGTTCCGATTCAATTCTCTTCTCTTTTAGAAAGGCTCGGATATAGGCTGATCCAATATGATGCGTGAAATTCGAGACACACACATGTTGGGCAATCTGAGTTGGCGGAACATGCAGAATTCGCACCGATGGGGGAAAAACAAATAGAATTTCCGGTGAAGCCATGAATCCGCCTTTCAAAAAATGCCATTTTCCTGAGCAGGGGGAGCCGGGACCCAGGCAAGGGTATATTTTACCAAGTTCCTTCTCTTAGGGTCAACGACAGATCTCAGTTTCTCCTGAAGACACCACTAAAAAAAATACTTCTAAAAATGGATCATATGCCCAGCTTTTTCTTTGGATCACATGCCAGGAAATATTTTCCCTCCCTCCACCTCGGTTCCCAGTTAGGTGCTACTTTCTCAACCACAAATTTTCCCTTTTCCGAGCTTGATAGAAGACACGAAACAAAAGAGTTTGGGCGTAAACGTCTTTGGAGCCACAAGGGGTCAGAAAAAAGTTTCTCTTCTCTCATTCCAACCCGATCAAAAATGAGGTTGGCCTTCTTTCCAGTGAGCCCCCACAAGACATACGACCCCAAATCCGCTCGTTCGGCCAAAGTTTTGGATGAGGAAGGATATTCTTGGCTAACCTTTTTTATAACTTCGGCAGCTTTAATCGTCTCACGTTTCACCTCGGTATTGGGCGATTGCATCAACCCTGCAACTCCAAATAAAAAAAGCAAACCTAAAATGGCCGGTTTCCAAATAGGGTATCGAGCCAAAAAATGACTCATACCCAAAACGGCAAGGGGAAATCCCACACCCAAAGGGAGGAGCCACATTCGAGGAGAGTACACCAATGGATAAAATCCCACTCCCACAATCATTACATGAGTCAGAAAAATGCTCGCGGTAGCGTAAAAAAAACATTTTTGAATTGTGTGTCTTTTAATAAAAGAAAGAGGAATGAACGGTAAAAGGAGCATGGAAAAGGCCATGAAACGTGGCATTGCAAGCCAAAATTGACTTCTTTGAGCCAAATGATTCGCCGAAAGAGCAGACTGTTCGAACGTATAGGAAATGGCTCCAAAGGGCGTAGAAAAGTTCACGATGTGAAAAATACAAAAAGCAATTCCAAGAACCATTAAAATACTTCTGAAACAAATGATGCTTTTCTTTTCCGTCTTTTCCAGGAATGCTTCAAGAATCAGACCAAAGACAATCGGCCACACCTCGTATCGAAACAAACTCGCCACAATCCAGAAGAGAACACTTTCGTTTTTTCGACCCTCCATCCAAAAAACAAGACCGAGTAGGACAAAGGCCAATGTGGGGCCTTCAGAAAGTGGGACCCCGCCGAGCCAAATAGAAAGAGGTTGAATCGAAAATAAAAAGGTCATCCATATGGCCCGTTGTCGAGAAGTGCCAAGATTACGGATCATCCAATACAAACTTCCAGAGACCAACCCTGCCGACACCCATGCCACCCCAAACCCAGCCATGCGAACGGAGAGGCCGATTTTCATCAAAGCGCCATGCAACCAAAAATAACCGGGTAACCAAAGAGGATCTGGAAACCATTGCCATTTTCCCGCAAGGTCATGTGAAACAGAAAGACGGATATATTCATCAACCGAGAGCACCTGAAAATCATGAATCCATCGGTAACAAAACTGAAAGATGACGCGCCCCAAGAAAAAGGCCGCAACAATCCACAGATCCCATTTTCTTTCATTTGTACTCACGAAGCCCTCTCCACGTAATACTTCTTCACTTTCTCTAAATTTTCGAGGTTATGAACGTTTTTTCGTAAATAAACATCATATTGACCATCCGAAAAAATACGCAGCCAGTGAGGGTTATTTTGTGGATCAGAAAAATAGTTGGCTCGTATGAGAAGAAGGTCAATCGCATATTGATCAAGCAATTTCTGAGCATTAGAACCACCCCTTAGAATGAGGTCGTGGTCGTATTTTATCTTCCTGGGATAAGGATTGTTTCTGGAGTCGATGAACACTTTACATTTTGGGTAGAGATGAAAAAGGACGTATCCGCCATTATCATAAAAATTGAAGAGGTTTCCTTCTAAGTGGCTTTCTTTCATAAATTCCACCTGTTGTATGGGGAAACGGTCCTCTCTCACGGATGTAGCCCAAGAATTTATGGAAAAGTTTTTCCAGGGGAGACAGGCAAAAACCAAAAGAACCACCCCCCCTCTTAACATGGGCTTGCCAAACATCTGACCATAGATGGGTCCAAACCTCCGCCCCACAATCACAAGAGAAAGAATACCCCAAGCCACTTCCCGAGCCGCGGTCAATGCCAGAATGAATGCCGCAATCGCTACAAGCCTTTCACTCCAAGGAAACTTGTTTCTATTTTGAAACAGGGAAAGAAGGATGAATCCAAGTCCGAATCCCAGAGAACCTAGCACACGCCAATTTCCACTCCACAAGAAGGCCGAGAGCGTAGGCCTCCATTCATGAATCCTCCCCATGCTTTCCTGGGTATCGGAAAGAATCAGGTTCAACAGGTGCCACCCGTGTGGCTGACATAAGGCCAGGAGAGGGAGGAAGGCCGACAAAAGTAGATATTTTTTTCGCCGGTTCGAAGAATATATTCCCTCTACACAGAAGTATCCACTGGTAAAAAATATTGCGATCAAGCCTTCTGGATGAAAGTTTATCCAAACCAAATGAATGAAGAAGAGCAAAAACACTCTTCTTCGTTGAAAGTTCGAAGAAACCCAACTCCAAAGCCATGGCAATATCGGGAGAAACAACACATTCAACAAAGAGGGTCTGGGGGACAATCTTGGAAAGGCCAGAAAAACCGCCAAAGCCGCAAACAAAAGACCAAACAAGCGACTTTTTCTCCCCCCAACTCCCAAGAACACCACCATCGCAATGAAAACCGCTCCATAGGCCACAAATATGCGAACGCCATCCAACCCTCCAAGACGATACAATACATACAAAAGGAGTTGGCTTCCGACTTCATGATTTACCCAGGCTGCACCTTGGATCGTATGGGAAAACACATCTGACTCTAGCAATCGTTGATTTTGCCAAATCCATTCGCCGACTTTCAAATTCCACCAAAAATCATTGGAAGAAATGGGAAGAAGGGAAACAAGGAAAACGCACCCAAAGAACAACGCGAGGACAAAAGCTTCCAGGTATCGAATGGACATTTGTGAATTCGCGTTCATCTCAGAAAAGCCAATGCTAGAGGACCTGATCGGCTTTCGATCTCCAATTGAGATTGAAATTGTCGCAATAGTTTTTCGGGACCAATCACCCATCCACTGCATTGGGTGCGCATGGTTGAAATCAACTCGTCTCGACGAGTTTGAAAGATCATCCCCTCAAACTCCCTTACCGCCGAAATGGCATGATAAGCCCTCTCACTCGTATACATTCCAACTGTTCTTCGATGACTGTAGAACAGAAATCCGGGGAAGTACGTATCCACAACGCACAGTTTTTCTTTTTCATCCAATTTATTTCGAACCCCCAGGGCCAAGGCTTTGGTCGCCGATCCTGAACGCCACTCAAGGTCACTTGATGAAAAACGAAAGGCGTTGATCGTCCAAACCTGGAAGCTCAAGGCCGACAAAAAAAGGAGGGAAACAACTCTCCTTCCCCTCGGAAGAAGCCTGACAACTTCCACAGAAAAAAGAGCCACCAAGGCCAATCCAAGCACATAAACGGGCAGGAGATAGTGAGGAAGCTGGGTTTTTGTGAGCCACAGAGCCAATCCGTAGGAAATGACGACAAAAGAAAGAAGTTTTGGAGGTTTCGATCGCCCCAGCAACCCCCAAATTAACGCTGGAAATACCAGAAAAAAAGCCCAGGTATCCGCGAGCACAGCATTCGCATAAACATTCGGAATGTTTTGAGCTGAAAGAACATTCGACTGAATTGAATTCAGAGATAAGTTTGAAGTGCCGGTGGTTTCAAGACGCATTTCATGTAGAAGCAAAATGCCCAAACAAAACAGAAACGTTCCCAGCCAAAACCTTTTCTTCGTGAATGGACTTCGATCTTCCAAAACGTAAAACAGACCCACTCCAAAAATGGCAGGAAGCACGAGATACTCTTTGGTCCACCACCCCACCAAGGCAAAAACCCAAAAAGCCAACCACTTTCTTTTGAAGCCGAAGTACAACATTCCGCCTACACAAGCCACGAGTGGAAGATCCAACAAAACCCGCCTCGAATGCAGTGAAAAAAGAGAGCATCCCATTAATAAAACTGAAAAGAGAATCGACGCCCATTTGGATTGGCTCCAAAGCAGAAGAGTCAGCAAAATCAAGATAGCAATGGACGAAAGCAAGGACAACAAACGATAGGAAAATTCTGCATCCCCAAAAATGTGTACAAAAACACCTCCAACCCAAAAAGGAAGTGGGGGTTTGGCAACAAAATCATTCTTCCCAAATTTTAAAGGAAACCAGTGCCCTTCGGATACATTGCGAATAACTTCCGCATAGTGAGCATCGTCGCTGTTATGCAGAGCTCCTCGGTCAGCCTTCAAAAAAAGAACAACGGCACATGCGACCAAAACGACGATCATTAACCATGTGGATTGCCGAGAAGTCATGAATGAGCGAACCTTCTTAAGAACCTAACGGGTTCTCTAAAGAAAAACTAGCTTTGCGCTTCGATAACTCGAAAATCTCTTTTGACTTGTTTTCGCCGAGGGCGTTGAATTTGAACCATAAGGGAGCGAACTTTTTGTTCAATTCCTGCTGCATCCAGTCCCACTTCCGCCAATTGTCCTGCGCGACTGTTTTGATACACCCATCGCTCAGGCATTCCCATCAAATGAACGGAATTGGTTGGCAGATTTCGAGAATTTAAGGCTTCCAAGACCGAGCTGCCAAATCCCCCCGAAACCATATTCTCTTCAATCGTGAGAATGGGGGTTTCACTCCGCACCAATCGTGTAACGAGATCGACATCAATGGGTTTGGCAAACCGAGCGTCATACAAAGCCACATTTGAGGCTTCAGACCCCATATTCTGTAGGGCTTTCAACGCTTCATAAACTTCGGTTCCATACGCCAGAATGGCTAAATCTGGCTTTTCCGAACTCGCCCGACGGACCAAATGGGCTTTACCCAATTGGAAGGGTGGAACGTCTTCTGAAATTGGATGACTGGGCACCTCGTCTCGGGGATACCTCATAAACGAGGCTCCCGAATCGTACATGCGCATAAACTCCAATGCCGCAATGAGATTGGGCTCATCACTTGGGGCCAGCATCACGATTCCCGGAAAAGGTTTAAACAGGTTCAAGTCCATAAAACCATGATGAACGGCGCCATCACTGCCCACATAACCTGCTCGATCCAGACATACACGAACCGGAAGACTTTGTAGCGCCACTTCTTGAAACACTTGATCCAAGGCTCTTTGGACAAACGTCGAGTACACGGCAAAAAATGGTTTAATGCCAACCTTTGCCATTCCGGCACACATGTCCATGGCGTGACTCTCACACAAACCGGTATCAAATACGCGTTTGGGAAAGTGAGGAGAAACTTTCGACAGGCCTGTACCATCCGGCATGGCTGCCGTTACAGCCACGACTCTCTCGTCCTTTTGCATGGTACTGGTCAGGGCATCTCCAAATGCCGCGGTGAAAGAGCGACCCTTCTTTTTCCATTCGACTTTTCCTCGCTCAACCTCAAACGGACTTGGGGAGTGAAACGTCGTGGGATCTTTCGTACTGAAGTCAAATCCCTTTCCTTTAATGGTCTTGCAATGAATCAGCAAAGGACGATCAAAGTTCTTGGCTTGTTCAAACATCTGAATCAACGCCGGAAGGTCGTGACCATCCATAGGTCCCACACAGACCAAACCAAATTCACTGAACAAATGGTGAGGATGCAACGCGCCTCGAATAGCTCCACCTGCCCTCTCATATAAGCGTTCCAATTGATTCCCCATGGGAATTTCACTCAAAAGACGTTTGGTGTTCTTTTTGAGGTCCCCGAACGCTTTATTCACACGGACTTGATCAAGATACTTGGAAACGGCACCTTCCGGTTTGGCAATGGACATCCCGTTGTCATTGAGGACGACCAAAAACTGACGGTTAAGCGTTCCCGCATTATTCAAGCCTTCCAATGAAACACCATTCACGATGGACGAATCACCAACCAAACTTACGACACAGCGATCTCCTTGCCCCATCAAGCTGTCGGCTCGGGCCATTCCAACCCCCGTAGCCACGGAAGTCCCGGCATGTCCCACGCTGAACAAGTCATAATGTGACTCTCGGGGTTCCGGAAAGCCCGCCATTCCATTCTTCTGACGTAATTTGGATAAAAGCGGTTGCCGCCCGGTAAGAAGTTTATGGGTATAACACTGGTGTCCCACATCAAAAAGCAACCGATCATGAGCAAAGTCGAATACGTAGTGCAGAGCGATGGTTAGCTCAACAACACCCAAGTTCGGAGCCAAGTGACCCCCGGAAGTCGAAACCTGTTTGCAAATGGCTTCGCGCAACTCCTGCGCCAAATCAGAGAGCTGTTCAATCGAAAGTTTTTTTAGATCCGCTGGACCGCTAATCTTTTCCAATAATCCATTTGCCACGACTTTCACACTTTCAAAAAATTCAAGGATGAACCATCTGCGAGCGGGCGTTCATATCAAAAATGTCTAAAAAAATCTTAATAAAGATGGCATCTCCGAAGACCCGCTACGCACAATCCTTTCAGAGACATCTTTCCTACTCCTGGTTCAAACTCACGATTTTTGTCCCCCTCAAGCGACAAATCTCGCGAAGTCCGTGTTTTTTATGATATAAATCATCAAATTGTGAATTTCATCCCCCCTCTCCCCAAAAAAACTTGGATCTGCCTAATATTCTTCGCTTCATATGCGATCACCGCCTGCACAAGTCCTGTGGAGGACCAGATCTATGCGAATCTGGGCGAGCCTCTTCCATTGGCTTCCGACGAGCAGCTAGTACAGTTTGAACAAGGCTTAATTGTGGCTCAAAAACAAGTGGTCCAAGGCCAGGGAGCCGGACCCCACTTTACCGTCACATTCTGTGGCGCCTGTCATGAGAAACCAACCATTGGAGGAGGAGCCGGTCGGTATCGGAACTTTCTCATTGTCGCTCATAAGGGAGAAGATGGATCTTTTGAGTTTCTTGGAGAAGGAGGCGTTCAACGCCATTACTCTATCTATGAAGAGGGCCGCGTTCCGACGGAAGAAGAAGCCAATATCATCGCGACTCGAAATCCGATTCCATTTTATGGCGCGGGACTCATTTCACAAATCGAAGAAGAGGCCATTTTGGAGAATGTGGATGAAGAGGACGAGGACGGAAATGGAATCAGCGGGCGGGTCAATCTCATTCGAGCGCCAGCACCTGGACCTCGAGAAGCCATCGGGCGATTCGGAAGAAAGGCTCAAACTCATTCCATTGAAAGTTTTATTCGAGGACCTCTTCGAAACCATTTGGGAGTCACTACATCCCCGCTGACCATATCCCAACGAAAACATTTGCCCTTTGTCCCCCAAGAGACCACAACAGAAACGTTGGTTGCGTGGTTCGGAAAAATCTTTTCATTTCCACTTGCCTTGGCCCAAGGACCCTTTTTCGGACGGGTCGTTCCAGACGAAGACGACATTCCTGACCCTGAAATGACCAACAACGATCTTTTGAATTTGGTCACCATGTCTCACCTATTGGCAGTCCCCAAGCCTGACCCTCTTACCGAGACCACCTCCGACGGAGCTTTTTGGTTTTCCGAAATCGGATGCACTTCCTGCCACATCCAGTCATTGCGATCTCCTTTGGGACCGATTCCTCTATACAGCGACCTACTCCTTCATGACATGGGACCCGATCTTCAAGATGGATTGGAATTTGGATTGGCCACCTCCAGTGAGTTTCGCACACAACCCCTATGGGGAATCGGCGTTGTGGGCCCCTATCTCCATGATGGCCGAGCAGACACCCTCGACGAAGCCATTCGCTTTCACGGGGGTGAAGCTCTCACGGCCAAGAATAACTATGAAAATTTGACGGAAACCCAACGACACAATTTGGTTTTGTTCTTGGAATCTCTCGGAGGAGCTTCTCAAAAAACAGAAGGGCTCCTTCCTCCCAACCAAGAAATCCCAGAGGAAAACGAATGGGGATCTCCGGATCGTGAACTTACTTCAGCCGAACAAACTCTCTTTCGAAAGGGACGAGATCTCTTTGACCGGGATTTTCTTTTCCAGGAAGGTCTGGGAGAAAAATTCAATGGAGATTCCTGTCGTGCCTGTCACTTTTTACCCGTTCTTGGAGGGGCCGGTCCCGCAGATGTCAACGTCTTTCGCCAAGGAATGATTGACGAAGAGGGAGATTTCACACCACCTACCAATGGAACGATCCTCCATAAGTTCTTAGCAGCTTTAGACCAACGGCCAGAACCTGATCCCCTTTCGAATCATTTTGAGCATCGACAAACGCCTCCTTTGTTCGGTTTGGGACTGATCGAACAAATTCCGAGAAACGATATCCTCGCGTTGGCCGACCCCAACGATGAAAACTCGGATGGCATTAGTGGAAAGGCTCATATTCTGGAAGATGACCGGCTGGGACGATTTGGTTGGAAAGCGGATATTCCCTCGACAGAAGAGTTTATAAGAGACGCTTTTTCCAACGAGATGGGGCTCACGCTTCCACTCAGCTCGGCACATACATTTGGAGAAACATCGGATGGGGACAACGCCGTGGATCCAGAAATTTCTTCGGATGAATTCGAACAAGTGAGCTTCTTTTTAAAGCATTTGTCTCCACCACCCCAAGATCGCTCCTCCCTTCAGAGCCATCGCGGTGCGGAAGTTTTTTCGGAAACAGGATGCCAAAAATGTCACACACCCTTTTTTGACCTTCCCTCTGGAAAACGAATTTTTCCGTATAGCGACTTTCTTTTGCACGACGTTGCGGCCGAGAGTTTTAAGGGAATTGAGTCAGGAGAAGCCACGCAGAAAGAGTTTCGCACCCCACCCCTCTGGGGGATTTCTCATACTGCTCCGTTCATGCACGACGGAATGTCAACTTCGTTGGAAGAAGCAATTTTAAGACATGAGGGAGAAGCTAGGACCGCGAAAGAAACCTTTGAAGGCCTCTCGGCCACAGACAAGACTCAACTCATGGAGTTTTTGTCTTCTCTTTGAATCAGCGATTGACAACTTGCGCAATTTGCAACAGGGAAGAGGATAATTTGGCACCTTCCTGCCTCGATGACTTCAAATTCACTTTGATCAAAGGCTTCTTTCCATCCCATAACAACCCAACGCTTACACCCGCTTCGACATCTTGATCCCGATCTGACAAAGATAAAACGTTTTGAGATCGTGTCGCCAACAAGATGACGGGAAGTTCCTCGGTAAGTTCCGGGCAGATAAACAAGGCCTGAAGGCCGGACTTTTTGAAAATTTTTTCCAACCCGGTCTCAAAACCGACTGCCTTTCCAAGAACGAGGTGATTTCCAATACTAAATTTCTTCCCCAACCTTTTTAGACTCGAAAGCATTTCTTTCTGACATTCCAGCGAATTGGCGTTTTCTCTTCTCGCCAAAACCCCTATATTGACAACGCCCTTAATCGAACTGACTTTGGAGAAAAGACTTTGGTCATATCCCAAAACTTTCATCATCAGCAGTGCCCTTTGGTCCACCGAGATTTCAGTTTGAGCCTGAGAAAAACCCGACCAGAGAAGCACAATAGAGAAGAAAAATAATTTTCCCAACCCTATGCGTTGTTTAGAATTCATACGTAAGCTTTCCAAAAAAGTTTCGTTCGAGCTTCTGCTGAGAAACCCTCAACAGAGATGGAAATTCTTGATGTTCGTGAATGAGATTCTGTCCAACGAGGGAAACATCTAGATTCTTCATGGGCCTCCACCCAAGGCGGATGTCTGCCCGAAGATATTTACTGAAGTCGGCATTCGCATCCGAGGCGTCATGAACCCTCAACTCATCCACAAAGAAAAAGGCCGTATCCAGCTCAAGATTGAAGGGCAGGTCCAAATATGATCTGAGTTGAATTTGGTGCATTGGATATCGATTGACGGCTTCGTTGATCAAGATCGAAGCCGTTAAGTTCGAATTCAAGTCTGCATCAATTTTCAAAAAAGAATATCCCAGATTCAACTTCCAAAAATCAAACAAAGCCCAGGCGCCGGAAAACTCAACGCCATAGGAACGATACTCTCCAAGATTGGAATAGTTCGTTTCTTGAACCACCGCACCCAGATCGGAATCAAAACCAACCGATCCAAATTCGGCCGTCTCCATATCTCCATACTGATTGTAAAAACCGGCAAAATCCAATGACAGATCCGCATACGGTTGAATCCGATAGCCCAATTCGTATGCCCAAAGGTTTTCGGACTCGAAAGCAGAAGACCCATTCAATCGAATCAGTGTCACAGGGGGACCCGTATCAACCCCGACAAGGTAGCGAACCCCTGTATCCACAACCGAAGGCGTCCGAACGGCTTTGGCCACAGAAACCCAAAGGGCGTGTTTAGGATTGGGGACCCATAGCAGCTTGGCGCTGGGTTGGATCTCAAACCCTGTAAAACTATTGTGATCCACTTTCACTCCGGCAAAAAACCTCAATTGATCCGGGATCAGATGAAACTCTCCATGAATGAATCCACCGCCGAGATGAAGCGAATACTCTGTGGGATCGATCACCACAAACGTTCCATTGTTGAAGCCATCCAAAGAGGTATAACGATAATTTCCCCCAATCGTGACCTCTACACCTTCTTCGATTTTGGTTCTCAGCTGTGCCTCCCCACTTAGAGCGAAATAATTTTCCTCCACCAATCCTGAAGAAGTACGATCGTATCGCGTAAAATAAAATTGGGTGTCGGAGACGGTGTCTGGAGCAAATTCATGCGTCCAATGAGCCAACACATGCCCCTTGGTCCCCTTCGTCTCTCCGAAAATGGACGACAAAAATGGAGCGGTTGAAGTTGGTTCTTGCAGTAAAAAATCTTTTTTCAATCGAGAAATATCACTGGTCAAACAGAAGTGATTTTTCGAATCTGCCTCCCAGTCCAACCGAAGGCCCCCTCCCAAATTCCACCACGCATCTGTGGCGTGCCCAGGTTGTGAGGGATCCGCAAACTCACTGCTATCTCGCTTCTTGTATTGCGTATGCAAACGATAACTCAATTTTTCGTTGATTTGACTGCCATATCGCACACCACCAAAAACCCGATCCTCAAAACCTCCACCTACTTCGGCATGAACTCCTTGCGTATCTTTGGAATGCTTGGTGATGATATTGATCACACCGTTTACAGCGTTGGCTCCCCAGAGGGTTCCACCTGGGCCCCGAATCACCTCAATGCGCTCTACATCATACAAAGGCAAACCTTGAAAATCCCAGTACACTCCTCCGAAGGCCTGGGTATAAACCGACCGACCGTCGATCAAGACCAAGAGCTTATTGGCAAAATCACTGTTCTCCCCCCTTGCAGAAATGGCCCACGTGCTAGCATCCACCTTCGCAACTTGCAGACCCGGAACCATCCGAAGAGCTTCAGCAACATGCGTCGCCCCAGATCTGCGAATGTCTTCTTGAGTCAACACATACAAGGCAGAAGGCGCTTCGAACGCTCTCCCCTCTTTCTTCGAAACCGACGTGATGGTCATTCCCATCAATTCTTCAATGCTCAATTGTGTAACATCTTGGGTTGCTTCATGACCTCCTTGGGCATCTGCCAATCCCGGGAAACTCATCAAAAACAAAAGAAGGAACGAAGATTTCAAACATCCGAGTCGACTCATACGTTTTTCCTCCAGAACAGCGTGTAAGAATGTATTGTCTACGAGCTACGCCTTTTTGTAAAACTCAGATATATACTTGCACCATTGATGAAAATGCCTGTTGTAAATTATGATGACACACCGTTTCTTGTGATTTGGGAAGTGACCCAAGCGTGTGATTTGGCATGCAGTCATTGCCGTGCGTCCGCACAGCCAGAACCTTTGCAGGGAGAGCTAACTCCCTCAGAAGGACGAGAATTGATTACCTCGGTATCCCAAATGGGTTGCCCCATTCTGGTGTTAAGTGGAGGCGACCCCTTAAAACGGATAGACCTCGAAGACTTGATTCAACACGGAAAAAATCTCGGGCTTACCGTCGCCACAATCCCCGCAGCCACCCCCATGCTCACACAAAAACGTCTTCAAAGCTTAAGGGACTCTGGCTTGGATCAACTCGCGTTCAGCTTGGACTTCCCCTCCTCCGATCTCCATGATTCGTTTCGAGGGGTTCCTGGAGCCTTTGAACTCACGATGAAGGGAATTCAGTGGGCTCACGATTTACAGATTCCACTCCAAATCAACACGACGATTACCGCTCAATCTCTGCCTTATCTTGAGGATATGGCTAAATTTGTATCCAGTTTGGGAATTGTCTTCTGGGAAGTCTTTTTCCTGGTCCCCACAGGCCGAGGAAAGGATCTTGCTTCACTTTCTGCAAACGAATGTGAGCAGGCTTTTTTCACCCTCCACCAACTTCACCGAGAGTGCTCCTTCATTTTAAAAGTGACCGAAGCCCCTCATTACCGACGTTTTGTCGCCCAGCAGGAAAATACAGGACAAGGACTCCACCCTCGCCTCATGAGGTCCGAGGGTCCAGGACATAGTATGGGAAGGGCTCCCAGTGCCGTCAATGCGGGCAAAGGCTTTCTTTTTGTCGCGCATGACGGGGAAGTCTTTCCGAGCGGCTTCCTTCCCATTTCTGCAGGAAATGTGAAAAAAGATGTTCTTTCAGAGATCTACCGGCGCTCCCCTCTTTTTCGAGACCTACGAGATGGAAATCTCCTTAAGGGAAGATGTGGCCGATGTGAATACAAGGACATTTGTGGAGGTTCGCGTTCCCGAGCCTATGCCTTAACGGGAGATTTCCTGGAAACCGACGACTGGTGCATCTACCAACCGTCGCCAGATCAAACTTCAACTAAATAAATTCAAATACTTACGCCTCCCTTGTTCCCTTTGGGGATTCATGTTATCTCTTCCAAACTGTCGAGTTTTTCGACACCTACTTAATTATGGCACCACGTAAACGAGAACTCATCGTCGTCTCCAATCGCCTCCCCATCGCTCTGAAGAGTGACTCCAAGGGCTGGAAAGCCAAACCGAGCAGCGGGGGCCTGGCCTCTGCATTGGCGGGCGTGAAACAAAATTTAAGTTTTAAATGGGTGGGTTGGCCGGGGGCAGACGTTCCAGGAAGCGATCAGCCCAAGGTGAAAACCATGCTCGAAAAGGAAAATGGGTTTACTCCCGTTTTTCTCGACCAAACTCAAATTGAGCAATTTTATAATGGTTTTTGCAATTCCGTCATTTGGCCGCTGTTTCACTATTTGCCAAATTTCGTGGATTTTTCACTGCCGTTTTGGAACGAATACAAACGTGTAAACGAGCAGTTTGCAGAGAAAGTTTTACCCCTTTGCAAAAAAAGTACATCGGTCTGGGTTCACGACTATCAACTCTTTCTGCTGCCACAGATTTTAAGAAAAGAAATCCCGGAATTGAATATCGGATTCTTCTTACACATTCCTTTCCCTTCCTCGGAATTGTATCGCTTGCTTCCGGTTCGAGAGGAACTTCTTAAAGGACTTTTGGGAAGCGATCTCATCGGATTTCAAACCCTCGATTACGCTCGACATTTTGCCAGCTCCTGTGTCCGTGTATTGGGAACCGATTCCACGCACGATCAAGTCATTTATAAGAATCGGAAGATTCACTTTGGAACCTACCCCATCGGAATTGCGCCAAACGATTTTATCAAAACCATCAAGGCCCCAAAAGTGGTTCGTGTTCGCAAGAAACTTGAGGATCAGTTCAAAGGAAAAACCGTAATTCTCGGCGTGGATCGAAGCGATTACATCAAGGGAATCGTTCCCAAGTTACAAGCTTTCGAGGCTTTCCTGGAAAAGAATCCCTCTAAGCGAAAATCAGTGGTCCTGGTTCAGGTGGCGGTTCCCTCCAGAGAGCATGTCAAAGATTACATCTCCCTCAAGCAACAGATGGATGAATTGGTGGGACGCATTAACGGCAAATATGGCACTCCAGGCCATACGCCCATCCACTACATCACCAATAGCATTCCCTTCGAAGAATTGACGGCTTTGTATCGCCTTTCTGACATCATGCTCATTACGTCGATCCGAGATGGGATGAACTTAGTTGCCCTGGAGTATACCGCCTGCCAAAAAGAAAAAGATGGCGTCCTCATCTTGAGCGAATTTGCAGGCGCCGCTCATTCTCTCGGGAACGCTTTGTTCATTAACCCTTGGGACATTCAAGGAGTCTCCAACGCTATTTCCCAAGCACTCGCCATGAAACCCGCTGAACGAAAGAAGCGTGTTGCTCAAAATCTGAAATATGTCGAAGCTTTTTCTTCTTTAGCATGGGCTCGGCGATTCGTTCGGAATCTTGAAAGTGGAGAACATGAGTTGCCTCCTGCAGTCGTTGACCTTCGACACAATCTCCCCATTTTAAAAAAGGAATACAAAAGCGCGGATTCCCGCCTCATTTTCCTAGATTATGATGGTACGCTGGCACCTTTCGCTCCAACGCCCGACTTGGCTCCGCCATCAAATCGCACGCTTTCCCTTCTCAAGAAACTGGGGAAAGACAAAAAGAATGATGTGTATTTGGTTAGCGGACGCTCTCGAAAGGTTCTCGACAAGTGGTTCTCCAATATTCCCATCCATCTATCTGCGGAACATGGTTTGTTCTGCAAAGAAATCCAGATCAAAAAATGGCTGCAATTGGCCCCCTCCAACAATGACTGGGTCAACAAAGTTTTTCCCATTTTCCATGACTACCTTCGCAGGACACCCGGCTCCACACTTGAGAAAAAAACGAATGGAATCACGTGGCACTTTCGACAATCCGATCCGGAATTGGGGGAATGGCAAGCGCACGAACTCACGATTCACTTAAAAGAGAGCTTGGCCGGAATGCCCATTGATGTAATTCGGGGGAAAAAGGTTGTAGAAGTCAGGCCTCAAGGCGTCAACAAAGGAACTCTCGTAAAACATGCTTTAAGTCGAGTGAAACCCGATGCCTTTGTTTTGTGTTTTGGAGATGACCGAACCGACGAAGACATGTTTTCGGCCGTACCTCAGGATGCTTGGAGCTGTAGAGTCAATGGACGGAACACCGCTGCACGATTTGTCCTTCCGGACTATACCCACACGCAAAAGATCCTGAACGAATTAAGCGCGCTGTAACGATTGACATACTGCGAAAGGGTTTCACCCCTGTAAATAAATGCTGTTCAAATGAGATCCATATCATACTATGATGCTTGTTCTGCCTTGGAGGGGTTGTGACTGGAAGAAAAATGAAAAGACAAACAAAAATTGATCTATTTGACACGAATCGTGGAATACCAAGTTATTTGGCGGTTATGCCTGAAGTTGAAAAGCTGTTGCGCCAAGACAATGCTTTGGGTCTTTTGTATGTCGACGGGAAACGCTTGGGAAAAATTGAGGAGAAGTTCGGCAACACGCTTTTTGACGACATCCTTACCCGCGTTGGAAAAGTTCTTTTAAACATGCGTGGGGTTGTCATCCGAAACTCGGATATCGTGGCCCTAACAGAAGTGGGTGGCTACTCCTTCGTAATTTTTCTTTCGGAAACCCGAAAAGAGCGAACTGGTCACATTCTTTCGAAAGACGACGTCGAAATGGTTTGCGAACGCGTTCAAAACTATCTCCATTCGACGTTGTTCTTTGAACTCTACAATCATCTAAAAGGATTACCGAAAATCAATGTGGGATACTCATTTGTCGTTCAGAACCCCATGATTCGGACCTGTCGAACAATTTTCAATTTAATCGACGAAGCCAGGGATATCGCCAAACTTCAAATGTCCCAATTGGAATTGAAAAACCGCGGACGCCTCCAGAAAATTCTCTTGGAAGAGCATATTTATACCGTCTATCAGCCCATCGTAAGCACAAAAGATCTGTCCATTTTGGGCTACGAAGCCCTTAGCCGAGGTCCTAAAAATTCAGAAATTGAGGCCCCGATCATTTTGTTCACACTGGCTGAAGAAACAGGATTGGTCTTTGAATTGGACCGGGTGTGTCGGAAACGAGCCATCGTCAATGCAAAAGGGAAAAAAGAAGGGAGAAAACTCTTCATCAACACCCTACCCAACTTAATTTATGACCCTGATTTCGAAGCAGGAGTCTTTTCCAAGTTTCTGGAAAGTCATAATGTTCCCATCAGTGACACTGTCTTTGAAATCACCGAAAGACATGCCATTGAGCAATATTCCCATTTCAAACAAGCCATCAGCTATTACACCGATGTAGGCATCACCATGGCCATTGATGACGTAGGAGCTGGATATTCCAGTTTAGAAGCCATCATGGAAATCAAACCACGCTATGTAAAAATCGATCAGTCGATTGTTCGAGGGGCTTCTGAAAGTCCGGGAAAACGAGCCATGGTCAAAGCCGTGGATGCCTTGGCCAAATCTATTGACAGCGAAACCATTGCTGAAGGCGTAGAAACCAAGGATGACTTAGAGGTTATGGCTGACTTAGGTGTGGATTACGTGCAAGGTTATTACATTGCTAAACCGGCTCCCCCCTTCCCCGAAGTCTCCATCGACGCTTAGCCAGCCAGTTTTTTGACTTCGTCCGTAAATACGGCTTGAGCTCCTTGCCGAAATAGACGTGTGGCCGTGCGTTTTTCATTGATCGTAAAAACGCGAACCGGAATTCCTAACAAATCCATATCCTCAACCAGGGATTCGGAGAAGCACTCCAAAGACACATGAAGTGCATCTGCCCCCGTTTGGCGGATTAAATTTTTCGCCTTTTTTCCTCTATTTGAAACCAGAATCGCCGTGGGCTGTTTCGAAGATTTTCTTTTAATTTGCCGCACAACCTCGGGAGAAAAAGAAGAGACCACAGTGCTTTTCCTCAAACCGAAGTCTTCGATCGTACGCAATACGGCCTCCACCACCCAAGGTTGGCGTTTGGAAAAGGATTCTTTCTTAATCTCAATGTTGATGGAGATTCGGCTCCCGAATAATTCAAATACTTCTGAAAGCGTGGGGATAAACTCCTGGCGGAATTCCTTTCCAAACCAACTGCCCGCATCCAATTTTCTCAAAGAGGACAAGGAATGTCTTCGCACAAATCCTTTTCCGTCCGTCGTCCGGCTTAAGTGGGAATCGTGAATGACAACAGGAACCCCTTCCCGAGACAGGGTCACATCCAATTCAACCATGTCCGCTCCGTATTCAATGGCCTTCTCAAAAGAGGTGAGCGTATTTTCCGGAGCCACACGTGGAAATCCACGATGTCCAATGATCCACAGATCTTTGTTCGGTCGGTCAATCAAGCAAGGTTGGCAACCGAAGAAGCGACTCATTTCTCTACGGGAGAGTCCAAGCGAGAAACGGCTAAGGAAGCTTTTACCGTCACATGCATTTGGGCCAACAACAAAAAGTAAACCACCCAATGGTGATAGCTACCTTCCATGCCAAAAAACCGAGCCCCCAACCCCAAAAAAATGGCTAAAAAATAAACATGTACTGTGATTAGCCCTTGCTTGGACTTGAGGCGACGAATGCTCAACACGCAACCCACAGTCCAAAGAATTCCCCCTAAAATGGCCAAGGTCATATGCAGATGACTTCCGGGATAACTGAAGAAACCAAAACCACTCAAAGCAGCTCCTGCCGAAGCCAAACACGAAAGCCAAAAATACAACACGGGGAGAATGGTCTTCACGTCTAGAGGCCCTTATGCTCTAACCAACGTTCACAATCCAATGCCGCCATGCAGCCCGATCCCGCTGCCGTAATGGCCTGTCGATACGTAAAGTCCTGAACATCTCCACAAGCAAAGACTCCTTCTTTACTCGTTTTGGAGCCTTCGTACGTTTTGAGGTAACCATTGTCTTCTAGCTCCAATTGGCCTTCAAACATCTTTGTATTCGGCGTGTGTCCGATGGCAATAAAAAGTCCCGTGCAAGGAATGTTCGTCGTTTCTCCATTTTTGACATCCTTCACACGAACCCCTTCAACCACCGTTTCACCCAACACCTCATCGACAACAGAATTCCATTGCCAATGAATCTTCGGATTGGATTTTGCTTTGTCTTGCATCACCTTTGAGGCTCTCAATTCATCTCGTCGATGAATCAGCGTCACCTTTGAGGCAAAACGAGTAAGAAAAATGGCTTCTTCCAGCGCACTATCTCCTCCGCCAACCAAGCAGATCTCTTGTTCGCGGAAAAATGCACCATCACATGTGGCGCAAGTAGAAACGCCTTTTCCAATCAGGGCTTGTTCCGAAGGAAGTCCCAGCATTTTCGCTGTGGCCCCCGTAGCCACAATCACCGATTTTGTCTCATACTCTTGGTCATCGACCCACACGCGAAAAGGATGGCTGGACAAGTCCACTTTCGTAACATCCCGCGTTTCAATTCGGGTACCAAAGCGTTCCGCTTGTTTTCGAAAATTCTGCATTAAATCCGGCCCCATGATCCCTTCGGGAAACCCAGGAAAGTTTTCCACTTCCGTCGTGAGCATCAACTGACCTCCCCCCATGAGACCTTCAAACATGAGCGGATTCAAATTGGCTCTGGATGTATAGATGGCTGAAGTCAAACCTGCTGGCCCTGATCCGATGATGATGACATTTTCCATAATTGGAGCAGACTACCTGGGCAGGTCTCGCCTCGCAAGCAATTCCCTAACGCCCTGTGACGTGGTAGATTGGAAGTTACGTATGAGCATCTCCAATTCAGAACGTCGAATACAAAAACGAGCCCAGGTCGAAATCGAAATCGATTTAGGCACTTACGAAAAGTACTTTCTAACCAAACTGGAAAATGTCTCGATTGGAGGCGCGTTCATACGAACGAGAACCATGTATCCCGTCGGAACGGAAATGGATCTAAAATTCAAATTGCCCGATGACCATGAAGCCATTGACGTCAAAGGCGAGGTTGTTTGGACATATGACCAACCGGGAAATCGAGAACCCAACTCTTCGGGCGTCGGTGTAAAATTCAAAAACATCCAAGAATCCGATCGACAAAAAATCGCCCTCTTTATTGCTCGGCAGACACAAAGCTGAAGACTCAAAAAGAGGTTTTAAGCAGAATATTGCAGACTATGTGGGAGGGTCCTGGCGATTTCAAAAGGGTTGGACTGCGCCCCGACAGTGCTCGCCAACCCTTTTGAAATCGCCACCCTTTAGACCTATCCAACATTGTTTTTAATCAAATCATGAACTTCAAACGCGATGCTTATGCTCAATGAATCATTGTCTTCCCCATTGCGAAAGTTCCATATATTAAGATCGGCAATCTAACATCGCTGGGTTGTTCCCATATGAACCTGAAGCATAGGATTTACTACTGGGCAGGTTACGATCTAATGACATTAGGTATTCTTTTCTCTATCCCAAACATGTGGAAATTATTTTCAGAGTAGACATCTCTTGGATAGGGTTAAAGGGTGGCGTTTCCGAAAAGGGTGCCGAGGAGTATCGGGCCGCAGCGCACCCTTTTCGGAAACGACAGGACCCTCCCACATGATCTCCCAAAGCTAACTTGATAGCTTGTTTATGATTGGCGTGTCCGCTTCGAGGAAATCGAAACTTTTGGCTTCTTTGGGCGTAACCCAGGCTAAGGCTTGGTGGCTTGTAGATGTTTTAGGCGGGGGCCCAAAAAATTTGGCTTTGAAAAAGTTGAGCTTTACACGAATGGATGTGTAGTCGTGTTCGATCTCAGCGTACTTTTCACCCACTTCGATTTCCGCACCCAGTTCCTCTTGAATTTCGCGACGAAGGGCATCTTTCTCCTCTTCTCCCTCACGCACTTTTCCTCCAGGAAACTCCCACTTGCCCGCAAACGAGCCTCCTTCTTTTCGCCGACCGATGAGAAACCGGTCTTCGCACCAAAAAATTCCCGCAACGACATGAATGGTTTTCATCAATTCTATTTTCTCACAACTTTGCCCCGAGACGCTAAAACACGGATGGCAGCTTTGGAAACGGCGTCCCTTACATTCTCACTTTTGGCTAATTTCATTAAATCATTGTCTCGAAGAGAACCGATATGCTTTTGAACGATATTAGCTGGCGTCTTTGGGTTTTTGATCATAGCCAATTTCACCGTCATATTTTGCATCCACTCTCGGTTTCCCACGATCGTCTGGACCATTTCACCTGACAAGGATGGTTTCCGAGCAAACTGCGCAATTTCGTCCGGCGTAATCCGGGGATTTTTCAACACATACTGATGAACCATATAGTGCTGATCTTTCATTAAAATCTGGCGTTCCGCCTTGTTTCCCTTGATGGCTAACTGCACTTTTTCATGCGTTTCCATGTCCTTAACGACATGTTGAAGAGACTCCGAATCGGTTCCCCACTTTTTTCGTTTGGTATCGGAGTCACTTAACTTTTCTACCCACTCCTCCAGAAGGTCTTTCCATTCACCCCGGAGCTCAATTCCCACTTGATAAGGGGGTTCTCCGTCTGGAACAAACACGGCCTCCCCAGGTAGGGTGCCAAGATTCTTGGTTTCGACTTGCAAGTCAATTTCAACGGGATCTCGAGGGGGAATATTTTCATGAACCTCAAGCATTAAACCACCATTTTTCAACGTCGCTTCATAGTCATCGACAAAATCTTCCCGGCTCACGTATTTTTTGAAGAGTTTTCGCATGTGTTCCTACTCACAAGAATCTTACCAGCTTAGCTCCTTTATGATAATCATCCCCCCATCAAACGTTTATTTCTCATAGATGGAACGGCAATTGCGTATCGAAGTCATTTCAGCTTTGGCGCAAACCCTCTTACAAACCGCCGTGGCATGCACACGGGGGCTGTGTACGGCTTTGTAAGCATTCTTCTCCGCCTCATCGAAGCCGAAAAACCTGATCTTCTCGCCGTTGCCTTTGACGCGAAGGAAAAAACCTTTCGGCATAAAAAATTTCCCGAATACAAAGCGACACGAGATGATATGCCCGAAGAACTGGCCGATCAGCTTCCATACATCCGAAAAGTCGTTGAGGCCATGCACATTCCTTTTCTCATTTTTCCAACCTATGAGGCTGACGACATCATTGGAACACTTACGGAGTCTGCCAAGGAAAAGGACATTGAGACATTCATTGTAAGTGGAGACAAAGATTTCCTTCAACTCGTGGGCCCAAAAGTAAAATTATACAACCTCAAGAAAGGAAATGAGGTCGAACTCTTGGGAGACGAGGGATCTGAAAAGAAATGGGGAGTTCAAACCAAACATGTCATTGACTTGCTCGGCCTAATGGGTGACGCCTCCGACAATGTGCCTGGCATTCCTGGAATTGGTCCCAAGACGGCTTCGAAGTTGATCTCAGAATATGGATCTCTTGAGGAGATTTACGCAAATCTGGACAATGTAAAACCGGAACGCATCCGAAATAAACTTAAAGAGCACAAAGACCAAGCGTTTCTGTGCAAAGATCTGGTCACCATTTGCAAGAAAGTCCCTCTATCCCTCTCCGCAGAGGAACTTTCTCCCGGAGCACCCGACGTAAATCGTCTTCGGAAACTCTACGAAGAGCTGGAGTTTCATTCGCTTTCCAAAAATCTTTCTGAAGAAACTCCCAAGAAAGCCCCCGACTCCAACTATGTTTTGGTTCAGACGACCCAAGAATTAGACCAACTCGTGAAAACATTGGAATCCGCAGAGGTGTTTGCTCTGGACTCTGAAACCACAGGGCTTCATCCGGCCGACGTGCGCGCCGTCGGGCTCTCCTTTTCTACCCAAGAAGGCTCCGCCCATTACGTTCCACTCCAAGGCATTGCCCTTTCGCCCAAAGAGGTTTTGGGCCGTCTTCGTCCAATCCTAGAGGACAAGAAAAAACCCAAGGGAGGGCAAAACATCAAATTTGATCGTACGGTTTTGGCTAACGAGGGCATTTTCCTTCAAGGCATTGTTTTTGACTCCATGTTGGAATCCTACCTTCTGGATCCATCCATTCGTCAACATGGAATCGATACGTTGTCCCAAAAGCATTTGGGCATCACAAAAACCAAAACTGAGGAATTGATCGGAAAAGGAAAAAAACAAATTTCCATGTTGGATGTCGATCAAGAGAGAATCAAAAACTACGCTTGCGAAGATGCCGACATCACGCTCCGACTACATAAACACCTCTTTCCCAAATTGAAAAAACTTCAACTCGCGCCGCTCTATCAAGACGTTGAGCTCCCCCTCATCGAGGTTCTTGGAGACATGGAAAGAGTCGGGATCGCTTTGGACAAGGAAAGTTTGTCCAAACTCTCCAGAAAGCTAACCCAGCGATTGAAAGAATTGACCACTCGCATTTTTGAAGAAGCCGGAGAAGAATTCAACATCAAATCTCCCAAACAATTGGGTCCCATCCTCTTTGAAAAGCTCAAGATTCAAGATGCCGTTGGTGTGAAAAGGGTGAAAAAAACAAAAACGGGATACTCTACCGACCAAGATACGTTGGAAACCTATGCCAAGCACCCCATCGTGGCTTCTCTTTTGGAATATCGGAATCTTTCCAAGTTGCAGTCGACCTACGTCGATTCGCTTCCCGAACTCATTCATCCTAAAACCGGGCGAATTCATACATCTTTCAACCAAACCATCACGGCTACAGGTAGGCTGTCTTCTTCTGAGCCCAATCTACAGAACATTCCCATTCGAACCCCATTGGGAAAGGAAATACGGGCGGCTTTTGTGCCAGGACACAAAGGATGGAAATTTCTTTCGGCCGATTATTCCCAAATTGAGCTTCGCATCTTAGCCCACTTGTCCGAGGACCCTACCCTGATTGAAACCTTCCAGAACAATGAAGATGTTCATCGAAGAACAGCTTCTGTGGTTTTTGGCGTCAAAAATGAAAACGTGTCTTCAGAACTTCGGGGCCGGGCAAAAGCCATCAACTTCGGCGTCATTTATGGCATGGGATCCAGACGATTGTCTCAAGAAACGGGGATCTCCTTAGAGGAAGCCAAGGAATTCATCGCCAACTACTTCGAAAAGTATCCTGGAATTCGAGACTTCTTGGAAAACACGAAAGACCAAGCGCGAAAAAATGAATTTGTCACGACCATCTTGGGAAGACGAAGGGATGTTTCGGACATCAATAGCTCCAACCCTCGCATGTTCACAAACGCCGAGCGCATTGCCATCAACACTCCCATTCAGGGAAGCGCCGCAGACCTGATTAAACTGGCCATGCTTCGGATTCATAAAAAATTACATGAGGGATTCAAAGCCAAGATGCTTCTGCAAGTTCACGACGAACTTCTTTTCGAAGCTCCGGAAAATGAATTGGAGCCCCTCAAAGAAATGGTCAGATACGAAATGGAACACGCGATGGAACTCCGTGTACCCACACTGGTCCAAATCGGAGTCGGCAACAACTGGCTCGAAGCCCATTAGACTTTGGCCAGGCAGCGAATGACGGAAATGATCGAGGCGATTTAATTCCGAGATCAATAGCTCCAACTCAAACCCAGACGAAAAATTTCTAGCGTAAGTTCGTCCCCGTTGGTCGTGTTGGTCAAAATTTGAGAGACCCCTGTCTCGGTGAAGACCTGAAGATTGTCGAGACCCGTTAAAACGCGAAGATTCCATTCCGCGCCAGCGCTTAATCGCCAGCCCAAATCTTTTTCGGGTTGGAGAACGTAGAGGAACTTGCCCGCAAGATAGGGACGCACCCATGTTTTCATTTCCAAAAACCCTTGCATGCCAAGCGCGAGATCAATTTTGTGGTCATCTTCGAGACCAAAACCCCAACCCATGACGGCTGCCCAATCTTCAGACAAAAAATAGGCGGCATCCAGCCCATAGGTTAAATTGCCCCTTTCAACACTCGGATCCAAGTCCATGGGAACACCCAGCGAAACCCCCATGTAAGAGTAGCGATCCATCCCATGCGCAGAACCCAAGCCACAGAGCAACACGCTCAAACAAATCAAATTTTTCCACGGAATTGACATCGACCCAGGGCTCACGGTATCACCTTCTCACTCATGCGCAAACACTCGATTCTATTGGCGATTTCCTTTTTTTTGTCGGTCTCTTCCAGTTTTGCCGGAGAACATATTCCGGGACTTCAAGGAGGATACCAAGATGGTTTCTACATCAAATCTGGAGACAATCGTTTCCTCCTCAAGGTGGGGACACGCATCAACTTCGGATACACCTACGGTTGGGTTTCACCTCAAACCGATTTCAGTTCATTCGATCTCATGCACGCCAAGTTATACTCGGGCGGGCATGCCTTTGGCCAAACGATTCAATATTATTTTCAGGCGGCTGCGGGAGCACATAATCGCCTACCGAGTTATGCGCCAACCTCCGAAACCCAAAACGGAGGATTCACCTTGGAAGACTATTACGTTCGATTCGGACACGGGAAATATGGTTTCAAATTGGGACAGTTTAAAGTTCCCTTTTCACGACAAGCCATGACGTATTCCGGAAACTTGGGACTCGTAAGCCGGGCTTTGGCGACCCGTTATTTTGCGCTCGGCCGAGACCGCGGATTGACCCTGCATTACGACCAATCCGCTTTGGGGTTGACCCTTGGGGTGTTCAACGGGGGTGGAACCCCCGCTGGATCTGGAGGACTTCAGCCTGCCCTCTCTTCCACCTCCGGACAAAATGTTTCCAACGACACCTTGGGGGGTGGGCGCGGACACTTACTAATCGGTCGGTTGGTCATCCGGCCCAATGGATCGGTGGGCTATTCAGAGGGCGATGTTGAAAACCGAGAAGGACATCGCTTCGAATTGGGTGCCTCCTTTGCATATGATTTTGGTCGCGACGTCGATCTAGATGGAGATCTTGTCGTAGATGACACCGACGCGGATCTATTGAGTGTGGCCGGAGAATTCTCCTGGAAGAATGAAGGCCGATCCCTTCAAGGAGAATACTTTTTCCGCACATTTCAAAATTTCAGTTTGGGATCAATTGAAAGCATGGGATTTTACGTTCAACCCGCCGCCTTCCTAGTCCCCGAAAGATTTGAAGTCGCGGCTCGCTTCAGCTGGCTGGACACCAATATGGACACGGACAACAATACGTGGATGGAAGCCGCCGCCACGCTAAACCTCTATCCATTGGCAGATCACCGTTATAAAACACAACTGCAATATACTTGGAGAAGAGAGGAGCGACCCACACTGGGCATCAATTACGATCACTTCATCGATCTCATGTTTCAGTTGTCCCTTTAGGAGACATTTCATGACCCAATTCAACAACAAAGTGGCCATCGTCACCGGAGCTGGACGGGGAATCGGAAAAGCGATTTCCATGAAGCTGGCCGCCCAAGGTGCTCGAATGGTTCTTGCAGACATCAATCCTCAGGACCTCAACTCCGTACGGAAGGAGATCGAGGGACAAGGGGGAATCGCTGAAGCCATCCCCGTGGATGTGGTGAACTCACAGCAAGTTCAAGAAATGGTCAAACAAACCCTCCAGAAGTTCACAACCATCGACATCTTGGTGAACAATGCTGGTATCATTCGTGATGCTTCCCTGCTCAAAATGACGGAAAAAGACTTCGACGATGTCATCGCAGTGAACTTAAAGGGCGTCTTTCTCTGCACACAAGCCTGTGCTCAAATTATGGCACAAAAAAAGGAAGGAAAGATCGTGAATCTTTCCTCCATTGCGAAAGACGGAAACTACGGACAAACCAATTATGCTGCCTCAAAAGCGGGCGTTGCAGCCATGACACGAACTTGGGCATTGGAGCTTTCCCGCTTCAATATTAACGTCAACGCCATCGCACCGGGGCTCATCGCCACGGATATGACGGCGAAAATTCCACAAGCCATTAAGGAAAAAATGGTTAAAATGATTCCTCTGCGTCGCGAAGGACAACCTTCGGATATCGCAGAGTTAGCTTGTTTTCTTGCGTCAAAAGAGGCTTCTTATATTCAAGGAGAAGTCATCACGATCAGTGGAGGATTCAAGTTTTAATTGAAGACGATTTAAGGAGAGATGATGAACTATAAGGTTGCAGACGAAAAATTAGCTGACCAAGGACAAAAGAAGATCGCATGGGCAGAAAGCCGAATGCCGGTTATGAATGCCCTACGGGAGAAATATAGCCAATCCAAACCTTTCAAAGGCGTGAAGATCGCCGGATGCATTCACGTAACCCGAGAAACGGCCGTTCTCGTTAGAACGCTTCGCGCTGCCGGCGCGGAAGTCTCTTGGTCCGGGTGCAATCCTTTGTCGACACAGGACGATGTCGCTGCGGCCCTCGCCGCTGAAGGAACTTCCATTTATGCCTGGCATGGCATGGACACGGAAAATTTCTATCAATGCATTGACCACACCTTAGAGTTCAAGCCCCACTTAACTTTGGATGATGGAGCCGATCTGATTTTTTCAGTTCACAAGCGACACCCGGAACTCGCCAAGGAAATCATTGGAGGAACGGAAGAAACCACCACAGGAGTCCATCGCCTTCGAGCCATGGCCGCTGACGGAGCCCTCAAGTACCCCGTCTTCGCCGTCAATGATGCTCAAACGAAATGGGACTTCGACAATGTCTATGGAACGGGCCAATCCTCGCTGGACGGAATTCTACGAGCCACTGGGGTTCTCTTGGCTGGGAAAAACTTTGTCGTTGCCGGATATGGTCATTGCGGAAGAGGCGTGGCCAATCGAGCTAAGGGCATGGGATGCAACACGATCATTACCGAAGTTGACCCCATTCCAGCTCTCCAAGCCACACTAGAAGGCCATGAAGTGATGACAATGGATGAAGCCGCCAAAGTGGGTGACATTTTCATCACAGCAACTGGAATGATGGACGTCATCGTCAAACGTCATTTCCAAAGCATGAAAGAAGGGGCCATTGTCTGCAATACCGGACATTACGATTGCGAACTCAATTTGGAGGACTTGGCGAGTATTTCGAATGGTTGCCAAACCATCCGACCCAACAATGAAGAATATCGCATGAAGAACGGCCATCGGATTTACGTCTTGGCTCAAGGTCGCTTGGTGAACTTGGCAGCTGCAGAGGGACATCCTTCGGAAGTCATGGACATGTCTTTTGCAAACCAATTCTTGGCGCTGCTTCATCTTTCCCGAGAAGGAAAAGAAATGGCGAACACGGTCCACAACCTTTCGAAGGAGCAGGACCAAGAAATTGCTCGAATCAAATTGGAAACCATGGGCATCAGCATCGACAAACTGACGCCTGAGCAAATCAAATACGCAACCGACTACGCTGCAGGCACCTAAACGCCTCACCAACTCTTAACCGACTCAGCGCGCCGGAAGGCGCGCTGGGAACCCCTCTTTCCAGCTTTCGTTTCTTCTAAGCCACCTTTGAGATTTTTCTTTCTTTTTTCAGATCAAAAGAAAAAGAACGTTCTACAAAAAAACTGAGGAATGCGAAGTGGCAAGTTCTGAGTATTTCTCAGCCTTGTTCCTTCGCATGTGTGGGTCGTTTAAAATGAGTCTAGGCCAAGTATTTTTTGTACCAGCCGGAGGCCAATTCTAGGCCTTGATCCAAATTGGTTTCTGGGTGGAAGCCCAATTCTTTTTTCGCGGCCGAAATATCCGCTAAGGAGTGTTTGATGTCACCTGGGCGTTCATCCACATGTTTGGGTTTTAAATCCGTCCCCACGAGCTCGGCAATTTTCGTCGCCAACTCATTGACACTGATTTTCTGCCCCCCGGCAATATTGTAAACTTGCCCCTCTGCCTTTTCGATTTCCGCCGCTTTCAAATTGGCCTGAACCACATCTCCCACGTACGTAAAATCTCGTGTTTGTTCTCCATCTCCGTAAATCAACGGAGACTCTCCCCTCAAAAACGATTGGAAAAACTTCGGAATCACCGCGGCATACTGAGAATGGGGATCTTGTCTGGAACCAAACACGTTGAAATATCGTAGCGAAACCGTCCCCATGCCATACGAAACATGAAACGCGCGGCAATAAGCCTCCTGTCCAAGCTTGGTTACGGCATACGGGGAAAATGTGTTGGGAGCCATCGTCTCAACTTTGGGCAAAACGGGTGTATCCCCATAAGCTGAGGAGGAAGCCGCATTGACCACACGCTTAACTCCCGCCTTTTTTGCCTCCCAAAGCAATTGCAAGGTTCCCGTGATATTGGCGTGATGAGACGTGATGGGATCCTCCACGGATTTCGGAACCGAGCCCAAAGCTGCCTGATGAAAAATCGCATCCATCCCCTCGACCGCTTTGGCCGAGTCCTTCGCAACGGAAACATCCCCTTTCTGCCATTCCAGGTCTCCCGACAAACCTTTTAAATAGTCAATATTCTCTTGTTTGCCTGTAGAGAGATTGTCCAAAATTCGAACCCTGTGGCCTTGTTTGATGAGAGTTTCCGCAATGTGGGATCCAATGAACCCCGCTCCTCCAGTAACCAGATATGCTTTCATGGCGCGAATCCTAATGGCTGAAAAGCATATGAGCAAGCAATTGACTAAAACCCGCTTCGAAGGCACACTGCCGGCGCTATGATCGGATCTAAACAATTAAAAGTCGGAATGGCCATCCTTTTTAAGGGAGAAATCCACCGTGTCATGGAACTTTCCCATGTCCAACCTGGAAAAGGGGGCGCATTCATCCAAGCCAAGCTCAGAAACGTCATCACAGGCCTTCAAACCGAACATAAATATCGCTCTGGAGAACCTGTGGAACGAGCCATCATTGACACCCGTGAGATTGAATATCTTTACGAAGACGGAGAGCATTTCCATTTCATGGACTGTGAAACCTACGACCAGTTTCATCTCACGAAAGAAATGCTGGGGGATCAAGCCCAATACCTAACCCCCAACTTAAAACTGATGGTCGAGAAGTACGAAGATCGATTCATCGGCATCGAATTACCGAAAGTGGTAAAATTGGAAGTTATCGAAACCGAGCCCTATATTAAAACCGCCACGGCCACGAATGCCTTTAAAGGAGCTAAGGTCGAAACCGGAGCCACCTTCCAAGTCCCCGGGTTCATCAATCAAGGGGAACGTGTGGAAATTGACACCACGACAGGAAAATACCTCGGCCGAGCCAAGGAGGATTAAGTATGTTTACAACCTTTCGATTGTCACTTTTTGCTCTCATCCTCGCTCTTCCATCCACCTCCCTCGCTCAATTGGGAGAAGATGTTTGCTGCATTTGGGGAAAACAACAGGGAGAGGGAGCCGAAACTCGCTCTGGAATCGTATCAGAGGAAGATTGCCGGCCAGGGCAAGTGGTGAATGGTTTTAAAGTCTGCCTGTCCAAGCCCGATCCCAGCAATCTCTGCCCAACCTTGGCCCAAGAAGAAATGTGCAAAGCTTGTGGCTTTCACTGGATCAGCCAAGCCTGCCTCTCCGTGGACCCCGTCGAAAAAGCTAAAAAAGAACTCAAAGAACAAAAAGCCAAAGAAGACGCCCAAAAAACTGATCAATAGTTGAGGTATCGCTTTCGCTCAGAATTTGGCTTCAAAAGCTTTCCCTCATTTTAAAGAAACACTTCTCTGTTTTGAAAATGCGAGTAGGTCTATAAGCCGAGTTCTGTCTAGAAAGATCATTCATCTAGGCTGCACGTTACCGTACAGCTCAAGCGACCTACCCGAAAACTTCAGGCGGACCACCCTCAAACGTTTCCCTATTTGGTCTTGCTCCGAGTGGGGTTTACCGCACGGCCTCTCGCGAGGCTCTCGTGAGGGAGCTCTTACCTCCCTGTTTCACCCTTACCCCTTCTCTGGAACTCCGGAGAAACCCAGAGAAAAAGCGGTTTACTTTCTGTTGCACTTTCCAGCGATCACTCGCTCTGGGAGTTACCCAGCACTCTGTCCTATGGAGCTCGGACTTTCCTCCCCGGGTCCTTCACCCGCGGCGATCCTCCGACCTACTCGCGCCCTTCTTCTAGCATACTTGGGGGCTAAGAATCCAGCGCCCGATTGGCCAGCTCATCTGCGCGGGAATTCTCACTGCGTGGGACATGCGAAATGGCAAAAGCCTCAAGGGAATCTGCCAAGGCTCGTGCCTCTCGATGAAGAGGTTTCATTTTGGGGTGTTTGACTTTGTATTCGCCCAGCATCTGTCGAACGACCAATTGGGAGTCCGCACGCACCTCTATATTCGAAATCTGTTTCGCGCATACGAGTTTCAATCCTTCGATGAGAGCTTGGTATTCGGCTTCATTATTGGTGTGGTGTCCAATGAAACGAGAGATGGTTTCGATTTCTTTTCCGGTTTCATCTTGAAGAGAAACCCCAATGGAGGCTTTTCCTGGGTTCCCACGAGAAGCACCATCTACATATAAGAAGTATTTCACAGGTTATTCTGAAGGCTCAGGATCTGGAACATAGATCATTCTCGAACAGTTCGGGCACTGATCAAACGTTCCTTTTTGCATCATTTCATTGACCTGCTGGGGAGGCAGAGCCATGAAGCAGCCTTGACAAGAACCATTTTCAATCGGCACCAAAGCCGTTCCCGGTCTTCGTTTCCGAATGAACCGATACTTGGATAAGACGGGAGGATCCACGGCTTCCAATGCAGCTTTGGACTCAGCCTCTTGCTTCGCCAAAGACTCTTGAAGGCCGGGTTCTCTTGACTTCGCTTCGGTCTCAAACTCGGCTCTGGCTTTTTCACATACCTCATACGAAGTTTCGAGATCCTCAATCACTTTCTTCAAGGACTCGAGCTCTTCCATTTTTTTCAAAATGGTCTCTTCCAGCTCTTCATTGGCTCGCTTGGTGGTATCAATTTCCCTCTGCAGAGCCTGAAATTCATACTGCGTTTTGAGTGTTTTCAGCCGGGTTTTACTTTTATTGAGCCGCTGCTCTTCGAGTTTGAGCGTGCCCTCAAAATCTCTTTTTTCCGTTTCAATTTGCTTGAGTTGGGCTTGCGATTGATCCAGGGAATCTTTCTTTTGTTGCGCCTCGGTGGTCAGTTTGGCCAGTTTTTCAGCGTCATCGGTGAGTTTCTGACGGGTCTCATCCATTTCAAGGTCTAACTGTTGCAGCACTAGCAATTTTTCAACGTTTTTATCCACTTCGTTCCCCTCTTGGTGGGCCCTCCAGGATTCGAACCTGGGACCTGCCGGTTATGAGCCGGTGGCTCTGACCGCTGAGCTAAGGGCCCGTCTTTACGCCTTCATATTTAATTGTCAATGAAGCTTTTCAGCTTCTTAGCGCGACTCGGGTGGCGAAGCTTCCGAAGGGCTTTTGCTTCGATTTGACGAATTCGCTCCCGTGTCACTTGGAAATCTTGTCCCACCTCTTCCAATGTGTGGTCCGATTTTTCCCCGATTCCAAACCTCATGCGTAGAACTTTTTCCTCACGTGGAGTCAAAGTGGCCAACACACGTCGCGTTTGCTCCGAAAGATTCATGCCAACAACAGCCTCCGAAGGAGAAACCGCATTTTTATCTTCAATGAAATCGCCCAAATGTGAATCTTCTTCTTCGCCGATGGGAGTTTCCAATGAAATGGGTTCTTTGGCAATTTTCAAGACCTTTCGGACTTTATCCAAAGGCAGCTCCATCTTCACGCCGATTTCTTCCGGTGTCGGCTCCCGACCCAGTTCCTGCACCAAGTAGCGGGAAGTTCGAACCAGCTTATTGATGGTCTCGATCATGTGGACCGGAATTCGAATGGTTCGCGCTTGGTCCGCAATGGCTCTCGTAATGGCCTGTCGAATCCACCAAGTCGCATAGGTGGAAAATTTGTATCCGCGCCGATACTCAAACTTGTCCACGGCCTTCATCAGGCCAATATTGCCTTCTTGAATGAGGTCCAAGAATTGTAACCCGCGGTTTGTGTATTTCTTCGCAATGGAAACCACCAAACGAAGATTGGCTTCAATCAACTCGGTTTTCGCTACATCTGCATATGCTTCACCATGACTGAGCCTCTTATACATGTCCTTCAACTGCGTTACGGTCATGTTGGCTTCTTCTTCAATCTTATGAAGCCTTTTTTCCGTGGCTTTGACACGCTTCTCAATTTCAACCAACTCTTCGAGTGAGATGCCCTTGATCTGCTTTTGAACCTGCTTGGACTCCGCTCGACCTTTCTTGGCCTCACGGAACAGCTTCTTCATCTCAGAGAGTTTTTTATTGGTTTTCTCTTCAGCTTCGCCGAACATCAGCTCGGCCTGCTCAATCTTGTGAATCATGCTCTTTAATCGAGACACGATTCGATTGATCCACTTTCGATTCAAATTGATTTCTTTGAGCGTCTCGAACATTTTCTTGTGATTACGATTGATCTTCTCGGTAATCTGACGCTTCTTCAGAGCCGACTTCCCAACTAGCTTCTTGTTCTCAATTTGCTTTCGATTCTGTCGATCCAAACGCTTAATCTTTTCGATGAGCTTTAGAATATTCTCCGTGGTTCCTGCTTCATCGAAATTTTCATCATCCTCATCAATGCCTCGAATCAAATCTCTTACGCGAACCGTTCCACGCTTGAGCTTATCGCCAACATTGAGAATTTCTCGCACCCCAACTGGAGAGCGCATGAGAATTTCCAAAACCTCATTTTCACCCTCTTCAATCCGTTTGGCGATCTCCACTTCACCTTCACGGGTAAGCAGAGAAACAGATCCCATCTTTTTCAGATACATCCGAACCGGATCATTGGATCGTACAGCCGAAGGATCTTGCTGGTCTCCATCCTCGGAACCGTCTTGAGACTTCATCTTTTCACGATGAGCAATTCCTTCTTTTTCATTGTCCACGATGGCGATATCCATCTCGCCAAACATGATCATAATGTCGTCGATCTGCTCACTCGCAACGATATCCTTCGGAAGGACTTCATTGACCTCTTCGTAGGTGAGATACCCTTTCTCTTTTCCTGAGTCGATTAGCTGCTTAATGTTGTCGAGCTCTTGGTCTTCTTTCATCCGAGTCTCCCTTTATCCATGCCTACATCCCAACCTTTTTCATAGTGCTGGGCGATTTTTTTCAGCTCAAAAACCTCTTGAGAAAGTTCTTCAGCTTTTTCCACATGACCATTTCGGTCTGCTTCCGTCGCAACTTTGCTCAAATAGGAAATTTTTCGGTTCAATAGTTTTTTCACACAGTCTTTCCAAACCTTTTCCCAATGATCCTCTTCAAAGGAATCCTCTCCCTCATGGAAAAAAGCTCCGGCCAACAATTGGCGCGTATTCTCATCTCCCCAAGCATCCACCAAACCTGAGATGGATTGGTCTGTATCCGATAACCCTTGGATTTGATCAAGCCAATTTTTGGCAAAATCTGCGAGTTTTTCATCCGGAAACCAATCGAACACCGGATCGACATCCAGCCTTCTCCTCGCCTCTTCCACACGAGCAGCCAAACGAAGGATCGTGGCCCACTCCTCCCGACTTCTCCTTGTCGCGTTGGAAGCCCGAAAAGCCGGCTTTGGAGCCAAAGAAGCAGGTCTCTTCAGGGGAAGTTTCTGCTCTCCCCGCAAGACAGCCTTATCCAAACCAGCGATGCGAGACGCCTCCTCCACCAAAGCCTCTTTTAGAAACAGGGTTTCTGAGCTTCGAATCACATCCACCAACTCTTCGATGGCCTCGGCCTTCTCTCCCAAATTTCGTTCCTCTTTGTAGAATCGATCCAAGAAAAACTCCAACATGGGCAAGGCCTCCTCAGCCTGGCTGAGAAACTTTTCTCGTCCGACCTTCCGAACAAACGAATCGGGATCTTCTCCTTCTGGCAACAACATCACCTTCGCAGCCACACCATGAGCCAACAGAGGCTTCATGGAACGACGCGACGCCCGAAGTCCTGCTGAGTCACCGTCAAAAACAATGACCACATTCTCTGCATACCTTTTTAACAATCGCGCATGTTGATCGGTCAGGGCGGTTCCAAGAGTGGCCACCACATTATGAATGCCCGATTCACCGAGAACCACTTGGTCCATATATCCCTCGACCACAAATAAAGACTTCTCTTCTCGTGCGTGTGCAGTCACCCGATCCAGGCCATAGAGCAGTTTACTTTTATCGAAAAGAAGTGATTGTGGAGAGTTCAGGTACTTGGGCTCATCATCTCCCAAGACACGCCCCCCAAAACCCACCACCTTTCCGTGAGGGTCTTCGATTGGAAAGAGAAGCCGGTTTCGAAACTGGTCAAAATGGCCATTCCGACCTTTTTTTTGGACAACCAAGCCAAGTCTTTCCGCATCTTCCAAAGACTTTCCATCCCTCAAGAGGGCTTGCGTGAGGGTGCTCCATCTGTCAGGAGCAAAGCCCAGCTTAAGCCGTTGGGCGGTTTCCCATGAAATCCCTCGGGCCTTCACATATTCACGCGCGTGTTCCCCCACCTTCGAATGAATCAAAGCTTTGTGATACGCATCTCGCGTATATGCCATGAGGGCTTCCAACCGATTCCTTTCTTCTTTCCTTTTCGAAATATCTTCCTGGTTTCCTTGATACGGCGTCAGATCAATCCCCGCCATTTGGGCCAAACGTTCCAACACTTCCGGAAACGAATATCGATGATATTTCATTAAAAATGTGAATACGGTTCCACCCTCACCGCACCCAAAACAATAGTAGAGTTGCTTTTGTTGGCTAACCGAGAAAGAGGGGGTTTTCTCCCCATGGAAGGGGCATAACCCCACGAAATTTCGACCGGCCTTCTTTAATGGAATCGCTTCTCCGATCACTCGAACGATGTCCACCCGATCACGGATCTCGTCAATCACTTCACGAGGTACCAATACTTACCACCGATCTGGGATGGAGTGGATGCAACTCAACTCATCGCGCAAAAGGTGCCAACGGAGAAAGAGCCTAAACTCTTTCACGCTGTTTCTTCTGCGCTCGTTTCTTCGCTTGTACGTTCTTTCGTTTACGCTTCACACTTGGTTTCTCATAGTGCTCACGTTTTCGAAGCTCCGAAAGGATTCCGGCCTTTTCACACTGCTTCTTAAAGCGGCGCAAGGCCCCCTCGAACGACTCGCCTTCTCTGACACGAACTTTAGTCACGTTCCATCACTCTCCAAAACACCAATAATTCAAATACTTTAACGAACTAAAAAAGCGCGCCAAGCTAACACTTTGAGAAACCCTCGTCAAGAGATCGAGGCATCAAAAAAAGTGTCTGTTTTTAAGCAGTTGGGTGAATAACGCAAAAATTTAGGAAGCCGCTTTTTTCAGCTCTTCCGTCATATCGGTTTTTTCCCAAGAAAAGCCGTCTTTTCCTCGACCGAAATGACCATACGCCGCTGTGGGCAAATATAACGCTTGTTTCAAATTGAGTTTCTCAATCAATCCCTTGGGCTTTAATGGGAAAAACTCTCTCACCAACTCTGCGAGTTTGTCATCGGAGACGTGTCCCGTCCCTTCGGTATCCACCATCACAGAAACGGGCTCCGCCACGCCAATGGCATACGCCAACTGAACCTCACAACGCTCTGCCAACTGGGCCGCCACGATATTCTTGGCAATGTAGCGAGCCATATAGGAGGCACTTCGATCTACCTTACTGGGATCTTTTCCAGAGAAAGCGCCACCCCCATGTCGACCCCAACCACCATACGTATCCACGATGATTTTTCGACCCGTAACGCCACAATCTCCATGAGGACCACCAATGACGAATCGTCCCGTGGGATTGATGTAATATTTGGTTTGCGCATCCAACATTTTTGCAGGCAAAGAAGGTTTAATGACTTTTTCCAGAATGCCTTGCTTTAAGTCTTCATAAGAAACATCCGGAGTATGTTGTGTCGAAACCACGACGGCATCAATTCGAGAAGGCTGGCCATCCACATATTCAACCGTGACTTGACTCTTTCCATCCGGCCTCAAGAAAGAAAGACCCTTCGAACGCCGAACATCTGACAGTTTCCGAGTCAACGCATGAGAGAAGTAAATGGGGGAAGGCATGTATTCTTCGTTTTCGTTGCAGGCATAACCAAACATCAACCCTTGGTCGCCAGCCCCTTGCTCCTTGAACAGGCCGTCGCCTTCCGTTACGCCTTGAGAAATGTCTGCGGATTGCTGGCCAAGAGAGATCGTCACCTTACATGTCTTGGAATCAAAACCCATATTGGGGTCGTCATATCCAATATCGTGAATCACTTTTCGTGTGATCTGTTCAAAATTGGCTTGGGTCTTCGAAGTGATTTCTCCGGCCACGTGGACAAAGCCCGTACCCACCATCGTTTCACACGCCACGCGACTCTCCGGGTCTCCCTTTAACATGGCATCCAAAACACCGTCTGAAATTTGATCGCAAACTTTATCCGGATGACCTTCGGTTACTGACTCTGACGTAAACAGGAATTTACCTTTTCGCACTTCCTTCTCCTTTTCTACACACTTCCGTGACACGAGACCCACTCTCGTCGCAATCGGCGCATTAAACCTCAATTACCGCCACTTCTCAATCCCTGGCCATAACATTCATTTAGGTAGTTTTTAATGTCCTCGGTCGTCTCCAATCGAAGTACCTCCTCCAGCCATTTTTTAGCTTCGCTCACGGTCAAATCCCGAATGACTTGTTTCGCCAACGAAATGGACCCTGGGCTCATGGACAAGAAATTTACCTCCAACCCCACTAAAAGAGGGATAAAATAAGGCTCTCCGCCGACCTCACCACAAACTCCGACTTCCTTTCCCGCCTTATGAGCCATTCGAACCACCTGGGAAATCAATTGAATATGGGCTCGATTCAAAGGCTCGTAGAGATTGGCCACCAATTCATTCCCCCTCTCTACGGCCAGCGTATATTGCAGAAGGTCATTGGTCCCAATCGACAAAAACGACACTTCCTTGGCGATTTCATCCGCCATAAGGGCTGCTGAAGGAATCTCAATCATGGAGCCGATGGCAATATCTGAGTCATATTCAATGCCCTCATTGGACAATTCGTCCATCACCTCGGCTACGAAAGCATTGGCCTCCCGGACCTCTTCCACACAACTCACCATGGGATACATGAGAGACACTTTTCCAAAGGCACTCGCTCTCAAAATCGCACGAATTTGAGGACGAAAGATTTCCGGCTCTTTGGTCAACAAGCGAATCCCCCGAATGCCCAACGCAGAACTTCTCGAAGTGGCAAGTTGATTGGGCAAAGAGAAAATTTGATCTCCTGGAAGATCCAACAAACGAATGATCGTGTTCTGCGGTCGAATGCTTTCAACCACTTCCTTGTAATGCCGAAACTGTTCCTCCTCTGAAATGGGAATCGTGCCCCCCAAAAAAAGGTGTTCCGTTCGTAAAAGTCCGACCCCTTCTGAGCCATTGTTGATGACGGCGGGAACTTCTTCTACAAAGTCAATATTGGACATAAGTCGAATATGAAACTCGTCCTTTGTTTCAGCTTTATGGTGGCGATTTTGAAGAAGTTCTTTTCGACTATCCAAGAAGGATTCTCTTCTCTTTTCGTATTCGGCCCAAGTTTCTGAGGAAGGGTTCAACACCACCAACCCTTCCGAACCATCCACAATGATTCGATCACCGTTCTCAACTTGGATTGAAAAATCTTGCATCCCGACCACCATGGGGATTCCCAATGAACGGGCAATGATGACCGTATGGGAGGTTCTTCCCCCCGTATCGGTCACGAAACCCACTAAATGGTCACGATTTAGCTTAACCATATCTGCAGGAGCCAAGTCGTGAGCAATGACGAGGGCTTGTCTTTGGAGGGAAACATATTCCTGCTCTCGGCTTCCAACGAGGATGCGCAAGAGCCTCTCCTCGATGTACTCAATATCGCTTCGGCGATCTCGAAAATATTCATCATCAATTCGATTGAACATGTTTCGAAATCTTTCAATGCTCTTTTGCAGGGCCCATTCGGAATTGATTCGTTCATTCTGAATGGTCTCCCGCGTGTCTTCCGTTAGGCTTTTATCTTCCAGCATCAATTGCTGAGCATCGATCAAGTAGATGTGCTCATCGCCTTGTTCTTCACTGAATCGTTTCCTGAGCTCAACCAACTGCTTCTTCGCTTGTTCGAGGGCTTGGTCAAATTTTTCTACTTCCGCTTCGACTTCATCCACGGAAAGTCTTTTTTTGGGAAGGGTGACTTTCTCTCGATCCAATAGATGTACGTACCCCAGCGCCACCCCCGAAGATGCGGGGATTCCAGATCGACGAATTTCAGTGCGGCTCAACTTGCACCTCCTCGGAAATTCCTTCCGATATCAATTGTTGTAGGGTCTGCGCCGCTTCTTCTTCATCTACACCACTCACGTCAATCTTCAGCTCTGATCCCTTTTTAGCTCCCAAGGCCAACAACCCCATCACACTTTTTCCGTCCGCCTTCACTCCATTGAGAGAAATCTCAATATCGGATTGAAACGTCATGGCGGTTTTCACCAAAACCGTGGATGGCCGGGTGTGTAGACCTTTTTCGTTTACGACGATTGCAGTTACGTGCTTCATTCTCGTTCGATGTCACGGTGATTTAACGTCACCACGTACCCCTTCTCTTTTACGATTGAGAAGACCTCTTGAGCCATCACGACCGAGCGATGTTTTCCTCCAGTACACCCAATCGCAATAACCAAGTAACTCTTTCCTTCCCGATCATATCGCGGAAGCAAAAAGGAAAGCATGTCTCCCATATGAGATAAAAAGCCGTTTGAATCCTCTTGCTCCAAAACAAACTTTTGAACCGGCTTGTCGGTTCCTCTTTTGTGTTTCAATTTCTCCTTAAAGAAAGGATTGGTCAAAAAACGGACATCGAACACAACATCCGCGTTTGCGGGCAGGCCATATTTAAAGCCAAAGGAAAGAACTTGAACGGACAAGTTTTGAGCCTTTCGCTCTTTCGAAAAAGCTTTAAATACATGCTTACGCAAATCACTCGGGGAAAAATCACTCGTATCCCAAACCTCGTTGGCTAACTCCACGAGGGGTTCCAGAATAGCTCTCTCTTTTTTGATCCCTTGTTTGACAGATCCATCTGGAGAAATCGGATGCCTTCGTCGTGTTTCTTTAAATCTTCGGCTCAGAACCGCGTCACTCGCGGTGAGAAAAACCAATTCGAAGATATGTCCCTCAGCACTGAGTTCTTGAATGGTCTTGGGAAGCTGGTTGATGTGGCGTTGATCCCGAGCATCCACAACCATCGCCAATTTTTGGATTTCTCCGCCATGGGTTTCAGAAAGTTCCACAAAGGTTCGAACCAAGGCAACCGGGAGATTATCCACACAATAATAGCCAATATCCTCCAGGGTCTTGACGACGCCAGACTTTCCAGATCCCGAAAGCCCCGTGATAATGACCGCTTTCAAAGCTTAATACTCCGAATCTTTTTTGGAGATCGCCTGAAAGATCTCCTGACTACTTTTGGCTGTAATTAATTGATCACGAAAGTTCGTATCATGAAGAAATTTTGAAATCCGCGCCAAGGCCTTCAAATGAGTTTCGTTGGCGCCTTCCGGACCCAAAATCAAAAAAATCAGATGCACCGGTTTTTTATCAATGGCATCAAAAGGGAGTCCGGTTTTAATTCGCCCAATCGCCGCCACATGCCTTAGGCAATTGGCCATCTTCGCATGAGGAATGGCAATGCCACTCCCGATTCCGGTTGAACTCAAACGTTCCCGATCCATAATGACGGAAAAAACGCGATCCGCATCCAGGGAAGGTATGGTTTCAGCGATCTTCTCGGTCATAAACCGAAGACACTTCTCCTTATCCTGGAACTCCAGATCCGAATAAATCAGAGATTCTTGTATAATGTCGATTAGCTTCACCGGTCGAAAGGTATACGATCTTGTCGGATCGTACAATCTCTCGAACAGCAAGTTTCGTTCTAGGCTCCCGTTTCGGGTCGATTGATCTGCTTTTTCCGGTTCACGGTTTTGTCATGTGTGCGACGCGCCGTTTTTTCGATTTTATCCACGGCACCATCAATGGATGTGTACATATCCCCGGAAGTCATAGTCCCCTGTGCCTGTATGCCTTTTGCATTTAAAATGAGTTCAGCCGTATGACGTCCTTTTTCCACGCTCAATACCACGTGAACCTCCGCGGGATCATTCACATACTTTTCGACTTTCTCAAGCTTAGCATTTACATGATCTTTCAAAGCATCACTGGATTGTACGTGTCGAAAAGTGATTGTGGTCTTCATCAACGGAGTCCTTTCTTTGAGGGTTTCTTAAGTTAAAAAAGAGCGCTTCCATCCTAAAAAAGCTGCTTACGTTTGGAAGAGGATAAAATTCCCAACATCTCCCGGTACTTGGCCACCGTACGACGAGCAATATCGATGTTTTGCTGCCGAAGCAACTCCACCAACTCTTGATCGCTATAAGGTCGTTTCATATCCTCGCCCTGAATGATCTCTTTGATCTTATTCTTCACAGCTTCCGAAGCCATGTCCATCCCCTGAACCCTTCGAATGCTGGAATTGAAAAAGTACTTTAGTTCAAAAATGCCCTGAGGCGTATGGATAAATTTGTTAGATGTAACGCGGCTAACCGTGGATTCATGCATCCCAATATCTTCTGCCACATCGCGCAAAACCATCGGTTTCAAGGCAGAAATTCCTTTCTCCAAAAAATCCCTCTGCATTTTCACAATGGATTCAGTAACTTTATATATCGTTCGCTGTCTTTGGTGGATGGACCGAATCAACCAAACTGCGGACCTGAGCTTTTCATTCACATATTCCTTCGTGAGTTTGTTGGATTCTTTTCCCCTCAATAGAGCTTGGTAAAAATTGGAGATTCGTAATTTGGGCAAACCATCTTCGTTCAACACAATCACAAATTCGTCTTTAACCTTATGCACATAAATATCCGGAGTGATGTACTGCGCACTTTCATCATAAAAGCGGCGACCCGGCTTGGGTTCCAATGTGCCCAGGCGTTTGACGATCTCAATGATTGTTTCAAGAGAGACTCCACAAGCCTTGGCGACCGCCGGATAAGCCTTTCGCTCCAGGTCCTTGAGATGCTTTTCGATGACCTTGACCAAAAGGGCATTGTCTTCCAGCGTCTTGGCCTGGATGAGCAAACACTCTCTCAAGTCCCTCGCTCCCACCCCAAGAGGGTCAAATCGTTGCAGGCGAAGCAACACCCCTTGAACTTCCTCAGGAGTGACCTTCTCTTTCTTGGCCATCACCTCGACGTCGGCCTGTAAGTACCCATCATCATTTAGGTTTCCAATAATTCTCTCCGCGATGGCCATTTCTCGGGGGGAAAACTTCGAAAGTTGAAGTTGCCAATGCAGATGGTCAGTGAGGGAAGCCTTCCGCGTGAGCGTCGATTCATACGTCGGAAGATCCGGATCGACATCCTTGAACCCACCACCCGTAACCGGCTGATATTGCTGACTATTTAGATAATTTTCCCAGTTGATATCATCCGTTCCTTCGCCCTTTTCAGGGTTAACCTCCTGGGTCTTTTCCTTCTGGACCTCTACTTTTTCCTGGGAAGCTTCCTTCCGTTGTTTCTCCTCGTCCAGATCCTCAAGGCCCTCTTCCAAAACAGGGTTCTCAAGGAGTTCCTCCATGACATGTTCCGCTAACTCCAGGCGATTGAGTTGAAGAAGTTTGATCGCCTGCTGCAGCTGAGGCGTCATAACAAGTTGTTGGCTGAGTTTAAGACTTTGGCGAAGCTCTAATGCCATAAATTCATTTCCCTCCTAACGAAATGCCTCGGGACATTGAACTTATAGGATACACCCCGGAAAGAACCATGCCAACTTGAAAGTGTTCAAAAGCCGTTTTTCTCTAATGATTTCAATAATTTATTTTGGCACATTTTTTGGAATAGCTACGGCGCGTCAAACGCCAAAAATGCATGTCAAGCCTAAATTCGGTATCGTAAAAACTCTCCCAAGGGAATCACACATGCTTTCTCGAAAAGATTTTTTCATCATTCTCAGCTTCTATCTCCCCTGGGGGCTCCTCTTCCTTCTTTTCCCCCCGTGGGCCCAAAATTTTCCCTTAAACGATTCTTGGGCCTATACAAAAGGGTTATTTCATCTCTTGGAAGGCCAAGGATTGACTCATTTTGGCCCCTCCGTTCCTCTCGTCGGTCAGTGGTTGTATCAAGCGCCTTTCGTTCTACTATTTGGACCTTCTCATTTTGTGTTGAGAGTCAGCACCCTTCTCCTCTCGTTCTTGGGCTCCGTGGCATTTTTCTTCATCCTAACCCGACAAATGAAAATCTCGCGCGGAATCGCTTTATTGGCAACGGCCACGCTTTCTCTCTCGCCACTAACGTTCCTCTTGTCTGGAACCGCCATGACCGACATCCCCACACTGTCATTTTCCCTCATTTCGCTGGCCCTCTTTGTCCAAGCCCAGGAGAATTATCGTTTGAAAATTTTGGGACTCGCCTCTCTCGTGGCCTGCTTTGCCACGGCCACCCGTCCAAACGCAATTCTTCTCCCTTTCTCTGTGGCCATCAGCTTCCTATTTTTGCACCCCTCAAAACATCGCATGGTTTGGAGCGGGGCACTTCTCCTTCCCTTCTTGGGAGGTCTCCTTGCAGATTTGTGGTTTTCCCAAATGAACCCAGACTTTACGCACTTGACCCCCACCTTCCATTCCACATCTCTGCTCGTTTTCTACTTCTTTAGCGTCGCTCAGATGCTGGGATTGTTCTTATTTCCGATGAGTTTTCCTCTCTTCTTTGAAACGAAGAACGCTCGGCAATGGCTTTTTTGGGGTGGAATGTTCATCCTCACGACTGCCTATGGGTGGAGTGGAAAATGGTTTCCCTATTGGGGAAATATGATCACCCCATGGGGGCAATACACCGTGAATGACGTGGTGGTTGGGGAGCGATCTCTGATCATCCCCCTCTGGCTTCAAGTGACCTTATCCTACCTGGCGACGTTTGGAGTCTGTGGCATGTTCTCTCGAGGTAAAATGCTCTTGAAAGGCCACCAAGGGAAACACCCCTTATACATATTTTGCGGGCTTCATCTCATGGTCTTCTTTTTTGCGCCGTACTGGTTTGATCGATACCTGTTGATTCTCTTTCCCGGTTTTCTGGCTTTGATGGCCAAAGCCATTTCCACAAAACCATTTCAAAAGAGACTTTGCAAAACACTGCTGTTCACCTGGGCCATCGTTTCAACAGCTCTGATGCACGATTGGCTTTCCTGGAATCAAGCCCGATGGACACTTGGAAACCGAGCCTTAAACGCAGGGGTTGCCGTATCTGATATCGAAGGAGGTCTTGAGTGGAATGGTTGGCACTCACCACAGTTGGCCAAACTAGGTCCGTTTAAAAAACCCGAGAATTTTGAGCTTCCGTACACAAAGAGACTATTCCCTCATATTTCGGGTGAGTACGCTCTTTCCTTTTCACCCTTGCCTCATGCAAAGATTCTTGACCAAGAGCCCTACACATCTTGGTTGTCGGGGAATCAAAAGTTCTTTTATTTAATCGAACGAGATGGAAGCAAACTATCCGATCACTGATCTGATCGATCGAATCGTATTTTTCACATTCCGGGAAGAATCTTCCACGGCGGAAGGTTCATACCCACAGTGGGCCATGCAGTTGGCACATTTGGGATTTCCGCTTGCGCGGCCGTAATTCTCCCAAGCCGTCTCTTTCATGAGTCCATCAAAAGATTTGGCATATCCTTCTTCCAAAAGGTAGCAAGGCTTTTGCCAGCCCAGAACGGAATAATTTGGATTCCCCCAAGGCGTACATTCGTAATCCACCTTGCCTTCGAGAAAATCTAGATAGAACGGAGAATGATTGTAAGGCCAGGATCGTTTTCGCGTTCGGCCGATGGCGAAAAGGTCAGAAAAGAATTTCTTAGTCTGTTCACGGGCCAAAAACAAATCCTTGTCGGGAGCTTTCTCATATTCATAGCCAGGAGAGAGCGTGATTCCATCCACCCCAAGCTCCGTTAAGAAATCGAACAACTCCGCCACTTCTTCCGGAGACTCATCCTTAAAAATGGTGGAGTTCGTCGTCACACGAAAACCTTTGTCTTTTGCAGCTTTTATAGCCGAAACGGCTTTTTTCCATACACCCTTCTGACACACAATCTGATCATGCTTTTCTTCCATTCCATCCACATGAACACTGAACGTCAGATAAACCGAAGGCGTAAACTTATGGAGATTCTTTTCCAATAAAAGGGCGTTCGTACACAAGTAGACAAACTTCTTTCGAAACACCAATCCGTTGGCAATCTTGTCAATTTCGGGATGAAGAAGAGGCTCTCCTCCCGCGATGGACACAACTGGAGCGCCACATTCCTCCACTGCTGAAAAACAATCTTCGGGAGAAAGATTCTTCTTCAAAATATCTGTTGGATGCTGAATTTTTCCACAACCCGTGCAGGCTAAATTGCATCGAAATAGTGGCTCCAACATCAGAACCAGAGGAAAGCGTTTGTTCCCCTTGAACTTCTGCTTCATGACATAACCACCGACTTTTACGACTTGCTTAAAAGGTACAGGCATCCGCGCCTTCTACCAGAAGGGTCTCAATTTCTCAATGGGGCCCCTGGGTTACTTTTTGCCGCTCAAAGCCGCGCCAATAAAGCTCTTAAAAAGAGGGTGAGGAGAGGAGGGTTTTGACTGAAATTCCGGGTGGAATTGACAGCCCAAAAACCAAGGGTGATCCTCCAACTCCACAATTTCAACCAGATCCAAACCTTTATGGAGCCCAGTCGAAACCAAGCCAGCCTGATGAAGAAGCTTCCGGTAATCGTTGTTCACTTCAAATCGATGTCGATGTCTTTCTTGAATTTCCTGGGTTCGGTAAATCTGATGGGCCCTGGAACCTTCTGCAATTTCACAAGGATAGGCACCCAATCTCATGGTTCCTCCCATGTCGCTCACCTTTTTTTGCTCTTCCATGAGACTGATAACCGGTTCCTCGGTTTCTGGTTCAAACTCCAAGGAGTTGGCTTTCTTTAGATCACAAAGAGAGCGGGCCACTTCGATGACCGCACATTGCATTCCCAAACAAATCCCGAAAAAAGGAATCTTCTTTTCTCGCGCAAAACGGATGGCCGAAATTTTTCCTTCAACGCCTCGAATTCCAAAACCTCCGGGCACCAGGATTCCGTCTACTCCTGAAAGTTCTTTTTCCGCCCCCTTCTTCTCAAGCTCTTCGGAGTCCACATGCTTGAGTACGACTTTCGCCTCATTGGCAATTCCCCCATGAGCCAAAGCAGAATTCAAACTTTTGTAGGAATCCTTTAAATCCACATATTTTCCAACCACAGCAATGGTCACTTCATGTTTTGGATTTCGAACTCGATGTACGAGCTTTTTCCACGTAGATAAGTCTGGCTGGCGGGTCCACATATTGAGATACTCCACCATCTTCTCATCCAGGCCCTCGCGATTCAGCAAGACAGGAACTTCATATAGCGTATCCACATTTCTTACAGTGATCACAGCTTCGGGGGGAACATTGCAAAACAGAGCGATCTTTTTCTTGATGTCTTGAGGCAAATCGCCTTCGGTTCGACACAACAGAATATCCGGTTGAATTCCAATTTGCTGAAGAGCTTTTACTGAATGTTGCGTGGGTTTGGTCTTGAGTTCTCCCGCAGTCGTCAAATAGGGAACCAAGGTCAGATGAACATAAAGAACATTTTCCCTTCCCACATCCGAACGAAACTGACGAATGGCCTCCAAAAAGGGAAGACTCTCAATGTCTCCTACCGTACCCCCGACTTCGATGATCGCAACATCGGCCCCATCGGCATTTTCACGGATGAGCATCTTCATCTCATCCGTAATATGAGGGATCACCTGAACGGTGGCCCCCAGATAGTCTCCTCGGCGTTCTTTTGAAATGACCCGATCGTAAATTTGGCCGGTTGTAAAATTGCTGGCCTTGGTAATCGTAGAATGCGTGAAACGTTCGTAATGCCCCAAATCCAGATCCGTTTCGGCGCCATCTTCGGTTACAAAAACTTCGCCATGTTGAAAGGGAGACATTGTTCCCGGATCCACGTTGATGTAGGGATCCAATTTTTGCATCCGAACATTCAAACCACGTGTTTCCAAAAGTGCACCCAAGGAAGAAGCAGCGACTCCTTTGCCTAAAGATGAAACAACTCCGCCCGTTACGAAAATAAATTTAGGCTGCTTCATAAGTCCCCTACATCCTTCTATCTTGGATTGTTGAAATTAAGAAAATACCAAGAAAAAAGGGGCTCTTTAAGCCCCTTTTTTCCAAAATTTTCTTTTCTGGAGAATGAATTATCGCTTCGAGTATTGGAAGCGCTTTCTAGCTCCAGGTTGTCCATATTTCTTGCGTTCTTTCTTTCGAGCGTCCCGAGTGATCAACCCAGCACTCTTCAATTTCGAACGGTTCTCATCTTCAACCTCCAATAGGGCATGAGAAATTGCGTGTCGCACAGCCTGTGCCTGCCCAGACACGCCACCACCGATCACTCGGACATTTACGTCGAACTTTCCCGTGGTTCCTGTCAATTCAAAAGCTTCCTGAACCGTCGTTTGAAGCGCTTTGGTCGAAAAATACTCTTCCAAGGCTCGCTTATTGACGACAAACTTTCCTTCGCCAGGATTCATATAAACACGTGCAACCGCCGTCTTGCGTTTGCCAACCCCGGTATATTTGTACTGTAACTTTGCCATGAAAACGATTCCCTTTATGCAATTCCTTCGAGAGGTTTCGGTTGCTGCGCCGAATGAGGATGCTCAGCACCCGAATAGATTTTTAGTTTCGTCAACATCTGTCTTCCCAAAGGACCTTTGGGCAACATTCCGTAGACCGCCTTTCGGATAACCTCTTCCGGTTTCTCCTGAACCATCTTCTCGGCGGTTTTCTCTTTCAAACCACCGCGCCATCCCGTGTGACGATAATAGACTTTCTTTTCCAATTTGGTTCCGGTCATCTTTACTTTGTCCGCGTTTACAACAACAACAAAGTCGCCACCGTCAACATGAGGCGTAAATGTGGGTTTATCTTTGCCACGCAGAGAAGTTGCGACCCTTGTTGCCAAACGGCCCAATACTTTGCCGTCTGCATCAACAATCCGCCAACCCTGCTGGACATCTTCTTTTCGCTGTGAATACGTCTTGGTTCGCATGATTTTTTCCTTAAAAAAGACGCGTACTTCTAAAGGGATAGAGGCAGACTGTCAAGCACGATTCTCCCTTAAATCCAGGTTTTTTGGGCCAAAGCGGTCCCGTCCCTTATTTCCTATGATTTTAAAGCCTTCAACAATGGATCCAGGTCCCGGTCCGTGGTTTCCCGAACCTGAAGGAGCGTCGCCTCCGCTTCGGCCTTTGTGGACTGAACAAACTCCATGTCATTGATATCTTTAAGATTTATCAAGACATTCATGTAAGCGCCTTCCGCCGCCGATCTGGACATGGACATGGCGACGCCTGCATCGCTCAAGGAATTCTCATTCCCCTTCTTGGCCATCAGGGCGGCCAGATCCAACACCTCTGGAAGCATCTTTAAAACGCGTAAAGGGACCCGCGTGGCCTCCTTGGTGGCCTCCTGAATGGCCTCGTCCCGAGCCACCTTTTCTTCCTCAGTATTCTTGGGAAGACGAAAACAGGCCATGACTCCGTTGAAGGCATCTGTATCTTCATCGATGGCCGATAAGAATTGATCTTTCAGGGTTTGAGCCCGCTCAGATGCCTTGGCCAAGTCATCCCAGGACGCTTGATAGGCTTTCTTTCCATGGGAAAGATTTCCGACCATGGCCACCAGCCCTGCCGCTTGGGCGCCGGCCAGTGCCGCGACGCTGCCACCTCCCGGAGCGGGCGAATCGCTGGACAGCTCGTCCGTGAAATTCCGCAGATTCATTCCCACCAATTTTCCATCATCGTTTTGGAAGGCGTATTCAATGATTTTTTTGCGAGGGTCAAAGGGAGAAATGTCTTCCAAGCCCATGGACTTGATGGCGATGTGAATTCGGTCTTTCTCGGGAATCCCCGAATGCTTGCCTTGCTTGGCGAGATAATAATCCGCAGCCAAAAGCATGGGCTCTTTCGGGAGAAGTCCCACAAGTTCGCTTCCCGTAACGGTCAAACCAAGCGTCGCCGCGTCCTTTCGAGCCTCTTCATAGATTTCATGAAAAGGAGCGACCTTATAGTTGGTGATGTTCATGGTGATCTGCGCTTGACCATACTCATCAATATACCAACCTGTGGCTTTCACGCCCTTGAACTTTCCGGGTTCGTAAACCGGATTGCCCTGCTCATCCCGAACGAATTTTCCCTGGTCATTCCTTTTGATTCGCCCCTGCTCTCGAAGGCCAAAGGCCACTTTTTTGGCCAGTTTCGCATCTTTGGTATTTAGGTTGATGTTATAGGCAATGAGAAACTCCCGAGCGCTAATATTTGTCGCACCTGCCTTGGCATTAAAAATGGCTGGACCGAAGTCCGGTTTCCACTCTGGTTTTTTCAACTTCTCTTCCAGGGCTTCATATTCTCCCTTACGAACCTCCGCGAGATTGACCCGCTCGGGGCGTGTGGCCGCGTTTTCGTAAAGGTAAATCGGAATCTCAAGTTCACGGCCAACCCGTTCGCCCACCTCTTTGGCGATCTGCACGCAGTCTTCCATCGTCACGCCACACACCGGAACAAAAGGGCAAACGTCCGTGGCCCCATGCCGAGCATGAGCCCCAGAGTGTTTTCTCATATCAATGAGTTGGGCCGCTTTCTGAATGCATTTGAACGCAGCCTCTTTAACCAGCTCCGGCGCTCCAATAAACGTAACCACGGTTCGATTGGTATCTGCACCCGGATCCACGTCTAGAAGCTTTACTCCGTCCGTTTCTTCAACCTCACGCGCAATTTGATCAATGATGGATCGATCCCGACCCTCACTAAAATTCGGAACACACTCAACTAGTTTCATGATTCTCTCCTAAAAAATGCGAAAGATTGCCGCCCTTTTTCGGACTTTGATAACAACGGCTCCTAAGAACGTAAAGGGAGATTTTTTCCGCGTCTCAAGCCGCGTATACGCGACGCCCCTTCTTATACACCGCATGAGCCTTCACGGATCCATAGTGATAGGGAACTTCTTCCCAATTTTCCGCGTCCCAAACCACAAAATCTGCAGCCATTCCCGGAGCAAAGCGTCCGCGATCTTTCAGCCCCATCGCCTGTGCCGGAAACGTCGTCACGCCCGCCCAGATTTCTTGGACACTCATTTTCATTTCCACGGCGGCAAAACTCATCATCAAAGGCAAGTTTTCGCTTAAGCTGGTTCCTGGATTGCAATCGGTCGAAATGGCCACATTCACATTCTTCTCAATGAGCTTTCGAGCCGGAGCATAAGACCTCTTCCCCAAAAAGAATACGGATCCCGGAATCAATACGGCAATGGTTCCGCTTTTGGCCAAAGAAGAAATTCCTGCCTCGCTGATTTGTTCCAAGTGATCGGCAGACAAAGCTCCGAACTCTGCAGCCAATTCGGCTGCGCCCGTTCCTTTCAATTGATCGGCATGCAACTTGACATTAAAACCAAGACCTTTCGCGCGAGCCAAAATCTTCCGAGTTTCTTCCACCGTGAAGGCGCCCTCATCGCAAAAGACATCACAGATATTCGACAAATTCTGTTCTTTGACCTTGGGCATCATCTCTTCGCAGACGAGTTCGATGTACGCGTCTCTCTTTCCCTCAAACTCTGGAGGAACTACGTGCGCCCCGAGAAAGGTTGGAACGATTTCGACAGGATGATCCATTTCATTCGCAATTTTCAAAATTCTCAGTTCATCCTCGGTTCGAAGGCCATAACCACTCTTAACCTCCAGGGTCGTCACACCGTAGGAAAGAAAGGAATCCAATCGTTTCCGAAGAAGATCCTTCAACACGTCATCACTCGCCTCACGGGTAGATTTCACCGTACTGGCAATGCCCCCTCCGCTTCGAGCAATGTCCTCATACGAAGTCCCTTGCAAACGTTTGAAAAACTCTTCGGAACGAGAGCCCGCAAACACGAGATGGGTATGGCAATCCACCAATCCCGCCGTAACCAACCGGCCCTCAGCATCGACTTCCTGTTCAATCGGGTAGTCCGAGGGGATTTCCTTTTCGGGACCGACCCACACCACGTCTTCCCCTTGAAAAATCATGGCCATTTTTTCTCGAACCCGAAAATCTACGAGCTGAGAAACATTTTTGATGATCGTATAACTCGTCATTTGGCTAAATCCACTCCCCGCTCTTTGGCAATCTCTTCCGCTTTTTCATATCCGGCATCTGCATGTCGAATTACTCCCATGGCAGGATCCGCAGTCAAAACGCGTGACAATCTTCGATCCGCCGATTCCGATCCATCGGCCAAGCTAACCATTCCAGCGTGAAGGGAATATCCAATACCGACGCCCCCTCCGTGATGAATGCTCACCCAGGCAGCTCCACAAGCAACATTGCTCATGGCGTTTAACATTGGCCAGTCCGCAATAGCATCACTTCCGTCTTTCATGCCTTCGGTCTCGCGATTGGGAGAAGCCACAGAGCCACAGTCCAAATGGTCCCGACCGATGACAATGGGTGCAGACACCACGCCCTCTCGAACCAGCTGATTGAATTTCAGGCCCGCTTTCCTGCGTTCCCCATACCCCAACCAACAGATTCGGGATGGCAACCCCTGGAAAGCAACCCTCTCAGAGGCCATCTGAATCCATCGATTGAGGCCTTTATCTTCCGGGAAGAGTTCCAAAATGGCCTCATCGGTTTTCTTCAAATCTTCGGGATCACCAGAGAGAACCGCCCACCGAAACGGCCCCTTCCCTTCACAGAAAAGAGGACGAATGTATGCCGGAACAAAACCTGGGAAATCAAACGCATTTTCAACTCCGGAAATTTGGGCCTGAGCCCGAATATTGTTTCCGTAATCGAAGACATGTGAGCCGTTTTTTTGCATGGCTAACATGGCTTTCACTTGAACAGCCATGGAAGCTTGAGCCTTTTTCACATGTTCCTCTGGATGATCTTTTCTAAGTTTCTCCGCTTCTTCCAAGGAGTAACCTTGGGGAATGTAACCTCGAAGCGGGTCATGGGCCGAAGTTTGATCGGTAACCAAGTCAGGCCAGACCTCTCGTTTCACGAGTTCGTCGTACACATCGGCTGCGTTAGCCACCAAAGCAATGGAAAGCGGCCGTCCCTCTTCTTGGGCATTCTTCACGCGAGACAAAGCATCATCCAAGTCGTCTGCAACCTCATCTAAATAACGGGTCTCCAGACGTCTCTGAACTCGCGTGGGATCAATCTCGATGCCCAGGAAAACCCCTTCGTTCATGGTCACCGAAAGAGGTTGAGCTCCGCCCATTCCTCCAAGTCCCGCTGACAAAATAAACTTCCCTTTTAACGAAGAGCCAAAATGCTTTCGCCCGGCTTCGGCAAACGTTTCATAGGTTCCCTGCAAAATTCCTTGCGTTCCAATGTAAATCCAACTTCCCGCAGTCATTTGGCCGTACATGATGAGGCCCTTTTTCTCGAGTTCCCAGAAATGCTCCCACGTCGCCCAAGCCGGAACCAACATCGAATTTGAAATCAACACCCGTGGAGCTTCTTCGTGCGTCTTAATAACTCCCACAGCCCGACCCGATTGAACCAATAAGGTTTCATCGTTTTCCAAGCGCTTAAGCGCGGCCACAATTCGATCAAAATCTTCCCAAGAACGAGCAGCTTTTCCCGTACCCCCGTAAATCACAAGTTCTTCTGGACGCTCTGCCACTTCCGGATCCAAATTGTTCATCAACATCCGTAAAGCAGCTTCCTGTTGCCATCCTTTGCAATTCAATTCTTTTCCTCGCGGCGCACGAACTTCTCGACTCATGATTCCTCTCCTCATTTTTTTGAACATTACTCTTCGCAGGTCAAGACTCCCACAAACTGGACGGTTCCTCCCGCCCCAACTCCCGTAACCAAGATTGTACCTTCGGCAGGGAGCGGTACAGACTCGGCTTCCAAATTCAACTCCAAATGGATGGTCGTTGTTCCATGTGGAGGAACATATATATCACTTACAATGGTTGAAATGGCGTTCTCATCGTACTCAAAATCAACCACATTTCCCTGGGAATCCGGAAAAGATGCCACCAACGAAACCAAGGTGGAACCCGAGTTTTGTGTGGCGGTCAGCTGTGCATCACTCGTACATATTCCGGATTGGACCACTGCGGGATTGGGATCAAGAGCCATACTGGAAATCGTCGAAGAAAAGTGACTTCCGCATTGAATCAGAAAAATGGAAAGTACAATCATTGAAGCCTTGGTCCACAAAGTTTAACCGTTATAACGAAGGAAGATCCCCTTCGCAATTCCTCCCGATCCTTGACACAATGTGCATGCACGTCCTATAACCCTATGAAATCTTTAGGGGTGGAAGGACTATGACCAAAGCAGAACTGATTGAGCGAGTATATAAAGACAATAAACTTAGAGGCTTACCGCGTGTAGCCATTGCTGAAATGGTCGACTCTGTTTTTGACCTCCTTGCCAAAGGCATCATGAAGGATGGAAAGTTCACCTACCCTGGATTTGGTGCGTTCAATCTGAAGAAACGAAAAGAGCGAAAAGGTCGAAACCCCCAAACCGGAAAAACCATCACGATCAAAGCACACAAAACCATTACGTTTAGGCCTGCGCCCACGCTCAAACAATCTTTGCGTTAAGTTTCCCGTTGAAATAGCCGCTCTGGCGTGCATGTGCTAATCTTTGGCGAAATGCCATCGATCGAATTATCCCTTAGGAAAAATGATGAAGAGGTGATGAAGTACTTCATCACCAAAGAACTCACCACCGTAGGGCGCTCCAGCCAAAACGACATTTGCTTGCCCGATCCTGGAATTTCCCGCGTGCACTTAACCATTTTAAAACAAGGCGACCAGTATTTGGTTACGGATAAATCCACCAACGGAACCTTCGTGAATGAGGAAAGAGTTTCCACCCAAGTTCTCAAACGCAACGATGTGATCCAAATGGGAGATTGGACGATTCTCTTTGGCAACAACGAAGGACAAGAAGAGCGAACAATTCCCGTTGAACAAAAAGAACCCACACGCGTTCTTTCCTATCAACCGGCAAAGGGTGAACTGGTATTGGAAAAAGCCATCTTGGAAGTCACGAAAGGAGCTCCCAAGAAAATCTTCACGCTGAACAAATCCATCATTTCTATCGGGAAAGGAGAGGCAAATGACATCGTTCTAACTGACGACTATATTTCCACCTCTCATTGTAAGATCGAAAACCGAAGTGGAACGTATTTTCTCAAAGATCTGAAAAGCACCAACGGAACACTCCTCAATGGAGAACCTGTCGTGGAAGCCATCCTCACGGCCAACGCAAAAATTAAGATCGGACAGGTTGAGGTGCGATTCTCTTCTGCCGAAGAGATGCAACCCATTCAACCCTCATCTGAGAGCCAATTTGAAGGCATCCACTCCAACAATGCTCGAATGAGAAAAATTTTCACGCTGATCGAACGCGTTGCCCCCTCGAACACGACCGTCCTAATTCATGGTGAAACGGGAACCGGGAAAGAACTTGTCGCACGCGCCCTCCACAATCAAAGCAATCGCTCCAAGAAAAATTACATCACAGTCAATTGCGGTGCCATCTCTAGAGACTTAATCGAGAGTGAGTTGTTTGGTCATGAAAAAGGGGCGTTCACATCAGCTCATCAACAACGCAAAGGTGTCTTTGAACAGGCCAACGGAGGCACGCTTTTTTTGGATGAGATTGGCGAACTGCCGTTGGACTTACAACCCAAATTGCTTCGCGTTCTAGAGACCAATGAAATCAAGCGTGTGGGAGGAACACAAACCATCCGCGTGGATGTGAGGGTTGTGGCCGCCACCCATCGAAATCTTTCCGTGGAGGTGAAAAAGGGAAGGTTTCGCGAAGATCTATACTTTCGACTTTATGTCGTCCCCATTCAGCTTCCACCATTAAGGGAACGCAGAGAAGACATTCGACTTCTCGTCGACTATTTTCTCAAACAAGAATTCGCCTCTGGGAGACAAAAAGCCATTCGACAAATCGATGATTCCGCCATTGATCGACTCACGGACTATGCCTGGCCCGGTAACATTCGAGAATTAAAGAACGTCATCAGCCGTGCAGTCCTGGACTGCCAAACGGGAATCATCAGCGCCGGAGACATCCAGTTCACGCCCCTAGGCGTTGCTGATGACACGGCTTACGAGTTTGACGAAAAAACCCAAAAAATCCCTCAAACCGTCACAAGAACCCTTCGGGACATTGAGAAAGAAAAAATCGTTCTGGAACTCAAACGCCACAATTGGAATAAAAAAGAGGCTGCCAAAACCTTAGGGATCGCCAAGTCCACGCTTCACGAGAAGATCAAGAAATACGACATCGAAGAAGGGTAAAACTTACTTTTTCAAGCGCGCTTTTAAGTCTGCAGCAGGACGGAAGGCCACGGTTTTGGAAGCAGCGATGGTAATTTCTTGCCCAGATTGAGGGTTTCGACCTTTTCGCTCTTTTCGCTTCCGAACCACGAAGGTTCCAAAACCTGGATACGTGAATCGTTTTCCTCGTCGAATGCCCATACCTAAGTTGTGAAACAGGCTTTCCACGACATCGAAAGCGGCTGCTTTGGAAACGTTTCTTCGTTTATGCCGTTCGGCGAGTTTTTCTATTAATTCCTGCTTGGTCATAAAAATGAGCTCAAGGCTATAGCGGAGCTCATGAGGAACTGTCAAGCGACTTTTCCTGTTTTTTGCCCTGTGATATTCTGTTGAGCTGTATGAAACGTCGCATTCTTATTCTTCTAAGCCTTGGTTTATTGTTCACTTCTTGTGCTTCCAAAGATTTTGCTGAACCCGGAGTCAAAAGTTTTTCCCGACAAGCCGTGGAAAAAATCTTCCGTGGAAGCTATTCGGATGTCTGGCAAGCCACAAAGGAAGTCTTGGACGAACAAAAATACCCACTGGCCACCTCCCAAAAAGAAAGTGGCGTCATCATCACCGACTGGATCTTGGGAAAATCTGATCGATTGTATTCCGGATATGGAGAAGCCCGAATCCCCTACAATATTCGATATAAGCTTTCTTTTCGTTTCAAACCTTCTCGAAAAGGGGTTGAAGTTCAGATCGACAATGAAGAGCAATACATGAGCGATGCGATTACAGCTGGAACGGAATTTTCCGGCTCTCTCTATCAGTGGATTCCAACCGAAAGCTCCACTCAAAAAGAAGCTCGCTTATTGGGCAATATTCAAAACCGATTGGCCCAAATTCAGGGACAAGGCAGGTAGCATTGACCGACCCATACGGCGGAGCCCCTCGGTTCGGCAAATATCATCTCGTATCCAAGCTGGGTATGGGCGGGATGGCAGAGGTTTACAAAGCCCAGTATCGCGGGCGACCCAATGTTGTGGTCGCCATCAAACGGATTCTTCCTCAGTTTTCTCAGGATAAAAAACTGGTCAGCATGTTGGTCAACGAAGCCCGGCTGAGCATGAGTTTGAATCACCCAAACATCGTCCCCGTCCTAGACTTTGGGGTCGTGGATGGAGACTACTTCATCGCCATGGAATATGTGCAGGGAAAGGATCTCAAATCCATTATGATCCGCTGCAAAATGAGGGAGGTCGAACTCCCCATGCATATGTCCATCGCCATGATGATTCAGGTTCTCCGAGCACTGGATTACGCTCACCACAAAAGAGACAATTTTGACCAACCTTTGGAAATCGTCCACCGCGACGTTTCTCCGCACAACATCATGATCTCCCTTTGGGGACAGGTAAAAATCCTCGACTTTGGCATTGCCAAGGCAGGACATATCGCCAGTTCTACACAAACGGGAATTCTCAAAGGAAAATTCAGTTACATGTCTCCCGAGCAAGCCATGGGAAAAGAGATCGATCTCAAAACGGATATCTACTCCGCAGGAATTGTGTTTTGGGAATTGCTCACGTTGGACAACTACTTTCAAGGGCAAACGGACATTCGATTGTTGGAACATGTTCGAGGGGCAGAATTTAGGGACCCCCGAGACATCAATCCAAAAGTGCCCCGAAAACTGGTGAACATCTTAAGCAAAGCCCTTAACAAAAAACCTCGAAAACGCTACGCCAACGCTGAAGAATTTGCTCGAGCTTTGGAAAAATTCCAAGAAGACACGTTTGGGCAAGTGACTGAAATGGACTTGGCCGCATACGTCCGAAATCTGTTTGGTGTTTCTGCGGCTGAGTTAGCCACGCTCAAACCTACACAATCTCCCAGAGATCTCATCACCGGAGAACATCAAAATCCGTTAACCAAGACAAAATTGGCCGAAAATAAACCTAAGATTGATCGACGCCCCATTCGGCCTCCTCAAACACATCCCATTTTTAAAAACCTTCTTCTGATTGTCATCGCCTGTGGGCTGGGTGCTCTTTTCTACTATCATAACCCTCAGAAGCTTCTAAAAAAGGCAGACCACGAAATCATCCGCCTCACGAAAGCTCTGCGACAAATTCACCCCCAAAACACCTCTTATCCTCCGGTACTCATTGACCTAAAGAACACCCCCCCCAAGACCTCTAAATATTCGCTCTACTTTTCGCCCACCGTACAAAGTCAAATGGAGGAGTTAACCTTTGAAGAGTTTGAAGATGTTCGACATCGGACCTTAGATCTCGCGTCGGAACCCTATCCAAGAGCCGCGAAAAACGTTCCCAAGCGTCCCGGATCTTTTATTCTGGACGAAGGCTCTTTCAAGATTGTGTTCAAGGTAAGTGATGAAAGCAAAACCATCACCATCACTCAATTGAAGTAGGGGAACTCTTTTCCTCAAACGTTTTGAACCAACTTAACCACTGATCTGCACACCCTTCACGAGGAGTTTCGGAGGCATGTTCGACTTCGGGTTGAAGTCGGCTCAACGTTCGACAGGCTTCCAGACGAAGTTCAGAATCATGATCTCCAAAAACTTTTATGACCGAAGGCAAGACAGAAGCATCTCCAATTCTCCCCAAAGACACGAGAATATGTTTTCGAATCCACAAACTCCTCCCGCGATGAAAATTTCGAGCAGCCCACAACTCCTCCAATAAAGCTGGTACGGAACCTTCATCCCGTAATTTACCTAACGCATCCACGGCTGCAGACCGAACCACCATCGCCTTGTCATTCAAAGAACGACGTACTGCGGGCGCCACATCCCCTTCTCGGCTCGCCCCCAAAGCCACCAACGCGGCCATCCGAACCAGGAAAAAGGAGTCTTGAAGACCTTTCTGTAACGCCGCACGGCTATCTTTGCTATCCGCACGACTCAACGCCATCGCCGCAATCCACCTCGATTGCCAACGCGCCGAAGGATCCAAAAACACTTCGGCCAAAACGGGAACGGCAGACGCGCCTCCCGCGTCAATCCTCTCCAAAACGAGAGAGAAATCTTGATCGGGAGGAACCGAATCGATCATCTCTCGAATTCCTGAAGCATTTTTGAAAGTCTGGGTGGCAGGCATCGAAGGCTTGGCTCTTTTGGGAGACGATATTTTGGAGGTTTTTTTTTCTTTCGGAGAAGAATCGGGCACTTCCTCTTCCCAAACCACTTCAGGATCCCCAAAGCGCAAAGGTTTTCCATCCTCGACCGATCCTTGGTTTGGTGAGTACACCTGAATATCCACGTTCCGTCGCGCCGGATCTCCTTCACCCAAGGCGGATGGTACAAGGAATAGAGAAAAAAGGGCCCAGAGCCCCCCTTGCCACTCGATCCATTTTCTGTCATGTCTTCGCGTCATATGAAAACTCTTCTTGCTAGTCCTCGTGGTTTCTGTGCCGGCGTCGTTCGTGCGATCGACATCGTCGAACTCGCATTGAAAAACTATGGCACACCCTTATACGTTCGAAAAGAGATCGTTCATAATAAAGCGGTTGTGGAAAGCTTCCAGGCACGTGGAGTCCATTTCATCGACAGTCTGGATGAGGCTCCACAAGGCAGTCTCGTCATTTTCAGTGCTCATGGCGTCTCCCCCGAGGTGAGGCAACACGCCGCAGACCGAAATTTACAAGTCATTGATGCCACGTGTCCTTTGGTCACGAAAGTTCACCATGAAGTTCATCGATACCTAACCCAAGGAGACTCCATCGTTTTGATCGGCCATGCAGATCATGACGAAGTGGAAGGCACCCTCGGGGAAGCCCCTGAAGACATCTCCGTGGTCGGCTCTCCGGAAGATGTTGACCACCTGGACATTCCAAATCCCTCTAAAGTAGCTGCGCTTACCCAAACCACCTTGAGTGTTGATGAGTCCAAAGAGATGATGGATGTCTTGAGAAAAAGATTTCCTGAACTCAAGTCCCCCAAGAAAGATGACATTTGCTATGCCACTCAAAATCGTCAAGACGCCGTGAAGGCCTTGGTCAAAAAAGGCGTTCAACTTCTTTTGGTCGTGGGTTCCAAAAACAGTTCCAATTCTCAACGTCTCTGTGAAGTGGCTCAAGCTCTAGGCGTAGATGCTTACTTGATTGATCGCGCGGAAGAAATTGACCCCAAGTGGCTCCAAGAAAAAGAACTCATTGGATTGACGGCAGGAGCCTCAGCGCCTGAATATTTGGTGCAAGAAGTCTTGAATTGGCTCGAGCAGAAAGGATCCTCTACAGAAGAGCTGGATTTGGTTGAGGAAGACGTTAACTTCGCCCTTCCTCCCGAATTACAACACCTGCCTGTTCATGGTTAAAAAAATTTTCGGGGACATGTTGCGAGACATGTCCCCGAGGCCTTTCGCTTTCAATCGAATCTGTCTTCCTCATTCCACCAACGTACCGCATGCCGTTTCCGACCGTTTTCCCCCAACGAATCTAAATCTTTGACTTCGGAGCCTTTTTTTGGGGGCTTCCAAAAGGTTTCTCACAGTTTTTTGAAAGCCCCGCTTCCCCAATTGTCTTGAACTATGAAAAAGCAGGGTTTGTGCCAAAACCGAAAAATATTTTTTCTTTAAATATTCGTGCCTTACAAACGTCATCCGAGCGTAAAGTGGCGTTTTGACACTGGGAAACATGACACCAGTGGATTTTCTCCACCATTATCGCAAGGAAATCTCAGAAAAGGGATATACCCCCATCAGGTTGGGAACAAAGCCCCTCACCCGAGGAGACACCAACACGGGAGTTGTACCGTGATACAGGGGAATCACGAGTGCCTCCCTCAAAAGCCTCGCTTCCGCCGCGCGAAAATGCTTTCTGGCTTCTGGCCAGGCCGGGGTGTTTTGGGCAAACTCCAAGAGATGATCGTACTCAGGAAGACTGACTCCCCCAGATAGACTTTGCTTTGAATGAAACATCTTCAAAAAATCAAAAGGACGTTCGGAATCCACCGCCAAATCATCCAAGGCCATCATGTACTTCCCCGTGGAGATGGCTTTTTCAAAGGCTTCATCGTTGTAGGAAAGAATGCGCATGCCCTGCAACCCCAAAGCCCGTTTCCAAATCCCCTGTAATTTCAAAGCCTGTTTCCTCATGGAAGAGTGATCTCGATGAATTATTTCCAGGGGAGGAAGATGCTTACATCCGGCCGGAGAACGATCCCGCGTGCAATATCCGAGATCGGACAAGATCCCCAATGCCCCTGGGGTGTTATATAAGTATCCGTGAGGGGCTTCATACCCGAGGAGCTTATCCGGAACGAGGGAAAGGGTAAGGGGTCTCCGGGATTGATCCGAGGTTGGAACCAGCAGGCCACGATCCAATGACATGGCCAAGGCTTCTCGTATCTTGCGTTGGCTCAAGGGAGCTTTGGCAGAATTCAAACGCAAGAAAAACGTTCGTAAGTCCGGCTCATAACGCAGACTTCCTTTTCCCACAAACTCATGAGTCTTTGGCAAGGGGACGCCGTGATCACGATATCCAAACTGATCCACCTTTCCTTGCACAAATAGATCCACGGCTTCGGATCGAGTCGGGCTAAGGGAAATTTGAACTTCGTCCAAAGCCATTCCCGGACTGAATCGATGATGGGGGTTTTTTCGCAAGCGATAAAAATAAGCGTTTTTGGCCACCGGCAGAAAAGGGCCATTCCCGACCCAGTGTTTGGGAGAAAACCAAGACTTTTTGAATCGGTCCAGTGTCTTTCGATGCACAGGCATCGTGACTGGATGAGCCAAGGTCAACAAAAAGAAAGGATCGGGTTTTTCCAAATGAAAAACCAGCGTGTCCTCTGCCTTTACTTCAATCCCAATTTGGCTCGGTTCAATTGGAGCTCCATCGTGAAACGCCTGGGCACCTCGAAGATTCTTAAACATGGGGAAAAACCAAGACTGAATCGTTGGGTCCAGCAACCGACGTAATGAGAAATTGAAATCCTCCGCCTTCAATCGCTCACCATTGGACCAGAACAAATCTTTTCGAAGCTTTACGGTGACTTTCTTGCCGTCTTTGGACACCTTCGCGGACCGAGCAGACCCTTCAATCGGAAGCCCCGTTTTTGTGTCCATAACCATGAGAGGTTCACCCAGGTTGGTAAGCAGGATGTGCTCGGCAAGGGAGCGAGACAGAGCTGGATCCAACGTCCGAATGGGACCCACGACCGCCATTCGAAATACGGACTCAGGAGAAGACGCGGGCTTGGACTCCAACGCAGCGTCGAAAAAAAACGCTCCGCAAATCGTCAAGCTTACGAATATTGTTCGATATAGCTTCGTAACAATTTCCCCTTTTGTTCCACTTTTTCAGCCTTTTGCTCCAAAATGGCCGTTAAGTATTCAATGTGTTGATTGGAAATTTCCTCAAAGGTCGAATCTGGAACATCCGCTCTCAATTCAATGGCTAACCAATATAATTCCTTGTCCGAACTCACTTCATGGCCAATCAATTGGTGTCCAATTCGAGACAAAAACTCGATTCCCTCATACGGGCAGGGCTGAACAACCAATCGCACATTTCGTTGATTCCCAAGTCGCTCAATTTCTTTCTGACGAGAGGAAAAATCGCTTTCTTGAACAAAGAGAACAACGGAGAAACATTTTGAAGGATCTTGAAAAATTTCCCAGCTCATTACACTCTCCCTCTGACGATTCCAACCGCGGCACTCTCAACATCCATGATTTGATGAGCAACGGATCGGACCGACTCGGCCGTAACCGATTCTATCTGTTCACGATATACTTTCAACGTCTCCATTCCTCTTCCAGAAAAATGGTGAAGAAAAGCCGCATTTGCCAGAGCTTGGTTTCCTTGTAGCGAAATGTCGTGACTACCCAGGGAATAACTCTTTGCCACCCGAACTTCCTCTTCGGTGGGCCGACGGGTACTGGCCTTAAAGAACTCATCCAAAAGAACCTTTCGAACCTCTGCCTCTTTTTCAGGATTTGCCGCCACATAAGAAAAGAAGGCCCCACCACGAAGAAGCCCAATATTGAAAGCAGTAACCGTATACGCCAGAGCCCGCTTCTCACGGACTTCCATATAGAGTCGGCCTCCCATTCCCGAGAGAATGTTCTTCAAGACCTCTAGGTCATAATATCGCTCATCTCGAAGACTCACCCCACTCAAACCAAAGGCCAAAGCCGTTTGTTTTCGATTCCGATCTTCAATCACTTCTTGTAATCCACGGGGGGGAATTACCGGCAAAATTTCTGCTCTGGACTCTTCTTCTCCGTCTCTTGAGACCGAAAACCTTTCTGAAATCAAATCAATGGCTTGTTGACGATCTGCATCTCCCACAACGGAAACGACCATTTTCTTCCAACGAAACACGCTGCGATACCAATCCAGAAGTTGGTCGTGAGAAAAATTTTCCAGAGAATCAAACGTCCCATTTCGGGGAAGCCCGTAGGGATGCATCCCGTATAGCGAGCGATAAAACAGCTCAATGGGGTAGGTAAACATATTGTCTTGGAGGCGATTTAAATGATTTTTGACCGCCTCTCTCTCAACTTCAATTTCATTCTCGGGAAACGTGGGTTGCAAAATCACATCTAAGAGCAACCCCACACCCTTTTGAAGATTCCGAGACAACATATTCAAGGAAAACGTGAAATGGTCCGCAGAGGCTTCCACATGAAGAGGGTGACCCAGCTCTTCCACTTCAAAAGCCACCTCGTCGGCGGTTCGATGTTCCGTTCCCTTCAAAGCTGTTCGCAATAAAAACTGAGTTAATCCACAATTTTCGTCGGTTTCATCCGACCTTCCTCCGGGAAAACCCACCGAGACATTCACCACGGGGAAAGCCTTCGACTTCAAGTAAAGAAGGTTTACGCCGCCTTCCAAAGGAATCATTTCGAGGTCTTGGATGTCGTTATGCTCCCCTTCTCTGGAAAACACCAAGGGCGCCACAGGCTCTGAAACTGGAATTTCGGCTTTTGGATCACTCTTTTTCCTTCGAGTTTGGACGCGCTTTTCCAGACTGGCCAGCCGCTGGTCATAGGGGGCTCCTTGGCCAAAGGATTCAGGAACATATTCCAAAAGATTCATACGAGGGAATTGGACCACTTCTTCGGTCACCCGTAACAAATCTTCAACGGAGACCGATCGCATTTTTTCAAGGTATTCCTGGGCTTGTTCATACCCTCCAAGAGCTTCAAAAAAGGCCAAGCCATACGCCTGCCCCATGATGTCTTCTCGTTCTTGGAAAAAATTCATTTCCATGATGTTCCGAACTTTCGACATTTCTTCTTCCGAAGGAGGATCCCGGAACAGCCGGTCCATTTCAGCCCAGATTTCTTCTTCACATTCGGCAATTTTCGAAGGTTTGAGCTCCGCCTCGAGCGTCAAAAAGCCGACGCCAGGAGCCGCATAAAAGGTTGCCCCCACACCTTCCGCGATTTTCTTTTCCTCTTTTAAACTTCGATAAAATCGAGAGCTGCGCCCTCTCCCCATGAGAATGCTTAAAAAATTGAGCGCGTGGTGATTGGGGTCATGCAGGTCCGGCGCATGAAATCCCATCTTGATGAAGGCCTGAGAGACATCCCCCACGATTCGCTCCAAACGAGGCTCCTTCTGCTCAGGTTCAAGAGGGGAGTCCTCCCCTTGAGCCAATCCGGATTCCATCTCTCCGTAACGTTTCTCAATCTCGGGGAGTATCTTTTCCGGTTCGAAATTTCCCGTGACCGCCAAAATAATGTTTTCCGGAAAATAATAACGATCGAAAAAGTCTTTTACTGATTCGTCCGGATACTCCTCGATTTGCTTCTCAGTTCCCATTCGCCAACGACCCACTCGATGACGATGAAAAGAAAGCTCCAGCAATTTTTCCCAAGCAAAAGGATCCGGGTTATCAAACTTTCGTTTCACCTCTTGAATGATGACCTGCTTTTCTTTTTCCATTTCATCGGAATCAAAAAGAGGATTCATCAGCGCATCGGACTGAACATCCAAAGCCCCAATCAAGTTTTGGGAGGGAACAACCGTATAATAAAATGTGTAATCATAAAAAGTAGAGGCATTCAGATAGCCGCCCAGTTCTTTTGTTTCTTGGGCAATCCGCCCCACTGGGCGTTTCGACGTTCCCTTGAAAAACAAATGTTCAATAAAATGGGAAACACCCGTGAGATCATCTGGTTCATTGAAGTATCCAACCTTGGCCCAGGTCAATACACAAGCCAGAGGCAAGCGATGATCGGGTTTCATCAAAACCGTTAAACCATTGGGCAATACTTTTTTTTCAACATTTCCAAACAAACTTCAATCCTATTCGCCAAGATTTAATTGAAACTCTTTTAAATATGCTTTCCACTCTTCTTCGGAGGCACGAACGCGGGGATCTCTCAAACGCAGCAACAAAATCACCGTAGGCAGAAGGAAAATGAAACATCCAGCAATCAAAATGCCCTTCTCTCCAATCCACGCTGCCACCGAAAGGATAAACGCCAAAACCCCGTAATAAAGTCCCACACCAAACAATCCTCGGAAGCGCCAAACACGTAGCCCCCGATCTCGAAAGGCGGGGCCCAAAAAATATTTCTCCATTTTCTGATAGAAAAGCAGCGCCACAAACGCCACGACCGCCCATCCAAAAGCATTCGAGAGCGGAACGCCAAAAAAGTGCCCATGCTCTTCGTAATAATAAATTCTTCCAAGAAACCAACGATCCCCATGTAGCGTAACGGGGTCAATCACGACATCCACCATCATCATATACAGCACAGTCAACAAGAGCACCGGCCAACTTTGGCGAAGCTTGAAGGTGTCCAGTACTTGGATGTCCCATTTCTTCACACGAAGAGGCGCTAAAGTGAACAATGCCATTGAATAAGAAGCAAAAAGCAGGAAGGAATACGAAAGCGAATCCATGAAAGGGACATTGGATAAGAACAACTCCTTTCCCTTCGTAACATCCGTGTAATGGTACAGGCCATAAGGAAAACCATTTCGTGTGGAAGAATACTCCGACAAAAAAGCCAAAACCCAGGTTCCAAAGAGAAACACCAACGTTCTTCGGCGTCCCATCGCAATGGTTCCGGAAAACAAAAAAGCCGCTAAAAAGATGAACACATAGGGCCGGAAAAGAATCGTTTTTCCCAATAAAATTAGAACTTCCATCAACCTAACTCTTTGCAATCTCTGGCGAACTTTGGCTCAAATGGCCCATCTTTCAGCACGCCACGTAGAACAAAAATTTCCATAACTCCTAAGAATTACACGATATTCCAAAACATCCCTCTTGGCACACACTTTGTTTATTTATAAGAAGGAATGAAGTTTTGGATACATATATTTCTTTTGATCTTATCCTCGGCCTTGGTCATTCATTGCGGAGGCCCAGCCGAATGGAGTGAGAATTCAAGTTCATCCAGCAGTTCCTCCTCGGGAGGCACAAACAACCTAAGCGACAACCCCTGTTACAACGGAACCGGAACCGATTCGGATGGAGATGGTTTAACGGATGAGTGCGAAGAAAACCTCGGGACCCCACCTAACGATCCAGACTGTGATGACGACGGCATTTCGGACAAATATGACGACGTCAACGAGTGCCCCGGAAATGAAGACGCTGAATGTGATGTTTGGTGCCAGGCTCAGAAAAGCGCCATCGCTCAAACCTTAGCCAATCAGATGTTGGCCAGCTATGCAGCCATGAGACAAAAAAATGTGACTGGATATGACATCGAAATCGAACGCCACTTGATGGTTCTGGGAAAACTTTCCAATGTTAGTGAAGAGACCTTTCAAGACGAGCATGGCGCTAATTTAAACACCCCACCCGTATTGCGCACCGCCACGGCTTGCCAAGTGGAAAACAATGTCTTCTTCTATACCAAAGGAACGGTTTCTCTTGCAGGAAGTACGGCTAGGACGCCCGTTCTCATCGAGTTTTGCGCCGAGCTGGGAGACTCTCCAAACTTGGAGGGAAATGTCACTCTGACCAATATCCCCATTGAACGATGGACCATCGGCCAAGCGGGAAGCATTCGTTTCAACCCCCAAGCCATGGTCACACAAGAGGCAGACGAGGAAAGTACATTTTCGGAAATCCTGATTCACAGCTTGGAAGACGACACCGATCCTGACATCTACAAGAGACTGGAATTTACGATGGAAAACCAAGTGAGTTTTTATGACTATGATGAGTCAGGCGTTGTCCGTTACGGCGCAACAGTGGAAACGTTTTCCCGAAACTGGAAACGGATTGGGAACCTCACGGAGCAAGCCCCCCATTCCATTGGCTTCCAAGGCCTATGGGGAAGCTGCAGCGAGTTCTTGGGTTTTGGCTGCTAAGAAACCCCTTTTTCTTGAGGAAAAAACATTCTAAAGTGCTTCCATGCATGCACTTCATCCAGAGATGGGAATCAAAGGCATCATCTTTGCGATTGTCTTGGAACTTCTCTTCCTGGGCATTTGTACCGTTTTGATCGGCTACGGATGGGCAGAAATCAAGAAAAAGAAAAATGTGGCTCATGGATTTATTCTCATGGCATTTGGCTCGGCCCTAGGAGCCTTAAGTTTTTGGATGGCTAAGCTTTTCATTGAGGGTTGACGCCATCTCCAACCTTCACTAAGACGTATTTCATGGCCGAGAAAAAATTCGAAACCGCTTTAAACGAACTGGAAGAAGTCGTGTCCAAACTGGAAAGAGAAGACCTTCCTCTGGAGGATTCCCTTGGCCTTTTTGAAAAAGGCATCAAGCTCTCCAAATTGTGTTCCAAGAAACTCTCGGAAGCCGAGCAGAAAGTTGAACACCTGATGAAGGACTTGGCTGCGGAAACCGAACAATCTCTGGAAAGCAAACCATGAATCTCAAATCCTTTTTGGAGAGAAGCCGATCCCAGGTTGAAAAAGCTCTGGCCTCCCATTTTGATCGCCCTTTTGAAGCTCAGGTTCTCATTGACTCCATGCAATACAGCCTCGATGCCGGAGGCAAACGCATCCGTCCCGCTCTCTGCTTTGCGGCAGCCCAAGCCTTGGGAGGAACGATGGAAAACGCCCTTCCGGCCGCCTGCGCTTTGGAAATGGTCCACACTTATTCCTTAATCCATGACGATTTACCCGCCATGGATGATGACGATCTTCGTCGAGGCAAGCCAACAAACCACAAAGTGTATGGAGAGGCCTTAGCCATTCTGGCTGGAGATGGTCTACTGACGGAAGCCTTTCAACGATTGTCGGATCCGAACTGGAACATCTCAGCCGAACAAAAGATTCAAATCGTTTCGATTCTGGCTGAAGGAGCTGGATGCCAAGGCATGGTGGCGGGACAAGTTTTGGACTTGGCCTCGGAAGGCAAAGAATTCACCGAAGAAACCTTGCAAACCATTCATCGAAACAAGACCGGAATGCTATTGAGAGCTTCGGTTTTAGCCGGTGGAAAATCAGCGGGAAGTGGGCCCGAGCATGAAAAAGCGTTGGATCAATACGGTCATGCCATTGGCTTGGCCTTTCAAATTGCCGATGACATTTTGGATCGCACGGCAACCACCGAAGAATTGGGAAAAGACTCCGGAAGCGACGAAAAAAACAATAAAGCCACTTACCCGGCCTTAATGGGCATTGAACAAGCCAAGGCCAAAGCTCAAGAACTTTTGGACCGAGCTCTTTCGGCCGTTCAAATTTTTGGTGATCAAGGCGAACCCCTTCAAGCCATCGCACGTTTTATCGTTGAGCGAAAATCGTAGTTGACCATGAATGTCTAAAAAGAAGCGACTAGATCAAATCCTTGTGGACCGAGGCCTGGCTGAAACCAGAGCTAAGGCGCAGGCTTTGATTCTGGCCGGGGAAGTTCTCGTGGGAGATCAACCCGCTCACAAGGCCGGCCATTCCTATTCAACCGAAGCCGTCATTCGTCTAAAAAATGAAGGACCGCGTTATGTCAGTCGTGGAGGACAAAAATTAGCCGGAGCCCTTGAGAGCTTTTCAATCGTTCCCAAAGATCTCAATTGTCTGGACATCGGAGCTTCCACAGGAGGTTTTACCGATTGCCTTCTTCAACAAGGGGCCAAGCATGTCACGTGCATTGACGTAGGAAAGGGACAATTGGATCCAAAAATTCGTCATCACGACAAGGTCACATGGTACGAATCCTTTCACGTAAAAGACCTGACTCCTGACTTTCTCAAGAAGTTCGTTGACCTCATCGTCATCGATGTCTCGTTCATTTCTCTTCGAAAAGTTTTGCCGTACGTCCTTCCTTGCCTGAAACCCAATGGCATCTTGCTGGCTCTCATCAAACCCCAATTTGAAGCCACGAGAAAAGATCTCATCAAAGGGGTTCTGAAAGACGAAACAAAACGAGAGGAGATTCTCCATTCGATGAGAAATCACGCCATCATTGACCTACGCTTAGACGACGTAGACATCGTCGACTGCATCATTCGCGGCCCCAAAGGAAACTTAGAAGCCTTCCTCAAAGCAAAAAACCGTGGATAACTCCCCAAAATGAACAGTTCATTTTGGGGAAAAGGTGTTGGCACAATTCCTGCCATCTAGCCAGGGCATGGCTTACGAACATTTGATTCGAACATCTGAATTTCCCTACCACGTGACCGTGAGAACCAATAACCAAGAGTATTTCAAGCTTTCTCACAAGAGTTGTTGGAGAATCCTCCTGGCCAGGGTCAAGACCGTTTTTGAAACTTACCGTCCGGAAATCGTATCCTTCGTTCTCATGTCAAATCACATTCACATGATCTTGTGGACGCCCTTTGAAAATATCGACGAAATTATGAGAGAGCTATTGAAACAGTTTAGCTTTAGCGTCAATCAAGGGGCACGCCGAATCAATCATGTTTTTGGCAGTAGGTATAGGTGGTGTTTGATCGAAAAACCGAACTATCTCTACAACGCCTACCGGTATCTCTACCAAAATCCTCTAAGAGCTGGACTCACCGACTCGGTCGAAGATTACCGCTATTCGACACTGTTCTACCTTTACAATGGGATTTCCCTCCCCTTCCCTCTCGCCGATGAAAAAGCTGCAGACCATGGGCAAATTCCGGATTTCCCTGAAAGAATCGCGTGGCTTAACGAAAACTCCGGGCCAATAGAAGACGAAATTCTACGAAGAGCCCTGAAAAGAAGAAGATTCAAATACCCCCGAAAAAACGAGTTCAAAGCTACAATTCGCTCCCTTGTGGATAACTCCCCAAAATGAACAGTTCATTTTGGGGAAGGGGAGAAATGGGTCACAGGTGCTGAAAAGTAGCGCGATTTGGGGGTTTGCAAAATTTAAAAAAACAATAAAATTAGGTGGTTAGTATTGCCTGTGTTGGCATGAATGTAGCGATAGTATGGTGGTGTGAGCCAGAAAAGACACAAGGAGACCACGATGTTCGGTAAGAAAATTTTTAAAGTCTGGGCCAGTTTGCTACCCATATTGATGCTTGTCGCATCGTGTGCCCAAACCGCAGATCCCACTCCCATTTCCTCTTCCGGAGGATATGAGGGAGAAGGTGCGGATGATGAAATCGCAAACTTCATTACCGAAAACTCATGCGCAAGCCGCGGAGGAGACGCTGACGAAGACAATATCTGCGACGACGAAGATGATTGCATCGGGAATGCTGACTGCAATGACAATGGGGTCAAAGACGACAAGGATCCAGATTGGTGGGATGGGGTTTCCGACTTCGAAAAATTCTTAATGATTTCCACTGCCGCTGCGGGTTCTTGGGTGGGTCTAAACTGTGCCTTTGGAAATAGTTGCTGGGATTTCGATGCGTGGTTCATTCATTCCGATCGACACGATGAATGGCTTGAATTTAACGTACATGAACTGGAACGAGCCAAGTCCTCCATGAAGTTTTTCATCAAAGACAACACCGACTACATGACGCTTCGATCCACCCTTAAAACCAGTGATACGATCGGTCTCACAGTGAATGGGAACGTCAAATCTCTGGGTCGATATTTGACCATGTGCATCCACTCCAAATTCGCTTTAAGCTTTGATGGCGAGGCTGAAAACGAAGTCAAACTTCAAATGCAGTTCACTCCAAAAACTTCTTTGGAAACCTTTGACAACGCCATTTCCAAGTCTGAGTTCGACACCGAGTTCTGTGAAAAAACACCCGGAATCTGGGTCGCTGTGGAAAAGGACAATGGTCTTTTCTATGTTTCCAGCATGGACCCGAGAAATGCGGGATTTGCCATTGCCCCGGATGTCAATGACTCCAAAGTCAATGGTACGGCCTATGCGACAACAAGACTGGCTTTCCAAACCCTAAGCGCTTTAGGAACAGCGTCTTTCCGAATGGAAGAGTTGGAGGATCCTACGGTGGCCACGAAAACCTATAGTAACGATAGCGTTGCGGCTTCCAGTGATCAGTCTACAGCTTTTGCGGGATTCGATTGGCAAAACAAGGTTCGTGCAGCCCTTGGAAAACAGGTCGGTGGTGTGGCGTTTTCTTCGGAAACTTCACCTCGAGAATACGTCCTCACGAGCGTTGCCAGCAGCGCTCAAGCAAAACCACTGAAGACGAGGAAGCCGGACTTTAGAGATCTTTAACGTTTAAATTATATTTCTTAAGCAATCGCTGAACGGACTTGCGATCAATCCCGGCTTGTTTGGCGGCGCGGGAGATATTTAAATTGTTCCGACGTAGAATTTCGACCAAATAGTCTTTTTCAAACGACTCAATCCACTTGTCCTTTGCCTCCTTAAAGGGAAGGGCTCCGTCCATGGCTGTGTGAGATTTCGTCACAATGGATCGTTCTTGAATATAGTCAGGTAAATGCGACACATCGATCATGTCCCCGTCACACAAACTAAAAGCACGATCGATGGCGTTTCGCAGCTCTCGAATGTTTCCGGGCCACTGATAATCTTGCAAAAGCTGCATGGCATCCTCGGTGATGCCGTCAATTTGCCTTGCTCCCCCACTCTCCTTCTGAGCCAAATCAAAAAAGTGTTTCACGAGATGAGGAATATCTTCGCCACGTTTGCGAAGGGGCGGCAACGACAACTGGACAACGGAAATTCGAAAGAAAAGATCCTCTCGAAAATTGCCCTTCTTCACTTCCTCTTTGAGTTTTCGATTGGTGGCCGCCACAACACGCACATCCACTTTGCGTGGACGATCGGCCCCAACCCGCTTAACCTCTCCCGATTCTAGGGCACGAAGGAGTTTCGGCTGAAGCTCCATGGACAATTCCCCAATTTCATCCAAAAAGATGGTGCCTCCATCAGCCAACTCAAAGGCTCCTTGACGTGTCGTCGTCGCTCCCGTGAACGAGCCTCTTTCATGACCGAAGAGTTCCGACTCAATCAAGTTTTCGGCCACAGCCCCACAATCAAACACAATGAAAGGAGAACGCGCACGCCGAGAGTTTTGGTGAATGGCTTTTGCGATGAGCTCCTTTCCGGTTCCGGTCTCACCGACCACGACCACACTCACATTTGTGGGAGCCACTTTTTCCAGAACTCCGAAAATTCGTCGCATCTCCAAACTTCTTCCAACGATTTCTCCGTATTTCGTCTTCTTGGAAGGATAAATTTCCAATTGCTCATCTTGGGGGGTGAACTTGATCCGAGATTTGCCAACTTTGATGATGGATCCCGCAGCCAGAAACGCCTCTTTAACCTTTAAGCCGCCTACAAACGTTCCATTCGTGGAATGAAGATCGCGAATCAAATATCCGTCTTTGGTTTTGATGATTTCGGCATGATTTCTGGAAACCGTTTCGTCTTCGATCCTAAGGTCCGACCCCTCGGCCGAGCCAATGGTGATGGTTCCTTTATCAATCAGGAAGTCCCTGGCTCCACCCTCTGCCCCTTGGATGACAATTTTGCTTTTGGGGAGGAGCAAAGTGGTCGGTTGTTCCCCAGAACGGATGACTTTGGTTTCTGATCTTGGCATTGCCCTGTCCTATTTCTCGAGTTATTGCGGCTTGAACTTCCCCAGTGTAGAGATTAGTCGCAGTTGAAGCAAGGCTTTAATGTGGAAGATTTGTCGCAGGCCTAAGATTGAACCCGGCTAAACCGTCAATTCGGATTCGCCCACTTGGTCTGATGTTTTTCATTCATCAGAAAGAGGAGGAGATCGTCTCGGAGCATTTTGGATTGACGATCGAGGCGCTCAAATCGAACGCCCATCCCCGATTTTCCGCCGTGAAAAAATGCATCCCGAACACGGGTAACCTTCGCGGAAATGGGTGAAGAAACCAAACCGTTCGATAGTACAAAGCGAAAAGGAGATCCTATTTTTTGGATTTTTTCCGTTTCGATGAATGCCCCACTTCGAGAAAGATCCGTGATGAAACTGAAGTTCAACCCTGTTTCATCTGAAGATACAAACCCTATGCGGCTTGAAAAGCGATAATGCTGCCTTTTTTCCCGAATCATTTCGACTCCCTAAGCTCGTATTGGATCAAAAATGACACAGAAAGGCAAACCGTTTTTTTTCATTAATTCAAATGGTTTCCTTATGGAAACAAAGAATCCAGTTTCACCGTCTTTTCAACGGCACCCGTTTGACTCTATGGGGTTTTATGACTTCGCGACTCGATCACGAAAAACTTCCCAAGTTTTCAAATATTCCAAGGCTCGGCGAAGCTGGATGTCCTCCTTTAGGTCCACAATGCGGCCTTTGAAGAGCTTATTCTTTTTCGGCTCTGTTTTCGTCCCTTTTGGCGTTTCAAAGTGTCCCTCCAAGTCCTGCTCCCGAAGGTAATGAACCTCTGTTTTCTTGGGAGGCACAGAAGAAACATAAATATCCGGTTTAATTCCCAAGGCCTGAATCGATCGTCCCTTTGGAGTGTAATAGTGAGCGATGGTGAGCTTCAATCCGGAACCATCTTCCAGGTCAATGATGGATTGAACCGACCCTTTTCCAAAGGTTTCCGCTCCCAAAATGATGGAACGGTTATGGTCTTGCAAAGCTCCGGCCACCACCTCGGATGCCGAGGCTGAACCTTCATTCACCAAGGTGATCATGGGCAGGTCCGGCTGCGTCCCTTCCTTATGAGCCATCTCCACTTCTTGGAAAGAACCTTTACGTCCCATGGTGGAAACAATTACGCCTTCATCCAAAAACAAATCCGCTGTGCGAACGGCTTGATCCAACAACCCACCTGGATTGTTCCGTAAGTCCAAAAGAATGCCTTTGAGTTTTCCTCCAGACTTCTGATTCAATCGTTTGACATGACGTTTGAGATCTCGGCCGGTTTTTTCCTGAAAACTCTTGATGCGAACATAGCCGTAAAAATCATCGACCAATTCGGAATCCACACTTCGAATTCGAATCGTGTCCCGCCGAACCGCGATGTCGAATGGATTCTTTTCCCCATCTCGACCGATCGTAAGAATTACTTTCCCGCCCCGTGGGCCTCTCATCTTCTTAACCGCATCCAGCAGTGTCATCCCCTTGGTCACAGTTCCATCAATCTTCAATATGCGGTCTCCGGCTTTGATTCCGGCCTTTTCGGCAGGCGTATCTTCGATGGGGGTAATGACGGTCAAGACATCGTCCTTTAATACGATTTCGATTCCAAGCCCTCCGAACTCGCCTTTGGTGTCTACCTTCATTTCCCGAAACACTTCGGGGGGCATATATACGGTGTGAGGATCCAAATCAGCCAACATGCCTTTGATGGCCGAGTCCAACAGTTTATCGCCTTCTACGGGCTCGATGTAATTCGTTTCGATGTAACTCAATACTTTTGAGAGTGACTCAAGTTTCTCAAAAACTTTTGACTCTTTCGCTTGAGCGGTTGTGCTAAAAACAAAACCGATCAAAAAAACCATTGTCACAAATTTCTTTATCATCTCGATCTTCCTCATCTTTCCGTGTCGGCCTTTGATTTTTCCAACCTAGTTCAGTTCACAGCAAACCTCAAACGCTGCGAAACGTCTCCTTCGAAAAAATTCTGTTCTCCCATTTATGAGCCGCGCTTGGCAAACCACGGCCACGGATTCTGCGTCAATCCCTTATGCCTCAATTCAAAGTACAGATAGGCCCCTTTCAAAGAGCCTGTATCTCCCACTTTGGCGATGGTTTCGCCCGCAACCACTGTATCATTCACTTCTTTAAACAACTCGGAGGCGTGAGCATAGAGTGTAAAATAACCTCCTCCATGGTTTAAAATAATCACTTGCCCGTAGCCGACAAACCAGCCGGCATAAATCACACGACCATCAAAAACCGCTTTGATGGGGGTTCCCTTCTTCACCCGAAGATCGACACCTTTGTGATAGAGCTTGGTCCGCAGTCTTGAATCAAAATACGAACCATATTTCTTCTCCAGCTTTCCATAAACCGGCATGGGAAGTTTGCCCTTTAAAGAAGCAAAGAGAGAGGTGCCTTCACTCTCTTGCTTTCTTAGGGTTTCAATTAATTTCTGCAAATCTTTTGCCGCCTGTTCCAATTCCCGAATGCTTTTTTCGTAAAAAGACTGTTGATTTCGAACCAAGGCCAAGAGTTGAGATTGTTCGGTCTTGTCTCGTGACAGCGCCCGTTTCTGTCCAGACAGTTTCTTGAGGATGACTTTATGTTGTTGGCGATCGGCCTCCAAAAGAGATTTTTGTTCCGAGAGTTCCACCACCTTTGTCTGATACTCTCCAATCAACTGGCGGTCATGATTCACCCAACGCGTCACCAAAAAGCGGCGCTTTCGAAAATCGAGAGGAGATTCGGCGGCCAACAAAACCTTCATGTAATTGGGTTTCCCGTGCATATACAGCTCGCGTAGTCTTTTTTTGACGCGTGCATCTCGGGACCGAACATCTTTAGACAGACGAGAGATCTCCCCATTGGTCTTATCAATGCGTTCTTCAAGATTCTTCTTTTCGCGATCCAGTCCATCAATTTTTCTTTCCAGCTTATTTACCTGACTGGACAAACGATTTACTTCCCTTAGAAGAGATCCCTCCCTTCCTCCTAATTTCTTGAGCTTTTCTTTCTGCGTTTTGATTTGTTGCTCATAGGCCTTGAGATTGTCCTCCTTCGTCTCTACATCAGCCCATGCGGACGAAATCGAACATACGAGAAAAAGGCCAAGCAGAACCTTCAGCCTCATAACTTCAAGAATCTCCCAACAGCAAAAAGACTTCCGAGAATCCCCAAAAGGCCTCCCATTAAAATCAGGCCCCATTGAATCGAGGAGGGAAGAAAGACGATGGAGGTTGACCACACCGACCCCCATTCTACGGTCATGTGACGTTCAGAATACAAAAACAAAAGACGTAAAACCCCCAGAGCCGCCAAAGCACCCACGACTCCTTGCAAACAGCCCTCCATTAAAAAAGGAAGGCGAATATAGTTGTTGGTGGCCCCCACAAGACTCAGAATTTCAATCTCATCTCTTCGGGCATAGACAATGAGTTTAATCGTATTGGCCACAACAAAAAGCATCCCGAGGCCAAGCAAACCTCCCAAGGTCCACATGGCCCAATCCATCAAACTAAGGAGCGTAATCCACCGATCGGTCCAGTCTCCTCCATCATCAACCGCCTCAACACCTTCAGCCACCTCCAAGCGCTTTACGAAATTTTGCAAGGCCCTTCTTTCTTGGAATTCTGAATCAATGCTAATTTCGATGGAAGAGGGAAACGGGCTGGCCTGCAGGGAAGAAACCGTTTCCTCCAACTCTGGATTCTTGGCTACAAACCTCGTTTTGGCGACTTCCGAAGAAACCACTTCACATTTTTTGACAAACGATTGTTCACAAAACTGTTTCCGAATGCGATCGGTCGTACGAGACACGTCCTTCGCTTGAAGATACACAGAAATATGTGTCCCCGCGTCGGAATCCACCAAGACATTTCTCACATTCGTGAACAAAATCATGCTTCCGCCAAAAATGACAAAAGCCGTAGCCATTGTCCCGGCCGAGACTGCATGCAAAAGGGGAGCGTTTCGAAGGCTCTGGTAAGCCGACCGAGAAACATAGCGAAGGATGCGAAACATTCTCACGACTTCACCAGCTTCCCGTTCACCAAAGACAATTCCCGTTGAGCCACCCGCGCCAAAACTTTCGGATCATGTGTCGCCAAAATGATGGTGGTCCCTCGCAAATTGATTTCTTTAAGCAAATCTAAAATTTCGTTCGTGAGTTCAGCATCAAGATTCCCGGTAGGCTCATCGGCCAATAAAATTTTGGGATCATTCACCAGGGCTCGGGCAATGGCCACGCGTTGCTGCTCCCCGCCCGACAGACGAATGGGAATGCTTCGTGCTCGTTTCTCTAAACCGACCAGGCGCAACATCATATTGGTCCTACGTTCAATCATAGACCTGGAAAGCCCCAAAATTTCCAACGTCACCGCTACGTTTTCAAAAACCGTTCGGGTTTGAATCAATTTAAAATCTTGAAATACGACGCCAATCGATCGACGCAAACGTGCAATATTGTTACCCCGCATTCGAGACACGTTCCGGTTGTCGACCAAAATCTGCCCCTCGTTTGCCAACTCCTCTCCAAACAACAACTTCAGAAGAGTTGTCTTTCCTGCCCCACTCGGCCCAGTCAGACAAACGAATTCTCCTTTTCGGATCTGCAAGTTGACATCCACCAACGCGGGAGCATCCGCTCGATAGCTTTTATATACATGGTACAGCTGAATCATGGTGTCTTTCCCCCGAGATCAAAACCTCGCATGTCGGTTCAGTCCTCTTCCTCATTGAGAAATTCCAAGATCAATTCATCCAACGTCTTCTCCGCACCTTTTTCCACCTCGATGGTCTCTGAAATGGGTGGTGGCATCTTTTCTTGGGGAGGCGGTTGATTCATTTTCGCCATCGGCGGAGGAGGAAGATTAGCGGGATCGGATGCCATGGGAGGGGGAGGGATGATCTCTCCGGTCTCCATCTCAATCACTTGGGAAGCTCCACGTAGGCGATCCCCGACCAAATCTTTCATGATTTCTTTGTGTTGCTCTTTCATCATGGCAACCACAATCTCTTCTCTCTCCGGCAACTCCTTAAACTTTTCATAACTTCTGCGACGCTGGGCCAAAACATTCCCGTTAAAAAAAAGAATGGTCACGACATAAGGGTTGCCTGCTCCCCCATCCTCCGTTTGGACATGAAAGAGAAGGCCGCGATGCCGAATATTGTGGTTATATCCTGTTATCATGATCTACAAGACGTCTTGGAGAACAGTCTACTCTGGATTTTTTGAGCGGTCTAAAAACGCTCCAGAGGAAAAGCTTTTCTCGCATATATATGTCCCCAAAAAGTTTCTCGTTCCCGCCCTTCTACCAAAAGAGCCACCGACTGATAACCCGGCACATTCACGTTCAAGGTTCTGAAAAAAGCTTTTAACGCAAGACTCTCCAATTGAACCCCGACCCCCTCTCTGGGAGTCAAAGAAGAAGAGAAGTCCAGAAACAGGCCCCCTTGATCGTTCGCAAAAACATGAAGCAACTCGGTCTTTTCCGGAAACACGGCCAGAAGTTCGGAGGAAGAGGGCGTGGCCAAATGTTTCACCAGAAAACGAATCCACCCTGCCAAGGACTCTTTTCCTTTGGAAAGCCTGAACTCTCTCTTTTCCAAGCCAGAAAGGTCTTTTCGAGGGTAGTAAACCGGTACAAGCACACCTTCCTCCAGAGAGTCCTCCGGGACAGGGGATGCTGGGGCAAAAATCGGCTCCTGCGGTTGGGATGTGGTTTTGAGCGAGAACAGACCATAGCCCGCAAGAAGACCCAGAAAAACCATGACAATCCAGCTGAAAATTGACTTAGACAGAATTGCTCCTTTCGAGAACAAATCTATCACTAAAAAAGCCAGAATCGAATTCTCTCCCGCCAGTAGACGGAAATCGCGGAAAGCTTTATCGTTTTGCCAAACATATGAAATTAAATGCCATTAAACTCATTTTGGGATCCGGTCCCGTGGTCAAAGGGGTTCTCTTCCTTTTGATCGCGACCTCGATCATTTCTTGGGCCATTATTTTCTTAAAAGTCCGACTTCTCAAGCGTGCTCGAAAGCATGATGATGAATTTCTCGAATTCTTCTGGTCACAGCGAAACATGGAAACCGCCTATCGAAAGGCGAAACAGATGACCGACTGCCCCATCGCAGCCGTTTTTCGAGCCGGATACAAAGAGCTCCTGACAACCAGTGAAGCCACCAAGAACGAAGCCGGAGAAATTTCGCCGGATCGTGTGGATGACATCATCGAAAATGTCGAAGCCACACTACGTCGAAAGTCGATTGCGGAACTCAATGAATTGGAAAGAAGAACGCCTTTTCTGGCAACGACCGCCAGCGCAGCTCCTTTCATTGGTCTTTTTGGAACGGTTTGGGGAATCATGGATTCCTTCATGAATATTGGAGAAACCGGAGCCACAAACTTGGCCGTGGTCGCGCCAGGAATTTCTGAGGCACTCATTGCCACGGCCGTAGGCTTGTTTGCGGCAATCCCGGCGGTCATTGGATACAATTTCTGTCAAAGTCGGATTCGTCGTTTCACCCGCTCCATGGAAATGTTTTCCAGTGAGTTTTTGAACGTCCTCAAAAGACAAATGGGAGGTCGGAAATAACGTATGGCCTTTCAGTTGGGTGACAAAAACGAGGCCCTCTCTGAAATCAACGTGACACCGTTCGTGGATGTCATGTTGGTGCTTTTGGTGATCTTTATGGTTACTGCACCGATGATTCAACAGCAAGTCGATGTGGATTTACCTGAAACACGCTCCACTCAATCGGTCGCTGTCAAACCAAATGATGTCGTTTTGGAAATCAATCATAAGAAGGAAATTTCCATTTCCAAGCACAAACTGTCCCTACAGGAACTTACACCGAAACTTCGTGAAATGTTCCGCGAAAAAAGAAAAAAGGAAATCTATCTCCAAGCCGATCAACGAATTCCCTATGGATTCGTCGTGAAAGTCATGGCCAACGTCAAAAACGCGGGGATTGACCGAATGGGCATGATTACCGAACCCGAAAAATGACTTCCAAGGCCCTTACGATCAAGAAATCGGACACCGAAAGTTTCCGCCGAATGATCATCATTTCCGTTGCTCTCCACGTTCTGATGATGTTTTGGATCGGCTGGAAAAGTCATCGAAGCTCTCTCAACCATCTGAAATTAAATGCTTCGGCCCCGGTAAATGTCATGTGGGCCCACACAGTTAAGTCCGCAAAAAAAACGCCCAAGTACAAACTTCCTGGCCCTCGAGTCCAAGCCAAACCCCAAATGAAGAAAACCCGCACCCCAGCCAAGAAGGTCGTTTCGGCCAAGCCAAAAAAAACGAAACAGGAAATTCAAAAGGAGAAGGAAGAAGCAGAAGCCAAAGCGCGAGAAGAGGCCATGAAAAATGCATTGGCCAGCCTTTCCAGCGATGTTGCAACCGAACCCACACCCAGACCGGATAATTTTCCATCTTCCGGAGAAGGAAAAGATGATGTTACGGCAAGTCCAACAGGCGGAATTGCCGGAATGTTGGGCGGCAACCCCATTTTTGCAAGCTACCGGGAGCGAATTGTAGCGGTTCTGATGAATAACCTGATTTGGCTACAGCCCCCTCCCCCAACTGCAACTGTAGACATTCAAATCGATGCCGCTGGAAACATTTTAAACCCAAAACTCGTCCATAGCTCTGGAAACCCCTCATTTGACAGCGCTACGTTAAGGGCGATACGAAAGTCGAGTCCACTTCCCTCCCCCCCTTCCGAATTAGCACAAGACATTGTAGGAGAGTGGATTAGTATTAACTTCGATTTGAACCGAAAATAGAAAGACTGATGGCAAAATTTTTTACATTCATTTTGGTTGCTTTCGTGCTTCTTTCAGAGACCGCACAGGCAAAAATTTACATCGACATCACGAGAGCATCCAATCGATCATTTCCCCTTGCTTTGGTTCCTCCTCTGCTGGAAGGAGCTCCGGCGGATCCGAAAAACTTAGGGAAACTTTTTTCCGACACCGTTCAAAAAGACCTGGAAATGATGGGCGTTTTTCGTTTCATCCCAGAAAATGCCTTTTTGGAAAGCCCGACCAAGAAGGCTCATTCCGCCAAAGACATCGATTTTGCGAGTTGGGCGGTCCTGGATGCTTTGGGCCTGATCAAAGCCACCTACGAAATAAAGGGAGAACGAGTCATATTTGAGCCTCGCCTATTCGATGTTCTCCTTCAAAAAGAACTCCTGGCCAAAAGGTATGAGGCCGATTCCAACCTCGTGTCAAGCGTGGCTCATCGATTCGCCAATGAGATCATCCAGGTTCTCACGGGAGAAACAGGTCTATTCGAAACCCAGATTGCTTTCGTCGCCCAAGCGGGCAAAAACAAGGAGCTTTATGTCATTGATTTCAATGGTGAGAATTTAAGAAAACTCACCAACCACAAATCGATTGTGATGTCTCCAAGCTGGAACGCAGACGGAACCGCGATTTATTACACGGCCTTTGGTCAAAATGGAAAACCTCCTCAACTTTATCGTCACGACATGAAAACGGACAAAAATGTTCGTATTTCTTCTTTCCCTCGAATGGTCATCGGGACCTCTCTTCATCCCAGCCATGAACTGATTGCCACCGCTCTGACAAAAGACGGAAACTCCGAGATCTACCTCCTCAACTTTGAAGGAAATGTCGTTGAACGCCTCACACGAAATTTCGCCACAGACGTCAACCCCTCGTTTTCACCGGATGGCAAAGATTTGGTTTTTGTTTCGGATCGCGATGGAAGTGTTCAAATTTACCGAAGAAAGTCCGAAGGAAACGAACGCGCCAGACGCTTGACGTACCGAGGACTCAACAACACCGCTCCGGATTGGTCTCCAAAAGGAGATCGAATTCTCTTTTCGGGAATGGATACCGATGGTTTTTTCGATGTGTTTTCCATGAATCGTGAAGGCGGAGACATGATTCGTCTCACGTACGATTCAAAAAACAATGAAGAACCCTCTTGGTCTCCGGATGGACAGTTAATTGTGTTCTGTTCCAATCGCGAGGGCCAATATCACTTATATTCCATGCGTGCAGATGGAACCCATCAAATACGTTTAACACACAAACCATGGAGACATGCCATGCCAACCTGGGGACCCAAATCATGACTTATAAAAAAAGACGCCTTGCCATCATTGACCTTGGCACCAACGCTCTCCTCATGTTGGTGGCCGAAAGAAACGAAGAGGGAAAAATTACGGCATTAGCCGACAAAAGTAGCATTCTTCGCTTCGGTGAAGGTCTGAGAAAAACGGGGCAAGTATCCGCGCAAGCCATTGAACGAGTGTCCACACAGCTGAAAGAATACGTCGCACAGGCTCAATCTCTCGAAACGGAGGAAATCCTTGTTTCCGCTACATCTGCGGCCCGAGAGGCCTCAAACTCACAAGAGGCGCTCGCAAAATTCAAGGAAACTTCCGGAGTCGACGTTGAGATCTTGGAGCCCAACGAAGAAGCTCGAATGAGTTACCTTTCGGTAACCGCAGAATTGCATGATGAACCACGAACCATGGTCGTAGATATCGGAGGAGGCTCCACAGAAATTACCTGGGGAATCGGGTCAAGATTCGACGGAGGACGAAGTTTAAACTTGGGAACGGTTAAGTTGTTGGAAGGAGTCTTTCACAATGATCCCGTTAAGCCCGAGGATCTGGAGGTAGCCCGAAAAGAAATCCAAAAAGCTTTATCTCGATTGGTCCCTTTGGGACAACTTGATCGTTACTTTGGGACGGCAGGAACATTCACCCTTTTGGCTTCATTGGATTTAAAGCTCGAAACATATCACCCAAACCATGTCTCCGGACACACACTGACTCTTGAAACAGTTTCGAATTGGGTGAACCGACTGGCCCAAATGAACCGCGAAGAACGCGCCAAACTTCCGGGGATGGATCCCCGACGTGTGGATGTGGTTCTTCCGGGAGCCTTGATCATCGAGCAACTCATGCTGAAGTTTAAAAACCCATCCTTTGAGGTCATGGATCGAGGCGTGCGCTTTGGAAGATTGTTTGATCGATTGAGAAAATTTGTGCCCCCGGTCGTATTCAGCGAGAATATCTCTTACATATGATTTTTTATTTCTGTGTTTTCCTGGCCATTGTGGCTGGGATATCTATGACCGCACAGGGAGTGATCAACACAGCCCTGCGCGCAAAAATGGGTATCCCCATGTCCTTGGTCATCTCTTCGGTGGTTCAACTCACCGTAGCCGTCTTATTTTATGGACTGGCTCGAGCCTCCGCCTTGGCCCCTAAACTGCCCCCCCTTTCCTCCGTTCCCTGGCCACTCCTCCTGGGAGGAAGTTTGGGCGTTGTGATCATTGGAGGAGCCATGTTCACGTTTCAAAAGCTGGGGGCCTCTCTATCCATGTCCTTGATGATTTTTTCTCAATTTGCTGTGGCGCTCTTAGTAGACCATTTTGGATGGTTGGGAATGCCACAAACCCCCGTCAGTGCAGCACGAATTCTGGGTGTCTCCTTGCTTTTGATCGGTTCATTCTTATTAAAACCCTAAAAAAGGAATCTTGGTCATGAAGAAACTTCCCTCAAAAGCCTACACCTTGGTGGAAATGATGGTCACCTTAGCCATTCTGGCCACCATCCTTTCCTTGGCCTTGATTTCCATGCGCGGGTATATCCCAAAACAACGCCTACTGGGATCTATCGGAGAACTTGAAAATTTTTTCCAACGTGCGCAAGCCGAGGCTTCCTCCCGCTCCTACTGGACCTGCGTCACATTCGATGCAACTTCAGACCCGATTTCCGCCACGCTTTGGGCAGACCTCGCCTCCAACCATGGGAATACCGGTGCTTGTTCGGATGCTGGTGGAGCCCGTGAAATTGCGACCACCCAACTCAAAAAAAGCGTCATTTTTGCTCCTTCAGGAAACACCGGATGCAATAATAACGTCACCCCAACTTGCGTGGTGTGGTTCGACAGCACAGGCCTACCAAAAAAATGTGCAAATTCAGGAGCTTGTGGAGGGACTTCCCCCTCATCTTCTTGTGTTGACGCGAGCTACCAATTTGTGCTTTCTAACCCAAACCTGGAACCTGGAACTCGGGCCCGAGAGTTGGAAATCATCAGCGGGGGCTTGATTCAAGGGGTGACATTAGGCAAAAAGGGCTTGGACCAATCCTTTTTCGCAAAGGGAAGTTCCCTCACCACAGGATGTGAATAGAAATACAAGCGGTTTTCATGATATAAGTCATGAAATCGAAATCTCAAAGAAAGTGAAGCCGTTGTGAAACTTGCACAGAAAAATACCCCCACGGAACGTGCGGAGAATACGCTCTCGAATCTACCTACAGCCAATGTGGCCCCTCTTCCTCAACCCGAAGAAGAGCCAACGAGGAAACATTATTCACATCATCCCCGTCCTCACAAGCCGACCACATCCCGTTTCAAGCTGGCGATGAAATATTACCGTAACGTCATTCAGAAACGACCGATTTCCATCAACCTGGAAGTCACCAAGCGATGTAATGCGAAGTGTGACTTTTGTGACTATTGGAAAACCAAAAAAGAAAATGCCATCGATGATTTCGGGCCCATCGTTAAAAAGATCGATCCCATGATGATCACGATCACAGGAGGAGAACCCCTGCTTCGCCCGAACTTGCCTGAGATTATTTACAATATTAAGAAGGCCGTTCCCGTCAGCTATATCGCCATGATCACGAATGCTTCGTTGCTCACGCTTCCCAAGGCCAAAGAACTTCGAGAGGCCGGCGTGGATCAAATCTCCATTTCTTTGGATTATCTGGATGAACGACATAGCAAGAATCGCGGTCTTCCAGGACTCTGGGAACACATTCAGTGGATCGTGCCCCAACTAAAATCCCTTGGCTTTGATGCGGTCAATCTAAATTGGATCATCATGGACAGCAACTTCGACCAAACGCTCAAAGTGGCTGAACTTGCGAAAAGCTGGGGCGTAACCGTGAGCTACTCTTCCTATAGCGATTTAAAAAACATGAATGACACCCATTTCTTGGCGGAAGACAAAATGGACTCGTTTCCCACAGTCATTCAAGAACTCATCCAATTCAAACGCAGGTTTAAAACCATTCGATCTTCGGACTTTTTCCTTTCACTCATGCCCCAATACTATCGACACGAGCCCATTTCAGGGTGTCCTGCGGGCCTTCGCTGGATTCAGGTAACACCTGAGGGCTGGTACAAACCTTGTTCCGAACTTCCTCCCGTTGTTTTTTGGGACGAGTACGACCACAAGAAAAGTTTCGAAGCCCAGGAATGCACGCTATGTTGGTATGGATGTCGAGGAGAGGCGCAAACGCCCATCAATTTGAAACGAATTCGCGAGTTTCTTTGATCGCTCGTTTTTTTTCGCTGCTCCTTTTTTCACTTTTGGTAAGTGCCTGCGGCGAAACGCCTTCAGGAGATTTGATTACGGTGGATGTGCGAAATGGCGTAGCTCGTCAAACACTTCCCTCTCTTCCCACGACTCAGAGTTACCTGGTCGCCCCCTTTTCAGCTCCGGACTCGACGGCCGCCGGAAGGCAAAACTATTCTGTCCAGATGGATCTTCTTGAAAGTGGGGGAAGTGCAGAAACGATTTCTCTTTCAGAACTAATAATTTCTCCCGACACGCGCCGTTTGATCGAGCGGATTCGTCGCCAAGAACAACGAAACAGCAGCCTTGCTGAGTTTCTCAAGGAAGCATGGGAGATGAAAAATGCAGCTCCCTGGCTTTTTCAAGCATATTTTGAGAACAACACGATTCGGAAAGATCTGACTCGAACACTGATCAGTGGGAACATCGATCTTTACTCTCCCTTTGATGAAGAAACAAATACCCCCATCTCTGGAACCCTTCGAGCCTACTCGGATGAGGTAGCCATATATGTAGATACCCGAGACAACGAGGAGATTTCAGAAGATCAAATCCAGACGATCATGACCGCCTACGCCGACATTTCATTACCGCGTCTCGAAACGCTTTTTGGCCAACCTTCCGATGTTGATGGAAATAATCGAGTGCATCTTTTTTTGGCTTCGAAAGAAAGATTTCGCTCCAATGAATTGGGATTTTTTCGCCCGCTCGATCTTCTCCCCGATGGGGCTTCGGCTTCTTTGAGAAGCAATCAACAGGAAATTGTCTATACGCACGTTCCAAGCGAAGAAGTCCCAATTGAATTGGTTCATGCCACGCTTGCCCACGAAACATTTCATTTAATCAATTTCGCCACCAAAACGCTTCCCCTCTATAACGATACCGGCGGACTATTTTACATCACCGAAGACCTTTGGCTCAACGAAGGTCAGGCTCATTTGGCTGAAGAGCTTGTTGGATGGGGAGTAGACACACCACTTCTGATTCAAATTTACCTGGAATGTTTGGAACATACTTCTCTGGCAGGAGACGGTTCATCTACCGTTGAAGGAGCCAGTTTTTGCGAAGTGGTTTCACAAGGGGACTCCTTGCCTCGGAGAGGCGGGGCCATGTTATTTTTACTGTATTTATTCCAACAAGCGGGTGGAGCCAATTACTCGGCAACAGAAGCCGGAGACATATCTGGTGCTGGAGTGGATTTCTTGAGATCCTTGAATTCGAGTTCTAAGACGGGGATTTCGAATATTGAAAACGCCACCGGAAAATCTTTTTTTGAACTGTATCGAGACTATGCAGCCCTTTTGGCCTTAGACAATACAGAATTTACCGAGAGCCCTTCCTATCACCTATGGCCTGAGATTTCGGATCCGTTCACCGAGATCACGCGCAATATTCGTCTTCGGTCTTCGCGAATCAGTGCTTTGGGAGAGCCCGTCCTGTTGGAAGGTCCCATTTTACTCAAGGACATTGCCATAGACGCCTCGAAACAACTTAACGGAAACCTTTTTGTCAGTGGCATCAACTTTGTTCGAGTTTCCATTCCACCCTACACACAAGTCGATCTCACATTTGAGGGAACTGAAACGTTGGCGTTGGGTGTAAATCTCACGCCAATCAATTAGCTTTTCCCTTCGAAAAGGGGGAATTTTTTGTCTCATCCCCTGTTCCCCCTAGGGAGGTTTTTAGGCTGTTGCGACGCGTTAAGTCGCTGATTTTATTGAGTTTCAGTTTTGGTACAGCCCTTGAATTGAATCCTTTGCATGAACGCCAACAAGTCCTTAAAGAATTCCGCATCGAATGAGTTTCTCCGTGAGATGGAAGACATTCTTCAGACATTTCAAGCTGAAGTAAGGGAGGCGAAACAGGTTCACGAAAAAGAAATTCGAGAAGCGATGGAAGAACTGGAGAGCGGATTAGAAAAACACATGCCCCTCGCTTGTTGAAGACTAGATCAAAAACTTAATCAGAAAAAAACTTCCAATCAAAAGCACCGTAAAGACCAACACCGCCAAATTGAAATATTTTTCGATGAAATAGCGAGCTTTTTCACCAAAAATTCGAATCAACGCGGCCACCAAGAAAAACCGACCTCCCCGTCCAAGAAGACTGGCCAGCAAGAACCCCCAAAAATTGATTTGAAACACCCCGGCTGAAACCGTGAATACCTTATAGGGAATGGGCGTAAAACCCGCAGCAAAAATGGCCCAAAACGAATACTGGCCATAAAGAGACCCCACAGATTCAAAGACTTCACGAGAAAACACGTACGTAAAGAAAAAGTCCTGAACCACATTCCATATCCCCCAACCGATATAGTATCCCAACACGCCACCAATCAGAGAGCCCACCAAACAAACGCCCGCAAAAGAAAAACTTTTTTGAGGTTTGCCGAAAGCCAAGGCAATCAAAAGCACATCCGGAGGAATGGGAAAAAAAGAAGATTCCGCGATCGCGAGAAGAAACAACACCCACAATCCAGCAGGGTGATCGGCCCAATGGACCACCCAATCGTACATTCTTCGAAGGACGTTGGGTCTAGAGGAGAGGGTTTCCATGGACGTCAGTTGGCGCGTTTTACCTGGTTCCAAAGATCATCCAGCTCCTCATAGGAGCATTCTTTCACTTCTTTCCCCTGAAGCTTGCATAGTTCTTCCATTTTTTGAAATCGACCTTCGAACTTCAACGTCGCCTTTCTCAAGGAAGTTTCGGAATCAATGTGGAGATGCCGGGCAAGATTCGTAAAAGCGAAGAGCAAGTCTCCAAACTCTTCATCTCGCTTTTCATGCGATTGAGCCTGATCCAACTCTTCCATTTCTTCTTCGATCTTTTTCCAAACATCTTCTTTGCGTCGCCAATCAAAACCCACACTTGCCGCTTTCTCTCCTACGCGTGAGGCCCTTAACAAAGCGGGAAGATCTTTTGGAATTCCATCCAAGATCGCCTTTTTTCCCTCGGTCTTTTTGATTTCCGCCCATCGCCCCAGGACTTCTTTGGCATTTTCGACTTCGTCTCCTTCTTCCTTTCGAAACACATGGGGGTGTCTTCGGATGAGCTTCTCATTGATCGAGGAAAGAACATCTGCCATGGAAAAGCGATCTTCCTCGCTAGCCAATTGCGCATGAAAAACCACCTGTAAAAGGAGATCCCCCAATTCGCTGGCCAATTCAGAATCGTCCCCTTTCTCAATCGCATCAATCACTTCGTAAGCCTCTTCAATGCAGTAGGGCTTTAAAGAAGCATGAGTCTGCTCTCGATCCCAGGGACACCCTCCCGGACTTCTTAATGTATTCATAATCTCTAACAGTTGCTTGAAGAGCTTTTCAACATCCACGTAACACCTCATTTCGAAATTTCTGACTTTTGGGTTCTCGTCCCAACGTATGCGTCATGAATCCATCCATGGTTTTTCCCAGATCAGATTGAAAATGGGCTCCAAGGGGTTCGCCTGAAGCGAGAGTCCTCACCATTTGGGGGTCCAGCCACACACCATCTTCGGAAACGCGACAGGTTTGACAGGTAATTCCCCCACGGGCGTACGAGAAAAACAGGCGATTTCCCTGGGGGAGTTTCCCGCAGACCGTACATCGGTTCCAACGAGGTGCATAGCCGCACAAAGCAAACAATTCTAAATCAAACTTAAAGTCGGTTTCATACGCAAAACGATCGTCACAAAGTTTCCCTAAAGTCGTCTTCCACCAAGCAAAGAGCAAAGGTTGGGGGTCTCCCTCTCCTCCCAATAGGTATAAACATTCTGCCAAATAACTAGCCATGGCCAGTCGACTCAGGTCTTTTCTTAAATTCAAGTGGGGGTCAATCAGATCCACTTTCGACAATCTCCACAATTGCTTCTGAGAAGTTCGAGGAGGAGAAGCTGTAACCGAAAGATGAGAGAACAAATCCAAGCTTCCGTTGAATCGTCTTTTCGACTTTCGAGCGCATGCAGCAAAGGCAGAGATATGGCCATGCTCGGAAGTTAAAAGTGTGACAATTCGGTCACTCTCTCCGTAATCCACCATTCTTAGAACAATGGCCTCAAACTGCTGCACCCCTTGCTTCACTTCGCGAATCTCTTTCTTCGTCGATCGTCATTGATACCCAAAATGGTCAACATCGGTGCCTCTGTCGAAATCTCCAGCTCGTCACCTACGGAAAACACAAAAGAAGAATGAGGACCATCCAAAAAGACTCTTCCGGCTCGCATCTTGGAAATCACTTTAAGCTTTGCCTTAGAATTCAAAAAGCCACCCTCCAATTTGCAACGATTGGCTTGATCCCAATACAACTCACGCACACGAAATTGATAGCGTCGAGAAGCCATGGACTGGATTTCTCCTCCTGCAGCTCCAATGGCGGCCGTTGCACCTGACGCTGGGGCCACCCAAATACCGGAGGACTTTTGGTCTTCTTCTCGCTTTCCAACTCTTAAAACATACCGAGAAGTGGCTGCCGGATTTGCGTGCGCAATCAAAACATCGTTCAAAATGGAAAAAGGCAATACGCGTTTTCCAAGCTGCGCTTTTAAACGAGTGACATGTGTCTTAGGAAATTGATTCTTTCGAATTTTTTCGACAGCTTCTCCGACCTCAGCTGTTCCGATCCCACAGAACACGCCCACGCTATCTTCAGGACTCGAATTGATCCCCAAAATGGGAATATTCTGGATTCGATGAGACGCTTCCAAGAAGGTTCCATCTCCTCCTAACGTCATCACCAAGTCATATTCCGCTTCTTTAAACGGCCTGGATCGATAAATGAAATCCGCTTTGACTTGGTGGTCTTGCAAGGCTCGATCCACTCTTTCCAAAGCACGCATATGGTTTTCATGACTAGGGATGAGACGTTTGGCCAGGTGATGATCTTCGTTGATCAATTTCATGAAACGTTGATCTTGACGATCTTGCGTATAGAGCTGAAAGGAGGTTTTCTTATACACCACAGCCACGCGTTTCAATTTCATAACGCACCTCGAGCCACGGGCATACGTCGACCGATTCCAAAAGCCTTTGAAGTCAGTCTTAGCCCCGGAGGAGCCTGCCGGCGCTTAAACTCATTTCGATCAATCATCATCACAACTTTTTCCACCCAGTGCGGATCCATTCCCGACTGAACCATCGAGGCAATCGATTGTTGATCTTCGATGTATGCGTTTACAATCATGTCCAATACATCGTAGGGAGGTAGACTGTCTTGGTCCTTCTGGTTGGGAGCCAATTCCGCCGTGGGAGGTCGTACAAACACGCGTTCGGGAATCGCCTGATTCCACTTTTGATTGAGTTCTCTCGCCATTCGGTACACGGATTGCTTTGGTAGATCCGAAATCACAGCGAGACCTCCCGTTAGATCTCCATACTGCGTACAATACCCCACCGCCAACTCGGATTTGTTTCCCGTGCTCAATAGAAGTGCCCGAAATTTGTTGGACAAAGCCATCAGAAGATTTCCTCGAATTCGAGCCTGAATATTTTCTTCGGTCACATCTCGGGGGAATCCCTTAAAAACTCCTTCCAAGCTTTCCTCAAAGGAGCGAAACATCGGTTCGATGGGCAGGGTTACGAAGTCAATCCCCATGGCCTTGGCTTGAGATTCTGCATCTTCCTGGCTCTCCTGACTCGTGTACCGGGACGGCATGGAAACCCCCATCACATTCTTGGGGCCCAGAGCCTGGGCGGCCAAAAGGGCAACCAAACTTGAGTCAATGCCTCCGGAAAGGCCAAGCAGTACTTTTGAAAAACCCGTTTTTTTTACATAGTCATGCAACCCCATGGCCAACGCCTGGTAGTTCCACACTTCTTCCTTCTCAGGCCACGTTTCAATTTTTCCTGAAGATTTGTCGAGATCGATCACCAACAAATCTTCTTGAAAAACCTTTGCCCGACCCAAGAGCTTTCCCCGGTGATCCAACGCAAAGCTACCCCCGTGAAAAAGAATTTCGTCGTTTCCTCCCACGAGATTCACCAACAAAAAAGGTTTTCCTGTTACAGAAACCGTTTTTTGAGCCAAACGAAACAGCGTTTCCGGCTTTCCCAAATGAAATGGAGACGCAGAAAGATTTATGAACAGATCCGCTCCCTGTTGGTTTAAGCTTTGAATCGGTCGTTTTTGATACAAAGATTTTCCCAGGAATTCTTCGTCCGTCCAAATGTCTTCACAAATGGTCAGACCCACTTTCAAGTGACCCAAAGAAAAAACGTTGCTCTCTTCTCCGGAATCGAAATATCGCGCTTCATCAAAAATATCGTACGTAGGTAGAAGTTGTTTGGGCTGGGAAAATAAAATTTTTCCTTGGGAGATCAGAAAAGCAGAGTTGAAACGACCAATCCCCTTTTGGCCTTTGGCCTCGACCCCCCCCACAATGAAATTTTGATCCGCATGATGCGACGCAAGTTTTTCAAGAGCCTCTTGGCCACGTTGCATAAAACCTTGTTGGTCCAACAAATCTTTAGGGGGATATCCAATGACCGCTAATTCCGGGAAAATGGTGAGGTCTGCCCCTTTGGATCGAGCTTCTCTCAAAAAACGATCCATTCGGGCACAGTTTTCCGAAATCGCTCCCATGGAGGTGTTGATCTGAGCTAACGCAACTTTCATTCAAACGCATCGTACCATTATGGCTTTTTCCGTCATGACCTTTTTGAACCCGTTTCTTGTGGTAAACTTTTGGCCAAATGTTGGATGTCCACTCCCATATCCTTCCCGAGGTTGATGATGGATCTAAATCTTTGGAGGAAACCCTCGAATGTGTTCGAGGCCTTTCCGAAATGGGGTTTTCAGATTTGGTGTGTACACCCCATTTTTACCCCGGACGTTACACCCCCTCTCTTGAGTCCATCGATGCCGCGATGGAAAAAACCCAGGCCCTGATTCTTCAGCATGGGATCGAGGTCAATCTGATTCGCGGAAGGGAGTGTTTTCTGGATCCTGCTCTTCTCACAGCACCGGAGCGAGATACCTTTCCTTTTTCATGGGAAAATCGTCGATTCCAACTGATTGAGCTTCCCTCCATTGCCGCTCCCCAAGTCCTTGCAGCCTACGCAAAAGAGCTTCAAAAGAAGTTGATTTTCCCAATTTTAGCCCACGCGGAACGATACGATTCCATCATCAAAGAGCCCAAGAGGGCCAAAACGTATCGAGAATTGGGCTTTCGAATTCAGGTTGACCTGGCCAACCTCGCCCCTTCAGCCCATCCAGCCATTCGAAAAGCAGCCGTAGAACTCTTTCGACTCAAGCTTGTGGACCTGGTCGCCAGCGACTTGCATCGTCCGTTTCAACTTTCTTCAATTCGAGAAGGTCTTCGCTTTGTGCAAAATCGGTTCGGAGAGACGGAATGGAAAAGGTATGTTTCGTTACCTTAAACTTCTGGCGATTTTCCTCGCCCTCTTCCCGCTGAAAGGCTTTGCTCAAAGCTTTCATGTGGTTTTGGATCCAGGCCATGGAGGCTCGGACACCGGGATTGAATACGGAAAACTGAAAGAAAAGAACCTTACCTTGGCCCTGGCCCAAGCCGTTGAAAAAGAATTCCAAGACCAAGACGACATCGTCGTCACCTTAACGCGCCAAGGAGATGATTTGATCTCCTTTAATGAACGAAGACGTGTCGCCAGTTCCGTAAAAAATGGGGTTTTTTTGAGTTTTCATTTTGCGGTTTCAGCCGACCCGCATTTAACGGGAACGCATATCTATATCCAAAAACACAGCCTCGCCACAACGACCCAAAAGCTTCGTCCCATCGAACAGTCGCAAGATGCGGTTTTACACTCCTCCTACGCCTTGGCTGAGCTTCTTGTGACTGCCTTTAAACCCCAAACCATGGTTTCGAAGTTGCACGTCTCTGAGCAGCTTCTAGCCCCGTTGGTGGGGGTGTCGATACCCGGAGTAATGATTGAGTTTGACTACCTTTCCTCTTTGGATGCCTCAAAGTGGTTGAACGTCGAAAAACAACGCCAAGTCGCACAAGAAATGGTTCGGGCTATTGACCAATACCGCTTTGAAAGGAAGAATTCCCCCCATGAATATGAAACGGAATGAACTCGGACTTAGGCCCATGAGTTTCGAAACATCTTTTACCACCCACCCGGACGGATCTTGTTTGGTACGCATGGGAAATACGTGGGTCATGTGCACTGCCAGTGTTGAACATTCGGTTCCCCCTTGGTTGCAAAACAAAAATCAAGGCTGGGTTACTGCGGAGTACTCGATGCTTCCAGCCGCGACACATAGCCGAACGAAACGGGAAGCCGTCCGAGGAAAACAAAGCGGTCGGACCCAGGAAATTCAGCGCTTGATCGGCCGGGCCCTACGTGCCTGCATTGATCTTACAGCCCTCGGAGAACGAACCATTCTCATCGACTGTGATGTCATTCAAGCTGATGGGGGGACTCGAACGGCCTCCATCAATGGTGCTTTTGTGGCTTTGGCCTTGGCCGTACAAAAGCTTCAAAAAAACAAAGCCATTGCAACCAGTCCCATTAAATCAGCCGTTGCCGCCATTAGCTTGGGTTTAAAGTCCGGAAAAGTACTTGTGGATTTGGACTACGAACAAGACAGCAAATGTGATGTCGATATGAATTTTGTGATGTTAGAGGAAAGCCGCATTGTCGAACTCCAAGGAACAGCGGAGCATGCCTGGTTTTCAGCCGAAGAGGCGCAAAACATGTTAGCCGAGGCCTCGAAAGCCATTGAACACATCATTCAGCAACAGAAAGAAGCGTTGGCTTAACGGACCATGACCCGATTGATTCTTGCGACGCGGAACCGGGGAAAGTTTCGGGAAATTTCTCACAGATTTGAGAAGACCTTTCCCCAACTGGAATTGGAGTCTCTTGAAAACCTGTCCATTCCCGACGTGATTGAAGATCAGGACTCTTTTTTGGGAAACGCCACCAAGAAGGCTCAAACCATCGCAAAAGCTCTAAACATTTCGACGCTTGCCGATGATTCGGGAATCGAAGTGGATGCCCTGCAAGGCAAACCCGGCATTTTTTCCGCTCGATTTGCAGGGCCCCAAGCGACCGACCTTGAAAACAATCAAAAGCTGATCCAACTTCTCCAAAAGGTTCCCCCAGAGCAAAGAACAGCACGGTTTCGTTGTGTCATGGTCTTTTGTCGTCCGGAAGGCGACGTTCTTCATACCGAAGGAACGGTGGAAGGAAGGATCGTGGATGATCCTAGAGGAAGTGACGGTTTTGGATACGACCCCCACTTTCTTCTTCCGGACCGAAGCCTCACCATGGCCCAAATTTCGTTGGAAGAGAAAAATCGAATCAGCCACCGCGCAAAAGCCCTGGATCAAATGCTAAAGATCCTAAAAACCTTCCTCTAATAAAACCGCCCCGCCAAAAAAAAGCCCCCACCCTTTCGGGTGGAGGCCTTTTTTTTGGTCGGGGCGATTGGATTTGAACCAACGGCCCCCTGCTCCCAAAGCAGGTGCGCTACCAGACTGCGCCACGCCCCGACTTGTTCAAGCGCTTGTACTCTACCTGAAGGGAGAAGAAAAGCGCAATCTCAAGCCCTCCAAATCCCTTCGAAATCCAAAAAATGATTTGGGAAACATCCCGCAAAGCTTCTCTCCTTCCGCATATCCGCCACTCTAAACCTTTTAAAAGGCCTGGTCTGGGTCCTTGCAAACTTCCCCCTTCTCGCTATAAGGCCCCATAAGATCAGGAACAAACGAAAGGCATGCAATGAAAAAAACTGCAATTTTACTCGGTGACGAAGCTGTTTCCATGGGAGCCATTGCCTCTGGCATTTCCGGAGTTTATGGATACCCAGGGACACCCTCCACAGAGATTTTTGAATCCATCAAACGATTTGATCGAGACAAAAATGTTCATGCTCGATGGTCCACCAATGAAAAGGCCGCTTACGAAGAAGCGCTGGGAATGAGCTATGCCGGGAAAAGGGCCTTGATCACGATGAAGCATGTCGGCCTAAATGTGGCGGCGGATGCTTTTATGAATTCAGCAATCACCGGTGTAAATGGGGGGTTGGTCATCGCCGTGGCCGATGACCCTGGAATGCATTCGAGTCAGAACGAACAGGACTCTCGTTATTTTGGTGACTTTGCCATGATTCCTGTCTTAGAACCGAGCAATCAACAAGAAGCCTATGACATGACCCGAGAGGCTTTTGACCTCTCCGAGAAACTCAATGTTCCAGTCATGTTACGCTTGGTCACGCGTTTGGCCCATTCTCGAGCCAATATTGAAGTGGAACCGGAAAACCGAAATGAAAACGCGCTCAATCCCTCCAAGGACCAGCCCAAGTGGACTCTGCTTCCTGTGTATGCGCGTCAGAATTATTCCAGACTCACAAAAGCCCAAGCCAGTTTTGATCAAGAAAGTGAAAAAAGCGCCTACAACAAATTAAACCTGGTTCCAGGCTCAAAAAAAGGAATCATCGTAACCGGCATTGCCATCAACTATCTGCATGAAAATTTGGCAGATTCGCAAAATGAATATTCCATTCTGACGATCCGCCAATACCCAGCTCCCACGGAGAAAATTCGCCAACTCGTAAACCATGCCGATGAAATATTGGTTTTGGAAGAAGGCTATCCCTTCATCGAGCAACGCCTCCGTGGATTCATGGAGATTGAAGGAAAAACGATCAAAGGAAAACTTTCCGGAGACTTGCCTCGAACCGGAGAGCTGGATCCAGACCTGGCACGAAAAGCTTTAGGCTTGCAGGCTCACGACGCGCTGGTTTCCCATGAAGAGCTGGCCAAACGACCTCCTCAATTATGCACCGGCTGCCCTCATGCGTTTACCTTTGATGCGCTTCGCGATGCTATGAAAACCTTCTCACAGGGAGATGTCTTCGGAGACATCGGTTGCTATACACTGGCAGCACTCCCCCCTTACAATGCCATTCAAAGCTGTGTGGATATGGGGGCCAGCATTTCCATGAGCGCAGGAGCAGCTCACGCAGGAGTTCATCCCTCCGTGGCTGCGATCGGTGACAGCACCTTCACACATAGTGGAATGACGCCATTACTCGACGCTGTGGATGAGAACACCCCCATGACCGTTCTGATTCTGGACAACTCCACAACAGCCATGACCGGCGGGCAGAAGTCTGCCGCCACAGGAGAACCCATTTTCAATATCGTCAAAGGATTGGGCGTCCCTGCAGAACACGTGATTAAACTTGACCCCCTTCCTAAGAAGCATGATGAAAATGTCGAAAAATTGAAAAAAGAACTGGATTACAAGGGATTGAGCGTTGTGGTCGCTCAACGCGAATGTTTGGAAAGTTTAAAAAAATCCAACAAGAAGAAAGCACAAGCGAAATAAGAGGAGTCGAACCATGCAAAAAAACATCATCATTGCGGGCGTCGGGGGACAGGGAATTCTTTCGGTTGCATTCGTTTTATGTAATGCAGCTCTCAAAGAAAAACTCAACTTCAAACAAGCAGAAGTACATGGAATGGCGCAAAGAGGGGGAGCCGTTCAAAGCAATCTGAGAATATCCGACCAACCCATTGCCAGCGACCTCATTCCTCTGGGGCAATGTGATCTCATTCTCGCCGTTGAGCCCCTGGAAGCCCTCCGATACACACAGTATCTAAAACCCGAGGGAACCATCGTGACCAGCATCAACTCTTTTGTGAACATACCCAACTACCCAGACGCAGAAAGCCTCTGGAAAGAGTTCGAACGGGTTCCCACCACGATTCCCCTCGATGCAATGACATTGGCTAAGAATGCGGGAAGTTCTTTGGCGCAAGGAATGGTCGTTCTGGGAGCTGCTTCCTTGTACTTACCCATGAAATTGGAAAGTTTTGAAGAATGGGTCACGAATCTTTGGAAACCCAAAGGGGAGAAAGTGGTTGAAACAAATTTGAACGCTTTTCGCTCCGGACGGAAAGTGGCTGAATTCCTCAAAAACGTTCAAGAAAAGGGAGCAAGCTTGGAGGCCCTCCGCGCGTTAACGACTTCCATCACGTTGGAAGCTGCCATTCCTGAGAAAGCTGAAGAGTGGGTGACGCTTTTGAACAACACGCCCACCGAAAAATGGTCAGAGACCATCCCGGCTCATTTATAACATAATGGAAGGTTCTCACATGAACTGGAAACCGGCTGAAGAGTTACTCTCGAAAATCCATGCTGACGGGAGGACATCTCTCTACGAACATGAGGTCTATCAATTTCTCTCCCTCTTAGGCATCTGCCAACCCATCCCCCACACCCTGATCACTCCAGATCAAGAAGATTTTCATTACCTGGACGCCATCCCTGGGGATCAAATTGTCTTGAAAATTGTTCATCCTCGCATTGCCCACAAAACGGAAGTGGAGGGAGTTCGAATCGTTAGACGAAATGAGGTAAGGGAAAACCTTTCCCATTTCTTTTCAAAGGTTCCAGAAAACCTTTTTGAATATTTAAATCAACGCGAAGAGCTTCCAAAAGGGCCCTCCTTCGCTTCTCGAGAAAATGCGATCCAGACACTCAAGCAAGAAGTCGTGGGCGTCCTGGTCAGCGAATGCCTCTCATCCAAACCTGGTTTTGGAAACGAACTTTTTGTTGGCACTCGATCCACTCGCGAATTTGGACCCATTTTAAACATTGGTCTCGGAGGCGTAGATACGGAACTCTTTGCCAAAAGCATGAAGAAGGGGTTGGCATCTTGCACGTTTTCGGCCGACCCAACCGTGGGCTCTCCGGATCATTTCGAGCAAACCTTGGCTTTTCAAACACTCACCGGAACAGCTCGGGGACATGAAAAAGTAATCCAACCCGAAACCCTTCTGCAATTGATCGAACAGTTTCGACAAGGACTGACACACTTTTCCCATTTAAACTCCGAGGCTCCTTTTTGGTTCACGGAGTTTGAAATCAATCCTTTTTTCATCCAAAACGAACGACCCGTGGCCGTCGATGGACTTTTGCGTTTCAAAACGGCTGAGAAAAAGCTCCCCTCTCTTCCCATTCAAAAAATTCAGCATCTTCTTCTCCCGAAAACAGCTTGTATCGTGGGCGTGTCTTCTAAGAATGTGAATGTAGGACGAACCATTCTGAGAAATCTCTTAGAGGGAAAACTCAAAGAGAAAGACCTGTACATCGTAAAAAAAGGGGACGAGAGCATCGATGGAGTTACATGTTATCCGTCCATTGAGAGTTTGCCTCAAAAAGTGGATTTGCTGGTGCTGACAACTCCCGCTCAAATGGTACCGGAAATGATTGAACAGATTGTCGCTCACGACAAGGCCCAGTCGATCATTCTTGTCACCGGGGGAATGGGTGAAAAGCAAGGCGGAGAAACCCTCGAGGCTCACATTCGCTCAACCTTAAGAGAAAGTCGAACTACGCCAACACAAGGACCCATCATGGTCGGAGGAAATTCCTTGGGAGTTGTCAGTCGAATGGGGGGCTACAACACACTTTTCATTCCAGAGACCAAGCTTCCCTTGTGCTTTGATCATCCACTCGGAAAAAACACGGCCATTTTGAGTCAGTCGGGCGCCTTTGCCATCAGTCGAATGAGCAAGATGGGGGGCTTTGTTCCTCAAGTTGTGGCATCCACCGGAAATCAAGTCGATCTTGGTATCGGAGATTTTCTCGAGTACTTGGAATGTCAAAAACACATTCAAACCTTCGGTTGCTATGTGGAAGGGTTCCGCCCCCATGAAGGTCTTCAAGTCGCCAAAGCTGCACAAAAACTCATTTCTCAAGGAAAAGACATCATTGTCTACAAAGTGGGGCGAAGTGAGGCGGGTCGAAACGCCGCTAGCGGCCACACCGCAGCTGTCGCAGGAGATTGGTCGGTAGCACATTCCATTCTCGAACAAGCCGGGTGCACGATGGCGGAAACGTTTGACGAATGGCTTGGACTTCTCATGCTTTCCTCCCTTTTGCATAAACGAAAGCCCAAGGGAAGAGGCTTGGCGGTCATCTCCAACGCTGGATATGAAACGGTTGGAATCGCCGATCATGCTGAATCTTTTCAATTTGCTTCTTACGAAACAAAAACCCGAGAACGAATTGGCCAAATCTTAGAGACCTATCGGCTCGCTGGATTGCAGGACATTCGAAATCCAATGGATTTGACTCCCATGGCCGTGGATCATGCCCATGCGGAAGTTTTGAAAGCTTTGGCCCAAGATCAGAATGTAGACATCATTGTCCACGGCTGTGTTCCACTCACTCAGGCACTTAAGACTCGGGAGCCCGACGGTCCGGAAGGGCCTGGAACCGAACACCCCGAAAGTTTCGCCAATTTGGTGGTCAAGGCCTGCACTTCAGAGATCACAAAGCCGGTGATTGTCGTTGTGGATTCGGGAAGCGAATACGATGCCATGGCAAATGTATTGCTCCAGGGAGGTGTCCCGGTGTTTCGATCTGCCGACACAGCCATGTTGGTCTTAAACAAATGGATGCGTTAGGGAGTTGCACTTTTCTCGGATTGCGCTTCTCTTTGGAGTTCGTCCCCAAAAGCCTGAAGAATCTTGGGCAAGAATTTTTTTGTCCCCCACGTGATGAGCCAGTCTGGCAAAAAGAATCCAGGATCTGCCTGAACCTCCATTTTTAAAACAGAGCCCGTTCCCTCGGGTCTGACGCTGACCCGCCCCTCATTTTTTTCCATATTGCCCCCAATCATTTTCCACACCAACTCGGTTTTTTGGGGATCCTTCTTAACCTGCAAGGTATTCCATAAATCCGGCAACGCTGGGGGGAGATCCATCCGAATATAGATCTGATCCTGTTGAGGATTTGACTCGATGATGTCGACAGTTTGACATCTGGGCACGAACTGAGGAAAATTTTCCCAATGACTCAGAAGGATCCACACCTCTGAGTGAGATTGAGGGAAATGGGCTTCCGCTATAATTTTTTGAACGCCCTTCTCCGCTTGATCTTGGACCTGAGTCTGAATCCGATAGGCCCCAATGGCCCCCACGGAACTCACACGCACTCCCCAAATCAAGAGGAATAATATCAATAACTTATTGACTGTCTTCATCTCGCCGTCTAGTTTCAGCCCGGCCGATTAAGTCGGAGGCAGGACATGAAAGTATCACAATTATTTCTACCTGAAGTTATGCAAGCAATCGAGGGCGGAGATCTCGAAAGTTTAAAAGCCGTCTTTGACCACTTGCACCCTTCCGACATCGCCGATTTGCTCGAAAACCTAGAAGCGGAACAAATCGCCGAAATCATGCGCATACTCCGCGCCCCTCGTGGCATTGACGTTTTCGAACAACTGGAAATTGAGGTCCAATCTAGGGTTTTGGATTATTTGGGCCAAAAAGAAATCGTCAATATCCTGGAAGACCTCTCCCCAGATGACCGGGTGGACCTTCTTCAAACCCTTCCGGAAGAAACCGTCGATTCTCTGCTTCCGATGATGGCACAAGCGGAGAGACAAGAAGTCACCCGGCTGCTTCAATATGAAGAGGATACGGCCGGATCCGTCATGACCACCGAGTATGCCGCCCTCCCGGATGACATTACCGTCTCTGAAGCCCTCAAACGACTCCGCACCATCGCTCCGGAATCCGAAATGATTTACTATATTTACCTTCTCGGCGAGGGACGTCGACTCAAAGGCACGGTTTCCTTGCGTGACTTGGTGCTAGCCAAACCCAACCAAGTGTTGAAAGACATCATGTCTCGAGATCCCATTTTTGTGGAGGTCAGCACAGACCAGGAGGAGGTCGCTCGCGCTTTGAACAAGTACGATCTCCTGGCACTCCCGGTGGTTGACGCCCAACAAGGACTCGTGGGCATCATCACCCATGACGACATCATGGACGTGTTGGTTGAAGAACAAACCGAAGATGCTCACATGATGGGAGCCATCGAACCGGTTGAGGAGCCCTACTTTGAAGCTTCCATCTGGTCTCTCACACGAAAAAGAGGCGTATGGCTCTTTTTCTTGTTCATCGGACAATTCTTTACCGCGTGGGCTCTCGAACACTATCAGGGAACGTTCGAGAACGCTTTGGCCCTGATTTTCTTCATTCCCTTGATTCTTTCTTCGGGTGGAAATACGGGTTCGCAATCGGTCACACTCATCACACGAGCCATGGCCATTGGAGAAGTTCATGTGAAAGACTTCTTCAAGGTGGTGCTTCGGGAATCGACCATTGGAGTCGCCTTGGGTGTATTTCTGGGCCTCGTCGGATTTACACGCGCGGCCCTGGGATCTTCCACCTGGCATATTTCAGTCACGGTTGGTCTGGCCATCATCTTTGTAGTCATCGCAGGCGCCTTGGCTGGAGCTTCCCTCCCTCTCCTTTTCAAAAGACTTGGATTTGATCCGGCCATCATGTCGGGGCCCTTCGTCACCTCTGTGGTCGACGTTATTGGAATCATCATCTACTTCGGAATGGCCCAATTCTTGTTGTTTTCATGATCCAAGAGTTCAAGAAAAGACACCCGAACATTGAAGTTTTTGATGATTCGGACCGACTGCAAAACTACGCCAAAGACGAAGTCCTCCGTGGATCCATGCCTTTGGGCGTCATCCTTCCCAAAACAAAAGAGGATGTGATCAATATCGCAAAGTTTTCCACTCAAAAGCGAATCCCCATCATCCCCCGAGGTTCGGGAACCGGCTTGAGTGGAGCGGCCGTTCCGCTGGATTCGGCAATCATTGTAAGCTTCGAGAAAATGAACCAAATTCTAAGCGTGGATGAGCGAACCCAGCTTGCGATCGTTCAACCCGGAGTCATCACTGGAGACATTCGAAATGCTGCCCAGTCCAAAGGACTCTTTTACCCTCCCCTCCCTGCCAGCGTCGACTCATGTTCCATTGGCGGAAACGTTTCAACCAACGCCGGCGGCTTATGCGCGGTAAAATACGGAGTAACCCGAGAGTACGTCGTCGATGTGGAAATGGTTCTCTCCGATGGCCAGATCCTTCACACCGGGGCGCCTTTGGCCAAGAACTCGACGGCCTACAACCTCACACAGTTGGTGGTGGGCTCCGAAGGAACCTTGGGATTGATCACGGAAATCACGCTGAAACTCATTCCTTTTCCAAAAGAGAGAGTTACGCTCTTGGCCGGTTTTCAATCTCTGGACGAGGTATCCAACACGGTTTTAGCCATTCTCGATGCACAGATCACCCCAACAACACTTGAACTGATTCCAAAGGGCGCCATCCGTTGTGTCTTGAACCTCCATCCAGATCTTTCTTATCCATTTGCAGATCATGAAGCTTCTTTATTGATTGAGTTAGATGGTTTTGATGTCCAATCCATCGAAAGCCAACTGGAGCGATTGGAAGCGGTTTTAACTTCCCGAAGCGCTGAAAACATTCGCGTGGCCCAAACCCCACGGCAACGAGAGGAACTTTGGGATATCCGGAAAAGAATACGCGACTCCATTGCGTCCTCGGGAGAGTATGTAGAAGCGGATAGCGTTGTTCCCAAACACAGGCTTCCCGAGTTGGTTCGAGCGGCTGAAGACGTGGCCCGAATCGCCGGTGTTGAAAGCGTAAGTTATGGGCATGCAGGAGATGGAAATCTTCACACATATTTCCGACGCAACAAAATTCCTGAAAAGATCTGGGGTTTGAAATCAGAACATGCCCTGAAACTTTTTTATGAACGAACGATCGAACTAGGAGGACTCATTTCGGGAGAACACGGAATCGGCATCTTGAGAAAGAGATTTTTATCCATGACGCTTTCTCCCGAACACATCGAACTCATGAAACGAATCAAACAAGCCTTTGACCCTCATCACCTTATGAACCCCGGAAAGGTACTTCCAGATGCATAAGCCCCTTATCAAAGCCGTTTGGTTCGACATGGACGGAACCATCCTCACTTATAAAACGCTTCCCAAAGGTTGGTCATCCTGGGGAGCCATCGGATGGGTGGGCAATATTTACGATCAAATGGAGATTTGGATTGACGACTTCATCAACAAACGCATCACAGATGATGAAATTTGGGGAAAAACGGCTCAAGCCTTAAAAGGCATTTCATACGCCCATGCCCAGAAAGTTCTTTTCCCTGAACACGGAAAACCTCCCTACAACCCCAACATTATTGACTCCATCACAAAATTAAAACCCAAATACCATATAGGCATCATTAGCGGAGGGATCGAACTCGTGGCCGAAAAGGTTCGAGAGGACTTAGGCTTGGCTTTTCAACTCTCCAATACAATTGGCGTATCCAACAACGTCTTGGATGGAACGTATAAAATCGGGGTTCCTTTCTTTGAAAAATTTACATCGCTAAAAAACAAAGCCAACGAACTGGGTTTTGACTTGTCAGAAATCTGTTTTGTGGGAGATTCCATCAATGACATGGAATGTTTTGAACATGTCGGCCTTCCCATCACATACAACCCTCGATATCCAGAGGTCGCCAAGGCCGCAAAGGGAAACATCATCAAGGATTTTTCCGAACTGCTCCCTTTCATTCAAAAACACACCATCGATTCAAAGACATGAAAGAACATATAAAAAATCAAAATTCTCCGATCATTCGAGGCTTCCTTGAAAAACTTTGGTTCGGTAGAAATCTCGACAAATATGAAAGGACCGCATTAAGCGTAACGTTTTGGTCCTTCATTTTCGGAGGTGTCTTTTCCCTTCCCCCCATTGCCCTATACGGAAAACCTTTTTGGGAGTGGCTACATTCTGGAAATTGGAGCGTCGAATCGGGACGATTTTTTTCGCTGGTCATGAAATTGATTACCCGAATCGCTCCGGAATCTGTCGCTTGGTATCACACCCCTAAAACATGGGTGGGAATCCAAAAAACACTCTCAATGAGTTTTGAAAAATTTCTTTTCAGCGATATGTGTATCGCCATCGTATGCGGATCTTTGGCTATCTTTGCTTTTAAGTTCGCTTGGAGCACCTATTTTGACGAAGTCACGCCCAAACGGCTGGAAGAGGAGTAGTCTTTCATCAACCAGAAATCGGCTCTTTCGGTGACACTCCCTTTTCTTGAAAGTATTTTCCGTACTTCATATCTTCGACGAGAATGTGTTCTTTTAGCCATACCTTGAGAAAATCCAACACGCGCACACCAACAAAATCTTTTCCTCTCGAAATATCCGATGAAAATTCTCGAAGTTTTTCGATGAAAGCGGCATGTTCAATTTTTTGAAAGCCCAATTCAGGATACGAATGGGCTTCCATCATGCGTTCTTCGGCGAAGAAATGCGACTCCGTATATTTTTTCAATTCCAAAAGGACCGCCCCTAAGGCTTGACGCTCTTGGCCAGACTCCATCACCGAAGCCAGATGATTGATAAGATTAATTAATTTTTGGTGTTGGGTATCCACCCAAGAAATTCCAACGCTTAACGATTCATCCCATGAAAAAAAAACGCTCAAGAGCTCCTCCAAAAAATCATAGATTAAAACCCAACTCGAACCCCAGAAATGCCTGAATTCCTTGGACATAGGGAGTGGGAATCGTTCCAATCCCACCATAATCCGGCCAATACATCTCTTGGTTCAACAAGTTGTCGATCTGCGCAATCAATGAAACATCGTGCTTCCAATGAAATCCGAGTAATTTTTTTAAATCGGCTTTGGTATGCAAATACATTCGATGAAAGGCTTTGGGTCTAGGCTCCAACACGCTATCCGCAAAACGTTCTCCCAATTCACTTTGATACTGATAATACAAACCGGTCACGATTCCATGTTTCTCACAAGCATAGCTTATGCCTCCCTTCGCAAGAAAAGAGGGAAACGGGGTAACCTCTGTAGCTCCTGTCTGATCTTCGTTATGCTGAAACAAAAAAGAGCCCGTTAAAAACAGTTCGCTGGTTAAATAAAACTTAGTTTCGGCCTCCGCTCCATGAATCGTCAACTCAGCCGCGTTGATATATTGACCCGGAAGACCGGAAGAAAAATCAGAAAAAATGATATCGCTCTGTTTACTAAAGAAATAGCTGACCCCTGCCTGGAGGGTTCTTCCAACATAAGAAACGCCCACATCAATGGCATCCAGGATTTCATGACGTAAATTTGGGTTTCCACTCAATTGGGGGTGAGACAGACCAATCTCATTGATGCTCGGAGCCCGAAAAGCTCTACTATATAGGACTTTAACGTTGATGGAGGGAATGGGATACCAAACGATCCCACCCCGAGGAAGAAGTTTTGTGGCAACATCTTGAACCTTATTGACCTGAACTCCACCAATCAACTTCAATACATTTTGAATCAGCCAGTAGTCGGCCTGAGTATAAAAACCAAGAGTTGATCGCGTTTCATTCGACACCGCTGAAAATCCACCTGAAGCAGCTACTCCAAGCGTCTCCTCTCTTCCTCGAGACAGTTCATAGTATGAACCGAAACTAAGTTTTAAGTTTTCCAGAGGCGTTAAATAGTTCGTCCATTCGGCTACAAAATTATGGGAATTTCGAGAAATGTCCGGTTCATCCGAAGTTTCGAGAAACGCATGCGTGTACGTCGTGTCCAACGTCATGTTCCAGGAATCGTCCAGTTTCCAGTCATACCCAAGGTTTCCAAACACTCTTCCGGAATCATTCTGACCTGAACCAGTTAACGCAAAATACCCGGTGGTCCATTTGGTGGTGGCAGCCATCAAACGAAAATCGTGATATTTCGCACTGGCGAAGGTCCCAAACCCTTCATTCGGAATGGAGAGTGAACTGGAGACATATCCCCCTCCATTCTGATTGGGATATTCATAGTCAACTTCCCAACGTTCCCGACGCAGGGCTTGCACCGCGACGGTTAAATCCAAGTCTCCCTCCCGAAGAACAACCTCACCAGAGGTGTTAAATCCCTTGGTCAACAATCCCATGCCACGAAGATTCACCTCGTTGGTCGCTTCGCTTTCTGAAGTACGAGTAACCAGATTCACAACGAGGGACATGGCATCCGAACCATACAAAACGGACCCCGGACCTTTTACAACCTCAATTCTTTCCAAAGCATTGACCGGAAACGATTCCAAAAGATCAGTGGAGATCCCCCCCTCCAAAACTTCTCGGGTTGGACGACCGTTGATGAGAAAAAGGACATGGCTTGAGTTGGGCTTGATATGATCTCCTCTGGCAGCAATCGTACTTCGATCTGTAATATACGTTGTCGCACCAAACACACCAGGCACCCTCTCTAAAATATGTTTGAGGTTTGTCCCACCAAAACGAAGAAGTTCATCTCGGGTTATGACAGAAACCATTCCTGGAGCATCAAAGATATCTTCCTTAAATTTTGATGCTGTCGTGATTTCGATGGAAAGCAAATCTTCCAAAGACATCTCTGTAAGACTTTGAACGCTCTTTTGATCAGAGGGCAGAACGATTTCACCCTCAGCCTCTTCATGCGCCGAAACAATGCTGGCGCTCCCAATCCATAGGGCCGCAAACAGCAACCAAACATTTTTATGTCTATCTCTTTTTTCCCGCAATTGAACCCTCCGCTCAGTTCAAGATTGCATTCTTTCAAGGGAGGGCTGCAACGCAAGTCTTTTTGGACCCTGAACCGAAATTCGAGGCGCGCCGTGTCATCTAAAACTCAACGTTTGAGCATGGCTTCGAGAATTCGCTTCGAGGCCAGTCCATCTCCGTAGGGATTTGCTAAATTTGAAATTTCCTTGGGTTCATCGAGGAATTTTTCCACTGCGGATACGATCTTCTCACGATCGGTTCCAACCAAAACCGCACTGCCTTGCTGGAGGGACTCCACGCGTTCCGTAACCTTCCTCATCACCACCACAGGAACTCCAAAGGTTGGAGCTTCTTCTTGGACTCCGCCGGAGTCCGTGAGTACGACACTTGCCCTTTGTAAGAGGGCAATGAAGTCGAAATACTCTACAGGATCCAACAAAAACACATGATTCGGAAGGTCTCCCAAAATGTTTTTTACCGGTTCTTGGACTTGAGGATTCAAATGAACTGGATAGACAAAAATGGCATCTTTCCTTCGTTCCGCCAGATCTCGAATGGCCATACACATGTCCCGAAATCCTTCTCCAAAGTTTTCCCGACGGTGCCCCGTCACCAACACAAGCTTCTTGGAAAAATCCAACTGTGAGAACGTTCTCTCTACATCAACATCACCTAAGAACTCCGCCTTGACCATTTTAAGGGCATCAACAATGGGATTTCCTGTCACTTCAATATCCGCTTCCGACACGCCCTCTTTGAGCAAATGATCTCGATTGACTGAAGTGGGACAAAGATGAAGATTCGCCACACGCCCGATGAGTTGGCGATTCAGCTCCTCAGGAAAGGGGTTCTCTCGATCAAACGTGCGCAACCCCGCTTCCACATGAGCCACCTTCACTTTTTCCATGGAAGCCGCCAAAGCTCCTGCAAAAGCACTTGAGGTATCTCCCTGCACAACAACCCAATCAAAAGACTCTTTTCTCAAAATCGGTGCCATCCCAGAGATCATAAGCTCCAACACCTGATTCAAGGTTTGTCGAGAACGCATGATTCTCAGGTCAAAATGCACGGGAAGGGAAAACCGCTCAAGAAAAGGAAGGGCCATTTCTTTATGTTGTCCCGTATAACAAACTCGAACAGAACCTTCCCCTAAACTCTTTTGAGCTTCAACAATTACCGGCCATAGTTTTATAATTTCGGGTCGGGTGCCCAGAACAAAAAGGAGTTTCGGTTTCATGATCGAATCTCAGAATAAGCGTCAAGCGTACGTTGTGCGATGGCCTTCCAGGTATAGTTCTTCAAAACATAACTCCTCGCCTGTTCTCCCAATTCATTTCTCATCTTAGAATTTTTCAACAACCCGACGATAGCCACTGCCAAAGCCGAAGAGTCTGTAGGGGGAACCAAAATCCCTCGTTGATTGTCCGCAAACAATTCACTCAAACCTCCCACATCCGAAGCCACAACCGGCTTCGCCGATGCCATGGATTCCAATGCCGCTAAACTCACGGCTTCCATCAGAGATGGCATCACGACCACATCAGCCAAACGATAAAAATCTGGCATTTCTTCATTGGCCATACTTCCGAGAAAGCGAACATGAGTTTCCATGCCATCTTTTTTCACCTGGGCTCGAATTCTCTCCTCCTCTTGGGGTGGGTCGCCCTCCCCCGCAATCAGAAGAACCCCTTTAGGAATTTGTCGAATGATCTCAGGCAAAGCTTGAATCAAATAAAAGACACCGTTCTTGGGAGCCAAACGTCGGGGGCAGAATAAAACCAATTGATCTATATCCAGAGAACATTTTTTAAGCAGTTCTGATTTTTTCTCACCTGGCCCATAACGTTTTTCGTCTACACCGTTGGGAATATAAGAGTAATGAATGGATGGAAGGAAATCTTCCCGGCTGCAATCGTGAAGTTCTTGGCTAGGGGCTAGAATCAAATTTGCATGATTGATGGCATATTGAAAAAATTTTTTGGAAAAAAAGCGCTTCCTCAATCGAAGATATCCCGAACTATGATTGGTAAATGCCCTTAAAATTTCCGGGTGTTGGCGACAAAACCTTCGAACCGAAACACCAGAAAGAAGGTCGTGCCAATGGATAACGTCAAAAGGCCTTTGTTGATATTCATCCTGAATGAGATGAAATAGAACATTCCAATATTGGAAGATATTCTTTCCCCACTTCCCCAGAGGCATGGAGCGTTGAGTCACCTCCAAGTTACCCAACTTGGAAATGGGATGAGGGATAGGAGAACGACTCAAATGAATGACTCGAACACGATGTCCACATTCAACCATCTGCCGATACAACTCTTGAACATGCTGTTCCATTCCCCCTATGGACGGGTAAAAATCCGATGTCACAACACAAATATTCATACGACGGACCATAGAGTAGCCTATTTATTGGAGAAGTTGGACTAATTCAGATCAGTAAGCCATTGAGATTATTTCAATTTATTTCGATTCCCTAAATGGGCCAAACGGGTTTAAAAACAGGCCCATATGGAAAAGACATGTCTCAGAAGGAAAACATGTCTCAGCAAAACAACCCAAAGGATAGTTTTTATCGTGTATTTTCAACAGGTTAAGCGCGTTTCTCTCGGCATGGCTATTGCTTTATCCGAGCATTGGAGAAAGTTATGAACACATTGTGGAAAGTCATTTTCATCTTCCTTGCTTTTGGGTTTGCAGCTATTTCGAATGCCTTCTCCATCGAGCATGCTCCGGATGCGCGGTTGGACTTTTTTCATGACATTCAAGGAAGTGCCCACAATTTTCGCATTTCTAATTTTTTTGTGCGCAGAGCTCCAGCCACGACTCCCTTCATTCGAAAAATGTCTCTCACACAAACCCGCGAATATCGTTACACAGTTGAAACCCTTTCTGATCAACAAACGATTTTTCAGGGCACCTATGCGCGCGAAGGAAAAATCTCCATCGTCTTTCCTCTTCCATCCGAGCCCTTTTCAGTAACCATCCACAAAAGAGTGTCGTATTCTGGATTTATAGCGTTAAAGACCTTTTTTCTTCGGCCGGAAGAAGCGAAACTTGAACCTCCATCTCCCTTTTCGTTTTCATTGGTACAAGAAGGCTCGGCTTGCCAAGATCACAAACGCTGCATCGACATTGCCATTTTTCCTCAACATGGAAGTCGGCTAAGACACACTTACGAAGAATCGGTGGAACGCATCATTGAAGCTTTTTTCCTTCATCCTCAGCTAGCCCCTTATGTCCGAACGCATTTCAATTTTTACCGTTTGGATACCGAGAACGCGCGAACAGAGGTTGTTTCTGGCCTTCCCAGCCGAGGAGCTTTGGATGTGGACTGGCATAAAATCTCAAATTACCTCTCGGGCATTCCCTTTGATTTTGCCTTTTACATCTATGACGAGCCCGAAGAACAATACAAGAACGCCAGCAAAGGATTCATTTTCACCGGTTGGAGAGCCTGTGCAGACGACATCATCATCTTTCGCGAAGACCCTCTTTTTGAGGATCAAGATCCCATCGTTCATGAATTCGGGCATCAATTGGCCAATCTGGGGGATGAATATCAGTTTTCCCGATCCAGTTCGCATGCAGATGACTATGGATACGACGTGGAACCCAAGTTAAAAACGGAGGAACCGTGGAATGCGAACTTAACGATTTCCACCGACCCCAACCATTCAAAATGGGGTCACGCTGCAGCGCAAAACCTCTTATCTCCCAGTGCCCAAGGGGCTTACTCACGAAGAAGCGGCCAGTATTGCCTGGATGGCCCTTGTTTGATGAAAAAGAATGCGGGATCCACACCCTTTTGTGAAGTCTGTTGGAACGAAGTTCTTTTGGTCCTCCGAGCCTACACGGGCAAAGACGACGGATCACCCACGTATAAACATCGATCCGCTTCGGCTTTTGAGAGTCCGGCAGAAATCGAAACCGAACGCGTTAAAAACGCCCTGTCCGTCGAACCCTCCCTCTTCGGTCCCTGCAAGTTGGCCATAAAATCTCCAACTTGGGGACGATTGTTCGGAAAGAAAAAAGAGTTGGTTTCCAATTGCCCTCAGCTGCTGACCGTCCGAGTTCGAACTCCCCAAGGGATTTTTTCTTACCGAGTGAATGACGGAATCGGCCACGCTTATCATGAAAAGCCATTTGATCCAGAAAAGGTTGAAATGACACCGGTATTCATTGAATACGAGGACATCCCCAACCTCATTCTTTTCTCGAATGATTGAATGAAACAAAAAAAGGGCACGATGCTCCCAAGTATCTTGAAGGATCGTGCCCTTAAATATTATTTCGAAGTAGCCAGAACTACATCATTTGCATGGCAATTTTTCCACTGACCGTGCGAGAGCAGGAGCCACCTGCGCACCCTTCTCCGCTGCAATGTACTGGAGTGCAACCACCATTTTGAGGATCACAACCACCAGTATAGCACCCGTTGGGGCCATTCGAATTGCATGTGCCCGTACATGTTATCGTAACTTCTTCGCCACCTCCCGCAGCAAAAACGGCTGACTCGCCTCTTGGTACCATTACAAAAGTCTGAGAAGATGTTTTTCCACAACCGACCTCGGCATACGTGGTTTCCATTTCTCCCACGGCAATAAAATCAAAATCTTCACTCAGTTTGGCCAATTGAGCATCAGAGATAACTTCTTGCTTCGCTTGATCACTCTCTGAACCACAACCGACCAGTCCAATCAGTCCAAAAAAAACGCTAAAAACAATGATGGATTTTTTCATTTCCTCTCCCACCCTTCTAAGTTTTGAAATTTAATATTTCCGTGAAGGATTTCAGGTTCTGTGCCACCGTTTAAAAAATTTTATACTATTGATTTTATTGCTCTTTTTCGAAAAAGACGTGGCCTTTTTTCAGCACCCGAACACTTTTTGCATAGGCCTTCGATGGCATTCTTCACATTGGAACCTCCCGGCCAAACCGTGATCCGGAAGCTACATCTTTTGCATCAAAACTAGATGGTTTCCTGGGAAATCGACTTTCCAGGACATTTTTCTAGCCATCCAAAGAAACGTACTGCGATTGTAGAAACATACGTGAGTGGGATCTCGCCGATAAGAAGATTGAGCGAATTCTTCCCAGTCTTCAAACATTTTTGTTTGGACTCCTAGCCATCCGTTTGGGCGTAGAAGGGAGTGGAGTAAGTTCATTTCTTTTTCTGGATGGAAAATATGCTCAAGTGTTTCTGAACATGTGATGAAATCATACGTCTGATCCAAAAGTTTTGCGTCGGGAGCAAAAAAAGGATCGTATTCAAACACACGATGATTCTCTTCTTGAAACATGATCGACAACACGGGGCCCGGTCCACAACCAAAATCCAGGCCTTTGGCCCTCAAAGGAAGACGTTGAAGCATTTCCGTGACCAACCCTTGCAGTGATCTCCGATATCCCTGATCGTGAATGGAATTTTCATGTTTCTCATACCGCTCGCGCTCACGGGCATTCGACAACCGTTGAGAGGGATCGAGAAAGATCAGCCTGCATTGTGTGCAGGAGAAGTATCTCATCTGGCCAATCGTCTTTGGAGAAGTTTTGATTATTGTGCGGCATAGTGGACACGTGAACATGGATATACACTTCCTACCTGAAAACGAAGACACTGGCATCGAGCTTTTCAGAAACAGCAATATAGACATCATCGTATTGAGAACGACACTTGTCGACAGGTGCCCCCCACAGACCTACTCCCACGTGCTCCCAAGCACCACCCAATTTAGTGATGTCTCAATCTTGAGACACAGGCCGTTCTTCACTTTTTTTATTTTCGATGGATGTCTGAGATCCATCATCCAAAATAGTGAATTCCACGCGGCGGTTTTTCGCTCGACCTTCTTTGGTTTCGTTGGTCTCCACCGGACGCGTTTCACCAAAACCCTGTGAGGTTAATCGATCTCCATCGATCCCCTTATCAATCAAGTAAACCATCACAGCCTTAGCCCTTCGTTTGGAAAGGTCTAGATTGTACGCCTCAGAGCCCTGACTATCGGTATGAGCCTCAACTCGAACTTTTTTCACGTCCGGGTACTTATTGAGAACCTCAACCACGTTATCCAGAATCGAATACGACTCTTCCTTGATGGTTGCTTTGTTCAAATCAAAGTGGACCAAACCGATGAGTTCGATCTTTTTACCCAATTTGGGAAGCAGTACGATTTCCTTGATCACATGCTGCGCATCCGCCATTTCCACGAACTCTTCCTTAGATTGATATCCTTTGGCTTGCACATAGAGCATGTAATTGGAGGGCGTAAGTTCTCTTTCCAACTCCGAAGCATTTTCCTCCAAAAAGACCTGAGTCTTCTCTGCATCCTGCAACAACAATGATGCAAGAACCGCATCCCCTTGGGCATCTTTCACTGTAACGTTAAGTTTTCCCATGGGAATCGGTGTGGGTGTTGGAACTGGTTCGGGTTCTTTTTCTTTTTGAGGCGTGTAGGTCAGCCCCGTGAACACGCGATAGTCTGGTGCTCCAACGCCATTGTTCATGCCACGACCTGCGCCTAAAACCCAAACCCACTCTCGTTCTTTCCAGTATTTTCTCAAACCCGCCACGAATTCAACAGGGGCAGATGTTTCTTCTGTGAAGAAGTCGGTGGTAGCCACAGAGCCAAACATCTCGGCAAAGAAATCCCATTTCTTTTCTACCGAAAGTTTTCTCACATAGGAGACCGATCCCAAAAGCTCGTGATTCACATTTAAGTTGGCAATGCGTTCACGTTCTCTTCCTCGAAAGCCAATATTAAATGCCAGATAGTTTCGCGGAGAAATCCAACGATCGGCCACCAGGCGAACTCCACCCGTCACATTGGCCTGCCCCATAAAATCAGGTTCGGATCCCGTGGGTACAGTGATAAAAGGAACCAAAGCAAAGCCCCATTGACGTTCTCCATCGTTCAGTTTTGAACGAAGCTGAATCGTGGCGCGAATAAGCACATCACCTAAGGACATGTCTTCATCGTCATCCACTTGCGTAAGGCCTTCGACATTGCTTAAGAAGTTGACCGGAACATCCACACCGAGCGTAACTCGTTTATGAAGGCCAAACTCAAACATCGCATTACTGGTGAGAAACCAGTTCACGATATCGTCCACACGAGGATCATCGGTTCGAAAACCAAACTCAATTGGATTTCTAACAAAGTTCAAAAAGAGACTCGCTTGCCATTGATTGACGTCCAGAACATTGGAGCCCCGAACCGTTACGCCATCACCTCGATCCGGTGCCGGCCTAAAAAGCTGCACATCCAAGGCCATGGCAGGACTCAGAGCCATCCAAATGCCGAGCATCACGCCCAGGCTAAGCAAGACTCTTCGTCTTCTTAAAACCATGCTCAGGCCAGCCAGGCCAAGGAAAAACAACAACCCTAAACCAGCCCCTTTGCGCGTTTGGCCACAGCCCACACCAAACAGGCCATCCGTACCTGAACCTTGAATCGTAATTTCACTGGCATCCGTCGGATCGCTTCCCAAAGAAACCTCTTCACAGTCAGACAACCCATCACCATCTGTGTCTCTGGTGTTGGGGCAATCATCCAATGGATCAAGCGGGTCGGTGTTAAACGTATTGACCTCCACACCATCGTCAATGCCTCCATCATCCGTGTCTTCAAGCTCGGGATCGGTGCCGTAAGTTCCGTCTTCTTGACAGTCCGTCAGGCCATCTCCGTCCGTATCTGGATCAGAAAGGGGATCACTTTCATACGTGTTGACCTCATCAGCATCCAAACAACCATCGTCGTCGGTATCTGTATCCAGCGGATCGGATCCAATATCATTGACTTCCTCTCCATCTGTAAGGTCGTCATCATCAGAATCCGTGTCATTTGGATCAGTGCCTAGCGTTCGTTCACGACAATCGTTGACGTCGTCACCATCTGTATCGGTCACTCTGGGATTGGTGTTCATGGTTGTTGCTTCGAGGCAGTCATTACACGTGTCCGTATCGGTGTCCGTACTGAGCGGATTGGTCACAGGATTGGCCAAGGTGCCCACACCAGGGAACCAATGTGAATTGGCCGCGTCATCGTAAACACAACCGGCCGTATTGCCCAAAACCTCACACCCATCCGTACAACCGTCATCATCACTGTCGTTATCATTGGGGTCGGTTAACGTATTAAACGTCTCTTCGTCATTGGTCAGACCATCATTGTCATTATCCTCGGCATGCCACGCATCGTCCGCGCCGTTTCCAGTCATAGGATTGGTGTAGTCGCCGGGTGGGTTGCTCGCTTCATCACAGTCATTGGTTCCACCATCATCCGTATCGGAGTCCGTGGGATCCGTGATGGGAGCGCCTACATTTCCTGCTCCAGGATACCAACCTGCGTTGGCTACATCATCGTAAGGGCAGGCAGCAAATGCATTGACGTTGCCAAACACTTCACAACCGTCAAAGCAGCCATCGCCGTCACTGTCGGTGACGATTCGATTGGATCCCAAGGTGATTTCATCTTCATCATTTAGTTCATCACCGTCGCTGTCTAAGTCCTGAAAGTCAGGATCCCCATCACTGTCGGTGTCTACGGGAACCGTACCGGTAGCCACGTCGCCAGCCTCCACGGAATCCAACACGCCATCACCATCTGATTCTGTGTCCCGAAAGTCTGGCGTTCCATCTGGAGCCGCTTCGGAGTCGAATAAATGTGCCCACAAAACCACCAACGTGTTCGCATTGTAAGCGTTATAAGCCTCTCGATTGTCACTTTCATGTAAATCAAGAATGGTGTCTCCATCACTATCGGTATCCCAAATATCGGGCGTGCCGTTGGTGTCCGTATCTGGAAGTTCGTTGAAATCCAGAGCTGCATCCGCGTCACCAATGCCGACGATCGCAATGGCATATTCCAACGTGGAGATAAAACCATCCGTGTTGCCATCTACATCAGCCGAGAAGGCTTCAATCAAATCGCCTATTCCATCGCCATCAGCATCCCGATCTAGATAATCAAGCGTCGCATCCGTATCGCGATCAGGCACGGTCAACTCACTCGGCTGAATGAAGCCGTCGCTGTTGCCGTTGCCATCTGGATCACCCGTACAACCCGTGACTTCGGCAGGATAATCGATGTCACCATCGCCATTAACATCGCAAACATATCGACCATTCTCCAAAATATCGGGAACGCCATCTTGATCCGAATCCGTATCCAAATGATTCCAAATTGAATCGGAATCTAGGTCGTTCATGTCACTGGCTTCAATTACACCATCTGCATCACCCACAGCATTGCCTAAAGCGATCTCTTCACCGGGCGTATCGATGTAGCCATTGCCATTGGTATCGATGGCATTGATCTGCGCGACCGTGAGTTCTTCCAATAGCCAATCATAGAGGTCGGGAAGACCATCATCGTCGGCGTCATCATCTCGAAAGTTGTAGGTCGAGCCCACACCATCCGTGTTGGGGAAAGCTCCTCCACTTCCATCTAACTCAGACTCACTAATGGCTCCGTCACTATTGTCATCCAAACCGGAAGCCGTGATTTCCGCAGGAGACAGCAACCCATCATCATCCGTGTCATAGGCTCCTAGACCATTTTCGATGAAGTCCGGAATACCATCGTTATCGGAGTCGGTGTCTAGGAAGTCATCCAATCCATCACTATCGGTATCGGTTCCTTCACCATCTTCGTCACCGTCGATGATTCCGTCGCCGTCGGCGTCAGGATCAACTTCATCGTTGGCTCCATCACCATCCGTATCAACTCCACCGCCACTGGATACGATTTCATCCGCGTCGTTTACTCCGTCATTGTCATCGTCGGTGTCGGCATAGTCTTCGGTGCCATCACCATCGGCATCACCCGTTCCGTCCGTGTCATCGGAGATGCCATTATCGTCAGAATCCGAATCCAAATAGTTGGGAACTCCGTCACCATCTGAGTCGAGGATGCCGGTTCCACCATCTTCATCATCGTTGATGATGCCATCGCCATCATGATCCATGTCCAGGCTTACCGTGTTGGAATTTCCTAGCGTGTAATAAGGTGGTGCTCCATCACCATTAAAGATTTCGTATCCAACTACTGATGCGACATTGTCTACCGTAGCGGCATAGGGCATACGTGGATCCGTACATCCATCGGTAAAGCCGTCGTTGTCGGTATGGACTCCGTAGGCATCCGGACCATTTCCATCCGCTGCTGATTCACACGAAACGTCCGCCGTAAATTTCACAACGAAGTAAGCATCCACGCCCATATCTGGATCACCAGCCACACCATCAAACACCGGAAATTCAATTTCCTGTCGGTTGTCGCCTCCAATGGGAGCTTCCACAACTTCTACGCCACGAACATCGGTGGAGACGTCTGTACAATCGGCATCCGCTCCCCAGTTATGTTCACACGAGTCAGTTGAAGCACCTGCGCTACAAGCAAAGGCCGTCACGCCACCGGCTGTGTATTTAAGGCCTTGCATGAGATTGTCCACCACATTGTCTACGTCATAGGCGCCACGATCACCGGTGTTCTTGACCTGAATGATGTATTCGAGTTCATCGGCCAACGTGATCGGCTCATTTCCAGCCGTGGTCGAAGACACACATTTTGTGATGACCAACTCGGGTCGATTAAACTGTTGAAACTCAGGCGTTCCATTGGGCTCCAAATCAACCGGTACCGTATTTGGATTGGCATCTCCTGCTTCGTCTTCATCTAAATAACCATCGTCATCGGAATCCGTTTCGCGAAAGTCCGGCGTTCCGTCTGGATTGGGCGTTCCATCTGGATCAGTGTCTGAGTCAAACAAACCACTCCAGAGCACCACGATCGTTCCTGCATCATAGTCATCATTGGCATCATCACTTTCATGAAGATCCAAAATCGTATCTCCATCGGAGTCTGTATCCCAGATGTCCGGCGTCGTCGTATCGGAATCGGTATCTTCCAATCCCGCAAACGTTGAAATCAAGGTTTCCATTCCCGTGATTTCACCGTCTGTATTGTTATCTCGATCGGTTGCGGAGGCTTCAATAATATCGCCGATGCCATCACCATCTGAGTCCACATCCTGATAATCCGGAATGCTATCGACGTCATTGCCAAGCAGGGCTAATTCACCAATCTGAATGAAACCATCCGAGTTCCCATTTCCATCGGGATCACCCGTGCAACCTGTGACTTCACCAGGATAGTCAATTTCGCCATTGGTGTTGGCATCACAAACATAGCGACCGTTTTCAATGATGTCAGCCACTCCATCCTGATCCGAGTCATGATCTAAAAAGTCTGGCGTTAAATCGAAATCAGCATCTGCAATTTCGTCGAGGTCCAGGGCTGAGTTGTCATCATCATCGCCACCCGATACGTCGTCTCCCGCTCCGTCGTCAATGTCGGCACCTTCTGCGGTTGTAATGTACCCATCGCCATTGTCATCGAATACCGACAAGCCGGCTTCATCCAAGTCCGGCAGACCATCATTGTCCGAATCCAATTCTCTAAAGTTCGGATCACCATCACCATCGGCATCATCAAAAAAGCCACCGGCAAGTTCGTCTTCATTGATCGCACCATCACCGTCAACATCTAATCCGGATGCGGTAATTTCGGCCGGCGAAAGCAATCCATCTCCTGTGGTTTCGTAGGCGCCGAGACCTTGTTCAATTAAGTCTGGAATCCCATCGTTATCCGAATCCAAATCTAAATAGTCGTCGGTTCCGTCACCGTCGGTGTCGGTTCCGATTCCACCTTCATCGCCATCCCCGATGCCATCGCCATCACTGTCGGGATCTTCGTAGTCGTTGCTTCCATCGCCATCGGTATCCGAATCTCCTCCAGCTACAATTTCATCGGCGTCCGTGATGCCATCATTGTCATCATCGATGTCGCGATAATCTGGGATGCCATCACCATCAGCATCTCCAGTGCCTTCCGTAGCGTCATCAATGCCGTTGTCGTCGGAGTCTGTGTCCAGATAGTTGGGCACGCCATCGCCATCGGCATCATCGCCGTCATCGCCTTCCGATGAATTCGGAATGCCATCACCATCGTGATCGAGCGTCACCGTAAGAGTGTTAGAGTTGGTTGGACCGTAGTCTCCCTCACCTGCAAACACGCCATCTTGACTGGTGTACGATGTAACCGAAACACTATTGGAAAGCGTATTGCCCTCCGGCAATCGAGGTAATGTGCATCCATCTACAAAGCCATCGTCGTCGGTATGCACACCGTAGTTGTTTTCATCATTTCCATCGGCCGCGCTCTCACATGAAATGTCATTGGTAAATTCGAGAACGAAATACCCGTCCACTTCGATGTCAGGATTTCCCGAACCATCTATCACCGGAAAGGTTAGGTCTTGTCGTCCGTCCACACCAAAGTTGGCTGCTTCTACAGACTCTCCTGCGCGAACGGTTGCCGATACGGTTGAAAGCGTTCCCCCTTGAGCCGCACAATCTCCCGACACCCAACCACCACAGGACACCGCACTGGCCCCATCAGAGCAATAGTATGCAGTAACCGTATTGGAGGAATAAACTAGCCCTCTATAGAGCTTGTCCACGACATCCGTAACATCATAAGCAGGACTGGTTCCATTGTTTTCAATCATCACACGGAAACCCGCTGAGTCCGCCAAAGAAAGTGGTGCTGCCGCTGAAGTCGCAGCGTCGGCACATTTGGTGATCGTTAAACTCGGGGCCAATACGTTAAAACCAACATTGCTCGAATAGGCAGTCCCGGCCTCTGAGATAATGCGGGCACGTGTATTATGATTTCCCGTAACCTCCTGAAGAACCTGCGCCGTGATTTCAAGCGTAAACGTGTGGGCACCAAAATCGGTGTTCACATTGGAAGTGGCTCCCAGGTTCATGAGAAAAAATGTTGTATTGACACTTTGGGACCCAGTGGCGGTTGGGTCGTTGGTGAAACAAAGATCGGTATCGGATGTAGAACAAAAGGGTCCCGCCCCAGAAAGACCACCCGTCATTGCAACGGAGAAATCAGAAACGTCCAAAGTCCCCCAGAAATCAGCCGTGCGCTCTTGTGCCGTCACACTAAAACTGGAGCTTTGTCCCTGAGGAAGGTCGACCGTAATCGAATAGGTAATCGAGTCCCCAACTTCACCCGAAGGTTGAGAAACCGCGATCGTAGCAGAAGGCTCATCAATGGTTACGTTCGAACTGTCCGTGGCAGGAGAAAAATCTGAACCACCCAGCTCGGAAGCAAATCTCACCGTAGCTGTGTTAGTAATTTCACTCCCCCAGACAACCGTGGAATCCAATTTTAGGGTGTACGTAACCGTGCACGTATCCCCTGCCGCAATTTGCATGTCGGTAATTTTGATTTCATCCTGATCGACATCGGTCGTGGTATCCGGAGTCGATGCTCCACCATTATTACAGTCTGCGCTTAGGGATATCGCATAACTGCATGCAGCCCCCGAACAAGCACCGCCTGAAGGAGGCCCAAATCCCGCTGGCAACGTGTCGGTTAACTCCACATCAAAAGCTGTCTCCGCACCGGTGTTCTCGATGTCCACTTCAAACGTAATTTCCTCTGAACCTTCGGCCTCACTGACATCACCATCGCTGATGCTGGAATTGCCACTGACCAAGGTTGCATTTTTCGAGACGCTCAGTTCTGGAGCGTCCCCCACAAAGCTTTGTGTGGCCACCGCGGTCGCCGCCGCCGTATTCGTACTGTCGTTGTAGGTAAGTTGAGCCAAGTTCACTTGAAGCAAACCATCTTGAATAGGCTCATTCTGAGCTGTCACCGTGAAATAGATTTCCACGGTTCCGCTGCTTCCTCCTGCCACATCAAAATCAGGGAAAGCAAATTCAATGCTGTTGTTGGTGGTCGAACAGGATACGGCAATCGAACCTGAAGCTACACCCGAATCATTTGTACCAAACGTCCAATTGCCAACTGCAGGAGGGTTGGAAGCATTATAGGAGGGACAAGGTGCCGAGGTAAATAGCGGCCGCGGTAGAAAGTCCGTGATCTTCATATCCTCGGCATCACCGCCCGGAATCACCGTCGTGATCTTGTAGGTTACTGTATCGCCTGCCGAAATATGCACCGGGGCCGCACCGGGAGCCCCGCCATTTAAATGAGAGATTTCTTTTGTCACGCTCGTAATCGCCGCAATCGTGGCCGTAGCACTCGCGGTGCGCGTCACATCTACATCGCCCCCCACGATATCAAACTCCAAAGAGTTCACGTTATTGACCAAGTCGTCGCTGGCATCTACAGAGGTGTCTCCAGAACCTGGATCAGAAACATAATCGTCCAGAATGGTCGTTTCGTACGTAATGGTCACCAAGGTGGATGAACCCGAGCCATGCGTGTCATCACCCGAAAGAACCGAGTCAGCGAAACCAAAGAACGCATCACCCAAAATGCCACCGAGATCCAACGCTAAATCAGTCGTGCCATCCCCTGCATTATAGGTATGCGAATAATGGCCCTGAGCCGTTGCGTTGGGTTCGTTCACATTGGTGGTTGATCCGTTCTCACGAACCGCCACATTGAGCGAGTCATTTACATAAAATTGTCCATCGCCAATCGTGTCATCGATTGTAATGTTTTGAATTTGAAAGTAGTCCGAAACCGAAAACCGAAGCGTGTAGGTAAGCGTATCTCCCGGCGTGTTCCCACTCCCACCAAGGTCATTGGTGTTGGCCACAGATTTCGTTAAATCCACAGACCGATGATTGATGGTCACTTGGTCGGTTTGTGCTGACGGGAACTCATCCGCGTCAGCCGAAGCTAAGTTCTGACTCGTGGTGGTGGCGCCCGTAGTCGCATTGATTACGGCTGCACTTGCATCATCGGTTTCAGGAATATACCCCGTGTATTCAAGAGACGTATTCGCATTGAGCGTCGCATAGGTTAACGCGATCGTGCCACCGCTAGTGGCTGTAGCATCAGGCGTGTACACGCATGTAGTCGGAGCCGGACTCATGGTGAATGTACTACAATCCCCAGGGTCAGCTGGCGTCAGGACAATTTCATCCGGAATTACATCCGAAATGGATACATTATTGAGGGTTTGACCCGAGGCCAAACTTCCCGCCACCGTGAAATCCACTGGAAACTCTGGCCCCGTTCCAGAAGGCCTTGGCTGACTCAAAGACTTGCTCAAAGTGAATAAGGTCGGGGTCACATCCGCAGTCTGCACGGTGGAACAAATTGTATCGCCCGCGCCTCCACAGACGTCCGCCACACCACCTGGATCTCCTCCCAAAACAAAAATGGCCCGACCGCCCGTGATCTGATCAGTCTCAAAAACGGTTTGGCTAGCCGCCGTGGCCGTGACCTGACAAACCACATTGGGTTGATCCGGTGTGATCTGCCCCACCAAAGGCTTAACCACAATCAACGTCTCACCCGCTGCCAGAGTGATTTCTTCACCCGTATAGGGATCGGTTCCAGGATCTGAGTTGTCTTGTGTGATGGTTGGCGTGCCCAATCCTCCGCAATCATCCACACTGCTGTAAGCCAGCTCTGGAGGAAGGACAAAGCGCATGATGGGGTAGTACCCCGTGTCAGTCGCATCGGTATTATCAAAGGTCAACGTAATCGTAACGTTGTCGCCATATAATGGAGAGGCGGTGGCCGAAAGATTCAAATCCGCCACCGGTGCTGCATGAGCATTAAAGAAAAAAAGAGAAAAAAGACCGACTAAGAACATACTTAAACTTGATTTCATGACCCTTCCCCTGCATCAACATACATCTCAAAATGCTCGACAACCTGAACATTTCCCCTTGAATTTCGGAAGGATATCCAAAAGGAGTCCTTCCAGCCACCCCTTTTACAATCTTTTTAAATACTTCGAAGCGACGCCGTTACGGAGGAAACGTTCATACGCTTCAATTTTTTTCAAACCATCCACGAAATCCTCATTGTGTTGGAATTTTCCCGCCCGTTGGCTTTTGAAGGCTTGCTCGTCGGCCCTAGAAGAATTTCTCTACTCTTGTCACGAAAATTTCGCTTTTGTGAAAATCTTTGAAAGATCGAATTTTCTTTTCTTCAAAAAAATTCGGAGGAATATCCAAGGATCTCTAAAAGGTGAACCCCTTAACAAATCCATGAAGACTGAAGCGAAAAACTCGAGGACTTATGGCTAAAAACAATAACTACTCTGAGCGACGCTCCTTCCGGCGTCACACTCCAAAAACATTAGGACCGGTTTCAGATCTCGAATAGTTCCGGTGAAGAAGATGGTGCGGCCGCTGGAGAAGGCGATGACGATATCGAATTTGGTGTGGATGAAGATGATGGCACGATTTCAATTGGCGTGAAAGGTGAAGAACCTAGCATTGTGTTAGGACCAGGGAATATTGAAGTCGGAAAAGAAATCATTATACGCGGAAGAAGAGTTTCAAAAGAACGAATTGAAGAAGCTCTTCGTAAGAGAGATGAAGTGTTAGGTAGAACGGAACCCCGAAGTGCTTCACCCGATGATATTGAAGACTATAAAGAGCAATCTTACGCAGGAGAAGCTGAGCGAGTGGGTGAAGCGGCTGAGCGACAAAAACAGATCGACGACCTTCGAGCTGCCGATCAAAAACGATTCGGAGAGAGAGCAACTCCAGAAGATGGTAGCAATCCATACGGGATTCGGTTTCCGCATTCAACGAAATAGGACTATGTTCAGGTGCCAGGCGTATTTTTGTAATGCGACATATTGCAGAAATACGCCTGGCACCAATACTGGCTTGCAGAAGAAGGCAGGGAATTTAGGTTTGGACGTTCATGTAGTAAATGTCACAAGAGAGAGTTGGGGAGCGGGCGAACCCAACGCGAGTGAAATAACAAAATTGAAACCGAAAAAAGCCATAAATGTATTGCTGAATGAAAAAGTTCCTCAAGCGAGAAAATGTTTAGAGGAGAAAGGGCTTTCAGAATATTCAGTGCTGGCTAAAGCATTGTGTACGGATGTCAGAAATACAATTGAACGTATTGTTGAACAGGTTCTTTTAGCTGACGTTGTTGGCCGGTTTAGAATGGACATACAAACTAAAGGCAAGCTTGGAACAATTGCCAAAGTGTCGATTAGGGATTGTGGGCTTATAGATGGTTGGATGACTTCCTACTCAAAAGATAAGCATCTTCCACCAGACGAACAGCCATCGTCAATTTTTCAGCCTGATCGAATTGAATCTGATTTAACAGAGATAAAGCGGTGGTTAGAAGAATTTGATAACCGAAAAATTGAAACAAGTTAAACGCCCGAAAGAAAGGAAAATACTTGGACTATTGCCGAATGGGAAACGACATTGTAAATGTTGTTCCGACATTTGGTTCGCTGGCGACTTTGATTGTGCCTTTCATGGATTCGACGCTATTTTTGACACTTGCTAGGCCTTGCCCACTGCCACGATTCTTAGTTGAAAAATCCATATCAAATGCTTGTCTAAGCACCTCGGGAGTCATTCCCGATCCATTGTCTTCGACAATCAAAAGAACATGATCGTGCTTAAGGATGGTACGGATCGTAATTTGATCAGCACCGGCTTCTTCTGCATTTTTGACAAGATTGAAGAGAACTCGACGAAACGCCAATGACTCAAGTTGAACATTGTAAGGAGAATCGGATAGAGCAAGGTTCATTCTCACACTTTCTCGCTCACGAGTTTCGTAATTTTTTTGAAACGTTCTCAGTTCAGTCTCTAAAGATCGGATGACTCCTCCCGAAACTTCGTTTCCTTTAAATTCACTCAAAAGGTCGATGGCGTTCCTGAGCATGCTCTCTTCTTGTTCCAAGATTGAAACAAATTCAGGGACAGCAATGGCTTCCTTTGTGTTTGTTACCATAGAATTAAGCTGCTCTAGCTCTGGGCCCAATTCATCACCCATTTCACATAAAAGTCGTTGGGCACCTCTATAGTCTCCTTGTCTTCTCAATTCCGCGCAGGCCTTATCGTATCCTTCAAATCTCGTCATCAGGTTTTCAGTTGTCTCGAAAAGCTTTGTGGTTAGATTTGCATGCTCAGTTCCAAGGAATTTCTCGCGAATGAATGGAGCAAACGTACGCATGGGGTAAACTTGAGCGAAAAAATCATGCTTAAACATAATCAATTGATCGATTCTTCCAGGCGTAAATCCGGTACGAAAGTATGTTGCGCCATCCTTCCAATATCCAGGGACGCGTCGTCCGAACTTTATTGCAGGTACGGCCCAGACAACTTCGTTTGCGATACTTTCTCCCAGGTGGTGTCCGCTATTTCCGTACGCTCCGGCTGTGAATAGTCCACCGACATTTGGAATGAAATCAACAACAGCAGCTTTTCCCGAGATAAACAATCCACCGATTATTCTCGTAGGGGCTTTAAGAGGTTCTTCTGTAGCAATTCTAGCGGCTCCGCGCAGAAACTCGGTTGGAAAAAGAAGGAGGCCTTCTCCTGCCTCTTCATAATTTAACAACCAGCATGAGGTTGAAGAAGTCGTGGCGGGCACGCCAGCTAGATCAGCAAGTGTTTCCTCGACTAAATTTATTAGATGATCCATGCGGTTGATGGCATCTTGTCCAGAGGGGCCAAGAGTGTCGTTTGGCAAAAGATGAAAATTGTAGAGTCGCTCCCGTTGATTTCCGAGTGCATCTCTATATTGAATCCTTTGGTCTGGTGATAACTGAGGCATGATTTCGAAGAGGGCTTCACGTGCTGCCCATTGAACGACCGACGAGTGTTTTGATCCAACAATTCCGTCTCCGAACCTTGAAGCACGCATGAGTACTTCAAAGGCTTCCGGGTTTCCAAGTTCCTTCATTACGCCGATGGCTCTTAGTTGCGCGCGAGTTATGTCTCCGGATGTAGGTTGGAGATTAAAAAGGCTGGAAAAGAATCCTCTGATTCGATCTCCACAGGTGACAGGTTCAATTGTCGGTGGGAAATCGTAAGAAGGAAAAACGCTCATGGCTTGGGCTAGCATTTTTTCCATTCGGCGCTCTTCCAGTGAATTCGCGAAAAGGTTTGGAGTAAACAGAAGTAGACCGAAAACAATGATCAGAAACTTTTTGCTGTTGAAGGTAGTCATTTAATCTCAGGGGCTGTTTGGGAAGTTGAATAGCACAAAATAACGCGGCGCACAAATACATGGAAAGGTTTGAAATAATTGGTGTTTTTGTAGCTATTCCAAATACCGCTCGGATCGGGCTGCGTTTCCCCCACACCTCCACTCCGCCCGATCCTCGCGGGGAAGAATTGGGTCGTGTTGGCCCGAAAGGGCCCTAAATGAAAAATGGCGCGCCTGAAGGGACTCGAACCCCTGACCCTCGGCTTAGAAGGCCGATGCTCTATCCAGCTGAGCTACAGGCGCGCAGGCGCTGCATCATAATCGTACGTTTCTAAAACGCAACTCGTGGCTTTCGTGGGGTAGAAATGACTTCTCGGGGTCAAAAAAACTCGGCCCGCCACGGTCCAATGAAGTCAAAAACACCTCCCCTTTGGCTCAAAGACGAGAAACGACCACGTATTTTCAAGCACTTAGATTCGGCATGAAAACTGCTCTTTCCTCATTCATCATGAAAGGATTTAGCATACGCCTGGCTTCAAGATGTCTTGGCGTCATCTGGGTATGCTTTATCCTTTCTTCTCATGTTTGGGCCGATTCTCTGGTCACCTATGACTCCATCAGCAGTCTAAGTAGCAATGAGGGCATTGGGAGTTCCTGCAACTCGAACCTCAACTGGAAATTTCTTGTCGGGGATCCTTTGGTTGTGGGGTTGGCAGATGACGGAACTCCCGCCGTTTGGCTTTATCAAGATAGTCGGGGAGGATATACGCGCCAGTATTATTCCGAAGATGCCTTTGGAAGCGTCTTTTTCTCCACCTCCCCGTATGTAATGAGCAAGAGTAGTTATAGGGGCGGTGGATTCACGCCCGTGAGCATCAGCATTGAAAATGGGAATCGATTGGTTTCTGTCGCCACCATAAATAATGGTGACCTCCGAATCACAACCACCATGGAATACTCCAACGGAAACCGCTTCTACGAAAAGACCTTCACCCTCGAAAACTTGAGCGAAACCACCTATGAGGGATTGAATCTATTCCACGGAGGTGACACGTATTTTGGCGGAAACGATAGCGCCAACGCTTTTTACAATGATGACTTGGAAATGATCTATCTGAGTAACTCCAATGTCACGGACACCGCTCTCATGGGGTTCTATGCACACCCCGCTACGCCTGCGGCGCACTATTTCGGAGGGCAATACAACACCGGAAACAGTGAAGCCACCAACGGAACTGACCTTCCCGATTTTGCCGACACAAATTATCGTGACGCCGGTTACTACCTTCAATGGAAACGAAGTAGTTTAGCTCCCGGCGAAACATGGCGAATTGTTTCCTTCGAACAATGGTCGTCGGGGGGCGTTACCCAGATTATGCCCCCCGGTGACGAAGAAAACTTCGCCGGACAAACTTTGGAAACCAGTTTTGTCGTTCAAAACTTATCCGGATCTCAAAAAACCTTTTCCATTCAAACGCAATCCACCACCGAATGGAATTACACGGTCGACACAAACTCGGTCACCCTCTCCTCCATGGGGTTTCAAACAGTCCCCATGAGCATTCGAATTCCCGCAGACGCAAACCTTGGGGATATTGCAACGTACACGCTTACGGTTGTGGATGATGCAGACCCTTCCAGCAATGCCCAAGGTTCCTTTACCGTAAGCGTTATCACCCCCCCCATTGAGCTTTCTTCCAGTTCGGTTTACTTGGCTGCGGGCGTCGGAGAAACCGTTTCCGAGAATGTTCTCGTGACCAATCACTCCGAGAGTAATGTTGAATTGGGAGCAGTCGGTGCCGCGACCTCATTGGAAGCTCCTTTCAGTCTGACTGCGGATACCTGTTCGGAAACCGTACTGGCCCCAGAAGAAAGCTGCACGCTGACCGTTCAATCGGCCCCCACGGAAGAAGGCGAATTTTCAAGCGCGTTCAACATTCCCATCTTGGACCCCGTCATTGCTAGCCTCACGGTTTCGACCTCAACCACCACGACCCCCAATCACGCGCCCACGATTTCTGGGAGTCCCACCACCACGATTGCACCCGGTGAGGCCTATGCGTTCACTCCGACCAGTGGGGATGAAGACGAAGATGATTTGGAGTTTTCCATTTCCGGACAACCCAGTTGGGCCAATTTCAGCTTCGAGAATGGTGCTTTGGCCGGCACTCCAGATTCTCAAGACATTGGAATCTACGAAAACATCATCATTCGAGTCACCGATGGAAAAGAAACCACCGCTTTGCCAACGTTTTCCATCGAAGTTGCGGAAGAGGTCGAAGAAGAACCGGAACCCACACCCACACCAACCCCAACGCCCACACCCACGATTCCTTCGAGCGAAGAGGAAATATTGGAATTGGCTTCTCCTTCCCACGAAAGCACCAGCCAACAAGGAGTCGTGACGTTCAAGTGGTCATCTCTCTCCCAAGCCACGTACTATGTTTTTGAAGCGCGAGGCCCCGCTAAGGATCTTCAACGAAACGTCACTGCAACAGACGTAACAATGGAAGACGAAGGAGAAACCGTGGTTTGGAATTGTCCCCTGGTTTTTTCTCAAGGGTCCTATTCTTGGCGAATTTCTGCAAAAAATGTTCAACACGAAACCTTAGAAACCACCGACTTTTCAACCTTCGTGATTTCTCCGCCCCTCGCCTCTGAAGAGTTAAATGTTCTGGACCTTGAAACCAATTGGCGCGACATGGAGACGTTGAGCGAAGAGGTTCTCAACACACTCACCGAACTCACGGAAGACTATCCATTCCATGTTCAATCTGAAATTTTTGAACCCATCTCGGATTCCGAGGTCATCAGCGCTCAAGCTCACCTCAATGTGGGACACGCACAGAAAAATTCTCGAATTGAAGAAGTCGAAATCGACACCAAGGACTTTAATCTGAGATTTCCGAATTTGAATCAATTCCCATCCGCCCGAAATGAAAGAGGCCAACTCGTTTCTTCGACCAATTTAGGCTTGGTGATTCGAACCTATGCCCAGGTCCAACGCTCTCTTTCTTTTGATGTCGCGATGGTGGTTCTTAATGGCAATGAAGCCGGCTCCGTGGTCCATCAACTCAATGATCCGCTAAGCTTTGAACTCGCTCCTCCCGCAACCGGATATATTTCCGGCCAAACCGCCATTCACTTAAACGGCGACAGACTCACCGAAGTGCAAGCGGGAGAAACCGACGACCTCAACCCTCACGGATACTGGTATTTTGACGAAGACAGCGGAACGTTTCATGTCACCGTACATCACTTTTCCAGAGTCACGCTGGAAACCGCCGTCCCCGGCGGAGGATGCCAAAGCCGCCGTTTTCCGGGAGGCCTTCTCCTTGCCCTCATCTTCCTCGTCGGAAACACCCTTAAAATCAGGCTTTCCAGGAACACCTCTCACACCTAAACCTCCCCCTTTTCCCCTTTTGCATTTTTTGAAAAACCAGGTAAAACGCCACCCCTACCGATGGTGGGTGTAGCTCAGTTGGTTAGAGCACCAGGTTGTGGCCCTGGGGGTCGAGGGTTCGAATCCCTTCACTCACCCCATTTTTCTCCTCTTTAAAATCCAAAAACAAAAATGAGGGGGACTTCTATAAAAATGAGTGCGAGACGTCGAGCGCGAATCACAAAGAAGGGATTCGTTCGCTCGGAGATGACCGGGAACCCGCAAAGCGGGTGGGCGAACTCACTCCAAACAGGTCTACGCGCGAGAGCGCGTGAATCCCTTGCATCCCGGCGTAATTCGAAGAACAAAGACGGATCACTCACCCCATAAAAAATTGCCCGCCTTCTCACGAGGCTTTTAACAACGCCCCTCAAGAGAAATCAGAAATCAAAAACACGCGCTTGGATGAGGTTTTGCGCAAAGGTGTTTTTTTCGGCATTTGTCGTGCCTGTTGTTTACAGCCCCGTGGCTCCGAGACGCATCAAGATCTTTGAAGAAAACGATCCAAGCGGCGCAAATATCTAAGTCTTAACTAATGCGCGGGCAAAAGAACAACTCCGGAACCTTTCGTCGCAACGAACAACTTATCGTCATCCATCAGAAGCATGCGAGTCACCGTTTGATTGGGAAGAAGGGCTGTTTCATTGGACACGAGACCTCCCGATGACATATGAAACAATCCACCTCTTCCAGTTCCTGAATCTGGAAACCAAGATATCCAAACTCCCCCAGAGCCATCGGACTCTACCTGCCGAATGCTCTTTCCACCCGAGTCAAGAGACCTCGGCTCATTGATTAAAGAACCGTCCGTGGAATAGTGAACCACGTAAGACGCTTCCTGGAAATCCCCTTGTGAATCCAAGATAGTATTAAAAAACGCGAATACCCCCACCCAAACATTTCCCTGAGAGTCCGCCGCAATGCTTTTGGGGTTGGAAAAGTGCGACCCTTCAATAGAAGGCGTGACGTTTCGCGCAATCGGGGGTTCAGAAGAAAAGTCAATTCGATAGACAGTCCGGGAGGATCTCCCCCAAACCCCACCGTGTGAGTCTCGAACAAAATCGCCGAAATTGACTGCGTTCCCGGTTTCTTCACTTAAAACAGAATCAATCCGGAAGGTTCCATCTCCAAAACTCACCAGGGCCACTTCCTCCGAATCCCCATCGAAGTTCACAAGCACTCGGTTGGGCGAAACGGAAATCAACTCCACCGCATAGATTCCGTTGGGCCTCACAAGGAGGTTCTCTTCAAAATTTTCGGAGATTCGAAACACGTCTCCGTCCTGAATGATCCAAATTCCACCCGAGGGATCTGTATCAAAATCTCGGACCGCCCGTGTCGTCACGGTCACCTGATTCAAGGAATGTGGATCAATGGCCCTTACGCCGCAGCGGCTGGAAAGCCACACCCAAGAATCGGATTTCTTGATTTTCTGAACAGACGCAGAATCTTCACAATCTTTGATGGGAATGGTCTCCACAATTTCGGGTTCCGCAAGATCAACCCGAACCAAACCTCTGTTCAAGCCAATCCACAGATGCCTTCCTTGGCTCTCAAAATATCGCACTTCATTGGAGGACAATTCCCATGACTCCGGCTCGATTTCATGAAACGACATGGGCCGATTATGAAGATCAATCACCTGTAACCCTGAGTAAATCGAGCTCAACCATATTTTTTTCTTATCTTTGGAAACCTGAAAACTGATCACGAAGGTCCTTGGGTCATCTACCAAAAGATCTTCCGTAACCTGATTGGATCTGGAGTCAAAAATTCCTACACGACCAGTCGCAGTCACATAGAGTATTTCGCTCGACGAAATTCGCTCAGCATATTTCGGTTGATTCGAAGTTTCGGGTTCAAGCAATACGGTTTGCAAGGAAGTTGTAAACCTTCCACTTGCATCTTCACTTAAAACCAAGACATGTAGACCCGTTCTCCCCCCCAAAAAAAATCGTCTTTCCTCTAAATCCAGGGGGACCACAAACGAAAGAAAAAGAGATCCAAGGGATTCTTGAATAATCATCTCCTTATTTTCGAGATCGAACCGACTCAAGAATGAATTGCCATCTCGACGAGATCCCACAAAATAATCATTCCCAATGGGGTGAAGAAATTCATAAGATCGAATCTCTCCTCCCATATCCATCCGACCCAGGAGAAATAGTCTTCCATTCGCCCTGGAGCGATACCACACGCCGTTGTCCCCGGCGAAGAAGACGCCGCGATCATTTTCTACGAAGAGATCCACATTTTCGGGAATAAGGGGGGCCTGATAACAGCCATCACATTTATGAACAGGTAAAGTGCCATCCTCCACATCCCACCCGTCAGGAGGCATCCACACTTCAGGGAACTGAAGGTCTGTAAAAACAAAATTTCCTGACTGGTTTTTTTCAATTGTAGTAACGCCTCGGTAACCAGCAATCCAAAGGCGGTTTTCTCGATCGACGAAAAGGTGTCGAACTGAGGAAACGGAAGTTTGACTCAAATCGACGGGAAGAACTTCCATCTGATCACCGACCCACTGGACACGGTTCATAAAACCATCTCCACCAAAGAATAGATTATTTTCGTCCATCTCCGCCCCGGAGGTAAACCGAATGTCGTCAAAACCATCCGCCATGGAAAAAACATTGAATTGATTCTGCGGAACTCCGGGTTTTCGGAAAAACAATCCCTCATGAGTGAGCACCCACAAGCCCCGATCCGTTTCCAGAACTTGAACCACTTGGTAGGGAACCATCCGCCTCCAAGCCAACACGATTTTGTCCACACTTTCGCTTCGAGAAATTCGACTCCCTTCCACAAAAACACGAACGGCATCTCCCTCGCGAACACCATTTAAAATGAGTCGAAAAGCTCCGCTGGAAGAGATGTTCTCACAAACACGCTCCCCGACGAGATTCCCTTCATCAATTTTCTGGACGCATCCACGCTCGGCTCCAGCACCCACATTCGCGGCTCCAGACAAACCCACAACGACAATCTGATCGGTTTGTGGATTCACCAATTGCGCGAAGACAAGATTCGGATCCAAAAGGGTCGGCTCAATATCTCCCAATTCCGAGCCAGAAACACGCTCCGGATCTTCCAAGGACACCGTAGCCTCCACGCCGTCCTCAAGTTCGGATTGAGAAGAAAAACACCCCGGCAGCGCAGTCAAAAAGACCAAAAACAAACACGGAGCGAGGCGTTTTGAGAGAAAAGGCATTTCTTAACGAATACGCATAAATTATACCAAATAAAGCTTATTTTTTGTCTAATTTTTTATTCTAAAAACAGCTAGTTACGCAATTAATGATATTTTTTGCAGAAATCGAAACCTTTTGTTACGCAAAAAGTGGAACTTGAGTTTAATGCGTAGATTCGATTTGCATAAAAGAAAGCAGCGCGACTCACGACCCTGTTCAAATCTCGCTCGAAGACTGGTTCTACGACTCGTTACGTTGGTTGCTTGTAATGGAGTGAAAAGGCGGCTCTGCCGCCTTTTTGCGACGGGATAAATAAGGGGAAAATGCTCATCCTTATAGCATTTTCCCCTTATTTATTATGGAGCGGGAGAAGGGATTTGAACCCTCGACCCTCACGTTGGCAACGTGACGCTCTACCACTGAGCTACTCCCGCTCAAGAAGCGCGTGAGTATCCAATGGAAATAATTCTGTCAAGAAAAGTGAGCGGGGGCTTATTTCATTGCCCCTCCCCCAAGGCTTTCACGGCGTGCTATACTTTTTCTTTTTTGACGGTAAAACTCCCTTAGAAACTTAGAAAATATGCGGAAAATTCGAACTCTCATTATATTCATCACCCTTCTCTTTGGGTCATTCCTAACTTCCCAGTTGGACCTCTTTGTTCAAGAGCCTTTGTCTTTGGTCCAACCCAGTTATGCCTTTCCCGCGGATTTATTCGGAAGCCGTGATCGCCTGGATCGCCTTGGACTCATGCGAAGAGTTCTTCACCATGTCAAAGACCGATACTTGGATCCTGACCGCGTGGATCCTCAGGCCATGTTCAAATCTGCCCTGGAAGCCTTATCTCAGAAAATCATTGAAGTACGTGTGGCGTTTCCGTCGGCCAACAAAGCCATGCTTTTCGTGGGATCGGATCGCATGGAACTCTCCACGAATCTCAACACCCTCTACGCCGTTCAAACCCATCTCTCGGATGTCTTGAAATTCATTCGGGACAAGAAAAGTAGCGACATTTCCGATGAGGATTTGGAAGTGGCATCGGTTCATGGCGTTCTTTCAGCCTTGGACCCCCACTCCGTTTATCTTCCCAAGGAAGTCTTTGCCGAAACCAAAATTGGAACGTCCGGAAAGTTTGGAGGCCTCGGAATCGTTATCAGCATCCGCGACTCCAAGCTTACGGTCATTGCTCCGTTGGATGACACCCCAGCCTCTCGAGCGGGCATTCAGGCAGGTGACGTCATCAAGAAAATTGGGAATGAGTCTACCGTCAATATGACGCTGACCGAAGCTGTGAGCCGAATGAGAGGGCCCAAAGGAACTCCCATCACACTGAGCGTGAATCGAAAAGGGTGGACCCGCACAAAAAATTTCACCATTGTTCGAGACACCATCAAAGTAGTTAGCGTCGAATCCGAGCTCATGACCGATGAGATCGGCTATATCAAGCTCAAGAACTTTCAAGGAAACAGTGCCAAGGACCTCACGCGCCATCTTCACCGAATGACTCAAGAAGCAAAGGGGCAGCTCAAGGGACTGATTCTGGACCTTCGCAACAATCCGGGAGGACTTCTGGATCAAGCCATCGCCGTCAGTGATAAATTCTTGAAGGATGGAACCATCGTCACAACCGTAGGTATTAACAACCAACTTCGGGACGAAGAAGATGCTTCGGCTCCCGGAACCGAGCCCAATTACCCTATGGTCGTCCTGGTCAATCATGGGAGTGCCAGCGCCTCCGAAATTGTTGCAGGAGCACTCCAACGAAGGAATCGTGCCATCATCATTGGGGAAAAAACCTTCGGAAAAGGTACGGTTCAATCCTTATTTGAACTTCCGGAAGAAGCCGCACTGAAATTAACCATTGCTCAATACTTAACTCCTGGGGATGTCTCCATTCAGTCCATTGGCATTTCTCCAGATATCCGCATCGACCCCGCCTTCGTGCAGAAAGATCGCATCTCGATTTTCCCCTCTGAAACGGAGTTTGGAGAATCTTCGCTTGAGGGGCATTTTGATAACCCGAAGAAGCTTAAAGAAACCGATGACTCACTCGTGAGTTTGCGAACGTTGATTTTAGAAAAAACGGATGACTTGGACAGTGCGCTCTTGAGCCAAAAGAAAGATAAAAAAGAAAGACTTAAAAAACTGGAAGAAGATTTCTCTGTCAAAACCGCTCACACATTATTGAAAAACAATCCGCCTTTTGAACGAACAGCGTTCTTAAAAAATTCAAGTGAGTTGCTCGCAAAAATCAAACAAACGACTGGGGGGGAAATCGCAAAAGCCCTCTCTCAGCAAGGAATCGACTGGTCGACCCAATCGTCCACGCAAAAGAAAGACTGCGCTGCCCCCAAAGCCTCTATCGCCATTGCGCCTCTCTTTAAGGGAACCGTAAAAGCTGGCCAAACGATGACGCTAACGGCCACTCTAAAAAACCCCAGCCAATGCACTTTGGAGCAAGCTTGGGCGCGTTCGCTCTCCAAAAACTTTTATTTCAATGAACATGAATTTCTGTTTGGAAAGGTGCTGCCCGGAGCAACGGTTTCGAGAAGCGTTTCTGTGGAATTGCCGAAATCCATTCCAAACTCTCTTGCAAAAGTAAGTCTTAAGTTTCAAGAAAAGAATGATCGCGTTCCAGAGACCTACACCTTTGACATCGCCACCCGAGCGATTTCCATGCCCAAATTCGCCTTTTCCTATGAAACCAACGATCAATTGCCCAACAACCCCAAGGAACAACAAAACGGCATCTTGGAACCAAACGAATCGGTTCAGCTCAACCTCTTTGTATCCAACATTGGAAACGCTTCTTCGGAGGAAACCATTGCGGCCATTCGAAATCCAGAAGCAAAAAACATCTTCCTAAAAAAAGGAAGAGTTGAAGTCCCCAAACTAAAACCCGGCCAAAAGAAAAAGGTCAGCTTTCTATTCGATATCAAGAAAGAATTTGCGAACGATGAATTTTCACTCGACCTTTCCATCGTGGACGCTTCCTATCGGGTCGTAACGGGCAAAAAATTAAGCTTTCCCGTTCGACAAGGAAAGGATTCCCCAGCTTCCAAGCAAACCATGATGGGTGTTTTTGAACCGCCCAAAATTGAAACCAAAGCCGATGAACTCGCCTTCAAAGAAACCGAAAGCCGCTTTCTAAAAATTCAGGGATCTGTGGTCGATGATGTTAGCTCGAAGGACTTTTATATCTTGGTCAATGGGAAAAAGGTCTATTACAGCAACTTCAAAACTGCGACTGCCCCCCAAAAATCGGCTGACTTTGATGCTTTGGTTCCCTTAGAAAAAGGAATGAATCGGATTCATTTGGTCGCCCGAGACAATCAAGACTTGATCTTTCAACGTAACTTTGTGGTTTACCGGGCAGGCAAAACACCAGAAGAAAACATAACCAACGCTTCCTCAGAATCCGTCATTGATTTGGCTGAACCGGATTCGATTTACCCGGAATAACACGAAAATCGTCATAATCGGCCTTCGCCGAACTCTTGGTTTCATTGGCATCGGTCAAAAATCCGATGGCTACAGGATTGGAGGGTCGACGACCAAACAAACGTTGAAAGTCTTCGTACACGTTTCGCTCTTCCAAAACCCACTCCCCCGACTTTTTTTCGGGTCCCGAGCGCAAAACAACCATGGGGAATCGACTACTTCGCTTGATATCCGTTCCTTTGGGTGCATTGCTGCTCCAAACATACTTAATGGCTTCGGGAATGAACCATCTTCGAGGGAAAACCACATATACAGCCGCGGCACTGTCATTGCTCTTCCCATATCTCTCGTCCCCCCCCTTGGGGAGTTCATGGGCTCTCCAACGCCACGTTAAAATGGGGTATTCCTTAATTTTCCAACCCTTTTCACGAAAATACTGCACTGACTTTCCCTGGTCTTGCGCCTGCAAGAACAGATTGCCCGAATCTTCTGACGCAATCCGATAAGATCCTTCAGCATCTCCCCCTCGAGATCTCCATCCTTCGCTCGGCACCTGCCCAACCCTGTACGTCGAGAAGTCCTCCAAAACAACTCCCGTGAGAGAATCGGCTGAGTAGGCAAAAATGGGTGTAGAAATCAGTAGTAAAATTCCAAAAAAGGCACTCACGCGGTTACGATAACACTTTTGAGTTGAGATCATGAGGAATTTCGGATACTTCCGCATTAAGCGAGGCGTTCATTGTCATTGATTAAATCAATAGTCGGACTTTTTTCTACAGATTTGGCCATCGATTTGGGTACGGCCAACACACTCGTTTACCAACGAGACAAAGGAATCACGATCAACGAGCCATCTGTGGTGGCTACAGTAACCTCGGAATCGGGAAATCGGAGAGTCTTGGCCGTTGGACATGAAGCCAAGCAAATGATTGGAAAAACCCCCGACAATATCGTGGCCATTCGACCCATTAAAGATGGAGTCATCGCCGACTTTTCCACCACCGAGGCCATGCTCAAGTACTTCATCGCAAAAGCCCACAACCGAAAAACCTTGGTTCGCCCCCGAATCATCATCTGCATTCCCTCAGGAGTTACCGAAGTGGAAAGACGAGCTGTGGAAGAATCAGCCCTTTCTGCAGGGGCCCGTGAAGTTTTCTTGGTTCAAGAACCCATTGCGGCAGCCATCGGAGCTGACATGCCCATCACCGAACCCTCTGGAAACATGGTGGTGGATATTGGAGGAGGAACCACGGAAGTCGCCGTCATTTCCCTGGGAGGAATTGTCATTTCCAAATCCATCCGCATTGCCGGAGACAAGATGGATGAGGCCATCATCAGTTATCTAAAGAAAAAATACTCTCTTCTGATTGGTGAAAAAACTTCTGAATATATCAAAATGAACATTGCAGACGCCTATCCAGACGAAGAGAGTGAGAGCATTGACGTCAAAGGTCGAGACTTGGTCCGAGGCGTTCCTCGAACCATCACGGTAAACTCCATGGAAATCCGAGAAGCCTTGAACGAACCCATTCGAGCCATTGTGGACACCGTCAAAATCACGTTGGAAAAAACTCCTCCAGAGCTGGCTTCGGATATCTATGATCGAGGCATTGTCTTGACCGGAGGTGGAGCACTCCTAAAACGCCTGGACACATTGATTGCGAAAGAAACGGGACTTCCCGTCCAACAAGCGGAAGACGCGCTCTCTTGTGTTGTCCTGGGGTCGGGAAAAATCATGGACCAATTCGATCACCTTAAAACCCTTCTGCTCAACCACCATCGCCGATGAAATGTCCAAACTGTGGAATAAACATGCAACGTGTTTCCACGTCAGGAAGCCAAGAAGAGTTTCTCTGTTCGGGATGCGGAATTAAAAAGAAAAGAGATTCTTTCAATCTGGATTCAATGAAAACCCAGATTGATTCCAAATCATCTCTGGATCAATCCAAACAAACCTCTCTTTTTAACGAAAAAACCTCCGCGAATTCAGAACTTGAATCGAAGAAGGAACCTTCACTTCGCCCTTCCATCGATCAAAAAGAAATCAGCGGGTTAACAGTCCAAAAACAACTTGAAGAGGCAAAACGCAATACAGAGATTCGGCGAACGGTGAAAGAAATCACCGGAAAGCTCAATGATCTTGAAATCCAATTTGACCGACGTCTCGAAGAACTTCAGATGCTGGTTGTCAAACTCACAAAAGTCTTAGACCTTAAAGACGACTAACTTAGGTTTGCTCTAACCGCCTTAGGGTTTTCCGGGGAACATCTGAAAAGCTCCCGTTCGACATAAAAACAACGACATCTCCCTTTTTGACCTTTGACAAAACGAAAGAAAGAAGCTCTTCGTGATCGTTCGGTGCATATGCGGACTTTCTCTCTTTTTCGAGAGTCTTGACCAACGCCTTTGGGTCCAATTGATCCAGCGCATCCAGCGAATCCTGCTTTTGAAATACAGGAGCAATCACAATTTCATCCGCAAACGCCAAACTCTGAGGAAGCACCTCTTGAAAGACCTTTCTTCGCAAGGTATTCGATCGAGGCTCCAAAACTGCCCACAAGCGCCCTTTTCTCATCTTTGCTCGGGGAATAAATCCCTTCAAAGTTTCCGATATGGCCGTTGGGTGATGGGCAAAATCATCGAAAAATTGTACGCCTTTGACTTCCCCCAAAAACTCCTGACGCCTGCGCACACCTTTAAACGTCTCCACACCATGTGAAAGCTTTGAAGCTGAAAACCCCAGGTCTCTTCCCATGGCATAGCAAGCCAACACATTCGAAACATTGTGTCGACCGATAAGACTCGATTCCAAATGCGTTTCAAATTTTTGTTTAAAGAACACGTCAAAGGCCGTGCCTTTTTCAGTCGTTTGAACATTGCGGGCTTGCCATTCATTTATCTCTTGGATTCCGTAAAACAAGATGGGAGCGCTACTGCCCGTTTCACAAACTTTTCTAACATTCTCATCATCTCCACAGGCAATGACACATCCCTCTTTTGGGAGAATATCCAACAACCGTATGAACTGTTCCATGACGTGATCAAGATCACGATAGATATCTGCATGATCAAACTCCACACTGGTTAAAATGACATGCTTCGGTTGGTAGTGAAGAAACTTGGGCGTCTTTTCAAAAAAAGCCGTATCGTACTCATCCCCTTCGAACACAAAATATTTTCCCTTTCCCACTCGAAAACCGGAACCGAAATTCTTGGGAACGCCTCCCACAAAGAACCCTGGATTGGCGCCTCCCTCCTCTAAAAGCCAAGACATAAGAGAAGAGGAAGTGGATTTTCCATGTGTACCGGAAACCACAACCGACGCTCGATCTTTCAGAACATATTCACAGAGCGCCTGGGGCATGGAGAGGTAAGGAATTTCACTGGCCAACAATGCCTGCGCTTCAGGATTGGACCGGGAAATGACATTTCCCACGACGACCAGATCTGGCGAGGGAACAAGATTGTCCGCGTGATACCCTTCCATCACCGAAATATTGAGGGACGCCAACAAATCAGAAGCTGGAGGATAAACCTTCTGATCTGAACCTCGAACATTCCAACCCAGCTCTCGGAACATTCCTGCTAGAGAAGTCATTCCGGAGCCCCCAATCCCCATTAAATGCACTGTCTTCATTGATCTAAGTAACTCCAAATTTCATCATGTAACGCCGAACGAAACCGACGCATTTCTTCCTTGGTCGACCCCATCACGGTTCGATTCGTCAACAATACAACCCAAGCCTCTCGCTCCAAGTCCATCCAAACCGATGTACCTGTGAATCCCAAATGTCCTAGAGAGCTTTTTGAAATGAACGTACCCGCACTGGAGTTCGGGAACGTGGGGACATCCCAGCCCAAAGCCCTCCGTTCTCCATCCGCTGACTCACAAATCGAAGCGAACTCCTGAGAAACATTGGGCGACAAAAAAGACTCATCCCCTCGAAGCGATGAAATCCAAGCTTCCGCGATTTTCATGCACGATCCTAAGTTTGCAAAGTACCCTGCATGGCCCGAAACTCCCCCTAAGGCCCTCGCATTCGCATCATTCACATGAATCCAAGCTTCATCAACAGAAGACTTTTCGGTTTTTGCGGTAGAGGTCTGATTTTTTTTGGCCAAGAGTGGAGAAGGAAGCATTCGCTTCAAACCCAAGGGCTCGATGACTTCCTGTTGACATAATTGTTTAAAATCTTTCTTTGTTTTTTGGGCCAGCGCTTCAGCCAACAAAATAAATCCCAAATCACTGTAGATCACTTTTTCACGAAACGTAGCCAAGGGTTTGGAACGAGCAATCGAATTCAAAATTTCGGGTTTTTCTTGCTTTGAAAAGTCTTCCCACGCCAAGAAACCTGCCATATGACACAAGATCTCTCGAATTTGGAGATTCTTCCAGGCTTCGTCCCACGAAAGATGAGGCAAAATCTCCACCATTTTTTCGTTCAAACTCAAACGTTGGGCACTCACAAGACGAGCCACAACGGTTGTGGTTAAAAAGACCTTTGTTAGCGAACTCAGATCAAAAAGCGTATTTTCGCCCACCTTCGGAGATTTTGGAGCTGGAGAGATATGACCCACAAAGGTTTGCTCCGTTTCTTTTCCAACCTTTGCGATCCCGAGAGCCGCACCTGAATACAAACCCCTTGAAGAGGTCTCCAACAATTCTTGCCAGCCGGCCCGATTTTTTGACATCAACTGACTCTTTCTTTCACCAACGGAGAAACGACGAAACGTTTTCCACTTTTCACCAGTTCAACTTCCCCCCCGATGGGCAACCAAACTTCATTTTTTCGATGACCTGCTTTCAAACCATGAATCACTGGAATTTTTCTTCTTTGGAAAAGAGAAGAGAGAAGCTTTTCCAACCATTTCTTTGAATGCGCTTGCCCCTTGGGAGTTAAGAATTCACCCAACACCAAGGCGGTAATTTTTTCAAAAACTCCAGCCAGAGCCAATTGAGTAAGCATCCGGTCGATTCGATACGGAGGTTCGTGTGTTTCTTCCAGAAAGAGAATGGAGTTGGAAAAAGGAATTTCCAATGGGGTTTTTAAGGTGGACTGCACGAGCGAGAGATTGCCCCCCCAGAGCGTTCCTTTGGCATTTCCGGGGAGCATCACCTGAAAATCCCGCTCTGACATTAACACCCTTTCTTTTGGAGATTCCAAGTACGAAAACAATTCTCCACGACGTTTGGGAGGAATTCCCAAAAACGTCGGTGACGCCAGAACCGGACCATGAATTCCTACCCACCCATCTTTGGCCCTTTGATTCAATAAAACCGTGACATCACTGAATCCCATAAACACCTTTGGTTCATGGCTCACACCCGAAACATCCAAACGCATTGCGCCATACCCTCCCCGTGCACAAAAAACGCCTTGAACGTTTGGGTTTTGAAAAGCATCCGCAAGGAGTCTCTGCCGGTGTGAGTCAGAGCCCGCCAAATAGCCCTCCTTAGCGTATAGCCCCCGCGGAACCTTGACTCGGTACCCTCGGTTTTCCAGCCATTGAATGGCCGCAGATAGTCGACTGGCCTCAAATGGGCTCGAAGGAGCCACCACTTGAAGTGCATCTCCCGGTCTAAGTGCCGGAGCTAACTTCCTTTTTTGCCTGGGTGAGATAGCATGCCTCTCTTTCAACCTATGTGTGAACCGAGTCCAAAAAGTACAAACCTACCAGAGTGGGGGCGCCAAATGCGTCCCCGATACAGCACGGTCCTTCATCTACTACACAGACTTTCCACGCACCGCATCTCCATCGACCCTGCAACCAAAGACCGAATCCAACAAATGGCCCAGAAGAGGACGCTTATCTATGTGATGCCGAGTGCGAGTCTTTTGGACTATCTTCTCATGAACACGCTTCTCCTCCAAAATGATCTTCCTCTTTCAAGTTTCGCCAACAACGTTCCCATGTTGCTTTTTCAATCCATTCCTACGGCCTTGAGGGCCCTTCGAAATCGATTCATCTCGTTGTTCCGTTCTCCCTCCTGGAGAGTTCAGAAAGAGGCTGAGATACTTTTGCATGCCGCTCAAAACCAAACGCCTTGCTTGCTTTTTTTACGAGCCCCTCGTTTCTTTGCCCTGTCCACACGTTGGCGGGTGCGAATTTGGGAAAAACTCATTCAATCGCAGGAAGAAGGCTCAACAGACATCGCCTTTCTACCTGTAACATGGATGTGGGGACACGAACCTGGACGCATCGAAAAAAGCTGGATGGACATTTTTTTTGGCCACGTTTCGGCGCCCTCTCCTCTTCGGAAAATTTTTCTCTTCCTCAAACATTATAACCAACTGGATATTCGTTTTGGAGACTTTCTTCTTCTTTCCGATTTCTTAGCCAAAGCCGAACCCTCAGCTCAAAACATAACGGCTAGAAAACTTCGAAGAACCATTTCAAACTTCTTGTATCGAGAAAGAAAGCTGGTTGTCGGCCCCCCCATTCGTTCTCGGAAACGCATCGTTCATGTTTTGCTCAAAGACGCTGAACTCCAAAGACTCATTCCCAGCATCGCCCGGCGAGAAAAAAAGAGTGAAAAGAAAGTCACACAAAGAGCCCGAAAAATTCTAACGGAAATGATCTCCGACTATAGCCCAACAACTGTAGCTTTGACCTATCGGGTATTCCACTGGATCTGGACCAAATTGTATAAAAGAATGGATATCGAGCCTAAAGGCTTCAAAAAACTCAAGAATATTTCGAAGGACTATCCTGTCATCCTCCTCCCTTCGCATAAGACACATATGGACTACCTCTTTCTCTCCGGTCTTTTTTATGAGAATGACTTTGCCATTCCGCATATCGCCGCGGGAATCAATCTTTCATTCTGGCCCATGGGGCCCATCTTTCGCAGGACCGGTGCCTACTTCATTCGCCGAACCATCAGCGGAGACTTGCTCTACGCGAAACTTCTCGCGCTATATGTGAAGTGGCTCATTCGATGTGGGTACACCCAAGAGTTTTTCATGGAGGGGGGCCGCTCCAGAACCGGAAAAATGCTACACCCCAAACATGGCTTATTGGGCCTGCAAATCGACACCATTTTTTCGGCCAACCTTCGGGATCTTTACATCGTCCCCGCATCCATCACCTACGACAAAATCCCCGAAGAGGAAGCCTATCTCTCTGAACTTGCAGGAAAGAAAAAAGAGCGTGAAAACATCTTCGTCCTCTTAAAATCACGAAGCCTCTTAGGCAAATCTCATGGAGCCGCTTATGTGCGTTTTGGTGAGCCCATTTCCGTACGAAAATACTTTGGCGTTCCGATGGGAGAAAAACCCCCAACCAAAGTTCGACGAGCCAAAACCTTAGACTTAGCTCACCATGTCACGCGAGAGATTGCGAAAGACACACTGATCACTCGAACATCTTTGGCGGCCATCGCACTCCTGGCTGAACGAGATCAGGGAATTCTTTGTTCGACGTTTAAAGAACGTTTGACCATTCTCCGTGCCTTTGCAGAAAAAGAACAGAAGCCATGCGCCAAGAACATTTCGAACATTGAATTCCACGTGTTTGAAATTTTAGAATTTCTGGAAAGTCATGGCTGGATCGAAACGGAAGCCTCAAAATCTGTGGACTTCGTCATCACCATTCCCAAAGGGAAGCGCGCGATGTTGGACTTTTACAAAAACACAATTCTCCAACATTTTTTGTTTACCTGCATCACGGCAGTGGCTGTCCAAAACGAAGAACATGGAGGAAATCGCGAGGGAAACGTCAGTTTTCTGCGAGATATTTTTGCGCATGAATTTTTCTTGAGAAAAGATGAAGATGTCCAACATGTTTTGAGCGTGGGATTGAAATGGGCCGGTCCACAAGTTCGGCCTTTCATTCGTGAACTCTACATTGCCATGATTGCCAATTACCTGGAGTCCTATGATCTGGTGGCCCGCATGGTCTTGCAAACGCCTGAAGTCCAACATCCTCCGACACCATCCTTCATCCTTCAAACCATGGAACAAGGACAACGGCTGTTGGCCACGCATGTCATCACACGGGAAGAGTCTCTCTCCACCGTCATGATCAAGAGCATCATTTCCTATTTTCACGAACGAAATTTATTGAAAGACCGAGAAGCTTTAAGAGTGTGGCACAAGCACCTTGTTCGTTTACGTGGACACGCCTAAAAACGCCCTGACACTTTCCGACGATGCTTTTTCCGGATTCCTCAACTACGAAACAAGTGTTGGATCATCTTCGACAAATTGAACCCCAAAGCCAATCGAGACTTCTCCTCGATCAGAAGTATGGCTCATGGTTCGGACAACCTTTGCATGCGTTGCCGATTCGCCTCCAGCCGGATCAATCAAATGCATCTCGATTTGAGTGCCTGGATCCAGCAGATAATGTGTCGCTACAAAAGCACCGTGGTCACTGATATCAAGAGCCCTCGAATAAATGGAAAAATTCTCTCCTTCAAAACGGACAAGAGTTTCTCCTTTTCGGCGAGGTGACTGCCTTCTTTCCTGATCAACTGTACCACTCATTGATTTTCCCATTACTATTCCCCCCAGCAGCGTTCGTGCCAACTAAAGCATCATACAAACGCTTGAAATTCAACCTTTTTTTAGAAACCTGCCGGGTTCATGCGACACCCAAACCGCCCCAAAAACGCTGGATTGTCGCGGCCAAATAGTGGGTTCCCTTAAGAATCCCATCACGCTCATCTTGATTGAATGGATTAAGATGGCTATAAGGCCTAAAATTCCTTTTGTTTTTTAGGAGTTACTGAATATGGAGCGTAGGACGAGCACCAGAATTGCCTCTCGAATTCGAGTCATTTTCCTTGAGAAAACTCGAACCGAAACCACGACGTTGAACGTAAGCCGAAACGGCATCTTCGTCCAAGACAAAGGCGAGCGTCCCCTCAACAGCCTGCTCCGACTCCTTTTACACCCTCCCGGAGAAGAATCTGCCATCGAACTTTTGGGAAGAGTGGCTTGGAAAGGTTCGGTGGAAGATGTCAAAGGCGTGGGAGTTCATTTTCTCAAACTCGATTCCGATGATCGAGATCGCTGGATTCGATTCGTATCGCAAGTAGAGGCCTTGGATGCACTAGACCCTTTGGCGGGAGCTCCTGAAAAAAAACAAACGGATCGAAGGTCTGCTCGCCGAAAGATGGCCTCCTTCATGGTTCGCTTTAAAACCAAAGCCCGGCTCGATGAGTTTGTTTCAACGAATATCAGCTCTGGGGGAATGTTTTTAGAAACACCCGTCCTCAAACCAGAGGGAGAGCAAGTCCAAATTGTCATTGTTCACCCAGATCATGATCGAGACTTTGAAATTCTGGCTGAAATCACGCGCGTCAATCCAACCAAAACAGAAAGTGAATCCAAAGGCATGGCTTTAAAGTTTTTGGAACTCACAGACGAAACCGAAAAAGAACTTCGAGAATTTTTAGATTCATCAGACTAATTGGAGACTACCATGAAACACTTAACCACGGTGGCTGATTTAAACCGGGAAGAATGTGAAACCATCATCCAAAAATCCATGGACATCAAAAAGTCGCCTGAGAAGTACTTTCAAGCCCTCGATCATCAAACCTTGTTGATGCTTTTTGAAAAACCCTCTCTTAGAACACGGCTTTCCTTTGAAACGGGAATGACTCAGTTGGGAGGCCATGCTATTTTCTACTCGATCAAAGATTCGCCTTTGGGGAAGAAAGAAAATATTCACGATACGGCCAAATGTGCCTCCAGGTATGTCAACCTCATTGCGGCTCGCGTGTTTAAAAGGCAAGACATTCAAGAACTTGCCTCCCATAGTGATGTTCCAGTTATCAACTTACTCGATGACTATGCCCATCCTTGTCAAATCCTCTGTGATTTCCAAACCATAAAGGAAAAAAAAGGTTCCTTCGAAAACCTCAAGCTGAGTTATTTTGGGGATTCTCACAATAACGTTACCTACGACCTTATGCGAATGGCCGCCATCATGGGGATTCAAATGGATGTGGCATGTCCGGCTGACTCCGCTTATTCTCCAGAACCCTCCGTTTTAAAAGAAATCGAAACTCTTTCTGCCAAATCTGGGGCCCAAGTCCGAGTTGTGCATAACCCCCAAGAAGCCGCAAAAAACAGTGATGTAATTTATACAGACTCTTGGATGTCTTATGGAATTCCGCAAGACGAAGAGGCTCAGCGAAAAGAAGTTTTTATGCCCTTCCAAGTAAATGCAGCGTTGATGAAGCAAGCGAAGTCCGACGCCATCTTTATGAATTGCTTACCTGCCATGAGAGGCTATGAACAAACGGAAGAGGTCATTGATGGGCCTCAAAGCGTCGTATTTGATCAGGCGGAAAATCGCCTCCACGCTCAAAAAGCCATCATGCTCTTTCTTCTCGGGAAGATGTAATGTCCCGTAGAAAAACATTGATCGTTGCCCTTGGGGGTAACGCTCTCATTCGATCAGGACAAACCGGAACCGTTAAGGAGCAACTGGAAAACGTTCGCATTCCTCTTCGGCAAATTGCCGAATTATCCAAGAAATACAACATCATCGTTACGCATGGAAATGGACCTCAGGTGGGAGATCTCCTTCTCCAACAAGAATCGACTTTGGAAGTTTCTAAAATGCCTTTGGGTATTTTGGTCGCCGGAACGCAAGGTCGAATTGGGTTCATGATTGAATCGACTTTGGATGAAGAGCTGATGCGGTTGGGCATCTCCGACGAAAAGCTTTTCCTCACGGTTTTGACGTATGTGAAGGTCTCGCCGGACGATCCAGCCTTTCAAAATCCGACAAAACCCATCGGCCCCGCTTATAAAAAGAAACAACCGGGTTTTGTAAAAACGCCCAAGGGCTGGAGAAAGGTTGTCCCCTCCCCCAAACCCATCAAAATTTATCAATGGCGCGAAATCAAACGTTTGATTCAACAAAATTTCATTGTCATCGCGTGTGGCGGAGGCGGCGTGCCTGTAATCAAAGAAGAAAACCGTTTGGTAGCCACTGAAGCGGTCATCGACAAGGATTTGGCCAGCGTAACGCTCGGACAACAAATTGCGGCCGACAGTGTCATCATCGCAACCGACGAAGAAAAGTTGGCCATTCACTTTGGAACCCCCAAGGAGAAACGTTTGGACTCGTTGACCGTCAGCCAGGCCAAAAGATATCTCAAGGCCGGTCATTTTCCGGATGGAAGCATGGGACCAAAAGTCCAGGCCGCCATCAATCACATGGAATTTGGGGGCGAAGAAGCCATCATCTGCCATATTGATCGCATCAAAGATGCTCTCAACGGAAAAACCGGAACGCGCATCACCCTATAGAAAAATACGCTCCATTTTTGTTACGAAACCTTTTAGTCAGTCAAAAAAAAAGGCCGCTCAGATGAGCGGCCTTTTTGAGTTCTAACCTACAGAGCTTTACAACACAGGTTTGATGGCATCCGCCAGATCCGGCTTGCCAACTTCATCGGCCGAATAAAGAACACGGCAGGTTTCATGCTTGATGTTAAGAATCCTGCGAAGATCCACGGGCGTCGCAATGATGACCGTGTCGCAATCGGTCTTATTAATGGTTTCTTCCAGATCTTTGACTTGCTGTCCGGAATAACCCATGGCGGGGAGCAAACCTCGGATGTACGTATACGTTTCAAACGTTTCCTTCATTTTTCCGACCAAATACGGCTTGGGATCGACTTCAGAAGCTGCTCCATATTTTCGAGCGGCCAACACACCCGCACCGTAAGGCATCTCACCATGAGTTAACGTGGGGCCATCTTCCACAACCAAAACGCGCTTGCCTTTGATCTTGGAAGCATCATCTACATCAATCTTTAAGCCCGCACGAATGACACTTGCTTTTGGATTATGCTCTTTGATGTTCTGCTCAAGAATGGCGAGTTTTTCCGGGTCCGCCGAGTCCACTTTGGCGATCACCAAGGTGCTGGCTCGCAAGAAATTGGTTTCGCCTGGAAAGTATTTCAATTCATGACCGGGACGATGTGGATCCACGACAACCAAGTCCACATCCGGTTTGTAGAATGGGAAATCGTTGTTTCCACCATCCCACAAGATGATATCCGCCTCTTTCTCGGCTTCATCTAAAATCTTTTGGTAATCAATTCCTGCAAATACGAGCATGCCATTGTTGATATGGGGTTCGTACTCTTCCATTTCTTCAATGGTGCACTCATGTTTCTTGAGATCTTCCAAGCTCGCAAATCTCTGCCAAACTTGTTTTCGTAGATCTCCATAAGGCATCGGATGACGAATGACCGCCACCGTCTTTCCGGCTTCCCGCAATAATTGTGCGATTTTTTGGCTGATCGGGCTTTTTCCACACCCGGTTCGAACGGCCGTCACGGAAATCACCGGCTTATTGGACTTGATCATTGTTTGATTGGCGCCCAACAACTTGAAATCTGCCCCTTTGGCCAAAACCAAGGAGGCCTTGTGCATAAGGGCTTCGTGAGAAATATCACTATACGAAAAGACCGCTTGATCGATCTTCTCTTTGACGATCAAATCCCCAAGATTGGCCTCATCGACAATCGGAATGCCGTCGGGGTAAAGCTTTCCCGCCAATTCGGCCGGATATTTCTTTCCAGCAATGTCTGGAATTTGTGCCGCCGTAAACGCAACGACCTGATAATTCTCATTATCTCGAAACGTCGTATTGAAATTGTGAAAATCCCGTCCTGCGGCTCCAATGATGACGACGCGTGTAGCCATAAACAAACACTCCTTTATGATTCCAAGTACTTAAAATAATGTACAATTTTTCGAAGAAGCTTCTAACACGTCCCCTTTGCGGGGGCAAGCCCCAAGACCTCCAAAACGACCAAAAGTGAAACGTTCACTTTTGGTAGGGTTATTCCTCTTCGACTATGAGGGAACGGTATTTCTCTGGCAACGTTGGCAGGACCTTGACGCTCTCCGTATTGTCCGTCACGCCGTCAAATGTGCTCTTCGCGTTGAGCTTCTTAAAAAGAAACTCAAAACGGGACTGGAGTTGTTCCCGAAGCAATGTCCGGGTCTCCTCGGGAAGATCCCACAATCGACGTTTGAATGGGCCAAAGAGCCTTTTCCGATTTTTGTAAACAAACTGATCGTAAGAGTCCTTCTCCCCTCGATGGTTGGAAAAGTTTTTGTCCATGTAATGCAACATGTCTGCATACAAATCTTTGGGGAAATGTCCCCCATCAAACATTAGATTTTGAAAAGCCGTGGCCAAATGAATCTCGCAGGTATTGACCTCCGGAAACTTCTCAAACAGGTCTTCTGGGAGAGTGGAGGCACCATGCTGAACCACACCTCCCAAGTGATACGTCTTCATGGCCACCTGCCCCAGGTCCTTCAACACCTCAAAGTCCAATGCCACTTCTGCAATTTTGCCATCTGGCAATGGAACGCCTCCGTGTGTGGTTCCGGTTTGAACACTTAACTTCGATAATCCGAGCGCTTTCTTTTCTGCTCCTTCAAATTCAGCTGAGAAACCATCCAAAAATGTTTTCAACTCATCTACCGTGGAGTTTTTTCCTCCGACCTCGCCGATTTCCCCTCCGACGGAGACGGTAACCCCTTCTGGTTCGATGGAACGAATCCACTGAGTCATCTCCACAGTCTTTTCAATGTTTAGCTTTTGTTGTTCTTCCAAAAGAGGGGAATCCAACGTAACCAATGTCGAAGCATCAATATCAATATTGTAAAAGCCAGTTTGAATGGCTTCCGAAATCAGATTCTTGATCCCTTCTGTTTCTTTCTGGGGATCCTGAGCAAAATTTTTGGCATTGAACTGAAAATGATCGCCCTGCACAAAAATGGGACCACTGAAGCCTTCCCGCAAAGCTGCGGCCAAAATCACGGTCACGAACTCATCAGGTTCCTGATGGGTATAGCCCATTTCGGATTTGGCAATTTCGAAAATGAACGCTCGGGCATTCGTAGCGGCAGCTGCCCGAAAAATCGAACGGCAAAAATCGTAGCTCAAGCCCCGAACATTAATGGCCGGCACCGTCACCTTTTGAAATTTTCCTTCGCCCTTTAGGCGATAAAAACGATCGATGGAACTCGGTATGGCCCCTGCGGACAAAGCCAATCTTCGAATTAACCAACGCAAAAAATCACAGGTATCTTTTTCGGAATGAAAAACAGATTGATACACCAAAGAATCCAAGTGTTCCTCTCGAAACTTCTTTCGATCTTCGGCATATATTTCCTCCTCTCCGTTTATTTGGAGGACATTTTTTAAACGATTGAGGATTTCTGCAGCTGTTGGTTCGTTCATCATGAATTTGAAGCCTACGGTACTGGAGGCTCAACCGATCGTCAACGCGACATACGTTCCAAAACCTTCTGCGCAGCGAGGTGTCCGCTTTTGACGGCTCCTTCAATGGTCGATGGTAGACCCGTATCCGTCCAATCTCCGGCCAAATACACACCCGGTTCGGGAGTTTGAACAGAAAGTCGTCCTTCTTTTTTCCCAAGAGGGGGACACCACGTAGCCTCCCTTTCCCTGACCGCCAAAATTCTGGAAATGTTGAAGGTCGGCATGCGTAGCGTTTTTCTTAGTTCATCTTGAGCGAGGAGTTTCAAATCTTCATTGCTCCGCTCCAACATCTCTTTTGCCGAAGAGGTTACCAATGAAATGTGCTTAGAATTTCCGGAAGGATCAATCCGGTCCTTTCGAAAAGCCCAATGATAGTTTTGGTCCCAAAAGCCTGCCAGAGGCTCCAAAAAGGGAATTTGATTGCACCACGCATGAACCGAAAGGATCGGGAAAGCACGCAATCCTTCGGTTGGACGAACGTGGCTTTCCAAAGAAGCACCAGCAAAGAGTTTACGAAGAGCTGGAGGAGGAATGGCCACGATGACATTTTTGGCCTTTTCCGTTTTTCCGCCTGCCAAAATCACTTCTTGGTTCTTTTCTACGTTCCGTGAAACCCGAACAACCCCTTCACCCAAACGTAGTTCACTTCCCCGCTGGTAAAGAAATGTCTTTGAGGGCTCCCCGTGCAACTCAGAAAGTCCCACTTTTGACAAACCGATTCGCGAGGCTTCCCGAGAAGCCAAGAAACCTTTCTCCAAAACAGTGGCCAAAAGATCCGCGGGTGCCTCTTTGGGGGAAATATTCAGGGTTGCTAACGTAATTAAGTCCCATAACCGAGTTCGAGATTCGTGCCCTTGCTTTAATGTCTCCAACCATTGATCCACAGATAGTTCGGCCAAATTTTTTGGTCTTTTCTGGACCGATCTCGCGACACGAGCCGCAAAAAGACGCTGACGAATCGGCAAGGCTCGATAGTTCAACAACCCCATTCCCAAATGCCAAGGCGCAGGCAAGTTCCAGGTTTTTAAATGAGCCCGTTCTCCTTGGGGACCCATCATGGGGGTGGAAAAAGCTTCCCAAAAATGAAGATTCGAATCCGACCCGATTCTCTTCAAAAAGGTTTTACTTTCTTCATAACATCCCAAAAACATGTGTTGGCCGTTATCCACCGTTTCTCCGCTTTGACGATCCACCCACGAAGAAGCTCTTCCACCGAGCAAGCTTCTTTTTTCAAGCAAAAGAACGTGCAGATTTTGCTCTGCCAGCTTTGTCGCCGCGGCCAATCCCGAGCATCCCCCACCTATAATGATGCAATCCCACATCATTTCTTTGAGAACCTGAGGCAGTACGGCAGCCAAACGGATAAAGCGATGGCCATTTTTGTGGGCTTTGAGACTTTGATTTTTTGGGGAAAAACATTGAACGATTTCGCCTCAATGCGGTCGAGCAAACGTTCGTACATTTTCCGCATTAACTCTGCGGCCGGAAACTTCTGCCTTTCTCTTCTGCTGAGCGCATCTTTGGATTCTTTATAATAGGTTCGAACGCGCTCGCACTGAAAAGCCATCATGTTTCGAAAGGGTTCAGAGTATTTGTGTTTCAATAGATCTTTTTCCCTGATGGAAAACCGATTCAAATCTTCCAAAGGAAGATAAATGCGATTCATCGTCGCATCCACCCCCACATCGCGGAGAATATTGGTTAGTTGAAGGGCCCGTCCTGTGGCGAAGGTATAGGATTGGGTTTGTTCTCGATCTGCACCAAAAATGGACATGGACGCAAAGCCGACGGCACTGGCGACGGCATCACAATAGGTCAAAAGTTCCGCAAATGTCTGAACGCGAGACCGCTTCAAATCCATCTCCACGCCATCAATAATCCAAAGCAAATCTTCGGTACGAAGAGGAAATCCTTCAAATGCCTGCGCCAAATCCCAGGCCAATGGAGGGTCAAAGCTGGAAGGGGATGTCACCCTCCCCAAGACCTCTCTCCAACGCTGAAGCTCTTCCTGAGCTTGAGCGGAGTCATCTGTCTCATCCACAATATCATCCACCACCCGACAGAAGGCATAGAGAGCTTCAAGTGCTTGGCGTTGCTTTTTGGAAAGACCCACAAAAGCCCATGCGAAATTCGATTTTGCTTTTCGCGTAATCTCTCGAGCGCTTTCGCTCATCCTTTCCTCCAGGTCAGTGCTCTCCACAAAAGAAGGGCCTTGTCTTTCCCTTGGATCTTGGGCCTTCGTTGAAAAACGTCATATTCGTTCTGAACCAATTTCTCCAGAATCTTCGTTCCTCCAAGCCACGTAAGCCGAAGTTCCATGCGCAAATCTTTTCCAACCAAATCACACAAACGCCGAGCCCGGAAAAACAAAAGCCAGGTACGATCGATCTGCATTTGAAGCAATCGCCGAAAACGATCGTCCACCACTTGCCGATTCAGATCTTCTTCGGAGTACCCAAAGCGTTTCATGTCGTTTTGGGGTAAATAAATGCGGTTTTTCTTCCAATCCACTGCCACATCTTGCCAAAAATTGGCAAATTGCAGGCCGGAACAAAAAGCATCTGAAAGCTCAAAAAGGTTTTCATCTCGATAGCCATGCAGCCAAAGCACCAAACGCCCGACAGGATTGGCCGAAAATCTCGCATAGCTCTCGATGCTGGCAAAGTCGGGATGACGATTCTTTTTTACATCCAATTCAAAGGCCTGGATCAACTGATCCAACCACTCCACGGGAATATCTTTTTCATGAATGGTTTGTGAGAGTGCCTGAAAAACGGGAGATCCGGGTTTTTTTTGAACCGCCCCCTCTAAACCTTCCCTCCACGCCTGCAACCTTTCCAAGCGTTCTCCTTCAAACTGGGCTTCGTCCGCAAAATCATCGGCCGTTCGAGCAAAAGCATAGATCGCATGAACATGGGGACGAAGATCGGAGCGAATCCACCGTGACCCCACGGGAAAATTCTCATAATGCGTCTGAGCCATGAGCTCGCTTTGAGCTCGTCCTTCAGAAACCGCATCAACATTAGGTTTAAGGTTCATTCGAGCGCATCATACGGATTTGCCTTCCTCGACACAACTGACAAAGAGCCCCTCAGGAAACTCGCTAACTACCTACTTTTGTTGACATTCTCTGGTTTTCCGTTTTTATGCAACGCGTTGCCATTCCGGTTGCTTTTTGATACAAGCGCTAACAAGGGAAGAGGGAAGGATACGTGAATCCAGAAATGAAAAGAGATATGGGGAGAAACCGATGCCGTTTCGTCGAGTGTGTGTTCCTCTGCGTTTTCGTTTTGTTGAGCGCCCGCTGCACAAACATCGACAATTTTGATAATCCCCATCTAGTGGAAAGCTTCTTAGGTGCCTTGGCCGTCACACCATCTGTGGACGGTCTATATGCCTCAGGGCGGGCTACGGGCGGCGTAACGGTGGTGGGAGGTTCAGAGGGAAACCTGGTCACCATCTACGGTTTGCCCACAAATGAGCCGTTTAAACTCATTCCTGACTCTCCGTTAACGGTCATTCCACCAACGGTTTCGGGGTTGGACGCTGAGGTAGTTGAACCCAATTTATTGAGGATTTTCGATTTTTCCAGTAAAGGAGGCGCCGCTGTTGACTGGGATATGGAAGTCAGAGGGATGATGGTCAGGGAAGGACCCCGTCTCTCCACGCATCCAGAACACCCCATTGTCATTTCCGTAAGGGCAAGTGACCTTAAGAATGAAATCAAAGATGCCTTTCCGGACCGTTTAAGACAAAGAATTCGGAGAGAAAACCAAAGCATTGATGAAATTCCGGATTCCGAAATGATTGACCTGTATCAGATCAACTTTCGAGGGGAAGCCACGACGGTTTTATAAAATCTTAAAAAATTGGAAAATTTTTAAAAGGTTGATCAAAATAGAGGTTGGGGGAAGAAAAGAATAACCCTTTAATAATAATGAAGTACTTTGCTCTCATATTCATACTTCTATGTGGATGCGACTTGGCTGGAACGCCGGGTGCATTGACACGGGATGACCTTTCTTCAGGCCGTCTGAATGACTTTCCAACATTTACCTACAATCTGAAAGTCAATGGTGATCTCAAGGATGGCTCAGTAATCAATTCGGACGAAACGGATATCTCGATCCACAATCCTTTCCAAAACACCCCCACGTCCCTGGCCACAACCGAGGAACTTTGCGGCGTAGATGCTCCGCTTACAGCCGAAATTCGATTGGAGGGAGAGTTGAAACCAAACTCCCTCGCCCTTCACACGGTGGATGGTTTCAAAACCTTCAAACGAGAAGATCTCCAAGATGTATTGGATCGGGCGTTTGTATCGCAATTGTCCTTGGACAACGATGTCATCCTTTGTCGAAGTGGGTCAGGTTCTTCTCAAGCTCTCAGAGGCATCATTCGTGACGGGGATGAGTATTACAATATTTCTCGAGACTCGAAACTCCAATCAGACGCTGTAGACCCAAATAAGTTTCATCTGGAACTCGTTTTCGAACGTGAGTTTACGCAGGAAGAAAAAAACCACACATTCGACATGGAATTCATTGAACATGGTTTTGGCCTCTTAAAAGAAAATGAAATGATGCAGGACGGAGTTCGGGACTTAGCAGAACAAACTTTCGATAGCTGGGTTCAACGAATTCGAAATTTCACGAAACCTCTCCCCACCGGAAGAAGGCTCGAAGCCCGAGGTATATTATATGCCGGCCAAGGACAAGCCAAAGGAGAGGCTCGATATGTGTTTAAGACCTACAATCGAGAAAAGGAAATTACCGAGCCTGCCCTCCCCGAACAAACGGTTCATGGATACATCGGCGTGGATGTCTTTGATTTGGAAAGTTTTGAAGAACAAAATGAAGAACCTCAGGCTTCCGAAGATCCAACTTCTTCAGAGGCAATCCATTCGGAAACCTTGGAAAAAGTCACTCCTCCTGTTTCCGCACCCGCCAATCCCCAAGAGACCTCTTCGGAGGAAGCTCATCCCGAACCCGAATCCGACTTCGCTCCTCCGCTCTCTCCCCCACCAGAGGAAGAGGAAATTGAATCCATTCCGGAAAAACCTGTGGTCATGGAAGAGCCATCCAACTTGAACGTATATGACAATCCGGCGATTTCCTATATCGACCTGACTCGGCGTTGTGCTCAAGAATCCTTCATGGCCTACATTCCTTTCTTTGGAGATTCCCGACCCGACGATAATGCAGATCTGGATTCTCTCTCGAAGGACATTGAAGACCACCTAGGCGTTAAAGGCTCAGGTTTTTTTGCAAAGATGGCCTTGAACAAAAAGAACCAGTATGAATCTTTCTTCACACTTTGTGGAAATCAGGCGTTTTGGTGTCCGACTAAAGGACAAAAAGACCAATGTGCTTCCGAAGGACCCAAGAGCCAAGAACCTTCCTGGTTTTCCGCCTCTGAGTCTGTTCAATACACGCGCTGGGATCTGCAAAATGACACACTTGGAGAATTCAAAGCGGTCATTTACCGAACCCAACACCTACAAGAGCTGGCTAAGATTGTTACTCAATACCTACCTTTAGGTGATCAAAAAGAGTTTGATGATCAAGTCGTTGTAGTGGGAACTCTGGTGCGAACACATCACAAAGATGATCAGCCAGGACATTTTGAAATCCGACTTTCCGAAGGGATGATGAAACGCATCAATCCCCATCATCGGATTCTCAAACAAATGGCTCGAAAAATTCCATTGAATCCAAAACGAACGCCCAAAGGGTGGCTTCGAAATTCCATGGCCTTAGCGGCTCACTAATTAAAAATTTCCGCGATTGTCGAGAACGATCCCGCCCGAAGTATCTGAGCTGATGGCTTCCCGAACTCCAAAAAACAAACCAACTCCGGCACCTACAATCAAGGGCCAAACCCACCAACGCTCATACCAAAGTTTTTTTTCGGCAGGTGCATTCATGATCGCGGGTTGAGGTCGATCCGCAGCCCCTACGGTCAACGCTTGGCCGGGCACAACCAAGTTCGGCGCTCCGGGGGAAACCACGTATCCATCCGAACGGACAAATTCCATGAGCGTATCGACCAAACTCTGCGCGTCTTCTTTATATCCACGTAAGTTTGGTTCCAGGTCCACCATGGCTACCTTGGAAAACTGTGAGGTGCGAACGTCATAAAGCTGTCCTAAAATTCTAAACTTGTACTTTTTTTCCACACTTCCCAGAAAAACGATTTCACTGCCCACAGACTTGGCCAAATCTCTCAGCAAAGAAAGGTCCGGATTGCTTTGATCCTCTCCTTCCCGGACTCGAAACGTTTGTAGCCACTTCTGTCCGCCTGTTTCGGGTTTTAAGCTGGCTCGAACGGTTTCAATTCTTTGTTTAAATCGGATGGGTTTATACCAAGGCTTGAGACCCTTTTTTTCGACCAATACAAAGTATTCTCCCGGAAGAAGTCTCATTTCGAGAGGGGCGTTTCCCACTGATCTTCCGTTCAAATAAACCACCGCACCAGGAACAGAAGACTCCACACGCACACGAATGAGAGAGGCTTTCATGACCTCTCTCTTTACCTCCGTAAAAAGCTTCAAAATATTGGGGGCATATCCTCGTCGATCCAACTCGCGTTTCGAGTCCAGATAGACCACACGTCGAAACTCCTCTTTGGCTTGAGAGTCTTTTTTGGTCACCGCATAGACCACTCCCAACCACAGATGCGTATCGATTAAATCGCGGTTGGAGCGAAGGGCGGGTAAATTGTAAATGAAGATTCGTCGAGCTTCTCTCAAGCTCTGAATGGATTCTTCGAAGCGAAATTGTTCATAATCCCTCTTTCCTTGAGAAAGAAGTTCGCGAGCGTAGTTAAGCTCCTCCGCCGAACGATCCTCCGGCTGATCCTCTTTCATGACCCTTTTTCGCCACGCATCCACATCTTTTCGAGAGGCTAGTTGAACCCCCGGTTGATGATGAAAAGCATTCACAATTCCTGTTCTCAAACGACGCTCTTGAGACAAGAGAGATGAAGGAACCGAAACCGCTCCCACGACCACCTTGGCTTCCTTTCTTTTACCTTGAGACCAAGCCAAGCTTGGCGGAAAGGCAATCACAAGACTTAACAAAACAGCGAAAATTTTAAATCTCTCGGTATTCATGGAATGGTCACATTGATTGTGCTGGTTGTGGCCCCTTTCTTTCCTAGATCCGTCAAAAGGAAAACCCCTGCGCCGGTTGCAAGTACGGCTCCCACGCCAATCCAGATCCACTTATTTTTATACCATTGGTTTTCTGTCGGTGACGTCTTAGGCATTGGATGGGTCGCTTGGTCCGACAGACGGGTCCCTGGAGCAGGTCGAAAAATGGGCGGATTTTGACGCTGGACCGTTTGTTGACTTCGTTTGGAAAGTTCCGTTTTGGGGGGAATCACATAACCATCCGAATCCATGTGCTTGGAGAGCTTATTCACAAGCTCTTGAGGGGAAGAACCGGATTCCAGAACGGAGATCTCTTGGCTTCTCAAATCATACAATTGACCTTTTACGCTTCCCTCGGATGGAGCCAAAAATACAAGAATGTCCGCACCCAAACCAATTCCCATTTCATCCAAAAAGGCCGATCGCTTTGGAGAGATTTGATCGGCTTTCGGTAAAATGGAAAACATCTTTTCGAGATCAACCGAATCAATTTTCGGAAGTTCTACAGGAATGCGGTTCTCTCCTTGAATGATCGTTACGGCTTTCATATAGGGTTTTCTTCCTTCGGCCTCCACTCGGAGAAAATGTTCGCCAGCAGGGAGTTCGCGGACACGAACGGGAGAAGCCCCAATCGATTTTCCATCCACATAAACCACAGCTCCAGAAGGAAGCGATGTTACTTCCAGATCCCCATGTTCTCCCTCCATGATCTGTCGAAGAACTTCTCGGAACAGTTTTCGAACGGCGGGGGAATAATGTTTCGAGGGAAGTTTGCGCTTTTCTCTTCCAGGATCCAAAAGAATGGCTTCCGTAATTTCATCTTTGGCCCTTTGACGATTTTTCTTGGCGAGATACGTCATGGCCAAATACATTTGTGTCGCACGCAAAGCCTGGAAATCCTCCGCTTGCACCAGATGCTCGCGAAATTCCTTCTTGGCCAATTCGAGATGTGAAATCGCTTGGTCAATCTTCAATGCCCGATAGGCCTTAATTCCACTTTTTAACTTTTGAGTTCCATCGGAAGGACTTTCATGCCCTTGGCTGGAAGCGTTTCGATCTTCCAGATAACGATCCACGGCATCCTCTTCAATGACATTAACTTGCCCCGTTTCTCGAAAAGAAGAAATGAGGGCCGATCTGGCCCTGCGATTTCCTTCTCCACCTTCCATCGGAGCAACCAACACAGTCGGTTTTGTGGCCGCCCTCGCCCAAGTTGAGGGCAACACCAAGAGCAGAGACAAGAATACGGACAGGACCTGAGGCAGGGTAAGCTGCATACAGATTATTGTACCATTCCCAAGCCAGACTGTAGAATAAGGAACTTTAAAAACCATGGAACTTTCAATTGTCTTGCCCGCGTTTAATGAGGCCGAAAACATTGAGAAATCAGTCACTCATGCGCTCGAAGCCCTATCTTCGTTTTCTGGAGAAGTGGTGGTTGTGAATGACGGAAGCCAAGATGAAACGGGGAAAATTCTGGCCAAACTGGAACTAGAGCACCCTGGTCGGGTGGTTGCCATTCACCACGCCACAAACCTCGGATATGGGACCGCCCTTCGAAATGGTTTTGAAGCTGCTAAAGGAGAGTGGGTTGCGTACACAGACGCAGACAATCAATTTGATTTGATGGAAATTCAGGAACTCTGGGAACAAAAAGCAGACCAGGACATGGTCGTGGGTTTTCGCATGAACCGACAAGATCCCTGGTTTCGAAAATTTGCTGCAGCTTCTTATAATTTTTTGGTGCGACTGTTTTTTGGCCTAAGAGGCGTTCGAGATATCGATTGTGCCTTAAAACTATTCCATCGCTCGGTTTTCAAGAAACTCGCCCTGAATTCCAACGGGTTCCTCATTGATGGAGAAATCCTGGTCAAAGCCCATCGAAAAGGTTTGAAAATCAAAGAGGTGGGCGTGCATCATTTTCCAAGAAAAGAAGGCACCTCCACCGTCAAACCTCGTGATGTCTTTCGCACGTTAAAAGCCTTGGTTCGTCTTTGGATTGAAGTTCGAGGTTCATGAAAAAAGAGTTTGGCATCGTCGGAGGCGGAATCACGGGTCTCGCCATTGCTCAGAACCTCATCGAACAAGGGCGGTCCGTAACGGTTTTTGAGCAAAGTTCCAAATTGGGAGGCCTGATTTCTTCGTGCCAACTGGGCTCGGTCCGGTTGGAGAAATACTTTCACCACATTTTTCCATCCGACACCCACATTCGGAAGTTGATCAATAAATTGGGTTTGGAAGAAAAGCTGCATTGGATGCCTTCCCGCATGGGTTTTTTTTCACAAGGAAAAACCTACCCCTTCAACTCTCCGCTCGACCTCCTCAAATTTGACCTTCTTTCGTTCACTGAACGCCTGAAGTTTGGGATCAATATTTTACGCACCCAACATCGAAAAGACGCGAAAAAGCTGGATCAATTGACCGTAAAAGAATGGGTGGAAAGAGATTGGGGAAAGCCCATTTATGATCTTTTTTGGAGGCCCCTCCTCCAAGGAAAATTTGGGGAAGCCGCAGACCAAATTTCTGCAGCTTGGCTGTGGGGAAGAATTCACGCTCGGGCGGGAGGACGTAAAAAAGACGTGGAACGCCTCGGATACCTTCGAGGTGGCTTTCCGTTGATGCTGGAGGAACTTGAAAAACACCTTCAACGAAAAGGTGGAGACATTCGAAAACGAACTCCCATCCAACACATCCAACACCATTCCGAAAACCATTGGACATTGTCTTCTCCTCAGGAATCCTTTGACTTCGAGCATGTCATTCTTTCCATTCCCTCTCCTCAAATCGTCAAATTGTGTCCTTTCCTCCCCGAAAAAGAACGTCAAAGCCTTCAAAACATTCACTACCAGGCCATTTTGTGCATGGTCGTGGTTATGGATCGCCCCTTAAGTTCCACCTATTGGCTCAATATCGGAGACCGGAGCATCCCTTTTACCGGAGTCATCGAACAAACTAATTTTGTCCCCAAAGAAGACTACGACAACCAGTACGTGGCCTATTTGTTCAACTACCTTCCTCAAGACCACGCTTGGTTAAAGGAATCCAAAGAAGCACTTTTTTCGAGATATGAGAAAGGCTTGAAAAAAGTTTTTCCGCATTATACGCCCGATCAAATTAAACGAATTTTTCTTTTTCGAGATGCTTATGCCACTCCGATCTATACGCGGGAGTATCTAAGCCACACGCCCCCCATTCGATCTTCCAAAAAGGGGCTTTTCTTCGCGAATACGAGTCACATCTTTCCCGAAGATCGGAACATGAACTTTTCCATGGCATTGGCCGACCAAGTCACAAAAGAACTTCACCGACCCTAGAAGTCGATCACAAATTTACCTGGCGAATTTCCATGCTTTCGTTGGAAAACGTGACCGGAAAAGTTGATAGCGTCTGCAGGAGTTCTGGCGAGTATTCTCGTTTTTCTAAGGTTCCAATCACAATCCAACGAACCGAATGTTTTTGAAGGAATTGAAGGACTTCTGAAAGCTTAGGTTGATTTAGCAGAGATTGAATTTCCTCCAGGCGAGCACCCGCCAATTCACGCCCATTTTTTCGCCACACCCACTGATGATTGACCCAGCCCAGAACAGAAGGCCGCCCAGAAAGAGCGGCAAAACGTCCGTGGTTCCCGTAGGGAGCACCCACAGATTCCCAGATCACGTCTTGAGGGTTCGTGTTTTCTCGAAGCCAACGCACCCCTTCAGCTTCCCCGGGTAGGGAATAGTCCCAATACGCCATCCCATTCAGTGTGGGAATTTCAGGTGTTCGCTCGGAACGAACATAGACAGCCCACACAGGGTAAACCAGAGAAAGAATAACGAGGACAGGCAACATGAATTGCATGCCACGACGAAATATCGCATTTTTCTTCCACATATAGGTCACAACCACCGGCAAAGATAAGGAGAAGCCCCACCATGCCAAGGTATAAAACTTAAATACCGTGTTCATTCGTTTTAATTCGGGGCCATAAAGATCATCCAAGTGAATGACCTCACACAACCCCACAAAGAGAATCGAGAGGAAAAGAAGATGTTTCCAATATGGCTTTTCGGTTGGGAGACGAAGAACCGCCCCCGCCATCCAAGTCAAAACACCCAAAACGACGCCTCCGACCAGGCCTGCAGCCAAGGAAACCGCAAGCAAAACAATCTGTTGTGTTTTGGATCGGCCTTTCACATTCACAAAGAGGAGCCATGTCAGGGGAAGCAGAAATAGTCCCCAATGAGAGATAAAAGGGAGAAGTTCACTGTGAAGAGAACTCGGCACCCAATGAATCCCCGAAACCGGTCGTTGATAGGTCATCCAAAACGGAAGGAATAAGAAAAGTGAGGCCGCCCCAAAAATAACCGTCGTTTTCCATTCCTTCCCCATCATCCAGGCCAACAAGAAAGCCAGAAAGGGTAAGCCCCACGGATTCAAAGGGTAGTGAACCCCCAAGGAAAGGGCGGTCATTCCTCCCATCATCAAAAGAATCTTTTTCTCCACACCTGATTTGCGAGCGGAATCAAAGAGATAAAACAATCCAAACGTGAGCGTCATCCAAGGCAAAGCAACAAAGTGTGGATGCAAATCCCCCAGAAGAAATGAGAAAAAAGGAAATTCCGTAATCGTCCCTTCGATGGCACGGGAGCTGCTCCACCAGGAAAACTGACGAAGGCTTTTGAGTTTGAAGATTTGTCCCATCCACTCCCAATTCGAAAAGAGCGTCACGGACAACATGCCCATCCAAGCGGTCCATTTCTGCCCCGAAGCTCGAAGAAGAATCGCATAGGCCGTTATCCCCATGAAGGCGTAAACCGTGCACGCAGAAAGCCCATATGCAAATTCGATGGGCACACCACTCAATCGAATGATTGGAACAAAGAACATGTAGCCGAAGTAGTAGTAATTTACGCTTTCACCGGAAAGCCAACGGTCCACGGGAGGAAAATGAGTACCCAAAAGCGAGGCCTGAAGAAAAGTAAGATCCGCGAATTTTTCGGCATGAGAGAGAGAAGGGGAATAGGCTCGAATGAGCACGGCCATAAGAAACAAACCCGAAAAAATCAGAAAAGAATGTTTTGTTGGCTTTTCTCGAATGGACTTCGAGCCACCTTCAACCATGCGGGAAGCCCACCAAATCGATCCGATCGAGAAAATCCCACAGAAAAACAAAACAATGTGGAGCGTGTCCACACGAAACACACTCCCAATGAGCCAATAGGAATAGGACCAAATCAACAAAAGCAATGGAAGATTAAGAGCCCCCAGAGATCTTCCCAAGAGCCGTTGGGCCGGGATTCTCGTCATGCCATGCAAGACAAAGAGAACAAGCACCCAGCGGACTAAGGCTTCAACAGAGGTCACGGAGCAAAAGGATTGGAAACACTCAAAATATTGTAATCTGGCTCCGATTTGTTCAGAAGCAGCAAGGCCGCTCCGCCCCCCCCGATGGCAACAGCTCCCACAATGGTCCAGAACCACCATTTCTCATACAAGGGTTGGTCATTGTTCTCGCGAGAGGTTGTCGCTTGCGCATAAGAATTAGCGTCAGGGCGATCCAAGCCGGGAACATCTCCATTCGGATCCAGCCATGTCACAACCCCTCCCCCGATGGAGAGATTGTTCATCAATTGTTCATAAAGCTTGTTGGCACCGGATTTGATGCGTCCCCTGGAAACTTCTTCCGCTTCCACTTTCGAAAACTCTCGAGAATGCGTATCAAAAAGCTGGGCACTCAATCGAACTTTTTTCTCTTTTGTGGTCTCCACATCCCCAAGAACCAAAATACGAGCCCCTAACATCTCCCCCAACTCCGTAAGATAAGCAATTTCATCCGGATCATTTCGAAGATCGAATTTTTGAGGAGCCAAGGGGTCCCAAGTTTCTAAAGGAGCATTGACTTTTGTTTCTCCATCTTTCACATCCACTAAGGTCGAAAAACGACGAAACCCCGTCTTCTCGATGGTGACAAAATGTTGGCCAGCCGGGACTTGTTCGAGTTCAACAGGCGTAGAACGTTGCTTCACCCCATCAAAAAAGACCGTCGCCCCCGGAGGAGAAGTCTGAATCGTGACTTTTCCACGAGGCCCTTTCAAAACTTTTTGCGTTAAGTCACGATGCAATTTGACAATTTTTGGTGGAAATTCGCGGGAAGGAAGTTTTTGTTTTTCCCGCCAGGGATTTAAAACAATCATTTGTCGGATGTATTCACTTCCCTCTTTTACTCGGCCGCGAATCACCAAAGACATTCCGAGATACAAATGAGAGGCCAAAAGAAATTTATTTTCCTGAAGAGCGGCGATGCCTTCTCGATATCCTCGAACGGCTTTGGAGAAATGGGCGATGGCTGGATCAATTTCCAACCGGTCATAGAGCTTCTTTCCACGAGCAAATTCTTGTTGCGCTTGCCTCAAACTATTAAGGGCCCCTTTTTGCTCCAAGCGGTGCATTTTTTTTACTTGTTTGGCCGCGACCTTTTCCGAAACGACCTTAACCCTGCCAGATTTCTGAAATTGCCTTTGGAGGTAGCCCCGCGTTTGGCGCTCTGCAACACCGTCCTGCGTCCGGAAGCCCACAGTGGCTAGAATTGGCGCATTCTTGCGAACTTTCGCCTGTAATGGGGGAACCGTGCCCATGACGAAAACGTAAATGGTAAGCATTGAAATGAGGCGATGATGGCGTTTCATTGGGGTTTTTCAATTATCGCGAAGAATTGATCTAAGTGTCAAGAACCATTACGATTTTTCCTTATATTGGAGGTGTTTAGAGCGCGGATCGGCAACCTCACTCAAGATCCCATAAGGAACATTGTCCCTGCCTCATATGGATTCGTGGCATGGGACTTGCCTTTTTTGCGACCAGGAAAAAAGGGAAAGATGCTCGATTTTTCAAAATGCTTTATAATTTTAATGCTTTAGAATTCTTTTAGAAAGAGAAGGCCGCTTTTGGGGCCTCGAATGGACGAACCGGAACACAAATGGCCGAAATACTTGGAATGCTGGGACAAGAAACTTTCATCATCATCTCCTTGGTGGTCTCTATGTTTCTCTCGGTGTTTTTTTTGACGCTTCGGTTTTTTCCGGACGAAAAACAAGCGGCGGCTCGAAAAAGACTGGGCATGGTGGATGAAACCGAACGTCCCAATCAAATTGCCCTTCTGCGCATTTTTCGTCCTTTTTACACCCTGTTATTGCCACAGATCTCGGTTCGCAAATTGGGTCCGCAACGAACGAACTATCATCGAAAATTGATCACCGCCAATATGCGCGATGAGATCACACCCGATGAATTCATGGCCCTAAAAGTCGTGATGACTTTTTTCATCCCTCTTCTCATCGTCTACATTGGAGTCGCTCTGGGTTTCTCCATTCCACTTTTGGGACTTCCCATCCTCTTTGTGTTGGGATTTGTTTTTCCTGACTTATGGTTAGCTGAACGAGTTGCGATTCGCCGAAGAGCGATTACACGAGCTTTACCCTACACGCTGGACCTTCTGACTCTTTCTGTAGAAGCGGGACTGGATTTCATAGCAGCCATACAACGTTTGTCTGAAAGAACCGACCAGAATGCCCTCTTGCTTGAATTCAATCATATGTTGAAAGAAATTCGTTTGGGGACATCTCGCGCCGATGCTTTGAAGAACTTAAGTGACCGTCTTCAAATCGAAGAAATCACTTCATTCACCACCCTGCTCATTCAGGCGGATCAATTGGGTGCCTCCATTGGCCAAGTTCTTCGGGCCCAGTCGGATCAACTTCGTTCCAAACGATTCCAGTTGGCCGAAGCTGCGGGGGCTAGAGCTTCTCAACTGATTTTACTTCCCTTGGTCATTTGCATCTTTCCAGCCATTTTCATTGTGATTCTTGGGCCGATCATTTTGAGCATTGTGCAACGAGGTTTTTTCTAACTCATGTTTCGTGTCATGAATCTCTCACAACCGGAGCTGATCGCAGACAAGGTTGAGAAGGCTTCCACCCTTTTCCAACGCATGAAAGGCCTCTTGGGAAGAACTGCACTGGAAAGAGGGGAGGGCTTGTGGATCGAGCCCTGCAATTCCATTCATACGTTTTTCATGAAGTTCCCCATTGATGTAGTCTTTTTATCGTCCTCGAAACATGTGCTGGCCGTCCACCAGAACCTTCGACCCTTTCGGCTTACACCCTGGGTACGCGGCGCTCATTCGGTTTTGGAACTTCCTTCGGGAACCCTCGCCTCATTGCTACTTAAAACCGGAGATGAACTGGCATTGGAGGAAGCCTCTTGAAACACACGCTGTACATTCTTCAAGGAGGGAGTGGAGAAGAAGCCATTGATCTCGTAGAGGGTACGCACGTTATCGGAAGAGATGCGGACGTCGCGATCCAAATTGACTCTCGCATGGTCTCCCGAAAACACGCTCAAATTGTCGTAAAGGGAAACCAGGTCGAAGTCATTGACCTGGGGAGTGCGAACGGGACGCTTTTGAACCAGAAAGCTATTGTTCAAAAAACCCTTAAGGCGGGCGATCAGATACAAATTGGAGAAGTAACCATGGAGTATCGCTCCGGCCAAACCCTGCCACCTTCCGCGGGGAAAGATAAAATCCCGACCGTTGGAAGAACCATCGCCGCCATTCGTACGCACAAGAAGGGTGGAAGGCCTACGCAAAGCACGTATGTCCGCCCTTCTCTCCTGCAAGGAGTTCACTCCGGGAAAAATCCTCTTCCTCTTCGTTTGCTCACGACAGCGCTTTTAAGCACGACACTCTTGGCGTTTGTTCTATTGGGCGGTTTTACGGGCTATAACATCCTCAAGGCCCAAATGAAAAAAGCGGCCCTCCAACGAGCCTCTACGTTGGTTCAAATCCTGGCCGAAAAGAATCGAGAAGATCTCCGCGTAGGAAACGAGTTGCTCTTGGATGTTGAAAGTGTTCAAAACGAAAAAGGGGTCAAAAGCGCCTTCATCATCAATCAAAAAGGGCGAACGGTGGCACCGGTTTCTCGTGTCAATCAATTGGCTAACGATCCCTTCACCACAGAAGCTTTGACCCAAAAAAGCGATCGAAAAATCCGGCCGAGCCCGGAACTGTCAGATGGATCCCATATCTTGGTTCATCCCATTCGTGCATACGACGACCACACAGGACAATACGAAACCCTGGGAGCCGCAAAGATCATCTTTTCCCCAGAGGAGGGGATGAGCGACTTTTCTCAGCTGAGGCGTCTATTCTTTTTGTTGATTGCCGCAGCCATCGCCATTGCCTTTGCTCTGGGCTGGCTCTTTTCCAAAGCCATCACGGCCCCGCTTTTGCGACTGGGAGAAAAACTTCAGCGCTGGCGCCTTGGGCAAAAGGTTAATCCGGATGGAGTTCCTCCATTTTCGGAGTGGGGAGAACTTTATGAGGCCGTAGAACGCATCTTGGAGGAAAAGAAACCATGAGTCTCTTTGGAGTTCAGAAATGGGTACTCTTGGGAATCGAGGGCCCCAAAAAGGGAGAGGAAATTGAGCTGCAAGAAAGCACGCTTTTCATTGGAAGAACCGAAGAAAATGCGATTGTTCTAAACACCCCCAACATCTCCCGACAACATGCCTCCATTCAAATTCGGATCAATGAGCCTTGGGTGGAAGATTTAAACAGCAAAAATGGTACGTTTGTGAACGGAAAAGCCATTTCCCGAACGGCATTAAAAGCGGGTGACCGACTGCAAATGGGGGAATGCATGTTTGAGGTTCAATGTTTTGGAGAACATTCGGATGAAGCCGAAACCGCTCCAACCCTTGGAGAACCTACAATTGAAGAAACCTCCGTTGAAAAGGAAGTTCCCTTAGATCCTCCCCTTCCTCAAACGCTTCCAAAAGCCAAAGCATTCCCTCCACTTCTTCGGAATAAAAGAGTTCTGCTTTATTCGTCCTTGGGGTTCTTTCTGATTGTGCTCTCTCTTTTTCTTTTTCAGCCAGGCTCAAAAGAAAAATTGCCACAGCAAAAAACGCCTAAACCTGAAACAAAATTATTCAAACCTGTGGTGCAAATTCCAGACGATGTCTCTGAAGAAGATCTTTTGGTCTGGAAAGGACGTGCTGAAACCGCTATGCAGTATGATGATGTCGCTGCCGCCATTCCCTATTTGCGAAAATTTTTGGCGGTAAGAAAAGGCGATAAGCAAGTAGAAATCTTGCTCGAAAGAGCTGAGAAGCGACTGGCCTCTTTAATCGATCAATACTATGAAAATGGCGTTAGAGAGTATGATCGACTCTACTTCGACAAGGCTATTTCAGAGTGGCGAAAAGTCCTCTCCTTGGCGGCCAACTTTGATCCGGAAACGTTTCAACGAGCGAAAGATAAGATCGCAGAAGCCGAAGCGAAACTCGCCGAAATGAACTAAATCAGGGTATCCTTAGTTTTTGAGATGAGACTGATCGTACGCCAACCAGACGAAAAAGAAATTGCCATCCATATCCTCGGCGATGAACCCATTTTTCTCGGTCGATCGAAAAAAAATCAAATCATTCTCCCGAAAGAAGAAATTTCTCGAAAACATGCCAAAATTTTCAAGAAGGACGACCAGTACTGGATTGAAGATTTGGAAAGCATCAATGGAACCAAACTTAATGGGGAAGTCATCACAAAGGCCCCATTAAACCTTGGAGACCAGATTGAAATCGGCTCCTTTCACATTTCCCTGGAGCAAGAAATAGAGGAAATCTCCCCAGAGGTCTCCGCTGGAGAAACCTTGGCTCGGGTCCCTGAACCCGAAGAAGGCCAAGATGAATTTTTAAATGCCATTTCCGTTCGCCCTAAAGCTGAGACTCATCCAGAGCCCACTCCTACCTATCCACGAAATGTCGATTTGGAAGAGACCCTCTCTCCTTCAGCTCCCCTATCGGATTTAACCCCTGCAGAGATTTTGCCCAAGACCGATTCCAAATTGGTTCGTCTAGATGGTCCCGAAGCGGGAAAAGAGCTCCCACTTACTTCCTCTAAAATTACGCTTGGGCGATCCTCCGAGGACGATATTCCGATTGAAGACGATGAAGTCTCTCAAGCCCACGCAACTCTTGAAAAAACTGAAAAAGGTTATGTATTACACAATAACGAAGATTCAACAGGAACGTTTGTAGATGGCTTTCCTGTGAAAGACCGACCTCTTGAGAATCATGATGTGGTCCAAGTTGGATCGGCTCGGTTTGAATATGTAGAACCGGGATCCTCCTCTTCTGTCGAAAAATACGCTAAATCTCCCCATGCCAACGGCACACGTTTAAAGAGCCAATTTGAATTGAGATGGGAACGTTGGAACCCTTATCTTACCGATTGGAAAACGCTGTTTCTATTGGGAGTCGTGGTCGGACTTATCCTGGTCTGGCCCTCTTCGGAACCTGTGCTTAAAAAAGAAAAACCTGCTCCCGCGACTCCCGGAGTATCTCCTGAGTTAACCCGAGTCATTCGATTTAATTTAGATCGAGCCCAAAAACTCATATCCAAATCCGACTTCGATGCGGCCGAAGCTCGCATTCAGCTCGTTTTGGAAAAAGCCCCTCAGAATCAAGAAGCCTTGAAGCTCACTCGAACCATTTCATCTGCAAAGGAAGCGGAGCGACAAGCCCGAGAGGAGGCTGAAAAAGCCAGAAAGCTCAAAATCAAAAAAATGGAAGGATTTCTGGTTGAGGGCTTTGAACAGATGAAAAAGCAAAAATTCGAACTCGCTCGGGAAGCGTTTCGAAAAGCAGAAAAGTTCATGCCGGAAGATAGCCGCGTAACCGGAGCTTTTCATCAACTCAAAAAGGAAGAAGAAAAAATCCGCCTGGCTCGAATTGCCAAACGCAAAAACGATCGAGAACTAAAGAAACTCTATGAACAAGGAGTTCAAGAGTACGAAACCGGAAATTTTGGGAAGGCTGAAATGCTTCTTACAGAAGTGGCCTCTAAGAAAGGACATCGTTACCAGGCTTCGGCCCAAAAATTGTTGAATGACGTGGCCACAAAAGTCGGGGAAGACCTCCAAGAGCATATTGATGATGCGCGAACGCTCGCTCAAACCGGAGAACCCATTCAAGCGTATGAAGCTTTAAAAAATATCATTGAGAAATTTCCTCAAAACAAGGAAGCCCAAAAGCTCTTTGGAATGCTCAAGGAGGATCTTGCCAGAGATGCCAAGCAGTATTACCAAAATGGGATTGCGTTCATGGAGATCGTGGATGACCGCGAGGCCGCGACCGAAGCTTTTCGGAAAGCCCTTCAGCATGCCCCGGACAAAGAATCTGAGTACCACCAAAAAGCCACAAAGAAACTCAAAGAACTCGGCATCCACTAACCTGTGGATAAGTCCCCAAAATGAACAGTTCATTTTGGGGACTTTCGTGCAAAAAGGTGGGTGGTGCTGAGGTCACTGCTCAATTTTGGCCCATTTCGGACAAGGGGCCTTTGACGCAAAAGGATGAATTTTTCTTTAATTTCATACTCTTAGCGTTTCTTTGAAAAATTGGGTTCTGGCCTGCTCTTTGCTCATATTCGGGGTGTATGCGCCACTTTGGAGCAAAACAAAGGTCCAACCGGGGTCAAGTGGCCCTGGAATATATCTTGGCCATCGTGATTGTCGCGGGGGCCGCAGGAACCTCTTGGTTGTTCACCCAAGGCTTTGTCATGGGGAATCTTCACGGTGGCCAGGAGCTTTCCAGCATCCATTCTGGAGATGATTGGAGCTGGACTTCGGGAATGGCTTCGTTCGGTTTGGATAAAACCGCCGCATTGCCCTTTCCGTAAATGAAAGATGGAGGAAAAAACCATGCGTATCTTACGAAACAAAAACAAACGAATCACTGGGCAAACCGCACTGGAGTATGCCCTTGTCATTGGCGTCATTTCGGTGGGTGTCATTGTTGCCGCCAAATATATTTTTGGAGCTGATGGAAAAGCCAAAGACTTGATGGAAAAATCCGTTGAGTCCGCCTCTCAAACCATCGAGCTTCAAGAATAAACGGTACAGGAATAACCAAACCAATAGGCTATTCCTGGTTCGGACGAGGGGCTCCTCCTTCCCCCTCGTCCGAACTTCTTAAGATAAAAAGGAGTGATACTTGTTCCTGGCTATGCAAAAATTAGTTTGTAGGTATGAGGAATGAACAACGAAAGAGTCAGAAGGGGGTCGCGATGCTGGAGCTGGCACTCTTGCTTCCCATCCTCATCACCGTTTTTCTTTCCTTTGTTCAAATCATCATCTTTCTCCATTCATCAACCGTAACCCAATACGCTGCCTCCGTCGCAGCTCGCGCCTACCAAGTTTATGGATCCCGAACCCTAGAGAGCATTGATTATCGACATGTTCGTGGGGCTCCTTATACCAATAAGGGACAAGCCATTGCCGAGGCCGCCGCTGAAAAAGTCATTTTCGAAAGTCTCATGTGGGAACAAAGCAAGATTAGTTTGAATTCGGGGGTCGGATCCGCCAACGCCGGCATTTCTTTGGACCGCGTTTATAAAGACGGAAACGATTTGGGGGTGGATGGCGGAGGCACTTCTGGAACCGATGGCGTTGTCCGCGTCAACCTCATCACCAACCGACCCGAGTTCGAACAAGGAGTCCAAGTCACGTATTGCATGCCCATCGTGTTTCCGGGATTAGATGCTTTATTCAGTACGGTTAAGGAGCGATGGCCCTGTCATGTTCAGACCCTCGGTTCGAGATACAGTGGGGTCGCCATTGTTCGGGAAGCCTATTTTGGACGGGAGCCCTCATGAGGAAATCCTTCCAAAATGGACAATTGGCGATTGGCCTTGCCGTGGCGTTCACCAGCATCCTCACAATTTTCTCGTTTGTTTTTCAATCTGCATTGACAACCAACGAAAAAATGAAACTTCAACAAACCACAGACCTCGCGGCCTTAAGGGGCGCACATGTTCAGCGAGTAAACCTGGATCTCATTCGCCAAGAAAACGAAGCCATTGAACAACTCTTCACGTTTTATTCAGTCCTTTTAAAATCTTCTCCGTGCAATCTTCTGATTCATCCCGAACGTCACACCATGCACACACTGGGACCCGCGGTAGCGCGGGCGATCACCCCCATTTATGCAGCCCTTCGAAATTTTTCTTCCGACGAAGACCTCACAGATCGAGCGGCTTTTCCCAATTGTGATTCCATCTGTGATCGTTTTGATACGGCTGCTCATAACCTGATTGCGGCAACCTACGAATATGGGCTGAATCAAATTCCCGGTGCTCGCAGATTGATATACACACTGGCCGGACTTCTGGGGGAAGACATTCCCACAGAGTTCTTGGCTTTTGGTCGAAGCGGGTTTGCGCGAAACATTCAGAATCGGATTGAAACAGCGAATGACTATGCTTATGCCCGATCTCTGGAAATTTTTTTCGACATGAAAAATCTGCCTCTTGGAATTCGAAAGAAACTGGGGGGGGATACTGGGTCTTACGTTTCCTCTTCCGAAATCCGTTGGAAATATGAGCAGGGCGAATTTGCCGAAGACTTAGCGTATTTAGACGTTCAGCAGGGACAACCCCTATTCTATGCAGGAGAGGAAATCGCCCTACTGGATGCGCTCGGCTATGGGTATCCGACATCTCCCCCTCCAACGTCTCAGTGTTATTGGGGATTGCCTCAATCCTATCGGGCGATCAACACCAAGGCCAAAGTGGTTCGCGTGAATGATTATCCCACCTCTTTTTTCGCTGCCACACTTTACAATCCTCCGTATTGGAATGAACTCTACAATCCAAAACTTCGCAATCCGAATGTCCAATCCGAAGACTTTGGACAGGCCCTCTCGTATCAAGGCGATGCTGCCGGGGAATCGGCACGTTTGTTTGCAAAAGAACGAACGCCAATGATGGCCTATGCGTTTGCCAAGCCGTATGGAGGATCTTTTCCTACTGCAGCCACGCCGTTTTTCTCACTTCTGACGCGAGGAAGCGTCGGGGAAGAGTTCGAAGGAGCCAAACTCATTGGCATCGCCGATCAGGAGGCGATGGACGGATTTGATGTGTCGCAACTCCCCATGAGCGTTCTGATCCAAGGTGAATACCCCGTTATGAATGCCGAAGGAAACTGGACAGCCATGCGTTTTTTCCGGGAGGACTTCCTCCATTAAAGGGAAATATGAAAAAGCTTCGAAACATATTTTCCCGAGGTCAAAGCACATTGGAATTAGCCATGTTGCTGCCGGTTTTATTTTTCCTCCTGTACATGATCATCAAAGTGTTTGTGGTTCATGACAAAGGGGCTGTCGTCAGCTTAGAGGAGCATCAAGCCAAACTTGAACTTTACGACCATGGAAATGGATATATGGAATTTGACGGTGGCCTGGTCCCAGAAGGTTCTTATGGATACCTCTTTGACGGCGACACGTACACCACACCTTTGGAGGAACTTCTTGCGCAAGCTGTCTCCATCGGAGCCAACTACGCCATTGATGAACTCCTCAATTCGATTCCCTTTTTGGATGGAACCACACTGGTCTCAGGATATGCCCGTGGGTATGTTGGAACGGGTTTACGGAATTACGTCAACACAGGATCTTGGGATCATGATGCCGCCATGTGGGGGGGCGTTGTGGGTTCCGCTTCTTCCAATCAGGCCTCTGAAATTCTTCGGGGATTCGATCCGAGCAGCACCACGGGAGGAGAATCACGAGGATGGCATGAACTCTTGGGAACAGGCATCCAAGCCGGTGCACAAGCTTATGGAAGTTCCGAGGGAGACTGGTCTGCTGCTGGAGCGGGGGCCATGGGAGGACTTTTTGCCTCCAACACGGCTGAGGGCTTTTTGACCGATCAAAGTCACGAGGTCATTTCAGCCGCCGCACGAGGGGCGTTGACTAGCGCTGCTGGAGGGATCATCACAGGAGATTTCGATCTCGGGGAAGTTGGAAAGTCCGCAGCCATCAACGCATTTCAAACGCGGACCGTGGCAGAATTCATTCCGGGAAGTGGAGGAATGACGGATCCCAGAAACTCGGCATCATTTGGAGCCGCCAATGCAATTGTGTCTTCCGTCATTACAAACGGCTCCAACGTCAAGATCGGTGATTTGGCCGTGGCCGGGGCCGATGGCGCTTTCTTCAGCCAACAATCCACCAGCGCCATTTCGGGAGAAGGAAACTGGGCTGCACAATGGAGTCGTTCAACGCTCGCAACAGCATCCTACGGCGCCGGAAAAGCCTGGGCCACCGGAGCAGATTCTCAAGCCATCGGAACCGCAGCACTTAATTCTGCGGTTTATTCAACGGCCACTGTGGTTGCCGGCCACACCACCAACTGGTTTGGTGAAAAGATTAAAGATGGCACTCAATGGACCGTCAACGGAATCAAACAAGGCTTGGGAATCGGCACATCCAATGACGTCGCCCAAATGGCGGAAGAAAATATTCGCCAAAGTGCCTGGTCTTTCGAACAAACGGGACAATACCTGGGCAGTGAAGGACAACGAATCAGGGCAGGAGAAGCACAATGAAACGAGCAACGCTGGCACTTCTTCTCGTTCTTTCCTTCACCCTTTCCTTTTCCCTGCTGGCCGAGGAAAACGAATCTCTTCCCTCTTCATCTGAAAAAGGGCGAGCCGAAACCTTCATCATGGCCATGGTCCAACGGAAAGCTGCCAATGACTTGACCGCCGTTCTGGAACAACAGGGGTTTCGAAAGGAGCAAATTCAAGAAGTCCTGGAGAGTCCTGAATATGCGTCATTTGCAAAGAACTTGGCTGCCAACGAAAAACTCCGAGACGCGATCTCGGACTATGTTGAAAAAGCCCTTAACCCCCGTTTACTGGCTCAAATTCTAGAAAAAAGAGGTCAAGAAGAGCGGATACGCCGCCAAATTGCTCTGGCAAGCTTCCTTCAACGCTTGGCCTTCAAACGACAACTTCATCAGCGCAAAAATTACAAACCCGAAAAAAAATCCTTTTGGGACAAGATGACCACCGCAATTGGCCGGCATCTTTTTGGGGAGCAATCTTGAGAATTTCCCTTTCGTTCTGTACACTTACAGAGTTTAAGGCCCGACCCAAACAGGGCCATAACGCATCCATGAAACTCGGAGAAATATCGTGAAAAATCGTCGCGCCCTCCTTTTTGCAACTGTCTTTGGTTTGAGTGCCGCTCTCTTGTTGGTTCTCTATGTATCGAGCAAAGAAACCTACTGGAAAGATAAATATGGCGAGGAAATCATTCTCATCGCAAAAACGGATATTCCACGTTACCAGCTCATCGATGAAACCATGCTGGCGAAGAAAAAAATTCCCAAAGCGTTTAAAGAACCGGATGCATTGGATGAAACTGATCTGGGAATTGTCTTGGGGTACCGGGCGGATACAACCATTAAACAAGGAGGGCAAATCACCCTCACAAAGATCTCCAAACCTGGAGAAAGTCGCATCTCTTTGGAAATCGATGAAAACTCACGGGCGTGCACCATTCCTGTGAATGAAATTTCGGGGGTTGCTGGCCTGATCCGACCGGGGGATCACATTGACATTTTGGCCACATTCAAAACTCTGGACGAAAAAACGAATCTGGCCAATAGCGTGCAAACCATGACGCTTTTCCAAAATCATCAAGTTCTATCGGTGGGAAAAAACTATATGTTCGATGGGGCCATGCCCGAGAAAAGAAGCAAGGCACTCACGGCCTCTCCTCAAATCATGAGTTTTTCCAACATCACCATTGCAGCCACGCCCAGAGAGTGCATGGATTTGGCCGTTGCCCAACAGGTGGGCACACTTTCACTTTCGCTTCGATCCTACTTAAATCGTTTCGGTGGCGAGGAGGATCCCTCTCTCAAAGAGGAACACAGCACGACACAGTCGGTTACAGGCATCAAACAAAAAATTGAAATTTCTCGTCGTCCCCGTTGGATGGAGTTGCGAGGAAATCAAACGATGATGGTGCCATAGGGAGAAAAAACCATGAAACGGGCAAGCTTACTTCTTCTGTTTCTTTTCACATTCGTATGGATGCTTCCATCGATGGGACATTCTGCGCAACGAAAAGAGTATTTGGTCATCAACCAACCTCGCGTATTAAAGCGAAGCTATAAGATTGGAAATATCACCATTGGAAATCCGGCGGTGGTCGACTTTAAGGCTGATCGAAAACGAAATCGAGTCGCTCTGATTCCCAAGTCCGTCGGAAGCACCTTGCTCATCATCTACGATCACAAAGGGAAAGAACGAGACACCATTGAGTTGACCGTTTATCCAAGTGATCCCGAAAAGCTTTTAAGTCAGGTCCGGCAATTATTAATTGATGTTGAGGGCATTGAAATCAAGCGGATGGACGACAAGATCATCATCGATGGCGAACTCATCATCCCCTCGGACAAGGAACGCATTCAGAAGGTCAAAGGGAACGCGAAGAACATCATTGACTTGACGCGTCTGAACCCAGACACCAACACCATCATTGCCAAGAAAATTGAAAAAGAAATTGGAATGGATGAGGTTTCGGTTCGCGCCTTGAAAGGCAGAATCATCTTGGAAGGAGAAGTTTATTCTCAACAATCTTTTGCAAAAGCGGAAAAAATTGCCAAGCTCTATTCCGACAGAGTCTTAAATGTGTTGGAGATTCGTCAACTTCCTGAGCCTCCCAATCGGAAACCCACGATTCAGGTGACGGCACACTTTGTCGAGATGGCGAAAAACTACGCCAAACACATCAATTTTCGTTGGAACCCCATTCCCGGTATCGGCACCTCGCTCAACTACACCATCAACCCGCTCTCAGGAAGCAACAACTTTACAGGTGCTCTCACCGCTTCTGCTACAGACATTCTTCCCAAACTAAACTATTACCGCGCCCTCGGAGTTGCACGTGTATTGGAAAATCCTTCGGTCTCCGTGACCAGTGGAGATGAAGCCATCATCAAAAGTGGAACGCGCATCGGATTTCCAACCGTTCAACAAAATGGCGTGGTCTCTTTGGACTTCCAAGATGTCGGAGCCGAACTGACCATTCGTCCTTTCGCCCGTGGAAGCGAAATTGATTTGGACATCGACGTACAGGTTAGCTCACTCGGATCTCCGGAAGTTACAGGAGGCGTGGCCATCTCGAGCAGCTCCGTTCACACTTCCCAATTTGTCCGATCCGGGGAATCTGTCGTTATCGGCGGACTCGTTCGATATTCCAACCGAAAAGCCATCGACAAACCCAATTCCCAAACACAAAGTGACTCAAGTGTTCCAACCAGCACGTTTGAAGCGGTAGAAGATCCTTTTCCTCTAGGATCCCTATTCACACTCTTTTCAGGAAATGACGAAGCCAAAAACAAAAGTCAGTTCTTGATCTTCATCACGCCGAAAATTCTTCAATTTGCGAAAGACGCCAATCGAGAGATCAAAGACCAATTCAATCTCTATGAAGTGTATCCGGAGAACGTGAAATCTTCTGGGAGCCCAGGACAAGGAGGCTCTGCGGAGTAAAGCCATGGCAGCCTTCACTATTTGTGTCTATGGGCCGAAAGGTGGCGTTGGAAAAACGCTGTTGGCGACCAATCTAGCCTACGCTTTGGCTCGCGTGAGTCGGAAAGAAACACTTCTAGTCGATTTGGATCCTTCAGACACAGGAGACATGGCTCTTCTTCTGGGACAAACGCCCAAAAGTTCATTGGCCGATTTGGCTCCCCATAGTCACAAATTGAATCGACAACTATTTGAACATGCGTTGGTAAACGCAGGAAAAGATTCCGTTCCGCTATTGCCCGGAGCCAGGGACTTGAGTCAAGTCAGTCAGGTTGAGTCCATTCAAGTCGAGCGAATTCTTCAATACGCTCAAACCATGTTTTCGTTTGTGATTGTGGATTGTGGCAGTCAGATTCATCCCTTCAATGTAAAAGCCTTTGAGAAGTCTTCTCTTATTTTATTTTGCACGCTCCCGGAACTCCTTCCCATCCACCGATCCGTTCAATCGTTGGCCGACTTCCAAAACATGGCGTTTCCGAGTGATTTGATCCAAATTGTTTTGAATCAATTTAACCCAGACAGTCCCATCACAGAAGGCATGGTTCAACAAAAACTTAAGCGAGATTGCTTGGCCCTCCTTCCGCAAGATCCCGAGGAAATTGCCAATTCCATACAAGAGGCGGTTCCCTTGTTCCAATTGCATCCACGAGCTAATTACAGCGTTGTCATCGAAGATCTCGCCCGTGTGATTCTCACCCAAGGTCTCTTGAAACCGACCAAAGGACATCGATTGGAAACGGCCGGAGTGGTCGAAGAAACCAAGACCTCTCTGACTTCTTCTGATTCGACCCCTTCCCCCAAAGCCTTTTCGGAAGAAGAAGATCGACAGGCGGATCTCCGAATGCGCATCCATCAAAGATTGATTGAACAGATGGATTTCAGACAACTTTCTCCCGAAGAGCTGAACCGACAAGATGAAAAGTCGCTTTCTGATTTACGCGCTAAAACCCGCGAAGTCATCCTCCGTATCATTGACCAAATGCCGGAAATTTCCTCTCGCGAGGAACGACAAAAAGTATGCAAAGAAGTTTTGGATGAAGCCTTGGGCTTGGGGCCCTTGGAAGATCTCTTGGCCGAGTCGTCCATTTCAGAAATCTTGGTCAATCGAAAAGATCAAATCTATGTGGAGCAAAACGGAAGGCTCACACTCTCCCCGTATCGCTTTACCAGCAACAAACATTTGCTGGGCGTCATTGAACGAATTGTGGCCCCGGTCGGAAGACGCATTGACGAAAAAACCCCCATGGTCGACGCACGCTTGCGTGATGGATCCCGCGTCCATGCCATCATCCCTCCCTTGGCCATGGACGGCCCCATGCTGACCATTCGAAAATTTAGTGGAAAAATTTTGGGACCGGAACAACTTGTTTCTTTGGGAGCACTCACAACGGAAATTTCCGATTTTTTGCGCGCATGTGTTCAAGCCCGACTGAACATTCTCATCTCGGGAGGAACCGGAACCGGAAAAACCACGCTTCTCAATGTTTTGTCCAGCTTCATTCCTTCCAACGAACGTATTCTGACAGTGGAAGATGCCGCCGAGCTAAAATTGCCGCAAGAACATGTGGGACGATTAGAAGCCCGTCCTCCCAATCTTCAGGGCGAAGGAGCCATCCCCATTCGTGAATTGGTTCGAAACACCTTACGAATGCGCCCGGACCGAATCATCGTGGGAGAATGTCGAGGAGCAGAAGCCTTGGATATGCTTCAAGCGATGAACACGGGCCACGATGGTTCCATGACCACCATTCATTCCAACTCGCCTCGGGATTGCCTCACGCGCCTAGAAACCCTGGTAATGTTTGCCGGATTAGATCTTCCTTCCAGAGCCATCCGAGAGCAAATTGCCGGAGCCATCCAGCTCATTGTACAGCTCACACGAATGAGTGACGGAACACGAAAAGTCACGGCTGTAAGTGAAGTGGCCAGCGGACAAAATGGCGAAATCAATGTTCAAGACATTTTTCTGTTCCGCCAAAAAGGCGTGGATGCTTCCGGGAATGTGCAGGGAACGTATTTGGCTACGGGCCTGGTTCCTTCGTTTACGGAAATTTTTAAAGAGAAAGGCATCGCCCTCCCCAAAAGCCTAATGGGGGGCTAAACAAACCATGGATTTTTTCACATTTACCCGAGAAGGATTGTTTGGTTACGCGGCCGTCCTCATGTTGGGCTTGGCTTTTGCCGGACTGGGTTTCTTCCTCTACCCTCTTCTGGAAAAAGTCATCACCTCTACCATCCAGGCACGGGTTCGATGGACGCTCGACATATACGAGCGTATGTTCAAACCCATTCCTCCTCGAAGGGCCTTGCTTTTAACCCTCATTCCCCCACTGGTCTTGGCTGCACTGGGCCTTTTTCTCGCGAGTGGGCAGGGTTCCGTCACCTTTTTCATCACACTTCTCTTCGGCTGCTTTGGCTATTTTCTCCCTCGAATCTTCATTACACTTCAATGGCAGCGGCGTTTGGGACTATTTGATCGCCAACTCATCGACGGCTTGAACCTCATGTCCAATTCCATCAAGTCTGGATTGAATCTGAACCAAGTCATTCAGACCCTCGTGCGCGAGATGCCAACCCCTCTTTCTCAAGAATTTGGCTTGGTGCTTTCCCAAGAAAAACTTGGGCTGACCATCGATGAAGCTCTGGGGAAAATGGCTGAGAGACTTCCCAGTCAAGATCTCCGCATTGCCATTCATTCCATTCTGATCCTTCGAGAAACCGGCGGAGATTTGAGCGAAACCTTTGATGTCATTGCCTCCACGATCCGGGAAAGGAGAAAAGTAGACGGCAAAATCAACGCCATGACTCAACAAGGGAAAATGCAAGGTCTCTTGCTCATTCTCATGCCCTTCGTTCTGGGCCTCTTGCTCTACGTTTTTAACCCCGGATTCCTGGAACCTTTGTTTTCATCCAAGCCCGGATGGATCCTCATCGGGGTGATGCTTTTGTTTCAGACAATCGGGGCTTTATGGATAAAAAAGATAATAACTATAGATATTTAGCTCTAATTTTGGGCATGGACACCGGGGGGCCAAACGTCGTATAATAAGGGTAGATGCGACGCGTTATCTTCACACTCACAGTCGTCTTCATGGCACTTGGCCTGGCTTCTCCTGGCTTTGCGGCCGACGGTTATGCGGCCTTAAATCAAGCCGTCGTTGGAGCCGACGCCAATGGAGTCAACCCCTGCCCCTTCCTCAATGCAGGCGCGAACGACCCTGCGCCCACAACACCCAATATTGAAATGGGGCGGGACGAATGCACGCGACGCTATGGTAGCTGGCGAAAATGTCTGGAATGTTCGTATAATCCCGGTGGCGAAGGCTGCGGACAATAAGTGCGAATCTATTTATCCTGAATAAAACTTTTAATCAGATCTTTATCGGCCGGTTCCATCTCAAGAAACTCAATCCCCATTCCAGGCCCCAAGGAAGGAACCGGATGATTGCCATTTTCACCCGCCTGATTGAGCCAACGAATGACGCTCTTGGCTTCAAACACCCGATCCAAACCGGGGAGGGTAAAGCGCAATGTCAGCTCCGTTCCAACCGGAGAGGGGGTGTCAGTTTCAATGAAGATTCCACCCTCACTCAAATTGCTTGAATAGTCATAAAGGTACGTGTCTGGACTTTCAAAATCCACCAGGACACGGACCAATATTCGGACATGTTTTCTTCGCTCTGAGTCCTTTTCTGTCATGTGCTTATTTTTATGCCACTAATTTCCGTTCGAGGCTAGTGTCCAGTTTCAATTTTCTACTCCCTTGCAAACTTTCTGGAGAGAAAAATTTCACAGCACTCCACGCTCCGTTCGGTCGCGTCAATCACACGAATCTGGCTGCCCCCAATCAAAACTGAATCCCCCTCTTGAGGCATTCGCTGAAGTTTCATTTGAAGAAAACCTCCCAACGTCTCATATTCGCCTTCCGGAATTTTGGTTGGAAGTTTCTCGTTGATCTCTAAGATCGATACGCGGGCATTTACCTTTAAGTGGTGTGAGGAAAGCCTTTCGATCATCTTTTCATCCTGATCAAACTCGTCCTCCACTTCTCCCACAACTTCTTCCAAAATGTCTTCCATGGTAATCAGACCAATTCCACCCCCGTACTCATCCACAACGACCGCAAGGCTATCTCCTCGACGTTGCATACTGAGCAAAAGACGATCCATCATCATGGTCTCGGGAACAAACCGAACCTTACGCATGATTTGGGCAACCCGCTTCGTCTTGTCCTTCTCGAATAAAAGATCCGCTTGGCTCACCCATCCCACAATATCGAACACACGATCCCCATAAACTGGAATGCGACTGAAACCACTTCTCCTCATTACGACCGTGGCATGTCGAACCGAAGCATCGTCACGGATAGAAACCACATTAACCAAAGGAATCATGACGTCTTTGGCCATTCGATCTGAGAAAGAAAAAATCCGATCGATCATTTGTTGTTCCAGCTCTTTCATTTTCGAACGATTTGTTTTTACAGAAAACATGAGCTGAAGTTCTTCGCGTGTAAAAACAGGCGATTTTTCTTTGGAGGTCAAGCCGCTGAAAAACGACGAGACGCGAGATAAAATGAAAACGACGGGAGCGAAAAACCATCCAATCACACGCAGTGGGAAAATCAATTTCACCGCCAACACGTCTGCAAATCGTTGATAAATGACTTTTGGCAACACCTCCCCGAAGATGAGAATCAGAGGGGCCGTAATCAGCAAGGTATAAAATTCATACTCTTCACCAAACCGACGAACCACAAACAGCGTTGCCACAACATTAAGTGTAATCGTGGACAGATTGGTTCCCAAGAGTGTGGTTCCGAGAAACCATTCGGGACGGGCCAAGGCGCGATCCAACATTTTTGCGCTCTTCACGCCCTTCTCAACCAAATGCCTAAGATGGCCGCGATTCACGGACACAACCGCCATTTCAGAACCGGAGAAAAATCCTTCGGCCAACACGCAAACCAACGCAATGAGAATGACTTCTAGGATAAGCCCTCCTCTACATCTTGTTCGTCACGAATTTCGCCAAAAATTTCCTCTAAGACATCTTCCAATGTGACAATGCCAATCATGTGCTGATCTGCACCATCCACAACCACACCGAAATGCGTTTGCTTGGATCTAAATTGGGCAAACAAAGCGAGGCCATGATTGTCTGGAGAAACCGTCAAGGCATTTCTCATAAAGTTTGAGACGGGATTCTTTAAACCCAACTCTTGGTCATTCAAGAGGTCCTTAATGTAAAGGACCCCGGCCACCGTCTTTTTATCTTCTTTAAGGACCGGAAAACGAGAATACTTTTCTTCTTCAATGATCCGGAGAGCCTCGTCCAAGGACATATCTTGACTTAAAACGGCAACCTTCTCTTTGGGGGTCATGATCTGACGAACCTGAACATCGTCCAATTGAAACACGTTATGAATGAGGGATTTTTCCTGATCATCCAAAACCCCTTCCTCCGTTCCTGCATCCACCATCGATCGAAACACTTCCTCTTGAATCCCACCTGAGGAAGGAGCTTCTCCTAAAATTTTTACTAAACGCTGGCTCATTGCGTTCAGAAAATCTCGAATGGGGGCAACGGCTCGAGAAAAAAGTGACAAGGGAATGGCATTCAAACTCACATAGCGCTCAGGATTCCTAAGGGCCATGCTCTTTGGGATGATCTCTCCAAACACGACCACAAAAGGGACCACCAGAAAAATTCCCAACCACGGAAGGGCCTCTGGTTCTACTTTCTCATGAAACAAGTCATAGATCAGCGAAGCCCCGACAACACCAATGGCCGCATTCACAAACTCATTTCCCGTCAACAATGTTGAGATCAACTTTGAAGGCTTGGATAGCAATGTATGCGCTGCGGAAAAACTTCGGTTTCCTTTTCCTTTGAGACGGCGAACACGATACATCCCGAGACTAAAAAAAGCCGACTCAGAACCGGAAAAGAATCCCGACGCTGCAATCAAGAAAAGCAGGAGAACAATTTTAACTATGGAATCTGAATCCACCTTTGATTAAAAGCCTCCTAAAGCGATGCGTGACGCACTTTTGAGCCATGGGATTTTTGGCTCTTTTCCTTTTTGGGGGCGGACTTTCCACCCTTCGCAACATCCTTCTTTTTTGGAGACGTGAATGCGTACCTAAATACATCATCCACCGTAGCCACAGGAATAATGTCCATTCCCTTCAGATAATGTTCCGGCACTTCGACCAAATCTTTCTCATTTCGTTGGGGAATGAGAACACGTTTGATCTTGGAACGACGCGCAGCTAAAACCTTCTCCTTCACCCCTCCAATGGGCAACACATGTCCACGTAAGGTGATTTCACCGGTCATCGCAAGTTCGCGATCCACGGGTTTCCCCAACATGGCCGAAACCAACGCTGTAGCCATCGTAATACCCGCAGAGGGACCGTCTTTTGGAATCGCACCCGCAGGAACATGAATGTGAATATCCATATTCGTAAAAACGGTATCCTTAATTCCGAGTTCTTTTGAGCGAGAACGCGCATAGGAGAGAGCGGCTCGAGCGGACTCTTTCATCACATCGCCTAAATGTCCTGTTAACGTTAGCGTTCCTTTCCCTTTCATCAGAGTGGCCTCAACATGCAGAATTTCTCCTCCAAATTGAGTCCAGGCCAACCCCGTAACCACACCCACTTCATCTTCTTTCAGATCAGCTTCGGGAAGATATTTGGGCGGTCCGAGAAGGTCTGGGAGGTTTTTTGTGGTAATTTTGAAACGATCTTTCTCACCCTCAGCAACTCGCTTGGCCACTTTTCGAAATACGGCCGCCAATTCCCGCTCCATATTTCTCAAACCTGATTCCCGCGTGTACTGATCGATCAACATTTCCAAAGCAGAGTCCATCAATTCATAATGTTTTTCTGTAATTCCATTTTCTTCCACTTGCTTGGGAATCAGAAAACGATGACAAATCTCTTTCTTCTCTTCTTGGCTATAACCAGGAAGATCGATGATCTCCATTCGGTCCCTCAAAGCAGGGATGATCGGATCTACGAGATTCGCGGTTGCAATGAACATGACATGCGAAAGATCAAATGAAAGATTCAAATAATGATCTCGAAAAGCAAAGTTTTGCTCAGGATCCAACACTTCCAACAACGCTGAGGAAGGATCTCCACGAAAATCAGCGCCGAGTTTATCCACTTCATCCAGCATAAAAACGGGATTGCGTGTTCCGGCTTGCTTCATTCCTTGAATAATTCGGCCTGGAAGCGCGCCCACATAGGTCCGGCGATGACCACGAATTTCAGCTTCGTCCCGCATTCCCCCTAGTGAGATCCGAACAAACTCCCTTCCCATGGACCGGGCGATGGACTTTCCTAACGAAGTTTTTCCCACTCCCGGAGGGCCCGCAAAACATAGGATGGGACCCCGTAATTTTTTACGCAATTTGGTTACACCCAAAAATTCCAGGATCCGATCTTTGACCTTCTCCAGATCGAAATGATCTTCATCCAAAATTTCCTTCGCCTTTTTTAAATCGATATTGTCTTTGGATGCTTTGCTCCAAGGAAGCTCAACCAGCCAATCCAAGTACGTTCGAACAATCGAAGCCTCGGCCGCATCTTGATTCATTCCTTCCAAACGACGCAATTGCTTGAGAGCTTCTTCCTCAACATCCTCGGGCATTTTCGAATCCCGAATCTTATCTTGAAAGTTTGCGATTTCTTCACCCTTGGTGTCGACATCGCCCAGCTCGGTCTTGATTGCGCGCAATTGTTCACGAAGATAGTACTCCCGCTGAATGCGAGACATCTCACCCTTGGCTTGGTTCTGAATCTTGTTTTGAACCGAAAGAATGTCCAGTTCCTTGTGAAGATAGCTGAGAACCGCTTTCAATCGATCTTGAGGGTCCGCCATTTCCAAGATGGGCTGCGCCTCGTCCACGCGAAGTCCCAGATAAGAAGCCACTAAGTCCGCTAAACGCCCTGGGTCAGTTACATCATCCAGAACAATTAAAATCTCTGGGGAGAGAATTTTTCCATGCGAAACGATTTTTTCTAAAACTTCCTTGATCGTTCTCATCATGGCTTCAATTTCGACTCGACGATCCGAGATATCGGGTTCTTCAACCAATTTGGTTCGAACATAATAATTCGGATTCTCTTGCACATATTCCTGAATCTTGGCTCGTCGCATTCCCTGAACCAATATTTTAATCCGACCATCAGGGACCGGAAGCTTGTGCATCCGCATGATCATGCCGACACAACCAATTTCATTGATTCCTTCCGGCGTTACCACTTCCGCTTGCACATCTTTTTGTGCGGCCAAAAAGAGCAGTCGATCTTTTGCCAAAGCCGCTTCTACGGCCTGAATCGAGGTTTCTCGTCCCACGAACAGCGGCAGGATCACGTACGGGAATAGCACCACATCCTTTACGGGAAGGAGTGGAAGAGATTCAGGTATTTTTACATTTTCTGTCGAATGGTCAGCCATAATTCCCTCCAGCAGTATTATTCCTAAGGCATTACTTTCTTTTTAGGTTTCTCAATCCCTAGAGCTTTCAGTTCCTCATCAATTACTTTCTCAAACTCTTCGAAAGGAACCGCACCTCCCAATTTCACCCCATTGATGAAAAAAGCGGGAACGCCACGAATGCCCAGTTTTTTGCCCGCATCCATATTATCTTCGACCTTCTTGGCCATCGCAGGGTCATCCAAACATTTCTCGAAAGCCGGCATATCTAGCCCCAAGCCCTTTGCATACCCAACGAGGTCTTTTCTCTGAAGTTTCGTGCGATTGTCGAACATTTTGTCGTGAAGTTCCCAGAACTTTTCCTGAGAGGCCGCGCAATGTCCTGCGATTCCAGCCAATTTCGCGTTCTTATGAAAGTCCAAGGGAAAATCTCGAAAATGCAATTTAACCAAACCTTTATAGGCTTTCAAAACGTCAGCAACCGTTTTGGTTCCTCGACCACAATAAGGACACTCAAACTCAGAGAATTCAACAATCGTGATGGGAGCTTTCGCATCGCCCTTCAAAGGCAAGTCACCTATCGCAACTTTATATCGAGGCTTACTTAAGCCCGAATCCGTTTCGACATATTTTACGTCATACTTCTTACGCAGAGAGGCAAAATATTTTTCCTTCTGTGTGGTCATGGCCTCATTTTCCAAATGTGCCCGAACCTGAGGGGCCACTTTATCCAAAGGCGGTGTGGATCGTTTTGCTTTTTTTCGTTCCCCCGCAATTTGATCGTAGTAGGCCTTGACTTCACTTTCCGAGACTTTGGCGATTTTATTTTCGACTTCCTTTTTGACCAGCTCTTCCGAAGAAATGCCTTTGGCTTTGGCCTCTTTTTCTACAAGCATCTGAAAAATAAAGTCGGCAAGCAAGGCCTCCCGACCCTGCAGATAATTTTCTTGTGCCTCAAAAGCCTGTTGCTTCAAGGCCATATCCACATCTGCCTGGTTCAAATCTTTCATGGTCACAGGCTCTTTTCCAATAAAAGCCAGCGTTTCGGGTTTGACCTCGGCTTCACAGCGAACGGGCTCTGCCACCATTTCAGATGTTCCAGGAGCCTTTGCCCCTTCTTTGCAACCCCATATGAGGCCCATTGAACAAAAGCTGAAAATTCCTAAAACTAACCAACCGTTTCGCTTCATAGAGTTAAGTCTCCTTATAAACATTCAAACTTGCTCCGGATGTTTTGTAAGAACCATCGGGCCCAATGAAATTAGGAGGTTATCGGATTCGAACCCGTTCGGCTATCGAATTTTCTGAATCTCGCAGGTGTGTTATCGTCCGAAGCGAAATGACGAAAAAATTTGCTCCGGTAAAAGAACAACTGACTCTGATTCAACGCGGCACGGCTGAAATCCTTCCCGAGAAGGAACTTGAGGCCAAACTTGAAAAATCGTATCGAAATGCCACCCCGCTCATCGTAAAAACCGGATTTGATCCAACAGCACCAGACCTCCACGTCGGACACACCGTTCTATTGCAAAAAATGCGGCAATTTCAGCAACTCGGGCACACCGTCGTTTTCCTGATTGGTGATTTCACGGGAATGATTGGAGATCCCTCCGGTCGAACGGAAACGCGAAAAGCGATGACGCGAGAAGATGTCCAAAAAAATGCCCAAACCTATAAAGAACAAGTCTTTAAAATCTTAGATGCAGAGGAAACGGTTATTGATTTCAACAGCCGATGGATGGAACAAATGTCAGCCGCCGAACTGATCGAGCTATCCACTCATTACACGGTAGCCCGAATGCTGGAACGCGACGACTTCCACAAACGTTACGAAGGCGAGCAACCCATTTCCATTCGAGAATTTATGTATCCCCTTGTCCAAGGCTACGATTCAGTGGCGTTAAAGGCCGACATTGAGTTAGGCGGAACGGATCAAAAGTTTAATCTCCTTGTGGGGCGTGAAATCCAGAAAGCCGTGGGACAAGAACCCCAAGTGATTTTGACCATGCCCATCTTAGAAGGACTGGACGGCATCAAAAAGATGTCCAAGTCTTTGAACAACTACATTGGCATCACGGAACCTCCCAAAGAGATGTTCGGCAAAATCATGAGCATCTCCGACGATCTCATGCTTCGGTATTACGAGCTCCTCACAGACATCCCCAATCAAGAACTCATCTCCCTCACTTCCGATATTGCGGCGGGAAAGAAAAACCCACGCAACATCAAGGCCGACTTAGCCCGAATGATCATTGAACGCTATCATGGGAAAGATGCCGCACAAAAAGCCAACGATGATTTTGATGCCCAGTTTGCGCAAAAAAGAATTCCCGAGGATCGAAAAATGATTCCAATGCCAGAAACCAATATGGCATGGCCCCAATACCTTGCGAAACATGGTTTGGCCAAATCCTCCTCCGAGGCTAACCGTCTCATTGCGCAAGGAGCGGTAAAAGTCATCCCCATTGGAGGGGACGTCACGCAAGCCCAAATCATAAAATCTCTCAAGGACCCCCTGAATTTGGAAACGGGAACCTTCATTAAGGTTGGGAAACGGGTCTGGGCGGAAGTAAAATAATCTTCCACTCAATGATTGGGAATTTGCTTGATTAAGCTTTGCATCATCTCCAATAAATCCGTGTGAGAATATGTGGAATCAAAGTTCTCATCTTCAAAGTAGCTGTTTAGAAACATCATCGTATCTTTTTGGGAAGGGTGCTCAAAATCTTCAGAAGAAACAACCACATTGGAAAGCAATGGGACTTTCCCGATGGGTTCTCGGGCAACATTGAGAAACAAGGCCAAGCTGCTAGCTGCATCTTCGTTAAAGGGCCTTAAATACATATCGAAATGCATATCGGAAACCGCATGTAGAATTCGGAAATTCTCCCGATTCACGACTACCTTACCCAGAACATCCACTTGGTAATAATCGAAATAGCCCTCTTCGGTTTCCTCCGTCACAAGTTCCGAAGTAAATTCGACAGCGTCTCGAAATACGGATGATCGACGTCTTCGTTTTTCTTGAATGAGTTCCATTGAGGAAAAAAGGGAATGAAATTCTGGAAGAGGCCCACCTAAATCAGCCCTCGGCAAAACGTAGTGAAATTTCGGCACGACGCCCACCCCCATATCGTCAACCGCGAAGAAAAAGCGATCATACAAAAACAGAATGAATTCACGATTCGAACTTGGAGACGAGTACTGCCTCAAAAAACGATCAAAACGCTTGGTTTCTAACGTCCCCCACTTTCTCCAGCGAGCCCGAAATTCCATTTTAAACGGCTCACCAATCTCCAAGTTTTCCCCTTGAAACTGAGGGCCAGAAATCTTTCGAACTTCTTCCAGACGATAAAAGAGCCCCATGGGAAGAATGGCGAAATCCCGTGAATCATTTTCTAATCGAATAAATGGAAGGCCTTCGTTCTCAATAATTTCCGCCCCTCCTTCGGCGGCCTCTTCTTCAAGCGCAGTTATCTCAAGCGAAAGTCGCTCGTCAGCCAAAAGAAGGCTCGGAAACAAACAAAGAACGAGAAAAAGTATGACCCGGTTTCGCATGACGGCCTTTTACATGGACCGCCATGATGGCGCAAGGCATCATCTTAAACGAGACACAAAAACCCCAAGAACAGCCCTGCTTATAGGGCATTTTTGCACATCTTATGTCTTATTTTTGTTGAAACATGAATTTTTTGGGATATGTTTCTCCCACTCTTAACGGACAGGGCTTCGCAAAGTCGCCTATTTGCACACCAAGGCCAAACCGTTTTTCCTTAGGGAAACAGACCTAAGGGACTTTTCGGTCGAAGGAGGGGTTCTTTTTCGAGGGAAGAAACTCGATTTTGTGTGTGAATTCGATGAACGAAGCCCTGTTTTATTTTAAGAACAGGATGGCTTCCCCTCGCTCCCCATTAAGAATCGCATGCGCATACTTCCCCTGCGTGGCCTCCGGGAGATGAATCACACGAATCAAATTCTCAAAAGCTTCCGTCAAATCTTTTCCCATAAGTTCCGAAAGAATGTTTTTCCCCTCCACAAATCCCTCTTGGTAATCCACCATGGGTTCTCCCGGGTGAACAGGTAAATAAGCAATTCCGTCTTCAATGAGGTCTTGGAAAAAGTGCGATCCAAAGGACACTTCGGGCAAAAAGCCCCCTTCTCGTCGCGCGACCTCAATCAACATCGAGCAATTGCAGATTTCAGAGTAGTTCACAGGAACACCTAGCTGAGGATTCCAAGATCCCCATCTGCCAGGCCCCACCAGAGCAAACTTTTTACCTTTCAGTCGATCGTTAATTTTTCCAATCATTCGCGCAACCGTGGGTTTCTCTCGATAAGACCAGTCCCGGTACCCATCCTCATCCACGATCACCAGATATTCCATATCTTGCACATAGGCCGTGGGGAGATTTCGTTTTAAGTGGATGAGACAATCTTCTTCGGGAAGATCCTTTGGAATTTCAACCAACTCCCCTTGACGTTCACTTAAGGGTCTCGCTTGAAGGACAAAAACTTTTCCTACTTTGGTTTCCTCATCGTGCTCAACAGCAAACTCGATATCCATGGGATGTCCCATCTCTTTTTCCAAATTTCGAAGAAGCCATCCTAAAACTTGGGGCAGATCCATATTCATCCACTTATGTTCCAGTACGCCATCCATGGTTAACACAGGAATATGAGATGAATCCCAAAGATGAGAAACCGGTTGATAGAGGTAGGAGCCGTCTTTCAAGGAAACCATGGATTCAGCCCCCGGAAAACAGCTGTATCCATCCGGAACCAATTCTCTAAAGTGAATGGATTTGAGTTCACTGGTTTCCAGATCCACAACATAGACTTTTTTTTGGGAACACTTTTGAATATTGTTCACTTCGGTTCCCTCTGGGCGAAGAGACGGTTTGGGAGGAGGAAAAAGCCGCACGTAACCACGACCAACGGCTGCCTGGCCCAAACCAAAGACGAGGCGAACCAAACCATCGGATCTTTTAATATCATCGGTCCAGCAATATCCGTTTTGCGTAAACCCAACGCCTGCCATGGCCGGCAAAAAATAGTGACCAAACTTTCGGCCCACTACTTCCTGAATCACAACAGCCATTTCTTCCCGAGTGTCCAGAAAGTCATGCTTTTCACGATATGAAAGCGCATTGGAGTTGAAGGTCGAAGCAAAAACCGTTTTCAGAGCTTTTTCAAAATCATCCAAACGTTTTTCCAGTGACCCTTGGTTTCCAATGAGTATCGACTCATACTTCCCGGCAAAAGCTGCTCCCTTCTGATCCTCCAACAAAGAAGATGAGCGAATGGCCAAAGGAGATTTCAATTTTTCCAACAAGGAAGAGAATTCCTGCTTCCATTTTTCAGGAATTCTTCCCTGCTCAATGCGTTCTTGAAGGGGCTTGCAATCATGATCCGGATGAGATTCGAGCGTTCGACAGTCTTCTTCCAGTTGGTTCTCATGAAGAAAATCTTGAAAAATTTCGGTCGTCCCCAAAATCGTCAACGGTAGATCAATGAAGTCCGCACATGGATTTTCTTGGGAACCCTCCTTCCAATTCGTAACGATTTCTTGAAGACGTTTTAAGCCGCGCCCTTTTCCACCAACCTCACCTTTTCCAAGCTCCAAAAACATCAATTCAGACATGAGAACCTCGCATTTCTGCAGCTCTGACCACGCCTCGAACGGCGCAAACACTTGCGGCCAACCTCATGGGAATGCCTTCCTTCACCATCACCTTGGAACAGGCATCAAAGGCTTGCCCAACCAAACGTTCAATTTCTTGGGTTACACGATTCGATTTCCAGTAATACCCCATCCGGTTTTGCACCCATTCCAGATAGTTTCCACTCACCCCTCCCGAATTACACAAAATATCGGGAATGACCCAAACCCCTCTTTTGGCCAAGGCTCGATCAGCTTCAGGGGAAATGGGGTCAAAAGCCACTTCCGCAATGATTTTTGCGTTCACCCGATCCACATTTTCTTCTGTGATTTGCAATTCCACCGCTGCGGGAATCAAAATATCCACCGGAAGTTCAAAAACCCCAAAAGGGTCTTCCATTTTCTCGACATTCAGCTCTGACTCGGCCCCATAAAGCATTCCGTATGAATCTCGATGCCATAAAAGCTCATCTACATTGATCCCATCTTCATTCACGTAAGCGCCCGTAATATCTGCCACGGCGACAATTTTTGCGCCAGCGTCGTGAAGAGATTTCACTAAGGGTGCCCCCACGGAACCAAAGCCTTGGATGGCCACGCGAGCGCCTTTAATGGGAATGCCCAACTTTTCAGCTGCGCGACGAATGCATAGTTCAACGCCTACGGCTACCGGATGATTGCTTGTATGCATCCCCCCCAGATCCAAGGGTTTACCGAGCACTACGGCTGGAGAATGTTTCTTCATATGTCGAGAATAGGTGTCCATGATCCAGCACATCACCTGTTGATTGGTTCCATGATTGGATGTCAAAACATCATGGTCAGGTCCCAAAAAGGAAGAAGCGGAAACCACGAATGCTCTAGTGATGCGCTCCAGCTCACCAACGCTACACGTGGCCGGATCACAGTCCACAGCACTTGAGCTCCCTCCAAAAGGAATATTTAAAAGTGCACATCGATTGCTCGACCAAAACGCAAACGCATCCACCATTTTTTGATCGATCCCCTCGCGATATCGAATCCCTCCCACGGCCGGGCCTTTTTTTGTCGAGTGAATGGAATGATATGCCGTGAACGTTCGAATCTTTCCATTGTCCATACGCACGGGCAGATTCATTCGAACCGAATATTGAGGTTGTTCAAACGATTGAATCAAATCTTCCGGCAAGCCCAAGTATTTGGCCGCAGCCTGAAACTCCCCTTTTACATTTTGCAAAGAACCGGGGAGCGTCCGATAGGTTTCCCCCTTGGCTTTAGGCATACAACCCTCTCATCTCAGAAGCTCGAACCACACGTTGAATGGCAACAATGAAGGCGGCCACTCTCATGCTCACGCGATACCGCTGGGAAGTCGCCAAAACTTCTCGAAATGAGTCTTGCATCATTCGGGACAGATCTTCTCGAACGTCATTCTCTGTCCAATAATAGCCCGAACGGTTTTGAACCCACTCCAAATAAGAAACCGTCACGCCTCCGGCGTTGCATAAGATGTCGGGAATCACAAATACGCCCTTCTCATTCAAGATGCGATCCGCCGCAGGAATCACCGGGCCATTCGCACCTTCGGAAATTACTTTCGCCTTGATCCTTCCAGCATTCTCAGAAGTAATCTGATTTTCCAAGGCAGCTGGAATCAGAATATCGACATCCAACTCCAGCAACTGGTTGGCCACATCCAGTTTTTCTGCTGCTCCACTGGAGTCATACCCCGCCAACGAATGTTCTTTGGCCAAATATTCCAAGGCGTGTTTGACATTTATCCCCTTCGAATTCACATAGGCCCCGCTCACATCCGAAATGGCCACAATCTTGGCCCCAGCCTCAGAAAAGAGTTCGGCAGAAAAAGACCCCACATTGCCAAATCCTTGAATGGCCACACGAGCATCTTTCATGGAAATTCCCAAATGCTCTAATGCCGCTTGGGTCGTATAAAGAACCCCTTGTGCCGTGGCTGCTTGCCGCCCCACAGAGCCTCCCAAATCCAAAGGCTTTCCCGTAACTACGGCCGGTAAAAACGAATGATGGTGCATGGAATACGTGTCCATAAACCAGCACATCACCTGTTGGTTGGTTCCCACATCTGGAGCGGGGATATCCTGGTCCGGACCAAAAAGGTCGATCATTTCAGCAAAGTATCTTCGAGAGAGCCGCTCCAATTCACCCAAAGAAAGCTTACTCGGATCACAGACCACCCCTCCCTTGCCTCCTCCAAAAGGCACATTGACCAGGGCGCATTTGAAGGTCATCCAAAAAGCCAATGCCTTTACCTCATCCATATTCACATCCGGATGAAAACGAATCCCCCCTTTGGCCGGTCCACGCGCAATATTGTGTTGAACGCGATAGCCGGTAAACACCTCGATGGAACTATCGTCCATGCGAACGGGAAGCTTCACTTCGGTCACCCGTCGAGGCTGTTTGATCACAGCTACCTGATTGGGTTTCAGATTTAAGACCTCCGCAGCCGAGTCAAATTGGGACAACGCGTTGTCGAAGGCGTTGAGCGTGGGGTTGGGGCAAATGGATTCATTTCTTTTTTCGTTCATACAGGGCTTCCTTTTCAGTTTTTCAAAGAAAGTATAAAGAAAAACAGACTCCACGCCTATGCTTGTCGGCGTATGCAAAAAGCGTATAGGGTATAGCTTGGGTGTTCGTTGTTTTCCCAGGCCTTGTTCATCAACGGTTGAAATCTATGCTCAATGTGGTTTAAAGCTCCTATGATTAAACCAGAGATTCAAAAAGCCCTTCAGCAACAAATCAACGAAGAATTCTATTCCGCGTACCTCTACCTTTCCATGTCGGGATATTTTGAAACCCTGGATCTTCCCGGCTTCGCGCATTGGATGTTTGCTCAATATCGTGAAGAAGTTGCTCATGCGGTGAAGTCTTTCCGATATTTGTTGGATCGAGGAGGAAATGTAGAGTTGGAAGCCATCTCCAAGCCTCCCTCTGAATGGAACTCTCCCCTTCATGTATTTGAGGAAACCCTCAAACACGAACAAGAAGTTACCGAACGCATCAATGCGTTGGTCGATTTATCCATCAAGCACAGCGACCATGCCACAAACAATATGTTGCAGTGGTATGTCGCGGAACAGGTTGAGGAGGAGTCCACGGTCTCGACCATCATTGCCCAACTCAAACGAATTGAAGGCTCCAAAGACGGTCTCTTCCTCGTAGACAAAGAGCTTGGCACACGCCCCATCCAAGAAACCACGGCGCAAGGTCCTTCACAAAAATAACCAATGACAATCGGAGTCCGAGAGCTTCATCAATCGATGATCGACGTTCGAAACGCACGTCGAAAAATCGTGGAGGCTCTTGTGAGCGGACAAAAACATTTTAACGAAGAACTCACAACGCTTCGAAAGCGTGCGACCGAGTTCCAATTGGGCATCGGGCGAAACGACAAACACAAACTTCAATTCGAATCTGGTGAGTCCATCGAAGTTTTTCCCTCGTACCTCGGGCAAATTCACAAAGACCTGGTTTTCCTTAAAGAGGGGAATCCGAATCTATCCGTTTTTTTTCAATGGCTTTCGGAAGAAGATCCATCATTTGAAGAAGAGGTAGAAGGCGCGTTTCAAAACCTTTCCTCGAATCGTTATGACGTTCTCATTTCGGATCGAGATGGAACCTTGGAACCGTACAGCCCCTTTTATGCAACCGCGATCCAGTCCATTTATTCCGCGTGGACCCTCTATCAATTCGGCGCCGCCCAAAAAAGAGAAGTCGTTCTCCTAACTTCCGGTCCATTGAAAGACCTTGGGATTGTGGATGTGAATGTCGATCTCAAGGGAACACTCACGTATGCCGGATCCAAAGCTCGCCAGGTCTTGACGCGAACCAATCGCCTCGTCGAAATGAGTCTTCCTCCTGAACAGGCAAAGGTTCTGCACACCTTTGAAACGGAACTCAAACGCCTTCTCACCCAAGAAGAGAATCGAAAATTCACGCTCACCGGTTCGGGTCTTCAACAAAAATATGGAGAGCTGGCCATTGCTCGCAACACAACTCCCCCCATTTTCTCCGAAAGCGAGTCCGAGACCTTCAAGGCAGAGGTCGTGGCGCTCGTTCAAAAGGTCGACGCTTCCGGAAAAATCCTAGATCTTCACGACACCGGTTCGGATCTTGAAATTTTGCTGCGAACCCAGCAACAGAAAGCGGGTTTTTCAAAGGGAGATGGTTTGCAGTGGATCAATGAAACACTTGAGCTTCAACTCGAAGAAGCTTCTGGCCTCTTGATCGCAGGGGACACTCTGTCGGATGTCCCCATGTTGGCAAAAGCCAAAGAACTTAATCCCCACACCCGAATTCTCTTTAAAACCACCGAAGAGAAACTGGCTCAAAAAGTTCAAAGCATCGACCCTCAGGCGGGAATTGTCAGTTCCGAGGATGCACTCCTGGCGGTCCTTCACAAACTTTCGAACTAGCTAAAAATACTCCCTTTTTTGGGGTATGAACCCTGCCGGAAGACATTGACAGAGATCAGCGAAGACGTTAGCTTCGCCCCGCAAATCCTTACTGGATAAGAAAATATTCGCTGGTTTGGCGGAATTAGCTGGAGGAAATATGAACTTAATCTCAGATCGAACGCATAAAATTCACACGGAAAATGCTTTTAAAGTAGGACCCTATATTGCAGCCATTGAGGCCCAAGGAAACAAGGTCATTAAATGCAATTTAGGCGAACCCGACTTCCCTCTTCCAGCGCATATTCGTGACGAGGTAAAGCGCCAACTGGACCAAGACAATTGCCACTATACCAACCCCCAAGGCATTCCCTCACTTCGGAAAGCCGTTGCTAAATACATCGGAGAGGCAAGGGGCATGACGCTTTCCCCAGAACAAGTTGTGGTCTTTCCGGGGGGAAAACCTCCCATCGGTCTCTGTCAACAAACGTACTGCAACCCAGGCGACGAAGTAATTTATCCCAGCCCTGGATTTCCCATTTATGAATCTTTCATCAAGTATGTAGATGCCAAACCCGTTCCCATGCATCTTCGAGAAGAACTAGGATTTAGTTTTACGGGAGCAGATTTAGAAAAACTCATCACCCCTCGTACGAAGCTCATCTATTTGAACTTCCCCTCCAATCCCACAGGAGGCGTGGCCACACCAGAACAACTCGAAGAAATTGCGGAAGTCATCAATAAGAAATGCGATCCCAATGTTCGAGTCTATTCCGACGAGATTTACGAGAACATTCTCTTTGATGGTTCCAAGCATTACAGCATCGCTCCTTTAAAAGGGATGAAAGAAAAAACCATCATCGCGACCGGAGCCTCAAAGTCTTATTCTTGGACCGGTGGACGAATTGGCTGGGCCGTTTTTCCAACCATCGAAGAAGCCAAATTGTTCACCAATTTGAACATCAATTATTTCTCATGCATTCCTCCATACAATCAGGAGGGCGCCCGACACGCCATTGAATCACCCGAAAGCCAAAAGACGATTGCCGAAATGAATCAAGCTTTTCAAGATCGTCGAGATTTTGTTGTGAACTCCCTCAACGAAATGCCCGGAGTAAAATGCCAGCTACCCAAAGGAGCGTTTTACGTATTTCCAAACATTGAAGGTGTGGTGAAGAATCTCCGCGCGGACGAAGCCTTTCAATCCCTGACGCCGGAGCAACAGAAGACGACGAGTCCTTCGACCCTCTTCCAAATGTTTTTACTCTGGGAGCATCATGTGGCAACCATGGATCGAAAGTCTTTCGGCCAAATTGGAACCGAGGGCATGCATTATCTGCGACTGTCCATTGCCACCGGAATGGAAGACTTAAAAGTCGGCATGGAAAAAATGGCCAAGGCCGTGAACGACAAAGACGGCTTCGCCGCTTTTATGGAAAAGAAAGAGCATCTTTCGTAAGCAAAGGAACCTAAAATGGAATACAAACTGAATCTCAATGAACGTGGAATTGAATACATCGACATTAGCAAGGACACCGTCCCTGCGTTAGAAAGCAAAGAGGCTGAAAGTTACGAATTTTTCGACTTGTCCTATCGCTCTCTTTGTTCCGTCATGTTTAACCATGCAGCTTCGGGCCACCCCGGAGGGAGTGTTTCCAGTGGCCGAATTGTAGAACAGTTGATCTTTGATCAAATGAATTACGACTTTTCCATTCCTCATGAGCGACGAGCGGACATCATCTCATACGCTGCGGGCCACAAAGCGTTGGGACTCTATGCCATGTGGGCCTGCCGAAATGAAGTCGTCAAACAAAGTCATTCGGATCTTCTTCCGGAAGTCGTTCATCAGCTTCGTCTGGAAGATCTTTTGGGTTTTAGGAAAAACCCAATTACAAAGACCCCACTTTTCCAAGAGTTCAATGCAAAACCCTTAGATGGACATCCCACGCCTCAGACGCCTTTTGTTTGGCTTTCCACGGGTCCTAGCGGTGTGGGCGTAACAGCTTCTGTAGGATTAGCCTTGGCCCTGAAAGATGTGCACGGGAAAAACGCTCCACGGGTTCACGTCATCGAAGGAGAAGGCGGCCTGACGCCCGGTCGAGTTGCCGAGGCCATGGCATCTGCAGCTACATCCGGACTTAATAATCTTTTCCTCCACATTGACTGGAACCAAGCTTCCATCGACTCCAACGCTGTAACCAGAGAAGACGGAAAAGCGGGTGACTACGTTCAATGGGACCCCTGTGAATTTTGTCTCATGCAAGGGTTCAATGTCATTTATGTTCCTGAAGGGTTTGACTTTGCTCAAATTCGTGCGGCACAAAAGAAAGCCTTGGCGCTAAAAACCTCTCGCCCCACAGCCATTGTCTATCGAACCGTCAAAGGTTGGAAATATGGAATTGAAGGCTGCAAATCGCATGGGGCCGGACATAAGTTTTACAGTGAAGAGTACTTAAAATCTTTGGAGCCTTATGAAACCAAATTGGGAATTAAGTTTCCTCGCTTTGAGGGAGACAAAACCCCCGAAACCATCGAAAAAGCCTTTTATGACTCTCTGCTAACTTTGCGAAAAGGATTTGAGAAAAACGCCGAACTCACACAAGTCATGGGAGACAAAGTCGCGTCTTGTGTGAAGTCATTTAAGGCAAGTACACCAAGCCTTCGGGAAGGCGCTCCCACATTAGACGTTCTCTACAACACAAAAGAAATTTCGGTCGAACATCGGCCTAAAGAATGCACCTATGAAGTTGGCTCCACACAGACGCTTCGCGGTGCCTTGGCCAATGTTCTCCATGTCGTGAATCAAAAAACACATGGAGCCGTTTTTGCCGCGGCCGCAGACCTTTACGGTTCCACCAACACATCCGGAATCAGTGCGGGTATGGGAGAAGGTTTTTGGCATCCAGAATCCAATCCCGAATCCCGACTCTTTTCTGCTGGTGGAATTGCTGAAGACGCCATGGGTGGAATCTGTTCCGGAATTTCCACGATGGGACACCATATGGGTGTCGGAGCCTCTTACGGCGCATTCATTGCGCCTTTGAATGCCATTTGTGCGAAAACACATGGCATTGGGCAAACCACACTGAAGCACCGGGTGAAGAATGCTCAGTGCAACACCTTCATTTCCATTTGTGGACATGCGGGCGTGAAAACGGGAGAAGATGGGCCCACACATGCCGAGCCTCATGCACTTCAAATGCTTCAAGAGAACTATCCCAAAGGCGTCATCATGTCCCTGACACCTTGGGATCCCAATGAGCTTTGGCCGCTGACCATTGCGACGTTACACAAACGTCCACCGGTCATTGCACCCTTTGTAACCCGACCTGGTGAAAAAATTTATGATCGCAAGGCGTTGGGTCTGGCTCCAGCTGAAAGCTGTACGACAGGTGTCTACAAACTCATGGAAGCCAATGGAAAAGCCGATGGAACCGTGATCTATCAAGGAAGTGATGTGGCTTATGTATTCGTTGAACAAGTACTCCCCAAACTCAAAGAGAAGGGAATCAACTTAGACGTATACTATGTGGCCTGCAGTGAACTCTTCGATCTTTTAAGCAAAAAAGAGCGAGAAGAAATTTATCCGGAAGCAGCTGCAAGAAGCGCCATGATGATTTCCGGCTTCACTCGCCCCACAACGTATCGATGGACCATGTCTGAAAAGGGCCGTGAAGCCACACTCTGGCCTTGGAAAGACGGTCATTATTTGGGGTCAGGACCTGGAGCCATCTGCATCGAAGAAGCCGGGCTACATGGGCAGGCTCAGTTAAAGGCCATTGAAAGCTTTATTAAGTAATAAAACTTCACCTTTAAAAAGCCGCCCTCTTTGGAGGGCGGCTTTTGTATGAAACTTAAAAGTTTTTCACCCCACGAGAACTAGGGAGTCACGGAAAGTTCTTTCACGCCTGAAACCGAATAACTTTTGGACACATATCCAATAGCACCGGGGTGAGAACGAACAAAGTCAGATATTTCTTTGAGAGAATTGCCTTCCACCGGCATCTTGGCCTTTCCCGAAAAAACCTTTCGTTGCCAATACCTTTGATACTCCGTTTTGTTCATGCCCAAAATGCTTTGGACAAATTTCCCAAAAAAGGGAGATCGAGAAGTATGCATGATGGGAACAACCTGAGTTCGATCCGGCCAGACAGTCACTCGTTTGAGAAAAAGGTCAGAGACCTGTTTTTTAGATAAACTTGTATTCGAATTCTGGACGTTCACAATGAACTTAAAATTCGATTCAAGATCTGTGTTCTCCTCAGAAAATGACGAGAAACCCCAGCCCAAAACAACCAACGCACATAATATCCAAAAACCTCTTTTCATCCGAAAACTCCTAAAATGAAAACTGCAAACCGGCCTGTACAAAATGCGTTTTATCCTTCAATGAGGTGCTCTCATTCGTTTGAACCAAGCGATGGCCATCAATCAGCTTATATTCGGTTTTGATCACAAAGTTGGGATTCAACCATATATTGATCCCCGCTCCCCAAGCGCGATGTTCTGCCTCGTTGTCTGACAAACCGGCCTTTTCAGCATTGTAAAAATCGTATCTCACCACTCCTTGAATATGCGTAGAAAAATAGTAGCCCCCCTCCACAAAGAAAGCATGAGAGGTCACTTCCGGTTTCTGCCTCAGATACGCATACTCTGCGCGAAAAAGGACCGGATCATCCACATATTCTAAAAAAGAGCCCACAACCCAACGGCGTTCCTGCTCTCCCACTTCATCCGTCACGCCGGTGAAACCGGATCCCCCCACTCGAAATCCACGAATGGGCGTCTCGAAAAAGACGCGCGTCCCAATGGAATTTTTTATCCCTTCCGCACCATTGTCGACACCGACTTCCCCTTCTTCCTCTAGATCCTCTTGCAATTGACAACATGCATATTCGGCCTCGATTTGCCCTCCATAAAGGTCGTAGTTTAATGCCCAATCGTCTAAAAGTGGAAGACGCCCCGAAACCCCAATGCCATAGAAAGCTTCCGTGGTATAGCCTACTGGGCCATAAATTCCTTGAGGAAGATCGAAAAAGGGACGAATCGTTCCAACCCGAACCAGTTCTCCGTAAATCCCAAAGGGCAATTTGACCCGTCCGATTCGAAACATCAATTTGTCGGAGAGCTTCCATTGCCCAAACATGGAGTCCACTCCCACTTGAATCCCTTCGGGGGATGGGCCTGAAGTGAAATAGATCTGAGAGTACACAGATAGCGCTTGTGTCAATCTTGCGTTGATCAACCACGCCAATTCGGTGTTGTCCCAGTCACCGGAGTCCTTACTGTTTCGATGACGATTTTCATCCGACCACCGAAAGGACCAGCCTCCAAATCCGTGAAAGGAAAGAACTGAGGAATCCAAAAGCTCACTTTTTTCGGGTCCCCAAGACTCTTCTTGTTCTTGGGTGGAAGCTTGTGGTTCTGTTTCTTCAGATACCACCTCTTCCGCAACCACTTGGCCGGAGAAAAAAAATCCGATTCCTAAACACAGTAAAAGGGTCCAAAAAATTCGGCTGGTTTTCATACCAAGAAATTATCTCATGGAGTCCATTCTTGAGCAAAAAGCGCAAAGGCCCCGATCAAAGTTTGCACTTCTACGGATTGTCTAAACAGCTAAAGGGCGTGCCCCGAGGGCTTACTCTCCCACAGCCTCGCTACAGGAACATCACAAGGAAGCTCGCCTATTTCTTTAATAATTTTAGTTGCTCAAGATCGGCTTTGTCTTGGGCTCTTCCCGTATCTTTCGAACGTTTTAAAGAGCGCAAACCGATAAAGGGGACTTTAACGCCAAGAATTCGGCGGGCCTCTTTATCTGTTTGAGCCTTTTTAAAGTCAACTTTTCCCGCCAAGGTTAGAATATCTACGCGCGGGTCATCACCAATAATTGTGAAAGGTTTATCCAGAATATCTTCAACCTCAATTTCTTTCGCCACTCCGTATGGCAACTCAGAAAGAGCCTTGAGTAATGCTTCTGTGTTTTTCCGATCTTTCGGAACCAAAAGATCAACATCTTTTGTGGAACGAAGCGTGCCATGCAAGTTGGCCGCAACTCCACCCGCAATTAAATATTTCACTCGATAACGATTCAGAAGGCGGCAAACGCGCAACACACGGTTATCGGCGCCAGGGGTTTTTTTGCTCACGTCTCCACCTTTCATACTCCTCACGAGAATCAAACGTTTTCCAAAAAGGTTTAAATTTATAAGGGTTTAACTCCACGGCTTCCCGGTAAAGCTTTTCAGACTCCAACAAACGATCTTTTAAAGATAGGATCTTTTCCCTTTTCCCATTGCGCTTCACACGTGAATTATCGCATGGAGTAAGCGGTTGTGTAAAACACACTCCATGTCAGGCAAGTGTGAAGTCGCTGCCCTACAAGAACTCCAACATTTCTTAAGCAATCGGAAAATTGATTAAAGGTGGAAGGAAATTAAGCGGACTGAGCGAAGCAAGGGAGCCATTCCTGGAACCTTTAAACAATTTTCCCGCCACGTTTGCACTTCTACAGATTGTCTAAACTGCAAAAGGGAGTGCCGCGAGGGCTTACTCTCCCACAGCCTCGCTACAGGAACATCACAAGGAAGCTCGTCCCTTCGCTTCCTTTTGGTGTTCCTGTACGCGATCCCCCATGCAGTACGGTACTGCAGGGTCAGCCCTGAAATCTTTGAAAGGGGTGAAGCTCTAAACTTACGCCTAATTGAAAAGGGCCCGACCTTACGGTCGAGCCCTTTTCTTTTATAATGCCGCGACGTCTTACTCTCCCACAGCCTCGCTACAGGAACATCACAAGGAAGCTCGTCCCTTCGCTTCCTTTTGGTGTTCCTGTACGCGATCCCCCATGCAGTACGGTACTGCAGGGTCAGCCCTGAAATATTTGAAGGGGTGAAGCTCTAAACTTACGCCTAATTGAAAAGGGCCCGACCTTACGGTCGAGCCCTTTTCTTTTATAATGCCGCGACGTCTTACTCTCCCACAGGGCTGCCCCTGCAGTACCATCAGCGCTGAGAAGCTTAACTTCCGTGTTCGGGATGGGAACGGGTGGAACCTCCTCGCCATTATCACGACAAATCGTGTCGCATTCGAATCCATCGAATGCTTAATTCTTTGCATTGCATATGTGAGTTAGACGCTGCTTCTTCTTTGGATATCCATCCAATTTGATGATTAAGCCGCACGACCATTTAGTACTGGTTAGCTCCATACATTTCTGTACTTCCACACCCAGCCTATCAACCTCATCGTCTATGAGGGGTCTTTAGAGAGCCGTAGCTCTAGGGAAATCTTATCTCAGGAGCGGCTTCCCGCTTAGATGCTTTCAGCGGTTATCCGTTCCGCACGTAGCTACCCGACAATGCCCTTGGCAGAACAATCGGAACACCAGCGGTGCGTCCATCCCGGTCCTCTCGTACTAAGGATAGCTTCCTTCAAATTTCCTGCGCCCACAGCAGATAGGGACCGAACTGTCTCACGACGTTCTAAACCCAGCTCGCGTACCACTTTAATTGGCGAACAGCCAAACCCTTGGGACCTTCTCCAGCCCCAGGATGTGATGAGCCGACATCGAGGTGCCAAACCTCCCCGTCGATGTGAACTCTTGGGGGAGATCAGCCTGTTATCCCCGGCGTACCTTTTGTCCGTTAAGCGATGGCCCTTCCATTCGGAACCACCGGATCACTAGGACCTACTTTCGTATCTGCTCGACTTGTAAGTCTCGCAGTTAAGCACTCTTATGCCCTTACACTCGACGGCTGATTTCCAAACAGCCTGAGAGTACCATTGCGCGCCTCCGTTACTCTTTGGGAGGCGACCGCCCCAGTCAAACTACCCACCAGCCACTGTCTCATACCCGGATCACGGGCATGGTTAGATTTCCAGAAAAGTCAGGGTGGTATTTCAAGGTTGACTCCACTAAAGCTAGCGCCTCAGTTTCAAAGTCTCCCACCTATCCTACACAAACTCACCCGAAAATCAGTGACAAGCTATAGTAAAGGTGCACAGGGTCTTTCCGTCTTGCTGCGGGTAGGCCGCATCTGCACGGCCACTTCAATTTCGCTGGGTCCTTGGTTGAGACAGTTGGATAATCGTTACGCCTTTCGTGCAGGTCGGAACTTACCCGACAAGGAATTTCGCTACCTTAGGACGGTTATAGTTACCGCCGCCGTTTACTGGGGCTTCGGTTCATGGCTTCACACCGAAGTGTTGACCACTTGCCTTAACCTTCCAGCACCGGGCAGGCGTCAGACCCTATACGTCGTCTTACGACTTAGCAGAGTCCTGTGTTTTTAGTAAACAGTCGCTATCCTCTGGTCACTGCGGCATACCAAAGCTCCGGGAGCAAGTCCCTTCACCCCGGTCTGCACACCTTCTCCCTAAGTTACGGTGCCATTTTGCCGAGTTCCTTAACCAAAGTTAACCCAACGCCTTGGAATACTCTTCCTACCCACCTGTGTCGGTTTACGGTACGGGCAATCAAAACCACTCGCTTAGAGGCTTTTCTCGGAAGCAGGGACACACTCAGTTTATGAGCCTTAAGGCTCTCCTCATCACATCTCACCGTAACGGCTAACGGGATTTGCCTCGCTAACCTGGCTACATGCTTAAACCACCATCCAATAGGCGGCTGAGCTATCCTTCTCCACCCCCCCATCGCTGATAACGCGATTAAGATTGGTATAGGAATATTAACCTATTTTCCATCGACTACGCCTTTCGGCCTCGTCTTAGGACCCGACTGACCCTGGGAAGACAAGCTTTACCCAGGAATCCTTGGGTTTTCGGCGGAAGGGTTTCTCACCCTTCTTCTCGCTACTCATGCCGGCATACGCTCTTGAAGGACCTCCAGCTGTCCTCACGGTCAGCCTTCGACGGCAACTTCAATGCTCCTCTACCACTTATAAGCTCCGAAGAACTTACAAATTCGTAGCTTCGGTATTGTGCTTAGCCCCGTTACATTTTTGGCGCAGACTCACTTAACCAGTGAGCTGTTACGCTTTCTTTAAAGGATGGCTGCTTCTAAGCCAACCTCCTGGCTGTCTGTGTGTTTCCACATCCTTCACCACTGAGCACAAATTTAGGGACCTTAGCTGACGATCTGGGCTTTTTCCCTCTCGACCGCGAAACTTATCTCCCGCAGTCTGACTCCCAGTGTCGATCTCGACGGTATTCAGAGTTTCGTTGGGTTTAGTAGTCTGGTAGGACCCCTAGCCCATCGAGTGCTTTACCCCCGTCGGATAGCACTGAGGCTATACCTCAATATATTTCGAGGAGAACCAGCTATTGCCGAGTTTGATTAGCCTTTCACTCCCACCCACAGCTCATCCGAACAATTTTCAACTTGTCCCGGTGCGGACCTCCGCGTGATGTTACTCACGTTTCATCCTGGCCATGGGTAGATCACTCGGTTTCGGGTCTACGACTTACAACTAAATCGCCCTATTCAGACTCGCTTTCGCTGCGGCTCCGTCAAAAGACTTAACCTTGCTGCAAACCGTAACTCGCCGGCCCATGATGCAAAAGGTACGTGGTCAGACGTTGGACCGAAGTCCCATAGTCCTCCCACTGCTTGTAAGTATATGATTTCAGGTACTATTTCACTCCCCTCATCGGGGTTCTTTTCACCTTTCCCTCACGGTACTGGTTCACTATCGGTCATTCAGTAATATTTAGCCTTAGAAGATGGTCCTCCTAAATTCCTACAGGGTTCCACGTGTCCCGTAGTACTTGGGTGCTTTTCCAGAGAGCTCATTCATTTTCGATTACCGGGCTATCACCGTCTACGGCAGCACTTTCCAGAGCGCTTCATCTAATGATTGAGTTTTTGACTCTCCGCGATCGCTGCAATGATCGCCAAAAAAGTCCCACGACCCCGTATTATCGAAGCTTGCAGGCCATATGATAAATACGGTTTAGGCTAGTCCCCTTTCGCTCGCCGCTACTAAGGGAATCGCAATTGCTTTCTGTTCCTTCAGGTACTGAGATGTTTCAGTTCCCTGAGTTCGCTTTCCAAGACCTATGTATTCAGTCAAAGAATGATGGGACTAAATCCCACCGGGTTTCCCCATTCGGACATCGCCGGATCAATACTTGTGTACAGCTCCCCGACGCTTATCGCAGTTAGCCACGTCCTTCATCGCTTCTGAATGCCAAGGCATCCGTCATATACTCTTTGTAGCTTAATCACCAAATTGGAAAGAATATCCAAAGAAGTATTATTAACATTTTACTATTTGATCATGTTGATCAAATGATCTCACATATGCAATTTTCAAAGATCGCTCCGCTAAGGGCCATGCCCTTTCGGAAATTCTTTTTGCCGAAACAATGTTCACACATTCGACAAAAAAATCATTTCACCCGAAGGAATCTGGCCTGCCCAGCCGTAGCTTCTACTTAACTGGCAGGATGTCCGCCTTCGCTAAAGCTTCGGCGTGACAGCCTTCGTTCGCCTCCGGCAAGCGAAGGCTGGTGGAGGTGAACGGGATCGAACCGATGACCTCCTGGTTGCAAACCAGGCGCTCTCCCATCTGAGCTACACCCCCCGATAAATCTGGTGGGCCTGGGCCGATTTGAACGGCCGACCTTACGCTTATCAGGCGTACGCTCTAACCAACTGAGCTACAGGCCCCTTCCGGCCATAGGCTCACTTGGCCTTCGATTCCTTTTCCTCTCGAGCTTTCAAAGATCAAGCTCGGTCTCCAAAAACTGAATAGCGAACGCTTTGCTCACGCCAAGTACGTAAGTGAGCTCGGCTAGAATTGCTTCGTGTTTGACCTCGGCAGAGTGATTTTCACCACTCTCCGTACTCCTTAGAAAGGAGGTGATCCAGCCGCAGGTTCCCCTACGGCTACCTTGTTACGACTTCACCCCAATCACGAGTCAGACCGTGGGCTTGGGAAAACCCCAAGACTTCAGGTCCAACCTGCTTTCGTGGTGTGACGGGCGGTGTGTACAAGGCCCGAGAACGTATTCACCGCGGCTTGCTGATCCGCGATTACTAGCGATTCCACCTTCATGGAGGCGAGTTGCAGCCTCCAATCTGAACTGGGGCCGGTTTTTTCCGATTAGCTCCCCCTCACGGGTTGGCAACGGTTTGTACCGACCATTGTAGTACGTGTGTAGCCCTGGACATCAAAGGCCATGAGGACTTGACGTCATCCCCACCTTCCTCCGGTTTAACACCGACAGTCTCTCCAGAGTTCCCAACTTAATGATGGCAACAGGAGACAGGGGTTGCGCTCGTTGCGGGACTTAACCCAACATCTCACGACACGAGCTGACGACAGCCATGCAGCACCTGTCATACAGTTGTCCGAAGACAAAGATCCACATCTCTGCAGATCGTCCGCATGATTTCTAATCCAGGTAAGGTTCTTCGCGTTGCGTCGAATTAAACCACATACTCCACCGCTTGTGCGGGCCCCCGTCAATTCCTTTGAGTTTTAGTCTTGCGACCGTACTCCCCAGGCGGTTCACTTATTGCGTTAGCTGCGACGCTGATGGGGTCAATTCCTCCAACATCTAGTGAACATCGTTTACGGCGTGGACTACCAGGGTATCTAATCCTGTTTGCTCCCCACGCTTTCGCTTCTCAGTGTCAGTTACGAGCCAGATGGCCGCCTTCGCCTCTGGTATTCCTCCCAGTATCTACGAATTTCACCTCTACTCTGGGAATTCTGCCATCCTCTCTCGCACTCTAGTAAAGTAGTTTTCGATGCACTTCCTAAGTTTAGCCTAGGACTTTCACACCAAACACACTTCACCACCTACAAGCTCTTTACGCCCAGTAATTCCGAACAACGCTTGCACCCTCTGTCTTACCGCGGCTGCTGGCACAGAGTTAGCCGGTGCTTCCTCTGGAGGTACCGTCATTATCTTCCCTCCTGACAGAGCTTTACGACCCGAAGGCCTTCATCACTCACGCGGCGTTGCTGGATCAGGCTTTCGCCCATTGTCCAATATTCCCCACTGCTGCCTCCCGTAGGAGTCTGGACCGTGTCTCAGTTCCAGTGTTGCTGATCGTCCTCTCAGACCAGCTAACCATCTTGGCCTTGGTGAGCTTTTACCTCACCAACAAGCTAATGGTGCGCGGACTCATCTCCTGGTGACCGAAGTCTTTTACCCCTGGGCCCGAGGACCCTGTGGTCTTATGAGGTATTAGCGCGTCTTTCGACCCGTTGTCCCTCGCCTGAAGGTAGATTATCCACGTGTTACTAACCCGTGCGCCACTTTACTCACTTCCCGAAGGAAATTTTCTCGTTCGACTTGCATGTGTTAAGCACGCCGCCAGCGTTCGTTCTGAGCCAGGATCAAACTCTCCAGTTTAATTTTTCTGGAATCAACCCCATACATGCCCCCCAGATAAGAGGGTTTTTCGAGGTTGAAAAGTCAATTGCACTTGGCCCACGAAGCTTCCTTACTGTTCGCTATTCAGTTTTCAAAGACCGAACAAATTCAACCACTTAATCCCTTTCGAGAAAATGGCCGAAAGTGTCGCGGTTTGTAAACAAACCCGCGACCCGCGTCAACAAAAAACTTTAAAAAAAACGAATAAATATCGATTTTTTTCGCCGTTTTTTAAACGCCCTGCTTGAGGGATTTTTCAATCTCGCAAGCAAGGTGTGGGCGTATATAGGGCTTGTTCAAAAAAAGATATAAAAAATTTAAAAACTTATGATTTTTTTTCGAAAAAAAGCCGCCACCGGAACCAGGAGAGCTCCTTAAAAATCCTCCAAATTCGGGAAGTATTTGCTACCTTTGAACTTCCGGCCAATCGGGGTTTCACAAACACCGAAACCGTTTTATGGGAAAGACCTCTCCTAAGGGCCAGAATGATGAGTTCAAACGTAAAGAAGAACGTATCCGATCGAATATTTTCAAGACCAATGTGTTCCCGAAAGGGTTTCAAGGGAAACAAATAAATTCCCTCCAAACGAAACGAGACCCCAAAAAACAAACGAATGAGCCCCCTTAACCCCTTCGACAGGATGAACCGGCCAAACGTATGAGGCAGATTTCGATATATGGATAAGACAAAATCAGCCTCCTTGAGCTTGGGCATAAGCTCCAAGAGAGAGTCTGGGGGATTTTGCCCATCTGCCGCCAAAATGCTGATGTAGTCACCCCGAGCATTGGCATATCCCGTACGCATTCCCGCCCCCATCCCCAAATTTTTGGGATGAGAAAACACGCGAATACGCGAATCCTCCCTCGAAAGTTTTTCAGCGATTTCTTTCGTCCGATCCGTAGAGCCATCGTTCACAAACAACACCTCGTGGGTCCCCGGCAACGAATTCAAAAAAGCCAGGCAATCCTTCAAAAAAGATTCGACACAGGCCTCTTCATTAAAGGCCAACACAACCAGAGACAGATTCGGATGTAAATCAGACGAAGTCATGGCTTTGTCGTAAATACTATAAGTGAGGCAGAAGACTCAGAACAGAGAAACCCTTTAAGCGTTCTTTGCTTGAATCGAAAAATTAAGGAGTGGCCACTCGCTTGCCGGATAGCCCCGCAGCCAACAGGGCTTCTTTGACAATCGTCTGATGTTCTTTCGGCCTTGCCCAACGTTCCTGACCTTCGGTTGGCAATTGATCAATGGGATCAAAGTACAAATACGCTTTGCTTTCATCCACCGCTGGACTTCGATACACACTCACTCCTGTGATGTCATCGTAGTAATCGAAGCTGTGCAGGTCACGCTTGCCACCCCCACCCGGCACATCCGTTACAAACGTCGGCGTATTAAAGCCAGCCGTTACGCCCCTCACAGATCGTTCGACCTCCATGCTCTGATCCAGAGAAGTGCGCAATTCCTCAACACCCTTAACCATATCGTGTTGATAGACATAGTAAGGTTGTACATTCATCCAAGACAGCTGCTTGACCAACGTGGCCATGCGATCAGAATCATCATTCACACCGCGGATCAACACACTCTGGTTTCTAACAACCACGCCTCGTTTAAACAACAGGTCCATGGCCTTACGACTCACGTCCGTAATCTCTTCTGGACAATTAAAGTGCGTGTGCAAACACACTTCCTTGGACTGTCTACGTCCAACGTCTACCATTTCACACAATGTGTCCGTCCATTTTGTATCAGAGAGAATGCGCATGGGCATCACTGCTGGTCCTTTGCTGGCAATGCGCACCCGACGAATGTGAGGAATGTCGAGCAATACCGAAAGAATTTCGCGTAACCGCTCCGGAGGCAACATATAGGTATCTCCTCCTGAAACCACGACATCTTCAATCTCTTGTCGCGACGCTAGATAGGCAAAGGCTCTCTCCCAACGTTCATTGACCGGCTTGTAACCATCCTTCTCCACAGTGTCTGTGCTCCCACCAATCGCGTAACTACGGGTACAAAAACGGCAGTATACCGGGCACACATCCAGGGGAAGGAACAAAGCCTTATCGGGATAGCGATGAACCAAACCGGGCGTGGGAGAATCATTCCGCTCGTGCAAAGAGTCCAAACTCAATCGCGGATGATCCGGTAGGCGCGTGGAGGCCACAGGCAAAAACTGGATCCGAATGGGATCGGCGTAAGGGTTTTTCCAATCAATGAGGCTCAATAAATAGGGCGTTACACGCACATTCATGGGAGCCTCTTTCAACCCTTTTTCAACGTCGTTCAAAAAGGCTTCCGAAGTCAGTCCAGAAACCAATCCCCGAAGCTTCTCAGCCCCGGTCACGCTGTTTTTCATTTGAAAACGTGAGGACATGAATTCCTCTCTGGAAACGTCTGCGAACTCGGGGATATGCCTCCAAAACGGTGAGTCATCAAATTCCCGATGTTCCAATTCGTTCTCAGGAACAATGTCTTTTTTGGCTTCAGGAACCGGAACATCCGCCAACCCTTGCAATGCGGGTCGTTCGGCAATTTCATCCGGAAGATCCGCGACCGTTTGAGGTGGGGTAATTTCTTTCATATCCTTCGTTTGACTCATCCTTCTCCCTCCATTGATTGGGAACACAAACGCATCCATCTCACGACCGACACCTTGAACATCAACTTCTTTTCGAGGCCGTAAAAACAACCGTCCACAATGATCCGCTGAAGAGACTGAAGTTTTGACGGTTTGGCCGAAGATTCATCGACTCTTCGGCTACAATGCGAAGGTTTTGGCTGAAAACATTCCTGTAGAAACGACTTGATCGGGCGCAAACTAGTCAAGACAGACCCTTTTGTCAAGGTGTGGAAAAAAACGAAAACCCAACACAAAGATTAACCGGCGAAAAAACTCATTAAACATTCCTCCTCATTCAGAGCAAGAATGATAGGCTACGAGAAACCACTGAGAAATGTATGATTCATTTGACGTTTGATGAAGACTGGGCACCTGATTGGGCCATCAAAGAAACGCTTGATCTCCTTGAACAAAAAAAATTTCAAGGAACTTTCTTCGTTACACACGCAAGTCCCATCTTGAAAGACTTAAAGGCATCCAAGCATGTTGAATTGGGGTGGCATCCAAACTTCCTAGCCAATTCCTCCCATGGCAGCACAGTGTTGGAAGTCCTCCAAACCATGAAGGAACTCGTACCCAAAGCCAAAGGCGTACGAAGTCATCAATTGGTTCGCTCCACGCCCTTGGGTGAAGCCTATGCAGAATGTGGACTTCTATACGATTCTTCGGATCTTCTGATGGGTCTGAAAGAAATCCATCCCATTCAAGATGCCTGCGGGATCGTTCGCATTGGCATTGCCTGGGAGGACGATGTGCACCTAGAAAAAGGGCATCCTTTCCCACATCCTCGCATTTTTCGTTCTTTTGGTTCCACGGTTTTTAACTTTCATCCAACACTCCTTGCCTTAAATGCCTGCAACCTCCAAGGCTATCGACAACTTAAAGAGCATCTTCAAAAAACCAAAACACCCTTAAACCGAGCATCCAAAAAAGATTTTGATCCGTTTGTTCAAAAACAACAAAAAGGCCTTCTCGACTTTTTTCATGAACTCATTGGTTGGCTCAAGGCCCATCCGGCCTACGCTGGGAGCACCTTAAACATCCTCGCCGAAAAACATCGAAAGCAACATCTTTGTGAAATCGACGGACCACAACGTTCGTGGCAAAAGCCGGTGCGCGTATTTCTTACCAGCGTCGGAAACGAAGCCGTTCATGGCTTTGAAAAGGATCTAAAAAGACAAGCTCCAAATTGGACGTTAATTGGTGCAGACATTCGCCCTACGGCTGCGGGTTTATATCGTTGCGACGAACAAGTTCTGCTTCCTCCTCGATCCAGTTCGAATTTTTTGGAGCAGATCAAACACGAGGTCAAAAAAGCCCGAGCCGATCTCATCTTGCCTTTATCCACAGCGGATCAAGACTATTTCTCTCGCCCGGAAATTCAAAAGGAGTTTGATGTCCCTGTGGTAGTTTCGAACCATACGGCCATCGCAAAGGCCAATCGAAAGACCGCCCTCTTTGAATCTTTGATCCACTCGAACCCTGACCTCCTTCCACACCATCAAATTTTAAAAAACCCCAAAGAAGTTCTTCCGGCTTTGCGCGAAATGACTCAGGCTCATGGAGCGGCCTTGCTGAAATCTGATCAAGGAACCGGTGGAGCTGGGATGTTTTGCGTTGGCCGACCCTCCCACGACCCAGCCCCCACCCAAGGGCGAAAGTGGTGGAGCATGGAAGAAATCGAAGCCTGGCTCAAAACGCGATTCCAAGAAGAGGTCCCTTCCTTACCCCATGAATTGGATGAGCTGTTAAGCAATGATCCAGATGATTGGCCCAAGTTAGCTGTGGCGTATCTTCCTGGAAAAGAATACAGCGTCGACGTCTTGGCCAGAGAGGGAGAGCCTCTCGCTTCCGTCGTTCGATTGCGGCTGGCAGCAACTGGGGGGTTAGCGACGGTTTCAGAAGTGGTTGAAGAGTCCGACGTTCAGGAAGCAGCCGAAACAGTGATAAAAACTCTAAAACTGTCTTACTTGAACAATGTGCAGTTCCGAAGAAACAAACAAGGAAAACCACAACTCATCGAAGTCAATCCGCGAATTCCCGGAACGATCAGTCTGACCGTGGCTGCAGGATTGAATCTTCCATTGGCCGCATGCTGTTTAGCTTTAGGCGACCACTTGCCTTTACCTCAGCCCAAAATTGGCCTGCGTGTGATGAGACATTTCGGAAATGTTTTTGCCATGAAAGATGAACTTTTCGGTGATTGACTCTCCTAAACACCTCGGAATCATCTGGGATCTCGACAAAACCTTGGTCCGTTTTGAAATGAAAGAGGGAACCATTGATCGCTGGCGGGAAGAATTGGCTGAAATTTTTTTACCATATGGGTGGAATCAAACTTTTCGCCCCATCCTCACAACCTTGGAGGCAGCCCTCGTTTATTTGGAAACAATCAAATCAAGTGAGGAGGTTCAATGTTTGCGTGAAGAGATCTATTCGAATCTCAATTCTCAAGAAGAAAAAAACATTGAGCACATTCACCTCATTGAATCCATGTTGTTTCGCTTAAGCGCATGGAATCAACAAGGCGTCCGAATGACCTTGGTCACAAACAACGGGGAACTGGGAACTCAAAAGGCCTTAAATGCCATTAACACGTTTCTCATGTCCATGGGTCGACCCCTTCCAAAATGGTTGGGATATTTTCCGAGGTCTTCGGAATATCTTTCAAAGCCCGAATCTTCTGGAATGGCATTGGCCATTCGTGCCATCGAAACGGAAGACACGGCCCCGCTAAGCCATGTTTTGGTCATCGGAGACAGCCCATTTGATTGGGAGGCTGCTTCTCGCTTGCGAAATCAATATTCTTCCTATGAAATTCGAGCCCTTGCCGCCACCAACGGTGAACTTTCCTGGCCCCCTGAGCCACCCTCGTTCCAAGAAAAATCCCCTCAAGAATTTCTCGCTAAATTTGGACTAGCCCTTTAGGGAAAATTTAATCCCGGGTATGTTTTCGTTCTGATGTCCAACAAACAATCTCTTAAGGGAAAAACACTTCTTATATCTGGAGGAAGCCGTGGCATTGGCAAAGCCATCGGCCTTCGAGCTGCTCGGGATGGAGCCAACATCGTTCTAGCTGCCAAAACCACCAAAGTACGATCCAAGCTTCCCGGCACCATATTTTCAGCCGCAGAAGAGATTGAAAAAGCCGGAGGAAAAGCCCTTCCCTTGAAAACGGATGTTCGTTCTGAGGAACAAATTGAGAAAACAATCCATGCCGCCGTGGAGCAGTTTGGTGGAATCGACATCGTCATCAACAATGCCAGCGCCATCAGCCTCACAAACACCGAACAAACGACCATTAAAATGTTGGATCGGGTTTGGCAAATCAATGCACGAGGAAGCTATCTTTTGACAAAGTTCGCCCTCCCGTATCTAAAAAAAGCGTCCAATCCTCACGTCCTGAATCTTTCGCCCCCCATAAATGTTGCGACAAAACATTTTAAGGATCACGCAGCCTACACGGCTTCCAAATATGCCATGAGTTTTTGGGTGTTGGGCATGGCGGAAGAATTTCGTCCCCACAACATTGCCGTGAATGCTTTGTGGCCCAAAACGACAATTGCCACTGTCGCCGTAAAAAATCTATTGGGGGGACAACCCATGATTGAGGCAAGCCGAACGGTGGAGATCATGGCCAATGCAGCCTGGGCCATTCTCACGAAACCCAGTCAAGAATGCACGGGGAACTTCTTTATTGACGAAGATGTTTTGCGTGACGAAGGTGTAACAAACTTTGAAAAATATGCGGTGAAACCAGGTACGTCTTTACATCCCGATCTTTTCTTAGATTGATCGGCAAAAAATGTTGAGAGTCTGCATTCTTTTCCGACTTTTTCTTGGCCCCGCCACAAGCTCAACTTGGCCCTCATTAAGCTATGAATATTAATGAAGTTTTTTAAGATTTTGGCGGGAATATTTGGCATGACTTTAGCATTCCTTAAGGGAAGAAAATATGCGTAAGGGACAAAAATTCTTGGTTTCACAATTTCTTCTTGTCGTATTTTCGGCATGGCCGGTTTTGGGGCAAGAACTTGTTTTCGAAGAGACCTTTAATAGCCCTGCAACCATTGATGAAAACATATGGCTTGAGGAGAATCCTTGTGCGAAGGGGGTGGTGGGACAATCAGAAGGGGCAAATTGCCTGGAAGACAATTGCCTGCGGGGAAATTGGTTCAGCGATTTTACGGACCCCATCACGGGACTAACCACAGACCCTACGGCCCAAAGCCGCTTTGCCAAAATAGGCGTGTCGGAACTTTGGGACTACGACATTACCGACGAATTGTTTCTCGATTTTTGGGCATTTGTCGACGCCAATGCCGACAAAGAATACGACATCAAATGGATTTGGTTGGAAGGTAAGTTTTTTGAAGGCGAGTACAATCGCAATTTCAATCATATCGTTCGTCCGATTGGCGACAACTGGAATACCTGGGACATCGTAAGCAACCGGAATGAACCCGTGGGCGAAGACGGAGGCCATGGCAACCGAAAAGTCTCCCTCTCTTCGCTTAGTTGTATTCAAGGCAAATTGAACGGCCTGAGCGTAGACGAATGGATGGTCGGCCGTTGGCATAATTTCCGTATGCATACAAAGCTCAACGTGCCCGCCTCCGAAGCCAATGGTATCGCCCGCTTCTGGATTGACGGATGCTTGATTTTGGACATCGATGATTACCGCTACCGAGATGAAGATTCAGATCTTTTCAAAAGAGTTGCCGCTCCCTCCATGTATGGCGGCATGTATGCTCCGTCGAGTTCCTTTGGCTGGCAAATTGACAATTTCAAATTCTACAACGGCTTACCTGATTCATTGGACGACATCGAGATGCCGCCCGACCCTCCCACCAACGAAGAAATCGGTCCCGACGAAAACGGAGATTCATTTTCGGACGATGTCCAGGCAGATGACTCTTCCGACCCATCGTTAGAAGCGACCCAGGGTGAAGTAAACGGGAACGGAGGCAGAGTTTCAAGCACGGGCTGTTCTTCTTCGATGTCGTCCACTTTTCTCTTACTGGGCTTGGTGTGGGCACTTTGGGGAATACGCAAACTTCAATTGGATTTTTTTTCTTCGACCAACTAGTCCGTCTTTCTTTTCCTTCGAGTACGTTTGCAAATGCGCTTCGGAAACTAGAAAAACCTCCTCGTACTTGCGGGTATGAGCGTATGATAACGACATGGCCAACCCGAAAGTAGCTCTCTTAGCCAATCAAGCTTCCGTGACCTCGACCCTTGAGCACACCGCCGACGTGTTGGTTCGGGCTGGCATTCCTCTGGCAGCCATTTTTTCGCCCCAGCATGGTTTTTCAGGACACACGCAGGCCAATATGATCGAAGTGGAAAGTAGCCAAGACACGATTCGGGGGATTCCCATCCACAGTCTTTACGGCGACGTTCGAAAACCCACGGCCGAAATGCTCAAAGGCATCGACCAGATCATTGTGGACCTTCAGGACGTCGGAGCCCGCGGTTATACCTACGTGTGGACACTGCTCAACGTCATGGAGGCTTGTAGTGAAGAAGGCGTGTCGGTTCGAGTGTTGGATCGCCCCAACCCCATCAATGGCGTGGATATCGAGGGACCAATTCTACAAAAAGAGTTTTTTAGTTTTGTGGGTCTTCATGAGATCCCCATTCGTCATGGACTTACAATCGGAGAACTCGCACGAATGATGAAGTCAGAACGAAACATGGATTTGGACCTTTTCGTGGAGCCGATGACCGAATGGAAACGAAAAGATTTCTTTGACCAACTGAATCTTCAATGGGTCATGCCCTCTCCCAATCTCCCCACATTGGATTCTACGTTGGTGTATCCGGGAATGGAACTTCTAGAGGGGACCAACCTCTCCGAAGGAAGAGGCACCACACGACCGTTCGAGTGTTTCGGAGCACCTTGGCTGGAATCTCACACACTCTGTCAAAAACTCAACTCACTCCAATTACGGGGTGTTCATTTTCGTCCCATTGGTTTTGAACCCACGTTCGATAAGTGGAAAGAGGAGTTGTGTTTCGGAGCCCAAATTCATATTTTGGATCGAAAGGTATTTCAACCTGTCCTCACAGCTGTCGGCATTTTGAAAGTGATCCTGGAAGATCATGAAGATCATTTCGAATTTCTTTCCCCACCCTACGAATACGAAACCCAAAAAATGCCTTTTGACATTCTTGCAGGGAGTTCCGAGCTAAGAACGCAACTGCTATCTGGCGTCTCACTTGCTGACATTGTCCAAAGCTGGGAAGAAGATCTCGCAGAATACAAAACCCGCCGAGAACCTTTCCTATTGTATTCCTAGTCCCCTCTTGATTCTTCTTTCCGGATCGGGGTAGCCTAAGACCATCATGACGAAGAAAATCATTGGCATCGCTCTCGTTTTGTCTGCTTTTGTGTTTTTGATGGCGCGAGCCGAAAAAGACGAGTTCACGATGATTAGCGTGGATCAGGCTGTGGCGATGATGAAACAGCCAAACACGTATTTCATTGATGCCAATTCGAAGTCTACGTTTGAAAAAGGTCACATTGCCCATGACCCTCCAACCAGATGGGTGAAATTTCGATCCTACGACAAGAAAGAGCTTCCGGAAGATAAGGAGGCCTCTCTCATCTTTTACTGTTCCAATATGTATTGAACAGCCAGCCACACGGCTGCGCGGCGCGCAGTCAAAAAATTCGGTTATAAAAAAGTCTTTGTTCTCGGAGATGGCATTGCAGGGTGGAAAAAAGCTGGACACCCCGTGAGCAAAGTATTCGTGGACTAGCCCTGACTTCTTTGCGGCCTCAGCAAAAAGGTCAGTGGGCTTCTCAAGTCTTTCTCTTTATAATTTAGACACTTAGCCTCTGTTTTAACTGGCATGTGGAATGCTCGGTTTTTCTCCGGAGAATGTTCATGAAATGTAAAATTTCGATCTTTTTGGGCGTCTTACTCACCTCACTTTCATCCTTTGCCGCGCCTCTCATTCGAAGCGTAGATGGCGAGCCTGAACAGGGCGAAACATTGCTCCTAGATGCGACCTCATTAGCTGTGCTTCCGACACTTCGCGTATTTTTCTGTGACAACGCCACTTACAATTTATGCAATACATCCGTCGAACAAGAGGTTTTATCCCGTGGAGGTTGGACGGGCCCCATTGAAATACGTGCAGATTTTTCCGGATTTAATGATGGTGACACCGTCTACGTCATTCCTTCCAATGGAGATCCCGATGAAGAAGCCGCTTATATTGGAGAACCCATCGTGTTTGGCCACCCAAAAATATCTGCCCTTGAGTTTTCCGGGACCGAAACGTATCGCGCGACTGTCTTGGGAACAGGATTTACCTCTGATTCCAACTCTGCGGCCATTCATTTGGCCAACGCTTCTACCTGGGAAGATTCAAGCCTAAGAGTGGAACAGAGCATTTCGACCTGGGAAAGTCAGGCCATCACGTTCGAGGTTGACCTGAGTGGTCTGGAGGATCTTTCCCCCATTTATGTGTTTGTAACCGACGACGACGGGGACCGAAATCTAACCGGTTTTGAATTTTGGCCCCATCGACCTACGATCGCCAACGTCATCAGAGACAACCAATCTCTTACGATCCAGGGGAATCATTTTAAACGTCGGGGGGGAGAACAAATCATCTTCGATGATTTTGAAGACGGATCAAATGGAAGCAAAGTCTCTGATATTCCTGGAACCCAATGGAGGGACTATCATGCGGGTGGGGTGATCACCAACTCACGTGCATACTCTGGAAGTTTATGTGCTACCGGATCAACAGAAACCGGCGAAACCAACAGCACCTTTGCCACAAACGATCTTCAATACGACGCTTCGAACGATGTGTTCATTTCTTATATGCTGGCTTTCCAAACGGACTACCCGGAGGACGTCAACGGCGTTTGGAAATTTTCACGCGTGAATTCCGATCACGAAGAAGCTGGAACGTACAATGGACCGGGAGATATGGGGATGGGACAGTCCACGACGCCATGGCCGAATACTACATCAACCTATTTCAACAATGGGGCTCAGGGGGGACATAGCCCAGGAAGTGTTTCAGATTTTCCAGCCTATGATGGAACCTTTTCGCGCATTGAAATGCACAAAGTACTGAGCACTCCGGGGATTCCAGATGGACGCGTATATTTCCGCGTGAATCAATCCTCCGCTTTTGACATTACCGCCATGACTCGGGCCACGGGCTTTGATTTTCAAATGAATTCCACAATTTTGGGGCTCATGCTTGCCAATTTCGAACATGAAATTCACGTCTTCATTGATGACTACTATGCTGCCACCACCCTTGCCCGCGTGATTCTTTCGGACACGCAAGATTATACGCAGGCAACACAGTTTAGCATTCAATCCGTATCCAGTTGGGACGATGAGGAAATCTCCGTCGATATCAATCTGGGCGCTTTTGATAATATTTTCAATCTCTACCTCACAGTCATCGATCAATACGGCAATGTGAGCTACGGATATCCTCTTGTATCCAACGGATCTGGAGGATTGGTTGCCGACAATTCTGCGGGTGGCTTTTCTGCCCCCTCAAGTTCGGGTTGTCAAAACACTTCGGCAACAGGAGCGGGGGTTTTACTCTCCCTCCTCCTATGGATCTTTCAAATAAGGCGTAGACGCCTCCCAAGCCCTCACGGAGAAACTAACGCAGGAGTTTCATGTAAATAAAGAAGAACAGGGTTCCCGCTGCAGAGAGTTTCAAAATCACGGCACGGGCTTTTGGGAAAACATTGTTTCCCAACATTCGAATGCCTAACTGAGCACCCAGAAGAAGGGGAACGGTCCCCATCGCAAACACGCCCATCCACAAAGCCCCATGCCAAGCGGAAGGTGCAGCCAAAGAAGCCGCAAAAACGGCATAAAGAATGCCACAGGGAAGCAGGGGAGAGAAAAATCCCAAAATGACGGATCGCAACATCAACCGAGGAGTTTTCACTTTCGCAAGTAACCAGCTTTGAGCGCGCATCACAAAAGGAGGAGATGGAATGCGAACCCCTAGGACATAAGCGGCCAAAAGAGCCACAACCACCCAGAACAAAATGGGAAAGGGGGCTTTTCCATTGAAATTTATGGGAAGTGCGTTTAACGAAAAACCGATCAGGGCATAAGAAAGAACGCGAAAGCCATGATACGCCGCCAAACGGGGCCAGGCCTTGGCTTTATCTACGCCAACCATGATTGACGACAGGGGGCCGCACATGCCGATGCAGTGCAAGCCGGTCAACAGTCCGAAACCCAAAAAAGAAAGAACCCCAAAAAGTTCAGGGGCGTGATGTCCATGTCCATGCATATTGAGGACAAGGTTTATCAGCCAACAAAACTCCTGTAAAACCCTCCCCGTGTCCCAGACCGCATCGAAAAAAGACCCCAAACTCTGCATTCACTGCGGGACACCCATCCCAAAAGCGTGGCTTCACACGGAGTATTGTTGTGGCGGATGTGAAGCCGTTCATAAAATGATCCAGGGCTGTTCTTTGGATCGCTACTACGAACTGCGAAATAAGAGAACCGCTCCCCTGCTCAATTATTTTTCGAGACGAAAAAACTTTGAATGGATGGATACCCTTCCCGGTTTGAAAGAGGGTCAGGTGGACTTGAGTCTGGAGGGGGTACAATGTGCCGCATGTGTTTGGCTCATACGCGAATTGGCCAGACGAAGAGAGAATGTCCAGGTCTCCATTAATAGCGCTTTGGGACGATTGCGCATCAAGTTTGTTCCGGACTCATTTGATTTAAAAAGTTTTTTAGAAGAGCTTCAGTCTTTCGGCTACCGGACCGCTCCATTAAAGGAAGAAGAAAAGAGAAGTCAAAGTTCGGGACTGCTCCTTCGCCTGGGAATCTGCACAGTCATTGCTATGAACTCGATGATATTATCCATCAGCGTATATGTCGGAATGACCTCTGAAGAAGGAAGCTTGTTTACCTTCTTCCAAACACTCAATCTCCTTTTTACCTTGGTATCCGTAAGCGTAGGAGGAAGTTTCTTTTTGGGAAAGGCCTGGTTGGCTCTTCGAAAACGAATTCTACATTTTGACATCCCGATCGCTCTAGGAATTACGGCTGCTTTCCTGGGATCGATTTACATGTTCTTTTTCCATCCCGAAGGGGAAACCTACTTTGACACACTCAATATTTTCATCGCCCTCATGTTAGCGGGAAGGTACGTGCAAGACCGTCTGGTGGAACGAAACCGCAGCACGCTTCTGACCGATTCAAAATTGGAAGATTTAAAAGTGTCTCGGATTTCCCAAACCATCACTGAAATTTCTTTTTCAAAAGTCCAAAAGGGAGATCGACTCATCATTCCAGGTGGAGGCATGCTCCCTGTCAACAGCAAGCTCTGTTCGTCTGAATCTGCGGATTTCAATCTCAGTTGGGTTTCAGGAGAGTCAAAGCCCGTTCTCTTGCAACCGGACCAGGAAGTCCCTGCAGGGGCGCAACTCCTCGGACATCGGTCGGTTGAGGTCTTAGCCACTTCTGACTTCTCTGTCTCTCGACTTGCTCTTTTGTCCCCCCCAGAAGACAAACAAGATCAAGTCCCTCTGTTTTGGCAGTGGCTATCTCGATGGTATGTCACGTTGGTTCTGGCCTTTGCTACGATGGGCTTTTTGGTGTGGAGTCTCTTTGACCTGACAAAAGCTGTGGAAGTAGCCATCGCCATTTGTGTCATCACCTGCCCTTGCGCTTTAGGTATTGCCATCCCCTTGGGGCGAGTGCTCGCCAATCGACAGTTATTGGCCTTGGGCGTATTTTCAAGGAATTCCTTTTTCCTGGAGAGACTGCTTCACGTCAAAAAAATCTTTTTTGACAAAACCGGAACGCTGACACTCGCAGGACTTACGCTTGAAAACCCTGAGGATTTTTCAAAGCTCAATCCGCTTGACCTTCAGGTTCTTTTCAATGCCACGGCTCGAAGTCACCACCCAGCGAGCCAATCCATTTATCACGCTCTCCATAATCAAAACATTTCGCCCCTCGAACTATCCATCGAAGAAATTCCCGGGAAAGGCCTCTCGGCACAGCATAGAGGGAACGTTTATTTCGTTGGCCGCCCAACCGCAGAAAAAACCCAATTTGAAAAAGCGCATCATTATCGTGTGAGTTTTCAAAAAAATGGAGAAGAGATCGTTCAATTCCATCTAAACGAAACCGTTTTGGATAGCGCCAAAGAGGTGGTTACGCACCTTCAAAACAACGGAAAGGAAATTTTTCAATTGAGCGGAGACCGTCCCGAACGGGTGGTTGAGATGGCCCGCCAATTGGGAATTGAACCCGAAAAATCGTTAGGCGCCTGCACTCCGGAAGCCAAAGCCGATTTTGTTCGGCTGCAAGATCAAGAAGACACACTTTTTCTTGGAGATGGATTGAATGATGCCCCCGCATTTGAAGCGGCCATGCTTTCCGGAACGCCAATCTGGGACCTGGCCACATTGGCCGATCGAAGTGATTTTTATTTTCTTTCGCCGAGCTTAACTTGGCTACCCCGCATGTTTGATTTAGCCCAACTCCTTAAAAAAATTGTTCGATTCAATGTGAGCTTTGCCGTCGGGTACAATCTCATTGCCATTCTGCTTGCCCTTTTGGGCTTCATCAATCCGCTTATGGCTGCGATTCTCATGCCTTTAAGTTCTCTGACCGTCATATCTGTCACTTCGACATGGCTAAAGAGAAGCGGCGTGACTTCTTAAAAACCCCTAAAATCTCCGGGCTCACGCCCGCAGATAAAACTCAACTACAGAAGCCGAGAACAGCGCGATGCGTCACCCCCTCCCCTCGACGTATGGTTCCTTTTATGGAATAAAGCCCTGACCTAAATCAGCTAACGAACTAGAATTGCATGAAAATTCTGATATTACTCATATTTATTGGACTGGTTATGATTGCGGGGGCGGCCCTTCTGTTCGGATTTTCTGTAAAAAACGAAGAGTTTGATCATCCGGAAGAGATGTCCATGCTTCCATTAGAGGACGAAAAGAATGCAGACGAAACAAATCACCTTTGACGATCAAGTCGTTCGGTACTTTTCTTGGGCTACAATCATTTGGGGCGTCGTTGCCCTACTTTTGGGCGTGATTGTCGCCATGCAGATGGCCTTTTGGCAAACCAATATGGAGCCATGGTTCACGTTCGGAAGACTTCGGCCTCTGCATACCAATGCCGCCATCTTTGCTTTTGTCGGAAATTCGATGTTCGCGGGAATGTATTACTCCACGCAACGACTCCTAAAAACACGCATGGCGTCCGACTTTTTGAGTTGGTTTCATTTCTGGGGTTGGCAATTCATCATTGTCGGTGCGGCCATCACGCTTCCCTTGGGCCTGACACAATCCAAAGAATATGCCGAATTGATTTGGCCCTTGGACATTGCCATCGCCGTCGTCTGGGTTCTCTTTGCCGTCAACTACTTCTGGACCTTGGCCAAACGAAATGAAAAGCAAATTTATGTCGCCATTTGGTTTTATATTGCCTCCATTCTAACGGTAGGCGTTCTTCACATTGTAAATAATTTAAGCCTTCCGACTTCTTGGCTTCATTCGTATTCGCTTTTCACCGGGGTTCAAGATGCGTTGGTTCAATGGTGGTATGGACATAACGCCGTGGCCTTCTTTTTGACCACGCCAATCCTGGGACTCATGTATTATTACGTGCCCAAAGCGGTCAATCGACCGATCTACTCCTATCGTCTTTCGGTCATTCATTTCTGGGCTTTGATTTTTCTTTATATCTGGGCCGGACCCCACCACCTTCTCTACTCCGCACTTCCCGATTGGGCCCAAATGTTGGGGGTTATTTTCAGCATCGCTCTATGGGCTCCCAGCTGGGGTGGAATGATCAACGGACTTCTTACCCTGCGTGGAGCATGGGACAAACTTCGAACGGATCCAATCGTAAAGTTCCTGGCGGCATCCATTACGTTCTATGGAATGTCCACCTTGGAAGGTCCCTTACTCTCCATCAAAACCATCAATGCTTTGGCACACAACACCGACTGGATCATTGGTCATGTTCACGGCGGAACCTTGGGGTGGAATGGCTTCATGGCCGCTGGCGTTCTGTATTGGATGGTTCCTCGTCTGTACAAGACGGAGCTTTACTCCCAGAAATTGGCCAACTTTCATTTCTGGATCGGCCTGTTTGGAATCTTGCTTTACATCTCGGCCATGTGGGCCAGTGGATTGACCCAGGGATTGATGTGGAGAGCCCTCACCGACGAAGGAACACTCCTTTACCCCAACTTCTTGGAAGCCATTTCGAAATCTCAACTCATGTATATGATGCGGTTGATCGGCGGAATATTATACCTAGCTACGTTCTGCCTGATGGCATTCAACCTGTTCAAAACCATGCGCTCTGGAAAAGCCCATAATGGAGCCGTAGATGTCGTCATAGATGAATCTCTTAAAAAAGATCCCATCTCCTGGAAGAGACTGATTTTCAGTCCAACGATGGGACTTCTGGCCATCGGCTTGATATTGATGCTTCTTTTGGGGACGCATAATATTGTTGTCGCCGTTTTGGTTCTCACCTTATTGATCATCTTGGTGGTAGCCGCGGCCTTTCTCATCGGCTTTAAGGTGGACCGTCCGGGGGGCCATTCATGGCATCATGCCTTGGAAGGAAGGGCTCTCCTTTTCACCGTTTTGACACTCGTGGCCATACTCATTGGTGGAGCGGTGCAAATCATTCCGGCGGTTGCGATCAAAGAGGCCGTCCCCATTGAAGGAAAGGCGACGCCTTATGAACCCTTGGAACTGGTGGGAAGAGACATCTACATCCGAGAAGGGTGCTACACCTGTCATACACAAATGGTTCGAACGCTCATGCACGAAGTCCTCCGATATGGACCTCGATCCGAAGCTTGGGAGTATGTTTATGACACTCCTTTTCAATGGGGTTCGAAACGTACGGGTCCGGACCTCCATCGTTTGGGTGGAAAGTACCCCAATCTCTGGCATTACAAACATATGATCGATCCCCGATCCACTTCAGCAGGATCTATCATGCCGAATTACTCCAATATGCAATCACAACATATGGAATTGGCAACGCTTCCGGATCGGATGCGCACACTGCAAAAAATAGGAGTTCCCTACACCGACGAGGAAGTCAAAACTTCCATTCAGTCTGCAAAGAGTCAGGCTAAGGAATTGGCCGATTCCCTGGCGAAGGATCAAATTGAAGTCAATCCGGACGCGGAAATCTTGGCGATCATTGCCTATTTGCAACGCCTTGGAAAAGACATGAAGGATCAACCAAAGGAGTCCCAACAATGATCCGGCAACTCATGGAACAAAACAGTCCCTTGGGCTTCGCCCTCGCAGCCCTGGTTTTCTTTTGCCTTCTATTCCTGGTGATCGTTTGGAAAATCTGGAGAACACATCCGAACACCCACCATGAAGGTCCGGAGTACTTGCCCCTAACGGAGGAGAAGTAACGTGGAACACGAAGAACATAAGGTTGAACAAGATCAAATCCGCGAAGATCAATACGACGGAATCCAAGAGTACGACAACAATCTGCCGAAGTGGTGGTTAGGCATTTTCTACCTTTCGATCATTTTCGGGATTGTTTATTGGGTCCATTATTATGTGTTCCAAACTGGGAACTACCAAAAGGAGGAAATGGAAAAAGAATTGGCACTTCACAAAGCCATGCATTCTCCTGTGGAGTCCGCGGAGAAGGTCAGTGTCACCGACGAAGAAATTCGCGCGTTGGTAAACGATGGAAGCGCCATGGCGGATGCAAAGAACACATGGACCGTTCATTGTACAGCCTGCCACGGATCTCTCGGCGGAGGTGGAATCGGACCCAATATGACGGACGAGTACTGGATACATGGGGGAAAACCTACGGACATTCTGCATACGATCACGGAAGGTGTGCCTGAGAAAGGAATGATCTCCTGGAAAACCATGCTAACGTCAAAACAAATCCAAAATGTTGCGGCCTACGTCCTTACGCTTCAAGGGAACAACCCACCTAACGCAAAAGCCCCTCAGGGAGAAAAAGGCTAATTTGATATGCCTACAATTCTTCCGGCTTATGCCCGAAAGAGTTCCATTCGTGCGGATGGAAGTCGGGAAAAAGTACGTGTCGCCGATGTAAAAGGACGTTTCCAAAAAGGCAAAACATGGGCCTACAATTTTCTTCTTCTATTGTTTGCGATTCTTCCTTTTATTTCGATTCAAGGTCAAAGACTCATCCTTCTGGATATTCAACGCCGACATTTTTATCTTTTTGGCTTGAGTTTTAACGCTCAGGACATTTACCTCATCTTCTTTTTGGTCTCGGGCCTTGCCTTCACACTCTTTTTCGTCACGGCCATTTGGGGACGAGTTTGGTGCGGATGGAGTTGCCCTCAGACCGTTCTCATGGATGGTTTTTTTCGAAAGATCGAGCGATGGGTGGAAGGCAATCGAAATGAACAAGTTCGGCTCTCCCAATCTTCTTGGACTGCAAAAAAGATTTCTCTATTTTCGATCAAACACGCCATTTTCCTGCTGGCATCCCTTCTGATTTCTCTCATCTTCATCGCCTATTTTGTCCCCATTCCATCCATTTTCGACCTCTTAAAGCTCGGACCTTCTTCCCATCCGGTTCTAAGTCTCTGGCTTTGTGGCGTCACGGCATTGATCTACCTTGATTTCTCTTGGTTTCGCGAACAAGTTTGCGTCATCGTTTGCCCCTACGGCCGATTTCAAAGCCTTCTAACCGACGACGATACGTTGGTGATTGGATATGATGAGAAACGGGGTGAGCCCAGGGGAAAGAAAACAGACCCCAACACAGGAGACTGCATCGATTGTGATCGATGTGTCGTTGTCTGCCCAACCGGAATAGACATTCGAAATGGTCTTCAATTGGATTGCATTGGGTGTGCAAATTGCATTGATGCCTGTGACGAAGTCATGGAAAAAATTGGAAAACCGAAAGGTCTCGTTCGCTATGATTCCTTAAATGGTTTAGCTGGAAAGGCGAAGAAATTCCTCCGCCCCCGAGTCATTGCATACTCCGCTTTGTTTCTCATTGGCGTGCTGATGTTTGCAGGCTTCCTTCGAAAACACACTCCATTCGAAGCCAATGTTCTTAGATTGGTGGGTCCACCGTATGTCTTAACGGAGGGAAAAATACGTAATCAATTTGAAATCCACCTATTCAATAAAATGTCGGATCAAATGACGCTCCTGATTGAACCGAAGGCCACGCAAGGAGAAAGCATCACCCTTCCCGTCCGAGAAGTAACGCTTAAGCGTTTGGAAGACCGTCGAATCCCTTTATTTGTAGAGGTCCCTGAAAAAACGTTCCAAACGTCTTTTCCCATGTCGATCCAGGTCAAAGAAGAGGAAACTGGCAAAATCGTCCAAAGCACTTTCCGTTTTCTCGGACCCAAGTAATTTTTTCTCGACAACAAAAATCAACCCATCCTAAAATCAAACACAGCGTTTTGGCAGGAGGCCATCGAGATTCCGGAAAGCCTTTGGGGAGAACCTAAGCCGAGCCAATAAACTTTTTTCAGAAATAAAATTAGGGGGTTAGGCACTCGCTGAGTAGATGCGTTGCGTTGTTTCGATCTTTCTGCTAATTCCTTATTTAAAGTTTCTACGGTAGGGGGTTTTATGCAAAAAGCATTTTTGGTCTTCGGTTTTTTGGCACTCATTCTTGTAAACTCAACCCACGCGCAATCTGAAGCTCCCAAGATCGTTTTTCCGAATTACGACGAAATGAACATTGCCTACGCTGAGTTCGCACTCAGAAAAGCCGACGATATCATTTCCGGCGTTTCCATGATTTCTCAAGGAGAAAGTCATCCTTTCTATCTAAACAGAGACGATATTGTTAGGGATGTCTATGTCACCTTGCTCCGAGTCGCTTGGGCCAACCAAAATCAAGATTATTACCTGGAATATATTCCGAAAGACTTCGATTCCGAACTGGAAGAACAACTCATGCTCCACGCAGAAAAAGTGGTTTCGCAAATTGAGAGAGGCTTACAGACCCGAGGATCCTTGGGAAAACTCTTTCTTCCCTTCGGAAGAGCCTTCGCCAAAATGAAGATCAAAGAATGGAAAGATACGTTACCTCTCTTCATTTCCTTCAATCTGAACCACATGGAGCGACTCAAACGCTTCAAAACCATTCGGGTCGTTTTTGCCATTTACATGCCCGGAAAGGGAGGCTTCGTCAGCACTGTCAAAGAATCGGATGAGGAGCCCTATGTCGTGGTGAAGCTCCCTTACAATGCTCTTCGGAATCCAGACGAAAATGTGCTTCACGAAGCTCAGCAGGAATTCCTCGAAGAATATAAATCCAGATTCTTCGACTTTCTTTTCGGAAAGTGAGCAAAGATTAAAGTCGGGCTTACCTGCGCACGACGGTTGACTTAAATTCAATGTCGGATCGGAGTTGTTTCTTCACCGAGCATGAATTCATCGCTTTCAAAACAGGCCTTTCATATTTTTCTGGAAAATCCGCAGGTACGTGGAGCTTCAAAGAAATCTCTTCAATCACTCGCGTATCTGCGTTTCGTTTGAGCTCTTGTGTGAGTTTCATTCCTTCGGTATTCAACTTTCTCACATCACAAAAACTCTTCGCATAAATTCCTGCACAAGCCACGATCGAGGCCAAGAAAAGGTCAAAGGGCTCTGGCGCAGAACTCTCTCCCCCATTGGCTTTGGATTGATCCGTTGGAATATCAAATTGTCCGATTTGGACATCCACTCGTTTTCCATGTGGAAAAACAGCTTCCATATCCCTCCTCTCCTTTCTTTATTTCTTCAAAAGAGGTTTGAACATTTCTTCGTTCTCGCCTGCCGCCTTGGACATGACTTTGTGTACAATTCCCCCAAAAAGCTTGCTCATCAACACAGAGTTCATCCGAGAAATCGTAACCGAACCGTCTTCATTCTCATACACAGCCACTCGACATGGCATCAAGGGAACCACCTTTCGTCCCTCGTTGCTGCCCAAAATTTGTCCAGCCAAGACGGGATGACAGAGTTCAACCACGGTGGCCGGTCGGACAGAATACCCCGCTTTGGCAACAGAGTTGGAGACCGGATGGATAGACGGCACTTGCCAATCCGCTTCAAGAGCTATTTTTTCGATGGTATCAACGGTCTCTTGAAATCCTAGGTTACTTCGGTCCTCCATCAACATCATTCGAGGAGCCAAAACAAATATTGCAATCCCGGTCAAAAGCAGTCCCAACACAAAACCAATCAAAACTCCAAGCATCATTCTCTCTCCTTTTCTCAAACAGCCGTGTTTTTAATCTTTTCCCTCAAGTCGAACTGGAAAATTTTCCAACAACGCATGAACCACCTGATGAACACGGCTTCGAATGTCTTCCTTGCTGTTGGTCTGAGAGATGCGCACCTGGGCATTCCCTTGCCAAAGAATATTCGAAGTTTTATCCAACATATAGGCAGTTAACTGCCCCTCTTTGAATTCGCATTCAGCCTGAGAGGTCTTAACACCCCCACGTTCAACATCAGCTGGATTGATAAACACCTTTTGAACAATTTTTCGATCCACCATACATCGATAGTTCAAATACATGTCGGCTTCTTGTCCTTTTACAAACGTATACCCATGATTTCCCAATTGACTGAGAAACTCCTCCTTGAGCCTTTTCATGCGATAGGTTCCGGAAACCCCCTCCGCACAGAAACAAGCACCCGCTCCAGGAGAAAATGTCCAAGTATGAAGATCCGAAACCGCTCGATAGGGATCTACAAAGGTTTGCACTTTGATCGGCGCACATCCAACCAAGAAGATTCCGATGGCCCAGGAAAAATTTCGAACGAATTTCATGTTCATGCTTAACCCTCTTTTCTAAGATCAAGAAAACCTTTGGTTGACTATTCCAATTGTTTTCTTACTATAGTTTCAAACTTTCGCAACTATGAATTCAAAAGAAAAACACTTATTCGAGCTTCATGCCGAATTTTGCCAAACCATTGCTAACGCAAAGCGGCTCATGATCATCTCTCTTTTAAGCAAAGGAGAGATGAGCGTCGGGGAATTGGTCACAATCATGAAGACCCGCCTAAGCAATGTCAGCCAACATCTGAGGGTTCTCCGCTCCAGACACATTGTCACAACGCGAAAGGAAGGGAAGACCGTCTTTTATCGTTTGACCGACGCTCGCCTTCATAAAGTTGGAGAGGACATTCGAAAGCTTTTGTTGGATAATTTACAAAAACGGGGAGAACTCGCGAAGGGGTTCCGAAAAACACATTTCAAAGGGTAATAGGAATGGACGCATTACTACTTTCTCGTATTCAATTTGGACTTACTGTGGGATTTCATTTTTTATTCCCTCCCATCTCCATTGGCCTTGCATGGTTATTGGTTTGGTTGGAGTGGAAAGGCTGGAAACGAAATGACACCGTAGCCGTACAAACGGGAAAATTCTATGCCAAGCTTTTGGCGCTAACCTTTGCGGTGGGAGTCGCTACAGGCATTGTGATGGAGTTTCAGTTTGGGACCAATTGGTCTCGGTATTCCACCTTTGTCGGAGATATATTCGGTGCACCTTTGGCCGCAGAGGGTGTGTTTGCCTTTTTCTTGGAATCCACATTTTTGGGACTTTATCTTTTTGGGCGGAAAAAGGTTTCTCCGGGCCTTCATTGGTTCAGCATTCTCATGGTGGCTGTGGGATCAACGATTTCAGCGTTCTGGATTCTTGTGGCCAATTCCTGGCAACAAACCCCTGCGGGCTATGTCATGAACGAAGCTTTGGGAAGAGCGGAACTTACCAGTTTCTATGAAGCGGTTTTCAATCCCTCCATGATGCCGAGATTTTTGCATACGATCTCTGCCTCTATGGTTGCCGGCGCTTTCTTTATGGCAGGCACCGCCGCGTTCTTGCTTCTAAAAAACAAAGATCATGTCGTGGGCCGCAAAGCTTTGACCGTTTCGGTCTGGGTAGGGTTGATTTTTTCGATATTGACGGCCATGCCCACGGGGCATCATCACGCTCAACAGGTGGCTCGAACCCAACCTGAAAAATTCGCAGCCATTGAAGGGGTCTACGAAACCGAAAACGGCGCCCCTCTTTTAGTCTTTGGGCTGGTTCATTCGGACACCCCCAAAATACACCTTCCGCTTGAGCTTCCATTGAAAGGCCTGCTCAGCTGGATGGCCTTTGGTGATTTCAATGCCGAAGTAAAGGGGATCAATGATTTTCCAAAAGATGATCGTCCTCCCCTCTGGGGAACCTTCGTCTCCTTTCACAATATGGTTCTTCTAGGGGGGTGGTTTATTTTCCTAACTCTTGTGAGTGCTTTTTTGCATTGGAAAGGGAATTTGTGGAGCCAACGAAAAGTTCTTTGGGCCTTGGTAATCTCTACGCCCCTTCCTTTGATCGCGTGTCAATTTGGTTGGTTTGCTGCTGAAGTTGGCCGGCAACCTTGGGCTGTGTACAAACTTCTCCGAACAGCCGATTCGTATTCCCCCACCGTGGGTTCCGGAGAAATCTTATTTAGCATCATTTTGTTTAGCCTGGTTTATCTGGCTTTGGGAGCTTTGTATCTTTTTGTTCTGTTCCGTGAAGTCAAACACGAAATTCCATCTTCCTCGGAGGTTTAACATGGACCTACATCTCATATGGTTTTTACTCGTTGGTGTCTTGTTGGGGGGCTATGCCATTTTGGATGGTTTTGACCTGGGAGTTGGCATCCTTCATCTCTTTGCAAAAAGTGAAGAAGAGAGACGCATTCACATGAACGCCATCGGTCCCGTTTGGGATGGAAACGAGGTTTGGCTACTCACAGGAGGTGGGGCTCTTTTTGCCGCTTTCCCGCCTGTCTATGCCGGTGTCTTTAGTGCCTTGTATCTTGCGCTCATGCTTTTGCTGGTTGCGCTCATCTTTAGAGCCACCTCATTTGAATTTCGAAGCAAAGTGGAAGACGCCAGGTGGAAAAAGTTTTGGGATTATGCCTTTGGATTCGGAAGTCTGGTTTCGGCTCTCCTTTTAAGTGTAGCTTTCGGAAACATCCTCCGTGGAATGGCGGTTGACTCAAACGCTCAGATACACGCCTCTTTCCTCGGTCTTTTGAATCCTTTCTCTCTTTTGATAGGACTTTTTGGATTAGCTGCTCTCACCATGCATGGGGCGGCATATATGAGCTGGAAGACCGAGGGAGACCTTCAAATTCGAATGCGACGGTGGATTTCAAAAACATGGGTCGTTTTCATTCTTCTCTTTATAGGGGTTACGATCTACGGATTTTTTGCCGCTCCTCACTTATATCAAAAGGGGCCCAAAGGACTTGTCACGTGGCTCTTCTTTCTTCTACTCCTGGGAGGACTGATCTATATACCTTTGGCGAACCACGCAAAGAAAGCTGGAAGAACATTTCTCGCCACGAGCGTGGTGATCGGTAGTGCGTTCGGACTTGCCACTGCCCGATTGTTCCCGCGTCTGGTTCCTTCCACGCTAAATCTAGAGGATAGTCTAACGGCCTATACCCACTCCTCCAGCGACTACACCTTAAAGGTCATGTTGGTCATCGCCCTCGTGGGAATGCCTCTGGTGATTGGTTACACCGTTTTCATCTACCGAAAATTTAAAGGCAAGGTCATCATCGACGAACATAGCTATTAACCTCCCCACGATTCAGAGGGCTTGGAACCCTCTTGACAGTTTTGTGCATATGTACAAAACTGCCTCAACACGCTTTTACCTAAGGATGAATCATGCAAGCATCAAAACGAATTGTCATCATCGGAGGATCTGCTGCTGGCCCTAAGGCCGCTTCGAAAGCTCGTAGATTGGACGAGTATGCGGACATTACAATCATTCAAAAGGGACCCGATCTTTCCATGGCTTCCTGCGGGTATCCTTACTATGTGGGGGGCTTCTTTGATGATCGAAACATGCTTTTATGCGCTCCCACCGGAATCGTACGAGATCCTTCCTTTTTTTTGGCGGCAAAAAACATCAAAGCACTCACAGAAACAGAAGCCCTTTCCATTGACCGAACTCAACAAACTGTCACCTGCAGACACCTTTCAACGGGCGAGCAAAAAACCCTTCCCTATGACTCGTTGATTTTGGCCACTGGAGCGTCGCCTCGTATCCCTCCTGTGAAGGGATACGGGCTCTCGGGCATCACCACGCTACAAAGCATGCAAGATGCCGATTACCTCCGAAAAGTCCGAGATGAAAAGAATGTCGAGCATGCGGTGGTCATTGGTGGAGGCTTAATCGGCATTGAAACATGTGAGGCCTTGAGACTCGCAGGAATCGAAACCTCGGTCGTTGAGATTTTGCCCCAACTTCTAACCTTTTTGGATTGGGAGTTGGCTAAATTGGTTGAAAACCATCTCAGAAGTCAGGGCGTTCATGTTTACATCAACAACGGACTCTCTGAATTCATCGGAGAGGATGGAAAACTGACAGGGGTTAAACTTTCGGATGGCACGACCCTTCCCTGTCAGTTGGCTGTTTCCGCCATTGGCGTGAAACCAAATGGCGAACTCGCACAAGAAGCGGGGTTGGAAATTGGAAGAACGGGCGGAATTCTTGTTGATTCACATATGCGCACTTCAGATCCTCACATCTATGCGGCGGGAGACTGCATTGAAGTCAACCACCGGATTACTGGAAAGTCCGTCCACGCTCCTTTCGGAGATTTGGCAAACTTGGAAGGGCGTGTCGCCGGTGAAAATGCCATTTTGGGAGACACCGTTCGATTTCCGGGAACCATTCAAACGGGAATATGCAAAATCTTTGAGTTTGCCGCGGGATCTACGGGTTTAAATGCGCGATCTGCAAAGGATCAGGGATTTGACAATACCGTATCTGTGATCAACGCCGGTCCGGACAAACCGGGATTTATGAAAGGAAAGCTTTTGGTTACGAAGGTCCTGGCAGATAAATCCAGCGGGCGAATTCTGGGGGCACAATGCGTTGGACTGGGGGATGTAGCCAAACAAGTGGGTCAATGGGCCATTGCCATTCAAGGAAAACTCACGGTTGAAGATCTGGTCAACTCAGACCTCCCCTATGCACCCCCGTTCTCTTTAGCCATCGATCACTTCATTGCGACTGCCCATGTTCTTCAAAACACATTGAAAGGGCGTTTCCACCCCATATCGGCAATCGAACTCAAAGAAAAGGTGGACCAAGGAAACACTCCCTTTCTTCTCGATACGCGAAACCCTGATGAATATGAAGAAACCCATCTCGGGATTGGAGAGACGCTGATTCCCTTGGGGCAACTTAGAAAAAGATTGCATGAGCTTCCAGAGGACAAGAATCAAGAAGTCGTCTGCTACTGCAAGATCTCGCTTCGAGGATATGAGGCCTCTTTGATTCTAAAGGCTCATGGCTGGAAAAATGTTCGTGTTCTGGAGGGAGGCGTAGCTGCCTGGCCATTCCCAAAAGAAAAATGACTTAGCGAGAGGTTTCCTTTCGGGAAATCCAAACTCGAATCAAAAGAAATAGGCCAACCGCGGTCAGTGGAAGACTTAACATTTGTCCCATATTGAGCAGGTATGGATTTTCAAAAGCGGCTTGCTGTGTCTTCAAAAATTCCAAGAAAAATCGCACAGAAAACAAACATGTCATGAGCAATCCCAAAAGAAGACCTTCTGGCGTAGATCTTTTTTTTCGATTGTACACAACGCGCAAAACGAAAAAGATCGCAAGTAAAAGAAACGCTTCATACAGTTGAGAGGGATGTCGAGGAATGGAGTCAATTCTCTGGAAAGTGATTCCCCAAGGCACATCGGTGGGTTTTCCTAAAATCTCTGAATTGAAAAAATTTCCAAAACGAACGAAAGCTCCTCCCAACGCAATGGGCGCACTCAGTCGATCGGCAAGCCAAAGCCAAGAGCCCATATTTGTCTTCCTTACATAGAGCCAGACGGCAATCATGATGCCAATGGCAGCACCATGGCTGGCCAGGCCCCCTTCCCAGATCTTCAAAATTTCCAAAGGATGGCTGAAGTAGTAGCCCGGATCATAAAAAATGCAATGTCCCAAACGGGCGCCAATCAAGACCCCAAAGAACATATACGAGAGAAGATTATAAGCCTCTTCTTCAGACTTTCCTTCGCTTTTTAAAATGCGGGCCAAAACCTTGGTGCCAGCCAAAAATCCGGAGGCGAACAAAAGTCCGTACCAACGAATCGTTACGGGTCCCACGGAAAAAATTTCTGGATCAAGATTCCACGTCACATCAACCTTCTCTCTAATTAGAGGATGGACTCTGATACATCAAGGAGGGTCCATTCAACACGTTCACTTCTGCTTCCTCAAACATTTTTCGACATGTCCCAACATCTAAGCCCCTGGCTCTTTCTGTCTGTTTCTCTGGATCACGAGGGTTAGAACCAACCTCCGCCCACAGCAGATTCGATCCCGAAGCCACGCCGACAACATTCGGTTCATGTGTGCAATTTCCGGGAATGGATTTGGGGAGAGCCACACGAACCACGGCCAGAATATGGGCCATCCTCGCTTCGCTCACAATCCCATGTCTGGCCAATTCGGTATTGGGAATGGGGATTCTTCGAGCAGCCCCACTGTATACTGGAGCGGCCTCTCGCGTGATTAAGGTCTTTTCAACCAACTCCTCAACGGTATGTTCTGGTCCGACAGGCTCAACGCAGGTACCCAAGGACAATCCCACTTCTTTTGCATTCAAAAAAGTCTCCAGCCGCCTCTTCACTGGAATTCGAGTGATTTTTTCTTCGCCCAAACGAACCGCATGGTAAACACCCGAAAAACCCACATCTTTTAATTTCTTGGCTTCCTCCAGCGAAAAATCCCCCACATTCGCCACAAGGACCGTGTCCTTACGTAAATTTCTTTTGATTTCCGTCGTCGTTTCCAAGAACTCGCAAAAATCAAAATCGGCCGTGGCCATCAAAAAAATGGCATTGGCTCCATCTCGCTCAAACTGAGACGTCATCTGAACGGCCTCCTCCACACTCAGTTTCACCCGCTCTTTAAACACCTGGTTTTTGGCCGCAAAGGCACAAAAGAGACAGTTCTTCGAACAAGGAGAAATATTCAATCCGACTTGGGCATGGACTTCCGCCCACCCTTGATTGCACTCCTGGCTTTTTTGATACGACATCGCCCGTACCAAAGCGGATTCCCTGGAAAAAGGCGAAAGGGAAAACAGAAAGGCGATTTCTTCTCCATTTATGAATTCGTGATTCTCAGATTTTTGAAGAATTGCGTCGACATCCATCTTTTGGGTCATGGCACTGACTCTAACGCTTTTAGAAGATTTGGCCACATGCTTTCGACCGCTTTCATCCAATTTGAAGATGTTTCCTGTTCCCAAATTTGGTTTCGAATTTGGGCCTTGGTCAGGTCTTTCTCAAAGGGCAATTTCCCGATTACCTTGGAGCCCATATTCAACACCTTTTTTTCGATGGATTTCACCAAGTCTGGATTCAAATCGACTTTATTGATGCACACCCTGGAGGGAAGTTTGAAGTGTTTGGCCAACGCCAACGCCCGCTCCATATCTGTTATGCCCGAAGGCGTAGGCTCGGTAACCACCAAAACGAGGTCAGTGGCCGTCACACTTGCAATGACTTGACACCCCACTCCGGGAGGCCCATCAATGACAATGAGATCTTTGTGATTCTCCCGAGCATAATCTTGAGCCATCTTTCGAACTTGAGAAACTAATTTCCCGGAGTTTTCACTTCCTGGAAAGAGTTCTGCGTGAATGAGAGGGTGGCGATCTGTTTGAGAAACAAAACAATTTCCCGTGACTACCGAGTTAAAAGAGATGGCTTTTTCCGGACAAAGTCGCACACAAAGACCACACCCTTCACAACGAAGGGGATCAATCCAAAACTGAGATCCATCGTTTTCGAGTATCGCCTCAAACTGACAAGCCTCCAGACAAACTCCACAGTTTCCACATTCCTCCGAGAGAATCTCAGCACGCTTTCCCCCCGAAAACTCTTCAGAATGTTTTTCATGACCACGCAAGAGAATGTTCAAGTTAGCTGCATCCACATCGCAATCCACAAAAACGGCATTTTGGGCCATGGAAGCCAAAGAGGCCGAAAGCGTGGTTTTTCCGGTTCCTCCCTTTCCACTGATGACCACGAGTTGTTTCATGCGATTTTTTCACTTTCCTCATGAACCATGAGTTGGATGCGATCGAATAAACGCTCAAATTTTTCCACATATTCTGGACAGGCATCCGTCAGGATCTTTGCTGAAGAGTATGCTTTGGCAATCGATAGGGAATGTGGAATCTCCATCAGGATGGGAATATTTTCGCTTCGACAATATTGTTGAACTCGTTCATCTCCGATACCCATCCGATTGACGACCACTCCAAATGGACGTGGGTTTGTACGCACAATGGAAACGGCTTTCTTTAAATCATGGAGCCCAAAGGGTGTTGGTTCCGTGACCAATAGCGCGAAATCTACATCGCGAAGGGCCTCCAATAAAGAACAAGAGGCTCCTGGAGGACCATCGATGAGGGTCGTTCCATTCATGTTGATGTGTTCACGTACGGCCTGGATCAGTGGAACGGCAGAAGGCACGCCCACGTTCAACCGACCAAACACCAAGCGGAAGTCCACCTGCTCTATCTCTTCAAGAGTTCCAATCGGATGAGGAGACTCACTCAGCGCCTGACTTGGGCAAAAACGCAAACACGCATTGCATGAGTGACATAGTTCCGGGAATACCAGAACCTTCTTACCCAATAAAATTATGGCTCCGAACTCACATACCTTTCCACACATCCCCGATGCGTCGCATTTTTGGGGATCCACTTTCGGAACCAACTTCATGACGTCACGAATTTTCTTGGGTTTGGCGGGCAGAAAGAGATGAGCATTCGGCGCTTCCACGTCACAATCCAGCAACGTTACGCCTTCATCGCGTTTCGAAAGCACAGAAGCTAGAGACAGGGCAACGGTGGTCTTGCCTGTACCCCCTTTTCCGCTTGCAATGGAAATGATCAATGCAAAACCTCTATATTGATAAAGTCCTCAAACTATTTCTTGTTTTTTAACCGTAATAGTTCTTCTTTGAGATCTTCCAACATCCCTTCCAGCTGCTCCATTCGGTCCATTTGTTCCCAAGAAACGTTCTCGCTTCCTGCATTTCCTTGAGCGAAGCGCTGGCTTCCGATTCCACGTCTCCATCCTCGGCCCTGAGCCATACCACGCCCGCGACCTTGGCCGAAACCTGGAACCCGGTTTCCATTGCACAATCCCATTCCTCTTCCTGTTCTTGGTCCTTCTCCGAAGGGACCCGTTCGATCACCTCTTGGCATCATTCACTCCTTTTCTATGATATTTCGTTGAGTTCACCCCGTTCATACCGGTCAATGGCTTCCTTGGCCGAGATGCCCGTCACCGCATACGACTTAATCTTTGCCGCGTGCAAAGCCATGGCCGCCTTGGGCCCAACATTTCCAGTTAATAAAACTTCGACCCCATGTGTGGCAATGAAATCCACAGCTTGAGGGCCCGCACCACTTGCGGCCTCCACATTTGACTGATTATCCAAGGCGGAAAACTGCTTGGCTTCGGTGTCATAAATCAACAAATAAGCGGCTCTTCCGAAACGCTCATCCACGGGATCTGATAATTTTTTTCCACTCGATGAAATGGCGATTTTCATGTCAGCCTCCTCGTCCTTCTCCACCCCGGCCTCTTTTAGACCCTCGTCCTTGACCCAGTCCACACCCACGACCGCGACCCTGCCTACCCCCTTGCCGACGCCCGCCTTGACCTCTGGTGCCTAATCTTTCTTCTTTCTGGTTTTTTTCGTTTTCTTGATTGTCCCTCATTTGTATGGAACCTCCTTGGAGACGAATGGCCTTTCCTTGAACCAAAGCCTCCGCAATTTTGCGATGAGCAGACTGCAGAATCCGCCCCAACGTCTGGCGAGACACATTCATTCTTTCTGCCGCTGTTTCTTGATACATGCCCTCCAAGTCACTCAAGCGAATGGCTTCAATCTCATCCAAAGAAAGAACGACTTCTTCCAAGTTTCGCAAGGTAACTCCCGCTGGCTTGAACCAGTTTTGAGTCGGATGCGATTCGATCCATCGACGTAACTTTGGCCTCGGCATATCTTCATTATGAGCATATGCCCATAATAAGTCAAGATAAGATATATCTTCAGCTTCGATGAGGGGTTGAAAACAAAAAAGCCCACCGGAAGGCAGGCTTTGAAATCTTAGCTTCGAACTGAAGCCCTAGGACTTTCGTCAAAGGCCTCCGCTAGGCAAACAAGAACCCGGAGAATTCGACCCACCCACACTTCCGACACTCGGCATTCGAGAAACCTTCCCTTTGCATTTGGGGCATTCCAATTCGGGGTGTTCCGAAATCTTATGAAACACGTCAAAGCGATGACCACAGGCTTCACATTTATACTCATAGGTTGGCATATACATTCTTTAACACAGAATATCGGGTTGGAAAAACAAACGAGATCGCCTCTCAAGCAGGCTTGACAGTTATGTGCATAGGTTCAAAATATATTCATTGATCCAAATAATTCGATGACAACAAAATCAAAGCTTTGCGGAGTTTCTCTTCTTTTTCTTTCCACCATTGGGCTCCTCTGTTCAATTCAACTGACCCGCATTCATTATCTAACGCATACAGATCCAGCCTACGAAGCCGTCTGTGCCGTCAGCGACAAGATCAACTGTGAAACGGTCGCACTTTCTTCGTATTCGATTCTTTGGGGAATACCCATCTCGGTTTGGGGCCTGCTTTCCTACTTGGCTCTCTTTTTACTGGTTGCCGTTCCCACACTTCGAAAAAAGCTATTCGGAGAAAAGCCCCCCCTGGGATTGATGTTCTTTTCAGCTCTGGGATTTAGTTTCTTCTCTGCCTATCTGGCCTTTATTTCCATTACGCGAATTGCCTCCATCTGCCTGTTCTGCAATGCGCTTTATGTCGTAAATCTTCTTTTCCTAATCCTCTCCATCCTTTGTCTGCGTCAATTCCGGATAAATCCCTTAAAAGCTCTGTTCCAAGACATCCGGAGTTTTTTCTCTCGACCTTTGGCAGCCAGCTTGACTCTGATTTTGGCTCTTTTGGTTGTCCTCGTCATCCTTGTTTTCTATCCAACCTACTGGTCTGAGGAAAGCAAGATTCCGCCGGAGACCACCCCCGTCGTTCAAACTGGATTTACTCCCGAAGGACATCCCTGGATTGGGGCTCGAAATCCCATCATCTCAATCATGGAATACACAGATTATGAGTGTCCGTTTTGTCGAAAATCTCATCGCATGACCCGGCAATTGGTGGAACGCCATCCCACCAAAATTCGACTCGTGCACCGCCATTTCCCACTCGACCAAGCATGCAATCCATCCATCACACGCCCCTTTCATCAACGAGCCTGTGAACTTTCTCGTTTTGCATTTTGTGCGGGAGAACAAAAAAAGTTTTGGAAAGCCAATGACGCCATTTTCTTCGCTTTAGACTATGTCCGAGCGAAGGACATTGTTTTGAGTGACCTGATATCTGAGCTGAGATTGGATTTGAAAAAAATGAAAGCCTGCATGCACTCGTCCAGAGCGAATGAGGAAATACAAACAGACCTGCAAGCAGGACATGCCTTAAACATCCGGGGAACCCCTACCTATTTCATTGGAGGGAAAAGCTTCATCGGAACGGTCCCACAAGAAGCCATCGAAAACTACTTGGCCAATCTTGATTAGGCTTTTTTCCCTTTAAAAATGGCAGCAATTAAATTGTAGGCAACGAGGGCCAAGGAAAGAAGAAGCAAGAGCGCCCCAATGGCAGATGTTCTTTGATACCCCACAAAGGCCTCCGGATAAAGAGAAAGCCCCGAAGGCAACCCCTTCAAGCCAGCTAAAAACATGGGAATAAACGTAAGCTCAAAGAAGAGAAACACATGAATTGCAGCAATGGCCCCTACCCATTCACTGACTTTTCGCCCCCAGATTTTCGGCCAGTAGTGATGCAAGGCTGCAAGAAATGAAAAACCAACAGTTCCCAAAAGCAAGGTATGCATATAAGCCGCTTCAAATTGTGTTCCATGTAAATAAGGTCCGGTAGCCCCATTAAACAAGGCCAACTGGGCCATTAAGGTCATGGCGAGATTAAAAAGGACAAACAGAACATACAGAACCGTTGTATTGAGCTCGAGTGAGCCTTTCCAAAGATGAATCAGTGCATGTAGCAAAAAAAGACCTAAGGGAAATAAGGAAATCAATGCAAAGAATTGAAAGAGTACGGAAAAAACGGGAATTTGTCCCTCCAACGTCAAATGGTGACCAAAACCCAATACGCCTAGAACCACAGTCAAAAAAACCGCTCCGATTAACGTAAATTTTCCAGACAATGCCCTGCGGGTGTACTGCACCAAGAGATCCATCAGGACACCCAAAGCCGGGAGCAGCATCATAAAAACCGCTGCATGGCCAAATAACCAAAAAAGATACTTATAGATCAGAGGATCTCCGGATGCCTCAGGACCAAAAAATCCGATTCCAGTGAGACTCTCCACAATCAACAGAAAAAATGCCAAAACAATCAAAGGAGAAACCAAGACCTGAAGGATCGCAGTTCCATAAAGAGACCACATAAAAATGGAAAAATCTTTCCACGCCACGCCTTCTCCCTTGCCAAAGTGGATCGTTAGAAGCGTGTTCACGCCGATACAAGCAATCGCCGAGGCAATCACCATCACGCCTAAGGCCCAGACAATGACAGCACCACTCGCAACCAAAGACTTTGGAACCATGAATGTCCAACCCACATCGGTTCCACCCATGGCCGCACCCAGCAATATGAAACCGAAACCCAAGGCATATTTAACCCACCCAAAAAGATTAAGATAAGGCCAAAGAAAATTTTGAGTTTTTAAAAGACCGGGAAGCGCCAGGTTTCCAATCACGGCCGGAATGGCAGGAAGCAAAAAGAGAAAGATCATGGCTACGCCATGCAAAGAAAGCAAAAGCGAATAAGCTTCCGGAGAAAATAAATCCAAAGATGGACTAAATCGCTCCACCTGCATTCCCACAGCTGAAACACATCCCAGCAAAGCCCCGACTGCCACCAAAGCTAAGTACATGAGGCCCACACGGCGAGACTCAAGATAAACCATCCAAGGTCTGTCATATGTTTTGCGCGTCGAATCCATGTCAGTCCTTCAATGTTTTGATGTAGGCCGTGATGGCCGCAATTTGTTCATCGGTTAGCATTCCCTGATAGGGAGGCATCACGGGCTGAAAGCCCTTCGTCACTTTAGCCATTGGATCCAAAATCGACTCTTTAATGTATTCATCATTGACTTCGACTTGCGTTCCATCGGTCAACTGCTCTTGCGTCCCATACAATCCCTTCCATGTGGGTCCGACTCCAGGACTTCCATCAACGCTATGACAAGTAAAACAAGCATTTTGTTGATACAGCTTGGCCCCCAATTCAGCGGGAGAGCCTTGTGTCTGAGCCGCTACCCCTTCTTGAATCCATTTCTCAAAATCCTCAAGGGAAACCACTTTCACATTTTCAGCCGTTCCAATGATGGGAAAGCTTCCCGTCTTTTCGGCTTGAAACCAAGCCGTTGTCTTTCTTCCGTAGACAGCCTCCCCTTTGAATCGAAAGTCGGGAACGGAAAGCGTCTGAGTCTTTCCTTCCGTATGAAAGTGAAGATTCACAGGCCGGTCCACAGGCACCACAAGTTCTTTTTGGCTAACACCGTTATCGTAACCAAATGTCCACCCATCGTCGTCAACCCTAGCTTCAATTTCGACAGGGTCTCGGGGAACCACTTGATGACTAACGAAAACTTTAAATCCCCAAACAAAAATTCCGATAAGGCCTAAAAGAAAAAACAGCCCGAGGGCCAGCCCCGTAAAGTGAAACGGTTTCAGAGAATCACTGGAGGCCTCTTTTCTCCCCCCCTTTTCCCAGGCTCGAATCAGATAAAAAAGAATCAATCCGGCCACGGTTCCCAAAATAACGAGCGAGAGAAGAAAAATGAAAAACAACACCCCATCTACTTCCCCAGAAAGCAACGAGGCGGCATTCGGAACGAACCAGGAAAAGAGATCTTTCATCGTTGACCTCCGTTCTCTTTCAACATGAGGTCCATGGCCCGCTCAATGGGAATGCGATAAATCCCTTGGTCCGGATCCACCTGTCCATACGAATTCAAAATTGCATCCGCCTCTTTTTTCGTTTCAAGCAGATCTGTCGCCACAGGCTTGAGAACACGTTCTTCATGAAGATGATCTCGGTACAACCCAAAAATGGAATAAATCAACCCAACGGAAACTACCAACAAAAGTGCAGCCAGCGCACTTCCCACACCAACACCCAATATGACTTTCCAATGTTTCAACTGACGCTCTCCTTGGAAGCCTTAAGATTTGGATCATGAATGGGAATCACAGCATGTTTCGACATTTTCCACCAAAACAACCCTGCAAAGGAACCACTCAGCGCCACATAGGCCGCAACATCAACCCAGGAAAAGTGAATGCCATGGGGATGAAGATTGGGCATCACCACCCAATAGAGATCTACCCAATGAATGACAATCAACCAGGGGGCCATGACCCAAAGAACGATGGGGTTTCTTTTGATCTCTCGGGGTAACAAAATCAAAAACGGCAAAACAAAGTGAAATAACCCCACAAACAAGAAGAGGATTCCCCAGGAACCATGACTGCGATGCAGGTACCACACCGTTTCTTCGGGAATGTTTCCATACCAAATCAACATGTACTGGGAAAACGCTACGTAAGCCCAAAAAGCCATAAAGGCGAACATGAGTTTTCCCAAATCATGCAAATGTTCGCTTGAAATGACATTCGTCAACGCTCCAGAATATCTAAAGTACAGAACCACCAGGAGAATAAATGCCAATCCACTCATGAAAGAGCCCGCAAAGAAGTAGACGCCAAACATGGTTGAGAACCAATGGGGATCCAAAGACATGATCCAGTCAATGGAAGCAAAGGTCACCGTAAACGCAAAGAGAATCAGTCCCAGAGGAGCCCATTTGGTCATCTTCTCCGCTCTTTTTTCATCGAAGGCCTCATCCTGAGCCAAAGACGTTTTGTAAAAGAACCTCGCCAGGAGCGTCCAAATCAGGAAATAAAGCAGAGATCTTACAATCCAAAAAGGCACATTCAGATAAGCTACCTTTTTCTGAAGAATGGAATCATGGGCAACATGTTCAACATGACTCCAGGGATAGAGATCATGAATGCCAAAAAGCAAAATTGGCAGAAAAAAGATGAACATCCAAGGGACCAAACTCATCAATGTTTCACTCACACGACGAAGAACCACGCTCCACTTTGCGGCAACCGCGTGATGCAACATCGTAAAAAACATCCCCCCCAGGCCCATCGACAGAACAAACGAAAACGCCGTCAAATAAGAGAAGAAGAATTGTTTGGAGTCTTGAAGATACGCGACAAGGCAGAAAGCCAACCCCACAGCTCCACCGATGCCTTTGGCCATCAAAACGGGACGAACTCGTGTGATGCGATAAGTTGTTTGATCAAATCCTAACTTCATCACAATGCCCCTCGCCTCTCTACAGGCACATCTTTCAAATGTGCGTGTTGACTCCGTTGCAAGGCTCTCACGTACTGAACGATTCTCCAGCGATCTTCTCGCGGAATTTGATGACGATAGGGTTCCATATTTCGAATTCCATTTGAAATGACGTCAAAAAAATGTCGATCATTTTGTTGACGCAACAGATCTGAATGAAAACTTGTGGGAGGAACAAATCCAAGTGGAACGCCACGCTTGGCAATCATTCCTTTTCCATCACCCACAGCCCCATGACAAGGAGAACAATAAATTCCATATCTTTCTTGTCCGCGTTTTAGATTTTCTTGGGTCACTGGAAGGGGGTTGTTTTCAGGAGTGGGATCATCCAAGTGAAGTTCTCCTCGGGCGATGGTTCCTGGAATTCGAGGCCGCATGACTTTTCCGTCTTCAAAAAGAGGACTGGCCTCGTAAGCTTGGTACTTTTCTTGATTATCCATATTTGGATTGAGGTGAATGGCTGGGTCTTCCGACGTTGTACCGCGCAAGCACCCTGCCAACATCAACAGGCTTAAGAAGAGGGGGAGGTGTTTCATAGCTCTCTCACCTCCTCAACATTCTCGCCTCCAATGGAGGCCAAAAAAGCCTTCGTTTCGGTTTCACTAAATTTTGAGTCTTTGGCTTCAACGCTCAAGACAAATCCATCATCCGAAAACTTTCCAAATGAAGGAGCCCCAAACAACGCGTTGTAAACTTGAGGCAATTTATTGAGAACAAACATTCCCAACACGGCCCCAATGGCGGTAAACAAAATGGACAACTCAAACGTGATGGGCACAAAAGCTTGCCAAGGATAAAGCGGCTTCCCTGAAATCACGATGGGATAATCCACCGAGTTCATCCAAAACTGCATTCCCAAAGCCACAACCATTCCCGTCAGCGCAAACATTCCCGCGATCCAGCCCACGGGCGACCGCTTTAGCCCCATCGCTTGGTCCATCCCATGAATGGGATACGGAGAATGACAGTCAAACTTCGAATAGCCTTCCGCACGCATGGCCTTAGCTGCCCGAAGAAGCGTCTCCGGTCCGTCAAAGTGGGCAATGAGGCCGAGGACTTTCAACCCCTCATTCATGCGACCTCCTCATCCTCGTGATGGTGAACTTGGGCTTGCGGCAAAACACCCTTCACTTCCGAGATGGCCACCATCGGAACAAAACGAATGAATAGCATAAACATCGTAAAGAAAAGTCCGAACGTTCCGGCAAACGTCAAAATATCCCAAATGGTGGGAACAAAGTAATCCCAACTGGAAGGCAAAAAATCCTGAGCCAACGAGCTGATCACAATGACAAAACGTTCAAACCACATTCCGATATTGATAAAAATCGTGGCCACAAACATCACACCCAGATGATTTCGCATGGACTTGAACCAAAAAATCTGAGGCACAAACACATTGCACACAAACATGATCCAATAGGCCCAAGCATAGGGTCCCGTGGCTCGATTCACAAAGATCGACCATTCATATTCACTGCCACTGTACCAGGCAGTGAAAAACTCGATCGTATACGCGTACCCTACCATCAACGATGTCGCCAACATGACTTTCGCCATGACATCCAAGTGACGTCTCGTAATAAATTTTTCCAATCCCCAAATTTTTCGAGCCAAAATCAACAAGGTTGCCACCATGGCAAACCCTGAAAAAATGGCTCCAGCCACAAAATAAGGAGGGAAGATCGTGGTATGCCAACCCGGAACCTGAGAAACCGCAAAGTCAAAGCTCACAACGGAGTGGACTGAAAGGACCAAAGGCGTCGCCACACCAGCCAAAATCAAATACGCCAATTCATAATGTTTCCATTGGCGATTTCCACCATGCCAACCCAAAGCCAAAATTCCGTAAATGACTTGTTTCACTTTGGAGGTGGCTCGGTCCCTTAGCGTCGCCCAGTCCGGAATGAGGCCAACGTACCAAAAGATGGCGGAGACGGCGAAGTACACACTCACGGCAAAGACATCCCACATAAGGGGACTCCGAAAATTCGGCCACATGCCCATCTGATTCGGCACAGGAAGCGTGTAGTAGATGACCCAAACACGGCCGACGTGAATCGTGGGAAAGACCAGGGCACACATCACAGCAAACAACGTCATGGCTTCCGCAGAGCGATTGATCGACGTGCGCCATTTTTGACGGAACAGAAATAAAATGGCCGAAATCAATGTGCCGGCATGACCAATTCCAACCCACCACACAAAGTTTACGATGGCCCAGCCCCAAGCATTAGGCACTTGAAGACCCCAAATTCCGGTGCCCTCCCAAAACAAATAGCCCACGGAACCCGCCAACACCAAAAGCAAGGATGTGGATATCGCCAAGGTGGCCCACCAAACGGGAGGCATTTTTCCCTTTTCGACGATGGAGCAAACATGCTCTGTAATCCAGTGGAAGGTAGGTTTTCCATCAATCAAAGGCTTGTCGTGAATGCTCACGAATCACCTCCCTTTTGGGAGTCTACATTCCGAATTTTCGCCAAATAAGATGTCCTCGGCTTCACATTGAGTTCGGCCAAGAGATCATAGCTTCGAGAATTATTCTTTTGTTGAACCACTTCACTTTTTGGGTCAACCAAATTGCCAAATTGAATGGCTTCTGCGGGACAAACCTGCTGACACGCCACCTGAAAATCGCCATCTTTGACGTCACGACTTTGGTTTTTGGCATCAATCTTGGCTTTGCTGATTCGTTGCACGCAGTACGTGCACTTCTCCATGACCCCACGAAAACGAATCGTGACATCCGGATTCATGGCCATTTTTTCTTCTTCGGATTTGTCTTTCGTATAATTGAAGAAATTGAATCGGCGAACTTTATACGGACAGTTGTTCGAACAATAGCGCGTGCCAATGCATCGGTTATACACCATGGCGTTGAGACCTTCGTCATCATGAACCGTCGCATTCACGGGGCACACTTGTTCACAAGGGGCGTTTTCACAGTGATGACAGGCCATGGGCTGAACCACCATTTCGGCCTCTTCCGGCGTTCCCGCAAAGTACCGATCCACTCGTAACCAATGCATTTCTCGCGCATTGCCCACTTGTTCTTTCCCAACAACCGGAACATTGTTCTCACTTTGACAAGCGGTCACACAAGCGTTGCAGCCTGTGCACTTGTTCAAGTCGATGGTCATCCCCCATTGGTGACCTTCTTTGTAATCTTTTTCCTCCCACAACGATTTGAGGGGTGGGTGCTTCACCATCTTTTTGGCAAACTCAGGATCCTTTTTATACTGATCCAAGCTTCCTTCACGAACAATGGCCCTGCCCTCCATGCTGCCATGGTCTTGCGTGCAAGAAATGGGATAGGTTTTACCGACCTTGGAGAGTTTTACACCGCTTAAAATCCCTGGATTCTTGGAGTCTCGAATTGCGTAGGCATTAAACCCGGCGTTTTTGCCAACCACGCCCGAATTCGTCCGACCATATCCCAAAGCCAAACTCACGCTATACTTGGCGTGACCGGGAACGGCCCAGATGGCTACGTTCATTTTCCGATCACCTACGGTTAAATCCACCAGGTCCCCATCTTTTAAATTGAACTCTTTTGCCGTCTGAGGACTCAACTTCGCAACATTGTCCCACGTGATCTTCGTCACGGGGTCGGGAAGTTCTTGGAGCCACGCGTTGTTGGCATACCGACCATCAAATACCGCCGGTGAGGCCTGAAACACAAGTTCTAAGGATTTCAAAGTCGGCCGACTCACAGGCTTGGCCTTCAAGCCTTTCAAAGAAGCTTTGGAAATTTCCAATAATTCCAAAGGTTCTTTCTTTAAAACACCGTCGTGAAGACCTTGCCTCCACTCGGATTCAAAATTACCCAGGGAAAACCTCCACGTTTGTTGGACCTGATCGAAATCTGAAAGGTTCATGTTCATGCTCAAGAGACCCAAAAAAGACACATCACTTCGAGCCTGAAACAAAGGTCGGATGAGTGGCTGAACCAAACTCAAAGTCCCGTCGATATGTCGAGCATCACCCCAACTTTCTAGAAAATGGGCTCGGGGCAAAACCCAGTCAGCTAACTTTCCGGTTTCATCGGGCAAGAGGGAAAAGTGAATGCGCGATGGAACCTTTTGATACAGGGCTTCAAAGTCAAAGTCCGCAGGGGCATTAAATACAGGGTTTCCACCCAATGTAATGAACGTCGAGACTTTTCCGGATCGCATTCGTCCAATGAGATTCTCAAAATCTTTTTCGTTGGAAAGCGTTGCCTCAGGAACTTTGTGATAGGAGACCGTTCGACCCACTCCGTTCAAAACGCGGTTCAGCTCATAGGCCAATGCATGAACTTCTGCAGGTTGATGCAAGCCCGCGATGACCACAGCCTCACCTCGATGCTTCCAGAGATCCTTGGCTACTTGGCTGGCGAAAGAGTCCTTCGCAGATCGGGCAACTTTGGAGAGGGAAAGATCCGCCCCCAACCCTTTTAACTCAGAGGCAATTTCCTGAGCCAAAGCAAAGATTTGAGAACTCGGCATCCGCAAACGCTTATCTGCCATTCCCCCCGTTAACGAATGGTCATTTTCAGCCACATAGAGACGATTCATCCCCCCTGCCACATGGGGATCCCGCCCTTTGGAAAACGCCTTCGTCAACGCGACTTGATCGAGGTGATTTCCAAGAAAGTCCGCATCCAAGGAAAGAATTCGCTTGGCCTTTTCTAAGCTCAACTGGGCATGGGCGGGGTGTCCAAAAACACGCGTTAAGCCTTCCCGCTCATGAGACTCATCAATGGGCTCATAGTGAACCCAGACACTTTGCGGAAATCGTTCTTGGAACTTCTTTTTCAATCGCTCCAACGTCGGAGACGAAAAAGATTCGGACAAAACGACCAAACCCTTTCCTCGATTGGAGGCGAAGGTGGAAAATTCCGAAGACCAAAACGCCTCAAAGTCTTCCCATGAAGCCGGTTGTCCTTTATGCGTAAGAACGTTTTTCCGATCCGGATCATAGAGATTCAGAATTTCGGCCTGTGTTCGAGCGTCCGTGGCTCCCAAACTGGCTGGATGAAGCTTATTCCCTTCAATTTTGGTGGGTCGCCCCTCATGGCTCTCCACAACCAAACCGTAGGCCCGAGAGCCAAACGGCATCGTCGTCGCATAATACTGTGGTTTTCCGGGAATGAGGTTTTCCGGAGCATTCACATAAGGAATGATCTTTTCCAACGGCTTGCGACAGCTGGCCAAACTGGCAAAAGCAACGGAGGCCCCCATGAATTTCAAAAAGGACCGCCGCGAGATGGGATCATTCAGTTCGCTAGCACCTTCGGGAAACTCGCGATGCAAGGACTCCAGATAATTTGGATCCCCTTCCAATTGCTGAATGCTTCGCCAATATGTTTTTTGTTCTTCCTTCAAAACATCTCCCTAACGATGACAAACCGTGCAATCACTCGAAGGCTTCAGATTTCTCTCCTTTTTGAACTTTTGGGCCATTTCCAGCTGGTTGGCGGGAGGAACCCATCCCATTTCGGTGACTTTGCTTTTGGGCCTTAAGTGCTTATCGGGATTCCGATGACAATCCAAACACCACGCCATGCTTAATGAATGAACCTGCTTTACAACGTCCATTTGAGTGATATTTCCGTGACAACTTTCACACCCGACCCCCGCATTCAAATGGGCACTATGGTCAAAATAGACGTAATCCGCCAAATCATGCACGCGCGTCCACGCGATGGGTTTTCCAGAATCCCAACTTTCATAGAGTGCTTTGAGTTTTTCACTCTCCGTCAGAATCAATTTATGACAATTCATGCAGGTTTGAACCGGAGGGACACCCGCGAAGGCCGTCGTTTCCACACTCGTATGGCAATATCGACAATCCATCCCCAGGTCGCCGGCATGAAGCTTGTGGCTGTATTCAATGGGTTGCGAAGGTTTGTAGCCAACATTCGTGTATTCAGGTGAAAAGTAATACCAGACCAACCCCACAACCACGAGGGCTCCGAGGGCCGAGAAAGGACCCAAAGCCTTCAACACCACATCTGTCTTTTTCGGAAAAATCTGACTCAATGGAAGGTCTTTTTGCCAGAACCCCTTGAGAAATCAAATTTCTATGATTTTCTACAGGTTTTTTTCTTCAAACCTCGGAAAGCCCCTTCTACTCCGGAGAAAGGAACGGCCAAAACAATGCTTTGCGTTGGTTAACCTAAGAAAGTTTTTGAACAAATTCACCCGTGGGGTGGCGATCATTGGGAAATTCTCTTTCCTGAATATCCGAAGGCAAGGTTTTCCGATCTCCCTGTTTTCCAACCACCAACGCACACATGGCTTTGTGGGTTTTGGGATCCACACCACAAACTTCATAGGCCTTTTCGGGGGAGAAGCCCGCCATGGGGTGACAACTCAAGCCCATGAAATGCGCCTGGAAAATTAAGGCCATCGTGGAGGCCCCCACATCAAACTCAGACCACTTATTTTCCTTTTGATTGTGCGCGAAATTCCTCCGAGCAAAAACCATCACCAACATCGGTGCTTTCTTGGCCCATACTTGATTGGAATCGACCAATACCGATTGCAGTCGTTTGAGGGGCTCTCCTTCAGTGGCGTAGACAAAGTACCAAGGCTGATCATTGTAACAAGAAGGAGACCAACGCGCGGCCTCGAATAGCGCATCGATCTCTGCTTGTTCGAGTGGAGATTCCTCAAATGCACGCGGAGACCACCTCTCCGTAAACAATTCATTGGTTTTTGGGGCATCTTTTTTTCTCATGAGCTCTCCTCCCTGGGGCTTGGATTCCCTCGAACAACATCTCGAAAAAGGAATCGAATCGAGATAGAATTTTCCCATCATGCCTTCTTTGAAAACAAAATTAAACTTTACAAATGATCTCATTCTTTTTCTCTGCATGATGCTCATCATTGGAATCGGATTCATCATGAACTGGGTTCTTCCTACTGGACGAGAGGTTCGGGAAGTCTATGGGCGAGGCGTCGAGCTCACACTCTGGGGTTGGGACCGACATGAATGGGGAGAGCTTCATTTCATTCTCGGTTTGGTTTTTTTGGCTCTGCTCATGCTTCATCTTTTTTTGCATTGGAGCTTCATCAAAGGAACGTTTCGCTCCTATATTAAGAACAAATGGCTTCGCATCACGGTCACCGTGATTTTCCTTTGCGTTGGACTAGGCTCTTTGAGCTCTTGGATCATGAAGCCCAAAGTGCATAAACCTTCCCAAGGATATGAAATGGACCATGAAGACGAGCACTCCGATTCTCATCTTTACCAACGAAAAGGCCGAGGGGAAGGTCGAGGCCGATCTCGTCGCTAACCCTCCCTCTGCGATAAGCGTAACTTTCCATGACCTTTTCTTTCAAATTCGGAATATAATGCTTCCCTCGTGACGATCTGGCGAAACTGCAGCGTGTGCAAAAAACCCATCGAGGTAGGAGCAAAATATTGGATCTGCAATGTCAGCACCTGCAATCAAAAAAGAACCAATTTTGTTTTTTGTTCCGTGGCTTGTTGGGACAGCCATGTTCCCATATATAACCATCGTGACTCTTGGGCGGAGGAACGCACAGCGCTTCCCCCAAGCCCAGACGCTTCTTCTTCGTCAACATCCTCTCGATTGACTTCTAACCTTCAGAAAGGACCCCCCATGAGTTCCGACATTCTCGTTGTTGCATCAAAATTGAAATCTTACATCAAAGAAAAATCCGGAATGAGCACCTCAGCCAATGTCATGCCTCGCCTCTCCGAAGAAATTCGAAGGCTTTGCGACCAAGCCATTGAGAACGCCCAACGAGACGGCCGGAAAACCGTCATGGACCGAGATTTTAGCTAGCCCCTCTCTGAGCTCCCACCCCCCGCTCCCGCCGAAGAGGCTTTGGCGTCAAAAAAAGGGGTTGACTTCGGAATCGTTCTAATTTAGATTCATTATTAATTAGAAACGATTCTAAATTATGGGACTACAGGAAAAACTACGAGAAAGCGGTCTGAAGCTTACCCCTCAACGGTTGGCAATTCTTGACTACTTGGAGGGCAATCATGCTCATCCAACGGCTGCGCAGATCTTTCAAGACCTGAAATCGCAGTATCCGACCATGAGCATGGCCACGGTCTACAATACCGTAGGATCCCTCGTAAAATTGGGACTCATTCGAGAACTCAAAATCGACAAGGAACATTCTTCGTATGATTTTGAAGTGGAGCCACATCACCATTTCCTTTGCCGCAATTGTGGCTTGGTGAAAGATGTTGGCTTGGAAGCGCCCCCCCCTAGCTTTAGAAAGTTTGAAGAGGAAAACAAGGCCCATGTGGAAGAAGTATCCATACTTCTGTCCGGTCTTTGTGAGAATTGTGCAAAACATTAACCTAATTTTAAGGAGAGCATTATGAGCGTATTAGTTGGAAAGCAGGCCCCTGATTTCAAAGCCAATGCCGTCGTTAACGGCGAAATGGTTGAAAATTTCACGTTGTCTCAATTTAAAGGCAAAAAATATGTGGCCCTATTTTTCTACCCCTTGGATTTCACCTTTGTTTGTCCGACAGAACTCCACGCATTCCAGGAAAAGCTGGCCGATTTTGAAGAGCGAAACGTCCAAGTCATTGGCGCATCCGTGGATTCTCAATTTTCTCACTTCGCTTGGCTTAACACGCCGAAAGAGCAGGGTGGAATTAAAGGCGTCACGTACCCCATCGTTTCGGACATGAACAAAACGATTACGCGTGACTATGGGATTGAAGTGGAAGGCGCAGGTGTTGCGTATCGTGGCTTCTTCTTGATCGACAAAAATGGCGTCGTTCGCCACCAAGTCGTGAACGACCTTCCCTTGGGAAGAAATGTGGACGAGTCCCTGCGAATGGTGGATGCACTTCAGTTCTTCGAAAAGAACGGTGAGGTTTGTCCGGCCAACTGGAACAAAGGCGACAAAAGCATGAAGCCTTCGGATTCAGGTCTCAAAGAGTATTTTGGATCCTAAGCTCTCTCTAGACTCAACCGAAAAACGCCCCACAATTTTGTGGGGCGTTTTTTTTGCCTTGGGTAGAATACCCTCCACTCAATGGGAGTCTTTTCATCCAAAAAAAAAGAGCCTTGCACGCCCAAACATCTGCGCACTTCCTTGTCCAAATTTTCGGAAGCGATTCTAGCGGGAAGACTGGAACACTTTTCAGCCATTGATGGTATTCAATATGTCTTGAGCAGTCGTCCCAGCGGCATTCTCACATTCCATGAGATTCAAGGAAAAGTCGCGGAGCTTTTCATTCAGGAAGGACATCTCATTCGCGCCACGGGAACCGGACAAACCAATATTGGGGAGATCCTTCTCAAACAGGGTTCCATTGAAAAAGACATCTTGAAACACGCCCTCCGAATCCAAAAAATTTCAGAGGGGAAAATTCCCCTGGGAAGCGTCTTGGTAAAACTGGGTGCGGTGGAAGAAAAAGCCATTCGAGATGCAGTTGTGATTCAAATTCAAGAGATCGTGGCGCAAGTCATTGATTGGAAAAAAGGCCTGTTTTTCTTCTGCTCCAAAAACCATCGCAGTCCGGATGGAATCATGGTCAATCTCACCGAATTGGTTTTGCCCGGTACGGTTCGAAGCGACTGGGTTCTACTAGAGGCCGTTCGTGCCCGAGACGAAGCCAAAAAAAAGTAAATCCAAGAGCGTCTAACCCATTAAAAATACGCCATTTTAAGAGTTAGCATCTTGCGTCATCTTTTGTTACAAGCCTCCCTGAATGTCCCGAATTTTCTTCATCTTAGCCATGGGCCTAACCCTTGGACTCTACGGGAGTCCCGCCTGGACCCAAGAACGGGGAGCACCTTCTCCGGAAACAATTCGAATCCTCGAAGAAGGCCAATCCTTATCCACACTCCCCCTCTCCGAATTACAAAATTACCTGGAAACGCAACGAACCAACCGCACCAAAAGGGAATTAATCCTCCAAGAGATGGTGAGACGTTTCCATCAACGTGCCAACGAAGGTCAATTCGATTCCCGTCTTTTGTTTTTGGCCCTTCCGTATCTCGACGAACGGGGTCTGAACGCCCTCTCCCGAAATCTGAGTCAAGCATGTTTGACCAAAGCCCCCGGTGAAAGCACAAACGAAACATTGATTCGTTTTTCAAGGGATCTTTTACCCGTCTTCCAGGATGCGAACCATTCCCTTCAGGGAAAATGGCTCCGAGGATTTTTGATCACGCAATTGGGAGACATCATCGAATACGGCCGACTCACCAATTCCGGAGCCCACCCTTCCATCATCCAAGCGTGGCGATTGGCGTTTGATCTTGCCCTTCCCGATCAACAGGAACGACTGATCCGCCTAATGGGAAAGGTTGAACCCTATCCCATCGCACGAAGAGCAAGAAATGCGGCATTTCCAGAGGCCATAGCCAATAACCGACGCTTCGTTCCAGAAAACATTCAGGCCGGAAAACATCCTTATCAAGTTATTCCTTACGCCCAAATTCCCGAGAATCTTCTTCCTCATGAAACGATTCATCTCTGGCCTTCTTCCATCATCGATAGTTTGACTCAAGCTCGAGCGACCTTTTTAGGAAATGAACGACGTCTTCAAATCGAGGTGGGATTAAGAGAAGTGAGCCAAATCAAGCGAGCGTTAAATTTACATGTAACCACCAAACCGGGAGAGCCCATTGCAGAATCCCTTCAAGAGGCGATTTTTCATTTAGCTCAAAGGTATGCCCTCCCCCCTTTCCCGACTGAGATTCCAACGCGCGAGCGTTTAGAAGAATTGAATGCGAAATTACGAACCTCCGATAAAACCGGGGAGAATAATCAAAGATCCGCTTTACTGGAGGAAAAACTCACGGTTCAGCTCCTTCGCATTCAGAATACGGACCCGAGGCAGCTCCGATCCCAGATACCTGCCATGCTTGAAGGTGTGGAAGGGACGTTCAACCTCTTAAATGAGAATGCCTATCCTCTCCCCCAAGCCGATGCGAGACAAGGAAGGACCGTTCCCACAACCAAAGTCCGAAACGTAACGGTCACCCTTTTGGATGGAAGCCAAGAAACCCTCAAAACTTCGGTTCCCACAACGATTCACCACAGAGATCAAGCCGCGGCCGTCCGCGCTTTGGAGCATATTCGCAACCGTCACGCCGAAGAAATTGAGACTCTAAAATCTTGGTGTACGCTTTTGCAAGAGAGTCTTGAAACCCTAAACCGCTTACGTTTCGAAGATTTAAAACCCCGTCAAATCTCCACGCTTGAAAAGCAAACCCATCAAAAAATTGAAAATGTTCTGGAAGAGCTTCCTAACACACGCATCAACGCTGCGCTGAAGGCCGGAACCGACTTAAGCACGGTGATCGGTCCTGGAGGATACCTCCTTCAAAAAGCTTACAAAGAAGCTCAAGCTCGCATCCGAGCTGCATTGAATCATTTGGATTACGATGGTCGAGTGCGCTCTTCGGCGTATCTGGATCGATGGGCCGAACGCACTGAGGCCGAACGAAAAAGCGAGTGGCGACAATTGCGTCACACGGCCCAAGCAATCTCGGCTGAAGTGGAACACTTAGAAAACGATTTCCTCACCCCCGCGGAGAGGTCTCATTCCATGCGAACATTATTTAACTTGGTTCAAGAAGCCCAAGTTCTTGGCCAAATCCCAACCAACCTACTTCCAAGCGGTTGGGAACATGCCAACACCTATCGAACCACGCTGGCAGAAGCCGAACAAAATTTTTTCGAGACAGAACAGGCCGTGAAAGACCTGGAGGCGTTGATCGAAAAGACAGAAGCTCTGAAGAGCCGCCTTCAAAAAGCCCAGAATTATTTTTCAGGCAAGGGCCTGACCATTTGGGCTTCGACCATTGAAGCGATTTCCCTAAGATGGGCTGACTATGGCAAACCCGGTTTTGCAGTAACCGAAGCCATTGATGAAACCCGCGAAAGACTTGCCGATATTCAATGGGGATTGGATCATTCGGAACGACTCGGCCAAGGCAATCGTTTTTCTGAGGCTCTGGGGAGACACTTACGCAATTGCACAAGTTCTTTGGAAGCTTTCGCCTCTGCTCGAGCCAAAACGTTTCCCCGAATTCGTTCGGCGCTTTTGAATACCTCTTTGACTCTTGAAACCGCTCGTCTGGAGCAAGCCCACGAGGTCTTAGAACAAAAAGCACAAAAGCAATCCGAGGACATCTCATCTCGAATTCAACGAATGCCTCCCCTTCAAGCACTCTATGATTTTCAACGCCTCCTTTTGGAAGTGGCAGGGTCATCCTCTTCTGCAAGGGGGAAGGACATCACCCTCCACACCACTCTTATTCCTGGACCTTGGATGGAATCGACAAATCAAAATTCAGGTCGCGGTCGTCCCAAAGAAGCCTTGGCCAACGGCTTTGACTCGGCTGGAAAGATGCTTTCTTCCAGACCCATTGCCGGAGCCGGGGTCTATGCGATCGGAGAGTATGGAAGCACGGCCATTGAGGCCGCCATCACGAAAGACCCGATGGTTCTTCGTCGTCTAACGCTCTCCCACGTCCTGAACAATTTAGAGGAAGTGTACATTCCCTTGGAAATCGGGGGACAGGTGGGTGGAATGGCTTCGCGTCGTTTCCTGAAAGCCGATTTAGGCACCTCCGGACTTCGAGGGGCATCCGCCCGGGCAACACGGTTGTGGTTTGCACTTCTGGCCGTCGAACTGGCCAATGGACATCTGGACTGGAAGAACCAGCCACGTCAAATGGGAAACATTGTATTGGCCTCCTTCACCGTCAACCGAACCCTTCGTTTGATTCGAAACGGTTTTTCCGGTGTGAAACTCGCCGCCACAGGATGGAAAGCCAAATCCCTAGGAACCTTATCCTTGCTTGAAATCCCTCTTTCCGTCATTGCAGAGTTTTCCTTGATCCGCTTGGAAAACTGGGTCGAAGACAAACTGCTTGAGAAATGGCAAGTCAACGATCTACGCAACCAGTTGGCCGATCGAATGATGGAGTTTGACCAACAGGTATTTTGTTCCAACGCAGATCCTACTTTAGAAGAGTTAAGTCAATGGATGGCTCCTGTGGCCGAAGCTTTTCAACATTATTATGCTTATTTGGACATCATCTCCCCTCTCTCCAAAGCCCACGCTGAATTTCAAGCCGAGAAACATCGGCTGAGCAAAGACGTACGCTATTGGCAACAAATCAAGCGTGACTATGATCAAGCTTCTCTCACCGGGGCGCCCGTGGGGTCCGGAATTCTGATCGGAGATACGCTTTCGTATGGAATCTTTGAATTCCCACTTCCCACAATTCTGTCGTCTCTCGAAGAGGCAAAACGCGAATATAAACAGAACCTGATCGAACTGACTCAAGCTTATGAGAAAAAGAAAAAGCCCCTTCTCTTGGCTCACGAGGAGGCACGCAAGCAAGATGAGGATCGGTCGCTTGAATTTTTCATTCCAGTTCACCCGAATATGGAACCCCTGCTCGGCAGTTCTATCTCCAGAGATTTGATTGCGAATGATTTCTTCGAAGAAGAAGAGAGTTGGAAACAACACCTACGCACGCAAGTAGAAGAACAAGTGTCCACGCACACGTGGAATATGCAACGTGAAATGGAATTGTTTTTCGAAAGCCGCTTCCTGGTTTTGGGCGACATGGACCTGGCCGAGCGTTCATCTCAACTTTGTACGCGGTGGCGTTCGACCCCGGCCATGAGAAGGTTGGGAAAAATCGACTGGCGTCGTCGCCCCTAAGCTCTGGAATTTAAGGAGAACAGTTTCCGGTTGGCATACACACCGATGTCCCGTCAGAAGACATGAGTGTATTGGACATCCATGGAACATTTCCAAGTCGGGTCTCAACAATGACTCGTGTCGCTTTTCGCCCATCCCCGGTAAAGCGATTCGTTCGGGCAATTTCATCTGTCTCACTGCGGGGAGCGACCAAGACCAATCCCATTCGAATTAAACGAATGCTATCTCGAACGTACCGAAAATAGTTTGGAAACCCCGTATCCACATCTGGGTCAAGGCAGTCAAATGTCGAAGGAATCCGATAAACCATTTCTTCTTCAGTGCTTCCATCCCAAACCCGTGTCCATGCATCTGCAGACCCGATCGGAGACGGCGCATAATACCGAACCTCAAAACAGGCCACATTATTGGCCAAGGCGGAGGCAACCGTACTCTCCGTCAAATAATTTGGAGAGTCTCCATTCTTTACGCGCTGAAAAAGAGAATAGGTTTCCGTGAAAGAACCCTCCGTCAGAGGATCACATAGTTCGCCATCAGAATTGGTCAAGTGACTGAAATTGATGGCCGGGGAATGAGCATCTGAAGCAACCCAGAACCCGTATTTTTCCGAGGGCTGGATGCTCCCGGTCCAGCCATCCGCGTTGGTCGGATCTGGCTTAAACAAGATATTGTCATCCGAGGTAAACAACATTCGATGAGGCTCCGCCGCTGCCAAGCCAATGCGATTGGCACTGAACGGAGAAGGGGGGTTGTCACAATTTGAAAAAATATCATAGGGCGTCAACAGAGGATTGAAGCCTAAGTTTTTGACTCTTCTCTCCAGCAAGGCTTTTAAACTTCGAACGTTTCGTTCAAATACGTTTTGCTTGATCGTGTCTTGAGACAGACGCGTGGCCCCAACAAAGTATTGATAAATTCCAGCCATCACGATGGCAAAAACCGCCAGGCCAATGAGCAACTCCGTCAGAGACCAACCACCGGATTTCTTCAACGAGCTTCCTCCTGATACGCAGAGCCTTGCAAAACAAGAATGTCTTCATGTCCAGGGTTGGCTGGACGATCATCACTATACATACACAAACCATTGGTCGACAACACATTCACATACTTGGCAAAGATCCCACCAAAAACATCGATTCCTCGTGGAATGCCCTTCCCATCTCCAAAAGGATCTGAATTCAAATAGGGAACGTCACCCGGAATGCTCGTGCAACGATTTGGATAACGGGAGGTCGAATTTACACGTTTGGTCAACAATCGTCCCCAACCTCCATCTCGATAGGAAGTAAATTTGACCACCGTCGGATCCCCCGTCATGCGGTCAGGATTGTCACTGCCATCTTCCGGCAAATTGTATTTGTCATCAAAACTCGCCAATCCAACAACTGCACCCCCTGCAAAGAGCTTTGCAGCAATAAAATGGGCCTGATTGACATAGTCTGGATGAAAAGAATCATGTTGCCGAAGAGGGTCACCTGAAACAATCGAAGCATTGGCAAATTCTCTAAACTTTTGAGTACTGATCCACCCTCCCTGAAACAGATCGCTGTTGGCTCCAACGGGAAGAGAGCTTTGATGAAGTGGGTCTTGCACCGTTAATGGGCGATTCGCCGTAGCCGGGGTGTCCGCAGATGGATTGGCCGGATCAACATGATTGGCTGGATCATTTGGATTTCGAACATAACCAAAGCCTCCAGCGTCCTCACCTGCTCCACCATCCGGGAACGGAAACATGTCTTGAAGGAATCCAAATTTATACAAATGATTTTCGACCAAAGTCGACCCCTCAGGCAATAACCCCGGAGCGTTGGTCGAACAATGCGAAACCAGACCGGCAGCCAATTGTTCTGCGCAGGTGTGACGCCGAACTTGGAATTGATCATTCGTCGGTCGACCCGTGGAGCCTGGTCGATAACCGTCTGGCACCAAGTAATCCCCCAAACCATCTCCATCAAAATCAGTATTGTAATACGGTAGCTCGCTGTTCGCGTTGGTCATGATGTGTGCGTAGGTATTGCTATTGGCCAAATTGCCGATCACAACATGTCCCCCTGCCACCAACGAAAGCGAATCAAATTCCTGAGTCAAACTCGAATTGGCCGCACTAAAATTATCGTTGCGGTAATTGGCCCACTGTTGATTCTGAGCTTCCGATCCATTGGGGCCAACTTTCACGTTGATGTTGTTTAAAATGTACACATTCCCCGTCACCAACAAATTGGAATCCAGCAAACCACTGGCTCCGGTCACCACCCCCTCCCCGGTGCCTCCCCAAACCAGATCGCCATCAAAAACATAATCCCCTTCGATATGAATGGTACATGTAGACGTTGGCGCCAAAACCACACTCTGGTCGGTCTTTCCATCGGGCAAAGCATTTACGGGTGTCGACAGCCCCCCATCGGTGCTTCCATCACTCAAGTAAATGCAATTGCCTCCACTGGAGGTAACCTTTGGAACCACATCATTGTTTCGCATGGTGGCCAAATCTGTGAGAAAACTGAAATCGCTGATGGTGCCATCCTCATTTCGTCCAAGAATCATGTCTTCCGGCATCGCGAAAGTACTTGGATCTCGAAACAACAATGCATCCGCGTCCACTTCACGTGTTTCTTCGATGCTACTGGGATCTCCTGTACTCGCATCACCATCATCAAAACTCATTCCACCTCCACCGCCAGAGTAGAAGGTTCCGTATCCAATTCCCAAGTTGGTGATCAACCCCTTCGACAACATGTGAGCGTAAAAGATGGGACGCTCATGATCTGCCACTCGGGCTCCACTGGAAAAAAGGCTATTGCAAGGATATTTAGCTCCCCCTCCAGTCATCCGATTATGACCATACTCCTTGCAGGCCGGATGAAGGACCCCCTTTTCGCCAAAATCAAAATACTCCAAGTCCACCCACGGTTTTCCACTATAAAAATCCATCAGGTTTCGCGAATCGGGAAAATGCCCCAAAACTCCTTTGACATATCCGGAGTGAAAATTCATTGGGGAAAGAACGTTAGCCGAGGAAGAAAACATGGCATCCACAGAAGGAAATGGAGCCACCAAGAGATAGTCAGCCTGAATGACCGATCGGGTACCACCCTTTCCATCAAACGCTTCGATCTCAACCAGTAATTGATAGGCTTCGTCGTCTTGGCCATCGTTTCGAAAGTCGAAACCGGCATGCAAGGGAATGGGAACCGTATGACCCGTAGCAGGATAGAGAGGATCCAAGTCGTGATCCCCAATATATCGCACTTTCCATTGTGCGTTTTCATTGGCCGCACAACCATTGGATTCTAAACAAGGCTCAAAAACACCAACGGGATCGGGAACCCCTCCACGGGTATGTGACGCTTCTTTCAAAAAATCTCGGACATATCGCCCCAGTTGAGTTTTGGTATCTTTGCCTTGTTGGAAGCGATACCCATGAAAACAATTTCCCGGTGTATCTGGAGGACAGTAATCCAAAGCGTCCGTCCCTTCATCCGAAAACTCGACCATTCTTCGGAGTTCTTCGATGGATTTGGACGTTCCGTCGTCCCGATACATCCCTGGATTCATCCGCTGTTTGAGACGCAAGTGAATGATCTCCGTCGCGGAACGGGCCAGAAGTGTGAGATTGGCTTGACTTCGATCCCTCCCCGCAACCCATCGTTTCAAATTGGTGCTTCTAAGCGAGAGAACCACCAATGCGGAGATCATCGCGATCAAGAGCAAAATGCTCACCAACGCGATACCTCGGGTTGAAGACAAACGAGAACGATTTTGAGGGAAGCGGGATCCAATCATGGGGGTCAAGTGGAGCAATGGACGTGCCAAACCTTTCTAAATGATTTCAATGCGTTGAAAAAAGAGTGGGCCTTTTTCCATGGGCTTTTTTTAGCCTCATACGTGTATTCGACCAGAACTTCCTGAAATGACAACTAGTTTTCGCCGGAACAAGGAAAACCTTACTCCGCAAAGCTTTCAGAGTTGAACCGAAAGCGATTTTTAGAGGTTTCGCTTCGTGGTTCGAACGCGATCCCGAATTTTCTTCAAGATATCTGTGGCCATGGAGGGCAGATCAAATTCAGCTTTCCAGCCCCATTCCTCACGAGCCGCGGAATCATCCATGCAGTCGGGCCACGAATCTGCAATCTCTTGTCGAATGGCGTCCACATTGTAATCAATCGAAAATCCCGGAATATGCTTCTTCAATTCTTCGGCAATTTCAGCCGGAGTAAAATTCATGGCCGCAATATTGAAGGCGTTTCGATGAATCAAGCGACTCGAATCGGCCTCCATCAACTCAATCATGGCTCGAACGGCATCTGGCATATACATCATGTCCAAAGACGTATCTTCTCGCAGGTAGCAGGTATATTTCCCGTGCTCGATGGCCGCCTCAAAAATCTCCACGGCATAGTCCGTTGTGCCCCCTCCGGGTTCCGTCAAATAGGAAATCAAACCGGGAAAACGAACCCCACGCGTATCTAGGCCAAAACGCTTATGATAGTAATCACACAGCAACTCCCCTGCGACTTTCGTCACACCATAAATGGTATCAGGTCGCTGAAGCGTATCTTGAGGTGTTTTGTTTTTGGGAGTATTCGGACCAAAGGCTCCAATGGAACTCGGGAAAAACATGGAGCATTGATATTGGCGAGCCACTTCCAACATATTGTAGAGCCCATTCATATTAATTTTCCAAGCCAGATTGGGGCGGGACTCTCCCACGGCAGAAAGAAGTGCGGCCAAATGATAGACCGTTTCGACGGAATAGCGTTGCATCACTCTCGTAATGTGATTGGGATCGGTGACATCCAGAAATTCAAACGGTCCTGAGTCGCGAAGCTCCGGATCATCCGGCATACGAATGTCCGTAGCAATAACGCGTTCATTTCCATATCTTTTCCGAAGAGCGGAAGTCAGTTCGGAACCAATTTGCCCTACGGCACCCGTGACAAGAATGTATTTCATCGAAAAGACGCTTTCCTTTCTAACGTTTTCGAAAATACCATGCCTGCTGGCCGGAAAAAGTCAATGACGAGAACCGTAAGCTCTTTTTTTATAAGGATAATTTCCCTTTTTTTAAAAACCATCTTTCGCAATTGGGAGAAATGTGCGATACCCCCCGGCCGCATTTAAGACCGAAGGAAAACCATTCAATGAAACACGAAATCAATTTCGACAAGGACGGAAACCTTATTTTAGCGATTCCTTGGCGTTCCACACTCAAAGCTTTGATTGTCATCTTTTTGGCCATCACGGCAGGCCAACTTCCTTTGGAAGGCCTGAGCCATGATGCTCGAATTTGTCTCATGATTTTTGTAGGAGCCGCGGGATTCTGGGTGACAGAAGCCATTCCCCCGTTTGCCACAGGAATCATGGTCATTGTCTTATCCGTGTTTCTTCTCGGACATTCTGAAAGCCTGGAGATTGCGGCCGGAGCCACCAACTATAGGGTTTTTCTGAATCCGCTATCCAGCCCGGTTCTTGTCCTGTTCTTTGGGGGATTCATCATCGCGGTGGCAGCCTCCAAGCATGGTCTGGATATCCGATTGGCCAAGGCCTTCATCCGTCCTTTCGGGACACATCCAAAAATGGTTTTGCTTGGAATCATATTGAGCACAGCGATGTTTTCCATGCTCATGTCCAACACGGCGACAACCGCCATGATGATCGCCATTCTTGGCCCCCTGTTTCGACATTTCGAAGGACGAGATCCGTTCAAAAAAGCTTTGGTTCTCGCCGTTCCTTTTGCGGCAAACATTGGAGGTATGGGAACCATCATCGGAACCCCTCCAAACGCCGTGGCCGCCTCACTCCTCGGAGAACTGGGGCATCCCATTTCCTTTGTGAAGTGGATGCTGGTGGGGGTTCCCATTGTTCTCGTCATGTTATTCTTCCTATGGCAAATGCTCTTCCGCATTTTCAAACCCCGAGAAGATCATTTCGAGATCCTTTTCCCCGAAACGCTGAATGTGACATGGGACCTTGTTATCGTAGTCATCACCACGGCCATTACGGTATTCCTCTGGCTAACCCAACCTCTTTTTCACATTCCCTCAGCTGTAGTGGCTTTGCTTCCCATCATGGTCTTTACCATGTTCGGCATTCTTGACCGGGAAGACTTAAAGAAAATTGAATGGCATGTATTGATCCTCATTGCGGGTGGACTCACGATGGGTGTTGCGATGAAACAATCGGGTCTTTCTGACTTTTTTGTTCATCACATTTCCTTTATTCCAGTGCCCGCTATGGCTTTGCTTGCTCTCATGGCCGTAACGGGACTCATCCTATCCAATTTTATGAGTCATACCGCAGCCGCCAACCTCATCATCCCTCTGGTGATCACAATGTCAGCCATTGATCCACTTTTGGGAGGAGTAACGGTTGCCCTGGCATGTTCTTTAGCCATGAGCTTACCCATCAGCACTCCGCCCAATGCCATTGCATTTGCCACAGAAATCATCGAAACCAAAGACATGGCCCGTTACGGAACGATCATTTCCGTCGTCGGAATCGGAATCGTTTTGGGATTTTTGTATGTTTTACACGCGGTCTTGGGTTGGATTTAACCCAACTAGGCGTCCAACAAAGACGCGACGAAATTCAGAAGCTCTTGCTCCTGGTCGGGGTCAATACCCCCCCTCCACACTTTGCGAATGATCCCCACTTTATCAATGATGTAGTTCAGGGGAATCGAGGACTCCCCCTTCCCTTCTTGATACAAATTCAAAAAGACATGGTCGGCATAAGCGGAGCGTTCAGCGACCACAGGAAATTCAATATTGTGCTTTGAAACAAATTCCTGAACGGTCGACAAGTCATCCCACACATTGAATCCGAGGGGCAAAAAGCCTCGACCCTCATTCTCTTCGAAAAAGCGCTGCAACATTTCCATTTCTTTTTTGCAGGGAGGACAATGAACCCCCCAAAAAGAAAGCCACACCACCGAACCCAAGTGATCCGAAAGGGAAAATGCTTGTCCATCCAAAAGCTCAATCTGAAACTCTGGAGCTTTTCGCCCCACGTCTAAGAGTCCACTTTTGGCAGAAGACTTTTCTTTTTTCGCTTCATTGAGATCTTTCCAACCTTCTGGAGGAGTCCAAGAAAACAAATCATTCGAAATCGGCCGATTGCTTTTTACGTTGGACCAATCCTCATGAATTTCTGCAAAATCTGAAAAATGTTCCTGAGCTTTTAAAGGAAAATGGTTTTTCGTGGACACCCAATACAAGAGGGTCCGATTTCGATTCGGATAGGAAACCTCGATCACGTCACATAAGATTTCTTGAACAATCTCCTCTTTTTTCCAGATCACAGCCTTAAGTTGTCTTTCAAAACCCAAGTCTGAACCAAAGAAGTGACTCGGATTTAAAATGGGAAGGCCAGAAACAATGCCCAGGGTGTTGAATCGATGGGAAACCGACCCCCAATGTCCCTGTTCTTCACTTCTTTTCATCGGCAACGAAAAATAGACTTTATCCAAATCTCGTTCATCGATTTGATCGGGCAGGTCATAAGGCCTCGGATAGCCTGTCGGCCAATAGCTCCAGAACGTTTTACCGTCTCCGATCAACACCGCCTCCTTGAAGAAAGACAGATCCTTAACCTCAATGCGAACGAAATGAGGTTTCTTCAGCCAAACGTGATACCGAATCCGCTCGGGGTCCATATCCAACAAATGTGTTTCAGATGTCCAAGTGACCTCATAGGAAAGGGTCTGCGAAGACAAAATCGTTTGAAGCATCTTCTGATAAATTCGATGTCCCTTTTCAATGGGATCTTCAAAAGACGAAGCCGAAGTCGGAAGTAAAAAGAGGGCGATGAAAAGCAGATTCCATATCGGGGACCATCGAATTGTACGACACTGGGGACGACCCATGAAACACCTCTAAACTTCGGGAAGGTCGTACCATGAATGAGGCCCAAGAATCCACCTCAATTCTTAAATTATTTTTATTTTTTTTCGTTTATATTCAAGTGGTTAGGCCTAGCCTACGACTCGCCGCGCAATAACGCCTCCGCCGAAGGAAAATGAGGATATAAATCTCTTGGAATCTTCTTTTTGGCGACCTGATCCAAAAGCCTCCTCATCTTTGGGGGAACCGATCCATATTTTTCCAAGGCAGCCTGGGCTTTTTGGGAGGAGCCTTCGGCTTGCAAATTGAGAACAAACTTTACGACTTCGGGAACGGCGGATTTCATTTTTTCTACGTCAAAGACCACAAGCCCTTTTTCGTCAAAAAACAACGCTCCCTTTTCACGCAGCATATTGAATTGCAACATGATGCCTTTCTTGTGAGCACTTCCAGCCCCGAAACGTACCGTTCTAAAAATCCCGGCTAAATAGGTCGCATACATTTCTTTTTCTTTGGAAGAAGGCTCCAACTTCTTCTCAAACAAGAACTGTCGATCATACAATCCGACGATATCCGCCTTAGCCTCTTCAACAGGGGATCCCCATACGCCCAGAAGATCTTGGATCCGTTTGCGACCCGTTCGCTTTTCGATATCGCGATAATAAAATGCCGGGCCCAAAGCATGCGCGATCTCATGATGGAGGGTGAATTTTTTAAACGAATCGCACGACACATACCTTCTCAGAGAAGGCTTCAAAACCACATCTCCAATGGGCTTAAGAATATTTTTGCACTTTCCTTCCAAGATATTCATAAAAAGAACACGGCGACTTCCATGTTTTAACGTCACGGACCGATCATTTGGAAGCTTATGGGCCAATGTCTGAACCCCCGCTTTGGATTCACCTGTCATAAAAATCTCATTGACCGCCGTAATGAAACTCGCCTTCCTTTTATCTTTCAGATGATGAGGATGCATGGGTAAACGCTTTTGAAAATCTTCGATGTAAGAAAGATACTCTTGAAGGTCTTGGGTCGAAACAGGGTCCTTTAAAGCCACTCGGGATCCGAAACCTCTCTTCACTCCCAGCAAACGGTCATCATATTCTTCATAGGGCCCAATGGTCAGTTGAATGTCAGAATTCCATGCAGCGATCCAATCTTTCTCCGTCTCATTGTACTGATTGGTTCGAAAGGCATGCGCCCGAGAGCGCAAGAGAGCTTCGAGGTTTGGGTCTCCTGCAAGACGCGCCGCCGCCTCGAGGTGTTTAGCCGCCGCTTCTAAATCCCGGGAGAAAAAACGTGAATATGGAATGGCAAAAAGATCCCCCTTTTCATCTTCCCTGACCATCGTATAGGGACTACGAATCTCTTCGTTGCGTTTCGGGTGCCGAGTTAACCAAGTTTCGATCTTCGATGCCGTCCAACCCTCTGGATAAAAATTTCGCCCCAACAGAGGTTCTTCTTCCAAAAAAACATTTTTCGGCAACACCCAGTCCTCAAAAAAGATGTCCCAGGGACCGTAGCTCAAAGCAAAATATTTTCGATACTTTTTCCACTGCGAATTCAATCCCGCGAGGCGCTCCAAGCGATGTTTCCAGGCTGCGGAACGAGGATGCATTTGCTGAAGATACAAGGCGTCCATAATCATGGATGCATGAAGAAGATGTCGCAAGACCGCTTGATCCTTCGAAGAAAGTTTTTCAACGCGCGAATCCGCCACCTGAAAAGGAGTCAGTTGTTTTAAACGAAAATCAATGCTCTTTTCTGCGTTTACCGAACCGCTCATAAAAAAAGAAAACAAAAGCGCAAAAACCGTAAGTTTTGTCATGGCAAAAAAACCTTCCTCAATTTTCCCAAAAGATCAGTTGACCCCAAGTGATGCCATCTCCCGTTGTCACAAGCTTTTCTCCATTTTCATCCAGCAGTTTAAGCCCTTTGAGACCGTTTCTTCCCGCCCACTCTCTCAAGGATTGAGCCTTGCGGGTCCGTTCCATTTTAGAAAGATTTCTCCAGAGCTCTTGATTCACAACGCCAACAAAGCGCCCCCTTTGCTCGTAAACCTCTGAAAAGGGAAGAATCGTCTGATAGCCTGACTGGGCAATGGGAGACGTACGATCTTCGAACAAATTGAACGCCAACCAGAGCAACCCGATCGCAACAAAAACGGTGGCTCCAATCAACACAAACTTATGCCCCAATACGGGAAGCGTTTTTTCAAGAAAGGTTTTGGGAACCCGAACCTCCTCTTTTGAGGGAGCCCGCCTGGCATCTTGACTGATTTCATACCTTACGTGACCCGCGACCTGTGGACGAAACTCAGGGGGAAAACAATCCAACACATTGGTTAAAGAGACATAGGCTTGCCGAGTCTTTTCACGGGTTTGCCGAAGCCTCATTTCAGCCAGCCCCGAAGCGGTTTTTTCGACGCGCTTAAGGTCGGCCGCAAATTTTCCATACGCCAAATCGTCTTGCTGAGCGAGTCTTCGCATATGGCCGACGAACAAGGAATGATCGGCTCCTTCGAAAAGCATACGCATGCCTCGTGCTTCCACCGCAATTTTTCCAGCCAGAGCCAATCCGTGCCGAATCACATCCATGACTTCCGAAGAAACCTTGGCCTCCTTAAGCTCCTTCTCCCAGGCATCGTATAATTTAATGCAATCGTTCAATAGCTCGGGCCGACGTCGACGTTTTCGGGCAGGGTTATCCGAATCGCCTCCCAACATTTCAATATAGCTTTCAATGGAACGCGGCTGAATGGCACTGAGTTCTTCAAGCGGTCTCGGATGAGACCCCTTTTGCGTATCCCGAAGAACCTGAGAGAAATGAAAAATTTGAAACTCGTGCAAAATGGAATCCAAGGCTCCTTGTTTTCTGGAGAGGCCTTTAAATGCCTCCATCGTTTCGGGAGAAGATAATAGTTTCGTGGATACCTCAGACACTCTTTGTTCGAGATTCGCCACGCGGTGTCGAAATTCCGCGATGACATTTTCCACCATCACCGAAAGGATTCCTGACGTGGCCCGACTCACTTTCCGCAACAACGTGGCCTCCGCACGTATTTGAAGAGACAATAAGAGAATTTCCCATTCCAAAAACTCGGGCGTATCTTCGGGAAGTTCCCCATCCTTTCCCCTCTGAATCAACTCCCGATCCGTTGCCGTTAGCATCATGATTTCATTTCGAACAATCTGTTCAAAATCGGACAAGCTTCCGACATTGGCGGGTGACATCTCCAGCAACCGAGGGACCAACTCTTTGACATCTTCCGGTTGAAGATGAATGAACTGGACATGATCTTCCGGCGAGACATCAGGGGACTCAAAAGGTTGGGCGGATTCCTGAGAGGAGGGCTCGGGTATCCCGACATGCTTTACCCAAACGTCTGAGAGAGGTTGAAGGAACTTAACCCCCATAAAAGCAGACGAGGTTCCCGGCCGATCTCCAATTCGCACGACACGCACCGGAGCATCCGCACGACCTTCTTGAACTCCGGAAATTTCGAGAACAATCTCGTCGTCCTCTGAAATCCCCAAATCTTGAGCTTTTACGTCATCAATTTCTAAGAAAAGCGCATCCACTCGAGCTTTTCGAGCTCTGAAAGAAAGCACCTCCCCCGAAGAAGGGAGCGAGACGGCAACGATAAAATCAACATCATTCCATTCTTTATTTTCGGCAGGCATGGCGTGAATGGGCTTCAGTCTAATGGGATTTTACTCAAATGAACAACCTTTCCCGCAGTCGGAAAAAGCCTCTCCTTGCCGACCTCGCAAGGGGTGTCCTATAATGGAAGGAGAAAGGACTGTTTCCGTGAAAGAAGAGAAACCCTCCTCTTCGACACCTCCCGAACTCGAGCTTGTGTTCGATGTCACCCAAGACATCGAATCTTTAAACACCTTTTTTCAAAATCTCGAAGTGGGAGCTTTGGAGCTGCTCATTCAAGGAGATTTTCCACTGCGATCCCGCTACGTAATTCGAGCTACGCATCCCCAAAAAGAAGAAGAAGTTCAGTTCCAAGGAGAGGTTATTTCCATCAAGCCCAAACGAGTGGCTTTCCAAATCCTGAACCTGACCCCAGAAATTCAACAGGCCTTGCAACAGCTGATTTCCCAGCCTCCCACACGGACTTCTTCAGAAAAGAATTCCACCGCCTCCTCGGCCCAGCCCGCCCTATCTCCCATTTCCTTTGAGCGAGAAGGCCGCCTCCGCTTCCACCTTCCCACGGTTCTTCGGCATATTTTCGATGAGGCCAACGATCTGGGATTCGAACCAAGAACCAGATTTCTTGAGGGAACCCTTTTGGGGTTGGTGACAGACATCGCCCGCCTTCAAGTCAGTGGCGCTCTCATCTGCCAAGCCAACGATTCCTCCACCACGATCTATTTCAACGATGGACAAATCGTCGGAGCCGAAAAGAAACCTCAAAACGAAACAGATTCCGTGGCCTACCTGATGAGAAAGGCGGGAAAGCTCACAGAGACCCAGTACCGAAAAATTCGAGAGGAAAGGGACGCCACCGAAAAAACAGACAGTATCCTTCTCGCTTCCAACGAGAACAAAAAAATGCTCGCAAAAATTATCCGCCAAGTCATCTACCGGAACTTGGGACAAACATTCGCCTGGCCGGAAACACAATATTCTTTTTTGGAAGGCAAAAACCATTTGAAGAAAATTCTTTTGGTCCCCGTCAGTTTCCGCAGAGCCTTGTTTCGAGGAATCATCGAAGCCGCAGCATCCTACCCAACCGACGAACTGCGTCACGGGCTGGACCCTTATATGACCCACTTCGTTTCAAAACCCGAGACTCTTCCCTTTGACCCCTCTCTTTTGAAACTATCCGAACAAGAACAAAGGTTTTTAGAAGTAACCCTGGATAAGCCCGTTCGCCTTCGTCGCCTTTTTGCCATCAGTGCATTGAGTCGCATTCAGTCTCTTCGAGCCCTCTACTCGTTCTATTTTCTGGGCTTCCTCACATTCTTAACGAACTACCAACCAGAGCCGGAGGACGTCCTCCCCCACCTAACGCAAACCTTGGAAGAGTTTAGAGGAATCGATCTTTTTGAAATTCTCCATATCCACTGGGCTGCCCTGCCAGACGAGATTGAGAACGCTTATCAACGCCTACAGAAAGAATGGAAGGCCCTTAACATTCCCCCTTCGGAAAAGTCTCAAGGAGAGCCCTTAAGGCAGAGCATTTTAAAAGAGATCGCAGACGCTTACCGTGTTTTATCCGACAACTCCGAGCGGCAACGCTATCGGAAAGAAATCATCGGGGATTCCCAAAGAAAATTTAGCGCGGATCTCTTGGCCCAACACGCACGAACCGATCTGTATCGAAAAGAACACAAACGAGCCCTTCGACACATCGAGCAAGCCTTAGACTTGGACGCGTCCAACGCCTCTTATCGTCAACTGCGCGATGAGATCAAAAAAGCCATTTAAGTTCCCTTTTTTCCTGAGCCAAGTCATCACTTTATGTGTCAAATTTGAGAGGCTAACTATAGTTAATTGCGATCCAGTTGGTTCAATGGCAAAGGGGATGATTGTGAAAAAATTGAAAGTTACACTTCGTGGAGAAAACCTTCTAAACAATTCAATTTATAATAAAGGGACAGCTTTCACCGCCGAAGAACGAAAAGTATTCGAATTGGAGGGGCTTCTTCCCAGCAAAGTAACGACCATTGAAGAGCAGTGTCGCAGACTCTATGATAGCATCACGCGCAAACAAGATCCCCTGGAACGATACATTGGCCTGACTTCCCTCCAAAGCCGAAACCAAACCCTTTACTACCGACTTCTCCACGAATACGTGGACGATTTCCTTCCCGTCGTTTACACACCCACGGTAGGAAAAGGCTGCCAGGAATTTAGCCACATTATGCGTCGGGCCCGAGGCATTTGGATCACGCCTGAACACAAAGGAAAAATTCAGGAAGTTTTGGAAAACGCTCACGCCAAAGACATTCGACTCATCGTCGTTACGGACAATGAACGAATTTTGGGCCTGGGAGACCAAGGTGCCGGAGGAATGGGAATTCCGGTCGGAAAACTTTCGCTCTATATTGTGGGGGCGGGAATTCACCCGCAACAAACGCTTCCTGTCAGCCTCGATGTTGGGACTGACAACAAAACCCTCTTGGAGGATCCTTTTTACCTTGGATGGAGACATCCTCGCTTGCGTGGAGAGGAATACAAAGACTTGGTGGAAGAATTCGTCACGGCCATCAAACATCTATTCCCCCGAGCTTTATTGCAATGGGAAGACTTTCTAAAACAAAACGCCTTTAACTTATTGGAGGACTATCAAGATCGAATTTTATGCTTTAACGACGACATCCAAGGAACCGCTGCTATTGGACTTTCTGGCATAATCGCAGCATGTCGAGCAACCAAAACAAAACTAGAAGATCAACGCGTTCTGATTATGGGAGCCGGCGCTGCTGGAGTTGGAATTGGACGACTATACCGAAACTACTTGAGGAAAGCAGGAATCCAAGAAGAACGCCTGACTCGCGCCATTGCCATGTTCGACGTAAAAGGCCTGCTGATTGACACCCTCGATTTCACGGGAGAACCCAATCGTGATTTTGCTTGGCCAAAAGAATTGGCCCAGAAACTCGGCATCGACGACAGTATCGCACGTGACGCTGTTGCTCTGCTGAAAGCTTTCAAACCCACCATCCTTATTGGAGCCACAGGAACAGCAGGACTCTTTACCGAAGAGCTCATTCGCTCCATGGCGGCTTGCGTGGAAAAACCTGTCATCATGCCTTTCTCAAACCCCAACAGCAAAGCCGAAGCTAAACCCGAAGATATCTTTGCCTGGACGGACGGAAAAGCCATCGTAGCTACCGGGTCTCCCTTTCCTCCGGTTTCCTACAAAGGAAAGACCTACAAAATCGGTCAATCAAACAACGTTTACATCTTTCCGGGCGTTGGCCTGGGAGCCATTGTGGCCGAAGCAACAAAAGTCACAGAGTCCATGTTTACAGTGGCCGCCGAAACCGTAGCAGACATGGTCACTTCAAAAGAATTGGAGGAGGGAACGCTCTACCCTCCCTTAGCCCAATTGAGAGAGGTAAGCGCTCGAATTGCGGTGGCCGTAGTAAAAGAGGCTCACCACGCTGGCGTAGGAAGGCATATTCACGACGAAGACATTCGCAAAGAAGTCGACAAAATGATGTGGTTCCCGGAATACGCGGAGTACGAACCCGCAGATCCCTGCGACCATTAGAAGAAAAGCGCGACATCCGTCGCGCAAGGGTTTCGTTCCGGTCATAAAGTGAGCCGAGGAGATTTTGTGGGAGGGTCCTGACCGACAGGGAAAGGGGCTCGCTGCGCCCCGACAGTGCTCGGAGCCCCTTTCCCTGTCGGCCACCCTTTCAACATTTCCAAGGTGATTTTTAGAACATCTCTCATGGAAAATTTATCTGTTCATTCAAACGAATGATTTCAAGCGAGGGGAGCGAGATAAAAGAATTACTCATGACTAAAAGCGAATCTGAGGAAGAGTCTCTGCGCGCCTGTGAAGAGAGCCCAAAGACCTCGTGAACGGAAGGTAGGGGAAACGGAGACGACCTGCGGCAAGCTATGCTTGACGCTGGGCGGACAACGAGGGGCCCCGCCTGCAGTGATCGTAGTCTTTGGAGCGAACGTAACCCGAAGCGGAGAGACTCTTCCTCAGATTTGCTTCCCTCAAACCTAGCTGTTCTTATGAACGATTTCGGAGTCTCAACGTGATCTCAATATTCTGGACACTTCTTCTGCGATGGACAGGCAGGCGGTGAGGCCTGGGGAATCGATTCCAATTAGATTTACAAATCCGGGAATATCTTCGGAAATGACAAAATCTCGATCTTCCTTCTCCTCGGGTCCTCTCAATTTTGGTCGAAGCCCATAACCGTCATAGGAAAGTTCAGAAGAATTCATGTCTCCAAACAACGCTCGTCCAGCGCGTAAAAATTCTTCCTTTAAATGTTTCGAAGAAGGTTGATCGTACGTTTTATAGTTCACATACGTGGCATTCGGCCCCAATCGAACTCTCCCCGAAGAGTCGAACGTCACATGAATGCCCAAGTGAGAAGACTCAGGATCTTTCACAGGGTAAATGAGGAATGGAAATTTTCTTTTTGTATTCCAAACAAAATAGTCGCCGCGACAAGGAAATATTTGATAATCCTTCGTGCCAACCATGCGGGCCAGGTCATCTGCAAAAAGTCCGGCACAATTCACAACCCTTTCTGCCCAAACCTCTCCTCGTGAAGTGGTTAAAAGGAAACCACCCTCTTTTTTAGCAATTCCAGATACGCGAGCATCCGTAACCAAAACCGCTCCAGAACGTTGAGCTTTGGCAATCAGAGAATTCGTCAACTCGATGGGATCGACAATTCCGGTTTCCGAACTCCACAAAGCCGCCCTTCCTGGAACTTCTGGAAATCGAGTAGAAAGCGCTTTCTGATCCAGCCAAGACACTCCCTTCGCTTGAGCGTTTTTGGCATTCGAAAACAGACGACTCAGCACTTCTTCCTGTTTCTCATTCTTTGCAACAATCAATTTTCCACATTTGTTGTGCGCGACACGGTGCTTGATGCACCAATCGTACAAAAGAGCGTTGCCTCGAATACAGGTTGTCGCCTTCAACGAATTCGGGGAGTAATACAAACCCGCATGAATGACGCCGCTATTTCTTCCCGTCGTTTCATCTCCGGGTTTCGAAGCAGCCTCCAACACCAACACATCCTCTTTCCCCGCGCTCAATTCAGCCGCAATGGCCGAGCCGATGACCCCAGCCCCAACAACAACTAAACCTACTTTTTCCATGGATCTCTTAGCTTAGTTGGCCCCAAGCGACTTGCAAGAAGCAAGGCCTCGCCCATTTTTCGGCAATTGCCGATTTTTCACCGCCTTTCACACGCCGACCTTCATCTTTCTTCATTGTTTTCAGGAGTTTAACTGAGTCCCTTCTTGGCATAGAGGTTGCGGATCTTTTCGGTGAGATGGCCAAAACGACCCAAAAATTATTCCCCCTATTCGTTCTCTTGCTTTTCATGTTCGGCTGCGCGCAACAAGCCGTGAGTCCGGGCTCAACCGATTCCAACCAAGATTTAGAAACCGACGGTTCCTGCCTTTTGGATACGGATGGTGATGGAATCAACAACTGCGACGACAACGATATTGACGGAGACGGAATTCTCAACGATGCAGATGCAGACGATGATGGGGACGGATGTTATGACACGGATGATCCCAACTCCCTCAATCCTGACATTGGCTGCCGAAACAACCCCAATGACGAAGTGGACGAAGAATGCAAAACCGAAGGTGAGTGGGTAACTCTAGCTGAATATGATGACGATGAAAATCAAGTCACAGACGATAGTATAAATGAGTGCCTTACCGAAAGGTCTTTTGACCAAACTGTGAGAATTCGCGTCAAGTGGTGTGCGGACCATAAGGATGCCCTCATTCTTCAAGCTGGGATTTTGACCTTAAAATCCTTCGGTACGGGACTGGGAGATGTCGGGGGATTCCCCAATCTCCACGGTGACTGCAATACAGATAAGGCCCGGGTCAGCATCATCCGTGACGGTGTGGATGAAGAGGTTGTGGATTGGGACCTTCCTGCCTTTGCCCCTTTTCGCCTAGGAATTGAAAATATTGACTATAGCCAACCCACACGTTTGACCAATATTCATAAATGGCTAGGTCCCGTTGCCATAAGCTACGCAAATGCAAACAACAACATGGGACCAGGAGGCCAAATCCATGTTCTCCGTGTGAGAGACGTCCAAGGGGGGGCCCATTCTTATGGTGTTGAATTTTTATACCACTTTAATGAAATCCAAACCGGCCTCTTCGAATAAGAGGTTTCAAACCTCGGGACGCGACCGCCAAAAGAATGATCGCTCCCCCAAGGACTGAAAAGGTTCCAGGCTTTTCTCCGACCACAATCAATACCCAAATGGGATTCATGATGGGTTCAATGAAAGGGACCAGAATGGCCTCGACCGCAGTTACATAGCGAATGGCCAACGCATATAGTGCATAAGAAACCCCCAACTGAATGACCCCCAAGGCAATGAGCGGAGGCAAACTAGAAGCAGAAATTGCCTGCTTGAAAAAAAAGGGAAGTCCAATGAGAAACGCCAAGGCATTTCCCAAGACAATCGCTTCCACCGAAGACCTTCCGCCATCCTTGCGAAGAAACAACGCCAGCCATGCAAAACTGACCCCACTGATCAAGGCAATGATATTTCCCCAAAGTCCCGACAAAGAAAGGCGATCCAAAAAAAAGAGACTCATGCCTGAAAGGGCCAACACAATGATGAGCCAATCGAATTTTGTGGTCCGTTCTCCCAAAAACCACGCTCCAAATAATCCTACGTAAATCGGTGCCGTGTACTGAAGAAGAATGGCATTGGCAGCGGTGGTCATTTTCGTCGCCAAGACAAATAAAATCACTGTAGCCGCATACGCTAAAGCTCCTCCGATTTGAGCCACAGACCACGAAAAATGGAATTTCCGAAAAATGAAAAAAATGGTGACCGCAGCCAAACCACTTCGCGCCCCGGCTATGGCCAGTGGATGCCACTCGATCGACTTAATCAACAACCCGCCCAAACTCCACAAAAGTGCGGTCAATAAAAGCAAGCCCAATGCGATCGTTCGATTCATTCTTGATTCGGCTTTTACATGAAAACAAAGAAAAGCACATGTAAACCCAAGTTCCCCTTTTAGGGGAATCAAAGTTTACACACAACGTGTTCGCTTTCAGCGATTCCTCTCACCTCCCATAAAGATTGTCGAACAACCTATTGAAAAAACGAAGCTTATGATATTTTTTTAACGTCAAGAAAACGAATTGGACTTGGAACAAATGTTGCTTCAACAGCTAATCCCGGGAGACTCGCACGTATTATGATGTTTAACCGCCGAATCAAAAAAGGTTCCTACTCGTCTGAGAATAGAAACATAAATCACCTAGGCTTATCCATGGTTGAAATGGTTGTGGCCTTGGGCTTGGTCGCCTTGGTCATCATTGCGGGATTTAATTTTGCCGTAAAAACACAAAATCGAAGTGTACGGGCCATTCGAAATGCTAAAGTTCACTCCGAAACCAACCAATTCATTCAACGATTGCGCATTCAAGTCGGCAATGCCATTACGTTTCCCCGAGCCGCCTCAACAATGCTTGGAAGCTTTCCCCAAACATTGGACGGGTGTGATGCTCACGGGGATTTTGACAGATACCATGTTCGGTTCGTACCTCCCGGAGAATCCTACCCCATCATTGCCCATGGCTTAGTTCCCCTCCCAGGAAAACGAAAAGCGGACATCGACACGGGCGATCACTTGACCTATGTCGATCCTTCCATCCCCCTGGCCGAAGATGCCCCTGAAAGTGATGCCCTTCGCGTGTCTTTTTTGGCTCAGGACACTTTGCCAGTTTTTCTAGATTCCGATGTTGCAGCGGGCAGCATCTCTCTAACCGTAGAAACGGGACAAGAAACAGAACTCCAGAAAATCAATGTGGGAGATTACATTGTGTTGGCGGATTCCACGAAACGAGAACTCCTCCGGGTCACAAATAAATCCAGTAATGTGATCACGTTTGATCCCGACGTTTCCATGTGGAACAACACGTTAACCAACAACTTTGACCACTCCACGGGGTTCATTCACAAGGCTCATGTCATCACGTATGCCCATGATCCAGAAACAAAAATGATCTACCAAGATCTTCACCGTTTTGATGACAACTTTAATGTCGTGGCCCAGACTTTCGGAGGTTCCGGACAACGAGTCGCATATTGGGAAGGCGTGGCCAGAAATGTTGAACATTTCACGTTCGAGTACAGCTACGAAGATCGAAACGACGAAAGAAAAATCAAACAATCCAGAACCGTCAAAGCCTTCCTCCCTTCGATGGACAGTATTGACGAAGCCACGGAAACCGTCACATGCTTAAATCAAATCGGATACCCCTATTTCCGAAGCGTCACTGCGGAGGTGGATGCCTTGGCACCAAAGATGTCTGAAACCACGGAAACGGGAGAAGCCAATAAAGAAGTTTCCCTCACACAAAAGTTGAGCCCTGCCAACCTAAGACGGCCTTTGGGTGCCGCAAGCGCCGAAAACTTCGGATATGATCCTTTTGAAATTTACACAGCAACACCAACGCCCCTGGCCCCAACGGCAACCCCAACGCGTCCTCCATGTCCTCCGGGGCAAATTTGTGGCATCTGCCTTCCGAAGACACCGGGATGCACGTACGAGCCACCGACGCCCACGCCTACTCCACTTCCAACATCTCCCCCAGGAGGAGGATACTGATGCGCACACTCAAGAAGTTCACTTCATCCGGACAGGCATTGGTCACCGTTTTAATTTTGCTCGTGGTTCTGGGATTGGGCGTTTCTTTATTGAGCAGCTCGATGAAGAAATCCATCTCTCTAAGCACGCTGTTCCGAAAGCGAGCCACCATTGAAAACGTAGCAGATTCTGGATTGAATTTAGCCAAGAAGGAGTTGGTGGTTCGATCCGAAAGAGGGGATTGTGGAACGGCCTCCTATGATCGAAACCCGCCCGTTGTTGACTCACCTTTTACCGTTCCGAACAATGATTTTCATGTGCAGTATTGGTATGAGTTCATCAACGAATCTGCAGAAAATACGGTATGCAATATTGACAACCTAAGTGATGGCACAAAGCAGGTAAAAGCCATCATTGAGGTGGAAAATAAGCAAACCGGCAACACGCTTCAAATGGAAGCCCTTTACAATGTTCAACGGACAAGTTTTGCGAACATCACCTTGGGAATTTTAAATCCCAGACCCAGAGATGAATTTCGATTTCAGCCGGGGACATACGATGGCCATGTTCACTTCGGTCCTTTTGAAGACGAGGATGGGGATCGTGTCAAACCGTATTTCCAAAGCGGACACCACCACTTCAAAGGTCCTGTGACGTTTGCTCAGTCCGTGAGTGAGGGGGAGGATCTCTTTCGAAGAACCATCTTTGCCCATATGGTGTTCGAACGCGTGTTGGAGACCGGATACGAGCTGGAATTTGGAGACATTTCCAGCATCTTCTCTCAAGTCGCACCGACGGTTACCGACAATTCCACGGACTCGGTCTGTCTCCTCTTTCACCATGAGTATTACTACAAATACAATTGCGATGACCCGCTGTCCGTCAACACCCGATATGGAGCACAAATCAGCGGGCCCCATTTGATTGGAGATGGTTTGGTCTACTATGCCCCCGATGCCACAGTGGGCGTAAAAGGTTTCTATCGAGGAGGCGTCACCATTGCCGCCAAGAACATTGAACTCCGAGGAGACTTTTTGGCCACAGATCAAGCCAATGCACGATACACCGCCGGACTGATTGCAAAAGAAAACATCATCATTCCTGCAAGCATTCCCACGGCGAACCTAAGCGGAAACGAAGCCGACCGGAGACAAGATGGAGACCGCCGAAACCGAGGCGGCACCTGGTGGGACCTTCGACCGGATGCCTTAAGTCAACCAGCCAGTGCCACCGCGGATGAAATGGCAACCGCCACAAACTTTGTCATCACAGAATCCAATTTCGGCATTCGAGACCGGGACTATGGAAACAACGATTACAAAACGACCTATACCAAACATTGGACCGACGGAGACTGCGGTACTGAAAACGGATGCAGCGAATGGATGCCCGACGACCCCAATTGGGTTAATGGACGTGAAAATTTTGTCTCCGTATTGGATATTGAGGCGGCCATGATCGCCATCGGAGAAACCTCAGATACGGGAATGTTGGACATTCAAAACCTAAACAACGTAGACCCTGCGTACGACTATGGTGTTGTCGTGCCGGATGACTCCGGGAACGTACATGATCCCGCTTGCGACGATCTCTATAATTGCAACTCGCTAGATGTTCCGACTTCCTATGCCGCAGGTTTGACCCCACAATATTGCACGGCTCCAACGGAAGGCCCCAACCACGCTCCTTTCGGAGACACCCCTTGGGCACCTCCGGGCGGAGGTTGTGAATTTGGCCGAGAAGTCCCACGACAATTGGCCGATACGCTATGGGTTACCGGAACGACCATCACCAAAGACTACAGCTATACACAAGGCTATGTTTACCCAGGTTCGTATCGATCGGGATTTCTACGCAAGCAATATATTTTCAACCCAGAACTCTTGGTCAATCCGCCCCCCAGCTTTCCGAGGTTCGCTGCCGTCGAGATCATCGAAGCCTATCGGAAAATCCGCGAACGAAACCTCTACTAACCCCCGTCCCTAAAATGAACTGTTCATTTTAGGGACTTATCCACAGGTAAATTCTAAGCGAGGCAAACGGCGTTGCGTGTTGTGTTCTTGGCTTCGTACATGGCCTCATCGGCCCGTTTGATTAAATCATCCTTTGTGGACGCGTCCCTCGGAAAAGCAGCCAAGCCAATGCTCGCGGTCAACCGGGCGTTCACCTCTTCCTCTTGGAGGAAGACCGTTTCTTCGATGACCTTCCGAAGTCGCTCCGCAACAAAGACGGCATTGGCCTTCGGCGTTTCAGGAAGCATGACGCAAAATTCGTCTCCGCCATATCGAAACCCGTAGTCCACCATTCGAATATTGTCCAAAATCAACTTCCCCACTTCGTGAATCATTTGAGAACCATTGATATGTCCAAATCGATCATTCACCTGCTTGAAGTGATCCAAGTCTAAGAAAATCAACGAGAACTCATTCCGATGACGTTTGGAACGCACCACTTCCGCTTCTAAAACCAGATGCAGATGACGAATATTGAATAAACCCGAAAGATCATCCGTTATGGTGAGATCTTCCACACGTTGATAGTTCCGAGCATTCTCGATGGCAATGGCGGCATAGTCTGCGATGGCCGAAAGAAGTGTGAGATCTTCTTTTTGAAAAGGTTCGACATCCTTTCCGGATCTCCGGATATCCAACACACCTATGAGCTGCCCTCCCGCATGAAGCGGAACACAAAGCACGGACTTGGCTCGATCCGGAGGACAAATTCCTTTCGGAAGCTCTCGACTCCGATCCAAGGCATTTTTCTCCCACAAGATGGGTTTGCTTCTCTCCGCGACCCAACCCGGAATTCCTTCCCCAAGAGGAATGAGACGCCCCCCATCCTGGAATGGCTCGTTAATCATGATTTCATAACGAAGATTCTTTCCGGATTCATCCACATACAAAAGAGACCAACTTGTGGGAGACAAAAGGTCCGAAACATGTCCCAGCACCGTTTTCAAAACTTCATTAATATCCAACGTCGAAGTAACGGCTTTTCCGATTTCGCTGAAAACGTTTAGCCCTTCAATGCGTTTGCGAAGCTGTTCTAGTAACTGAATATCTTCCATGAACTCAGTAGTTCCCGAGTTCATATGCTACGGTTTTCGAAGGCATCTGTCATGCCTTCCAATGAGCCTGATCTAGGCCTACCTGGCCGTTCCGACAGAGATTCGAAAGGCGCCTACATCATCTTGGTCCAAATCAAATCGAATCCCAAAATTTACATCCACACATCGATCCCGACTCAACGTAATCTTTTTCAAAGCGGATTCGAGTTGTAGCCCTCGTAGGCGTCCTTTGCCCACTTCAATGGCCGGGCGCACGGCCCATTTTTCACGATTCAACCCCACACCAAACAAATAGCGATTGTCGATGATCTGATCGCTGTCCACAACATATCGACCGTCCATCACCACTTCGTCCCCAAAGATCTCCGGATCGATTCCGGCTTGCCTAAACAAGTCCTCCGGAGAAAAGCCATTAGTATTTCCCCCCAAAAGAAATCGATATTGTTCCCAATGCGCTCGGCACTCCAATCCCAGAGCTTGCGTCGTCACTCCGGTCTTGGCCCAAACATTTGGGCCCAGAACACGTAAATCGGCCACATCCAGAGATAAATTCTTGCCCAGAGCAATACCGAAGGTAAGACTCACGTCTCCAATATAGTCTCTGTATTCCTCCAAATCGCGGTTCAAATTATCCACTTCACTCTGCTTCAATAAATCACCGGGAACATTTTGATTCGAAAAATGGGTTTGTGAAGCAATTTGTCGATAACTTCCGCCCATATGAAACGCCATCCACGGTGCGACTTGCTGAGAAAAAAACAATTTGGCCCGTTCCAGTTGATGTCTTCGATGACCATTGGCTCGATACGCAAACTCAATTTCAAATTGGGTGGTATCCTTCAAGAAATACCCCATCCCCACATGCACCAACGTGTACTCCCGTTTGGGGGAAGAAAGAAAGAGCGGATGAGAACTCAAATCTAACGGAATTTCCACACTTCCGCTTCCTCCAAAGCGAACGGAATCAGACCACACGTCCTCACCATTTTCCAAGCCCGTAGCGGAAGCTTCCACATCCACGCGCCCCTCCGCTTGAGCCACAACTTCAAAAACATAAAAAGAGGCTTCCGTCGAAACACGTGAAACTCCGGATCGAAACTCCAACACCCCTGTTTTTTCTTGATCGTCCAACGCCCGAAACGCCAAGAAAAAACCCAGCTCCTCATTTTCAATGTCCATGTCCCAATCCGAGGGGCCCAACTTGATGTCATAGTCGATTTTCACGGCTGCGTTGAACTCCACCTCATCCACCGACTCCAAACGCTCTCGCCATTGTCCCAGGTATTCATCCGCCAAATCCCGATACGTCATATCCAAACGAGCCAATTCATCTCGAATTCGCGCCAGATAGGCTTCGCGATCAACCTCCGGAACATATCGAGCCAATTCATCCTGAACGCCCTCGAATAACCTTCCCATATCCACTTGATCCCAAAAATTGAATAGCTCCTCTCGAAGCTCTGCATACGTTTGATTTCCATCGCTCTTTAGCTGTGCAAATGCATCTTGCGTGGCGACTCGATAGCCATGATCCCGCGCATGATTCGACAAGTATTTTCGAACGGCTTCCGAAGGAACACGCACCGAAGTTCCCTCTTTCGTTTGAAGCTGAAGCGATGAAGAGGGATTCCTCGGCAGGTTCACGCGATCCCATAAGTCGTTGACAGGAATCTGAGCTTTCGTGGTTTCAATGCCCGTCTCGTATTCAAAGTTGGCCGTTCCCCCCGCAGAGACCGCGCTTCGAAAAGCGCGAGATCCTCGACCAAAAATGGATACGCGGGTTTCCCCGTGCACGACAGCCAAACCCAGTTTCCAAACCCGAAGTCGAAACCCCGTTTCCGTCGTGGAGATTTCCGCAAAATCCCCCGGATTGGCCAAAGACATTCTTCGCTGATCTTGATTGTAAAAAAACGTCGCCTCATCCACCACCCAAGGCTCCGCAAAAGAAGACCCACTCAAAAAAATCCACACGAATCCAAACAGAATTCCCCAATTTCCCCGCAAATACTCCATGATCTAGCCCTATATACTCGAAAATCCAAATTGCCGCAAAGTGCCAGAACCCGCATCAGAACAGCATGAAAGCCGCATCTAATCTCGCTTTAAGGAAAATCTTGTGTTTAAGCCAATTTTACGATTCATTGCACAAGAAATGCGCTTCAAGAGTTGGTTAGTTTCGGTCATTGTCTTTGGATTCACCCTTTCCCCCGTTTTTGCGGCCAGTTCGACCCTGGAAAAGTTAGAGCAGGCTGAAACGCAAGTACTTGCGAAGGAATACGAAACGGCCATTGAGATCAGCAAACCTTTGCTCGATAAATTGCTGCTCAACACCGTCGAAGAAATCATTCTCGCCCATAAAGTCCTGGGTGTGGCGTACTGTGAGTTGGGAGACCACCCCCAAGCCCGAAACCACTTTGAAACCCTTCTGACGTTTTCTCCCACTGAATCCATCCAAAAACTGGTGAGAACCAACCCCTGTCGGTCGCTATTCGCCTCCATCAAACGCGGAAAAAAACCACCCACAAAAAAACGAAAGAAAAAACCCGAACCCGTTCCGGCGAAGCCAACCTCCTCCCTCCAAATTCAACCCACTCAACCTCAAGCAGAGACCTTGAGTCCGGGACTCTGGAAACGATACATGCCCTTTGGGACCGGACAATTTGCCAACCAAGAAGATGGAAAAGCCTGGGCCTTTTTAGGCACACAAGTCGGCGCAATTGCATCTGGCGTCACCTTCTACCTCTTATTTAAAAGCGAAGAGGACCCGAGCGGAAGCTTTACACACCCTAACCGCGCCAATGTGTATCGCGGTCTGGTTTGGGGATCGATTGGCTTGGGCGCGGTTTCAACCGCCTGGGGCATCATTGATGCTGTCCTCGTTTATAAAAAGAAAACCAAGAAACAAAAGGCCGGCCTCGAACTCAACGGCCCCTTCCTCACTTACCGTTTCTAACGTGATGCCTTTCGAAATTCGAATCCCCCGAGTTCGATTTTCGGCCTCCTTTAGAGAGAACTGCACTCGCCCCTTTTTGAACTTTTCTTTTATTTCAGCTGGTTATGGAAAAAACACCATTGGCACGACCATTGATAAACGTCTACGGACAAGGAGACAGACATGAAAATCAACACATCATTCCTTTGGTTATTTACGATCGCTCTCGCGCTTACTTCCTGTGGGTTGGATGAAACACCCTCCTCGGTGTTGACCGAGGTTCCCGAAGACCGCAATTTAACGATCTCCGGAGGCGGAAAAATCTCCTGGGATTCCACCAACAAACAAGTCTCCTTTACCGGAAATATTGTCGTAAGAGATCACCGCACCGACAAAGTCACGACCATCACAACTGCTGCCTCCCCCATCCCACTCACTAATGAAAACGACGTCGCCTATTTTGAGCGCGCCATCGCCCCCGAAACCAACCAAACCGTCGAAGCCCTCGAAATCGCAGCAGGCGGCACAGTCCCCGAACGAACCGAAACCTCAGGCCCCGTTGTTCTCTTTCACCGAACCGATGAAAACACACTGTGGATTCCCTGGGTTCAAAGAGAAATGCTAAACGGCGACTTCTGGCAATGGGGAACCCAACTCTCCTGGTACGAAAGAATCACCGCTTCTCATAAACCTGCCTACAGAAACAACGGCATCAATGAAGATGATTCCCAAGTCGCAGTTCCCGCGAGTCCCTCTTCTCCGGCAGTCGTTAATATCGATGGAAAACTCTACGCAAATACTTCACGCACCGTCATGGACTTAGACACAACCGGGCGAGGGGGACTAGACACAGAAACCAAATCAGCCAATACTGCTTATTACCTCTACGCCATACCGGCGACCACAGGCCGAACGTTCGACCTCGTTTCCTCAACCACAGCACCCAATGATTTAAGCCCTGGACCAACAAGCTTTAGTTCTTGGTCATACCTTGGTTCTTTCGCAACAGACAATACCCTAGTCGAAGTCGATAGCTTTTTCGCAAGTCTAGGAAATTTTCAGAACGCAGGAACCTATATTGCGAGTGAACAATTGACAGAAAGCACAGACGCCACAGCGAAAACAATAGAAAACTGTCCAACAACAGCAACCAAAGTTTCAGGAAGACTACAAATTTCAGGGACTGTTTCAGATCGCTGGGGATGTATTGGAGGAGTGGAGGCCTGCACTGGATTCGTTAGAACCCAAACAGATCCAACCATTATCGTATACAACGATGTAGAAACATCTCTCACCACTCCAGCTACTATTTATCTCAATCTACAAAACGGGAACAACATCGTTTCTTTTAGTCTCAAAGGCTGGCAAGAAGACCCCATGGCCTACAAATAAAACAAGGAGACAGACATGAAAATCAACACATCATTCCTTTGGTTATTTACAATCGCTCTCGCGCTCACTTCTTGTGGGTTGGATGAAACGCCTTCCTCGGTGCTGACCGAGGTTCCCGAAGACCGCAATTTAACGATCTCCGGAGGCGGAAAAATCTCCTGGGATTCCACCAACAAACAAGTCTCCTTTACCGGAAATATTGTCGTAAGAGATCACCGCACCGACAAAGTCACGACCATCACAACCGCTGCCTCCCCCATCCCACTCACTAATGAAAACGACGTCGCCTATTTTGAGCGCGCCATCGCCCCCGAAACCAACCAAACCGTCGAAGCCCTCGAAATCGCAGCAGGCGGCACCGTCCCCGAACGAACCGAAACCTCAGGCCCCGTCGTCCTCTTTCACCGAACAGATGAAAACACACTGTGGATTCCCTGGGTTCAAAGAGAAATGCTAAACGGCGACTTCTGGCAATGGGGAACCCAACTCTCCTGGTACGAGCGCATCACCGCTTCTCATAAACCTGCCTACACTGCCACATCAAGCGGTACCGTTGTTACGGTTCCTGGAAGCAAAGCAAGCCCCGCTGTCGTCAACATCGACGGAAAACTCTACGCAAATACCGATTCAACCAATCCCGCTACGGTGAATATTAGCCAAACAGAAAACCCAAGAGGGGGATTGGATTCCGAAAGCGTGTTTGACAAAAACATTGCTTATTACCTCTATGCCATTCCGGCCACTACCGGCCGCACATTTGATATTGTAGCCTCCCAGACTCCTCCCAACGATAAAACATCTGCTGGCCCCTCCGGGTATAGCTCATGGTCCTATATTGGCTCGGCATCGACCAGTTCAGGAGTTTCACAGATCAATGCATTTAAGGCCTCACATGGAAGATATATCGCCTTTAATGAATTAGTCATTGAAACACAATCTGGCGCAGACTCTACCGGGTTTGAAAAACACATTCTCAACGTAATTCCGGTTACGGCCGAAATGGGCTGGTTTCAGACTTACATTGATGGATTGGCTGGAGGAGGTGAAATAGACACCTACTTAATGGTGACGGGTGTAGAAACAGTCGGCGAGACAAGAGCTTCAGACAGCATTCAAGTGCGTCTTCAAGAGGCAGAAACCGTCAACTTGAACTCGGGATGGGTTCCCATCCTGGAACCACAAACCATTTACATGAGAGTTTCCAGTGCAAACAATCTTGGTGCGGCAAAGTTCACGGGCTGGCAAGAAGACCCCATGGCCTACAAATAGAATTATCTCGAAGATTCAGAAACTCTCTGAATCAAAGAGCCCTTTGATTCTATCGTTTGCTCCACATTGAGTTGGCGCCGAAGCCTACGCAAATTCGGAGGTAAAAACTCTTCATACTCCAAGGACAAGACGAGTTGGTGACAAATCACCACCAAAAAAGATACGAGCATCCACCCCAACACCGTGGGCATTAAAAACACAGCACCCGCAGAAATCGAAGCCATGGCAGACAAAAAATACAGAGAAAGAACCACTTTTCGAGTGGAGTGACCTCGGGCAATCAAGCGATGATGAATATGATCTCCATCTGCAGCCAACACTTCCACCACCATCGCCTTCACAAATCTTCGAAAACCACTTCGATTCATCTCCACCTGTTTGTCATTTGCCCGAATTGCTCTTCTGAGAATCGCAACGAACATATCTACAAAAGGAAGAGCCAACAAAAATACGGGGACAAAAACAGACACCTTCCCGGCTCCGGATGGCGAAATGGACATGGTCAATATGGCCAAAAGAAACCCCAATACCATGCTCCCACAATCTCCCATAAAAATTTGAGCCGGAGGGAAATTAAAACATAAAAAGGCCAAAATGGCGGCCACCGTCACAAAAGCGACACCCGCCCCAAAAACGTTTCCAACCATTAAAGACAATATTCCAATGGCCAACAAAGCAATCGCCGAGAGTCCTCCCGCCAAACCATCCAATCCGTCAATTAAGTTGACCGCATTCATCACTCCGGCAACCCACAAAACGGTCACGGGAAACGAAAGAACACCCAAATCCAATCGGTATCCGGCACCAATTGAAAAAGCAGAAACCTTAAATCCTAAGAAAAAGACAAGTACGCCAAGGGCCAATTGGCCCAATAGTTTGTGAGAAGACCTTAACCCCTTTAGGTCATCCACAAATCCAATCAAAAAGGCCATAGGAACGCCCAGTAAGAAGATCAGAGGTGAAATCCCTACATGTGAGCCTCTGAGCGCAAAACATAAAATCAGAAGGCCAAAAATAAGCCCCAAAAATATGGCCAGGCCTCCGATTCTCGGAGTCGCCACGACATGAATCTTCCGTCCTCCAGGCTCGTCCATCGCACCGATAACGCCGGCCAAACCAAAAACCATAGGCATCAATCCAAACGTCAGTGCGAAAGAAGCAAACGTCGCGATCAGCATCATTATGAGCATGGGCTCTTTCATTTGCCAACCATGCAAGCAAGCTCTGTGCCATAGAACTTAAAAACCGCGCGCACAAAAAACAGCAACATGTTGAATTTATTGTTTTTTTATTTTAAAAATACGGCCACACGATGCCAAACCGCGGGTCTCAAAAAACTGAGAGCGACGCTCTCAACTATTTGAACCTGAGAAAGAAGCCGTGCTTGCCCGAAGCCAACCTACTAGGAAAATTTCTTTGTTAAAGAGGGGCTCTCGTTACAATAAGTTTTGGAACTTTCTGTGAAACTATTAACAATACTGGGCCTCTCGGCCACGATCTCTATCCTAGGGTGTCACTCAGACACTAGACGTGAGATCGCACCTACTGGGAGTCGCTCCGACATTCAGCGGACTATCGATAGACTCGACGGTGCTGGTGTCGTAGTGATTCCTGCGGGTGAATGGGAGCTCATCGGAACTGTATTTATCGAAAGTGATGACATCACAATTTCGGGTTCTACCGATGGAAGGACTGTCCTTTATCGAAGTTCCGACGATGTTAATGCTGACCTTCGAAACGCTGCGTTTTTCTTAGCACGAGACACTTCTGATTTTCGGGTTACAAACCTGCATATGTATGGTGTGTCTGGAGAAAATTCCATAGCCGCCGAAAAGGCTATACAGCTTGAGAATGTTCGCGATTTTCGCATAGACAATTCCGTTATCCGATACCAGGGATATTCTGGTGTACTGATCACGGGAAACAGCTCCGGCGTTGTGGATCACAATGAGATTGCGGATACGTTTAAACCAGCCATAAATAACTTGGGATATGGCGTCACGGTTATGGGCAATGACGAATATTCCGATTTTCCATTTGGAAGTCCCGATTGCACTTTCATCGAAGACAATTTTTTTTCAGCCACGCGTCATGCGGTAGCGTCAAATCGAGGGGCCCGATACGTGTTTCGCAATAACTTTGTTGCGAACAATGTAAATTCTCACACGGTCGATGCACATGGAGATGAATATAACGGGGACAGCAACTTCGGAACCGAATGGATTGAAGTTTATAACAATGTCTTCGAAGACCCCATCGAACCTGTCGCTGCAGTTCGCATTCGTGGCGGCAAGGGTATTATATGGGGTAATACAATATCGAGCTATACATATGCTATCTCCCTCTGGGAAACGACATCTGAGTCTACTGGCCCGGTATATTTCTGGGACAACATCCTAGACGAACAAGTCACGTTACTGGGATCCATAAAAGGTTCCCCAGAGTACTATGAAAAGGTACTAGATGATTATGAGCCTTTTACTTATCCACATCCACTCGTTAAGGCAGAACACGACAAAACCGCGCCTTAGATTTCCATGGATGAGCATGAAGTAGCCGTTGGATCAACAATAAGGCCGCCTGACCAAAACCCAAGAAATTTACCCATAGGGTTTATATCTAATAACCATCCTGTAAAAGACTGAGAGAGGAATCCTATGCCTTTTAAAAGCCCGAACCAGACCAACAGTTCAAAAGGAACCCTTTAGTGCTAAACCAATATCCATCACTCTTGCCTCAAGGAGAGAAATCTGACGAACGTAATGGTAATAGGTTCCAGAAACTGCAAATGAGAGAGAGAGGTCTTTATACCGACTTGTATATCGATAGAGACTTACGACCGCTCGCGAAAAAAAGGGGAAACTAAAGCGGCCTTTTCCCAAGTCCCCTGCATCTGTGAAGGAGGCCCCTCCGTTAAGAAGAAAACTCGGATCAAAATAGGTATCAGGAAAAGGTCTTAAAGCTAAGCCCGTCGTCACCAAAAAGCTGTATAATGCAGCATCAGTCCCACTTTGGTTCTTCACGCGCATAAACCAGGCTCCCGGAGAAAAGTCCAACCCTAAATACTCTGAAAAATAGAACTGGTAGGCCAAATCAAAACCAATCCCCGTTGCTCTCCGCAACCGAATCTGCTGGGTTGAAGTCTCCGGAATGACATAGGTCATTCTGAAGTCAATAAAGTGCTGATGAGACGTTGAACCTGCATAGCTCTCGCCCAACGAAGATCCGGGGGAGCAAACAAGAACCAGGAGGCAAAAGAAAGCAAATCTCATGAAGAAAACAAATCTCATTTAGTAATCGTGATAATGGTTGTAGCTAATGTAAGAAACGTGACAACAATTGTTAAATGATCCTGCCAAAACTTAAACGTTCGTTCGGGGATATAAATTGTGTCTCCTGGTTCGATCCTGGATTGGCTCGTAAGAGGCATCTCTTTGCCACCCGTTGTGTACACCTTTGCTCCTGAATAATCAGCTCTACTTGTGAGTCCACCGGCCAACCCGATATATTCCTCCGCCTTTATGGTTCCACGATACGGCTTCGGGCCCGGCAATTTCACTTCTCCTGTAATAAAAACAGAGTCGGACTCGGAGGGGATCTCGACCAACTGGGAAGGAATAAAAACTTCGTCCCCATTCTTCATAACCAAAGAGTTCTCAAGGAGAGCCTTTGGGGCCTCCTTAGGATTTTCCGAGTGAAAAATAGAAAAGTTCTCTCGTGAACCTTCCTCAGTAACACGAGATAGCTTCATAGGAGCGGATAAATCTGCATGAACAGAATAACCGCCCAGCTGTCTCACAACATCTTTAAAGCGATCTGTGTTCCGAATCTCAAAAGTCCCCGGATTCACCACTGCCCCACGGATCGTGACGTATTCTCTAAGAGGTGGAACCACAATCATGTCATGATCTGTCACAAACGGATTTAGAGAGGTATCTCCAAAGTTAACATACTGTTGAACATCCACTCGAAACGTATTTTTGTCTCGTCTTAACTCAATAAACTTTCGGGACCCCATGGAACTAATGCCACCCGCTGCGGCAATCACTTCACTGGCTCTCATCTGCGCATTGCTCAATATCGAGCCCGGCTTTTCAACCATTCCCACGACATCAACTTTAAACTCCCTGCGTTCATAGAGGGAAACTGAAAATCTCACATTCCGCATGGCCTTCTTAATGGTCTGACTAACCCTCGTTTCAAGCTCCCCATAGGTCAAACCCCCAGCGTCAACTATTCCAATGCGCGGAATGAACATCTGATTGTCACTATCGACGACAACAATGAGACTATCATCCACTCGCCCCCAAAAATTGATAAGAAATTTGTCTCCCGGACCAACGAGATAATGGCTATTTATACCAAACATTCCAAATTTATCACTCACCCGGAATTTTTCGGGAACTGCCTGAAACTCGAAAGGAAAAAACTTACGTTCGGACTCAAAAAACTCAGATTTTTCATCACCTCCCTTTCCCTCGCCCTTTTTTTCCTTCACTTTGGATTGACCGTTCGATTTCTCGAAATCTTGGTTCCGATTCTGTTGGGAAAGTTTATTCCTTGAGTTTACGTCTGCAGAAAAAGCAGGTTCAAAAGGAAAGGCAAACATTGCGATAGAGATAGACACGGCTAGAGAAACAAGTGTCCGAAATATAGCGCGCTCTAAACAACTTAAGTGGTCTTTTGGTCCTGTCATTTTCGTATCCTACTATACCAATCACTCTCATATATCAATTTACTGCAAGCCTATTGAAAGACACCTCCTCGGCGAGGTGCCCCCCGCAACATATTGCCCTACTCGGCTACCACCAACAGAGACCGGCCCACGGAATCGGACTCCAAGGATTGATTCATCCCTTTTGAATAATTATTAGCCCTGATGCCGCTAGAATCGCTCCTTCCTCGAACGCCTCCAAATGAACAAGAGATTTGAAAAGCTCCTTGAAGTAAAGTACTAACGAAAGCGCTTATGGAAGATTCGGAAAAAAATGCTCAATTCAATGAACAATCGGCAGGCGAGTCGAACTCCAATGAGACTCTGGCATTGATTAGACTCCTTTGGTTCAATCGCAGGTTTGTTTTAGGTTGCGCACTGGGCACCGCACTCTTCACAGCCATGATTTCACTTTTATTTCTCACGACTCGCTATGAAGCAACAGCAGTTATCATGCCCATTCAAAAAAGCTCCCCGGCCGGGGGCCTCAGCCTTGGAAGCGGAGACCTTCAACTTGGCGAGTTATTGAACATCGGTTCCAGCGCGCAACAAATGATCCGTTTTCGCGAAGTCCTTAAGAGTAGGCAAATTGCCCAAACTGTTGCTCAAAAAGAAGGTTTCCTGGTGGATGACAAGGGGAATTTGCTTTCGCCTCGAAAATTCGAAAAGGAAGTTATTCTTTTACAAAGGGGCATCGACATCACCATGGACGGCGAAGTCATCCGAATTCAATTCGAGCATCCTCTTCCCGAGAAGGCTGCCTCCGTAGTCCAATCATTTTTAGATGCGCTAAAAACATTTCTTCAGACCAGTCACATAAGTCAGGCAAAAAATACGGCAGGATTCATTGCCGCTCGTCTTGAAGAAATGGAAAGAAAATTAGAGGAGACACAGAATCGATACATCGAACTTCAGACTAAGAAAGGGGTGGTAGAGCTTCCTACACAATTGCAATACTCTTTGGGAACTGCTTCGGATCTAAGAAAACGGCTAGTTGATAAAGACTTAGAAATCGCCACTTTCCAGGATGTTATGCGAAGCAAGAATGATTTAGATCGGCTTGTCACCGAAAGAAAGCAGATAAAGGAGCAGCTCAACAAAATAATTGCAGGTGAAGATCAAAAATCAGACTCTTCCGAAGTGGAAATATTCACGCCTCTTAGCAAAGCCCCAAAGCTCGCAAAGGAATTTGCCGAAGCAGAAAGAATCTATCTATCTCAAGTTCAATTGGTCAACTTGCTTCGTGAGCAGCTGGAGTTAGTCCAGATTGAAGCAAAAAAAGAGGAACCCATTTTTCAAGTAATTGACCCACCTTACGTTCCGGTTATTCCTTCTTTTCCGAAAAAGAAGTTGCTTACCATTATCGGTATGTTTGCAGGTTTCGTTTTTTCGATATTGGCCTTATTGCTTCGTAGGCAGTATCAAGCTCTCGCCCCGCTATTACAAGATCCTGTTTTGCTAAACGAAAAAGGATGAATCCCAAATCAACGTTGGTGGTTAAGCTTTGGTTTGGCCGTTTCCATTTGGGGAAATTATCGTGACAGCGGCCCTCGACACTCAAGATAAATTTCTTTAAGTCTTTTCATGATTTTACAAGAGGAAAAACGTCCAAATGCTCTCCTAGAAATAACTTTTGGATCAAATTTTTCCAAATTCTTGGCAATGAAAAGCATTTGGCGAGCGAGTGCTCGTTGGTCCCCCACCGCCACTAAAGCACCATCCTCTTTCCAAACAATCTCCTGAGGCCCCCCACAACGAGTTGCAACAACCGGGAGTCCACTAGACAACGCTTCCACTGCCGCTACTCCAAAACTTTCATAATTACTGGACAGCACATACACATCCGCTTTTCTTAAAAGAGAGGGGATTTCATCCGCTGCTTTTTTCCCGAAAAATACCACAGAAGACTCGACGCCCATTTTTCTTGCCGTCTGGATAAGAGCCTTTTTTTCTGGGCCATCACCCACCAACCATAATCGAGCGAGAGGAAACTCCCTCTGAACTTCACAGAACGCATTAATCAGCATCTGTTGGTTTTTGATTGAAGTAAGGCCCGCAACATTTACAAAGATTGGTGAGGCATCGCCCCCTTGGGTTTTCGCACTTCTAACATTCTCAAAAAATTGTTTCGCCACCGGGTTGGGAACAATGTGAGCGGCGCTCAAATCGGCACCCGTCGCCTTTTCCACATCTCCACGGAGTACTTCGGAAACAAAAATCACCGAATCTACTTTTTCATAAACCTCTCGCGCCATCTCACACTGGCGGTTTCGAATACGCCCCTGAGCATAACCGCTCGTATGTTCGGTCACCACTAATGCAGGGGGATCTTCTTTAAAATTTCCACTCCGTGTGATCAACCACCCGCCCCAGAGTGCCGCATGGGCATGAATAATGTCGGGCGCCCCGCCTTCCTCAATATACTTCCGGTAAAGATGAAGAAAGATTCGTTTTCGCCACCAAAGTGAAAGAAAAAGAATCCCAGGAAAAAAATTAATTGAGACCACCCGCCATGTTGAGACTTTGCCATCTTCCTCTTTATGGATACGCAATGGACGAAAACCCATTTTGATGCATTTATAGATTGGAACAAGATGAATCGCAAAAACCGTTACCTCATGTCCTTCTTCAGCCAACGCCATCGCCTGAGTTCGGAAAAAACTTCCACTCATGTCGGATGAGTTTTGAGGATACCAGGAAGGAACCAAAAGGATCTTCATCCACCCTCCTTTTGTCGGTTGCCTCGCCCCTTCCTCTCAGATAAAAGCTGTTCAAAAAGGCTACGAAGATCTGAATCCGTCAAGAAGAGTCTCAAGTAGTAGAGAATACATACTACCAGGCCAAGAATCACTAACCATTTTGGGTCAACCCAGGAGAGTCTTTTTAGAAAAAATAGGGGAAAAACAAAAGCACATGCGACCGACAGTGTTCTAAGCGAAACACTGACAAAGTATGACAAACTCACTCCGGCTTCCTTTAAAAGAAAAAGCAAAAATAGACCGATGAGAAAAAATCCTGAACCGGAAAACAAAATCAACGACAGGTTTAGATTGTCGTTCACCCCTCCTATCACCAAAGAGGCCACACGAGTCATCAACAGCAAGAAGTTCAAAAGGAGCGCGAATTCCTGTTTCTCCAGAACCACGGCGAGAATGCTAATGGGAGAACCCACAAAAACCATAAAAAACCAGGGAGTCAAAAACTGTACAATATTTCCAGCCTCGATCCATTCCTTACCAAATGCGACACCAAAAATCTCCGGTCCTAAAAGTTGAAAAAGTAAAAGTGGAGCAGCCCCCAAGGCAACCAATTTCAAGGCAGCCTTTTCAACAATTTTTGGGAGCATTGCTTGACCACGGGTTGCCGCAGTCCGCTGAAAAAAAACCTTCGAAATCGTCGAAGAAACCAAAGAAATTGGAACCTGGAGAGTCCTCCTCCCAAGGGCATAAAAGCCAACAACCTCCGGAGAGAAAAACGTACCTAACAGCAGAACTGGAATTTCCAAGGACATGGTCATAAAAACCATTGACCAAGAACTCAACAAAGGAAACTTTCTATATCGAACACACCCTCTCCACATTCCAACTAGACTTATGGAATGAATGATGTTTCGCAAATCCTCCCTAAAAAATCGACCTACGAGGACCAAGACACTGATTAAGCGACCCACAATAACTGCAGAAATCAGACTTCCTGAGGTTGCGATTCCAACCCACCCGAGTCCAACCCGGAGACCGGCCGTAGCCGAAGAAGCTGAGATGTCCGATAAGGACAGTTGTTTAAAACGTTTCTTTCGGAGAGTCCAATGGTTCAAACACAGAAAGAGACCCCGAGAAAAGACTAGAAGAGGGATCCAATGAAGATAAGGAAGGAGTTCCGGAATTTTAAAATGCTGTACCAGGGGGGCTCCACAACACCAGACCCCCACAATGGTAAGCAATGTCACCAAGAAGGTAGCAACCACACTTAATCCCAGAAGGTCTGCGGCTTCCTTTTCTTCTTTCGGAAGCATGATAGCTAGCTCATATTTCAGACAGGAAACGACGCTGACTATTGTCGCAACCGAGACAAAAACTGCGGCTACTCCAAAGGCTTCCGGGGCATAGAGTCTCGTGAGAATTGGCGCAACAAGAATCGTCAGACCGTGACCAAAGACGATCCCGAATGTGACTTTCGCCACATCTCGCAGAAACCCTCCGCTCTTCATCTGATCTTCCTCTCTTGACCCAATCTCTTACCCCTTTTTCCACCAGGCACAAAAGCGAAGGAATATCAGGTTTGCCTCTCGACGTCAGTTTTCAGAAATTCCCCAAAGCAAGTGCTCGACCGTTTTTATCTCCCTCCCCCTCCAACAAGCGGTTTCTGGACTAGATTAGCTTCTTCCTTCCACTCAACCCGTCCATGGAGATGAAGATCAATCCCATTCAAGAGGGTGATCGCTTGTGCTTTTTCCAGTAGATTCCCATTTTCTAGAACTTCTAAAACATCGACTCTTAAATGCGAATCCTTCAACCCTAGAGCTCGATCCTTGTGGACAGAAGAGTTCAGAGCCGTACGTAACTGAACGTTATTCCTATACCAATACTCAAATGGATTCATCGAATAGAGTCTTTTCCCCAACAATTCCCTTTTTATTTTTAGTACCGCCCGACTCGCTTTCTCCCAACGTAAATAATGGCGGATTGACAGCCCCGTTCTTTCCCAACGATATCGTGCCGCAATGGGATGTTTCCTTCGAATCCAATCAATATAGAACTTATGTCGAAACCGAAGTTCCCTTGGAACTTGCAAGCAAAATTCAACAAACTCTTGATCAAGGAACGGCGACACGGGTTCAAAAAACTCCCGCGCTGACCAATTCCCATTCATAATCCCATTAACTCCTCGATTATAAAGCTTAAAAATCTCGTTCGATTCATACTCTTGTGATAGCGAATTTAGATCCTGCGTTAGGTAGTCGACAAAACGTTTCGAACGTGCTCCTCGAAGTGGTTGCACCCTGTCACCTTCGGGATCTGCAATATATGTCCCCAAAATCGCATCCCCCAATGTGCCCATGTGAATCATGCCGAAGGGCACCGAACTGACGCACCTCAGAGCGGCAAGAACGTGCGCAGCCCCCGCATAAGTTATTAACGCATCATTAGTTAATGCAGGTGCCCAATGATCGATCAGATAACCACCCCCATTCATCGAATAGAAAAGAAATTCTAATCCTAAGTCCGAAGCTATCTGCTTAGCCAATTTTTCATCTAAGTAGTCATTTTCTGAAAACGTAATGCACGTACCCGTCTGGAAACCCAAATCGTGCGCAGTTACCAACGTCATTCTTGAATCCAGGCCTCCGCTAAGCGTCGTCAGATGCCAATAACCCTGATCTTCATTTGTCTGAAATTGATTCCTAACTGCCTGCGAAAACAACTCGTCGGCCTCCTCGATCAAACTAGTCTCGTTTTCGGAACGAAATGATCGCCCTCCGAATTTGTGATAGCGCACAATTTCCAAACTTTCTCCATTTACTTTTCCATAACAACCAGCAGGCAGTTTTTTTACGTCTGTTAAAAGAGTGGAATTTCTGAGCATAAATCCGTACGTCAGAAGATAATAAGCAGATTGAATATCGATCGAAGACCTGTGTTCCATTTCCCTAAGAGCAGAAGACACATAAGCCAATCGTGAAGAAAAAACTACTTGTCCATGTTCTTGAAAATAAAACATTGGAATCGTAGAGAGAGGATCAACAAAAAAGGTTGTAACGCCTTTCTCGTGCTCCGTGAGTGCTCCCACAAAACTGCCACGGAACAATGTAAAGAATGTCTCACCATGAAGTGAGATTAGCCGATCGATCAAATCATCAAATCCGCAAGCCGAATACTTCCTTATTAACTGTGAAGCGTTGGTTATCACACCATCGAGCATCAGAGCTCTCTTTTCGCTATTAAAAAAAATCTTTTGTTTGAGAAACTTCCCGTTGGTTTCCCTAAAGAACTGCACCCTATCGTGTTCGATACTTTCTCGGGCGGTTGCCCAACCAATTGTTGGAAGGGCTGACACTTCTAAGCGTTTCCTAAAATTTACGGCACCAAAAATAGCTGGCATTTAGCTTGACCTCTCAACATCCGTCTTCTTGTAACCATCCTCACAAACGCATCCATCTTGCTCAGATTGACCTAGCATCGTCAACTGACTTTTTACCCGATAGCTCGACAAGTAACTCCAAAACGATCCACAAACCGTCCCGCAGGGAATCGGAAAAGAACTGGCATTCTCAACCAATTTTCGATCTCGTTCCATTTTTTGGTGGAACGCCCTAAGTTCCTCGACACTCGACCGTAAGAACAATTCGCATGACTTTTTATAAAGAAGCCCCTCAATTTCATTTAAATGTCTAGAGAAAGAAAACGAATTCTTCTGTGACTTAAAAAGTTTAAGTATTTTCTGCTTTTCACCGACCAGACTCGAAATATCCAGAAGGACATTTCCGTAAAAAATGGTGATCGGACTTTGTGACTCATAGATTAAGAGCTGTACATGAGAGCTGTCCATTCGATCTAATGCTCGAAGGAGATGCTGGGTAACAGCCCGATGATCCCTATGACTATCAAGAGGACATGGAAGAAAGATTGTATCTGGTTGCACTTTCTCCACAACCTTTCGCAAATCTGCACTCACCTCTGAACCGGCTAAATTTCCATCTTCTCCTTCGAGGAAATATAGATTGTCCGTCGCAATGCCTAGTGCTTCAGCGACTTCTTTCGCCTCTTGTTTCCTTTCTAACGCTACATGCTCCTCCGTCCGTTTAGACCCTTTTTTCTGAGACCTCGTTAAGTAGGCGATCCAGACTGGTCTTCCTCTATCTAAATAGGACTTCATTGCCCCGAAACAACCAATCACCTCGTCATCGATGTGGGGAGCTAGAATTAACACTCGATTCCCTTTCAAACTACTTACGGGGATTGCAGTTCGGATTTCTTCGCCAAGCAGACGAAAAAGTATGCGAAACAAAATCTTAGACAGGTGACAACATACGGAGCTGTCGCTCAGCCACTTCAATACGAGGCGGACTCTCCACTTTACAGCTCGGAACACCGAAGTTCTTTGACTATGCGGTGTCTGCATCCCCACACACAAGGCGCCACGACTCTTTTTTCTGAAAAAAACTGTTCGCAGGTCGCAAGGACTTGACCACAAAAAAAAGCGATGATTTCAAATGAAAACCTGGAGAGCAGTCAAGGACCTTTTCCCATTCCTGGTTTCCCATTTGCCATGAAACAACCACGTCAACACCTACTTTTTTTGCCAAAAAGTGCTTAAGCTTTTTGAAGGCTAACCCTAAGCTAGAAATCGAAGTCCCCGTATAATCCAAGACCGTTGCCTTTAAAACGGAATCCACAAACTCAGTTTTTACCACAAACTGAAACACTTCTCCTACACCCATGCAAACCTCGAAGCCACGAAAGTTTCCTCTGGGTTTCTGAGCATATTTCCAATTGAAGTAGGAATAATTTTTTTCCAGTACAATTACGCCTGACTCCTCTAAAACAGGCCAGCCCTTCAACTGTTCTGGAATTTTTAACTCCCTAACCTGTCCGGAGTGGCCTGGCATCCGAAAGCAACACATCTGATCTATGGCCGCCCCGACAAAGCCTAAAAAAGGATGTTTTTTTTTCAAAAAGTTTTTAGTTCGAACAATTGCTCGATGACTTGTAATAGAATCTAACGTATCAAACCCTGCTTTTTCGAAACCTCGATGGGACTGGTTATTCGCAAAACCAAAGATACCCGCGTATCCTCTTTGTGCTAGGTCCTTGCATGCAAAATCCAAAATCTTTAGAAAAAGTTTCCTTCCCCGAAAGTCTGGGTGCACCATTGTATCTCCCGATTGAACTGCACTTAATCTTTGATCTTCGTATTGAAAATTAACAGGAAAGAAGGAGTTGGCTCCAACAACTCTTCCTTGCACACACGCCAAATAGATCAGAGGCACACCAACGTGAAATGGATTTAAATCATGCTTCCACTTGAAAAAGAGACGATCAAGAGCACTTTGATAAACTTCATTGTAGAGACTTTCGTACTGATCAAAATCGCCTTCTCCAAAAACACGAAATGTGACTTCCTCTTGGCTCATCATATCTCCCGAAAAATCCTTATTCATCCTTTTAAAAATCAGGTCCCAGACAGTCAGTCACTCATCTGAGAACACTTCTCGTCTAATTGAAAGCAGATGGTCGGCCCATTGAGATATGCTGAAATTCTTTTCGATTTTCGCCTTCGCATTTAAAGAGTATTGCTGCCAAACGTGTGAATCTGAGAGAACCTTAATTAAAGCGTGGCTAATAGCTTGGGCGGTGCGAGAAACCACCAAACCTGAGGATTCATGATCAACAATATTCTTTGCACCTTCTCCATCTCCAACAATCGGAACACAACCCAAGGACATCGCCTCCAACAGGGCAAAGTTAGGAAAAACGATATCCGCTGGCAATATAAACACCTTACTCTTAGCCAGCAAACTTCGTCCGTCATTTACAAAACCTCTCAGCTCTATCCTTTCTCCCATTTCCATTCGATCCATCATTTGAAGGACTTTATTCTCTTCTTCCTTAAAGCGTCCCCGGATTTCGTTTTCAAACACCGAGAACCCGGCAATCAACACTTTCAAATCTACTTTCCAGCAAAAGGCTTGTTCCAACGCCTGGAGTAGAATTGGAACATTGCGAAAAGGTTTAATGGTATTCAAGAATATGACGTCAATAGGGCGTTCCTCCCAGCGAGCACTTTTTCCCTTCACTACAGGAACAGCATTTCCAAGAAAGCGTATTTTTGATTGGGGGACCCACCGTAACCGCTTTAAATCTTCCAAAATATTAAGTTCTTTGACGATAATTAGCTTTGCAAGTTTAAGCGAAACTTTGAGACCCCACATCCTCCAAGGCGACACTTTTCTACCGCGCTCATTTCCCCAAAGCTCCATTCCCCTGAGAAAGAAAACCAATCTTCTGCCTGTCAACCTTGCAAAGGCAGCATAAACAAGAGTTAGTCTCCCCGTATCGTACAGCTCTACAAATTTTGGGCGCTCAAAAAGAAGAATTAGCAGGTACCTCCAAATGCGAGTCAAAACTGATCCAGTAGAATTCTCGACGTCGGCCTCATACTCCAACGCTTTGCTTATTGATCTACCACTGGGATCATTTACCAAGTATTTGGCAGATAATCTGCGTGCCTTGAACTCTTCATTCTGATAAGCCAACTTATCAATGAAGTGGGTAGGCCCCATCACTAACGTATTTAAGGAAAATTTAGCTGGCTTGGCACCCATGCGAGGCTTTTTAAACGATATCCACCCTTCAATCAAGACTACAGGAACACCTCTCGTGGTTCGCGCTATCAAGAGCTTGCTTATAACTCTTCCGATTTGGACATTGGTACTCATGCCAAGACCTCCAGTTTCAGGAAGTCAGTTTCTGTTTTTCCCCCTCATCGGCCTGGCTTCGGCTTTCATGATCCTTTCTGCAATCGACCACTCTCAAGTTCCCGCTACCCAAGCCAAGACATACGCTATTCTTTCCTTGTTTTTGCTTGCGGCTCTTAGCACTTCCATCAGCATGGCTTTAAATATCAGCCAGGTCAGGTCAGTGCTTGAAGTGATTCGCCCTATATTTTTAATGTTTGTCTTTCTTTGCGGATTTATGGTTGGTCGCTTTTCATCCCTTGATATACGAAGGGCGCTTGTTCTTTGTTCAGGGACTCTCATAGTCGTTGAGATAGCAGTTTGCATCAGTCAATATTTTGGACTTTCTTTTTTTGAAGCAATTTACTCAACGGAAAAAGCTAGATTGATCATCGGTCCAAACACCCGTATTACGGGGACCTTCGCAAACCCGAATACTTTTGCCTGGTACACGACTCAGCTTTTCCTTCTCCTCGTAGCATTTTCGTCCAATTCCAAAAAATGGCTATTTTTAGTACCCGTGGGCACTCTCCTTTTGCTGTCAGGATCACGAAGCAACCTACTTATTTTTCCTGTTTGTTTGGGGATTTATATTATTCTAAGACAGAAAGGAGCCTCTGTCCTCTCAAAGGTAGTCAGAAGTTGTTTGGCTGCTTTACTGTTAATCGCGACATTGGCACTCGCTATTGTTTTTGCTCCGTCAAAGTTAAATTACCTATATGAGCTTTTCAGCGTTTTCGATTCGGGCACTCTTTCCTCCGTACATACCGTCGCCCTCCGCTTCCTACTTTGGGAAACTCGTTGGGAAATTTTCAGCAATGCTTCGGAGAGCTGGAAATGGTTCGTTGGATTAGGTCCCATTGAAGCCTTTCGAGTATTGGACAATGACTTTCTCTATATTCTCTTAAAGCAAGGCTTATTCGGATTAGCAATTCACCTGATTTTTTATTTCGTAATTCTATGGAGCCTCTTCCGTCGCTATGTCCCCGGGTTGTCCTATTTTGTGATTCAACACGTGTTGGGAGCCCTATTACTAGGCCTTCAAGCAGACACACTGGGGGGGTGGTTCTTTCCGATATTACCGATTTATTTTTTTGGCATCCATCATGCCTTTGAATCCAGAAAGCAAATTCGATGAAGATTGCCGCTATTTCATCTGCCCACAACCCCCAAGACAGTCGCATCTTTTTTAAAGAGTGTGTTTCCTTGGCCCAAGCGGGCCATCGGGTAACACTTTTCGCTACAAAGCATGGGGAGGACCTTCCCTCCAAGGATTTGCCCGTACAATTAAGTTTAATCCGCAGGCCCAGTTCGCGGGGAGCACGGTTTTTTCTTACTGCCGGAAGACTTATTCAGAGAGCAATTCGAGATGGCAACGAAATTCTTCACTTTCACGACCCAGAATTCCTAATCCTCGTCCCCTTTTACCGTCTTTTTTTTCGATTCACGGCGATCATGGACATTCACGAAGATTATGGAGGATCTATCCTCAAAAAAACCTGGATTCCCTGTCTACTCCGACCTGCGTTTTCCGCATTTTATCGCTTTGTCGAAAAATTTATGCTTCGCGCTTTTGATCATATCATTCTCGCGGAAGACTCCTATGCCAAACGCTTTAAGAAATGGGAAAATGTTACAATCATTCGGAATTTCTCGATCGTTCAAACACCTACCCCTTCCTTAGAAGAACATAATCGAAAAAATGACCTCGTCTATCTTGGCGGCATAAAACAAGATCGCGGGGTATTCGAAATGCTTAAACTGGTTGATTCTTTAAAAAACTACAGACCGGAAACAAACCTACTTCTAATTGGACCTTTCTTGGAGAAGGGTCTTTTCGAGAAAATCCAACGAGAGATCCAAGACTATAATCTACAGGAGAACGTATCGTTACTTGGCTACCGTCCACTACAAGAGGCCAAGACGATACTCCGTGAGTGCAAAGTTGGACTTGCACTGCTCCAGGCTACCCCGAACTACCGTGAGTCTATCCCCACAAAGATTCTTGATTATATGGAAGCCGGACTTCTTCCAATTTCCTACTCGGTTCCTCTTTGGAAACAATTGATAGACACTTTAGGTGTGGGAAAAACGGTCCCCGAGAAGGACTCCAAGGCTCTTCTACATGCGACCCTAGAGCTCCTAGAGCAACGAACAAAGCTTGGGCCTGCGATTCTTTCAGCCCACGAAAACTTAGTTAAAAATTTTAGTTGGAAGACAGAAGAAAAAAAGCTTCTGGAACTCTACCGAACATTTTCAAAAATTGAGGCCAAATAAAACAAGACAATGCATATTCTCTTCTTAACCCACTATTTCCCTCCAGAGGTGAATGCTCCCGCCTCTCGCACCTATGAACATGCCCGTTTTTTTATCGCAGAGGGTCATCGGGTAACAATTATCACTTGCGCTCCGAATCACCCGCAGGGAATCTTGTATTCGGAATACAAAAACAGATGGTTCCAATGGGAAAAAATGGATGGGATCGAAATACTTCGAGTTAAAACCTATCTTAGCCCCAACCAGAGAGTTGTTCGCCGAATTTCAAACTATCTGTCTTTTATGGGTTCGGCTATTTTGTTCAGCTTCCTCGTCCGCCGCCCCGATGTCGTTGTATCAACATCCCCTCAGTTTTTCTGCGGAATGGCAGGATTCTTCGTGTCCGCCTTAAAACGCAGACCATGGATCCTTGAAATCCGCGATCTTTGGCCCGACTCAATCATCGCAGTCGGAGCTATCCGAAACAAGTGGATCATCAAATGGTTAAGGTATATGGAACGGTTCCTTTATCGAAAGGCTACCCGGATCATCGCCCTCACCCACGCCTTCAAAGAACACATCGGCAAAATGGGAATTGATCCAAAAAAAATTTCTATCATTACCAACGGGGCCGATCTCTCTCGATACTTCCCCACTCCGAAAGAAAACAGTTTTCGGGAGAAAATGTCTCTTCGGGACAAATTCGTGGTTACCTACGCAGGCACTTTAGGCATGGCTCACGGCTTAGCGACGGTTTTAAAGACAGCCAGAAGTCTTGCAAATCAAACCGAGATCGTTTTTCTATTGGTTGGTGACGGGGCAGAGCGAGAAGAGCTTATAAGAAAAAAGAATCAAGACGGGTTGAATAATTTGTTAATTTTGCCCCAACAGCCAAAAGAGCGCATGCCTGAAATTCTTTCGGCATCAGACGCTTGTCTGGTCCTTCTAAAAGACACTCCTCTTTTCCGCACGGTTATTCCTTCTAAAATCTTTGAAGCTATGGCCGTGAGCCGCCCCATCATTCTTGGGGTTTTAGGGGAGAGTGAAAAGATTATTCGCGAGGGAAAAGCTGGCATATGCATTCCCCCTGAGGACAGTCAAGCCTTGGCCGAAGCAGTTTTGAAACTTCACAAGCTTCCAAAAACCGCGAAGACCTTAGGTGAAAATGGCTTGGAGCTTGTGCGCTCCTCGTACGACCGAACTCACTTAGCGAGAGATTTTCTTGAGGTTTTAAGTGAAACAGCGGATCGCAGTCGTACCTAATATCGTTTAAAAGCTGACCAGAACGAACTCTAGAAAAGTGTTAGGCCAACGCTTGATCCATAACTCGGAGAATCCTTTGACTTGCCTTTCCGTCCCAATATTTTGGTTTTTTCTTTCTTTGCTTTTTCATTCGTTTGGCTTTGTCAAAACCCTTTAAAATTTTTTTCGGGTCAACGCCGACCAGTTGATTCGTTCCTTCGTAAACCGTAACCATGCGTTCACTGTTGTTCCGCAAGGTTAAGCATGGCACGCCCAGAGCCGTCGTTTCCTCTTGGATTCCTCCCGAGTCGGTCAAGACCATCTCTGCATCCGACATGGCCGCCAAGAAAGGAAGATATGTTAAAGGCTCCATCAGGTGGATGCGTCCTTTTTTGGGGAGCAGCTTTTTTTCTTTGAATTGCTTCGCGGTTCGAGGGTGCATGGGAAAAAAGAGAGGTAAATCTTCGCTAATTTTTTCAAATGTTCTGAACAATCGACGCAGAACTTCCTCTTCATCTACATTGCTCGGGCGATGAAGGGTAATCAAGCCGTATGGCTCGCTCGACAATGGGGAGTACTTTTTCGCCTTTGGCAGCATGTGAAACAAAGTATCGATCATCACATTTCCGACATAAGCAATTCGGCGTTTCGAAACGCCTTCGTTCAAAAGGTTTTGATTGGCCTCCTGGCAATGAGTAAACAGAAAATCAGAAATCGAGTCCGTGGCAATTCGATTGATCTCCTCCGGCATGCTCCAGTCCCGACTTCTTAGACCTGCCTCCACATGTGCCACTGGAATATGAAGTTTCTTGGCTGCCAAAGCCGCAGCTATGGTCGAATTTACATCCCCGACCACCACAACCAGGTCGGGTTTTCTTCGGATGAGAAGCTCCTCCATTCGTTCGAGCACCAGGGCCGTCTGCTTACCGTGCAAGCCAGATCCAACTTCCAAGTTTTCTTTGGGAGTGGGGATCCCCAAGTCTCTAAACTGATGTTTTGACATGAGCGCATCATAATGCTGACCTGTGTGCACCAGAATTCCCCGTAGATTCGGATAGGCTTTCATTTCTCTCAATAACGGCGCTATTTTAGGGAAATTGGGACGAGCTCCCGCCACAAAAACTATTTTTCTGGTTTTCTTCATTTTCCGTAACAAAGGATAAAAGGAGCTTATTCTCAGACCAAGCCTTTTCTCTTTCGCTCGCTGCGTGAAACCTAAAAACACGGGATTTCGGGGTTTATTTTTGTCCTTAAAACGACCTTCCGCAACGCTTGTAAACTGCATAAATAGGACTATTATGCCTGCCGCTATGGGACAAAATGCACCGAAAATCGTGGTTATTGGAACGGGACACTGGGGTAAAAACCATGTTCGAAATTTTGCAAATTTGGAGGCTTTAGCGGGGGTTTACGATGCTGACGTGGATCGCCGAAAAGAGATGGCGAACCAATATGGTCTTTCTGACAAATACACAACGCTTGAGTCCATAATGAAGGATCCCGAGGTATCAGGCGTTGTCATTGCTTCTCCCGCCGAGACCCACTATGAGGTCGCGAAAATGGCCATTGAGGCCGGAAAAGATGCCTTCGTGGAAAAACCGGTTGCCCTTCGATATGGAGAAGCCCGAGACCTGGTGGACCTCGCTAAAAAGCATGAACGAATTTTGATGGTTGGGCATCTCCTGCAATATCACCCTGCTGTGGTCAAACTAAAAGAGTTGGTCTCTTCGGGGGAGCTTGGAAACGTCGAATACATTTATTCCAATCGACTAAATTTGGGGAAAATTCGGTCGGAGGAAAACATTCTCTGGTCGTTTGCGCCCCATGACATTTCGATCATGCTCTGGCTCACGGAAAGCATGCCGGTGCAGGTCAATGCCGTTGGAGGAAATTATCTTCAACCCAATGTCGCCGACACAACCATTTCCACGTACATCTTCGATAACGGGGTTCAGGCTCACATCTATGTAAGCTGGCTCCATCCTTTCAAAGAACAACGGTTGGTGGTGGTCGGATCCAAAAAAATGGCCGTTTTTGATGATCGCGCGCCCAAGGGTGAGAAGCTACTCATGTTCGACAAGAACATCGAACACGTGAACGGTCAATTCGTGGCCAAAAAACCGGAGGGGAAACCTGTTTCCTTCAATGAAGATGCTGAACCGCTTCGTTCTGAATGTGAGCATTTTTTAAATTGCATTCAAACGCGGGAGCAGCCCCGAACGGATGGAAATGAAGGCGCTCGGGTTTTGAAGGTTCTGCAAAGTGGGCAGCGTTCTCTGCAAATGAATGGCCAACCGGTTCAAGTATTGGACTATCGCGACTAGGAGATTCCGTGACTGAGAAACCGAACTTTTTTGTACATGAATCTGCATATGTAGATGATGGCTGTGAAATTGGAAAGGGCACTCGCGTTTGGCATTTTTGTCACGTTCAGACTGGTGCCAAGTTAGGCCAAGATTGTGTTTTGGGCCAAAACGTTCTTATCGGACCGGGTGTCAAAATTGGCAATGGTGTCAAAATCCAAAACAATGTTTCGGTCTATGCGGGCGTCGAAATTGAAGACAATGTGTTTTGTGGGCCTTCGATGGTGTTTACAAATGTTATGAATCCGAGGGCACATATTGAACGAAAAGATGAGTTTCGAAAAACAATTGTAAAAAAAGGTGCAACCATCGGAGCCAACGCGACCATCGTGTGCGGCAACAGCATTGGAAAATATGCGTTTATTGGGGCTGGAGCGGTCGTGAATCGAGACGTTCCGAGCCACGCGCTTATGGTTGGGGTTCCGGCGGTTCAAAAGGGGTGGGTCTGCGCCTGCGGCGTACGTCTATCCCCCATTCAAGATCATTTGCGTTGCAAAGGATGCAACCACGAATATGAAATCACAGAAGAAGGGTTGGTTTTTCTCGATGAGTAAAGTTCCACTGTTAGATATTGCGGCTCAGTTTAATCCGATTGAGAAAGAGATTCGCGCGGCCATTGACGGCGTGTTGGCGACACATCGCTACATTCAGGGGCCTGAAGTTCAAGGTCTAGAATCGGAAGTCGCTTCGTACGTCAATGCAAAATCGGGCGTAGGCGTCTCATCCGGAAGTGATGCCTTAATCATTTCCCTCATGACATTGGGTGTTGGCCAAGGGGACGAAGTCATCACCACCCCCTACACGTTTTTTGCAACGGTCGGCGCCATCGCTCGCGTCGGTGCCAAGCCAGTTTTCGTGGATATTGATCCCAAAACGTACAATATGAATCCGGAAAAACTTGAGCAGGCGTTTACCGAAAAAACCAAAGCCATCATTCCCGTTCATTTGTATGGCCAGGCTACCGACATGGATCCCCTCTTGGATCTCTGCAAAAAAAGAAATATTGCCGTCATTGAAGATGCGGCTCAGGCCATCGGAACCGAATACAAGGGAAAACGAGCCGGTTCGATGGGAACGGTCGGCTGCTTCAGCTTCTTCCCCTCAAAAAATCTGGGATGTCTAGGCGATGGCGGAATGGTGACTACGTGTGATGAGGAATTGGCTGAAAGGCTTCGAATCTTTCGCAATCATGGCTCCAAGCCCAAGTATTACCATAAATTTATCGGCGGCAATTTTCGTTTAGATGCGCTTCAGGCTGCGGTTTTACGGGTCAAACTCAAACACCTGGATTCTTGGACCCAAGCTCGTCAGAAAAATGCGGATCACTATGACGAACTTTTCAAAAATGCGGATTTGGGAGAAAAGGTCATCACCCCCTGGAGACGCCCTGGAGATCGCCACATTTTCAACCAATATGTGATTCGAGCTGAGAACCGAGATGCCCTCAAAAAGCACCTCACCGAAGCCGGCATTGGAAATGAAATTTATTATCCGCTTTGCCTTCATATGCAGGAATGCTTTGCGCATCTTGGATATAAAGAGGGGGACTTTCCGGAAAGTGAAAAGGCGGCTCAAGAAACCTTGGCCATTCCCATCTATGGGGAACTTTCGCCCGAACAACAGAGTCAGGTGGTCACGGCGATTCAGGCTTTTTACAAAAGCTAATTCGCTTCGGGCCGACCGATACTGAAATATTCAAACCCCAGAACCTTCATTTCTTCGGGTTCATAAAGGTTTCGACCGTCAAAAACGACAGGGGACTTCAGTCCCAATTTCACCTTTCCGAAATTCGGATGACGAAATTGGTTCCACTCGGTCATAACCAATAAGGCTTCCGCTCCTTCGGTGGCCATATAGGAATCTTCTGCGTAAAGAAGTCGGTCCCCATAATCTGCTTTGACATTGGAAATCGCCACAGGGTCATACACCGTCACCTGAATCCCCGCATCCAGAAGACGATCCACAACCGTCAATGCGGGAGATTCGCGAACATCATCCGTCTTGGCCTTAAACGCCAAGCCCCACATGGCGACGTGCTTTCCCTTGGCTTTGTCCCCACCCAAATATTCGATCACGCGATCGGCAAAATAGTGTTTCTGGGCTTCGTTGACCTCCAACGTTTCATTCAACAAACGGGGCTTCACGCCCTTTTCTTTCGCCAAGGAAACCATGGCACGCACATCTTTAGGAAAACACGAGCCTCCAAAGCCTACGCTCGGAAATAAGTATTGGGGACCAATTCGACGATCGGCTCCGACACCTTGTCGAATTTTCGTAATGTCCGCACCGACCTTATCGCAGATCATTGAAATTTCGTTCATGAACGAAATGCGCATGGCCAATAGTGAATTTGCAGCATACTTGGTCAGCTCCGCGGAACGAATGTCCATGATGAAAAGAGGGTTTCCGGTTCGGATAAACGGGGCATAGAGTTTTTTAAAAAGTTCCGCCAGTTCAGGCTTATTCGTTCCCACGACGACTCGGTCAGGAAGCATACAATCTTGGACAGCCGCTCCCTCCCGAAGGAATTCGGGGTTTGAAGCCATGGAAAGATTTTGATGTCCCGCTTTTTCCAAATGTTCCCGAACGCAATCATTCGTACCCACCGGAACCGTACTCTTGATCGCAATGACGGTTTGGGCATTGATCCGAGCGACTTGTTCCGCAGCCGTCATCACATAATCTAAATTGGCAGATCCATCTGCTTTCGAAGGCGTACCCACACAAATAAATGTGATTTCGGCATCTTTCACGGCTTCTTCCATACTCATCGTGAAGGAAAGCCGCTTCTCTTTCATGTTTCGTTGTACGAGGTCTTCGAGACCCGGCTCATAAAAAGGGATCTTTCCACCCTTCAAACAATCAATTTTTTCTTGGATCGTATCCACACAGACAACATCATTTCCGGTCTCCGCAAAGCACGTTCCCGTAACCAATCCAACATAACCCGTTCCAATGACACCAATTTTCATAGTGGGCCGAATTTTACTCGCCCAAAAAAGAAGGTCTAGAATTTAAGGGGCAAATTATTCGGTGACGCCCAAGCCGGCTTTCAATTGTTCGCGTGCCACGATTTTTCGAATGGTTTGAAGGAGAGGATCCTGCGCGCCGACAAATTGCACGCCCATTCCAGGAAATTGAACGGTTTCCACTTTTGGATTGAAAGGGATGGAGTACACCACTCGCCCCATCACCATAAACTCGTGTCCCTCCAGATCGAATCGTAAATCCAAATTCGTATCTTTCGGATACGTCAATTTTGATTGAACGAAACAGCCCCCCTCACCCAGTGTCATCAAGCGGTCTTCACGAATTCGGGCACCTTTGGCGGCTTGAGAAGGACGATAGCGCACCAGACAGTCTACAGCCACTCTGGGAAATTTTCGTCGCTCTGCATGAGCATTCTCTGTCATCGTCTCTATGGTCGCCCCTTTCCGACGCAAATGCTATGCTTAATCTTCGGTGAAATCAATTTTTTAAGGGAGAAGGAACATCTCAAATTTTTCACGTGAGGCGCTGATCGAACACCTCAAGGCCCGCACAAAAAACCCGCCCAACCTGCGGGAGCTTTGCGCTTTTTTTCGGGTTCGAGCCGGCCAGCGGAAAAAACTAAAAGCTTCCCTTTTGGAGCTATGCCGAGAGGGGCGTGTTCAAAAATTGCGCAGCCGCAGATACCTAGCGATTGAATCTGGCAAAAGCATCACGGGCACCATCCACATCCACCCCAAAGGGTATGGATTTGTCACGCCAGATGGGGGAGGCCCAGACATCTACATACCCAAAAACGGCTTGAGAGATGTTTTTCCTCGGGACCGGGTTCAAATTAAACCTTTATCGAACCGGGATGAGGGGAAAATTCAGAAAATCTTGGAACGTGGAGTTCAACAAGTCGTCGGAGTCATCAAACAGGACGAATTCGGAGAGCCTTATGTTTTGCCCATTGGAAGAGAGTTTTCTTCTTGGATCTACCTTAAAGCCCCCCTTCCCTCGACACTTTTTGATCAGAATGAACCTGTCGGGGTCGTCAGCATCGACTGGAAAGCATCTACGCACGATTTCCTTCAGGGCCGACTCAAGCAAATACTGGGCTCCTTAATGGATCCTTCAGTCGACACTCCCTTGGTGGCTCACCGACATGGCCTTTCGTTGGAATTTTCCAAAGGTCTTTTGTCGGCGGCTGAAGAGACGCGCCCTCCTCAAGATGACCGTATGGATTTAAAGCATGTGCCTTTTGTCACGGTCGATGGTGACACGGCTCATGATTTTGACGATGCCATCGCCCTGGATGACGAAGGAAATCTGTGGGTGGCCATTGCTGACGTAAGTTGTTTCGTCCCTCCCGAAAGTCCATTGGACCTGGAGGCGGCCAAGCGAGGAAATAGTTTCTATTTCCCGGATCGGGCCCTTCCCATGCTACCCCCTGCACTTTCCTCAGAAGCTTGCAGTCTAAAGCCAAATGAAGAGCGTCTGGCCTTGGTCCTTAAAACCAACTTCAACGAAGATCCCCCAACGACCGAAATCTATCGAGCACGGATCATCTCAAAACGGCGACTCACCTACGCTTCTGTTTGGGAGACTTTAAATCGATCTCCAAAGGACTCCACGGAAGAGATGCTTCACCGGATGCTTCGAAAAGCCAAGTCTTTGTTTAAGGAGCGGATGGAGATTGGCGGTGTAGACTTCGACTTCCCTGAGATCAATATCCAACTAGATGCCGAGCAAGAAACCGCAAATTTAGGTTGGGAAGAACGAACCTGGGCGCATCGAATTGTAGAAGAGTTCATGCTGTGGGCGAATAAGGAAGTGGCGCGTACGCTTTCGGAAAAAGGCTTCTCCCTTCCATTTCGTGTGCATGACGTTCCGGTTCAACAGAAGCTTTCTGATTTTTTAAGAATCTTACGAAACTATGGGTATGAGATTGGAAGCAAGAAACAGAGTGAGCGAGAACTCATTCTGTACCTCATCCAACGATTCGAGAAAGACGACCGCAAAGACGTCTTTCACAACTTTCTCTTACGATCCATGTCTCAGGCACGTTATTCCACGGAAAACATCGGACACTTTGGTCTGGGATTTTCACATTACTGCCATTTCACATCGCCCATCCGAAGATACTCAGATCTTCTCGTCCATCGCTTGATTCATCTTTTTTTGGATCAAAAAGGATCTTCAACAAAAATTTTTCCGCGAGAATTTCAGACCCTTCAGAATGTTTGTGTTCACATCTCGGAACAAGAACGCAAATCCGTTACCGCGGAGAGGGAGATTCAAAAAGTGAAGGGCATTCGATTTTTAAATGAACGGTCCGGAGAAACCTTTTCTGGCCGAATCACAGGAATGGTCTCCAAAGGACTCTTTGTCGAATTGATCGATGTTCCGATTGAGGGCTTTGTCCACGTTTCATTCATGCGAAAAGACCGGTTTCACTTTGATGAACAAAACATGGTCATGAAAGGTCGAAGATGGGGGAAAACATATCGATTGGGAGACCCCGTGAAGGTACGAACCATCGAAGCCTCCTTGGAGCGAATTCAAATTGATTTTGCCTTGACCTAGACGCGGAACACAAACCTTGATTTTGATGCTCCACTCAGAGAGGATCACCCTATGGCTTCCATGAGTGGCATTCCCAATTTGAATCGTGCCTATAAGAACATCAAAAGAACGCGACAGATTTTAACGGTCTTGGCCAAATACGGATTTTCTCAACTCATTGAGTCCCTGGGCCTCTCCAGGCAAATATCCGCTTCTAAAAAAATGGATTCCAAAGAGCTGGAGCGACGGAGTCCAGCAGAAAGACTATGCGACGCATTCGAGGAATTGGGGCCCGCATTCGTCAAATTGGGGCAAATGCTTTCCGGAAGACCCGACTTGGTGACAGTAGAATTTTCCAAAGCGTTTGAACGACTCAAAGATCGGGTTCAACCCGTGGCCTTTTCAGAAATTCAAGCCCTCATCGAAGATGAATTGGACACACCCCTTTCAGAAGCTTTTTCTAACTTTGAAGAAAAGCCTTTGGCTGCCGCGAGCATTGCACAAGTTCATCGAGCCACCTTAAAGGATGGCAAAAAGGTCGTTGTAAAAGTTCAACGTCCAAAAATTGAAAAGACCATCGAAACGGATTTATCCATTTTGTTCTTTCTCGCGAAACTTGCGGAAAAATACTTATCTGAACTGGAGACCTTCGACCCCGTTGGAATTGTGGATGAATTTTCCTCCTTGATTCGCAGTGCAACCAACTTCATTGAGGAGGCCCAGAACATCGACGTCATTCGAGCCAACTTTGAGGACACCGAAGCGGTCGTGATCCCTGAGATTTATTGGGAAATGACTTCACGCAGAATTCTCACAATGGAGGAAATCGAAGGCGTTCCATTTTACGATATTGACCGTTTAAAACGTGAGGGTTACGACTTAAAACGATTGTGCAAGGTTGGCGTGGACGCCTTTTTAAAACAACTTTTCATTCATGGACTGTTTCATGCTGATCTACATGGAGGAAATGTTTTTGCGCTCCCTGGGAATCGTATCGCCTTTGTGGATTTCGGTGAGGTGGGTCGACTCGGCTTTAACGCAAAATCCTCTCTTGCGAGCATTTTCGTATCTCTTCTTTCTCATGACTACGGGAACCTGGCTCGCGAATACATCGAACTTGGGAAACCCTTGGGGCCGATCAATATTGAGCGTTTTTCGGATGACTTGGAAAAGCTCCTGAGCCCGCTCTTTGGTCGCTCCATCGGCCACATAGACCTGGGCTCTGTCCTTACTAAGGCCGCATCTGTGGCGGGAAAGCACCGCATTCGCCTGCCCCGCGATTTAGTTTTAGTGGGGCGCGTTCTGATTTTGGCGGAGGACATGATTCGCAAATTGGATCCAGACATTGATCTTCTGAAGGAAGGGCAGGAATTTGCAGGTGAGATTGTCAAAAGACAATTTCGACCTACCCATCTGGTACGAGAGGTGATGTGGAACCTTAAAGACTTTCGCAATCTTCCCACACAAATCAAACATCTACTTCAAAGACTCATGGCCAATGAGGTTTCGGTCAAATTGAATGTTGAACATTTAAATCGGGCCATTACCGAACTAGATCGGGCTTCCAATCGAATGGCATTCGCTGTCGTCATTGCCGGTTTAGTGGTGGGGTCCTCTGTTCTAACTTTTGCGGATCGGGGGCCGCACTTTCTCAACATGCCCCTCTTCGGTGTGGTAGGATACGTCTTAGCAGGAGTTCTTGGTTTGGGACTCTTGTTTTCGATCATACGATCCGGAAAATTATGAAGCGGTTTTTCATTGGCATAGCTGTTTTGGGAATGGCGACATGGACTTTTGCCTCCCAGACGTATGTACCTCCTCCTCCGCCAAAGTTGCCTGCAATGCTCTCCAAAGAAAAAGTCCGAGCCGGAAAAAGGCTCTTTATGGAGAATGTCTGGGAAACGGGGAATTTAGAAATTTACAATTACCTGGGGAAACGACCTTGCAAAGCCTGCCACGATACGCCTCACAAACTCGACCCTCAGAAGCTCGCCAATCATTTTAAGAACTTGAAAGAAGATATCAATTCCGACATTGAGCATCGGATGGAAGGAACCCCCCTGCCCCTTGAAAGCCCCGCTATGGAATCCTTGGTGCAGTATTTGGTCGATCGCTACGATTTGTACAAACATAAGCTATCGAAATAAATAGATTTTTTCTTTCTTTCATTCATCAACTCTGGCGCCGAACTTGCAATCCATGCCTGTGATGCGAGTTATCCTCGTCATATCCTGCCTGTTTTTGTGGGTTTTACCTGCCAAGGCAGATCATCTTTGGGTTCCTCCAAAAGGAACGCTGCGAACCGCTTTTTCTTTAACGGGAGCCCAATGGGACCAGTTTTTGAAATCAGGGGGGACCTCCGTGGCGCTTCCGGGAGAAATCACCCAATATGAGTTGGCCTTGTATGCCGAGTATACTCCCGTTGAACACTTCTCCATGGACATCCTTCTTCCCTTCGTCATCTCTCAACGAAGTTTTGTGTTTGTCCAAACCGATGTAGACGGAAATATTTTGGGCGTGGAAGCCTGGAACGGTGAAGTCCGGGATGTCGACACCAACTCAGGTTTGGGAGATGTCTTTCTCGGCGCCAACTACATTTTGTTTAACGAGGGATTTTCCTTGGGACTTAGGGGCTTTACCAAGTTTCCTGGGTCGTACGCGGTCGGTGAAATTGCCAACTCTCCAGGAGATGGCCAAAGTGATTTTGGGCTTGTCCTTCTTACCGGAGCCCGAATACCGTCGATTCGCTCATATATCCGCGGAAGCTTCAGCTACGTCCTTCGACTGGGCGAACCGGCCAATCAATTTGAAATCATGATTGAACCTGGAATCAATATCACCAATGAGTTTTCAGCCCGTTTTCTTTACCAACATGTTGAACAATTGGGTGGAGACAGCATTCAGTTTTACAATCTGCCAAACTTCTATCCGGCGGTTGAAGAAGACGCAGACCGAATCGGGATCGGCCTATCTTACAAAGCAAGCGATCTATTGGGGTTCTTTGTCCTATACCAACAAACCGTCTACGGGAAAAACACCGCCAACACCAAAGCCATCACCCTGGGCGTTGATTTCACATTCTGACGCAGGGTATTGCTCACCAGTAATTTAGGCGTTTTTGCGTAAGACAAAATAGTTTCCAAGCAGAATCAGAACAAACCCAAACCCTGCCAGATAGCTCCAAACATAGATCTCAAATAACGAGGAGATCATCAACGCCACCACAGGAAAAAGAATGTTCACGTAGGAAGCTCGGACCGCTCCCATTCTAGAAAAAAGCTTTAAATACGCTCCAAAAACCAATACCGACCCAAAAACCGTCAGATAAAACAAAGAAATTAAATAGGATGGAGAAATATCAATGTGAACTTCTGTGCCCGTAAATAGGACAAAAAGAAACGTAATCAGCGATCCGTACATCATTCCGTATGCATTTCCTTGGGTCACCGAAATTCCACGTTTTTGGTTTTGAACCGAAAAAAGGGTCCCAATCGAAGAAAAAAAAGCTCCCACTAAACAAAAAGCCATTCCCTTCCATTGATTCAAATCCATTTCCAGAGAAAGCCATTCATTGGAGAATACCAAAAAAATCCCAACCATCCCTAAAACAGCTCCCATCAAAGACTTTCCATTGATGGGTTGATGAAAAAAAAGAGCACCATTGAAGATGTTCATGGCAATGACCGTCGAAAAAAGAACGGCCACCAACCCCGACGTGACATGTTCAATGGCAAAATATTCAAAAAGATAGCTCAAACAAAAGAGAAATGTGCCCTGGACCCCCATTCTCACATGGTCGCCCCATGAAAACCTCAGTTTCAATCCTCGAAGTCGGCAAAACACCAGCAAAATCTGGGAAGCCAAAAAGAACCGATAGGCAATGGATAACGCAGGGTCAACATTTCCCAATTGAAATTTGATCGCAAACCAGGTGGTTCCCCAAATGAAAACACACGAAAGGAATAAGCCTAGATCTGCCATACGTTCCCAAAGGGCATTGCCCTTCTATTGAACTATCTTCGGGGGGGACGACGGTCTCGCCCGCCTCTTCCTCCGTCTCTTCCACCTCGTCCCCGATCTCGGGAGTTACGATCTCGACTGTTTCGGTCATTCCGAGGCTTTCGCTCCTGACGGTGTGGATTTTCTCCTTCGATATATTGCGTGAGTCTCACTTTCCCGGCTCGATCAATTTCGAGCACTTTCACTTCAACGTCTTCACCTTCTTTGATGAAGTCATTGGCATCATACACACGCTCTTCGGAATCCATCTCACTAACGTGCAAGAGACCATCGGTGTTCGGAAGGATCTGAACAAACGCGCCAAAATCAACCACGCGAACTGCCTTCCCTTTGTAGACTTTACCGACCTCAGGAACGGCTGTAATGCCTTCGACTTTTTCCCGAGCGATTCTAAGGGCCTCAGCATCATTGGAAGCGATGGTTACGATCCCGGAGTCTTCCACATCCAGCTTGGCACCAGATTCTTCCATGATGGCACGAATCATTTTTCCACCCGGTCCGATGATGTCTCGGATTTTATCGGTTGGGATTTGAATGGTCTCGATCCGTGGAGCATATTTGGAGAGTTCCTCACGGGGAGATTCCAAACCTTGCTTCATGCATCCAAGAATGTGCAACCGACCTTCTCTGGCTTGCTCCAAGGCTTGGTTAAGAATTTCCCGGCTAATGCCACGAACTTTGATATCCATCTGAATGGCGGTCACGCCATTTTCAGAACCGGCCACTTTAAAGTCCATATCGCCAATGTGGTCTTCATCTCCCAAAATGTCTGAGAGAACAACGAAGTCATCATCATGTTTGATCAATCCCATTGCGATTCCAGCAACTGGAGCCTTCAAGGGAACCCCTGCGTCCATCAATGACATGGATCCCCCACAGACCGTTGCCATGGAAGAAGATCCGTTGGACTCCAAAATGTCTGAAACGACGCGGATCGTGTAAGGGAATTCGTCTCCGGGAAGAACTTTCTCAATGGCTCGATGGGCCAAGGTACCATGGCCGATTTCTCGGCGACCCGGACCTCGATTTGGCCGTACTTCTCCAACAGAAAAAGCGGGGAAGTTATAGTGAAGCATGAATTTCTTTCTCCACTCACCTTCCAGGGAATCGATTCTCTGTTCGTCATCTCCCGTACCCAAAGTTGCCGTCACCAAAGCTTGTGTTTCGCCCCGTGTGAACAAGGCGCTTCCGTGTGCGCGAGGCAGCAGCCCCACTTCGGTAGATATGTTTCGAATGTCTTTCGTCCCTCGCGCGTCCAATCGTTTTTGCTCGTCCACGATCATTCGTCGCGTTTCTTTCTTGATGAGATCCGACACCGCTTCCTTGATTAAACCTGTCTTTTCTTCATTGGCGGCATCCTCTTCAATGAGCTGGGCCAAGATCTCCTCTTTGGCTTTGCGAATCGCTGCGTAACGAGGAATCTTTTCCACATTCGCCAGTGCGGCTTTGACTTTTTCCAAAGCCTTTTCTTGAACCATCGAAGCAAATTGGTTGTTCTCTCCGTTCACCGGAACTTCGACAGAGAACTTTTCTTTGCCCACGGCTTCGCGCATCTCATCCTGAATGGCCAAAAGGGGCTGAACGGAATCAAATCCAAACATCAATGCGTCCAAAACGTCGGCTTCAGGAACTTCCTGAGCACCACCTTCAACCATGACAATCGCTTCTTTGCTGGCGGCAACCACGATGTCCATGTCGGATTTTTCGGATTGTTCTTTTGTCGGGTTACAAATCAACGTTCCATCCACGCGACCTACGCGAACTGCGGCGATGGGTCCGTGAAAAGGAATGTCAGAAACATGTAAGGCCAGAGAAGAACCCATGACCGCCAACACATCCGTGTCGCAATCGGGATCATTTGAAAGAACCGTTGCGTTGACCTGTGTTTCCCTTCGATACCCATCCGGGAATAAGGGGCGAATGGGTCGATCACATAACCGGCAAACCAGAATTTCTCGCTCGGTTTGACGACCTTCTCGTTTAAAAAATCCTCCGGGAATCTTTCCTGCTGCCGCAAAACGTTCAAAGTAATCCACGGAAAGAGGTAAAAAGTCGACCCCTTCTCGATCCGTCTGAGCCGCTACAGCTGTGATTAATACAGTAGATTCTCCATATTTTAAGATTGCAGATCCATTCGCTTGTTTTGCGACTTTTCCGACTTCGATCGACAAAGGTCTGCCATGAAATTGAATGGTAATTTCCTTATGCATGATGATTTTTCCTTTTGTGTGAGACTAGTGGGTAGGAGCCAAATGATGGCTACTTACGAATGCCAAGGCCCGCAATGACCTTTTGATAGCTGTCTGCGTCGACTTTTCTCAAATAGTCAAGAAGACCACGACGCTGACTAACCATTCTCAATAATCCACGGCGAGAGTGAGCGTCCTTCTTATGCGTCTTACAATGCTCCGTAAGGTACGTAATGCGATCGGTCAATAAGGCAATCTGCACTTCGGGCGAACCCGTATCTTGTTCATGTCTCTGGTACTTGCCCATGATTTTTGCTTTTGCTTCCACTGATTTTCCTAGTCTTTTCGGTTACTTAGGTTTATTTTTTGTTATATTCTATTTTTCTGCGGCGGACTTTGCCACAAGCGAATGCGGAAATCAACTCTCTGAGCAAACTTCCTGCATTTTCTTTCAACGTTTTTCCTTCATAGCACATTCCCCAAAAGGGACGAAGATGTCTCTCCCCAGACCCATTTCCCGGGAAATCTTTTATTTTTTATCTATTATTTCAATATGTTATACATTTTCTGCGTGTCACAGGCCTTGCTCAAACTCTCCCCGAGCGAGATGCGCAGGATGAAATCTTCTAGAACAACACAATTTATCGTTTGGGCGGTGATCGCGACGACCCTCCTCCCTTTGACAAAACTCCACGCCAATTCTCTTGTGGTGCGCGTTTCTCAGGAAGCGGTGAGCTTCGTTCATGGTTTCCGAGTCTCCAGAGCCCTCCCCGCTCTGCAGGATACGAAATTGTTCAAATCTTTTTCTCCCTCACAGATAGGGAGGCTTACGGCTCTAGCAGAAATGGAAAACTTGAGTGACGCCCTTCTGCTCTGGCAAGAATCGGTCACTCAGGAGTTTTTTACGACCGAGCAGCAATTGGCTTTATTCAAGAAATTTCACAAGCCGTACTTCCGAACGCCTGAATTTCAATCCCACCTGCGCACGGCACTCATTGAGCTCAGCCGAGAAGATCTGATTCATTTGGAGGGAAAAGTCGCCGAAATTTCTCCTCTCCGATCCCGGTCGCTTGAGGCCGTCCGAAATTTCCTTCGCGCACCCAATCCGAGAACACAGGGGGAAGTTTTAGAAGTTTTGAGCCAAGCCGAACACACACGCGTGATGTCTTTTCTGGATCAGCAACTTTCGAGCGCTTGGACCCTTACAAAACGCATCACCTTCCAACGCTATTGCGAACCATTCTATGCGATTTCTAAGGCAGCAAGGGAATCGAATAGCCCTGACATCGTTGAATCTCATGTTTTGTTCTGGCTCTCTCAAATTGCCAATGAACTGGTTGAGCGGGAAGTCTTGCTTCGAACGCCCTCAAACAGGTTGGGTAAAAATCCAGATTCTCCCTTTTTCAAACAAGGTCAAAACCTTTCGGACCTTCGACTGGTTCTCGATTTTTTCACGAACAAAATGTCCGTCCACTATTTCCATCCAGACTCTGAGGCCGGAAAACTCCTCCAGGAGCTTTCGGCTCTTTTTCCTCATAACCAAATGGGAACGTTTTCAAATTTTCCGAATTGGGGAAATCTTCACCAATAAAGAATGGCCTGGCCGGCATCTTCTCCGGCTGTATTGGAATAGGGTGCCCCCACAAGCACATCTCCATTTCCGTCTCCTGTAACATCTAAGCCGGAGGCCAATACGAAACCGAACGAGGAATTCTGCCCGCTACCGCCCACCAGGTTTTGAAAACGCTGATCCGCTGCGGATGCTTGAAGGGTAATTCCACTTCCGGAGGTGTCTCCAGGGTAAAGGGCTTGTGTAAACTGATAAAAAAGTCCTCCCCCTTCATGAACGAAGTTGCTGTTTGGCGCAGCCACATACAGAGCTGAAACTCCCAGGAGAGTCGCTTCAATCGATCCAGAGATGGCGGTTCCAAAACCATCCCCTTCCATCTCTCCAAGGATTTTCAAGGGAAGTCGTGTGGAAAGGGGACCACTTTGGGATTGTCCAAAATACACTTCAACATATCCGGCGCCATTTCCGGGAGCGCCAATGGCCAGGTCTCCAAAACCATCTGCATCGAAATCTCCAATACCTGCCACGGAGGCTCCAAAAAAATCGCCCTCCCGATCCCCTGAGAAAACCGAGCTGACTTCATCAATCGCTTTTGTTCCCGACAATCCCGAATGCCCCAAAACCAAAAAAGCCTTTCCCCCGCCTTCCGCATGGGGGGCCCCGATCAACAAATCATCCCCAAATCGGGTATCTGAGCCTTGATTAAAGCCGTTCACATCCCCTACGGCTGCCAGAGAAGCTCCAAAAGAGTCTCCTTCCTTTCCGATAAAATGAAGGTTGGCTTGGGAAAATGAAAACAGTGGCGCAGTGGGAAAAGCACTCCCTCCTAAAAACACAACCACACGATCACCCTGAGGCAAGCCCACAGCGACATCCAAACGTCCATCCTGATTCAAATCCCCGGCAGCAGAAACCATGGGAAGTTCTTGGGTGATGTCATTGATCAACGTAAGGTCCGAAACTTCTGAATACCGAACCCCTTCCGAAACTTCCTCTGCCGTAGTCAACAATCCGGCTCTTCGACCCCAAAAAAAATGGACGACGCTTTGATTCGAAAAGCCTTGCCGACTCGACGACAACGCCCCAATCGCTAAATCATCGATTCCATCTTGATTTACATCTCCAACCCCTCGCAAGGAAGATCCAAAGCGATCCCCCGCACCCCCCAACAAAACAGCATCGGGTGTTTCCGAAATTCCAGAAGAGGATCCAAAGTAAACGTAGACGGCTCCCGCGTTGTTTCCGTTCCGGGAATCCCCCGGGGCCCCAATGACCACATCGCCAAAACCATCCGCATTGAGATCTCCCACAAGATCTCCACTCGCTCCGTATTCAGATTGAGGCCTTTCGCCTCGAAGCACAATCTGGCCCCCGGAAGCCAAGGTTGAAGGCGATTGATCACAGCCAACCGCAAAAACCAATATGAGCAGCCCGAAGAGTTTTGCCATTAAATTAGATTACCCGTGAAATGCGGATACTCAAGTCTGGCTGAAGCACAACCAAGGCTACGGCCTCCTCTTCGTGATCAATGATCAAACAGGTCTCACCGTCTTTGCCGGCGTGATGTTTCCAAAGACCTTCTTTGACTTGAGAAGAGGTTAGCGAAATGCCATGCCGAAGCTGGATGATGGGTTGTTCGTTTGAAATCTTTAATTGGGGTATATGCGGAGTGGCTTGACTGATCGAAAGCAGACAATCTCGAAACTGGGAGGACTCTGGGTCTTTATTCAAGAGCTCCTCGAGGGAATGAGCTTGATCGAGGGAAAGATGTCCACTCCGTGTACGTCGTATGAAGGTCGTCATTCCCCCACAGCCAAGGGCTTTTCCCAGGTCGTGAATCAAAGAGCGAACGAATGTTCCTTTCGAACACCCAATTTCCACTTCCCCTTCCTGTCCATCAAAACGTCGGAGGGAAAATTCTGACACATGGATTTCTCTCAAGGGGGCCTCAACTTTGGTCCCTTGTCGAGCGTACATATACAGCTTCTTCCCTTTTACCTTCACGGCCGAATAAGGAGGTGGTGCCTGCAAAGTCTTGCGTTTCAATGCTTCGATTTCAGCCAAAAGCTTTTCGGATTCTACAGAAACCTCATTCTCAACCAGAATGTTTCCTGTGGAATCATAAGTGTCGGTCATCACACCCAGACGAAATCCGACCCGATACGTTTTGTCCCCCTGCATCAAGCACGAACTGATTTTGGTCGCGTTACCCAAACACAAAACCAACACTCCAGTAGCATCAGGATCCAACGTTCCTGCGTGACCTACGCGTTTCATTCCCACGTGACGACGGATTTTGGAAACCACACCGTGAGAAGTAATCCCTTTCGGTTTATCAATAACGAGAATGCCATCCATATGAAGCTTTCTCTACTCCTCCTCGGAATCTCCTTTTGGAACAGATGCCAAGAGTTGATCGATGCGATGGCCGTAATCCAACGAGTCATCATATTCGAAGGTTAAGCGAGGCGTAAATTTTGACTTAAGCTCTTTTCCCGTTTCTCGGCGAATGGCGCCCGTCATTTTTGACAATTGTTTGGCTACTTCGGTGCGGTGTTCGGGGTGCATGACTCGATACAATACGCGGGCATTCTGCAAGTCATCGGTTATCCGAACGCCCGTAATCGTGATTTCTTCCAAGCCGAGATGAGGAAACTTTTTGAGAAGGGCCTCCGAAACGATTTGCCTTAACACATCCGCATAACGATCCGCCCGACGAAAGGGTTGACGGTTTTGCACAAAGACCTCCCTTCAATTGATCTCCTCTGATTGTTCAGAGTTTACTATAATTCAGCTGCGATTTCTTCGACTTGAAAGGCTTCGATGACATCGCCTACTTTAACATCATTATAGTTGGCGATTCCGATACCACATTCCAAGCCGTTGGCGACTTCACGCACATCGTCTTTGAATCTGCGAAGCGAACTTAATGTCCCTTCATAAATTTTCACATCATCTCGAAGCAAACGAACCTTAGCATTGCGAAGAATTTTTCCATCCGTCACGCCACACCCGGCCACAGTACCAATTTTCGGAATGGTGAAGATGTCTTTAACTTCTGCTCTTCCCAAAACATTTTCAACGATTTTCGGAGCCAACAAACCGGCCATGGCCTTTGTGATGTCTTCCGTCAATTCGTAAATGATTTCGTAAGTACGAAGATCAACCTTCGCTCGATCGGCCAGTGTTCTTGCATTCGCATCCGGACGAACATGAAAACACACAATGATGGCATCCGAGGCGGTGGCCAAGTAAATGTCACTTTCCGTGGCCGCTCCCACCGCACCGTGAATCACATTCACGCCTACTTTCGCAGTGGAAAGCTTCTTAAGGGTATCGGTCAAAACTTCCACAGAGCCCATGGTGTCGGCCTTGACGATCACTTTGAGCTCTTTCACGTCGCCCTTTTGAATTTGTTGATACAGATCATCCAAGGAAACTTTGGATGTTGTAGAAAGCTCTTTCTCACGAGACCGCTCTTTTCGAAGATCCGAAACCTGTTTGGCTTTCTTTTCATTTTCTACAGCAATGACCACATCACCAGCATCAGGAACTCCCGTCATTCCAGTAATCTCAACCGGGGTGGATGGACCTGCTTTCTTGATGGGTCGCCCACGATCATCGACCATCACTCGAATTCGGCCATAGTGATCTCCAGCTACAATGGAGTCACCCTCTTTGAGGGTTCCTCTCTGCACCAAGATCGTCGTAACGGACCCTCGTCTTCGATCCAGACGAGACTCAACAACACTTCCTTGGGCGAGGCGATCGGGATTGGCTCGAAGCTCCAACATTTCAGACTGCAATGCGAGCATTTCCAAAAGTTGGGGAATGCCTTCTCCGGTTTTTGCAGAAACCGGAACATAAAGAGTATCCCCTCCCCATTCCTCGGGAACCATTTCAAATTCGGTCAAAGCCTTCTTGACGCGATCCGGATCAGCCCCATCTTTATCCATCTTATTGATGGCCACAATGATTGGGACTTTCGCTGATTTGGCGTGATTCACGGCTTCTTTGGTTTGGGGCATCACCCCATCGTCTGCCGCGACAACTAGGATGACGACATCCGTGATTTGAGCTCCACGTGCACGCATGGCGGTAAACGCTTCGTGACCCGGCGTGTCCACGAAGGTCACCATTTTATTCGCTTCGGTTTTCACCGAATACGCACCGATATGCTGCGTGATGCCTCCCGCTTCTTTAGAAACGACATCTGTTTTCCGAATGGCATCCAGCAATGAGGTCTTTCCATGATCGACATGCCCCATAACGGTAACTACGGGAGCCCTTGGAAGAAGATCTTCCTCTTTATCGGCTTCCTGACTCTGTTGGTCCATGACCAAAAGATCTTCTGGAACGGTTGCAATGTTTTCGATTTCGTAGCCAAACTCATTGGCTACAATCGTCGCGGTATCCAAATCGATCGACTGGTTGATCGTAACCATCATTCCCATGCCAACCAGCTTTTGAATGACTTCTCGAACTTTCACACTCATTCGCTTGGCCAGCTCAGCCACCTGAATCGTATCGGCGATTTTGATCACACGCTTACTGGCTTTTGGAATGGTAATCTCTGTCTTCTTGGCTTTTTTCCCGGGAGCCAGTCTCTTTTTACGTCCCACCTTTGGCTTATGGTAGTTGCGAACTTCAATGACTTCTTTTCGCGTAAGACGATTGGCCGAAGGATCTACCGTGGCTTTTGCGACCCTCGGAGTCGAAGGCGTTGCCGGCATGGGAGGCTTTTTGGGAGCCTCTTTCACAACCGAAGCTTTGATTTCTTTTTCTGAAGCTTTTACAACCTTGATCCTTTTATAGGCATCCTGATACGGGGAAGGCTTATCCACAGACCCTTCTCCCTCGCCTTCTTGGACTTCCGGTACAATTTCCGATTCAACTTTTGGGGGAGCCGCCTGAACCACTCGAGGCTCTGGAATTTTAACCTCAGCCGCCTTCTTTAAAACGGATTTACGTTCTTTCTTCTTCGCGGGTTCTTTTTTCGGTTCAACCGCAGCCTTTTGTTCGGTCTTTTCTTTTTCAACCTTGGGTTCCTCTACCACCGGTTTTTCAACTTCGACGGCAGCGACTTCCTTTTTTTCTTCAACGGAATCTTCCGGAGTTGTAGGGGCTGTCTTGGCCCGGCGACGAATCACCGTGCGCGTGACCCGTTTTTCCGTAATCACCGTTTCTGCCGCAGCGTCCGCGCTCTCGGTTGACGTTGTGTTGTTCTCATCCATGAAAAATCCCTAACTCCCCTGATTTTCGTTTTGCGTAGATTCCTGCGAACCCGCATTGTTCTGAGCAACCTCCACATTCGGCTCCTCAGATGTCTCTTCTCTCAACGCCGCTTTGGCGGCCTCTAATTTTTCCACAACTTCAGGATGCATTTCCTTGGCCAAGCGAACCACACGAATTGCCGTCTCGAGATCCATTTCGCCTCTTCGAGCAATGTCTCCAGGTTCGGCTTCCGCCAACATCGCAACACTTACGTATCCACCTTTTTTCAAGTTCTCCACCATTTCCGGCGTCAAACCTTCCATTTCAGCCAACTCTTTGGCATCGGCTTCGGCCTTTCTCTTGGCGGCCTCCGCCCACACCACACATTTTTGCTTAATTTCGTCGACTTTTTCTTGTTCCAATCCGGTCAGAGCCATCAATTGTTGAGCGTCATAAGTCGCGAGCACTTCCGGAGAAATAATGCCTTGGGCGTAGAGAAGCTCGGCGAGGTTATCCCCGATTCCTTCAATCTCCATAAGAAGGGAGCGGCCCAACTCAGCCATGTCTTTAATTTTGGACTCACTGTGAATATCAATTTTCCAGCCCGTGAGTTTTGCAGCCAGGCGAACATTCTGTCCTTTCTTTCCGATGGCCAACGACAACTGATCATCCGGAACAATCAATTCCATCGATAGATTGGGCTCATCCAAAATGACGCGAGAAACCTCCGCGGGCTGAATGGCATTGCAAACATACCGAGCTGGATCTGGATTCCACTGAACAATGTCAATTTTTTCTCCCCGAAGCTCTTGAACCACGGCCTGCACGCGAGCCCCTTTCATGCCCACACAAGCTCCCACGGGATCAACATCGGAATCTTTGGAGGAAACGGCAATCTTTGCCCTTCCGCCCGGCTCGCGAGCCGCGGATTCGATCCTCACAATGCCTTCGTAAATTTCAGGAACTTCGTTCTCAAAGAGTTTTACAAGCAGACCCGTATGCGCCCGAGAAACCACAATTTGTGCTCCGCGTGATGAACGAAGAATATCCATGACGTAGGTTTGGATTCGATCCCCTGGGCGATAATGTTCTCGAGGAACTTGTTCCGACATCGGGAGAATGGCTTCCGTTCTCCCCAGATCGATCATGATGTTTCCTTTTTCAAAATGTCGGACAATTCCAGCAATCAACGTGCCTTCTCTATCCTTATATTCATCATGAATGATCTCGGACTCCGCATCTCGCAACTTCTGGATGATCACCTGCTTGGCGGTCTGAGCCGCAATTCGACCCAGCTCCTCGCTTTTCATTTTCAAACCGATGACATCTCCGAGTTCGCACTCAGGATCGTGTTTCTTGGCTTCGTCAAATGAAATTTCATGAAGCGGATCCGCCGCCTTTTCGACGACGTTCAAAAACTCAAACAATTCGATTTCTTCTTCGACTTCGTTAAAGTGCGCTTCGATTTCTTTGTCGGCCCCAAACCGTTTTCGCGCCGCCGTCAAAAAAGCACTTTTCACCGCGTCAATAATAACCATCTTATCGATGCCTTTATCGCGCGCGAGCAATTCGATTTCTCGATTTAAGCCTTTAAACATTCCTTGTGACATTTCGCCATTCCCGTCCGTAAGCCATAACAAATAAAAAAGCGGGCTTTGGGCCCACTTTCGGGCGCAATATAGCCAGGTACGGGGGACAAGTGCAAGGGAAAAATGGGTTGACAAAGGAAAATGACTTCCATATTTTCCCTAGTAATTTTAAAACCTTATCGTATTTATTCCCTTTATTGAGGAGGACTTCATGGGTCGCAGTTTAAGGATTACGCTTTCACTTCTATTGGTTGGTGCTTGGGTTTTTGCCGGATGCGCCTCCAAATCTGAGCCTGAAACGGCTTCTTCGGCCATCGAAGAATCAACACCGATGGACGAGGGTGTCATGGAAGAGACCGAAGAAACCATGGTTGAAGAGACCGATATGTCAGGCATGGATGACATGCTTTCTCTTCCCGTTGTTCATTTTGATTTTGACCGAGCCACCATTCGCTCCGAAGACATGGAAAAACTTCAGGCGGCTGCTGAAGCCTTGATGAAGAAAACCGATCTTCGTGTAACAATTGAAGGCCATTGCGATGAGCGAGGAAGCAATGAATACAACCTTGCCTTAGGTGAAAAACGTGCGGATGCCGTCTACAGTTATTTGGTGCGCATGGGTGTGGATCGAAACCAACTCAGCACCATTAGCTATGGTGAAGAACGGCCTTTGGACATGGGCAGTAACGAAAGCGCTTGGGCCACCAACCGCCGGGCTGCTTTGGTTGCTAATCAGTAAGTTACGTTTTTTGTGACAAACTTAGTCAAAAGGGTGAAGCGAAGTCCGCTTCACCCTTTTTTCCTTTTTCTGGTGCTGGCCCTTTCAGCCTGCCAATCGATGCCTCTCCAAGGCCCCGAAAAAGGAAAAAAACCTCCCAGTCAAATTGACTACCTCAACACTCGGCTTTCCCGCTTGGAGCAAATTGTGGACCGTTGGGAAGGTAAAATTGAGGACACGGAGAAATCCAACCGGCAATTTCGCGCCGATCATGCCGTTTATATAGAAGACATTCGCCAGGAAATCCGAACCCTAAAAGGGCAAATCGATGTCCTGCGCCATGAAATCGAAACTCAACGAGAAGAGACCCGAAGATTTAAAGAGGACGTGGATCTTCGAATTTCTGAGTTGGAAAAAGGCTCTTCTTCCCCTACCCAAAAGCACGCTGAACTTTCCGGGGCTAGCCCGAAAGAACGTTCAAGCGTTACCGTAGATGACATCACTCGATACAATCAAATTCTTCGATTGATTCGCGATCAAAAAGATTATGACCAAGCCATCATTCAATTTGACCAATTTTTAAAAGAGCACCCCAAAAGCTCTTTGGCTGCAAATGCACAGTATTGGAAAGGCGAGAGCTATTTTGCAAAAGAAGATTTCGCAAAATCCATCAAAGAATTTCAAAAGGTCATCGATTCGTATCCAAAGAGTGAAAAGGTCTGCGCCGCTCGTTTAAAACAAGGGTATGCCTTCTTAGCTCGGGATGAGAAAGATAAAGCCCGCATTTTTCTCGTTGAAGTTACCAAGAAATGCCCAAACACACGGGAAGCATCCAAAGCTCAAAAAAAGCTCACGGCTCTTTAAAAGAGTCCTCGTTCATCACTTTTGCCTCTCCCCTTGTTTTTAGAGGGTATTTTCAGTAAATGCGGCTTAATGATTGTTTTGGGCATTGAAAGTTCTTGCGATGAAACGGCCGCGGCGGTCGTAAAGAATGGTCGCGAGATCCTTTCCAATGAGGTCATATCACAAGATGAGGTTCATACCCCCTATGGTGGTGTTGTCCCCGAATTGGCCTCTCGAAGACATATCACGGCCGTCTTGGACGTCATTGAACGGGCGTTGGAAAAGGCACACGTTTCACTGGAGGAAATTGACGGCATCGCAGCCACTCAAGGTCCTGGCTTGATTGGCTCCCTCCTCGTGGGGCTTTCTGCCGCAAAAGCCATCAGCTACGCCAAAGGAATTCCCTTGGTAGGGGTTCACCACATTGAAGGACACCTAACCGCTGCCTTACTCGATGAGCAGCCGCCCTCCTTTCCATTGGTGGGACTGGTTGCATCCGGAGGCCACACCAGCCTTTTTTCCCTTAAAGATTCAAAAACTTACCAACTCCTCGAACAAACCCGCGACGATGCCTCCGGGGAAGCGTTCGACAAAGGAGCGAAACTCTTGGGACTCGGATTTCCAGGAGGCCAAGCCATCGACGAAAAAGCTCAAACCGGCCATCGGGATGCCTACGCATTTCCTCGCCCAGCTTTAAATCAAGAAGGATTCAGTTTCAGCGGGCTCAAGACCTCGCTGGCCCAGTGGATTCAAAAAAACGGAATGCCTCAAGGACAAGTCTTGGCCGATGTATCTGCAAGTTACCAAGAAGCCATCGTCGATGTTTTGATCACAAAGTTATTTGCCGCTGCCGAAAGGGAGGGCGTGCAAGAGGTGGCAATTTGTGGAGGCGTCGCAAAGAATTCGCGTTTCCGAGAACGGATGCATGAAGAAGGCACAAAACGTGGCTACCAACTGTTCATTCCTCCTCTTTCCTTATGCACAGACAATGCAGCCATGATCGCTGCAGCCGGAACCGCCCGGTTAGCCCAAGGCGAGAAAGATGACATCAACCTCAATGCGGTCGCAACGTTTCCTCTCTTTTCCAAATGAGTTCTCCTCAAAAACTTTTGCGTGAATATGGGTTGCGGCCTCAAAAATCTTTGGGACAAAATTTTCTCGTACACGCAGACAGCGCCGATAAAATCGCAAAATGGTCCAATGTCCAAACGGATGAGTGGGTCCTAGAGATTGGACCCGGCCTAGGAGCGCTCACAGAAGCCTTGGCCCGAAAACACGCCAACGTCATTGCCATTGAAAAAGACAAGGGCCTCGTAAAATTATTGAGGGACCGATGGCCCCAAAATCCACCTTGGAAACACTTGTTCCACTTGGATGCACTCAAACTCAATTGGGAAGAAATCTCGATACCCAACCAAGAAAAAATTCGCGTCGTGTCCAATCTTCCCTATTCCGTCTCAACACCTCTCTTGGAAAAACTGCTGGAAGGAAGAAAACGAATTTCCTCCATGTCGCTGCTGGTTCAAAGAGAAGTGGCCGATCGCGTTTCTGCTCAAACGGGAGAGTCTGACTACGGCCGTCTGAGCATTTGGATCCAAACCTTATGCGAGGTTGAAAAAGGGCCCAAAATTTCTCCGGGGAGTTTTTACCCCAAACCGGATGTCGACTCCGCCCTTTTGCGCCTCACTCCACGAACACAGCCCTTGGTCGAAGAATCACATTTGGAAAATTTTCTAAAATTGGTGGCTTTTCTATTTCAGCATCGACGAAAAACCATTCGAAACAGCCTTCGCGATGCCAAACAAGAACAATGGAATGTGGATGAAGGACTCGACCGAGCGGGCCTGGATCCCGGACGCCGACCTGAAACGTTGAGCATCCTAGAAATCACACAACTCAACCAAACTCTGGAATTCAGATAAAATTTAGTTTGATTGTCGAACGACTTTGGTCGCACCCGCTTGATCGATGCAGGTCAAAACCATTTCATCAATGTTTACATGCAAGGGACGGCTGAGGGCAAAACGAACCGCCTCCGCCACGTCGGTCGCTTGCAATGGACGAATCCCATTATAAGTTGCATCGGCCTTGGCTTGATCCCCTTTAAAACGCACGATGGAGTATTCTGTTTCAGCCAGTCCGGGATCAATCGTGGTAACTCGAAGATTCGACCCCACCAGCTCGCGCCTCAAAACCCGTGTAAAAGCTTTTACGGCAAACTTACTGGCACAATAAGCTCCACCGCCCTCGTAGGGATCATGTCCCGCAATGGATCCAATCTGAAGAATGTGACCGGCATTCCTTTCTTTCATGGACTTGAGAATGGGTTGGGTCACCCGAAAAATGCCCAAAAAATTGGTATCCATCATTTTTTCCCAATCCGCCAATTCCGCCTCCGAGACCTCATCTTTCCCCAAGGCCAATCCAGCGTTATTGATCAAGGCATCAACATGTCCAAACTCCTTTAACGCCCCTTGAGCAAAATCCTGAGAGCTTTTTTCATCACAAACATCGAGTTTTTGAAACCATACTTGGCTGGCCCCGTGACCATTAAGCTTCGTAGCCATGTTCTCCAAACGATCGACCCTTCGCGCACCAAGAGCGAGTTTCATGCCAGCTTCCGCAAGGTTCCAAGCTATGGACTCTCCGAAGCCACTCGAAGCCCCTGTAATTACCGCCACTTTGTCTTTCAGTTCCATCATGAGCCGCATACTAGCCGCAATCCCTTTCTTTTCAAGGCTCTCAAAACAAAACGTTTGCTTCGTGAACGGCCATGTTTTTGTTACATTGCTGGCCAATGAGTGGTCGATACATCGCCATTGATGGACCCATCGGAGTGGGAAAGTCGGAATTGGTTGGGGCTTTGCGAAAAAAGCTCAAGGCGAAGGTCTATGCTGACCCAGAAAACCCCTTTCTCGATGCCTTTTACGAAGAAATGGAAAAAACCGCCTTTCAGGTTCAAACGTATTTTCTTCTTTCCCGGTTTCAGCAACAACAGGAATTGGCTCAAGGCGACCTCTTTGCCTCAACCGTTCTCTGTGACTATCTCTTTCAAAAAGATCGTCTCTTTGCTTCTCTCACATTGAGCTCAAATGAGTATGCCCTTTATGAAAAAATTTATTCGCTGCTTCAAGGGACCATTGCCACTCCCGACTTGGTCATATACATGCAGGCGGATATCGAAACCCTCCTCGATCGAATTGCTCAAAAGAACGAAGGCTTGAGTTTGCTTCTGCCAGAGTCTTATCTCAGCGAAATCATTCAGGCGTATCAAACGTTCTTCTTTCATTATAGTGATGCACCCGTCATTGTATGCAATACGACTCGAGGAGATTTTGCCAACGACAAAGAAAACTTGAACCTGCTCCTTAGAACAATTCAAGAAGTTAAATCAGGAATTCATTATCTCAACCCAAAGGAAACGTAATGTCGACAACGATTCAAAACATCAAAGCTCGTGAAATTCTAGACTCCAGAGGCAACCCCACGGTTGAAGCCGAGGTCTTTCTAAGCACAGGTGAAATGGGCCGAGCCGCGGTTCCCTCCGGCGCCTCTACGGGAACCCGAGAAGCTCTGGAACTCCGAGATGGAAACAAAGAGCGGTTTCTTGGGAAAGGGGTTCAAAAAGCGGTAACCAATATCTTGGAAACGTTTCGACCGGCGCTAAAAGGACAAGATCCGTTTGATCAAAAAGGCGTAGACACAAAAATGTTGGAGCTGGATGGAACGCCAACCAAGTCAAAAATGGGCGCCAACGCCATTCTTGCCGTTTCGATGGCCACTGCACGAGCCGCCGCCAAGGCCCAAAACAAACCCTTGTATGTTTACCTCGGATCCGACGAAAAACGACTCTTACCCACGCCCATGATGAACCTGATCAATGGCGGAGCGCATGCCGATAACCCTTTGGACTTTCAAGAGTTCATGATTGTGCCTCATGGTTTTGGACATTTCCGAGAAGCTCTTCGCGCGGGAGCCGAAACATTTCACGCTTTAAAAAGCTTACTAAAAAGTCGAGGACTTCAAACCAATGTGGGTGATGAGGGAGGCTTTGCCCCCAATGTCACTTCGGTCGATGACACGTTAGAAACCTTGGTAAGTGCCATTGAAACTGCGGGCTACCAACCCGGAGAACAGATTTCCATTGCCCTGGATGTTGCCGCCAGCGAGTTCTACAAGGAAGGCCAATACGTCTCGATGAAACGTGAAGTAAAACCCTCTTCCAGCGAAGACATGATTGCAATCCTAAAAGGCATTTGTGAGCACCACCCTGTCGTCTCGATCGAAGATGGTTTGGCTGAAAATGATTGGTCTGGTTGGGCCAAATTGACGGCATCTTTGGGGTCCAGCACTCAACTGGTTGGTGATGACATTTTCGTGACAAATCCAGAGATTTTCAAAAAGGGGATCGCCGAAAAAATTGCCAATTCCATCTTGATCAAACTCAATCAAATTGGAACCGTGACCGAAACCTTGGAGACCATTCGTATGGCCAAAGAGGCCGGTTATTCGACCGTCATCTCCCATCGCTCGGGCGAAACATCAGATACGTTCATTGCCGACTTGGCGTTGGCTACGGATGCGGGACAGATCAAAACCGGATCGATGTCTCGAAGTGATCGAATCGCAAAGTACAATCAGCTGCTTCGAATCGAAGAAGAACTCGGAGACAAAGCCGAATACGCAGGACTCTCTACGTTCACTGGAAAGTGAAGTCTTGAAGATCGAGCCCGCGTGGCCTTCTTCAGACTCTGACTTCGGGTCGGGTTCGCATCGCAGTTTTGTATCTTTTCCGAACGGGCTCGACACAATCCCGTAGGAACCGACCCGTCTGTTGACTGGCCAAACCGACAAAGCGGCTGACATTTCCCTTGATAATGACTTTGGGGGGAACTGCGGAAAAAGAAGAGTCCCTTCTTAGGCGGGCCAGCAAGTCATTGGAGGCTCCTTTTTCACGAACCTCTTTCACAACCGCTCCGGCATGAACACGGATTTTCTCATGCAATGCTTGTCGGTCTCCACCTGCACGAACCGCATGCATCAACACCTCTTCGGTTTGGAGAAAGGGAAGCTCTCGGTCCAAGTTCTGCGCAATCACAGCATCCCGTACGCGCATTCCCGTGGCAATATTGATCACGAGATTTAAAACGCCATCACATACCAAAAAGGCCTGAGGAATGACCAATCGACGGTTCGCAGAATCATCCAACGTTCTCTCAAACCATTGTGTGGATGCCGTCCCATACACGTTGCCCACAAGATTCATCACATATCGGGAAAGTGCGCAGGTTCGCTCCGCACGCATGGGATTCTGTTTGTAGGGCATGGCCGATGAACCAATTTGAGATTCCTCCTGGGGCTCTTCGATTTCATGCATGGCCTGCAACAAGCGAATGTCCGTAGCAAATTTGGAGGCAGATTCGGCGATGGCGGCCAACATCGTAACCACCCGCGTATCAACCTTACGTGGATACGTTTGTCCTGAAACGGCATAAGATTTTGCAAATCCCATGCTTTTCACAACCATTTTATCCAGATCACGGACCTTCTTCTTATCGCCTTCAAAAAGTTTCAAAAAACTATCCTGTGTCCCGGTGGCTCCTTTGACTCCCAACAAACGCAAATCTTTGAGTTCATATTCCAAGCGTTCCAAGTCCATGATGAAGTCTTGAATCCAGAGACAAGCGCGCTTTCCAACGGTCGTCGGCTGCGCGGGTTGAAAGTGTGTGAACGCGACGGTCGCCGTATCTTTCTCTTTTGCCGCAAAAGCTCCGAGACGATCAATCGCTGCCGCAAGCTTTCCCGCGATTAACTTCATTCCGTCTCTCATCATAATGAGGTCAGAGTTATCCGTTACATACGCACTAGTCGCTCCGAGATGAATGATGCCGGCGGCTTTTTTACACTGCGCCCCATAGGCATGAACATGTGCCATGATCTCGTGTCGAATTTCTTTTTCCCGTTTTTGAGCCACATCCCAGTTGATTTTGTCTTGAAACTTTTTCAACTCATCGATCTGCTCTTTTTTGATGGGCAATCCCAGCTCTCTCTCGGCTTCAGCTAAAGCCACCCAAAGATCCCGCCACAATCGAATCCGACGTTCAGCCGAAAAGGTCTCCGCCATTTCGGGACTAGCATATCGACTCACCACTACATCTGTTTTTGCGTCTTGTGTCATAAACGGGGCAGAACATATAAATACTCGCCCTCCTTTACAAGAGATGAATTTTTAGCGAATAAGGACAATGTGCGAAGGTTCGTCTTAGGAACGGCTGGTCACGTCGACCACGGAAAAACGGCGCTCGTCAAGGCGTTAACGAGTGTAGATACGGATCGCTTGCCCGAAGAGAAAAAACGGGGGTTAACCATTGAGTTGGGCTTTGCCCCCCTTCCCCTGGGGCCAGATCTCACGGCAGGGATTGTGGACGTTCCCGGACACCAGAAATTCGTACAAACGATGGTGGCAGGTGTCAATGGTGTGGATGCCTTGTTGCTGGTTGTGGCAGCCGACGAGGGCATCCAGCCCCAAACCCAAGAGCATATTGAAATTGCTCATTACCTTGGGATTTCAGAAGCCATCTGCGCCCTTACCAAAACCGACCTGGTTGAAAAGGGGGACATCCCTCAAAGAATTCGAGAAATTCAAGAAACGTTGGCTCCAACCACGCTCAAAAAGGCTGAGATTTTTCCGGTCAGTTCGAGTCGCCTCACGGGCATTTCCCGTCTCCAAGAGGCGTTGACACGACTCGGAAAACGGATTGTAGATCATCGTCAACCCCCTCCTGCTCTTTCCATCCCCGTGGACCGCGTGTTTTCTCAAACGGGCTTTGGCACAATTGTTACGGGGACTCTCTCTGGAGAGCCTCTTCAGGAAGGAGAAAAATTAGAGACATGGCCCGGTGGCAATATCTTTACGGTGCGTTCCATCGAAGTTTTTAATGAGCGCCTTAAGAAACTTGAGCCCGCATCCCGTGTGGCCATTAACCTTTCCGGAGCCAATAAGTCCCAGATCTCCCGATCTTCCCTTTTAGCTCGACCAGGAAGCCTACGGACCACGGAAAAAATTCATGTCGTTTCCACTTGGAAAAAAGGTTTTGAGCCTCAGAAAGGAGACTCCTTTGTCCTTTTAACCGGGACCTCTTCTCATGAAGCCAGGTGGTTTCCTTTTCAAAAGGGACGTTCCGACCTCGGTGAGCTTCGCATTCAATCCCCCATTGCGGTTTTCCCAAAACAAAAATTCATCCTCCGGCGTCCCTCTCCGGCAGAAACGCTCGGAGGAGGCTATGTGCTCGACCCCCATCCCGATCAAAAGCTCAAAGATGCACGCCTGGATGTCGTGTTCAAGTCATCTCCCATGGAAAGACTCGACCTCTGGCTTCAAGCCAAAGAGAAGGTCTATTCCATTCCCGAAATAGGTATGCGGTTGGGTGCTCAAAAAAACACACTATCCATTGAGTCGGGACCAAAGAACATCGTTTGGCTGGATGAAAAACAGATTGTGCATCAAAGCGTATTCCTGCGAATTTCTGAGAAACTTCTCGCAGAGTTAAAAAAAGAAGGGGTTCTCCCTTTTTCGCATGTTGAAAAAGTATCCCCCGCCCTGAAGAATCTCCACCTTCGAAATCGCGTGTTGGAACACTTAAGAAATGCGCAGAGCTGTGAGATCCACAATGGAGAGATTAGGCTTCCCAACCAAGGCCAAAACACCCAACACCCCGTGGTGAAGCATCTTGAAACCTACGGATTGACGCCACCCACCCTGAACATTCTCGCTCAAGAGTTGAATGTTGAGACAAAAGAGTTGAGCAAACTGCTCCAAGATTTGGAACGAGAGGGAGTGGTTTCTCGATTGTCCCACAAACTTTACTGTCATTCGGCTTCGCTCATGAAAGTGAAGCGTTCCCTTCAAAAACACTTTCAGGGCCAAGCCGAACTAACCATGGGCGAGTGGAAAGAGCTGACAAAACTTTCGCGCAAATACGCCGTGCCCTTGTTAGAACATTTCGATCGCCAGAGAATCACGCTCTGCAAACCCGATCGAATCCGAATCGCCGGACCCAATCTTCGATCCTAAATAAAGACCTTAAATATTGAAGGAGAGTGTTGCGATCAGTCGTTGGTTCGCACCCTGTCTCGTCACAGCTCCGACTTCTTCGTTGTAATAGGCCGCATCCAAACGAACGACTTTGAAATCGAAGGTGGTTCCTGCAGTAAAGTACCCCTGAGAAAGCCCAACACGAAGACCCACATCCACAACCCAGTCAAAAACGGTTTCGGCACCCAAGTGCATTTTGGACAGGAAAGCCTTTTCTTGGTTTAAACTTCGAAAATCCAAACCAAATGTGTTCTTGAACTTTCCGACATTGGGATGAACGGCAAAACCCAAACTCACAGATTGTTCATTTCCGGGAGCCACGCCAAAACTCGGGCTTCCAATGTCCTGCCAGGTCAGTCCAATTGCGGGATTTAAGAATTTATACCAATCTTTTTCTTTGAAGGCTTTGAAACCGAGATCGGATTTAAATCCTAGGTCGACGCCCATTCCGAAACGCCGCTCTTTCATGTTTTCGAATTGATCTTTAATGACCGGATCTCCATCGGCGTTTTCCGCCACAACATCTGCATACGTGACCGTCTGGTCGGCTTCATCAATGGCAAACCGAACCACCGGACGAAGCGTCACACCTACCTGAATCAGACGATCCAAAAAGGATGTGGATGCCCCCAAAAACACCATGGCATCTCCTAAGTTTCGGACATCAAAGTGCGGCACAGACTGATCTCTAAAGGACATATCCAAGCGTTCATCTAGCGTTAGACCAATGGCGAAATTCTTTCGAACGTAATTGAACAAGTCCAAAGAAACACGGACATGGTGAAACTCACCGGTTCGGGCTTGTATAAATTGGTCCAAGACACTGACCTTGCCCGCGTCTGTCGTTTGGGCGTCCAAGTCATCGATCAAATCGATCGTATCTCCCACCAACCCAAAGGAATCTGTGCTAACGCCACCGGTAATGGAGAAAAACTGAAAACGAGCGTCTTCAATATCGTTCAGTCCTGCAGGATTATAAAAGGGTGCTGAATCATGCGTTCCATGAATGGCCACACCCACATTTCCCATACCCAAGTTACGTGTTTTTCGAGCTGTACTTGGACTCAAACTTGGAAAAGTGGATTGAGCCCAAACCTCACTCCCCAGAGAAAAAATCAATCCAAAAACAAAAAAAGACAAAAGGCATTTCTTCATGACGTTCTCCTAGGGTGCCAAATTGCATCCAGATGACGCACTTACAGGAAATTGATCAGTCAAATAATCTTGTGTGCCAGTATCGACGTCAGGCGCTGCTGCAATGGCAGCATCCAGTTCGTCCAGCATGGTGCTAAACCGGCTCGTAATGTCGAAGTCCTCTGGCAACCCTCCCCGTTCCGCCTCAAGAGGGGCCTCATTCAAATTCGTCCGAAACCTTTGATTGCGAGTGGATGATAATTGATGGTCATCATCCGAAAACAAATCATCTGGAACACCATCGGGTTCATCCCCGCCACCATAATTACATGTTAGATCATCTGAGCTACCACCAATTTGCGTGACGGCGGCCGCAATTTCAAACATTCGTGTCGCATACAACAGCAAATAAATATCCTCATCTTTGGAAAGATCCGGAAGGGCATTCAAAATGTCCGTCGCTTCTTCCAAATCTTCAAGATCACTTCCCTGAAGAACGGGTGCAATCCGGGCAAAGGTTTGAAGTTCGGTATCGTTCCCTTGGTCTTCCAAGGCTCGAGAAAGCAAAGTGAGAAAGGTCGACTCGTCTCCCAATACGGATTGCCCAAAAAGAGCTGAAGCCAAAAGATACGTCGCGTCCACACTGTCCGGATTTCCGGCCAATGCGGCTCGGGCCGCTACCTCAGCTTCCACAAACTGTCCGTTGTCCAACAGAAACTGGGCTTCTTCGATATTCGTCGCTTCATCGCTCGCACACCCGAACCAAGTCAGGGCCAACGCGAAAACAAGAACCTTTGAGAGGGATCTCCTTACCAAACGCATATTCGCAACTCCTTTGGAAAAGTGGGAATAGTGATGAGTTTTTTTCCCGAAAACGGTATGTATCGTACAGAATCTCAAACACCGAGACAAGCTCATGATGAAATCACACGACGCATTTAAAAACGAACTCGCGAGTCTCAAAACGTCCATGGCTCAAGCAATCTTGGGGAAGGACGACATCATCGACCAATTGCTCATCTGCTTATTGGCCGAAGGCCATCTCTTGATTGAAGATGTTCCAGGCGTGGGAAAAACCACTCTGGCTTTGGCTTTGGCCAAATCCATAGATGGAGAATTTCAGCGCATTCAGTTTACGAGTGACTTACTTCCGTCTGATGTCTTGGGTGTAACGATTTTCAATACCGAGACGCGTCAATTTGAGTTCCGTCCAGGACCCATTTTCACAAGCATTCTGCTGGCCGACGAGATCAACCGAACCACGCCGAAAACCCAAAGCGCACTCTTGGAAGCCATGCAAGATTTCAGCGTAACGATTGAACGAGAGACGCACCCCATTTCCCCCCCGTTCATGGTCATTGCCACACAGAATCCAATCGAGTTTCATGGCACCTACCCTCTCCCAGAGTCCCAGTTGGATCGTTTCTTAATGAGAATCCAGATGGGGTATCCTTCTCGCTCGGAAGAAGCCCGAATTTTAGACACCAAAGGAAGTGACCCTCATTTGGTGAATCTAAAACCTGTCTGCACCAAGTCTCGAATTCAGGAAATGCAACACGCTTCCAGAGAAATTCACGTGGACGCAGATGTTTCCAAATATCTTTTGACCATCATCGGAAAGACGCGAGAAGTTCGTGATCTTGAACTGGGTGCCAGCCCCCGTGCATCTTTAGCTTTTTACCGCGCATGTCAGGCACGTGCGTTTGTTTCGGGTCGCAGCTTCGTCACCCCGGACGACGTAAAGGCTCTGGCCATTCCCGTTCTCGCACACCGATTGATCGTTAGCGGTCGGAGAAGATCTTCTTCTGCCACACAAGACGCCCATTCCATGTCTGAGTTGGTCATGCAAGAAATCTTGGAATCCATTGAAGTTCCCATTTAAGGATTCAGCTTGAAAGTCCGGCGCGATTTTTACATAAAAATTACAAAAATCGGCTACCTGTTTATTGCTCTTTGCCTAGCCGTTGGCGTCTCAGCGCTCAACACAGGAAACAATCTTCTTTATTTGGTTTTTTCAATGATGATGAGTTTTCTCGTACTCTCAGGACTCTTATCGAACAACACCCTAAAGAAAATTAAACTTCGCCCTCACTTCCCTCAGCGGATATTTGCCAAACAACCCGTTCCTGTTCGCTTGGACCTAACCAATGAAAAGAAGTTTTTTCCCTCCTATTCTTTGGCCTTGGCCTCCCAAATCGAAACTCCCTCGACGCACAATCGTCCGTTTCTGATCAAATTGGCCCCACAAGACAACACCTCCACTGTGGACCATGTGGAATTTCCTCTTCGTGGAGAACACAAACTGCCCAGCTACTGGATCGAATCTTCCTACCCCTTTGGTCTAATTCGAAAAACCAAGGAAATTCCTTCTTCGCAGTCGGCCATCATCTTCCCTCAATTGCTTGAGGTTTGGAGACCGTTTCAGAGTGACCGCCGACATTTTGGAGATTTTTTGTCGGGTTCTTCCGGAGGCTCTACCAACCCCTTTGGAATCCGAGATTTCGTTTCCAGTGACCCCGCCCGTCTCATCCATTGGAAGAGCTCTGCCAAAACAGAGAAATTAAAGGTGAAAGAATTCGAAAAGGAGAAAAAGAGAAAAGTCCTTCTGGATGTTCGACTCCAGGTAGCCAAAATGTCGGAATCGTTGTGGCGGGAAAAAGCCCTTTCGGCAGCTACATCCCTTCTTCTTTTTCTTTTCGAAGATGGATTCGAAACCAATCTTAGGCTCAATGGCGAACTGATCCCTACGCAAGGGCGAAGCTACTTGGATGCCTATCTAACGGCGCTAGCCTTGGCCAAGCCTCCACTTGAGCCAGTTCGATCCCATTACGCACGAGAAGAAGACCGCATCATGATCGTCACCGATGAATCTGAGACACGCTCGCCAACTCCAGCCACCTTGACGTGGGGCAGAAAGGAGTTAGCAGAGTTATGAGGTTCGGAAGATACCTTCACCATCTTTCCATGCTCATGATCCTCACGGGCTTTTACTCCATTTCGATCACAGGAAGTGAATACGTTTCTGCGGTCTTTGCGGGAATGGTCGTTACAGGTCTTTATTGGATCCTGGGCGAACGAATCTCAGCCTTTTTAAAAGTTCCACGAACACTTTGGAATCTTCTCGCTTTATTGCTGTTTTCTTATTTTTTCTACGACACGTTCTTTGGAAACCAAGACTTGGTCGGTAACGGCATCATGTTTGTGATCTACCTGCAGATGGTCAAACTTTTGAGTCACAAAACCAATCGAGACTGGATGCAAATCTACACATTGAGTTTCATGCACATTCTGGCTTCCACGGTTTTGACCAGTGACATTGCCTTCTCAGTTCCTTTCTTGATTTATGTCATTTTGGCTACTTGGACACTGGTCTTATTCAATCTAAAAATGCAATTGGAACTCACGACCGCTCCAGAAAAGAAAGACCATCGGCTTCAAAGCTTGCTCCTTTCTAAGAATGTCATCACGAAAAAATTTCTGATCACGACCTCCTTTCTCTCCATTTCCATCATTACGTTCACGTTGATTGTTTTCTTTAGTTTTCCACGTCTTTCCATGGGAAATTTTCTCAAACGGATCACCACACGAAATCACATCTCTGGTTTTTCAGATCGCGTGGAACTGGGAACCATTGGAACCATTAAGACCAACAGTCAAATCACGATGAGGGTCGAAATTGACCAAGAAACAGCCAAGAAGATCGAAATCGATCAAATTCATTGGAGAGGAACCGCGACCGACAATTTTGACGGTCGAGTTTGGTCCAAAAACTCGGATCACAAACGCCGTGTTGCTGTGGACATGGACACGGGGATGCTCACTCTAGATCGAAGACCTTTTCCCGGAGGGAATAATTTCGAATATCGAATTTTCTTGGAAGCGTTAAATCCGCCCGTTCTCTTCTCAGCCGATCGTCTCTATCAACTGATCTGGGACAAACCCATGGTCGAGCGCATTTTTCGCCGTTCCATGGGGATTCGCTACGACTACAATGGAACCTTTTACCTTTCGTCTTCGGCCAATATCATGAGCGATCTCACCTACCGAGCTGAATCGATCATCGGAGATCCTCAACCCGACTTATTAAGAAGTGCAAAAGGACGTCTTCCAAGCTGGATGCCCGATTACTTTCTTCAACTTCCCGAACTCCGTCCGCAAGTCGAGCGAACGCTTGCATCCATCCCCATTGGAAGTGGGAGCACATATGACAAAGTCCTGGCCATCAAAAATTGGTTAGAAACCAACTACACCTACACCCTGAATGTCGAAGATTTTGGAACTGAGGATCCCCTTTCATTCTTTTTGCTCGAAAAAAAACAGGGACATTGTGAGTATTTTTCGACGGCCTTTGCCATTGCTCTGCGTTTTCATGGAATTCCATCCCGAAATGTCGTGGGTTTTCGAGGGGGAGAATTCAACGATTTTGGAAATTATATCGCTGTTCGTCAAAGCGATGCTCACTCGTGGGTAGAGGTCTTCTTTCCAACCTATGGGTGGATCGCCTTTGATCCCTCGCCTCTTGATTCAACCGTCGGCGCCCCACGTCCGCGATGGAGACGAATCAATCAATTTTTCGACAACCTCCGGCTACGTTGGAACAAGTACATCATCGAATATGACCTTCGAGCCCAAGCCGAAATTGCGGAAAACGTGGGAAGAAAAGTGTCTCGATGGTTTCGGAGCAACACTTCCAAAAAAGAAACAGATTCCACCCCAAACACGCGCTCTTGGAACACGCCAAAAAACAAAACGTTTTTTGCAAACCTCCTCCTTCTAGCTTTCCTTGTTTGGTTGACGGCCTACCTGATCTATCGTTTTAAACAAAATCCTCAACGAAGAGGGGTTTTTGCCCAAGTCATTCGCCTTTTGGAGGCGCGTGGACATCGAAAAAAGACACACGAAACCATTCCGGAATTCTGTGCTCGAGTCCAACGAAAAGAAGGACCTCTCCCGCCTCTCAATGAACTGGTTTCCATGTATGATGAAGAACGGTTCGGTCAAATTTTACATTCAAAAATCATTTGGACACGAAATCTGACTTCACTCAAAACAAAGCTTCACCAAAGAAAAAAACAAGATAAGGCGGCCTAGATTCCGTAACCGGTTTCGGTTTTTTGACGTTCTTTTTCTATGAAAAAAAGTAGAGCCTTCGTACAGCTTTCGTCTCAACTTTTTTCGTACGAATAAATTTTTTCTATTTAAATTAACAAGTTAGACAAAATCCCGTTTACGCATGCTTCTTGCGTACTTCATGATCCAATAAGAGGATCTATTGAATGGGAAAAGTTGTTTTGATTCCGGAGGTAGTTTTTTCCAAGCTTTCATTTGGAGAGTTTCTTGGAAGGGACCCAGACCTAGCGTTGATTTGCCTCCCAAAGAATCAACACATCATTGAGACGGTTGAACAAACACGTCCCGATGTCGTGGTTCTTCACCCCCAAATTCAAGAATTTAACCCTTTTGATTGCTGCAAGGTCATCAAAAACAATTCGAATTTAAAAGAAACCAAAGTCATTTTTGTCGTGGATCAATTGAACTCGCCCTGGGGAGAACGTGCCCGTTCAGTCAAGACGGACTTGGTCGTCGATGCGAATCACGCGGTCGAAAAAATCCAAAGCTTTCTTCACTGGGAATGGATCCCTTTTGGGAAAATTGAACGAAGAATGTCCACTCGATACGTTATGGAAAAGCCCGTTCATTTGGACTGCCGGGAGCAACTCCTCTCGGCCATCATCGTAGACGCCAGCCGAACAGGACTCTATCTTTTAAGCAAAGTGCCGATTCCCCCCAAGGAGGTGTTGGTTTTTCGAGCTAAAAGCCTTAAAGAAGAGGTTTACTCTTTTCCCATAAAAATTGTTCGTCGATCCAAACTCACTCGCCCCCTTCGGACCTTTACGTACGGCTTGGGGGCAAAACTCTTAAGGCCTCCCGATTTGATGGCCGAGGAAATCAAGCAACTTTTGATGAGCGGGTGTCCCAAGCTTGCGGGATAGATCTCACCCAGTCGACCAATTCTGAGGGGTCGATGAATTGGGATTCTTCTTGCCACCTCATTTTGACTTCGACTTTTCCTTGAGCCAGGCCCTTTTTCCCAACCGTAATTTTTCCAGGGATGCCCATCAAATCGAGGTCTTTGAATTTAGCCCCAGCACTTTCCTCTCGATCATCAAGCAACACGTCCAGTCCGGAATCTGCCAAAAGGGCATAAAGCCTCTCTCCCTCTCGTTTTAAATCTTCGTTGGTCACTTGAACGGGAATCACTGCTACATCAAAAGGCGCCAATGAGGGAGGAAAGATCACCCCCCTCGCATCATGGTTTTGCTCAATCGCTGCGGCCGCAGTACGACCAATTCCAATTCCATAGCACCCCATAATGGAGGGTTTTAACTCCCCTTTCGGGTCACTAAACGTCGCCTGCATGATCTCGCTGTATTTGGTCCCAAGACGAAAGATGTGCCCCACTTCAATTCCACGATCAGACTGAAGCACAGCTTGGCATTTCACACATTGATCCCCTTCTCGGGTTCGATGTAAATCCAACACTTCCTGCATCGAGAAGTCTTTCCCAGCCACAACCCCGACCAGATGAACATCCTTCTCGTTGGCCCCGACCACATAAGACTCGTCTTTCTCAATGAGTCCATCGACTAAGATCCGCTCGATCTTGCCTTTTTCAATTTTCAGTCCAACCGGACCCGAAAAACCAAGAGGGCCTCCGGTCAATTCCTGAATTTCTTGGGCGGAAGCCAGGCCCAAGTGCTGAGCTTGAAGTGCACTTTTCAGCTTAATCTCATTCACCTCTCGATCGCCTGGAAGAAGAACGGCCAAGTACATGGTGTCCGTTTTATAAATCAATGTCTTAATTAAGCGTCCCTCCGGAACTTCCAGGAAAGAGGCCACATCGGACACGGTCGACTTTCCAGGAGTTTCTCGTTTTTCCATTTGATTGGGCATTTTGGCTTCAGGGATCTTGGAAATCACCCCATCGGCTTTTTCGGAGTTCGCAGAATAACCGCAACCTGGACAACGAATGATTTCGTCCTCCCCGGAATCAGCCAAGACCATGAATTCTTGAGACTGACTGCCGCCAATGTTTCCAGAATCCGCGTCCACGACCGAAAACCTCAAACCACATCTGGAAAAAATGCGGTGATAGGCTTCGTACATTTGATCATAGCTGGCCTTGGCACCTTCTTCGTTGATATCAAAGCTGTAGGCGTCTTTCATGGTGAACTCACGACATCTCATGAGCCCAAATCGCGGCCTCACTTCATCTCGAAATTTGGTTTGAATTTGGAAAAAATTCCGAGGCAGGTCACGATACGAGCGGATTTCACGACGAACCAAATCTGTAATGATCTCTTCATGGGTGGGACCAAAACAGAATTCTCGTTCATTTCGATCTTTGATCCGGAGCAACTCCTTTCCCATCACATCCCAACGACCACTTTCTTTCCAAAGTTCGGCCGGAAGAACCGCCGGCATGAAGACTTCCTGCGCCCCAGCTCGACTCATTTCTTCTCGAACAATGGTCTCCACTTTGCGAATCACTCGCAAACCGAGCGGCAGTAAGGTGTATATCCCAGAAGCCACCTGCCGAATCATGCCGCCCCGCAACATCAGGCGGTGACTGGCGGTTTCGGCTTCAGATGGATCTTCCCGTAAAGTCGGACATAAGAACTTGCTGAATCTCATAATTGTAGCTGAGAGAACGCGAGGCGAGGAACAAAGTCAAGATTCCAGTTTCTAAATTGACCTTAACATAACGTTTTCTTTGATGATTCGGCCCATGCTTGTAAACTTTCCAATGATGGCAAGGAGATGGTGTTTTTTGTTTTTTTTGGGCGTTTTTGGCTTATTGGAAGTCTCGCCCACCCTTGCGCAAACCAATTTCCCTTCTCAGTGGGACATTCCTCGACGCGAGATTGAAGAGGTTTGGAATGTTCGCAAGGAGGTTCTCTCTCTGGGCCAGGACGCTCTGGGAGAAACAGAGCTCAAAGAAATTCTGAGACTTAAAACAAAATACAATCTCACCACGCTTCCGCAGGTATCTCTAGCTTTGTTAGAGGAAGTGAAAAACTCCAACGGTGACCCCGACACATTGCAAGAAGAAAGGCTTTCCTGGGCAGCCAAGCTTTCCCCAAACACCTCCTCTTGGTCCTATTTTCATTGTTCGCCATCAAACCTTCCGAAGGGTTGGTTTGCTTCCATGGTGGAATGCGCCGGAGGACTCAAGAGAGAGTGGCAACAAACACCAGGAAAGTTTCGATTTCTCACGAATTCCTTCCTGATTTCCTATTGGACTTTTTTGCTTGTCGCGAGCCTTTTTCTGGCCATTCTTTTTTTCCGTCGGATACCCTCCACTTGCCACCTCTGGGCACATCGAGCCAAGGGTTTCTCTCCCAAGTCACTGTTCTTTTTTTCTCTGGCAGGTCTCACGCTAAGTTGGCTTTTGGTAGGACCCATCGGGCCAGCCCTTCTCTCCATTCTATTGTTGTGGAGATATATTGATTTTTCCGAGCGATTGGTGATTGTCATCCTCACCTTGACGGCCGCGATGCTCCCCTTTGCCCTTCTTGCCCCAGCCCTCCAGTTCAAATACGAACAAGGAATCGACCAAATTTTGGCCGATCCTCTTCAAGATGCTGACCTCAGAGAAAAAGGCCTTCGCTTACGTGCTTGGATTCAAGAACATCCTGACGACGCAGAAGCCATTTTCACCCTTGGGAACATCGAAAAAACCGTCGGAAGACGAAAACAAGCCAAAGCTTTATACGCTCAGGCCATTGCTCTGTCGCCGGAATGGCACAAACCCTTGGTCAACCTTGCCAACATCCAATTTCAAGAACGAAGAACCTCAGAAGCCATTCGACTTCTCCAGAAAGCCACCACCTTTTCTTCAGATGCGAGCGGGGCTTTCTTCAATTTGGGAAAAATCTTCATCAGCCGCGCGGACCTGGAGGAAGGAAATAAAGCGCTCCGAAGGTCGAAGGAAATTAACCCAACAGAGTTTGCGCGCCTAGATACCGTAAGCAAAGCAGAAAACGTTTCTGGAATTCTGGTTGACGAAAACATTTCTCCAGATGAGTTGAGGCCTCGAATTTGGTCACTGGATTCTCAGGTCAAATCCATTCGAACCTCTTTGTTTAAGAACATGTTTCCCAATCTTTCGATCCCCCTATTTTGGGGTCTCCTGATGGGAACGCTCGTCATTGCCTTCATTCTCGGAAAGCTCTTTCCCATTCGGCACATTCCCAGACCCTGTGAAAAGTGTGGTCTTCCCGTTTGTTCCATCTGCGACCCCGCAGTGGAACACCAAGCGATCTGCACGCAGTGTTACCATTTGTTTGTACGCCTCGAAGCCGTCGATTCCGAGGTCAGAAAAGGAAAAGAACGCGCCATCTCTCGTTTCCGAATTCGAAGAGACTTGCAAGAACGGTGGTCCTCCGCCCTGTTCCCAGGGCTCCACCTTCTATTTCAAGGCCGAGCCCTTGCGGGATTTCTCCTGCTGTTTCTTGTGGGACACTTCTTCATTCTGGGCGTATTTCACAAAAGCTTATTGGTTCCTATCCACACACCCGCTTGGATGCCAAGTTTTCCCTGTGTGGCCATCTCATGGACCCTCTTGGGCTTGATCTATCTTCTAACCCTTCAACGCGCGGTGAAGCACTAAGACATGGCTCTCAAGGGAACACTCCAAGACTTTTCGGTTGCCGACATTTTTCAACTGATCGGACAACAATCCAAGTCAGGATCTCTCATGGTAAAAACGGGAGAAAAAGAAGCCCAAGTGGTTTTCGACAATGGCAAAGTGATTTTAGGGACTTTTCGAAAAAGCGATGACGATTTTCTGTTGGGAACCATGTTGCTAAGAGCGGGGGTCATCACTTCTGACCAACTGAATGAAGCCATGAATCAACAGAAGTCCTCTCTTCGAAGTTTGGGAGATGTTCTTAGAAGCATGGGGGCCATCACTCCAGCCATTCTCGGAGAGTTTGTATCGCTCCAATTAAAAGAAGTTCTGTTTCGACTCTTTCAATGGAAACAGGGTTTGTATGAGTTTGTTCCGGGAGAGATCAAATACAATCGCAATATCATCCATCCACAATCGGCGGAGGGCGTTCTGATGGATGGATTCCGCATGTTAGACGAATGGCCAGGAATCATCTCTAAAGTTGAAAACTTGGACATGGTTTACCAGGCCAAAGTCGATCCCACTCAAGTCGCAACGAAATCTGAGGACGAGGCATTCGAAGATTCTTTTGATGACGCTTTCTCAGATTTTGATGAACCCGCTCCTGAAAAAAATGCCACCCCGGGAGAGGGGGTATCCGATACGGAAAAGAAGATTCTTTCTCTTCTAGATGGCCATCACTCTGTCCAAGAGGTGATCTACTTAAGTCGCCTTGGAACATTTGAAACCACAAAACTTGTTTCCGACTTGCTGTCTCGTGACTTAATTGAAAAAGTTGATGAATTGTCTCAAACGAGAGTGGCTTCCGGCAATCTCACGGAAAAGAACATCACTTTCGGGAAATGGATTTTAGCCCACGCTCGCCCCATGATTGCCACGCTGTTCTTTTCGCTCCTTTTCCCTCTTTTGGCTTTCAATTCTTCTTCGTTTTTTGGTGCCCAATTCAAAGACACCGACAAAAGAACCATCCACAACCAGACGCTCAGCATCGAAGATTTAAAAACCATTCGAGAGTATCAGCGACTCGTTCAGGCCATCTCGCTTTACCGGTTCACTCACTTAGAACTTCCCTACTCCTTGGAAGATCTGGGCTTTTCCCGGATACATGCCCATTGGATCTACCACAGAGAACAAGAACACTTCCAATTGAAACTTGAAAAGAAGTAAACATGGAAAAAGTTGTTATCCTTGAAGACGTAGATCGAGCACGAAATGTTTTTGGCGTCCAAGACAAACATCTACGTCAGATCGAAAAAGAATTGGAAATCGAAATTTTTGCTCGAGGCACAACCCTTACTCTTCGGGGTGAACAAAACACCTGCCAAAAAGCTCAAAACCTTCTTGAAGAACTATACGAACTCACGAACAGTGGAATGCAACTCTCCAGCCGAGACATCGAACAGGCACTCCTCATTGCTCAAAAAGACGCCAACCAAAAAGTAACCGACGTTTTTTTGGATTCAATTGGAAAAACGTTGACGGGAAAACCCATCACCCCCAGAACGCTGACTCAAAAAAAATATGTCACCCAAATGCGAAAACATGACATCGTATTCTCTTGGGGTCCCGCTGGAACTGGGAAAACGTACCTTGCCATGGCAATGGCCGTGTCTGCCCTCCTCAACCGAGAAGTGAACCGCATCATCCTCGCAAGGCCCGCCGTGGAGGCAGGCGAAAAACTCGGTTTCCTCCCCGGCGACATGGCCGAAAAGGTAAATCCTTATCTTCGCCCCCTTTACGATGCTCTTTATGAGATGTTGGAAACGGAAAAAGCCAATCATTATTTAAGTCGAAATCAAATCGAGGTGGCTCCTCTGGCTTTTATGAGAGGAAGAACCCTAAACCATTCTTTCGTAATTTTGGATGAGGCCCAAAACACTTCCCCCGAACAAATGAAAATGTTCCTTACACGTCTCGGCCACAACTCTCGATCTGTCATTACTGGAGACATCACCCAAGTTGATCTTCCCCAGGGATGCGAATCCGGACTCATTCATGCCATCAAACTATTGAGAAACACGGAAGGAATTGGATTTACCGAATTTTCGGAAAAGGATGTCGTTCGCCACGAACTAGTACGGAAAATCATTCTGGCTTATGAAAGGGAACAACACGCCAGATGAGTCGGTCCAAAAACATTGTTCGGGTTTGGGATCGAACGGGAAAGGCGGCCTTGCTCGGAAAAGCTTGCGGTCGCATTTTGCGAAAATCCATGGAAGAAATGAGTTTGCAAGAACACGAGGTGAATCTAACCCTTATCACCGATGTCGCCATGAAATCTCTGAACCACATGTATCGAAAGAAGAACGCCTCAACCGACGTACTATCTTTTAATCAAAACGTCACACTGCCATCGGGCATTCTGCTCCTGGGGGACATCATGATTGCTACCCCCACCGCCCGAAGACAAGCACAGGCCGCAGGCCACTCAAATGTAACGGAGTTCGGCACGTTGTCCATCCACGGACTTCTTCATCTTTTAGGTCTAGATCACCAAAATGAGAAAGATGCAAAAAGGATGTTCGCCTTACAAAACAACCTGTGTAGAAAAACAGGAGTCTATGCTTAAACAAAAAAAACTTTGGTTAAGCATTTTTCTCTCAGCGCTCTGTTTTCCAATGGCCTTTTATTCCGAACCTTTCTTTCCCTTATGGCTAGGGAGCCTTCTGATTTGGGCAGCCTATGTTCCCCTCATCGTCCTGACACAAAAACAGACGGCGAAAGAAAGCTTTAAAACGGGATTCGCTTTTGGCTTCTTCTCCCACCTTCTTACGCTCTATTGGATCGGCATCGCCATCAGCAAGTATGGAAATATTTCAATTTCCGTAGCCTCCGTGGTTCTGTTGCTCTTGGTCGTCAAACAAGGATTATTCTGGGGAACCGCATTTTGGGCTTTGGCCCGAATGAAAAACCTCGGACCTCGTTGGTTGATAGGGACTTTGATTTTTTCCTTGCTCGAATGGGTACATGTCTATTTTCCATTTCAAGGATTTCCTTGGTGTACCCCTGGATACGCTCTCGCGGGTGCCCTCCCCCTCATTCAAATTGTGGATGTAACAGGAATTTTCGGTTTGAATGTCTTGATCTTCCTTTCGAATTTTCTCATTTCAGAATTGCTCTCAAGAAAAGAGCCTTGCTGGACCTTTCCCCGCTTGGGTGTCGTGGGTTTTCTCTTTTTCTTTTCCTTCGCTCTCATTTACGGCACATGGAAATTGGGACAAAAAATACCGAGTTCGGGTTCGCTCTCGGTCTCCCTGACGCAAGGGAACGTCTCCCAAGACAAGAAGTGGCTTCCCGAGATGCAAGACGAGATTTTGGACACTTATTTGGATCTCACACAAAAAGCGGTTGCATCCAAAGCAGACTTGATCATTTGGCCTGAAGCAGCTCTTCCAATCATGCTTTACCAGGAAACTTCCCACCTTCCGTTTGCCAAAGACGTGTTAGAAAACGCCGAGCTACTCTTCGGAGCCGTTTCGTGGGGCCCACAGGGCAAGGAGCGTAAAGTTTGGAATTCTGCGTGGTCCATCAACTCACAAGGGGCCGTAACGTATTGGTATGGAAAGCAGCACCTCGTTCCTTTTGGGGAGTACGTTCCTCTTTCCGAATATTTGCCCATTCGAAAAATCGTTCCATCGGCGGCGGGGAACTTTGCCCATGGAACCTCCAGCCCAGAACTCGGAAACGTTAAAGGGCATCCCTTTGGGATTCTCATCTGCTACGAGTCATTGTTCTCAGACCTAAGCTTGGACTATGTCAAACGAGGCGCACAGTTTTTGGTGAACATCACAAATGACGCCTGGTTTGATCAAACTTCGGGCCCCTACCAACATCTTGAGTTCGGACGATTTCGCGCCATTGAAACGCGAAGGGTTTTCTTGCGATCTGCCAACACGGGAATCTCAGGTTGGTTTGACGCCCACGGGAGACTTCACCAAGCCACAAAGCTTTTTTCAAAGAACCTCGTTAACGCAAGAATCTCTCTGCACACAGGGGAAACCTTTTATCTAAAGCACCCTCTTTTGCTTCCTTTTTTCTTTGTGACCCTGCTCTTACTCTTGAGTTTGGGGCTATTTAAACACCCCACCGAGAGAAAGGATCAAACCCTTTGATGTGGAAGCGACGACACACCCTTGAGCTCGTATTGTTTACGGGGGTCATCTCTTTTCTCATTTGGCTCTTGCCTGCTCAATATAAGGTCTCTTTTAGTTATCGCATTAAAGGAAAGGAAACGAAGCTGACAGAATATGTTTCTGCCTTAAAAGGACAAAAAGAGAGCCCTTTGTCTTCCATCCCGCTTAAGTGCAAACTCAAAACGAAAGATCTCATCACGTGCTCATCGACATCCCTCCACAGAACGTTCAATGAAGAGCTTAGATCGTGGATTCTTCAAGAGGTTCCCCAAACCCTTGGATGGACGAATCGAACGAACCTTCAAAAAAGAATTCAATCTACCGAGGCGGAACTTTCTAAGCTACTCACCGAACGACATTCCCTAAATAACTCCATCAGTCGACTTGAATTGACGGCCCAAGCAGATGACAAGGTTGCCCACGAAGCCGAGCTCATTCTTAAGGACCTAAAGAACCAGCTAGAAAACCGTGAAACCCAACTTTCTCTTCTGAAAAAAGCCATCGAGACAAAAGAAAACCAGAACGATGACGTTTCGATCTTCAAAGAAAAGGAAGAAAAAGTCGTTCTTCGAATTAAAGAGCTTCATTCCGAGATTCAAGAGGCCGAGCGTTTTTTGACAGAAGTTTCTGCCCCCTCGCAATCTCGAAAAAAGTTCAAACGTCGTCTTTCGGAGATTCTAGAAACCACACAGTCTCACCAATATAATCTGGCCACATGGGGCAGCGCACTTCTCACCCACCCCTCCACTGCCACCCTTCCAGACCCAGATTCCTTTCAGTTTTCGACATTTTCAGGATCCTTCATCCTCAAACCTCAAAGAACATTCCGCACATTCCTATGGGCTCCCTTCCTGGCCCTCCTGATCTTCGGTTGGATTCGCCCCCTTCGGATACCTCCCAAGACCACGACTACGTTTAAAACCGAGAAAGAAGTCGTCGAAGCCACAAACTGGACCTGTTTGGGCAAACTTTAGTCCACCCCCTCCTCTGCTGAAAATGGGGCATGAGCGGGTCAATTGCTGAGTTTCCGCCACTCTTTTCTTTGAAAGACTGAATATTTTTCGTTTATTTTCAATATGTTAACAGGTTGTCGAGCTGGCACGCGGCTTGCGTTAAGAGTGTTCGTACAAGGAGCAAAAACTATGTTGAGCAAAAGAAAATTGAGTCAAACTCTTATTCTCCTGGCCGGGCTCTCCCTCTTCTTTGCTGGATGCGGCGACGAAGGTCAATATAGCAGATGGGACACCCTTCAACCTTCGAGTTTAAGTGGATTTCGAGTCTTGTTCTCAGATCCCAATTACGAAGAAGAACTGGTGCCTCTCAATTCCAATATCGTCGTTCGTTTCAATGAACAAATAGATCCCACTTCGATTGCTGGGGCGGTTACGGTTCAAGAACGCACAGCTACGGGAATTCGAGACATCACAGACGAAGGAACCATCTCCGCACAGTATTCGAATATGGAAATTGTCTGGGAACCCGGTCTTGATTTCTCATTTGTCTATGGCGCGCTATACCAAATGAAGTTAAGTGCCTCGATTCAATCCGCTTCTGGAAGAACACTTGTGGCCACCACATATGTTCCTTTTTATACGGGACTGGCCTCGGATGTAACCAGTGTCTATTCTCTTCCGGGAGCCCCTCAAATCGTGGACATGGATCTTCAGTTCTTCTCTGATGCTGCGGGGAACCCCATCATCGGCGTGAACATCCTGTTCAATGAAGACATTCAAGATATTGGCAGTGTGTACTATCGATTGTTTGCCACCAATACGGGTTGGGATTTTCTGGATCAGTTCAGCGTGGCTTCTGAAGGAAATATGGCGATCGAACGAAATCCCTATTCTTCAGACAACCGATCGTTTATTGCTTACACCTACTTGCCCTATGGCTTTAGCTTTGGTTGGCTTTCCTCGATTGAGGTAAAGGTTTTCGATGCCATCGACCTACAAAGCCAACATATGGGTCCACATTCCGAAGAGCTAAATTTTTGGGATTAACATAAGGAAAAACCTTTTATGAAAGATTGGGGTCGTCATAAGATGCAGGTCATGAGTTTCATAGCCAGGAGTATGATTCTGTTCGTGGCGACCCTGCCGTTTTATGCGTGGGCAGGGGAGCAAGCCCCCGACGGGTTTTCAGATGTCGAAGTCAAACAAATATCTGAATCCCGATTGCATAAAGGTTGCTTGGACCTAGAAGCAGAGTTTTCGGGACCTTTAAGCCAAACACCCACCGCTGTTTTAGATGCGGAGCAAGCGGACGGGCTAGAAGGAGTCATCACTCAAATCATGAATGTGTTCTCCATCGGACCCACTCGCTACCATCTTTCCATCCAAGATCCTGAGGCCTGCAAAGCTCTCAGGAACTCGCAGAAACCGGTTTCCATTACGGTGGAAGATGGAAAGGCGTTGGATGGGACGCACCTCTTCCCTTACGAAAAGAAAATTCGCCTCAAGTAGAAACGACGGACATCAATCGCTCTTGGAGTTTTTTTAATTTTCCTTTATTGGGCAAGGCTCTCCCTTGCTGAGGCGTTACAAAAAAAATATCGGCCACGCGCTGGCCTTCCGTCACAATTTGAGCCTGTTGAATGCCCAAATTTTCCACAGAAAAACAAGACGCGAAGTCTGCCATCAGTCCTTTTCGATCGCGGGCATAAATTTCGATGATCATGCGATTTCTCCGCTTGTCTTCTCGTAAAACAATCTGTTTTGGAATATATGGAGTCGCCCGACTCGGAAGTCTGGATTTCTTTACGTTTTCCCTCAACCTCTCTCGACTCATCTTCAGCGAAGCCTGAAGACTTTCTCGTAATCGATGGGCACGATGTTCAAAACGTCGGGGAAGATCCAAGACAAATCGATCTAGCACCCATCCGGACTTGGTGGTGTAAATCAGTGCACGCCGAACGTTCCAATCTTCATGCGCCAAAACGCGCGCTACTTTTTCAAAAAATCCACTTTGGTCCTTCGCAACCAGTGTCAACACGACTTCGCCCACATTTTGGCTCTCTGAAAACTCCAAAACCAACTGGTTCCCCACAGGTTTAAAGGACAAGAGTCGGTCATCCTGCAAAATCTGGTTTTGGGTGACTTCAGAAAAATATCGAAGCGGAAGCTGCCGGCCAAATGCAGCCCATGTTTTCGTGAACTTTGGAACATTTGCACTTCGTTCCATTTGACCAATCAAATGCGATCGAATGCTTGTCATGTTCTGCTGAGTCACGCCCTCGTCTTGCCAAAAATTTCGGGTTTGCTGGACAAGATTTCGCAACAAACTGGCCTTCCACTCCGTATACACCCCACTCCCCGTGGCTCGAATATCTGAAACAGTGAGGGCATAAAGCCAGTTCAAACGCTCACGTGTACGTACCACTCTCGCAAAGCGTTCAATGACCTTTCGATCACCCAAGTCACTTCGCTGCGCCGTATGAGAGAGAAGAAGATGATGTTTGATGAGAAACAGAACATCAAATTGATCTTTCCGCCCAATCTCCAAACGATCCAAAACATGTTTGGCAATTTCACACCCATAAAGCACATGATCTTTCTCAGATCCTTTTCCGATATCGTGCAGACAGGCCGCCAAAAGAACGATCTTTCGGTCACGTTCGAGCGAAAGTCCCACGAATTCCCCACTGAGAATTCCCCGACACAGCTCTTCTACCGCTCTTAGCAAATGTTCATCGATGGAAAATGCATGCAGATAATTATGTTGGATGCGATTGCGAATCCGCTTCCATTCTGGAAACAATCGAGAAAATAGGCCGCTTCGGTCAAAGACTCTCAGAATGATGGGAAGCACAGAAGGATCTTCGAAACTTTCTAAAAAATAGACATAGAAAGCCTTCTTTTCCTCATGGGCAATCTTTCCCGAAGCAAAAGCACTCAACTCGCTCGCCAGCGTCGAAATTTCCACAGGCGATGAGTCGATGGTTCTGAGCCTCTGAAGCATTTCCCGCGGGAAACAACGACGTTTCTTTTTTGACTCTCCGACGAATCGCTCAAACCCATTGACATGCCAATTTTCCAGGGTCGTTGCGATTTGATCCGCGTGAGTGAAAAAAAGAGTCATCAATTTTTCTGCAGCTCTCCCGCTTTTCGAATGTCCAAAGCCCATTTTTTTGGCAATGATTTCTTGATCCGAAAACCCCAAACGATTCACAGGTCGTTCATTGGTTTCGTGCAAAAGAGATCTCACGTGCATCAGCCAATCTGCGCCTTGATGGATATCCTTGGCCAAACGAGCCCCTCGTTCCCGTCCAAACCAGGTCCAAAAGGAATGTGCGGACATTTCCGTTTTCACGTACATCACCCAACGCAAAAATTGATAATCTCTAAGGCCACCCCGGCCTTCTTTGAGTTCGGGTTCCTGCATCCGAACACTCATGCCGAGCTGACCCAGGCGATGTTCCCGTTCCTCCCATTTTTGTTCCAGAAACCGAACTCCTTTGGTTCCAGAAATGGCCTTGCGACGGTCTTGGTGAAAGGAACGAAACAAACCCTCATCTCCCACTAAAAAACGGGCATCCAGGTAGCTCGCGAGAGACTTGACGTCTTTGTCCATGGCTTCCCAGGTTTCAGAAAGGGTGCGAATGGAATAGCCCAACGGAGGACCGAGTTCCCACACCCGGTGAACAAAGTCTTCAATCCACCTCAGATCTTGTTCCGTAGAAACCAAAATCAAGATATCGGAATCCGAAAAGGGAGTGACCTCAAAACGTCCATATCCGCCCGTGGGTAAAATGGCCCACCCTTTTGGCTCCATATTGGAGGGCAATTGCGCCAACAAAACTCGATCACGACGTTGAGCCAACCGACGAGATCGCGAAAATCCTAGATAAGAAAAGGACATTATTTTAATTGATACAAGGCTGCGTGATCGCCTTTTCCCTGCGGGCTTTCAAAGTAGGCTTCAATTCCATGAATGATCGCCTCAGCCAAGAGATCCTGGTATCGAGAATTCTTTAATCTTTTTTCTTCTTCTCGATTGGAGATGAACGACGTTTCAACCAAAATCGCTGGCATCTCCGCCCCCGTTAACACAAAAAACTGAGCACTTCTTACCCCCACGTCATGTACTCTTGAATACTTTTTCGAAACCTTCTTCATCATGGCGGACTGAACCTTGGCAGCCAAAACCGAAGATTGTGTTGTATGAAACGTTTTAGCCATGGAAGCCTTGGTGATTTCCAGCATATATTCATCCGAGCGCGTACCTTTTGCCTGAGACACCTTTCGAATCACGCCGTTTTCTCGCTCCGCTACTCGCAACGACTCTGCGTCGTCTGCGTTATCCAGAAAGTAGGTAGAAATTCCTCGCGCAGATCTACGAGGACTTGCATTGGCATGGATGGATACAAATAGATCCCCCGCCCACTTGTTGGCCAAACGCGTTCGGTCAATCAACTCAATGAAACGATCATCCGTGCGAGTCATGTGCACTTCGTATTTCGATTTCGCCTTAAGCTTTCGACTCACACGCTTCGCAATGGCGAGACAAATATCTTTCTCCTTCGTCCCCCTGCGACCAATGGCTCCAGGGTCTTCGCCTCCATGACCCGCGTCCACAATGATGACTCGTTTATTCGTCTTGGGCGCAGGGGGAACGACAGGAATGGGAAGAGATAGCGGCTTTGGAATCGTAGAGGCCGTCGCTTTTTTTTGTCCTTCCGAAACAACCCCAACCTCAATTCCACCCGGCACAGCCTGAGCGTGAATATCCTCGGGGTTGGTCCCTTGGTTCAAGTCGAAAACAACCCGGACAACATTCTTCGTATTTTGCCCAAATCGAACCCGAGAAAAAGGAAGTCCCGAGGGAAGATCCACCGAGTCTGCATTTGCCTCGAGCTTGGAGTCGGGAATATCGAGATAAAACCGGGCTGGAAGTTTGTATTCTTGATTGGCCGCCAAATGATTTTGAGAAAATGGCTTAGAAACTGAAAGAGTTACGCGAAGAGAGGTCTCGCCACCTGGGTTCTGAAGTTTCAGGCCGGTGACTTTCGCCGGACCGGAATCTGCCACCGGGAGACTCTTCGAGGGTGTCTCGCCGGGAAGTTTCTGAAACATATCTCCATCAGGATATTCGGTCCGAATACGGTTTCTTGCTTGCTGGACACATTTTTGATCCTTTAAATATTCGTCACACAGCGCCGCCACTTCAAACAATGCATCGTCCGCCAAGCTGCTTTTCGGACCTGTGGCCACCACCTGTCGAAAATATTGGATCGATTTTTGAACATCTTCACGATTTTTCGTCAATTCCCGTAAGTCCCGGTAAATCGATCCCAGATTGAAATAAGCATTTGGGATTTTTTCATGTCCTTCAAACGCATGGACAAATTTCCGAAGTTCACTGGCAGAGAAAAAATATGCCCTTCTCTTTGCCACCGCTGAGGCGGTATTTCTGCCAGAAAGATATTGAGCTCGAGCCCTTTCGTATAAACGATCCCCAGCATCTGCAAAAGCAGATGAACTGACGAAGATTGAAAAGGACACCGCGAGTGCGAACCAAAGCTTCATGAATGTCGCAAATTATAGCAGAATCACCTTCAATTTTTTACCGAAGGCAAAAAAATGTCCGACTAGGTCTTTTTCCGGAACCGGTTTCTCCACTCGTATAGGAGATCCAGAGCTTCTCTGGGACTGAGGCAATCCAAATCCGTTCGATTCAGTTCCTCAAGCATGTCATCGCCCATTCGGCGAAACAGTTCCAACTGATCTTTCTTGGGGGCTTTTTGGGCTTCCATGGCCAAAACCGGAGCCCCTGTGGCATCCAATTCACTTTTCTCCAAATTTTTGAGGATTTCTCGGGCGCGCTCAACCACAGAAAAAGGAATACCGGCAAGTTTGGCCACTTCAATCCCATAGCTTCGATTGACTGCGCCTTGGGCCAGCGTGTGTAAAAAGACAATCTTCCCGTCCCATTCTTTCACCATAACGTTCATGTTTTTCACACGAGACTTGGTCCGCGCCAAATCGGTGATCTCATGATAATGCGTCGCAAAAATGGTCCGCGCCTGAACCCGGTCATGAAGGTCCTCTGCCACCGCCCACGCCAAAGACAAGCCATCAAACGTACTCGTCCCTCGGCCGATTTCATCCAACAACACCAAGGATCGATCGGTCGCGCTTCGCAAAATATTGGCCGTCTCACTCATTTCGACCATAAACGTAGATCTTCCCCCCACAAGATCATCCGAGGCCCCCACTCGCGTATAAATCCTGTCGACCAAACCAATCCTGGCCTCATCTGCCGGAACAAAAGAACCGATTTGCGCCATCAAACAAATCAATCCCAATTGACGAACGATGGTCGATTTTCCGGCCATATTCGGCCCCGTGAGAATGATGAGTTGCTGGCTCTGCCGATCCAGCGTCACATCATTGGGCACGAAGGGTTCATCCTGAGCGTATTTCTCAACGACCGGATGACGTCCCCCTTGAATTGAAAGTTCATCTCCATCATGGAGTGTGGGCCGACAGTATTTGGAGCGTCCGGCCACACGAGCCAAGGAACAAAACACATCCAAGTCGGCCATCGCCTTTCCCAAGGCTTGAATTTCTCGCATTTGATGGCTGACCTCAGAGCGCAGCTTTTCAAAAAGTTCATGCTCCAAGGCATAAATTTTTTCTTCCGCACTCAGAATCCAGTTTTCACGCTCCTTCAGTTCAGGAGTTACAAATCTTTCAGCATTAACCAAGGTTTGTTTGCGATGATAGTTTTCGGGAACCTTGGAAAGATTACTTTTTGTGATTTCGATGTAATAACCAAACACTCGATTGTAAGAAACCTTGAGTGAAGAAATCCCCGTACGCTCTCGCTCTTTCCTTTCAAGCTCAGCAATCCATCCCTTATTTCCTTGGGCACCTTGGCGCAAAGAATCCAACTCAGGGGAAAAGCCCTCACGGATCATTCGCCCTTCTCGCGTCGAAAAAGGCGGGTCATCCAGCAAAGCTTTCTCAAGTCGATTCAATAAAGAGGCATCCGGAATGATATCCTGACGAAGGTCTTGGAGTTTTTTGGCCTTTGCAGAAGTCAGAAGCGTATGAATACGGTCTGCGCGCCATAACGTGGACCTTAAAGCGACCAAATCGCGTGCATTGGCTCTTGCCCCCGCAACCCTCCCGATCAAGCGCTCCAAATCATAAACATGCTCAAACTCTTTTTGGAGACTTTCTCGTAAGCTCACACCTTCCAACAACTCTTCAACCACATCCAGGCGCTCGGATATTCCTTGCACATCCCTCAAAGGAAACCGAAGCCAAACTTTCAATTGACGAGCCCCCATGGCAGTTTCAGTTTCATTGAGCGCATCAAACAGCGTGTGGTTGGACTCGCTTAGGTTTTGGTTTCGAAAAATCTCAAGACTGCTTTCCGTGGCCGGATCGAGCTGCAAAAAGCGATCAACCTCATGCGCCACCGGCGGATAAAGGTGAGGCAAAGGAGAACGGTTAACGCCTTCAGTGTAGTGAAGAAGTCCCCAAGCCGCGGCAACTCCCACGCCTTTATTCTCCAAACCAAACCCATGCAGGGTTCCCACTTGAAATCGTTCAGCCAATTTCTGCGGAGCTTTTTCATAAACCCAATCCGCAAGTCGTTCGACACGCAACCCCGAATGAGTCACAGAGTACAGCTGAATCCACCGCTCAAAAGCTTTTCCCTCCAAGCCCTCGGGAACAATAACCTCACGAGGAGACAACTTCCACAACTCCGCTTCGGCCGCGATGAGGTCTTTAAATGTCGCGATGTAGAAAGAACCTCCCGCCACATCAATCCAAGCCAGACCAAACTCATCCTTTTTGGCAAACAAAGCCACCAAGGAGTTGGTCTCCGTGGCCTCCAAGCCTTCTGCGTCAGTTTGCATTCCCGGAGAAATGACGCGAACCACTTCTCGCTTCACAATCCCTTTTGCATCTTTCGGATCTTCGATTTGTTCACACAGGGCAACCTTGCACCCTTCGTTTAGTAATTTAGAGATGTAGCCCGTCACGGCATGGTGAGGAACACCACATAAAGGCACCGGATTTTTCGATTTTTTGTCTCGAGAAGTTAAGGCGATGTCGAGAATCTTCGAAGCCACCTTGGCATCCTCAAAAAACATCTCGTAAAAATCGCCCAAACGAAAGAGCAGAATCGCATCTTGATGCTGAGACTTAATTTCATTGTATTGCCGCATGAGCGGCGTATCTGCTCCACTGCTTGCCATCGAAAGCCGGAACATAACGGAAAAGCTTTCAAATGAAAATTTCTAGAAAATCTCCAACCGCTACATTTTCTTCGGAAGCAAAAGCGCATGAGGATAGGGCGTTTTCTTAAGCACACCAAGGGAGTAACCCGCTTCCTCAACCTGTCGGGTCAACTCCTCTCGGGAAAACCGATGCACAAAGCCACTTCCCGAATAGAACACATCTCCCTCCCGCCTTTCGCCTTTCCCTCCAAGCCACCGACAGGTGGTTTGGACCCAAGGTCGAAAAAATTCCCATCGGCTCGTCAACGCAGAGTCTCTCAATAAAAAACTCAAAAAAACCGGGGCGTTCGGTGCGAGGTTCTTTAGGCAAACCAACAGCTCCAAGCGTTTTTTTGGGCAGGAAACATGAGAAAAACTCCCCCAACCCAAAAGGATTCCGTCCACTTCTTCCAATTCATGTTTCTGTCGATATCCCTTGGGGTCTTCTTGAAAACGCTCAACCAACTCTTCATAACTTTCTCGCCAGACATTTAGATGCGTTTTTTTCTTTTTCAAGGACTCAAGCCGTTCAAACAACGTAAAGGAAGGTTCAAATGCCCATATGCGAAACCCGCGTTCCAGGAGAGCTGAAACTTCCCGCCCTCCTCCGGCACCTCCAATCAATAGGTTCCCCCCGGAGGGAAGAAATGAGTCCAGACCCTTGGTTTCCCAATCAAAAAGCCCTTGGTTAAAGATCTCTCCCCCTGGAGAATAATCCATCGTTCGTTCATACAAGAGGTTGGTCACTTCTTGGCGACGTTCCAAAGGCACCAACCTCCAGGCCACTTCATCTCGAACCATTTCCATAAACTTTCCAAGAGAACCGACGATTCGATGCATCCAAAGTACGAATCGAAGGTAAAGAGGCAGTTTTTTCACAACTTAATGAATGGTTTTATTGTCGTAAGTTCCAAAAGGATCATCATCATCTTTTTTTGGGGGAACCACACGAAATTTGCGACGTCTACGATTTTTTTGGAGGCCTTTGAGATAGCTTCGCACATTGAAACCACTGTACAGATAGCCAAACCATAGAAGAGCGAACACAATGCCTCCAAAATGGGCAATATGACTTACCGTCCCTCCCTGTCCTCTTAAGAGAGATATCGCGGTAATCAAACAGAATCCGGTCACCAAATACTTGGCTTTCACCGGGAGCACGAAATAGAGATAAATTTCTCGATTCGGAAAGAGGATGGCATACCCAACCAAAACGCCAAAAATCGCTCCCGAAGCTCCAACGGTGATCGTAAAAGCCTCTGGAGCCATGGCGATGGCGGCTAACGCGCCCCCCACTCCCGTAAAGAAATAAAATCGCAAAAATCGCTTGGCTCCCCAAAAACGCTCAAGATCGGTTCCGAACCACCAGAGCCCCAGCATATTGAAGAGTAAATGCCAAAAATTCCCATGCAAGAATAAGTAGGTGATGGGTTGCCATAGGGCCCACTCTCCTGTGACCGCACCCGGAACGAGTCCCAAGAGCGCAAACACTTGTCCCTGAACTTCAGGAGAGGCCAAACTATAAAAGACAAACGTCAGACCATTGATCCAAAGTAATGTTCGAATAGTCGACGTCAATGAACCCCCAAAACTTAAACGGATTCTTTGTCCCTGGTTTTGCATTCACACTTCCGGTCGCTTAGGCTTGATTTCCGGTGTCATTTCCAATCGACCTCTCATGTAATACCCCACCGCAACACCCAAGATAACGGAAAGCGGAATCGCATACAGGTGTGGAAACAAAGGCATGAAAAACACATCTTTTAATAGATCGACCATGGTTTAAACCCGTGCCCCTGTGATCGCCTTCTGATCTTGATACTTTCCCTTTTTATCCGCGTATGAGGTTTCACAGGGTTCATCGGCTTTAAAAAACAAGACCTGCGCAATCCCCTCTTCAGCATAAATTTTGGCCGGCAGAATGGACGTGTTGGAAATTTCCATCGTCACATACCCTTCCCATTCAGGTTCAAACGGAGTGACATTCACAATCACGCCACATCGTGCATACGTCGATTTACCAAAACAAACGGCCAGGATGTCCCGAGGAATTTTAAATCGCTCCAAACTGCGAGCCAAAACCATAGAATTGGGAGGAATAACGCATTCCTTTCCCCAAACCACCTCAAAACATTCTTCATCGAAGTTTTTCGGATCGATCATCTTGTTCGAGGCCCGGTTCAACACTTTAAACTCATCTGCCAAGCGCATATCGTATCCATAGCTGGATAATCCGTATGAAATGACGCCTTTGCGAACCCGTTGATCCGCAAAGGGTTCAATGAGTTGGTGTTTTTCAGCCATCTCTCGTATCCATTTATCTGATTTTAGCGCCATGATTCCTCCGGTTCCTCATGATCTTCGTGGCAATGATCTACTCGTTATAAAGGAAAGCGCGAAGAGTTGAAAGAATGGGAAGAGAAAAGTGAGGCTTTGAAGGTCGGGGTTAATCCGCGCAAGTACAGCCTTTTTTGGCTGCACTTTTCAAACTATTGGCCAGAGAATCAAAGCCAATGGAGTATTTCTTGGCTTCTTCTCGACTGGATATCTCGCCACGAATCACTTTCTTGAGTTTGAAAAGCTCAATCTGGTCCACCACAGAGGCAATCTCCGCCATTCCATTGTCCACCTGTCTTTCCAACTCAAACTGACATCGATTCTTGGACGAAAAGGTCTTTGGTCCATTCAGTTCGTTTCGCCATTTGGAACATTTTTTTTCAGCCGTTTGAGCGGGTTCGACAAATTTAAAACTATCTTTCACTTCTCTCGGCTTCCGAGAATACGATCGTCCGAATCCCGTATAAGGATCCTCTTCGTCTCGAAATTGATCAAATCCCCGAGAGGGCTGCACCGGAACAAAGTAGGAATCGTCATAGTTCGGCGATGGACTATCGCCGTTGGGAGCTGCCTGGCTGGGAGGCGTTGAGGGAATGGGGGCAAATCCGGGAGGAGGCGCAGGCGTGCCCCAAGCGCGCGGCGTGGTCGCCTGGTTCTCCATGGGAGAAACCGCTCCTTCCGGCGGAACAACAAATTCAGACTGCGCATTTGCCGTCGCAGAGAGCACGAAAAAGGCAATCAAAATTATGTAATATCGGGCACTTAGCATTTTTCTATCCGTCTATATTAAAATACTGCAGCAATAATGCCAAAAACGTCCCTCCCAGCCTACCCCCCCTTGGGGCCGGGAAAAAACTCCGTCAATGCAGCTCGGGGGGCTCTTTTCCCCGTTTCACCTCTTGAATGAGTTCGCTCAAGAGCTGCCTCTCCCCTTTTTTGAGTTGGGCGGTGGATTCCTTCAAATCCAGAAAGGCCAAAACCGCCAAACCCATGGCAAGAGCAAGCACCATGCTGACATAGACCACAAACCAACCCGACGCACTCCCTTTCAGAATGTGAGAGCCAAACCTCCGCAAAATGGAAGGAAGGAGAAAAAGAAGAAAAACCTCAAAAGCCAAACAGGAAGAGATCCCCATTCGAAAATATAGACGCTTTCTGGAGTATCGAACGATCTCCGTGGGATCTCTCTGATCTTTGCGATAGAGGCTCACTTCTCGCATGAACAACACCACGATCACACCTATAAATAAGACCCCGATGACGATGGCCAAAAGTCCGGTCACGCGGTCAATTTTAACATATCGAACTCGCCTTGAACCTCGAATATCCGTCTGATATGAGGCCAAAACCGCGTCATGACGCATACCATCGGCATAGTCGGATATGGCAACCAGGGGAAATCTTGGGCGGCCAATCTGCGTGATGAGGGGTGGTGCGTCACCATTCTGGCCCGTTCGGAGAGCACACAAAAACAAAACGCCATTGACGATGGTTTTCCTGTGGCTCCCCTCAACGAACTTGGACGTTTCAACACACTGGCCTTGCTCATCCCAGACGATGCCATGCCGGTTTTTTTGAAACAGAATGAAACGTATCTAGTGCCCCACCAAAGTCTGGTCTTTGCACATGGTTATACGCTCCATTTCAAAACCGCTCCTTGGCCCAAGAGCCTTGACCTCATTCTCGTCGCGCCAAAAGGAATTGGGGCAGCTGTTCGAGAAAAATATGTGCAAAACAGTGGTGTCCCGGCCGTGTTGGCTGTGACTCAAGATGTTTCCGGACACGCGTGGAAAACAGCCAAGAAAGTTGCTCAAGGACTTGGTTGTGACAGAGTGGGGACGTACGAAGCCACTGCAGCGGAGGAAGTGGAGTCTGACCTTTTCTCCGAGCAAGCCTTGCTTTGTGGAGGGCTCCCGGCCCTGATTGCCGAAACATTTCAAACCCTCACGAACGAGGGAATTCGCCCTGAGGTGGCTTACTTAGAGTGTGTCCACGAATTGGCTTTCATTGCGGACCTCATTCAAAAGCGTGGAATTCATGGAATGCTTCAAATGACGAGTCCCACGGCGCGATATGGAGGCATTCAAGGAGCCCAATCATTTCGAACTCCCGAACTCAAAAAAACGCTACACAAAATTTTTCAAGCCATCCGCAATCAAGACTTTTCCAATCAAATGAAACGAGAGGCTAAACATTCCTTCTCAGATACAAAACGAGAAATGGATCGATGGAAAAAAAGCCTCATCGAAACCACGGGCTCAAATGTGAGAGAAAAACTCTTCAAAAAGTCGTAAGGAGATCAACGTGACGGAACGATTAACCATTCGGGACATTCTGGATTTTAGACATCAAAAGAAAATTTCGGCGTTGGCCACCTACGATTTTCATACGGCTCGAATGATCGACGATGCGGGCATTGACATCATCCTCGCGGGAGATTCAGCGGGAAACATGGTCTACGGATTTGAGGATACTCTGCCGGTTACCATGGACATGATGTTGGCGCACACGTGCGCCGTTTCCAAAGGAAGTCGACGTGCTCTGGTGGTCGGAGACATGCCCTTTGGTTCGTATCAACCTTCCATCAAAACGGCCGTCAAAAATGCCGCCCGCTTTCTGAGTCAAGCTGGAGCCCAAGCCGTTAAACTTGAAGGGGGCATCTCCCAGGCTGAAACCATTTCGCGCTTGGTGGATTGCGGAATTCCGGTCATGGGACATATCGGCTTAACGCCTCAGTCTGTGAATGCTCTGGGAGGATATCGGATTCAGGGAAAAGGAGAAAAGGACGCCGAAAGATTAATGAACGACGCTTTGGCAGTTCAAAAATCTGGAGCCTTCTCCGTGGTTCTGGAATGCATCACCCCGTCTCTGGCTGCAACCATCACGCAAGAGCTATCCATCCCAACCATCGGAATTGGATCCGGAGACCAATGCGATGGGCAAATCCTAGTGCTTCATGACCTCATTGGCTTGAGCGTCTCCAAAATTCCGAATTTTGCAAAACCTCTGGCCAATATTCGAGAAATCATCACGGACTCCACCAAAAAATTTATTGAACGAACGCAGGAGACATCCGTTTGATCGCCATCGACGTCGGAAATACGAAAGTGGCCATAGGCCTTTATGAATCCAATCGAAGAATTCGACATTGGCGTATCGGCACGTTCCCCAAATATTCCACCAAGGAATATAAAGAAACCTTTGAAGCCTTTCTCGCCACCGAAGGGACTTCCCTCAAAAAAGCTGGACCCATTTTGTTGGCTTCCGTAGTTCCAACGGCAACGGAAGAAATCAAACGATTGTCGGAAGAAACAGAACTGTACGTGATCGACCATCGATCCCCTCTCTCGTTTAAAATTGCTTTGTCGAACCCTCAAGAATTGGGCGCCGACCGAATCGCGGAAATGGAAGGAGCCATCACCAAGTACGGTGCGCCACTCATTGTTCTCGGCATGGGAACAGCTACGACCTTGGCCGCCATTGACTCCCAAGGCGTCTTTCGAGGAGGTTCCATTTCAGCCGGAATTGGCGTTTCACTCAATGCGCTCTACTCCTCTGCCGCCCTTCTTGTGCCCAAACTCCTCGGCACACCAGATGTTGCTATCGGGAACTCCACAGATGCAGCGATCGCAAGTGGTGAATACCTGGGACACGCTCTGATGGTCGAGGGCCTCATGACGCGTATGAAAAACGAACTAAAGGAACCCCAATTAAAATATGTTGGAACGGGGGGGGCCTTGAGTTTGATTCTGCCTCATTTATCCGTGAACCTTCAAAATGAACCCACACTTGCGTTGGATGGATTGCATTCAATTTATCGCAACCAAAGGGAGAAATAAGGAAATGTCTCGAAACGTACTTGTTGGCGTCTGCGGAGGAATTTCTGCTTATAAAACATGTGAACTGGTCAGAGAGTTTCAACGAAGCGGTTGCTCAGTTCGGGTCATGATGACTTCAGCCGCTCAAAAATTTGTGACCAAACTCTCCTTTGAGGCTTTAACACGACAACCTGTCGCAACCGATCTTTTTTCTGACGATGCTTTCGGCACTTCCCATATCGACTTGGCCCGTTGGGCCAACGAACTCGTGATTGCCCCAGCGACCGCAAACACAATTTCGAACTTTGCCACGGGAGCGGCCACAGATGTTGTCTCGACCGTCTATTTGGCTTTTCAAGGAAGGGTGACCCTGGCTCCGGCCATGAACAGTCAAATGTGGAAACACACAACGGTGCAAACCAATCTTCGGTCATTGCAAGATCGAGGAACAAAGATTGTTTGGCCCGCGGAAGGTGAATTGGCCTGTGGTGAAATTGGGCCGGGCAAAATGGCTGACCCAACTCAAATCGTTTCGGAAGTTCTCGAACAAACCCAAAGTCTTCAAGGAAAACGCGTCCTCATCACGACTGGAGCCACGCGTGAATATTTGGATCCAGTTCGTTTCCTTTCCAATCCCTCCACGGGAAAAATGGGCATTTCCATCGCCCAAGAAGCAGCCCATCGCGGCGCTGAGGTGCATCTGGTTCATGGGCCTACCTCAGAGCCCCTCCCCCAAAACACGCAAAACTATGCCGTTACGTCCGCGGTTGAAATGCTGGAGTGCGTTCAATCCCTTTTACCTGCTGACTACTTCATCGGAACCGCCGCCGTATCGGATTATGCTCCAACCGTCGCCCAAGACCAGAAGATCAAAAAAACTCACGAAACGATCCAGCTCGAACTGAAAAAAAACGTCGATATTCTTTCTTCCGTCACGAAACACAAAACTCCTGAAATGGTTGTGGTCGGTTTCGCGGCAGAAACGGAAAATCTCATTCCAAATGCCAAACTCAAACTGGAATCCAAGAGTCTGGATTTTTTGGTTGGCAACTATGTCTCAAAAGAAACCCGAGGCTTCGTTAAGAACGAAACATCGGTGGTCTTTTTGGATCGAACGGGCGTAAAGGCTGAGCACTCAAACATTCCAAAACCCGAAGTCGCCAAACATCTTTGGAACGAAATTGAAAAAATCCAGAAATGATCGTCACCCAAACCATCGCTGAAACGAGAAAAACGCTCGACCGGTTTCGGTCTTTGGGAAAGACGATTGGATTTACCCCTACCATGGGGGCCCTACATGAAGGGCATTTGGCTTTGGCCCATCAGGCAGCCAAGGAAAATGACATTTCCGTCATGAGCATCTTCGTAAATCCGACGCAATTCGGACCCAAGGAAGATTTTTCGGCCTATCCTCGAAATTTAACCCAAGACTCCCTACTGGCCGAAAAATCTGGCGTGGACCTTCTTTTCTTTCCCTCCACTGAAGAAATGTACACCCCAGGATTCAGCACATATGTAGAAGAAACCGAAATATCCCAAGGCTTGTGTGGAGCTCGTCGGCCCGGTCATTTTCGAGGTGTGTGTACGGTGGTTTTAAAACTATTCAATGCAATTCAACCCGATCGCGCTTATTTCGGACAAAAAGATGCACAACAATTGCGGGTCTTGGAAAAAATGGTGGAAGACCTCAACCTTCCCCTTTCCATCGTTGGATGTCCAACCATACGAGAGAACGATGGGCTCGCCATGAGTTCACGAAACACGTATTTGACACCGGAAGAGCGAGAAGAAGCTCCTCACATCTTCTCTGCGCTTTCGAAGGGAGCCCGCCTCTTCAGACAAGGAGAATATCAATCTGCCGAAATCCAAAAAACGGTCTTAGAACATTTAAAAGCGGCTAAACTTTTTGAACTTCAATACCTGGAAATTCGAGCTTGGAAAGATTTCGCCCCCATTGAACAGGTGAATGAAAAATCCGTCATGGCAATGGCGGGTTTTTTCGGAACCACACGACTCATCGACAATATTCTTCTGGAACCCTAGGTTGAATGAGTCCCGCAATCAAAAAATGGCTTCTTCATAGTGGCCTTTTCGTTCTTACGTTCTTTACCGCCACTCTTTTTCAAGGCCCCGTGTATGCAGTCGCCATCATGACCATTCTTTTAGCCCATGAGCTTGGACATTTCTTTGCGTGTCGCAGATACGCCGTCCCTGCAACATTTCCCATCTTTATCCCCATGCTCAACATCCTCGGAACCCTCGGAGCTGTGATTGCCATCAAGGGACAGATTCCTCATCGAAAAGGTTTGTTTGATATCGGCGTGGCAGGCCCTCTGGTGGGACTCTTTTTCGGCATTCCGGCGATTTTTTTGGGCCTCCTGTTTTCCGATGTGATTCCAACACCCACGAACGGCCCCCAAATTCTTTTAGGCGAGCCCCTTCTCTTTCAAGCCATCGTTTGGATTGTGAAAGGACCCATACCTGAAAACATGTCTGTCTTTCTTCACCCCTTGGCATTCGCCGGATGGGCATCACTCTTGGTCACGTCCATCAACCTGATCCCCGCAGGTCAATTGGATGGAGGACATATGGTGTACGCAATGTTCGGACCTCGAAAAGCTCGGTTGCTTTCTTGGCTGATGATTTTCATTCTCCTGATCATGGGCTTTTTGTTTCACAAAATGTGGCTGCTCTTTTCACTCCTCGTGTTCTTTTTAGCCCGAAAGCATCCTTCTCCCATGGACGACCAAACCCCATTGGATCACCGTCGGTTTCAATTGGGACTCTTTACCTACCTCCTCATGATCTTGTGTTTTTCCCCCATTCCTCTGGAGTTCAAAAATTTAGGTGGGTAACTCCCCAACTTCGTGTCGTTTTTCTACCATTGACTGAAGAGCTTTCATGCATACAATAGAAAGACCCTCTACTTCGTACGTGTCGGGCCATGATGTTTTAACCTGATACGATTAGAATGGGAGTCGTCCCTTGCCGTGGAGTGTTGAGCCTGGCGCGATCAGGATCCCAGAAGCGGCAACAACGAAGCCCCCCTTATACTTGGGGGTCAAAACACATAGCCTCGCGGCGAAAGTGGAGGGGATAAAAAGTGGGTTTTGTTGAAACAAAACCCACTTTTTCTTTTCACACGAAATAAAAACCCATGTCATACAAAGACGAACTTCGTTCACCATTCATAAAGTTTCTTCGCATCTTTCTCATGTTGCTGATCATCGCCATTCCAACGGCATGGTTAACATGGAACATTCTTCGAACCGAAACCTTACATTGCTCCGTCTGCATCAAATACAAGGGCAAACAGAAGTGTCGCACGGCTACGGGACGAGATGAGGAGCGATGCGTCCGTACAGCTACAGATAATGCCTGTGCGTTTCTATCTTCAGGAATGACGGACTCTCTCGCGTGTGGACGAACCCAACCGGAATCCATTCAAATCGACACAAAAAAGCAGCCTTAAACTTTCATCGCACCAAGCATCCGCTTGACTCTCTCGACATAACGATAGGTGTGGCCCCCATGCCTTCCGGGATATTCCTTGAGTTCAACCGAAATGTTAAAGCGATCCAATTGCTTCGCAAACTGCCTGTGGCCCAGGTCCAACCCATACTCATCGTCCACTCCGGCCTCTAACGAAATCCATTTGAGCTTTCTTAAATTCTCGACATGGTCCTGAACCATCCGAACGGGATCCCAGGCCAAAATTTTCTCCCACACCTCCGGAATCAACGCCCCCGTTCGTTCATCAAAATAGAGATCTCCTCCAATATGAGGGACACCCGGGTTGGGAGCAAAACAACTGCAAATGGCCAAAGTCATCATGGTTTCGCCATCATCTCGTTTGAGCAACCCAAAGGGGTTGGGAGATTCCAAAAACTTTTCAATAAAAGGACCCACGCCGCCAGAGCGCTTCAATGTTCGGACGCATTTGGGAATCAACTGAAGATAGAGGTACTCATACCAAGTATCTCCCGCTGAACTGCAGATATAAGGAAAAACGTCTGGGTGTTTCATGCCCAAAACCATCGAACCAAACCCCCCGCTGGAATGACCGGTCACACCTCGATGAGAACCCTCTCCAAAAGTATTGAAGTGTCGATCCACAAAGGGCACCAACTCTTCCACGAGATAGCGCATATAGGGTCCATTGGATGAAGAATCTACATATTGGCTTCCTCCAAGTTTGGTTCCGCAGTCTGGAAAAACAAGAATGGCTGCAGACATCTCTTCCGCAGTGATGGCTTGATCCAAACGCTCCGGCAAAGAAAGGGAAAATACCCCGGCATCATTCAAACTGCCGGCTCCCCGGCCACCGTAACCCGCCAAGACAAAAACGACGGGGTAAGGCTGAGAACGTTTCTCGTCATACGCAGGAGGCAGATAAATCGGAAGTCTTCTAACATGAGGATCGTTTCTGGGATTTCCCTTCAACAACGAACTTTCATGTTCTAAATATCGAATGTTTGGCATGGCGTTCATTTCTGCACTCCTTTTTTTCGATTCAGGATATCCATTTGGATATTCAATACTTCCAGATTTCTTTTTGCCGGACCATAGGCCGGGTCCATGTTCAAAGCCTTTTCGAAGACACGTTTGGAACGAACGAGAAAAAGGGGATTTCTTTCCAAAAGACCTCTTTCCCACCATACGATTCCCAAATTATTCAGCGCCTCCACGTAATTTTGATCGTTCTGAATCGCCTCTCTAAGAGAGCGTTCCGCAACCCTCAAATCCGATGGATTTCCATGCTTTCGAAACAAAAGAAGTTTGCTTCGCCCCAAATTGTTCCACGCTTCTTTCTTCCAAGCAGCCACATGGGTTAAATTTTCAAAAACATGGCTCGCACGTTCCACATCTCCATCTTTCATCATAGCTGCGCCATAATTATTCCAGGCCATCACGTTGTGAGGAGCCTTTTGGGTTACATCTTTCCACAATCCCCGATCATTCTCCCAAACCCCCACGCGCAAAAACGACATGCTTCCATACAAAACCAACAGAAATGTGATCAGGACTCCCTTTCCCCAGCCAACACGATCCCGATCAACAAAAATTTTGGCGAGAAAAAAACAATATCCTCCTATGGCGATATACATATAGCGATCCGCCATCTGTGTAGATAAGGGAATGATGTTGGACACGGGAAGAAAACAAATCAAAAACCAAAAAAGAGGGAAAAAAACCTCCTTCTTTTTTCGAAAACGAAACGCCAAAAAGGCTCCTGCAGAAAGCGTACACACGCTCACCAAGAAACGCTGACTCCAAAAAGATTCGATGGGAATGGGTTTGTAATGCGCGCTGAGCTCAATGGGGAGAATCATCTTCGCCAAATACTGTGAAAACACCTCGGTCATCGTAAAAAATGTGAACCAGGGACTTCCTTCAAGGGGGGCTTTGACAACCTGATTGGATATGGCAATGACAAGTATCCAAACGCTGAAAAGCATCGACAAACAGATATGAGGCCAAATCAAGGGAAGACTTTTTCGGAGCGTTCGCTTTTGGAAACCGATATCCACGAGTAAGGCCAAAGGAACAAAAACCAAGGCCACACCTTTACTTAAAAAGGCCAAAAGCAAGGCAAGAAAACTTCCCCACCAAAATCGATCTCCCAATTTCTGGGTTCGCGCGTAGGACAGTAACCCCAAAAAAATAAAACAGGCCACCAAAGGATCTTTCAGCCCCGAGACCCAAGCCACAGACTCCACATGAAACGGATGAACCAAAAACACTAGAGAGCCGAACAAACTCGGCGCATCCTTAAGAGATAAGGACTTTAAGAGAAGAAAGAAAAAGAAAGAGGCCAAAACATGAAAGAGGATACTGGCCAAATGGAAAGGAACCGGAGACCCTCCACCGACTTGATAAAGAACGCGATAAATACTCTCCAGGAGCGGAAGGAACTCCTTTTTTTCTCCATTTAAAGCCGAAAAAGGATTGAGCACGTCCAACCACGCATCTTTATCTGCGGACACCACTCTGGAGTTTTGGGTGACATAGGTGGGATCGTCCCAATCCAAGAAGGAAAAAAAAGAAGCCCGACCGAACACCACCAACCCACAAAACAGGAGGATTAAAAATACATAAGGAGCTGAGATTCTAAAATTCATGCGTAGATCTTTTTCCTAACTATGAACACCTTAAGATTCCTTTTCAAAATAAATGGAAAAGCGCGACATTCGTCGCGCATGAGTTTCGTTCTGGGCATAAAGTGAGCCGAGGAGATTTTGTGGGAGGGTCCTGACGTTGTGGGGCCCATCCCCTTGCGGGCGGAGGACCGTCCTCAGGCGATTCGTCCCACAACGCCACCCTTTCAACATCTCCAAGGTAACTTTAAAAACATCTCTCACAAAAAAATTGTCTCTTTTTGAACGAATGATTTCGAGCGAGGGGAGCGAGATAAAAGAATTACTCATCACGAAAAGCGGATCTGGAGATGACTCTCTCCGCGCCTGTGAAGAGAGCCCAAAGACCTCGTGAACGGAAGGTAGGGGAAACGGAGACGACCTGCGGCAAGCTTTGCTTGACGCTGGGCGGACAACGAGGGGCCCCGCCTGCAGTGATCGTAGTCTTTGGAGCGAACGTAACCCGAAGCGGAGAGAGTCATCTCCAGACCCGCTTCTCTTAAACGTAGCTATTCTTAACAACGATTTCGGAGTCCTCTTGCGCGACGGATGTCGCGCTTTTTGCAAGCTCGAGCTTTGTTTAAACCAAAAAAGTCCGAAAATTCAGGAAACTAATCCCACTTTTGACGAATATTTGACTGCTCTGTCCCACTTTAACCAAAAAACACGAGCCAAATCCTCGATTCGGCTCGTGTTTTCAAGATTTTTTCTTAAACTAGAGACAGAATGCTGAATTCTCTGGCAGATTTTCGCAGAATTTGGACTTTATCAGCAGAAAGGCCTGAAAGAGATTCCAACTCTTTGAGAGAGGTTTTTCGAAGCATCGATAGCGAAGGAATTCCAATTCCAAACAGCTTTTTGAGGTCCGCGTCTCCAAAAGCTTTCTTTCTACGAAGCGAACGAAAGAAGCCCAACAAATTCACCACGGCCGATGCATGCCCTCGAAATTCGAGACCGAACATCATGTGAACCGGGGCAAAGGTTTCCATCAAACGCTCTTTTTGGTCATGAGTAATTCTTCGAGAACGTGCTTTCACCACGGTTTTAAGAGCTTTTTGGAAGTCATCCAGCGCTTTGGAGTGTTCATCCAATCCCACACTCTGTGTTTTTCCAACCAACGGACTCACCACGAAGTAAACCAGCTCACAGAGGTCTTTCGAAGCAACACCCTTCTCGATCGCCTTCAAGTAACGAAGTACAGGCTTAAGATGCAATTGCGTCACAGCCAAATAGGTGCTTTGCATCTGATACGTATCCATCTCTTGTCTAGAGACCGAGGATTCCCCTTTATTTGGAGTTTTTTCGCCCGTCTCTTCAAGAGCATCGAAAGCGACGTCAAGCTCTGAAAGGAAGTCATCGTCTAAAATGAAATCCTCTTCTCGTCGATTGGGATGTTCTGCTTTCTTGTTCTGCTTCATGCTTTCTCCTCAACAGTCAAAAACCTCTACGCTAACCTCAATTTGAAGCACGTAAATGTAATATATTGCACTGTATCGTCAAATTATTTAGCTTCGGGGGCTTATGAATCCAGGCGGAGTGATTTAATCTAAGAGAAGGCGCATTGACGTGATTCCTTTCCTAAGCAAATACACTTCTTGGATCCATACGGGTTTTCCAGCTTCGCAAAATGAAAAACCTCCCAAAACCAATGAATGGGGAGAACTGAAGAAGAACGCTGGAGCTTACGCCGTGGGCCCTTTGAACAATGGCTTCACTGAAAAAGACTCCGCTCGCTCTGGAGCCTTGGCCGTTGAAAAAATTCTCGAACAAAACGCCTCCCCATCGGAAAAGGAGAATATTCGTCTGGCCATCATTGGTGCAGGGACTTCCGGTATTGAAGCCGCCAAAGAGGCTCAAAAGGCCAAGCTTGATTTTTTGCTCTTTGAAAAAAACAAAAACAAAGAAAACCATAAAAAACACAACCTGGAGGTTCAAAACCTGGAAGCCACACATCTTCGAAAGCAGGCCCAGGGATTCCAGGTGTTTTTTTCGGATGGTACATCCAAAGATGTTTCCCATGTCATCATCGCCACTGGGAAACGTAGCCGAAAGGCTTCCAACACATTTTTTAAAAAGTCCCGTATCCCACGTGTGGGAGATTGGACCTGGTTCAGTTATGCCAGCCTCGCCTTTTCGATGATCTTTTGTTTTTTCTTATACAATTGGAAAAGCGACAATAAAGTTCTTCCGTTCTATCAAATCTTTCAAGACCGAGACTGGTTTCCCTTTAACTTTGACTTGCTATTCAATTCTTTGGGAAAGAGTTTTGCGACCGCCGCCTCGACCCAAGGTCACATTCTCCAAACGCTGGTTCACTCGATGGGAAGTCCGAGCTTTTACTACACACTGGCTTATTCGCTCATCGTCGTTATTTTTGGCATTCGTCGAATTCGCAAACGAAACACCCAGTATGTAACCGTCCAAACCCTCACGTTGATGGCTTTTCAGCTTTTGCCTTTATTTCTACTTCCCGAGATTTTATTGCCTTGGGCTGGAAACAATGGGTGGTTTTTAAATGGAACCACCGGTGGCCAAATCGCAGACTTGTTTTTCGAGTCTTATGACAACTTGGGGATGAACCGAGCGTATTGGAGGTCCTACGGTTTAATTCTCGCTTGGCCTTTGTTCATCTGGAACGTCTTTACAAGCCAACCTATGTGGGCGTGGCTGGTGATCAGTCTGATCCAAACCTTTGTTCTCATCCCCTGGTTAGTTTGGAAGTGGGGAAAAGGGTCGTACTGTGGTTGGATTTGTTCCTGTGGCGCCTTGGCGGAAACCTTGGGCGATGAGCATCGTCATAAAATGCCACATGGAAAATTTTGGAACCGATTAAACATGCTTGGCCAAATCATTTTGGGTGTGGCTTTCTTCTTGTTCATTCTTCGCACGATCACATGGGTTTTTCCCAACACGGGACTGGAACGTATCTTTTGGTTTGTTCTCTCAGACCTACCCATTTTTCATTACAGCTGGTTTGTGGATCTCTTTCTCTCCGGAATCCTCGGCGTTGGGCTTTATTTTTGGTTCAGTGGACGAACTTGGTGTCGCTTTGCATGTCCCTTAGCCGCTCTCATGCACATCTACGCCCGTTTTTCTCGGTATCGAATCTTCACCAACAAAGAAAAATGCATAAGTTGTCATTCCTGCACACAAACCTGTCACCAAGGGATTCACGTCATGAGTTTTGCGCAAAGAGGTCTTCCCATGAATGATCCCGAATGTGTCCGATGCAGTTCCTGCATCCAGGTGTGTCCAACTGAAGTGTTATCGTTTGGAGAACTCAACCCCAAAACCAACGAAATCAAATTTGACCGCCTCTCCGCTCGCTCGAAATAAACTGCACCACGTTCGCCTCAGAAAAACCTCAAGAAAAAGCGCGACATTTAGACGCGTTGACTTGGCGCAAAGGCTTGATAGAAAAGGTTTCGGGAGGGAAAACATGAACCGGTTTAGAAGAGTCGAGGACAGGTATTTGGAAGCATCATACGTTTTTGCACAAGAGCTTTATACAAAAACGAATAGCGCGAATGAAACCACGAAACTTCCCAAAGAATATGCCACTCGGCCTCAATCAGCTTATACAACGCGACACATCTTAAAAGGATTGAAAAGTCTGAAAAACCGAGATTGAATCTCCAGAAACGGGGATGGATTGGCATATTCAATATGTGAATTCATCCCCGGACCGTGTCCGAAGGAATGGCGCACCCACAACTTCTTTCTTAGTTCCTGCAAAAAATGCATGTCTTTGCGATTCCTCTTCAAAAACCCCTTTTTTTCAGCAATAATTTCAACTCGTTAGATTGTGTGGGGTGGCACTTGATTTGCAGCTTTTTGAGCTGAAACCGCGCGGTAAATAATGTTCGAAAATGGATTAAAAAATACGATTAGCTTTTCAATTTCAGTCTTTCTTTTTCTTTACTGTGCGACCTTCTGTTCAACCCTCTCTTATGGTCAAAATCTTGAGAATCTGGACGTTGTATTTTCGGAAGGTTTTGAAGCCGGAAACCTCGATCGCTGGGGAGTGACCGATGAGTCCCGCTTGCTACTTGAAACAGGTTTGGGAATCGCAGGCAGCACGGCCCTTTCTGCGGAAATCGAAAATGAAGCCGCATACCTGAGCGTTGGCGACGAGGCCCGTTTTGAGTCCGGCTTCCTCTCTTTCGACTTCCATCCGAATTCCGTGATTCTGCCGTACACAGAGGGTGAATGGCTTCCGGGACAATCCATTATCATTGCTTCGATGCGAGGAGCCGATCCTTGGGTGGACTTGGTTTCCATCCATGTTCGCCAAACTACTGAGGGCGAATACAAAGCATTTCTTTCTTACCGATCCGAGACCGAGTCCGTAAGAGATCATGTGGAAGGGGAATTCGATTTAGAAAACGATTGGCAACACATCACGATTGGATTCAAAGCCGGATCCTGGGTGGGAGCGTGGATCGATGGATCACCCGTTCGCATTTTAAATGACATTGACCATCTCCAAATCGCCGCGAAAATCCTTGCCATTGGTCAAAATCAACCCATTGACACCAACCCCTCCGGAACCGTTCTCTTCGATAATGTAAAAGCTTTTATTCCTCATCGAGAAGACATTTGGGTAAGCCAGGCCACGGGAGACGATAATCGAGATGGATCTTCGACCAGCCAAGCTGTGCAAACCATCCAACGCGCGCTAAACATGGTTTCCCCTGGAAGCACGGTCCACATCCAACCCGGAATTTATCGGGAATCCTTGAGACCAGCTACAAGCGGACATGCCAATGACCCCATCGTGATTCAAGCCGAAGCCGGGGAGGACACCGTTTTTGTTCGTGGTTCCATTGCTTCCTCTGATCTTACATGGACACAACTCTCCAGCAACACCATCGGACTTCCAGCCGGAGTGAATCCCACGCAAATTTACGAAGCGGATTTAAGTTCCTTCAACATCACACAAGCTCCTCGATTCGTAACGCTTCTCAATGATACCGATCGAAGCGTTACGCGGATGCCCCTAGCCCGAGAACCGGATTGGCAGGTTCAAACCGAATGGAAACATCATGAATACTGGTGGGCCGCAACAGGTGGGAACGGCCCCTCTCCCTACATTCCTCCCTTTGAATGGGATGAAACCACGGAGATCAATGGAGAGAACGCCAACCGATCCTCGATCTATCTCACCGATGATCAATTCGACACCGAACCTGCAGACATTGAAGCCGGCGACTTAACCACGCTTCCCAGTTTGGTGGGAGCAGACATTTGGGTCATGGGCACATCCCAAGGGCACAACACATTCAAACGAGAAATCGTGGCACATGACCGGAGCGAGGGCAAAATCGAAGTGGACGAGCCTTGTGTCGTCAACTGGCATGTAGGGCTAGGCTGGGGATCAAAGTATTTCGTAGAAAACCTCCCTTCCCTCCTAGATAACCCTGGAGAATGGTGGTTCGACGAAGCTTCCCAGAAAATCTATTTCTGGCCAACCACAGCAACGAACCCTGAAAACCTGGATATCGAAATTTCTTGGTTAGACCATGGCATGGACTTGAGTCATCGATCCTACGTAACCGTAGATGGGCTTAATTTCGAATTCTTCGAACGAGACATGGTTAGAATTGAAAACGGAGATCAAAAGAAGTCACAGGGAGTAAACATTAAGAACATTGAAGCTCGATACGGAAACCAAGGAGTTTATTTACATCAAAACACATTGGGCCCACCTGAATTCATCATCGAGAACTTCACACTTGAGGATTCTGAAATTTCTCACATGGACACATTCGGCATCAAAACTTCGTATTGGTTTGGCGCGGAAGATCCGGTTGACGGGTGGACCCGAGCAGGCGTTCAGCGCACACTCTTTCGAAACAACGAATTACATCATTTGGCCTTCCGGTCTGACTATAATTTCCCGGTAGGCAACACATTTTCTTTTGCCGACAAACTCCGGTTTGAAGGAAATCATGTTCACCACACAGCCCACTGCGGTCTTAATTTCTGGGCCGCCATGGATGTGACCAAACCCAGCTTTCAAGAAGATGGATTTGAGCCCGAAGAAATTCGAACCGGAGAAGTCTTCGTCTATAACAATATTTTTGAAAAAGCCTGTCAGCTCAATGCGGATTGCGGCGCTTTGAAAATCGGAGGTAGCCCCCCTTACAAACATGTCTTTCGAGACTTTCTCGTCATGAACAATGTCTTTCGAGACACCTATGGCTGGACCTATGCTTCCGTCAAACGGGGAGCTCGCTTTGTTGGAGATGCCAGCCCCCGAACCGGCTTAGGCGGCAAAGGCTTCTACATTGACTATGCCACTGGCATCCATGCGTACGGCAACGTCGCTTACAACAATGGTCACATTGGCTACAGCATGTATGGATATTGGAGAAATGGAGAAGTGATCTATTTCAATAATATTGCAGCCAACAATCCCTATGGAATTCGAATGAGCGGCCATACGAACGAAAGCGATGACTTAGACGTGGTTGCCATGGGTGCTCAAATCAAGAACAACATCATCGTCAACAACGAGGGAGACGGCCTGTACATCCAGGATCGTCATGGCACCTTCGAGAACATTGAAATTGACCATAACGCCTATTTCGGAAATGGCTGGCGCACGGAAGAAGGAGCCAGTTTCCCCGGCGACATGGTCATCTATATTGACGATCAATCCTGGAGTGACACCGAGCACTTCCAAAACGTGAGCGAAATTCAAGAAGCTACCCCCTGGGAAGATCACGGACTTTCAGCCGACCCGCTCTTTGTGAGCTACGATTGGGCAGACCATGATTTCACCGATGGTTCTTGGCCTGATTTCACGCTGGATTCGGCCAGCCCTCTTCACAATATGGAAATGGCCCCTCTTCCAGACTCGATGACTCGCCTGATCGAACATTTTGACGTCGAAGACCCCCAACCCTGGGGCCTTTGGATTCCCACGTACAACGACGACGCCCAAAACGCTCTGGCTCCACGAATCAGCAGTGGTTGCGCATTAACCTCTAGTCAGCCCTCCACAGCTCCCTGGTATTTGCTCCTTCTTCTGGTGGTCTTTGGACTCAAATCCAAAAAATCTCACCAGAATCGAAAACCCATCCATTGACTCCAGCGTGGAAGCTGGTAGATGAGCTGACAACAAAACCCACTCGGTAGGCGCGTAGCTCAATTGGCAGAGCACCGGTCTCCAAAACCGGGGGTTGGGGGTTCAATTCCTCTCGCGCCTGCCATAAAACTCACCCCGTTGCGTAACCGCACATGCTTACAAACACCAAAAGTGCTTTTGAACCAAGGTAGAGAGGTGCGCCACTTTCCTTTGAAAACGCGATCTACGTTTCTTGCAGGGCCCGAATCAAAGCAAAAACTTATGGTACAACCAGCACCGAACGACTCGATTTTACGGAGTCTTGGGCCGCAAGGCCCTAGAGTCCGTTATGTCAGGTTCGAGAGGTTGGGAGCGAAGCGGACAGCATCTCGAACCTGACCAATTCCTCTCGCGCCTGTCAGTCTTCGGGAGGTATAACCGAGTGAAGACTGGCCCGGCGAAGACTTGGCGAAGACAGACAAAGCCCTGCTCATTTACTTAAGTGCTACGCCTGGGCAGGCCATAAAAAAGGCCCGCTTTATGCGGGTGTTTTTTTGCGATACGATTTTGCCATGCCCAATCGCTCAGACCTTGAGAAACTCTCCAAAGAACAACTCATCGACATGCTCGAAGATGCCGCCAAGAATTGGTTGGCTCATGATGGACTTTGGTTCCAGGCAGTGGAAAAAATGAGCGGAATGGATGCAGCCATTCAGTGTGATGCAGAGGCCTGGGAAAAATTCACCGCCATTGAAGCCAAGCGCATCATGAAACGTCAGAACATTCCCGAAGATGGTGGCTTGGATGCATTGGAAAAAGCCTTGCGGTTTCGCCTGTACGCTCGAATCAATGATCAAAAATCGGAACGCTTGGATGAAAACACGCTCACATTCGAAATGAATCGGTGCCGCGTTCAAGATGCCCGCCACCGAAAAAACTTGCCCGATTTTCCATGCAAATCCGTAGGAATCGTTGAATACAGTGGCTTTGCCAAAACCATCGATCCGCGAATAGACACAGAGTGCGTCAGCTGCCCCCCCGATCCTCACCCAGACAACTACGTCTGCAAGTGGCGCTTCACACGAAAGAACCCATAAGGGGTCAGACCCCTTCTGAGAATCCTGGACAGAGACAGGGGTTTAGGGCGTTTTTGTTCGGAATTGGAAGCAACTCATCTTGCCACTCTAAATTCCGTTGGTATACTGCCGGCGCGACCCCGGGCTTATAGTCGCAAGTAGCTTAATTTAAAGGAGATCATGCAATGCCGAGCGAATTCAAAAACGAACCTTTCACCGATTTTTCAAAACCTGAGAACCAACAAGCCATGGAAAAAGCCATCCAAGAAGTCGAGGGGCTTTTTGGAAAAAATTACCCGCTCATTATTAATGGTGAAAAAGTCTCCAGCTCGCAAACGTTTGTTTCCACCAATCCTTCTAAAACGTCTGAAGTGATCGGCACGTTTGCCAAAGCTACGAAAGACCATCTAGCGGATGCCATGAACGCAGCGCAAAAAGCTTTTAAAACCTGGTCGATGAAATCTGCGCAAGAGCGAGCCGACCTTCTTTTCAAAGCCGCTGCTGAAATGCGAAAACGCAAACACGAGTTTTCGGCTTGGATGGTATTAGAAGCCGGAAAGACGTGGCCAGAGGCTGATGGCGATACCGCCGAGGCGATTGATTTTATGGAATTCTATGGGCGCGAAGCTCTTCGTTATGCTTCTGAACAACCCGTAACGAAAATCCCAACGGAGAACAATGAACTCACATATATTCCTTTGGGTGTTGGTGCGGTAATCCCCCCTTGGAATTTTCCCAATGCGATCATGGTTGGCATGACCACAGCTGCGATCGTTTCAGGAAACTGTGTCATTTTAAAACCCGCTTCGGACACACCAGGAATTGCCTATCTCTTTGCAGAAATGATGCATGGCTTGGGTTGCCCTCCAGGCGTACTCAACTACCTGCCGGGAAGCGGAGCGGAAATCGGAGATACCTTGGTCGGCCATCCGAAAACGCGCTTCATCAGCTTCACGGGTTCTATGGAAGTCGGCCTGCACATCAATGAGTTGGCAGCCAAACACCAAGAAGGACAAATTTGGATCAAACGTGTGATCGCTGAAATGGGTGGAAAAGATTCCATCGTCGTAAATAGCGATGCAGATTTGGAAGACGCCGCCACAGGAATCGTAGCTTCGGCATTTGGTTACCAAGGACAAAAATGCTCTGCTTGTTCCCGTGCCATCATTCACCAAGATGTGTACGACGAAATTCTTCCTCTGATTCAAAAGAAAACGGAAGCAATTGTGATGGGGCAATCCAAAGAGCAAGGCAATTATATGGGCCCCGTGATTAGTGCCTCAGCCAAAAAGACCATTAACAATTACATTGAGATTGCCAAAAAAGAAGGCCAAATGATCGTTGGCGGCCAAAAAGTCAGTGAAGAGGGTCATTATATTGCTCCGCATGTTTTTAAGGATGTGGACGAAAAAGCCACCATCATGCAGGAAGAAATCTTTGGTCCGGTATTGGCCATTTCGAAAGCCAAGGACATCGACCATGCATTTGACATTGCCAACAACACGATGTTTGGTCTCACCGGTGCGATTTACACAAAATCTCAAGACGTCTGGGAACGAGCCAAACGGGAATATCACGTTGGAAATCTCTACCATAACCGAAAGTGCACAGGCGCTTTGGTAGGCGTTCACCCCTTTGGCGGTTTCAACATGAGTGGGACAGATTCTAAGGCAGGGGGACGTGATTATCTCATGCTGTTCACTCAAGCCAAACTGACCTCCGCAAAAAAGTAGTTTTTTTAATGAGTTAGTGGCCACCTTTGGGCTTCTTGAACGTCCAAAGGTGGCATGTTGCTTGCTTTTCTTTCCCTCTAAATTGTGATTTAACTGAAACTGTTAGGGGGAATCAGGTTGAATTTGGGGAAGTTCATCCTTGTCATCATGGTGTTTGCGCTCGCGAGTCCGAGGACTTCCGGAGCCGAAACCAGATCTCTGCCCATCACTCCTGAATCTTTTGCCCAAAAATGGACCCAACAAGTTCAATGGACCGGTTCTGAACTTCTTTTAAACACTCAGCAAACCAACGCAGATCTCATTCGATTCATTCAAGAGGTTTCAAAGGATTTGGACCTCCCAGGGCTGGAGCAAAGGCTTCAAACCAGTCGATTGGCTTTGGAGTTGCTGGACCTCGCCGAACTTGTAGACGAAACTCAGCAACGCCTTACCCCTTGGCTGACTCGGCTCATGCGGAGCGAACAAAGACGTCTTGCCGAGGAATTTGAAGCCCGTGACCAGGTTCGTTCACGCTTAAAAGATGAACTCCTTGAAGGAAGAGCCAACACGCTTGTGGAAGCTTGGAGAAATGTAAATCAAACCCAAAGCATTCCATTTTATAACGACAACCCTAAAAAAGATGCCGCCTACGAAGCGGTCTTTGGTCCGCTCATGAATCGGTGGAGCAAACATGTATTTCTGGATGCGGCAAACGTAAAAATCGGATTTTCCTGGAACCAATATAAAATTGAACGCGCAGAAAAATTCGAACCCCACCTCAAACTCTCTCACCTTGGCGACATTTGGCTGGGCGTCGCGCAATATTTTGGCGAAATCAAACGATATGAAGAGGCGCGTTTGGTTCTGGAGCGTTACTTTTTAAACTATGCGCTGGTTGAGGCGGGAAGCAGACTATCTTCCAACGAGCTCAACGAGATTGAAGAAAAATTGGATCACGAAGGTCTCGCGGAAGAGTTTGCCCATCATTACGAAAAACATCGAAAAGACATCGAAGAAAATGCCCACTACGCGGGCACATCCATAACCAAGGAAGATTTTGTTTCAGACTTATTGAACTTCGAACGTCAACGACTTCAAGCACATTTCGCGTTCCGGAAGATCGATCGAGAGGATCCACATTTTTCCAACATCCTCACACTCACGCAGTTTCAAAAAGCCTATGATTTGTATGCGTGGTTGTTTGATCCATTTGATCGCCCCATGGAGTGGACCCAAGCTTCCAAAGATCGCTTCACGCAACAGGTGGGAGAAATTTTTCTCTTCATTCTCCCCGCAGGTCGAGCCGCTGGATGGGCAGGTCGTTTGGCCACCCGAGGCATGAGTGGAAGCTGGCGGGCATTTCTCGTTCGGAAGTTCGGATACCACGCATTGGCCTCCTCCGCTTGGCGTTGGAAGATTGCGAGAGCCATTGTTCCTGGGTCCGTTTTCGTTGGAGCTGCCGGTCCGACATTCCATACCGCCTATGCGGCTCTTCACACTCCCTTTGTGGGAATGAAAGCCTGGGACGATTACTGGAAAGGCCTCCGAAGTGCCACGCTCATGTTTGGAGCCATCTCTGTGGGGCGCTTTGCTTATTACGGCGTTCTTCAAAAATTCATGCAACGAGGTCTGATCGCCCCAAATGGAATAACGCCACATCATACGCAATTGGCCATGGCCGATGACATTCTTCCCAAAATGAAATCCAAAAGCATTTTTCTCGGCGAACTCCTCACCGAGTCTTTTTCCTTCGCCGGCGTGACACAACTCGAACTCATGTTGTCAGGAGATCCTCAGCAACGAAAGGTCTTGGAAAATTGGGCCAACGCACTCCTTCTGGTCGTTGAACTCCGAATCGCTTCCGCCACCATGCAGGGCGGAGCCTCCTCGACCTCCATTCGAGATCGATTGCGGCTTGTCCGTCCACGCTCCAGATCCGACAGGCCTTCCGCACAAGCTCAAAGGCAACAAATGGCCCAAGCTGCGGGCGCGGAAGGGGACTATATCCCCATGGAACTTCCAAATACCCGGGCTCCTCGCCCCGGAATGGATGTCATGGAAGCCCGTCAGAGTGGAACCGAAGGCAGCGTTCGCCCGAACCGAGCCAATGGATTAAGAACCAAAAAAAGCCCTGCTCAGCCTAACGTTCCCACGTCTTCTTCCACAACGGAAGCTCCCAGACAACGCTCGGAAATTCCTGAGAAATCTTCAGAACCCAAACAAAATCCGGCCCAAATTAAGGCCGAAACACCTCCTCAAAAAATTTCAGACCGCGGGCTCCAAGAAACACTCGGAAGAGGTGGATTTAAACCCTCTGAGCAAGTTGCCGTTTTGGGAAGAGATGCCAATGGAGACATTCAATGGAAAGAGGTTCCCAAAGAAAATCCAACAGAGCTGCGAGCCGCGCAAGATGGACTTCGTAAAGGAGGATATGAGCAACAACACCTTGGTCGCATTTATAAAAATCAATTTGGTCGATCCGTGGTCTTCGTTCCAGACTTACCCATCAAAGGTGTTTCCACTCCGGCACTTTTTTTGGGCCAAGGATTCTCCTCCACCGGTTTCTTGGTTCGAGAAGGTGAAGTTTATTTGTTCTCTAAAACAATCGGACAAATTGACGGTGGACTCTTACATTTGGGTAAATACAAAAGCTCAGCCGCAAAGACAGACATCATCAACTCAATCATGCCTGACCTATTTCCCGATTTTAGCCTTGCCACTTCTGACCATGCGATTGTGAAAAGCCGAGGGCTAGGCCCGTCATTGGAATCCATCCTGGAGCACGGCAGAGGAGAAGAACTTCCCAACGGCTCTCTCGGGAGAGTCCTCTCTGAACATACTCAAATGCTACAAGCAGGCCTCGCATTTTTGGATACGGTTGAGGGAAGTGTGGTTTTGACTGGGAATACCTTTCGATGGATTGATGTGGGAAACTCTTCCATCAACCCCAGCCCCGACGTACCCGTCGCAAAGCATTTGGAACGAGCCATTGAAAAGCGAAACCTTTCCAATCAAGAAATTCAATCGAGCGTAATCAGCGGAAATTGGCGAACCGACGCAGCTCACCACTGGAGCATGGCTCGATTCTTTGTCGAGATGGCCGTTCGCAGTGAAATCGGAATCGAAAAATTTGTGGGTCCGGAACATCCCTATGGAACAAACCCATTCATGAAAACACTTTTAAAAAATCGAACGGACTCCAGGCAAGACGTCCCCACTCATGAACGAACAATTGAGTGGTTTAACCAGGGACTTCGAGACTTGGAACATCGCATGCGAAATGAATACAAGAATAGCAACGACGATCTTGACGTTCAGTTGGAAGACGCTCGAGTGATGTTTTTCGAGTTCTTTCTCATGGAAAATACACGAATGTATAATTTTCAAAGTCAACTCCGAGACTTCGAAACCAACCCCGGAAACGTTTTAAACCGCAGTCTCCCTCGAATGGTGGATGTCCTGGATGTTTTGGCCAAACAAGCGGGAGAAAATGCACCTCAGGTCGTCCGCAATCAACTGGTCGAGTGGGCCATTCACAGCGCCCGAAGTGGTCAACAGGACAACTACGGTCAAGTGGGACGAATCGAAGTGCCTGACACGAAACAGGTGGACTACCAGTACGACATGTACGATCAGAACCAATAAAGGAGTAAAAACAAGACCTACGCGGCCAGTGCAGGAGCGAGATGTTTCTTGAGTTTCTTTTTGAGGCTTTCTTCAATTTGACGAACGCGTTCCCGTGTGACGCCAAATTCTTTTCCCACAGCTTCTAAAGTTGCAGGAGAGTCCGACAATAAACGGTTTTCCAAGAGATACCTCTCCCGAGGTTTCAACTCGTCATACACATCATCCAACGTCTCGCGCACTTTTTCTTGAATGTCTTGAGAAATCACGCGCGATTCAACATCAATGGCATCATCGGCCATCGTGTCGCCCAAAGATTGTGGACCATCTTCGTATACGGGTTGATCCAAACTCACATCTCGCTTTTCCAAGCGCTGAACGGTTTCTCTGAGTTCGTCCTCGGGAATCTCTAACTCCTGCGCCAATTGTTTGGTTTGAGGAGCATCGCCTCCCATGGCCGCAATTTTTCTTCGGGCTTTTTGCAAACCCGAAAACACGCGGCGCTGAATGCGTGTGGTTCCAACACGAACCATGGACCATGAACGAAGAATGAAAGCTTGAATATAGGCGCGAATCCACCACACCGCGTAAGTGATGAGACGAAATCCCTTTCGTGGATCAAATCGGTCAATGGCATGCAAAAGACCCAAGTTTCCTTCTTGAACGAGATCAGCCATGCGAAATCCATATTTGGAATATTCACGGGCAATCTTCACCACAAAGCGCAGATTCGAAACCACCAAACGCTGACCTACATCACGGTCTCGTGTTTCATACCATTGGGTCGCCAACTCAAACTCTTCCTCGCGCGAAAGCACGGGAATCTGAGCGATCTGATCAAAGTAGGTCTGAAGACCGCCTCTTAAAGTTAACGCTGTCGTATTCGTAGCCATCTGCCCGTAGTATTTAATCACATTTCAGCCCCTGTCAAGGGGGCTAAGCCACTAATATTATAGCGTAATTGCAACAAAAAGTGTACGGCCTCCCGGGCGCATGATGAGGAGAAGCGCGGTGCCTCCTTTTTTCAATGATTTCAAGGCCTTATTATAGGCCTTGAGTCCCGAAATGCTCTTGCGATTCACCTCAATGATGACATCTCCTCGACGGATGCCCTTTTCCATGGCCGGGCTGTCCGCGGTCACCCCATCAATAACGACGCCCTGCGTTCCCGGAGGAAGATCCAGGTCTCGCGCACGCGCTTTGGTGAGTGTGGACACATACAATCCCAGGAGATCGACTTTGGAGGGTTGTTTGACGCCCTCTTCTTCTTCGTTTCGGCCTTCTTCGATCGCGCCCTTGAGCTCTCCAATTTTAACTTGGATGGTCTTTTCCTCACCCCGACGATTCACAACGACATCCACTTCTTTCCCCACAGGGGTTTGGGCCACATAACGAGGCAGATCGTTGAAATCATCGACCTTTCGGTCTCCGAATTTGATGATCACGTCGCCTTGTTTGATTCCCGCTTCGTGGGCCGGGCTGCCTTGTTGAACGCTGGAAACCAGCGCACCTTTTCGATCCTCCAAGCCCATGGATTTCGCCAATTCTTCATCCAAGTTTTGAATATAGACCCCCAACCATCCACGGGTGACCGATCCTTTTTCTTTGAGTTGCATGAAGATGTTCTTGGCCAGATTGATGGGGATGGCGAAGCCGATGCCTTGCGCCATGGCGGCAATGGCCGTGTTGATTCCGATAACTTCTGCCCTTAAATTCAGCAAAGGCCCTCCAGAGTTTCCGGGATTGATGGAAGCATCGGTTTGAATGAATTCGGCCCAAACCGGCAAATCAATCGCACGCTGTTTGGCACTGACAATTCCTTGCGTAACCGTATGGGAAAAGCCAAAGGGATTTCCAATCGCCACGACAATTTCGCCCACCTGCAATTCATCCGAATTTCCCAGAACCAAGGTGGTGAGTTTGGTCTTGGGTTTAATTTTTAAAAGCGCCACATCGGTCTTGGGATCGGCACCCACAACCTTGGCCTTGTATTCCTGGTCTTTTCCAATCGTGACCGTGATCTCATCGGCCTTATCAATGACATGGTTATTGGTGACGATATAGCCGTCCTCGCTAATGACAAAGCCAGATCCGAGACTATGTTGTTTCTTTTCTGGAATGTCTTTGGTGTCCCCAAAAAAACGTTTAAAAAACTCGTCTCCAAAAAAATCTTCAAAAGGAGAAGAGTCCTTGGGTCCATAGTGAAAGCTTTTGGCCCGAGAGCGTTCAACAATCTTCGTGGTCCCAATATTGACCACAGCCAGGTCAGCCTTTTTTGCAATTTTGATGAACGTATCGGCGCCCACGGCTTGGCCTTTCCAGGGAACGGTATTAGGCGAAGTTTTTTTAGGAGGGTCCTGCCAAATCTTGTCTTTCTTCTTTTCAAACTGAAGAGAGTCACAGGAAACCGACAACAAAATCAAAGGCATCATCCAGAGTACGATTCGTTTCATAGGTCAGAGAATTTATCTCAGATGCCTTTCCTCAATCAACCCAGGAAATATTCCACCTCAAATTCATCCATTTTTGACAGTCAGAAACCGGGTTCTCTGGTAGAGTCAGGTTAAGTTGAAAACCATCGATATCAGGTCCGCCATGCGTTTTTCTCCGGATAAAATGCAAAAAAATGAGCTTTTTTCGAGCCCACAAATTGAGGCCGACCTATTCTGTTTGGAACCGGGACAAGTCCAACGACCCCAAAAGTTTTTAAAGTCCGATCGAATCTACTTCATTCTGGAAGGCATTGGGCGTTTTACAATTGGGAGAGCCACACGAGAATTAAGATCGGGAACGGCCGTCGTGGTTCCCGCCGGAAACGAACACGGTGTGGTGAATATGGCCGAAGAGAGATTGACTCTCTTGGTCACAACCGCCCCGCCTGAAAAGCCAGCCGCTTAAAAGAACGTCTGTGCTGCGCTTCCAACCGCCAGAATGATCAAGGCTAAAGTAATGAAAGCCAGTTTGATTTGAATTGAGTCACGCATGGTTTTTCTTATCAGAGCAAAGAAAATGCCAAGGCCCTCCCCAGGCCAACCTATTAAGATTATTTAGCTTTTTGGATCTTCTTTACAAACCTGATTTTCGTTGTCCGCATATTTTTTCCAGGAATGCTGAATCTTTGCTTATTTTCTGGCATTAGATCCTTCTTGAGTATCCAGACCAAAGTACTGAAGGCTCAAGCCCAAATTCTGGGCTTCGATCAACTCGGCATCACCACTGCTGAGCCACCCAAAACCTATGGACGGTATTTGGAATGGATCGAAAAAGGATATGCCGCGGACATGTGGTATTTGACCGAGTCTTCCCGCATGAAACGAAGAGGTGACTTAACCACTACTTTAGAGGGTGTGGAGTCCGTCCTCGTGGGGGCCTTCTCTTACGCTCCAGCTCAAACGCCTCAAGAAAACACGCCAAAGATTGCGCGGTACGCTTGGGGAACGGACTACCACGACGTCGTCAAAGCGAAGCTTCATAAGTTAGCGGATTGGATGAAGTCCGCCACCTCGGAAGCCTTTAACTTTAAAGCCTATGTGGACACCGGGCCCATTTTGGAGAGGGACCTCGCGGAAAGAGCAGGCATCGGATGGATCGGAAAAAACACGTGCACCATCAGCGGAAAAGCTGGGTCTTATCATGTCCTGGGCGTATTGCTCACAACACTAAAGCTCCCTCCCGACTCCCCTGCGACCAATCACTGCGGAACATGCACAAGATGTTTGGAGGCTTGCCCCACCCAGGCCTTTCCAGAGCCATATCAATTGGACGCCAATCGGTGCATTTCGTATCACACGCTTGAAAACCGAACTGGGGAAATCCCTTCTGGAATCGCTAAACATTTAGAGGGTTGGGTTGCAGGATGCGACATCTGCCAAGAGGTCTGCCCTTGGAATCGAAAACCTCAAATCTCATCCCTCAACGAATTTTCACCGAGACCCCATACCCGGCTTTCTGTGGATGAGGGCCGAAATTTGGATTCCGAACGTTTCTCAAAAATGTTCAAAAACACGGCTTTGGAACGAACCGGGTGGAAGGCTTTTTCCCGAAATTTATTGGCGGCTTTTCCAACCTACCCCGTTGCGCTTAAACAGGAACGGGGTATGATCCCGCCCAAGATGAACAAATTGCTTCATGACTATTTGATTCGACAAGTTCCGTTGAGTCCGGGAATCGTTGTCTCTGAAGAAAAGCCTCTTCGTGAAGTTGTGGATGCAATGAACGAGTATAAAGCTGGATGTGTCGTCACAATGCGAGGACATGAAGTTTCGGGAATTTTTACGGAACGAGATGTTGTCGACCGTGTCATTTTGGAAAACGTGGATTGGGACAATCCCATCTCCATGTTTTCAACCATTCAACCGGAAACCATGCTGTACAGTGAGCCTCTTCGCAAAGCTTTGTACATCATGAGAAAAAAAGACTTTCGACACCTTCCAGTCTTCAAAGAAGATGGAACTCTTCGTGGCGTTCTTTCCCTGAAAAATGTTATCAAGCTTTTAGCCGAACATTTTCCTGAAGACGTCATGAATCTTCCCCCTAAGCTACATGCGACTCATAGAACTCCCGAAGGAGGCTAGAAAGCCAATGGCCAAAGAAGGGCAAAACAAGCCAGAAGAAGAAAAAAACGAATCTTCCAACCCCAAGAAAAAACCCAATCATCGAATTGAAGAGCTAGACACTGTAACCGTTCGGTTCGCAGGAGACTCGGGCGATGGTATGCAGTTAACGGGTTCACAATTCACCCAAACCGCTGCGTATCTCGGGAATGATGTTTCGACACTTCCAGATTATCCTGCGGAAATTCGAGCCCCTGCGGGTTCGCTACCGGGGGTCAGTGGTTTTCAAATCAATTTTTCCAGTCACGACATCTATACGCCAGGAGACGTTCCGAATGTACTCGTTGCGATGAACCCCGCAGCGTTAAAAGTGAACTTGAAAGATCTCCCACTCGGAGAAATGATCATTGCGAATCGGGACGCATTCAAAGAGCACAACTTGATCAAGGCAAGTTATGAAACGAACCCTCTAGAAGACGGTTCCTTGAGTGCTTACCGCGTGTTGGAAATTCCAATCACGACGCTGAACAAAGAAGCGTTGAAGGATTTGCCCATCACGGGAAAAGAAAAAGATCGCTGCAAAAATTTCTACGCCCTGGGATTTATGTTTTGGCTTTTCAATCGCCCCCTCGACCCCACATTGGAATGGATCGACGAGAAATTCGCCAAAATTGAGCACGTGGCCGAAGCCAATAAACGTGCCCTGAAAGCCGGATATTTTTACGGAGAAACCTCGGAAGTCTTCTCAACACATTATCGGGTAAGGTCTGCCAAATTAAAACCGGGACTTTACCGACAAGTCACCGGAAATGAATGCACAGCGATGGGAATGGTTGCTGCTTCTCAGTTGGCCAATCGACCGTTGTTTTATGGAAGCTATCCCATCACCCCTGCTAGCGAAGTCTTGCACGAACTGGCCAGACATAAGCACTTCAACATTCAAACCTTCCAAGCGGAAGACGAAATTGCGGCCATTGGAGCCAGCATCGGAGCTTCTTTTGGGGGCTCTCTATCTGTTACGGGAACGAGTGGTCCCGGACTGGCTCTTAAGTCCGAAGCCATTGGTTTGGCGGTCATGACGGAATTGCCTCTCGTAGTATTGAACGTCCAACGCGCTGGACCAAGTACGGGAATGCCCACCAAAACGGAGCAAGGTGATTTACTTCAAGCCATGATGGGACGGAACGGTGAAAGCCCCGTTGTGGTCATGGCTGCAGCCACGCCTTCGGATTGCTTCGACACGATGATCGATGCCATGCGCATTGCCGCAAAATACATGACCCCCGTTCTTCTTTTAACGGATGGTTACTTGGCCAATGGGGCAGAACCATGGCGAATCCCTGAACTCAAAGAGCTCAAGAAGTTTGAGATCAAAGGTTTGGTGGATGCGAAATCTTTCCACCCCTACAAACGAGATGAAAAAACCCTGGCTCGCCCTTGGATCACTCCGGGCACAAAAGGGTTGGAGCATCGAATCGGAGGCTTGGAAAAGCAAGATGTTACGGGAGCCGTGAGCTATGACCCTCTCAACCACGAGAAAATGTCAAAGTTGCGTGCAGAGAAAATCCTCAGAGTCACGCAAGACATTCCTCCCACGAAAATTTACGGGAAGAAATCTGGAAAGGTTCTGATTGTGAGTTGGGGAAGCACGTTTGGCGCCGTAAAAACAGCGGTCGAACGAGTGCAGGAAGATGGAAAATCTGTCTCCATGATTCACCTTCGGTACATCAATCCACTTCCAAAAGACTTGGGAGAAATCTTCAAAAACTTTGAACAAGTTGTCGTCCCCGAACTCAATCTTGGGCAACTTCGCATGATTCTAAGAGATCGTTTTCTGATCGACGTAAAAGGAATCAACAAACTGCAAGGACAACCCTTTAAGATTCGAGAAGTCGTGGAAGGAATTGAGAAATTTTTATGAGTACTCCAGAAAACAAGTTAACCCGTTTTGATTTTGTCAGCGACCAAGAGGTTCGTTGGTGCCCTGGGTGTGGTGACTATGCCATTTTGGCTACGGTTCAAAAAGTTTTGCCTAAGCTTGGCATTCCACGAGAAAATTATGCGTTCATTTCAGGAATCGGATGTTCCAGTCGTTTTCCCTATTACATGAGCACGTATGGATTTCACTCCATCCATGGTCGAGCCATGACGCTTGCCACTGGACTCAAATGTGCACGACCCGACCTCTCGACTTGGGTCGTCACGGGAGATGGTGACGCTCTTTCCATTGGTGGAAACCATTTCATGCACACACTTCGGAGAAACGTGGACATCAATGTTCTCATGTTCAACAACCGAATTTATGGTTTGACCAAAGGGCAATATTCCCCCACCTCCGAAAAAGGAAAGAAGACAAAATCAACTCCGTTTGGATCCATCGACTACCCCGTTCGATCTGTTTCGGTTGCCCTCGCAGCTGAAGCGACGTTCGTAGCCCGGACCATTGATGTTCACACGGATCATCTTGCGCAAATGATCGAAGCCGCCGCCAAACACAAAGGTGTGTCTTTCATTGAAATTTTGCAAAACTGCAACATCTTCAACAACGGTGCATTCAAAAACATTTCCGATCGCGCCGTCCGCGAAGACCGCCTTCTGGTTTTAGAAGATGGGAAACCCATGCTCTTTGGAAAAGAGAAGGAAAAGGGAATCATCATTCAGAATGAAACGCCCACCGTCGTGACCATCGGTGAAAACGGTGTCACTCGGGATGATATTTTGGTTCATCGAGAAAACCTCAACAATCCGACCATTGCCTTTATGCTTTCGCGAATGACGCATCCGGAATTTCCTGTTCCGGTAGGCGTTTTTCGAAGTGTGGAGCGTCCTACCTATAACGACATGATGCGAGAACAAAACGAAAAGCATCGTGCAGTGAAAGGCGAAGGAGATTTAGGAAAGCTTCTGGGTGGAAGAGATTCCTGGAGGGTGGAATAAAATGGAATGTCCAGCTTGCGGCCATGACAATATCGAGGGATCTGATTTTTGTGACGAATGCGGATCCTCCCTCACTGAAACTCAAGTGAAGTGGAGAATGGTCGAAAGTGGAGATCGAAAAATTTCCGACCCCATCGGGCAAGCCGGAATGCGATCAGCCATTGTGGTCACTCCCGACACCCCAATGGTGGAAGTCATCCGCCAAATGAGGGATCGTCATCGAGGATGTGCCCTGATTGTGGAGCAAGGAAACTTGGTGGGACTCCTCACCCGTAGAGATGTGCTTCATCGAGTCGCCAAGCCCAATGCGAATTTGACCCAATTGGAAGTCCGTAACGTCATGAGCCCATCTCCAGAGGCTCTGCGTGAAACGGATTCCATTGGATCGGCTTTGAATAAAATGGCCATGGGGAATTATCGTCATGTTCCGGTCAAACGAGAAGACGGCCAGTTTGCGGTCTTTTCCTGTCGAGATGCCCTTCGCTACTTTTTTTAAGATTGTATAAAGATTTTTCTTTGGACTCGCCGCCCTGCGTGATAGTTCTAAGGACAGCTATTGCTTCAGGGGGAAATTGAGGTAGGGCATCTTCCAACACTTGGGCTGCGCCCAATCTTCGTCTCCCGGATATTGAACAAAAACCATTTGCGTAGGGGGACATATGCTAAAAGGTGCAACGTGCTATTGTTTTCGGGCAACCCTGGGAGTGACTCTCTTGGTTGCCTTTTTTTTCACTCTTTCCACTGCGGCTTTGGCCAGGGATAAGGTCATTCAAACCGCAACCACCGTCAGGGTAGATGGGGAAGTCTTTCCGGCTCAAGTTATTTTAACGGCGGATATTCCTTTTCTAGGCCACAAGCTTTCTTCGGTCGAAGTTCAATTAAACTCCCCGTCAGCCGGTCTCTATTGCGAGTTTACATTAAATCGAACCGAACAGCTTGCCGAGGAAGAGCCCGTCATTCTTTTCGATGATCGATGCCAAGCTTTCGAAATGCATGTACGACATGACTGGGACTCCCAAACGAAAATCGAACGCCTAGCGGTCGATGAATATGGAAAATTCTTCCAAACACTTAAGGTCACGAGAAAAAAAGGAAGCCTTCTCCACCTCGTTTTGGTCGATTCGGATTCGGAACATCACATGGCTTCTTTGACCATCAACGTGCCCGGAGCGACAAAGCTTCCGGATGGAAACGACTCCCGAGCCGAAGTGAATTAGATTTTCTGGCATTCCCAAGACATTCACAATAATCCGATCAAATAACCATCTTCTACCCAAGCCGCCTTTTTTTGGAGGCGGCTTGGGCCTTTACCTTTTCTTTATATTTCGCACCCGAGATTCAAAACCTTCTCAGAGTCCCCATTAAGAAAGGCTTTGGGAATCCTCACAGCGGATTTCCCGTGGCCACAATGACTATATACATATCGTCACCCATGGCACCCTGGAGTCCGAGACACCCTGAGGTTCTCTTCTCTCCTTGCCCCAGCAACGTTTCCGAAGAGTGTCTTTCCTTGAGGCGTCTAGAAGCTTTTCTAGGTTTTTCTAACTCTTTGAAACCATTCCTTTTCAAAGTTTCGGAAAAATCTCGCAAAAAGAACTTTGACCCCATTCAACACTGCCACTAAAACTCATTCCTGACAGGCGAGAGATCGCCGCGAACGGCACCGAAACGGTGTCCAGCCTTCCGCAAGGCGGGCTAAAAAGGATTGCAACAATGACTGAAAGGAACAGGTAACTGTGGCCCGAAAGTCACGCTGAAAAAATAGGCGGCAACTCCTTGGAAGCTCAAAAAGGTTGGATGCGATCGTCGGTGAAAAAGGTCAGATGGGCTGGCGTCCTTTTCGAAGGAAAAAGCCAATCGGCCAGTAGGAAAACCCTGAGATTCGAGCGGGTGTAGGTTGGTAACAGTCTTCACTTAAAAAGAATAAGAGGGGAGCCTAAGAAAGAGAGACGCTTTCAGGCAATACTGGCTTGAGGGAATGCCCAAGAGACCCAAAGTCCCAAAGGAGCAAGGGCCCCGACCTGAATTAAACACTCAGGTGCATTAAGGGGTACGGCTGAAAACGTGGGATCAAATCGTTGGAGCGCCGGCAACAGGCTCGAAAGGGTTTGTTGGAAAAGCGCAAGAGCGAAAGAAGAGTTGGAAACAATTTCTTCGATCACGTTTTCGGAGAAAGGCTTCAAAGGGAGAAGCCCAGGAGTGTTGGAGGCTGAAAAAGGCTTCCAAGGTTCGTGAGAGCTTACGCCGTCGCAAGGGTAGCCAAACCCTAAGGACGGGACTTCCAAGGTGCATGGCAAAGCATGTTGGACGCTTTCTTTGAGAAAGTGCAGAAAAAGGGCCTCAAGAACCGGATATGCTGTAGGGTCGAGATGCTCAGCGAGGAGCTTTTTGTTTTAGGCTTGACTTCGTCGACAAAGCCGAAAAAAACAAAGGGCGGCTCACGTAAGGGCGAATACGCTAAGGTGGTAGGAAAGAGTGAAAGTACGAACTTAATCGATCGCGAGACGGTTAAGGGAGTTGGGCAGTGAAAACCCGAGGGTCCCACGAAATGCAAAGGACGAACGGGGAGAAAGTAAGCCATAGGCTTTCTAGCTGACTCGACAAAGAAACTTTGAAACTCAACTTAAGCCACGTAAGCGGAAAGTTCATCTCGGTAACGGGATGTTTCTTACCCTTCGACGAGCTCAAACCTTGAGGAGCCAACCGTACGTACTGTGCGTTCTGTCGTCTGTCGCTTTATTGAACTTTTACTCTTCAGGCTTTTTCTGCGCTTCGCCTCTTAGCCGCGCCAACATCGTTATCTTAGTCATGGACAGAACCTCAAAAGGAAAATCGGTTCTGGCCCCGACACCCCCCTCGCAAACATCCGGCAAAGCCGTATGTTCACTCGATCATAGGCACCTAAACCAACCATGCCTCTTCGGACGATGAGGCCTCATTTGTGGTGTTTTTTTTGAACTTTTACTCTTCAGGCTTTTTCTGCGCTTCGCCTCTTAGCCGCGCCAACATCGTTATCTTAGTCATGGACAGAACCTCAAAAGGAAAATCGGTTCTGGCCCCGACACCCCCCTCGCAAACATCCGGCAAAGCCGTATGTTCACTCGATCATAGGCACCTAAACCAACCATGCCTCTTCGGACGATGAGGCCTCATTTGTGGTGTTTTTTTTGAACTTTTACTCTTCAGGCTTTTTCTGCGCTTCGCCTCTTAGCCGCGCCAACATCTCTAACTCTTCGGAAATGACGCTTTGGTCTTTGCGCATGGCGAGGATTTCGCCCTCGATCAATCGCATTTTCCGGTGAATCAGCGAAAGAATGTACAGTGTCACTAGAAAAGTAACCGCCAAAGCGAGAATGAAAATGGTATCTTCCGCACCCCACGTATTGGTCACGACATCATAGAATTCGATCATGGCTTTTTCACATTATCAGGCCTTTTTTCAAACGCCTATTGCCAAATGGGGGCAATTTAGGATAACGGCCTTCCCCTTATGAAACCCACCTTGCGAGTCAAAGAAATCTATTTTTCTTTGCAAGGGGAGTCCACCCGAGCGGGCCTTCCCTGTGCCTTCGTGCGCTTGACGGGCTGTGATTTGAGATGTGCCTACTGCGATACCGAATATGCATTCTCTGGGGGAGAAGACCTTTCCATTTCGCAAATCCTCGACCAAGTGGAGAAATTTTCCACTTCCCTGGTTCTGATCACTGGAGGAGAGCCTCTGTTACAGGAACCTGTCCATGCGTTGATGACGGCTTTGGCCGATCAAGGCAAAACCGTCCTTTTGGAAACGTCGGGGGCTCACAACATTTCAAAATGTGACCCAAGGGTCATTCGAATCATGGACCTAAAATGTCCTTCATCCGGAGAAGTGGAAAGAAATCTGTGGTCCAACTTGGATCATCTGAAAAAACAAGATGAAGTAAAGTTCGTTATCCAAGACAGGGAAGATTTTTTATGGGCGCAAGACATCGTTCGAAAACGGCGCTTGGCTGAAAAATCCCAGGTTCTTTATTCGGCCGTTTGGGAAAAACTTGACTTAAAAACCTTGGCTGAATGGATAAAAACCGACCCCCTACCCGTCAAACTTCAACCTCAATTGCACAAACTGTTGTGGGGATCTACCGCTTCCATTTGATAAATGACGTATTGTTCTGTTTTTCCATTCGCATTTGTGCGAGACGCAGCTCTGTTGCAGCCCCTCGATGTTTGGAATCTGCGGACAAGGCCTTTTGAAACCAATGGACTGAACTTTTATAGTCTTCTTCTAAAAAGAACGCACGACCTAAGAAATAGGCCGGTTCGGCTTGAAAAGGAGTGAGCTGAATCCCCTTAAACATGGCCTTTTTGGCCCGTTCCAAAATTTTCTCGTCTCGGTTTTGCTTCGAAAACTCTTGTTGGAAAGTTGTGTAACCCAAAAGAGAAAAACCCATTCCTTCCTCCGGAAAAAAGGCTGTTGCATCTTGAAATACCAAAGAAGCTTGAGAGTAAGCCTTTTTCGAAAGAAAACTTTGTCCGATTTCCAGAAGCTCTTCATATTTAAAAACTTCTTTCGCCTCGGGCTGCATTCGCTTTCCATCTTCGTAAATGCGAATCAAATAATCTCGCCGTCCTTGATTCGATGCTATTCGACGATAAGCCTCTCTAAGCTCGGCAATCTCTTCGGGAGAAGCATTTCGGCTGGAGAAATGTTCCAATTTTTCTTCGTAGGCCCTTTGAACTTCAACATCGCTGGCCTTTGGAGACACATCTAGGATGGCAAAGGGAGACATCTCTCGCAGCGTTTCCACCCTTGATCGGGCCTGTTGATCTTCATGTTTGATGTGGAGAGAAGACGTTTTTTTCCAGGAAACGGTCTCCAACATGAGTAACGTGAAATACAAATGATACACATCCAAATCTCTTGCCAAACGCATTTCCAGAATCTCTTCCAAAGTCTTTCCATGCTTGATCTGCCTGGCGATCCTCATATCCCAAGTCGCTAGCTTGTAGTCTTCCAAAGGAAAGGCTGGAGTCTTGTTCAAAATGGCTACTTCCTTTTTGTAGGGGTGGAGTTCCCCTTGGAGATGGGCTAGATTATACGCTTCCTTGACGCCTCGAAGACAAATTTGGGCAATGCTCAAATCAACCGGGGTCAGCTCTTTCCGAAAAACTTTTCCAGGAACGAAAATATACTTACCCTCCCGCCAGGCAAAAATTTCAAGAAATTTCTCCCGCGCTTGTTGCTTGAGCATTTCTTCCAATTCATAGGGCTCAATTAAACCCATATGAATCAACGCCTCACCTTGTCTTTTCTTCATCTGCGCCATGGAGGCCAATGAACGTTCACACTCTTCTTGGGTTAGCCGTCCTTGTCGTACCAACAGCTGTCCAAGACATTCTCGCTCCAAATTCGACACCACAAATTTGGGCTCACCCTCTTCAAATGTAACCAGCTTCTTGGCTTGAGAAGATTGAAGACGGAGGGTCCCGGTTTCTTTTTTGGAGTACAGATGAAAGATCAGTCGAATGAAAGGGGTGTCCGAAATATTCCCAGAATGTTCAAACTTCTCACTCTCTAGGTTGAGCGCCTCTTGGTTCTTACTAACCAAGGACAATTCCATCGACCTCACCTTGGTCATCAAGTCGTTAGGACTAAATGGCTTGGGAAGCACCTCATCAATGCCTGCTTCTTCGATTTCCTTTCGGAACTTCGCCCCAGAATAAACGGCCGACATCATCACGATGTTGGCAAGGCCCCCGTTGGGAAGTTCTCGAATGGACTTCGCCAGCTGCAATCCATTAATTTTGGGAATCAATCCCTCAGTAAAAACCATTTTAGGGAGTTCTTGTCGGCAATGACTTAGCGCCTCTTCTCCGTCATGAGCCGTTTTGCAGACGTAGCCGGCCTCTCGAAGAATCAACTGCATGGTTTCAGTCAGTTCCCGATCTGGATCAACCAAAAGTATGTACTCGCCAACACTCATCGTTCGTTTAGGTCCTTTAGAATAACCCGAAATGCTTTTCACTGTCCCGACTCCAAAAAATTTTTTTGGGCCTTTTATCCCTAGGCCTCTTTTCGTCCCCCAGGTAGGATTGAAAAAAAGCACCTGACGTTAAATACCCGCCGTACCTATCGCTTTTTTTAAGTAACTTTTGTTTACACAATTTGTAATTGCTTACATTTTTTGTCTTTTTTGCCTTTATTTTAAATGGTTGAACAGAAACAAATGTTGCGTTATAATGAAAAAGTTAACAGGGGAAATTTCATCTCCGGTAATTGGTAGGGGAACCATTGATGAAGATGTCTGAACAAAAGCAGAAGCACCGAATTCTCGTACTCAACAGTCCACCACATTTTCAGATTTTTCATGACCATCTGAAAAACACCTTGGACACACTTGAATGTGAAACCGTGTTCACGCAGGAGTGGAACGAGGCCCTGTCTTTGATCGACCAAAACACGAGTCAGTTTGAAATGATCATCATCGACCCCATGGTGCCTTCCTTTAATGAAATTGCCTTTCAAAATGCAGTCATTCGTTCACCCCGTTTCCAACAAACAAAGATTCTCCTCATTCGTTATGACATCACGGACTCGCTCTATCACCTGGAAGATCGCTTGGATGTCGATGGAACCATTTCCAAGACGTATGGCCCGCATCAAATCGCGTTCGTAATCAACCGACTTCTGTTTCCTGGCCAACAAAACAGGCGATTGCACGGCCGCGCCTTGGCCAACCTGAGTGTTTCTTATCGCCTATTGGAAGACCACCGCACCTTTGACGGAGATACGGTGGACGTCAGTGTCGGTGGCATCTTCATACGTTCCTTCAACCCTCTGGGCATCGGTGAGCAAGTCAAACTTACGGTACACCTTCCTCATGAAGCCACCCCTGTCAGGTGCAATGCGAAAGTGGTCCACAATCGAACCTATATTTCTGGTCCGGAAGCCATCATGCAGCCGGCCGGGATGGGGTTAAATTTCATGGAAATCATGTCAGCCGATCGATCTCGGATTTTTGACTTCATCACATCGCATCTTCTTCGCTCGGAAAGACGAGCCACGCTTCGCTCCATTCGCTAGACTGAACTGTTTTCCATTTCGGTTCTTTCACGCTAGCATTCGTTCATGTCTTATTTTTACGTCGTTTTGGGAGCCGGACGTCAAGGTGCAGCCATCGCCTTTGATTTGGTCAAACATGGCCAGGCCAAAGAAGTTACGTTGGTGGACCGAGAAGAACCCCGGGTCCAGGCATGTGCCAAAAACTTAAATCGTCTCTTACATTCCGAAAAGATCAAGCCGGTTCAGGGAGATGTACGTTCCGTCAAGCACATCCAACCCCACCTAAAAGGCAAGGACGCTGTCGTCAGCGCTCTTCCCTATTTTCTTAACCCCCTCGCAGCTCAAGCCGCAGTTCTGGAGAAAGTCCACTTCACCGATTTGGGTGGGAACACCGACGTTGTTAAACAAGAGCTTGCCCTCAACGACCAAGCCCGATCCGCAAAGATTTCCCTATTACCCGACTGTGGGCTGGCTCCGGGACTATCCAATCTCTTAGCAGCTAAAGCCCTGAACCATTTTGATGAAACTGAAACCATTCGGGTTCGATGCGGAGGAATTCCCGCACATCCAAAACCCCCTTTTTTCTACAAAATGGTTTTCAGCATTGAAGGTCTTCTCAATGAATACAGCGGAATGGCCTCGATCATTCGGGATGGAAAGCTTCATGAAGTCCCCGCCCTTTCTGAGTTGGAAGAGATTGACTTCAAGCCCTTAGGAAAACTCGAAGCGGTCGTAACTTCTGGAGGGACCTCCACGGCCCCCGAATCTTTTCTCGGAAAGGTACAAAACTTTGATTACAAGACCCTTCGACATCCGGGTCATTGGAGTGCTCTGAGGGCATTCGATGCTCTGGGTTTATTGAGCCAAGAGCCCCTTCCCTTTGAAAAAGCACACATTGCTCCTCGAGAGGTCTTGAAAGTTCTTCTAGAAAAATCGACCACTTTCCCCGATGACAAAGACCTCGTCGTTCTCTGGATGGAAGCGGTGGGTTTAAAAAAGGGAAAAAAAGAAACGTATCGAATTTCCATGTTGGATCGTGGCGATGAGAACTTTTCGGCCATGGAAAGAACCACAGGATTCCCAACCTCAACCACGGCTTTTCTTCAAGTTCAGGGAAAAACTCCCTTGGGGGCGACCCCCATCGAACAAACCGTTCCCGTGGACGACCTTCTCCAAGGCTTAAAAGAACGCGGCTTAGTCCTTGAGGAGGAAAGTCATTCTTAGCATCATTTTGCCAGCCTACAATGAGGAAACACGAATTCGGGACACATTGAATTCGCTTCTTTCCTCCTTTTCGCAAGAAACAGAGTTCATCGTTGTCGATGACGGATCCACCGACCAAACGCCTTGGATTGTCTCCAAAGCCGCCAAGGAAAATCCACAGATTCGACTTTTAGAACATCCGCAAAATCAAGGAAAAGGGGCAGCACTACGAAGTGGTTTCGAAATCGCCCAAGGCGATGTAATCGCGTTTTTTGATGCCGATGGTGACATCCCAACCCAGGACCTTAAAAAACTCTGGGAAACCCTAAAAGAAAACATTCAATTGGATGTCGTCATTGGGTCCAAACGTAAAAAGGGAAGTCAACGTCTTGGATTTTCTCTTCCTTTTCGAAAACTCCTGGCCCGACTTGGCAACGGACTCATCCAGCTCCTCTTATTGCCGGGAATCAAAGACACACAATGTGGCGTAAAGATTTTTCGAGCCCATGTTTTGGAAATGTGCATGCCCAAAACTCGACAACGAAAATGGTCTTTTGATATCGAACTCTTGTCCTTGATCACCCAAAACCGGTTTGTCGTGAAAGAAATTCCCATTCAATGGCATGACCTTGGAGACACGCGCGTAAAAAGGAGAGATTACATTCTGACTCTGGTGGATATTCTCAAAATCTTCTGGCAACACAGAATCCTACGGAGAATCTAGTTGGGCGCTTTATTTCTTCTTCTGGCGTGGTCGGTGGGAATCTTTCTCACTCGGCACATCCTCCATCTCAAACATTTAAAACTTTGGACGGTTGGCTGGATTTCTGGATTCATCCTTTCCACCTGGTTGGCCTACGCATTCTCACACCTGGCTCACGCACTGGGAAGCCAAACCCCAATCTCCACAAGCACCTACGCAACTTTTACCACGCTGCTTCTCGCTCAGGCTTTCTGGCGAAAAACTCCCTGGAGGGATCTTTCCCTTTCGAAAGAGCAAATCCTTTGGGTCTTTGGCACGCTATTCATTTCGGCTTTTCTCATGTTTTCAACCTTCCATCTTGAAACGAGCACTCAAAAATTGGTCATGGATCGGTTGGTTTTTAGTGACTTTGCCAATCACATTCCCCTGATTCGGTCTTTTTCCATGGGCGAAAACATTCCCGTTGAGTCTCCTCTTTTTGCAGGCGTATCAATTCGTTACCACTTCATGTTTTATTTTTTTGTGGGTTACTTGGAGAACCTCGGTCTGTCGATTGACTGGGGCCTCAATTTAACAAGCACGCTTGGGTTCGCCACATTTCTAATCGCCATTCCCTTTCTTTTAAAAACGCTTTTTCCTCAAAACATCTCTCAAAAATCCGGAGTCCTCGCCGTATTTCTTACGCTTTGTTCCGGCTCGCTCGCCTTCTTTCACACCCTCTCCCTTTCTTCCTTCTCGTTGGCTTCCTTGTGGAAAGGCTCATTGGGCAGAGTGAGTTTTCTAAGTGGGGGACCCTATTACAATTGGGATGAGGTCATCACCGGACTATTTTGGACCCTCAGCGTTTTTACGAATCAACGTCATTTTGCCTTCGGGATTGCTGTCGGTTTGGTTTTTCTGGTGTTTGTGCTTCGGCCCAAAAATCTCGACACCAAACAGTCCATTTTTTTGGGCATTTTATGGGGGCTTTTTCCTCTGTTTCACGGCCTGAGTTTTGTCTCCTTCACAATAGTGATGGTCGGCTTTTTAGTTTTCCAAAAACCCCGAAAACCACTGGCCCTTCTCATGGGAATTGCTGCCATCATTGCCCTGCCTCAAATGCTTTCCCTTTCGCCCTCCAGCCCAAGCGCTGCCCCTTCATTCCGCTTGGGGTATGCGCTTTTTCCACATTTGAGCGTTCTCTCATTTTTCAATTACTGGATTCAAAACATTGGTCTGAAATTTCTTCTGCTTCCAATTCTTCTGTTTTGGTGGAAAGGACAAAGGCGACTCTTGTTGATCCTTAGTCTATCCATTTTTGTTCTTCCAAATCTTGTGAAATTCGGGCCTGACATCTACACCAATCATAAATTCTTCAATATTTGGTTGGTCATTCTCAACCTATTCACCGCTCAATGGTTGGTTGAATTTTGGAATCAAAAGATATGGAGAAAAATCTTGGTCGTTTGCACGACTGTGCTCATATCCATCTCGGGATTCTTAGACCTTTTTCCCATCCTTCACGACGGCGTAATCAAGATCCATGATTGGAAAGCTGACGTCATGGCTCGAAAAGTCATGCAGCATAGCAAGCCTCAAGATGTCTTTGTCACATCCTATGCCATTTACCATCCCGTGAACTTGGTGGGTCGAAAGGTCCTCTTGGGTTGGCCCTATTTTCTGTGGTCCTCCGGCTATCCGGATGGACTTCGCATGAGAAAGGTCAAAGCGATTTTGGAAACGCGAACCCCGGACATCCGATGTCGCTTGCTTCACAAATTGGGGGCCCGGTATCTTGTGATCGGAAAAAACCCTCGATATTCCGAACCTTATGATCCAGCCTTGGAGATCTTAAAAAGCGAAATGCACTTGGTGGCCGAAGATTCGCGTTATTATCTCTTGGATAGTTCTTCGTTTTGCAAAAGATTCTAACGGTTCTTTGCACGCAGGTAGTTCAACGCAGAACCCGCTTTAAACCATTCAATTTGTTCTTCCGTTAAGGAATGGGCCAGTTCGACCTCATCTTCCGTCCCATCCTCGTGGTGAAAAACACATGTCACATGGCCGAGGGGTGAAAGTGACGAAAGCCCTTTCAAACTCACGTGATCTTTTTCGCTCACTTTTTCGTAATCCTCACAATGAATAAACGTGAGCGGAAGCACGCCCTGTTTTTTTAAATTGGTTTCATGAATCCGCGCGAAGCTTCGAGTAATCACCGCAGCTGCCCCTAAATATCGGGGAGACATGGCCGCATGTTCCCTCGAACTTCCCTCGCCATAATTTTCATCCCCCACAACCACCCATTGCATGCCACGGTTTCTATAATCGCGGGCCACCTTAGAAATGGGCTGATCTTTTTCGCCTGTTTCCATATTTAATGTGACCCCTGCTTTTTCGGAGAAGGCATTGATCGCTCCCAGAAACATATTGTCACTAATTCGGTCGAGATGTCCTCGAAACCGAAGCCAAGGACCTGCCGGAGAAATGTGGTCTGTTGTGCATTTTCCTTTGGCCTTCAAAAGCAAGGGCAAGCGTTCAAAATCATCCCCCGACCAAGCTTCAAAGGGGGTAAGCTCCTGAAGCCGTTCGCTATCGGGTGAGATGATCACCTCACCATCTCTCCCTTTTTCAGGAGAAAGATATCCAGACTGTTCTGAAACAAACCCCTTGGCTGGCAATTCATCCGCGAGCTGGGGAGGAGAAAAAGAAAACTCCAACCCTTGGGAGTCTTGAAGCGAGTCTTTCAACGGATTCCAATGGAGATCTCCTGCAAAAGAATACGCCACGACAATTTCCGGACTTCCAATGAAGGCATAGGTTTCGGAGTTCCCATCATTCCGTTTAGGGAAATTGCGATTGAAGGACGTGATGATGCTATTTCGCTCACCGATTTGAATGTCATCGCGTTTCCATTGACCGATGCAAGGGCCACACGCATTGGCCAACACCGACGCCCCGACTTCCTCAAGGGCTTTCATTTGACCATCCCGCGCAATCGTCTCAAAAATTTGACTAGATCCTGGAGTCACCATGAGCGGCACTTTGGCCTTCAAACCATGGGCTGTGGCTTGCCGTGCGATATCAGCCGCGCGTTCCAAATCTTCATAGGAAGAGTTGGTGCAACTCCCGATCAATGCCGCAGACAGGGTATTGGGAAAATCGTTCGCTTGAACGTCTTTTTTGACATCCGAAACGGGTCGAGCCACATCCGGAGAGTGTGGTCCCACTAAATGTGGTTCGAGTTGGCTCAAGTCAATTTCAATCACCTGATCAAAATACGCGTCGGGATCTTTCTCAACTTCTTCATCGGCCACCAGTAACGAGGCGTGCTTCTCTAAAAGTTGAATAAACTCGCCCCTCTTGGTCGCTTGAAGATATTTCTCCATACGATTGTCGAAAGGGAAAATGGAGGTCGTCGCTCCCAACTCGGCCCCCATATTTGTGATCGTGCCTTTACCCGTACAGCTAATTTCTTTTGTTCCAGGACCAAAGTATTCGATGATCCGATTGGTCCCCCCTTTGGTGGTTAAAATTCCACATAACTTGAGAATCACATCTTTGGGTGAAGTCCAACCGCTCATCTTTCCCGTGAGCTTCACTCCAATCAACTTGGGATGTTTGACCTCCCAAGGAAGGCCGGCCATGACATCCATTGCATCCGCACCGCCCACACCCACGGCGATCATGCCCAGGCCACCGGCATTTGGCGTATGAGAATCCGTTCCAATCATCATGGTTCCGGGAAGCGCGTAGTTCTCGAGGACCACTTGATGAATGATTCCCGCACCCGGCTCCCAATAACCCAAACCGTATTTTGCACACACGGTTTTCAAAAAATCGTACACCTCACGATTTTCATCTCTCGCCACAGGAAGATCTTTTCCCGCACCTTGATGCGCCCGGATAAGATGATCGCAATGGACCGTGGACGGCACCGCTGTCGTTTTTCGCCCGGCATTCATAAACTGAAGTAAGGCCATTTGAGCTGTGGCATCTTGCATGGCCACACGATCCGGCCGAAGCGCCAAGATGGCTTCTCCTCGCTTAAACGTTTGTCCGGAAGGATCATCCAAATGCGCAAACAAAACCTTTTCAGCCAGCGTAAAGGGCCTTCCCAGACGCTTCTTTACGACATCCAGGCGCTGGAGGCTGGTGTGGAAAATCTTCTGAGCTGCGGCTTTGTCGAGTTCAATTTTCATGGCGGGGAAAATACCCACAGAACCCCTAAAATACAAACCAGGAGAAGGTTGACCTAAGCGCTTGACAGACCGCGCAATGCGTTATAACCCCAAAAACATCATGCAACGCGCGATCATTATTATTGCCCTTTCGGTTCTTTTTCCCTTAACCACCTTTGCCTTCATCACTGGAGACTCACCGGTTTCACTTTCAAAGTATGAGCTTCGAACTCTTCCTGACGAAGATGGTCAAATCAAGGAAGCAAAGGAAATTACGATTGATGGCCCTTTTACATGTGAATGCCTCACACAAAATGACGAGATCGTACGCTTAAAAGAAATGCGCGAAAGCGTAGAAAAACTCAGTGATGCCGTCAAAGTCTGCAAAGATTTTGAATACAACTACATTCAACGACATACATCTGCCAACGCCTACAGCGTTGAAGCGATCCTTCGCTGCGTAGCCGTCCCCTCCAACAACTAGAGAGGAAAAAATGAACTTTATTCATATTCTTTTTGCTCTTTGCTTAACTTTGCCCTTTGGCCTAAGCAACTCATTTGCTCAAACCCCTGACCTGGCGGTGAATTCTCAAATCGCCAAGCTTCAACATCAGCTGGAATGTGTTCAACTCTATCGCCTAGCTCATAGCTATCGCCATCAAGAAGACATTGCATTTTGGATGCATGAGAGCGAAGAAAAATCATTAAACCTGCACATGCATGGCGCAGAAGCCTGGGAAATGGCCGAAGAGAAAAACTGTGATGTCTGGAAAGACGACATCGAGAGCCAATACGAATGGCTAAAAAGCCACGTGAAAGAACGCGTGGAAAACCAATAAGATTAGTCCTCATAGGGCCCACCACCCCACCTAAAAACAATCCGCTCCTTCTTAGGACACAAAGAAGTGTGTTTTAATACAAATGAACGGCTTCAAACAGATCGAGGCGCCGGGATGGGCGATCATCTTCTAGTTTCTTAATCACCTCATCGATTTCAGCTTCAGACAAAGCGAAGCCTTCGACTTCGCCTACCAGCAGAATGAGGTCTCGTAAGTAATGATTCGGTGAGAAATAGATTCTTCGTTCGATGGGTTCTGGACGGCTCTGGGCGTAAACCGATCTAAAATGCTCGGCGATGATACTCTGGTAAATCTGATAGGTCAGACTTTTGGCAAGAACCGTGATCTGAGGCGTATCCGAATAGCGACGAGTCATCACCCCCGTGAGGTTCTCGCTCACAATGCCAAGATTTTCTCCCACATCCCAACTGGGGGCATGTTCCAAAACGGCAATCAACACAAAGTCCAAAAGATTCTTCGCCGTGCGTAAATCAAAAGGTACTTCTGGAAGTTCTATAAAGGAATCTCTTCTATAAAAGGCTCGATCTTGAACCGCCTCTTCGTCACTAAAAATAGGTGCAGGATCTTCGGGTCTTCTCGGCCGATCATCTCCCGGCTCGTGATCAAACACTTCCTCGATTCCAACCACACGGTACTCATAAGATGAATTAAAATCTTTTTTATGAAGCACCTGTCCATCGCCTAGATAAACTGCTGCATGATCTCGCTCTGAAGATGCGGCATACACAACCAGATCTCCTCGCTCGGGCTTTCCATTCACCAGATGAAATGCATGCTGCAAATAAAATTCAAACTCTTCCCAGTCCACGTAACGAACGTCGTCTATGGGAAGCACACCGGTAGCCAACAAAGCTGTGTTGAAACAATTGGGGCCATCAAAATCCGGCGAAGAACGCCGAAGCATCGCCGAAAGACTTTCTTCAAAAACGGGCTCCGCCCAAGAGACCCCAGAAAACAAAAAGATCGTGGAAAGAATTCCGCCAAGAAAGACGAACCTCAGATTTTTTCTTAATTCCCCCATCCCACCAAAAAACCTATTTCCAACGCCGCTCTGTGTCAAGTCACCCGCATAGATGCCTCTATAGGGAGAACGATTACCTTTCAAAACCCAAGCAAACCAGACAATCCCAAAACAGCTTTTTTTGAAGAAAATGAGTCTTTTTTCGCATTTTTTGGTCATTTTTGGATGATTTTTGCTTTTTTTTGGTTCATTTTCGAAAATTCGACCATATGCTCAGAGGACCCAAAACACGCCAACTAAACTTGCCTTTTGCTAGAGCTATTGGAAATTGACATACTAGCTGCGTTGCGTTATCCACCTCCTCATGAATATGAAAAACGTATACGGCCTCTTCGCGGCTCTCGGCTTCATTCTTCCCACCCACGCTCTAGCCATCCTTGATGCTCCAATCAGGACTGACTACACAGAAGATCTGAAAGCTTTAGCGGCCGAAATTGACGGTCAAACGGTTGGAGAATGCTCACTTGATGCTTTCTTTGATGAGAAAAACAGGAGCGTATCTGCGCAGCTTCGAAATTCGGCCGGACATTCCGTTCCCTTCATTTTGGATTACCCCGTTAAAAATACCGAAAAGCTAGGCGCCATTCGCACTGCGAACTTTGAATTCACAAACGATGACCATCGCTACAAAACAACACTCACTTTCATCGTCACGGGAAGAAGGGACCTAAAGAGACTCGGCATAACCGTTGGCTACCAAGAAATTCGTGATATTGTCGGAATCAGCACCAGGAGATTTGACAAAAAACAACGCTATTTTGGCTGGCCAGACACATGGAAGAGAACCTCAACGATATCTGAAACATGTACTGAAAATTGGCTACCCAGCACTCAACTTCCACATTTAGCCAGTGCACTTAACTCAATCCAAGACGGTGCGTGTAAATTTGTACTAAAAATTTCCAGACATGGGCAAAGAACTGTAGCCAAAGGTGTTTTGCGAGACCTCGATGGACGCAAAGAACATCCGGTAGAATTTGCGTTGGATACAGGTGGAAACAAACACCTAACCGAACAGGAAGTTTCCTTGGGAAGCGACACAACCCAAGTTCGCTACCTGACCGAAGAAGAAAGTCGAGAGCAACGACATATCCTCGACGTTCTAGTGGACAACCCTACTGGAGAAATTCACGGACTAACCTACTCTAAATTCAAACGAGACGAGAAAACCACAAGTTCGCATTCCGTCGGAGAGTGGGAAAAAACACCCGAGATTGAAATCAACTGCATCCCCTTCTAATTGAAGAGGGGCTCAACAAAAATACAACTTGCATAAAATAAGGAATTGAAAAAATATGAATCATCGTGCTCTCTTGATTTTTGTCATCTCTGGTCTTCTGCAAGCATCTGCCGCTTATGCAAATCCAAGCCAAACCCTTTCCTGCACCATACATATTCAAGCGGCGGGTAGAATCACGCTTCAAAGAATACGCATAGACGAAGCCGAGCTGCTCGACTTGGCGGGACCTCATGAGATGGACCAAAAAAGAGCCTGCCTTAAAAAGGCAGAAAAAATGTTGGCCATTTACCTAAGAGATTGTGTCAACCCAGATGAAAACAACTCACTCGTTTGCCAAGCCCATCGAAATCACACCTATGTCCGTGTAATTCTGGGCTACAAAGGACGAGGGCTCTTCAACGAAAAAGACCTCATATTAGATGCCTGTGCTTTTAGAACCATTTGGACCAGCAAGAACCTAGAAGGCTTCCCAATTTGTCCAAATGCGGGCAAGGCATTCACCACATACCTAATAGACCAACTCGACCTATCCCAATAAAGATAATGCTTTACTTACCGTTCCGGGAACACGACGCTTAATTGCATCCTGCGAAAAAAGTATATTTCTCTCTAATTTCCTAAAGCGATTCTTTTTGAGATAGCTTGATGACAAAGAGTTTGCCGGCGGCTTCTTCGAGTTGGGATAATTTAGAGTCCGCGTCAATTTCCGGGCAAAAAATCCCGATTTTCCATGGCCAATCCCTTGCCCAAACACTACCAAACACCAAATGGGTCGAGTTTCCTTCAAACTCTACGGACGTAATCCAGTAAACCTGTCCTTTTTCAAAAGACCTTTCCCCAAGACTGGTAGTCAAAAATTCGACTTCACAACGCCCCATTTTCATACCTTTGGAGAAGTCTGGCGTGTCACGAATAAAAAGAATCGTATCTACCGTATCTTCTTCGCGCTCCGCCGCATGATCAAAATATCCCTCAATATCGCCCACCGTAAATTCTTCACCTGTGTAGGGATCCACTTCGTGAGACAGGGCAGAGAAAGACAGACTTGAAAGAAAAGAAACCAGAAGCAATAAAACAATTCTTCGATTCATCTTAATTCCATACTTATCAAAACAAGCGCAATGCGTCCCGAAAGGATGACCACGAAAACTTGACTCATCTCGTCAATCGTCATAGGTCAGGATTATGAAAACAATATCGGCGTTGTTCTTGGCCTTTATCCTTTCACCCCTCACCTCTTCCGCTTACCCCCAGCTCAACCCGCAACAATTACTGGGCATGAAGCACTCCATGGAAACTTCTTTATATGGAGGTCCTTTCCAGAAAGGAAAACAAGGTGTGGTAAATTCAAAAGCTTTGGTTTCTTTACAATTTAGAGACCTGTTTGTTTCAGACTCGCGAGCCAGCGGCGTGAGCAGTTTCCACATGTCGTGGACGGATGCGGAAACCGATGATTACTACGAATGCATGGGCGATGCTGAAATTGTGGGTTTCGATCTTGCCACACTAAGCAATTACACAAGCGTATCGATTCGAATGATCGAATGTTACACCTTTGATCCTTCCCTTAGGACTCAATCCAAATGGGAGCAAATGAGAACGCCGGCCTTCATAAAAAAACTCAAATAAACGCATCCGCTTTAAGGGCACATAACCCTTTTATCCTTCTGGGGCCACACGACGTAACCCAAACTCCTATCTATTTAGGTTTCGGAGTATGTTCCGGGAATTCGGATTTTTGGCAAGACATATTGAAGTCCCCAATAGTGGACGCGAAAATACGAAAAAGTGAGCACAAACGATCAAGTAACGTACCCGAAACTCTTGTAAGGATGTGAAATGACCACACCGAAACAATTCGAGTACATGCGCCGGGTGATTGAGCTCCAAAACTACATCCAAAAACACTTGGACGAAAAGATCACAACGGACACCCTCGCAAAGGTTTCGGGTTTTTCACGTTTCCATTGTCATCGCTTCTTCTCTGCGTTCACGGGTGAATCTCTCATGGCCTATATTCATCGCCTCCGCCTTGAACGAGCTGCAAACAAACTCATTTCTAGCGACATGCGAATCACGGATATTGCGCTGGACGCCCAATATGAAGCCCTCGAAGCGTTTTCGCGAAGCTTCAAAAAACACTTTGGACTCTCCCCAAGAGAATACCGCAACACAACCAAGAGGAAAATCGATGCTGGAGCGATCACAATTACCATATCCCAAGGAGAAATCATGGACGTAAAAATCGAGAATCACACAGACATCTTTGTCGCGTATGTCAGACATACGGGTCCTTACATCGAGTGTGCGAAGGCCTGGGAAACCCTTTGCGGAAATCCGAAGGTAGCCTCCACATTTGGCCCCAACAGCCAATTCATGGGTCTTTGCTATGACGATCCTGATGTCACGGCCCCCGAGAAAATCCGCTACGATGCTTGCGTTACTGTACAAGAGGGTTTTCAACCCATTGATGCTATCCAAGTTCAAAAGATCGAAGGCGGAAAGTTTGCCTCCGTGGTTCATCAAGGCAGCTACAAGAAACTCCACGAAACCTATAAATGGCTATTCAGTCAGTGGCTCCCCAACTCGAACGAGAACCCGAAAGACATGCCAAGTCTTGAAGTTTATCTCAACGATCCGACGGAGACGCCGGAAGAGGACTTGCGCACAGAAATTCGCATTCCTCTAGCAAATTCCGATGACACACAACTTAACTAGGAAACGCCTCGGAATTAAGTTGTGTGTCACCAAAACTGACCAGAACTGAGAAAGCTGCATAAACGAAAACGATCTGTTGAAAACTCCCCAAAGTGAACTGTTCATTTTAGGGAGGGACCACATTCTACAAATTCCATTTACCCAACCCAAACCACAGGAAAAAAAGCAACAAACAAAACCAAACACCCACCCAGGAGCCCCATGCTCAAGGCAAAATTCCCCCCACCCCCTCTCAAATCCGCTTCCCCCCATTCAATTCGGGTTACGTCGTACCTCCCCCGATTCCATTTAGGTTTCGGCGTGTGTCCCCGGAATTCCCCCCTTGCCCTTCCACAACGCGGCGCTTCCCAAAAAGGTGCCTGGCACCTAAACAACAAAATTCGGGTGACAATTCCGGTGACAGGTATGGACCTGCCCCCCGATTTAGCGAGTTGACACGTCGCGTTATTTTTGTTAGGTTGCCCACCTAAGGAGTAAGACATGATTCGAATGATAGGTGTAGTTGTTTTGACATCATTATTTCTTTTTTCGGCTGGACCGGCTTTGGCCTGTGGTGACTATGTTTTGATTCACTATTCCGAGCAGGGAAGATCTGGAAGGTCGGCAACCATGGAACGATTCGAGACTCTAGAAGACTGTGAGACGGCCGGCAAGCACCTAACAAATCTGATGGGCCGACGTAGCAAAACGGAGTGCCTAGATCTGAAAAGCGGCAAAGCCACCAAGATTTAGTAATATAGCTCGCGTTCCCCATTCTTTATTCTTTTTTAGAATCTGGGGACGCACGACGCAATCCGATTGAATCCTATTCCGATTCAGTCGTGTGTCCCCCGATTTCAGATTTAATTTTTATAGACGATGGCAAAGTCAACTATTGGCATTGATCGGTTTTGTTTCAATTCTATTTTCTTAATCTGGGGCCACACACGGGTGTCCCCCGATTTTCCGGAATTATAAGGCAGTTTTTTAGAATTAGGGTTTACGTTGAAAAAAGCACCCGTATTCCCAAGCGCTGTGCCAGCACGACTCTAGAGCGAAACCCTTAGATGTAAACTTTGAAGTCAGCAACAAAATCCCATGTGAAAATGAAGATGACCAATCTGGACTGAATTTTGTTTCATTTGGACTGCTATCGCATGCGACTGTCCACCCCTTCTTTTTTTGAAGGGTAATGAATGTAACCGAGCAAACATCTGAAGAGTCAATCGTGGACGGAAGATCCAAAGTGGGAACGTAGTTCTTTTCCGCAAACGCAGAAAGACCAAAAGACAACGCAATAAAAAGAGCAAAAAAGACGGCGACTCGACGCATAAACAACCTCCAAGTTTGAAACGATCCTTCAATATTCGTTATGACGCTAAATGTCTATTTTTCCTTCCATATCCCTTAAACCCTGAAAACAGCCACTGATCCGAAAAACCGCCCCCATTCCTGTGAATATCTCCGTAAAAAAGGTGCCTGGCACCTAAACCTGAGTCGAAGGGGGGGGAAATCTGGGGACACACACGGGTGTCCCCAATTAATCTAAGAGTCTCTTAATTCGGGACACCCGTGTGTGTCCCGCGACTTCGCGACTTGAGACTATGGAGTTACTTTGGCGAGCCTTGCTTGCAAGTAAGTCACGGTTTCGTCCAGTTGGTTCACATAGACAAAAGCTTGCCGGCCAATGGGGGAATCTTCGGTTTGAAACCTTCTGACATCACACTGTGGGTCGCGATAACATTCATAGGCTTCCGTTCCCATGTCGATATCTTCGGCAGCGCAATCTTCCTCCAATGAGTAAAGAAAATCTGGTCGGGCAATTCGGTTAAACAGGCGAAGTCTTCGGACCTCAGATTGAGCATTTTCCACGCCCCGCTTGCCGACAAGATGCGCTAGCCCATCGTCAATCTCGTCCAATTGATCTTCAAAATGATCGAACGCCGCCAAATAGAGCCCACCCTTAGCACACCGATCCTGAAGCTCTCCCGGCGTAAGATCCCGAGCCCAAACCGAGGCCGAGCCAAAACATAAACCAGAAAGGAAAAGCAGAAGAAAAGACATTCCAAGCTTAGGCATAAAAAAACACTCCTGTAGGAAACAAGCAAAACACCAAGACAGCCCGATTAACGCGTCGCGCGATTTATGTCAAACAACCCCACCAAATGCCAAAAACAAAATCCCCAACACATTCTAAATTTTTGCCTTTAACCTCAACATGGGACACTCGCGTGTGTCCCGCGACTTGATTTTTAATGAATTTGCTAGCTCTTGATTCCTAGCGAAATCGGAGGTTTAGGTGCCAGGCGTATTTTTGTAATGCGACATGTTGCAGAAATATGCCTGGCACCTAAACCTCGTCAATGGTCGGGGCTTAGAGGCTCTTCCTTGGCCTACGTTCTGGCTAAAGAGCTCCAGGAGATTGAGTCTCCTGCACTAGTACTCTGCCCTACCGAAGACCAAGGAGATCGAGTCTCCTGTAAATCGGGGGACGCCCGACTGTACCCATTTTATAAAATTGGATAGCGTCGGCTGTCCCCGGAATCACAGATTTTTAGCCATCCATCCAGACGGTGCCTGACCTCATTGCCTTAAGATAAATTTTTAAATTTTATTTGATACGATGCGTTATTTTTGATACCGAGAATGTTCATTAAAAACGTGGTCGAAAAGGACAATCCTATGAAGCACCTGTCTATTGGTTTATTGGTTATTTTAAGTTTGATGATTTCCAGCGTGGGAAAAGGAAACGCGGAAGAAGTTTTAGAAACCCAAAAGAACTTTTCCCCTTCAACAACCCTTCCCTTATTCGTAGGCCAAAACTATCTGAAAGAAACGTACAGCCTAACCTATGGGCATGCCCTCGGAAAAACATTAGAAGATTTTCAAAACAATTGTTACACGCCAAGCTACCGTGTCGATTGGTTGAAGTATGGTGGAGCAATTCCGGCTGAAGACCTACCCAAAGTCGGGCCAGATATTCCTCTCGGAATTTGGTTCGAAGGCAAGCCTTTACGAATCGGAGAAAAAATTCCTTTACACGTCCGCTACATTAGCAAACCCATAAAACAGATCCTCCAATTAAGTTTTACTTTGGAAGTCTTTGATTTTAGTGAATTAGACGCCTTCAGTAATACAGATGAATTCTACGTCATCGAACCAGGAACGACTTGTTATGATCTTGTTAGCGATCTGGCAAATTTCGACGATCCAACCTGGAAACAAACAAAAGTCAGAGGCACAAGAGGTCCTTTTTTTTAAACCTTTGAGCATCAGAAAAATTCTTACTCTGGCAACGCACAACTTAATAAATTCCGTGCCTGGCAAAACCTTCGGAAGTGTTCTTTAATAAACACCTTCAGAAGAGTCATAAAACCTAAAGGGTGGCGCGAGGGGTCGGATCCTGCTTCGCAAAGGCTACGACAGGACAAGCAGAACCTTCTCAGCTCCTGAACGTCACGGTGACAGATGGTATCTGTGGGAGGATCCACACCGGGCGGAGGGGCCCACAGATACCATCCGGCGCCGGGGCGTCCGCCTTCGCCGAGGCTACGGCGGGACTAGTCCCCCTTCCCCAGTTTGACTTGAGGATTTAGCCTAAGGCGATATGGTGCGCGCGCTGTGGAAGGGAACACGCGAAATCTTCGTCAATGGTCGGGCCTTAGAGGCTCTTCCTTGGCCTACGTTCTGGCTAAAGAGCTCCAGGAGATTGAGTCTCCTGCGCTTGTTCTCTGCCCTACCGAAGACCAGGCTCGGGCGGTTTTTGACGAGCTCTCCTTCTTTTCCGGACTCTTCCCCGCCGACCTAACCCTTCACCGTTACTCCGAACGGCCTACGGATTTGGACCCCTCTCGCCTTCCCGCCCTTCACATCGCCTGGAAAAGAGTCTCCACGCTTTCACGCCTCATTCAACAGCCCGAAAAAACCGTGGTGGTGACTTCACTTCATGCGGCGGTACAAAAAACCCTACCCATTGAATTCTTTCTCACCCACACCGGCGTCATCAAAACCGAAACCGACCTGGATATCGAAACCTTCACGCGCAACCTGATTGCCGCAGGCTATGACCGTGAACCCCGCGTCGAAGAACCCGGAACCTTGGCCATTCGAGGTGGCGTGATTGATTTATTCTCGCCCCATATGAGAGAGCCCGTTCGCCTGGAATTCTTTGGCGACACCGTGGAGTCCATCAAAACCTTTGATCCCCAAACCCAGAGAACCCTTAAGCCCTTGGAAGAAACCCTGTGGATGCCCTGCCGCGAAATTCTTTTCGATTCGGCCAAGCTTGAAACCTACCGCTCTCGCCTTAAAAACTTAAGCGATCGCCGAAACCTTCCCCCGGCCGCGCGCCTTGAAATTGATGAAGCTCTGCGCGATGGTCGATACTCACCGCTCATGGAAAGCCTCTTTCCCCTCTTCTTTCCCGAAGGCCAACCACTGACCGACTACCTGCCCAAAAACACCACCTGCATTCAAATCGACCCCTTCGCGCGGGAGCAACGCGAAAAAGAACTGGAAGAACTCTTTGTCCAAGTAGCCCAAAGCCATGAAACCGAATCTCGCTTGGCTTATGACCCAGCTGAACTGGCCGTTCCCTTTGCACAGTTTTCGGAATGGGCCTGGCCAAGAACCTCACTTCAACTTGCCGACGTACTGGTCGACACGCCCGAGAACGCTGAGCTTCAGCAACACGCCAAAACTGAGCTGCATGAACACCTTTCCCAATCCCTTCAAAAGCAATCTCGCTCCCCCGAGCCCCTGGCTCCCCTTTTAGAAAAATTAAGCACCTGGAAAGAAAACGGTTCACGCGTGCTTTGGGTCGCGCGCAGTGACGATGGGGCGAAACGAATCCAAAACCTTCTTCAAGAACATCTTCCCTCTTTGCCTGTGATTCCTCCAGCAAAGGCCCTTCGAGGCGACGCCGTATCGGCCATACTTCTGGGAGATTTAAAGCGGGGGTTTGATTTTGAAAGCGAACATTTGGTTTTCCTGACGGAAGAAGACCTGTTCGGTGAACGAAAACATTCCGCAACCAAAGAAGTATCACGCGAAGACTTTTTTGGTTCAGTTTCCGAACTCACGCCGGGAGATCCCATTGTCCATATTGACTTTGGCGTGGGCGTCTATCGTGGGTTGGAACGCATGACGATTGGCCCCATCGCCAATGACTTTTTGCATATTGAATTTGCCGGCCAAGACAAACTCTACCTTCCCGTCGATCGCTTAAACCGCATTCAAAAATACTTGGGTGCCGATCGCAGTCACCCCAAACTGGATCGCTTAGGTAATAAATCGGCTTGGGCCAAAACCAAGAAGAAAGCTCAAAAAGCGGTAGAAGAAATGGCTCGCGAACTTATCGAGCTTTATGCCAAACGAAAAGTGTCCTCCCAAAAGGGATTGGGCGCGCCCGATGCCACCTACGCTTCCTTTGAAAATTCATTTCCTTTTGATGAAACGCCAGATCAACAGCGAGCCATTCAAGAGGTGAACCAAGACTTAGAATCCGACAAACCCACCGATCGCCTCATTTGCGGGGATGTGGGTTTTGGCAAAACCGAAGTCGCTCTCCGAGCTGCTTTTCGTGCCGCCATGGAAGGACGACAAGTGGCGCTTTTGGTGCCCACCACGGTTCTGGCCCAGCAACATTATGAGACGTTTAAAGATCGGCTCAAAGATTACCCCGTAACGGTAGATTTTCTAAGCCGCTTTAAGTCCAAAGCCGAGCAAAAAACGGTATTGGAGGAATTGGCCAAGGGAACCTTAGACATTGTCATCGGAACCCATCGTCTTCTTTCTCAAGATGTTCGCTTTAGCCAATTGGGCCTCTTGGTCATCGATGAAGAACATCGCTTTGGCGTAAAACACAAAGAGCGCATTAAGGAAATTCGAGCGAACGTGGACGTGCTCACTCTCACCGCTACGCCCATTCCTCGAACCCTTCAAATGTCGATCGCGGGCATTCGAGATCTATCGGTCATCAATACGCCACCCTTAGATCGCAAAGCCATCGCGACATACTTGTGTAAATTTGAAGACCCCACCATTCGGGGTGCAGTGCTAAAAGAAACTAACCGTGGAGGTCAGGTCTTTTTTGTTCATAACCGCGTGGAAACCATCAATGCGGTCGGGCGATATTTGCAACGCCTGCTCCCTGAAGTGAAAATTGAAATCGCCCATGGACAGATGAATGAACGGACGTTGGAGAAACAGATTCTCCGCTTCATGCGGCATGAGTATGACGTCCTGCTCTGCACCACCATCATCGAATCGGGTTTGGACATTCCCAATGCCAACACCATCATTGTCAATCGAGCTGACACATTCGGTTTGGCTCAGCTCTATCAACTTCGAGGACGCGTCGGTCGCTCCACCCGAGAAGCTTACGCATATCTCCTGGTTCCGGCGGAGGATTTGGTGGGACAGCAGGCTTATCGACGTTTGAAAGTCCTCAAACGCTTCACGGATCTAGGCTCCGGACTGAAAATTGCCTTGCACGACCTGGAGATTCGTGGGGCGGGAAATCTTCTCGGATCCAAGCAATCGGGTCACATTGCCGCCATTGGATTGGAATTGTACACGCAGCTCTTGGAAAAAGAGGTCCGTCGTCTTAAGGGCGAAAAGGTCGAAGAAGATATTGATCCAGAAGTACGGTCCGACATCCCTTCGTTCATTCCGGAAGACTATGTGGACAGTACCGGTGAGCGACTCCTCCTTTACAAACGCCTGGCCTCAGCCAAAAACGAGGAAGAACAGGAAGAACTGAAATCCGAACTGGTAGACCGATTCGGTGCCATTCCGCCAACAGTCAAAAACTTGTTTAATATCATTGAGTTAAAGATTTTGGCTCGCCGGGCCGGAGCATCCGTTCTTTCTCTCTCCGGCTCTCACCCCTTCATTCAATTTACCGACCGGGCGGCCCCACATTTAAATAAAATTCTGGACATGATTCAACGGGACCGAAGGCTTCAGCTAACGCCCACACAGCGCTTGGTCATCTCACTGGCTCCCGAGCAGAGTCCCACGGGGACCATGAAGGAGATTCTCAACCAACTCTAATTCGTTTATAACGGATTCCCAAACATGGAATTGGTGCGGTGCATTAATTTTAAGGAGAAAATGAATTGCGACGTTTTCGTATTCAATATTATTTTTGCCTAGGCTGCTTATTTTTGGCGGCTTGTGGGGGATCTTCCTCTTCTTCAAGCTGGGTCGCTAAAGTGAATGATGCCTCCATCACCTTGGATCAATTTGAAAAGGCCATCAATGCCACCACACATTTGCCCGGTCGAAAATTTACGTCGGCCGAGAAGAAAACCCAATTCTTGAACGAGATGATTCGAGAAGAACTCCTCTTCCAGGAAGCCCTAAAAAACAAGCGCCTCCTGAAGTCGGAGTCGGTCAAACGGGCCTTGGCCAAAGCGTTTCTCCAAGCCTACATGCAAGAGCACGCCACCCCTCCAAGTGATGAAGAGTGTAAAGCCTATTTCGAGGGCCATCGCCACCAAATCGAGGAGGTCCACGCAGCCCATATTTTGATCAAGCCCGAAAAGAAAAATGACGAAGCCTCTCTCGAAAAAGCTCGTAAAAAGGCTGAAGACATCCTTTCTCAGCTCAAAAAAAAGAACTCACCCGAATATTTCAAAGAATTGGCTAAAAAATACTCGCAAGACTTGGCTAACGCTCAAACCGGAGGAGACTTAGGCTGGTTCAATCGAACGCGGATGGTCCGTCCGTTTAGTGAAGCGGCCTTTGCCATTCCTGAAAAAGGGGGATTAAGTGGCGTGGTGGAAACACAATTTGGTTTTCACATCATTCGCCTGATCGATGCCAAGCGCGGATTCGCCTATTTCAAGGAGGAAGTGAAGTCCCGCCTGGGATTCAAAAAGCAAAGGGACCTGGCGCAGCAGTTTCTTCAACGTTTGGAGAACGAGGCTTCGATCGAGATTGATCACGATCAAATCCAAAAAGTTCAAATTCGAAAGAAGGCGTTGCCCTCCTCATGATGTCTCTACTCACAGCTCTTGTTCTTAGCCTTGGAATCGCGATGGGAAGCGGCTGCTCCGTTTCTCAAAAGTCCAATGTTGTGGCCCGCGTCAACGGGAAAAACATTTCGGCCCGATCTTTTGAAGATCGGCTCAATGAATATCGCGTGGGACCTCACTCTGCTTTAATGGCCTCCCCTCAGAACATGGAGCTTAAAAAACGCGTCTTAAATGAGTTGATTGAAGAGAAGGTCATGCTTGAGGAGGCTGAAAAGCAAAACATTGAAGTTGCCCCTCAAGATCTCGAAGAACGTATGAACGTGATTCAGAAAGACTATCCCAAGGGGTCCTTTGAGAAACAACTGGCTCAGGAAAAAATTTCTCTGTCCCGATTTCGAGAACGAATCAAATTGAATATTTTGATGGAAAAAGTGATTGAAAAAGTAACGGAAAACATTCCCACCCCATCCGCCAAAGACATTGAACTTTACTATAACGAACACCAGGATGAGTTTTCTCACGAAGCTCAAGTCCACCTGAAACAAATCGTCGTCAAAACCGAAGAAGATGGAGAGCGAATTCTGACGGAACTTAAGAAAGGCGTACCCTTCGACGTTCTGGCTCAAAATCACTCCTTCACTCCCGAGGCAGCACAAGGAGGAGATTTGGGATGGGTTTCCGTCGACATTCTTCCCGAGCCCATTCAAAAAGCCTTACCGAAACTCAAAAAGAATCACACAAGCGATGTGATTTCAACAGACTACGGTTTTCACATTGTGACGCTATTGGAACGAAAAAAACCCGAGAAACTCACGCTCGAAGAAGCGACCCCTTTAATCACACCTATTTTGACCCAGAAGGATCGAGAAGAAAAATTTGCCGCCTGGCGAAGGTCGATTCTTTCGAAAGCGAAAATTGAGAGGAACCATGGCTTGCTGGCAAAAATTAACTAGTTTTCTTTTCATCTTTTTTTTCTCGCTGCCTTCGATGGCAGAGGCCAAGCTCGTTGAGCGCATTGTGGCTGTTGTGAACGACTCGATTATTTTGCAGTCTGAGTTGGACCGAAGCATCAAGAACTTGAAAAAGGAGATGAAAAAACAGAGTCGTCTGAAAGATTTGGGCTCTCCCAAAGAAATTCAAAAAAACGTTTTGGACCAACTCATCAATGAAAAACTTGTGGAGTCCGAAATCGAAACCCGCGGACTCAAAGCGAATGATGCCATGATTGATCGAGCCATTGCGGGCGTCATGCAGCAGAACGGCATTCGTTCCACAGACGAGCTAAAAAAGGCCCTAGAGCAAGAAGGCCTAACGCTGGAGACGTATCGAAGCAACCTGAAAAGGCAGATTGAAACTTCACAACTCATGAATGACGCCATTCGTCCCCGTGTGCAAGTGACGGATGAAGACATTCAAGCTGCATTTCGGAGAGAACAATTGGATTCAGAGAAAACGTGGCTATGGAAAACCCGAATGATTTTTCTTTCCAAATCCTCCTCAAAACAAGCGAAAAAAAACATTTCTCGGTTGAAGCGAAGAATTGAAGCGGGCGTACCCTTCTCACAATTGGCCAAAACGGAGACCGAAGGTCCCGGGAAAGAAAAGGGAGGGTTGATTGGGAATGTCAATCCAGATGAAATGCTTCCCGCTTTGGGAAAAGAACTCAAGAAACTCAAGCCCGGAGAAACTTCCCCGGTCATCGAAACCCCAGAAGGCTACTATTTGCTTCAATTGGTCGAAAAAGTTTCCGAAAAAACGAAGGCCCTGTCCGAAACACGAAAAAAAGCTCTGGAGGCCGAACTCACCGAAAGAGAAACTGCCCGAGAGTTTGACAGTTTTGTTCGGGCGCTGCGAGACAAAGCCCATATTAAGGTGAATCTTTGAGAAAGAAAATTGCCATAACCATGGGTGAGCCTCTGGGAATTGGCCCCGAACTCATTCTTCGAACGCTCAACCGAGAGGATCTTCCCTCTGACGTTGAAGTATCGATTTTTGGAAGCCGAACTTGGTTCACGCATATCGCACACAGAATGGATATTCCTCTACCTTGGGAGCAGCTGGATCGTTCGATTTCGTTCGTCGAGGTCTCTGAAGAATTAGAGAAAAGCACATTTTCCACGACAGCGGATCGGGCCCAAATGGTCATCGCCTCTTTGGATCGTGGCATCCAAAGTTGTCTGGATCGACATCATGACGCCTTGGTCACGGCTCCTTTGGACAAATCCGTGATCCGAAATCTTTTACCGAATTTTCAGGGCCACACGGGCTACCTTCAAGAAAAAGTGGGCTGTTCCAATACGGTCATGCTCATGGACAATCGCGAAATTCGTGTTGCGATGGTCACTGACCATATTCCTCTTTTGGAAGTTTCGTCCGCAGTAACCCAAGAACGGTTGGAATCCACGATTCTCACCACGGCCAAGCATTTTCAAAAGCATTTTGGCGTGGAGCATCCTCGAATCGCCGTGGCCGCACTGAATCCCCATGCTGGAGAAATTTCCGATCACCCAGAAGAAAATACGGTTTTTTTTCCTGTCATTGAAAAACTTTCCAAAAAGGGACTTCGAGTGGAAGGCCCCTTTCCGGCAGACACTTTGTTTGCACTTGCGCGAAAAGGCACGTGGGACGTGATCATTTCGCCCTACCATGACCAGGGTTTGGTCGCGGTGAAGTATCCAGGATTGGAACATGTCGTTAACATCACGTTGGGACTTCCCTTCCTTCGTACTTCTCCAGGACATGGCGTCGCTTATGACCGCGTCGGAAATCAGAATCTTGAACTTCGGAGCTTTCAACGGGCTCTCAACATTGCAATAACTGGGAGATTGAACTCATGAAAACAACAGTAAAATTTGGAACCGATGGTTGGCGTGCATTGATCGCAAAGGACTACACGTATGAAAGCGTGAGTTTTGTGGCAAAGGCTGTGGCCGACGTTATGAAAAAAGAACTCCCGGACCGAAAGATCATGGTCATTGGTTATGACCGACGCTTTTTATCCAACACGTTTGCGGAAGTCGCCGCCGCAACGTATGCCAAAGAAGGATATGAAGTTTGGATTGGGGAACAGTTTTTCCCAACTCCCACCATTGCGTGGTGTGCCAAAAACAAACCCGGCGTGGTCGGCGCAACCATGATCACGGCAAGCCATAACCCGCCCACTTGGAATGGGTTTAAGTTCAAAGAAACCTTTGGAGGTTCCGCCAGACCGGCCTTGACCGAAAAATTTGAAAACCGAATTGTTGAACTTCAAAAAAGTGGTTTCGAAGCCGTTGCTCACGAAGAATTTCACGCCCTTTTTGAACAAGGCAAAATTAAACATTTCAACCCCATGGCTGAATATTTAGAAGCGGTGAAAGAGCACATTGATTTGGATCTCATTCGCGGCTTGGGAGCCAAGGTTGGGATTGATGCCATGCACGGGGCTGCCTCTGGACATTACGCCAACTTTTTGCGTTCTCTGGGAATCGAGGTTGAAGAAATTCACGCAGAAGAAAACCCGGGATTTCGTGGCGTCGCGCCTGAGCCCATTGGAAAAAACCTTCCTGAACTTTGTCAACTCGTGAAAGACCATAAGCTCGCTTGCGGACTCGCGCCCGACGGAGATGGTGACCGACTGGGTGCCGTAGACGAAGATGGAAATCCCTTCACCACTCAAATGATTCTATCCGTTGCGTATTGGCATATGTTGAAACACCGCGGAAAAAGTTGGTCGATTTCGCGAAGTGCATCCACGACACGAATGGTGGATTTGATTGCCGAAAAGGCTGGAAAGCAATGTATCGAAACTCCCGTAGGCTTCAAACATATTGCCGAGGAAATGTTGGCCGGGAAAGCGGATATCGGAGGAGAAGAATCCGGTGGAATTGGAATGATGGATCACATCCCCGACCGAGATGGCTTCTTAACGGGTCTTCTTCTTCTTGAAGTCATGGCCAAAACCGGGAAACGTCTTCGTGCAGTCTATGAAGACTTGTGCAAAGAATATCGTCCCTATCAGTTCGTTCGTTTGGACCTCAAGTTGGAGGAAAACCAAGCCAAGAAGGCCATGGAGAAGTTGACCAAAAACCCACCCAGCGAGTGGGACGGTCGAGAGGTGGATGTTCTATCCACACTGGACGGATTCAAGTTCTATCTCAAAGATGGAAGCTGGCTACTCATTCGAAAGTCCGGAACAGAGCCAATCTTTCGGCTCTATGCGGAAACAGAATCGCTTGAGGCCAGTGAATCCATGGTTCAAGCGGCTCGGAATTTTGTAGAAAATGGGTAACTCTGAGCCCAAAGCCATCGTTGTCAAAGGGGCAAGACAACACAACCTGAAAGACATTGATGTCACGATCCCTCGGGATCAGTTGGTGGTCATCACCGGATTGTCGGGATCCGGAAAATCGTCTCTTGCCTTTGACACCATTTATGCCGAAGGACAACGTCGATATGTCGAGTCTCTGTCTGCATATGCACGACAGTTTTTGGAGCAAATGGAAAAACCCGACATCGAATCCATTGAAGGCCTTTCTCCCGCTATATCCATCGAGCAACGAAGCGCTTCTCGCAATCCCCGATCAACGGTGGGTACGGTCACAGAAATTTATGACTATCTCCGGCTTTTGTTTGCCCGAGTCGGACACGCACATTGTTATGAATGTGGAAAACCCATTCAATCCCAGTCGGCTTCACAGATTGTCGACCAGATCATGGATTTTGAAGAAGGCACAAAGGTTCACGTCCTTGCCCCCATCGTTCGCGGGCGAAAAGGAGAATACCAAAAGGAGCTATTGCAGCTTCAAAAAGATGGGTTCACGCGCGTTCGTGTCAACGGGGAAATTTTTGAATTGGGCGAACGCATCGAACTGAACAAGAACAACAAACACAATATTGAAGTTTTTGTGGATCGTCTCATTGTAAAGAAAACGATTCGAAAACGCTTGGCCGACTCCGTAGAAACGGCGCTTCACGCAGGAAAAGGACTGGCCATAGCGACCATTCTCGGAAAAAAGCCCAAGGACATTTTGTTTTCGGAGCACTTTGCGTGTGCGGACTGTGGGGTTTCGTATCCCGAAATCACGCCACGAATTTTTTCTTTCAACAACCCGTATGGGGCTTGTGAAGCTTGTGGAGGCCTGGGGACAAAAACGTTTCTAGACCCCTCCTTGGTGGTTCCCAACCCAGCCTTGTCTCTCCGAGAAGGGGCCATTGCCCCTTGGCAAAGTCGATGGTCTTTTTTCCATTTTCAAACCTTGGAAGCGCTCGCCGATCACTTTGACTTTGACTTGCGGGCTCCCTGGAAAAAGCTCTCCAAAAAAGCACAGAACATCGTGTTGTATGGAAGCGAAAAGGAAAAGATCCGCTTTCGCTACGACATGGAAGAGAGCAGTTATACGAACGAAAAAGTGTTTGAAGGGGTCATCCCAAGTCTGATGAGACGGTATCGAGAAAGCGAATCCGATGATTTTCGGGAGGACTTAGAAAAGAAGTACATGGGTGTCGTTCCTTGTGAAAGCTGCCAGGGAAAGAGGCTTCGAAAGGAGTCTCTTTTCATCAAGGTTGGTGATCAGAACATCGCGGACCTCACTGAACTGACGATTACGCGAGCCTTTTCCTTCTTTCAAACTTTGGAACTTTCCGAACATGAACAGAAAATTGCCGAGAAGATCCTCAAGGAAATCAATCAGCGATTGGCGTTTCTCATCAATGTGGGCTTGGACTATTTGAATTTGAACCGCACTTCGGGAACGCTTTCCGGAGGAGAGGCTCAGCGCATTCGTCTGGCCACGCAAATCGGCTCTGGCTTGATGGGTGTGTTGTACATTTTGGATGAACCTTCCATTGGCCTGCACCAAAGAGACAACGAGCGTTTATTGTCCACGCTAAAGCATCTCCGAGACATGGGAAATACCGTCTTGGTGGTCGAACATGACGAAGACACCATCCGAGAGGCAGACCATGTCATTGACCTGGGGCCCGGAGCCGGAAGACATGGCGGCCAAATCGTCGCAGAAGGCTCCCCCCAAGCCATCATTGATCATCCAAACTCTTTAACCGGAAAGTATTTATCTGGAAGAAAGAGCATTCCCGTGCCTTCCCAACGGAGAAACTCGAATAACGTCAGTTTAAAACTTGTGGGAGCCCGAGAGCACAATCTCAAGTCGATCGATGTAAACATACCTCTGGGAAATTTTGTGGCCGTCACAGGGGTTTCAGGTTCTGGAAAATCGACACTTGTGATCGACACACTCTTTCCACTCCTCAAACAACACCTCTTAAATTCGCGTGTTCCTGCCGGTGAAGTCGAGAAAATCGAAGGACTTCGACATATCGACAAAGTCATCGACATCGACCAATCGCCGATCGGTAGAACACCACGCTCCAATCCGGCTACGTATATTGGTGCCTTCACGCCGATCCGAGAGTTGTTTTCCCAACTTCCTGAGGCAAAAACCCGAGGCTACAAACCCGGACGTTTCTCTTTCAATGTAAAGGGAGGACGATGCGAAACCTGTTCGGGAGATGGAACGATTAAGATCGAAATGCATTTTCTTCCGGATATTTTTGTCACTTGTGAGGCCTGTCACGGCGCTCGCTACAATCGAGAAACTTTGGAAGTCCTCTATCGTGGGAAATCAATTGCGGACGTGCTTTCCATGACGGTTCGAGAAGCTTCTGAGTTTTTTGAACGGGTTCCATCCATCCGAGAAAAACTCAAAACATTGAGAGAAGTCGGACTCGGGTACATCACCCTGGGTCAAGCCGCAACGACCCTGTCCGGAGGAGAAGCTCAACGAATTAAATTGGCCAAGGAGCTTTCCAAGAGATCTACCGGAAGAACGCTTTATATTTTAGATGAACCGACCACGGGATTACATTTTGAAGACATCCGAAATTTGCTCGAAGTTTTACATAAGCTCGTGGATGCTGGAAACACGGTGGTCGTCATTGAACACCAATTGGACGTCATCAAAACAGCGGACTGGGTGATTGACCTCGGTCCGGAAGGTGGTGAGCGAGGCGGCCGAATCATTGCTGAAGGCTCTCCGGAAGATATCGCCCGAGAACCCAAATCTTACACAGGACAATATCTGAAACGACTCTTATCATGACACAGAAAGAGCGACCGCATCGACACCATTCCCTTTGGTCGAAAATTCGATCCGTCTTTCTATGGGCCGTTTGTGGAAGCGTAATGGTCATGATGACCTTGGGCGTGTTGATTCTGGGCTTGTTCTTAAAACCGCTTCAATTGGATCCCTTCCTTCATTTTATGATTCGAATTTTCGTCTTTTGCACGGGCGTAAAGGTGAGCGTTGAAGGTCTCGAAAAATTGGATCCGGAGAAACCGTATTTAATCGTCTTCAATCACATCAATATGTTGGATCACTTCTTTATGTATTACGCTCTCAAGAGAAAAGTCCGGGGAGTGGAGAGAGAAGATCATTTTAATTGGCCCGTATATGGGCTGATGGCTCGAAAGGTCGGGCTGGTTCCCATCGCGCCACGGGGAAACACGGCTTCTGCCATTCGATCTTTGGCGAGACTCAAAGAATACTTCGAACAAGGGGTTTCTGTGGTTGTGGTTCCAGAAGGAACACGATCCTATGATGGAAAGCTCCAACCCTTCAAAAAAGGAGCTTTTCATTTGGCGGTTCAAACCGAAGCGACGATCGTCCCAATGGTTTTCGTGGGAGCTTATGAAATCATGCGAAAACATGATTGGGTGATGTATCCAGGACCATTAAAAATCTATCTCGAAGACCCCATTCCGGTTTCATCTGACATGAATGTCACCGAACTCTCCAAGAAAGTCCGGTCCGTGATCGAGAAACGACTTACTTAAAACTTCCGAGGCATCAGATTCGCCAAGAAACCACGGTAGTTCGCGCGATCCGGCGCGCACATTCGGACAATGGACACCCCATATTTAAAGTCTCCGGTTTTTGGGTTTTCTTCCAGATAGCGAACTTGTCCAAAGGCATGAAGAGGCTTTTCGTTTTCCAACGAAAGCTCAAATTCCAAGGTGCTTCCCGGAGCCATGGGGTTACTTGCTTTGAGTCCAAACCCTCCGACACTTAAGTCTTCTGTAAAAGCAATTTGTCGAACTTGAGGAAGGATCGAACAGATGGTCATGAATTCCCCTTTTACACGCCGACTCTGTCGCCGCTCTCCTCCATGAACTTCAATTCGGTTTCGTCCGTTTCCTTTGGCTTTGTACAACGCAGCATCGGCGTTTTGAATCAAACCTTCCAAAGAGCTGGCGTCCTCCGGCCAGGAAACCAACCCTCCGCTGAGCGTAACCTTGGGTTGAACCCCACCCACTTTGGGAAACCTCAAATTTTCCACACCTTTTCGAATTCTCTGAGCCAAGACCTTTCCGCCTTTTTGTTCCGTTCTCGGCGCAATCACAGCAAACTCTTCTCCTCCATATCGACACGGGTAATCCACTTCTCTCACTGCTTTTCGAATGACTTCACCCACTTGCCGGAGAATGGTATCCCCCATTCGATGTCCAAAGCGGTCATTCAACGTTTTGAAATGATCCACATCCAAGAGGATCAATGAAAAGGGAGAATGATGTCTTTTGGAGCTCTTGTATTCGCGCAGCAATACCTGATTGAAATACCTGCGATTGAACAAACGGGTGAGTTCATCCGTAATGGTTTCGTTTTTAAGTTTTTCCAGTTGAGCGTTTTCCATGACCATTGGATTCATCAAAAGCCCCGACACGCGGGTTAAATAATCCAAAGAGGACACCCGAAAATCAACATCGGCCCCCAAACGCCGCTGAAACATTTGATGATGTCCAAGCATTCGCGCCCAATGAATTTCAGCTTCTTGGGAGGTCAAATTTAAATGAAACAGAACTCGAAACAACGTGGCATACGCTTGCGCTCCATGAAGCGCCACCAAACTACGAAGGGCCGAGTTCACAACTTCCGCATCTGAGTTCGCGATTTCCGGTAACAAATGGCATACCGAATCTTGAACTTCCCCTTCGGACAACGATATCAATTCCAGTTTTCGATCCATAGGTCTCCCTCTCGCTTCTTGTCCGAAGGTGCGAATTGTGTACCAGGAAGAATTCAAAAACCCCTTTTCATAAGCCTTTAAAATAATTTCACTTTTTAGGCACCTTCCTCCAAAAGCCCCCTCTCATCCCTCGCATTGAATCAGCACTCTGCAAAAGCTATTACGCATATTTTTCAAGGCCTGGCCGGATCAAAAGAAATTCCTTTGTTTTTATATGGTTATAAACCGACATGCCGCGTTGACCCGGTGCAGCATTCGGGTTAAAACGCCGACGCAAGGAACGTGATGAGCCGGATGAAGAGAGCAGTTTGGGTCTTATTATGGGTATGGAGTGCTTCGGCCTCGGCCAAAGAACTCATTCCCCCTTTGGCCCGAGCCACGCCCAAAATCTCGGCGATTTCTTTGGATGGATACCTAAACGAAGAAAGTTGGGAACAGGCGCCCATTTTTTCCGGTTTCATCCAACGAGAGCCTTTCGTGGGAGAGCCTGCGACCGAAAAGACGGAATTCCAACTTCTATTTGATCAAGAAGCCTTCTACATCGCTGTGCATGCATACGATTCCGAACCGGAAAAAATCACGGCTCGAACGCGACGCTTTGATTCGGGTCGGTTGTTTTCGGACGACTTCATCGCCATCAAGATCGACTCTGCTCATGACCACCGAACCGTGTACTACTTTGCTGTCACGCCCAGAGGAGCCGCTTACGACGCCATTGTTCTGGACAACGGTGCGCAGTTTTTGAGTGAGTGGGATGCGGCCTGGGATGTCGGGGTGAGAATCGACTCTAGCGGTTGGGTGGCAGAATTTCGCATTCCTTTTTCATCTTTTTCCTATGATCCGGACAACGGTCCCCTTTTTGGACTCAACATCACACGCAGAATTTCACGAAAGACCGAGGAGTTTGATTGGGCCGAAATTCCTCCTCCTTTTGGAGGCTTGCAAACCAATTATTTTGGTCATGTAGAACGCATTCCTCTGCCACAAAAACCCAAAAGAAACATCACGTTCACGCCATCCCTCTCAGCGGGCTACCGAGAAACCGAATCGAACGCCGATTCTTTCACAGATCTAGGCCTCGACATCAAGATTCCCCTGAGCCGAAATGCGGTCGTCAAAGGAACCTACAACACAGACTTTTCCCAGGTCGACATCGACCAGTCTCAATTGAACTTCAATCGGTTTGATTTGTTCTATCCCGAAAAGCGACGGTTTTTTCTGGAAGGAACACAATTCTTTGACTTCGGCGCCCAGGGAAACAACCAACTTTTTTTCAGCCGACGCGTCGGCTTGGAGAACGGAAGCCCCATTCCCATTCTCGGAGGCATACGATCTTACGGAACAGTGGGGTCGAATGAATTTGGGGTATTAAACATTCAAACCGAAGCCAAAGACGAGGTTCCGGATCGCAACTTTACCGTGGGCCGACTTCGGCGTCGCCTGGGAGAACAGACCAATGTTGGAGGCATGGTCACGTATCGCCAGAACACATCCGGATCTCCTGAAAAAAACATCGGCGCTGGAGTGGATCTCACCTACTTGTCCCAGGATGGTCGACTGAAAATCGCTCCTTTTTTGGCGTTTTCTCGATCCGACGCACACAATCCGAATGAAAATGCCCAAACGGGGGCTTCCGCGTTTCTTCACGTGTTGTGGACACCCCCACTTTGGAAATTGGCTCACACGTCCATGTATGTGAGTGAGGACTTCAACCCTGAGGTTGGATTCATCAAACGAAAAGACATTCTCCAGGAGACGTTTAATCTTCAGCGAAGCATCCGACTCCCCGAAAAAGGAATCGACGAAATTTTGCTCTTCGCCAACAATACGTTCTTTCTAAACGGTTCCGCCAATCGGCTATTGGACGCTTCGGGGGAGGAGGGCATTCAGGTCAATACGAATTCCGGATACACCGCTTCAATTCGCGGACTCCATTCCACCGATGAGGTCCTGGAACCCTTCGAATTGCAAAATCGAGTCACCATTCCCCAGGGCAGGTATTCTGAACGGGGAGTTCAGGTATCCGCCTCTTCACCGGACTATCAGAACATTCAAGCTGGCCTTACGCTTCGGCAAATGGGTTTTTTCGGAGGAAGACGCCAAACGATTTCCCCTTCCGTTACGGTGCGACCCAAAACAGGCTTGTATCTGAATGCCTCCGCAAGTTTCAATATGATCGACCTCCCGCATCTCGATACCCACTACTCCTCTTCCGTGATCAATGGGGCGGCGAGCTATTCTCTAAATACAAAAATGTACATCGATCTCAACGCCTCTTGGAATGAAGTGAATGGGAAAGTGGTCGTTCAGTATCGTTATCGATGGCGATTTGCCCCCATGAGTGACCTTTTTCTCGTCCATAGCGAAGAGCGAGATGACCAAGACTTCTCGGCTCAAACCCGAAGCATGGTCGTTAAAATTGTAGCCCCGTTTCACTAAACCCGCTCAGGCGTTGACGAAAAATCTGTTCTCTGTCATGTCCAGCCTTCCCCGTATGAAAAGAATCTACTTTGACCACAACGCCTCCTCTCCCCTGCGCCCCTTTGTCAAAGAGGCTCTGCAGAAGGCCTTGGAGGAGGGCCTTGGAAACCCTTCTTCCACACACGGAACCGGAAGAAAGGCGCGCTCCGCGCTGGATCGAGCCCGTGAAACTGTGGCTCGATTCATGAATCGTCCTCCTGGAGAAATCATTTTCACTTCCGGAGGTACCGAAGCCAACCACCTGGCTTGGAGGGCATTTCAAACCCCTCAAAAAACTGCGTGTACGCTTCCGGTGGAACACCCCTCCGTCCTTCAGGCCGCCAAAGCCCTGGAACAGGCTGGGGGGAGCCTCACCTTCTTGCCCTTAACTTCGCAAGGAGCCCTGGACGAAGCTTCCGCCCTACGCCTTTTGGAGAAAAAGCCCGATTTCCTCTCTCTTCAATATGCCAATAATGAAACCGGTCTTTTATACGGAAACGCCACCCTCTTTGCTTTCGCAAAAGAGAAGGATGTGGTCGTCCACAGCGATGCCGTTCAAGCGTTCGGAAAGTCCTCGCTGGATACGTCTTCCATCGACCTTCTCTCTCTTTCAAGCCACAAACTTGGGGCTCCGGCCGGAGTGGGAGCATTGGCCGTGCCGAAAGGCATCCCGTTCCACCCTCACTGGTCCGGAGGGGGCCAAGAAAAGGGCCTTCGAACAGGGACCGAAAACCTTCTGGGAATTCTCGGCTTGGCAGCTGCCTGTGAGTACTTGATGGAAAGCGGCTCCGAAGAGGCGAAACGCATCGAACAATTTCGCACCCAGTTTGAGGAGGAGTTGGCCCAAACCCTTTCTGACATCCACATCACCGGAAAAGGCCTGCCACGTCTGATAAATACGTCCCATATTCAATTTGAAGGCGTGGATGGGGAGTCGCTCATGATGGCCGCAGACCTGGAAGGCCTGGAAGCATCCATGGGCTCCGCATGTTCCTCGGGATCCCTTTCAGCCTCTCCAGTTCTCTTAAGTATGGGCTGGCCCGAAGCCAAGGCACGCTCAGCGCTTCGATTCTCGCTGGGTTGGAGCACTCAAGAAGAGGACGTGATAGGGGCTGTTCGAATCCTTAGAAAACTGGTAACCCACCTGCGCAAGTCATCATGATCATACGAAAAACCAAATATTTAATCGGAGGGATTCTGATTCTCGTGGGCATCGGAATCGTCACGGCAACACTTCTTCCCAGCTCATTCCAATACTATGTGACCGTCAGTGAGTTGAAGTCTCAGGAGATGGATCTCCTTGGCAAGGACCTCAAAGTTGCTGGAAAAGTAAAGCCGGGCTCCATCGTCCGGAAAACAGGAGACCTTGAGGTTGGCTTTACGCTCGAAACCGGAAGCGACTCCGTGTTTGTTTCGTATCGGGGAGCCCTTCCGGACACCTTCAAAGACGAAGCGGAAGTGGTGGCCACGGGAAAATTAGATCGCAGGGGCCATGTCAATGCGCAGCACATTTTGGCTAAATGTGCTTCTCGCTATGAAGACCGCCTCACTCCAGGACTCGAGGCCAAATAATGGATCTTCTTGGCAATATTTTTCTTCATGTAGCGCTTTTAACGTCCACGTATGCCGTCATCATCTCCTGTGTTGGGGGCTACCGAAAAAACGCCTCATTGGTGCTGAGCGCACGAAATGCGGTTTGGGCCACGGCCTTACTCACACTAGCCAGCGCAGTCGTTTTGGTGATCGCATTTCTGAAGGATCAGTACCAACTGCAATACGTTTACCTCTACTCCAACTCCACGACGCCGTTCTTTTATAAGATTGCAGCGCTTTGGGGAGGACAAGATGGGTCCCTATTATTCTGGGTGCTCATCCTCCTGGTCTTTTCTTCGATCGTGATGTTTCAGAACCGAAGGAAGAATCAAGAATTCCTCCCTTATGTGATTGCCACACTGATGGTCATCGCCAGTTTCTTCCTCATTTTGCTCGTCTTTTCGGCAAACCCTTTCAAATTGATGCCTTATCTCCCCACGGATGGTCGAGGACTGAATCCCCTGCTTCAAAATTACTATATGGTGATTCATCCACCTTCCCTCTATCTGGGGTATGTGGGCATGAGCATTCCTTTTTCGTTTGGAATGGCGGCTCTGGTCACCGGTCGTTTGGACAACCACTGGATTCTTCAAATTCGAAGATGGACCCTTACCGCTTGGTTTTTCCTCTCTTTGGGAAATCTTCTGGGTGCGTCTTGGGCTTATGAGGTTCTAGGCTGGGGAGGCTATTGGGGCTGGGATCCCGTTGAAAATGCCGCCTTCATTCCTTGGCTTACTTCGACGGCTTTCTTACATTCCGTGATCATTCAGGAGCGCCGAGGCATTTTAAAAACCTGGAATATGGCCTTGGTGATTCTTTCGTTCCTCACGACGCTCATCGGAACCTTTCTCACTCGTTCAGGAATCATTTCCTCGGTTCATTCGTTTGCCCAATCGGACATCGGCGACTACTTCGTATGGTTTTTGGTCTTAACGCTCATCACAACCATCGGGCTAACCTTCTACCGCAGAAAAGAACTCAAAAGTCAGAGCGCCTTGGACAGCCTGGTTTCTCGCGAGGCGGCCTTTCTCTTTAATAACTTGGTGTTGGTCGGTGCAGCATTTGCCATCTTATGGGGAACACTCTTTCCGGTTCTTTCGGAATGGGTTCGAGGAACGAAGATTACGGTCGGTCCTCCGTTCTTTAATAGTGTCATGATTCCCATCGGCCTTCTTCTTCTACTCTTGACGGGAATCGGACCCATGGTTGCGTGGCGGAAAACCACACCGGAGCAACTCAAACGAAACTTCCTCTGGCCCGTTCTTGTGACCATTCTAACCTCGATTGCGGTGCTTTTCGTTTCACACAAACCTTATGTGATTGCCGCCTTCTCATTTTGCGCCTTTGTGTTGATGACCATTTTCTTGGAATACGAACGAGGCATTCGGGTTCGAATGCGAAATCTAAAAGAAGGGTTTTTGACCGCTTTCTTACGCTTGCTGGTTTCCAATCCCCGTAGATATGGCGGGTATATTGTGCACTTTGGCGTGGTCCTCATGTTCATCGGATTCACTGGAGGAGCGTTCAATCAGGAAAAGGAATTCCAATTCAACGCGGGAGAAACCCGAAACATTGGAAACTACACACTGACCTTCAATGGACTTCAGGGAGTGGAAACTCCCCACAAGCAAGTCGTGCGTGCGGAAATTTTGGTCAAAAAGAATGGGAAATCCCTCCCACCTCTTCACCCCGCTCGGGTTTTTTATGTGAGTCAAATCCAAGGAGAAGAAGCCCAGGCCGACACACAAGTCTCCATTCGCCGAACGTTGGGAGAAGATCTTTATCTGGTTTTGCTGGAATTTGACCCGCAAAACAATTCTGCTTTCATCAACGCCATCATCAACCCCCTCATCCAATTCATCTGGATTGGAGGTTTATTCCTCGTCTTAGGAACTGTTGTGGTCATGTGGCCCAATTCGAATTCACGAACTTCTTCGAAAGGAGACATCTCGTGATTTGGCTTTTTGGAATCACCATCCTGGGTCTTGCCCTTTGGCTGATCCTCTTTCCTTTCTTCGAGAAGCACACCCGTGGCTGGATAGACTCCCGTCTGCCTTTTTTGAATCAACGTCAACATTTACGGGAAGAGAAACGGAAACTGGTCACCGCGCTCAAGGAATTGGATTTTGACTTTGAAACCGGAAAACTTTCAGCCGACGATTACAAGCAACTGAGGGAAAAATATGAGGGAAAAGCGATTGCGGTGATGAAGGAACAAGATGTCCTGGAGGCCAAGTGGAAGGAAGCCGAAAGACGCATTCCGCTCAAAACCCAGAAAGAGGAAACGTCTGTCGAGCCTCAAAAAGAGAAACCCGTAGAGAGCACAGATGCGTCAAATTGCCCGAACTGCCAGGCCAAAACACAGGCGACGGATCGGTTTTGTCCGCAATGTGGGACATCTTTAAATGCCTTCTGTCCGGAATGTGGAAATGCGGTTCATTCGAACGACCGCTTCTGCAACAAATGTGGCCATGCATTACAGGGAGAGACAAAATGAAAATATTTTTAACCCTGTTCTCTATTCTTTTCTTTGCCACACTTGCCAATGCAGACACTACAGGAGTGATCCACGGAAAAGTCCTGTGGAAAGAAGGAAACAAAACAACACCCAAAACAGGTGTCACCTTGCAACTGACGGCCTATCAGAATGGCAAGGCGCAATCCGCAGAACGAACGAAAAGCAACTCACGAGGGGAGTTCCGATTTTCCAAACTGGATCCTTCTTCGGACCTGGCATACGAGATTTCCGCCATTCATGAGGGGGTTCCCTTCAAGAAACCGCGCGTGGGCTTTGAGAACCGTTCCGAAATTCAACTGGAGGACTTTGTTCTTTATCCCTTCACCAACGATCCCAAGAATCTCGAAATTCAAGAAATTCTTCTCTTTGAATTTGGTCAAACCGATATTTTAAAAATCAATCATTCGCTGGTCGTAACCAACAACGGCAAACAAACCTATGACTCTCATGGGGCTGCCCCCTTTGACATTCCTTTGGCCAAGGGAGGTTTCCAGCTTCATTTTTTGAGCGGCGTGTCTCAACAATCCTTGGATTTGATTCCAAATGAGACGTGTCTCCGTCTGAATCGAGCCATTGAACCCGGAGAAGCCAATCAGCTTCATTTGGAGTTCAACTATCTCTACCAATATGACGCCAGAAACATCGAATTTGATTTTCCCTGGAAACTTCCTCGATCCAAGACCACCATTGCCCTGATTGATCAGGATTATGACATTGAAGGACCGGGATTGGTCCAAGGGGAGCCCAAGGAACAAAATGGCGCCACATTTTATGTATATACCGGTGGCCCTTTCACATCGGAGCAACCGCTGCAATTTACGCTGGAGGGTCTTCCTCTTCCCGGAGATGAAGGCAAGCACGCCGTACAACTCGGAATGCTCTTTCTCGCACTTCTGGGTTTGTTTTTACTCGTAAAAATGCGACCCAAGACCCCGGAAAAGAGTCAAAATCGAAAGACTTTGGCCTTGAAACAACTTGCAGCCATCCATGAATACGAAAAAAGAGGAGAACTCTCGTCGGAAGAAGCACGCACCCGTCAGTCTTATTGGAAAAATGTCTGGGTGGACGCCGAGCTTTCTGAAGAAAAAGACACACCCAACACATGAACCTGGTTGAACTAAAAGACATCAGCCGTTCCTACGGCAAGAAATGGGCCCTTCGAAATGTGACGCTCAACATTGCTGAAGGAGACAAACTCCTCCTCACCGGACCCAATGGAGCAGGAAAAACAACACTGCTCCAACTTCTGGCCACAACGCTTTCTCCCACCTCCGGAACCCTTCGCCTGTTTGGCCAAGATGCCGAACATGACTTGGCCTCCACTCGAAAAAAACTGGGGGTGTTGTTTATGGAGAGTTTTCTCTACAACGAACTCAGTGTCGTTGAGAACCTTCTCTTTTTCGCCCAGTTGTATGACTTAAAAGAACCCAAGAACGTTGTTGATTCGTGGCTGGAAACGGTTCAAATGACGCGATTTGCGAATGCCCGTGTATCCACATTGTCGCGGGGGGAAAAACAACGCGTGAGTTTGGCGCGTTCCCTTTTGCATGAACCTTCACTTCTTTTATGGGATGAGCCCACGACCGGATTGGATGAAGAGGCGCGCAACTTTTTAAAAGTCATCATGGATTCCCGCCCAAAAGCCACACTGGTTTGCGTGACGCATGATCCAGACTTCTTTTCTTCATGGATGAATCGATCCGTTCGCCTGGTTCAAGGGAGCGTGCAAACATGAAGGCGCTGAAGACCATTTTGCATTTAACGGAAAAAGATCTCCGAATTGAGCTGAGGACGAAGGAGATTTTCATCTCCATGGCTCTGTTTGTTTTACTCACACTGGTCATTTTCAATTTTAGCCTAGGGGTCAACACCTCAAACATCATTTCTGTGGCACCGGGAATCATGTGGGTCGTCATCGCATTCTCAGGCTTGGTTGCCCTCACCCACTTGGCTCATCGGGAAAGGCAAGAACGTGTCCAACAAGGCGTCATTCTATCTGGATGTGGAGGCATCGTTCTTTTTCTTTCCAAATTTCTCACGACCTTGATCATCCTTTTGATCGTTGAAATGTTGGCTGTGCCGTTGTTTTTATTCCTTTTTAATTTTTCCTTTGGAGATTGGTTACTCCTCTTCATGTCGTTATTGGTTTTGGGATCGATTGGGTACGCTGCCATTGGAACATTATTCGCAAATCTTTTAAGCGACACAAAAATGAGTTCGTTGCTGCTTCCGGTTGTTTTTTATCCTGTCATCATTCCTTTGTTCATCATTGGCGTTCAAGCCACATCCAAATGCTTGGAAGGCACGATTCCCATCATGGAGATTACCGCCATGCTAGGATTTGATTTGATCTTTTTAACCGCCTGCGCGCTTTGTTATGAATTCGCTTTGGAGGATCACAGTTGAAACTTTTTATTTCCACTTGCCTCATTTGGTTGGGGGCTTTGTATCTCATTTTTTTCTATGCTCCGATGGAGCAGACCCAGGGAATCATTCAAAAGATTTTCTATGTTCACGTTTCTACGGCCATCACGATGTATTTTGGTTTTGTCATCTCATTCCTATCGGCCTTGATGTATCTCTTGGAGAAACGTCGCCACTGGGATGAAATTTCCGTCGCCGGTGCAGAGGTGGGTTTCTTTCTTTGTACCTTGGTCCTTTTAACCGGTCCTGTATGGGCCAAGCCGGTATGGGGCGCCTGGTGGACCTGGGAACCTCGGCTTACATCCACGCTGCTCCTATGGCTTCTCTATGCGGGGTATCTGGTACTGAGGGCCTATTTTGGCTCGTCCGCTCAGGGTAGAAAGGTTACCGCGATTTTAGCCGTCATCGCTTTTTTAGACGTTCCCCTGGTGCATTTTTCCGTGCGTCTTTGGAGAGGAATTCATCCGACCGTAATGGGTCCTTCGGGTGGGGGGATGTCTCCAAAAATGCAATTTGTGTTTGTTGTGACGTTCATCGCAACCTTGTTTTTATTCGCCTCGTTGATGCGAGCCCGATTTCGCTTGGAACGCTCCCGAAATTTATTGGAGTCTCTAGAACTTAAACAAACGGAGTCCTCATGAATTTAGACTATTTATTTGGTGCCTATCTCCTCATTTGGGTGGGAACCCTCATCTACCTCTTTTCCATCGAAGCACGACAAAAAGAGGTTATGGACGAGCTGAAGCAGGCCCTGAACGCATCCGATCATTCAAAATAGAACGTGATGGCAGCCACTGCTGCTGCAGTTGTGCTAAGCAAGTGACGAAATGAGGGATTCAAGACCATCCCGCAATCGAGGGACAGGCAAACCCGCCGAGCCAAATTGAGTTGTCCTGAAACACCAACTTTTGTCCACGCCGAATTCGAGATCGAAAGAGACAAGCGGGACATCTCATCAAGAAAACAATCCACAAGAAACACGCCCCATGAAAATCGATTTTCATTCTTTTCCAAGAAGGAACCAGCCCAACCAAACGCTTCTGCCTTGGGTTGAATCTGTTTGGAGAAGGACAGAGTCTGATGACTCATATCAAAAGCCTGACAGGAATCAGTACTGACCCAGGCCAAGCCGACAAATATGAAAAGAACCAAAATCGCTCGATGAAAAGATTGCATTCCCCCCGACTTGTGCAAGGGCAATGCCCAGGACAAGATGTATATTTTTTCTTTGATTTCAATGGATTAGAAAAATGCTCCCATCCAGAGTTGGCGAAAACCTTCTCGATTCCCGCATGAACTCACACGAAACCGGTGAAAAACAGCCGGAACAAATTAGTTCTGAACAAGCACCCGAGGAGAACCTTTTTGAACCGTAGCAATGATCTGAGCGGATATGTTTCTTTCTTTCAATCGCTGTACATACGTTGAAGCGTCTTTCTCCGCCAGGCTCACCACCAATCCACCCGAAGTTTGAGGGTCCAGACAAGCCAATTGAAATTCCGAAGGCACGTTATCCTCAAAAACCACACAACGTTCCGCCATTTCTTGATTGGATCGAATCATTCCCGGAACTACTCCTTCACGAATAAACTCCAAGGTTTTCGCAAAAAAAGGAATCTTTGAGACTTCCAATCGAATTTCTACCCCACTGGCCTTTGAAACCTCAGCGAGGTGAAGTGCTAAGCCAAAACCCGTGACATCCGTGACGGCATGGACCGAAAGATTCGAAAAACACTCCGCAGCGCCTCGATTCAAACACTCCATGGATTGAAGAACGGATTCCAATTCGTCGAAGGGAATCAATCCCTTTTTTCCGGCCGTCGTTAGAATGCCCGTCCCGATGGGCTTGGTTAAAACAATGACATCCCCTTCTTTCGCCCCTGAATTGGTTTTGACCTCATCGGGGTGAACTTCTCCCAAAACGGAAAGTCCATACTTCACTTCTTGATCTTTGACCGTGTGGCCTCCGACCAAAAGTGCATCCGCATCCCGAAGTGCAGCCAGCCCTCCTTTTAAAATCTCTCTTAACTGTTCGGGAGGAATTCCGGAGCCCGGAAAACAGCAAATATTGAGTGCCGAAATGGGGCGGGCCCCCATGGCATAGACATCACTCAGAGAATTGGCCGCAGCGATCCTTCCAAACCGAAAAGGATCATCCACGATGGGGGTGATGAAATCCAAGGTCTGAACCAAGGCCAGATCATCACGCATTCGATACACGGCCGCATCGTCGGAAGTATCAAATCCAACCATGAGATTGGGATGAGAAACAACGCCCAATCCATCCACAATGTGATGCAAGTCTCCCGGACTCAACTTGGCCGCTCACCCACTGGAGGAAGCATGAGCCGTCAGTCTCACATGGGAGCCTTGGTCATTTCGCTTATTCACAGCGTGATCCTAGCATAAAGAAAGGGCTTTTCCCGAATCCCGAAGTTCCCATTTTCCACGGCCCTAGTACAATAGTGTCTTTCGAATAAATTGATGAATTTCAAGAACCTGCAAAATTGGACATCTCTCTGTAAAAAGAATTTCATTCTTTGGTCTGTCTTGCTTTGCACCTTCCTGGCTCCTTCTCTCTCTCTGGCCCTGATTCGCGTCCGAATCGCGCCTGTCCAAGGAAACTCCAAGTACCCCTTGGTCATGATGGGCCTTAAACAAGTCTTAAGCAGCGACTTGGAGCAAACCGGTCAATTTGAATTGGGGGGGGCTAACGGGGGAAAAGCCAATGTAGAAATCAAAATGCATTTTAAAGAGGGAACGCCTCATTTTTTGCTTTCGGTTCGGGCCTATGACGTTCAAACGGGTTACAACTTGGGAAGTCAACAGCTCCGAGGGACCTATGGAGAAATCAAATTTCTTCAAGACCGTCTATTCGATGCGGCCATGGGACTCCTACGAACTTCGGTTCCGACACAAGAGAAAGTAGAAATCACCCGTTTTCACACGTCTCAGGTGGGGGCCATCCAGGCATTAGGAGAAGCAGGTGCTGCCCTCCGGCGAAAAGAATATGTCAAAGCCTTCGAAGGTTTTGCTCGTTCTCAATCCATCGACTCCAAATTCAAAGCTCCCCAACATGAACTCGAAAAACGGGGGAAAAATTGGGTAGGGAAATTGACCGACCCCGAACAGGCGGGACGAGCGTATGCCTTTATGGGGGACACCAAAAAGTCCATGCTTCGCTACGACGAGGCTTTGAGAAGGAATCCTTCCAATCCAAGGGCCTTGATCGGAAAGGGCGATCTTTATCTCCAAAGCAAAAATCCTGGAAAAGCGATGTCCTTCTACAAACGGGCAGCAGCCAAAGATCCCAAAGACGCCATGGCCCAGGTGGGTCTAGCTCGTGCATATGAAGCTTTAGGAAGAAGCCATGAGGCCTTGATGGCCTACGAAAAGGCCCGAGATTTGGGGGCCACACGCCCCGAGGTGTTTGAAGCGTTGGGAAGCCTCTACAGCCTCCGAAAACGAGCCAAAGCAGCCTCCGAAGCCTATCAAACGGCAGGAGCCCTGGCGGAGCGGGTCCGTCATTTTTCGCTCGCTCAAAGTGCTTATGCCCGAGCGAACAAAATCTTCACATCCGCACAGAGCTTGGAGAAACAAGCCGATGTATACCTTTCCATCGGAGAAGCCGAACCCGCATCCATTCTTCTTCGCAAGGCCATATTTCTAGATCCCAACCGAGACTCCTTGCACAGTAAGTTGGGGTACTCTTTCTATCTGAGCCAACGTCCTTCCCAAGCCATTAAGGAATTAAACAAAGCTTTTGAACTCAACCATGCCAATTACGAGGCCAATCTCTATCTTGGAATTCTGTATTTGGAAGAACGAGACCGAAGAGCCCAGGCCATTCGTCATTTGGAAAACGCCACGAGACTCCGGCCGGACAATCCGGAAACAAGGTATCACCTGGCTAAGGCCTACCTCCTGGACAATCGAATCAGTGCAGCCGTCTCCGTTCTCCAAGAACTGACCAAGACCAATCCCCGAGACTTTCGAACGCAGGTTCAGTTGGGAGAAGCTCTCCTGGTCAGTAAGGACTTTGGCGGAGCCGTCAGTGCCTTCTCTCGTGCCATTGAAACGAATCCAGAATATTTGGCCGCCAGAGAGGGGTTGGCCAAAGCCTATATTCACCAAGGAGATCGTGAGTCGGCCATTCAAGCCATTCGAGACGTCTACGCCATTGACGCTACAAATAACTTCTTTGTAAATGCAGGCGATGAGCTTTTGGGAAGAATTGTTTCTCCTGAACTTCTCTTACTCTGCCGAAGATTCCCCAAAATGGTTCCTTCGGAAGTCGGCATGTCCGCCATCAATCAGGTCATCGTTGCGCACCTTCAACCGAATTTAAAAGTCGGATGGCCCGTCATTAAAAAGTATCTTTTTGAGCCATTTGAAATTGACACGAAACGCATTCGACAAGACTTAGAACTTGCATTCCTCGCGCAATACCGGGTGATCCAACACACCCATCTCAAACATTTTAAGCCCAAGGAAGTCACCTTTAACTCTTTTGGTTCTCCGGGATACTTAGAACCTGAATTGGCCAAGGACTCCTTAGATGGAATTTTTGCTTTCGACATTGCCGGCCATGAAACCCGAGAAAACAACACCAGCGTGTCGTTTTACATCCAATTATTTTCACCCATCAGTGAAGAGCGGGTCACCTTAGATACCCGTATTTCTTACCCCACGCCCCAGATTCGCCACTTCAACAAGTGGTTGCCAATTCTCTGGAGCATCATCCTACTTTTATTTGTGCTCCCACCTCTTTATCTGGCTCGAATCCGCTCAACTCAAAGAGGAAAAGGGAACTTGATGGTCATCATCAACTACGACCCAAAGATGGAAAGTTTCTTAACCCTCAAGTTGTCTAAGAAAAAAGAAAAAGAAAAAGACTCCGGCCCTCTCATCGTTTCAGACCGAGAAAAATACGAGAAGAAAAAGTACAAACAACTTTTGAAACAGAAAGGCGCGTGGGTTCGCAAGATGGTTGGAAAACAAACGCTCTTTGAGAACGTTCCAGCCCGTGATTATTTTGTTTATCTATATGGCACCATTGAAGACACCGCGCTCACCAAAAAAACCATTGGCAATTACTACATGTTTCAAAAAGCTCGTGTGGAGAAAGGAAAAACCCGGCAAATTGTTTTCCAACTCGTTAAGGAAGAATCCTTTGTCACCATCTTTGTCCGGCGAGGCGAAGAAGAGGTGCAAGGCGTTGAACTTCGTATTCCTGGAGACCCTGACGTTAAGTACGTAAAACCGGGAACGGGTGGATTCATCTATCTAAAACAGGGAAACCACAAAATTCAAATCATTCACGGAGAAGATTCGTGGATCTACCCGATCACAATCCCAGACCTGGAAGATCGCGTGGTTAACATCGACCTGGACACCTTACCGGAACCCGGCGGGGAAGAGGCTGAAGAAGAAACTGTTACCATGGCTGGGACTCCGGACAATAGCTATTCTGATCAGTCGGCCATGTCACATGGCGAATTGGACTTGGGTCCCTCTCCTGCCGAGGAAGCCGCAAATATTTCCAGCGCGGATCTCGACCCCGAAGTCAAAGCCCAAGCGTTGGTCAAAGAACGAAAACTATTGGAGGCAGCTCAGATTTATCACGACGCCGGAAATATGGACAAAGCCAAGTATCTCTTCGGCGTACATGCTTACCAAGAGGGAGATCTTGAAAAAGCGCTAGAATACTTAGAAGACTCCAAACATCATGCCGTCCTCGCCAAAATTTACACGAAGAAGGGGGACGTAAAAAAAGCGGCTTTCGCCACCGCGCATATCTACCTCAGCAAAGGTCAGAAAGTGGAAGCGGCCCAATGTTTTGTCAAGGCTGAGGCCTGGGCCCAGGCGGCTGAAATCTACGAACAGATTGGAGATCTTGGGAAAGCAGCCGTTCTTTATGCAAAGGATGGAGACTTTGCTTTGGCGGGCGAATTTTTCGCTCAAGCGGGAGATCCCCGACGAGCCGCCATGTCATTTGAAAAAGGTGGGCTCCTAGATCAAGCCATCACGCTTTATAAAGAGCTCAACGAAATTGACAAAGTCATCGACCTTTTCATCCGCAAAGAGCATTTCCTGGAGGCTGCAACCATTTATCAGGAGCAGGGACTGATCGACGAAGCCATTGCTCTATGCCAGAAGGTTCCGTCTTATCATCAGGACTTGCGCAAAGCGCAGGTTCTTTTGGGAAAAATGTTTGTCGAAAAGGGCGTGGATGACTTGGCCATCAAGACGCTTCGAGAGGTATACGACACCTCACCCGCCGACATGGACCAAGAGTCTCAATATATTTTCGCCACGGTTCTCGAACGCGCCGGAGAGTTTCAGAGTTCTTTGGACATCTTCGAAGATTTATTGAAAAAAGATTTTCACTTCCGAGACGTTGCGCAAAAGGTGGATGAAATCAAAGAGAAGATGGCCAACGCGAGGCCACAGGCTTCTTCTCCAGCTCACCAGGAAACCATTGCCGGAGCTCAAACAGCCGAAGAAAAGCGGTATGAAATTATGGACGAACTCGGCCGAGGGGCCATGGGCATTGTGTATCGAGCCAAGGATACGATGTTGGATCGAGTGGTTGCATTTAAGACGCTCCCTCACACCTTGAGAGATGATGCGGAAGCTCTGCAAAGTTTAATGCGCGAAGCTCAGACCGCCGCAAAACTGAATCACCCTAATATTGTGACCATTTATGACGTGGGACAAGAGGGGGGAAATTATTTTATTGCCATGGAGTTTGTGGAAGGAAAAACCCTTCAACAAGTTCTGCAAAAAGTTAAGCGCGTCAATGAAGAGAACTTTCGGGCCATTGCAAAACCTCTCTGTGAAGTCATAGACTACGCGCATTCTCAAAAAGTGATTCATCGAGACGTCAAACCCAGCAACATTTTGTTGATGGCCAGTCGTCAAGTCAAACTCATGGATTTTGGTCTCGCGAAAGTTCTTCAAGATCTTTCGATCGACAAAACGATGTTACGAGGAACGCCGCTGTACATGTCTCCCGAACAAGTTCTGGGAAAAGACATTGATCATCGAACGGATATTTATTCATTGGCCGTCATCTTCTACGAGCTTTTGGCCGGGCGCCCTCCGTTTATTGAAGGGGACATCATGTATGCCCATCTTCACACACAACCTCCCGCACTAAGTGATCTGGCACAAAACGTTCCAGACTCCATCATTCAAGTCATCATGCAAGCTTTGTCAAAAGACAAAACCAAGCGACCCAACACAGCCACCGAATTCGCCCAACAACTCGGCCTCTAAAACACCGTTTCTTTTTTTCGGGACTCATCAGAAGATATACGGTGGAGGGTCCTGTCCGCCAGAAAAGGGGTTCGCTGCGCCCCGACAGTGCTCGGAACCCCTTTTCTGGCGGCCACCCTTGAGCTTTTTCTTCCCCTTTTTAAGAACTACTTTCGTAAATCAAAAACGTTTGAAGCGAGGTTCTGAGCGAAAGCGTGTGGGGGGGAGCCGGAACGCAAAGCGTTCCGGGGGGGAGGTTCCCTCCCCCGAGGTTTCGCTTTCGTCCAGAACCTCGCTTCAAATGTTTTCTACGGCTTGTGGGTAGTTTTAAACAATTTTTTTCGGGCCTAGAACTTCGTACACATTGATCTTGGTGGACTTGCCCTTAACTTGCACCCCAGGAACTTCTTTGAGTTCGAAATGATCTTTCACCAATTCGGCGGTTCGAGCCCCGATGGTTAAGGTGTCTGGAGGAGAAATCCCCTCTAAGCGAGACGCCACATTCACTTCGTCTCCCAATACCGTGTACTCCATCTTCTTTTCGGAACCGATGTTTCCGGCAACCACAACCCCCGTGTTGATGCCCACACGAATGTGAAAGCGTTTTTGTTCGTCAATTTCTTCCCAAAACCCCTTGAGGGCTTCCAACATTCCCATGCCGGCATTCACAGCGTTTACGGCGTCATCCCCATGCGTTTCTGGGGCCCCAAACAAAGCCATGATGGCATCCCCAATGAACTTATTGGGCATTCCCTTATGAATCGTGATCTCATCCACCATTCGTTGAAAATATTCATTCAATAGATTGGCCAAGCTTTCTGGGTCCAATCGCTCAGATAAGGGGGTGAAATCCTGAATATCTGAAAACAAAATGCTCACTTCCCGTTTTTCAACTTTTAAAGCACTCTCATCAATCTTCAGACCCTGGTTGGATAGCATGCGGACCACTTCGGGAGACAAATGCTTTTCCATGAGCAGAACTTGATTTTGAAGTCGCTTATTTTCGGCGAACACGGCAGCGCGTTGAAGAACGCCCGCCGATATGGCCGCCAGTGTTCGACAATCCAAAAACGCATATTCGGAAAATGGATTGGACAACGGGCGATCTCCGTACAGCCAACCTTGCGTGCCATTTTCCGTGATCAAGGGACAAGCTACGATGAATCGCTCTTCAGAGCCCGACCCATAAGGAACTGAAACCGATGTTCGTAAATGCAGGGGCTCCTTCTCCCCAAGCGTCTCCACACATTCAGGCAAACGGAAGGGCTCACACTTCAATCCCTGGTCGCGCGAACGAGCGAGCGAAATCTCTCTTTCCGCTTTCCAAAGTATCTGCGCGCGCTCAGGCGCAATCGTCTGAAAGAAAATATCCAGCAGCTGGGAAGCACAACGCCCCGGAGACAAAACCGAGGAGAAAAGTCGAGAAGCTTGTGTAAAGGCTTGAGATGCGCCTTTGAGCCCCTGTTCGAAAGGCTCTACCCCAGAGGCCTCTTCTGGAGGGGCTGGTGTGAATTCAACGGATGTGACTTCCTCTTCCTCCATAGCCAGAGCCGGAGAGTCCGGAATGGAGTCCGCTAAAACATCCTTGGCCACTTGAATATCGGTATGAAAAATCAAAACGGTGGAGCCCAGGCGGACCCGATCCCCTACCAGGAGCGAATGACGTTGGATTTTTCTTCCATCCACAAACACGCCATTTCGACTGTTTAAATCTTCTAAAACGAGGCCATTTTTCCCTTCTTCGATACGCGCATGATTTCTGGAAACCTGTTCATCGGCGATCACCAAGCTATTTTCCATCAAGCGCCCAATCTGAAAAGGCAGTCTCTTTATGGGAACGACTTTCCCGGCGTCCCGGCCTTCCAGTATCAATAAAGCTCCATAGGGTGGGTGTTCCATTTCGGACATGTCGAAAATACTACCAAAAAAACCCTCCAACTCTACAATGAGTTCATGAAGAATTTTCACCGAATCGGCTTTTTTGCGTTTTTGTTGTCCGCATCCCTTTTGATTCCACAGTCCTGGGCTTCTTCAAATTCCGGAGAAAGTTATGAAAAACTGCTTAAAAAGGTGGCCACCCCTGAGGGGCTCCTTTGGAATTCAATCAAAAGTCCCGAAAAGTCTCTCCTGGATCAAGTGTTAACCGAAAATGCACAGCATGCCCTAGACTCGTTTAAAACCCCGGAAGACCAGTTGGCTTTTTGGATCAATGCATACAATGCTTGCGTCATGAAGTTTATTGTCGATCGACTGCCCATTGAAGATGTCATGGCCATCGAAGGATTTCGAGATCGTCTTACCTGCCTGGTAGCCGGTGAAGAGCGAACGTTAATTGACATGGAAAGCAATATCATTCGCCCTCTTTTTAAAAATCCCAAAGTTTTATTTGCCCTTTGGTGGGGAACCAAAGGAAGTCCACGCTTAAAAACCACCCCCTACAAGGGAGAACAGCTAAAAAAGGATTTAGAACAACAAGCACAGAAGTTTGTGGAAAGCCAAAAGTCCATTCAGGTGAAGGAAGTGACCATCACACCTTCCAAAGATTTTCCTGGAAAAATTCCTCAAGATGAAAACTTGAAGAAGCCGGGCATCCAGGTGAAAGAAACCACCCTCTCCCCTCTCTATGATTGGTATCGCAACGACTTCGGAGGAGAAAAAAGTGTCTTGGATTTCATCCGCAATCATTTACCGGAAATCATGGCGCGCCATCTTCCCAGTAAGTTTTCAGACGCTAAATTTTCCGCTTTTGATTGGGAGCTGGATCAGGCTAAGAAATAACGAAGTTCATTGAACCCAATGCACTTTAGGAAAGAAGTCGACAGACTTCTTCATGAAAAAGACCCATGAGTTTTTGAGTCATTTCCCCTGGCTTTCCACTTCCCACGGGTCGGTCGTCAACCATCGTAACGGGCATAATTTCCTTGGTCGTACTCGTGACGAAAATTTCGTCGGATTGAAGAAAGCTTTCCTTCGAAATGAGGGTCTCTCGAAAAGGAATGTCTTCACGTTTCAGAAGATCCAAAAGCAACCGACGAGAAACACCTTCCAACAATCCACTTCGAACTTCCGGCGTCATGACCACACCGTCCTTCACCACGAAGAGGTTGCTTGTCGTGCATTCGGTGACGCAATCTTCATGATTCAACATGATGGCATCGTTGGCTCCTCGAGATTGGGCCTCGATCTTGGCAATCACGTTGTTCATATAGTTTCCGGTTTTGATGTTGGGATCCACGGCAGATGGAAGATTTCGTCTCACGGAAACCAAGGCCACGTTCAATCCATCCTCATATAAACTCTTGGCATATTGGTGAACGGGATTCACAAAAATGACTGTCAGTGGTTTGAGCCCCTCATGAGGAGCAACATCGAAACGATCATCTATTCCCCGAGTGACGACAATTCGAACATAGGAATCGCCATGATCCACTTGACTCAACAACTCATCCAGATGCGACCTCAAATCTTTTTCCGAGAACGGCACATGAAGCCCTATTCGATCGGCTGATCTCAAGAGACGAGCGTAATGCCGGTCCAACAAAAAGGGTTTTGTTCCCTGATATGCCCTCACCGCTTCGTAGATGCTGTCTCCATAAAGAAAACTGCGGTCCATCACGGAAACCACCGCTTTTTCAGACGGCACAATTTTGAAATCAATGCTAACCAATCGGCTCATAAGCCGGCATTCCTAAACTAAATCGCAGACTCGGTAAAGAATTGGAGTGTCTCCTTGACACCATTTCTGGTGCATTTTTCCACCGGTTTCCTTTTTTCCTGGCCTCCCCTTCTTGTAAATCTTCATACTTACCTGGAATCATTCGGTTTTGTTTTTATCCGACCTTGGCATAAAACTCGCTCTATGTATGAGGGAAGAGAAGGAGAAGAGAGGTTAGGAGGCAGAAATGAAACAACGAAATCGAAAGCAAAATTCCCAAAAAGCTCGATACGTGCTCTGCCCGTTGATGGCGTAGGGAGATACGAATGGCTCAATTGTCCACACAAACTGTGGAAAAGGTCGAAAGAATCCTGATCCAAATTTTCCCCTTCATTTCCTCCAAACCGGCTTCGGAGCCCCACAATTGAGGGAAAATCCAATTTTTCCAAATTACTTCAATAACTTATAAGCTCACTGAGGAAGGAATTTCTCAGCTTTTTAGGGGGTTCCACCGGGACATTTGCTTATCCCCAGTTGTGGATAACTTTCCAATGCAATGTATGGTCACATATGTTAAGGCCCTATACGGCAAGCTCAGAGCTGATGTACCGTTCAATTTCGGCTCGAAAGTCTGAAGAGAGGTGGACAAATTCCATCGCGATGCGTGGAAAGTCTCCATCATCCGCCACCCGAACCACTCGTCCCTGCGCCGTGATCACCAACTGGCTCTTCGGCAATTTGAACCTCATCTGTAAGAGCGTTCCGATTTGAGGAAGGGCTTCCTTTCCGGTAAGCGCTTTCGCATCAATGGCCAAACCCATTTCGGAAATGTTCTGTGCGTAACCAAAGCCAATGGTTTCTTGCATCGCATCTGCAATGCGCATGGAAACGGGAACTCGGGGACAACTACGTCGATCTGGGGACTGCATGAGTCCTATTTATCGAATGCTGCAAAGCCTGCCAAGCCCCATTCCGAGGTTGACTCACATTTCGTTTTCAAGGATGTTCCCCTACTTCGTGAGGGAAATCGTCGAAAAATGGGCCCGAAAATTCTTCGGAAGATGGCTCTATGAAGGGGGACAAGACGTTCCCAAGGGAGCCTATTTTTCCATTTTTGCCATCGAGTTTTTTTTCACACAGACATCCAAGGAACGGCTTCCAGGATCTTCCTCTGACTTGTTTTTGAAAACGCCCATCCTCTTGGTTCCTGCGTTATTTCCCATCCTTGCGACCGTTTTCATGATGTTTGTTCCCGGCCTCGCCTTCGTAGGAATTCTTTATTTCTTTCGACAAAAGCTACGCGGCAAGAAAATGATCTGGTTCCTTGTCTTCTGCTTGATCCCCTTTTCGATGAGTCAGGCAGAGGAAAAAGTTTACACTGAAAAGGAAATCAAAAACTTAAACCGTGTTTGCTTTGAATGTCATTCCAAGAATGAAACCCATGTCCTCCTTGGAAATGGGGAGTTATTGAACATCGACATCTCCCCCAAGCATTTTTATTTATTGGATGTTCATGCACTGGCGGTTCCTTGCACTGGCTGTCACAAAAACTACACCAAAGATTTTCATCCGCAAATCAGCACGTTTGAAAGTGTGAAACACTATCGTCTCCAAAGATACGAACTGTGCAAAGATTGTCATGAAAAACAGTACCAAGGATTGACCGATGGGGTTCATTTTAAATCTCTGCAAGGGGGAAATCAAGATGCGCCCGTGTGCACCGACTGTCACCCTGTGCATCGAATGCCATCTTTTGAAGTGGCCAAGTTTCAAGCCGTAACAACCTGCGGAAAATGTCACGAAGACGTTTTTCAAGAGTATCGAAAAAGTGTTCATGGGCATGCTTTAATCGAGGACAACAATGTGGACGTTCCCGGTTGCATGGACTGCCACTTGCCTCATGCCAATCAGGATCCCCATAAAGCCAAAGAACGAGTGGCCTCTCCACGTGTTTGTGCCAAATGCCATGCAAACGAAGAACTCATGTCAAAGTATGGGCTCCGAGCGGATGTTTACGAAACCTATCTCAATGATTTTCACGGCGTTACCATCCAGTTTTATGAAGACAGTAAAAAGAGGCCGCCCAAGAGAATTGAGGCGGTGTGTGTGGATTGCCATGGGTATCATGGAATTCAAAAAGCCAATGGTGAGGGAGGGGCCATTGACCGAAAACAGGTTCATCAAATGTGTCTCAAATGTCATGAGAATGTTCCGGAAAACTTCACGGCTGCCTGGCTGTCCCATTACCGACCGTCTTTGACCAAGCATCCATTTGTTTTCCTCTTCAAGCTTTTTTACTGGTTTATGATTCCATTCACTTTGGGAGGACTGGCCATTCACCTAGTGGTTCACTTCTTCCGTTATCTGGGACACGGAGGTTCACACGATGAGTGAGTCCACAAAGAAGCCCAGAGTCTTCATTCGGTTTTCGCTCGTACGAAGATTCGAACATTTATTGATGCTCGTTGGCTTTTTCGCGTTGGTCATCACAGGTCTTCCCCAAAAATTCTACGATGCCTCCATCTCGAAATGGATCGTGGAATCTCTGGGCGGAATCAACCAAACTCGAAATGTCCATCGCTTCTTCGGTTTGTTGTTTGCCGTTCAATTCGGCCTTCACATGCTTTACGGGTTGTACTACGTACTCATTAAACGAAAAGTCCCCGCCATCGTTCCCACACTGAAAGATGCCAAAGATGCAGTCCAGTCCTTTCTCTATTGTGTACGCCTCACGAACCATTCCCCTCGCTACGGTCGATTCGAGTGGAAACAAAAATTTGAATACTGGGGATTGATTGTCGGCGGAGCCCTCATGATCTTCACAGGTCTGGCTCTCTGGCTTCCCAACTATCTGTCCATGGTCATTCCCGCCGAAGTCATTCCCATATCCCGAGTGGCTCATAGCAGTGAGGCCTTTCTCGCGTTTTCCGTCATTCTTTTCTGGCATATCTATTCCGTGACAATCAATCCCGAGGTGTTTCCCCTGGACACCGTTATTTTTACCGGTCGGATGTCAGAACATCGCATGAAGCATGAACATCCTCTGGAGTATGAAGAGATTTTGGAGAGGGAAAACTCTCCCCAACCACTCGAGGAACCTCTTGAAAACATTGAAGATTCTCCCCCAAAAGACCCAATTGACACAGAATAACGCGTAGTGTTATGTAGCTGCCGATTTGGGTTATTCAAAAGGATTGTGCTGGATGTCGAAGTTGTTGAAATTATTTCTTTTTATTTCCATTGGGCTGGGCTTGGGAATTTCTTCTGCATTTCCCCAGGAATACGAGGCGGATTATATTGATGCGGATTACGCCTCTTGTACGGATTGCCACGACGAATTTCACACCCTCCACCCCTTCTCTGAAGGAGAAATTTCAGACCCCGTCGATTGCCAACGCTGCCACGGACCCGCATCGGCTCACGTGGACGAGGGAGATCCAGAGCTCATCATTCGCTTTGATGCCGGTCGATGCATCGCCTGCCACACCCACACCGCTCATATTGACCAGTATGCTCAAAGCCCCCACGGAAAAAATGAACTCTCGTGTATGGAATGTCATGTCATTCACGTGGAGGACTTGGACTCTGAAGTTGCCGATCATTTATTGACCGAAGAACTGCCAAGTCTATGTTTGAACTGTCACGATGAACCCGCCTCGGATCACCACCCCATGCCGGAAACCGGGAGTTGTATCGCCTGCCATAACCCGCACGCCGCGCCCCAAACCGAAGAACACGAAAAATCGCAGCGCTGTTTCGTTTGTCATGGAAGAAATCCAAACGTGGCTCAGTTTCGTTGGAGTGCTCACAGCCAAAAGGGGTTGGAATGCATAACCTGTCATGTGGTCCATAGCGAACGTTTTGATCGCCCCACGCTCCTTTGTGTGGATTGTCATGCGAAAGAACAACATGAATTCGACGCCCCCAACGGACATATGGACAAAGCCGATTGCTTGGACTGCCATGACCCACACGAACGTCGCCCCTATGTGTTTGAAGACCGTTATTCAGATCGCTGTATCGTCTGCCATGAAGACAAAGCTTCCATGAATGCATTTCCTCACGAAGCGGGACGAGAACAAGGATGTCTTGAATGTCACCAGCCCCACACGCCTGCGCGAGTTCGCCTTTTGGAGTCATCTCCGCAATTCCTCTGCTTGAGTTGTCACGGCGATCAGCATCTAGGAGATCAAGATAAACGAATGAGATCCTGCATCGATTGTCATGATTCCTTTCACGGTTCTCATGAGGACGGGAGGATGGGACGATGATTTCCTTTACGCGAATCGCTTCGATTGTCCTGGTCTCCATTCTTTTAACCCTCGGTCTCTCTCAGCTTCTATGGGCAGAGGAAAAGCAAAAAGAAGTCTCCATCGATTGGGAAGGAGAAGTGAGGTACCAAGGCTTTTCCGTTTCAGGGGATGAGAACCTGCGTCGGACCCATTCCAATGATGACAGCGGCTGGTACTTGGACCATCTCGAAATCACGCGCAAAGAGAAAGATGGTTTTTTTGAGTCCCTCGCACTTTCTGCCAAGGGATGGGGAAGCCAGGGGACTGTTCCTTCTCAAGATTATCGCGCTACGGTCAAAAAAAGAGGCCTGTATCAATTTGAACTTCGGCATCATCGCTATGACGATGTCTTCGCTCTCTCTGATTTTTTAGCCGGATTTCACGGTTCCGCCTCCCAAAGAAAACGTACCCAATCTTCACTTAAAATTTTTCCCCTCGAAAATGTGGTTCTTGGCATGAAATACGGGAATCACCGCTGGGAAGGAAGAGAGGGGGAAACCTTTCATAATCCTTGGGATGAGTTCGCCTTAACCAATCAAAACTCCTGGAAATCCAAAAATTACGGTGGATCCGCCGAGCTAAACGGAGAGCGTATGAGTCTGGTGCTGGATCATACCTATCAAACCCATGACAAAAGAGAGAATCAAACTCCCCTGGAAAATGCCCTTCAAGGCTTTGATTCCAGCGACCTCACGGAACTCACACAATATGCAGGAAGTGACCAACACAAAGGAGATTTGCACCATTCAAAAATTTCCTTTCAATATACGGGGGACGTCAACATCGTTGCGCATTACCGCCGACTCCACAGAACCTTGGAAAGCGCGGGAGGAACACACCTCATTGAAACGAGTCCTGCGGGTGCCGAACGCGATGTAAATACGCACTATGTTTCGGATGCAGAGCGCTCCGTAACGGGAGGGGAACTCATGGGTTCGTGGCAATTTCCTCATTTGCCCGCGCGCATTCGTGTCGCCGTTCGAGATTTTCAGGAATCCATCGAAACGAGTTCCTTCAATCACCAAGAAACCATGGTTTTTGAATTCCCCGTGATCGTTGAAGAAACTTCTACGCGCCAGATTGATCTTCAAAACACAGGCGCCAACCTTGCTCTGGACTTCGGTCCGCTGGGTCCTTTTTCATTCACGCTGGGTGGAGATATTTCCAAGCGAACCATCGAACGCGCCGAAAGCACGAATGGTTTCATGGAAAGTGATCAAACAAACCAGGATGGGAAAGCTTTGGAAGCCGGCATGGTCTTTAAGGAAAATGGTTGGAAGGTTTCCACACAGCATGTCTTGCGAGATGCAAATTCTGATTACACCACACAAAGCCCTTTGGAAGATCGATTGACGAAAGCTTCCGTGAGCTATCAACACACGGGTGGTTGGTTTCTGGAAAGCTCGGCCTCTCATCGGAATCAAACGAACACAACGCTTGAATATGGGGTACAACCCATTTTTGAATCTACCTTGCGAACGATCTACTTCGGCGGAGGATACAACTCCCCAGCCTTTTCCCTACATGCGGGACTGGCTTATCTAGACATGGAAACGCAAACATTGTTCCTAGAAACCAATGAAGGAGCGGAGGACATCTTGCCTGTTCTGCGCATGGAGGATTTTCAAGATGGCTCCAACCATTTGCATGCGAGCTGGAAACCCAGAGAGGGAATGGAAGCTCGTTTACAGGCCCATGTTCTCAATTCCAGTTTGTTTGAGGCCTGGAGAATTGAACCCCATTTCAAAGCACGAGTTTCTAAAAAGCATAATCTTTGGTTGGATATCGGGGCTTTTCGCTACCGTTACGAAGAAAAGCAAGGAAGTCGTCACTATCAAAATGATGCCATCATGATTGGCCTGGGCACGGCCTCTTCAAGATAGGATTGAAAAACTTCTTACGGCTTCTTCTCTTGATAATCGACCGGGTCCAATCGGTCATAACGAAGCGGCTTGTGACATCCACTGGAGCACGCCCCTCCCGAATCCGTGGCCGTATATTGAATGGGAATCATCCACTTTCCGAAAGGAATTTGCGGAGCCACCAAGGCTTTGTTTGGAGCGGAATGGGTCGCATGACAGGTCCGACATGTACGCCCCTTGAAGGGACGATTCACATGCACGTAATGCAAATTTAAATTTCCATTCCTAAAGTTTGTTCCCGTTTCCGTTCGTCGCTCGGTCACCAATTGCTCTTTGTGCTCATGACATGAAAAACAAAACTCAAAATTGTCCAAATCAAAGCCTGCATAGAAGCGTTCCGTCAAAAATTTGGGCAGGAAGTCCGCGTGTTTTGTTCCGTGCGTATAATGACAAGAGCCACAGTCTCCCTCTTTAATTGGACCATGAACAAACTTCGCCGCCTTCACTTCCTTTTGAAGGTCTTCATGGCAGGTGTAGCAGGTACGATCCACATGGTCACGCAAGAGATGGGGATGACTCGAAAAATGAGGGGAGTGACAACTCACACATTTTTTTTCCTCCAGCAACTTTGCGTGAGGGAAATCTGCCTCTCCTGCATGTGTCAAGACAGGATCTTTATGACAATCAATGCAAACCTTCGCAATCCAGTCTTTTCGAACCTGAGCTTTGGAGTGAGAGCCATGGGGGTCATGACAGGTCATGCACTCTCCCTTTTTCACTGGATCATGCAAGTTGGCGGCATTATCCACAGGTTTGTGGCAGAGATTACAGAGATGTTGCTTGTCGGCTGCAAGTTTAAACTTATGGTCAGATTCAGGAATGGGCGTGTGACAAACCATGCATTGCCCAATGGCCAAAGGACCATGCAAAACCTCATGCTGTAACACATCCGGATGACATTCCTTGGACGTACAACTTCGGTTGGGATCGGAGTGCTTTTCTTCCTTCGCATTTCCGTTTCCCATTCCCACGCACAGACTCACAAAGAGAATCGCGAGAAAAATTCTTCTGTCCGTCCGTTTCATTTCCAACCAACTCCTTACGGAGAAACTACCCCATTATTCCCATGGCAAGAAGAACAAGAAGACAGCCCCTCTTCCTCTACTTGCTGTTGGATCGCTTCCATATCATACGTATCTCGTCTTTCGGGACGAGGAATGTGAAAATTCTCCGTCGCATGACAGGAATAACAATCGCTTCGTCCCCAACCAGTTTCATGCTCACTCTGCGCAAGGGTCAACCCCAAAGGCGAACTAAGCAAGTCGCCATAAAACTCGCTTCCCCGCTCTCCCTCACAGGCCGAAAAAAGAAGAACCAGACCGACGATCAACCAATGACTCCGAAACCTCATCGAAACGTCCTTCCCGTCTTATGACACTCCACACAAGAGGATTGCCGATGACATGAGTAACAACTTGCTGGACTCATTCGCCCTTCAATGGAATGGAAGAAACGGTAATTTCGAGAATGAACCTTGGGTCGAACGGGCTCAAAGCGCCGGTGACAATCCACACAATAAGAGTCTTCATGACAGTCTCGACACTGCTTCGAAAGCGTTCCCACGCTTCCATGTTGTTTCAACCATCCACTCCGATGGTCACTCGGAAGAATATCCCGGTTATCGTGATGACAGAGATAACAAACGAACACATTTTTACGAACACGAGCTTCTTTCCGATGACAGTCATGACATAGGTCCTTCAACGGTTTGATGAAAAGGCTTTCATACTCGGGAACATGTCCCGCTTTCTTTTCATTCCAATCCAATTTAAAGGGGTGACAATGCGTGCAATCGAAGCCTTGTTCCGTTAAAGGCTTTTCATGAACATCATGGCTGTATAGCTCTCGGGGCAAAGGACGTAAACCTGACGTCACTTCGAGATCATCATGAAACTTCTTTTCTTCTTCGTTTTTTTTCTCCGTTTGCGCCCAAACCAAAGACGAGAAGGCACAGACCAAAAGTAGGAAAATAAACTGAAACCGTTTTGCCGTCATGTCTCACTCCCGATCAAGGCTTGGAGAAAAAACATGAAACGAATATCCATTTCTTTATCTTCATTCGAGATGGCTTCCACGGTTCCTGAAAATTTCAGCTGATGACGTGCCAGAAATCCAAATTCGATATATCCCCTGGAGGCTAAGGCCTCTTCGTTGGTGTATTTTTCGTAATAGGCCAATTCCCCCCCAACGCTAAAATCCGTTCTGGGTGTCAACCACTTGCCCAATGAAAAGGTACCGATCCAATTTCTTCCCCGAAGAACTTTCCAATAGCTGGCGGTGGCTCGGGCGTGAACCCTCAAACGATTGGGTAAGAGATAGAGCGCCGCCTCAATCCGATGACTATTTCGCTTCACTCCGTTTAAAGCCCGATAGCGACTGAGTTCATAAGAAGGCTCAAACACCACCATTTCCCCAATGAAGAAACTCAAGCTGGGGCGAAACTGGTGCGTTCCCCCTGCAGCAAACGTTCGGTAGATTGGGTCTCGTTCCACCAATTCGTTCTGAAGAGGGTTTCGATAGTAATACGACATATGGGCGGAAATGGCTTCGTTCAAATGCACGTCTTGCGTGAAAAACAATCGCGAAAAGTCGTTCTTCACCAAACTGAACTCCATCCCCGCATCCAAGGCAAAATCCCTCAGCCAATGGAAATCTCTCCCCAGAGAAAAGCTCAAACGATTGCCTTGGGCTCCGCTTTCATAGTCTTCATAGAGAAAGGTAAAACGGTTTCTCAGTTTCCAGATCTGTAGCGCAGAAAGACGAACTCCCGTGATCATTCCGGCATCTCGATCCACGCCAATTTCCGTTCCGCGCGTCCAGCCCCCAAACAAACTCCACTCCAAATGATCCTGGGCCACCCGGCCATTGATTTTGACGCCATCCAAGAGAAGATAGTCAATGCCTTCCACCAATTGCATGCGGCCCAAATCAATCACCGGAGAATCTTCCCCCGTGGATAGTTCGACCACTCCCCGATACAAATCAAAACGATGATCTTCTCCCGCCGGGTCCAGGGCATATCGAAAATCCAGCGTCAAATCAGAGGTGTATTTCGGTTCGAATAGATAGAGATGTCCGTAGGTCGAAAAAGGGAAACGAGCATCTCCTCCCACTTCCCGATAGATCTGCCCCATGCTTTGAAGGCGCAAGGCAAACTGGGGCTCTGCATGAACCCGAACAGACCCAAGAACTCCAATGCACAAGAATAGTATGAAAAGACTTTTCTTCATCCCCACCGCTACTGATCAAAAAACCAAGAGGAAATACAGCCATTTCCCCTTTGACGCAAACCTAAAGATTCAATTTCTCGGCCTTTTTTTGATTGCTAACCCATTGATATTAAAAACTCTTTTTGTTTAAAAATAATCACAAAAGGCCTTGTCACTGAAGGCAGATTTGTATAGTACGGGGCGCACGGGGAAATTAACGCAAAATGTCATCTTCTCATAAAATTCGAATGATTCTGGCCATTTCGACTGCCTCTGTTCTGTTTTCAGGCCCCTTTGGGTGTGCCGAAGACACTGAATTCTTTGGAGAAGATGTGATCCAAGTTTCAGGCGAGTCTGTGTATGTTTCCTTTCCCCATCCGGAAAACTATGCCCTGGCACAGGTCCACGGCCAGGACGCCTTGAACGCGCAAGGGAACTTGGTCTTAGACCGATGCATCACATGCCATTCTACAGAAGAAACGGAAGTCGAGGGGGCCCCGGGATGCAAAAGCTGTCATGCGCAATACCCTCACCCCGCAGGATTTGGTGACACGGGCATTCACTTTCAATCCATTTTAAATATGGGCGTTTCCCCTTCAACGGCACTCCAGCAGGAATGTGCTACAAGTTGTCACGGATCTGACCTCTCCGGAGGCTTGTCGGGAATTGCCTGTTCGGATTGCCACACCCTATATCCGCACGCTGAGTATTTTTCGGATGCCAGTCAGCACGGGCCATACTTCTTAGCCTCGGAAGGATTGCCTCAAAACGAGCAATGCGACAATTGCCACCGGATGGATGAAGTCACTCAAAATGGGGCTCCGGGATGCCAAGAATGCCATTCCGGATTTCCACATCCCGAAGGCTGGGGATTAAGCAATATTCATATCCAAGGGTTGGCCAATCAAGGAGGAAGTCTTCCCACCGCTATTTCTGAGCAATGCGCCACAAGTTGTCACGGAGACAATTTGAATGGAGGACTCTCAAGTGTCAGCTGCACAGATTGTCACTCCGGGTATCCACATCCGGAAGGTTGGGTCAATCCCGAGGGACATGGCCTTCAAGTCTTGGCCTCCCCACAAACCCAACTGAACGCCTGCAAAAACTGTCATGGACAAAATTTTGAGGGGGGACAATTTGGAGGAAGTTGTTCGGACTGCCACGACCTGCCCAACCCACTCGCACCCGTTCAGCACCCGCCTTCTCAAGCCTTGCTCTGTGGAAATTGTCACGCCACCGACCAGTCAGAAATCCAAGCCCCTCACTTGCTCAAAGACGTGGCTCCCATGTTGTGTTCATCCTGTCACGCCGAACAAACTGCGCCCGCTTCCTTCACACATAGCCCGACATTTACTGGAAGTGCGTGCAGCGGATGCCATGACCCCCATGATGCACAGGAAGATCACCTGCTTCGAAGCGATGAAACCCTTCTTTGTTTGAATTGCCATGACACGACGATCCAGTCCGCAACATTTGGAACCACCAGAAACATTGCCGCTCTCTACACCGAAAGCTCAAACCGCCATGTCCCGTTTGCCACTCAAGATTGTTCCACTTGCCATGAGGTACATGGATCCGAAAACAATCATTTGCTTAACCACAACGAAGCCATGTTCTGGATCGGCCCGGATACAAACCCCGCCAACTCAGGCTGCATGGACTGTCATGATCTCGAAACCTATGTGCAAACCATGACGTTTGCTCGACCCTCCATAATCCATCGCCCATCGAGTTTATTGCCAACGCAGTTTGTGAAAACGAATGGATCCAATATGCTCAACCTGCATGCGTACCATGTTTCCTACACATTGGCCGGATGCTTGGCTTGTCACGAACCGCATGGAAATGATGACCCCTATCTTTTGAGAGATTACCTCACTCCATACACAGATCCTGGCTCTTCCCGATTTTGGATGATCAGCGATTGCGATGGTTGCCACACGGGAGATTTTCCCAACGGCTACCCAAACAATCTTTGGTAGAAGTCCTTCCTCATTTTCCGTTGTCGCAGGCAAAGACTGTGGATATTCTTTGGTCATCATGACCTACACACTCTTGATCGCTGGACTCGGGTTTGTATCCGGAATGGTTGGAGGCGTGTCCTATATCCTTGCCGACAATACGCCTGGACACCTTTCGGTCTGGGTTTTGTTGTCAGCTGTACTAACCGCCACACTCGTTTCGGTTGCCGTGTTTAAACTTTTCGGAAAACCCTTGGGTTTCACATACATGGTGACTGTTTTATTGGGCGTGGTCCCCGGATATTTCCTCGCCATCATTCCTTTTATAAAGCATCGATGAGAAAACGCTTGATGCCCTTTTTTGTTGGCGCTCCCAATTGGACAACTTTCGAACTGAGTGCCTAGTGCTAACAGTGTAATAAAAACAAAAAATTCATTAATTTGAAAAAATTCCCTCTTAGATGATGGAAATTTTAAACGGAAATTAAGGTTGACTAATTATAGTTAGTCACCTATATTTTATGTATAGATGCCGATCAGTGGAAAAGAGATGCTGAAGCGCTATCTCAAGATGGGGTGGAAGAAAGTGAGGCAGAGTGGGAGTCATGTTCGGGTGCGAAAAGGTGAGCATCGGGAAACGATCCCAATGCATTCGGAACTCAAAAAGGGAACAGAACGGTACTTGTTAAAAAAGCTTGAGAAAACGAGATAAGGAGCACGATGTTTTATCATTTCAGAATCCATAAAGGCGGAAAGAAAGAAGGAGGATATTGGGCGGAATGCGTCGAATTGGATGGCGCGGTAACCCAAGGAGACACTTTGAAAGAATTACGAAGAAACATGGAAGAGGCTCTTAACCTTTATTTGGATGAGCGAGAAGACCCCAGTCTAGTTTTTCCTCTTCCCAAAAAGAAGGTTCGTGGAAAGAATATTGAGAGGGTCAAGGTGAATCCTTCAATTGCTTTTGCTGTTGCTACGCGTGCAGCACGGGCCGCGAACAAACTTTCCCAACGAAAAGCTGCCGCTCGCATGGGCATTCCATTGCGATCATTTCAGCTTCTGGAATCATCTCGAACCGCAAATCCACGATGGGATACAGTTCGAAAATTGTTGCAGGCTTTTCCAAATTTCCCCATTGATCTTTTAACGACTGGATTGAAAGAAAGCGCGTAGCGACCGATGACGCTCCCAAAGCGGCCTGGGGCACCTATGCTTTGATTTGGTTTATGAGGGAAAAAGACATAATCGCTAAGACTGCTGAGTTTGTGAGGGAATCACTTGCAGATGCGGAAGGGGGACACGATTGGTGGCATATTTATCGTGTTTGGAGAACGGCTAAAGCTCTGGCGAGTTACGAGAAGGTCGATCCATTCGTGGTTGAATTAGGGGCGTTGCTTCACGATATCGCGGATTCCAAATTCTACGGAGGTGATGAAAAGATAGGTCCGCGCAAGGCAAAAGAGTTTCTTGAAGCAATCAACGTCGATAAAGTTACGATTAATGATGTTGTTCAAATCGTGACGCATGTCTCGTTTAAAGGGGAGAAAGACGAACAGAAGTTTAATTCTAAGGAGTTGGATGTTGTTCAAGACGCCGACAGGCTAGATGCCTTGGGAGCCATAGGCATTGGGAGAGCGTTCAATTATGGGGGTCATCAGGGAAGAGCTATGCATGATCCAGGCATTCAGCCGAGGTTGAATATGACAAAAGACGAATACAAATCGAACAACTCATCTACAGTAAATCATTTCTACGAGAAGCTATTTCTGCTTAAGGATCGAATGAACACGGTGGCTGGAAGAAGGATGGCCGAAGAGCGACACGAGTTTATGGAAAAATTTATCGAACGTTTCTATGGAGAATGGGAAGGCGAGCTCTAGGAGTGGGGAAGAACCTTTAGTTTGAAAGTAACGTTTAGCGCTCGACTCAATCATTTGAAATTACTCAAAAAATAGCATGGCGCTCCCATCCGCCGTCGCTCTTCGAGCTATGGCGTGACAGGAGGGGAATCTCACCTGACATTCGTTCGTTAAAATTGGAGTTCTTACAAGACCTCTTGCCGGTTCAACTGTCCCAAGGGTGCCGGATCGCGCTTCGCCCGCTCCGGCATAAGACATTCTACGGTCGCTTCGCTTCCTAGAATCTCTAAATTCTCACCCCTGACAAGGGCCCCTCATCCTCTTAGGACCAACAAAAAAAATGCCCCACGGGTGTGGGGCATTTTTTTGGCGCTCCTGACGTGTAGCTGATTGAACCCTACATCTATGGTCATTCATAATGGGTTACAAACCTTTTAGCGCATCTAACCGGGCAAGGAATTTAGAAGGTGGCTCAATGATCATCCCCTGGAATGGCGACAGGGGAAGCAAATGTCTTCGGTCGCCGGTCACTAGAACGTCGCACCCACCAGCGAGAGCTACCTCCAATACGAGATTATCGGGCTCATTTTCGATGTAATTGGTTTCTCCCTTTGGCACGAAGACTGTCGATACATCCGAAAGGTCGTTCAGAAACCGGTCCACCATGGCTTTGTTGAGAACCAGTTTGCTGATGAGATTTTTTCGTACCTCCTCAAAGATGTTGGTCCCGGAAACATGAAGGAAATTGCGCGAAAGCGTCCGTTCAAGAACTTTCAACGGCTTGCCGCCGAACGCGATGCCAGAAATAATCACATTGGAATCCAAGCAAGCTGTAAGGATTGGCGCTTTAGTCTTCAAAAGGGCCGCCAAAGTCCTTGGGAGTCAGTCCTTTTGCCTTAGCCGCCTTACGACCGGCCTGTGCGAGGCGGCCTAGATTTCTTTGGGCCTGATACTGTCTAAAGGCTTCGCGCAGCAATTCACTGATGGTGCGGTGTTCTTCCTTGGCAACCTTTTCGATTTCTTTCCCCATAGGAGCGGGAAGGGAAATGGTAATGGTCTTCGACGATGGCATAAGTCACCTCTTGAGTGTATAAGAATAAATCTTATATAATCTTACCCCAAAACGATCTCCATTGAAAGTCTCAAAACGACACCTTGGATCCGTTCAGAAATACCCTTCATGTGCGCTCCTGGGTATTCGCTTTCCAAGCCAAATGCTCGAACTAGGGCATGGGGGCCATCCCAATATAATTAATGACCGCTCGGTTTGTGACCATCCCATGTTGTCCACATTCGTTTCAGACGTAGGTGAAAAAACTCTCAAACCTATTGAGCGGAATGCCTTTAATCTCAGTTTGCAGTAAGGAGATTCGTGCAACTGGTTGGAGGGAATGCCTGGTTAAACGTACCGTTTGACAAAACATCATCAAACAGGGCCACGCATTCCGCATCATTCGAAAGATTATCCTCAGTCGGGGTACTGCTTTCGCACGAATTCGCGGGGACATTCGCATCCAAGAGACATTGAGTACAGCCTTCGATGAACGTGGAATCTGAACCGCAAGCATCAGCCATGGCAGTGCAAAAGTCTCCACAAGCTTGTCGAGCTGTGACGCCATTATCTCCACAGCTCGATAGCGTCAGGACTATTGCGAGGATTAGATGTTTTCTCATTTTGTTCAAATTTCTGTTTACATTACTATGGCTTCAAGTCCAACTGACGATCTTCCGGGGTTCGACGTAGCTACAAATGGCGCTCCCAAGGGGAATCGAACCCCTGTTTTAGCCTTGAGAGGGCTACGTCCTAACCGCTAGACGATGGGAGCGCTGTGGAGGGCTCTTTAACGGCAGAGCCAGGCTCTTGTCAAGCCAGCGCAAACCATTATTGACAGAAGGGGGCATTTGGCTCTAAAAGGGGCGACGTTCCGGGGTCGTCTAATGGTAGGACAGCAGACTCTGACTCTGCCTATCGAGGTTCGAATCCTTGCCCCGGAGCCAAAAGAAAAGACCCCACTTTTGTGGGGTCTTTTCTTTTTGTTTCGTGGGTACGGCGAGAATCTCATTTCATCTTTTTTTCCGTGTAGGCGATCACCTTGGCCATCATTTCAACGGCTTCTCGGGGATACTTTCCTACAGCGGTCTCGGCGGATAGCATGACGGCGCTTGCCCCATCCAACACGGCGTTGGCAACGTCAGTGACCTCTGCGCGTGTAGGACGCTGATGCTTAATCATGGATTCCAACATTTGTGTCGCAACGACCCCCGGCTTCTTCTTCCGTTTGGCCAGCGCCACCAATTTTTTCTGAAGAAATGGGAGCTCATACAAAGGCATGGACACGCCCAGGTCTCCCCGCGCCACAAGAAGCCCATCCGCCACATTTAAAATGCTCTCCGCATGTTGAACCCCATCGCTATCTTCAATCTTCGCCATGATTCGAAGAGAAGATCCCATGGACCTTAAGTGATCTCGAAGTGCTTTGATCTGTTTGGCGTTTCGCACAAACGAAGCCGCCGTCCAGGAGAAGGGCTCTCCTTTTAGTTCTTCCAAACTCAAGCGGTCCCGCTCCGTTAATAAGACCGGTTCCAAAGCCTTGGAGGGTAGCGCAACTCCTTTTCTGGGCAAAAGTCTTCCGGGAGACTCCACAACACAAATGGCTCCATGACGTTGTACTTTCGTTACGCGAAGAACGATGTTTCCATCGTCCAAAAGAACGTGATTTCCAATGCTCAGTTTGGAAAAATCAACGCGTTCCCCTACCCAAATCTGTGGGTGAGAGGGTTTCTTCTCACTTCTCGTGGCTCGAAGGCACACGGATTCTCCGTGATTCAGATCCAAGGGAAGAGAGGGATGTGCGCCTTCGACCCGAATTTTTTCTCCTTGAAGATCAATCAGAACATCTGCCCCTGATTCAGCCGCCCGACGAATGAGCTTTTTATGCTGATCCGCACTTCCATGCGAAAGATTGATTCGAAAGGTATCCACTCCTCGTTTCCGCAAGTCCAGAATCATATTCTTTGTCCGAGAGGCGGGGCCCAATGTGGCGATGATTTGGGTTTTTCGTGAATTTGATGAGCTTTTCACATCTGAATCCTATTCGAGCTGGGAGGGTTTGCCAAAAAGTCCTCCGCCCCTTCAAAGAGTCTTGCTCTCATAAAACGGGGCCACTTCGAGTTCATCCTTTTCCAATTCAAAGCCCAACGGACGATCTTGCTCCCGTTTCCAAGCTTCTTCAGTGAGATAGCCTGCACGAAAGAGCTTTCTCAAAATGGAACGAATGGTTTTGCGTGCATAGGGAGTCAGTTCTCCCTCTCGAAAGGAGCTAGAATAGCGATGGGGACTTGGAAGCAACATGGCCAGGAAGGCTCCTTCCTTGGCATTTAAAAAGCGTGGCGCTTTTTCAAAGTAGAGTTGAGATGCCTGAACAATTCCTCGAATGCCGATCCCCCATTCGACAACGTTCAAATACATTTCCAAAATTCGATCTTTGGAAAGCTCCCTTTCCATCTTTCGAGCCAAAACGATTTCTCGAACCTTGCGTCTCAAGGATTTTTCCGGCGTCAGAAACACATTGCGCGCCAGTTGCTGAGTGATGGTGCTTGCTCCCCGCGCATATCGCCCTTTGAGAAGATTTTTTTTCACAGATTCTTTGATTTCATGGAAATCAATTCCTCGATGTCCAAAAAAGCCCCAGTCTTCACTCAAACGAATGGCATGAACGGCAATTTCCGAAACATTCTCCAATGAAACCCACAACCGCGGAGGGTTTTTTTGAAAACGAATCTCCTGTGTCCCTCTTAAAAAAACGGGATACTGCGTTTTTAATACGCTCACTTCAGGAAGATCGCGTGTCCACACCAGGAAGACAATTCCGGCAATCAAACCCAAAAAGAGAAGAAGTCCGAAAACGGATCGAAGGAAAACTCGTTTTCGTTTCTTCTTCCTCACAAAAATATGAACTTAGCCCAAGCTGATCTTGGAAGAATCCTTGTGGTTCAAGGAAACCAAGATCGTCAGATAGTCTCGCAAGTGGCGGGTCAACAGAAAATGGTCCCGCACAAATTCGAATCCCTTTTTGCCCATTGTTTTTCTTTCTTTGGGCCTGGAAAGCAAATATCGAATTCGAAACGCCGCTCCCTCCGGAGTATTCACCAGAAATCCTGTATGATGATTCACCACTTGGAGGGTAATTCCTCCCGTTTCTCCACCAATGACAGGTTTCTTTTTCCAGAGGGCTTCCGTAACCGTCAAACCAAATCCTTCGCGCACCGATTTTTGCAACACGACATCCGAACATCGTTGAATGGCGTTGATCGTTCGATGTGCATCCGGTGGCAATAAAAGAATATGCAAATCCGGATCATCCCCCGCCAATTCTTTGACTTCCTCCAACACCGCAGCCCCTTCGGGGTCATCTGTGGCTCCGCCTCCAGCCAACACCAGTTGGACAGGGAGATATTCCTTGACCAATTTATAGGCTCGAATGACTCCCACAGGATCCTTAAAACGATCGAAACGGGAGATCTGTGAAATGATGGGGCGATTTAAATCAAAACCAAACTTCTTGGCCGTATCCCGGACATCGCTTTTGGAAAGCTCGATGTTTTTCTCACTCAAGGGATCGATGCTTGGAGGAACCAAAAATTGAGGATGGCCCAGAGGTTGCGCGAAGGCAGCCAGCGAATAAATGCTTGCATCGTAGTCATGTAAAAAGCGTTTCAAGTATTTCCACACCGGACGATGGGGTCGACTCACGTCGATGTGACAACGCCACACCCATTTTCCTTTTCGGTTCGGACAAAGTTTTAAAAGCGGTGCGGGTTGGGGATCATGAATGAATACATAGTCTGCGTCCTCCAATGTAGAACGGAGCTTTTCTGCATTTTCTTCATTGATGGATTCAAAATGGTTCAATAAGTGCTGAGGAATATCCACGCGGTTTCCTTGCAAGCCGTTGTGGAACGCCTTCGTGCACACAAAGAAATCCGGATCACCTCCAATGGTTTCCCAGCTGGCATTGATGTTCAATGAACGTTTGAGGGGAATTAAGCGATCCAGGATCTCCGCAACGCCACCTCCAAGCTTTGTGGAATTTACATGTACGACTTTGGCTCCGGCCAATGGAGCAGCCAATTGATGAAGTTGGTCAATCACCTCCGGACGCACAACCTTGGAATAATCTTGAATATTTAGAGCATCAAGCATCGTTAGGCCCTCTCCTCTTTTTCGGCGATTTTAGGAACCAACGATAGCGCTTCTAAGATGTGTTCCCTCACCTCTCTTAAGTTGAAAAAATGATAGTCAATGGCACTCAATCGTTTGCATACCGGTTCGTAGGCGTCTCCCCAACTCCTCAGCCAGGCTGAAAAATCGTCCACATCCACGGGATCTCTTCGTTGAGCTTCAATGAAATGAAAATAGATGCTGCTTCGCGTGAGCGTCTCCACCACGGAGGGAAGGTCTTTGGGACGTTCCACACGAGCGTGGGTATCAAAAATGACCACTTTTGCGGAGAGAAAGTAGAATTCCCTTCCGCGCTCCGCCCATGGAACGACATCATGCTCCGAAAGACGGTCTTCGATCACATCCAGAAGGGCTTCGCGCAACTCCTCCAATGTCCTAAACCTTAAAGGATGAATCTGGCCAAGCCGCTCGGCCAGGTGAGGATCTCTCAGGGCTTGATGGGCCCAGACCGCAAAATCGTTTCGATATTCCAGATCATCGAAACTGGGGCGAAGGATGCCTTCGTAAAAATGGTGGTAGATGCTCTCCAATGGGGCTTGCACGATGCGATCCCGCATGTCGAGAAGGTTTTGACTCCGCAAACCCGTCGACAGCGTAATGAGAGAGCAGTCTTTGATTTGTAGATCAGAAACTTGATGCGTCACGTTGGGCCTCCTGAAAGGGGGGCATCTTGGAGGATATCGGACAACAAATCAATCCCTCCTCAGAAATTTATAATGTGCATATGCACAATATGCTAGATCCTCAAGTCGTTTCGTGAGAAAAACAAACGTGAAAACATGATTCAAGCTCATTGCGACTCGACCTGAGTTGGCTAAGGTGAATCCCAAAATGACACATTTGCTAAAAACCTTTTTATGTTTCAGTTTTTGTTTCCTTTTGACCTGCTCCTCCCACCATCCCGTTTCCAGAACAACCGTGGTCACCCCAGGATCTTGGGACCAAGGAGGCGATCATCTCGACCCAACCGCCTCGATGCTGACTCGAACATCCGAGTCAGGACTGTTGAATTTGTCCAAAGCCGTTCCTCAATTTCACGGTCTTCTCTTCACCCAAATCCCATCCCGTTTGGAAGGCCGAGAGGTTCATCCGGGCCGATCTCGTGTCATGCTCCTTCGTTCCGATGGCAGCATGGAATCCTTGACCAGCTCTTTTTTTCAAGCGGCGGATCCCGATGTTTCGTTTGATGGCGAGCGTTTCCTCTTTGCGGGAAAAAAGAAAGCGACTGATTTTTGGCAAGTCTACGAAATGAACTTGGATGGTTCGGGCCTGAAACAAATCACCAACGAACCTTTTGATTGTCGAACCCCCGTCTACCAGTCCACCATGTACGTCATCACCTCAACGCTTCCTTGGAACCAAATTACGTTCTTGGGAACCCCGAAGGGAAAACCTTCCGCTTTATACTCTTGTCGAATGGACGGGTCCGCACTTCGTCAACTCACATTCACGCCATACGGAACTCAAGACCCATTTATCATGCAAGATGGCCGAGTCCTCTATGCCGCTTGGCAACGGGATCGAGGAACCCCTTCCTGGCCAGAGCGAAGAACGCTTTTTACCATTAATAGCGACGGAACCGATGTCGTTCACTTTGGAGATGATCGCGGATCTCGCTTCAAAGAATCTCCCATCCAAACAAACCAAAACCTTGTTGTGTTTGTGGAATCCGAAGAGGGATCCATGAGCCAGCCGGGAGGACGATTGGCCGCCGTAAGTTTACGCCGGAGTGTTCATTCCCATCGATATCTCTCGGCCCCTGCGGATGGAAAATTTCGAACTCCCGCACCTCTGCCCAACGGAGAGATTCTGGTTTCGAACCAATCGGGCCCTGGATTTCAAACCTTTGGTCTGTACCGTTTGAATCCCTACTCCGGAGAGCTTTCGCTCCTTAAAGACGACCCCGCCTTTCACGAAATCCAACCCAAACTCATCGCCTCGCGTCCGATGCCCGATGGTCGTTCTTCGGTGGTCAACGAAAGCGTGAAGACGGGAGAACTTTTCTGCCAGGACATCAAAACAACGACTTTGTCGAAGGATGAGTTCGACCCCAAACTCGCAACACATATGCGCGTAATTGAAGGACGCCCCGAGAAAAATTACGTGGAGCGATACTTACTCGGAAAAGTGGCGATTGAAACCGATGGCTCCTTCAATATCCGAGTTCCTGCAAACACCCCCATTCAATTGGAAGCTTTGAATGCCCAAGGACAAGTTCTGCGCAGTTGTCAGTGGATCTGGGTCAAAAACAAGGAACCCCGTGGATGCATTGGCTGTCATGAAGACGCGGAACGAACTCCAGAAAATGTCATGTCCCAGGCTCTCTGGAAAGATTCCGTCAATCTTCTTCCGCTAAAGAGTCAGCGAAGACGTTTGAGCGATCAGGGGCGACGCACCATTTTGAAAAGCCTCCAAAAGGGAGGGAAGTAAACCATGAGATTTGTTCTATTTGCGTTGGTTTTTGCCACCTCCTCTGCATGGGCGCTTCCTCAGTTTAGTGACATCACGCAAAAGGCAGGGATTCAATTCAAACACAGCTACGGAGATCACAAGCTCGACAATATCGTGGAGGGAACTGGTGCGGGAAGCTGTGTGTTTGATTTTAATAACGACGGCCTAGCCGACATTTACTTTGTTACAGGTAAGTGGACAAAAAATGTGAATGACAATCGAGGAAGAGACCTCAAGGACAAGCTTCATAATGTTTTGTACAAAAACAAAGGGGATGGAACGTTTGAAGATGTCACGGCATCTGCCAAGGTGAATGGTAAGTCGATTTTCAGCACGGGATGTTCTGCAGCAGATTATAACAATGACGGATTCGTAGATCTTTACGTACTGAATTACGGAAAAAACCTTCTGTACAAAAACAAAGGAGACGGAACGTTCGAAGATGTCTCTCGCGCTTCCAATTTAGATGATGCTCGTTGGAGCCTCTCCGCCGTGTGGTTCGACTACAACCAAGATGGTTGGTTGGACGTCTACATTGGAAATTACCTCAAATACGACGACGGCAAATTTCGAGATTTCTATGCGGCGAAAGGATACCCCGGACCTCTAAGCTATAGCGGACAGGCCGATGCGCTCTTCCGAAATCAGGGGGACGGAACCTTTGAAGAAGTCACGGGAAATGTTGGCTTATATCGTCCAGATGGAAGGGCCATGAGTGTATCGGCTTCGGATCTCAACAATGATGGTTTTTTGGATATCTATGTCGCCAATGATGCCATGGAGAATTATTACTTCGAACACAACGGTACGTCCGCCTTCAATGAAAAGGCGGTATTTAAAGGCCTTGCCTTTAGCGAACACGGACAAGGCGTTTCCTCCATGGGGCCGGCCATCGGAGACCTAAATCGTGATGGCCTCATGGACATTTTCATCCCAGACCTTCGCTACAACACGCTTCTTATTCAGAAAAAGGGGATGTTCGAGGATCACACGAGATCTGCAGGACTTCCTGAAATCCTCGGTCAATACTCTGGTTGGGGAGCTTCCTTATTGGACTATGACCTGGATGGATGGACCGATATTTTTGTGGTCCATGGTCACGCTCATTTTGAATTTGTTCAAGAAGACACCTTACTCAGAAACACAGGCAAAGAGACCTTTGTAGACGTTTCCAAACAGTCCGGACCCTACTTTGCTCAAAAATATGTGGGTCGGGGCTCCAGCAGCGGAGACTTCGACAACGATGGAGACGTGGATCTCATGATTGTGAACCTCAACGACTCTCCCAGGCTTCTTCGAAACGACCAACCTCACAAAAACCACTGGCTGGCCATTGAAGCCAAAGAAGTCTTTCCTTCTGGAAAAAGAGATGCCATCGGTGCCAAAGTGACGGTGAAAACTGGCGACCATATTCAAGTTCAAGAGCTAATGCCTACCAGTGGCTATCTCTCGCAAAGACAAGCTCGGCTGTTTTTTGGACTGGCTAAGCACAAGAAAGTTGACCTTCTCTCGATCACATGGCCAGACCAGACGCAAGAAACCCAAACCAATGTCCCTGTGGACCAGCTGATTACATTGGAACATCCGTTCCTTAAAAAGGGAGGCAAGAAATGAACCTGAAGCGTCTCTTTCTTTTGGGAACTCTGGGAACATTTTGTTTTCTTACTTCAGCTCAGGCTTATGAAACGTCTGTGTTCCAAAAGCCCGTCTATATCGGAGCCCGCGCGTGTGCAAAATGCCACTCCGGAAAAAGCATGGGGCATCAATTTAGTCGATGGCTCATTTCCAAACATGCGGGGTCCTGGGCATCTCTGGCGAAACCCGAAAGCAAAATCATCGCGCAAGAAAGTGGCATTCTACAGGATCCTCAAGAGGCAGCCATCTGTCTCGGATGCCATGCTCCGGCTGCTCTGACCGAAGCATGGGAACGCGATCCCGCATTTCAAATCCAGGACGGAATCCAATGCGAAGATTGTCATGGCCCCGGAAGCGACTATGCCACAAAAAAAATCATGCAAGATCGAAAACAAGCCATGATGCATGGACTGAAAATGGCGGACGATGATTTTTGCATGAGCTGCCATCTGGAAAAAGGTTCTCACACCTCCGTTTTGGGGAAAGCCACGTTCGATCTCCAAAAAGCCAAAAAGGAAATTGCTCACCCCACACCGAACAAATTCAAAACCGCGGACCTACCTTCAGCTCCAACCCAGAACCATGAAACGCTCCGGCATTATGTTGGATCTCACGCATGTGCAAACTGTCATCAGGATGCATCCATGGGATACCAATACAGCCTATGGAAAGATCGTCCCCACGCACGCGCCTTTGCCGTATTGGCTACACCCAAGGCCCGTAAAATGGCGAAAGCAGAAGGAATCCACAGCGATCCCCAAAAAAGTGACGAATGCCTTCGTTGCCATGTCACTGGCTTCAACTCGCCCAGCGCCGTATTTGGACCGACGTTCAGCGTTGACGAAGGCGTCGGGTGTGAGGCTTGCCACGGACCCGCCAGCGACTATCTCAAAGACGAAAAGCACAAATCCAATGCTTTGGGCTTGGTTCGTTTAGACCCCAAAGCTTGCCTTTCCTGTCATGAGAACGCTCATGGGAAACCCTTTCTCTTGAGCCAAGCACTAAAAAACATCGCCCATCCATCGGTGAATAAACGAGAGGCCCAAACGGAACGAGAGCAATACAAAACGCCTCTAAATATGGCGTTGAGCCCAAATGGACGAGAAGTATATGTGGCCTGTGAAACCTCCAACTCCGTCATTGTTCTAAATGTCGCCCGTCGCGAAAAAGTCGCTGAGATCCAAGTCGGAACGAATCCAGCGGACGTGGTTTTTCATCCCAAGGGTCGTTTGGCTTATGTCAGCAACCGCCACGACGACACCGTTTCAGTCATCGATGTGAGAAAACGCAGTGTCATTCGAACGGTTCCCGTCGGAGATGAGCCCCATGGTCTTATGGTAGATCCGAGCGAAAAATATCTCTTCGTTTTAAATACGGCCTCCGAAGACATTTCGGTTTTGGAAGCGGAAAGTTATGTTCGAATCAAAACATTGAGCGCAAGCAGGTCCCCTTGGTCCATGTCACTTGACCCTTTGGGTTCACGCATCTTTGTCACCAACGCATTATCTCGATTTTCGAAGTTTCGCACTCCGATTGTTTCGGAAATCACGGTCATCAACACAAAGGATGCCACCATTGAGGAAAGGTTGGAGGTTCCGGGCGCCAATCTCATGATGGGAATTGATTGGCACCCATCCGGAGAGTTTGCCCTGGCCACGTTAAACCGAACCAAAACCTTGGTTCCCATGACACGGCTCATGCAGGGGTGGACCATTACCAATGGTCTTGCCATCATCGAAAAAGATGGAACCGTGAATCAAGTTTTACTCGACGAACCCCATTTGGGATTCGCCGACGCCACGGACGTTGCATTCACACCCAATGGAAGCATGGCACTGGTCACCAGCGCAACGACAGACCGCGTGGCCGTCATCGACACGAAGCGATTGCGAGACCTTCTCAATCGCGCCACCCCCGAAGAAAAACGACGCGTTCTCCCCAATCACTTAGGAACGGCATCCAACTACCTCGTGAAACACATACCGACAGGAACCAGTCCCCGAGGCATTCTTGTGACTCGAGACGGTGCAAGCGCTTTTGTAGCCGATGCGTTGAGTGACACCATCACCGTCATTGACCTGAACACGCTCAACGTAGGCAAAACCATTGATTTGGGAGGGTCCAAAGAAATCACGGAGATTCGATGGGGCGATCAATTATTTCACTCCGCGGACATCACCTTTCACCGCCAGTTCGCGTGTCATTCGTGTCATCCAGACGGGCACGTCGATGGCCTTACGTATGACATTGAACCTGACGGCATCGGGTATGATCCCGTGGACAATCGAACACTTCGGGGAATTTTGGACACCGCTCCGTTCAAGTGGACGGGTAAAAACCCAAGCCTCAAACGTCAGTGTGGTCCGCGTCTCTCCGTATTTTTCACACGCATCCAACCCTTTACACCCAAACAATTGAAGGCCTTGGATCACTACATCACCACAATTCCACGTCCACCCAATCGTTATCATCCTCCGGGATCCGAATACACGGACGCGCAACGCCGAGGAAAGATGATTTTTGAACGGGAATGGACCAACGACGGTCGAAAGATTCCGAAAGGAAATCGATGCGTCACCTGTCATGATCCTCCCTATTTTACGGATCGGAAACTTCATGATGTGGGAACTCAATTTGAGTTGGACAAAAAGGGACTATTTGACACCCCCCACCTCAACAATATTTATGATTCGGCACCCTATCTCCACAATGGAATCTCACCCACACTGGAAGAAATTTGGACCGAATACAATCCTGACGACAAACACGGCGTCACGAATGACATGACCAAGGATCAATTGAACGATCTTATGGAGTATTTAAAAACGTTATAAGGAGATGAAATGAAAAGTCGGCAATGGATTGTTGTTCTTTGCTCAACGATGTTGTTTTCCTGTGGGAAATCCAACCTACCCATGAGCAAAACTCCCCCTCCCAAAAAGTCTTCCACATCTGCATCTTTAAGCGTGGAGGAAGGAATGCCCTTCATCTACACCGACTGGCAGCAGTTTACCGTAAAAGATGGCCTTCCGAACGACCACATCTTCGCTGTGAAAGTCGACGGACCCCGTGTTTGGGTAGGAACGGAAAACGGTTTGGCCTTAATCAATAAGAATACGATGAAGGTCGAACGAACCTGGACGGAAAAAGAACGCCTTCCTTGGAGAGTGGTCTCTTCCATCGACATTGACAAAAAGACGGGCGATGTCTGGCTGGGTCTCTTTGGCGGAGGACTGGCTCGACTCAGTGGATACAAAAGCAAGAACCCTCGCTTCGATCATTGGCATCAAATGAACAGTGGTTTGGTGAATGATGTTGTCTATGGGGTTGCCATCGAAAACGAAAACATTTGGGCCGCCACGACCGCAGGATCCAGTCGTTTCAACATGGTTTCAGGAGAGTGGAGCATTTTTACGGAAAAGAATGCACCCATGGAAGAAATTTGGAATTACGGCGTATCCTACGCAGATGGCAAGGTCTTTTTTGGCGTCTGGGGAAGTGGCATTTTGGAATATGATGTTGCCGAGGACCGGTGGAAAGACTACTTGGACCCCGACGGGGAAATGGAAATCGATCTTTATCGGGATGACGGGATCGTCCATGTCATCACCACCGGTGTTAGTTATATTGATCACATTCTTTGGGCCTCCTCATATTTCGGAGGATCTCGCTATGACGGCAGAAATTGGCGAGGTTTTTTCAACAAAGACTCGGGAATTCCGAGCGACTTCATCAATTTTGTGGAAGGACGAAATGCCAATGAAGCCTGGTATTGCACCGACAAAGGTGTTGGAGCCATTGTGGATTTTCCTTCCAACACTTGGGTGACTTATACGCGAGATCCCCAAAAAAAAACCGGTTGGGCAGAAGTTTATCGAAATCGCAAAATGATTCGAAGGGTCGAAACGGGGATAAACATTCCTCATAATTATGCCTTAGCGGCTGAAGTGGATGGGAAGGATATTTGGGTTGGAACCTCCAAGGGCCTGGCGTTCGGAAAAGGTACGGACTATTTCCCGAGACTAAAGGGAGGAAAGAAATGAATAAGACACCTTTTTTAATTTTCCTTATTGGGATTTGTCTGTCCTCATTTGCCATCGCAACGGAAGAAGAAAAACAACTTCCAACGGGTGAAGTTCTCAAACGCATCAATGAGGTCAACGCTTACCAGGTTCCGGACCTTCCCCTAAAGAAAGATCCGAAATATGCCAGCACTCCCGGCGACGTGGCACCTTTTGGGAACAAAGAGCCTTACAAGCGTCATTTTCTGGAACAAATGGAGTACACAGGTCCCGGAAGAGCCATTCCAGAGCCAGAAAATGTAAAGACCGTCAAAATCGGATTCATTGGTCCCATTGAATCCACCGTTTCCGTAGCTACCGGAGGAAAGAGTCACGAAGAGCCTTTGGGAAGAATGATGTTAAAGGGTGCTCAATTGGCCATTGAAGAGGCCAATCAAAAAGGGGGATACGTTAAAAGAGCGATTCCTTTTGAATTGGTCATCAGCAATGACAATGGACTCTGGGGTGCCTCTGGAAATGAAATTGTGAAATTGGCTTATAAAGACCATACCTGGGCCATCCTGGGAACAATTGATGGCGCCAATAGTCACATTGCCATCCGTGTGGCCTTGAAAGCGGAAATCCCCATGATGAACTCCGGAGACACAGATCCCACATTTATTGAAACCAATATTCCCTGGGTATTTCGTTGCATTGGAGACGACCGACAACAGAGTTATTTACTTGTGGATTATATGATCCGGAAAAAGGGGTTTCGGCGAATTGGAATCATTCGAAGTAGCAATCGGTACGGTCGATTTGGAGTCAGAGAAATCAAGGACAGCGCAAGACGTCTGGGCTATCCCGTCATCATAGAAATGGCTTATCAACTTGGAATTGAAGACTTCTCACTACAATTAAAGCGACTCAAGGAATCCAATCTCGACGCCATTGTTCATTGGGGAGATGCTCCGGAAAGCGCACTTGTTCTAAATCAAATGCGGAAGATGGGAATGAAGCAACCCTACTTCACGAGTGATCGAAGCGTTTCGCCTGAATTTGTGAAAATTGCTGGAGAGAATGCGGAAGACGTGATCGCTGGATACCCCTGGAATCCGAACCGAAACGATCCCAAGCTCAAACGTTTTTATCGGGTTTTTGAAAAGCGTTTTGGCATTCATCCCGATACCTACGCAGCCCATGGCTATGATGGCATGAATCTTCTCATTTGGGGAATTCAGCAAGCCGGACTCAATCGAGCAAAAATTAGAGATGTCCTGGCACATCGAAACCAGCCTTGGGACGGGATAACCGGAGAGATCCCCTTTAGTGCAGCACTGGATGATGCCGGAGAGGTCTTCTTAGCCCGATTCAAACAAGGGGAATGGAATTATTTTTCTCGGTCTGATTTGAAAATTCCTCCGCGTTCCTAGAAATGAGAGCCTTTTCTCTGATTCTATGCCTTTGTTTGCCATTCTCTGCGTTCGGTGAATTCTATAAGCCACACCGATCTGAACCGGCCAGCTATCACGGGCCGAGCACGCCTCTTCGCCTAAGTGCTAAACAAGAAATACCCATTGGCTTTTTTGGCCCCAATCCCTCTTCCACCTCAAAGGATCAAGGGCCGTGGTTATGTGCTCAGCAGGCCATTGAGGAAATTAATCAAAAAAAGGAATTGAATGGTAATCGCCTGCTTCTTCTTCCCGCTTGGTCCGAAAATCCGTGGGGAGCCGGTGTTTCTCAAATGGCTCGAATGACCTATGAACACAACATCTGGGCTTGGTTAGGCTCAGTCAACGGACATGCGACCCACTTGGCCGAGCAGGTTGTCACCAAAGCACGTCTCCCTCTATTGGACTTTGGAAGCACCGATGATTCCGTGAATAATGCCGATGTCCCTTGGGCGCTTTCGGTTCTTCCCGGAGATCGACAAATCGCAAAAGCGTTGGTCCATACACTGGTGAAACAGAAACGTACGCAAATGATTCTCCTTTCATCGCTTGATCACGACTCTCGCTTTCTTACCGAAGAAGTTCTCAAGGAGTTACGAAAACAGCACCTGACGCCCACGCTTCATCTTCATTTAAATTCAAACCATTCCACTACTGCACAGGTCTTGGAACAACCTATTCGCAATTTCGTCATCCTGGCCAAACCCTTGGAGGCCATTTCTTTTCTTAAAAGCTGGAAAACGAAAGGAAGTCCTGCAACTTTTTTTGGAGGACCGGGCTTTTTAGAGGAATCTTTTCTGCGCTCTAGCCAAGAGTGGGACCAAAATTTCTATGTGCCTCTGTTAACAGAATTCACACCCAAGCAGAAAGCATTCGAAGAGGCCTTTTTCAAAAAGCATGGATTCCGTGCAGATACCCGTTCCATGGCCACCTATGACACGATACATCTCTTGGCTCGGGCATTATTGAAAAACCCCACAACACACACGCAATTGCTTCAACTTCTCCAAAACGGTCCGGATTTTTCTGGCATCACCGGAAGAATTCGCTGGAACTCTTTTGGGCGGAATGATCGAGAGGTTAAAATGGGGACCTTGCGAAACGGGAAAATTGCACCCACTTTGTTATGATTATTTAGCCATGGCCCGCAAATATGCGAATTTTCTAATAATAGTAACCCTCCTGATGGGTTTCAACGCATTTGGGGCATGGCAACCTAAGAAAAAAATTGATCGACAACGTTTCATTTCGGACCAGACCAAACAGAAGATTCTTCTCGAACATTTCAAGGAAGGAGAAAAAACCAAGCAAGCTTGTCTGGAATGCCATGACGCGCCTCCCTCTCTTCAAATTTCGATTCCCAAAGATGAGGTTCACTTCCCAAAAAAAGAAATTACAGCCACCGCCGACCATCGTCGCTTTGCCATCTTAAAAGGCCCTTTTCGTTCGGGGCCTGAAGTCACAGCGACCTGTTTAACGTGTCACACCGAAGCCGCCAAACAGGTCATGAAAACCAGTCACTGGACGTGGCTCTGTCCCAAGAGTCTAAAGATTGGGAAAGGAAAACACGTTGTAAACAATTTCTGCATTGCCTTGGCTTCGAATGAGCCGCGTTGCACAAGCTGCCATGCGGGATACGGATGGAAAGACCAGGACTTCGACTTTTCCAGCGAAATGAACGTCGATTGCTTAGTTTGCCACGACACAACTGGCACCTATCGAAAATTTCCCACTGATGCCGGGCATCCCAACTACATTTCGAAAGAATGGCCCAAAAACTCTGGGAATGTTTGGCAACCCGTTGATTTGGCCCATATTGCTCAAAACATCGGCAAACCGTCTCGACAAACTTGCGGAGCCTGTCATTTTTGGGGTGGGGGCGGTGAAGGCGTCAAACATGGAGACATGGATGCCACGCTCGAAAACCCAACCAAGGACATTGATGTTCACATGAATTCAAAGGGACTTAACTTTTCATGTGTCGACTGTCACACCACGCATCAGCATAAAATTTCCGGACGTTGCTTTACGATTCCCGGCGTTGAAGATCCCAAATTTAAAATTTTAAAGAAAGATAGCGAACGGAATTTTTTGGCCTGTCAGTCTTGCCATACAGACAAGCCCCATGAAGATTCTTTATTAAACCGCCACATGGCACGAATCGCCTGTCAAACCTGTCATGTACCAACATTCGCGAGAGAGCGTCCAACCAAAATGTGGTGGGACTGGTCCAAGGCCGGAAAGAAGGACGAGAAAGGAAATGCGATAACACAAAAATCAAGACTCCAAGATGGTACGGAAGTCATCACCTACTCGTCGAAAAAAGGTGAATTTCTTTGGGCGAAAAACATTGCACCCGAATACAGATGGTTCAATGGGAAAGTCGATCAAATCTTTTTGGGCGACGTGTTAGATACGAAAAAACCGGGCTCAGAATCTCTTCCCTATGATTACGATCCATACATGGGACAATACAATCGCTTGGACTTTTCTCAACCGGTCGTGCAAATCAATTCGTTAAATGGAAGTTATGAAGATTCCAATGCACGAATATGGCCTTTCAAGATCCATCGAGGAAAACAACCCTACGATCCGGCAAACCAAACCTTGGTTGTTCCCAAGCTATTTGGAAAAAAGGGCAGTGGGGCCTACTGGGCCGATTTTGATTGGGAGACTTCGATTAAGAAAGGAATGGCTGCGGCAAATCAGCCCTACAGCGGAACCTTTTCCTTCATTCAAACCGAAATGCATTGGCCCCTGTCTCATATGGTCGCGCCCAAAGAACAGGCCTTGAGTTGTGAAAGCTGTCACTCAAAGAAAGGACGTTTGGCTCATCTACAAGGTTTCTACTTATTGGGCCGGGACTCCGGAAATCTCCTCGACGGATTCGGTCTGTTCCTGATGATCGGCACACTGCTGGCCGCCTCGATTCATGCGCTTCTCCGTCTTTTCTCTCGAAAACAAGGTCAACATCGGGGGACGGACCAATGAAAAAAGTCTTCATTTACAAACGATTTGAACGCATTTGGCATTGGGGTCAGGCAGTATTGATTCTTTTGTTGGCTTTGACGGGATTCAATATGCGTTTCTCTTGGTTTCGAGTGTTTGATTTTCATACCTCCGTGCAACTCCATATTGCATTCGCACTCGCCCTCTTGATACTCGTCGCTTTTGCGATTTTTTGGCACTTTACGACCGGAGAGTGGAAGCAATATATTCCCACCCGTTCTTTTCTGGTCGCAATGATTCGATTCTATGTTTTGGGTATCTTTCGTCACGAACCCCACCCCGTGAAAAAAACGCTTTTATCCAAACTCAATCCACTGCAACGCTTAGCCTACTTATCTTTTAAACTATTGCTTTTTCCCATTTTGGGAACCACCGGACTTCTTTATCTACTTTTCCATCACTGGCCGAGTCTCGGCTTAACTTGGTTGGATTTGGGCTGGGTCGCGCAAATACATGTTTTTGCCGCGTACCTCTTATTGACCTTCATGTTTGGACACATTTACCTCACAACGACCGGGCGCACGCCAACCTCCAACATCAAGGCCATGATCACCGGTTGGGAAGAAATCGAAGACGATTAAAGAGAATCTCTCAATGCCTGGATTCCCGACCGAAAGTCCGCTTCTTCGAGCAAGAGGCTAATCACCAAAGAACTTTGAAAAGGCAGGTCAAAATAGAATCCTGGATACACCAACACGCCCCTATTTTCCAAAAGTCCCAACACCGTTTCCTCTTCATTTACACTTGAGGGAAGCGAAAGAACGGCATTCCATCCTCCTTCACAGGCCAGCACCTTTACCTGACTCGACTCCATCTCTCGGCAAAGAAGGGAATAGTTTCGATTCACCCTCTCCCTTACTTGAGGGAGTACGCTGGACAGCGCCCCCCATAATTTTTTACACGCATGTTGTTGAAGCGAAGGCACGGTTAAGTAGTGGTCTGAAATCCAATCCAACTGTTCGGCCCCACTGGCATCTATATTCGAAAGAATCCATGACAGTTTCACTTGGGGCAGCGCAAATTGCTTCGAGAAACCTCCGAGAACGAACAGCGACACATCTTCTTTAAGAAATTCTGAAAAAGACCGGCCCTTTCCCTGCACCGGAAACTGAAAGAACACTTCGTCCACGATGAGAGGAATGTTTTTTATTCGACAAAAATCTAATAACCACTCTTGATCGTTTTCTGACACGAAGTTTCCTGTTGGATTGTTTGGATTCACAATCAAGATGGCTCTTGTCTTTTGAGAAACTTCTCTTTCGATGTGGGAACGATTGAGCCACCAGCCTTTCCCATGCTCCAGTGAATAAAACCTTGGCCTGACCCCGTCCATATTGAGCAATCCCTCGAAAAGGGGATAACTTGGAGTCGGCACAAGCACCTCATCACCAGGGTCACATAGTAACTTGAACAAAAATGAATAAGATTCGCTGCTACTCGAGGTCATCCACACATTTTCCGGTCCTATAAGCGGCGAACAATTCTTTGCGATGAAAGAGCGCGTGCTCAGCAGCCCTCTCGGCTCGGGTTCGTACAAAAAGGTCTCAGCCTTTCCAAAAATGCTGGATATTTCGCGTTCTGGGTATCGAAAACCCACTTGAGTTGGATTGGACTCGGTCAAATCGATGATTTTTTCTCTTCTAGACTTTTTCAGCTGAAAGGCCGTTGTAATCGCGTTGCTTTCCAGGCTAGAGGGGATTCTGCTTGAGGTTCTAAGCATAGTTGGTGATCCTCTTTCGGAAGGTTAAGATCGGTGGCGTGTGGAGGAAGTACATTTGGTTCGCTCTGGGCATTCTCTTTTTAGGGCTTCGATTTCAAAACGCTCCCGGTGTGTTTACCAGTCATGGCATCGCATTCAACGATACGGACCCATACTACCGCCTCCATCGCATTGAACAAATGGTGAAATCGGATCTCACCTACCCGTTACATGATGAGATGCTCTCTTTCCCGAACGGTTTTGATGTCCCTTGGCCTTTGGGCTTGGATCTGCTTGTAGCCACCCCTTTAAAGCTATTTGGCGTGACCGACACGCAAACCATTGAAGCTTACTCTGCGATCTTAATTCCCCTTCTCGCCTTCCCAGGGTTGATACTTGTTGGAGCCTCTGCTTATCTTTTGTTTGGCTCAACGGTGGCTTTCGCATCGGCTTTGCTTTTTACGCTTTCTCCTTCCGCCATTTACAAATCTTCCATTGGACGGCTAGACCATCATTTTTTAGAAGCACTCTGTGTTATTTTGGTTTTTTGGCTTCTTTTGCTTTTTCGAAAAGGGCGAAAAGGAGCTTTTCTTTCTCTGGCCTTGGTTCTGGGCCTGGCTCCAGCTTTCTGGCCGCAGGCATGGGTTTTGGGTTTGTTTCTGGCCCTTTCAGCTCTTTTAGATTCATCTAACGTAAAACCAAAGTCTTTGGGAAGGCTGTTTCTCTTTTCCTCGATTCTCAATCTAATCTTACTGGCACTGACGGATCGATTCACAAACGGCTTGGTTTCGCCTTTTGGTTTTTCCTGGTGGACTCCACTGTTTTTTGGGGCCGCGTCTGCTTCTTTCCATTTCTGGAATGCCGTTAAACGCCACTCACGCTCCACATCATGGTTTGCGCTTTCGTTGATGTATCTCCTGGCTTTGCTTGGGTGGGTGTTCTTTCACGGCGGCTTTGGGACGCTCGTATCAATCCCCTCCCAAATGTTCCATACGGTAACTGGATCTCAAGGGCTTCTCTCCATCACCAATGAAGCCATTAGCCCCCTCCGTTTACACCCGGCCACCTGGCTTCCCTTGGGTTTGGGGCCTCTTTTCATTGCGTGGATTGGATTGCTTCAAATTGGCTTGAAACGTTCGAGCTGGTGGATTGGTGGCTTTGCTTTGGGACCCATGGTACTCGCCCTACTTCAGGCTCGATTTGTCGGACTGGCCATGCCTTTGGTGGCCATTCTTTCTGCATGGATCATTCATCATCTGATTCAAAAAAAGGTGTCCAGCCGGAAGTGGCAAATCCTCGGGACCTTCCTTCTTCTTTTCTTGATCATTTTGCCCGCCAGACCTGAGCTGGGATGGACACATCGCGAAAACACGCACCCTCTTTACCGACCCATTCGACAGCTCGGGACTTTTTTGCGATCGGAAAACAAACTTCACCCTCGGCCAGTAGATCAACGAGCGGTTTCCGGCCATTGGGATTTTGGACATTGGCTACTGTACTATGGCCACGTTCCTGTCGTTTCTCATCCTTTTCAGTCTTTGGAATCGTTTGAAACCTTGCAAATGTTTTGCTCCGAGTCGGAAAAAGATTTTCAAGCGTACATGGAAAAATATCCCGTGAACTACTTGGTCGTAGAAGGTCCAAATCGGCGCATTCGAAAATGGCTCGATTTTTTGGGGCGCGATTTGGATTCTTACTTTGCTTCGAAAACGAATGATCAAGGCGGAACCTTTCTTCAAGCCTCTCCAAAAACCCTAAAACTTCAGACTTTGCGGTTTTTTGTTCGGAATGGAAAAAATGAAGAGGGTGTTTTTCCCACCGATTGGCGCCTTCTTTATGTCAGTCCTTTTGCCAATCCGGACGATCAAACGACATCTGCCCTAAAATTGTTTGAACGGGTGCCCGGAGCCCGCTTGTATAGCTTAACAAATGAGCCATCTTTAACCCTTGAGGGGAAAATTTTTGCCCCCAATGAGTCGTTTACATTTTCTCAAACGGCTCATGCCAATGAAGAGGGACTCATATCTTGGACGGTTCCTTATGCGCAAATGAAGAGAGGAAATGTGGCGTTTTCGGGTAAATATGTCGTTCGAAACCAAGAAGGGAAATCGCAGAGTCTTCCCCTCACTGTCACAGAGAATGCCATCTATAACGCGCGATCCATAGACCTGGGTACATTGAACTGGGAGTAGGGACCTAGGGGATTGACGAAACTGGAAAAGACAGGTTTAACCTGTTTTTTGAAAAAAGAAGTGCCTGTCTCACCGTATATATAGGAGGCGCTTGTCGAGGGATCTAAAAGAGAGGATGAGATTGTGAGTTTTTTATCGAAACCGAGTACCACGTCCATTTTATTGGCCATCATTGCATTTCTTCTGTTAGTTCAAATCATCCAAACAGCGGAGCAAAAACCTCAAAACACGCAGGTCAACCCCCATATGTCATCCCTCTCCAACCCTCATGGGATGAGCAATCCTCATGCACAAATGACCCCTTCGGCCAGCAATCCTCATGCAGGAGATGCCCAAGAAGAGTTTGATCCAGCCATGATGGTTCTTGCGTCTCTCAAATGTCCGACAGACAAACTTTTGACGCTTGACGCCCCCACTTGTCGGGGAGGAGACACGGAAAAACGTCGCAGCTTTGTTCGAAAACTCATGGAAGTAGACCGACCTTTTCGGGAGGTCTTTGACACCATCGTGGCCGAATATGGCGAAATGGCCTTAACCGATCAAGCGGCTCAAATTCGTCGATCCATGCGGAAACAGCAATAGGCTTACGACTCAATCATTTTGATCGCTGTTTCGAGACGCTTTAACACGCGTTCTTTTCCAAGCATTTCGATCACTTCAAAGATACCGGGACTGGTTGTCCCGCCTACGAGAGCCACGCGAAGCGGTTGAGCCAGCTTACCCATTTTCAAATCGAGTTCACTCAACAACTCCTGAAATCTTGGCTTCACGACATCCTCTGACATGTCTTCCAGGGATTCGAACACTTGTTTTAGTTTTCGAAAGGGGTCCAGAACGTCAGCCTTGAAAAACTTTGAAACCGCCTTTTCGTCAAACGAGACACTCTCCGAAAAAAAGAAGGCAGATTTTTCAGCCATTTCCTTCAAGGTTTGTGAGCGATCCCGCAGGGTTCTAAGCAAAAGGGCACACCCTGGATCTTTTCGACGATCCGGAGAAACATCTAAAAACTTGGATATCCCATCCAACAAAAACTCATCCGAAGATTCCTTGATGTAATGTTGATTCAACCAAAGCAGCTTCTCCTCATTGAAGACACCTGCAGAACTTCCCACATGGTCTAAATCAAATTTTTCGATCAATTCTTCCTTGGAGAATACCTCTTGATCGCCATGAGACCATCCGATTCGAGCCAAGAAATTCACCACTGCATGGGAAAGAAAACCCATTTCTCGATACGACTGGACCGAGGTCGCACCGTGCCGCTTGGACAAACGCTTCTTATCCTGCCCTAGAATGAGTGGCAGATGGGCGAATTTTGGAACGGGAACACCCAAAGCTTTGTACAAGAGGACTTGTTTGGGCGTGTTGTTTAGGTGGTCGTCTCCTCGAATCACATGCGTGATCCCCATATCCGAATCATCCACGACAACGACAAAATTGTAAGTTGGGCTTCCATCACTTCGCGCGAGAACCAAATCTTCAATCTCCCGATGGTCAAATTGGACCTTTCCACGTAGCAAATCATCGATTTCGGTTACCCCTTCAGGAACCTTAAAACGCAAGGTATAGGGTTGATCGAGTTCCTTTCCGATCAGCTCTCTGCAGCGACCATCATATTTCATGGGTTGACCCGCAGCCTTTTGCGCTTGGCGACGCTCCTCCAACTCTTCCGGTTTACAATAACAGCGATATACCCAGCCCTTTTCTTCCAAGATTTTTAGTCTTTTGGTGTACTCCTCGGTCCGCTGACTTTGGAAAAACGGACCTTCATCCCAATCTAACCCAAGCCACTTCATTCCATCCAAAATGGCCTCGACAGCCTCTGGAGTGGAGCGTTCCTTGTCCGTGTCTTCCACACGCAGCACGAAGGCCCCTCGATGCTTTTTGGCATAGAGATAATTGAACAGGGCCGTCCGCGCCCCCCCGATATGCAAAAATCCTGTGGGGCTGGGAGCAAATCTAACTTTTACTGGATCCGTCATTTAAATAATTTCCTTTGTTTTCAACTGTTTAGAGCTAACCGTAACTTTTGTATACACTCAGAAACTTTTTTATCTTTTTACTTGTCTTTAGGTTTCAGCCGTGTAATATCTAAAGTGTAAGAAGGGGAAAAGAAAAACTTCCCCGGGCCGCCTCAAGCAAGTCAGCAGCCCACCCTTTTTACGGTTTCTCATAAAAAGCGAAATGTCGATTTGGTCCGGCATTTTGTTGGATGAATTGTCCAAAATGGCACGTTGGTTGAAAGGACAGGTTATGAGGAAAAGTTTTTTGTCACTCTCTCTCTCCTTAGTGGCGCTGGTGGCTTGGGCAAATGCCCAGGCCACCTCGGTACAGGAAATGAACACCCAGGGACTCACCCAAGATTCTCAGTGGGTCCACATCGGAAAAGTCACCTCAAGCTGGTCCAGCTACGATCCGGATCGCGGAATGATCTTTACTTACGTCAAACTTCGAGTGGACGAAACCCTAAAAGGAAGTAAACAATCCGAAGTCTTGATTCGTCAACCCGGTGGCCAAAGCAACGGATATGGCCAAGTGGTGCACGGAATGATGCGTTTCAAAAAGGGTGAACGCGCCTTGGTGTTTTTAAAACAAGATCGAGACGGTGCCCCCACACTCACAGGAATCACTCAAGGCAAATATCGAATTTATAAAAGTCTCCAAAACGGCGAGGAAATGGCGCTTTATCAAGTTCCAAAAGAGCACGAGTTTGCTCGAAAGAATGCATATGGAAAAGTTGAACGACACCATGTTCATTCTTCGGAATCTCGCCGAGTCCCGCTTTCCCAATTGGTCGAAGAGATTCGTGACTCAGTCACGGATCGAGGAGGTGAACTCTAGCGTTCATCGAATTCACAGCGACCTCTAAGTGCGCTTGACCGAAGGGGATATTGAACGTTGGCTGACTCCTTCACGCGCGCTCATCGAGTGCATCTTAGAGAACACATGTCGCAACGGGAGAAAAGAGTGCGCAAGGGAGAAAAAAATGAGAAGTATTCGCGGCACGTTGGTAGGACTTAATTTAGGGGTTGTTTTATGTTTCTTCGGAACCCAGGACCTCTATGCATTTAAAATCGTTTCTTTTGATGGGCAATTTACACGCTGGAACAGCAATCAAATTCATTATGTGGTTGACGAGCGAGGAAGCGACAACTTCGTGGATGGTTGTGATGAATCGGGTCCTTGTGTAAGCATCCGAACGGCAATCCAGCGCTCTTTTCAGTCGTGGACCGAAGTTTCAGGAACCAACCTTTCATTCATTGAGGACACGCCTGAACGTTTTAGCCAAACGGGATACGATGGAAGGAACACACTGATCTGGACCGAGTCGGGCTGGACATCCCTTCCCTTCGCTCCTCCCACCCAAGCCCTGGCCGTTACCATTTCAACATACAAGACGTCCAATATGGAAATCGTGGACTCTGACATCCACTTCAATGGGGAGTTCTTCGATTGGGCTGTGATCGATACCGAAGAGGAACAATATGGGAATTTCATTGATGTCCAGAACATTGCCACTCATGAGATCGGACATTTCGTGGGATTAGACCACTCTTCCGAAAATGTCTGGGAAGATGTTCCGGATCTTTATTTGGCAACCATGTTTTTCGCCTCGGGTCCGGGAGAAACCTTCCGCCGAGATTTAGACACCGATGATCGACAAGCCTTGGCACAAATTTATCCTTCCTACAATCGTGAACGACCCGAAGTGTTTGAGGTCTTTCCCAGCAATCTCGACACCAGCATGTCGACTTCAGCCACAGTGACGGTAAGTGGAGATGCTTTGGGTGAAAATGCGGCCGTCTTATTGGCCGTTCCTGGAGATGCTGGAGATGTCGCGGGACGCGTCCTGAGTGCAACAGAACAAGAGCTGATCGTTTCCTTTGACCTCTACGGAGTATCTTCGGGAAGCTACGATGTAGTGGTTTCCAACGCTTACAACCAGATGACGCGTCTGGCGGGAGCCATCAATATTGAGGGAAGCTCTTACTCCTCTTCCTATGGAGACTACGGATCTTCCGAGAGTTTTTCCTCTTCGACTGGAGGATGTTCGGTTTCTGGCAATGAAAAGGCCTCTCCTTGGAACGTCCTCGTGACCATGTGTCTTCCGCTCTTTCTCATCGGAATGGCTCGAAGAGAATTGATCGCGAAAAAAGTTAAAAAAGACTGATTTTCCTCCCCGACAACGTGCGACCAAAGTGCCTTGGTGTGATCTGAAAAACAGGTCATGCCAAGGCACCTCCCTATCCGCTATCATACGAGAAGCTTAAAAGGTCCAGTATTTTATGCTAAAGCGATACTTACGCCTCGATAGTTCAACGGATAGAATGCGAGCCTCCGAAGCTTGTGATGCAGGTTCGATTCCTGCTCGAGGCACCAACCCGGACTACTCTCTTGGGTTTCCAGGATTGAGCTTCTCGAATTCCTTCAAAAGTTCCATGGATTTGGAGTTGAGTTTCTTCGGAAGCACGATCTTCACCTTAATGTACTGATCGCCTCGTCCGCCCTGTCGATTGAACGCGCCTTTCCCCCGAAGCCGGAGACTGGAACCACTCGATGTTCCTGCCGGCAGAGAGACTTCCGATGTACCATCCAATGTGGGAACTTGAAGGGTGGACCCCAATCCCGCCTCGGCAATCGTAACCGGGACCTCTAAGTGAATATCCGATCCTTTTCGTGTGAATGTGGAGTGTGGCTGCACCCGAAGCGAAATATACAAATCACCCCGTTGACCGGTTGGCGCTCGCCGACCTTTGCCCGCCAAACGAATCTTTTGTCCGTTTTCAACCCCCGCCGGAATGGTGACGCGAACACGCTCACCCTCCAAGGCTAAATCCACCTCTCCTCCCTTTGCGGCCGTCACAAAGTCCACATCCATTTGATATGTGGTGGAAGGGGTCGCGCGCATATTTCCACCCGGATAAAACCCCGCACCGGGTTGAAAGCCGTGGGCTCTACCTTGTCCGATTCCCCCCGAAAAAAGGGACTCAAAGATGTCCTCCAATCCACCTACATCAAAATTGAATCCACCTCGGTCTCCTGAGAAGTGATACGTTCGCTGCCCTCCCCCTGCGCCAGGACGAAAACCTCCTCGGAAAAACTCTGAAAAGTCGAAGCCCGATTGGAAACCATCTGGCCCCATCGCATCGTATTGCCTTCTCTTATTGGGATCATTCAACACCGCATAGGCTTCCGTAATTTCTTTGAATTTCTCCTCTGCGGCTTTGTCTCCTTGGTTCACATCGGGATGCCATTTTTTGGCCAGCTTTCGGTAGGCCTTTTTGATTTCATCGACGGATGCCGTCTTTTCAACTCCCAAAATTTTATAAAAATCTTTTCCCGCCATTATTCTGCCTCAGGATCAATTCGATGATAGCGACCATGCTCTTCCACCAAAACCGCGCTATGTTCCAAAATTTTTCGTGCAATATTCACTTCCGTGACTTTTTCGATGGCCTCCAGCCCAGGAGAGGAGTTTAACTCAATCACTTTCGCCCCTTCATGAGACTCCAAGAGATCCACTCCAGCCACGTCCAAACCCACAATTTGCGTCGCCTGTTTCGCAATTCGCACTTGATCGTCTGTAGGTTCGATGGCTGTCGCCACCCCCCCTCGATGCACATTGGAGCGAAACTCGCCAATCCGCGCCTGTCTTCTCATGGCAGCCACGACTTTTCCACCTACAACGATCACACGCACATCACGTCCCACGGATTCTTGAACACATTCCTGAATCAAAATGTCTTGTCCCAAACTCCACAACGTATCAACCGTTGATTGAATGCTCTGCATATTCTCGGCAATCATTACACCGACCCCTTGAGAGCCACTTAAGAGCTTTAACACAACGGGAAATCCGCCGACCATTTCCACTGAACTCTCCAGGTCACTCGGATACCTCGCCACAATGGTCCGAGGAATGTCGATGTCATGCCGGCTCAGCATTTGAAGGCATCGCAATTTATTTCGGGTTCTTAAAATATTCGAAGGGCGATTCAAAATGGGAACATTCATCATTTCAAATTGGGAAAGCACGGCCAAAGCATAATTTGTAATGGACGCCCCCATACGAGGGACGACAACATTGACATCCTTGATGGGTTTTGAATTTCGAAACAAAAGCGGAGATTGCCTCCCCAAAACCATCTCGTATTCCGCAGGGTCAATGACCTTCAGTTGAAAACCGAGATGTTTGGCCTCGTCACGAAAGCGTCGATTCGAATAATTGAAGCGCTTTCTGGCAAAAATATGGATCCGCATATCGTAGGTAATGTAGGCAGTTTCAGCCGAACGTCAATCCCTTCCGAGGGAATAAAAACTAAGCCAAGTCCTTCCAATTAAAGGGCTTTTCGACCGCACTTCCCCCTTTAAAGGAGAGCGTTCGAACGTCAAATGCCTTTTCTCGAAAAAATTGACGAAAGCGTCGGTACTCTTTCATGGCGTTTTCGGCTTTTCCCATTCGTTCATCCATGGACAGCGCGTCATCATGCAAGTCCGAAACAATCTGTTCCAAATGGTCTATGAGCCCTTTAAGATCTTTTTGATCTGACAAAGCATCTCTCCTTCATGCAATCGAACGTTTACATCCTCTTTCACCTTCACGTTTCGAACCGTTTTCAGAATTTCGCCTTTTCCATTCCTCACAACCGAATATCCACGAGAAAGAATGGCTAAGGGGCTGAGCAGGTCAAGATTGCTGGCCGCTTTTTGAAAAGCCGCTTTTCGAGGACCTAAAAATTTCGGAAGAAAAATTTTCAATTTATCCAAACTGCGTCGCCAACGCTCTAAGCTTTCGGTTTGTTTCCGTTTTACATATGTGCTCATTCGCTCGGTTGCCAAATCCACTCTCTGTGTACGAGTATGGATCAGTGTACGAGGATCCCGCAGAGGCGCGGAACGCTTCAGGGCATCCAAGCGTTGTCGGGCCATGTTTTTTGATTGGGATAGGTTCTGGAGCACTTGGCGCATGAGATGTTGTGCCCGCTTTTGCATGACTTCCCCATCGGGCACGGCAATTTCAGCCGCTTGGGAGGGAGTCGCCGCCCGAACATCCGCAACAAAATCGGCAATGGTCGTATCGGTTTGGTGCCCCACTGCCGATATAACGGGAATGTGGGAAGCGAAAATGGCTCTCGCGACATCTTCTTCATTAAAGGCCCAAAGATCCTCGATCGATCCACCTCCCCGTCCGACAATCAAACAATCCATTTTGGGTTCAAAGCGATTGAAGTTTTCGATGGCCTTAGCAATTTCCCCGGCGGCACCATCCCCCTGAACACGAACGGGAACCAAATAAAACTGAACATGCGGAAATCGCCGTCGAGTTACATGAATGATGTCTCGAATGACGGCGCCGGTTGAGGAGGTAACCAGACCAATTTTTTCTGGAAATTCTGGAATGGACTTCTTCTTTTCAGGATCAAACAACCCTTCGGCTTCCAACTTCTTCTTAAGCTGTTCAAACTTAAGATAAAGCTCCCCCACACCTCCAGGACGAATCTCCTCCACCACCATCTGATATTTGCCGTGAGGCTCATAAAGATCAATTCGACCAAACGCGAGGACTTCTTGCCCCTCCTTTAAATCAATCGTGAGATTTCGATTGGATCCGCGAAAAAACACGCAGCCCAGCACTGCACGATCATCCTTTAGACTGAAATACATATGTCCGGACTGATTCCGACCTCTGAAATTGGAAAGCTCTCCCTTCACCCAGATGCCGTCTTGACCAAAGCAGGAACGAATCAAACTTTTGATTTCACCCGTTAGTTGGCCAACCGAGTATATTTTTTCTTCAATCTGATGAGCGCCTTCTTCCGAAGCGTCTTCCTCGGGGGACTGATTTTCTGCATATTCAAAAAGGTCCACGATGTGCAAGCTAGACGGGATTTGTGTTGGGGTCAACTCAGAGCCAATTCGGTCTGCTCCATTTTTCTAAGCTGATCTTCCGCTTGATCAATCAAACGTTCTTCTCGCTCTTTGCTTTCCATTTTCCCGAATTTTCGATCATACAACGTTGCTTGATTTCGGCCTTGTTCCTTGGATTCATAAAGAGCGCGATCCGCACGCTCTATTAAATCTTCCCGCAGAGTTGCGTGATCTGGATACGTCGCGACCCCAATGGAAACAGACACTCTTAAGGTCAATCCTTGGTGTTGGAATCGACTTCGCGCCACTTCATTCACAATTCGGTCAGCCATTTGCTTTGCGCCCTTCGTGGGAGTGTTCACCAACACGATTGCAAACTCTTCTCCCCCATATCGAGCCACCGTATCGACCTTTCGAACCATTCGGCGCAAAAACGAAGCGATTTCTTTGAGCACAAAATCACCCACAGGATGTCCATACTCATCGTTGAATTTCTTGAAGAAATCGATGTCCAGCAACAAAAGAGAAAGCGAAGCGGGATGTCGATCCGTTCGAATCAATTCTTCCGCGAGTCGCTCCTGGAAGGTTCGATGATTGACCAGCCCCGTTAGACCATCCGTGGTGGCCAATTCCTCCAATTTGGATACCATCCTTGCGTTCTTTAGAGATGAAGAAGCTTGAATCCCAACCACTTCCAACATGCTTCGAACGCTCTTTGAAAAAAAGTGGTTTTGCTTGGAGGTCAATAATAATGCCCCCACGGCTTCGCCTTTGTGCTGTAGCGGTAGGATCAAAACCGAGGAATACTGATTGGGTACCTTGAGCTGTTTATGAAAGAGAATGGTCTTGTCATATCTTTCGTGGAAATCCGTATAGTACAAAGGCATTTGATTGGCGATGACCCAGGAAACCACTCCTCGGTCTGGCGCCAACGCAAAGGTTCGCCCCACCCACATTTTTCCTTCGGAACCATATTCGGCCACGATGCGATTGGTCCGAGCCCCTTGTCCATGCAAGACCACAAGGCCCCAATCAAAATGAGAGATGTTTTGCGCCGAATTGAGCAAGGTTTGAACGACATCATCCACGCGCAAGCTACGATTCAAAGCAGAAGCCGCTTCATAAAAATTTTCCAACTCCTCTCTGAGTTGAAAATGGGCATGGAGAACTTCAGCGTTTTCGATGGCGCGAGCCAATTGCCCCGCAATCTGTGTGGCAACATCTAACTCCGCATCCAAAAAAGGAATGCCTTCCTTTCGATCAATGATGACCGCCCCCTCCAACATCCCATCACAACGCAGAGGAATCGCAATGGCTGCCTGAACTCCCTCTCCAGAGCGATAATAGGTTATCCCTCTCACATAACCGGTTCGAGAAGAAACACGAATGGGGGCATGGGCCTTCGCCAGAAGCTTGAAAATCCCTTCCAGTGGTTGGATTCGAAATTCATTCAAGAGTTTGGAGTGACTCAGACGTTCCTTTTCAACGAACTTTTCCTCCAAAGAGTCGTAGAGATACAACATGACGGAGTAGGCATCAAACGTTTTGAAAAGAACCTGAACCAAATTTTGGAACGTGTCCTCTCGTTCCCGAATCATGGATGCCAAATGGGCTTTTTTTCGTTCATCGCCCCGCAAAGCAGACTGAATGTCTTGAGCTCCAACGGCAAGATGCTTCGCCTCTCTTTCATACAGATCCAATCGATCCGTCACACGTCTGCGTTTTCGAAGTTCTTGAGAGCGAAATGTGACGGCCAAGAGAACCCAAATTCCCAACAGGAAGGACACGGCTGCACACGAAACCCAATTCATTTGGTCGAATCTCCACGCACTGAGCACGACCAAGAATGTTTGCACCATCCACAACAGCCCCAAATCCTCTGCAGGATAACCGCCATAAACCCACAAGAGAAAAAGAGGAAACGATACCCAGGTTAGCCAAGGAAGACTCCAAACTTGTGAAGCCACCAAAAGGGCAATCAGAAACCCCAAACTTCCTTCTCGCAACCTTCTTCGCGCTCTAAACCCGGCAAAAGATCGGGGTGCCGTTTGAAAGGCTAAAAAACTGACGAGGAGACAAGCAACAACCAAAGGAGGGCCCACCAAAGACAAGGGAACTCCCGGCCAAAAGAACGTACCTAAGCCCATCAACAAGACGAAACCAAACGGATAGTTTAATGGACGTACAACCAAGAACGCTCCCTACGAAGATTCACTTAAAAATATAGTGGATTTCGTTCTTTCCCGCCAGATGAAGTTCTTCGCGAGCGAATTTTTCAATGGTTCGAATATCGTGACGAAACAAGTCCACGTTCTTCCGGAGGTCTCGCACATCTTGTTCCAATTCGACGATTTCCCCATCCAGCTTCTGGCACTCATGCCAAAGTCGAAGACTTCGCAAAAGTCCTCGATCTCCCAGGAGTGAAAAAGTCACCAAGATCATGAGATAGGCCGCGACCATCCAAGCAAAGTAATTCCGTCCCTTCCACCAACGAAGGTGCCAACGCTTGAACCGAAGCCGCAGAAATGAATGCACGAATGCCATCGTACGCCTGCCTTCGTTCATTGAAAAGCGTCGGCGGCAGGGTATTATAGGTAGCTAAGATGACGGATAAGCTCCCCAAACGAACGGCCTTGGTTTTGTCTGGTGGCGGCACGCGGGGGGCCTATGAGGCTGGAGTTGTCCACTACATCCGAACCCAACTTCCTCCCCATTTGGCAAAGAACCTTCCATTTCATATTTTTTGTGGTTCAAGCGTTGGAGCCATCAATAGTTCAGTTTGTGCTGCCTATGCACACGACTCCATTCTTCAAGGCCAACGGTTGGTGGAACTTTGGCGAAACATCCAAAGTCGTGACATCTACGCCCGTGGGCCCTACTCCATCGGCAAATTGATTTTTCGAACGACTCTGGGCCTTTTTACACACATACTTGGCATAAAAGGGTTTAGCCAACCCGAAGATGACACTCTGGATTTCCATGCCCTTTTTGACACGCAGCCCTTCTATGGAACGCTGAAAAAAGGATGCCCCTTTCGGGCCATTTCAAAAAATATTCGAGAGGGTCTTGTTGAGGCGTTGGCCATTTCGGCCACAAATATGCACACGGGAAATTTGGAAATTTTCCTCCAAAGAAGTCCAAAACTTCGCCACACACTTCGCTCTCCTGCTCGGGATATGCGTATCACCCCCAGACATGTGATGGCTTCTGCCGCCATTCCCATCCTCTTTCCAGCGGTACCCATTCATGGCCTGTACTACAGCGATGGCAGTCTCCGCTCGAACACCCCCCTGGCTCCTGCGGTTTCTCTCGGAGCTTCGCATATTCTGCTCGTCGGAACCCGTCACGCTCTAACGGGTGAGGCCAGCAACCCTCAGATTCGAATATCACCGCTTCTCCGGCCAACCCTCGGAGATATGCTTGGGAAAATGCTTAACGCCTATCTTTCCGATCGGCTGGACTTTGACTTTGGACAATTGGAACGCGTCAATCGCGTTTTATCCATTGCCGAGAACCTAACCCCTCCGGACACCTACCAAGCCATTTGCCAAGAAGCACGGATGCAGCAAATTCGCACATTGGCCATCTTCCCAAGCGTCAACATCTCTTCGCTTGTGGACGATACGATTCGGGGCTCTTACAAACGTTTGAGAAGTTTTGGAATGATGGAAAAATTCATTCTTCGCCTCCTGGAATCCGGACCGGGACAAGGCGCAACCTTGCTCAGCTACTTTCTCTTTGAGCCCACTTACGTCGAAAAACTCATTGATTTGGGATTTCAAGATGCAAAGGCCAAGCACGACGAACTCGTGGCTTTTGCCGAAAGCGCCCTAAACTGAGACACTTACTCGGCAAACCCTTTCTAAAATTTGATTTCCCAGGGTGGGCCTAACCCCTATTGAGAAAGTAGCTCGGGGTGGAATTGGTCGAGGGAGTTGGGATTGGATAGGGCATCGCGGTTTTCGATCGTTTCGCCTGCCAACATTTTGGCTACGGCAATCTCCACTTTCTTTCCGCTGATCGTGTACGGGATTTCTTTGATTTCATGAATGACGGCCGGGGCATGTCGCGGTGTGGTTCCCTCAATGATTCGGGCTTTGATTTTTTGTTTCAATTCATCATCCAACTTCTTGCCCTCTTTGAGAATCACAAACAAAACTACGCGTTGGTCTCCATTCCACGCTTGACCGACCACCAAGGAGTCTTTGACTTCTTTCATGGTCTCCACCTGGCGATAAATTTCGGAAGTTCCGATGCGCACACCGCTCGGGTTCAGCGTGGAATCTGAACGACCCAACATGATCACCCCTCCACGTTCCGTCACGACAATGTAATCACCATGCCGCCAAACGCCTGGGAAATGTTTAAAATAGGCCTTCACATACTTGTCATCTCCACGATCATTCCAAAACTCCAGTGGCATACAGGGAGCGGGACGGGTGCAAACCAACTCACCTTTTTGGTTGATCACCGCCTTTCCCTCTTCGTTATAGGCCGCCACGGCCATCCCGAGACCTTTGCATTGAATCTCTCCTCGATAAACCGGGAGCATTGGATTTCCCAAAACAAAGCAAGAGCAGATATCCGTGCCGCCGGCAATGGATGACAACAAGACATCGTCTTTCACATGTTGATACACATAGTCGAAGTCCTCAGGAAGCAGAGGAGACCCCGTAGAACAAATGGTTTTTAATTCCTCTAAATGGAAAATCCGGCCGGGTTCCAAACCTGCCGTTCGGCAACTGCCCAAAAATTTCGCACTGGTTCCAAAGATGGTGATCCGTTTATCGGCTGCCAAATGCCACAAACGATCCAAACTGGGGTATCCCGGAGACCCATCAAAAAGAATCAACTCGGCCCCCGTCATCAGGCCTGAAACCAGCCAATTCCACATCATCCATCCGCAGGTCGTGAAATAAAAGAAACGGTCTTCCTCGGTTACATTCGTATGCAACATCAACTCTTTGCTATGCTGAAGAAGAATCCCTCCCGCACTGTGGACAATGCACTTCGGCTTTCCCGTCGTCCCCGATGAATACAGAATGTATACCGGATGATCAAAAGGAAGGGAGACAAACTCCAATTGTGAGGGCCAAGACTGAGACATGATCTCATCCCAAAAATGGGCCTTCTTCAGAAAAGTTCCTTCCAGCGTCTTGTTCTCTTCTTGCTGCAGTTGCCGAACAATGACCATGGTTTCAATCGAGGGAATTTCCTTGCTGACTTTTTGCAGACGTTCATGCAGCAAGTATTCTTTGCCCCCGTAGCGATAGCCATCCACGGCAATCAGAACCTTCGGCGCAATTTGTCCGAAACGATCCAAAATTCCCTGAAAGCCAAAGTCCGGGGAACACGAAGACCAAATGGCTCCGATGCTGGTGGCCGCCAGCATTCCAATCACAGCTTCTGGACCATTGGTTGTGATCGCCGCCACCCGATCTCCCACGCCAACGCCCCTTAACTGAAGAAAAGAAGCAAAATTCCCAACCTTCTCCAAAAGTTCCAAATAAGTAATTTGAATATCTGGCCGACCTTCAGCGACGGAGGTGATGGCAACCTTATTGGGTCCTCCGCCCCACGCCCAACGCAAAAGATTCTGGGCAAAATTCAGTTTGGCTCCGGGAAACCACTTTGCTCCGGGCATCTGATCTTTGGCCAATACCTTTTCATGCTGGGCCGTGGCAATGACACCACTCCATTTCCAAATCGACTCCCAAAAATCATTCAGATTTTGGATGGACCATTTGTGCAATTCCCCATAATTTTTAAACTTCCCATAACCTTTTTGATCCAACCATTTCAAATACTGCGCAAGATTACTTCCTTTCACATCTTTTTCGGTGGGCTTGCGCAACAACTTCGCTTCGTCTTTTCGGGTCACATTCGCTCCTTGGCCGTTTCAGTCACAATGCCGACGTTCTGCAATCCCACTTCACGAAGAATATCGATAACGGACACAACCGTTCCATGGGGCGTGCTCTTATCTGCTCTCAAAACCACTGGAATGGATCCCCTGCGATGATCAGGAATTCCTTCCAACATGGATTTTAAATCGTTCACCTCTACCACCTGACTATTGAAGGCCACTTGCCCCGAGGCACTCAGATGAATCGAAACCTTTTTCGTTTCTCCTAAGTCCTGAGAAGCTTTGGCTTCGGGTAAATCCACGAAAAAAACGGTGTCGGCTGTGAAGGTTGTCGTGACCAAAAAGAAAATGAGGATATTTAGAAACAGATCCACCAAAGGAGTCATGGCAATGTCCACCGACGAAGAGGCCCTCTTACGCCGGGGAATTTTCATTTCCCCTCCATAAAGGAATCCAAAATTCGTTCGGTATATTCCTCGATCTCCAACACCAATCGATCAATTTTTCTTAAGAAATAGCGGTGAAACACCAATGCAGGAATCGCCAACACAAGGCCGGCCGCTGTACTGATCAGAGCTTCAGAGATTCCTCCCGAAAGACGCATGGGATCCCCCACACCAAAAGCCTTTACAACGGAAAACGTTCGAATCATTCCCGTCACGGTTCCCAAAAGCCCCACCAAAGGACCTGCGGCTGCTAACGTAGCCAAGGCCTCGAGATGTTTTTCCATATTGCTCACTTCGCGACGACCCGCCATTTCCATGGCTTCCCGAACGTGCTCTTTGGAATGCTCACGTTTTTCAAGTCCCGCGAGCACGATTCGCGCAATGGGAGATTCCCCTGCTTTACAAACCGCAAGAGCTTCGGAAGACTTTTTTTCCAAACTCAGCGACTCCAAATCGGACATGAACTTGGATGGAAGAATTTTCTTGCGCTGAAGGGCCGAAAGTCTTTCCAGAATGAATGCCACACAAAGAACCGATCCCAAAAAAAGCACCGCCATGGCGGGGCCCCCTTGGGCGAGAAAATGATACGTTTGGGAAAAAATAGCCATTTCTTATGCGTCGATCATCTGACTTGCGATGACTTCTCGTTGAATTTCACTGGTCCCCTCACCAATTTCACACAGCTTCACATCTCGAACATATCGCTCTACGGGATACTCTTTCACGTACCCATAGCCACCATGAATTTGGATGGCGCGATTGCACGCTCGCCAAGCCGCCTCCGAAGCATAAAGCTTGGCCATGGAAGACTCTTTCTTTGCGAATTTTTTCTGATCATGCAGCCAGGCGGCATGCTGAATCAGCTTCTCGGCCGCTTCTAACTCCGTGGCGGAATCGGCCAACATCCATTGGATGGCTTGAAAATTCGCAATCGTCTTTCCAAAAGCTTCCCGCTCCTTCGAGTATTTGGCGGCATCTTCCAACGCCTGTTTACCTAAGCCCAATGCCATCGCACCAATGATGACTCGCCCTCGGTCGAGGATTTTCAGCGTATCAATGAAAGCTTCCCCCTCTTTTCCGATCATATGCGATGAAGGGACTTTCACATTCTCAAAGGAAAGAGAGGCCGTATCGCTGCTTCGACAACCATACTTATCTTCTTTGGCCCCGATTTCGAAACCTTCCCAACCTTTCTCAAGCAAGAAGGCACTCACCCCATGGCTTCCTTGATCTTTATCCGTGACCGCCAAAATTACGAACACGTCTCCCACCGACCCCTGTGTAATGAAGTTCTTGGCTCCATTCAAAATCCAAAAATCTCCCTCTTTCACAGCGGTCGTCTTCATTCCCAAAGCATCCGATCCAGAACTGGGCTCCGTCAAACCCCAGGCCGCCAATTTCTCTCCGGAAGCCATGGAAGGAAGATATTTTTTCTTTAATTCATCACTCCCGAACGTAAGCAAATGACTGGTTCCCAAACCATTGTGAGAGGCCACAGTTAACGCCAGAGAGCCGTCGTGTCTGGCCAATTCCTCTACGATGATGGCGAATGACGTTACATCCATTCCGGCACCACCCAAATCTTCCGGAACCATGATCCCCATCAAGCCCAATTCACCCAGTTTTTTGACCAGCTCAAAGGGGAATTCCCCCGTCTCGTCTCTCTCCTGGGCTCCGGGTTTCACCTCTTCCAAGGCAAATGCCCGAACCATGTCACGAATCATTTGATGGTTTTCATCATATTGGAAGTCCATGCGTGTTCCTCACTTTGTCGATTTAACGTTCTCCTTGACCCATTTCACAATATTTTCCAACGACACACCCGGGGTGAAAATTTCCGCAACCCCAGCTTCTTTCAATTTTGGGATATCCCCCTCCGGAACAATTCCTCCTCCAAACACGGTAATATCGGAGGCGTCATTTTCTTTCAGCAGGCGAATCACTTCAGGGAAGAGAAACATATGCGCACCAGATAAAATAGACATACTCACCGCATCTACATCTTCATCAATGGCCGCGTTGACAATCATCTGCGGAGTCTGATGAAGGCCGGTATAAATCACTTCAAATCCTGCATCTCTCAAGGCTCTTGCAACAACTTTTGCACCCCGATCGTGACCATCCAGTCCAGGCTTCGCCACTAAAATTCTTAACTTTGATTCCATCGTCCTCTCCTACCTAACTTCCATTCGAGCTCAACTGAAACACCGCTCACAACCACTTGGGGTCATGATATTCCCCAAAGACCTCTCGAAACACATCGCACATTTCTCCCAACGAGGCATATGAACGAACCGCATCAATGATAAACGGCATCACATTTTGAGTTCCTTGTGCCGCTTCCTTCAATGCCGCAAGCTTTTGATTTACCTGGCTTTGATCTCGATTGGATTTTACCTGCTTTAAACTTTCAATCTGATTTTTTTCCACGGCTTCATCAATATGAAGCGTGGGAATGGGTTCATCGTGGTCCGTTACATACTTATTGATACCGACAACTATCTTTTCATCTCTCTCCAATTGCTGTTGATAATGGTAGGAAGCATTCCCAATTTCCTTCTGGGGATACCCCTTCTCGATCGCGGGAATGATTCCTCCCAATTCATCGATGGTCCGAATGTAATCCATGGCCTGCCTTTCCATTTCATCGGTCAAGGACTCCACAAAATAACTCCCACCTAGCGGATCAATGGAAGAAGCCACGCCCGACTCCTCCGCAATGATCTGTTGCGTACGAAGCGCCAGTGTAACGGTTTCTTCCGTAGGCAAAGCCAACGTCTCGTCCAACGAGTTGGTATGTAACGATTGAGTACCACCCAACACAGCCGCCAAGGCTTGAATGGTCGTTCGGACAACATTGTTATAGGGCTGCTGAGCCGTCAGAGAACAACCGGCGGTTTGCGTATGAAACCGAAGCATACAACTTCGATCCGTCTTGGCCTTAAAGCGTTCCTTCATAACGCGAGCCCAAATTCGACGGGCAGCACGATACTTGGCCACTTCCTCAAAGAAATCGCTGTGCGCATTGAAAAAGAAGGAAAGTCGGGGTGCAAAATCATCTACATCCATTCCCGCATCTACCCCGGCCTGGACGTAACCGATTCCATCCGCGAGTGTAAAAGCCAGCTCCTGAGCAGCTGTCGAGCCCGCTTCCCGAATATGATAGCCGGAAATCGAAATGGTATTCCAACGCGGAACATTTTCCGTACAGAAACCAATCATATCCGTGATTAAACGCATGGAAGGCTTGGGTGGATAAATCCAAGACTTCTGCGCGATGTATTCCTTGAGAATATCGTTTTGTGTCGTTCCTCCGACCTTATCCCAAGAAACGCCCTGTTTCTCAGCCGCCACCAAATACATGGATAGAAGAATGGCCGCCGGCGCATTGATCGTCATGGATGTGGTCACTTGATCCAACGGAATTTGATCAAAGAGCGTCTCCATATCCGCCAAGGTATCAATCGCGACTCCGGTTTTTCCGACCTCTCCCCGAGAACGATCCGAGTCCGAATCATACCCCATGATGGTGGGCATATGAAAAGCAACTGACAAGCCTGTCTGACCTTTCTCCAAGAGATAACGATACCGTTGGTTGGAATCGTGGGCCGTACCAAAGCCCGCAAACTGGCGCATGGTCCACAAACGGCCGCGGTACATCGTAGAGTGAATTCCACGCGTGAAGGGAAACTCCCCAGGATTCCCCAAATCTTTTTCGTAACGGAAATCTTCTAAATTTAAAGGCGTATACAATCGATCAATGGGTTGACTCGAAATCGTCGAGAACTCTTTTTGCCGCTCCGGACGTTTCTCCAAGGTCTTTTGCAAAACATTCTTTTCCCAAGCTTCATACGCTTTCTTAAAATCGTTTCCCACGCTTACTCTCCAACTTCCTTTAATACTTGATTGGCAATCACGAGGCGCTGAACCTCACTCGTGCCTTCATAAATTTCCGTCACACGGGCGTCCCGAACGAATCTTTCTACAGGGTAATCCTTCGTATATCCATACCCACCATGGATCTGCAAAGACTTATTGGTCACACGAGAAGAGGCCTCGGCCGCAAACAACTTGGCAATGGCCGCTTCTTTCGTACACCTTTCACCCAAAGACTTCTTGTACGCTGCCTGATAAGTCAGAAGCCGAGCCGACTCCACATCGGTCGCCATGTCTGCCAACATCCAACGCAATCCTTGAAATTTTGCGATGGGTTTTCCAAAAGCTTTTCGTTCTTTCGCGTATCGAATCGCTTCATCCAAAGCGGCCTGAGCAATTCCTGTCGCCTGCGCCGCAATGCCAATGCGACCCCCGTCCAATATGGAAAGGGCCATTTTGTATCCCTCCCCTTCTTTTCCCAGGAGATTTTCTTTGGGCACCTTCATGTCTGTAAAACTAATGGTGCACGTGCTGGTGGAGCGAACACCTGTTTTGTTTTCGTCTTTTCCCATTTCGAAGCCATCCAACGTCGGCTCAATCACAAACGCGCTAACCCCTTTGCTCTTTTTTTCCGGGGCCGTCATGCAAAACAGAATAAACACTTCGGCTTGCAAACCGTTCGTGATGAAGTTCTTGGCTCCATTCACCACATAGTGGTCTCCTTGGGCAACCGCCGTCGTTTTTTGAGTTCCTGCATCTGAACCAGACATGGGTTCAGTCAAACAATACGCTCCCAGTTTTTGTCCACTGGCACATGGAATCAGATATTTCTTCTTTTGTTCATCGGTTCCGTATTTCTTCAGAACTTCACAAACCAAGGAGTTGTTGACCGAAAGAATGACTCCCGTGGAGGCACAAACTTTGGAAACCTCTTCGATGACCAAAACGTAAGACAACGGATCCATTTCCGCCCCACCCCACTTTTCAGGAACCGTGATTCCCATGAGCCCAAGTTCACCCAATTTTCGGATGGCCTCTTTGGGGTAGGTACATGTCTTATCATTCTCAGCCGCAACGGATTTCAATTCTTTGTGTGCAAATTCACGAACCATGTCCCTCAACTGGACATGTTCTTCGGTCAACTCAAAGTTCATTTCACCGTCTCCAATTTGGTTTTCGTTTTTCTAAAAACGCGTTCATTCCTTCTTTTTGGTCCGGATGATCAAAACAAAGTGCAAACTGCTCCCGCTCAATCAAGCACGCACGATTTAAATCCGTATTCATTCCTTCGCGCAAGGCCGTTTTGGCTCGGTAAACCGCTTCGGTTCCTTTGTCCGCGATCTGCCCCGCAATTTTCAGGGTTTCTTCCACAAAGGTTTCCTTGGAAAACACACCGGCCACCAAGCCCATCTCCAAGGCTTGGTCGGCTTTGATCATGTTCCCGGTATAGATCAACTCCCGAGCTTTTTGAGGCCCCACCCAACGCAGAAGCCTTTGTGTCCCTCCAAAACCGGGGATCACTCCCAGATTGATTTCGGGTTGCCCAAACTTGGCCTTCTCCGACGCATAGATAAGGTCACAAGCCATGGCAATTTCACACCCGCCTCCCAAGGCAAAACCATTGACCATCGCAATGGTTACTTGCGGCAAATGCTCCAACCCAAACAACACACTCTGACCGAAATCAGCGAAGCAACTGGCATCCAGAGGCGAAAACGCACTCATCTGTTTGATGTCCGCACCCGCCACAAAGGCTTTTTCACCCGCACCGGTCAGCACCACCACAGAAACATCCGAACGGGTTTTGAGATCATCAATATGCTTTTTGAGATCCATCAACACTTCGCGGTTCAACGCATTCAAAGCCTCCGGTCGATTGAACGTGAGCGTGGCGATCCGTTCGTCAACGCGAAGCTCAACCGTAGACATGAAATCCTCTTCCGGTTTTTCGACCCAAAAGGCCTGCAGTAACATACTTTCGAAGCAAGGGAGCGGGACGGTATTTGCTATCTCCCAACCCCTCATGCAAGACTTCCATGATGGCCAAAACCGTATCCAGGCCAATGAAATCCGCTAAGGCCAAGGGCCCCATGGGTTGATTGGTCCCCAAAACCATCGCCTGATCGATGTCTTCTGGAGTCGCAATCTCAGATTCCAGGGCAAAAACCGCTTCATTGATCATTGGGCAAAGAATTCGGTTCACCAAAAATCCGGGGAAATCCCGCACCGTCACGCACTCTTTTCCCAACTGGGTTGCGACATCGATTGTGGTTTTGTAGGTCTCATCCGACGTTAACAAGCCTCGAATCACCTCCACCAATTTCATCAAAGGAACCGGATTCATGAAATGCATGCCGATGACCTTTTCTGGACGTTGCGTAAACGAGGCAATCTTGGTGATGGAAATGGATGAGGTGTTGCTGCCTAGAAGAGCTTCGGGAGGAAGAATTTCATCCAGTTTTTTGAAAATTTCTTCCTTAATTTTCACATTCTCGGTCGCAGCCTCCACAACCAAGTTGGCCCCTTTGAGATCTTTTAAATCGGTGACAAACTTAATTCGACCCAAAAACGCGACCTTGTCATCTTCCGTGATTTTTTCTTTCTTAAGAAGACGGTCTAAGCTCTTTTCAATATAGGCTCTCCCCCAGGCCGTTCTCTCTTCATTGACATCATGACAAATGACATCAAACTTCTTTTGCGAGGCTACCTGAGCAATGCCCGCACCCATTTGTCCCGCGCCGACAACACCTATGGTTTTCACCGACATATTTTTTCTCCTCTCGATTTAGATTCTCTCAACCCCCAAAGCGACGGCTTCACCCCCGCCCAAACATAACGAAGCAATCCCCGTCTTCGCTTCACGCTTTTTCATGGCATAAAGCAATGTCACAAGAACACGAGCCCCACTGGCTCCAATGGGATGACCCAGGCCAACAGCGCCCCCATGAACATTGACTTTCTCATCGTTCAAATGGAGTTTTTGATTATTGGCCAAGGCAACCACCGAAAACGCTTCGTTGATTTCATAAAGATCCACCGAGTCAGCGGACCAATTCAATTTTTCAAAAAGCTTTTCAATGGCCAATGCGGGTGCCGTCGTAAACCACTCGGGAGCTTGAGCCGCCTGGGCTTGTCCTGAAATTTTGGCCAACGGCGTAATTCCCTTTTCTTTCGCGACATCTGCCGCCATGAGCACAACGGCTGCTGCGCCATCATTGATCGAAGAAGCATTCGCTGCCGTAACCGTTCCATTTTTATCGAACACCGGCTTGAGCGTGGGGATTTTTTCAAATTTCACGCGTCCCGGCTCTTCATCTTCCGAAACGACCGTGACTTGGCCTTTTCTCCCCGGAATTTCCACAGAAACGATCTCATCCTTAAACGAGCCATCCGCGATGGCTTTTTGGGCCCGTTCATAGCTCTCTTTGGCGTGGGCATCCTGGGCTTCACGAGAGATGTTCATCTCTTTGGCACATAACTCCGCACAATTTCCCATATGGAAATCGTTGTAGACATCCCACAGGCCATCTTTCACCATGACATCCACAATTTTTCCATCTCCGAGACGATAGCCTTCCCGAGCTTTGGGCAGGGAATAGGGAGCGTTGGACATGCTTTCCATCCCGCCTGCAACGACGATATCCGCATCTCCGCAGGCAATGGCGTGGGCTCCCAACATGACCGATTTCAGGCCGGATCCACACACTTTACCCACGGTCGTGCAGGGAACGGTGTTTGGAATATCCGCTCCCAAAGCGGCTTGACGGGCAGGAGCCTGCCCCAAGGCCGTCGTGAGGACACATCCCATGTAGACCTCTGAAACGTCTGCTCCTTTCAAGTTCGCGCGCCGAAGCGCCTCGCGAATCGCTACAGAACCGAGTTGAGGCGCCGTTTGCTTAGCAAGTGCACCCATGAAGGACCCCATGGGAGTCCGAGCCGCTGAAACAATCCAAATCTCTCTCATCATGGCGCGGACAATACCAGAAGCAACCCTGTGGACAAGTAAACGAATCAGGTCGAATCCGAGCGAAGCCCCCTATAAAAGGGGCTTCAAGCAACCACAAAAAAAAGCCAAGGTCCTTTTTCTTTAAGGACCTTGGCTATGCAAAAAAATCTAAAAGAAGGATTCTTACATTTTTCCGGCGGTTTCTGTAAAGGTCGCCTCAAAATCCACGCGATGGTTTAAGTGACCTTGAATCACATGGCCCACCTGCTCTTCCAAGTCGGCAGCTACCAATTCTACGTCACCACATGCATCCGGGACCAACTCTTCAATGCACATCCAGATGTCTTTGGGGAAGGAGTGATCCACTCGGTCTCGCGACTCGCAGATATCCCGATGATATTCTTCAATATGTTTTTTTCTTTGATTGAGACGGTTGCGCAAAAGGTAAGACTGAGCCGGTGTCATGCTCTCTGCCTTTGCGACACAGCACTCGGTGACGGGAGCTGCGATATCGAAAATGGCTGAAACATGGTACTGCGCCGCACTCACCTCATCACAGCTGAAATTTGTTCCGAAACCATTTTCAGGACAATACGTGTTGGCCAACTCAAGCAATCGATCACTTGCCTGGCTTACCCAAGCTTGAACCGCATTCTTATCGGACCAGCTTGGACAATCTTCTTCCGCCTTAAGATTCGAAAACGAAAAAGCCAAACAACCTACAGCCAAAAGAACACCAAAACGCTTCATACGACCTCCTAAGTCAGAGCAATTCATGACCTGCTAAACAAGCAAGACCTATACCACTGTCAACCCTTTAAAATCAAAGGTTTCCGAGCCACAAAAACATTTGAATTTGGGACATTTGGGGAGAAAGAGTCCTAGTTACCCCCATTTCGGGCCTTCATTTTCACCCGCCCATATCGGGAACTCTTTTCCCCAGTGCCCGTATTTAGGCAAAGCCAACCCCTTGAAATCATACATTTTTTATGCTCACATGCTTGGTCTTGGACTTGCAACTTCCTTACTTCGCAATGAAATGTGTAAAACAATCGAGCGTTTTTTGCTTGGGACTCACCCTCGTCTTCGCGACCCCTCTTGAGATCCAGGCCAAAAATATCGACTGGTCTCTGGTCAATCAACCTTTCTCAGAGCTCCTTGCGTCCAAGCCTTCATTTTCAGAGCGCAGAGATATTCGAGGGCCCATTTGCCAAAAACGTGAAATGTTCAATGAACTACTTCCTGGGTTTTTCCCAGAAGTAGAGGATGTCCGGTGGGTTCAAAGACACGGTGTTCGCTGGAACATTCAAGGTAGAATTCTTGGTTTGTGGCAGCTTCAATCGATGCTACGCGATGAAAGAAACTTGGCCGAACCCATTCCTCAAGAAGACCGAACGCTGGTTTTGACCAAACATTCTTTCAATCGTTATTCCGACTTTGAGGTGGTGTTGCCAGAACGAGAGGCTCAAATCCTCGCTCTCTTTTTTTCTCCCCTGGCCCGCTCTGCATATAAAGATGTACTCGCCTGCAAGCGAACATTCTTCAACCGAATTTCCAACGGAGTGTTAACCCTGGATGAAGCTGCGGAAATTTTTGCCTTTCAATCCGCCTACGCATTTTTACGAAGCATCACCCCCCTCTCCCAAAGTGGAAAGGGAGATCTCAATACATTTGCCGTAAATTTTTCTGGGAAAGAAGGGTTTGACTGCATCGCCATGACCGAAAACGCCGAAAGAATCATTCAATGGTTTAAAAATTTAGGGTACCTGGAACATTTTCGAACAGATGGAGACTCTTTTGGCATGGCAGAGGTAGCACACGTACAACTCGTCGTCGTTCAAGAAAGAACAGATGAGAAGTGGGTAACGGACTTATGGGAGGTTGGACCCAACGGCATGCCTTCTTTCGAAATTTTTTCGGACGCCGTTGACACCTATGAGAGAAAACATCTTCGGAAGGCTTTGGGTGAAATAAAAGGCTTACCGTTTAAACCTTCGCGTCTTATGAACGAGTCAAAATAGTTTCGCTTTTAATCGTTGGGGAAGCCGGCTTCTATCCAGCAAAAAATAGTGATGTAATTTGGATCTTCCAAACCCGAAAACCGTTCTTCTCCTCCATGGTTTTCCAACCCCAACGGTTTAATCAAAATCAAACTACTGGATGGATTTTCTTCGTCGATTCGACCTTCCAGAATCTCTTCGTGAACCGCTGAAATGCCGCCCGAAAGAGAGGCATCTAAGTTTAGCGTTCCGGACTCGAAACCATTTCCATGACAACTTCCATTGGTGCATCCCTGTTCTGAAAAAATGGGAATTACGTTTTCGGAAAAAGATGCAGGAACTTCGGCACACGATCCAATGGAGAGGGTTGTATAGTCATCGGCGTCGAGATCGGCAATCTCCACCTTGCCGCAACCAAAAGAAAGGAAACACAGAAGCACACAAACTTGTGTTCGCCGGCTCTTCAATCTCTTCTTTGCGTAACGATGGAGCAACCTAACTATTCTTCGTCATTTTTCGGAAAAACAATCTTCGGATCGGAAAAAAGGCCCAAACGACTCGTATTGTCTACGTTGTCGAAGTCCTCCAAATTGGAAAAACTGTCCGCATTCAAATCGGCAACATTCACAGAGCCACAATGAACAAATCCCAAAAGGCCAAGCAATCCCAAACAAACCAAACAAATCGTAGATACCCAGTGTTTCATTGTCGATGGCTCCTTAGAATGAGTAGTAATACCCTGCCGTCAGTTGATGAGACTTCACAGAAATGCTTCCATCCGTAAGCGACGATCCAACTCGGCTCCCCGCTCCTGAAAAAGATGTGCTTTGCATCTTCAACGAATACCCGAGGGAGACATTGTGATGTCCTCCAAGTTGGTATCCGAACTGGATTTTGGGAACAAAACCAATGCCCCCACTGGGGTCGCTACCCGTCGTTCCATCGGGGCTTTCTGAAGCAAAGTTCAGAAAGAGGACGTCTGCACCCAGATCCGCCGTTAAACCTCCAAAAAACAATCTCGCTGATAGATCTGCGTACAGACTGCTCATGGTCTGAGAGGTGTAGAGGCCGATGGGACCCGTGTCGCTTTCAACATCGTCCGCGCTAAATTTAAAGTATTCAAACCCCAAGCCCAATGAAACCGAATCAAACACACCCGAACGCAATAAATACTTCGCCAAAAAGGCGCCCTTCATGTCGTAAGAGGTATGTGACGTGGAAAGATCTGTGGTGGTGTTATTGGTGAACATGAGATTGGTCGTGTGCTTGTACATCGTATAGTTCAGACCAAACGTGCCCCCCAAATGGACTTTTCCATCCATCACTTGCATGAACCAATACTTGGCACGCGCTTCTCCCCCAATTCCTGGAAGATTATAGGAGAACAATTTTGACGGAGCCGCACCTCCGGTTTCCACGGAATAATTGTAAATTTGGTACCCCAATGAGAGAGAGACTTCTCCTCGACCTCCATCAAATTTTTGCCTTTCTTGGGCGATCGTCGTGGAACGTCTGGGCGGTGTCCTTCTCGCCGGAGGGGACACTCTTCGGGGAGGTGGCGCGACTTTCCCAGAAGAACGTCGTGAGCGAGAGGAAGAGGCTTTCTTTACTTTGACCACCTTCTTAGACATCCAGCCATCGAATGTGAAATTGGCATCCACTTTGACTCGAACTTTGTACCACTTCCCTCGTTGACTAAGGACTTGGAGTTTCTGCCCCTTTCGAAGTCTCATCAACACTTCGCTTCGCGTGGTTGGCTTTTCTCGAACATTGGCCAAACGCGCACTCACAACCCCTTGAGTTTGGGCATAGAGCGGAAAGGCACAAATGAAAAACAGAAATCCTATGGCCAGGGCAACAAATCTTCGGGAAATCATATCGGCTTATTGTAACACCAAACCGAAATTCCGGAGCCTATTTGAAAAAATGGAAACTATTTTCCTTTTTCTTTTTTGGCTGGGGCTGGATCTTGCTGACTCTCGGCAGAGGGAGCACCAGACTCCTTCTGGGGTTCTTCTTTCTTTTCTTCAGCCTTCATCTCAGCGCTGGTGGCCTCTTCTTTTAAAAGGCTGTCCGAGGACGAGCGGGACGAAAGAAAAGCTAAAGACATGCTTGTAACCATAAAGATGACAACCGCCGCTACTGTGACTTTCCCCAGAAACGTGGCCGCTCCTCCGGTTCCGAAGACCGTTTGGCTGCTACCGCCAAACGTTGCGCCCATATCGGCACCTTTTCCGTGCTGAAGAAGAACGATGATGATGAGGAATAGGCAAACAATGACATGCAAGACCGTTAAAAACGTAACCATGATTTAATCCTTGTAGCTTACAATTTTGGCAAAAGTCTCGGCATTTAAGCTGGCTCCACCCACCAGAGCGCCATCAATATGTGCTTGGGCCATTAAGTCCTTGATATTATCGGGTTTGACGGATCCCCCATAGGTAATCCGAATGGTTTGAGCCACATCTTTTCGAAAAATGGTTTCCAGTTTCTCGGCAATGAACGCGTGAACTTCTTCGGCAATGTCTGGAGTGGCCGTCTCGCCGGTACCAATTGCCCAAACCGGCTCATAGGCCACAACCAAATTCTCCGCATCGGAATCATTGATGCCTCGAAGGCCTTCTCGCAGCTGGGTCTCGATCACTTCAAACGTTTTCTCCGTTTGCCGATCTTCTTTGGTTTCTCCAATACAGAGCACCGCCGAAAGCTGATTCTCAAGAGCCGCTTTCACTTTCTTGTTGATCAAGACATCGTCTTCCTTGAAGTACTGACGTCTTTCAGAATGCCCCAAAATCACATATTTACATCCCACATCGATCAGCATGGGTGGAGATACCTCACCCGTATAAGCGCCGCTCTCTTCGAAATGCATGTTTTGGGCAGCAATCTTGATGGTGGTTCCTTGAGCCGCAATTTCAGCAGAATACAAAGAGCAAAAAGGTGGGGCGACCACAACCTCGACCTCTTGTTTTCCGGAAATTAGTCCTTTGAGTTCCGTCAAAAGCCGAATCGTCTCCGAAACGGTTTCGTTCATTTTCCAGTTTCCAATGATGATGGGTGTTTTCATAGCGTAATCCCTTCGAGGCCGCGCAGTTTACACAGTCAAGCTTTCGAGTCCAGGCAAAGCTTTTCCCTCTAAGAACTCTAAGCTTGCGCCTCCTCCAGTTGAAATATGGGTCATTTTATCCTCAAGACCCGCTTTTTTGACCGCCGCCGCTGAATCTCCGCCGCCAATGACGCGAGCTGAGTTCAATTCAGACAAACATTTGGCCACGCCCACGGTTCCTGCGTCAAATGGGGGGCGTTCAAATAATCCCATGGGGCCATTCCAAAAGATGGTTTTCATTTCTCTCAATTTCCGACCATATTCTTCCACGGTAGCCGGACCAATATCCAGGCCCATTTTTCCATCGGGAATATTGAGCCCCGAAAATACTTCAGGATCTCCAGGTTCATCCACCGAAGCGCCCAATTGGAAATCCACGGGGAAATGAACCATAACCCCTTTGGTCTTGGCCTCATCCAGTATTCGATTGGCTTGGTTCAAGCGATCCAACTCTACCAAGGAAGAACCCACCTTTAAGCCTTTGGCTTTCATGAAGGTGAACACCATGGCTCCACCTAAGAACAAATGGTCGATTTTTCGCAAGAAGTTTTCAATGACTTTGATTTTGTCGGAGATCTTGGCCCCTCCCAAAATCAGAGCATACGGCGATTCTGGGCTTTCCAACAAGGGGGCCAAATGCGCCAATTCCTTTTCTACCAAAAAGCCAATGCCTCTTTCCGAATACTGCTTGGGCAGATTGGAGGTGCTGGCATGAGCCCGATGGAGGGAACCAAAAGCGTCGCTGATATAAACTTCTGTATCGGCTTTCAACTCCTGAGCAAATCCCTCGTCATTTTTTTCTTCTTCTGCATGGAAACGCAGATTCTCCAACAAAACAATCGCTTCCGGCTTTCTTTCCTGAAGGACCTTTCGCGTTCCACTCCCGATGCAGTCATCTGGGAAAATAACTTCTCTTCCGGTGAGTTCTGAAAGTCGGTCCGCCACGGGAAGCAACGAGAAAGCTGGATTCACTTGACCTTTGGGACGTCCCAAATGAGAGGCCAACGTAATCTGAGCCCCTTGCTCCAACAAATACTGAATGGTGGGGAGAGCAGCACGAATGCGTTTATCATCTCTCACTTTCCCATCCTTTAAAGGTACATTCAGATCCAATCGACAAAAAACGCGTCGGCCTTTCAATTCAAGGTCTTTTAAGGTTCGAATGGAATGCTCTCGATACTTTTGTGCCATTTTTTACTCCACAACCACAAAATCAATTTTGGAAAGTGGAAGAAAAATTTCTTCAAAGGGAAGATCCTTTTCCTTCTCTTTCATATTGCTCAAAACTTCTACCTGAACGAGCAGACCCGCACCTCGATCTTCTTTCACCTGCCCGGAAATGCGCACCGCATTTTCCATCAATTCTTTTTCAACCTTTCCGCTCTTATAGCGAAATCGAAAAAGAGGCGTTTTTAGAAAGATCTCGACATGCTTGCCCGTCATTCCCAATGTATGATTCTTTTTTTCGGCCATATTCCGATCGCCGATCTACCCAAACTAGCCCACCAAAGCAAGTAGGAGCTCTAAAGCACCTATGGTCAACATTCCCAGGGCGACGGCGATTTCATACCGATGAGATAAAACGGTTCGCATCCAAACCGGCATGGGAGGGCTCTGAGCCCGGAGAAAGCCGATTCTTTCGCGCTCTCTCCATTTTGCCAGCAATTCCTTCACCGGCTGCTGCACCCCAATAAAGGTCTCCCAGGGATATAGCACCTTCAGGAACTCGGCCACAGCCGTGCTTTCAATGTCGGCATACTCATGCGCCAACACTTTTTTCAGTTCCTGCCCCATTTCCCATGCTGAGAAATAACGCTTGGCTTTGTTGGGGTGGAGAGACTTCTGGACAATTCTTTCCAAGGTCGGAGAGACATCCGGCCTCACGTCCGCCAAATTGGGAATTTTACACTCCCTCACGGCTTTGAGCGTTTCGGTGTCTTGCTCCCTCAAAAAAAGTCGAGAACCCGTAAGCAGCTCATGAAGCACAATCCCGAGGCTAAAAATGTCGGACCTATGGTCTACAACCTCTCCGCGGGCCTGTTCTGGAGACATATAGCTAAATTTTCCTCGGATGACTCCGGGCAAGGTCTGGATCGCCTTGTGCTTGGCATCGGCAATTCCAAAGTCAGCCACCTTAGCCTTTCCTGTGCGCATAAGCAGAATATTCGGAGGGCTGATATCCCGATGAACAATTCCCAAGGGCCGATCGAAGCGATCCCGTCGACTATGCGCATAGGCCAATCCCCGACACGCGTGAACCATGATCAATATGGCGACCTCTACCGGAAAGGAAAGGCTCAGCTCCATTTGCCGACGAATCACAGCCGAAAGCGGCTTGCCATCTACCCACTCCATCGAAAAAAAATAGGTGTCGTCGATCTTCCCAAAATCCAGCATCTGCACAATATTGGGATGACGCAAAGCTACGGCGATTTTGGCCTCATCCAAAAACATCTGGATGAATTTCTGCTCCTCAGCCAGCCGGGGCAAGATGACCTTGATGGCGACCGGCTCTCCGCTGGAGGTGTGGGCACGATAAATCTCGGCCATCCCCCCCACCGCGATGCGTTCGTCAATTAAATAGGTCCCAAACCGACCCTGTGTAAGCGTCGACACAGAGGTAGTTTACTCGTATGCAAAGATTTTGGGAGGGCTTTTAGGGGGGTTAGAGAGCTTAGACCTGGTTCTCTTCTTCCTCACCAATGATTTTTTCATTCACCTGATGGGCAAAATGAACTTTTTCACCGGCGATCTCACGAAGCGAGCTCACGATGTATTTATTTTTGGATTTAACCAATTGACGAGAACCTTTGAGGAGCTGCTTGGCTCGCTGAGAGGCGAGATGAACCAAAGCGAAGCGGTTTTCAACTTGTTCCAAACAATCTTCAATCGTGATCCGTGCCATAAGTGCGGGGGTTGTAGTGAAAAGAGACAAAACTGTCAAGACTAGACAATCCCGAACATGGGAGATCTATATTCCTGGCGAAGGAGGAGTGGGGCATGTTTCGGACAAAACCGAAACCTCGGGGGAAGAACCTTCCCCCCCCATACGGTTTTGCTCGAAACATGCCCCACTCCTCCTTCTTAGACCTTCAGACGCAAAGCTTCTTCTTGGAAAAATTAGAAAAACAGTTGGATATGTTGAAAGGGTGGCCGACAGGGAAAGGGGCTCCGAGCGCTGTTGGGGCGCAGCGAGCCCCTTTCCCTGTCGGTCAGGACCCTCCCACAAAATCTCCTCGGCTTATTTTACGCCCCGAAGAAAGCTCTTGCGCGACGGATGTCGCGCTTCTTACGATGTTAAGAGAAATTTTTTACCAACTGCTTGTTTCGGCCAAGCTTGAGGCGTTCGCTGGTGACGATGTTGAGGAGCTCTTTCACAGCCTGAGATTTTTTGTCATTCACAACGACATAATCATACCAAGCCATCCCACGCACCTCCGCCTTGGCCGCAGCCTCACGCAAGGCCAAAGTCTTGGCTGGAGTATCTCCACGCCCACGAATCCGCTTCCTGAGTTCCTTTAAACTCGGGGGCAAGAGAAGGATGAACACCGCATCGGCATATTTCTTTTTGATTTGCTTGGCCCCCTTGCCCTCGATCACCAGGACCATATCTTTCCCAGTCTTCAGTCCCGATTGAATCGTTTTATAAGAGGTGCCATAAGATTCTTGATACACGCGGGCCGACTCAACAAACTCTCCCTTTTTCTTCATCTGTGAAAACATGTTCGAATCCACAAAGAAGTAATCTTTCCCGTGCCGTTCCCCTGTTCGAGGAGATCGCGTGGTGTGGGAAACCGTGCGCTTCAGCCTACGATCTTTTTGGATCGCTTGAGTGACAATCGTTGTTTTCCCAGCTCCAGAAGGGGCTGAAACAACAAACAAAATTCCTTTATTCGAGGTTCTGGCTTTGTTCACGAATCTTCTCGATTTCTGCCTTCACTTGAACCACATCGTTGGTGACCCCTAAGTCAACCGTCTTGGAGCCAATCGTATTGATTTCCCGATTGACCTCCTGCAAAAGAAAGTCGAGTTTGCGCCCCATACTTTCTTTGATTTTTAACGTCTCTTTCAATCGATTCAAATGGCTCTTCAAACGGACGATTTCTTCCGTTACATCACTCTTTTCAACCAGCAAGGCGATTTCCATATTCAGCCGGGCGCTGTCGATTTCGTTCTCTTTCAATAATTGATTCAATCGATCTTTCGCTCGCTTGAAACGAAATTTGGCGGCACCTTTGGCCTTACGCTCAATCTCCGCCACAATTCGCTTAAGCAGCTGAATGCGACCTTGGATGTCTTTGGCCAAGACCTTTCCCTCTTTTAAGCGAGAATCTCTTAATTTTTTAAGGGCTTCTTGGGAGGCCTTTTCAAACATTTTCACGCGATGGCTCATCGTCTTATTGGACATATGTGCAGGCGTTCGTTCCAGGGCAATTTCCAAAGAAACGGGTTCTTTCAATCCCAATTTTTTCCGAAGACGTTCCAAGTCTTTCCAACAACGAACCACAGCCTCATCGCCTTTTCGAATGCTCTCTCTTTCAGAATAACGCTCGGTTTTCAAAACCAAATCGAATTTTCCGCGAGCAAAACCTTCTTTGATTTGATGAGTCAGCTTGTGTTCGAACTCAAGCAACTCCTTCGGCGCTTGAATGCGAACCTCGCAGTAGCGGTTGTTTACCGAGCGCGCTTCTACCACATACCGATATCCGCCCTCTTCGACGGCACCCCGACCAAACCCTGTCATGCTGTAAATCACGTATCCATCCTATTGCTTTGTGTCTTTGGAGACAACCACCACAAATGCCGTAGCCAAATCTTTCGTATGGCTCAACGAAAGATGCACGTCATGCTCTTGAAAAAAACGCAGAACTTCTTCTCGCTTGGAACGCGGCTGAAGAAAAGGCGCGCCTCCTTCTTCTTTCTCCACCTGAGATTCGGTGACTTGAATATCCACAACTTTTCGCGCAGCCTTTACCAAAGCCTCCTTGGCACAAAAGCGCGCCGTGAAAAAGGGAGCCGGATCTCGATGCTTTTGGCAATAGCGCATCTCCTCATCTGAAAACAGTCGCGAAAAAAAACGAGCATCTTTTTCCATCGATTTTTCACGAAAAGAATGAACCTCCTCCAAGTCCACCCCCACGCCAACAATTTCCAAATTTGTGCCCTTTCCAGCCATAGCTAAGGTATATTGCAGAATCCATGGTCCATCGAGTCAAAATTGGGAAAAAAGTAAGAATTGCGGAAAATTGCTCCATTGGTCATTGCACAATCGGAGACCAAACCGTAATTGGAGCGGGAAGCGTCATCTCAGACAAAGCCCACATTGGAAGAAATGTCACATTAGGTTCTCGCTGCATTGTGGGAGAAGGCGCAAAAATTGGAGCCCATGCGACTCTGGGAGATGGAGCCATTGTCGTAGCCAAAGCCAATGTAAAAACAAAAAGTCAGATAAAGCCTGGAGAAGTTATTCAACCCCAAAAAAAATGAAACTTCTGATTCTGAACCAATACTTCCTACCGGACCAAGCCGCGACCGCTCAATTGCTCGGACAACTAGCTGCTCATTTAACTCAAAACCATGAGGTACATGTCGTCTGTGGCACCCCGACGTACGATCCCGATCCGACGCTGAAGCCCCATCCAAAAATTGTCGTGCATCGAGTCCCCCTCTTCGGACAGAACCGATCTTCTCTTTTCTTTCGTCTCTTGAATTACGTTCTTTTTCTGGGCGGAGCTTTTTGGAAAACGTTCTCCCTACCCAAATACGATGTCATCATGGCATGGAGCGACCCTCCCATCATTGGAGTCGTTGCCGGTTGGCTACGCAAGTTCAAGGGAAGCAAATTCCTTTTCGTTTCTCAAGATGTCTATCCGGAAATTGCCATCGCTGCAGGCCGCATGAATAATTGGCTCAGCCTATCCATATTAAAAAAAGCCAGCGCATTTATTTTGCGATCTGCAGACCACGTTGTCGTTGTGGGTCATGACATGAGAGAGCGTCTGATACAGAAAGGGGTTCCTGGCAATCGTTTATCCGTGATTCCCAATTGGCAAGACTTAGAGTCTTTGCGTCCCGGTTTGGGTGCCGATTTTCGAAAAAGTCACGGCATTGCCGAAGAAGACCTGCTGATCATGCATTCTGGAAACATTGGCGTCTCTCAAGACTTTGACACCCTGCTTGAAGCCGCTGACCAGACCAAGGAAGAGGAACATATTCGCTTTCTCATCATTGGAAATGGCAATCGCAAAGAATATTTAAAACAAGAAATCCAAAAACGAAACCTCCACAACATTCGGTTGCTTCCTTATCAACCCAAGGGCATGCTTGCCGAATCCCTGGGTAGCGCAGATCTTCATTACGTATCCCTGCTTCCCGCTTTTGATGGCTACATCGTTCCCAGCAAGATCTATGGCGTTCTGGCTGTAGGACGACCGGTTTTGGTGAATATGTCCGAATCGAATGACGTGGCAAAAATCGTTCAAGAGGCTGGATGTGGAATGGTTTGTGGCCCCCATGTAAATCGGTTAGTGGATTTCCTCCGAGATGCCGTTCACAAACGAGATGAATTGAAGCGCTTGGGAGAAAACGGTCGCACATGGATCGAGCAAAATGGGGGGCATGAACACGCCTTTGAATCCTATGAAACCGTTCTTAAGGAGATTTCATCGTGAAAATCTTAACCATCGTTGGAGCTCGGCCCCAGTTCGTCAAAGCCGCAATGGTCTCCAAGGCCCTCAAAAAACATCGAAACATTCAAGAAAAGGTCCTTCATACGGGGCAACATTACGACCCCGAAATGTCCAAAATCTTTTTCGATCAACTCAAGATTCCTCGTCCCTATAAAAACCTAAAGGTCGGTTCGGGACCTCAGGGAGAGCAAACCGCGCGAATGCTCGAAGGCATTGAACAGGAATGTCTAAAACTCAAGCCCGATTGCCTTCTAATATACGGTGACACGAACTCAACGACCGCAGGAGCATTGGCGGCCTCAAAACTTCACATCCCCATTGCACATGTAGAGGCAGGGCTTCGGAGTTTCAATCCCAGGATGCCGGAAGAAATCAATCGCATCATTTCCGACCGGCTTTCCACCACCCTCTTTGTCCCCACCGCAGTGGCCGCATCTCACCTAAAAAAGGAAGGCATTCGAAAAGGCATTCATCGCGTGGGGGACGTCATGATTGACGCCATTTATTTTTTTCGGACCCAAGCCCAGAAGATGTCGAAGAAAAACTTTCAATCCCTGATTCCAGAAGAACCGTATTTCGTTCTTACATTGCATCGAGCCGAAAACACCAACGACTTATCTCGATTGCGGGCCATACTGAAAGGTCTCTCTTGCAGCCCCCTTCCGATCATTTTTCCCATTCACCCCCGAACGTCGGCCATTTTGAAGAAAGAGAATCTGTCTCTTCCGAACACCGTCCGGCCCTATAAACCTGTAAGCTATTTGGAGATGATTCTTTTACAAGACCAATCCCAAGCGGTTTGGACGGACTCCGGGGGCATGCAAAAGGAAGCGGTGGTTCTCGGGAAACCTTGCTACACGCTACGGGATGAAACCGAGTGGGTCGAAACCGTCGAGTCGGGGTGGAACCAACTTCTGGGGGCCAAAGAAACAAAAATCAAAAAGGCCCTCACACAAAGTCTAAACCGTCCCCCTCTCAAACGTTTTCCAACACGCAGGTACTACGGAGACGGAAAGGCCGCTGAAAAAATCGCTCAAATCTTGAAAAATCTTTAAAACTACTGAATGAGTTCGTAGTAAATCAGCTCCAAAGACTCCGCGTCCTCTCCTTCTTGCAAACGAATGACGTGGTCATCATCCAGCCAGAAAAGACGGTCGTTTTCTGGATCTCCTTCCAACTCCAATGAAACCTCTTGTTGGAATCTCCCAGCAGAATCAAACACATCATAGGTGGCAAACACGCCGGGGTTTTGGTAATGTTTCTTTTGAGAAGGGTGGCCCTCGACCACCCTTCTCATTTTTTCAAATCATTTTGTCAAAACTCATTTCAAAAAAAATTTTTCTCTTTCTCACCCTGCTTGTGTTCGTCACGCTTCTGGGCTGGGGGTTAGAAAAACGAATTGCATGCGCCTCGTCGTCAAACTTCGACAAGGTCTTTCGGAATCAATCTTTTGAAATACCCGCCACAGCGTTTCAAAAGACTCCTTCACTTCCTCTTTCCAACCGAAACGTTTTTTCGACGACACAAGACTCAGGCATTTCTCGCATTCGAACCCAGAAACCCATCGTCGTTTCCGAAAATGAACGTCGGGTTTACCTTCCTCTTTCCTATGATCCCTCACCTTCAACTCAAAGCTGCGGTTCGCAAGATTTTTTCTACGGAGAAGCCTCTCTGGATAAAGAAAAACCAGCCACAATCAGCTCTTTCACTTCCCCCGATATGTGGATTTCTTTGATGGGTTTCAATGCCAAATCCGGCTTTCTTGCCCTTTCTCATGCACCACAACAGCTTCTCAATGCCGTTCTTGAGTTTGACCGTTCTCCGCAGAACCAAAGCCTTTCCGTTTCCATTCCATTTGCCAACGATTTTGCCTACAGCAAAAAGCGCGGATCGAATGTGTATTTTGTGGAAGCTCTCTTTCCTCTTTCAGATGGCAAGCGCATCTTTGGTCTATGGAATCGAGAGCGAGAAATCTCTGAACTCATGGTTTTCGGAGACAAAAATCGCCCCGTAACCAAAGGCGAACTTCAAAAAATGGATGAATATCCGCGAAAAGATGGGGGAGAGGGAATTTCTCTTCAAGAGTATCTCATCCACAACCGCACCTATCCAGCAACCGCAATGGCGGGAGAACCCACCTATCCCGAAAATTACATTTCATTTTTGGAGAAGGGCGGGTACTCGATGTTTGAACCTCGCCTGGCTTCCATTGAATTGCCCGATTTTCCAATTCAAGAAGATTGGAAAAATATCGAACCCTTCCTCTTAAAGACGGCTTTAAAACATTTCCATAAAAACCTAGGCAACGCAGCAAACCATGAACGCTTCAAAAAACTCAACATCTCGGACATTTTCAAAGAGCAAAGAAAAGGGCCCTTCTTCCGTCAATGGAGTCAATTGATTGCGCAGCTTCGAAATCTGAGTCAATCCTTGGACACAGAGAATCGGGATTTGGTCCAGGATTTCTTGATTGTCATGGATCTGCCTCGGGAAGAACGCTTCAAGAAACTCAAATACAATTACTGGTTTGAACTTAACCATCTCACAGTTCGAAATTTTTACGCACTGGATGGCGCTCAAAAACTCTATGTCCACTCAGAGTACAGTCCGGTCACAAACGTTTATTCCCTCTCGGGTCAAGTCCCCATCTTAGAACGACAGATTTATGACGTTTCTGATCCAGACCTTCATTGCTGGCTATCCAAAGAGAAGTGCCAAAAATCCGAAGCCGAAAAAAAATTGAGAAATCGCCGTCGGCAGATCGTGCGCGAGGCCGTTCGCTCCGTGACCGAAGAAGATCGTTTGGCCTTTGAGAAAAAATGGGGAATTGTCAGTCAAATCGCTGTCAACAAACGGGGCTTTTTGGCCCGCACAAGACGAAGTGGAAACCAAAGTTATGCTCTGGATCTTTTTTCGCCAAATGGGGAACTGATTGTTTCGGGACAGGAGCTTCCACCCCATACGTTTCTCATGAATAATTCAGGTGTTTCTTCTGAAGCCTTTTACTTCCTCCAAGTTAATGCCGAAAGCCCATCGGCCCAGCCCTCTTATTCCCTCATTCGATCTCGATTAAATCCAAGTTGAACGCTTCACGAAACCCGTCAACACGAAAGAAGATTTGATTCTTTCTAAAAAACAATGGCTTAGAGATTTTGGCTGAAAAGCTTGCGAAGTGTTCCATCTCTGGTTTCATCGGATTATGCGAGAATCTTTTGCATTAATCATCAACGCAAACAGTCGAAAAGTCCGTCGCAGACCTCAACTGATTGAGGAGCTACGAACGTTGTTTGGTGATCGTGGACCCTTTTTCGTCACGAACTCTCCCGATGAACTTCCAACTGTCCTGACAGCCATTCAGAAGCAGCAAAAGAACACGATCCTCATTTGTGGCGGAGATGGAACGCTACGCCAAACGCTTTCCACACTCATTTCCATATATGAAGAGGAACCTTTTCCTCGTATTGGAATCTTAAAAGGGGGAACCATGAACGTTGTGGCCGGAGGTCTGGGGATTTGGCGTTCCCCCATCCGGCAACTGAAACACATCCTAAAACGCGCTGACCAGAAGCAGCCTCTTCATTATAAAAAACGCAGACTTCTCCGAGTAAACCACGATCATGGATTCATTTTTGCGGTCGGAGGTTTTTCTAATTTCGTTCAAGCTTACAGAGACCACCCAGACCCTACGCCCCTAAGAGGAATCTCGTTGGTCCTCAAGACCGTATTTTCAGCGATCAAAAATGGATCGCTCTCTCGCAAGCTCTTCCCCTCCTTTTCCGTCACCCTAGTCTTGGATGAAGAGGAGGTCGAAATGAACGTCACAAACATCAGTGTGGCATCCATCGTAAATAATGGCTTCACCTCCAAGCCTTATTATGGAGCCAGCGCAGAAAACAATACGCTGGGCCTTTTGATCTTTAGGACCCCTCCAAAACACGTTTTGGCAGATCTTCCCACGATGTTCTTGGGTTATCCGGTACAAAGCCCGAACATCGTTCAACAACCGAGAACACACCTTTCGTTTACACTTCAAAAGCCTCTTCTCCCGATGTTGGATGGCGACATCCTGCCTTTGGAGACAACATTTGACATTCAAACAGGCCCTCTCTTTCGCATCTTGACACATTAGATTTGGGCAAAATATTCGGCTCTGTTAGCCTTACATTGTGGTCACCTATTTTTTACTTCCCGTCTACAACGAAGCCGAAAATCTCCAGCGCTTGACGGGCACAATCACTCAAATTGCACAAGAGTTGAACCTGGAATATCGAATTCTTGCCGTAGATGATGCGAGCACAGACAACTCCGTTGCTCTCCTGAAAGAACTTGCCAGAGATCTTCCCTTGGACATTCTTCAACATTCTAAGAACCAAGGACCCGGAGGAGCCTTTTTGACGGGATTCAATCACATTCTTGAAACGGCCAATGAGAGTGACTTCGTCATCACGATGGATGCTGACAACACACATAGCACGAGAACTGTCGGAATGATCGTTGCCGCATTGAGAGAGGGGTATGAACTCGTAATTGCATCCATTTTTGCCCCTGGCGGCATGATGATTGGCGTGCCTTTTCTGCGCTACATTCTAACCCTTGGATGCAATTTCCTTTACCGCATTCTCTATCCGGTTCGAGGAATTCGTGAGTACACAGGATTTTATCGGGGCTACCGCGTGGACTCCTTGAAAAAAAGCCAAAAAGCCTTGGGGGGGAATCTTTTCCTGGCCAAAGGCTTCGGATCCATGGCCGAGCTTCTCGTGAGACTTCGAAGCGTTCCTGTGTTCATGAAAGAAGTTCCCATGATCGTGAGATATGATCAAAAAGGAGGAAAAAGCAAAATGCGCATACTCCGAACCATCCGAGAGCATGTGGGCATTCTGCTTTTCAACTTCTTTAAAAGACATGTAATTTAGGAGTTCGCATGAAGAACGAGAAAAGCAAAAAAGTCTTTGTAACTGGGGCTGCGGGAATGGTGGGCTCTCACTTCGTCGATGCCCTTCTCGAAAAAGGTTATGAGGTTTTCGGATGTGACGATCTTTCGGTGGGTCGACAAGAAAACATTCAACATTGTCTAGAACATCCCAACTTTTCCTTTAGTGCCATGGATGTTTTGGATTTGGAAAATCTATTCATGAATGTGCGGGAAGCGGACATCATTGTCCACTTGGCCGCCACCAAGAAAATTGGGGAAGAGGGTTCCAGTTATCGAACATTAACGGTGAACACAAAGGGAACTGAAAACATCCTAAAGCTCGCGCGCGCACTGGGCTCCAAGGTTGTTTTTGGCTCAACTTCTGATGTCTACGGCATGTCCCCTGACCTTCCATTTTCCGAAGATGGTGATTTGGTATTGGGCCCGAGTTTAATCAAACGATGGTCCTATGCTGTAGCCAAACTTCACGCAGAGCAAATGTGTTATGCCTATTTCAAAGAATTCGATGTGCCCGTTGTTGTTCTTCGATATTTTGGGGCCTTTAGTGAGCGGGCCAGCTTTACGTGGTCTGGAGGCCACGTTCCATTATTCATTGATGCCATTTTGAACGATCAAGAAGTTCCCATTCATGGGGATGGTTCTCAATCTCGCTGCATGGGCCATGTAGACGACTTGGTCACGGGTACAATCTTAGCCATGGAATCTGACCAAGCCGTTGGAGAAATCATTAATCTCGGAAACGATGAAGAGCTTTCCGTGATTGACACCGCAAAACTCATCCATGAAATGGCTGGTACCGGAAAGGAACTGAAGCTGAAATTCATTCCCATGAAAGAAATCTTCGGAGAATACAAAGACATCACTCGCAGACTTCCAGACCTGACCAAGGCCAAAAAATTATTTGGATGGGAACCTAAAGTATCTCTCAGAGAAGCTATTGAGAAGACCATTGCGGAACGACTGCGAAAAAGGGAAGGAGAATCCAAATCATGAAACGTGCGCTCGTCACAGGAGGAGCTGGCTTCATCGGCTCCACACTCACTCGACATCTTTTACAACTTGGATATGACGTTACGGTCTTTGACAATCTTTCGTTTGGACGAAAAGAACATATCTGGCCAGGAGTTCGTTTGGTCAAGGGCGACATTCGCTCTCAAGCAAATGTGAAACGTGTACTGCGTCAACCCTTTGATGTGGTTTTCCACCTCGCCGCCATTCATTTCATTCCTTTTTGCAACGAACACCCCAAAGAAACGATTGAAATCAATATTGAAGGCACGCGGAACTTTTTGGAAATCTTAAGTCAACGCCCTCCGAAAAAACTTTTTTTTGCCTCGACGGCCGCCGTTTACAATATCGGTTCCCATAAACATACGCTGAAAGAGTTGCCGGAACCCATGGACATCTATGGCTTAACCAAACTTTCTGGGGAGCACTTGGTCCGACACTTCCAATTGAAAACCTCCACATCCTGTTCCATTGGCCGTCTTTTCAACGCTTATGGACCCAACGAAACCAACCCCCACCTGATTCCCCACATCATCAATCAACTCCGAGCAGGCACCCGCACGCTCTCTCTTGGAAACTTAAAACCGTTTCGAGACTACATTCATACCGATGACATGTGTCGAGGAATTCTTGGACTTACGCTGAAACAACGCCGTGGGCTGGGAATGGCGAACATCGCATCCGGGGAAGAATATTCTGTACGCGAAGTTGTGGATGTATTTTCTTCGGTTTTGGGAGAAACCCTAAAAATCAAAAGCAAAAAAACGCTCCGAAGAAAACAAGAACGGGATCACCTCCGAGGAGACTTGAAGGAGCTGAAACGTTTGGCCAAATGGAAAAAACAAGTGCCTTTCCGTTTGGGCATCAAACATCTTCTTGTGGAAGAGGGCTTAACACAGCCGTGAAAATTGCCATTGCGAACCATGGCGTCTTTCCCGATGTGATCGGCGGCATGGAACGACACACGTTTAACTTAGCCAAGCACCTTAAAGAGGCCGGACATGAGGTTCATCTTCTGGTTCCCGAGCCCAACAAGGGAACCTCCTACCCTTTTCCCATTCATCACCTACCTTGGCCCAAAAACTGCCATTTCCTTAAAGGAAACCTCATCTTCAGCCGTCACGTGGGACATTGGATAGACGATCACCAACCGGATCTTGCCTTTGGCCAAGGGTTCAATCTGTGGGGATACCTTAAAAGAAAGTCCATCCCGTGTGTTTTTCACCCGCACGGATTGGAAATGTATGGAAATCATCTTTCCCTAAAAGAAACGATCAAAGCGTGGCCCATGCGAGCATTGGTACGTTACCATGCCAAGCACTCCCACTGCACGATCAGCCTAGGAGGTGACTTAACCCGTATTTTAAAAAAAAGAGCGCGCGTTCCTTCATCCAAGATCATCGAAATACCCAATGCCATCGATCACCAAGTGATCGCGGAAAAGACTCCCAAGAAGGAAGGTGCATCATTTCTCTTGGTGGCCCGATTGGCATTCAATAAGGGAATCGACTTTCTTCCTAGCATTTTGGAACAAACCAAAGATCTTCCGTTTAAACTTACCATTGTGGGGAACGGCCCTTTTCGACCTCAAGTGGAAGTTTTGGAAAAAAAGTATCCCCACGTACACTATCGACCCACTCTCAACGACAGCGAACTCAAACAAGCCTACGAAGAAACTGAATGTCTTCTATTTACCAGCCGCTTCGAAGGTATGCCAACAGTGATACTTGAGGCCATGGCTCAAGGCTGTTCGATTGTCGCCACTCGAATCGGAGCCGTTGAAGTCATGGTTGATGAAAATTCGGGAATCCTTGCAGAACCCACACCCCGTTCCATTGCGAATTCCATTCGTGAATTTCTCGCGCTTTCGCCTGAGAAACGTCTCCAAATGGGAGAAATCGGTCGAAATCGCGTGCAAAACCGGTTCACTTGGAAAGCCGTGACTCCTCGATATGAAGAGCTTTTTTCTCGTTTAATCTAAAAACTCGCGAGACCAGGCCTCTAAAAGACAAAGCGAGAAGAGAGCTAACCCATGATTGTATTGTTGGGACTCATGCTCTTTTCGAATTCGAGCCACGACATGCCACTGGAGCAAACCTCGCTGCGCAACCGCGTCTTGTGACAAATATTCCTCCAACAAATGTCGATAAGAGGTTCGAAACCACTTATCCAAGGGGACTTCGAAGCCTTGCTTCGATCGATCCACAATGCTTTTCGGAAGATAAGAGCGCAGCATTTCACGCAGAAAAGGTTTTGTGGTTCGTGCTCGCACGCGCTGGTTTTCTGACAACCCCAAGGCCGCTTCCACAACCTTGGGTTGCAAGAAAGGCGGACGGACCTCCAAGCCATTTTTCATGGACATCTTGTCGGCCTTCACAAGCAAGTCATCTTGAAGAAACGTCACAAGATCCATCCACTGCACCTGAGTGGTTCCGGGAAGCGACTGACTTTCCTGAAAAAGTTTTGAAAAATAACGCCTTGAAAGATTTTCTTCAGGAGATTTTAAAAGCAGTTCTTTTCGATCACGCATCAGAAACGGACTAAACCAACTCGCATACCGAACGGGGCGCGGTAAATTCAACGTATCTCGAAGCTTCCCCACCCGACGCTTCATGCGATCTCCTCCAAAGTTCACGCCAAGCCATTCAAAGGCCTGTTGAAGTCTTTCGGGAAAAGTCTCATAGCGCCCTACCCATCGATCCCAGAAATATCGATGATAACCACCGAAGAGCTCATCTCCCCCTTCTCCGGAAAGAACCACTTTCAATTTTTTAGAAGCCAACTCACTCAATCGACCCAACGCCATCGCCGAAGGATCCGCCATGGGTTCCTCTAACGTGCGTGCCAAGGTTGATAAATCGGAAAAATCCTCGGGGCGAACGCTGATGGTTTCATGAGGCAACTCCAAAGCTGTTGCTACAGCTTGAGCATACGGGGCTTCATCGTGGGAAGGCTCTCCTGGAAATCCCACAGAGAAACTTTCAAGCTTCAGGTCCAATTCTCGACGGACAATGGCTGCAATCAAACTGGAGTCGATCCCTCCACTCAAATATAAACCCACAGGAACATCCGAAACCAGCGACTTCTCAACGGCTTCGATCAAACAGGATCGCATTTCTTTAGAACTCGTTGGCTTAGATGTTTCCAAGCTGGGAAGGGGAAAATGAAAACGGGTTTCACTCACTTCGCCGGCCATATTGACACGCCAAAGGAACCCCGGACGCAAACGCGAAATACCCTTTAAAAGGGTGGAGAAACCCAGAGAATATCCAACAAGAAAATAGCTCTGAAGAGATTGTGGATCGATTTTCTGAGGATGGCTCAGAACGCTTTGAAGAGCTTTGATCTCTGAGGCCAGAAACAACGACTTCCCTTCTTTTCCAATATACAGAGGTTTGATTCCATACCCATCTCGAGCTGCATACAAAGATTTCGAAACCGTATCCAAAATCAAAAAAGCAAAAAAGCCTTCCAGCTTTCGAAGAAAGGTTTCTTTTTCTCGGATAAACCCACGCAAAAGGACTTCCGTGTCTGAGTCTGTTTGGAAGACTTCTCCCGCTTGAATAAGATCGGCACGAAGCTCCCGATAATTATATATCTCACCATTGAAAACGATTGTGAAACGACCATCTCGGGTACTTAAGGGTTGAGCGCCTCCTTCCAAATCAATGATGGAAAGTCGACGATGGCCCAAGCCAACAGGAGATCGCACACAAATACCTTCACCATCCGGACCCCGATGAGCCATGGCTTGGGTCATCAGGCGCACTGTTTTTTCGACTTGAGAAGCTTCCCATTCAGGTGCAAAAACTCCGGTGATTCCGCACATCTTAATTCATACTTTCCACGTCATGGAGTTTGGGAGACACGCGAATCAACTTAAGCAATAAAGCAACGGATAGCCAGTAAGGAAAACAAAAAATGCTTCCCACAGACGTAAACCAGCTTTCAAATGTTCCGGATATTACGCCCACAACGAGTATGGCATAGAGTGCCACAAAAAAACGAAATTCAGGGGTATTTCGATTGGCCCGAATAATCACAAAAGCCCCCTGAAAAAGGACATAAAAAAGAGAGAAAAATATGGGAAGCGCCCCCAACCAACCCAAATTGACCAATTCCTCCAGATAGCTGTTATGAACGTGAGCCCCTTGAAACTCTCTGATTTCAGGAAAGTAGCCCTTGTGAAACAGCGTTTCCACAGATCCAAACCCATACCCCAAAAGGGGTTGCTTCCCGATTAAGCGCAAAGCACCTTTCCACACTGGGACTCGACCACTCCCGGTCTCCAATTGGCCTTCCCGCATGACATGCTCTTGAAGAAAACTCGGGTCCTCTCCCGGAGAGGGGGCCGGATCTCCCATCAAAAAATGTACAGAGGCAATGAGAATCACCACCATTCCCAAGGCAAGGAGTTTCTTGGTATAGCAAAGGCCGAACATGAGTCCCATCGCGACCGTTACCGAAAGCAGGGCTGCGCGTGACCCCGAAAGAACCAAGGCCAAAGCCATAGCTGCTACGACAGAAACCGCAAAAATTTTTCTTTTCCCTTTGGCACGTTCAAACATGTACCAAACCCCGATGGGGGCAAAGAGGGCTGTGTAATGCCCCAGTTGATTGGGATTTCCCAAGACCAGACGAAGGCGCCCTCCATAAAACATTCCGGGGATTCCCATCAAAAGGAAGAGATACCCAACCCCCAAAACCACAACAATCGTCCACCACATGGAAATGGCAATTTCCTCCATGCGTTCTTGTGACTCTGCCTTCGGCCAAAAGAAAAGGAAAATAACAATCGTCAACATGAGAAATGAAAGTGCGCGTTGAAACGTTGTAGCCGGGTTGACAGAGTATGCCGTGCTCAAAAGACCAATGAATGAAACGACGAAGAACGTGATGTGAAGGGGGGAAAAAGTAATGTCCGACTTTCGTCCAGAGCCTTGAAGACGACCTAAGAAAAAGAATACGGCCCGAAGCGTAACGAGTCCCAAGAGAACAAAGCGCACGTAATAACTGCTTTGCGCGATCCTCCAATCGTACGCGCTCCCGAGAGCCAACGTCAGGAGAAGAACAAAGGGAATCGTAAAATCTTTCAGCGAGAAGGCGATGATCACCAAAAAAAACAAACCCACCACCGCACCGGCCAATGTTCCACCATATCGAACGAGAACCCAACCTCCCAAACTGCCCAACACGATTGTGATGAGTAGATGAAAAAAAGGATTACTCTGCATGGTGTTCTTTCCGTCGGTGATACACGTTCCGGTAGACGTCAAGATAACGGTCCAAGGAAAGCTTCCGCAAGCGGAAAAGACGAACCCGCTCCTGAAACGTCTCTCGGCCTCGTTCCTCAATCATCTTTTGAAAACGTTTCGCTTGAGCCGCCAAGTCCTCAACTTCCAATGTTGAAGTGATCCAACCCAACGCCTCTTCTCTCACCCATCGGGAAGCATCTCCAATTTGGTCACTCATGAGAACGGGGAGTCCGGCCAAAAAATAATCTCCCAGCTTCATTGGACTGGCTACACAGTTAATGTCATTCACCTTTCGAAGTAGAATACCGGCATCCGCCCCCTTCATCCAGCCAAGGGCCTTCTCACGTGAGCCCGACCGAATCACGCATAGCGTTGAAGAAATCCCCAAGGTCTGAATGTTTCGTTTGAGGTCCTCAGGTGTATCCGTCAAGCAAAGGAGGCGATGGCGAGAGTGCTCCCGATGCAACCGATCAATCCCCTGAAGGATTTCCGGCAAACTCTGCCAAGGCGCAGTGGATCCGGCATAGCACCAAACAAAATCTTCATCCTCAAATCCCAACTCCAGGCGAACATTCTCGCGAGACCTTGAATCTACCTCAGGAACCTTTGATTGGCAGGAAGACCAACAGGGAATCACGGACGCAGAGCCATCATATCCATAGTGCTCTCGAATAAATTCCAGAAGCGGCGTTGAGACACAAAACACGTGACTGGAACAACGACAGGCCTCACCTTCCAAGCCCTCGATCATATTTCGAGCCTTTTGAATTTGCCTCTCTGAAGAGAACCAACCTCCGGCACCCAGTTCCGCTAACGTGTTACCTCGGACATCCAAGACCAATTGAGGTCGAGAAGACGATGGAAGAAGTTGGATGGCTCTGGCTGCCAGCCCCCCAGCCACTGGCCCTCGAGCATGAACGATGTCTGGCTTGAAGTCGGCCAACCATCGACGAATACTCATCGTTCCGAGCCAAGGCCAACGGCTAGGAAACCCAGCCCCCAAAAAGGAAACGGACCACGGAATGGAGCTGTCCACTTCAAGGCAATGAAGTTTCCTGCGCATATGTGAGTCAAAAAGAATGCGAGGACTTAGGATCGCCCCTACGTGATAAGAAACTCCCAAATCTTCCGCTTGGGACCACAGAGGCTTTAGCTGAGAGCCAAACACATTTGAAAAGACATCCCCATAAACCAGGTACAATACGCGCCTCTTCTCGAAAGCGAGACTAGTCATGGGCTCGTTTCTCCTCTCCACCCCGAGGAGACGCCGTTATCGACGATAAAATCTCCGCAAATTCTTGGGTCAAAATTTCTCTGGAATACCTTTGGATTCTTTCCTTTCGAGGCCTTGGAAGGGGAACCGAAGATTGAAGAAGTCCGACGAGTAAACAACAAACCGTCTTCACATTTCCAAACGGGACGACCCACCCACCATCAATCTCCTCCAAGAACTTACTTGCTTCACAAGGATTCGAAACCATCAAAATGGGACGCTTCAGCGCTGCATATTCGTATAACTTCGTACTCATGAATGCCGTGGGCCTTCCATCCAAGCGCTTTTCCAAAGGCAAATAAAGCAAAGATGCCCTCGCCACATACTTAAGGGAATCTTCGTAAGACACTGGACCCACGAAGTCCACAGCAGACTCAACCTCCATCTCTTTAGCCAAATCAAAATTCCGTGGATCACTCCAACCCACAACCTCAAACCGAATTTTTTGAAACAGCTCTGGATATTCATTTTTGATTTGCTTGAGTGCTTGGAACAAAAGCAGGGGAGAACGGGTCCTAAAGTCATAATTTTGGTGTTGAAAATCCCACAAATACCTAACACAACCGCGCTTCCGAAAGGGTTGATGGGGCGATTCAAAACGCAAAGTTCCAGAATGGACAATTCGAAAAACATCCTCTTCCGACTGGAGTTCAGTCAAAACTTGTTCGATCAATGTCGAAGGATATCCGTTTTCAATGACTTGAATTTTTTCAGCAGACACATCGGGATGCAAAACAAGGAGGTCCCGTTTCATGGTTTCCGTCACGCAGACAATCGAGTCGGCCTGCCTTAACCATCTCCGCTCCATCCAGCGCATAAAAAGAAAGTGAAAATAGGTCGGCCAAACGGATATGGGCGCCCCCACATAGGGATCGCGATTGTCGCAAACCCAAGGAAGTTTCAGTTCGTTTTTCAATTTTCGTCCAATTCGAGAAGCCGTCGGAGGCCATGAACTCGTAATCAGTGCGTCAAATTGATGTGTTTCATGGAGTTCCTTGGCCTTTGGAATGACCTCTTTGATCCACCTGGCCTGCTTGTCCCAAAACCAAGGATAAAACATCGTCCAAAACAGCCTCATGATCCGAAAGCGACGAGCCCATGCAATGAAACGCTTGGGCTCCCGCGTTGGAACGCGCGTAATTCGGGGGTCCCCTGAAAAGCGATTTTCTAAATAGGCTCGTTCATGTTCTTCCACAGGAACCGTGATGACGTGCGGCTCCCACCCAAAAGAGGATAGGTGCTCATAAATCGCCTCCAAACGCTTGGCTCCCGGCATGGCCGAAGGTGCAAAATGATAAAAAATGCACAGAACCCGTTTCCGCGAAGATGGAGAGGAGAGATATTTTGGTTTCGAGGAATCCATAGATGCAAGCTTTGGTGGGCTATTTTAGTATTTTTTGTAAAGATTGGCATGGATTGATGACATCACCCCTCCGACAGAAAAACTGGAAAATTCTTTTCCTTCTGATCTTCCTCGCAAGCGTGGCTTTCCTCACATATTGGATTCCTTCTCCTTATGACGAAAGCTTATATCGAAACTTTGCAAAAGCGTTCACTCAGCATGGGCGACCGTATTTGGAGTTGTTTCCTGACGGATACTTCCTGGTTTTTCATCCTTATTTGGTCGTCGGTTTGAACTCGTTTTGGATCTCCCTCACAGGGGACTCTCTGCTCGGACTTCGCCTATTTCATCTCCTGTTGTGGGTTTTGCCTACGATTTGGCTGACCGGAAGAATGGCCAAGGACTTGTTCCCGGGTAAACACATCGACCTTTGGGTGAGCCTCGTTTTTTGCGTGCTTCTTTTTTTCCAAGTAGAGGCCGCCACAGCGGAGTTAGACCTACCCTACACATTCTTCTTTCTTCTCATCCTCTGGCTCACTCGACGTTGGCATCAAAGTTTTCACACCTCCTCTTTTTTCAATCGACCTTGGGGATGGTTATTTTTCGTCTTCCTTCTCGCCCCTTGGGTTAAATTCCCTTGCGCGTTGGCCGTTCTAGCCTCCATCTGTCTCACAACGGCTTTTTTAATTTCAAACCCTGGCATTTCCTGGCGATCCGTTGCTGCAGCGCTAGGTTTAGCTTGTCTGGGTTCGCTTCTCAGTTTTTACCTTTGGACCCTCTATGCAACCTCCCTTGGGGCTGAAGTTCAAAACAACCTTTTATTCGTACTTCGGGGAATGCAAGGAAAGGAAGCTCATTATGCAAGTCCTGTGGGAGAGTATTCCTGGATCAAATATCTTCTCTTCTCTGCGGCTTATATCAGCATGCCCCTTTTCCTTTTTTCATTGGCTGGAGCAACAAAGATCTTCCGAGATGAAAAACATCGTCAATCCCTGATGTATCTTCTGATTCCTCTCTTGTGCATTGCCGTTCCCCTACTGGCCAGCAAGATTCGCGTGGTTCGTTACTGGGATCCCGCGCTGCCTTTGTTGGTCATTTTAACGGCTTACTTTTTCTCGGCCGTTGATCGACCGCTAAAAGTGATGATCTCGATCTTTTCATTCATTCTTGCCTTCCTTCTTTTGGGCTATCTTTTTTTCCACCGAAAAGAACTGCCTGAAATTCCCTTGGGTTCTTTCTCCATGGACGCCCATCAAGCTTTGGCTCTATTCCTTTCCATTGCCGTCATTCTGATCTTCTTCGTAAAATCCAAACCGTCCCTTTTGATGGCGGGAATAGGCGTCGCGCTTGCTTCTTTACTGGCAACCGGCCTGGGTGAATACATCCATGCGTACAGCCAACGATCACTCGCCAGCCGAGAAACCTCCAAGCTTGAAAAACTCCTTCCCTCTTTTTGTATCAACGACAAGACTTTGGGTATCTATCGGATGCGCTTGGCCTACCATCTACCTTGTTCCTTTTACTCTTTGGAAAATCAGAAAAGCGTTTCACATTCCACGTTTCAGGCCGTGCCACGATGGATTTTGCCGAAAAACGCACAGCTTTTAAGCGATGACCTTTTGAAGAGTGGCTTTCTCAACCAACTCAAAGACGAGTACTCTCCATCCCCTTTGAAAGGCTATGGAATAGCTAAACATGAGGTATGGATACGCAAGGGAGAAAAATTTTTAAGCCCGGAGGCAACGCCATGATTCGTGTGGGGATAGCTCAAAAAGATTATGGCTCAGCTTGGCTGTTTGGAGATGTGAACGTAAATGGATGTCAATATGTTCCCCAGCGAAAACTTCCCCTCCATGTTTTCGGTCGACTTCACCCCTGGGCTCGAAAAACCATCTCAGCCACCACTTATTTTCCTCCTCCCCACTCCTGTGACTTTTTTCACACCTTCAATATGATTCCTTTAAATCGTCACCCGTGGATCGTTTCTGCGGAATCGGTTTTTCCCCGAGTGTGGGATTGCGATCCCTGGCGGCGTTTCCTGCTCAAACGATTGGCTTCTCCCCACTGCTTAAGAATCTTGGCCATGAGCGAAAACACTTTATTGCATATGCGAACTCGAAATTCGGATGATCCAAACCTCGATCAAGTCATGAAAAAGGCCGAAGTGGTGGATCCCGGTATCCCAGAGGGTCATTTCCAAGAGGTTTTGACCTCACCTTCCACAAAAAGATCCATCGACCTGGTCTTTGTTGGCAATGAATTTTTTCGAAAAGGTGGGACCATTGCGGTATCAGCGTTCGCCCGCCTGAAGAAAAGCCATCCGGTTACCCTCACTGTGATTTCCAAAATGCAAGAAGGCAACTATGTTTTTCCTGTGGAGCCGGGCTCTGGAATCAAATGGAGAGAAAAGATGGCGGCATTGGGCGTGAATCATCAAGAAGGACTTCCCAATTCCAAAGTGAGAGAAATTTTGTCTCGCAGCGACATTCTTTTGCTTCCCACATTCGACGATTCTTACGGAGGATCCGTCATCGAAGGAATGGCTTCCGGACTGGCCCCCATCGCCACAAAGATTCGCGCTTTGCCAGAAATCATCACTCAAGATGTCGACGGCATTCTTTTGCCCTGTCCCGTGACACACGAAGGCCGAATGATCTTCGATCCCACCGTTGAACGCCAACTGGAGGAATCTCTGGCCCAAGCCATTGTCTCCTTGATGGAACACCCAGAGCAATTAAACCAAATCAAACGAGAAGCGCGCCAGACGTATCTCAGACGTTTCCACCCCAATTGCCTCTCTAAGAATCTGGAACGCATTTACAAAAAAGCTATTTCTCCATAACACCCAACACACGTAAATATTGGCTTCGAACCCGTTCCCACGTAAATCGTTCCTGAAAGGCCAACCGATTCATGTCCCCTTTCATGTTTAGAAATGCGTCTGATTTCAAAGGATCTTCCAACCAGGCTTTGATCGCCCCTTTTTCCTGAAGATTGGCGGTTTGGTCCTCATCCCCCACCAGCCAAAGAAAATGCTTCCTCCGATGAACAAGAACCGGGCAGCCATACTTCATCGCTTCCATCACAACCAATCCAAAGCCCTCGTCCAACGACCCTAAAACAAAAAGATTCGCCAAACCGTAAGCTTCACCCATTCTTTCCGGACGCAGAACGCAATGGCGAAATCGATTTCCGAGCTTCTTTTTTCCAAACTCCAAGATCTCCGGTTCGGTGACCGATCCGCAAAGAAGGAGGGTCCACTCTGTCCCCAGTTGACTCACTTCCCGAATCAAATAGTCAGCTCGCTTCTGCGTTCGATCTACGACCCCCACGCCCAACAGAACCTTCTCCGTTTCAATCTTCAACTCCTCTCTTAAAGAGGATGGAGGAGGGCCTTCTTCCGAAGTGGAGGACTGAAACTCAAAATGGGGAATTAAATGAGCTTTTGATTGAAACCCCGCAGCACAGCTACGATCATGGTTTTCCTGGTTTACCTCGATCAAAACATCACAGTATGTCGCATAGCTATGAGGCTCCATTCGAACGCCATGAATAAAAACAATGGGAGGATGACCCTTTAAGAAACTCCGAAACGCCCAGATCACTTTCAAGACCATGGGGTCCAATGTGATTAGGGCTGCACAAGTTTTACGCCCGAGAGCCAAAAAAAGAATTGCCACACAAGCAAAACACACCTGAGCCCAATAGAAACGCGACCCCCGCACGCGCCCTAAAACCCTTGCCAACCAACTGGAACGGCGAGGGGTGAATAACCTAACCTCGTCCTCGGCTTTCGGCCCATCTCGCTTCAAAAGCAAAGGGGTCACGGAAGAAAGAGCTTCTCGTTTCAAGGCCTCAAACAGAATCCGGGTTGCGGTCTCCTGTCCTCGAAGGATGTCGTCCAAACCGGACGAAAGAAGAACCAAATATGGTTTTCGACGATTCACGACCTTTAAAATATCGCGAATTGCGACAGAAGTGAGAAAAATTGAAAGGTAGTGCTAGAATGAAGTCCTGAAACCATGAATTTTCGATCCCTCGTTCTCTCCACACTCTTCTATCGAATGGCCTCCTTGGCCCTGGGGATTGGTACGAGCATCTTAACGTATCGCGCCTTAGGCCCAGAACAAAGGGGGGTCTTGGCCTATATCGTCTTCATCATTGGGTTGTTTCCCACATTTGCCAACTTCGGCATCGGAACTTCAGCGGTTTATCTCCTGGGCGCAGGCAAAATTGATATCCGAGAACTAAAACGGGTCATTCAATCGATTGTCTTGGTCTCCACGATCATCGCATGGGCATCCGTGTTTTACTATTTCTGGATCCATATGGATGAAAAAACCACTGGGATTTATGTCACGATTCGATTTCCGTTAATGGGAGTGGTCTTTCTAGCGATCCTCAATCACCTTTGGGTCTCAATCATCTACGCAGAAAACCGAATCACGGATATGAATCGAGCGGGCCTGGCCGTTCAGGCGACCCGAGCCTTGATCATCGCCGCTGCATTTTTCGTCGATCACCTGAACTTATCTGTCGCTTTTGTGGCGGTTGCACTTTCTTACGTCGTGCAAAGCACTTTCCTATTACGCTTAGCTCCCCCGGTTTGGGCATTTGGATGCAGATGGGTCTCCTTCAAATCCGTGATGTCCTTAGGCATGTTGGCTTATATTGGGATGATTGCCAATTATGGGACGTACCGCATCAGCTACTTTTTCATCACCGACTATCTTGGCCCAGCCGCCCTCGGAATATTTTCCCTGGCGGTCTTATTAACAGAACGGATTTTGGATATCACCAACTCCACAAGCACGGTCCTGCTGCCCAGGGTTTCACGGGCTGGAGGAAAGGAATCCAGTCGAGAACGAACCAACCTCATTGTCAGAGCCGGGCTTCTCATCACCCTTTTTCTCTGCTTAGGAATCTTTATCCTCTCCAAACCTTTAATTCAGCTCCTTTACGGCTCTCCATACCTGGAAGCCTCTCAAATTTTAATTTGGCTACTCCCAGGCATTGCGTTTTTGAGCATGGGAAAACTTGTCTCTGCCCATTTGTCTGGAGAGGGGAAAATTTGGACGGTGAATTGGCCCCTTCTCGTCACACTTCCGCTCTATATTTTGGGACTGACGTTCGCCCTCCCGCGTTACGGATTGACTGGAGGGGCCATTGCAACCTCCGCCAACTACATCGCTTTATCCTCGATCTTGTTGGTTAGCTACTTGCGTCTCACGAAACAATCTTTTTTCACGGTGTTCCGTTATCGAAAATCGGACTTCCAAAATCTTTTTAATTTTTCTGCATTACGCATACGCTTTTAAGGAACTTCGCCAAAGCGATTGCGTATTCAAACGTGTTTTCCGTATAATTCGAAAGAAGAGAAGTCTTGATGGGAATCAAACAAAAAATCAAATTTAGCCATCCGTGGCTATACCGTCTTCTGAATCGGACTTTTCCCAAAACCATTCAGATTCAAACCACGTCCGTTTGCAATGCCAACTGTGACTTCTGTCCATATCCCGTCGTTTCTCAAGAAGTCTCGATGGGAAAAATGACTCCGGAGGTTTTCGAAAAAACGGTATGCGGTGCCAGGCAACTGGGAGTCTCTCGATTTGCGCTTTACTTAATGAATGAGCCCTTTGTCGACCCTCTCATGCCCGAACGCATTGCCTATGTAAAAAAGCTGGGTGGAACCCCAATCCTTTCTACCAACGCAGCCCTGATGACGCCTGAGATCGGAGAGAAGTCTTTGGCCGCCGGCCTGGAAGAGCTGGTCGTAAACATGCCAAGCGCTGATCCCCAAGAATTCAAAAACATTGTCAGCAAGCTCGATTTCGAAAAAGTCATTTCAAACTTGGAAAGCTTGTCTCAATACCAAAAACACTATCCAACCAACGTTTGCATTCAAGTGAATGTAGCGCCCAATCGCGCTGGAGACTTGGTTGAAAAAACGATTCAACATTGGGAGTCGTTGGGACTCGACGTCACCAAAAGGCTTATTCATGATCGGGCTGGAAACCTCGGAGCATATCCACAAGATCGATTCATCCGACAGCTCAAAGGTTGCAGCGATTTCCGCGACGTCTCCAATCTTCACGTTCTTTTCAACGGAGATGTCATCCTCTGTTGCATGGATTGGAGGCGCACCGTGACGCTGGGAAATGTCACGCGACACTCTCTAAAACACATATACTTTGACCGACCCTATTTTCGGGTTCGAAAAGAACTTAGAGGTCTTGCTGAGTCTTCAAATGATTTCATCTGTCGAAAATGTGAATTCGCACAGGGAAATGAATAATCTCTTTTTTAAATCTCTAGGGATTTGAGTTCTCGCGCAAAATTCGCGTAATTTTTTTCCGCATCGAAATACGTTCTTTGCGTGCGTAGCGCGGCCTCTTGATATTCATTCGATCCCAACGGGTGATTTTGCACAATTTCTGCAAGTTCTTGGGCAGAAAATTCCGCTGGCATGAGGTATCCGTTTTCGGAATTTACAATTTCCCTCATTCCTCCAACATCTGTTCCAATACACGGAATGCCCTTGGACATCGCCTCCATAATCGAGACCGGAACGCCCTCCGATTCACTCGCATTTACGAATAAGTCCACAGGATGCGTTTCATAATATTTCAAAAGATCTTCGTTTTGGATGTTTCCAAAAAAATGGGCACGAATTTGAGGAGGAAGTTGTTTGCAAGAAACTTGAAGTGTTTGCATTTCTGGGCCATCCCCAAAATGAGTCCACTCCACTTTTCGAGTTACGCTTTTCAAAGCTTCCAAAATGAGGTGGGTTCGCTTTCGAGGAATGAGATGAGAGCAACTGACCAAACGAAGGATTCCATCTGGGGAATGGGGAGACAAGCGAGAAGAGGAAAGCGTGCCTAAGTAACGAACGGAAATTTTACGCGCCACTTCGGGAAATTTTTTATGAAGGTATTGTTCCCCCTCTTTGGAGCAAGGATGGATGCGGTCCAAGAGGTTCATACACTCTTTTTGAAAGGGCAAAGAAGGTACGTTTTTGCCTTCAGAGTAGAGGTCGAAACGATGTGAACGAGCCACCACATGCAGTTGAGAATGCGTTCGCTTCAGCAACCCCAAACCCAACGCCAACGAATCTGACCAGAAGGCGTACCCCGTTTTGAATGACTCCAAATCAACACACTTTAAAAGCGCTTCACGGATCAATAATCCGTCCCCCAATACGCCTAAAATCAGGCGTGTATTCTGAACGCCCAGGCGAAAAACATTCAGAAGCAAAGCTTGGGCCGTGAATGTGTCTAGATTCTTTCTTAAAATCCCGCCTTGCGTCACACGTTCATGAATAAACTGAGAAACCCCCAATTCGACTCGGGCATTGTCCGGAATTTCATAAAGAGGTTTTTGACTTGTTGTAAGGGGTGAGGTTGGAACCACGAGAATCTCTTCGAAATGTTGCGCCAAAACACGTATTTCTCTTTCCAAAAAGACTTCCGAAGATGCGTAGGGAAATTTGTGCGCTAAAATAAGGAGTTTCACGAAAGCTAATTATAGCGGAAAGCTCGCGTAATCCTAAAAATGGACTAATCTTAAAAAGCATGACTTTTGATCCGCAAGACTACTGGAAAAAGCGTTTTTCCAATCGATTGGATTTAAGCGTCACCGGATCCATCGGAATGGGAACGGCCTACAACGACTGGCTCTATCGAACCTTCGCATCCGCACTCAATGTTCTTTTGCGCAAGTCCCAAATCCGCTTGGATGAAAACATGTCAGTTCTGGATGCCGGAGCTGGAGCGGGCTTTTTGGAAGGCTTTTGTAAAAACAGGGGCGTAAAAAACCTCACGGGAATCGACTTTGTACCTGCGTCGGTTTCTCAATTGAAAGAACGTTTCCCCGATTATACCTTTTTCTCAGGAGATCTGACCAAGCCCTTAGACCCCCTGATTGAGCCCGCAGATCTGACTTTTTGCATTTCCGTTTTGTATCACGTGCTTTCCCCGGAAGGCCTGGAACAAGCCATCCAAAACTTAAAGAACGCCACGAAACCGGGTGGATTCATCATCATTGCCGACGACTTTCTTCCGAAACCATATCCGTACGAGGGAGGACACCAAAGGCATTGGTCCAAACCCGAATTCGAAGAAATATTTGGGAAACATAAAATTACGCCCCTTCGCTACCAACCCATTTTCTTCACACTGAATGTCCCCATGCGTCTTTGCTCTTCCAAGATGTGGGGGTGGTATCTGACGCTTTGGAGCAAGTTCCGTCAAAAAGTTTCGGGATCTGACAGACGTGCGAACCTGATCTGCCCCTTTCTATATACGGTGGATGCCCTTCTCCAAGAGCTTTCTCCGACTGGGCCTGGAAGCCATTACCTTTTGTGTCAAAGAGAAAAATAGCCTAGCGTTGACCCACTTTTCGCGCGGGATTTCCTTGATAAATCCCTCTTGTCTCTAAGGTCTGGGTTGCTACTGACCCCAAGGACAAGACGGCCCCCTCTTCCACGGTCACACCGGGACCCACGACAGCCTGAGCTCCAACCCAAGCGCTTTTTTTCAAGATGATGGGCTCGACCCTTAAATCAAATCCTTCGACTCGAAAATCGTGATTCCCCGTACAAAGATAGGCTCCTTGGGAAATGCAAACATGATCCTCGATTTCCACATTGGCCAAATTATCCAACCAAACGCCCTCACCGATCCACACATGATCTCCCAATGTGAGACGCCAAGGAAACGTAATGGTAACGCGAGGTTTGATCAAAACCCCCTTGCCAACTTTGGCACCAAAGAGTCGAAGCAAACCCCTCTTCGGGGCATAAAAGGGACAGAACGGGTTCTGGAAAACCCCAGCCATGACCACTCGCCACAACACTTCCACCCAGAACGAGCGCCCGCGATTTATCGAACTTTGGAACTTAGATAGATTTTGCAAGGAGCTGTTCATATACCTCCACTAGTTTGACGGAGTATTCTTCGGCTGAAAAGTTTTTGAGCGCATGTTCTTGAGCTTCCTTGAGTTTCTCTTCTCGCTCTGGGTCCTCCAAACTCGAAAGAATTTCCTCCGCCAAGCGCGCCTCCTGATCTGGAAGAAAAAGACGACCATACGTCCCATGCTGCAAGACTTCTGGGATTGCACCCGAATCCGCTCCCACAACGGGCAGGCCCAACGCCATCGCTTCAATCAACACCCGTCCAAAGCCTTCGTTTACGGAAGGAAGAACCAAAACCTTCGCATGACGCATATACGGAGCCACCTCTTTCTGTCCCGAAGCCCATAAAACTGGAATCTCCCTTTTCTCGGCCAGTCGCTTTAATTCGACTTCATAGGCTTGATCTTTCGGAGCATTGGCCGAGGTTCCAACAACCACCCCGTACACATCACATCCATTCTTTTTCAAAATGTTCAAGGCTTTTAAAAAGACTTCCACGCGTTTTTGGGGATCCAAACGCCCCACAAAAAGAAGGATGTTCTTCGTTTGCAGCGTTTTATAAGGATTGAAATCCAATTGATTTCTTAGCTGTTCAATATCAACCGGATTGGGAAGCACACGAACCCCCCTCCTCAAACCTCTTTTGAAAAAATGCTCTGCCACGGCCGAACTTATGCACAGCATTGCGTCACTGTGTCGATGCAACCAGGGCAAAAACACATCAAAGAAGACCTTGGGTCGATCATTCGTTTTGGCGCGATAACTCACAACACATGGAACACCTTTTTTCCTCGCGGCTAAGAGGGGCCCCAGAGCCACATGCATATTGATATGCACAATCTCGATCTTTTCCCGATCCATGAGAGAGGGAAGATGACACCACTCGTGACGCAATCTTCGCAGAAATTGCATCCAGAAAACGGGAGAGTACCGACGACGCATTCGCGACATGGGCCACTCATGAACGGTGACGCCAAGCGCTTCATAGCGCGAGCGATAGGGCGCCTCACATGGAATGAGAATATGAGGATGAAAGCGCTCACGATCTAACTTGGAAATGGCCAATAGAAGGCTTTCATCCGCTCCACTAAACGGCTCATCAAAGGGAGTGACATAAAGAATATGCTTTTGTTCGCCACCTGGCTTCACGCCTCCTATAATAGACTGCATTTTGTCACGACCGAAGATTCTATTTTTTTCTGAAATTGAGACTCCTTATCGCCAAGCAGTCTTTGAGAAGCTGTGCCTTCAAGGGGATTGGGACATTCGCTTTGTATACCTCTCTCAAACCCAGAAGGGACGCCACTGGAAGCTTTCTCGATCAGATACGCTTGAACAAAAGACTTCGGTTCTTCCGGGTCGTCAATGGGCTTCCTATGGTTCTCATGCCGTATTCATCAATCAAGGCGTTCAGAAATTTCTCAAAGAACAGCGCCCGGACATTTGTATTGTGAGCGGTTATGCACAACCGGCGTTTTGGGGCATTCGAAAATTTTGTCTACAAAATCACCTTCCCTACATCACCGTAACGGAAAGCCATTTAAACAAACCCCGTTCCTCCTTTTGGAAGAAGATCAAATCCTGGCCGATTCGGCGTTTTTACGCCAAAGCCTCCTCCCATCTCACGATGGGAAGTGCCTCTAAGAGGTATATCCAAAGCTTCGGAGCTGCAGACCCCGACATTTTCTTTTTCCCAAACACCATTGATGTCCCGGCTTTCCAGAGAGACATCGAGGTTCTAAGAGAAGAGCCGACGAAAGTTCGGAAGAATTTAGGAATGGGAGATGGGACCATCATTCTTTACGTTGGAAATATGGAAACCTGGAAAGGCGTTGAAGTCCTGCTAGAAGCTTTTCACGCCGTACGCCCCAAGCACCCGAACGCTTCCCTGCACCTCGTTGGCGCAGGGAGTCAAGAAACCTCTTTGAAACGAGCCTATGCCTCAACTTCTACTTCCATTTTTTTTCATGGTTTTCAGCAACCGCAAGAGCTCCCTGCTTTTTACGCAGCCGCAGATCTTTTCGTATTGCCCTCCCGACATGAAACATGGGGCGTCGTGGTCATTGAAGCGATGGCCGCAGCCCTTCCAGCGGTCGTTTCAGATGCCGTGGGCTGCTCTCCAGACCTCGTTGAGCCCGGAACCACGGGTCTTTCATTTTCTCCATCCTCGACTCAAGACCTGAAAGATAAACTCGACTGGATGCTTTCCAATCCCTCCGAACGCTCTCGAATGGGAGCCGAGGCTCGAAAAAAAATTCAAGCCTGGTCGATTGATCGAGCGGTACAAGGGTTTAAAATGGCCATTGATCACACCGTTCAAAAAGAGACCTATGGGAAAAATTAAGATCATTTTAGTGGCCGGGGCTCGACCCAATTTTCCAAAAATCGCACCCATTTTACGTGCCATCCGAAAGTTTCGATCCCTCTACCCGATTTTGATTCATACGGGACAACACTATGATCATGCGATGTCAGAAGGATTCTTCGCCGACCTTGAGATACCCGAGCCCGCACTAAATTTGGGGGTCGGATCGGGAACCCATGGACAACAAAGCGCTCATATTCTCGAAAAATTTGAAGCGATTCTATTGAAGGAAACTCCTTCTTTAGTTCTTGTGGTGGGGGATGTGAACTCCACAATGGCTTGCGCTTTAGCCGCAGTAAAACTACACATTCCCGTGGCCCATGTGGAAGCCGGTTTGAGAAGTTTTGATCGAAAAATGCCGGAAGAGGTCAATCGCGTGGTTACCGACTGCATCAGTGATTTTCTTTTCACACATAGCCGCGAAGCTGATGAGAACCTTCTCAGGGAAGGCGTCCCCAAGAAAAAAATCCATTTTGTCGGAAACGTGATGATCGACACACTGGATCGAATGCTCCCCAAGACCAAACGACTTCCACAACTCACCCAATCTCCTTACGGCCTCATCACCCTTCATCGCCCCACCAATGTAGATGATGCTAACCATCTGAAAAAGGTCTTTGAAACATTCGGACAAATGGCCAAAGAACTGGATCTGTTTTTTCCCGTTCACCCCAGGACCCATGAAAGCTTGAAACGATGGAACATTCCCACCGACTTCAAGAATCTTCATTTGATCCAGCCCCTCTCCTACTTACCCTTCCTAAAAGCCATGTCTGAAGCCAAAATTGTATTAACGGATTCGGGAGGGATTCAAGAGGAAACAACGGCCCTGGGTATTCCCTGCCTCACGCTGAGAGAAAATACCGAACGCAGGGTCACCGTGTCTCAAGGAACGAATAAAATTGTCGGAAATGATCCACAGGTCATTTTTAAACATTTCACCCAAACGCTAAACACTCAGAGGAAAAAACACGGTCGTCCGGCCCGATGGGATGGGAAAGCATCCGAACGAATCGTGAAGATTTTAAAAGAAAAGTTCGGATAACATGAACCAACGTAATCTATCCATGTACCTTTTGCTTTCACTTTGGTTGGGTGCAACCTTGTTTTTTGGAGGTGTGGCTCCCAATTATGAACGATTCCATCTCTTCTTTGCCTCGCTGATTTCCCTGATATGCATTTGGCTGTTAGGAGGCGTTGAACCCGATAAAAAATTCAAGAAACAAAACCTGATTGCCGGAACCGTGTTCTTGTTTTGGATCATCGGATGGGTTCAATTGATTCCCCTTCCTCAGTCGATCCTTCAGTTTTTTAGTCCTCTGGCCAGCCACTTAACCTTCGACACACTGGATGCTTTAAAATTATCGGCCGAAGCTCAAAACTATCCCATCACGCTGTCTCCCCAAGGAAATTGGACATTTATTTCACAGTTTTTCGCATCGTCCGTCATTTTCATTAGCGCCTTGCTTCTCTTTCGTGATCGAAAGAGAAGAAGAAAGGTGGCATTCATTTTGTGTTTTTTGGGGGCTCTTTTAGCTCTGTTTGGATTGATTCACAGATTTTCCGGAAGCACAAAAATGTTCTGGATCTGGGAGCAGGGTTGGACCTTTTTTGGCCCCTATATCAGCACGAACCACGCCGGATGCCTCTTCGCCGTTTTACTCGCGCTTGGCTTGGGCCTATTGGCCCGTCCCACAGGTCCATCCAACCGAGTTATTTTAACCATAGTGCTTGGTTTTACTGCCCTGGGCTTGGTTTTTACCGGTTCTCGCGCCGCTTTGCTTTCGATGGGAATCATTTTAATCCTTCATTTTTGGTTTCTTTCCCGGGTGGGTCTTTTTTCCCGACAAGCCCTGAGTTATACCTTGCCCGTTTTCATCATTGTCCTGCTAGCTGCCTTTCTTTGGCATGCCACCATTTTTTCTCGTCTCATTTCTACGCCCACAGAACTCATAACGGGAGACGAGTTCCGACCGGTTTTTTGGAAGTATGCCCTTGAGCTTTGGCAACAAACGCCGACATTGGGAATCGGTTTTGGAGGCTTTGCGACCGCTTCTCGCATTCTGATGGACGATCATGTCTGGCTTCACCCAGAACATGTAGAGAATGATTTTCTAGAAGTCCTGGTTTCAGGAGGAATCGTTACATTTCTCCTCTTCGGACTCCTCCTCTTCCTTTTGCTGAGGCGTATTTTCGTTATTTTAAACAATCCGGAAGAATCCTTTACACGAAAGGGTTTTGCTTTAGGGCTGGTGGCCTTAGGAGTGGATTCCGTTTTTGTGTTCAACACTCCCTTGCCCGCTCATCAGATCCTTTTTGCCATTCTTTTGGCGGGAACCCTCTCCACGCAACGCCGCTCCGTGGTTGCCACTCCCACCATTCGATGGAGTTTGATTGGAATGACCTTTGCGGGAACAGTCGTAGGGTTAGTGTTGGCTCTGCACCCCGCAAAACCAAAGACCCTTGCAATACCCGAAACTCCTCCTCCCAACACCTCGAACACCGATCTACACGCACATCACCTTCTTAGCCTCGCGAATATGGAGCAAGCCGTTGCGAAAAACCCATTGAACGCCGAGGCCTTGTATGAATTTGCCTGGAACGCAGCTTCACTAGGGGAGACGTATCGGGCTCAACGAGCCACGGAGCAGGCCATTTTGCTCGATCGATTCAACCTATACCAGAGAGTTCGAATGTGCCGGATCTTCATCTCCGGACTGGATTCGAACTACGGGAATCAAGTTTGTGAAAATATCATCAACAGCCCTGGCTCCATCTATCCAAAAGAAAAACTGCGCATTTTATTGTACTTGGCGCAAACGGCTTTTTTGCATCGAAAAGAAAAAGAATATGAGCACTATTTACGAAGGGCTCGAAGCATCAGCGCCCGAGATTTTCGAATCCCGCTCATCGAAGCTCTGGGAGCTTTGAATCCGTCCACACCCATCAAAGAATCGTGGTTACTGGCTCATCAAAACAAGGTTTCCTCTGACCTCTGGAACCAATCTCTCGTCTCGATTCTCAGATATCGAAAACAAAATATGCGACTTGAAGACATCGCACAGACCATGAGCCATATCCACACCGACTTACCCACATTTTTGGCATACTTGGAACGCCTTCGGCCGAAAAGCCAATCTCCCATACGCGTCCGCCTGGATGAAGGCCTTGCTTCTCCACGATTCAAAGCCAATAACGCTCAGACCCAACGAAACCTCAAATATCTCTCGACAAAGGGTTCTCTCCTAGTCCCTGAAACCATCGAAATCAATGTGAAACAGTCAGCCCCAACCATTGACGCACTCCTCTTGCCCGTTCAGCTACCCATTTCCCAACCTGGTCTTCACATTGAAATGCAGATCGAAACCCGACATCCTCTACAAAAACAATTCCTTTTGGAGATTGGGGGCAAGCTTCATGTTTCTCCCTCTGTGCCCATTTCTCTGGGGGGTGACAAGTGGCTATTTACGTTCCCGGACCTTTGGAAAAAGAAGCGTGATTTTGATTCCTCCTCATTTATGATTTCGGGCATCGGCTTCACTCCTTTGGAAAAAGAGGGTAGATATAAGTTAGGCCCTGTAGAAGTTTTTGTGGAATCACCCCGAAATGAGTAGGATATTGCGGTTGTTGAAATGAAAGTACCTCTCGCCAGACCTGATCATCCCGAAAGCCCTACGGCGCTTTTGGAAACCCTTCGAGAAATTCTCACATCTGGAAGATGGTCAGAGGGAGAGTTTGCGACCGCTTTCGAGCAACGCGTGGCCGAAATTTCCGGATCCATTTATGCCGTTGCCACCAACTCGGGAACATCCGCCTTGGAAGCCTTGTGTGAAGCCGCCGGGTTTGACGCACACTCCGAAGTCATTTGCCCCTCGTACACATTCATTGCAACCGTGAATCCCATTCTCGCTCGAAAGACCACTCCGGTATTTGCAGATATCGATTTGGACTCCTTCAACCTCAATTTTGATGAGGTCGAAAGCAAAGTGAATTCAAAAACCAAGGGGATTGTGCTGGTTCATCAGTTTGGCATCCCCGCCAACGGACAAGAGTTTGCAGAGTTGTGTCGAAAAAAGAATCTTGTTCTCATTGAAGACGCTGCATGTGGTTTGGGTTCTTTCTTCCAAGAGAAAGCTGTCGGAACCTTTGGCCTGGCCGGATTACTGAGCTTTCATCCACGCAAACTTTTATCCACGGGTGAAGGTGGAATGGTGCTTACAGACGATGAAGGGCTTGCGGATCGGGTTCGATCCATCGGAAACCACGGCCGTCCTTCTGGGAAAAAACTTCCATCTGAACGGGTGGGGCATAATTATCGAATGAGTGAATTTCAAGCTGCCATCGGCTTATGGGCATTGGATCGATTGGATGAAGCCAAAGCGAGACGAAAAAGCTTGGCAGACCGCTACCGCCAAGAACTAAGTCCTTTAGATCTTCAACTGGTTCCCGAACCTGCGGATCGCGAATGGAATTATCAGAGTTATCCCATTCGGGTCTCGGCCAAACACCGAGACATCATCATGGAAAACTTACTGGCCAATGGAATTGAAACAAGCTCCGGCCCTCTTCCCGCTCATACGCATCCCTATATCGAACATTTACTTCATCCCCCCCGCCTTCCCAAAACGGAGCAGGTACACCAAGAAATCATTCTATTACCCATGTATGCGGCCCTTAAATCCGAAGAACAAGAACATGTAATTGTCACGTTGCGTCGCGCGCTTTCTGGAAAATAATTTCCTCCTGCCCAAAAAAATTCCTCGGACCAAAATATGTCGTGAGAGCAAACAGAGTGGTAAAGTGTTTACGCTATGAATGTACTTATTACTGGCGGTGCTGGTTTCATTGGATCCCATTTGGCGGAACACCTTCTCAAACAAGATCACCATGTCACCATCATTGATGATCTTTCCACGGGTTCGATTCAAAACATCGAACATCTGAAGACCAACCCCAAATTCAAAACCATCGTGGAATCCTCCCTTCACAAACCCACGATCGAACCCCTCGTGAAAGAATCCGATCTTGTGTACCACTTGGCCGCCTCGGTCGGAGTCAAGTTGATTGTGCAGGAACCCGTTCGAACCATTGAAAACAATATCGCAGGAACAGAAATCATTCTCGGTTTGGCCAATAAATGGCGAAAACCGATCCTCATCACCTCAACTTCAGAGGTGTATGGAAAAAACTCTAAATCTCCCTTCAAAGAAAATGATGACATGGTCTTCGGCCCAACGACTCATGCTCGCTGGAGCTATGCTTGTTCCAAAGCCATTGATGAATTTTTGGCCATTGCTTACCACCGAAGAACCAAATTGAAGGTAAGCCTTGTTCGTCTATTCAACACCGTGGGACCGCGACAAACATCTCGGTATGGAATGGTCTTACCGACCTTCGTGAAGCAAGCTTTGACGGGAAAGGAAATCACCGTCTACGGAGATGGCACACAAAGCCGCACCTTTACCTACGTCACAGATGTTGTTCAGGCCCTTTCAAAGCTTGTAAACCACCCAAGCTCCTATGGTGAGGTATTCAATATAGGGGGAAACGAAGAAATCACGATCTTGGACTTGGCCAAAATGGTGAAAGAAAAAACACAATCGAATTCCGAGATCGTTTTTGTTCCCTATGAAGAAGCATACGAGCCCGGATTCGAGGACATGCCCCAACGTATGCCAGACATTTCAAAAATCAAAAAGGCCATCGGCTACGAACCCACCGTGGGCCTCCATGAAATCGTGGATCGAGTCATCGATTCTTTCCGCAAAGACCCTTCTTTTGTCTAGGCCATTTCGTGGGAAGGTTTAAATGAACTTCGTTTATCCTTTCTTCATTACATTCCTTTTTTCTGCCATTGCGACACGGGTCATCGTGGCCTCCGGAGATACGTTTCGATGGTTGATGCAAAAACCCACAGGAGACCGTTGGCATACAAGAGCAACTCCTTCCTTTGGCGGGGTTGCGATCTTTCTCGCCTTCGCAATTTCCTTTTTTGCTTTTGGAATTCATACGTTTTCCAATATGGGAAGAGTCTTTTTGGGAGGCAGTGTTATTTTTCTTCTGGGACTGATCGACGATATCCGTCCGCTCCCCCCTTATATTAAACTGGTCGGACAAATCGGTATGGCTTGTCTGATGGTGCTCCTGGGCGTTCACCTCACGTTTTCGGGCCATCCCCTCATATACATTCCTCTAACGTTGCTCTGGATTGTGGGCATCACCAACGCATTCAACCTTCTCGACAATATGGACGGATTGGCGGGAGGAATTGCACTGATTTCGACGATCACGCTTGGGTTTTTATTTTCGCATTCTTCTCTGCCCATTCCTCATGAACTGATCGGCGTTTTCGCTGGAAGCATTGCCGGCTTTTTACTTTTCAATGTCCACCCAGCTCGCGTATTCATGGGAGATTGCGGCGCACAGTGGATGGGATTCACACTGGCCTGTTTAACCATTTTGGATACATGGAAAAGCGCAAGCAACCTTTTCATTCTTTTGGTAACTCCAGCCCTGATCCTTGCGGTTCCCATCTTTGACACAACCTTTGTCACGCTCCAAAGAAAGTTTCATGGTCGAAAAGTGGCCGAAGGCGGAAAAGATCACACCTCCCACAGACTGGTTGCGCTGGGTTTCGGGGAGCAACACACGGTGTGGATTTTATGGGGTCTATCGATTTTCTTGGGTTTGGTGGCCATCGTGGCGCGGTTTTATAATTTTCAAACTTCAGCTCTTTTGATTTGTGGAGGATTGGTTTTAATTCTCACAATTGGAATGCTTTTAACGGATGTTTCCGTTTATCGTGTTCCAACAAACAACCCCAAACAGAAACGCTTTCGGTCATTGTTCTTCTACTCCAAAAGACGTTTTGTTGAAATTACCATTGACACCTTATTGATCGGCACCAGCTACTCATTAGCCTATATGCTTCGCTACGATTGGACGTTGGACACATATAATTTGAACCTATTGGCAGGAACCCTTCCGATGGTCATGGGAATCAAGCTCATCATGCTTGTGGTTTCTGGTACATACCGAGGCATATGGACGTACATTGATTTTGACAACTCTGTTCGGCTGTTTCGAAGTTCGATGTACGCCTCTCTCGCCACCATTGCGGCCATCATTGCAGTCAATCGATTTGAGGGTTTTTCCCGAACGCTTTTCGCCATCGATTTCATTCTGCTTTTTATTTTTATGACGGGCGCCAGAGCCCTATTGAGAACCTTTCGCGAATCTGTTTTGGCGTTTCCAGAAGAAGGCATTCGTATCCTCGTCGTCGGCGCAGGAGACGCCTCAAGAAACCTTTTGAGAGATATTCGAAAACACAGGGATTGGGGACTGAGACCCGTCGCCCTTCTGGACGACGACAAAGAAAAATGGAATCAAAAGATTCTGGGAATTCCTGTGATTGGCTCCACACAGAACTTACAAAAAATGGCCGCCGAACATCAAATCCATAAAATTGTGATTTGCATCCCCTCTGCTTCGAAGGATAAAAAAGAGGAGCTGGAAAAATTGGCACAAGAATCCAACCTGCCTTGGATCAACATTCCTTCCATCCCAGATTTACTACTTCAAGACTAAGAATGTCCTATGCATTTGCCGTGGGCAACTGTGGCCCCTTGGGGACGTCATCCCCATCGCCCTCGGTGTCCGATCCATAGTGGGAGTATCCGTATTTATAATATTGGTAGTCGGCATAACCCGAACGCCCCACATCCACATCATTCAAAACAACACCCAACACCTCGGAATTTACTTTTTTGAGTTGATCCAAAGCATACCGAACGGCTTTTCGATGCGTTTGACCCGCACGAACCACGAGTAATACTCCATCCACTTCCTGCGCAATGATGACTGCGTCTGTCACTGGGGCAATCGGAGAGGAATCCACAATGATGCGATCATATCGCTTCTCCAATTCTCGAAAGGCCTCTTTGAAAGCTTCCGATGCCAAAAGCTCCGCTGGATTTGGAGGAATTGTCCCCGCCGTAATGAAGTCTAGATTCGGTACTTCCGAAGTGCGTATGATTTCATCCAAAGCAGAGCTTCCCACCAAAAGATCCGTAAACCCTTCTCTCGTGGAATTCTTGAATTTCTTATGCAATCTGGGTCGTCTTAAATCCAACTCCACAAGAATGGTTTTTTGCCCCGCTTGAGCCATGGTAACGGCCAAATTCACCGCACAGGACGTTTTCCCCTCTGACGGACTGGTCGAAACCACGGTCACTTTTTTATATCCCTTATTGGCCGACAAAAACATCACGTTGGTTCGCAGGGTACGGTAGAACTCGGATATCGGCTCCGTGGGTTCATAAAATGGAAGCAACTCGATCTCTCTGGGATGCTCCTCATCCTCGGACTGCAAACGCGGAATCACACCTAAAACGGGAAGTTGAAGATAGCGATCAATGTCTTCATGGTTTTTCAACGTGTCATCCATGGACTCCACGCCCAAAGCCAAACCAATTCCGCCAAACAAACCGATCACCAAGGCCAATACCATATTGGCCATAACATTCGGTCGAATGGGCGAAGTCGGCACCAAGGCCGCATCTACCACTCGGATATTATTACTTCGAACCAAAGCAGAAAGATCCGCCTCTTTTAGTTTTTTCTGTAAGGCTTCAAACAGTTCTTGGTTCATTTTCGTCACCATCTGAATATCTGCTAACTTTCGATTGGCCTCCTCGGCTTTGAGCGTGGCCAATTTCTGTTCTTCCAAAGCCTTTTGTATGGATTCCTCCTCCGCTTTGGCCAACAGATATCTCGTTTTCAAGCGATCCACCTCGTTGGTAATTTCTTGGCGAATGGAACCCTCGATCGCTTGGATCTGAGCAGTCAAACGCACCATCTTCGGATGTTTCTTTCCATACCGTTGATCAAACCGTCCCTTTTGGCTGCGCAACTCGGCCAAATCGTACTTTAGCTTGGTAAGCAATTCGCTTGAAACGACACCCAGAAGATCATCCACACGCTTCGTTCCTTTAACCAAGGACTTGAGTTTCCGATACTGGGCTTCGATTTCAATTCGCTTATTTTTCAAACGATTGAGGGACTCTGCCAATGCGTGCAAGTTGGCTCGCGCAACATCCCCACCATCTCCAACATCCACCAAACGTTTTTCTTCTTTGTATTTTTGAAGTTCTTCTTCTTGAACTCGTTTTTCTTTTCGGATTTCGTCCAGACGTTGGGTCAACCAATCCACCGCTTGCGTCACCCCTCGTAGCTTATTGGCCAGATTTTCATCGATGTATGTTTCCGCAATTAAATTGGCAAACGTCGCCGCCCGTTGGGGGTCATGATCATCAAAGTAAATGGTCGCCAGTCGACTCTTGTCATCCGAACCGATGGAAATTCCACCTTTTAAAATCGACGTCAATCTTTCGACACTCACGCCCTTGACCAATTTTTTTTCGATCGCGCGTTCGGCTACCCTGGACATCAGCGAACGACTTTGCAGGACCTGATACTGCGTTTCATAATATTTTAAAGCACTCCACCATCCGTACGGAGTGACATTCACCACGTCTTGAAAAAAAGCATCAGGTGTTTCGGCGCCAATTTCAATCGTTGTGGCCGCTCGATATACCCGTGTTTGCCGTGCTGAAAACAAAGCGGTGATGGCCATGACCGTCGCCAAAAAAATTAAAACGAGTTTGCGTCTTCGCCAAACTTGATACGCATATTCTTTGATTTGAATATCTTGCATAAGCTCCACCTAAAAGAAACTCTCCGGAACGACAACAACATCGTTGGCCAATAATGGAATGTTCTTCGCCCGATTTTCGATGATTCGATCCAATCGGACTTTCATTTTTGTCTCTCCTTTTTCGTTTCGACGCAAAATGTACGTCGATTTCGTGGAGGCTTCTGGGGTCGGCCCTCCTGCCAAGGTTACCGCCTGCAAAATGGTCATCCCGTCTTCATATTTTACCGGGCCCGGCTTGGCCACATTCCCAAAAATGAAGATCTCATTGGCTTTGGGAATGTTTAAAATATCTCCATTTCGAAGACGATAGTTTTCGGTCATGTCACCTTTATGAACCAGACGGTGATAGTCAATCACCTTAGGTTTAGCCCCCTTTTTCCTGAGCGCGGCCAAAGGAGTCTTCTCGGAAAGATCTTCCTTCACGGGTTGCAAAGATTCTTTCGTCTCTGGAGAAACCTTCTCCTTGGAAACAGACTCTTTCGTGTCTTGGTCCGAATTTTTTGGCAAAGTTTTGTTTTCTTCGGGGTTTTCCCAATCTCGAAGTAGGAGAATGCGTTTCCCCCCCACCTCTGTAATTCCTCCCGCGCGCGAAATGAGGTCCAACACACGCGTATTCTCCATTAACACATAGGTTCCGGGCTTTGCTACCGCTCCCAAAACAAGAACTTTTTGACTATGATATTCCTTAACCTCCACCATGACATGGGGGTCTGCCAAATAGCCATCCTTTAACAACTTTGCGATATGCTCGCCTAAATTTTTGGGGCTTTTTCCTTGGACTTCAATGCGACGAATGTAGGGGTAGTCAATCGTTCCATCTGCCGCCACACGGTATTGTCCCGTGAAATCCGCCTCCCCCAAAACCCGAATATTCAAAACATCTCCCACACCAATTGTATATCGGTAGGTTTCCACTGCGTTGAGGTTGAGTCCCCATAGGATCACCAGAATCGCAAGCCATGAACGTTTTAAGTTAATAGTAAACAGAAAAACCTCCCGAAATCTGATGTTTCAAAAAGTCTGCACTGGCCGTCCCAAATAATGGCGCTATGGAGTTAGATGAACGCCAATCCGCTTGGTAGCGCAGTAAAAGATCCAACCATTTTCGCATCGAATATTTCAGTGTGCTTGTGGACTGTAACACAATGTCACTCCTGGCTGAGCCATCAATGTTTGTGGTTGGTCCTGAAAAGTCTATCAACTGAAAGAGAATTTGTGATGACAATTCGAACTTTCGAAAGATTTTGAGCTTCCAATCCAAATTGAAGCGATGTTCCTCACGATAATTGGTAAACGTGCTAATTTGCGCAATGCGGCTATACCCAAATAAAAGCGACAAGCCTCTTCCATTTTGGTAGTCACCCCTCACGCCCCCGGTAACATTGTAGGCATTGGGTCCTGTATCGAAGAAAACCAAACTAGTTCCCATTTGAACCATCGCCCCAAATCGTCTGGAAAACTGAGATCGAATCCCTGCGGAAATCGTAACACCATCAGAGTCGCTATTGGCATTTACGGTGGTCGGATCATCCCTAAAATCATTGTGACCATACTCAATATTGCTGAATAGAACGCTTTTGGGCAGAAATCGAAAATGGGATGAGATATTCACGCGAGAAGTGATGCTGACCTTGTTGTTATAGTAACTCAGCGCTGACAAGGACGCGTCATACCTGCGATACATGTTTGTGTAACGCAAGCCGAAGTCTAGATCTTTTCCAGGCGTGGAATAAAGAATTTCAGCCGACGCTTCATTGGTTAATCGCGCCAGCCTTTCCGGAATTTCCACATCCGCAGGGTCGGTCGTCTTTTCGAATTTTTCTTCCACAATTGTGGAAATGCGACGACTCCAACGATACTTTCCCTCGATGTTCGCCCGATGGGCCAAATCATTTTGGATGGTTTGCTCCAAGTTTCGATGAAAATTGAAACGGTACCCAGAGTCCACTTCCAGCTTGTGACTATTCCAACGGAACTCGGCTCCCGGAGTAATATCGAAAACAAAATCACTTTGAGGGTTGATATCACTGTAGAGGGTATTGGTGTCATATGTCCCTAGAACATCGAGAATGGCGTGAAACCTTCCCCGACCCCCCAAGCGAAATCCCGTTTCTCTTTCGGAGTAGGTGGAATGCATCTCCGTAACATCTGCAAAAACGGTCAAAGGCATCGACACACACGTACACAAGCACACAAAAAGTGTACCTAGACCTTTTGACTTCCAAGGCCAACTCTGTCTGAACCTACAAAAGTTTTTCACTGCTTCCGATACAGAAGACAGAAAAATCTAGAGACCCTCTACCTGAAAGGACTTGCGGGGGGAACAACCGGAAACTCTTCCGGTCCTGTCTCTTCTTCCCAATCCCAAGGAGCAATCTCCGTCAAATCTGTCTCAACCCCTTCTTCCGGCCGGATATACACCAGGGTCGATCCCTCCCGAACCGTGTCCGTTTGACTACATTCATCCACCGATTTTCCAATCTCATCAACCTGCTTACGGTACGACGCAATTTTGGAGGCATACGCGTTGGCCGTCACAGGGTCATCCGAGAACGAAGCTTCTGTAAGCACTAAGTTGGCTCGCGAAGAGGCTTGCATGAAGCCTTTAACCAAATTGATTTTCACCACCAGACAATTCACTTGGGCGATTTCATTTTTCTTTTTGGCCTTTTTAGCTTCGAGCAAAAGTCGTTTCAACACATCACTCATTCCCGCGATCTGCTTTTCAACCGCACGCATATTCACGGGAGCGACCTTAGACGACTTGGATTGTCCGAAAATTGGCGTTACCCAAAACACCAAAGCAAAACATAACGTTCCTAAGATCGAACGACGTAACACAAAACCTCCTCATTTCGAGCACACGAGTGCAAAGAAACCTAATAAATTCTACAGCTTATACATTTTCCGGTCAATGGTGCTTATGTTTCCGTTTTTTTCCGTTCCTTTCGGATAAACCGTTACAAAAATTACCCATTTTCAGACACGAAAACCGCGTAACCCACCCATTCCAAAGGAAATTTCAAGCAAATCTTGCCAGAACGAAAAGCATACTTTACAAGGGCTCGCTATGGCTGCACCACTTCGATCGGCAATAACAGGAGTCGCTCAATACCACCCGGAACGCGTTGTCACGAACCGTGACCTCGAAAAACTCGTGGATACTTCGGACGAATGGATCCAAACCCGGACCGGTATTGTGAAGCGCCATTTTGTCAAAGAAGGACAAACGTCAAGTGACATGGCCGCCAAGGCTGCTGAAACGCTCCTGAAGAAAACCAAGACGGACCCCAAAGAAATTGATTTGATTCTTTGTGCAACCATCACTCCCGACATGATGTTTCCAGCTACGGCTTGTCTCATTCAAGATCGAATTGGAGCCACGAATGCCTGGGGTTTTGACATCCAGGCGGCCTGCTCGGGATTCATTTATGCTTTGTCCGTTGCGAATCAATTTGTTCGAGGGGGAAAACACAAAAAGGTCTTGGCCATTGGCGTCGACACCATGAGCTCCATTCTGAACATGCAGGACCGAAACACGTGCGTTCTATTTGGTGACGGGGCTGGGGCCGCACTCCTTGAGCCGGTTCCCGAAACCACGGGCCTGGGAATTTTGGACACCGTTTGCCACATCGATGGATCAGGAGGAGAACTTCTCTGTCAGCCCGCCGGTGGGTGCAAACAACCCCCCTCACACGAAACTGTGGACCAAAAACTCCATTACGTTCGTCAAGAAGGAAAACAAGTCTTCAAATTTGCTGTCAGTGAAATGGCTCGGGTTTCAGAGGAAGTTCTGCATCGGAATGATTTTACCGGAAAAGATTTGGATCTTTTCGTTCCTCATCAAGCCAACTTGAGAATCATTGAGTCCACGCAAAAGAAACTGGGCCTTCCAGACAACAAAGTGGTCATCAACATCGACAAATTTGGCAACACCACAGCCGCCACGCTGCCCACCTGCCTGGTTCAAGCCGCCGACCAGGGCCAATTGAAAAAAGGAGACCTGGTACTCCTCACCTCTTTTGGAGCGGGTTTTACGTGGGGTTCGGTTCTGCTCCGCTGGGCTTATTAAGTCATCTATCCTATAAGACTTCGTCCGTTCGAATCCACGAATCGAATTCGTCGGACTCGAGCCAATCTTTGGTGAGATCACACCAAAGCATCAACCCTTTGTACGCTCCGAATATTTCATATGTTCTGGAAATTTCTTTGTCAGAAGGCGCTTTTTTTAAACGCCACTCCTGTTTCAACTTCGCGCGAGCCCAGCTGTCCAACCCCAAAAATTCGTTTCGCCCTAAAAACTTCAACAAATTGTCTGCAACATAGGGACCCGCCCCCGGAACCTTCAAGATTTCTTTCCTAAGCTCCGCCGTGGGGAGCGGGGAGTTTCTCCAACTTTCCGGATTCAACTTTCCGCTTACAATCATTTTCCCAATGCTTCGAAGATGTGGAGAGCGATATCCCGATCGAATCTTGGTTCGATAAAAGGCTTCTGTCTTCTTGGCCAACGCTTCCGGGGTCGGGAAAAGGCCGTTATTTCCAACCAACTTCATCAAATTTTCCACCATGAGACGCGTGAATTGCCAATTGCAATTGGTGGTCAAAATCAATTTGATGAGATCCTCAAAAACGGTCTGCGAACGAAGAAGCCGGCCCATTTTCCTCTCCACAATCCACTTCCGATGATTGTTCTTTGCCAACCGATAAAAATCTGAAAGGTCACAATCCAGGCGAAACATCCAACGCACGTCTAGGATGTTTTGTTTCGACAATTTCTTGGTCGATCGAACGCGGCAACCGTTTGGAATCGGCTCCAAGCAAACTGAAACAGGGAGGCCTTTCCCGTGAAGAGTGGTTTCGATTTCGCCATTTGAAGAAAGGACTCGAAAAGGAGCCAAATCACTCCATCCATGGCTGAAGACCACCGACTTTAGATCATATGTACCGGACGCTTTGAGTTCGGCAATCAAACGTAGGCCGCGATTCCCGTTAACTTCTGCGCGACAATCAAATTGTGAATGTCGTGGGTGCCCTCGTAGGTATAAACCGATTCCAGGTTATTCATATGTCTCATCGAGGCATATTCATCCAAAATTCCATTCGCCCCAAGAACATCTCGACTCTTACGGGCACACTCCAAAGCCATCCACACATTGTTCATCTTGGCCATGGAAATCATTTGGAATTCGCATTTGCCTTGATCTTTCAACTGCGCCACTCGGTAGCCCAGTAGTCGGCCTTTCGTAATTTCTGTGGCCATCCAGCTGAGTTTGTTTTGAACCAACTGAAACCCTGCAATGGGCTTGTCAAACTGGGTTCGTTCCTTTGCGTAGGCCAACGCTTCTTCGAAGCATGCATCGGCAGCACCCAGGGCGCCCCAGGCAATGGAATATCTCGCCTGACTCAAGCAACTCAAAGGACCTTTCAATCCCTTGACCCCTGGCAATAAGTTTTCTTCGGGAATTTCAACATTCTCTAACGAAAGCTCAGCTGTATCGGAAGCTCTCAACGAAAGTTTTCCTTTGATCTGACTTTGGGTGAAACCGGGCGTTCCTTTTTCAACCAGAAAACCACGGATGCCATCCTCAGTCTTGGCCCATACCACAGCAAGGTCCGCCATGGTTCCATTGGTGATCCAATATTTATTTCCGTGAAGAATCCACTTCTTCCCTTTCTTTTCAGCCCGAGTGATCATTCCACCGGGATCCGAACCATGGTCGGGTTCCGTCAATCCAAAACAACCGATCTTTTCGCCGCGCGCCAAGAGAGGCAGCCATTTTTTCTTTTGCTCTTCCGTTCCAAATTCCCGAATGGGAAACATCACCAAGCCACCTTGGACAGAACAAAAACTCCGAATGCCCGAGTCCCCGCGTTCAAGCTCTTGCATGGCCAAGCCATAGGCCACATTGTTCATCCCTGCACATTCGTACCCTTCCAGGTTTGCGCCCAGAAGACCCAACTCTCCCATTTGCGGAATCAAGTCCATGGGAAAGGTTCCATTTCGATAGTGATCTGTAATGACCGGAAGAACCTTGTCGGTGGTGAATTCCCGGACGGTATCCCTCACCATGCGTTCTTCTTCGGAAAGAAGCTCGTCAAAATGAAGAAAGTCTACATGCTCTATGGCTGCCATGATCTCTCCAATGCCATCGAAAAATTTACAATAATGACGAAAGCGACCGATATTCTTTTCCCAAACCTTCGGCCACAGCTTTATGTGTCACATACCCCGCATAGGTATTTACACCAGGAACCAGTGCTGGATCTTGGGAGATGGCTTCCATAACACCCAATTCTACGAAACGTTTTGCATACGACAGCGTCGCGTTCGTCAAAGCAAACGTAGAAGAATGAGAAACCGCTCCTGGCATATTGGCTACGCAATAATGAACAACTCCATCCACCACATAGGTCGGATTTTGATGGGTAGTGGGCTTACACGTTTCCACGCATCCGCCTTGATCCACGGCAACATCTACAACCACCGATCCCGGACGCATTTTGGAAATCAATGCTCGGTCCACCAATTTTGGAGCTTTGGCTCCAGCAATCAACACTCCTCCTACAACCAAGTCCGAATCCAAAACCGCTTCCTCAATGTTTTGAGAGTTGGACTTAAGCGTCGTAATTTTGCTGCTAAAGATGTCATCCAAATATTCCAAACGATCAACATTCACATCAATGATGGTCACGTTCGCGCCCATTCCTACGGCAATCTTTGCGGCATTCGTTCCGACGATTCCTCCACCGAGAATGGTAACTTTTCCTCGTCGAACTCCGGGAACACCACCCAAAAGAACACCTCTACCTCCGTGCTCTCTTTGTAAATGAGTCGCGCCCGCTTGTACGGACATTTTTCCGGCCACTTCGCTCATGGGTTTCAGCAGAGGTAAGGACCCATCTTCAAGCTGAATGGTTTCATAGGCAATTCCCGTGGCTTCTTTTTTCAAAAGAACATCTCCCAATTCCGGAGCCACAGCCAAATGCAAATATGTGTAGATCACTTGCTTCTGCTGAATTCGATCGTATTCAGGAGCAATCGGTTCCTTCACTTTGATGATCATATCGGAAGATTTCCAAACCTCATCCGCCGTCGGGATAATCTTCGCGCCCATTTCTTGATATTCGTCGTCTGTAAATCCACTGCCTAAGCCCGCTCCTTTTTCAACAAGCACTTCGGCCCCGACTTCCGTGAGTGTTCGCACTCCCGCTGGAATCATTCCGACGCGATTTTCTTGAGGTTTAATTTCTTTTGGAATTCCGATGATCATAATTTGTTTCCTCCAATAAATTCGAAATCCTTGTAAACAAAAGGTTGGGGGTTGGCAACCTGCTGGGTCATGCTTCCGACCGGAATTTTGCGTGTAATTTTAGGGGCATCGCCCCCCCCTTCCTCCAGCCCCTTTCTTCACCGTTCAAAACCCAACAAAAGTTACGCTTTGAGCCATGTTTCGCCTTACTTACTTGGGAGTTGGATCTAAAGTCCTTATATTTTCAAGTGGTTAGGCTCAGCATTTGAGTTTCCAAAACTGGCACGATCGCTGCTCTTTTTAGGAAGAAACGATGGAATTTTTGGATCAAGAATTATTTTCCCGACCGGAAACCCGAATCAAGGGGTCTTCTGTGTCGGATCTCGCTTCCAGCAATCCCGCCCCCGCGAAGTTTCGGGGAACCTATTTTGTCTGCCTGGATTGTGACTACGTGTTTACGGTTTCTGAGAGCGCCTACAATTCTCAACCCTTTCAAACCCATTGCCCCCAATGTGATCGGGGTATTTCCATCGAGAAAATTCACACGGACCAAGACATGGAAGTGGTCGAGCTGGTGGGATGTGAATACAGGTCACGTCCGACGGGGAAAGTTCCTTTTTCCAAAACCTCTCACGAACCAGAAAAGAAACCTTTAAGTGCTCACGCTCAATTCATGGAAGAGTATGAAGAGTCGCAATGGGTGGTGGAAGGTCGTCGGGGAAAACAGTTTACGTTTCACTATTGTTCTGCGCTGCGTGCGGCCATTGAACGAGGTGAAATTCGAGGAAAAGACATCATCATTTCGCCGGACGGTTCCCGTTTCCGCATTGATCAATATCCAGGCACTGCGGATATGTTTGGAAATGATGAAAAAATCGCTGAGGCCCAAAATTATCTAGAACATTCTCGCCCTCCCAAAAAGAAGTCTGGCGAAAAACTCTTCAACTTTATCTTTGAAATGTTTCTCTTTGTGGGTGCTGGGGCTGCTTTGGCTTTCTTCGCCTCGAATGGACCTGTCATGTGGAAAAACTGGCAAAACCAGAAAGAACAAGATTGGTTTCAGAGCGTCTTAACCCAAGCACAGCCAACAACAAAGTCCCTGGAAGAAATGCTCTTGGAATCCAGTCAGGCCATTGAAGGAAAAAATTCCAAAGTGATCTCCGCCGGCATTTCGGGTTTTCTAGGAGCTCTTTCTTTGGAACCCACACATTTTTCCGCGCTATTGGGAGCCACAGAAGGATGGTTAAACCGGGCCGCACTCTCTCCCTCCGAAACGGACTTAATCAACGCTTCGAAAATGTTGGCTTATGCCGAAAAACGAAATCCAGACCATCCGGCCATCATTCGTTTGAGAGCCAAACACATCTGGTTGAGCCAGGGAGCCAAAGCAGCCATTGAATTCCTGGAGAATAGAAAGCAGCAACTCGAAAAGGATTTACCGACCAAGGTTCTTTTGGCTCAAATCGCTTTAGCCACAAAGGATTACGGAAAAGCGACGCTTCATCTTTACGATGCTCTGAAGAAGGATCCCAACAATATCCAACTGCTGGAAACGTTTGTCTCCCTCTTTGAAAAGCAACAGAAACATGCTGAAGCCGCCGCATTCCTGAGAAAATTGATTGACCGCAGCCAAACACCTTTTACGTACCAGAGAAAGCTTGCCGAAATTCTTCGAGAAAAGGGAGATCTCTTGGCTGCCAAACAAGTGTACCAGGACATCCTTTCCGGCAACCAAGGCACCGAAAAAGACCACGTTGAATTTTTGAAAATTCTTTCCCAAGAAAGTCTAGATAACCAAGTCATCTCTGGATCCCTTGCATTCTTTGATCAGTTCCCAGATAGCCACCTCACGCGAAGTGTACGCGACCTTTATGAAAACTCCGTGGCTAAGATTGATAAAAGCTCAGCCCCAGACAGGTCCAAACGTAAGAAATCTAGTCGGAGCACGCGTCGAAGACGCGCCAGTCGAAGATAGTTGTCAAAGACTCAAACCAGGTCGAGTGTTTTTCGTGCCTCTTGATAGCTTTGAAACGCATCGGCTGTCTCTTGGGCCCGAGAAACCATTTCCTCTTTCAAGCGAACCAAAAGATCTCGATTTTTCTTGAATACAGGGGCGGCATCCACACGCGTCAAGACAAACAATTCACAATCTGTTTTGGCCATAACGGTTGCTGTACGTGGCTTTCCGGTCAGAAGAGAAACTTCTCCAAAATAGTCTCCTGGCTGAAGCTCTCCCACACTCAGATGCTCTTTCTTTTGCACAATCGTCACACCCAGGGTTCCGGATTTTACGAAATACATCTGATCTCCTGGGGAGCCTTCTTCCATCACGAGGTCTCCACTCTTAACCCGTTGCGTATTCACCAATTTCAGGAGTTCTTGCCGTTCATCCGGAGAAAGAACTCGGAAGACGGGAGAGCGTTGCAGAATCCCGTCCATCATTCGATTCCGAAGGTAGTCCTCTAAAATATTCCACACTCTCGGATACCGAGCGGCAATGAACTCAAAGTCATCCCAAGAAATCTCCAATAATTCGACATCCGAGGAAGCTTGAACCGTGGCATTTCTCGGTTTTTTGGTGAGCAGACTATATTCCCCAAAAAAATCACCACCATGCAATTGGCACAATGAAACCCGTGTGCCCCGTTTATCTACCGTGCTTACATCCACCACGCCTTCAGACAAAATGAACATGGAATCACCAGGCCCCCCTTCTTTACAGATTACGCTCCCTGAGGAAACGTGTCGGACAGTCAGCCGATCCAGAACGGCCGTGAATTCGTCTGGACTCATTTCGGAGAGCAATGGAATGGAGCGAGACGCTTGAAGGGGAACTCCGAGGTGCTCCTCCAAAGATTCAATCTGTTCAGGTTCATCCATCGACCGGGGCTGTTCTCCAGAAATCGAAATCGTACCTCCAAGAAACCCATGTTCTTCGGGCGATGTTTCGAAATCGCGAGGCTCCAACCCCGAAATGGAAATGGCCGCATTTTCCAGCGCTTTCTTAGGGGGAGAATCAACCAAGGGTTTTGCCTCGGGATTGGTCACCGAACTTGTATCCTGCTGTGCATACATATCGGCTAATTTCCTCTGAACCTCGAGATCCTGTGGGTCGATCGTTAGAATCATTTTATTCAATGCGATGGCCTTTGCCCAAAAACCGTCGTTGGAATAGATCGAAACGGCGGCTTTGTATTCCAATATGGCTTCTTCTTGTTTCCCGGCCCGATTGAAGGTGTCTCCCAGTCTTTGTCGAATCCGAGCATCGCCCGGCATCTCTTGACAAAGCTCCAGATAAAATCCCAAGGCCTTTTTCCATTTTTGCTGGGCATAGGCCTGGTCGGCTTTGGTTTTTATGGCTCGTACTTTATTGGGAATTCGATGTTGCATTCTGCCTCGATGTGAAAGTTTAGAAGGGTGAAATGCTTCTGTAAAGCACAGGCTTGCCAGCAATGGAAAGCCAAATCATGCATGAGAGAACAAAGAGAAAGACTTAAAAAGGGAGAGGGGGCAGGACTCGAAAAAGTGGGCTTCTTTTCTAAATGAGCCCTGCCCCGGGGGTTAACAATGATTAGTCGACCTGTTTTCTTAGAAACGTTGGGATGTCATATTCATTTTCCTCAAACGTTTCCAGGCCGAGTTCTCTGACTCGCTTTCGAAATTCGAGTGAATCGACTTCTCGTTTTTTCACAAACGATGACGTAGCCGCACTTTCTTCTTCTGGAACGACCTCTTCGGGAAGAGGTTTTGAAGACATCGGCGCACTTTCACGAGCAACTGTCGTCGGCCGGTAAACCACCGGTTCCGGAACGGCCTTATCAAATCCCGTTGCAATGACCGTAATCCGAATATCATCCCCCATGCGTTCATCAATGACAGCGCCAAAAATGATATTGGCATCTTCGTGTGCGGCTTCCTGAATCACTACCGCAGCCTCATTGACTTCATGCAGAGTGGTGTTGGAGCTACCTGTGATATTCAACAGAATGCCGGTTGCACCACTGATATCCACATCTTCCAAGAGCGGAGAAGAAATGGCTCGATGAGTCGATTCCAAAGCTCTTCGCTCTCCCGAAGCAACGCCGGTTCCCATCATGGCCATGCCTTGGCCATTCATGATCGTTCGAACGTCGGCAAAATCCAAGTTGATCAAACCAGGAATCGTAATCAAGTCACTGATTCCCTGAACCGCTTGAAGCAACACTTCGTCAGCTTTTTTAAAAGCATCTAAAATGGACGTTGTTTCTCCCGCGATGTTGATCAAGCGTTGGTTCGGAATCGTGATCAACGTATCCACAACGCTTTTTAATTCTTCGACGCCCTGTTCGGCGTATTGTCGCCTTCGCTTTCCTTCAAACACGAAAGGTCGACTCACAACCCCAATGGTGAGCGCCCCCAAATCTTTGGCCACTTGAGCAATGACAGGGGCGGCGCCTGTTCCTGTTCCCCCACCCATACCGGCGGTAATAAACACCATATCGGCTCCGGAAAGAACGTCTGTCAATTGTTCCCGGTCTTCCATGGCGGCTTCTCGTCCAACTTCTGGATTTCCACCCGCACCCAAACCTTTGGTCAGGGTTCCACCCAGTGGAATCTTTACATCCGCGCGGGAAGCATCCAATGCTTGAAGGTCCGTGTTGGCCGCAACAAAATCCACCTTGGCCAAACCTTCCGTTATCATTGTATTGACAGCGTTTCCGCCGCCTCCACCGACACCAATCACTTTTATTTTTGCTACATTCGTAGTTTCTACAAACTCAAACATACTTTTTTCTCTCCCTTCTTTTCGAAGTCATGCCCTTTTTTAAAAAAACTCTCCAAACCACTGCTTCATTCGAGAGGTGACTTTTGCAACCACCGTCTCCTCCTGACCTCTTATGCGTCGAGGTCGATTAAATTCTTGGTATCCATGCATCACAAGGCCCACAGCCGTTGCATAAATGGGGCTGGAAACCACATCCACCAAACCTCCCACTTCCATGGGAACTCCCCTTCGAACGGGTAAGTCAAATACACGCTCTGCCAACTCCGGAGCCCCTTCCAAGATCGAAGTTCCGCCCGTGATCACAATGCCTGACGCCAAATTGTCCCAATGTCCCGCTTGTTCGATTTCTCTTTTGGCCAGCTCAAAAATTTCCTCCAACCTGGGCTCAATGATTTCGCACAAGAGCTGTCGGGAAATGGATCTGGGTTTTCGACCACCTACTGAGGGAACCTCGATAATCTGATCGCGTTCCACCATGGAAGTCATGGCGCATCCAAAACGATGCTTGATCGATTCGGCCTCTTTCGTCGGAGTTCGAATGCCTACAGCAATGTCATTGGTGACGTGATTTCCACCCAAAGCCAGAACGGCAGAGTGTCGAATGGAACCCTGTGAGAACACAATGAGATCCGTTGTCCCACCCCCAATGTCAATCATGGCCACGCCAAGCTCTTTTTCATCTGCGGTCAGAACAGATTCTCCCGAAGCCAATTGCTCTAAGACGATGTCTTCCACCTGGAGGCCACATCGATTGCAGCACTTGACGATGTTCTGCGCGGAAGTCACGGCTCCTGTCACAATATGCACTTTGGATTCCAAACGAACTCCCGACATTCCAACGGGATCGCGAATTCCATCTTGGTCATCCACAATGAATTCTTGTGGAATGACATGGAGAACTTCGCGATCTAACGGAATGGCGACAGCCTTGGCCGCATCGACAACACGATCAACATCGATCTGTCGAACTTCCTTGTCTTTTACAGCCACAATTCCATGGCTATTGAATCCCCGAATATGTCCGCCCGAAATCCCGGCATAAACCGAATGAACCTCGCAACCCGCCATGAGCTCGGCTTCTTCAACAGCTTTTTGAATGGACTGCACCGTGGAATCAATATTGATCACAACCCCTTTGCGAAGACCCCTTGAAGGGCTCACTCCAATCCCCGCAATATCAATCCCCTCTGGGGTAACCTCTCCCACGATGGCCACCACTTTCGTGGTTCCAATGTCTAAGCCAACAACTAGATTGTCTTTCTTCGCCATAACACTCCCTCTACTGCTAAGCAGTGTCCTTAAGTTTGACCACCACACGGTCTGAGAAATTCAAATCGATCTCTCTCACACTCGATTTATGCTTCTTCACTTCACGCAACACTCGCCTCAAGCGTTCCGTTCGACGACGTAAATCGTCATTTCCTACGATGATGCGGGCCTTCGACCCGATCTCATAAACAATCCACCCCAACCGTTCGCTAAAATGGACTTCTGAAATTTTCTTTTCTGGCAGTGTGTCATTGGACAACATTTTCAATAAAAGAACGGCTTCTTTCGCATGTTGTGTCCATTCACCTGTCCATTTTTTTCCACTCCAAGGCCCGGTGATAACTGGAAGATCTCTGGTTTCCGTCGATCCCAGTCTGGCCTCATCCAAAATGATTCCTTCGCCATTGATGAAAAACAGTCGCTCAAGATTGATGAGCGCATAGGCCTGATGCTCTGCGACCTGAACCACCACTTCTCCCGTGGAATTTCTAAAAATGGTGGCCTCCGCAATCCGTGGGTTGGCCCTTACACGCTCCAAAACATCGTCCATCCACTTTCCAAATAACGGTGTGTTTTTTTGGATCCCTGTAAATTCGTAGAGATCAATGTTCTGCAATGTTTTGAGTCCGTTCACCTTCAAGTTTCTCACTTCGAAAGGAAGAGAAGCCTTGCTTCGAGCCACAAAAAGAGCGCCCCCAATCATGCATGCTCCCGCACACAGAAACCACAAGACCCTTGAGAGCCTTGGAGTTGAGGTTTTCTTTCTGGTGGCTTTTCTTTTCAAACCTTTCAGTCTCCCTTCACCCTTCTTAAACCTTCCAAAATTTGCGGCGCGCAGTATGTGATGTCCCCAGCACCAAGCGTCGCCAACAAGTCGCCCGATTGCACGTTCTCAACGAGCATTTCGGCGGCTGCTTCCAAATTTTCCGCACATCGAACATTTGTTCGGCCTCGATCATGAATGGCTTGCATCAAGTTTTGACTGTCGATCCCCGGAATTTCTTCCTCACTGGCTCGATACACAGGAGCCAAAATCAACTCCTCCACGCCATCAAAAACGTTTACGAATTCATCCCAATGATTTCTAAGTCGTGAAAAACGATGTGGCTGAACCAAGAGACGAAGCGCGCCTCCGTTGGCCATGAATCTCAAAGAATCTAACGTGGCTTTGATTTCGGTAGGATGATGAGCATAGTCATCAATCAAACGAACCCCGTTCACCTCTCCTTTTAGTTCCAAACGACGCTCAATGCCCCCAAAGGCCTCCAACCCTCGTTTGATTTCCTTTCCACTCAATCCCGTTTGCAAACCAACCGCAGCGGCTGCCAGAGCATTCAGGACATTATGCTTTCCGGTTGTGGGGATCGCCACCGTACAAACGGACTTTAGATCTTTGAGGAGAGAGAACCGAACCAAGTCTGGCAATAATTCAACATCTTTTGCTACAACATTGGCTGCCTGCTTAATTCCATACAAGAGAACGGGCTTTTCAACCTTCGAAAGCAATTGATTGCAATGATGGTCATCGCTGCAAATCACCGTTACCCCATCAAACGGAACACGATTGGCAAAATCCTCAAAAGCCTTTTCGAGTTTTCCAAACGAACCGTAGTGATCGAGGTGCTCACTATCAATATTCGTGATGACGCCAATCGTGGGAAGGAGTTTCAAGAATGAACCATCGCTTTCATCAGATTCACATACAAACCACTCGTCCGTTCCCATTCGGGCATTGCTTGCGATTTTCTTGAGACTTCCTCCAATGACCGCTGTGGGATCACAACCTGCTTCCATCAACAACGTTGCAATCATGGCACTGGTTGTGGTCTTTCCATGTGAACCGGCCACCACAATGGATTGCTTCTTTCGCATCAATTCCGCAAGCATGTCGGCACGCGCTAGAATGGTGATTTTTTCTTTGGCGGCTTCTTTCAATTCGACATTTTCCGAATCAATGGCCGAAGAAAAAACAACTGTTTTCGATCCATGAACCTGATTCGCGCGATGTCCGATGTGAATATTCGCACCCAAACCGGCAAGTCGTTCGGTGTACCGGTTAGCCTTAACGTCACTGCCACTGACGGAGTAACCAGACGCCAAAAGAATCTCCGCCAGGCCACTCATGCCTACGCCACCGATCCCCACAAAATGAACTCGCCCCTTGTCCGTCATCAACTCATCTCCTCTATTTCCTCTACAATCCGTTCCGCAGCCTGATCAAACCGAAGCTTTCGTGCACAATGACTCATTTCTTTTAATCTTTCTGAATTCTTCGCAAGTTCGATTAAATGACCAGCAAGACACGAGCCATTGAGATCATCATTCTTCACAAGAACAGAGGCCCCGGCTTTCTGCATGACGCAACCATTGGCCCATTGATGATCATCTGCTGAAAAGGGATAGGGAACGACAATGGACGGACGACCGCAGGCAGCAATCTCCAAAACACTGGATCCTCCCCGAGCCAACACCACATGAGATTGCTCATAGGCTTGAGCCATATTCTCTCCGGAGAATGCAAACACATCGGCTTCAATGCCTTGAGCCAAGAATGCTTCACGAACCCGTTTTTCATCTTTCAAACCCGTTTGATGAATGAAGGAAAATTCAATTCCGCTTTCTTTTAATTTTGGAAGCGCGTCGATGACGGCCTGATTAATGCTTCGGGCCCCTTGAGAACCACCAAAGACCAAAACCTTCAATTTATTCGCCTCGAAGCTGGGAGGGGGAACATTGAGAATTTCTTTTCGGATGGGATTTCCCGAATGAATTACTTTTTTGGAAGCGAAGAAGTGTCCCGCTTCTTGGAAGGCCACAAACACCCGATACACAAATTTTCCCAGCACACGATTGGACAATCCTGCGACGGCGTTGGGCTCCAGGATGGCTGTTTTTTTTCCAGTTAACGCCGCCATCAACAAAATGGGCCCCGAAGCATATCCGCCAATTCCAAACACCGTGTCGGGCCGAAACGTTTTGAGCAATTTCCATGAGCTGAAAAAAGCTCTTGGAAGGGTCATTAAACTTCTGATCCGGTAAAACCATCCTTTTCCCTTCAACCCGCTCACCTGCATAAGTTCCAGCGGGAAACCGGCTGAAGGCACCAGCTCTTTCTCCATGCCTCGTGGGGTTCCGACGAAGAGAATTTGGACGTTCATTCGCTTTTCCTGAAATGCGCGGGCTATGGCCAACGCGGGAAACACGTGTCCTCCGGTTCCACCTGCTGCCATCAAGACTCTCAACTCGACCCCCTTTTTCGACGGCGCGTCGGCTGGCCCGACAAGGCGACAGACGAAGAGAGAGACATGAGAACACCCAAACACGTCATGGTTGCGATGAGAGACGTTCCTCCATAACTGATGAGAGGGAGGGTCAATCCCTTGGTTGGAACCAACCCCATAACCACGGCCATATTGAAAAAGGCTTGGATGCCAATTAAAGAAGTTAACCCTAAGGCCAGGTTGGAGGCGAAGGGATCCCGAATTCGTATGGCCAATTTCAAGCCTTGCACCACCAGAACGGTAAACAACACAATGATTCCCACCGTACCAAAAAGACCCAACTCCTCGGCGACAACCGAATAAATGAAATCTGTATGGGCCTCAGGAAGGTAGAGCAACTTTTGAGAACCGTCTCCCAAACCCTGTCCGGTTACTCCGCCATGTTGGAAGGCGATGAAGGATTGAATGATTTGGAAACCCTTTCCTTGTTCGTCGGCCCAAGGGTTTAAAAAAGACAAAAGGCGTTCCCGTCGGTAGGTGGAAAACTGAATCAAAGCAATCCCTGCCGACATTCCCAATCCGGTCAACGCTCCCAAATGAGAAAGTTTTGCGTGGCCTGCAAACAACATGATTCCCACCACCAACGACAAAACCACGGTCGTTCCAAAATCTGGTTGTTTAAGAATCAGGAGCAGAAACACGCCAACTTGCAGCAAAAGTGGCAACAAGCCATGACGAAAATCGCGAATGCTCTCTCCGCGTTTCGCCAAGTAGGCTGCGACATAAAGAATGATCAATGGTTTTGCAAATTCAGAAGGTTGAAAGCGGAATCCGCCTAGAGACAACCAACGGGTCGCATGATTCGCTTCGATTCCCGCGGAAGAAAACAGCGTAACCACCAGCAAACCACCCGAAACAAGCAAACCTGGGAAAGCCAGCTTCCTAAGGCCACGCACTTTCAGCGAAAAAATCGCTGCCATTCCGACACATCCTAAGAACAAATTAAAGATTTGTTTTTTTAGGAAAAAGAAACTGTCTCCAAATTTCTCAATGCCAAGCAAAGAACTTGCACTGTAGATCATGATCGTACCCAGACCGATGAGCAAAACGGTGGGCCCCAATATATACGGATCGATATGCGCCACTTTTTTGGACCAGGGAATGTTTCGCTTCGTCATCGAACCGTCTCCCGTTCCACAAAACGTGCAAACACTTCTCCACGCTCTTCGAAATTTTTAAACTGATCAAAGCTCGCGTTCGCTGGAGACAAAAGAACAACATCATGATTTCCAGCCTTTTGAATGGCAGCCCGAAAGGCTTCTTCCATCGTAGAAAAAACCGAAACAGGAATGGAAGAGCTTAAATCTTTCTCCATCATCGAAGCGCACTCTCCAAAGAAGAATGCGTGCTTTACATGTTCCTTCGCTTTAGGTCCCAGATGTTCAAAAGAATTCACTTTTGATTTCCCACCGGCCATCCATAAAATCGGTTGCGCAAACGACTCCAAGGCACGAAGTGTGGATAGAGGGGTTGTGCTCTTGGAGTCGTTCACGAACCTCACCTGTCCCAATCGCCCAACTTCTTGAAGACGATGAGGAAGAGGATTAAACGTGCTTAGGGCCGATTCCATCACAGAAATGGAACAACCCAATGACCGCGCAACAAGAATGGCCGCCAAGGCATTCTCTCGATTATGGTTTCCATGAAGTTTTAAGCCCGAGAGAGAAACCGTTTCACCACTCGGCAAAACCACGTTATTTTCTTTGATCCAAGCGTGAGCTTCGGGATCACCCATTGCAGAAAATGGGTGGGTTTCACAATTCAAATGCGGACCTATCTGATGGCAAACCTCATCATCCGCATTTAAAAAGGCTCGATTCGTTTTTCCCATTCTTGAAAACAATTTTTCTTTGCACGCAATATAAGTCTGCATGTCCCGATGACGATCCAGGTGATTGGGAGAAATATTCAAAAGAACCGCTACTTCAGGTTGAAACTCCTCCACGGCTTCCAGTTGAAAACTCGAAATTTCGGCGACTACATAGTCATACGAATCTTTGGTGGCATTGATGAGAGGATTCCCTAAATTTCCTCCGGCAAACACCTTCTTGCCCCAAGATTCCAAAATGTGGGCCAACAAAGAGGTCGTGGTGCTTTTTCCATTGGTTCCTGTAATGGCGAGGATGGGCGCTTTTATCAAGCGACCGGCTAACTCGATCTCACTCCAAATCGGAACCCCCTTCTTGCGCGGATCTTCCAAGAAAGGAGAGTCAATCTGAATGCCAGGGCTCAACAAAATTAAATCCGTTCCCGTCAAGCCTTGAGGAGCATCACTTCCAGCTTCCAATTGAAAGGAACATCCATGCAATGCGGCCAATTCGTTTTGAAGAGCTCCCTCTTCTCGCCGATCATACACATGCACCGAGGCACCTTGTGAACAGAGGTAACGAACCAAGGACACACCCGTGCGAATGCCCAATCCGAGCACGGTGATGTTTTTTCCTTTGAGTTCGACCTTCATCTTCCTTCTTTACCTCAGTTTCAATGTAGACAAGGCCAAAATGGCCAGAATGATGGAAATGATCCAAAAACGCACAATGACTTTGGGCTCAGCCCATCCCTTTAATTCGAAATGATGATGGATGGGGGCCATTCGAAAAACTCGCTTTCCCGTAGTTCTAAAACTAACCACCTGAACAATGACACTGACCGCCTCCACGACGAACACGCCTCCCACCAAGATCAACAACAGCTCCTGACGAATGATGACGGCGACCGTACCCAGAGCAGCACCCAAAGCCAGCGACCCCACGTCACCCATAAACACTTGAGCCGGGTACGTATTGAACCAAAGGAACCCCAGGCCGGCACCCACCATGGCTGAGCAAAACACCGCCAACTCTCCAGCGCCCTTCACGTTTTGCACTTGGAGGTAGTCCGCGATCTCCGCATGGCCGGCGATATAAGCGAGAACCATATACGTGAAAGCGGCAACCATAACCGGACCAATGGCCAAGCCATCCAATCCATCTGTGAGGTTCACGGCATTGGATGTCGCGACAATCACGAAAGCTGCAAACGGAATAAACAAAAACCAAGGAAGAAAAACGTTGGCGTCTTTGAAAAAGGGAACCACCAACGTGGTGTCCAACTCCGCCCAAACCAAAGCCACCGCCATTATTGGAGCGAACATGAATTGGAGTTTAAATTTGGAAGAGATGGACAAACCACCCTTTCCTTTTCCTCGAATCTTTAACCAATCATCCAAGAACCCAATGAGGGCAAAAGAAAATGTTGCCCCTGAAACGACCCACGTGAAGGGATTGTCCAATCGTGTCCAAAGCAAAAATGAAAGCAAAAACGAAAAGACCAACAAGATTCCACCCATAGTGGGTGTCCCCGACTTTCCTTGGTGACTTCCAGGTCCATCACTTCGAATTTTTTCCCCAATCTGACGACTTTTAAGCATCTTGATCAAAAACGGTCCAACCACAAAACTAATCAAGAGTGCCGTCAACATGGCCATCATCATGCGAAAGCTGATGTAGCGAAAAACGCGGAACAGTCCGTACGCCGCATGAATGGGATATAAAAGATCGTAAAACATGAGCTAACCTGCCTCTCCTTCCACCAAACGACGCAACTCCTCAGTGACTTTTTCCATTCGCATTCCTCGGGAGCCTTTGATCAAAATCGTGTCTTTGGGTTGAATGATGTTCGCAATTTTTCGGGCCAGTTCGAGATGAGAGGTTTCCACAGTGATCTCTTCGTATTTCATCCCTCCTTGAAGAGCCCCTTGTCGAATGTCCCCCGAGAACTGTCCAATCACAAAGAGATGCGCATATTCATGTTGGGCAACTTTGATTCCGATATCTCGATGAGCCCGGGCCGCAAGGTCTCCCAATTCCATCATATCTCCCAGTACGGCGATGACCCGTCCTCGGGTCACATCCTTTCCGATTTCCAGCGCCACAGCCATTGAAGCCGGGTTGGCGTTATAACAATCATTGATGACCGAAATCTGATGAGGCCATTGCATGATCTCCAAACGCATCTGTGGCTTCTGCATTTGGTTCACACCTTCTTGCAAAACCGAAACGGGAACGCCCAAAGCGAGCGCCGCACCCAGGGCACAAAGGAGGTTATAAACATTATGAATCCCGACACAGGAGGTTTTGAGTTCCACAAACTCGGATCCATAGCTCACGTTCAACACCAATCCATCCATCCCCAAATCTCGCGTCACTGATGCCAAAACGTCGGCCTCATCTTTCATGGAGACCCGAATGAGTTTTCCGGGAAACTTCTCCCCGAGTTTCGATAAGTAAGGATCGTCTGCATTGATTACCGCTATGCCATCGGCATCCATGGCTTCAAAAAGTTCACCCTTGGCACGCATGACTCCTTCGATGGATTTGAATTTCTCAAGATGTCCCGGTCCTATATTTGTCAAAACACCTACATTCGGCTTGGCCACATCCGCCAATGCCGTCATTTCTCCAAAGTCATTGATCCCCATTTCCAAAACAGCCACTTCGTGCATCTCGCGCAATTGAAAAAGGGAAAGAGGAATTCCCAACGCGTTATTCCAGGTTCCGGGGGCCTTTAACGTTTTGAGGTAGGTCCCAAAAATCGCTGCTGCCATTTCCTTGGTCGTGGTCTTTCCATTAGATCCACTAATCCCAACAACTCTTCCTCCCCACTCCATTCGAACTTGATTGGCCAGGGAACCCAAAGCTTGCCAAGTATCTTTCACGCGAATGCATGGCCCAGAGGATTTCATTTTCTTTTCAACCACCGCGGCGCAGGCACCTTTTTCAAAGGCCTGATCAACAAAGTCATGTCCATCTCGCGTGGCCTTCAATGCAAAAAACAAATCTCCCTGTTTCAAAGAACGTGTATCCAAAGCAACGCCTTCGATATGACCTTGAAGCGACATATCCAACTTGCCCTCAACGCCCCGAAGAACCTCGGCAAAAGAAAGATTCAGTTCTGTTCTCAAAGGCAAACGATTCACAACGACTTCTCCTTCAAAAATCTTCTCGCAACTTCCCGGTCATCAAAGTCATAGCGAATTCCATTCACTTCTTGGTAGGTCTCATGACCTTTCCCAGCAATCAAAACCACATCGTTTTCACTCGCCATACGAATGGCCTTGCCAATCGCTTCCTCCCGAGACAAAACCCGACGAAGGAGCTTCGAGTCCTCGACCTCACCCACTTTTTCACTGAGAATGTCGTCCAAGATTCCCTGGGGATCTTCCGTTCGAGGATTGTCTGAAGTCACAATAACGACATCGGCCTGTTCCCATGCAGCACGCATCATCTTGGGACGTTTTCCTTTATCTCGATCGCCTCCACAACCAAACACAACGATCAGGCGGTCTTTCGTCAGCGGCTTTAGTGTGTTCAACACATTTCGAAGTGCATCTTCTGTGTGGGCATAGTCCACAAAAACATTGGCGTTTTCAGAAACCGCTTCCAATCGTCCTGGAATTTCGATTCGCTGGTTCAAGGCCTCCGCAATGATTTCTGTGGGAATCTCCAATCCAACCGCAACCGCAATCGCCCCCAAAAGATTCGAAAGATTGTGTTCTCCAATGAGAGAGGAACGAAGATGAAAATCACCTTGGGGAGTGTGAACCTTTGCCGAAATTCCATGAACGCTCACTTCGGTCTTCTCGGCAAAAATGGAAGCCTTCGGATTCTCAAGCGAATACGTAAGAACTGAAAAGGGCAGATCTTCGGCCCACGCACAGCCCACGGGATCATCCACATTGATGACGGCCCTCTTTCGCTCCTTCTGACTCTTCATCAGAACATCATCAAACAATTTTCGTTTGGCTTCCGCATAGGCTTCGAGGGAGCCATGAAAGTCCAAATGGTCTTGGGTCAAATTGGTAAATACCGCCACATCCAAATGCAGAGACGAAATTCGATCATAAGACAACGCATGAGACGAACACTCAACCATGGCATGGCTGACCTGGTCATCCACCATTTTTCGCAATGTCTTTTGAAGACGAGGAGCTTCAGGGGTTGTATGCAGGGCAGACTCTTGTCGATTCCCCCATCGATAATTCACCGTTCCCACGACACCCGGTCGATGACCTGCCCGCTTCAAAATACTTTCCAGCAAATAGGTTACGGTCGTCTTTCCGTTCGTGCCGGTGATTCCGATGGCGGTTAGTGCCAAACTGGGTTGCCCATAAACTCGTGAAGCCAACTCTCCCAAATGTTTTCTCAACTCAGGAACCACCAAGGCGTTTTCCCTGAATTTTGGAAGTTCCTTTTCCGAAAGGACGCCCACCGCTCCCTTTGAAAGGGCATCTTGAATGAATTTCTCCCCGTCCAATTTTTGACCCTGAAGAGCCACAAACAAATCTCCAGATTCCACCTCGCGGGAATCCAACGCAATTCCGGAAACGGTACGTTCCGAAATTGGGAAGGATGTAGAAAGCGTTAAGCCCTGAAAGAGATCTTGCACAATCACACGCTCTCCTTCGTCGGCCCAAACCGAACCTTCACCGTTCGTTGTTTTCCAAACGTTTTTCCCGGATCTGGTTTTTGATCAATGGCTCGGCCGGATCCGGAAACTTTTAAATCAAAACCGTTTTCTTCAGCCTTTCTTAACGCTTCTCGAATCGTTAGCCCCAATAAATCGGGAGCTTGATTCTTTCCAAGAAGAACATCCGCTTTTGCCTGCGATCGTTTTTCGTGATCCGGTAAGGCATGAACCATCAGTCGAAGTTCAAGTTCTTCCTGCTTTTCATCCTTGGAAGGCGTGACCCCTAAGTAATTCAACGCCCCTTTCACAACACGGGAAAATACAGGAGCGGCCAGCTGCCCACCAAAGTCCGAGTCTTTGGGTTCATCAAAAACAAACAAAGCAACAAGTTGAGGGTCCTCTGCTGGAGCAAACCCAAAGAAACTGCTCGTGACCAACTCCCTGGAATACGAGCCTGTCTTCGGGTCGATTTTTTGAGAAGTTCCTGTTTTTCCAGCAACTCGATAGCCCGGAATTGCAGCGGCGACTCCGCTTCCACCCTCTTCGACCACAGCCTCCATCCAATGCGTAAGAAGCTTGGCCGTTTCTTGGCCATACACCCGTTGTTTTCTGCCCGCGTGGTGAATGGGAACATTCCGACCATCCGGCAAGGTCGCATGAGAGGCAACGTAAGGCTGCACAGAAAAACCACCGTTCGCGACGGCACTTAAGGCCGCAATCATTTGAACTCCCGTGACGCCAATTCCTTGGCCAAATGAAATATTGGCCAGATCGATATCCTTCCACTCGCTGGCGGGGCGGAGAAGACCGGCAACTTCTCCAGATAAATCAATTCCTGTGGATTGGCTAAAGCCCGCCCGTTCAATTTCTTCAAAAAAGCGCCTACGCCCGAGTTCCAAGGCGATTCGGGAGGAGCCAATATTGTCCGAGTGCTTCAAAATTCCGCGTGGGGTCAGCCAAGTGTGTTCGTCATGGGTGCGAATGGACTTTCTTCCAAACTTAAGAGAGCCCTTCTTGCAAAGAATGATTTTTTCAGGGGAGATGACCCCCTGCTCAAGTGCGGCTCCCATCGTAAAGACCTTAAACAACGAACCCGGTTCAAACACTTCCTGCACCGGGCGATTTCTCCAGAAAGAGAGCGCATTTCGTCGAATTTGATTTGGATTCACAGGCGGATAAGAAGCCATGGCATAAATTCGGCCGTCGGAGGGGTTAGCCACAATAGCCATGGCCTTCTTTGATCCGCTTGTACGAGCTGCATGTTTCAACTCGTTTTCAACCAAATGCTGAATCGTGGAGTCCAACGTCAAGGTGAGGTCGGCCCCACTCTCAACATGTTCCATGGTTTGTGTTTGCGAAAAAATCGCGCGTCCCTTGGCGTCCTTTTTTGCATGCAACACAACACGTGGACCTTTTAAAATTTTGTCGTAACTTCGCTCCAAGCCTTCTAAGCCCACACCATCAATTCCCACAAAACCTAAAACTTGAGCAGCAGACTCTTTGTCCGGATAAAATCGGTTAGACTCTTTGGCAATATGCAAACCTGGCAACTGAAGGCGACGAAGCTTTTTTCCAATGCGTGGGTTCACCCCGCGTTTCAACCAAACGAATTGTCGTTCACGGTTTTTGATTTTTTTTCGAATGGTGCGTGGAGACATCTTCAGCAGCGGAGCGACTTTTTTTGAAAATTCTTTCCCGTTTTCGATGACACTGGGATCTGCAAACACCGACGGAACATCCAAACTGACCGCCAACGCCCGTCCCTTTGAATCGTATATGGTTCCGCGAGGCGTACGCACCACCATGCGACGATCAAACTGTCGCTCTTTGTTCACCACACGCGGATCAGGACGCAACTGAAGCTGCACCGCACGCAACCCCAGCACAGCAAAAGATAAGATAAAGATCACAAGACAGGACGCGACCCTTCGTTTCCAACTGCGCTCGACGCGATTCATCTTGTCGAACCTCCATCCAGCACAACCACGGATACCGGTTCTTGTTTTCGGGTCAGGCCAAGCTTCTTCTTCGCAATCCGCTCAATGCGATCTGCATTTCGTAACGTTTCCAACTCCAACGTTAGACTTCGCTTTTCCTGCAATAGTTGTTTTCTTAAGCTCCTCTTCTGACTCGTTTCATAACTCAGCTCGACAATCCAGAAGCGCGCACGCACATATCCCAAGGAGAGAACCAGTGCCGAAACAAACAAAAAGACCGTGAGGAACTTTTTTTTCATCCGGTTCCTCCTATCAGTTCAATGGCTCGCAATTTCGTACTTCGAGAACGTGGGTTTTCTCGAATTTCCTCATCTGTGGGAACGAGGGGTTTCTTAAAAAGAAGTCGCGCACGACCTTGCCTGGCAGCCGTTCGAAAGGCCTCCTTGACCACACGGTCTTCCAAGGAATGAAACGTCAACACCACCAAACGCGATGAAGGAGGCATGAGTTCCAACAAGGATCGAATTCCCTTTTTCAATTCGCCCAATTCATCATTCACGACGATTCTCAACGCTTGGAAGGTTCGCGTGGCAGGATGGATTCTCCGACTGCGGCGATGTTTTGGGAAAGCTGAAAAAACGGCCTCCTCTAAATCTTGAGTCGTTTCCAAAGAGCCCCATTTTTTGGCCTCCACGATGGCTCGGGCAACCTTTCGACTATTTCTCTCTTCGCCATAGCGAAAAATGGCATCGGCAATTTCCCGTTCGGTGGATTGCGCCAACCACTCCCGCAAGGTGATCCCTTTCGATTTATCCATGCGCATGTCCAAAGGACCCGTTCTGGAAAACGAAAAGCCCCGCTCAGCAGTTTCCAGCTGATCGCTCGAAACCCCTGAATCAATGAAAGCCCCGTGCAAATCCGCAAATGGAATGTCCTCTTTCAGATGTTCCACTTCACTCAAAGCTTGATGAAAAACGTGATATCGACCGGAGAAGGGTCGGAGTTTGTTTTTGGCTCTCTCTAGAGCCTCGGCATCCCGATCACAGGCAAAGAGGGACCCCTTTGGATGGGTTTTTCTTAAAATGGCTTGGGCATGCCCCGCGCCCCCCAGTGTTAAATCCAGGTAGTTTCGACCCGGTGCACAATCCAAGCACCTCAACACCTCGGAAACCATCACCGGCTGATGAACACTCAAGGGCATTTCATTCGGTCCAGCGCTGGCGGCCTGATCAGATTCCAAGTTCGGCCAAAACATCGCTGTTCTCCTCAAAGCTCTTCTGGGATTCTTCAAAAACTTTTGTCCAGAGAGGCTTTGACCAAATTTCGATCTTCTTTAGAAGACCAACGAGAACAACGTCTTTTTCAAGTTGAGCATACGAACGCAACACCGGTGAAATGAGCACGCGTCCATGACGATCCAGTGGGCACTCGGTCGCCCCCGAAATAAAATAACGCTGAAACGCCTTCACTTCCCGCTTCAACTGCGGAAGTGCCGCTGCTCGACGCTCTAAGGACTCCCATTCTTCCTGCGGATACGCGACCAAACAATGGTCGAAATTCGTTATCACTAGCGTGTCCGAATATTTTTGGCTTAAAATATCGCGGAAGCGTGATGGAATACTTAACCGACCCTTGGCATCGATCGTATGTTCATAACGGCCTCGAAACATCTATGGCTAACCCCTCTAAAACACAACCAACCACTTTATCCCACTTTTTCCCACAAACGTATGGTCACACACCAGTTTTGTCAACGAAAAAAGGTAGTTAGCTGTTTTCTCCCAGGGTTGAGGGAGCTAAAGTTTACACTTCTAAGGCTTTACTTTGATTGGGTGTGTCAACTTATTAAACTTAAAGAAAAAACTTGAATTTTTGGTTCTTTACCCAAAAATAGTGTGCGAGAATAATGTTTTGGGAGGTTGGCCAACGATGAATCAAAAAATGATCAAAAATAAAGGTTTCACACTCATGGAATTGATGACGGTTGTTTTCATCATCGGCATTTTGGCCGCTGTAGCCCTTCCCCTATTGGGGAAATACCTCCTGAAGTCCAAAACCACAGAAGCCACACTCAATATTCGAAAAATATACGATGGCGAAATCGCCTATTACCAGGAAGAAATGACCAACCAAGACGGAACCGTCATATCCAAACAATTTGTACACCTGGAGCGAGAACCCACGACAATTCTAAACGACAAGCGTTTCGGAAATTTCCAAACCGCGGACTGGGCCGCCATCAAGTTTGCCCCGGACGGAGCCGTTCTCTACAGTTATTCGGTCGCGGCATCCGGCTTCAATGAAAATGCTGCATTTACCGCCCGAGCCGAGGGAGATCTTGACGGCGACGGCAACACCTCTCTTTTTGAGCGTGTGGCCTCGGTCAACTCCAATTCCGGTGAGGTTGAAGGAGGCGGCGCCCTCTACACGCTGGACGAACTCGAATAGACGTTTGACGAGAACCTAATAAAAACGCCGGTTGAAGACCCAATCTTGGCCGTATTTCGTCCCCATGATGACGGCGATTCGGCGACCGTTTTCATCTTTGATTTTGACCTGCTTTTGTCGGTTCGTGGACATGTATTCTTCCAGTTTTTGAAGGCAAATCTCTTTGTCTTCATCCGGCCAATTACTCCAAACCCCTTTTTCAATGATGACATCCACACCGTTATGAACCTTTGTGATGCTTGAAACCCCAACGGGAAGCCCCAACTCATTCGGAGCCACTCTTTGGGAAAGGAAATATCCCCCGACCCCCAGCAAGGTAAAAAAGGCGAAGACACTGGCAAGAATCCATGTCTTCTTCGACGAGAGGCTTTTCATGAAATCTGATTCTTTTTCCTCTTCCTTGGGCTCAGGAACCGGAGCACGTCGGGCATATTTTTGGTCGAACTCATCCACCTGTCGAGACCGAATTTGTTCGGCTTCCACATGCATGCGCCTCACAAATTCGCCCTGATCTCCCAAACCATCGGGAGATAAGTGGTCGGCCAAGGCGCAGACCAATGCCACACGAGCATCAAAGAGCGCATTGCTCGTTTGAATCAGTCCCTCACGACTGGTTTCATCCCCACTTTCCACAGCTTCCCGAACAAAACCATTCGACTCCTCTTCAATGGAAGCCACTTTTTCAAACAGCGGAGGTATGAAAGGAAGAAAGATCCCGGCAAACGTTCCCTTATTTTTAGCAAGCGTGGGAACAAAGGCTCGAAAAGCTCGCAACTGGGCACGCAAAAAAACCAATCGTTTTACGCAGTCAGCTTGATTCTCTTCTTTTCCAAAAGCTGAAATTTCAAAGTTCGTCTTCTGTCCCAAAACAATGTCGAAGACCGCATTTTCATGTTCATTCCGCATGACAGGACCAACTAAGGTTTCGTCCCCATCCAAAAATTGTCTTAGCTGATCCGGAGAAAAGCCTGGAAGTTTAAGTTCCAATTTGGCGTCCAGTAACCAATCGATTTTTTGATCATCTTCCAAACCCGTTTTTTCAAAGGTCGCTCCGATGCCAAAACTCAACCCGTTTTGCGGTTTTTTCAAGGGAATCGTTCGAACCACTTTGGTGGCCAAGTTGAATTCCTGTCCGTGAACCGTCCGAAAACGCAATTCGACAAGCGAATGGATCGGAATGTCCTGAGAAGCCGCAAAAAGGACCCCAGATTGGCTCAAATTCATCAACCGACCATGAAACACATCCTTTTCCACGGTGTAGAGAACGGGGCTCGGAATCTCAATTCGAGGAGCACTGCGCCGATCAGAGCCAGAGTCAGAACTGCTCAAATCAACGGGGGTGTCGGGGGCAGACGTCACCTCCCCTTCTGAAACCTGGGACTGAGCCACATGCTCATCTCCTGCGAAAAAACTGGCCAAAATGTCATTCAGTGAGCTTTGAGCCTCGGTCTCCAGAAGGTACCGATCACAGCCGGCATCTTGCGCCCGCTGTTCGATCCCCGAAGACTCCAGAGAAGAGATTAAAATGATCTTGGGAGGCTCTCGCAAAGCCCCCTCTTTGATTTGCCGACAACACTCAATTCCGCTCATCTCCGGCATGGCCACATCCAGCAAAAGCAAGGAGGGATTTAACTCCTGAGCTTGCTCTAAAGCTCGACGCCCGCCATCCGCCAAATGGCACGCCAGCCCAAACCGACCTAAGTCCTCTTGAATATTAGGAAATTTCGTCGTCAGTTCGCTGAAAATGATGGCTGTTTTTTCACTCATGAATTTGGCTAAGCCCCTTCAATAAAACAATTAACTCTAACGTCCTAGCCACTTGACAGCCAAGCGAAAAAGCCGTATCCATGCCCACCTTTTTGGGGACAGTTATGCATGCAATAATAAAAGTTGGAACACATCAATACGACGTCACACCCGGTCAAATTGTCACCATGGAAAAAATTGACGGTCCGGTCGGTAGTGAAGTTCGGTTCACAGATCTGCTCTTGGTCAACAATGACAAAGATGTCAGTGTAAAACCAGAATCGAAAGGTGCCGTCGTTGGAAAAATCATTGAACAATCTCGTGGTGAGAAAATCACCGTCTTCCACAAGATTCGGCGAAAAGGCCATCACAAAAAACAAGGCCATCGTCAATTCTACTCAAAAGTGGAAATCACTGGAATCGAGGTTTAGTTATGGCTCATAAAAAAGCGGGCGGAAGTTCAAGAAACGGGCGAGACAGTCAAGGTCAACGTCGCGGCATTAAAATTTATGGCGGGCAAAAAGTTCGAGCCGGTGGGATCATCGTCCGACAAGTCGGAACGAAAATTCACCCGGGCCAGAATGTCGGGATGGGCAATGACTACACAATCTTTGCGAAAGTAGACGGCACCGTCGAATACTCCAGAATGGGCAAAGATCGAAAACGCGTCAGCGTCGTCGCTTAATCGACTCCTTTTTCAAATTTTTTTGGCTTGTACGGGAAACAAACACGTTCCCCAAGCATCCGTTCAAAAACATAATCCGTCATGTCTAAGGGATTTAAATTCATTGATTCTGCAAAAATCTTCATCAAAGCTGGAGATGGCGGAAATGGTCATTGCAGCTTTCGAAGGGAGCGCTATGTCCCCAAAGGCGGTCCGGATGGAGGTAACGGAGGTCGTGGCGGAAACATTGTCCTGATTGGATCCACCCAATTGGCAACCCTCCAAGATTTTCGGTACCAACGTCACTACCGAGCGAAAGATGGCCAAGACGGAGGGAAGTCTCAATGCACTGGGGCCAATGGCCCGGACCTTGAAATTCGGGTTCCTCTCGGAACGCTTGTCGTTAGCGAAGATCACTCCCAGGTTCTTGGGGAAGTTCTCGAGGATGCGCAACGGGTCATCATTGCTGAAGGAGGAAGAGGCGGAAGAGGAAATATGAATTATGCCTCCTCGATCAACCGCGCACCCAGAAAATGTACTCCAGGAGAAAAACGGGAAGGCCAATGGGTGGAGATGGAATTGCGTGTTTTAGCCGATGTCGGAATTGTGGGCCCACCAAACGTCGGCAAATCCACACTGCTCTCTCGCCTTACTGCTGCCAAACCCAAAGTGGCCGATTACCCTTTCACCACTTTGGTCCCTGGTTTGGGCGTTCTACAGGAAAGAGACAAACCCATCACGCTGGCCGATATTCCCGGACTCATTGAAGGCGCACATGAAGGCTTGGGCCTGGGAACCAGCTTCTTAAAACACATTCAAAGAACGCGACTTTTGCTATACGTCACCACGGTGAGCGAAGAAAACCCGGAGTCTGCGTGGACCCAATTTTCAAAAACACGGACAGAAATCCTCCATCATGACGCCTCGGCAAAATCCAAGCCCTTTGTCGTTGCCTTGAACAAAATCGACATTCTTGAACCTCAGGCCATAAAAGATATTGTGTGTCTGTTTAATGAAAATGGAATTGAGGTTTTCCCCGTTTCCGCCAAAGAGGAAACAGGATTAAAGCATCTCACACAAAAACTTTATGAATATTTTTAAAATTCTTTTTCTTTATTTTGGAATCATTTCCCAAGGCTTGGCCGCACAAGAAGCCCAACCCTCTCGATTTCATGAAATTTTGGCGCGCCCTGAACCCCTGCGCGCCTATGCTCAGGCTTTTTCATCCTTTGTTTTTTCGGGTCAAGTCGAGGTCATCTCAAAGCCTGAGAAAAAGTCGGAAGAGAAGGAAGAAGGGGAAACGCCTCCCAAACGCTACGTATCTCAATGGGAAATTAAATGGGACGAAAACGGAAACTACCATCTATCCAAAACTTCCTTGCTAAAGGAAAAAAATTTGGACCTGATTTATCTCGACAAACATTTTTTTCTCCGGCGCAATCATGAAACAGAATTTCGACAGGTTCCCCCTCAAGCCGAGTTTTTCCGATGGGTCGATCAACCGTTCTTGGATATTTTCTCTATGATTCAGCGTGCAGGGTTCTCAGACTCATCCCTTTTTCAGCCTGAAAACGGCCTTTCCTGTCAGACGTTGAATGAGTCAAAAGTCTGCTTGGACCCCGGTTCTCAGCTACCCTTGAAGGGACAAATTCAAACCCTTCCCACAGAAAGAAAACAACTGAGATTGTTCTTTTCACTTCAGCCGGCCCCCAAAGGAAGCCTTCAAATTCAGCTTCCCGAACCTGACGCCGAAAAAACGGAATAACTTTTCCATTTGGCATTTCGTCGATTGCACGCGGATATGACTTTGCTATAATTATAATGTTCACTGCATGAGAATTTTCAAACGTACATTTGTTCGAATTGACGATCATTTTTATCATTCTTTTCACCGGAGGTTATTCCCACGAAAGCCAAAGAATTAGCGCTGTTTGCCGCGGAAACAGCGGATAACCACAAAGCTCTAAACCTTAGAATTTTGGATGTTTCCGGCCAATGTAGTTATGCCGATTTCTTCGTGCTCGCAAGCGCGACATCCCCCAGACACGCACAAGCTCTTGCCGATTCCATTTTCGAAGACCTGAAACGAAAACGCACCTCACTTGAAGGATACAGCAAGGGGGAGTGGATTCTTGTGGACCTGGATTCGGTCATCGTTCACATCTTTTTTGAACCCATTCGTGACTATTACAATTTTGACAAGCTTTGGGGGGATGCCCCCTTGGTCAAACGAGCCAAGGATGAGTCCGACCGAAAAAGCACATCCTCTGAGCAGTCCTTCGCGTGAAAATTGAAATCGTCTGGGAGGGTAAAAGCCTTCAACCCCATGAACGAAAATGGATCGATGAGTATTCAAATCGAATCCAAAAGTATGGGCGTTTGAATCTCACTCGAGTAAAAAATTTAGAAAAAATTAAATACGACGGAAAGAAAATGTACCGCGTCGTTTTGGATGAAAAAGGAAGATCTTTCTCTACGGCTCAACTCACCCAACATCTTCAAAAAATCGAACAATCACACAAAGGCGTTCTGCAATTCATCGTGGGCGGAGCTTATGGCGTCCCCGAAACCATAAAACAGTCCAGCGACCTCATGCTTTCACTCTCCAAATTCACCATGCCCCATCGCTTGGCGCTCTTGGTCTTGATCGAACAAGTCTACCGCTCACTCTCCTTCAAGGCGGGCGACCCCTATCATCATGTCTAGTCTTGCCATTCAAACCTAGCCAAGATAAAAATTGCGGAACATGGGGAAAACCCTTTGATCGGTGTAGAGTCATTCCCAAGGAGAGGGAGTTTATGGATCATTCTGGTGAATTCTTAAACCTCGTGAACGATGCAAAAACGCGCATTGAGGAAATTTCGACCACGCAAGTGATGGAAAAAATTCAAGCTGGCGATCCTTTTTTTCTGATCGATATTCGGGAAGATTTCGAATGGGAGGAGGGACGTATCCGAGGGGCAACGCACATCGGTCGAGGCATTCTCGAACGAGACATCAAACAAATCATTCCGGACAAAAATGCCTTCATCGTGCTCTACTGTGGAGGAGGATATCGAACGGCATTGTCTGCAGACAATTTGCAACGCATGGGCTACAAGCGCGTCTATTCAATGGCGGGGGGATGGCATGAATGGGAAGAGCGTGGTTTCCCAACCGAACGATAGGGCTTCCATTCGAACCGCACATTTCAACTTTCACGGAATCAAACTTCGTTGTGTAAGCACACTTTCTCGCCCGCTTGATCTTCTGAGAGATCGATTGGCCCCTTATGTCTCAGAGTCTTTTTCAAACCCCGATCTTTTTTTCACCTTCAATTCCGAAGTGTATGGAAACCCGTGGCGCATTCAACACATGAAACCTGAACTTCGTTGGATTCGATCGCATCCATTTTGGGGGGAATTGATTTCTGACCGCCTTCGCCTAACCGACGAAAAGTCCATCGCCTTGATTGAATACAAAAAGGCACACGCCTTTTTTAGAATGTCAGAAGAAACCTTCACAGATTCCCATTTTGCGGCCCGTACCTTTCTTCTTCTTCCCCTCATCGAACTCCTGAGAACCAAAGGACTCTTCTATCTCCACGGATCGTTGGTCTCCAGTCCCGAACGGTCCATCCTTTTTCTAGGACCCGGAGGAAGCGGAAAGTCCACAACAGCAGCCTCTTTCCTGCTAAATGGATGGAAACTGGTTGGAGACGATAATTTGCTTTTAACTGTGGATTCAAACGACAACCCCACTCTTTTGCCCTTAGAACAAGAACTCTCCCTCTCTCACGAATTCGCGTCATCCCTCTCCTCTGCCAAAGAACCCTCGATGGAGACAAAGAAGGTTCGCTTCCAACTCAAGGACCATCCCCAATGGAAAGCGGATCATGCGAATCCAACGGACATTGTCATGCTAGAGCCCGAGAGGACTTCCCAAACCGAATGCAAACCTTGCCATCTCATGGAGCATTTAATCCGGGAAAATCCCATGGCCCCGGCCTATCCTCCGTTGGCCAAAGATCACCTACGCGCGTTTAAGGCGTTGATCCAAAGAACCCGACTCCACCGCATGACAACGCCAAGGATTTCACCAGACAACCTGAAGACCCTCCCCCCTTTCATATTGAACAAGCTTTCTGTCTAACCTTACAAAGGGAACTTTTTTTGCTTTTTTCTAGGCTTCAACCGAAAGAAATGGACAACCTTTTCTCCTCAACACATTGTCAGGGAAAAAGGCTATAATAGGAGGACGTCTTTTCGTGCTTTGTGTTTGTCGCACGTAGATCCGTCAAAGCTCCAAATTATGATACCAGTAAAAACATGGCCAATCGTTGTGTCTCTCTTTTTGATCTCTGCGTGTGCCAATGCGCCGGAAGCTCCTGTCTCCAATTACGGTGTGATTGGAAGTTTTGTTGCATCTTACGACGCCGAATTTAAAAGCCTTGAAATTCATCCCGCCAACAAAGAATTTTCGAACATCGATGTCTCATCGATGTTTGGCTTGGACTACAATAATTCTACCGGCGCTCTCAATTGCGCAATCAAAGATCACTCGAAGAGTCCCGGAGAGATCAACTATTGCATGGGGCTTGTGGATCCCGATAGTTGTTCCACCGATTACAACGATGTTACCAAAGTTCTTTCTTTTTATATTCGGATGGTCAACAAATCGAACCTTCCCAACAACTACAACGAGACGACAAATCCAACCGGGTACGAATACACGGACACCGACACATATCCCCCCAACACAACGTTTTACGGCCCCTTTCATTTTCGAATTACGGGTTTGTGGGGATATCGAGAAAATGATGGAACTCCCATTTCGAACTTAATCAACACGGTCAACACAAGCCTGCCAGGGGCGGACTGTGGATCAAATGGTTTGGATTTGGTGGAAGACGATCTGGATGGAAATGGCTTTTTTGATTGCATCTACCCCGATGAAACCCCGACCATGGATGACGACGGAGACCCAGGGTGGGACTTAACTCCTAACATTAGTGCAGCCAACATGACACCGTCTGAAGACACGGGTTGTGTACAATTCATGCAATTTGTTCTCAATGAAAATGGTTATTTTGATTTGGGGTTTGACCTTTTGGGTATCATCGATGATGGAAGCCCCCTTCCCGCCACGCCAACCATTTCCACACCTTCAAACGGAGACTACATCAACACAGACAATGTGACTGTGTCGGGCTCTTGCACCTCAGGAGGAACCGTGTTGGTCGAAGGCGGAGATGATTCGGGAACCTATCCCGTAACGACTTCTTGTAGTGGGAGTTCATACAGCGTTTCTGTTCCACTCAACCCAAACCAAGAAAACAATCTGAGCGTGTATCAACAAGTCAATCTTCCCCCGCTCAAACAGAGTCCCTCTGCACAAGTTTCTGTCGTCCATGACAATATCGCTCCCAGTATTTTGGGAACGGACCCCAACAATGCTCAAACCGGTGTAGACCGAAACACAAACTGTGTATTCGCATTCAGCGAGCCCATGTTAGACACCACATTTGATTCGGGGACAAATTGTTCCAACGGTACGTTTCGGATGTGTCGCGGCGGGACTTTTCTTTCAGGGGACATTGAGTTCTCCGGAGACTACACCCAGGCCAGCTACGCACCAGACAACAAACCTCTGAATGCAAATTCCTCTCACAACTGTAAGGCCACGACAGGCTTAACCGATTTGGCTGGAAATCCGTTGTCTACCGAGGAAACCGTTACATTTACGACGGTCAGCACAGCAGCAGACTTTCAAGACACCACGCCTCCGTTCGTTGTTGGATCTTATCCTTTTGATAATGCCTCAGATATTTCTCCCAACACCTTGTTCACCATTGAATTCAATGAAGCCATTGATGCCGACACGATTGTCGGGAATGTCATCGATAGCAATTGTACGGATGGCTCCATCCCAAATGTGATGGTATTCGAACTCAACAGTTGCGATTACCAAACGGCCCAAACGGTTCCGGGAACCACGACGCTTTCGGCAGACGGGAAACACGCGATCTTCACACCCACAAACCCACTTCAGGATGATTATTGCTTTGGGTTTGTCATTTCGGCATGCATTGCAGACCTGGCTGGAAACACATTGCCTTCCCGAGGGGAAAGAAGCATCGGGGCCTATAACGCTGACATCCTTTACAATACGTATGATGTATTTTTCACGGGAACCTCTGACACCACAGCGCCGACGCTCGTTCATGTAGGACCCATCACTTCGGCTACCGACGTTAAACAAACCATCGAGCCCTTCTTTGTATTCGATGAAACCATTGACCCATCTACAGCCATTTCGGATTATTTTTTCCTTACCAAATTTGGTTACCCGGATCCGCTCGGAGCTAAGGTTCGATACGATACGACCAGCCAAGTCATCACGATTGACCCCTCTTCGGTGTTGAACGACACGACAACCGCCAGACATGTTCAAACAGCCACTGGAGCCGTTTCTGATTACGACGGAAACCAAATGGTCGCTCCACAAACCTCCGATTTTGAAGTTTCTTCCACTGCTGACACAACCCCGCCGATGGTCTTGAGTGTCACTCCAGACCAAGAGTGGGTTTCATCTCCTGGAAGCTGCGGGACGAGTGGAAATTACATCTCAAAATGTTCGACATTTGATGTGGTGTTTTCAGAGCCTTTGGACACAACCAGCATCACCTCGGGAAACATTGCCGTCTATAATTTGGCGGGCCCAACCTCTTGCACGCCAGAGGTAAAACCGGCCGCTCTAGAAATATCTGACGATGCCATGAGCGTAAGGGTCGTTCCTGTGAATGCTTTTCGCTCCGGAGGAGCGTGCGGTGGAGACCGTCGCAGATACTACATCGAGATTGATGGCGTCCGTGATCGAGCCGGGAATGTCCTTTCCTCAACCTACCAATCCACGATCTACACTGCCTGCCAGGAAAGCGAGGCACCCACCGTCACGCATGTTGTGCCATCCGGGGGAAACGTGCCTAGAAACCAAACCTTTGCTGTGTTTTTCTCTGAAGAAATGGACCGCTCCACTTTGACGGCATCCAACGTCAGCATGAACAATTGCACCCCCATCATTAATGCTATCAAAGACGGAACTATCGCCATGGTCAACTGCATCAATGAAATGAATTCCGGATACGGTTGGTCTTTGTCCGTCAACACGAATGTTCGAGACTATTATCACCCCACTAACAACCAAAGCTGTGAAGCTGACTCCGGAAATCGTATGTCGTCGAATCATTCTACAAGCTTCACCGTTTCAAATTATAATGACACAACTTCTCCAACTATCACTTCGGTTTCTCCCTCCGATGGTTCAACGGGAGTTTCATCGTCGATCGCCCCTGTCATCACATTCAATGAGGCCATTGACCCTCGAACGATGATCCCTTCCACTATTTTTCTGATGGGAGAAAAAGGAGATCGTCGTAGTGCGCGATTGAGCCTTTCAACAGATGCGACTCAAGTAACCATCACACCCGATCAAACGCTACCTTCGGGAACCTATTATATTATTGCAACAACGGCTGTAAGAGACTTGAGTGGAGGCAATCCCTATGATGGAGACGGAGGGGAAAACACTTCTTTCCCCGGAGTTCTAAGAACTACCTTTTCGGTTCCGTAATAGGTAGATTGATTTTTGAATGTATCATTTCTTTTTGACTTTAATCCTGCTCGTAGGCGCTCTTTCTGCTTGTTCAGACTCGAGGACGGGAATATTCACACAATTTGATGGAACCTCCCCGGAAGGTCAGGTTATTCGTCTTTCGACCATGGACGACACGGGAGAAGAAGTCACCATTCTGGACACAAGCACAACAAGTTCTGAGGGCCTATTTTTGTTCAACCTGGATCCGAACACCAATGCCGGAACCATTATGGCCACCGAAACCAACGGTGTTTTGTTGAGAGGATTCTATGCCGGGGGATCGGATTCCTACCGCGTACACCCCTATACGGAAGGTTTGGTGCAACTCATCAGTGACATCACCGCATCGGAAGGAGGACGAACACTTTCCGATTTCACGGCGTCCGAAATTCGAGAAATTGTCGACATCGTTTTTTCAGGAGATTCCCCCCCAGAACTTGACGACTCAGATGGAATTTTATCCTTTCTTAAAACAACGGTTGGCCGGCAAATTGCTTTGGCTTCGGGCGCACAGGTCTCTGCACTTCCCTCCGATTCACTGGAGCAGTCTCAAACCATCACGCAGGCCTCTTTCGATTCCGACACAAATATTTGCGGCATCGGAGCCACCTTCTTTCTCCTTGAAGGAGATCAATTTCGTTTTGATGTCGAAGAAGATGGAACTCTCTGCGCAAACAACCATGAGTCGTTGGAAAAACTTTTCTCAGAAGGCGCCTTGTGGCTTCTACTTGCCGAAGAAGTGTTCGAGACTCCTCTTGGAGGCAACTACTTTCCAAAGGTTCCCACGGGGACACACAACCTAGAAGATGCTCGGGAGATTTCGTTTGATTCTTTGAACTTAATGGGCCCCATTCCCGAGGAAAGTGGACCTCGAGAGATAGACGAAACGATTTCAATTTCGAGAAAGGTCTTCGTGCCTCAAGGTAAGGATTACATTCGATATCTTGAAATTTTTGAAAACTCCGGAGAGGAAGATCGCGTCCTCCATGTTGAGATGGGAGCCCAACTGACCACATCGAGCGACTCTGCCCTTTTAACATTTGATACAGACAACCTAGAACCTTCCACGGAAGATCGATACGTGGCTCCGTATGACATTTATCAAACCAAGCCCACAGCCATTTTCATCTACCACGATGGAAACTCCACGGCGCCTTCGAAGCTGAATGCTCCGGGCATAACGGGAAGTGAACCTTCTCAAGTTACTTACACGTGGGAGACACTTTCCATTCCCTCTGGGGAAAAACGCGTAATCGCCCACTATGTACTATTGACGACCTCTCGCGACGAGGAGGCTGTATCCGAATTGGCCCAAAATTTTCTCGATTCTCCGGACATGTCGGGAATGAGCTTTTCAGAACTTAGAGGCCTTGTGAATTTCACCCCCAATCTTGGCAACATTGTTGGAGAGCCCGGTGCTGTCATCGGTCAAGCTGAGGTCACAGCAATCAACGAGGTCTCCGACACAACCGTCACCGTCTCAGCACGCAAAGATGGAGCCTTTTCCGTTCCGCTGAGGGCTTCTGAAGGAGACACTATTCAAATAACGGCCTCTGACGGATTGAACATGAACCTTACGACAACGGCCCCTTGATATTGACGCTTGGTCTTGAGCGACAACTTTATTTCCCTTTGTCGCATCTATGCGATGCTCACTTTTGCCAACCAAGGATCCCTATCTTACTTCGTCGCAAAATCCGCTATAATGGTAGTAGTTAAATCTATTTAGGTTGATCGACTTGGTCGTGGCGGTACGTTGGTGAACCGAGGAGTTAGGTGTGTTTAAAAATCTAAACGTAATGCTATTTGCACTCCCCTTTGCACTTTTATCGTGCTCCAATTCCTCCACTTCTCAATCGGAAAATTTCAAAGTTGTAGGAAGCTTTAAAGCCTCCTACGACACTGAGCTTAACACGGTTACGTACACACAAGTTGATCGAGACACAGGAGCCCCCCTTACATCTGGCGTAAATGCCTTAAGTACGTATGAGAATTCTGCGGGTTCATACTACTGCGCCATTCGTAACCACAGCAACAATGATCCTGGTTCTCCCAACTATTGCATGGGATTGATTGATCCCGACAACTGCACCGTGGATTATAATCCCACCACCCACGTTCTTTCCTTCTACGCGAAACTCGTAAACAAATCGAACCTGCCCGACAACTACGACGAAAACACCAATCCAACCGGCTATGAGTATACTTATCCAACCTACTATCCAGAAAACACGTACTTCTTTGCTCCGTTTTACTTCACCTTGTGGAGCCTCAACTGGACTGATTCCGGTGTGGTTTCTGCCGTAAACACCAATCTTTCCGGAGGCGATTGCAATTCTTCCGACGGTATGACCCTGGCAGCAAACGACACCAACAGCAACAACCGTTACGACTGTTTGGCTCCGGACTTAACTTTTGATGGTTATAAAACAAATTATCCTGGCTGGGATTTCACAGCCGATGTACCGGGGGGTGTGATGGCTCCCGGAGATGACACCGGATGTGTGCAGTTCATGCAATTTACCTTGTCAGAAAACTTCGACATTGAGTTTTACTTTGACGTCTTGGCGGTACAATCTGACGCATCCCTGCCTTCGACTCCTACTGTGACCACTCCCTCGGATGGCGATTATTTCAATTCCAATCCCATTACCGTCACGGTTACAAATTGCCCAGCAGGTGGCACCGTGTACGTCGATGGAGGACTCGCTCAAGGGTCCGCCGCATGCTCGGCCACAACGCAAAACGTTTCAGTTTCGCTGCAACAAAATCAAGAAAACACTCTTTCCGTTTACTATATTGATGGTGGTTTGCAGGGACCTGCCGCAGTGGTCAATGTCAAACATGACGATAATGCACCGAGCGTGGTGAGTTGGGTACCCGCCAACGAGGAAACCGTCGTGGGCAATGTCGCTCGATGTATCGCGACATTCAATGAACCTCTGGATGAATCCACATTTAATGCGGGAAGTGGAGGTTCATGCGATAGCGGAAACTTCGTCATGTGCGAAGGATCGACGCGCGTACCTGGATCAATTTCGTTCTCGGTCGATAGCACTCAGGCAATTTATGAGCCTTCGGGAACCTTAAGCAGCTCAACGGAATACTCTTGCAATGTTCAAGTGGCGAGTGGGTCACCCACTACCATCACTGATCTTGCTGGAAACCAACTTCCTTCTGAGTCGATTGCGTTCTACACAGGGGCCTCGGGAGAAGACTTAACCGCGCCCTATGTGCGTTCGATTTTACCTGTCGACAACACCACCATTTCACCCAACTCAAGTTTTTATGTTTACTTTAGTGAGCCGGTCCAGGAGTCCTCGCTCACAGCCACCGATTGTGGCTCGGGCTCCGTTCCCAATATCGCGGTCTGGGAAACGAACTCCTGTGTTACCTCGGGATATCCTACGCCAAGGCCCTATGTAATTTCCGGCACCACTGTTTTGAATGCCGAAGGTGACATTGCGACCTTCACCCCTTCAGCGGCTATGCCCACGAACGATTGCGTTGCCATATCGATCGGATCCTGTATCCGCGATTTGGCGGGAAACGCCTTACCCAACACCGGCAACTTCAACATCGGCGCCTATAGCAGCGCCAATCAGCAATATCACACGTGGAATGTGTTTTACACGGCGCCTGTCTCCGATTCGACAGGCCCAAACTTGGTTCATGTGGGGCCGATGTTAGATGCCACCGGCGTGAGGAACCGCATCTTTCCTTTTGTGATTTTTGACGAGCCCATTGATGTCAGCACCATCATTGGTGACTACTTTTATATGACGGAATTTGGGGATCCGACGCATCTTGGTCTTTCTCTGCAAGCCGACCCCACGCTTCAGATGATCACCTACGAAACAGGTTCCAACTTAACCACCAGCACGAAATACGTCATCACGGCCACAGGGGCCGTAGCAGATACCTCCGGAAACTTAATGCCCGCGCCACAAACGTCCAACTTCACGATTAACGCCACCGCAGACACTACGGCCCCTACCGTAGTGAGTGTGTCGCCCTCCAATGGATCTACAGCTTCGCGCTGTGCATTCATTGACATCGAGGTTTCGGAACCCCTCTCGGAATACACAATCAATGGTTCGAGTGTGACCCTGAATGAAGTGGGTGTGGGAAATGTTCCCGTGGACATCGAATTATCGGATGACGGACAAAGCATCCGATTAATTCCCCAATCTAGCTTGAACGCTGGGTCCTCCTATCGACCCACCATTTCCGTGGGCGTCCAGGATCGAGCAGGAAATGCTTTTGCTTCGACTTATAACTCCACCACCTTTACGGCCCAAGCGGATTGGACCGCACCCACCATTTCTCACATTGTACCGGCTGCAGAATCATCCATTGCGCAAAATGGAAGTTTTGCCGTGTTCTTTAGTGAACCCATGGATCGCTCCACTTTAAGCAGTTCCAATTTCACTTTCCCTGCGGCGTCCGTAAGCTCATCAGGCAGTTTTACGAGCGGAAGTACCACGGTCACGGTTTCTTCTACGAATGGGTTCTTTGCCGGTATGACCATTTCGGCTTCGAGAAGCGGAATTTACTCAGGCACAACCATTGTTTCGGTTAATTCGTCCACTTCTATGACGATTTCACGAGCGCCCTATCGTAGTCGAAACGCTACGATTTATGGCAACGGGGACACCTTATGTCCAAACTTCTGGAACGTCTTTCCGGCCATTGATGGAACCTGGGCTGTGGTCAACTGCTACAACAACCTCTCCTCAGCCAATGCCGGAACGGTTCGTTTAACCACCGGAGTGAAGGACCGGCACATCAATTCCGATGGCGGAAACTGTGAAAGCAATAGTGGAAATGCTCTGGGCAGCACGTTCGATGCTGGGGGTTATTCGGTAATCACCTCATTCGATACAACAGGCCCCACGGTTTCATCTGTGAGTCCCTCTGACGGATCGACCAGTGTTTCTACATCCGTTGCCCCTACGGTTACGTTTAGTGAACCATTGGATCCGCGCACGGTAATTCCCACCAGCATCTTCCTCATGGATCGACAAGGAAACATAATCAACACGACGCTTTCCTTCAGCACCGATGGTACGCAAGTGATCCTGACTCCCGTTTCAGCCCTGGCGAGTTCGGGCTTCTATTACGTGGTAGCCACTACGGCTTTGCGTGACCTGGGCGGTGGGAATGCTTATGATGGATCCGGTGGAGAATCTATCGAAATCCCTGGCGTCTTGCGCACATGCTTCTCAACCGACAGCACGTCCTGTCCGTAGAGTCGGATGGATAAATCACTTCTTGGTTTTAGGCCTGCTGGCAGGAGGATGTTCCTCCACCGCCACCACTCCCTCGGAATCGTCCAACTGTTGGACCGATACAACCGTGCCCGTAGTTAACACGCCCCTAATCGAAAATCGAACGGGCGTGCTTTACGACCTGAATGGAGATCGTCTGCCAGAGACTCCCGTGCGATTGATCACCATCGACAACCAGGGAAACGAAACGGCCCAATTGGCCACTACGGTCTCAGATGCCTCTGGACAATTTACCTTCGACCTTCCCAATTACACGGACGCCTCGACCGTGATCGAAGCTTCCGTAAACTCCACCTCTCTGCGCGGTTTTTGGGCCGGAAGCCAAACCGAAATTCCCCTTCACCCCATCACCCAGGCTGTTTACCAAATTGTTCTAGACCTCCTTTCCAGCGGCGAACTCTCGTTTAGCGACTTGCCCGCCCTTGAATTACGTCTCATCACGCAGTTGGCATTCAATTTGGATACGGGCTTAGACGTATCCGACCTAGACGCATTGGAAACTTCTTTTCGAACCAACTTAGGCCGATCGTTTGCGCAACTTTCGGGCGGCGAGATTTGCCTATTTGACACCAGCTCACTTGAAACGACTGAGACCGTGGCTGACATCGACTTTGCCCCGAACACCGCAGCTTGTCCCATCGGCTACGATGTCCATATTCTATCCGGTGAAACTTTTCAGTTTGATCTTCGTCCTGATGGCTCCATCTGCGGGGGAACCGGCGGCACACTTCCAGCCATGCTGGCTCCCAATTCCATTCAACTCGGTTTGCCGGGAGAGGTCTTCGTTGACTTTGGCTCCAATTTTCCCGATGGAGGGATCTACACGTTCGAAGGTGACCGAGAAGTGGCCTATGGTCCCTACACCCTGCAAGCCCCCGTGGAAAATGAGGGAGACCCGATCACCCAAGACACGCTTCAAGTGTCTCGAAAAGTCTTTGTTCCCGAAACTGGGAACTACGCACGGTTTCTCGAAATTTTTGAAAACACGGGAGAAACGGATCGGGTAGTCAGTTTGAAAATCACTTCGTCTCTCCTCACGGGAAGTTCAAGCGAAACCCTCACCCACGACACCTCCTTAAGCACCCCTGGAATTTCGGATCGATTTTTGGCTGCCTACGATGCAAGTGGAACTCGACCGACCACAGGCTTCATCTTTCAAGATGGACTTGGAACCTCTTCACTTTCTCTACTTTATGCACCAGGCATTGTCGGAGGCGCCGATAGTGAAGTTCAGTTTCGTTGGATCAATGCGACCATTCCCGCCGGAACCACCAAAACCTGGGTCCACTATGTTTTCATGAGTGCCTCACAAGTAGCCAATGATGTTCGAAGCTCTCTTCTCACGGCCACGGAACAACCGGATATGACGGGCATGAGCCTGGAGGAATTGGCAGGATTGATGAACTTTGCACCTAGTCGAGGCACGGTAGTCGGTGGTGCGGGATCAGTTGTGGGCTTGAGCGAAGTTACAGCCACCCAACTGGATGAAAATGGCGAAGCGACAACCGAGACCTTGGCGGTCACGGCGCATCGTGACGGTTCCTTTGCCATCCCTTTGAACATCGAGACTGGAGATACGGTTCACATCACCTCTTCAGATGGTTTGGACACAACCCTCACGCTTCCGGAAAGTGGAAGTTGACGCGTGGGACGGAAGGACGGTAAGGTTCACAGAACGATGACCCAGCGCAGTAATCAAGAGACAAATTCGACGGATTCCAAGAAAAAGGCTTATGAACGCCCCAAATTGGAGCGCATGAACGAAAAGGCCCCTGTGGTCAACGGTGCGCCTCCTGTTCCAGGAGCCCCTGCTGCAGCACAAGCCTCTCCCGTCGCCCCTGGAGCTTCTGTTTTTTAGTTTTTTCATGTCTTTCCAACAAAACGATCGCCGTCTCCACGTTTTTAGTCTTAGGAGTTGTGCGGAATGAAAGACTTTTTCATTGGCATTGAACTAACCCGCCACTGCAATTTGCGCTGCGCCCACTGTTTCCGAGCTGACCTCGACAAGGTTTCAGAAATTCCTTTTGAGACGGTGGAAAAAATCTTGGTGGAAGGAAAGCGGTACCACAAACCGCATATTGCCCTCACCGGGGGAGAAACCACACTCCACTCCCGTTTCCGAGAAATTTTGGATTTGATCATTCACCACGGCTACACCTTCCATTTCGTCACAAACGGTTATAACCACCAGCGCATTTTCCGAAACCTCTACGACTTATTTGACCACCCGCAATGGATCGGCGTTTCGATTAGCATGGATGGTGCGACCGAAAAAACGCATGACGCCATTCGTGGAAGAGGTTCCTTTGCGCGCGCCTTAGCTACCGTGGCCATTTCTCGAATCCACAACCTCGAGGTGGTGGTTCAGATGGTGGTTCACCGAGGAAACCGCCACGAAATGGAAGACATGGCTTTGCTATGTTCCAAAATTGATACCACCCGACTTCACATCGCCCATGCACAACCCACTCCCCATCTGTTGAAACACAACCTCATGCCATCGCCTCAAGAATACAAAGGCATCGAACGAGAAGTCGGAGACCTGCGAGGACGTTTTCGCATGCCCATCATTCTCTCTGCTGGATTTTACGACCAAACACCCCTGGCCCATTGTCGCTTTCTCAAACTGAATGGAATCAATATTGACCATCGGGGACGCCTCACCACCTGCTGCCAATTATCTAATCTAGAAGGAAGCTATGGAGAGGAAGACGTGGTTGCAGACCTGTCGAAAGAAACCCTGGAGGAAGGCCATCAAAAACTGCTTCAAGCTTACAACCAACTTTTTAGCGCCAAACTCAAAAAAATTGGAGACGGATCCCAACACGACTTGGATCACTTCCATTGTTGGAATTGCATGAAACATTTCAAGAAAGCGGAGTGGATGCGAGACCATCCGGAGAACGAATGGGTACAGCAAGACCCTTATTTTAAAGGAGCCCAATGACATACCAAATAGATGATGCCAAAATCATTTATGCCGACCTCGATCCAAAAGAGGGCGTCGTGCTTCACTTAGACACCAAAAATTATTATCGACTCAATGAAACAGGCCAGGTCATTTGGCGCGCACTCCAAGACCAAAGCACTCCAGAATCCATCGCCAAACGTTTGGAACGTGAATTTGAAGTTTCCTATGAGGCAGCTTTGGAAGACGTCAACCGTTTGATTCAAGAGCTGGATCGTGAAAACTTACTTGTAAAACAAGAAAACACCGTCACTCCTGAACAAATTTCACAAGCTCGCCAATCCAAAACTTCCGCCTAATAAAGAATTTCATGAGAACTTTCCAAAGCCACGGAGATGGATCGTTTCAACTCAAGGACTTCTCGTCCCTTGGAGAGAACATCATTTGGGAAGACGAGATTAAGGTTTGGCACCCCGAGACCATTTCGCTTGGAAACAATGTGTATGTCGGCCACCGAACCCTTCTCAAGGGTCACCCGAAAGGAACTCTCAACATTGGCTCCAATACATGGATTGGCCAAGAGTGTTTTTTTCATTCAGCAGGAAACATCACCATCGGTGAACAGGTTGGCATTGGCCCTCGTGTGATGATGCTCACCTCCACACACCAAGACTTGGGAAAAAACCACATCCTGCTCGACGCCCCCTTGGATTTCAAACCCATTGTCGTGGAAGACCATGTAGATATCGGCATCGGAGCCATTCTGCTTCCCGGAGTCACTCTCGGAAAAGGAGCTCAAATCGGAGCGGGAAGCGTCGTAACCAAAGACGTCCCCCCCTTCTCTGTTGTGGCGGGAAACCCCGCCCGCGTTTTGCGCCATCGAACCTAACGATAAAACTTATACCACTGCCACATCACAGGTGCGTGCCTCCAAAGGAGAGCAAGCGGACGCGTGACTTTCCACCACAGTCGTTTCAAAAATGCGGGACGATCTCCCACCTGATGATCCATTTGAAAAGAACGTCCCCAAAACGCTCTCCACAAATTTCCTTTGGCTAAAAGAAACGGAAGAGGCGATCCCGAAAACCCAATGGCCCGCTCCGGAATCTCAGGAAAAATGGCCCAAATTCTTTCCGTATATCGACGAACCCTCGGGGAGGGATTCAATTTGGGAAGACTCACGGCCTCCGGAAAACACTCATTCGCCAACTTCCACGCCGGCCAAGCCAAAGGCAGATGTCCTTCGCGAACCAGTTTCTTTTCAACCACTTCCATATTGGGCTCCTTATGCCGAGCCCATAACGCCAGATCCGTGAGCTGCCTTAGACCATAGAGAAAATGATGTCGGGTCGTATGAAACAATAAATGCATGAAGAAATCTTCCACCGAGAGCCGTTGTTCATCCCACACATGTTGAATGCGGTATGGACCATAAGAGATCGGAAGAATCGTACAATGAAGTTCCAAAAAAAGATCATCCTTCTCATACGAAACGGCATCCAGCCCACGATACGCCGCAAGGAGTTGATTCCCTTGAGTCAAAACGGCTCGTTTCAAAGGGCCCTTTGGGTGAAGAACCTGAAATCCATTTCTCTGCAAAATTTGATCGGCTTGAATGAGGTCCGAGGGACTCACCAACAAATCCAAATCACGAAAGGCTCGCTGCCCCTTACGAGGGTAAACGCTCCGAGCCAACTCCACACCCTTCAAGGGATAGACGCGAATCCCCTCAGGATTCAAGAGTTCCTCAATTTCCCTTAAACATCGTACGTAGTATTCCTCACGCATCGCGGCCATCTGCCACAAATACCGAGCTTCATCCTCCAGTTTGGGAGATTCCGGATGATCCAAAATGGCCGGAGCTAAAATCGTCGCGACCTTATGCTCCTTGGCCATGCTCCACGTTTCCATTTCCTGTTCCCCAAGGGGAGGAACAGCGATTTCCAACCCGATTCCCTGGCGCACGAGAGAAACCAATCGCTCGAAGGCCAAATTCACGGACGAAAGCCTTTGAAAAAATTACGCAACGTCGTTCGAGAACACCAGAGAGGGAGTCTCTGGCCAGGATACAGATCGTACTTACACAACACCCAAAGCCATCGACGACACGACAACGTTTTCCATTTTCGCCCTCGATACCTGGAGATCACCTTTCCCTCAAATCGAAACGAATCATCCAGAGGATCTTCCTCCCACACGCGATCCCCCTTGGTTCGAAAAGGAAACAAAAGCCGAAAGGGATCTTCCCGAACAATGCGATGAACGATCCGCTCCTCCCCCTCCACATGCTTCAAAACAACCACATCTCCAAGAAACAAATCCTCCACGCGCACATCCCGATCCAAGAGAAGAACATCCCCCGGCATCAACCAAGGCGCCATGCTCAACCCCCGCATTTGCACGGGAACTTTGTCAAATAGTCTTCCTAACTCCGCCACCGCCTCACAGTCTGCCGCCAAATGCCAAAAACCTCAATGTCATATAACTCATTCGTATATCAGGGTTGGGGTTCTGCGAACTCCCTTTCCATATAGAGTGCAGCGCCGCCTAAACGATTTTTCTGTATGTCACCAAGAACGCTACGGTAGCGATCTTCGACATAATTATACCATTCGGCTCCCCCCAGATTTGTGATAGTTACTCTTTTGGAATGAATTTCACGAACCAAATCTTCATACCAAACCTGAAAATGTTGATCTAAGTTAACGGTTTTTACTTTCTTCCATCCTGTTTTCGCTAGCGTCTTTGACAAAGATGGTAGTTTCAAAGAAGGAAACAACAATGCTTCAGGTGCTTTGTCATTTGCTGGTCTGCGATCAACATAATCAAATATCATGAGAGTGGCGTTGGATTTTGCAACCTTTCGCATTTGTTTTAGGGCAACATGTGCGCGAGCAAACGCATAGAAAGAACAAAAGCAATATATGATCTCAAATTTGTTTTTGAGAATTCTGCTTACACTTTCAACGTCACAGTTTACAAATTCTGACTGAATGTACTTCTTCTTGGCCATTTCAAGGACCTCAAAGTCGACGTCAATGCCAGTAACCTTTCCCCATCCTTTGTTTTGAATAAACGCAGCCGTTCCACCAATACCGCATCCAACATCAAGGAGCTGTTGATCAGAGGATTTGGGTAGGTGCTCAAACACTCTAATAATGGATTCTTCTTCTCCCGGATGGGCATAATCACCACCCCGAATCAAAGCCAGCGTCTGCTTCCCTAACAATGAATTCATGCGAAAACTCATTCTCGGGACACTAATCGCTCTCCCAACCTTCGACAATAGGAACATCATGTATGGGTGGATTTTTTAACGAAATATCATCGCTTAACTCGAGCAAAGAATCTTTCTCAGGATGCCTTAAGTTCTCATAACTGAAGGAAACGTATAAGGAATCAGCTTTCGTATTTACTCTTGATCGATTGACCGAATTTTTTGCAAAGAGTGTCCAGGTGTTTTTTAAAGCTTCTTTCTCATTTGTTGGCGCGTTTGCATTTGGCATTGCCTCTCCTGCTTATCGAAGCCTGATTAATCTTTACATCCCGAAAGAACACGCAGGGGAACGCGCTACCATCATGTCAATAGGCAGCATGGGACGAAATCTGATTGTCTTAATGCTAGCACTCCCTTCGAGCGGAAAAACGGGTGCAACCACGGTTTCAGCATGGCTCCTTCCCGCCTTAATTATTTTAGGAGCCGTGCTGCTTGCGAACATCGTACTTCGAAGGGATGAAAGGGAATAAACAAACCAATCATTTTTTGATATCCAAAATGAAATCACCAAGATGATCGTGTCGCGAAATTCGACTCCCACCTTCAAGCAATACGTTGCTCACCTGACCGGCCCAACTCGTTCCAGGAGGAACAACGAATGGATTTTGCTTGTATGCTGGCTTTCCCATCGCCAAATTTGAGCAAGCTTTGACGTCCTTGATGCAATAACCTCGTCCAAGCTCTTCATAGGCCGAGCGAATCGTCGAGGAGTATTGAGTGTTGAAATACACCGCCTTTCCATTTGCTCCAGTACTTAGGCCTACGAATTGCCAATCGCCACATAAGTTTGAAAACAATGGACTGCCCTGAAGAAAGTCGTCACCACAATCGTGTGTCACGCCCCACGTGCCATAAGACTCTGCCGAACAACCCGTTTGAATGTGGGGAGACGCTGTTCCATCGTCGAGATAACCCATCATGGCCCAATAGTTTCCTCCTTCCCATTCATAAGGAAACTGATTGGATGACGTTCGCCAACTGAAAGACCAAAGATTGGTGGGCGGACTTTCGACAATGCCCACGGCCAGGCCATGACGACCCTTGTACCAATACTTTTTGATTTTGAGCATAGGATAAGGTTGCGGGTTATCATGATTGGAATATGGAAATGCATATTTAGCATTTTTGTCACGAATACAGGATTGGGTTGTAAAAACCAATCGACCTCCATCTACGACCACTCCCGAACAAACGGCTTTCGCATTTGGATTTGGCGATGAAACCAATTTAGCAATTGCATGGATGGGCGCATCATCAAAACTGAACCCCGCGCTCACCGGAATCAATTCGTTCCTTGCATCCGCCAGAAACATATCAAAAGAGTGGTTAGAGGCCAGAGCAAATCTCTCGTTACCAAGCCAACTTAACTCGCACACATCTCCGGCGTGAACATTGGTCACTAAAAGGGCTAAACACAATAAAGCACCATATCTCCACATGCCTTCTCTCCTATTCATGGCTTTCCAAATACTTTCTGTACTCTTGAATAACTTCGTTGATTTCTGCCGCGGAACCGCTGAAGATTTCACCCGTGTCATTGTTTATACAAGTCCACATCGTCCATCTTTTCCTTCCGTTCCTTGAGGCCCCCGCTTCTGCCTTAACGCTAAAGATTCCTTTTAACAGCGCGGAACCACCACCCTCAGCCTCAATGCCCCATTCGGTTTCATAGAAGTCTCCATTTGTGAAACATTGGAGCATCTCTCTTCGTTCTGCACGACTCACGTCAAAACATTTAATTTCTCTTTCCACCCCATCCACAAGTTTGCACATGAGGCGATGTGTTTCTTCTTCATCCCCCCAATCGGCATCCGTCGAACAAGCCTGAGCTTTTGAAGCACGATATTGGCTGGAAAAATCTTCCACTCTCTCTTCTAAAGCATTCAATGTGTCATTATCCAGCTCCAAGGCGTTATCGGAGAGAATTTCCATTTCTCCTGTACACAAATCCGTTTCAACAAGAACCCAACTGGTTGATGACTCTTCGGCGCTTGAAATTGTTGATATCGCAATCGAAAAAATAAAACCCAAAATCACATTTAGATGGGAAACGTTCATGTGTAGCCTCCTGATGATAATTTTTCTTGTCATCTACAAAGCAAAACTAATGCCATGATGAAAATGTCGTAAATGTGAGGAGCTTCCTGCTTGAATGCTCCTTCGAGAAACTTTCAAAATATTTGGTGTCCCGAATTTGAAGCGGTTCGGATATTTGTGGAACAATTTGTATAAAACTTAAGGAACGAATGCTAAAATTGTTAGCTGTGCAGCAGTGATGGTGCCCATTGCAATTACGGTGACTAAAAATACGTTCACAAGGGATACTTTCTTTTGTCGTTTTTTATGAAAACGAATCGAAATGGACGTCCTTACGGGATGTGCCTTTTTGCTCTTCATTGCTGTCTCCGATGAGGCATACGCTCTGTTTTCACGGTTCCGAATCCATCGCCTCGCCGTCCAAACAAAAGCAGGTGGTTATTTGTCCTCTCCTGTGTTCGTGATCGACCCAAACGACGTCCTGCGTTTGGATCAAACAAATGACCTACATTTCGGTCGGATCTTGCTTTGTGTAAGGCCGACACAGCTGGTGCCAGGTTAACCTCCCAGCCCCCTCCTCGGGATCGACTTAACCTTTCCTTTGTCCCCTTTCCCACTTCTTCTACTTTTTCTGTAAAGGCCCGAGCCAAAACATTTGGATATGAATTAATTGGAGAATAATGTTTGTCTACCCCTATACACCGTTCATTGATTTCAATCGTCGAGGCAAGACCATTTCCAATGGACTGTTCGCTTCCTGAGCGTGCCACGCCATCAACAAACACATATGTAAAATCATCGATTCGGTACTTCTGCCCTTCTAGATTTTCGTTCGCCAACACCGCCAGTTGCCATTTTTCTCCATACCCCACCATTTGAATGTCCACACATAGAGAAGATAAAAGAACTGCATTTAATATTAGATAATCTTGGCGGGTCTTGGGCCCCAAATGCAAAAGGTCTACGGGGAGCAACATCGCGTTCTCGTATTCTCTTGGTCGAGGATTCACCCCAAGTTGGTTTACAAAAGCATATACTAAAGAGACTAATTCTGTTGTGGAGAGGTTCTCATTCTCAACAATATCCAACAATTGGGACGTGATCTGATAGAAGATATATTCTTTCGTCTCCAATTGCTCAGCTTCCATCCCTAGAAGTTGGTTGAAGAACCGATGCCAATCAAAATCATAGAACGAAAATTCCGATTTCCCCTTGGGTCGGATTTCTGTTGTGAAGTGAGAATACTTAGGCTCATAAACAATCGTATAGGTCTCTCCTCTATAGGATAAGGAAACCTCACCTTCTCTTGGTTTATATCTGCGTTCCAACTGAGCGAATGTGGGTGTCCCGAAACCAAGGCAAAAAATAATTGTGATAGCGATCACCAGGGATTTTCTATATTGGATCAAAACCCTTTTTTAGTTGGCAACTACTATGCCAACAAAAAAGCTCTGGGAAAGCGCTTTCCGTAGAGAGGGTTTCCTCTTTGACGTACAAATTGTTTTAAATTTGAACATTTTGACTCAGAAAAAAAGGAAATATGTTTTGAGGTCATAAATCCGCCTTATTTTTACTGGCATGCCAATTGCTTTCACGAGCAAGCATGACAGTTCCAAAAGTACAAATGCTTTTTCTGTTCGGTGCAATTCATTTTGCCGGCGTTGGCCTTACCTTCGCTGCCGATTATGAAAGCAACGGACTGCTTTCGGCACGAGACATGCTGGAGGAAATGAAAATGGAAACGTATGGCGATCTTTATGAAACATTCCAAGAGTACCTTCAACGCGAAGGTTATTCCGACGACGAAATTGAAGAGGAATGGATGGCTAAGCTGGAAAGCTTTGGTCGCCTGGAAGGTGTTGATGTGGATGTTTGGTTTGATGACATCGACCGCTATAAACGAGGAGGCCATGGCGGTCCCGGCATGAAGAAGGGGCGCGGCCATGGAAAACGAATGCCCAAGATGCCTAAACCGATTGGCTCCCATCGTGGACGACGATCTCGTGGGAGCGAAGAAAATCCCGGAGATGAATATTGGGATGAATATAAAGCGTATCAGGACGTCGACATGTGGAAGAACTACTACAAAGAGGACGACGGCCCTCTGGGTGAAATGTTCAAGAACTATTTGGCCACAGACGAAAATGGAAACCGAAATGGTTTTGGCAAGTTCATGGATGACATGGACGAACTGAGAGATGACATGGAAGGGTTGCCTCAAAAATGGTTTGGGCCAAAGAAAAAAAGGGGAACTGGAGATGATGAAGAGTTAGATGAAACAAAGTCACCTAAACCACCCAAAATGCCTAGACGAAGGAAACTTCCAAAGCCACGCAAGAGAGGCGGACAATAATCGTGGCTCGAGGGACACATATTCTTCGGTTAGCGTTTTCGGTTAATTCGTCACGGATTATTTCAAAAAACAACCAACGGAGTAAGCGATGAAAACACTATTTTTGCTTATCACGATCATGAGTCTAGCTGCAACCCCAGCTTCGGCTAATACTCGGGAACGACGAAAACCGACTGTTCGTTCGATTCATACGGAGCATTTGAACAAGGGGCTGGCGATTCCGACGGATATTCCAGATGCTGTCGTTCCATGTGGTGACTTAGGTGTGGATATCAGCCTTTGGGCCTCTTCAAAGAACGACGCAATCGCAGCACCCAACAAAATCAGATATATCTATTCGCCCTGTCTTCACTTCCTACGCGCGCCGGATGCCGAGCATGCGTTATACATGGTTGAGGGTTTAGACGGTGATAGCCACGCCACGGTTACACTCTTCTTGGTTCGATATAATAGCGCCGCCGTTCGGCGAATGATTAACACCATCAGCCACTTGGAGCGCATGCCCATGCGATTTTCAAACCTGGTTCCCGTTCCGCTGATTAGTTTGGATTTTATGGCTGAATTTGAATACCAAATTCCTTTTGAGATCTATGTTCGATTTCCCCACGAGTCGGATATGGATAGTACGGGAATTCAGAACGCGGAAGTCTTGCCGGTTCGATTTGAGGTTCCCGAAGAGTATTTGGATGAATTTGAAGCCCGACTTCAGCAAGGTTTTGGCTTTGTTCTGCGATACTTGCGTGTTTCCGAGAACATCGGTGGGGGAAATCTTTCTCAGGAGATGAATGTAACCATCGATTCAAACCTTGAGCGTGAAATGTTTGGAAAACGCGATCGTGTCTGGGCTACCCAAGAGCAATTATTTAATTTCATGACAAACATTGCTGAGGACAATCGTACGGTTATCAATGTTCAAGATGAGGATTTGCTCAAGACCTTTATTCGTCTGGCCGAAAAATACATGGATCAAGCCAGTGCGCGCGCAAAAAGACTTGAAGATTTTACGATTGATGACATTCCGACGAATTTCGGCTTGGATCCCACAAGCGAATTCTTTTCCTTAGATTTTACAACCCTTACAGACGATCAACGAGCTGAGGCCTACGAATCCATCGATGCCATGAAAAAACTTTATCAGGAGTATTCCAAGAAAAGCGGTGGAGTTGGCGTAAAGGTACTTTGGGGGCTCTTTGGCGGAGGTGTAGCCGGTTCAAGCGAGAGTGAAAAAATGGAAGCGCTTGAAACATTTAAGAAATTTTCCAAAGAGATGGCTGAAAAGCATCATTGGGAGGGAAAGAAATCCGATCCTTTAAAGCAAAAACTCTATGAGGTTGTCCGCTCAGATCTGAATCGATTCGTGAAAAGCACCTTTGATGTGAGAATTTTGAAAGGAAACAATCTCGTGCCTGTGGGTGCAAAGGTTCATACCGTGCTTCATACGATTGAGTATGACAAGGCACTGCTTCGTAAGCTTCATGATTCTTATCCCAACACAAAACTCCCCACAAAGGGTTCGCCGCGACGAATTCGTTAGGAGGAACAATGAAACACCCAACTTTTCTCATTATAATGGCTTTGATTTCGACGTTTTGGATCCAAAATGCGTCTGCTCAATATCGTCCTAGCGATGTTATAAGCACATTCCGAAGTTCAGAGAATAACGAGTCCATACCGATGATCTGGATTCAACAAGCCATCAATGAATTGTTTTTCGGTGCCCAGAATTCAGATGAAGTATGGCTCACACGCAAGCAACTCAATCGCTTCTTTCGAAATTTGAATTTGGGGCATACGAATTCTTTTAATGAATTTTTTGATGACATTCAAGACACTGAAAAGCCCATCGGTGAACTGCATCACTATGAGGCTTTTACAACCTATGGATTGAAGACCTCAAAGCCCATCGTTTACGGATCTGAACTGGAACAAGACGAAAAAGGTGCTAACGAGCTATGGAATCTTTTCGGTGAGACCCCCCGGCAACACAAATCTCATCCGGCCCAGACCCAGAAGTCGGGCGAGAGTAAATTTCTTTGGGGCCCCTTTAGCGTTGGAGGCAGGGTTGAGACCGAGGATCGTCCAGAGGGAGAAGCTAGGGTGTTGTGGGGTTTATTCGGTGGTGGAGGTGGTTTTGTGAAGAATGCCTATGAAAAACCCGCCCCTCTATTGCACCAAGGACGTCAAATTCCTCAAATTCAGCTTGAGGTCATGGAGAAGAATCGCTTGGAAATCATGAAAATATTCGAATGGCCTGTCTACTTGATTTCCCGTTCTTCTCTTGAGCGCTTCTTGGAAGAGGGCGTCCTCTGAGGCCGAATGGAATGAACAACCGAATCATAAAATTTCGCGCTCCCACCGTTCATCTATTGTTTGACTTTGCTGTTCCTGGAACAGTCAATGCGGTTGAAGGGAATCCCACTGGGGTCACCAGCCTCCTCCATCCAGGTCGTATGGATGTGTCGGTTTCTGTCAATGATTCCATTTCCAACACTTGCTCACCCTACTATTACACGCCGGAATTTCATTCTCTCGAAGGAGTTGGTGACAAGGAAGGAGTTAAATGGGATTTTTGCGGTTAGGGTTTTTTTTCGCCGCCTTAGTGCTTTTGCTTTCTTCGGCCGCACGTGGAAACGGCGAGTGGGTCGAGGTGGTCCTAGGCGGAAAGCCCTATCCCATCTATGTTCTCCAAAAGACCGATCAAGTTTCGGGCAAAATCGTTACATACTACACACCACCACTTCTATTCGTCGAAAACCCCGGGCGATTTGGAATTTCTTATAATTTGGAGCGAGAGCGCTGGGATGGAGAAGTAAAAAACGTTCTAAGAGTTCATCTGGTTCTGGACATTCATGGCCTTGAAAAAGGAATAAAAGAATACTTTTCCTCTCGTGGGGGGAGCGGGGCGATTCATCGAATTCATGCGAACCTCATGGATATCGATTTGAAGATTCCGGGAGAAAATCGTTGGGTTCAAAGTCAACCGATTCAAGGTGTCCAACAAGAAACCTACGGAAAGAGCGGAGTATTTTCATTTATTCTGGATTTTGACGATACACAGCGAGTCTTAAAAGCCATCAACAATCCGGGTGTTGAATTCAAGATTTATTTTGGCTATGCAAGTAAAGGCGCCGTAGAGAGGCTTGGAAGCCGAATCATGCGATATGTTTTTCCTGAAGAACTTCTCTTTGAGATTTTTGGAAAGTCCAACGACGCCTATGTTACGGAGTGGCAATTGGCTCAACTTTGGTCTCAAGCGATTCATGAAGTTCGAACACAAGTTTTTATTGAGGATGATGAAAATTTAGACGAGTATTTGAATCGATTTGCGGATTGGGCTTCGAATCTTCCTCGAGAAGTAACGACAGGTGAATTGAGAGGCTTTTCTCAAGACTGGAATAGCCAATATGTGGGCACTCGAATTAATGCCGCAGAGCAATCTCGGCTCAAAAAGGATCACGATTTGGTAATCAAGGCTCAGGAGAATCCAGGCGGGCTTTCTTCAAGCGAAAAAGTTCAATACGAAAAAATCAAGCTTGTTTATCTTGAGAAAAGTGATTTGACTCAGCTTCGGAAAGAAGCTTTGGATCTTACTTCTTATCATGATTCTTGGTCTGAATTCACAGTTCGGCGAAATAGTCTGGAAGACCGATTTCGCTCCTCCGATTTGGTGCGAAATTTGAATTCAAGTTACCGGGCCCCATTGATTCGACACAAAGATCGAGAACATTCGGGCAAGTCTCATTTCATTACCTCGGACAAACAGATGAACGTTCGGTTCCTGGACGGAGATCGCTTCGAAATAAACACGGAACGAGGGCCTGGTCTGAGGATACCATTGGGTCGGAGTGAAACGCTCGAGGCTTATGAGGAGGCACCGGAAGAAAATGCTCTTTGGCTTCATGTCTTTGACCCAACCAACCAAACTTCAAGTACTTTTGCCATCGACAAAAATAGCGGAAACCTTCTTTACCAGCATATGACACTGCCAACACTGGGGATAGACGTCATTCTTGAAGCACATCAGATCAAAGTCCAGGAAAGTGGAAACCCCTCTGGGGTTGTCATGAACTATGCCAATTTGAGTCAGAACGATCTTTTGCGTTTCTATTTTTCGTCCTCTTCCAACTCCCTTCTGGATGTTCTTTATTCAAATAATGAAAAGGTCAATTTCCCTATCAGGAGAGTAAAATGAATCAAAAAAGAACAAACCTCATAATTTTTTTCTCTTGCTTGCTCTTCTCTGGTTGTCCAAGTCCCGATTTCACCCTTAAGGTAGATCCCGAAATTCCATCTGCCACGCTTCCGGATTCTCTCACCCACACAGATGCTGATCCTCAAGAAGACGTAAAGCCACCAATGGCCGACATAGATCGAGAGGACCTCGCAAAACAGATTGGAAGACTTCTGTCAGAAGGGAGTCAAGTATTTCAGCTCTCTACAGTTCTAGATCAAGGGCAGGTCGTCTATGATTTTCAGGGACATATTCTCAACTCAGCCCAAGAAAACATCATTTCTTTTTTGAAAATCGTTTCAGAAGAAAGCAAAGTGATTTTTGTTGTAAACGTGTTGGAACACTACCTGCCCGTTTATCGACTGGAATTTTATGCCACATTTAAACTTACGTCCGAAGGCCTCCAGTTGCGCCTAAGAAGCATTCACGAGAAAGCTTTTGGATCCCATCTGAAAAATGTCTTTACTGGCTCCAATCACCGTGTAACCCAATTAGACAACGTCACAAGCCTAACGATTCAGCAAGCGTTGCATTTTCCCCACAAACTCTTCAAAGAATTATTGGGGGAAAAATATACGTCTACGATTTCCACATCTTTTGAACTCACCGAAAATCATTACGATTCCTATGCGCTTAAGTTGGGGAATCCGAATGGGCGAGAGTACATCTTTAAACCTTCCCAAGATAACGAATTTACGGTCACAGATCCTCTTCTAGTCATTGATTCTGAGCATGTAGCCATTCAATTCTCTGCATCTCAGACGCCCTGGAACAGGCCTTTTACATTGTATGAATCTCCTACAAACCGCTTGAACAACAGCGACAAAGACGATGTATATCTTTACGAGCCTGCCCGTTGGTTTGAGGTTCGGGAAGACGGAGCCACCCTCATTGTTTCCTCAGCCGAAATCCAAGCTTTTCTCTCAGAACGCGAAGAAGTTCTTTTTGAGGATCTTCTTCGATTTCAAGGTTTCCCACAGGCTGTCACGTTAAAGGTTTTCACCGAAGGAAGAAATGGCACACAACTAAAAACCGAGGAGGCATTTGATTCGAGTATTGGGGAAGTGGGCGTGTTCTTTTCAAGAGAGGAACTTGAGAATATTAATCGAGTTCATATGAATTTACTCAACGAAAATGGAGAGGCGATTTGGGAGTGTTCCCTCCCTTTGCCAAGGGAACTGTCTTGATGTTCGGTAAAGATTGTATTTTGTTTTTTTGGACTCTGACAACAACTCTTTTGTTCGCATTTTCAGGGGATGGAATCGCTGGTTATGTTGATTTTTCTTGGGAGTACGCAGGCCGCGATTATGACCTATCCCTAAATGTCGATACCTTGGGCATCTGTTCAAATGAATACTCATTTTTGCCCCATCCTTATCCAGAAAACAACGTCAACCAATACCTTTTTAATGATCCTTGTGGAGATGATGTTCGAAGGCTCGCGTATTACTTGGGAGAGAAGGCACGCGAAAACAGTTTGAATCGGTTGAAGGCAGTTGAATTAGCTTTGAATATGGTTCGATCCATTCCCTATAAATACGATCAAGATTCAAAAAACATCTCCAACTATTACCGATACCCCGGAGAAATGCTGCTGGATCAAGAGGGGGATTGCGAAGATTTTGCCATGCTTTACGTGGCCATTTTGAGCCATTGGTGTGTGGATTCCATGTTAATTCGAATTCCGGGCCATATTGCTGTGGGCATCAACGGCTCAGAGTTTCCGGATCACAATTTGGGTGCCGCTTTTACAACTTTTCGGGGTGATGATTATTGGTATGCGGAGTCCACAGGGACGCAAGAAGGAAAACCCGCTCAGGTCGGAGTTGGAGATCTGCGATCTTTGGGAGACAATGGTTATCCAAATCCAAATGAAGTCCTAGACAAAATTCGAGTTCCCCTATTCTGCACAACGCCCTTAGATAGACAAAATCACAGAACCCTCTTTGCACGTAGAGAAAAACCGCCATCTCCAATACCCCCTGTAAGCGTTGTATCCACAGTAAATCTTAATCAGAATAGCCATAGAAATGATGGAGAAACTGGTCGAAGTGAAGACTTTGCGCTTTGGCTCATCGAGCTACAAGCCAAAACAAACTTCTTTAAGGGAGAAGCCGAACGAACCTCGTGGAGCGACCGTTCAAATATTTATACCGCTCATCATGTGATGCAAGTGCTTCGAGGAGATTCAGAATGACTTGGATAAATCGCCTATCCATTGGATTGGGCATCGTTTGTCTTTTTCTATTTTCCTCCGGACATGCTCAAGAAACATTCGAAGACGCGCAGAAAATTACACGTAAATGGAAGTATCAAGGTGAGTCCTATAAGCTTTCTTTTGAGGCCGGCGATTACGGCTATTGTAAAACCCGATACCAATACCTTCCCCATCTTTGGGAATTTTATGATCGATATATCGTGGCCGATCCGTGTGAAGATTCCATGGCTTGGGTGGCCCAGGAACTTGTTGCTATGAGCCGCTCTTCTTGGGATAAGCTGAGCCTAGTTAACTTTGCGATCAATTTTGTCCGTGGAATTCCGTGGGAAAGAGACTCAAGCATAGATGGATTAGAGGAAGTTCGGGGTGTAAAGGACTATGTTCGATACGGCTATGAGATGGTTTTGGATGAAAAAGGTGATTGTGAAGATCACGCCATGCTCTTTGCTGCAATTATGAGTCATTGGTGTATTGATTCAATTTTATTGGATTTTCCCAATCATATTGCCGTGGCCGTGAATGAAACCGAGTTTTCGCGCCAACCCAGCGGAAAGAACTACTCTTATGATGGGAATACGTACTATTTTGCAGAACCCACGGGTCCACTGAGCGGTCCGTTTAGTGAGGCTTATGTGGGAGATATTTCACCTTATGACAAATCGAAAACACCCAAAATTCTGGGACAAATTCCTTTGATTTGCGACACGCTTATAAATAAAAACTGACAGAACAAAAATTCCTAGAGCGGAGAAAACGCACAAAAAAACCATGCAAAAACGGCTCGACTTGTGCCTAGTGTTTTGAAGATGGATATTCAAGTATTCTATGGATTTCTCTGAAGTGCTTCTGAATAGGGTTTCCATCTCAGCTTGCAGTCCCGCTTTTCCAATTTTTTTGCCAAGCGTAAAAAAAGGCTCAAAAAGGCGAGCTAAATCATCTTCTTCAACTTGAGGTCCTTTATTTCCTATTTTGATTTGGACAAATGCTTCTTCCTTAAAGGTTAAATCCTTACTATCAAACCATATTTCTCCCAATTTACCTGTGGCCTCTACGGCGTTTTGGATAATGTTGGAAAAAAGACGCCCCGAGATCTTGAAGTACTGAGGCCCTGACATCTTCTAAAGCAATGACCGTATTGGAAAAGGTTCTAGGTTTCGAAAAAGAAACGATTTCTTGCAGTCGATTTTGGGCTGATTGGATTTTTTGTTGGGATATTCGTCGAATTTCCTGCGCAGAAATATTTGTTTGAGGTAGGGGGAGGCGTTTTTTTGCTTTTGCCATTTTTCGAAAGGTTAACACAAATTGCGCAAAGAGTTAGAAGGCCAAAATTCTACTAACGCTTATCGCCCTGGACGCGATGTACCAGCAAAGGGCCATAGTTTCGACTTTCTGGACTTGGGTAATAGTCTTTGATGAGATGAGAGGCATCGGGCAACTCAAACCCAAGTGTATGGAGTTTTCGTAGCGTCGGATCAATGAAACGACCGTTCTTTTTTAAAACTGCATATTTCGACACCTCGGTTTCACCATGTTTGCGACAAAACGCATCATAACCAGGAAGCATGGCTCCAATGATCGTGTATTCCATTCCCAATCGATTCGCTAACCCAATTTGAGCTCGGCTCATGGCCTCCCGAATGCCTTTTCTCCGAAACGACTTGACAATTCCTTCGGATACGATGAACAACGCGTTGTAATCACGAATATCCTGTATGGGAAAAAGAAAACCATCATTGGTGCAAATTTCCCACGATTGAAATTTGGAAAGGTCATCCGGACAGTAGTTCACCAAGGTACTCGTTGAAACCGCGACAATCTCTCCAGCCGCCTCAGTCACAAAAAATCCTTGAGGGAAACGGTTCAGACGCGATTGGAATTTTTCAATCGAGCCACGTTGCTCCCTAGGCCAATGTTGCTCTGCACGCATTACGCCCTCAAGATCGTTTTCGTTCGCATTTCTGACTTGAAACTTTAAAAGTTTCTTCATGATACTTTCCTCGCCGTAACCGCCAAAAAACGCAATAGCTGTTCTTGATCCATAGGCTTTGGAATAAAACCCTGTGCTCCAGCCTCTCGTGCTTTGGCCTCGTTATCTTTAGCGCTCAAATTCGAATGGATGAGCACCCTTTTTTGAGGAAACCGCTTCACAATTTCCCGAGTTAAATCGAAACCGTTCATTTTCCCCTCTCCCATATTTACATCCACAATGGCACAATCAAACCGAGCCTTTTCAAAAAGCTTTAAAGCCTCTTCACCACTCGAAGCTTCAACAATGGACACATGGCCTCTAAGGTCTGGGATTTTACTGACCATGGTTCGCAATGATCGACGGAAAAGCGCTTCGTCATCCACAATAAGAAGACTCAAAGGAACATCTATCACACAGACCTCCTGGACGAGTTCTTTGACCTCCCCCTCTTCCAACTTGCAAATTTGTGCTTGACGAACCTCTTCTAGGCTTGCGTAGATCGTATTTCTATACGGTTTTTCCCTCTCCCCATCCGTAGGTAAGACAAACCGAAACCATGTTCCTTTCATCTTTTCACTTTCTACAGAAATTTCGCCGCCGTGCGCAGTTACAACTTTGTAAGCGATGGCTAAACCAAGGCCTGTCCCCGTCTTCTTTCCGCTCGTAAAGAAAGGTTCAAACACCTTTAAACGATCTTCCGGACTTAAAAAAGAGCCTGTGTTTCCAATTTCAATCTCCATCCAATCACCGCAGTCGACATCTTTAGTCCGGAACCAAATTTTCCCACCATCGTCTACCGCATCAAATGCGTTGCTTAAGATATTGCCAATTACTCGCTTGACCTCTGTCTTATCAATATGAAGCCTTCGCGAATGTTGGAAATCATATTCAAAGAGGATTGTGCTTCCGTGCTTCAAATCTGCTGTTTCAACCATCGCGAGTTCGACTAAGTCCAAAAGCTCCCAATCTTCCTTCACAAGGGGTCGATTATGACCAAACTCCAACATATCTTCCATCATGCGATCAAGATCCACTTTGGCTTGACGAACAAGCTTTAAGAAGGATTGAACAAATTTGGGATCATCTCTTGTGGAATCAAAATTATTTAAGAAGCTTTCAATCGCCGAAAGGGGCTTTCTCGCATCGTGCGCAAACATGGTGACGGTTTGACCAATACCCGCAAGCTTTGCCTTAAAACGAAGTTCTTGACGAAGATGCAAAATGCGCGTGAGTAACTCGGTGATGCTTTGATCGATTTGTTGGGTTTCACGTGAAAATCGAGATTCAAATAAGCTGATCGGTTCCGCTTGATCTTTTTCAATGTACTTTGTACGCAGACGAACAGCCTCAGCCAATTTTTCAAGATAATGGCCTTGCTGAAATACAAGATGAAGAGAAACGCCCATAATGAGAAAGAGAAATCCTGCCACCATAATCGCGGGGCGAACAACTGTGCGCTGAACGATTTCGGCGGCTTGTGCCTGATTTATTTTGACGTCAATTCGTCCCCAGCGAATTCCATTTTCATCAAGGACATCTTGTGTGTGCTTTTTTGGTATGGCTAAAAAATTTAGAATCGCTCGATCTGTACCGCTTAGAGATTTGACACCAGGCATTTTGCAATTCGCCAAAGGCACACCCGCCGAATCGAAAATTCGGACACTTTCAAATTCTTTCGTAGAAATCGCGTGATTACATTGATGGCGAATGATCGGATAGTTCATGGAATTTAGAGCTTCCACAAGAGAAGAAGCAAGAATTCGCAATCGCGACTGGGGCAGTTCTTCATACGTGTGGCGAACAACGGAATGTGCGTGGTGCACATTGACGTAGAACAACAAAGCCCAACCCAAGCAAGCAAGAATAATGAAGTGTTTCAAAAAACGTTCGGAAAATGTCGGTAGCCTTTTATTTTTCACTTCAGCATCCCGAATTTACTCCAGTCTGGCGTCCAGCCAAAGAGCATTTCCCCAGAATAGAGTTGTTTGCGCACATAATAGTACTCGTCCGGATAAAAGAGAGGAAAGGCGTAACCATTCTCTATCGTCTTCGCATCTAACTCCCTCAAGACCTCAACTTGATCCGCCATCGACATGGCTTCTCTTCCCCGCTGTATGAGAGCCTCGAATTCCTTTGACGTCTTCCCAACTAAACATTCCCTGTTCCCCTGGGAGAAAAAATAGAAAAGTTTGATCTCTCTACCCGGTCGGAAACCAAGGCGCTCTATCCCAGCGGCCAGTTTCCCTGCACGCCAAAGCGTTTCCATTTTGGAAAAAGGAGCAAGTTTCGTCCGAATAGGTATCTCTTCCTTCATAAAGCCGTGGTTCATTTCGGTCGCAACGCAACGCACATCTGAAGCCGACTCCTCCAAATAGATGGTTTGAACGAATTCAGGCCACCTTATCGAAGACGGTGACGGCGAAGCTGTCAAAGGATCTATCTTTCGACTGTGCCCCAACGTACCGGGAGGAATCAGACCCTTTGCCCTTTCCCCTCGGTTACATTTTTTTTCTATGGCCATTAGATCGATTGCTTGAAACACAGCTCGGCGCTTTTGAAGAGTATTAAAGTGAGGAAATGTGGTGTTTAGATAAAGTATCTCGACAGACGTAGCAAGCTCTTGAACCGCATGATAATCCGACGTAACCAATCCTTCTTTGATCATCGGCTGCCAAGTCAAATCGATAGCCCCTTTTTCGATAGCTGACCTTAATTCGGAGGGGGTCATTTTTTCAAAACGAATCCCCATGACTTTCGCAGCTCCTTGGAAGTAGGCTGAGTTTTTTCGGAAATAGACTTTATCCTTTTCTTTTTCTGCAGGAATGAAGGGACCCGTGCCGATGATTTCACCCCCCAGTTTCTTGACAACCAAAAACCGATGGTTGGACAAAGAGCGGAGAAACGTATAGTCGTGACGACTCAACTGAATTTGAAGCTTATGAGAACCGATGACCTGAACCGCATCTAAGCTATCTATTTCTCCTCGATGAAATTCAGGAGCTCCTTTGATTGCATAGAGCATATTAGAGTCAAAACCCTTTTCTCCTACCCAGGTCTCAAAGTTGCTTTTCACGTCTTCGGCTAGAAGAGGCGTCCCATCCCAGAATTTGACATCCGAACGAAGCTCGAACGAATACAGCTTTTTCTCCGCATCATACGACCATTTTGAGACGAGATGAGGACTTAGCTGGGCTGCAGCTCCTTTGACCACAAACAAGCCATCATAAAGTAAAACCATAATCCTCTGGAGCGTGCTCTGAAGGGTGTCATTTGGATCATAGGTGGTGGGAAGTTCAAGAGCTCCAACATTCACAATATAGTTAAGATCGTAGTCCTTCACATCTACGATTGGAGGTTCGGAAGTGTCTCGAATCGTCGTTACCGAGTACAAAATCAATGCAAGACCGATCACAGCCAACAAAGGGCCAAAAAATCTTTGGAGGCCTGTTTTCATTTCAATTCCCTCTCCCCTTCAATGCATTTCGCTTTCCACGTAAGTGGGTCTTTTTACCCAAGTTTCACGCCAAGCTCTCGGTTAGAACACCTTCTCATGATTTCAATAGGTTACTTCCAAAAAAGCGGTATAACACTACAAATATCCGCAACATAATGCCCCGTTTTCAGAACACTTTGTCTCGCTTTGTAGACAATAAAGCAGCCAGTAAAACCGGTCCGTTATTATGTAAACCTGCCTTTTCGGTAGCTATTCTTAGAAACTGCAGCTGGCTTAGTCCTTGCAAAATTTGAGGCTAAAACATGAACTCATACACCTGAAATCATGGCATTTTTGAGCGTAAGGGAATAGAAATCAGATATTCAAAAAAACGAATGGAACCCTCATGAAAGACTGCATTGCCATCACGAATCCAGCCTATATCAATGCCGAAGGCATCCTCGAAAGAATTCCTGAATTAACCACAAAGCCCATCGTCGCCGTATTTTCACTTGAATGGCGTTTTAAGACCTACAAAAAGAAATTTTCACATTTAGAAAGGTACTTCTCCGAAATTATCTGCTGCTTTGAAGGTGAAGATGACGAAAAGGCAGAATTCTTGATTAAATCTCTGGCTGAAAGAAATCTAAAGCTATCAGCAATCATACCCTGGGACGACAGTGCGATCTTGTTTGGCAGTAAGGTGGCCAAAAAAGCATCTCTTGATTGGCTTTACCCTGATGTCGCCGAGCGTTTTAAGAACAAATACGTTTTGAAAAAACATCTAAGGGAAAAGAGCAGCGTTCGCTTAAACCAACACTCCCTTGTTCAAACTCCAGAAGAGGCACTTGCTTTTCAACACGAATTAAACCAATGGCCCATTATTTTAAAGCCCATGCACGCCGGAGGATCATGGAATGTTTTTCCAGCCTTCAACAAAGACGATGTCGAGCGTTTCACAAGCAAAATTCTTGGTGATTATAATGAGTTTGACAATTTGAGGAATGATTATGTTCTAGTTGAGGAATACATCTCTGGCGAAGAATTTTGTGTCAATGGTCAAACCGACAGGAACGGCAACGTTCTGATTTCTGAGATTTTTCAATACGGAAAATGTCTAAGAAACCAAAAGAACATTGTCCATGTTCAATTCACAAATCTTGATCCAAATGAACCCGAATTTGAACGGTTGGCAAACTATACGTTTGACACCTTAAAAAGTTGCGAGCTTCGCAACTCTCCCTTTCATTTAGAAGTCATCGTCGACTCCCAAGGCCCTTGCCTTATTGAAGTAGCTTGCCGATTGGCGGGAAGTGGAATGATTTACGTTGGCAATCATATTAATGACAACAATCAGTTTGAGTTCGTCGCCAAGGGCTATCTGGGAGAGCTAGAGATCCCCGAACCTCTTGTCATTCTCCCCAAGAACTGCACACGAGTTGGGGGAGGAGTCGACGGAGTGGCTTTGAAGGGTGGATCTGTCTCAAAGATTGAGGGCTTACATAAAGTTCAAACAATGCCGGAGTTCATGCGCGTCATAACACTCCCTCAGGTCGGAGACACCATCGATCAAACCATTGACCTAGACTCCACCCAGTATGGAGTACTACTAAAGAGCGAGTCTGCGCATGGGTTACAAAATGCCATAGACAAAGTCAGAGAACAGCTTCGTATCTACTGCGACGGCGAACTTGACAGCCTGCTTCGAATTGGGGAGAAAAACAATGAAGAGTTTTCTCGACAATTATAGAGGACTCCCCACCCAATGGTGGTTGCTGACTCTCTACATCATAGTAATAAACGGCACAGACGCCTTCACGATTTATCAAAGCCTTGTTTTTTCGGACTTACAACATTTCGGACCAGATAAAATCGGCATTCTTCTCGGGGCTTTTGCCCTTGGCACCTGTTTTTGCACACTTTTCCTTGGCGGCTTCATTGATAAAACTCGTAGCTTGCTCACATGGTTGGTTATACCTCGTTCAATTGCTGGGCTGCTTGTTCTTTCCATGCATATTCAGCAGCATTTCCTTCTCCTTTGCTGCGCTGTATTCCTCCTCTCGATCAATATCTTTGTCGGAAACTTAAGCATTTACAAATGCATCAAACTCTTAGTTACGGAAAAGCAGAAAAAAGAAGCGATGTTGGTGCTCTTCTCCACGTTTCGACATGTTGGCTATCTTCTTTCAACAGGGTTTGCTTACCTTCTTTTCGAAAAACTGGGCCGCTGGATCATGCTCGTAGACGGAAGCGTGACGATCATCGCCAGTCTTTTTCTAGGAGTCATCCTCAAAGGAAAGCTCCCACAAAATTCCCTTGAAGAGACCTCGGACAATGCACCAGATAGCAAGCCTGAAAAACTGAGCTTTCTCAAGGCTTTTCAGAGCAACGTTTTCTTTTTCGTACCCATCATTCTCATCGGTTTGATTTACGAGACCTCACTAACAGCTGTTGTGCCTCTAATGATGAAGTACGAAGGGTACACAAACTATGTGGGAAAATTCAGCCTGCTAGAAGCAGCTTCAAAGGGTGTGTTTTTCTTCATGCCTTTTGTTTTTGCTCTATTTAAGCACAAGACATTCAGAATGAAGACCAGGTTTTTCCTCTTTGCTCACGTACTGATGGTGGCTCTCTACTTCCTTTTTAAAATTGAAAATGGCTGGCTCTACGCCCTACCCATATATGCGAGTCTCTGTCTTATGGGTGAATCGATCTTCGCCGTCATTTTCACAGAAGCCTCCGAAGTGTTTGACAACAAGGTTTTCGGCAGAGTCTCAGGCTACTTCGAGTTCTGCATCTTTGTCGGGGTTACCGCTTCCAGCTTTCTCACCGGCTTTTACATTAAACACCTAGAAGTGTTTTTTGGTCTATTCTTTGTCGTACCCATACTGTCGTATGCGATGATCATGAAATGGTATGCTTCGACTCCAAAAGTGAATCAATCACTTCCAAAAGAGACGTAAAGTCCTCTATTTTCTAAATTCCGGATTTTTTCAAGGTCTTTAAAAAGTTTCTCTCTTGAAGAAGCGGCTAGCCACACGATACCCGGAGAAGTCATCATGTCGACCGTTCTCGAGAGCTTCTCCTCAGGGGTCGCGTTAAGCTTAATTTCCCAAAAGGAGGGAAGCGCTTCCAACTCGGAAAGGATATCTGAATTTAATCTAAGTCCTGAGTGGGGGACGATGAGAGAAACTTCCATAGCATACTGTACAACTGGATTGGGTTGCTCCACCCTACCGAGAAATTCTTGGGGACGAAGAAACGCCTCGACCGTCATTTCCAACTGGTTGGTTTCCAAACACCGCAAAGGTTTTTCATTCACAAAAACGTTCGAACCATCCATACGAGCCCCAATCTCAATGAGGCGAGGACCGTCAGACGTTTGCATGACTTCAATATGTGCCGGACCATAGTCAAGACCTAGAGCGCCAAGCACGTCTCTGCAATAGCCAGCAATTGACTCACATAAATGATTCTCAGGATTTGCGACTGTCACATAGTCGTAAACCCTTCCTCCCTGAAAGACCCTTTTCTTTCCGACCTCCCACACCCCACAGGTTCGATGCCGTCCATCATAACTAACGGTGTTGACAATGTATTCCATACCGACCACCACTTCTTGTACCAACACTTCGTGGTTGGTTTCATCAAAGATATTCGGTCGGCTTTTGATAGCCTGGAAAGCGTATTTAATTTCTTCTTTGTTCTCACAGATAAAAACATTGTCCGTACAAGAACTTTTCAAGGGTTTAATGACAACCTCAGAGAGGCCGCTAGACTCAAGCCAAGTATAGATTTTATTCAGACAGTCTGTTTTAAACTGAGCCATGACCGGAACACCTTCCCGACGAACAGCCTCAATCATTTCATATTTGTCATAGCGCGCTTTGGCACGTCTGGGATTATTAGGAAAAAGATTCAGATCCTCCCGCAACCGATCAGAAAGGCTGACACCCAATTCGCCGCCAGGAAGAATAAATTCAGGTGAAAGCTTCTTAAGAACTTCTTTGAGCTTTTCATAATCACGATCACAGATCAGATTCTCATCATAGTCGCTTGGCCTAAAACCTTTCTTCTTAAAAAAGGATCGAAACTCCGGCTGACTCTGAACATGAATTGGCGTCCATCCTTCTTTTCGAAAGGCGGGCGCGAGGTAAGCGCCTGCGGAGTAGCCATCCACAATTACGCATATCCTTTGCTTTGATTTTTCCATTTTTACGAACGGCCTGGATTTTGGGGATAATCCTTTTTTATTACACCAAACAAGCCTTCCGGTTTTTCAATCGCGCTTTCTGGATATCCGGTTGTCAGATAAACTTTTTCAAATCCATTCTCGATCATCTCTTTCGCCACATCGGTTCCTTTTATTTGATTGCCTAGCTCATAGTCCACGTATACGGGGACTCCCTTTCCAATATTAGCCGCGCGAAAACCTTCAAAGTTGTCAAAAACTCGAAGTTGATGACCTTTCGTTTTGGCAACCATTTCCCAAGTCATGCGAACAAGCTCATCATCATCAATGAGGACCAGATCAAGTGGTTTTTGCGTTTCTTTATGCATCGGCGTTCATCTTCCTTAGAGTTTCGGTAATTGAAGATGCTTGTTGATCAAACCTTTCAAAAGACTTCTCCAGCGCGTTTATCCAAAAACTAACCTTTTCTGGATCACCAGAAATTTCATCATATAGCTCGGCAAACATTTTGAAATTGGCTCGTGGCTTTTCCATGTCATGCAGTAGTTTTCCCAGCATCTCTTGAACGTGTTTGTTTGTGTTTCGCTCGGCCATGTTCAAACCCCAATTCCCACTTCTGCCAATTTTCGGCAGAGCTTGTTTCTGGAAATACCTAAGTCTTTGGCCGTTTTTGTCTTGCTCCAACGATTTTTTTCCAAGCGCTTCATCTTGTTTAAACCTTCCATATTTGAATGCACCCCACCTATCGCCTCATTTGTTCTGAAAAACTAGACCTTTCTGCTCCAAAATCTCATCTAACTTTTGTTTAACTTCCGGCCACTGATTTCTTAAAATAACGTAAACCGCCTTGTCATAAAACTTGCCATCAACAAACACACTTTCTTTCTGGGTAGCTTCCAAGGGAATATTCAAGCGGTCGAACAGGGATACGCTGGCTTGATTGTCGGGAGACGTTTCAAAAGTTATTCGATTTAAGAGCATTTCCTTAAACCCGTACTCCAAAATGAGACGCCAACTCGCCGACCCTATACCTTTCCGCCAATATTTGTGATGGAGGACAACTCCAGATTCAGCCCGAAAGTGATCCATATTGACAACCGGAAAACCACCGTTTCCCATTACAGCTCCGTCGATTTCAGAAACAATCACAAGAGGTAAGCACTTTCGCTTATTATATAATTCGATTTTTGACCTTCCCCATTTCAATATATCCTCTTCCGACCAACCTCCTTGAGTCGCCCGTCTCGACTGACCGAGATGGCTCATTGTTTTTAGATCGTTTCTAATTTCTCTAAGAGCGAGGACGTTATTATCATTAAAAAGTTTTAAACGTATGCCATAACCTCGCAGCAAGGATTCATTCGTCCAGATCAAAGACATGGCTCCCCTTTTTTCGATTTAATTCGTATCTTCCTATGTGCTGCATCCGCTTCGCTAAAGAAGAAGGACAAACCCATGATGGCAGTACAAACCAGTCCATATTTTGCCATCATGCCGTCTCCTTCGTTCGATCAAAGAAATGCCAAATCGCGCTATGGTCTGACTCCGCTAGGCCAGCTCTTGTCATTTCATCCAGCAACACATGACAAGCTCGTATGAAGCGTGCATCGACACCGCTCTGAGACGCTGCGACAAGGGCATTTCTTAAATCTTTTTCATGTAATTTGATCTTCGCACCTGGAGCCTCATTTTTTGCCATAATTCGATTTGAGATCGTTTCCAGAGCTTTTCCTCCGGCATAACCATCGGCAATAGCTGAAAACGCTGTTTCTATATTAAGACCCAGGCCCTTAGCCAACGCATACCCTTGACCAATTCCCAAGATATTCGCGGCGACCATAACTTGGTTAATCAATTTCGTCGCTGACCCCATTCCCGATTTACCAACATAAGTGGCTTTTCGTGTGAAAACACGAAACATTCGTTCCACTCGGCGAAAGACTTCCTCGTCACCACCGGCCATCAGAACCAATGACCCATCTGTAGCGCCGCTTACACCACCGCTCACAGGAGCATCGAGATAATGGGCGCCCCTATTCTTTAAGATTTCGTAGTTGGCTTTGGCTTGCCCCACTGAGATCGAACTTAAATCAACAATGATTTTTCCTTTGAGCTCAATTTCTGGCTTTTGAGACCCGGTTTCCAACACCTCGGACACAGCTTGACCATCTGTTACGCAGACAAATATCAGACTCGCTTCATCAAACAACTGACCTATATTCTCTGCCACCGCGCCATCCTTTTTTCCCCTGAGCCAATCAAGCTTGGCTACGGTTCGGTTAAACCCCATGACTCGATAGTTATGGTTTAGGAAGTGATTCATAATAGGACGGCCCATACTCCCAGCGCCTATGAATCCCACGGTTTCGATCACATTTAACCCCTTTTAAAACGATACAGGATATTCTTTGTTGATGATTCCGGACAAAAGCTCCGGAGTCGCCACGGAATCCAGAGGATAACCCGTCGTCAAATAAACCTTTCTAAACCCACTTTCGATGATTCTTTCGGCGACGTCTGTTCCTTTTACATTTTTTCCCAGGTCATAGTCGACATAGATCGGAGTATCGGTTTCGAATTCCTCCGCCGAAAACGCATCATAACTTTCAAATACCCGTATATGGTGTCCTTTGGTTTCGGCCACCATTTTCCAAGTCATACGCACGAGCTCGTCGTCGTCAATGAGTACCAGGTCGATGGGCGGCGTGTTGTTTTCAGGCATCGGACTCCATCCTTCGAAATACGTCTTGGACTTTCTGAGCTTGTTCATCGAATTTTTCAAATGACTGCTTTACAGCTTTCATCCAAAAGCGAACTTTTTCTGGATCGTCGGAAATTTCCTCAAAAAGTTCCGAAAACATTTTGAAATTGGCTCTGGGCTTTTCGATATCATGCAATAGCTTGGCAACCATCCTATGTAATTCTTGAGATTGATTGATCTTGTCCATATCAAACCCCAATTCCCACTTCTGCCAATTTTCGGTAGAGCTTGTTTCTGGAAATACCTAAGTCTTTGGCTGTCTTTGTCTTGCTCCAACGATTTTTTTCCAAGCGCTTCATGATGAGTTGTTTGTCAAAGGCTTTTTGGGCTTCTTCGTAGGATTGGTCCAGAAAAGAGCTGAAATTGGGACTCACCTTCGCCTGTTTTTCATCTTCAGGCTTTTCCAACTCGCTCACCGTCGCATTTTGCGCAGACAACACCGAATCTTTCCCGCAAAAGGGGACTTCTGTTTCTTGAATCACATCTCCCCGAGAAAAAATGATCATGTTTTCTACGGTATTTCGAAGCTCCCGGATATTTCCTCTCCAGTCATGAACACATAAGGCATCTTTGGCTTCTTCTGAGAGATGCTTGGGATGTTCCGAACGTTTATATTTATTTAAGAAATATTCCGCCAAGGGGACAATGTCTTCCCTCCGATCATTCAGCTTGGGTAGCTGAATCGTAACGGTGTTGAGTCGGTAGTAGAGATCTTGCCGAAACTCACCAGCTGCGACTTTCTTGACGATGTCTTCATTGGCAGCCGCAATCACGCGAAAGTGAACTTTTTTAGGTCGGGCCCCACCCACCCGTTCCACTTCTTGCTCCTCTATTACTCTTAGTAGTTTGGCCTGAAGACTCATTGGCATGGAACTAATTTCGTCTAAAAATATATCTCCACCATCGGCCAATTCAAATTTGCCCTGTTTACGTTCCGTCGCTCCTGTGAAGGACCCTTTTTCGTGTCCGAAGAGAACGGATTCCAATAGGTTTTCAGGAATTGCTGCACAGTTCACAGAAACAAAGGGGCGGTTTTCATTTTCTTCTTGGCGATGAAGCTCTCGAGCGAATACTTCTTTTCCTGTTCCGGTGTCTCCGACCAGAAAGACATTCACCTCTTGATTTTTTAAACGGGAAACCATTGTTTTCACGTGATTAATGGCGGGGGACTTGCCTATGATTTGATTTTTAGCGCTTCGGTCCACGACCTCCGCCCGCAAAACTGCATTATTCTTTTCTAAGCTGCGCTGTCGCTGAACTCTTTCCATGGCCAAAAACAGTTCGTCTTTGACAATGGGTTTATTGACATAATCTGAGGCCCCTAGGCGGATGGCCTCTACCACAGTACTCACCATTTTAACGCCGCTTACGATGATGACAGCGACTTCGTCCCGGAGAGATTTGATCTTCTTCAGAATATCCAGACCCTCTTCTCCATCTTTCAGCAACAAGTCTAAAAGAACCATATTCACAGAAGTGCTGTGGATAATTTCAAGGGCTTCTTTTCCATTGGGGGCGGTTAGAACATCGTACTCATTTCCCAAAATGGCTGTGAGGTATGTTCGAATGCTGGCTTCATCGTCTACAACAAGAATCGTGCTCTTACTTTTGGAGGTCATGCAAACCCTTTCAACGTATTCGGTTTTAAGATATCTCTCCATCCCAAGAAATGGGCCAAAACGGAGAGAGAAAAACCCCTTATTTTCAGGAGATTGGGGGCTCTGAATTTTTGAACGAGGGATGTGTACCATTTTGGAGACACATTTTCAACAACAAATGCTCCATTTTCGAACATTTTGTGTCAAATGTGGGGGCGTTAAGAAAATTCAAGAATCTCCGCTTTGGACATATCCACCTGGCCCTTAACCAGCACGTGGGGAACGTAATTGAACCAATACCGAGGATGGTTGTTTTCCGTCGCCCATTTCCAAAACGCTTTGGTTTTTTCAGGGACCTTCGTTAACTCTCGATACTCTTCTTGGACAAGGGGCGTGATTTCGTGGTCGTGCAAAGAAAAGTCTACCCATGGTTCTTTTTCATCTCGCCGAAAAACGACTGCCGAAGAGCCTGTCAAATGTTCAACGGCAAGTTTCAAATATTTTCTTCGGGATGGCATATGTCCCGGATCAACATTTCGAATCTCATCAAGGATAACCTGAGGGCTGAGAGCGGAGAAATGAACTACGTCGTTCCAGAGACAGTTTAGCGTGTTGATTCGCTGTTCCTTCGTTTCCAATCTCTGCGTGTATTTTCGATCTTCTATTTTGTAAATCTCATTGAAGCGGTTTTTCAACTCGGATAGAGGCAGCAACATTTTACCCATCATGGGTTCCGGTTTTAGGTGATACACAAACACCGATTTTTCCTTTCTTTAGGGAAATTTTTTCGTTTACAGTTTCGCTCTTTCGTAAAGAAAACAAATTTCTTTTGGCCGTTTGGTTAGCTTACGGGGACGTTGTGGATGGAGACGTTGCTGTCTTCGTCGGAGTCGGGGGCTTCTTTGGGGATGCGAATGGTGAACATCGCGCCTTGGTCTTCGCCGCCCGATTGAATGTTGAGCTGTCCTCCGTGGTGGCCTTCAATGATGTCGCGCACAACGTATAATCCAAGACCTGTTCCTTCTCCGGGAGCTTTGGTCGTGAAAAAGGGTTTGCACAAATTGGGAAGCACTTCGGGGCGAATTCCATGTCCATTGTCTTTGACGACAATTTCCATTTCGTCGTCAAAGTCTTTTCCATAGATTTCAACCTTGCCAGTTCCATCCTCCGGACAGGCCTTCACGGCATTTCCAATCAAATTGACAAACACCTCATGAAAACCCGCATAGCCTCGGAGGGTTAAATTTTCGAGGTCTTCTTTTTCAATCGTAATGGCCCGCTTTTTAATTTCATCACTGTGCAAAGAGACGGCCACGTCTACGCTATCGGCAATTTGAATTTCCGTTTTTTCGGTCGAGCCTGTCGAATACGCCTGCACCGATCCCGTAAGCCGTTCGATGCGTTCCATGGCTCGTTCAATGGCTTCAGATGATTTTGCAATTTTTCCTCGGAGCTTGTTTCGTTCGGCTTCCGGAGCTTCTTTTAAGTACACCAACATTTTTTCCACAAATTTTTTCTGGTAACTCACCTGATTGGACAGGCTGTTTAGACCATTTCGAATTTGATGCGCCATTCCGCCCGCTAAGAATCCGAGTTCGATGACTTTTTCATTTTTCGAAATCCATTCGGCGGTTTTATGTGATTCGATTTGTGTGCGCACACGCGCCAACAGAATCTCTCGTTTGAAGGGTTTCGTGACATAGTCATTGGCGCCACTTCGAAGCACGCTGGACACCAATTCATCTTCGCCATGCGCACTAAGAACCACAATGGGCAAAGAGCGGGTTCGGGCCAAACTTCGCAGTTCAATCACGAGTTCGTCCCCACGCATCCGTGGCATTTTGATATCGGTTACGAGGCAATCGAATTTTTCTTCCATCAATCGATCTAAAGCCCGCTTACCATCGGCTGCAAAATGCACATTATATTCTTCCGCAAGTCCAGACACGACGATCTGGGCCACTTCGGGGTTGTCTTCGGCGGCTAAGACCGTAGGCCTTCCAATCTCTTCTCTCTTTGGCTTTTCGGGGGGGTAAGCCACATTGAGCGAACCCCGAACATCATCCGTCTCGACTTCTTCCAATCGATGTTCGCCGGTCACTTCCACGTCTTGTGAGAGGGGTAATGCGACAATGAATTTGGATCCTCCGGTTTCGGCTTCTTCAATCCAGATGTTTCCGTTGTGCATTTCAACCACTTCTTTGGCAAACGAAAGACCGATTCCGGAGCCACCGTGCGCTTGGAGAGACGTCCGAGAGGACTGAAAAAAACGATCAAATACTTTATCTCTCTCGTCTTCGGGAATGCCGATGCCGCTATCGATGATTTCAATATAGGCCTTCGCTTCGTCGGTTCTAAAATTCAAACCAACCGTCCCGGCATCGGTGAATTTCACAGCATTGGACAAAAGATTGTCGATGACCCGACGGAACTTATTCACATCCACGGGAATTTTTAAATTTTCATACTCTTGGCCCACGCTCAATACGAACTCCACACCTTTTCGGCGGCATAAAAGCTGATGAGAAGAAGACCACAGCTTTAACAAGCCGGCCAGGGGAGCACTCTCCCATTGCATACTGAGGGTTCCAGATTCCGCTTTTACGGTATCGAGCAAGTCTCCAATCATGGACAAGAGGTGATTGAGACTACGTTCGGCCGGTTGAAGTGCGTCGACATTGCCATCGTTTTTTCGCGCCTCTTCCAACGAACCCAAAGCCACAGTGATTGGCGTTTTGAAGTCATGGGAAATGTTGGCAAAAAACCGAGCCTTCATTTCATCCAAAGATTTCAGTTGCTCCAAAGCCATCGCCAAATCCCGCGTCCGATCTGACACCTGTTGTTCGACATGAAGAAAGGCGTCGGCGTATTCTTTTGCTAACGACAAGGCTACGGAAACAGTGAAGCACATATACCCGAACGTGATTAAGTACCCCCTCGGAACACCGGCATAGGTGACTACCATATCGTGGGCTACTGCGAGAACGAAGAGACAAAAACCAAGTTGGTATCGCCAGAAATTTTCATCGCGATTTCGCCCTTTTAACCGAAAGAATATAAAGAAAGATATCAATAAAATAGGCAGAAACACCCCGTGCCAAGCTTCATATACTTGGTAAACCCCCTTTAAAGAACCCATTGGCAACCCAATTAGAAGGGCTACAGCAGATGCTATCGCAATAACCTGTGCTGGCCATTTTGGAAATTCAGAAAAACGAACAACCAAAAACCACAGAAAACTTGTTCCAGTAAATGCCGCAGCAAAAAACAACAATCGCATTAGTATTGTTGGACTATCAATGGCCCAGAAAGGAAGAGCGCTAGTAAGAGAAGAGTAAAACGCCAAGCCAATAGCATTCAGTGCAAAGACCCCATTGTGCCTTCTCGCAGGAACCAACAAAAACACGAACGCGTAGTAAATTCCAATGCCAAATGCCAAAATCGCCAAGATCAAGGCGGGATAAGCTCTAAACCACTGAACCCTATGTGCAGCGAACAACGAAGCTTCTCGGGGCCCGAACCCCAACGGGCCACCAAAAATTCCAATGCTAGGACCGCCCCATTTTTTTATAAAAACTCTAAGAACTGATTTCGATTTTTTGTTTCTGTCTATACATTTTTCCGGGATTGAATAGGCGCGCATTGCATTCCAAAACCACCTATCTTGAAGATCCGTCCCCTTCTTAAATCCCGTTTCGCCAACAACACATCCATCTATAGCGACTCTGTCCGAATCAGCGACTCGGCCAAAAATCAGAGCCGCGCCTCCCATATTTTGAATCTTCTTAACATCAATCTCTGTTTCAAAAATATACTCGTTGCCCTTTCGACCCCTTTCAAACTTTAAGTCTTTTGGAAACTTTCCGACAAAAAATGGCTGTGTTTCGCCGCTGTTGTATGCAGACCATGTGTTCCCTGAAAGATCGTATGAAATATTACTTTTTAAGTGAGCTTCAAACTTGCCTAGCAACAAAATCGGAACAAACAGTAAAATTAACGCTCCCCAATAAAGGGACTCGAAGGACCTTTTTGACATACGTAGTCATTGTAGTTGGAAAATTTGTTTAAGGATAATTTTTCAAAACGAAAGCGAGGACTGCCAGAATATTATCTATGCTTAACTCTAGAGCCTCGTCTTAAAATCAAGTGACCAAACATCATCTGAGTATAAGCATGATATCTTCGAGACACTGCACATCGAGCAATCCACCTCGCGCCTTCCCAGATGAATTTCAGTCCAAGATTCGTCCAATACTCTCGGTCTAAATCTTCAAAATATATATTTATGGTTGGAATATTCTTTGACCGATACCAATTCAAGGCTTCAAACAACAAACTCTCGTGAACTTCACGTCTTAAATCTTCGTTTTTCTGAACGTCTTGTGGGCAAAAGAGATATATCGTGTCTTGAATTCCAAAAATCGATATTCCGGTAGTCCCTGTTTCTAAAAGGCAAATTCCCAACAACTGATTTCCCCTCTTAGCCACTAAAAATCTTCTTCCCCTCGAAAGACCGTGTCCCTTTAGTGCCTCGTTTAAAGGCTCCAACTCTAAATTTTCAGCATCAAGCCCTAGGGCATCTCTTTCAATCTTCGGAAGGTGAACTTCGAAAAATCTTAAAACTCGCTTTAAATCCCATCTATTCGTCCAGCTGACATCAAACTTTGAACTTTTGCGAAGGTTCCAACCTACCGATGTCTCAGCTTCATGAATTTGATAGGTTTGCATGTGGTTATGCTCGGGCCAACGATAGTTTTTAATAAATTCATAGTAGTTTCGTTGGTTCCATTTAAGGTCGGTTTCCGTAATGCTAATTACATAATCTGCTGACTCAGAAGATAAAACATCTGCCGTCACGGAGTAAATGTCCCTTCCGACAGTTTTTGCCTGACCTGGGTCAATGGCCAATGCATGCACACACCACGTTTTTGGATAAATGCGATCCAACTGCAAGTGTCCAACAATTTTGGACTGATTGCGCAAAAGGAGTCTTCTTGAAAAAGTTATTCCAGCGGAACTCATTTTGTCCCATGTTTCAACTGTAATGTCGTAAATGTGTTTGAACGATTCGCGGGGCTTCAGATCTAAATATTTGCTGCGATCAAATAAGTTCCATATTTCTTCATGGTCTTCACTTTGATAGGAGAAAGAAAGGTGGGGGTATCTCGTGTGAAGCACTAAATCATGCCACTTGTTTGCATCCTCTTCCGTATCAGGAAAGAAGGAAAACCCCACACACCAGGCTTCGTACTCTGCCACCCATTTCGATGCTTTTAATTCGGCTCGACCAGAGACTTTTCCAACATGGGGAATCGTTACTTGAACCCGTTCAAAAACAAAATCAACTGGCAAAAGAAATTTTCCTGAAGGATCCAGAACAGAGAATCCGTTCTCGCTAAAATCAAAAAGTTTTATTTCTTCATCAAGAAGACCTAGTACGCGACTTTCTATTGCGACTCTAAGTTCGGCTTGTTTCCCAATCCAATTTGGGACACGTACTGTTTCCCTTCTTAACAAACGCGCCACTTTCTTAGGTGTTTTTATGAAGACAGATGATTTTCCTGTTTCATCTATGAGTGCGGAAAAGGAATGACATGTTTGGAAAATTTCAAAAGTGGCCTTCGCCGCCCCTGAAGCTAGTGTCCCCCTTACTTCTTCGAAAATTTCCAATTCAACCTGATTTTCATTGATCAATTTTTTTGCAAAAACCTTAACGGCACCACTTGGCTGTTTTAATTCAATGACAACCTCGGGTCCTTTAATTACTAGGTCTTTTAAAATGGTATCAATGGTTTTTTCATCTTCAATGAGATCCCAGCCCGGATCCTCATCATTAAAAACCACTTTCTTTTCATTTTTTGGAATGTGAACCCCAAGTAAAGCACGATGTTTTTCCAAGCGGGAGTGTCTGACGACTCCGGCGTATTTTCCTTGGGCGATGGAGACTTCGACATTCCAGCCGTCTCGCTTGGCGCGTTTTAAAGCTCCGGGATCTACCGAGAGGCCAAAACCTTTTAAGCTATAGTCCCTTAGGACGCCCTCATATTGCTGCCCTCCCACGGCTACGGTTGCCGGAATCTCTTTGGAAAGGGCTTGCCGCGGAACTTGGCGGCTCTGTTCTCGGACCAAATGCATGCTGCTACTCTACCTAAACACGAACCATGCCACAGGAAGAAAAATTCAAAACGTGCTAATTATATGTATTTAAACGCTTTTTTCTTTCGTGAATTTCTGAGAGACACCCAAGATTCACTTTCATCTGCGACATGGGGTTCCGAATGGACATCGACCAAACGTAAACACCACTTTACAATTGGTATACCTAATGTAAGGTCGTATTTATGAAAGTTCTTTTTCGATCCTTGGAACCTTTTATTCGTCAGGATCTGGAAAAGAAGTTCGTTTTTCTTTCGGGTCCCCGGCAAGTTGGAAAAACCACACTGGCCAACAGCATCATCCAACAAAATAAAGGCCTATATCTTTCTTATGACCATCAGGAAGACCGAAGAAAGATCTTGTCACAAGAATTTGTGCAAAAGAAATGGGTTTGTTTGGATGAGTTACACAAACATCCTCGATGGAAAAATTTGATTAAGGGCGTCCACGACAAACACCACGCTGATCTCCGACTGATTCTCACCGGTAGCGCTCGATTGGATGTGTTTCAAAAATCGGGAGATAGTCTTTTTGGAAGATACCTGCCTCATCGATTGCATCCCTTTTCCATTGGGGAGTTGGAGAAAAATGAAATTCAGCTTCCCACGGACGTTCATGAGCTACATCCCAAAAGCACGCATGCCCCCAGTTTGTTAAAATTCAGCGGCTTTCCAGAGCCTTTGATCGCCCAATCAGAGAGAGGACATTTGCGTTGGTCAAACAACCGACACACCACACTGATTCAAGAAGAGTTAAGAGATTTGACCGAAATCAAACTCGTTGAACTTGTGGACCAACTCATGTTGCTTTTGCCCACAAAAATTGGCTCCATTTTTAGCTATCGCTCTCTTGCGGAGGATATTCGCGTCTCTGTGCCCACCATTCAATCCTGGATCGAAACCCTTCGACGTTTGTTTGTCGTGTTTCGACTCTCTCCCTACTCTCAGCACATTGCCCGATCAATACAGAAACAACCCAAGTTTTATTTATGGGACTGGTCTCAAATTCAAGAACCCGGAGCCCGATTTGAAAACTTTGTGGCCAGTCACCTGTGGAAAGCCTCGCAAACATGGACGGATTTGGGCCTCGCGAATGTGGGACTTCACTTCATAAGGGATCGAAATGGAAGAGAGGTGGACTTCCTCTTAACCCGAAACTCAAAACCGTGGTTCTTGGTCGAAGCAAAGATCTCCGAGACAAGGATCTCAGATACTTTGAAGTATTTCAGTCAACGTCTTGGCGTTCCCGCCATTCAACTCATCGAAAAAGGAAATATTGAAAAGCGAGAGGGAAATATCACACTAACCAGCTGTGCTCGTTGGCTTGGAAAGCTTCCTTAATTGACTTCGAATCACGATATGGGCGAATCTTCACCAAAAGGAAAAAACCATGCTTCATAAAATCAAACAAACGCTTTTATTGGCCATCGTGGTCTTTGCTCCATTGATTCCAAAACCCGAACTTCTCCTTACGTGGCCGGTCATTCTGGCTTTTTTGGCCGGGGCTTTCTTAAACATTTCTCAGCCTAAAGTTTCGACCGAAGATTTGAAGACCAAAGATCCTCGGGATCGTCGAAGTGTCACGCTCATTTATTTGGCTGCGACCCTTTCTTTTTTGGTTCCCGTTCTGGACTACGGATATGGAACTCAGGTGCGTCCCTGTTGGTGTGAGCCTTTGGCCAAAGCGGGAATTATCATGATCGTGGCCGGTTTGTGGTTTCGGTATTACGCCATTCGGTATCTGGGAAAGTATTTCACGGGTGTTGTTACGGTTTTGGAGGATCATAAAGTCGTCGACACCGGACCCTACAAACTCATTCGCCATCCCAGTTATTTGGGATCGTTTGTTATGGCCCTGGGCATTTCCGCCATCTTTCAATCACTGGCCGGATTGGCCATTTGCATGTTTTTGTTTTTCCCGGTGTACATGTTTCGAATCCGTGTGGAAGAACTCGCTTTGCGAGAGGGATTGGGCGAGGCCTACGACACATACTGTCAAAAAACATGGCGAATGATCCCGTACGTTTATTAAAACTTGTAAGGATTTTTTGTACGTTTAATCTCTTAGGTTAAGGAGCTCTCATGAAAAAACATTTTGCTGCACCACTCTTCACCTTTTTATTTTTAATTTCTTTGGGAACCTCGGCTTGGGCTTCCGGATTGTCTAAACCGGTCAATGTCGGGGCCAAGGCCATTGGGATGGGCGGCGCTTTTTCAGCGATTGCCGATGACCCCACGGCGATTTATCACAACCCGGCGGGACTCACCCAATCCAAGAAACACGCTTTTTATTTGGGCATGGATGGAATCATTACGCAGGAGGACTACATGCCTGCGGGAGGCGCTCCGACCGAATCCGCCGACCGAGAGTTTCTACCGACCGTCAATTTTGCATACACGACGGCCATTGCCAAACCGGTTTATTTTGGTCTGGGCGTGTTCTTTCCTCACGGAAACGGGGGAAAATATGAAACGGCTTCTTCCATTGTAACCAACCCCAATGAGGGTCGGATTTACTCGATGGAAATTGCTCCCGCTGTGGCATGGAAAGCTTTTTCGGATTTGAGTCTTGGATTTTCTCTTCGCATCATTCGCGTCTCCAACTCCCTCAAAGGGCAGCTCATCAGCATTCCGGGCGTGGGCATTGATACGCTGGATGACCTCGACCTTTCGGCTTGGGGCGTCGCACCTTCCGCAGGCTTTTTATACAAACCCTGCAAAGAGTTTTCTCTCGGCGCCACGTATCGGGCTCCCGTTGAATTGAGCCTGGGTGGAAATGCCGCCTTTGCCGCCAGCGGAACGCTTCCAGTTGAAATGGGCTTCACGCTTCCCACGCTGGTGATGAGCTCCATGGCTTTTCACCCCATGAATGATCTCACGTTATCCGTGGGTTACAGTTACGAGCGCAACTCTGAAATCGAATCCTTTGATGTGACTTCAGCCGCTGCGGGGCTGGCGCTTTCTCTTCCCCAGAACTGGGATGACTCCCACACGGTCCATTTTGGCGCAGAATATTGGCTCACCGAAGCTTTGGGCCTGCGTGCGGGATATGCCAAAGACTTTAATGAATCGATTCCCAATGAAGTGATGAATCGAGTGGTTGGGGACATCGCGGCCCATGACGTGTCGGGCGGTCTGGCATTCAATTGGAGCAAATACTCTCTGCAAGCCACGTATAATGCCCGTTTTGGCGACCGAACCATCCCGCTCAATGCGGTGAATGTTGCCCCGGGCGAGTATGAGGCCATCGTGCAAACGATCTCTGTGGGCGTTGGCGTAGAGCTTTAAAAAGCGCAGATCTCTGCGAGAGATTCTTGCCAAAACCGAGAAATTGCTCTAGTTAGCCTGTTCGTTTTTCGGCTGGCCAGGTAGCTCAGTCGGTAGAGCAGCGGACTGAAAATCCGCGTGTCGACGGTTCGATTCCGCCCCTGGCCACCAGTCTTCGCGAGGTGTAACCGAGCGAAGGATGTCCCGCCGAAGTTTTAGCGAAGGCGGACGCCGAGTTTCAAAACAACCGGTTACGGGGAAATTCGTTTCAGTAATTGTTGGGCTCTTTTGTGGTGGGGATCTCGTTTTAAGGCTTCCAATAAAAAGTGTTTCGCCAGTTTCAAATTTCGTTGGGCGTCCTTCCGAACCGCGTAGATCACGGCCTGATTGTATAGAACCTCCGGTCTTTCCGGAGCCAATCTTCTAGCTTGTAAAATCGCTTTGTGTGCCTTTCGCCATTTTCCACTTTCTCCGCATTCCACGGCGAGGTTTACCCACGTTCGCCAACGCGACGGTGCTTGACGGGCGTTTCGCTCCCACACACGAAGGGGTTCTTGCCAAACCTGAATATTGTGAAACGTCAGGCTCGAAAATCCGATGAGAAGAATCGATAAGGCAACCACGTAAGCTTTTCGGATTTCTCCAAGGTATTTGACCAAAACAAAATGTGTCGCCAACGCCAAGGCTGGAACCATGGGAAATAGAATCCGGGACGCATGAACATCCAAGACTGGAACGAAAGAGTGTGTGGGAAGCAAAGCCAACAAGGCCCAAACAAACCCGAAGGAAATCCAGGAGTGACGAAAGCGCCAGGCCATATGGACGAAAAAGGCCAGGATTAACCAACAGCCCATCAACACTTCCCAAGAGTTCATCCAAGAGGAGAGATCTCGATCAAACGTTAAAGGATAGGGAATGAAAAATGTGGACAGGTGCAGAACCAGATTTCTTCCCTGCTCCAAAACGTACACATTCCATGGAGCCACATCCGCGCCGACGGTGTTTAGGTGGGGTGACCGAAAAACGGCGTAAATGAGGGGTAGAACCAGTAAAGAAGCAATCATGCTGGCCAGGCGCCAGGGACAAGGCTTTCGCTTTTCTTTCCAATGTAAAAAAAGCTGTGTCCACAAAGCCAAGAGCACACCCACGACCCCATCTTCCTTGGACCCCATGGCCAAGATCAAAAAAAACATCCCCACCCAGAAGGAACGCCATTTCGGTTTTAGAAGGAAGGGTTGTGCCCAAAGGGCAAATGTGAGCGCCAACAATCCGGAGCGCGAATTAAAATAGGCCACACTTTCGACATTGATGGGATGAACCAAAAAGAGAAAAGCCGTAATCCAAACGGCTTTTGGGGGCAAAGAAAGAGCTTTTAAAAAAAAGATGAGTCCCGCCACACAAAGAAAGAAAATGAAAACATTCCCAGCATGGGCAGCAACGGCATCCATTCCAAAGAAGTAGCTCTGCAGAAATAAGGAAAGGTTGAATACCGGTCGCGTTTCCTGGCGGCCGTTGAAGAATACATCCGATAATGTTGAGGCTTCTTGCAAGCGGGGATTGTCGACGAAATGAAGATAGTCATCGTAAATATAGGGCACGGATAGACTGGGAAGATAAAGCGCCAAACCCACCAAGATGAGGAGTCCCCACGCCAAGAATTTTTGTTTTCGGTTCACCTCAGCCAACCCAACCGAAGCACCACCCAAATGGCCTCCCAAACCACATGGCCAGACAGTTTGCTCACGCCACAAGTTCGTTCGTGAAACACAATGGGAATTTCCCGAATTCGAAATCCTTTTCGAAACACATTGGTCGTTGTTTCAATTTGAAACGCGTATCCCAAGGAACCAATTTTTGAAAAATCTAAACTTTCCAGAGCCTCACGGCGATAGCATTTAAATCCTCCGGTCAAGTCATGTGCGGGAACGCGTGTGAACAGTCTTGCATAAAGATTGGCCCCACGACTCAAGAACTCTCTTCGTTTCGCCCACCCCTTCACGCCACCTTCTGGAATGTATCGAGACCCTAAAACCAGATCTGCGGTTTCCGTTTCGGCCAAGAGTCTCTCCAGATCATTCGGGTCATGGGAAAAATCTGCATCCATTTGGGCGATGTGTGAGTATCCATGGTCCAAGGCCCATTGAAAACCAAACAGATAGGCCGTACCCAACCCTTTTTTTTCTTCTCTTTCCAAAAGGAAGACGCGGGAATTTAACTCCGTATGTTTTTTTATGATGTCGGCCGTTCCATCCGGAGAACCATCATCCACAACCAGGACATGAAAGTTGGAAGGAAGTCCCAGCAAAACGGGAAGAAGTCGGCCGATGTTTTCTTTTTCATTGTAGGTGGGAACAACGACCAAGGGGTTTGTCATAGCGGCGTAAGACTATCACAAGGCTTCAAACGAATGAGAGTGGTTTTGCTTATGCTCCGGGTGAGCCCAATTCCAAATAATAGGCTTCGTGTATGAGATTATCTTCCCCACGTTCATGGTGATGCAATAACGCCAGGCAGTTTTTCATGATGCTTTTAGCTTTGGAAAATTCTTCTTTGGTTAACGCCCGAGCTTCGTTCAATTGTTTCAAAATCTCTTCGTGTTGCTCTCTTAAATCTCGAACATAGTATTGAAGTCTGGGAACCGCGTGTTCGATTTCATGGTAAATCCCCAAATAAGAATCCTCGGATCGTATGTGGGTGACCACCGTGTGAAACATAAGATCCACGGCTTCAAAAAAATCGTCTACGCGATTTCCTTCCATGGCGGATTCGATGTCTCTGGCGACTTGACGAATGCCTTCGTGGTCATGTTTGGGTAATCGCCGACTCATGTTCTGGTTGTATACGGGAGAAAAGCCCAACCGCGCTATGAGAGGCGTCAGATTCACAAAGCTGTTCTATGCTCCTTTTTGAAACCTGTTCCATCCACAGGAAAATAAAACTGATCTAGCGCAGAAACGAGCTAAAAGCGCCCGCGCCGCCCCAATAAAAAAGATGAATGTTTTCGGCCATTTACATGGGCAAAAAAATTACTTAGCCCGGTTTAAGGTGCTGAAATAAAAAGGGAAACCATGGGTTGACGTAAGTTTAAAGGAATCGTAATGTCCTTCGCGAAATGAAGACGGCTCCGCAGTGCACAGCTTGCCCAACCAAGTCATCCGGAATTTTTGGTGATCTGAGTCAGGAGCGCCTGGAGCTTTTAAACCAAGCTAAAACCACCAACCACTATTCTCGCGGGCAAAATATTTACTACGAAGGAAACCCACCCAAAGGCATTTTCTGCATCGCCAGTGGACAGATCAAAGTCTTCAAAAGCGGAGCGGACGGAAAAGAAACCATTCTTCGGTTGGCCGGACCTGGAGACGTTCTGGGATATCGAAGCCTTTTATCTGATGCTGAACATGGTTCTACGGCTGAAGTCATTCAAGATGCCATGGTTTGCTTTATTGATAAGCACTTCATCATGACGCTCACGAAGGAAGATCCTCTTCTTGCGTTTAACGTTATGCGTCGCCTTGGATCAGAGTTGGCGCAAACGGAAACCCGTCTTTCCAATATGATCAATAAAGGCGTTCGAGAGCGCTTGAGTGAGCTTCTCATGGTTTTGCAACAAACCCGGGGGAAAAAGGTTGGAGACGGTGTTGAAATCGATGTCCGTCTGACACGCGCAGAACTCGCGTCCATGATAGGAGCCACCTCGGAAACCGTCATTCGGCTTCTTTCTGATTTTCGCGATGAGGGGTATTTGGCCTTAGAAGGCAAGCGCATCATCGTCAAAGACCCGGTGGGTCTCTTGGCCGAAGCCAACATCGAGAGCTAGCCCTCATTTTTTCACACTTCAGCCTGATTTAGATCATGTCGCCCTTGCCTCGAACTCAATACAACACGTGAATGGGAATTTCCAAGCGGCAGAGCGAGCGACTCTCCAAACTGCTCATCACGCTGACCGATGAGCAACTTAAATCCTGGAAGGAAATTCTCCCTCCCCGAAAGTATGCTGCGGGTTCCGTTTTATTTTATCGAGATCACCATCCCTACGGCGTTTATGTGATTCATTCGGGACATGTGGATCTTTTTCTGGATAAACGGTCTAAAAAACCTCCTCATCCCGCTGAGTCCAGGCAAACCATCGGGCTCCCTCTTTTTGCTGTGGATGAACCTTATCCCGCTTCTGGCGTTGTGGGCTCTGAGGTTTTGGCTTCTTTTGCGTCTCGTTCGCTGGTTCAACAATGGATCCGTGAGAAAAATCCCATTCTTCCAGAACAGTTCTGGGAATTCCAACAACAGCACGTCTAAGTTTCTTTCAGAAACTGGTATAATCTTTTTTAAATGTCAGAAACAAATCGCTTAACGGAGATTTCTTCCGTCCTGTATCCGACAGATTTTTCAAACGCCTCCCTGGAAATTGGGAAAGAGGTGGTGCATTTTTGTCAGAAGTTCAAAGCCACCCTCCACCTGCTTCACGTGTTAGAAACCGATGCCGTGGTGTCGATGTACGGCCACTCCTTAGACTCTGCCCGAGACATCGAAGACGGCGTAAAAGAAACACTCGATCAGCGATTGACGGAATTTTCCACAGCCCTTCAAGCCCCCGAAGACGTACCGATCACAACGGCTTTGAGAACCGGAACCATGGCCGAGACAATTTGTGGTTATGCTGCGTCGAAAGACGTTTCCCTGATCGTTATGGCCACACACGGCCGATCGGGAATCTCCCATCTATTTCTGGGAAGTGTTACGGAGCGCGTCGTTCGGATTTCCGGGGTGCCTGTGCTTACGATGAAAGACTAAAAAAGTGAGGCCGGGCCTTTAACTCGACGAACCCGACCTCCCTTTTGCTCAATTCGGTCTGCCTTGTCGTAGAATCCAAGTCGAAAAACACATCCGGCTTTCGCTTGCCTACGGCGCGGCAGTATTCGCTCAGTTTACCCTCGCGAAGATTGGTGAGCCGTGTAGGAATCGAACCTACGACCCGCTGATTAAGAGTCAGCTGCTCTACCAGCTGAGCTAACGGCCCACGGCGGAGCTGTCTATCATGTGTCGAGATTCGATGCAATGCCAACCAAAGCATTTGCCGTTAGCGAAGCTGCTTCATCGAGTGAACGGATCTCACTTGCTTAGTCCGTTTGCGAGGGGATTATTAAGGGAACGTCCGCCATTCCCTTTAAGGACGGGCCCTTAATTAAGATAGCTCTGACGGCCCACGGCGGAGCTGTCTATCATGTGTCGAGATTCGATGCAATGCCAAGCAAAGTATTCGCCGTTAGCGAAGCTGTCTCATCGAGTGAACGGATCTCACTTGGTTAGTCCGTTTGCGAGGGGATTATTAAGGGAACGTCCGCCATTCCCTTTAAGGACGGGCCCTTAATTAAGATAGCCCTAACGGCCCACGGCGGAGCTGTCTATCATGTGTCGAGATTCGATGCAATGCCAACCAAAGCATTTGCCGTTAGCGAAGCTGTTTTATCGAGTGAACGGATCTCACTTGCTTAGTCCGTTTGCGAGGGGATCCTTAAGGGACGCGGCCCTTAGGGCTTTCGATACATGCGGTCGATCTCGTGGGCATGAACTTGATTGATGACTCGCCGCTTCAATTTGAGTGTGGGCGTAATTTCGCCCTCTTCGATCGACCACGGTCGACTCAAAAGCGTGAAGTTTTTGATCGTTTGAAAGCTGGATTTATTGGCGTTGAAGCGATCCATGACCTCTTGAATCCACTCGAGCACTCTCGGATGCCCAACCAAACTGGCATGCGTCGAAAACCCCAAATTTTCTTTCCGAGCCATTCGTTCCAACAACTCGAAATTCGGGACCAGCAATGCGGTCAAATAGTTTCTCCGATCCCCGATGATGCACACTTGCTCAATGAGAGGGTCTAAAATCAGCTCGTTTTCCAAGGGCTGGGGAGCAATATTCTTTCCTCCTGAGGTCACGATGAGTTCCTTGATTCGATCCGTGACCTGCAAATGTCCGGCTTCGTCCAACTGCCCGATATCTCCAGTATGAAACCAACCTTGAGAATCGATCACGCGTGACGTGTTCTCCGGGTCTTTGTAGTACCCTTTCATGATATTGGGGCCTCTCACCAGAATCTCGCCCTGCGGTCCAATTTGAACCTCGATATCCGGCATAGGAGGACCCACCGTCCCAAACCGAATGTTTCCAGGGCGGTTCACACAAACCACCGGCGAGGTTTCCGTCAATCCATACCCTTCCAACACTTCCATTCCCACCGCACAGAAAAAACGTGCGATCTCGGGAGCCAAAGGAGCGCCTCCAGACACAATCAGTTCTAGTTTTCCTCCCAATCCATTTCGAACTTTTCGAAAAAAGAACCAATCGGCCACACGTCGTTTCCAATCCATCTGTCCCATTTGCTTTTCATCCAAGTTTTTGGCGTGGCGAACGCTGGACCAAAAAAATCGTTGCATGAGTTTGGGTCGCTGATGCACTCCCTCTTGAACGCGAAGAAAGAATTTTTCCAAAACGCGTGGAACCACCATCATGATGTTCGGCTGAATTTCCTGTAAATCTCCGGCCATCTGCGTGGGATCTTTTACGTAGCTGATCGAAATGCCATTGAGCAACATGAGAAACATGCCCGCCATCCGCTCAAAACCGTGACTTAACGGCAAGAAAGAAAGGGAGCGCTCTCCTGGACGCAACGGGAAAAAGCTTTTGGTGGCATCACAGTTTGAAAGAATATTTCCATGTGACAACATCACGCCCTTAGGATCAGCCGTTGTTCCCGACGTGTAGATGATCGTGGCTAAGTCAATCTCTTGGAGTTTTGAAATTTCATTTTCGATAGAGGCGATTGGAATGGTTTTCCCAAGTTCACGGAGTTTTTCCAGGTCATCAAAAGAAAAGGCCTGCAATTGGGAAAAGCGTGTCTCCTGAAGCTTGGCTGCCACCTCGGCATGAATTCCGGGGGCTGACAAAATGGCTTTGGCTTCAGCGTGATTCAGTATGTACGCCACAACATCGGGGGTGCTGGTATTGTAAATGGGGACTGAAATCGCACCGCAGGCCAAAATGGCTATGTCGCACAGCACCCAATCCGGACAGCTCATGCTGTAAATGGCTACCCGATCCCCTGGATGGATTCCCTTCGCCCGAAGTCCCCGAGCAAGATCGATAACCAAAGAGGAAAAATCTCGATAAAAAATCTCCTGCCACGTCTCTTCTTTCCACCGAAGGGCGGGGAGATCTTTGTGTTTCTCAGCGGATTCGAAAACGCGAGAAACCAGGTTCATTCGATTACATTTGCTCCGGTCTGGGAATGCCAAGCAATCGTAGGCCCGTATCCAACACATCCGCATAAGCAAACACCAAAAGCACGCGGGCGCGCGTATCCTCTTCGGTCGGCGCATCCAAGATTCGATGAACGGTGTAGAATTTGTTGAACGTCTTGGCCAAACCCACCAGATATTGAGCGACTAAAAAAGGTTCCCTGGCTTCTTCTGCTTTAGCTAACACCGAGGGAAATCTGGATAAGAATCGGACCAACGCAGCTTCTTCTTTTTTCTGCAACGTTCCTTCCGGAACTTCCGGTTCAATGGGTTTGTCGTACCGACGCAAAATGCTTTTTGCACGAACCAAAGAATACTGCAGGTAAGGCCCCGTCTCTCCATCGAAAGTCAGAATCTCATCCCAGGAAAATCGAACGTCCTTGATTCGCTTGGAACTTAAGTCTGCAAATAAAATGGCTCCCAAACCCACTTTCTTGGCGACGGTTTCTTTGTCTTCCAGCGTGGGATTTTTTTCTTCGACAATTTTCTGCGCCAACGCCACCGCTTCGTCCAGAACGTCTGAAAGAAAAACAATGTTTCCTTTTCGGGTGGACATGGCTTCATCCCCAAAGGACATGTGACCAAACGCAACGTGTTCGCATTTTTTGGCCCACGCATGGCCCATTTTTTCGAGAATTTTGAATAATTGTTGAAAATGCAGTCGTTGAGGAGCCCCCACCACATAAATCATTTCATCAAAATTGAATTGATCCTGTCGATAGATGGCCGCGGCTAAATCGCGCGTCATATAAAGAGAGCTTTCATCGCTTTTTCTTACGACACATTTGGCTAAGCCCTCCTCTTCCAAATCAACAATCGTGGCATCGTCGCTTTTCTTGGAAATTTTCTTTTCTTCGAGTTCTTGCAAGACGCTCAGCAATTGACCGGTATAGAAACTCTCTCCCCAGTAATGATCAAAGTCGACATCGAGAGTTGTATAGAGGGTTTTTAATTCTCGAATGGTGACTTCTCGAAACCATTCCCACAGCTCTTTGGCTTCTTCGTCTCCGTCTTCCAAGCGGGAGAACCATTCCCGCGCGTCTTCAATCAAGGTCGGATCGCTGATTTCTTCTTCATGCCATCGAACATAAAGTTTGTAGAGTTGATGAATGGGATGATCCTTCAACAGCTCCGCGTTTCCCCAACGTCGATACGCTGAAATCAGTTTTCCAAATTGGGTTCCCCAATCCCCCAAATGATTGATTCGCGTGACCCGGTGGCCGCGCGCTTCGAAGATCCTTCCCAAGGCAGCGCCAATATTGGTTGTGCGCAAATGACCTATCGAGAAGGGTTTGGCAATATTGGGAGAGGAAAATTCCAATACGGTGTTTGTGGGATTTTCAAGCTGGATATACCCGTAGGATCCGGGGTGAGATCGAATTTCACCCAATACATGAGACGCCACAAAGTGGTGGTTCAAGAAAAAGTTCAAATAGCCCCCAACCGCTTCCACCTTTTCAATTTCGGGGGGAAGCCCCTGGCTTTGAAGCATCTTATGCCATCGGGAAGCGAGGACTTTTGGAGAGGCCTTTTCTTCTTTGGCCCACTGAAAGCAAGGAACCGCTCGATCTCCCTTATTGGCTTGCGGGGGAATTTCGATGAGTGGGGCAATGGTTTCCGGAGACTTTCCGGAAATTTCCGCCAACTGGTCGACTACAACTTGATGAAATACGTCCATAATTTGATGAGGAACCTAGTCTAACCGGGGGGCCAAGAAAAGTCCCTTCCTCCTAATAAATGAATATGTAGATGAAATACGGTTTGCCCCGCACTTGCCCCTGCGTTGACCACCACACGAAATTCTTTGTCCGGAAGCTGTTCTTGCTCGGCCAGCTTGGACGTCAGTCCCATCATGTGTCCAAAGAGTTCCTGATCTTCAGATTTCCCATGCGCCAAGGAAACAATGTGTTTCCGAGGGATGATCAATAAATGCGTCGGGGCTTGAGGTTCAATGTCACGAAAAACAACCACGGAGTCGTCTTCGTAGACCCGATCCGCAGGAATATCTCCGGCAGCTATCTTACAAAATAGGCAATCTTCTTGAGCCATGGTTTTCATTTCGCCGTCATCGTTTAGAATGTCAAGCTCTAGCCAAGGTAGAAACAGATATAAATTTCATGATCCATATCAAGATGAAGCTCGGGGTGCTTGTGTTGGCTTGTTTGCTCTTGGGGGCATGCCATGGGGGACCACGTCCCTCTCTTCTTTGGGATGGTCTCTCTGAGAGCCAAAAGCGAATGCGCATTGTGGATGAAGCTCGCTTCTCCCTTCGAACCCATCGCTTGCCTCAAAGCCATCGAAATTTTCCGTATGATTGCAGCGGCTTTGTGGGATCGGTTCTCCTCTCCGCAGGCATTGATGTTTTTGAAGGGGCCAATGTGCTCAATATTCGGGGCAATGGCGTAGCCATCATTCGAAAATTCATCCGAAGATATGGTGAGCTTTTTCGAGATCGGCCCCCCAAACCGGGGGACGTGGTCTTTTTTTCCAATACGTGGGATCGAAATCGTGATCGGCGTCTAAATGATGCCTTCACCCACATTGCGATTGTCGAAAAAGTGAATTCAAATCAAACAGTTACCATTCTCCACCATCTCGGAGGGCGGTTTCGCCGAGATGTCATGAATCTTCGCCACCCTCACTCTTGGAAAGGAAGCCGCGGGCAAAAAATCAACAGTTTTTTACGTCGAAAGCGTCGAAGCGACCCCAAGGGAACTCCTTATCTGGCGGGGGGACTCTTTGATGGTTATGGGAGTTTGATTCCCGCTTCGTTACCATGACAGACATCCTTGACGACCGGCCTTTCATCTCATAAACACCCCACCAACTTATGAAAACGAATCTATTTCAACGATTGGAAGCTCATGGTTATGAACAAGTTGTTTTTGGACATGATCGAGTTTCTGGGTTACGGGCCATCATCTCCGTTCACAACACAACTCTGGGACCTGCCTTGGGAGGAACGCGTTTTTATCCCTATGCAGATGAAGATGAAGCCCTTCAAGATGTTTTAAACCTCTCGCGGTCCATGACTTATAAAGCCTCGGTCGCGGGGTTGGACCTAGGTGGAGGAAAGGCTGTTATCCTCGGAGATCCCAACATCAAGAAAACAGAAAGTCTTCTGTTGGCCTTCGGTCGATTGGTGGAGGGCTTAGGAGGTGCCTACATCACGACGGAAGACTCTGGCACCTCTCCTGCGGATTTGACGACCATTCATCGTGCAACCAAATACGCCGTGGGCTGCTCTCCGGACAAGGGAGGCTGGGGAGATCCCTCTCCTTACACAGCCTTAGGATGTGCAGAAGGAATCAAAGCCTGTGCTGAGGCCGCTTGGGGTTCCACAGATATCTCAGGTAAAAAAGTGGCTTTGCAGGGCGTGGGACATGTCGGATATCCCCTGGCCAAATACCTTCACGAGATGGGTGCAAAACTCATCGTCACCGACACGAATAAGGAATCTTTGGAAAAAGCCAAAGAGGAATTCAACGCGGAAGTCGTCGGTGTAGATGCCATCTATGGCGTGGATTGCGATATCTTCGCACCTTGTGCCATGGGCGGCGCGATCAATGCAAAGACCATTGATCAGCTGAAGTGTAAAGTCGTCGCGGGTGCCGCCAACAACCAACTTGCCAGCGAAGACATGAGTCTAAAATTGATGGAAAAGGGCATCATTTATGCTCCGGACTATGTCATCAATGCGGGCGGTCTCATTCACGTGGGTTCCGAATGGCTCAAAAAAGACCATGTCTTTGTGGAAAAGAAAACCAAAGAAGTTTTCAATTCTGTGGCTCGTGTGTTGGAAATTGCAGCCAAGGAAAATGCTCCTACGGATCAAGTGGCACTTCGAATTGCCGAAGAACGTCTAAAGCAAAACAGTTAATCTTTTCGTGGAGTCATTTCTTCGAAGTGGCTCCACGTTTTTTCAAAACTATTCTTCGTTTTCTTCGTCTGCGTTGTAGAAACTTGGGTCGACGAACTTATTGGATTCTTTTTGTCCTACTTCTGTGGACGCTTCTTTGACCGAGGAAATTCCGTCCATGGCAATGCTTACAAATCCTGTAGGTGCACGAAGCGTGATCTCGGTTTCCGTAACTTCGAGTAATACGCCCTTGTAACGAAAGCCATTGGCATAAACCACAACTTCCTTTCGTTTAAGCTGATCCAAACGGGGTCGCAACATCAAGACTCATCCTTGTTAGATTTCGGATTCTCTTCGTCTTCGTTTTTCTTTTGATACTCTAGATAAGCATTGATCAATTCCACCGCCCTCCGGGCTTCTCTTCGAACGGAATGATCTGCATCTCGATCGATGACCTCGCGCAAGGGACCGAAGGCTCTCTCATCCCCTTGCCTTCCGAGGGCTTTGGCGGCTTCAAGACGAACTTGATGATTCTCATCGTGAAGCGCCTCGATCAATGTGGGAACCGAAATCTTTTCCTTGAGCGTTCCCAACACTCGGACGGCGTTTTTTCGAATCAAGGGATGAGGGTGCTGGCGAGAGGTTTTCATCCAATATTCGACGTGCTCTGTGGGTTCGAGTTGGGGCTGAAGTTGAAGATCCTCCATGGGAGCCGCACAAACCAAAGAAGAAAATAAAATGACGACCCAAACCAGCATAATTACTTTCGGGATCCCAAGTAGGCGTTATTGAACCAATTCTTATCGACGTATTTCGCCCCAACACTAGAGCATCTGCGCCCTTGCAGACTTTTTTCCAATTGCTCCTCAGAAGTTTTCTTTCGCTGAAACGATCGTTTACTCACGCCCACACGCGCATAGGGGATGATCTTCTCCGTAGGTAAAACCTCCCCCTTCTTCTTTCCCAATTTGGTTCCGGTTTGAACATCAAAAAATCGTAGGTTAATTTCTTTCAAGCCTGGAAAACGATCAAAGGCCTCTCCCGCGCCCTTTCCATAAAGACCTCTTCCCGCTAACAACCAAGTATACGCGTGGCATTTTTCTTCGGCAGAGTTCCGCTTCGAAAGACTTCTCCAATGCCAAATGTCGGCGATGTACCCACTTCTTTGGTTGCCCCGAACCACTACTCGTTCCTTAGCATGACGACGATTGGGAACGGTGAGAAAAATCCCCATGAATTCCCCCAGCTGGTCCCGAATTTCTCTAGACGAACTGTTGGCCGCGTAAGCCGGAGGGGCCATTAAAAATGCCAAGAGAGCAACTGAAATCACGTTTCGCATGAATTTGATCATAAAAGATTAAAAGCTTTGAGTCACACCAAAGTAAAACCTTAAACCATTGTCCCATTCTGTCAGGCTTTTGGCGATGTCGAAGGTCAAGAGAGATGGGCTGACACCCAAGTAATCGATGAAGAATCGAAAGCCATAACCGACATCACTCTGAAAATCGCGCGGATCGAACAAGTCCCAAAATTTTGTTCGTTGAGTCGCGCCAAATGCAACTTGGTTGGCCGTTTCTTGAATCGTGTCGGTCACGCGTCCCCAATTGCTGAACAAGGCTCCTTGAATGTCTCGAATCTGAAAGAGCCACAGGTCCACATCCAAATCGATCATCAGAAAATGGCGATACTCGGCACTCAATAAGAGTAAGTTTTTTCCCTTGAAGCGATCGTCATCAATGGACAAGCCTTTCATTCGAGTCACTCCCCCCAAAGCATATTGTAATTGAGAGGGTATTTCAGACCCGCCAGAGTGTCTCAACACACCTCGAAGAGCCAAAAGATGGTTCGGGTGCAAGGGGAACACCCAGGAACCCGCCGTCCCCACTCGAAAATAGTTCGCATCTCCCCCAAAATATTTGCTCCCCCAAGTCACCGAAAAAGAGGCCCCGCCACCTCGAAGGGGATTGGTGAGGGAAAGTTGATCTCCAAAAAAATAACTTCCACTCAATGCCGTAACAAAAGACTTGCTTCCGGTCTCAACCACCGCTTGATTGCCTGTAGACGCGTCGGTCGCCAGAACCAACTCATTGTCCAATCGGTTCACGGAAAAACCAAAACCCACGCCATGACTCAAACGTAGACTGTCTACAATGCGTCCGAACAGCCGGGAGTAGCCTACCGAGCCCCCGTAAGCATCACCAAAGTAACCTCCGCTGATATTGTACCGATTGGCCCCGCCATAACTTCTCCGAAACGTTCCGGACAGTGAAATCGTGGGTTCGTTCTCGTTAAAGTCGTAGGTCCACACATATTGAGTCACAACAAATTTATATTTGGGAGGGTCCCGATTGTCGGCCAACGTGGTCTCCCACAAACGATGTCGGGGATCGATTTCCAGCACGTCGATGGATTCTTCGGTGTCGAATCGATACGTGTGCTTCCCTCCCTCTCCCTTCCAACGCAATAATTTCGTTTTTCCTCCGTCGGTTTTTGCCAACAATTCCACAGGCTCGGAAAAGGACTTTTTTGAAATCCTCTCAACATCAACTTCATGAAATATTTTCTCGTCTGTTTTCTTTTTTCGATGTTCCCCCAATACATAATTCACTTTGGGACGAGGTTTCATCCAGCGCGAAAACGTTTTTTCCAAGGAATGTTTTCCTTGGTCTTGGGCGACTATACGAAAAGCTTTGGAATCATTTCTGAAGTAGCTTGTGACCACGTCATTGGCAACGCTAGGCCCGAGCTCATCCTCCACGTGAGCATAAATGGTTCGTCCGAATGGCCTGTGATGATTGAACAGAAGAGGATCATCTCTCACCAGATCCACAGGGTATACATAGTCATAAAAGACATCATAGAAGGCAAATTGCGGAGTGTAGATGACCCGATCAATCGTAAATAGAAAACTCAAGGCGCGAACGGCGGGGATGTTTCGCGCATCCACGTGCTCATACCTTCGATCTTGAATGAACTTCTCAGTCCAACGCCACGCCAAGGCATCGGTGACCCAAAAAAAGTCTTGGGAATCTTCTCGACGACTCACGTGCGGAAAAAACCACTGATAAAACAAGGCATGAACCAAGGGAATGGCATGATATTTCTGGAGAGGTCGAACCAGTTTGAAGGTTCGGTCAGAAAAAAACCCATAGGGCTCGCCTCGAACGGCGAGCTTCCGACGCAAAGGAGACTCAACCATCACAAGTTTTTGAACGGGTTTCGGCAAGTCGGTTTGACGTTCCACAAATTCCAACCATTTTTGGATGAGCTCTCGAAATCGCGTCGACGTGGGGTTGTACTGTTCAAACATGATGGTTTCGATTTTCAAAAACCGTCCAACATGCTCCTCAACAAAGACTTCCGGACTAAACCAAAGGCTGACTTGTCTTGCACCCTGAAATTTTTGCGTGAATTCTTTTGGCTTCCCTTGAACTCTCACGAGATGGGTGCCAATCAGTAAATTCTGTTCGGTTTTCCCTCGGATGTCCCAGTTTGCCTGGGGAGGACCATACTCGGGGTGAAAAACACCCTCTTCGTCCAATGCAGCCAAATAAGGCGTCCATGCCCCCGCCAATGTCGTCTTCCCGCGGTAGCGTCCAAATGAACCATATTTTTCAGGTACCTTCACACGACTTCTCAGGATCAATCGTGCGTTTTGTTTGGGTTCCAAGGGCTTGGAGAAAGAGACTTGCAATTCGGTATCTCCGGTTCGCTCGAATGCCAGCTTCTCCCCCTTCGCATTTCGAACGTCGAGAACAACTAAATCACCTCTGGAGACTCCGTGAGGATATACGCGGTGGAAATTCAGATCATTTAAACCGGGAAGCTCATCACGAAAACGCCCAGGATATAAAACAAAGAGCAATTCCTGGAGCGTATGAGCCGATCCGTTTTCAAGTTCGACTTCCAGCGTGGTCTCGTACGATCCTTGTGAGATTTTCGAAAAATCGGCTTGCACACGATAATTTCGCACCAACGGATCCGCCGAGCCAGCAAGCGCTGCGCCCGTCAAAAACCACAATGCCAGAGCTATGAACCATCTTCTCATCTTTCGTGAAATATTCACGTTAGCACAAGGCCCTGAAATAAGAGAGAAACCTCCATAAAGTCGATTGACGTAAACGAAATCGCCTTCTATTCTCGAAGATAGATCCTCGGAAAGGGCCGGGGATTTTTGTCTATTTAATCATGCACTTATGAACAAAAAAACACCCCAAAATCGTGTGCTCATCTGGCTGCCTCTTCTCGCACTCAGCTTGACCCACTGTGCAAAGAGCCCAGGCCCTTCTCAGGTTGCGGATGGGGGCTCCCCCCACAAAACCACCGCCAAACGAATTTCTCGAGGTTCAGGAGACGACATCAAGCCTTTTTATGTGGGCATGTCGGATGCTTCTTTGCGTGAAACTTCTTCTTCGGAAAAAGGAGACGTAATTGGAGCTGAGGTTGAAGCCGAAATTGAACGCGCTACCGAGGATGAAAAACCTCAATTTGATATTCCCATCACAATCAACGCACGCGTCGAAAAATGGCTAGACTATTTTCAAGGCCGCGGACGAAAGGTCATGAAACGTTGGATGGAACGATCCACCCGCTACGTTCCCATGATGAAGCGAATTCTTCGAGAAAATGGCCTGCCGGAAGATTTGATTTACTTGGCCATGATTGAGAGCGGTTTTAAACCGTATGCTTATTCCAGAGCCCGCGCGAGCGGACCTTGGCAATTCATCAAAGGAACCGGACGCCTTTACGGCTTGAAGGTCAATTGGTGGATTGATGAACGGCGGGATCCGGAAAAATCCACGATCGCGGCCGCTCAACATTTAAAAGATCTCTACGATCAATTCAACTCGTGGTATCTGGCTGCGGCTGGCTACAACGCCGGAGCGGCAAAAATCACACGCGCCATCAAACGCTATTCCACCGAAGATTTTTGGGAAATGTCAAAGTCCAAGTATCGATACTTGAGACATGAAACGAAAAATTATGTGCCCAAGATGATTGCGGCTGCCTTGGTTGCAAAAGATCCAGCCCGGTACGGAATTACCGACCTGAAATATCATGAGCCTCTGCAATACGATAAGGTCTTGGTTCCCCACCCCACCGAACTGAGCGTCATTGCACAGGAATTGGGCATTTCGCGAAAGGATCTGCAAACGCTGAATCCAGAACTGCGACGCGGAGTCACACCTCCCAATATGTCCAATTACGAATTAAAGGTTCCTGTTGGACTTAAGAAATCGTTCATCGCGGCTTATCCCACGATTCGGAAGAAATCCATCTCTCGCGTTGACCGACATGTCGTCCGACGAGGCGATAGCTTGTGGAATATTTCCAGGGCCTATGGAGTTAGCATTGCGGCCTTAAAATCTTTCAACCAACTCCGATCCAGTCGGCTTAGGCCCGGTCAACAATTGGCCATTCCCTACAAAGGAAGTGGCGGAAGCAAACGAAAAGCCCGAACGGTGTCTTACAAACCACCCAAAGGAATGCAAGCTTCCACGTATCTCATTCGAAGGGGAGACACGCTTTGGTCGATCTCCCGGCAGTTTGATGTCACCGTGACACAGATTCGAAAGTGGAATGGCTTGGGCCGTTGGCAAAAAATCTTCCCCGGTCAAAAACTAAAAATTTACTCCGACCAAGTCATCAACTCTGTTGACTCCATGACCGTGAACTCCGCATCCACAGAGAAAGGGTGGCGTGTTCATCGTGTTCGACGAGGTGACACCTTGTGGGACATCGCCCGGCGCTATGGCGTAACCGTGGCAGATATTTCAGCCTGGAATAAGTTAAACGGGCACAAAATCAAACCCGGCCACCAACTCAAAATCAAAGCCCTGGGCCTTTAGTTTTTCGAGCCGAAGTACTCGAAGCCAAGTTCTGGACGAAAGCGATACCTCGGGGGAGGGAACCTCCCCCCCGGACCTTCGGTCCGGCTCCCCCCCACACGCTTTCGCTCAGAACTTGTCTCCTCGCACTTCGGCTTTTTTGACCCCTCAACCGATTCGTTAAACAGAAAGTTCAGAGAAAGAGATCTTCAACTTCAAGAGCGACTGTGAAATTGACCGATTCGTCTAGGGAACGTGAGGAAGGGGAAACGGAGACGAAACGCGATCACCCCGTAGGGGTGGCGCGTTGCGGACAACGAGGGGCCCCTCCGGAAGTGACCGTAACGAATCGAGGAAATGGAACACCGGAGCGAAGGAAGGTGAAGATCTCTTTCTCTGAACTTCTTCTTTTGGAACAAATTTATCTTGTTTCTTTGAGTCGTTTCATCATTTCTTCGCGGTTGGGGAGGCCTGTTACGCCGGGTTTTTCGACGACAAATGATGCGGCCACCGAGGCGAAGCATGCGGCATCTTCCGGAGTCAGCCCTTCCGAAAGGGCAATCAGCATCGCTGAGGCAAAAACATCTCCGGCTCCCGTTGGATCCATCTCTCTGGAAACATGAGGCGGTTTCAAATGAACCTCCCCCTCTTCTGTCGCCAAAATATGGCCATTCTTCCCCAAGGTTTTGACCGCCACCTTTGACGAAGCTTTGATCCAGGTCCAGCTCTCTGGGTCCTGCTCAATGTCATCTTCACTGACCACAATCAACATGGCTTTTCGTGGAAGAGCTTTCCAACGCGATTTGGAAAAATACACCTCTCCCTTTTCGTTCCTCTGGCGAAACCAACCTTGAGGCGTCAAGCCAATGAAATCGGTATCAAACCAGTGAAAAGCCTCCGGACCGATCTCGTTCCATATGGGAGCGATCATGACGCGCCGACTTTTCTTCCACTCCGGAGGTAACGTCTTCTCCTGAATGGGCGCGGCCATTTCATCCAATCGCAACCGACGGCCACCGGTTTCTTTCAACCATTCGTGATGGAAGGTGGAGATTTTTTCGGAAGAAGAGCGAACCACAGACATGTTTCCCAACAAACTCGACTCCGGAAAATTTTTCTTCGCACAGGTCCAAAGGGCGGAGGCATAACCCATCTTCTCAGCCGTTTTTGAGCCATACAAAACCGACCCTCCCGGTTGTTTCCGATCTTTGATTAGGTCACAGGTTAAATGGCCAGCGATGAGAAATTCAGGAATCATCAAAAATTACAAAAACAAAAGAAACGGAAGAATTCCCAAGCCAATGGCACCCGCAATGCCGACAAGGTAAATCAGAACCGAACCTGCCTTTTCCTCTCCACTCATTTTGTGAAACTCATCCACTTGGGCTTTGCTTTGAACATTCTCACGAGAACATTGAACATGTGCTGTTCCAGGCATTTTAAATCGAATGGGTGAAAACATTTGTCCCGGAAGCTTACATTCAATTTCATACGATCCATCCCGAAGAAAGATCCACAAAGGCGACTCGCCAAGTTTTCTTCCGTTCATTTGGATGTCCGCAAACGGTGGATTTGATTCCACGGCCACAATTCGCTGAGCCCGAAGAATGTCCTCGCACGTCGGATTTTGAATATCCAGAACCACCGTACTCACATAGCGTCCCAAATAATTCACAATCCTTAGGTAATGCTCTCCCCCTTCCCGAAAGGCGATCAGCAATAAATGAATCCCTCGCAATTTTTTGTAAGGCTCAAAGACATCTCCAAATCGGGCCATTTCTTCCGGATTAAGTCCTGCATTTCTAAGAATGCGATGGACATAGGTCTCCCCAACGACCTCCACGGCAGGAAACTCTTGCTCACACTGATCCAGGCCAGACCGGTGAAACCCACTTCCATAATCGAACACGGCTACGCGAAATTTGTTTGAAAAGAAGACTTTTTCGTCGCGCATGGTGGACGGTGCTTTTTTCCCCGAACACGCTTGAGCAAACACAAGTCCGCCAAGAAGCAGAAAGACAAAAACGTTTTTTTTATTCATGGTTTTCTACGTCAGCCTCGTCCGGCTCGTGATCGACCACCTGGGTCCCTGCAAAAATATCCCCTACTCGAATGCCATGATCATCGGCATAAACAAAATAGGCTTCCACCACCACGACCACAATGCCCAATAAGAAAAACAAAATGCCCAGCAAGGGAATGCTCGAAAGAAAGAGCGTGATTCCAAAAAGAAGGTTGCGGATGATCGAATCTTTAAACCAACATGAGCGGGAACACTCTCCCTGTGGGTCTCTCACAACGACCTTCAGCCCGATGAGTTTTTTACCAAGACTCTGCCCCTTATAAAGACCGTCCGAAATCAAAATGTATACCGCCCCGGCGACGACGCCCACAATCGTAGGAATCGTACAAAGCGCCCCCATGATTAAAAAATCGATGACCTTTGCGATTCCTCGATGCAGTAAATCAGCTTTCTTCATGTTTCGTCCTCTTTTCAGTTGTGAACAGCACAAAGGCCATGGCCGGTCTTTTGGAAGCTTCTCGCATCGCAAAATGAATGCCTTCGAAGGAGTAGCCTTGGCTTACTCCTTCATTGATCACACGCTCCAGCTCCTCATCGGTAACTTGGCTACACTCTTTTACTTTATACGGGTTCATTCTCCGTTTGACCTCAGGAATTTCTGCTACTAGTTTCTAACAAATCAACCGCAGAGACACAAAAAGCGAATCGATCTGGCGCCATTTTATCCTCCTTGGGGTTTTGGTCCTGTTTTCTGCCTGTGGAGGTCGACCCTCCGGTTTCTATGATTTACCAGGGTCTGATTTTCAGGGACATGCTTCGTGGTATGGAGGAAAGTTCCACGGTCGACTGACCGCGTCAGGTGAAAAATACGACATGTACGCCATGACAGCCGCCCATCGCACACTTCCCTTTCAGACACGCGTTCGAGTCTTAAATCTGGATAATCAGCGATCCACCGTCGTCCGAATCACCGATCGCGGCCCCTTTGTGAAGGGACGAATCATTGACCTTTCTTTAGCCGCCGCCCGAAAAATTGGTCTGGTCGAAACCGGTACCGCCCGTGTGAAATTGACGGTGTTGGGTTCTGCTCCGTCTACCCCACCGGCCCCCGCACCCCAGGGCCATTTCTTCGTCCAATTGGGCTCTTTTCGGGAGGTCCCCAATGCGCAGCGGATGCTGGAAAAATTGAAACGAAAATTCCCCGGGGAAACTTTAAAAATCAAACAATTTCAAGGACTTCAAAGGGTTTGGGCCGGACCTTGGACCACGCGGGCACGGGCGGAAGAACAGCTTTCCCAGTTCTCGCGATCCGGATACAACGGCTTCGTTTTGAGGCAATAAGCACCGAAACCAAGCAATTTTCATCTTTTCCTGTTTCCCTTCGGCGGGTTTTTCGCTATAAGGCGCGTCATTATGGCAGCTGCATCACGAAGAACGGGAAAAAGCCGAAATCGCAAGCGAGTAAGGGCCGGGAAAGATCGAAAGCGGAAGCTTCGAGTCAACGGATCAACCCCTTCACTCGATGACATCCTTGGACCCTCAAAAAAATAGTCCTCGCGCTCTTTTTGTCACGTTTGAAGGTACCGAAGGCGTAGGGAAAAGTACGCAAGTCCGCGCCATTGCCGAGCACTATCAAAGAAAAGGGCTCAAGGTTCTGACCACTCGCGAACCGGGGGGTACAGACATTGGCAATGAAATTCGAGCCATCTTGGTTCAAACTCGTTCAGAACAACTTTGTGCGCTAAGTGAACTGTTCCTATTGCAGGCCGCTCGGGCACAACACGTATCCCAAATCCTTCGACCCGCCCTGCACAATTACCATTTAATCCTCTGTGATCGGTATGCAGATGCCTCGGTGGCCTATCAGGGCTTCGGTCGCGGACTGGATCCGACCTGGGTTCAATCTCTCAATGAAAAGGCTTGTGACGGGCTAACTCCCAACTTAACCCTCTTGATGGACATGCCCATGGAAGCTGCCCTGGAAAGAGCGTTGAGTCGAATCGAAGCCTCCACCGGCGCCAAAGAAGATCGTTTTGAGAAAGAAGCGAAGGATTTTCATCGCAGGGTCCGAGAAGGATACTTGAGTCTAGCCAAACAAAATCCTTCCCGATTTGTCGTTGTGGATTCCAACCGAACGCCCCAAAAAATCACACAAAATATGCTTGCCGTGATTGATGAAAGATTGAAACCCTCATCATGACCACCCTTGAACAACGCGTTTTGGAGATGGTGGATCGAAACCGACTTCCTCACGGCCTTTTATTCGTGGGCTCACGAAACACATCCAAAAACCATGTGGCCCTGGCCTTATCTCAAAAAATCGTTTGCACGTCCGATCCCGACCAACGTCCCTGTCAAACCTGTATCTCTTGTCAGAATGCGCAAGAAGGAAACCATCCGGATGTTCGAACGGTCGTTCCTGAAAAACAAGAAATCACGATTGACCAAATTCGGGATCTTCAACGATGGGTACACATCGGACCCTATGAAGCCCCTCAAAAGATTGCCTTGGTTCACGAAGCTCACACACTCAATATCGCCGCCGCCAACGCCTTGCTAAAAACTCTGGAGGAGCCTCCCAGTCACGCCATCATCATCTTGACCACAAACTCTCCGGATCAACTTCCCCGAACGGTTCACTCTCGACTCATGGTCATCCGATTTCCCGAAAACTCTTTAACCTCAGAGTCCGAAGAAGAAACTCCCGATTGGCTCGGCGAACTCCAACTTCTTCTTGAGTCCCCTCCGCCCCTTCCTCCGGAAAAAGTTTTTGAGTTCACCCAACGCTTGGCCAAGAATCGAAACGAGCTGCGTTTTTTCTTTCAAGCCTTTGAACAGACCCTACGCAATCGTCTGGAGCGCTCCAGCCAAGAAAATTGGACACTTCATGAGCGACAAAGCTTGGAAGACTTATTTGACCGAACCCTTGAAGCAGAAAGTCGATCCTTGCGAAGGTATGCGAACATCGCTTTGAACCTTGACCACCTCTTGTTGACATACAGTGCGTTGCCTCGGCGGTGAAGGAAATGGTTTTTTTCGACTCTCATACCCACGTAAACCTTCCCGCGTTTGATGCCGACCGAAATGAGGTTCTGGAGCGAGCTCGAAACGCCAACGTCATGAATATGCTCAACGTCGTAATGGCTCCCGACCCCACCACCGTTCAAGAAGCCTGCGATCTGATTCGAAATACTGAAGGCATGATCGGTTCGATCGGGGTTCATCCTCATGATGCCAAACTTTTCACATCGAAAAGCTTAGATTCTCTTCGGAACGTTTTGAATCAATCATTCATGAAAGCTGTGGGAGAAATTGGACTGGACTTTTATTACGACAACTCCCCCCGAAAAGAGCAGATTCGGTGTTTTCAAGACCAACTCGACTTGGCTTTGGAAGAAAACTATCCCGTCATCATTCATTGCAGAGATGCCTTCGTCCAAACGTATGAGGAAATTCAAAAGAGAGATGTCTTCCGAAGCGTCGGTGGCGTTTTTCACTGTTTCACGGGAAATGCCGAAGAGGCCGAGAAAGTAGTTGAACTGGGAGGACATGTTTCGTTTTCCGGAATTTTAACGTTCAAGAAGTCCGAAACGTTAAGGGAAGCTGCCGAACGCGTTCCCCTGGATCGACTTCTCATTGAAACCGATGCGCCGTTTTTATCTCCTTCTCCGTACCGCGGGAAACGAAACGAACCCGCCCATGTGGTTGAAGTGGCCAAAGCTCTGGCGCAAATCAAGAAGGTTTCCCTTGAGGAACTTGCGAATCAAACGAATGAAAATGCTCTGACCTTATTCCGCTGTTGAGGGGGCGGTCGGGGAAACCTCAGGAGTCGACAAAGGCGTTGCTGTAGGTGAGGGGGTTGGAGGCGTTTGGGCCGTCGCAGCCAACATCTTGATGTCTCGTGAAATCCCATTTAAAAGTCGGTTGGCATCTAAAAAGTTTTCTTGGTTCAAAAACTCATCTACTTTTTCCACTAACTCTTCGACGACTTTCTTTTTTTCAATGTCAGCTTTCAACCTTTGAAGTTCCATTCGAACACGCTTCAACTTTTTTTGGAGAAATTCTCGGTTCAGTTCAAATCGGGGAATGGCTTCTTGAATTCGATATAAGTCCTCAAGCACGTTGGAAGAAGGCATTCCTTTCAACGCATCTTTTAAACGCTTCGCTCGAGCATCCACACTGGGAAGATCCTCTTCCAAAAGATCATGCTCCGAGGCCAGCATCAACAGTGCCGAATAGGCCTCTTGAATTTCCCGTCGGGTGGTCCTTTGAATCTTTTTCTTGGGTTTCTTTTTGACCACTCGTGGAGTCGCTGTGGGGAGAGGCGTGGGCGTGGAAGGGACCGCATAAAAAATCTCGCGCTCCTTAAAAGAAACCGGTTCACACGCCACAAACATCAGCATGAGGAGCGTGACAAAACTATGCTTCAAGCAATTCAAGGTCTTTGAACTTGACCATCGTGCTCCACGTTGCAACACCAACTCCTTTCTCAAACCCCACGTCTGGAGAAGACTCTGTGATTTCTGATCGATTTAAGGACCAAACCATTTGACCGTCAATGCTTCCTTCCACCGTCTCCTTTTTCACCTGGATTTCAACTTGAAACCAACATTGCGTCTCTACTTCATGTTCAATCCGTGTGCTTTCGTATCCTCCCACCTCTGATCGGGTGTTCTGCCAACCTCCCAAAATCCAAGCCAAGTGCTTTTGATTGCATGAAAACAACACAACAAACCCATCCGGACCCGCGAGTTTTTGTCCAAAAACTCGGAAAGCGTACGTGTCCAAATTCTTGGCTTTTTCATATACCGCCGAAGCTCCCCAAGGATCTCCAATCAAAGCGCCATTGAGGACCTTCCAATTTCCCTTGGTTCGAAAATGATTCGTGCTTTCCCCATCGAAAATGCGTCTCCAATCCCCATCGGCTTCTTCCAATTCCACCGTGGTTTCCTCGTCTTCTTCCTCATCCAAGAGCCCGAGATCATCATCCGGGGCGGGAACCGCATGAATGATGGATCGCTCTTCTTCCGCCGAAGACCGAAGCCCCCTCACCAAGATCACCAAAGAGAGCAAAAGGAACATCGCCCCCAAGGCAACCTCAGAAAACCACCACAACTTGTAATAACCTCGTCCATAAGGAAAACCCGGAATGACATAACCAATTTTTAGTGTTCCCACGGGCGTTCGATCCAGAGATCCTTTTCCAGGAACAAACACTACCGAAACCACATCTAAATATTCATGAGAAAACCCCGTATCGGGACGAACCAATCGCGCCAGGGTTTCCGAATTTCCATGTTCTTCCAAGTATTTTGCGATGTCTTGTGCGCCTTGATACAGGCTCCGTGAATTGATGACTCCGGAACGATATCCTGAACGATAATTCGCTACCGCCACATATCCCGTACGGGGCTCTAACGCCACAAAGGTTCGATAAACAGATTCCTGTAACGGTTTCCCCTCGGCCATTTCCTGAGCGATTTCGCTCGCGAGTCTTCGCGCACTGTTTTCCGTATGAACCAGTAGCTGTGTGAGCAAGGCCCAGCGAATGATTCCCAAAGCCCCTGCCAAAAAAACGACCAAAAACATGACCGTCCAAATCGATCTCCAGGCAGGCCTATGGGATTCCAACTCCCTCATGTTCACCATCTTACCCTCAAATCAGGACATTTTGGGGTGAAACGTTGCTTAAAAAGCCGAAATTATTTCTGGGCTTCAATGATCCGCTCAATGGCCTGTAAAAGCTCTGGAATCGGATCGATAAAGCGAATGCCCGCGCCATAGATTTGCTTGGACAAGTCCGTTGGATGACTCACACTCATTACGCGAACCACCCTCCCGGTTACCGAGAATTCGCCGGAGCTTCCAGGAAAGATCATTTTCAAATCAATTTCCGCATTTGGATCCAGCATTTTATCGGTTTTTAAAAAGATGCCCCCCTTGCTGATGTTCTTGGTGTACTCCGTCACCAAGTCTTCAACAGTCCGAAAGGCCACCTGAACTTTGGCTTCGATGCGTGGATATTTTCGTTTTTCTTTGTTTCGCAAGGTATCTCTTTGATTACGGGGATTTCAGCCGGTTGTCATCAATTTTTTATAGTCATTTTGAGGTGTTACCAGAGGTGTTATGATGGGGAGAACGACGCTTATGGTGCACTTTGTCATTTTTCTACTCCTTCTGCTACCTTCCTTGGCTTTTGCCAAGGCCTCTCCGTCTGACGTGTCCCGCCTATTAATTGAGCAGTTCACAGAACAAACCGGACGCCACGATTTTCAAGCACCCATTTCGAGAAAGAAGTATGTGGGCTTTGAAACTGAAACCATTCGATTTGCCTTGGGCCCCAAAACCTATCGCATCGTTTTTTCGGAAGACGGTCGGGTTACGGTTTCTCGAATGCTGGATGGGGATATTTCTTTCCAACCCATTTGGAAGGCGAATGCCAAAAACGTTTCAGTGGAAGACATTGTGAATGTCATTTTTTCTCAAGAGTTTGGGCGCAACTTCGACACGACGTTGGCTCGAAAGAAAAAAAGCGAAATCGAAAAAGACGATGCTGCCAAAATCTCCGAAGAGAATTTTTCCAAGGCCGGAAACGCTCTCCGTTGGAATCATTTAATGAATCAAATCCTCAAAGGAGATCCTGGAGGAAAACTGGCTGGGGGCTTAGGCCCATCCGCCGGTTTGGCCAAAATGATGGATCCTTGTAATGGGAACCGAGCCGGAGCTTCCCCTCAGCGAGCCGCCATGACCCAAATTGCCATGGCCATGGCCATGGCCATGCCACACAAAGGTTCGTTGGGAAATGCGTCCTCCGATTTGCTTTATGATCGATCTCGAAAATACAGCAAAAAGACGGATTACTCTCTCTTGGAAGACCTTGAAAACTATGGTGAGGGACCCAATCCGGACGGGGCCTTTCAACTTCTTAAACAAAACCAAACTGCCACCCTGGAACTGTTTCAAGCGGCGGTTCGACAAAGCGAAGATGTTCTGGGGAAGGTGGTTGACCCCTACCTCGTGGCGGCTCAACGCAATTTCCGACAGGTAGGACGAAATTCTTCGGACGACAAGATGTTTGCGCTCGTGGATCGTGTAATGAAAAAAACGGTGGTGGATGTAACCACCTTTGCTCAACTAAGAGCCTTAAACCCCGAGAGCTCTGTCATTTATGATGCCAAGAAAGATCGTTTTTTCATGGATCCCACGCTGAACTCTCCCGTGGAGGCTCGCTATCTGCTATCCCTCGGCGTTCTCTATGCTTGGCGCTTGGGGCAAAAAGACGCTCAAAAACTTTTGAAGGAATATCGGGCCGTTCATGATGAAATTTCTCGTTTGGAATTTGGTTCATTGAGTCCACGAAATCAAAAACATTTGCACGAAAAACGAAAAGAGGCCCTGACCTTATCCAAACGTCTGGTCCAGTTGACTCAAGCTCTTTCCAGAATGGAGGCCCACCCTGAACGCTAAACTTCATTTCGGTTTAATATTGTCTTTTCTGTTGGCGTCCTCTGTCCAGGCAGCTCCGGACAATCTTTCCAGAGCCCTTTCGACCGTTAAGGAAAACACGCCCGAGTGCAAAGACTGTTTGTTTTTTGGGGTTCCCATAATCAATGAATTGGCCAACCAGCTCATTCGCAAACACCAGTTGTTTACGGTGTCTACCTTAGACATGGTTCCCTCTCCCATTTGGTCCGTGGCCTTGTCTTCAAACGAGACCCCCTACCTTCTGGAAGCCCGAGATTTAAACGGATGGAATCAAATGATTCAAGGGGAGCAGCTTTCCCTGAAGAGCCAAGAAGATTTCACGACGTACGCCCGTGTGTTCCTCCGTTTAAACGCCCCCCGATCTCTCTATATTCCCTCGCTCACAAACGCAGAAATGAATCGAATCCAATCACAAGGAAAAGGGAGAAAGATTCACAAAAAAGGGGTGCGGGTCATCAAAAGCAAGAAGCGCGTGGGCCTGGCCTTTTACGCAAAAAATGTGGTGGGCAACCTTGAGCGTTGGTCTCTGCTCATCGAAAGCGGCGGTCAGGTCATTAAGGCCGAAAACCAAGTCTTCCGTTAGGCTCTAAAGAACCGCCAGGCGCTTCACCAAGGACAGAATCGTTTCTCGGTCAATATCCCGAAGGTTTACAAACCGAATGCCCATTCCAGGGTTATGATTCTCTCCCGCTTCCGGTCGCATTGGATTGGTCCAAATCACTTCGCCCATCACCTCTAATTTTTCCGAGGTGTCGGGAACTTGGAATTGCAAGTTGATCCTTGTACCCGGATCCATGGGTTTCTTGGTTTCAATGAAGATCCCGTGTTCGCTGATATTGGTTGCGTTTTCGAAAAGGAAATTTCCTTCCGAAGCCCAATCAACTTTCAAATGCTTCGTGGTAACCCGCTTGGCCTGACGTTTATTTTGTTTTTTATCGCTCATCGTCCTCTTTCCGCTATCACACGTGTTCACCATAGGACAAGTTTTTTAAGCCTACAACAACGAAATGTGGGATAGCCGCGCTTGACTGTTCATTCGGTAAAAATTTCGCAACTGCCGAAGCGAATCGCCTTTGTTATCCTTTTTCAGGGCTTTCATAAAAAACGCACAGAACTTCCTTCCAAGTTTGTTGGCCTCTTCATAACGAGCCTTGGCCGTCTTACTTAGGGAAGGGTCATAATCTGGGTGTCCAAAAAGGACATTCAACAAGGTTTGTTGATTGGGAATGAGTTCAGAGGCCAAAAGAAATTTATCAATTTCTCCCTGGACTTCGATGTCGAGCAAGCTCACCGGCCTGGAGTTGAGCAAACTCCAAACCAAAAAAAGGAAATGGCTGATTTCTTCCGTCGCGCTCATGAGCGCAGGCAAGTCAACTTGCTTTGGGGTTTTGGACTCCAAGCGTTCCAAGACCTCTTTGCCCAAATGAACCCCCAGACGAACATCCTCCCCCTGCTGCGCAATGAGAACTTGTGGCCCTCCTAAAGGTTTCTTTGCGTTTGTCTGGGCCCACTCCTCGGGATGAATGAGGTAATGCTGAATAGAGGGCGTGGGAATGAGACGGTAAAGATGTTCCAGATGTCGTTGTATGCTTTCCAGCTTCAATGAATCCACTCCGAAGAATCATCGATAGGAAGAATCCCTTCTTCCTGTAGCATTTCCGAAAGTCGCTGACTTTTGGTTTTCAACCAGCGCTCATACAAACGCAGTAAATCTGAATTGGAGTGAATGCCACTGGTTTCTGAAATTTCCGCCAATAAATCAACCAGGTGAGAAAATTTTTCAGCCAACTCATTGAACACCGCAGGCAACGCCTTATTCCCCTGTCCATGGGGTGAAACGCTCGATGCTTCATTGTACGCCAGGGTTCCAATGGAAATATAATAGTCCACATCAATGATTTTTCGATTGAAGCTGTCGGCAAAAAATCCCGAGACATAGAGTGAGCGATCTCCAATGTGGCGAAGCAACGAAATTTGTTCGGTGATCGATTCGGCCGTTAAAGCTCGGGCATAAATCAGAGCCAACGGTTCATCCAGGTCTTCCCCTTCCTTGGTCTGGTGCAGTTTGTTGGCATACAAAAACCCCACCAACAAGTTGACGAGATAGACTTCCGTCAAATCGGAAAGATCGACGTTCCGCCGAGCCAGTAAATCTTGGATTCGCTCCCGAAAGAATTCTGGCAAAGACCCTTTATCTAAAGACAAGGCACCTCCTTGAGCGTTTGGTTACACACAAACCCTCAATGAAAAAAGATACTTACACTTATATTTTATTTTATTTGTGTTTGTGCCGTCAACAAGAGGTGGTCTAAGTCCTCTTAATTCCATACTTTTTTATTTTTGACACGAGCGTCCTTCGCGGGATTTTGAGCAAATCGGCCGCTTTGGTTTGGTTCCATTCCGTTCGCTTGAGCGCATTGATGATGATGTCGCGCTCGTAAGCGGCCACCACTTCCTTGATGTCTCCAACGGCGGTGGCTGCCACCCTGGCCGTTCCACCTTCGGAGGATCTGGAAGAAACGGGCTCTGAATAGTCCAGGTCTGTCGTCAATTTGCTCGTGAGGGCGTCCTGGTAGATGGTATCTCCTTCCGAAATCACCACGGCCCGTTCGATGGTGTTTTTCAACTCCCGAATGTTTCCGGGCCACTGGTAGCGAACCAAGGAGTCCATGGCATCCGGGGAAATCTGTTTTTTTGGAAACCGATTCTCGGTGCAAATTTCTTCGATGAACGATTCCACCAAATAAGGAATTTCATCCTTTCGCTCCCGCAAGGGGGGAACCGTGATGGTCGCCGCATTTAAACGATAATAAAGATCTTCTCGGAAAATGTTTTTGGCCACCAACTCTTCCAACTTTCGATTGGTTGCGGCCACGACCCGAACGTCCGTATCGATTTCTCGATTGGATCCCACACGCATGATGCGCTTGGATTGCAAAACGCGAAGCAGTTTCGCCTGCGTTTTTTGGGGCATTTCACCAATTTCATCCAAGAAAATGGTTCCTCCAGAAGCTGACTCAAATAAGCCAACTTTCAATTGATCGGCTCCGGTGAACGAACCTTTTTCATGTCCGAATAGTTCGCTTTCGAGGAGGGTTTCCGTCAACGCCGCGCAGTTGATGCACACCAATGGTTTTTTGGCCCGTTCACTGTTGGCATGAATGGCTTCCGCAACCACCTCTTTTCCCACACCCGTTTCCCCTTGGATGAGAACCGAAATCGTCGATTTGGCAATTCGCTCGGCCAACTCAAAAATTTCCGCCATCTTCTCACTCTTAATGATGACTTCTTTATTGGAAACGGTGATGCGGCGAACTTCATCCTTCATGTGAACCACGCGATCATTTGGATCTTGCCGGGCCAGCTTCAACGCCTGCCGGGAACGCTCCAAAAGAATTTCTCCGCTTCGCCCATCTTCCGGAAACGTGGCCATTCCCACGGAAAATTGCATGTGCCGATCCAAAATTCGATCCGTAGTGATTCTTTGCGCCAAGCGATGGGCTTCTTTTTTGGATGTTTCAGGCAAAAGAAGCTCCAACTGAAATTTTCCGTAATGCGCCAGAAGATCCATGGTCCGAATCATTTTCTTGATGTACTCGACGGCCTTTGGATACACGCGCTTAAGGTGCTCGTCTTCCACTCCTGAAGCCTCTCCCTGCGCATCGATCGACACCATCAATAAAGAAAGAGGTCTTTTGTACCTCGCGGCTCGATCCAATTCCTCCGCCACACGAGCTTCAAAATAGCTATGGGTTCGAATTCCCAAGCGGTGACCATCGATGGGGTTCTGTGTTGAAAAACGAAAACACGTCGCGCCAATTTGGATTTCATCTCCATCCACCAATTCATGGTCATCGGCCAATTTGTCTCCATTGAGGAACGTGCCGTTGGTGCTGTCCAAATCTTTCAACCGAATGGCCCCCCCACGATTTGAAAACTCGGCATGCTTTCGAGAAACTTGACTGTCATTGAGAGATATTTCGGCACTGGGGTGGCGACCCGCGACCATGGTCCCTTCCTCTACGGCGAATACATTCCCGGCATGGGGTCCTGAAATCGCCAATAAATAGGCTTTTTCCTCTGTAGAAATCGAATCATCCGAAGAATCCAGTTCAAATTTCGGAAGTGTGCGCTCTTGTTCCATATCTATTCCTCTAGTCTTTGATTTTGTGGGAGCGGATACCCAAAAATATTATACCGCGCTTGGCGAATCTTCGCCATGTTCATTCGACTTCGAACACAGTTGTGATACTTTTCGGCGAAGCATGACCCTAACAAAACAACACAGCGCGCAATATTCCTCCTCCGAATTGGAATCGGTGGCCCGCCAGGCAGCCGAAAAAGCTTCCGCGATCATTAAAAATTACTACGAGTCCGGATTGGTGGCTCGCCACAAAGGCGCCATTGATTTAGTCACCAAAGCGGATGAAGAATCTCAAAAGGCCATCGTCGAAATTTTGCAAACCCATTTCCCCGATCATCACATTTTGGCTGAAGAGGGGGCCTTGGGACATGGAGAATCTCTGGAGGGTCCCATTTGGGTCGTGGACCCCCTGGATGGAACGACAAATTTCGCCCACGGATTTCCTCTCTTTGCCGTTTCCATTGGATTTCGAGACCAAGGGGTCACCAAGTTCGGCTTGATTCACGTTCCACTCCTCAATGAGTGGTTCGTCGCCCATAAGGGACAAGGTGCGAGACTAAATGGCCGTTCCATTTCTGTCTCTTCGGTTCCTTCTGTGGATCAATCTCTCTTGGCCACGGGGTTTCCCTATGATCGTCGAAATTCTCCCGTGAACAATCTGAACTACTTCTGTCATTTTGAAATGGCCGCCATGTGTGTGCGTCGAGCGGGAGCGGCTGCGGTCGATCTAGCTTACACAGCCTGTGGACGTTTCGATGGTTTTTGGGAACTAAAGCTTTCTCCTTGGGATGTGTGCGCAGGAGCCTTGCTGGTGGAAGAAGCCGGAGGAAAAGTATCGGAGTTTCAGGGAAAACCGCTGGACGACCTGTGGTGCGGAGAAGTCCTGGCAGCCAATCCATCTGTGCATAAGGAAATGCTCCACGATATCCAAGCCATACACAAACCTCTTCTCCCTCCATTTGAATAGCTCAAAGGAATCTCTTGTCTCAATCGGGTCGAGTCCCTAACATCATGAAATTGGAGGGCCGCTTGTGGAAAAAGTACTCGGCATAGATTTAGGAACATCAACTTCTTGTGTGGCATTAACCGTAGATGGCCAACCCATGGTCATTCCGGACAAAGATGGTGTCACCATCCAACCGTCCATCGTAAACTTTCGACCCGATGGAAAAATTCTCGTCGGAAAAGAAGCCAAGCCCTATCTCATCAAAGACGCGGAAAACACTGTCAGTTCCGCCAAACGACTCATTGGTCGAAAGTTTTTTTCAGCCGAAGTGAAAAAAGCTCGCGCAGTTTGCCCGTATGAAATTACGGAAGGCGAGAATCAGTCGGTCAACATCGAAATTCAAGACCGATCCTTTTCCCTTCAAGAAATCTCCGCCATGATTCTGAAGAAAATGAAATCCATTGCGGAAGAGTATTTCGGTGAAACCTTTCGCAAAGCCGTCATCACGGTTCCCGCCTATTTTAACGACAACCAGCGGGCCGCAACGAAAGATGCTGGGAAAATTGCCGGCTTAGAAGTTCTCCGAATTGTCAACGAACCCACCGCCGCCGCCCTGGCCTATGGATATGGAAAAGATCTTCGCCAACGCGTGGCCGTCTATGATTTGGGTGGAGGAACCTTCGATGTTTCGGTGCTTGATCTAGGTGATGACGTCTTCGAAGTCGTCTCCACTTCGGGAGATACTTATTTGGGGGGTGATGATTTTGATGATCGAATCATGGATTGGGCCGCCGAACAATTCGCTGCGACCCATGACTTTGATTTGAGAAAGGACCGTCAGGCGCTTCAACAACTTAAAGAGGCAGCCGAAAAAGCGAAGATGGATCTTACCGAAAATGAAAGTACTCAAATCTTTATTCCCGCCATTACGGCTGACTCCAGCGGTTTTATCGACTTGAACATCGAAATTACGCGAACACAATTTGATCAGCTCGTCCAAGATTTGATTCAAAGAACATTTAAGGTCTGTGACGAAGCCATGCAAATGGCTCGTTTGACCACGTCCGACATCGAAGGTGTCATTTTGGTGGGGGGCCCCACTCGAATTCCAGCCGTTGCTCAGGCCGTCAAACATTACTTCCAATCCGAGGCACAAGCCGGAATCAACCCAGACGAGGTGGTCGCAACCGGAGCTGCGATTCAGGCGGCAGCCTTGGCCGGAACTTCCAAAGATGTCGTTCTGATTGATCTCACACCTTTGTCTTTGGGCATTGAAATTCGGGGAGGTCTCACCGAACGCATCATTGACATCAATACGCCTGTGCCCGCAGATCACACAAAGATCTTCACCACGACCAAAGATCATCAGACCTCTGTAGATATTCGTGTATTCCAAGGGGAATCCAGAAAGTCTGAAGAAAACGAATTGCTCGGACAATTCACGCTTTCGGGTTTGCGACGCGCACCCGCGGGCGTCGTGTCCGTAGCAGTCCAGTTTGAAGTCGACACCAACGGAATCTTAAACGTGACTGCAAAAGATGTTGAAACGGGAAAAGCTCAATCTGTTCAACTTCAGGCTTCCGGCCGACTTTCCGAAGAAAAACTGGGAGAGATGTCTGGGGTGACCGATGCCGTGGTTACGGCAGAAACTTCTACGGGGATAGCACCAGCCGACGCGACTTCCTGAATAGACTTCGCATGACATGACACCCACCGAAACACAACAAAAACCCCTCGTTTTCGTTGGAGAGGTCATTGCATTCCAGAAAACGGGATTGATTCGAATTCAACACGAGCGGATCATCCGACAATTCCAATTTCAGGAAGGCCATTGTGTAGCCGCATCGACCAATGCGAAAAGTGAACTCCCGGGCCCATTTTTGGAAAAATTGGGCGTTCTTTCCAGCGAACAAACCCAAGTTTTCTTTTCTCAAATGGCTGTCCCAAAGGCCAATCTTTGGGGAATCGTGACACAATTGGCGAATCTCGAAGCGGGTCCCTTGGGCGAATACCGATCCAAATGGGTTTCCATGCTGGCCGGCCAATTGGGACGGATGTCTCTGAGTAAATGCCTGTTTCAAGAACAAGAGCCTAAACCCAATGCGACCTTTCTTCTGGAGGGTATTCGATTTCTCATCGAAGGGTGTCAGGCCTTAACGCCGGAACAACTCAGCGCTTTAAACCCCAGGCTCACTCCCGAAAATAAAATTTTTGTGGACGAAAAAATCGAGAAGAAGCTTTCCCCCCTGCCTTTGGATGCAGAGGAACGGGGCTTGTTAACGGTCGTTCGAGACAATGACGACGTGCGCGAGGTTTTTGAGTCCAGCTTCATCGGAGAGGAAAAAATTCGACGTCTTTTGCATGCCTTTTCGTTGGCTCATCTCATTTCCCTCGAGGATGCCTCTGAAGTAGAGCAACGAAACTTTGAAGCCTCTCTCTCTCCGGATGCCTTGAGAATCCGCCAAGAGCTTTTGGCGTTGCACAAAAACATGGCCTCCACCACGTACTATGAATGGCTGGAAGTTTCGAATAACGACACGCCCTCCGCGATCCAAGAGAAAGGAAACGCTCGACTGGAGTTTTTGGCCAACCCTTCTCACGAACAACTTTTTCAAACCCACGAAAAATCTATTCTTGAAGAGCTTCTCAAAAGTATCGTGGAAGCTTTGCAAGTCCTGTGCGACCCCCTTAAACGCAAAGAGTATGACTTTTTGGTCGCCAAAGGAAAAACCGGCAGCGTGCACATCGAGAGCGCAGAAGTTCAAGAGCGGGACATTTTGATTTCGGGAAAGCAAAAAGAGGACGAGAATAATTTTCAAGTGGCCTTATCCATCTATGAGCGCGGGTTAAAGAGTCTTCCCAACTCTGATTCGATCATCGCTGCGTTCACACGATTGCTACTAAAAACAAGCAACGGAAAAGACACACTGGCAAGAGACAAAGCGTTGAAATGGATTCAGGAAGCGCTGAAAAGAAAGTCTACCCATTTCGAGATTTTTGAATCCCTGGGAAATTGGATGCTGTTATTGAACCGACCGGAAAAAGCTACTGAGGCGTTTTCTAGAGCCCTTCAGCTCAATCCCTGGTCTTTTCAATCTCACCAAAGACTTCGTGACATTGCCCCCCATGTAGCGGGCCCGATTGCAATACCCAGAATTCTTCGACTTCAGCCCAAAAAGAATTTCTACGAAATGCTTGGTGTTTCCCAAAAAGCTTCCCCTAAAGATATTCAAGCCGCCTACCGTCAATGCACGAAATACTTCCACCCTGATCGTTTTTTCCAGACGACGAACGAAGAGCTCAAAACCCAAGCTAAAGACATCTACAAACGAATGGTCGAAGCGTATATGACGCTCAAAAATCCATCGAAGCGTCAAAGCTACGACCAGAGTCTGTTGAAAATGTCTTCACCCGCCTCTCCACAGGCCAAGGAAACAACCTCCGACGAACCTCAAACGCTTCAAGCAAAAAAATATTTGCAACTGGCTTTGATGGCTCAAAAAGAGGGTAAGTTGGATACGGCTAAGATGAATCTCAAATTGGGGATGCAAATCGAACCTACGTGCACCGCTTTTTCAAGATTTCTAAATGAATGGTCAAGCTAGCCCTAGCCATCCCAAGAGAGCAAAGCCAAACACCAAACCCAAAACCCAAAGAACCCAAAAAAGAAGGCTCTTCTTTTTTGGAGGTGAAACGGTCACTTTCTTCGTAGGCAGCAAATCATCGGGAAACTGACTGGGCTGATCGGCCACTCCGGTAAGAAAAAGAATCATCCTTAAAATGTCCAAAGACATTTCGCTTTGATTCGTTTGGATCGATGTCTTTCCAATCCGAAGATATGTATTTAAAAGTTCACGCCGAATGTCCTCCCACTTGTCTCTCGGGTGAAGCAAATATTCCTCCAGAAGCGAAGCGTGTGGCTCCAAACCCACCCGATCCAAATGCTTTTCCAAACGGTTAACCAAATCGGATGCGTGGGTAATCCTCTTCTCAGAACCTTTTCCCAACATGGCCAAACAAAGTTCGGAAAGCGTTTCAGGGACATGTGGAACCAAGCTGGATGGCGTCTGGGGCAACCCATTCCGAATGAGTTCAAAGGTTTCTTTGCGCGTTTTTCCTTTGAAAGGAAGCTCTCCTGTGAGCAATAAATAAAAAATCACTCCCAAGCTGAAAACATCCATGGCAGAAGTGGGACGTACGCCTCGAATTTGCTCCGGTGACATGAACGCCGGAGATCCAACGCGGGTTCCGGGTTTCGTAAACTCCGCGTTATCTTTGAAATGCATCAAACCAAAATCCGATATCTTGAGTTGACCTTGTTTATTCACCAAGATGTTGGCTGGCTTCAAATCGCGATGAATGATCCCCAGCTCATGCGCCGCGTTGACCCCCCTTCCCAGCTCTAAAATCATCATGGCCGCTAAGTCAGGTTGAATCCTACGTTCCCTTTCAATAAAAGAAGAGAGCGTCTGCCCGTCTTCAAAGTCCCACACCGAAAAATGCTGGCCCTCTTCACTCATGCCGAATTCGCGAATCTGAATGATATTTGGGTGTTTCAGGGCCAAAAGCGCCTTGGCTTCGCGTTTAAACCTTTTTTCCAGGTCGCTGGAGATATGGTGGGGATGAAGAAGTTTGATCGCGACGATCTCGCCGCTGGCGGAATCAATGGCTCGATGAACGGTGGACATTGCACCTGCCCCCACGGTTTCTTTGATCTCGAACCGACTGATTTTCTTCACATTATGACCTGTAACATAAATTAGCGCCCTTGGTCAGTGAGAAATGTCCCAGAACGCAGGCCAAACACGGACACGCGTAATGCGCTCTCATCTGAGTGAATCCATTGACTTTTCTGCGTGGCACACAATAATCGTAGTGTGCGTTTTCTGAATATATTTCTCATTGTCCTTGCATGTTTTTCCACCCATCTCTCGGCATCTCCAAACTTGGGGCAAGGTCGCCCCGGAGACTATCTCTACGTCCATCACGCCCCAGATCCCGTAAATGTTCGAAATGGGAATTTTTATTTGCCCGTTCAGGACTACTATTTGGCTTGTTTTGGTTTTCCCCTAGAGGTTTATCGATCCTATAACAGTATTTCCACGCGGAACGGTCCCTTTGGAAAGGGATGGACGTTCAACTACGACATTCAAATCATCGTGGGACAAGGCAAAACCCTGAAAGTGATGGAGGCCGATGGGTTTTTAAATGAATACGTTCCTGTAAATGAAACGACCGAAAATAGAGTCGAGGTCATCAAAAAGATTCTTCAAACCCGCCGCAAACAGGACATTAAATACTACAAAAAGCCGGATGGAAAAGGGCGAGCGTTCTACAAAAAATATGCAAAACGCCTGAAAAACGAAGACGATTTTTTCGAAAAACAAAAAAAACGGTATCTGCCTAAAGAAACCAACCTTCCTTTAGAAGGGAAATATGTATCTGAAAAACGTGGCAGAACCTTCATCACCGTAAGCAAATCCGGATACATTCGTACCGCGGAAACAGGTCGAACCGAAGAATACAACAAGCTCGGTCAATTGGTTCGAATTTCAGATCGGAATGAAAACTTTTTGAAGTTTGAACATAATGCACAGAGCCGCCTGTCACGGGTTTCTGACAGCTGTGGTCAATTCTTTCGAATTTCCTATAGCCCCTCCGGAAAAATCACCACCATCACAGATTCTCTTTCTCGGCGTCTCTCCTATCAATATGACAAAAATGACAACTTGGTGTCTTCTGTCTCCTTGGAAGGAGAACAAACGCGTTTTTCATACGACAAACGGGGACGAATGCAGAAGCTGGTTTTTAGCGATGGCGTCGAAACGGAAATTACATATGACAAGAAGAGTGGATTTGTCACGCAGCAAAAAGGCCCTGGGAAAAAGATTACAAAATATAAATACGGGAAGAATGGGAAAACCCGATGGGCCGAAGTAACCGACAATTCAGACGGAAAAAGCCGGTTCGAGTACACCGATTCCGAAAACAAAATCGTCTTCATTGATAAAGATGGCAAAAAGACCATCACCATTGTATCGGAGTGTTGTTCGAAGCCTCTTTCGATTAAGGATGGAAAGGGCGTTGGCGAAGAGTTTTCCTACGACAAAGAAGGAAAACTCATTTCGAAAAAGGATGCTTCTGGCGGGATCACAAAGTTCACCTACGAACCCAAGCACAATCACGTGTCTAAAATTAAAGGTCCAGATGGCACTGAAATGCGCTTCATTTATGATCAATATGGAAACTTGACGTTCGCCCGAACTTCAAACAAGGAATTCATCAAACTCATTTATGAGTCTCATGGAAAAGTGGAAACCATGACCAATCAGAAGGGTGAAAAAATTACGTTTTCGTATAGTCGTTTTGGAAAGCCACGAAAAATCGAAAAACATCTGAAAAAGAAATTCATTGGATCCATTGATGTTTCCTACGATAAAACCGGTGATATTTCTAAGGTCACGTATCGCCCAAAAAATCCTGAAACCATTTCAGACATCAAAGCAACGCTGGCGGGGTTTTTGAGAATTTTAAAACCCTCTGGACTGGATTTTGAAATCTAAACCCTTTTTTCATGAATGACTAAGGTTCTCATAGATGGCTACAATCTTCTCACCGCCTCTGACTATGCCGACCGAGATGCCCTGCTTCTCGCGTTGTCCAAGTATCGAAAAGCAAAGAACCTAGACATTACGATCGTGTTTGATGGGACACACGATGGGACCTATTGGGGGGAGCGCTCGCGAACAGGGGGCGTGAATGTTTGGTTTACGCCACTTACCATCACTGCTGATGAGGAGATTGAGGACGTGTTGGAAAAGCCCGACGCTGGAAGTTGGATTGTCGTTTCCAGTGACCGTCGCGTACAAAAAGCAGCCACCCGCGCGCACGCAACCTTTATGGAAGTCCAGGAGTTCTTGCAGCGCCTTCAAAAGCCAAGCGCCCAACCATCGGTCGAGGAAAAAGAACCTTGGATGGAAGGAAGAGAAGAGGAGTTTTTCGGTACCCAAAAGTCCCAACCTCGAAAAGGGAAAAAATTGAGCAAGACCGAACGTCGAAGACGGGAGAGGATGAAGAAACTATGAAAAGACTTTTTTTGTGTGTCGTTTTTTTGGGCCTGATTGTCGGGTGCGCTCCCCACACACTCACCAAAGCTCACGTTCCTGCCCGAGAGGACGTTACTCGTCATGAAGCCTATGGTCGTCATTTCATGGTGGCCTCTCAAGGAAAGCTCACATCCCAAACGGCCCGAAAAATTTTTGAACAAGGTGGAAACCTAGTGGATGCCGCGGTCGCAGCTTCGTTTGTTCTCTCTGTGGAGAGGCCGCAATCCACGGGCCTCGGCGGAGGAGGCTTCATGCTTTTCCACAATGCCGAATCGAAGAAAACATACGCCCTGGATTTCCGGGAAATGGCGCCCGCCGCAGCTACCCAAACCATGTTTCAATCTCCCGAGGGAAAGGTTCTTTCCAAGAAGTCTCAAATTGGACCCTATGCAGTAGCTGTCCCTGGCTTGGTCGCTGGTTTGTTGGAGATTCATCAACGTTTTGGGAAACTACCTCTTTCGAAAATTATGCAGCCAGCCATTGAAGTCGCGCAAAAGGGCTTCACCATTTATCCTCATTTGAGCCAAGCCATTCTCGAAACTCAGAAAGATTTCAAAAATTTTTCGGCCACACAAAAATTGCTTCTTCATCAGGATGGTACGCCTCGAAAAACCGGTGAACTTTTAAGACAACCAGCCTTGGCCAAAACCTTGGGGGAAATCGCGAAAAAGGGTGCGCGAGGCTTTTACGAGGGTTGGGTGGCCAAAGCCTTGGTCGATGAACAAAAGAAATTGGGTGGACTCTTAACGCTCCAAGATCTGCAAAACTATAAGGTCAAATGGCGCGAACCGGTCATGGGGCGCTATCATGGATATGAAGTGGCTTCGATGCCTCCCCCAAGTTCGGGGGGCATTCATGTCCTGGAAATCCTCAATATTCTTGAAGACAAAAATCTCCGCTTCCTGGGTTCAGCCTCTCCCCAAGCCATTCATTTCACGGCTGCAGCCATGCAACAGGCCTTCGCTGACCGAGCCAAATACCTGGGAGATCCAGATTTTGTCGATGTTCCCACCCAAAAACTGATCTCGAAACGTTACGCAAGATCCATAAGCCAGAGAATCTTCGAAAACACGGCCCACCCTTCTGCTGAAGTTCGAGCCGGAAAGCTTCTCTTCCCCGAGTCCACCGAAACCTCCCATTTGAGTCTCATGGATGGTCAGGGAAATGCCATCTCCACCACGCAAACCATCAATGGTTGGTTTGGGTCCGGCGTTCTCGTTTCGAAAGCGGGATTTTTCTTAAACAATGAGATGGATGACTTTTCGGCCAAGCCCGGAGCTCCGAATATGTTTGGTGTGTTGGGAGGATCTGCAAATTCGATCTCTCCAAAGAAAAGGCCTTTAAGCAGCATGTCCCCCACTCTTGTATTTCAAAACAGCACTCCCATTCTGGCTTTGGGCTCTCCTTCCGGACCTCGAATCATCACCTGCGTGGTTCATTCTTTTCTAAACTACGTTGAATATGAAATGCCTTTATTTCAAGCCATCAGTGCCATGCGATACCACCATCAATGGTATCCCGACGAGATTCGTGTGGAATCCCCTTCGTTTACGCCAGAAGTACGTCAACGTCTGAAACAAATGGGATATAAAATTCACAAAAAAGACTATGGCTGTAGGGTTCAAGCCGTCGCCAAAGAACAACAAATCTTGCACGGAGTTTCAGATCCACGGGGAGAAGGTTTGGCCCTAGGAGACATCAAAGACTAGGCCGAATGCGACCCTTTGCTCCTGAAGCAATCGGGCTAGAGAGCTTTGAGAAGTGCGCGGCCAAACCGTTCCACTTTGTACGGCCCCATTCCATATACTTGGATCAATTCTTCAAGTGAGCTGGGATTTTTTCGTGCCAAGTCTTCCAAGGTCTTATTGCTAAACACCAAAAAAGCGGGAATATCTTTTGAGTCTGCATACGCCTTTCGCCAAATGCGAATATCCCGCATGCGTTCTTTCTCTTCAAGGGTAAGAGGCCCCGAAGCCACAATCGGTTTTGGGGGCTTACTCTTTCGAGATCTCTTTTTAGGTCGTTGAACCGCTTTTAAACGAGACGTTTCCACATCCCGTGCGGAGATTTTTCGCGGAGAGTCCGGAACACAGACATCGCAATGCCCACAGCGCTGGATTCGCTCTGTATCTTTAAAGTATGTCAAAATTCCACCGTGTCGACATTCCCCACCCTCAACAAAGTGAATTAGGGCGTCTAGCGTGTTCCACTTGTTCCGCTTGATCCAAGGTGGCGCTTTGCTTTCTCGAATAAAAAAAGACTGTAGTCCCTTATCTTTCTTGGAATAGAGCAATAAACACGTTGAGTGTTTTCCATCTCGGCCCGCCCGACCCGCTTCTTGATAAAACGATTCGATATTGGCCGGAATTTGATAGTGCACGACGAGACGAACATCCGGATGGTCCACACCCATTCCAAATGCATTTGTCGCAATCAGCGTGCGAATGCCCCCTTTTTCATATTGGTCTTGAATATGCTCACGGTCTTCGTTGGATAAGCCGGCGTGATAAAAACGAACCGAGGGGTCTTTTGCCCCCAGAATTTGACCCAGCTCTTCACATTTTTTTCGTGTTCCCGCATAAATGATGATTCGCCCCGAAGGATTGCTCTCAATTGCCTGAAGGATGTAGCCAAGCTTTTCTTCTTCCGCCTGACAAAACTCAACCTGATAAAATAAATTGGGACGATAAAAGCCGTACACATGACGCTTTGGATCCTTGAGCGCCAATTGCGTTTCTATATCTTTCAGAACTTCTGGCGTGGCAGTGGCCGTGAGAGCCAAAACAGGAATTTCAGGTCTTAGTTTTCGAAGTAAATTCAATTGGCTGTATTCCGGACGAAAATCGTGTCCCCATTGAGAGACACAATGGGCCTCATCAACCGCAAAAAGAGAAATGGGCGCCTCTTCAACCCATGAACGAAAGCCATCCATCTGCACCCGTTCTGGAGAAACATATAAGAGAAAGCTCTGGCTGTTTTCCATGGCTTGAAACGTGTTCTTCTTTTCTCGCGAAGTTTGACCCGAGTGAATGCACCCTGCCGGTACGCCAATTTGCTCCAGCGCCGATACTTGGTCGCGCATGAGTGAAATTAAAGGTGTCACGACCACCGTAATCCCCTTCAAATGAATCGAGGGAAGTTGGTAGGTCAACGATTTTCCTCCACCCGTGGGCATGACCGCCAACGTGTCTTGTCCGGCCAAGATCGACGAAATAATCTCCAACTGCCCACGTCGGAACTTCCGCAACCCAAAGGAATCCCGGAGAACCTTCTCGATGTCCATGGTTGAAAACTCCATTGTTCGAAATACTAATACGGCCTGATCCTAACCACAAACCATGCCAAAAGAATTTCATTTAATTTTCGCTCGTTAGCGTTTTCGAGCGGGTACGATTTTCGGTCTACGTTCGAATCTCGAATATGCTCCAGGCCCTGTTAAACATCATTTAAATGTAACGCCCGAATCAGACCCCTCAATGACAATCGGTTTGGTTTGATCGACTTCGCCATCGAGAATTTTCTCAGCCAGAGGGTTCTCCAAATGTTTTTGAATGGCTCGCTTGAGAGGGCGTGCGCCATACAGGGGGTCATATCCAAGATCCGCCAATTTTTGTTTGGCGGCCTCGGTAAATTCCACGTGCAGGCCGTTTTCGAGCAATCGTGTCGTAAGTTGGTTCAATTGAATCTCGACAATATTGCGAATTTGTTCTTTGCCTAAATTGTTGAAGATTACGATGTCGTCCACGCGGTTCAGAAATTCAGGTTTGAAGGCTTGGTGCAGGAGCTGGTCGATATTGCTTTGAAGCTCCTTTCGATTTCGAGTATCGCTTTCCAAAATCATCTGGCTTCCCAGATTGGATGTCATGATCAGGACCGTATTTCGGAAATCGACCGTTCTTCCCTGACCATCGGTCAATCGACCATCATCCAACACCTGCAAAAGGACATTGAATACATCGGGGTGAGCTTTTTCGATTTCATCAAAAAGAATGACCGCATACGGCCTTCGTCGAATAGCTTCCGTCAAATAGCCACCCTCTTCATAGCCCACATATCCCGGAGGGGCACCAATCAGGCGCGCCACGGAGTGTTTTTCCATGAATTCAGACATATCCAAGCGAACCATAGCGGACTCATCATTGAACAAGAACTGAGCCAAAGCCCTTGCCGTTTCGGTTTTCCCAACACCTGTCGGACCCAAAAAAATGAAGGAGCCGATGGGACGCGTCGGATCACTGAGGCCCGCGCGGGATCTTCGAACCGCATTGGAAACGGTTTTAAGAGCTTCATCTTGTCCGATTACACGATCTCGTAAACGATCTTCCATGAATCGAAGCTTTTCTTTTTCGCTTTCCAACATTCGTGAAACGGGAATTCCTGTCCACGAGGAAACCACGAAAGCAATGTCTTCTTCCTCCACTTCTTCTTTAAGCATGCGCGAATTTTTCTGAATCTCTGCTACCCGCGCATCACCCTCTTCCAATTCTTTTCGCAATCTCGGTAAGGTTCCGAACTTTAATTCAGCCGCTCGATCTAAATTGCCATCTCGTTCTGTGATTTCGATTTCGTTATGCGTTCGTTCAATTTCTTCTTTTAACTTTTGATTGTTAACGATGGCGTCTTTTTCACTCTGCCACTGAGCCCGAAGGTGAGTTACTTGTTCTCTCAAATTCGAGATTTCTCCTTCAATGGACTTTAAGCGCTCCTTGGACGTTTTATCTTTTTCTTTCTTTAGGGCGGTTTGCTCAATTTCAAGTTGAACCATTTTTCGTTGCAACTCATCGATTTCTTGAGGGACTGAATCAATTTCAATCCGAAGTCGACTTGCGGCTTCGTCAATCAAGTCAATGGCTTTGTCGGGAAGAAATCGATCCGTAATGTAGCGATTTGATAAAACCGCCGCAGCAACAATGGCACTATCTTGAATTCGAACGCCATGATGAACTTCGTACCGTTCTTTCAAGCCTCGTAAAATGGCGATGGTGTCTTCGGGGGAGGGCTCTCCGGTATACACGGGTTGGAATCGACGCTCCAAGGCCGCGTCTTTTTCAATGTATTTTTTATATTCTTTGAGCGTAGTCGCTCCGACGCATCTTAATTCTCCACGCGCCAAAGCGGGTTTCAATAAATTGGATGCATCGACGGCACCTTCCGCTCCACCCGCCCCCACCAAGGTGTGAAGTTCGTCAATGAACAGAACAATCTCTCCTTCGGCTCGTTGAATTTCTTTTAGAACTGCCTTTAAACGATCTTCAAATTCTCCGCGATATTTCGTTCCGGCGATGAGGGCACCCAAGTCGAGAGAAACCACTCGTTTTCCCCGCAGCGTTTCGGGAATATCTCCAGAAACAATTCGTTGCGCGAGTCCCTCCACAATGGCGGTTTTTCCAACTCCGGGTTCTCCAATCAAGACGGGATTGTTTTTGGTTCGTCGCGAAAGGACTTGAACCACTCGTCGAATTTCTGCGTCTCGGCCGATGACGGGATCGAGTTTCTTCTGGCGTGCGACCTCGGTTAGATCTCGAGCATATTTTTGAAGGGCCTGATATTTGCCTTCGGGGTTTTGATCCGTCACTTTCTGGCTTCCACGAAGATCCTGCAAGGCTTTTAAGATTTGATCTTTCGTGACACCTTCCCCCCTTAGAATTTCTTTCGCACGATCCCCGGATTCACTCACCAGTCCCATGAGGAGATGTTCGGTAGAAATGAATTCATCTTTCAGCTTCCCGGCTTCATCAAAAGCGGTCTCAAGAACCTTTCGCAAAGCAGGACTTAACCCTTGCGCAGCCGTGGCTCCGGAAACATTTGGAAGTTGCTTCAGCGCTTGCTCGCAAGCACTTTGGATATTGGATAACGAAACACCCAATTTGTTGAGCAATGGCGGCACCACGCCCTCGGTTTGCATGAGCAAGGTGGAAAGAAGATGTTCCGGTTTAATTTCGGGATGTTGGCTTGTTTCGGCCAGACGTCCCGCTTGCTCCAAGGCTTCTTGGCTTTTGAGTGTGAGTTTGTCTAAGCGCATGTATTGAATAAAGGGTCAGCAAGACCCTCTGTCAACCATGGAGAGACCTTTTTTGGTCGAATTTCCTACTCGTCGTCCGCCAGAAAGCAGACGTTATGAGGGTCATGAATCCACAAAGAAATTTGCAGATCTTCCCCCGCTTTCTGATGACCGAAGAGTTTGCATGTTCCATATGCATGCGAAGCCATTTCAATCCGACCGCTTTCACGTACCCTCGCGCATAAGAAGCTTTTTCCCGTCGGACAATTAAAATAAATTTCGTTTTGGCCACCGACAATGTCTGCAAATGAATGGAGCGTGGTCAATTCGTCAATGACCTCGGATTCCAACACACGAAGAGGCTCAGAAAACGGGTATTCTTGGTTTTCTTCAAAATCCAAAAACGCCTGGTTTCCGGAATATCTCGTATGGAGAATGGCCACCACCGTCTGATCCGGATTCACTCTGAGAAAACACGATGAAATCTGCTCGCCACCCCGGGAAGGCGTGTCGAACACCAAAACGCCTACATCCTTCGCAAAGGACTGGGCTGGAAAAACAAAAAGAATCCCAAATAAAAACAGGGGGTTAAAAAGTTTTCTGGTGTTGTTCATTCATCTTCTCCCAAAATAGCCTGGCGAGGTTATAAATGGTGCGGTGCGTCGTGTCAAGCCGGGTTTAAAGTCCGATTTTACGAACCGAAAAAGAAGTAGGCCAAGCCTATGGCGGCCACCACGCCACCCAAGTCAGCCAATAATCCGCAGGTCACGGCATGGCGTGTGCGGCGAATGCCCACCGACCCAAAATACACTGCCAACACATAGAACGTGGTTTCGGTGCTTCCCTGAATAACCGAAGCCAGTCGGCCCACAAACGAATCCGCGCCATGAGTTTGCATGGCTTCCACCATCATCGCACGGGCGCCACTGCCCGACAGCGGCTTCATGAATGCTGTGGGCAAAGCCTCCACAAACGAGGTATCTCCCCCAACCCAGGCCACAAAGCTTCCGACGGCGTCCACAAACGCTCCCATGGCCCCCGAAGCTCTAAACACGCCAATGGCCACCAGCATCGCGACCAAATAGGGAACAATGCGAATGGCAATCGAAAACCCTTCTTTGGCCCCTTCAATGAAGGCTTCGTACACATTGACGCGTTTGAAAGTGGCGGCGACCAAGAAAGAAATGACCAAGCCAAATAAAATGAAATTGCTCAAGAACGCGGACTGACGTTCCATTTCCGCTTGGGAAATCGAAGAGAAATATCCCAGGATTCCGATGACAACCGCCGTGAACGTTAACAAATAGGCCATCACCACTTTATTAAAGAGGTTGATCTTTTGCATCACCGACACGGCCAGAAGACCGGTCAAGGTGGAAACGTAGGTGGCCAATAAAATCGGAATGAAAACATCTGTGGGTTGTGCGGCCCCTTGCTGGGCTCGATAGGCAAAAATGGTGATGGGTAAAAGCGTTACAGAGGAGGTATTGATAACCAAAAAAAGAATCTGCGCGTTCGTGGCGCGGTCTTTTTCGGGATTCAACTCTTGTAACTCTTCCATGGCTTTCAATCCGATGGGCGTGGCCGCATTATCCAGTCCCATCATATTGGCAGCCATATTCATGACGATGCTGCCCAAGGCGGGGTGTTGACTCGGCACTTCGGGCATAAGTTTGCGAAACAAGGGACGTAGAAAACGGGTCAAGAAGTCTACGGCCCCCCCTTTTTCACCCACACGCATGATTCCCAACCAAAGGGCCAACACCCCCGTCAAAAAAAGTGCAATTTCAAAACCCACCTTGGCCATAGAGAAGGTGGCCTGCATGATTTCGCTGAAAATCGTCGTTTCGCCAGTGAGCGCTCGAACCAGTGCAAAAACCGCAGAAACCAGGAAAAAAGAAAGCCAGATTATATTGAGGACATCGGGTCTTCCCGATCCTTCTTTATTCACGAACGGGATTGCTCCACAAAACTAAGTCGAAGCTGATAGAGAGCATCTTCCAAAATTTTTTCTTCTGTGGAGTTTAAGTTGCCTTGCGTTTTCTCTTTGAGCATCTCAATCAGGTCGATTTCTTGGCGTGCCACTTCAATATTTTTGGTTTTCTGTTTCGTCTGTGGATCTTCAATGAGCCCCAAGTGAACCAAGGCCGAGGTACTCAAGGAGAGCACAAAGGTAGCAAAATCAATCTTCGGCATGCTTTGGTTGTGCATCTTCTCAGAAGCATCCGTGGAGGAGGATTCTTTTGGCGGCTCGTCTTTTTCAATCTTCTGATCCGCCTCACCACGGCGATCCGTTACACGAAAGTTGCTCGTATCTGTTTTTTCATCACTCATAAACTCTCCCTTCAACGCCAATATTTTTGAACGTTCTCTATCATATTCGAAGGCACCCACCCGGCCGCTTTACGTGTTGGGGACCACACCGGGTAAGCTCCGCCACTCTTTTCCCCAATCTTCCAATCAACCGCCTCTCCTTTTTTGGAACGAACTTCCAAGGTCCAAATGATCTTTCGTTTTTCCAGTTCGGAATAAGAAGCAAAGGAGTTCATTTTGAGCTCAAGTAGGGCGTTAACCAAGGCTTCGACTTCTTTTGAGTCTGAGAGCTTCTTTTTCTGTTCTGCTTTTACCTGTTCCACTTTTCCGATACGCCATTCGTCTTCCGGAGTGGGCATCAGGGAAAGTTCCACATCTCCATCTTTCATTTGAAAGGAAGAAATATGTTCCAGATCCATCGGAACCATTCGATGTTCCCTGGCAGCCTTGAGTATGGAGGAAACCGACGCCACAGCACTCTTGGCAATGCGATAGGCTCTCTGGGGATTTTCAGCGTAGAGCCATAAATCGGTCTTTTTGGCAGACTCTGTAAAGACGGCCCGATGAGTTTCCTTGTCCGTTGTCAGGAGAACATCCAAATAGAGTTTTTTACTCTTTGGGGGCGCTTTCGGTTCATACGCCGTAGCTTTGAACGCCACGACTTTTTGAAGAAGCCTTTTTACTTCCTCATTATTGGCCAAGTCCAAAGTCGGCTTAACCAATTTCCAAACACCCTCTTCTTTCTCAAATTCCATATTCTCCTGGGCGGTGGTCACCGAAATTTTCGTGACGTCAGAGGCCGAAATTTTATACGGTCGTTTACTCACCAAATCTGAAAAAACCTTCAACAACTTATCTTTTTCGCTTTTTTCAATGGCGTAAATTTGAGGAAAACCCACACGCTGCACCAATAAATCCGGGTGATTCTTGGATTCGGTAAACAGGAACGTGCGAACGGCGGCTTCTTGATCTCGTTTAAGATCGATGTCCATTTGAATCATGGGATGATCAAATCCATACTTTTTTAAATCGGCCTTGGCGTTCTCGCTGACAAACTCCTTCACACGCAGATCTTTGACAACCGCCACCAATTGATCCAACACGGCATCATCCCCCGGAAGTCTTTTCGGCTTTTCCAAAAACCAGTGCCGGTCTTTTTGGGTCGCAAAGAAAGATGCCCCCGCCACCCGAGGTCCTGTCGTTAATTTCAGAGACTGAACATCGTACTTATTCTTAAAGCCGAAAATTTCCTTCATGCGCCAATCATAGAGCGTCCGCTCTTTGAGATAATTGAGTTCCATCCCTGCCAAAACAATTCGAGGGGAGGTGCTTGTTTTCAGATAAAGCCCTGTCCCCGAGGCGTTCTTCGCTCCAACGAGGAGAGTCTCATCTGGTTTCCCTTTCGTCTGCGTATACAAACGGAGAATCACCGGGGGCTGGTCCAGGTCGTATTCCTTTAAACGCTCCCCCTTCTCATCAATCACCTTCTTGCTTTCTAAGTGATCCAGATGTGAAAGCAGTGTTTCAATTCCGGTTCGGTCCGCCAAAGCCTCTTTGGGCGATTTGATCCACCAGTTTGAAACGTTCAAAAACTCTTCCGACAGAGGGGCCCACCGATCCAAAAAGGTGTCATCCTTTTTCTCACGCCGAAGCAAAACCACCGTTTCATCCTTTGTGACAACATCCACACGATGAATGCTTTTGGATTCCAATTGAACGATTTTGGCTTTGGCATCCTCTTGTTCCAGTTTTTCAAATTTCTTTTTCTTGTGGTTGGACACAAAAAGCGTCACACCCACCAAGATTAGAAAGGCTACGCCGACACGAATCCACTCTTTTCCCATGACTACCCCTTTCGTCTGCGCCACCACCAAAGGTTCATGCCAAAGATGAGAACCAGCATGGGGATGCCAACAATCGCAATGTGAAAAATCCGAAGAGATTGTTCCGGAGTTAGTTCGATGGCTGAAGCCCGAAGACGCTTTGGACGAATGGTGATGCTTTCTTTCTGTCCGGAAAGCCAATTGTAACCATTTAAGAAAAGGTCAAAATTGAACTCATAAGAGGTCACCATTCCATTGGAGGCGAAATCCGCATCGCCGATGACGAGAATGCGCGTTTGCCTTTCATCCAATTCATCTTTCCCTTTCATATCCTTTTCAACCGCAACAGCAAACGGCACAGGCCCTTTCAGCTCTCCAGCATTCGGTTCTGCCGCGCCTTCTTTTAAAAGACGGTCAATGTTTTGTTCCGCCCAGCTCAAATCTCCCTTTGCACTTGAAATGATTTCAAGCGCGGTTCCGGAAAAATCTTTGTTCTTTTGGATGGATTGAACATTTTGGAACACCGTTTGTCGTCCTTTTAAAGGATCGACAATGGGGTGATTTCCATAGTTCCGTGCCATAACGGTCAGACCCACCGTCATTCCACGCAAAAGCTCCAAATGTTTTTCCAGAATGAAGTTTTGCCCAACCAACACGCCCCATTTCTTGAGCGTTTGTTCCAATCCCGTCGGCAAAATATGGAAGGTTTTTGGATTCAATTTTGGATTGGGGATGTTTGGATCCAAAAGGATCATGGCCTTTCCTCCCCCGGCCAAAAAGTTCTCCACCGACTTCACTTCATCCGGCGTATACATTTGGGTGGGGCCGGCAATCGTCAGAATCGAACAATCTTGAGGAATACCCCCCGTAATATTGTTGACGACTTTGGTGGTATATCCCTCGTTTTCAAGACCTCCGTTGACGGCGGAGAGGCTTCGTGGATCATCATTTTCGCTATCGATGCCCAACTCTCCGTGACCCTGAACGAAGCAGATCGTCGCATCTCTTTTGTCAGCCACTTTCAAAATGGCCTGCGTAATCCCTTCTTCGTTGGTTCCTTGGGTGATGTGCGACTGATTTTTATACTCCACAACGAGTTGGCCATTCTGCACCTTGTATTTTTCGGCCAGATGACGTTCTCGATCCGGGTCCAAAAACTCAACGTTCACTTTATCGGATTCAAATTCATACATTCCGAGCAATTTTTTCAGGCGTGGTTTGTCCGGATATTGATCATCTACGAATACATAGATGTTCAAAGGAGCATCCAGACGATTGAGAAGGTCAACAGATTGCTGGCTCAGCGTATTGATGGAGCTTTCGGTAAAATCCCATTTGCGATTCACGTCGACGGCAAAAATATTTAAAACCACCAGAGTGGCCAAAAAGATCAAGGAATACACAATGGCATTGGCACCATGTTGAACGGCTCGTTTTTCAAACAGGTCTTTCAAAAACTTTCTGGCCGCAACCACAAAAATGACATTGAGAACAAACGCCCCAATTAAAAGATAGCGCCAGTCTAACTCATCCCAGAAGCCCAACTTCTCTCCAAAAGAAAGAAAAATCCAAATGCCATTTAGGCCCACAAAGGACGCCGTGACCAACTGCCAACGCCGAGACAAAGACTTGATGACAAAGGTTAAGATCAAGAGCGTTCCCAAAATCACCAAAACCCAAAAGAAAACGGAAGCAACGGGAGTCACTGCAAAGGCCAAAAGGCCATAGAGCAGCATGATTAATCCAGTAATTCCCAAACATTGAAATAATACGTTCATCATCGTCCTCCTATCTCCAACGGAACGATTCCACAGATCGTTTGGTCATGAACAAAAACAAAAGAATGATGCTTAAAAAATACGCTAGATCTTTTGTGTCGATCACACCCATGAGTAAGTTTTGAATATGCTCGGCTACTGCAAGGTACCGAACAATGTCGTACAAAAAGGTCCCCTCGGCTTGCCCAATAAAATTGATGATGAACATGAATAGCAAAATCACGAAGGTAATGACCGCTGCGATGATTTGATTTTCAGTCAACGAGGAGGCAAACAGACCGATGGAAACACCTGCCATCGCAAATAAAATTACGCCGACATACCCCGTAAACACGGGCCCCCACTCGGGGGAAGCATAATAAAAAAGAAATCCTTGATAGATCAGCGTGGGCAGAATCAAAACCAGAATGAAAAGTATGGAGCCGATGAATTTACCCATGACGAGTTGTCCCGTCGTGATGGGGGATGTCATTAAAAGTTCATCTGTACGAGCCCTTTTCTCTTCGGCAAAGGATCGCATCATGATCAAGGGCAACAGGAAGAGAAACACAAAAATCATATTGAACAAGGCCGGTGCAATCACAATCTCATTCAGGTTGATGTGTTCCAGGATCTGCGGATTTTGATAAAACCGCATGGAATTTTTGGCCTCGCTATACACATGACTGAATCGATTCAGCCCCACGAAAAAGAAATACCCCGACAGCGTGAGATAAATCATCATCACCACGTAGGCGATGGGAGATACGAAATAATGTTTAATTTCTTTCTGAATGATGGCCCAAGTCGTTGACATGTCCTTCTCCTTCTAGCCTAAGCTTCGGTTGTTTCGCCTTTTGAAACCAGGTCGACGAAAACCTCTTCCAAATTTTTCTCCGCCGTAAGCTCAGATACGGTGCCTTCCAACACAATTTTTCCGCGATTGATGATCACAGCCCGATTACAGATCAGCGTCACTTCTGGAAGAATATGTGTGGATAAAATAATGGTGTGGTTTTCCGACAACTTTCTGATCAGCTCTCGAATTTCCCGGATTTGAGCCGGATCCAACCCGACCGTCGGCTCATCCAAAATCAAGACCTCTGGTTCATGAATGATGGCTTGTGCCAAACCCACGCGCTGGCGATATCCTTTCGAAAGATTTTGGATGACGCGCTTGTGCACATCTTTCAACCCACATTGTTCCAATACCCAGTCCAAGCGCTCAGCTCTCTTTTCGGAAGGAATCTGTTTGATTTTGGCCACAAAATTCAAATAGGCCGACACGCTTAAGTCGGTGTAAAGCGGAGGGGTTTCCGGCAAATAGCCGATTCGTTTTTTGACCTCCAGGGGTTCGACTTGGATGTCGTGGCCCGCCACAACCGCCGTTCCCGATGAGGGAGGAATGAACCCCGTTAAAATGCGCATGGTGGTGGTCTTGCCAGCTCCGTTTGGTCCTAAAAAACCAAGAATTTCTCCGTCATCAACTTTGAACGAGACGCCATCTACGGCATGAATTTCTCCATACTTTTTGGTTAGCTGATTTACTTCGATCATTTTCTCACCTGCTTTAACCCTTTCGTTCCATTCCTTTTTGGCTCATCGCCAATCATGCTGAAATCAAAGATGAAATCGGATCAATCCTCTGTCAAGTTTCTCAAGCATTCCCTATAATGGGAAAACGTATGCCCTTAAAACCAACTTCGCAACAGGCATCCAAGCCCCTTTCTTTTCCTCTGGCCACCTCAGAGGACTTGAAACGCTTGCGCTTGTTTCGCAAAGTCCCAGGGGCTTCATTGCGCCACCTGGATGGCCGCGTGTATCGATGCAGCTATCCCGCCCGAGAGACCGTTCTGGAACTTCCCAAACGAGAGGCTGTTTTCTCATACTTCTTTTTCCTTCTGCAAGGACAACTGCAAATCTCAGGATTTGACGAGGAGGCACGTCAAAAACCGCTCAATTTTCTCCGAAAAGGCGATTTTTTTGTAGATAAGGCGTTCTCCTGGCGGGGACAAGTGGCCACGAAGGCCACTGCCATCACGGCGGTAGAACTCTTGGTCGTTTCCCGACAAGACCTTCAGCGCTTGGCCGAGATTCAACCCGGCTTTAAGGATGACTTAAAAAAACTTGCCGATCGCGTCGACTATCGAAACCGGACGTTCAGTGAGGATAAACATTCTCGGTCCGCGCTTGAATTCTTGATCCAAACCGAACTCACGCAAGGCTCTCGCGTGAAAATCACCCAAATGGACAAATGCATCGAATGCAATATTTGCTACACCTCCTGTGAAGAACGGCACGGGTTTCAACGAATTGAACGGGGGTATGCCCGGTTTGGCGTTCTGGACTTTGCCAAAAGCTGCCTGACTTGCTTCTACCCCGCGTGCATCCCCTCTTGCCCTGTGGATTCTGTGGTGTTCAACCGACAAACGGGTGAGGTGGAAATTTTGGACAATTGCATCGGCTGCTCGGCCTGTGCCACGGCTTGTCAGTATGGAGCCATCCTCATGCACAAGGTTGAGCCCACACTTCCTGTGTTTTCTCGTTTCCTCGATCCCCATAAAAAGGTCAAACCCAAGTTCATCGCGGACAAATGCAATCACTGTGATGGGTTTGATGATCTTGCCTGCGTCGCCAATTGCCCCACGGGTGCGATTCTGGAGGTAGAAGCTTCGGAACTTCTGGAAGATCCCCGAATTCTGGGAGCCGGGAAAGGCGTTCAGAAACCCATGGACAGTCTTTTGCAGAGGAATTGGTTCGATTTGGCTCTGCAAAAAACATATGTTTTCTTAGCCTTTGTGGGAACGCTCTTTCTGGCGTGGGAAGCCTTTGCCCTCACCAAATCCCCGGACGTCTCGTTGCTTCTTCTCATGAAGGCCTGGGGCTGGCTCCCCTCAGATGCGGTTTTGGAATTTTCTCGAGGCTCCAAACTTTGTAACTTCTATGGAAACTTGGGCTTTCTTCTGATCATGGGAAGCTTAGCCTACCCCTTGCGGAAACAGTTTCCACGCCTCTTTAAGTATTTGGGCCGAGAACCCGCCTGGTTGGATTTTCACAATTTCTGCGGATTTTTTGGATCGGTTTTGATCCTCTTTCACACGGCTTTTGTCTTTCCCTTCCAGCCCAGTTCTTTCGGGATCGTGGCCTTGGGACTGGTGGTTTTAAGTGGACTGTTCGGACGGTTCCTCTATCAAATCATACCGCGTGGGGTTGCAGGGACTGAACTGCGCATGCGGGACATTGAAGAAGAAGATGAAGCTCTGACGCAAAAATTAGGCGCCCTTTTGGGTCAGTCCGATGCGCAAAAGGCTTTTGTGAAAAAGATTGTTCAAACGGCCACCGAAGATGCGCGCCTGAATCCAACCTTTTGGTCTTTGATTCGTTCGGTCATCCGTACATGGGTCATGCTGTGGACCTACCGACTTCGCCTTCCTTCAGAAATCAAAATTCAAGGTCGCCAAGTTCACGTCTTCCTGGATTTGCTGAAAAGCCAAATCCGCCTGCAACGAAACGCGGCTCTATTAAATGTAACGTCCAGACTTTTTGCCCTTTGGCGAACGGTTCATCGACCCTTCGCTTGGATCATGATGATGATCGCCGTCGGTCACATTTTGAAGAACCTCATTCTTTTCACAAACTGGTGATTTCACTAAAGATTTCTTTTCTTCTTTTGTGATTGAAAATTTCGCCAATTGGACGATTCCGGGTATCGTTTTAGTTCACTTGGGGATGTTTTTGAGATTTCGGGGACACATAATCATTGCGGCCATTTTTGGATTTCTGGCGACAGCGTCACCGGCAAGGGCCCAGCTTGACTTCGGAGGGCTTCTAAATCCCGGTCCTTTGGCCAAAGCCCACCAAGAGCTGGAAGGCTTGAGCAAGTGTACCGATTGCCACGCCACCGCAAAAGGTGTCCCTGACCAAAAATGCCTCGACTGCCATACCGAAATCGCCTCTCTGGTTTCCAAGGACAAGGGATACCATGCGCGTGTTGAAGGAACCTGCATCGAATGCCACAGTGATCACAAAGGCTTGGATTATGATTTGATGGGTTTAACGCGCCTTTCCTTTCATCACGACGAAACCGACTGGCCGTTGGATGGTGCACACGTCACTGCGCAATGTGAGGACTGCCACAAAGCCAAACGCCGCCATGTAAAAACCGGCCGTAAAACCAACACACGAACTTACATCAACACCCCCTCTAAATGTGCGTCTTGTCACGAGGACATTCATAAGTCCAAAACCCAATCGTTCACCTTATGTGAAAAATGTCACAACACTTCGAAATGGTCCCCCATTTTAGCCCGGCTCCCGTTTGATCACGATAGAGACACGAAATATCCTCTCACCGGGAAACATAAACCGGTCGATTGTTACGCGTGTCACAAAAACAAACTCTGGAAACCCACCCCGTTCAAACGATGTAGCAATTGCCACGTAGATCCCCACAAGGGAAAGCTGGGAAAAGATTGCAAGAAATGTCATCACACGCGTTCTTGGCGAGCGATCACCCCTAAAGGAAAGGGTGAGTTTGACCACAGTAAAACTGCCTTTCCTTTACGAGGCGAACATAACTATGTGACGTGCGTGAGGTGTCACGGCCCTGTCATTGGAAAAATGAAAAACTTTTCTCAATGCAGCGGCTGTCACAATAACCCCCATGGAAATCAATTCGAAATTCTCTGGACCGAAAAGAAAACTTGCAAGAGCTGCCATATTGAAGACGGCTGGAAGTTCTTGAAGTTCAACCATGAAAAAGATGCGCGGTTCAAACTCGAAGGAAAACATAAGGTCGTTCCCTGTGGCCAATGTCATGCAGACGCCAAGTATCGCTGGCTTAATCAAAATCCGGACTGCTCCTACTGTCACATCGATGTACATAAAGGACAATTTGGAAAGAAAACCTGTGCATCCTGTCATACGTTCTCTGCATTTAAAAACCTGACCTTCGACCACAATCGGCAATCCCGTTTTCCGTTGGTTGGAAAACACCAAAACGTACCCTGTGCGGATTGTCACTCGAATGGCCGCTATGCCGGCATCGACACCCTTTGCCAAAATTGCCACACGGACTTCCACAAGGGAGAACTTGGAATTGAATGCATGCGATGCCATGCGCCCATTGCCTTCAACGACATCGAATTCGATCATGAGCGAGGTTCCAGGTTTAACTTAAGAGGACAACATCGAAAGCTGGCCTGCAATCAATGCCATAAAGATTATCAATACAAGTTTGAATCCAGCGAATGCTCGTCTTGTCACCGGGATGTTCATGATGGAACGTTTGGAACCAATTGTGAGCGTTGTCATGTCTTTGAAGGCTTCTCCGTTCGAAAAGGAGGCTTTCATGATTTTGGCGAATTTTCGTTGGGTGGAGTTCATGATCAAATGGATTGCACGGCCTGCCACAATGCCACGGAAAACGTTCGCACCTCCCGAACGGACTGCGCGGCTTGCCATCTCGACCCCCATATGAATTCCTTTGGGCGAACGTGTTGGCAATGTCACAACCAACAAGCTTGGCTCCCCACCACCTTCCGACACTCCCAAACGGGCTTTGACCTCTCGGGAGCCCACCGCTTCTTGGATTGCAACCAATGTCATGCCAATCGAATTTTTGGCGGCTTACCGCAAGATTGTCACTTCTGTCATGCCAAGGACTTCGATGCCACGATCACCGGTCATGTGGGCGCACCCATCACCTGTGAAACCTGCCACTTCACATTTGGATGGAGGCCGGCAAAACCATGAAGAAACGGGGAACCCTTCGAGCTCTGGGCCTGTTGGGAGGGGCGCTCCTTTTTGCCGCGCATGCTCCTCTTCACGCGGCCGAATTCAAAGGCAATGTGGATATGGGTTTTTGGCATCTACGAAACAATGTCTCGAGCCAAGCCAACTTCCAGGCCGACGATCTTTACGGAAACAATTATATTCAAGATCAGTACAGCCTTTTCTCGCTGGGCCTTCGAACCAAAATTTCCAAACTCTTTGGTGAAAATGCTTCACAGGACGGCACTTTTCATTTCAAAGGACGAAGCTATTTCAATATTGGAGAAAAAAATTCCACCTTTTCATTTTCGAATGCGGGGCGGCACCAACTTTACGAAGCCAGCTTGGAGCTTCCCTCCATCGCAAAATCACTGGATTTATGGGTGGGACGCCAACGCATGTATGAAGCCGGAGGGGCTCGCGTAGATGGCCTTCGTTTGGTCTATCACTCTTCCAATCGTGTGAGCCTTGGTTTATTCGGCGGATTCGCCAATGACTTGAGAAATCAAGTTGGCTACTTGGGAAGCGCGTATCGGAGTGAGCCCTTCTCTTTGGATTACCTCACTTCAGGTGTGTATGCTTCGTATCGAGGAAACGCTTTTCGAGGAGATGTCGCGCTTCACGCCCAATGGTTCAAGAAGAGTTTGGATCGCATGACCGCATTTGCTCAAGGTACCTACGACTTCAATGCGCGATGGAGTCTTTCTGGCTTGGTGGAAGCAGATGTTGCTGGAGTCGCAGCCTTTCGACTGGGTCAATTATCGGTGATTACCCGACCTCAACCCAGCTTCACCAACACGCTTTCCCTCAACTTGTGGCGCGTTCTTCAGTTTGATGCCTCAAATCTCTCGACCATTCTTCCTTCCAGCGATCCCCTCTTTAACTCCACGTTATTGGGAGGGGCTCAAGTCACTGACGCGTACTACTATGGTGTTCGAGATCAGATCATGTTTCGGATTTTTGATCGCAATTATGTCTTTGGCGCCATCCAATACATGAAACGCACCTTTGATGACCAAAACCAAATCAAATACACCGTAGGCTATCGTGACCCCCAACTCTTTGATTCCGATTTTGATCTACGAATTCAAGCGGACCTCATCGACAATTATCGTGGATTCAACACGGGCATAGATCTTTTGATGGGAAGAAATTTCCGAGATGGGGAGTTTCGCCTGGAGATGGGAGGAACCCTCGAAGGCAATGAGCGTGACGCCTGGCAAGACCTTTCTCCTACATCCGCACCTCGAACCACGGAGAAAGAGTGGTCGCTCCGAGCCCATGCGTTTTACTACCCGATCCGAAACCTCTCTTGCGCCCTTCAGTATGCGTTTCGCCAAGAAACCGAAACCAACGACCTAGACGCAAAAATCCAACTCCACGAAATCTTTTTGACAACAAGCTTACGTTTTTAGAAAACTTTTTTCGGAGGAAAAACCCGGGAGAAACGCTCACGCGTCTTCTTTGAACAACTACGAAACGAGCTATTTTGGTGCAGATCAAGGCGGAAAACGAAAAACGACCGCAGCGTACTTGCGCGGTACGTGAGGACCGAGCGAAGGGCTCTAACGAAGATATGCGGCGAATTAGCCGTTCCCAAGTTTTTTGCTGTGAGCAAAAAAAAGGGGGTGGGCCCGGGAGGGAGCCCACCCCAAACCCGATGACACTCCAAACCCAGAAAATCTGGGTCCCGCCTCCTGGAGCAACCTTCGGGGGTGCAGCTTTAGTGTAACAAAAAACACGTTTTTAAAGCAATAACCAAATTTATCTTTTTATTTTAATATCTTAAACGACAACTAAAGTTTACGAATTTTTCGAAATTTCTACACGGTGGCCCAAAATTTTTTTCAAAAAATCTCCCCTTGAACCTTTCTTTCGAGGCTCCAGATGAGGTATAAAGTCCAGCCTGACGCGAAGCATTAATTTTTAAAGGACAGGGCAATGAACAAATTCTTTCTGGGTGTGGTGGTAAGCATAGGACTTTTAATCCCAAGGCTCGCTATTGCTGAAGATCTAACCATCGAAGAAGCCCTCCTTAGCCTTGAGGGCATGCAACACGGCATCGCAGGAAGGTGCGAAACCACGCAGCTATACGCCCCAGGAGACGATTGGAAAGCGGGGGGACAGGTTGTGCACCACGAGGGTTTGCTGGAGTTTATCCTTGCTGATCTGGATAATGGCCTTCACCTGACAGTTCGCACCCATGACAACGGCGGAAAACTCCTTGGAGAGGCCCTCCTGGAACCAAGCGTTCTGGAAACCACACTAACACCAAACCAATGGCAACAAATCCCTTGCCACATCAACAAGGGCTCAACCGTCTGCCAGGATTTATGGATTCGCCTCAATGAAGATGGAAGTCTTTCGGGCCGCATTCTAACGAGAGCCTCTTCGAAAAACACGGCTCCCTGCCGCACGATTACCTTTTCAACCCGCTCTCAATAGGCTTTTGAAATTTGGCGTTCGGCGCCTGATGCCGTAATGTCCCTTGCTGTTGAATTGAAACAGTGAGGAGATAGCCGATTATGCCAGAGTTTACGCTTCACCCCGTGGATCTTGCCGTCATTGCAGCCTATGCCGTTTTTGTCATCTGGCTAGGTTTTTATGTGAGCAAAAAACATGAAACGGCCGAAGATTATTTTTTGGCCGGCCGAAAAATGATCTGGCCGTTCATTGGCGTTTCTCTTTTCGCTTCCAATATCTCCAGCACAACCTTAGTAGGTCTTTCCGGCGACGCTTACAGCACAGGAATTTCCGTCTTTAACTATGAATGGATGGCTTCCGTTGTATTGGTCTTTTTTGTCATTTTCTTTCTCCCTCTTTATTTGCGATCCAGAATTTATACGATTCCCGAATTCCTCGAGAGACGCTTTGATTCGCGTTCGCGCTATTTCTTTTCCATTCTGACGCTATTCGGAAACATCATCATTGACACGGCAGGAAGTTTGTACGCCGGCGGCCTCGTCATGAAATTGATTTTCCCCTCCATTCCTATGTGGGAAACCATTGCCGGTCTAGCGATTCTCGCCGGTATCTACACAATTGCCGGAGGCCTCGCCGCGGTTATCTACACAGACTTTGTCCAAACCATTCTTCTTCTCGTAGGTTCGGTCATCGTAACCATTTCCGCCTATATGAAAATTGGAGGCTGGGATGCAGTAACCGCCGTTACACCTCCGGAAATGTTAAGTTTGGTTCGCCCCTTAGATGATCCGGCCGTTCCTTGGTTGGGACTGATCACGGGAGTTCCTCTTCTTGGGTTCTACTTCTGGTGTACCAATCAATTTATGGTGCAAAGGGTTTTAAGTGCGAAAAACGAAGACCATGGTCGCTGGGGATCTTTGTTAGCCGCTCTCCTCAAACTTCCCGTTCTCTTTATCATGGTGCTACCCGGAACCATGGCACGAGTCCTTTATCCCGATCTACCCACGGGAGATATGGTTTTTCCCGTCATGATCTTTGATCATCTGCCCATAGGAATCACCGGATTGGTTCTGGCTGGCCTCATTGCCGCTCTCATGTCCAGCATTGACTCGACCCTCAATTCGGCATCGACCCTACTCACCATGGATTTTGTCTCTAAATTTAAGCCCCATTGGAACGGCGAAAAACTGATGTGGGTGGGAAGAGGCTTTACGTTCCTCTTTATGATTTTGGCCGCTGCTTGGGCGCCGCAAATTGCCAATTTCGGTTCCCTCTTCAAATACTTGCAGACGATTTTGGCTTATACGGTGACACCCGTAGCCGCCGTCTTCTTAGTGGGCGTCTTTTGGAAACGCGCCAACGGCACTGGCGCTTTTCTTGCTTTGGTTGTGGGTTTGCTCATGGGCATCGTTCTTTTCATTCTCAATCAAGTCATGGGGCTTTTGAGCATTCACTTCCTTCATGTGGCCCCCATTCTTTTCCTCTTGGCCGGAGCCACCTTGGTGGTGGTCAGTTTAATGACCGCTCCTCCCGCGGAAGAAAAGATCAGGGACTACACCTGGCGAAAAGAACTCTTTCTGGAAGACTCCAAAATGCTGGCCGGAGTTCCGTGGTACAAAAACTACCGCGTGCAATCCGTCGCCTTGCTCGTTATCACCGCTGTGGTTGTAATTGCGTTTTGGTGACGAAAGATAGAACGTTCGTCAGTAAGAGAGTGTAATCGCCTTTGGTTTGGGAAACACTCGAATATTTCTGGTTTCCGGGGTGGCTTGAATCTCTTTGAGAATGTCTGAAAGATTTTCCATCAGCCAATTCGCTCTCTTTCGAAACACGTCTTTTTGATCAAGATTCCCTTTTTGGGTTTCGGCCGGGCACTTGAGCAAGTTTTCGACCCCCCGCCCAACTGGTTTCACAATGTATGGATAAAAAACTTCGGCCATAATGTATGCCATCAAAAACGAGTACACCACGCCCGCTGATTTCGACAGATTTACACCATCTCCAAATCTTTTCCCCAAAGCTAGCTGGATGCGCATGAAAAGAGGCGTTGTCAAACCGACCGTGGCATATCCAAAACGTTCAAAGTGATTTTGATGGGGATTCGTAAATTCGGTATTCAACGCCTTTCCTAGGTAGTCATTTAAAATCATGCTGCCGTGAGATGTTGCCCCAAGCGTCGCTGCGGCTAATAGTGTTTTCTTAAACCAATGAACTTTTGGATCCGTAACGATCACGCCCAAAATGAATGCTGTACTTCCATTGACCAAAACGTTCGTCACATTGATGTTCATGGGAAAATTTTCCCCGTCTTGGTTCGTCGCTCTCGCACGCTCATCCTTTCGGGCCGCAGCAATCGTCTCCGCGATGCTCGATGCGATGAGACCCACCTTTGTAAACCAAAAAATTTCTTTCCATTTTCGACCCCGAACAAAGTTCAAGGTCGCTTGCTTGGCCCACACGCGAAACGGTTGATTCCCCACCCATCCAGGCAGTCGTAGCAGTCCAAAAAATTTTGCCACCGAAAGCCAGGCGATGATGCTGCCCCCGGCCTCTGCCCACTGCAGGCCGGTCCCAATTTCTTCAAAATGACTTTGGGTTAAACTTCCCAAAAGATAGGCTTCATCAATTCTCCGGTAACTGGTTGGATACCCCACGCCACCAAGTGCCCCACGAATCAAGGATTCGACCTTGGCGCGATCCAGCAAGTTATAAGCAACATTTCGGCTTAAGGCTTCCGCTCCTTGGTTAATATCTTCCGAAGAAAGGGCGGCAAACTCTCCATCTTTGCGGATGAAGAAAAATCGGCCAAGATCTTTAATGAATTTTCCGCCAATCCAAAACTCACCTTCATGGTGATGTTCCGGCATGAATCGACCTTGAGAAACCAAGACGTTCTTATTCTCTAAAATTTGTTGATCAATGATTCGCAACGAAAGAAGGTCCTTTCCCTGAACCGTCTTGTCTCGAACCATCACGTAAAGTCTTCCGGAGTCATCATCAACCGAAACACCCTGGGCATGAGGAACAATGATTCCCTCTCCAAACGCCGGGAGATCTTCATCATCAACATCCTCCAACGAAATCGGTTGGAAACGATCTTGTAAAAACTCGTTCAAATGTATGTGGCTTACAAAGTGAGGATGCGCCAAATACATGTCTCGCCCATCTTCTGAGATGTCCACGCCAAAAACAGGCCAATGCGTTACATTGGTTTCCTCTCCAGCGATGACATGATCCGGCGTGACAAAAACGCTCTGCCATTCCAAGCGCTTTGTTCTTGTTTGTAGGGAAGAAATGAGTTGTGAGTGAGTACCTTGATCAAACACAATCAAACCGTCTTTGGTTTGAAGGCCGATGCTGTTTTGCACGACGTTTCGCACATACCAATCCGGAGTTTGACGGTAGCGTAGGACATGTAAAAGATTTGCCCCTGTGGCCAAAAAGATCCAGTCCTTATAAACGGCCACATCAAAGAGTTGAGAGTCTTGAAATTCCGGTGGGAGAAGTTCGGAAATCGGCTGGACATCTGAAGAGTCTTCATCCCAAACCATGAGCAATTTTTCTTTGAGGATCGCCGCCCCGATTTTAGAGCCAAAATCAAACGCGGTCATGCTGGAGTGAAATAAAGGACGAATTGTAGGCTCAGATGCAGTAGCTTTGTCCGTCACGGCCAGACTTAAAAAAAGAACGACCGCCGCAAGACTCAGCCATTTTCGCTCACACAACATACTGCTTTTGGTACTTCCCCCTTACGCTCTAAGGCCTTATAACACAACGCGCCATTTTGTGCAAGCGCCTGAAACCAAAGCCTTTTTTGGGGACTAACCCTCCTTTTTCGAGTTCGAACAACTCGACGGATCTTTCTATCACAATCGTTAAGAAATCGTTAAGGAAACTCCCGTTTTTCTCTCGGTTAAATAAAGGACCGACTCCTTTTTTGGGAAGGATCGTTTTCGCTTGATGGGCATCGAGATCCCTGGCAAAGAGGCCCGGATGAATTACGAAAAACTCTTTCAAGAACACGGCATTCCCACCTGCGATCAAACCAATTCCAAAAAGGAGCGGGCGGAACGAATTCTCATGATCAGCACCCACGGCCATTGGGGAGATCCCCCTCCCGCCGGAGTTCCTGATACCGGAGGACAGACTCACTACGTATTGAAAGTTTCAAAAGCGTGGGCCGACCAGGGGCGGAAAGTCATCATTCTGGCCCGTCATTTTGGAGACGCCCCTCATGTCGAAACCTTTGCAAAAGATTGTTGGTTGATTCGAATCCCCGCGGGTTCCAATGCCTTTGTTCGAAAAGAAGAGATTTATTCGTTAACGCCCCTCCTTGCTGAAGAAGCGGTCCAGATTGGGAAACTTTTTGGTGCTCAGGCAGTGGTGGGTCACTACGCCGATGGCATGACTGTTTCAGCCGAGGTCGCCGAACAAATGAATATTCCGTTGGCCTGCATTCCTCATTCTCTTTCCGTTTTAAAAATGAAAAACCTGGGCTTGAATCCCGTGGATTCTAAAGACTTAAGAGATGCCGAATACAATTTTTGGACGCGAGAATCCTTAGAGCTTGCCTCCCTTCGCGCGGCTGATTTAGAAATGGCCAATACGCCTTTGGAGCCGGTAGCCCTGAAAGAACATTACGACTTTGAACAACGTCATGAGATTCTTCCCGCCGGAGCCGATGCTACGTTTTTCGCTGAGTATGAAAAAGCATCTTCGCCTGACCTTCTCAAGGAGTTCGGTTTAACCGAAGGAAAATTCCTCATTTCGTGGGGACGGTTTTCGGCGGCCAAAAACGTTCCCGGCGTGGTTAAGGTATTTGGAGAATTGAAAAAACTCGGGGCTCTGGCCCAAGACTTTAAACTTCTCGTCATCGGTGGATCTTCCGAAGAAAAGGCCACCGCAGAAGAAAAGGCGATCCTTCACGAAATTGCCAATGTGAAAAAGAACTATGGCCTAGGTGATCAGGACGTGCTTCGAACGGAGAGCGCATCTCACGACCGAATTGCCAAATTGGCTCATTGTGCGTTTGCGTACGTGGGCATGCAGTTTTTGGAGCCGTTTGGAATGGCTCCGGCGGAAGCCATGGCGGTTGGAATTCCGGCTTTCATTTCCTCCCGCGCGGGAATTGTGGATTGGCTTTCGGATCAAAAAAATGCGGTCCTCATTGATCCTGAAAATCCGGCAAGTGGGGCCAAGAAACTGGCTTATTACATCGAACGCCCGGACGAATATAAAGCGCTGGCAACCGCTGGACAAACGTTGGCCGTAAAAGACTTTAGTTGGCCAGGAATTGCCAAACGTCAAGGGGAACTCATCGACGGCCTCTTGGGAACGAAGCTACACCCACATGGTTTCCATCGAACGGTTCCTGCTTGGAGAGGGGATTATCCAAAAATTCGGGATGTTCATGAAAAGGCCACTGAACAACTTCGAAAAAAACTTTCCGAAAAATTAAAAGTGGATTCAAACGCCTCAACGCGTGAAATCATTGTTCTGAGTGGAGAGTCAGGAAGTGGGAAAACCGAAATTGCGCACCTTCTTACCCTCGCGCTTCGACAAGACCGTGTGTTTGGTGTTGTGGTTCCCGGAGATGCATTTTTCAAATTGGCTCCCGATAAAAATCATGCACAGCGGGTTCAAGCGGACAAAAATGGAGAGCTTTCTTCGGTCATCGGACCTCATGAAGTGGACTTATCTCGCTTGGATGCCGTCTTGGCTCAAGCCAAAGATCGAAAAAACAAAGTTGTGTATGTCCCTTCGGAATGCCGCTCGGTTCCCGGTCGACGATATGAATCGGTTCCTTTGGATTTATCGAATGCGGATGTCGTCTTTGTGGACCTGACGTACGGTTTTCTACTTGAGAATGTGGATACTCGAATTTTCTTGGAACAAAGCTCGCTTAAACAAATCGATGTAGTTCGCGCACGAAACCTAGAACGAGACCCGAACCAGGATTTTGGTTTTATTCAGCGTGTATTGGAACTGGAGCATCAAATGATCGCGCCCATGCAAGAACAAGCGGATTTGATAGTAGACGTCGATTACACCGTCCGGTCCGCAACTTAATCTAAGTTCTCCGGTATGACGATGGCGAATGGGTTTGATTTGGCAAAGCGCCGCATGACATTGAGCCTGCGTTGCTCGATATCAAGCACCGTATTTTGAAATTCGACAGCTCGAATTTCTTCTGGCGTTGCTCCTTCGGGAGCTGTGACTTGAGCATGATTTCCATCTAAGTGAATGCGAAGGTCGGCTTCCTCAATTAACCCCGGGAAAGTTCCTTCGATGATCAGAATTTCAACTTCTGCCATTCGATGAACTTGGTTTTCTGCTTTATTTGTTTCTCGGCTGATGATTTTAAAACTCAACTCCGGTACGCCCCGTTTGAATTTGCTAACTAATTCATTCACACCATTGAAGTCGATCTCGTGTTGCGTACCTATGAACTCGTCGAGCGTTTCGAGTCCCTTTTGACCACCCTCCCCAAACAAATATCTTCTTCGCGCGTCGTTTTTATCGGGGGACAAAATGGGCCAATTATCTAAACTTGTTACCGTCACATATCGACCCATGTCGGCCAGATGGTCGGCTACCAGGCGCGCAATTTCGGTACGTCCGAAGCCGTAGGCCCCAGAAATCGTAATAACTTTCTTCTCTCCCACGGGAACTTTATCCGTCAAGAAGGCTGCGATCTGCTCCGCCTTTTTTGCGTGAACCTCCATGGGAATAGGAAGCTCTCCCGGCCCTACAATGTGATTTGGTTGAATGGACAATGCATCTGCCACGGCCATATCCAGGAATGCATCAAAGGTAACGGCGCCAAGGTCCTGCGCATAGGTTTCTTTCCAACCCGGCGGAGCCATAACAAAAAGTGCTTCCGCATCAACCAAAGGCAAGGGGGTGTCGTCAAAAACCTCGGATGTGGACAAAGACGTAACCGACACATGCGTAAGGGCGGTTTCAAGTTCTGCTGCATTTTTTAAGGCGAGAAGATTTTCGGCCGCATGAAGCACATCATTCTTGTCCCCTATAGGGACAACGCGTGCGTCAAGATTAAATCGATTGAGCTGAACAGATAGAGCTAGAGCAACAGCCATTTCATCCGCACCTTCGAGAACAATTACGGCTCGATTTCCTCGCGCATTCTCTCGCTGAACATGCTTCCTCACGCGCGAAAGAGCGCGATCCGCCAAGGTGTGATGAATTTCTTTGATTCTGGGTTGTTGCCCTAAGAAAATTGGTGAAGTTCGATGCGCGCCCAATAGTGGGTTTTGTTTTTGGCTTTTCGATCTGGCCAGCACGTCTTCCACTTGGGCGACCTGTCGCTGGGCTAGAGGACGGAAATTGAATTCTGCATCCGCGTATTCGGCCGCGGCTTGTTCCATACTAAGACGCAAAGCTTCGTCGTTAACCATTTCAGTCAACCGAGCTCCCGCTTCCGCCGAATTTCGAGGATTAACCAGAAACGCATTTCTGCCATCCGTTAACATTTTAGCAATGCCCATCCCCAGCACGCTCTCATTACCAAATCTCAACGAAGGGTCGGCGGGCGCTTCTCCCGATTCACGAGAAATGATGGGCGCTTTGCCTGCCGCCATGGCTTCCGCCGCTCCCATGCAAAAAGCGTCATAGTCTTGCATTCCCACATAGGTTAATGAAGCCGCCGTTAGAGGTGCGATCTTATCTTGGTCCTGAGCTTCAACGCGAATGACATCGACTTTAGGCGTGCTTCCTTCGGCATACACACCGAAGGAAAGCCCGTATTCCTCCGCCGCCGCACGAATTCTATCTTCTGTGGCTGCTTGGTCCTCAGGGGGGTTTGCCGGATTTCCACCGATGATTACGGCTTTGTAGCCATCCATCAATTCTGGATTTAAGGCTTTTGCTTCACCAAGTACTCTGACCAGACGCTCCGGAGTTTTAACTTCCGCAATTCTGCCCCACCAAATAATGTATTTCCCCGGTTCAAGGCCAAATTGCGCCAAAGTTTCTGCGTCGGCTGGATTGGCTCGTGCATCGAAGAAAGGCTTAACGGCACCACCGGGAAGCACGATATATTCTCGTTTGGGAAGGTGATACAAGTGCTGTTGTTGTTCTTCCTCAAAAGGACTGTTGTGCACGACCCCGTGTGCGGATAAAAGTGCCAGTTCCTCCAGCCCAAATCGCGTGCCAAAATTATAATCGGGTTTCCAGATAGCGCGCGAATCCGAAAGAGAGCGATCTAGACCCAGAGCCTTCACCTTGCCCAGAGAATGGGAAATATCGACGACTGGAATCCCCGTGCGAAAAGCGACTTCGTTGGCAATGGTCATTCCTTCCGCATAATTTCCGATCACAACATCGGCGCCAGCGAGCGCCGCTACGGCCGTTGTGGCCAGAGCTAGTTTTGGAATATGATCGTATAACTCTTCCTTTCGAATGAAATCCGGCTCGCCGGATTTCACGCGTACCAACCATGCCCTTCCGCCATTTTCCGTTTGAAGAAGGGATTCCGCGCGGGGATAGGTTCCGTGCATACGACCGATTTGGAAGGCGATATGTCCTTGCCGTGCGTATTCTTTTGTATGTTCCAACGTCCAAACCGTTTGCCCGCCTGTGTCTTTTACTTTTTGCGGCACAGGATCTCCGTGATGACCGTGTGTCGTCACATGCAAAAGCGTTAGCTGTTCTGAATTCGGATTTTTTCCTCTGTGAATGGGAATTTCATTCGCAACAAAAATATTCCAAAACACATCTTCGGCCACATCATCAATCATCGCTTGTGTCGCACCCGGAAGAAGGCGGGATCGCTGTCGCAACACACCCTTGAGCCAAGTAAGGGTCTCCGCTTGCATAGCTGCTTCGGAGGAGTTTGGTGTATTCGTTGGAGAAACTACGACCTCTTTTTCCAGCCAAATTCTTGGACGGCCCCCCTCCTCGCCTAGGAGATCATGAAACTCCCCTGGGTCACGTTCGCTCGAATCCTGAGGTCGAAAAATGAGTTCGTAGGCGTTAAGAATTGACTCCGGTCCATGGCGATGTTCAGGAAGATCGAATCGATGCGTTTTCATTTCTGCATCATCCAAAATAACTTTGAGTACGCCTGCTTCATTTTGAATGAAGTACACGCCCCGTAATTTGTCGTGATCCTTTTCGCGTACGGAACCAGCGTATGTCGTCGCCGGAATAGAAACTCGATGAATCTCATCTGAAATGGCGGAACTTCGGTTGGCTACGGCAATAAACACATTCGAACTTAAAGGCTTGCCGGAAACAATTTCACGAAGAACTTGGTCAAGCGGAACAGGTTCTGCGTTTAATGCGGCCGTGACGAGGCCAACATCATTCCCACTATCCCCCGCCGTAATCATCGGCAAAGAAGCGTCGGCCTCAGCTAATTGATTGGCCACATAATCCGCCGCGTCGGCTTTATCCCCCGGAACGATGTCAATGCGATAAACATTTTTATGGCCTACATTTTCAGCTTCAATGAAATGGCTTTGCACAACTTTGGCACGCTCACCTACGACTTCCTGAAGCCATAATTGAAGTTTTAAAATCGTTTCGCCGTCGCTGTCATCTTTGAGCTTAACGTCATAGGCAATTTTGTGTGTCACTCCGTTTTGAGCTTGAGGCCGCCAGGCTTCCAAAAACTCGCCGTGCAACACCATGGCCGAGAGTAAAATGCGAATTTGTAAATCGAGTTCACTACGATTGAAACCTGAACGCTGATCAATGAAGCCTTGATATTCTTCCGAGGGCACACCATCAATAGCCATGGCCGCTCCGGCTTCTCCAATGGCGAGTGGTGGAGAGGCCTGAGAACTACCAAGCAATCCTATTTCCGGCCAAACCAGCGGTCTTCCCGAAACTTTTACCGTATGTAGGCCCAAGTTGGCTTCCAGTTCATGGAGTTCTTCCGCGCGTTGATCGACTTCTGTATTGCGCGCTTCTCCCAAATCTTCTAGGCGCGAACGAGTTCCATCAAAGTCGCTTAAGTTGAGGGTTGAAACACCCTGAAAAATTTGACTTAAGCGCGTGGCGTCGGACGCGACATCTCCGCCCCTCTCCGTCATGAGGTTTAGCCCTTGAAGCGCGTCGGTTAGAGCTTCTTGCTCGGCTTTGTCTAAGGCTTCGACGGCTGTAAAAAGCCAACGAAAATATTCTGGCGAGTTGAAGATGAGTTGATCGGGAATAGTCTCGGGAGAAGGAGGTGGCAATTGAATCGAGCGACGAATTTCTCGAACATGCAACTCGCTTTCTCTAGGTAGGGGCATGCCTTTCAGAACCCAGTTTTCAAAGCTGCCGAATGTTTCAGCCAGAGCTGGAATGAAATCGAACAATCGCTTCTGTAATTCACGAACTTCGCGCGTTAAACGTTCAATGAATTCCGATGAGCTTTCCTCCCCGCTGGTTTCCTCACCTTCATTTTCATTCGCATGTAAGAGTTCAACATTTCCGACGACGAGACCTTGAGCGATTTGCGTCGGAGTTTGAATCTGGGCGACCGGCCCTTGGGAGGGAGAGGGCTGTGATGGCTGAAGGGTGCGTGCGCTTTGACCCACAGAGGTTGATGTGGAAGTTTGTGAGCCCGTCGTGGGACGAGACTCGACGAGCGTTGCGGGTCCACCTCCGCCACTTCCTCGGCGTGGCGAAAGAGAAGGAGCTGCGCTTCCGCCTTCATCCGGAAATAGACCGGCTGGAGGTTCGCCTTTTTCCACATTTTGGATCAAGGCCTGCAATTCCGCATTTTCAGATTTTCGGAGACTTTCAATGAGGCTTTCTACTTGTATTCGAGACTGTTCGTCTAAGGGTTTCCATTCAAAACCCTGACCTCCTCGTGAAGAAGTTTCCAGCCCTGCTCGGGCTTGGGCTTCCTGAATCCGAGGATTTAAAGAGCGAAGATATCGAATTGGAACCACCATCAAACGAAATGCCTTTTTGGCTCCCATCACCGCACCGATGGCATAAGGCGCGGAATAATGGGGATTGAAATATCCGTTTTGTCGATTGGCCAAGGCCATTTGGCCGGCTTGAATGATCTTTTCTTGACGAATCGTTTCATCCTCAATGAGTTGCGCCTGCAATCGCATTTGAGCGACCTCGGCCCAGTCTTCGACAAAGTCGTCGCGCGCCGCCGCCAACGAAAACAGCCCATCGGCAAAATCAATGAAAAGAACCTTGGCCCCTTGTCCGATATCCCCTTCCATGATGTGACCGCTTGCGGTTCCCAGCCAAGCAAAAACGCCCAAAAAAGTTTCAGAGGCCCCTGCGCCAACTAAAGTGGGGCTGTTTTCGGGACGGAAGGTTGCGCCCTTTAAAAGCCGGTCCATACGAAGTCCAGAATAATGAGAGCTGGCAAACGCGCGCTCGTGCCACTTGACGGCATTATGTGTCGCTTCACTGGCTTTCTTTGGATCTTTCAGAACAAAACGATGGAAGACGCTGGCCAGACTGTCTAAGCCCGAACGAAAACCATAATAGAAAGGGAGACCAAAACCTTCACCGATGTTTTGCGGAAGGTCCGGAGATTCATCTAAATAGGTTTGCGCCAAATTCAACCACGCTTCATAACGGGGATGATCGGTCGCCCTTTTCAATTCCAAAATTTCTCTAGCCAATTGAGGCTTTGCCTTTTGATAAAACTCGGTGTGTCTTCTCAATTCGTCTATTTTTTCATCGTTCGTATAGCCCAAGTACTGCCGCTGACTTTCAAGAGCATCCATTCGCGCTAGAAGATTCCCATACAACTCCCAATGGGCCTCCGCCTTGATCAACATCTCTAAGAGCCACGCGACAAATTCGGGATCTTCCTCCTCCGAAAATTCCAGAAAGCGCACGAGCGTGCGATGGCGAACGAATTTTTCCAGTTCGCCAATTCCGAACTTGGGTCTCCCGATGCTGACCATCGAAACCAAATTGTGTGCGTATTGTGGAATTCCCAAGCGCGAGGCCAGAGACGGAAATTGTTGAAGCAAAAGAAAAAGTTCGGAGGGCTCCAGGCGATCAACGATGTCAAAACTCAATTGTTTGAGCTCTTCAAAAGCTTGATCGAATTCTTCCTCCAACGCTCGATCTTTTCTTGAGGTCCCGCGATTTTGCCAACTGATGTAGCGCTGAGAGCCGAGAACGTCCAGGGCCGCACATTCATCGGCAAACTCTCTCAGAAGATATTGGGTTTCGGTGGAGGAAACCTTCGGGTGAAGATTTTGAAAATAATGTGGCCATACCGGTTGGGCAAAGCTTTGTCCTGAAAAAGCCAAAAGCCCAAAAAGGAAAGAAAACAACACCTTGGTCAACAGATCTCTGGTCTTCATACGAAACTTCCCCGCCAATTACTCCTTTTCCCACGGTCATATAGCACGGTGCGTTATTTTTGTGGGAAAAAATTACACCCTTTGTGGGACGGAGCCTTCTATACGATTTTTCCTTTAAAAACAATGTGTTGAAAGCAAGGCTTCAGAGGAGAAACCCTACCCAGACGCGCGAAAGAGCTGGCCGAGTTTGGATCCCATGGAAATGGACGAGATCAACAAACCACAGGTGAGAAGGAGCATGCCCCACACACCCAGCGCCGAAGCCACAAAGGGTCCGTCACCCAATCGCATGGCCAAAGAATAAATGGCTTTGGTAATGGGATAGGTTTCTTCTCGAAACGCCAGAATCAAACTGTCGGACACTTCCAACATGGCAAAAATGAACGTCAGCAAAACGCCAGCCACCAAGTTGGAGCTGATCAAAGGAATCGTGATTTTTCGGACGGTGTACGCTGGGTTGGCTCCCAAACTGGCCGAGGCTTCTTCAAACGTATGACTGACCTGTTGAAATCCTGCAGCGGCCGAACGAACAATGAAGGGAATGCGTCTAACGGAATACGCGATGATGAGAAGAACCATGGGGTTCACTTTCGGATCAAAAATCACAAAATAAGGGACTTGTTCCCTTCCTCCATAAAACGGAGCCAAAACAAAGGAGAGAAAGGCATTGGCCGGGGCATCCCATCCGATGAAGCATCCAAGGAATCCAAAAGCCAGAACAATTCCTGGAAGCGCCAAGGGCAACATGGCCATGGCATCTAAGATTTTTGAACCCCATACTTTTTTCCTAACGATCATATAGGCCAACCACACGCCTAAAACCACATCCAAAATGGTGGAGAAGAAGCTGTACTTGATGGAATTCATGATGCTGGGAAGCGTGATGTTATGGGAGAGGATTTTTTCCCAATGGCCCATCGTATAGCTCTCCGGCAAAATGGTCATGAACCAAGAATCTCGCACAGAGTTTAAAATGACGCCGATGTGGGGAAGAACCGACATGAAAAAGACGCCCAGGAAGAGTGCATACAACCCAATATGACCAAACCATCCGACGTTTCGGGCTCGTGTTCCCGCCCCTCCTTTGGAAATCATGGCGTATTCATTTTTCTGAACTAGCTTTCCACTAAGAACAAAGGTCAAGGCCGTGACCACCAACACCACCAAGACCAGTGCATACCCCTGAGGATTATTTTCGATCTCCGTGATTTTCTGAAAAATTTGTACGGGTGCAACTTGGCGATACCCCATCATGAGCGGTGTCCCCAAGTCGGTGAACGCCCAAATGAACACAATCGAGGCTCCGGCAAAAAAGCCGGGTAACGTGAGTGGAAATGTAATACTTCGGAAAATTTTCCACGGACCCGCCCCTTGGCTCTGTGCCGCTTCTTCCATGGCCGGATCAATATTGGCCAACGCGCTGGTCAAATTCAAAAACATGATGGGATACAAATGAATGGCTTCCAAGAACACCACACCCCAAAACCCCATATCTCCAAACCAGTCGATGGGTTGATCAATGATTCCCATTTGCATGAGGAGAAGGTTCACACTTCCAAAGCGGGCAAAAAACTGACGCATGCCCAGCGCGCCCACAAAGGGAGGTAAAATAAGGGGAACAAGTGTGAGGGCCTGCAAAAACGCTTTTCCCTTAAACGAGAGGCGAGAGCAGGCATAGGCCAAGGGCAGGGAGATTAAAAGCGTGGCAAACGTGACCGCAAAACCAATCCACAGAGAGCGAAGGATGGTCATGGAAAGAGCGGGATCATTAAAAATCGACATTAAAAAGGTTAGAGAAAATTCTCCCTCCAAAAAAAACGCATTCGCCGTCATGCTTAACACCGGCCAGACCAAAAAGAGGCCGAAGTACGAACCGATGACCGCATAGAATAATGCAAGGCTCGGTGTTAATTTGAAGGACTTCATTTGTGCCCTCCTCGGTTCAACTCATCCTCAATTTTTTGATAACGCTTTCGGTAAGCTTTCGTCCATTCGGTTCGCGTGTTGTTTCGATATTCCGCGTTCTTCCAGGAGCCTTCGGCCAACTCAAACATTTCTTTCTCCGTCACCAACGGGTGCGTCATGCGTTCAATCCAAGGTTCTCTTTGCTTTTCTGGCAGTTTTCGGATGGCCTTCCAGGCATCCACCAAATCTTGATGCGTATCGATTAACGCGGCTCGCAAAAAATCATTCAGAATTGTCCAACGTTTTGAGCCAAAATCTTGTTTGTAATCCAGTGTCCCCTCAATCAAAAACGGGTTGTAAGTCATCGAAGAGTTTTGAGCTTCCTTTTCAATAAGATCTTTTAAAATGGGAACACGCATGAGGTTGTACTTTGCAGGTCCCCCCGGAGAACCTTTGGGCAAAAACCAAAGGCGTTGTGCCTGATCGGAAAGAACGTATTTCAAAAACTCTCGGGCCAACTTGGGATGGGGCGCTCCTTTTAAAATGGCAATGGGATCCGGATTCACGACGGTGAGTCGATTCGGATATACGAACCCCAACTTGTCGGCACCGGCCTCGGCTATGGCCGCCCCCGCATAAAAATCAATGGAGATTCCGTAGGCGACTTCTCCCAAGGCCACCTCTCGCGAAACATTGCTGGAGTGTTTGTCGAATCGCCTGGCATTCGCCGCCATGCGTGTGATCACGTCCATACCTTTTTCAAATCCATACCCCTGAAGAATGAATTCATACATCACATGAGATGTTGAACTATTGGCGGGATCACCGGTTCCAATATAAGAAAACACTTCGGGTCGGGCCAAATCTTCCCAGGTCGTGGGCATCGGAAAACCCAAAAGCTCAGAAACTTTTTTATTATAAATGATGCCAAACCCTGAAATGACGGTTCCGTACCATTCAAAGTTTGGAGCATATAAATTGTAACCGAAAAGCCTCCGAGGAATTCGTTGAATTTGTTTTTCCGAAACTTTGAAAGGTTCTAAGTGGCCCTTTTCTTTCATGAGTTCAAAGGGGTCTACGCCTCCTCCCCAAAACATATCGACGCCGATACTTTCCGAATTGTTTCGAAATTGTCCCAAAACAAACTTTAATGCATCTGTTCCGCCCCCTACATCCAACCATTGAACCTTGACGGTCTCTCCTGTCTTTTCTTTCCAATACTCCCGAAACCCTCGATCAAACTCATATTTGATCCCTTCCCAATGAGGCGTAATGACAATGAGTTCTTTGTCGGCCACAACCTGATCAACCTTGGGTGTAAGAAAAAAAGGCAGTCCCAAAAGGGCAAAAAGGGCCAACCCTAATCCGGCCAATGCGACTTTCTTGTTCACGAGGCAAAAACCCGAACAGAGGTCGAAGGAATCTCAAGCCAGACGGATTCACCTTCATGATGCGTGTTTCCTCCGGGATCATACGCAAGGACTTTTAGCGACGTTCCGTCCGAAAGATTCAAGCAAACTTGTTCGTGTTCACCCAGATAGATGGCATTTTCAACCGTGGCGGAAAAAATATTTTTCCCCTCTTTCTTGGAGGAGTGAATCCGTACGGATTCAGGGCGTACAGAAACTTTTACATCCTGTTCCGTGGGGCCGGAAAAAATGGGGACCTCCAACGTTCCAAAGGGCAGGCACACATGCTTTGAATCTTCGAGCGATCCCTTGAGCATATTTGTTTCACCAATGAAGTTGGCGACAAACTCATTGGCTGGATTGAAGTATAAATCCTTAGGGGCTCCGAGCTGTTCGATCTTTCCCAAATTCATGATGGCCACTTGCTGAGCCAAACTTAAGGCTTCCTTTTGTTCATGCGTGACGTAGATGGTCGTAATTCCTGTTTCCGAATGAATCCGACGAATTTCATCTCGCATTTCCAATCGAAGTTTTGCATCCAAATTGCTCAACGGTTCATCCAATAACAGAACGTCCGGCGTAATCACTAACGCTCTCGCGAGTGCGACGCGCTGTTGTTGGCCTCCCGAAAGCTGCGTGGGTTTTCGATCACACAACGTTTCCAATCGCACCATTTTAAGAGCCAATTGGACTTTCTCCTGAACATCGGCCTTGGTCATTTTTCGGACATTTAATCCATAGGCTACATTGTCAAAAACCGTCATATGCGGCCAAAGTGCATAGTTTTGAAAAACGAATCCGCAATTTCGTTTGTGGGGAGCGACATTCGTGATGTCTTTGTCTCCGAAGTGAATGGTTCCTTCTTCGGGTTTGGCAAAGCCTGCCACCGATCGAAGAAGCGTGGTTTTTCCACATCCCGAAGGTCCCAATAAAAAGAATAACTGGCCTTGAGGAATGGTTAACGAGATATCATTTACCGCCACATGGTCATTAAAACGCTTCGTAAGATTAGTGATCGTAACCGGGAGACTCATTTCATTTCCTTTGTTTTTCTTTTTCTTCGGATTTATTTCAACCAGTGCCGCTCTGTTTGATCTCTTTGTTCGTACAAAGCTTCCAAGGCTTTTTCCTCAATTGGCGTGGGAATACAAGGTTTTCGTGCACGCATTTCCCCATCTTCGCCTTCGAGGTCAAAGCAGTTCTCTAAAACAAGAATTGCTTCATCCGTCAAGCCAGTCAAACGCCGCATCATATCATCGGAAATCGACCCGAAGACAAGGTTTCGACCGTACTCTTTTTCGAGCCCCTCGGCGCGCCCCACAAACTCTTCCAGCTCGGTCTGCAGCGCGCTTCTTACTTCTAGGCGGTCCTTCGTCTCGTATTTGGCCACATGCGTCTCAAAATCGACCGGAACGATTGAAGCAGACGAAGCCAACAAACCAATCTCTTCGAAGAGTCCTTTAAAGTGGTTCACGTTGACATCTCCTAGGAATTGAAGCGTGAAAAACATCCGCTCTAAATAGGCCACGGCATAGCCCTTTACTAAAGTGTCTAAGGCTTCCGCTCGATCAATGGGAGGATAGGTAAGGATTTCTTCCACGGATCCCTCAAAATGGTCCAAGTCCAAGACATACAGCCGTCGGTTTTCTCGCTGCTGCTCTGGGTTCATTTCCATGAAGGCCTGAGGTGGAACGCGATAATCCAAAAAGGAAAACGTGCGAGGCTCCCAATCTCCGCCTTCCTCTTTCTTAAGACATACTTTCTTTTGCCACTGCTCCATCACAAGGTTTCGTCCGCAGATTTTGCTGCGAATTAAGTCGTCCGCTACGGTTCTCCACATATCGGCAAAAAAGGCCTGTCCATATTGACGAACCACGCCAATTGTAATCATGTCCGGATACCAGTTTCGCTGAATCACTTCCGTCGCGACAATTCCCAGAACAATGATCCAGGTTACGGGATTGGTGAGGGCGGCCGTGAGCATCGCACCCGTTGCTTGGGCCAAACCCATACCTGCCGTAACTTGAACCATTTCCGCGCCCGCTAAAGCCTTGATGAGCATGCTTGCCCCAAATCCTTCAGCCAAATGAACGGCTAAGTTTCCAAACGCCTCGGCTTGCATTTGAGGCGAGCCAGCGTCTTGGCCGGCGCGGTAGACCTGATAGGCATCTATCGCAATTACCAGTGCCAGACCAAAAAGGGCTGAATTTCGTAAGGCTACGCCTCCCAGGGCCTTGAGTTTGGTGGTAACAAACCCCGCCGCGGCTTTCGTGCTTTCTTTCTGCGCGCGAGTAAATATGGCCGCCGCAATCTTGGCCCACTCCGCATTCTCCAGATAGAGCCCTTTCAATATTGGCAAGCGGGGAACCAGGGTCCGCGCCAACATTCCAGTGCGCGCTCGCAGAGGCATTTCACGATAGCGATCTCCCAAAAATTGAATGGCGCTGCTCGCTCCTTCGTATGCCGCAAGGTCCGCTGCCGTTGTCGTTGCGACCACACCTTGCGCCCAATTCTGTAGAATGGGCGCGGTCATGTGGACCGCTTGGTGCGTGAGGGTCGATCCCAAAGCGATTTGGTCCAGCACCGGGAGATCGGATGTTTCCGAGAGCGTGTTGTCTTCCCAAGGAAGACGCGTGCGATACAGCATCGAACGCATGAGCAAAAGCTCGGTTAAATCTAACCAACCTTGAAACACACCATCCTTCACCTCAAACACATAGGGGTGGTGTTCTGGAAAAGCCTGATTCATTTCCAAGAGAAGTTCCTCGATTTCATTCGAGGAAAGACCGTCCACCGGAATTTGAAACATGGGAATGCGAAAGTGAAGGAAAGCACTCATGAGACCTTGGCGCTCTTTGGCCAGAATCAATTCTTCCATGGCTTTCTGCTTCCAGCTGGGTGCTTTTTGATAGGCTCGGGTTTCTTGCAAAATCGCATACAGAGCATTGATACGCGTCCAAAGTTCCAATTGAGCGATTCTGCCTTTATCGTCGCGTTCAACCGCTTCCGCGTAGCGAGCTGTCTTCCGCACCTCTTCCAAAGCTTCAGTGACTCTGGGAACCGTAGAAACGGCATATTGATTGGCTAAGTTCAGTTCCATGGCTTGCTGATCGGCCTTCGACGCCCAAAGATATTCCTCTGATTCCTTTAACATTCGCACGGAGGTGATGAAGCCAAGCTTGCGCGCTTCTTCGCTCCAATACAGCAACTCATACTCGGCACCCAGATCCTGTCGGAGATGGTTGATATGATAGAGCGTGGGCTCTTTGATGCGGTTGGGCACGCGCACAGCGCTTCCTGCGTGTACGGCGCCATAAAGAAGATCATTGTAGTAGGACGGATTCGTGGCAGGGTTCGTGACCGAAGTATGAATGGCTGTGTTTTTATATCCCAAACCAAATCTAGCCATGCCAATGAGTGTGGAGATCTGGCTACGAAGTTCGGGGGTAAGGGGATAAAGACCTCCGACTTTTTCGGCTTCCGTTTGACGATTTGCACGAGGGCGTGCATCAACACTCTGGACATAGGTACATCCAATAAGAACGGAAACCACGATCAAGGTGAGTTTAAGATATTTCATTCGACGTCTCCCTCAAACTCTTCCATGCCCAATGTTTCATCAATTTCTACGCCTTCGGCTTCGAGTTCTTCTTGCAAATCCATCCAATCGTTGATCGTCAAAGCATCCAATTCGTCTGCGGTTTGTTGGAACGCAAAGCTCATGCGAGGGTCGTTACCCTTGACCGAAAGTTCTTCAAACGGGTGGTCCACCGGAGCGCATTCCCCTGGCGCATCAAACAAATGAGTTGCACCGGTGAATCCTGCCTTGCCTAAGACGGTTGACCAGCCCAGACGAAGTACAAACACGTCGTACATCGAACGATTCATCATGGGACTGCGCATGGCGTGTCGGACTTTCCAATAGGCTTGCTTATGCCACAGGGCGTAGAAGTTGTTGTAGATGTACCCAAGGTTTAAGCGCTTGGCGATGGCGATGAGACATTCGGGTGAAACCAATGTTGCCAGGGCATCCTCGAAGTCAAGGGCGTCATCGCCATGTGTAAGACCGTAGAGGTTGGTCGCGGCGGTGGTGAGGCCTTCAACTGCGGCGCCACCCAGGTTGACCCACATCATTTTCTTTCGAAAACTTAAGGCCGAAGTCATGAAAAACGTGGTGTACGCACGACGCACCATGCCCGTAACAAGGTTGATTCTCGTCTCTTCCCCCTCGTGAGCATCCCCCAAATTGAAGGGATTAACGAGCAAAGCATCCGCACCTTCACTTAGTGCCGCCCCATACCCATCGCTTCGGTTTTGCCACGTTACTTCTCCCATACGATACAGGCGATCACCCACAAATCCGGTGATCAATCCGAGAATGACGCTGTCTCCAATAAATGTAGAAACAAAACTTTCATCAATATTGAGTTTCCATTTTTTTCGAGCGAACTCCTCGGCCACGTCATCGGCCTTGGCGATTCCACTCGCGATTCCATCTTTGCCTACGGTGATCCAATCCTTTCCTTTGCGTACAGCATCGGCAAACGGTCGTAGCCCCGGCACACGCTCAACTTTTTGCGCAATGGCATTTCTCATCACTTGAGAAAGTGCTCCTGGAGGGATCATGCGCTTCATGCGCATGGCGAGGCTGAGGTCAAGATAAACGCCGATCCAAGCGGACATGGTTCTAACGGCTTGAAATACAAATTCTTGGCTGGCATGAACGGGTTTTTCAAAGGGTCTACCAATGGCAAGGAGAAGTTTTGCTGTGCGCTCCACCCCAGGGGCGCTTCGATCTCTATGGCGGGTAACCGGATCCAATAAGTGTTCTAAATCCCGAAGTGTCTTTTGAATATTGTGAACATGTTGAATCTCTTTTTTCTTAAAATGATATTCTCCCGCGCGCCCGACGACATCATCTTCCGCTTCTGCATAAACTTTGAGACCTTTAAGGTCCGCTGCCAATTGTCTGCGTGCGACCTGGTATCTTTCGTTGAGCGTTGCCAAAACATTTTGACTGTTCCGTGCCTGCTGTGCCGTGGATGCCGGCTGAAGAGGTGGCGCAGGCATTCTGGGCGCCTCGATTTTTATTCGAAATCCCTCGCGACGAATCCGAAGTTTGTGAAGTTGATTGAAGCGAACTCTTCCTTCCACACGTTGGCCCGCATGTTGGATGAAATCTTCCACGTCCGAGCTATCCATGCGACGTGCCCAATCTTCGATATCCGCACGGCTAGCCAATTTGAGTTCTTGTGCCAGGGACCAAAGGGAAAACCCTTCTCCCTTTTCGTGGTGGGCCAAAAACTTTGTGATGTCTTCCGGATTCTCTATATGTAAGTGAAGTTTTCTAAACTCTCGGGCTAACCTTCGATAGACTTGAGGAAACTCGCGTTGAATGATCGTGAGATCATTGGGTATGAAAGAATAGGCTCTTTCCCAAACCTCTTTCCACCAGCCTTGTTTACGAAAAGCCCCAATGACTTCAATTCGCCGGCCCTTTCCGTCCACAAGCATTTTTTCATCAAAAAGTTGATAGATGGCTTTGACCGTGCGCATGACTTCCTTGCGAAGTTCGAACATATTGGATCCCGAACTCACAATATATTTTTCCGGACTGACGGCACCCTGAACCCAGCGCCACATGCCATTGAACCATTTGATGCCTCGAAAGGCCCAGAACGTTCCGAACCCCAGCATCCAGCCACAGGCATTTCGAAATTCTTGGGACGCTTGAGCGTCTAAAACGACCAAGTCGCGAAGTTTGTCCGCGTGGTCATGCACATCCAGTTTTATTTTTGCTTCGTTGGCCAGGACCCATTGGGGGTCAACATTCAAAAACATGGACTGATACAACTTCGTCAAATTCTGCCGATAGTGCATTCGAGGACGTGTGATCGTAAACGTAATGAAGGCATCATTCACAACCATGATAATCGTGGGAATCCAAGACCGGGTAACCATGGTGGCGGCCATGCCCACATAACCAATCGAGTTAAACGCTTTGAGACGTTCATCACCCTCCAAGCGAACTTGGTATTGCTCAAATTCCTCTCGGAGACAGTTCTGCAAATTTTCCCAGGAGACTTTATCCATTGGATTCTCGGCCCTGACTTCTTCCATGAGATCGGGTGCCCCCTGGAAGATGGCAGCCAGAACGGAGAGTTTTTGGATAATGTCGAGGGGGTTGTCTGGGTAAGGCAGGTAGTCGTTTTTAAACACGCGACTGATGGTCCGGGTAACGGATTGAGCAAACGAGACGACGCCGCCAAAGCGGGAAGGCGCATGTAAATCCAATAAGTACACCAATACATGTTGATGCAGGCGGATGGCCTCTTGAATTGCCGCCAGAAAAGCTGTCCGAAAATGCTCCGAATTTCGGACAAAAAATTCGTCGTCGAGTTGATCAAAGGGAATTTCATCCCACGCCGCACAGATCAAACTGGAGCGCGGCTGACTCTCCGTCGCCAGGCGTATATCGAAACCATGCTTCTCCGACAATTCATTGAGGGCCAACGCGACAAAGAAGTTGGCCAAGTAGCCATCATCTCGACCCTTGCCCGGGTATTGTCGAAGCGTATTGATGTCCCGAAGAATGGGGCGAACCTTCTCGCGATAAATTTCATTGGGAAGAAAGGTCTTGCCATAATGAAGGGGCGTAAAAAGAAGTCGCTCTCCTTCGTAGGCATTTCCATCGATGTCATAGAGCAGCGTCCTGGCCTCTTGGTTTCTCGCTTCGATGGATTGTGAGACCGCCTTGGATTGATCGATTTCATCGCGCGTGCGGCGACAATACTCACCTAGGTTTTCCTCCAAGCTCACCGACTCATCAATGACCTCATCCACTCCGCGGTAGCGTTCGTAAAAGGCTTTTTGTGATTCTCGATGGACCACTCCGATAGACCGCTCCAGAATATCTCGCCAAAATGCATCCATGACCACGGGATCAAACTCCGCGCCTTGGGCAAGCGGATTACGGAGCCAACCGACGCCTCCCATGAGATCACCAAATTGACGTGGATCAAACGCGCGGTCTAGGACCATGGCCAAATCGTCCGGCATGGCTAAGGAAGGGTCTTGGTATGCGGTTTCTCCCAAGGCTAAGGCCAAGAATCGTAGGCGATCCAGGGCTTCGAGAAGGATTTGTACGGTTCGCTTCCGATAAATAAGGACCTCCGCCAAGACGAGTTTGCTGTCCTCCGTGAGTTTTCCGTCCCATTTTCGTAATAAATCCGGAGCAATGACGACTTTCGTCGCTCCGTTGAAGCGTTCAATGGAAATTTCTTTCGTAAGGCGACCTTCATCCGGAATGGATTTGGGGGCCTGACTGGCCACGGCCAAGCAAGGCAGTCCCAAGACCACCACAAAAAATAGAATTATCTTTTTAAACCTCACCCTTAGCATAGTCCCTTGATTCGAGCGCGGTTTACCACACTGCGTCATAAAAGCCAACCTCTCCTTTACGACCCGTTTCATTTTTACAACAACCTAATATTTATGCTCTTTTTACCCTTGGGGGTGGAGGGAAACGCCACGCAGAAAGTCATTCCACTGAACACGGCGATGTTCCGTGAGATGATCCATGAGACGATTATGTTTCTGGCGAAATTTTCGAAATTTTTGCACGCTGGGGGCGATTTCAGGATTTCGAATCGATAACAAGGTTCGATACTTGGACTCAATCGTCGTCAACATGGCCGGAGCGACGATTTCTAAATACGTCCTCGTTTTTCGATAACTGCGAGAAGCATCCATAGAGGGAGAACTCACCTCTTCCAGCAAACGGCTCACTTCCTCTAGATAATCCATGGCCATATCCACAACGTCCTGCATGGTGCCACTCTCGGAAAAGTCGAAGCCGGAAAATCGGTCGTAGGTTTCGAGATCAGGAACCTGTATCTCTTGCAACTGATACACACTTTCAAGCGCCGAGATTAGGCGCTCTGGGATGACGGCTTCATTTCCAAGGGGCCGCTTGGGATTTCTTCCCATGACTCTTCGCACCCGCTCGACCAAGTCTTTCATTTCGCCATTTGCACTTGCATAAACCAAACGATCCGAAGAACAATATTCAGCGGCGTACAGAATGCTTGCGGTAGATGCAGACATTTCAGGCGTGTGGACAAAGTGAATTTCCTCGAGTTCGGCCTTCGCATCCCCTGTCTCAATTTGAGCTACATGCATCAAAAGATCGGAGAGGGAGGGGCCATTTTCACATTTTTCAAACGGGAGCGTTCCCCTTCGTTCAAAAGAGGGAACCAAAAAGGAAAACCCATTTGAAGTTTCAAAGCCGATGGACTTTCCGTATCGACTAAACGCTTGGGAAAATTTGGGTTGATGTCCTTGAATGCGCCCACCTGCGAAAGCATTTTTGAAAACATCGCCCATGTCATGGGGAAAAATTCCGGCAGCCTCATATCGGTTTGAAATGGCTGTTAACTGCCGAGCCGTTCGACCGATTTCGCTTTGAACGGCCGGAACCACTTTGGCTTGAGGAACAACCGTATCGCGAAGCTGAGTGTAAAGATTTGCAGAGGCGGAAAGCGGATAGAGACAAGCCACTCCAAAGAGTGTAAGTAGAATTTTTTTAGAGTCCCCCTTCGACATAAATATCTACCTTGCGAACCCAGATATATCTGTGAAGTATTAAGAACTTATAAATGAATTCTTAAAAATAGGTTAAGTCGACTCCCTCTGGGTTGATTTATACGCCCTATCCTCTTCCGGCGCACATAAGAGGGGTGTGAAAAATAGAAATTGACGTTTTGCGTTAGGCGATGGTAGAAGGCGGTTTTCAGGCCAATTTGTATGAAACTGTCTTTCTCCAGACCTGCGGTCCTTTTTCTCTTCGTCGGCCTATGGACCTTCGCGCTTTCGGTTTTGGCTGAGCCCGCCCAGCTTGATCTCTCCGCCTTGAGAGGGATCTATCGGGACGAGGCTTTGCATTTTTCGAACTCCTTTGACCGCTTATCCCATTGTAAAATCGTCTGGGATCAATCCGAGTATTTGCTGAACTCATCTAAGCGTGGCATGTGGTTCACCGTTCAGTGCATGGATGATTCTTATGGAGATGTCTACGCACCCATCTTTTGCACAGCCGAGAAAAATTTCAGCTTTCAGGAAGAAAAAAAGGCCCACTGCTGGATTGGCGGAGCGGGACGCTTCTTTCTTAGCGGTGTGTACTGGCCTTCGGACACGCCGGAACGTCGTGAATTGGCCCTTGATTTGGTTGAGCAGCATTTTCCGCATGAAGCATGTCATTTCCAACGGGTTCTTTATTCCCACTATGAAATCCGCATTTCCAAATTTCCTCCCTTCCCAACTCCTTCTCAGCTCGAAAAGCTTGGCGATGTGGATTATGAATATCAATGTGAGGGCGAGCCTAAGTCTATTCACATTCGATGTTTTTACCTTTTTAAAGAATCTCAAGAAGAAAGCTTAGACGTCGAAACGGGCGGGGATCGGATCAGGGCCAATTCTCAGAACCCAAGAGAAACCGAAGAAGATCAATTGTTTGCCTTCACCGAAGATTTTAATTTCTGCCAACTCCATTAAAGTAAACTTCTGCAAACCCAAGGCATGGATCATTTTGCTTAACCGTAGCCCATTTTCAGATGTTAAAAATTCGGTTTGACGGGGCGCGTTAGTTGGTGTTAGAAGCCATCTCCGGAATCCAAGATGAAACGCACCAAGACCATATTCGGTTCTTTTCTTTTGGTTTGGGGTCTTTTTTTGGCCTTCAGCCCAACGAGTGAGGCCCTGAATCGTTATCAACAATTATATGAAAATGAGTGGCGTTCTTGTACGGAAGAGGCTCGCCGTTATGCCAATGCACTGGGTGGAAAGTCAGATTGTTCCGTGGTTTGGGACGAATTAGAACATGGAGATCGACGCTCTCCCAATGGGTTTTCGTTCACCGTTCAATGCCAGGATAAAGAGTTTGGAACCGTCTACGCCCCTTTTTACTGCACCACCAATGATGCGTATTACGTAAACGATGAAACCGGAGCTCGTTGTTGGTTTCTCAACAGTGTTTATTTTCAGATTCCAGGAATTTATTCCCAATCCGACACGCCCGAACGCCGGGAAATCGCGTTGGACCTCTTGACCGAAAAATATCCTGGGCAAACCTGTGAACTGTCCAAGGTGTGGCGATTTCACAAAGAAATCCGAATCACCTCCAAGGCCCCTTTCCCGACGCCGGCGGATTTGATTTCTTTGGGTCGCGTGGAATACGAGTATCAATGTGACGAGGAGAAATATCCCACGTTCGTCATGTGTTCCTTTCGATATGAAACTCCTGAAAAAGATACTTTCAATTGGATGACTCTGATTGAGAATCGAGACGATTGCTCGATCTACGATAAATAATTCCCTCCCGGCCAAGGGTTTTCCACAATTATTAGACATTTTGAGGTCATCCGTCTAAGTAAGATGCCCATGCCCAAAACGGATCAGGATTCCCGATCATCCCTCAACCTTTTCAAAGAACGCGTCGAGGCCTCTGAGCGCGCAGGTGGAGAGGTGCGAGTTGCAAAACAACACAAGAGCGGAAAACTCACGGCTCGGGAGCGCGTGGAGTTCCTTTTGGATGAAGGAACGTTCGAAGAAATCGATCGGTTCGTTGAGCATCGATGCACCGATTTTGGAATGAGCCAAAAGAAAATTCCCGGAGATGGCGTTGTCGCCGGACAAGGCTTGGTGGAGGGACGGCAGGTCTTTGTCTTTGCCCAAGACTTCACGGTTTTTGGTGGGTCTCTCTCAGGCGCCAACGCCAGAAAAATCTGCAAAGTCATGGACCTGGCCATGAAGGTGGGGGCTCCGGTCATTGGGTTAAATGATTCGGGTGGGGCTCGCATTCACGAAGGTGTTGAGGGTCTCGGAGGCTATGCCGATATTTTCTTGCGCAACACCCTCGCCTCCGGCGTCATTCCACAAATCTCCGCCATTATGGGTCCGTGTGCGGGGGGTGCCGTCTATTCTCCCGCCATCACAGACTTCATCCTGATGGTGGAACATACCAGTTACCTCTTCATTACCGGACCCGATGTCATCAAAACCGTCACTCATGAGGAAGTCACAAAAGAGGTTCTGGGCGGCTCTAAAACCCACAATCATCAAAGTGGTGTGGCCCACTTTTCGTTTCCAAGTGACAAAGACTGCCTGCGAGGTATTCGCCAACTTCTCTCTTACCTCCCTTTGAACAATATGGAACGACCTCCACATATCGCCACGGAGGATCCCGTGGATCGTGTGGAAATGTCGTTGAATGATGTCGTTCCGGAAACGCCTTCCAAGCCCTATGATATTCGTGACGTTTTTGTTCCCACACTCGATGAAAAAAACTTTTTTGAAATCCAAGAAGCTTTTGCTCAAAACATGGTCATTGGCTTTGGACGCATTGGCGGATCCACCGTCGGAATTGTTGCGAATCAACCCAATGTTCTTGCGGGTTGTTTGGACATCGATGCCTCGTTGAAGGCGGCACGTTTTGTTCGATTTTGTGATTGTTTCAATATTCCTCTGATCACCTGGGTGGACGTTCCGGGGTTTTTACCCGGAACCGCTCAGGAATTTGGAGGGATCATCAAGCATGGGGCCAAGCTTCTTTTTGCCTTTGCTGAGGCAACCGTTCCCAAAATTACGATCATCACACGAAAGGCTTATGGGGGCGCATACGATGTGATGTCTTCCAAGCATATTCGTGGAGATTTGAACTTTGCTTACCCAACGGCGGAAATTGCCGTCATGGGACCCGAGGGAGCGGTCAACATCGTCTTTCGAGAAGAACTCGAAAGATCCAAAAACCCACAAGCCAAGAGAGAAGAGTTGACACAGGAATATCGAGAAACCTTTGCCAATCCATATAAAACCGCTGCGTTGGGATTCATTGATGAAATCATTGAACCAGCAGGAACGCGAAAAAAATTATTTCGTTCTCTCGAAATGCTGCGGAATAAAAAGGACCACAATCCACCCAAGAAGCATGGGAACATTCCACTTTGAGCGGCACTTTTCCGAAAGTTTTGATTGCCAATCGTGGAGAGGTTTCCGTTCGAATTTCTCGCACGTTAAAAGATTTGCAATGCCTTCCTGTCGCCATTTTTTCCGAAGCTGACCAAAAAGCCCTGCATGTTCGAAAGGCCCATGAAGCCTATCATGTGGGTCCGGCACCCTCGTCGGAAAGTTATTTGAATGTCGAGCGAATTGTGGGGGTGGCCAAACATTGCGGCGCCACGTTCGTGCATCCAGGTTACGGATTCTTGTCTGAAAACGCCTCTTTTGCTCAAGCCTGTGAAGAAGAGGGTTTGGTGTTTGTGGGCCCAAAGGCTGAAACCATTGCGCAAATGGGAGATAAAATTCAGGCCCGAGCCCTTGCCGAAAAGGCCGGGCTTTCTCTTCTGCCCGCCAGTGGTCCGTTATCTTCCGTGGAAGATGCCCGACAACGCGCCCAAGAAATTGGTTTTCCCGTGCTGATCAAAGCCAAGGCCGGTGGAGGGGGGAAAGGTATGCGCGCTGTATCTTGTGAGCGCGAGTTAACGTCGGCATACCAAATGGCAAAGTCGGAGGCACAACAATCGTTTTCAGATGACACGCTTTACATGGAAAAATGTTTGGTTCGTCCCAGACATATTGAGGTTCAGATTTTTTCCGATCTCCAAGGTCATGTCATTTCGTTGGGAGACCGAGAGTGCTCGGTTCAACGACGTCACCAAAAAGTTATTGAAGAAGCTCCCGCTCCAAATTTAAAGCCCGAAACCCATGAAGCTTTGGCTCTGGCTGCCGAAACGTTGGCGCGTGCAGTTCACTATGTTGGCGCGGGAACCGTGGAATTTTTAGTGGATGAAAGTGAAAACTTCTTTTTCCTGGAAATGAACACGCGTCTTCAAGTTGAACATCCCGTGACCGAATGGATCACGTGCCAAGATCTCGTGGCTTGGCAAATGCGCGTGGCTCAAGAGAAATCTCTTCCGCTGAAACAGGAAGAGGTTTCCCTTCAGGGTCATTCGATTGAGGTTCGCCTATACGCGGAAGACCCTGAAAATTCGTTTTTCCCCTCTCCCGGAACGGTGAAATCTTTAGCCTGGCCTTTAGGTCCCGGAGTTCGTGTCGATTCAGGGGTTGAAACAGGGTCTGTCGTTTCCGTTTTTTATGATCCCCTGCTTGCAAAAATTACGGCGTGGGGTGCATCACGAGAAGAGGCTCGACTTCGCCTTCTTCGCGCGTTGAATGAAACCCATGTTCTGGGGATGAAAACCAATCTTTCATTTTTAAAACAGGCTCTCGCGCATTCCGAATTTGTCCACGCTCGCGTGACCACGTCTTTCATCCAGGAGCATTTTCCTTTCTCAACGGTTGCTCCCTCTCTGGAACAACTCATGGCGGCCATTGCTGCCGCGCATGTGATGGAGGGGACAAAGATTACACCGCGATCAACACACGCTGAAGAAAGTGAATCCGGTTGGTGGCTCACGGGTCTTCCCCATCAATCGAAAGGTCCTTCTCTATGAAACATTTCTTTCGTCACGGAAATCTTTCTGGAGAAGTGGAGGTTCAAACAAGGGGCGACCGCGTTTTTGTTTCATTAAACAATACGACACGTTCCTTCCAAATAGCGAACCTTTCTTCCGGCCTTCTCTTAAATCAAGAAGGAAAAATCTTTGAAGTCTTCTTAAACGAACGAAAGGGGTCCACATTGGACCTTTGGGTAAATGGACAACCGGTCTCATTGGATTGGATTGATGAGCGTCGTTTTAAGCCTTCGAATGGAACGCGGAAAGCAAATGTCAATGGCGAAGTCCGAGCAGTCATGCCTGGGCGGGTGGTTTGCATCCATGTCAAAAAGGGAGAGCGCGTAAAAAAAGGAATGCCTTTAATGGTGCTTGAGGCGATGAAAATGGAAAATGAAATTTCTGCTCAAGAAGATGGAAATGTCGAGGAGCTTTTCGCCATTTTAGGAGAAACCGTCGAAGCGGGTGCACTTCTTCTCTCATTGAAAAAAGGTTGTGACCCAACATGAAAAAAGACTCCAAACTTTTTTTAAGGCGTTCCGATGGGTCCGACATTCCTTTGTGTGCCTCCAAGGATTCCGACTTTGATGCACTTTCACAAAGCGGTTTTCCGGGAAGCTTTCCCTTCACACGAGGCGTCCAGCCCACGATGTATCGGGGGCGTTTATGGACGATGCGGCAGTACGCTGGGTTTGGAACCGCCAAGGAAACCAATCAACGATTCCAAAAACTTTTAGCTGCGGGTCAAACCGGACTTTCTGTAGCTTTTGACCTGCCCACTCAAATGGGATTCGACAGTGATCACCCCATGGCGCAGGGAGAGGTCGGAAGGGTGGGGGTCGCCATTTCATCTCTCGAAGATATGGAAACGCTTTTCCAAGGAATTCCGCTTTCCAAGGTTTCCACCTCCATGACCATCAACTCAACGGCGGCCATTCTTTTATGTTTCTATCTGGCTTTGGCCAAAAAACAGGGAAGTTCTTTTTTCGACCTTCGTGGAACCATTCAAAACGATGTTCTCAAGGAATACATTGCACGCGGCACCTATATCTATACGCCCTCGCATTCTTTGAGATTGGTCACAGATTTGATTGCTTATTGTTCCGAACACGTTCCTAAGTGGAACCCCATTTCCATTTCGGGATATCATATACGCGAAGCTGGATCGGATGCGGTTCAAGAGGTTGCGTTTACGTTGGCCAACGCAAAAGAATATTCAAAATCCGTTTTGGCGCGCGGTTTAAGTTTTGATGATTTTGCGGGACAGCTTTCGTTTTTCTTTACCTCTCACAATGACTTCATCGAAGAAGTGGCCAAATTTCGTGCGGCTCGTCGGCTTTGGGCTCGAATGGCTTCTGAAACATTTGGTGCCAAGAAACAACGCTCCAAGTTGCTGCGCTTTCATGTTCAAACGGCTGGGAGCACGCTCACGGCCCAACAACCCAATAACAATATTGTTCGCGTAACTCTGCAAGCATTGGCGGCCATTCTGGGGGGCTGTCAATCTTTGCATACCAACTCACGCGACGAAGCCCTTTCTCTTCCAAGTGAGGCTTCGGCTTTATTGGCTCTGCGTACGCAACAAATTCTGGCAGAGGAGTCCGGCGTGGTTAACACCGTGGATCCTCTAGGGGGTAGTTATCTCCTGGAAAACGAGACAACTCGGATTGAAAGAAGCGCGCGAATCCTTTTGGAGGAAATTGATCGCCTGGGCGGAAGCGCCAGCGCCATTGAGCAGGGATATTTTCAAAAGGCCATTGCTGAACGTTCGTATCAAGTGCAGCAAGAAATTGAAAAGAACGAACGGCGTGTTGTGGGTCTCAATGCTTACCAGACCGAAGAAATTTCCGCTTCGTCTTCCTTAAAAATGAATCCCGTTTTGGAAACCACTCGTCGCAAAGATTTGAATCGCTTTCGAAAAGAGCGGAACGCCCCAAACCTTCACCGCTCGCTCACGGATTTGGCCAGCGCAGCCAAATCAAGCACGAATTTGGTTCCCTTCATTCTCAAAGCCGCAGAAGCCCGTGCGACCGTCGGAGAAATTTCAGATGTCCTGCGCGAGGTCTTTGGGACCTACCAACCTCACCAAACACATGTTTAGCTCTAGGGTTGGCTAAGATCCAGAAGCTCGTAGCCGTCACCAACCAAGGCTGAATCTTTCTTCGATCCGTCTTCCCTCGCCGAGAAAGGCTCGTCTCCCATCACACGATGGGGCATAACCTCAGAGAAGTCTCCATTTCCCATCACATAGTACGCCGTGGACTGATTGATGCTTTTCACCAAAGACTTTACGCGATTGTGAGAAAGAATTTGTAGGCCGGCAATGGGGGCTTCAGACGTTCCGAAGTTCACGATGTCTCCAATTTCAACATCGACCTCTGCGGTAAAAAACAACGACGCCGACGCATTTCCGTAAACCAGGCGGACGTTTTCAAGATATTGACCTTTTCCAAGACAATTCCCGCCGTACGTGAACTGAATTGTGTATTCCAAACGAACCACTTCAATCCCAAAGGGGTTCTTTGCACTCAAAACATAGGGAATGGCTTTGGGCGTGGGATTCCAACCTCCCATGTTCTCCCAGTTTTGACATTCTTTCGCTGTGGGAAGCGCATTGGCTCGTCCTTGGGTATTGACTTCCAATTTGGCTTGGTTTTTTTCCAGAAATCGCCAGAACCAATCAATCGTATTCATGATTTCTTTGGCTTCTTGCATCCCCGGAATTCCGCCCGTTCGTCCGGGTGCCTTGGATCGTTGACTCAGGGTGGGCGTTCGAGCCGATTCCAACGCCATCAAGGGAACACGAACCTGCGGTGTGAGTTGAACCTCAGCAATTTCATAACAGAGCGGGTCGGTGGGGTATTTCCCGTCAACAACTGCGCAGGGCCCCGTGGGTTCGATGAGATCAAATTCGACCTCCTGACCTCCCTCAAACAAGTTTCCCGCGAACGCGGTGGTGGTGAACAGAAAAACCAAGACCCATAAGCCGTGAAGTGATTTGGACATGATTCCCCCCTTTTTAGAATCGCCCAGTAAATTCCCCTACTCTAAGATCCGAATATCAAAGTTTTCAGGGTTGTGCAAATTATTTGCGGCGCCTTTGTCCCAATATAAACGCGATTGCGACGGTGACTCCATATAAAACGAGGAGTGGAAGGGCCATCAGTAACATCGACGCCGGGTCAGCCGGGGTCAGAATGGCAGAACCAACCGCAATTCCAATGATAACGGCCCGCCAGGGGCGAATGAGTCCGGCCGGAGAAATTACACCCGTGATCGTGAGGTAAAGAACCATTAGAGGAAGTTCAAAAACCAACCCAAAAACCACAAGCATCCAGGAAGATAGGTGAAAATACTCCTGCATGCGAATCATGGGCTCCACATAATCTCCTGGCGCGACTTCGAGAAAGAATCGAAAGCCCAGGGGAAACACGCCGAAATATCCAAAGAGCGCCCCTCCCACAAAGAACACCGTCGCTAAAAAAACGACCGGAAGGGCGTGCTTCCGTTCTCCTCGGGTCAAGGCCGGCCCGACAAATTTCCATACCTGGTAAAACACCACCGGGCTGGCCAAAAAGAACCCCGCCAGGAGGGAAACCTTCAAATACACCAGGAAGGATTCCACCAAACCTGTGGTAATCATATGAGGCTCTTGGTCAAACGCCGCCCGATAGGCGTCGTTGAAGGGCAGGGTAAGAAGGGCGAACACTTCTTGTCGAAAAGTATATGCCACGCCAAACCCCACCAAAATCGCCACGAAACTATGAAGGAAGCATTTTCTAAGGTCCTGAAGATGGGCCAAAAAGGGCATGGATGGAGGTTTAGGCGTCATCCGAGTCTTTCGTTTCCGTAGGATCGGTTTCAGACAATGCGTCGCGCACTTCGTTGGTGGCTCTTCGAAATTCTCGCATCACGCGCCCCACCTTCTGAGCCAACTCGGGAAGTCTGTTGGGTCCGTAGATCAAAAGAACCACAATGAGGATCAATAAAATTTCGCCAAAGCCAATGCCAAACACAAGGCCTCGATTAAAGCACGTTTCTCACGATTTCAAGAGAGAAAGAACGGCCGCTTATATCTTAGGCCCTTGCCGCGCGTTTAGCTCGTGTTGTCGTCTTGGTTTTTAGCGTCGTAACCGATTTGCTGGCTTTCTTCTTCGGCGCCGGAGCTGCGTGAAGCGTCAAGACCCGCTCTATGGTTCGGTGGAGCTTGGTTTCTTTCGCATCTCTTCGAAGGTCGGCCAAAATGGCGTGACCTCGATTGGACGCAGCCTCATTGAAGAAAACGCCACTCGCATTGAAGGCTACGCGAGGCGTGGAATCTTCTTTCGCCACCTCATCGCGACTTAAAAAGGACATTTTCCCCAGGCCATCAACAAATCGAAAAGCGGGAACCGGATGCTCTCCCTCCAATTCGGGCTCCATCACCAATTTCTGGTAATTATTAATCATGCGCTTTGCGGCAAGTGCCGGGAAAAACAGGCGCGACGCAGATTTTGAATCCTTCTGGGTTCCGTTCGAATCGTATTCCATGAAGCGCAAATAAATTTTGTGATCTTTCGTCATTCGAGCGAAGTCCACAAGCTCTTCATCGTTGATGCCTCTTAACATGAAGACATTTACGCGAATCGACGTGTAGTTGAGCTTTTCGACTTTTTCGATCCCATCCAACACGCGAAAGAGGTCATCTTTCTTGGTCAATGTCTGGTATTTCTCATATTTCAACGTGTCGAAATTGATGTCCACCTTACGCAGGCCCAGTTTTCGCAGAGCATCCGCGTGAGCTTTCAGGTAGGTTCCATTCGTCACCAGGCGAACTTCTTGAATGGCCCGATGGGCGGTGGCTGATTTGACAAAATTTGCAGCATCTTTTCGGAGCAGGGGCTCTCCCCCGGAGATCAAAACCTTGGAAACACCCTTTTCTCCCAAAATTTTCACCAACTTCGTCACATCCGAAGGCTGGACGGGGGTTTTGGGTTGGAAGAGGTCTTTGGACCTCCCTGTGGGCTTACAATAGAAGCAGTCTAAATTACATTCCCCCGTAATCGACAAGCGCAATGTACGTGCTACATCGCCATTCATGTCTTGGATCGTTGCCGCCATGGTTCTCCTCCCGAACTTCTTCAACTCACCAAAAAAACCCGAATTCCATTTGAAATCCAAGGACTTACCTCAATTTAGGTATGTGGGTCAGTGTAATATGTAAGCCACGAGGCTTTGTCAAGCGTGGATCTTTACACCCCCTTAAGGATCCCTTTCAGAAAGCTTTTCACGCTCGTTTTGTTGCTAACTTTCTGTATTACTCAGTTTACTGACGTTTCGCGGCCAACCTTTTGGAGGCTGGTTTTGCGTCTCATAAAACTCTCCCACAACGATTTTCAGCGTCCTGAGGTGTTTCTCCCATGAAAAAATCTTCCCAATGGGTACACTCTTTCGCATGTTCCGAACACGTTTGTGGAAAAAGCTTCGTTGGATCGTCTATCCAGCCATGGTGGTCTTTATCATTGGAGGTTCCTCCTTCGTCTATTTGGCGTGGAATCTGCCCTCCATTGAGTCGCTCAAAGAGTTTCGGCCGCCTGTCGCTTCTGAGGTGTACAGCCACGACATGGTGAAAATTGGAGAGTTCTTCCGGCAACGAAGGGTGTACCTCCCCCTCGCACAAATGCCCCCCGCCATGATTAAGGCGTTCATTTCCGCCGAAGATGCCGAGTTCTTCGAACATGGTGGAATCTCATTTGCTGGCATTTTTCGAGCCATGGTGAAAAATGTTCTTGCGGGAAGAGTGCGTCAAGGCGGCAGCACCATTACGCAGCAAGTCGCCAAATCCTTACTTCTTTCTCCCGAGCGAAGTTACACGCGAAAAGCCAAAGAGGCGGTTTTGGCTTATAAAATGGAACGCTTCCTATCCAAGGAAGAAATTTTGGAGATTTACTTGAACCAGGTCTATTTGGGACATGGTGCGTATGGTGTGCAAGCCGCTTCACAAATTTACTTCAATAAAGATGCGGCCTCGTTAAGTTTGGCCGAAATCGCCATGCTGGCGGGACTCACCAAAGCTCCCAGCCGAGATAACCCTTTTCGAAGTTTGGATCGCGCGCAATCACGCCAAAGTTATGTGTTGAGTCGTTTGCAAGCGGAGGGCTACATTTCAAAAGCTCAATACCTTCAAGAAATCGAACGTCCCTTGAGTTTGGTTCGAAACGCTCAACTCAACCTTCGATACGCTCCTTACTTCGTGGAACATGTTCGGCGATACGTCATGGAAAAATACGGAGAAGCGCTGGTTCTGGAAGGGGGCTTACAAATTTATACGACGCTTGAAGCCAGAAATGCTCGTTCTGCAAGAAAGGCCCTTCGAAAAGGGTTGGAGGCCTTGGACCGAAGACAGGGATTTCGAGGACCCTTAAACCAAATTACCGAAGAAGCGTTTCCAGAGTATTTGGAAGTTCTTCGCTCCGAGAGAGGTCCGGGGGAATTGGAGGTCGATCATAATTATCGTGCATTGGTGACACAGGTAGATGACAAAAATCTTCAAACCCATGTCAACCTCGGACGATTGAAGGGAATCATACCTTTGGATGTCATGACCTGGGCTCGTGAGCCCAATGCGGATCAATATTGGAAACGTGGTCTCATTGAAAAACCTTCTCAAGCTTTGTCGGTGGGAGACGTGGTGTTGGTTCGTCCTTTGAAGAGTTCGGAAATTCAAACCGATGAAAAACCACTGACAGAAGGGGAATTGTTTTTCGAACTGATCCAGGAACCTGAAGTTCAAGGTGCGCTGGTGGGAATTGACCCCAGAGACGGAGGCATTCGTGCCATGGTTGGCGGCTACGATTTTGAAAAAAGTGAATTCAATCGAGTTACGCAAGCCGCTCGACAGCCTGGCTCAGCTTTCAAGCCACTGATCTATACCGCAGCCATCGACCACGGATACACCGCCGCAAGCATGCTCTTGGATTCTCCCATTGTCTATGATGACCCGATCACGGCGTTGACGTGGAAGCCAAAAAACTTTGGAGGAAAATTTTATGGCAATACGGTCTTCCGTGAGGCCTTGATCAAGTCCAGAAACGTTCCCACCGTTCGCATCGTCCAAGACATCGGCATCGATGTCGTGTTGGACTACGCCTCTCGCTTCGGAATTGCCTCTCCTTTGGCTCGCGATCATTCGCTGGCTCTTGGATCTTCGGCCGTCAAACCCTTGGAGCTGGTCTCAGCGTATACGGTCTTTGCAGCCAGCGGTCGCCGTCTTCCTCCAGCCGCCATTGAAAAGATTGTGGATCGCGACGGAAATGTTTTGGAAAGGAATATTCCCGACGGTCTCACGCTGCCTTTGGATTTTGAGCTGGAGCTTCTGGAACAAAAGGAGCGTGAAAAACAAACCTTCGACCTGGCGGTTCAAAGAGGAATGGAAGATTCTGCCGACTTACCTTCGAGTTTTGCGGTTCGCCCGCAAACGGCCTACATCATGACCCACCTTTTAAAGGAGGTCATTTCCATAGGAACGGGAAGACGGGCTCAGAGCATCAATCGACCCGCTGCTGGAAAAACCGGGACCACAAACGACAACCACGATGCCTGGTTTGTCGGGTTTACACCCTCTCTCGTCACCGGAGTTTGGGTGGGATTCGACCAGGCAGAGAAGCTCGGCGTGTTGGAGGTCGGAGGAAGTGCCGCAAGTCCCATCTGGTTGGATTTTATGAAGAAAGCGCTGGAAGAAGAGCCCATTATGGACTTTTCGGTGCCCCCTGGTGTGGTCTTCGCGCAGATTGATCCAAAAAGTGGTAAAATTGCTTCCAGAGAGACGAAGCATCCCGTCTTCGAAGCGTTTTTGGAAGGCACCGAGCCGGAAGAAACATCGGAAGACGTGGATCGAAGTAAAACGCCTCAGCAGTTTTTCTTAAATGAGTAATGTGCTTGGAAAATATTCACTGTTAACCAAAATCGGGGAGGGAGGGCTGTCTCATGTCTATTTGGGCATGAGCGAGAATCAGTCTTTTGCAGTGAAATGCTTAAAACCGGAACGCGCCCAGGTCCCTCGCATTGTCGCTTCGTTTATTCGTGAAATCCAAATCGCCTCAAAACTAAATCACCCAAATATTTTGAAAATTTTGGATCACGGAAAAGTGGATGGCGTTTTTTTCGCCGTTTCTGAACTTTTATTGGCGGGAAGCTTACACGAAATGGTTTCCGACTTTCGTCGCGACCACGGCCGACCTCCCTTGTCACTCACGCTTTATTTTATAAAGGAGCTTTGCTCCGCCCTTCGCTATCTTCACAACACCTCTATTTTCCGAAATTCGCAATCTGTGTTGTTTCATGGCGACCTGTCTTTGGAAAACATCATGATCACACGAGAGGGCTTGCTTCGCCTGACGGATTTTGGCAGCGCCGGACAAGAAAGCTCTACGGATCCATTGGAGCGACCCTTTGGTCGCATCCATTATTTGCCGGCCGACATTTTAGAAGGTCGTCCCCTCACCACCGTAACGGACCTCTATAGTTTAGGTGTGATTGCATTTATTCTTTTCCACGGAACGGTTCCCTTCAAAGCTGAAAACAAAGTCGATCTCATTGCCAAAGTTCGAAATGCCACTGTTCCGAAATTTGAATGTTCCAATCTCGTCCGTTCTCGTTCGGATGAGATCTCTCTTCGAATCTTCTTCAATAAGGCCCTTCACCGAGATCCTGCCTTGCGGTTTCAAACGGTTGAAGCGTTTGAAGAGGCCTTGCTTCACATTCGATTTCGCGAAAAACCCTTGGAGAATATTTTAGACGCTTCGTCTCTTTTTTCTCCAGCGTTCGTCGGACGACTCATTGCCAAAGATCAAAATTGGACTCAAGCCATTTCCGAGTTCAACGCGGGAACGCGTGTTCCTAAAGTTCCCAGTGGCCCCGTCGAATCATTGGCCGGCCAAGTTGGACAACGCAAACACCCTCGCATTTCCACAGAACATATTGGGATTTCGGCTGACGTGGTGGATCTTTCCGACAAAGCTCGGGGAGCTTGTGCAGTCGCGGAGTTAGGGCGCGGTGGCATGCTGGTGGAGTGGAAGGGTCTTCCTCAAAAAGAGGGCGGAGAGTACGGAATCGTTCTTCACTTGGGAAAAGACCACCCTCCCATTTCAGGGTTGGGTAAATTGGTTTACGAAGTTTCCCGAAACGCCTCTCCCTTTGCTGGCTTTCAGTTCACCAATATTTCACCAGAAAATGTCAAGATCTTGGATTCCTTTGTTCGTTCACAGCTGGAGTCTTTTGATTTATGCGGCCAGGTTCCGCAAGAAAGTTCTGATCGATTCTTTGTGGATCTATATTTTCGAAATATGGATGAGTTTCGAAAAGAGTTTGAATCAAATATTTCCCAAGGCGGTCTTTACGTAGAGTCTGCAAAGACGTTTGAAAATGATGAAACGATTTTCATTCGCATTCATCTGCCAAACACCTTTCGACAAATTTTACTTAAAGGTCGTGTGGTTTACTCTCAGCCCAAAAGTTCGTCCCGTGTGGGCGTTGGGGTTCAATTGGAAAATGATCCGAAACAATTGCTTTCTTTGAAAAACGTACTTTAAAAACCTGTCTATTTTTTCTTGGTTTTCTTTTTGCTTTTGAGTTTGTCCAAAAAGCCTTCTTTCGGGGCTGATACGCTTTCCCCAGATTCTTGGGCAAATGCACGAAGCAGTTCTTCCTGTTTGCTGGTGAGTCTCTTTGGAATCATGACCCGTAATTCGACAAAGTGACTCCCCCGTCCTCCTCGCCGGAGTCGAGGGACGCCTTTACCGTTGAGTGTAATGACATCTCCACTTTGAGAGCCCCGAGGCACTTCAACGACCTCATGTCCATCAAGCGTTTCCACGCGAACCTCTGTCCCCAGAGAGGCTTGAGCGACGCCAATGTTCAGCTGCGAAAAAATGTTTTCCTCTTTTCGAATAAAATTTTCGTCTTCGGCAACATCGAGAACAACGTACAGGTCCCCAGGAGAGCCTCCTTGCAAGCCCCCAGACCCTTCGCCTGGAAGACGAACCCGCATGCCTCGATCCACACCGGCGGGAATATCCACTTCCAGATGTTTCTTTTCCACGCCCCGGCCAGAACCGTGACAGTTTTTACATGGAACTCGAATGAATTTTCCCGTTCCTCGACAATGGGGGCAGGTTGTTTGCATGGAGAAAAAGCCCTGAACCGTTCGCACTTGACCGATGCCGCCACAGGTGCCGCAACTTTCAGGTTCGTGTCCGGGCTCCGCGCCAGTTCCTGAGCAATGTGTGCAGGAAACTTGGCGTTCGACTTCAATTTCTTTTCGACATCCAAAAATGGCATCTCGAAAAGAAATCTCAACCAACATCTCTAAATCGTTCCCTCGGCGTGGGCCTCCTCGCCGACGGCCTCCGCCAAAACCGAAAAATGAATCGAAAATGTCTCCAAAAGAAGAGAAAATATCATCGACGCCGGAGAAGCCCTGAAACCCTCTTCCTTTTAACCCTTCGTGTCCGAATTGGTCATATACGCGACGCTTTTCGACATCGTGAAGCACTTCATAGGCTTCGGAGGCTTCCTTAAATTTTTCTTCGGCCTCGGCGTTGTCCGGATTTAAATCCGGGTGATATTTCTTGGCGAGTTGTCGATAGGCTTTTTTGATGTCTGCCTGTGTGGACTCGCGGCTCACCGAGAGCACTTCATAATAGTCGCGCTTGGTCATGATACAAAAAAGGGAGGCGCTGAAAGAGAACGCCTCCCTATGTTCCAACGTTTAAATTTTTTGCATGAAGAAAAAGGCGATAACGAACATGTACAGAACCAAAGACTCCATGAAGACCAGTCCCAACATGAACGGAATGAACAGCTCTTTTCGAGATTCTGGATTTCGAGCGATGCCCGAAACCGCTGCGGCGGTTGCTTTTGATTGTCCCAAAGCGCCCCCAAAAACCGCCAACGCCAAACCCAAGCCCGCACCAATCGCGAGCGCTTGTTTCGCACCATCTCCCAACATGGCTGCGCCAGCCGCTGCCGCTTCAGCTCCTCCTTCAGCAAATGCTGCAGTTGCAACCAACGACACTAAGCCAACGACCAATAAACCAAAAATTTTCATCTTTCCGATGCTCCTTTCCTAATGCTCGTGAGCCACAGCTCCCGAAATGTAAACAATCGTTAACAACATAAAAATAAATGCCTGCATAAACGAAACGAAAATTCCCAAGACCATAAAACACATGGGGAAGAGCCACGGGACCAAGTCCGAAAAAATTCCCAAAACCACGTGGTCCCCAAAAATGTTTCCGTACAAACGAATGGACAAAGAGACCGGACGAAACGCCATGCCAACAACCTCAATGGCCGCAAACAAACTATGCAATCCAATCATGGCGGGAACTAACAGCGCCGTGAATAAAATGCTTTTTTGTTTTCCCATCGGAACCGGCGCTAAAAAATGTTTGAAATAAGAAAGGCCGTGTTCCTGAAATCCAAAATAATTAAATGCGATGAACACAATGGTCGCAACCGCCGCGCCCGTCACTGCGTTTTCCGTGGGAGGCAAAAAACCAGGAATCATTCCGATGATGTTCATGCCAAAAATGAAAAAGAATACCGTTCCAATAAAGGGGAGATATTTTCGGCCATCCGAACCAATGATGTCCTCACAAAGACCACGAATCATGTCCATGAAAATTTCAAATCCGTTCCGGAGTGAAAACCCTCGATCCGGAAGAATGTTCTCTTTTGCTTTTCGAAGTCTGGGAAAAAGAATCCCCGTCGCCAAGGCGAGCAGGAGAACCACAAACGTTGCGGTGACCATGTGCAAGTTGTGGTGGTTTACCCCCGGAAGATACCGTTCAAAAAATGTGAAGGGGTGGTCCACGTTTTATTTCTCCTGAGCTTTCTTTTGCATGGTCATAGCCACGATGGCTGCCGTTAAAACCACCGCCGTCGCACCCAAACCAAATGCAAATAAGTTCATGGGAATGAAAAACAGACAGAGCGCGACCAAACCAAATAGCCCTAAAAATTTTGCTACCAGCAACGCCATGGACACGCCGGCCGAGGTTCTCGTCCCGAACAATACCTGGCTCAGCAAGACGCGCATCAAGTAAAAATCAAAAGCCATGATGGCACAACCGATGACCAGCCCGATCGTCACATCCCAGGACAGCGTGAATGCACTCACCACACCCAGGGCAAGCATAACTCCCAGATTGGCTCGATCAATTTTCGTTGTCGTTTTGGTTTCCACTTCGTTTATCTTCTCTGTTTGCGATTTGGAGGAGAATTTTGGCCGACACCGCCAACCCAAGGATGGCACCCACCAAAGCTCCCCAAGGCGAACTCCCCCAACGACCGTCCAAGGCATTTCCTATGATCAGCCCGATTCCCGGCATTAGAAGGGCTTCCAACGCTTGCGCCGCAACCTCTAACCTGGGACGTTTCATCATATGGAAATTGGGAGGATTGACCTCGCAAAGTGCCGGTTTTTACAGCAAACCCCCTCTAAGTCAAGAGACTCAAGTCTGCGTCTTTCGCCAAAACCCCAAAGGTAGATCGCGGATGTAAGTCAAAGCAACACCCCGAATCCTCGTTTCGGTACATTCGAAAGCGTTTATAATTTCTTGAGAGCTTTTTCGTGCGCCGCAAGGGTCTTTTCAATCGTGGTTTCCCCGTGGGCCGTTGACAGGAAGCAAGCTTCGAACGGGGAGGGGGGAAAATAGACCCCTTCTTCCAGCATCGCGTTGAAGTACTTAGCAAACCGACGCAAATTGGACTCTTTGACGTCTTGAAGGTCTGTGATCGGCTTCTCAGAGAAAAAGAGGGTAAACATGGATCCCACACGATTGATCGTCATGGGAATCTTCGCCGCATCGGCCCTCTTCTTAAGCTCGTCTGTTAAATATTGGCTTCGGTAGTCCAGTCGTTGGTAGGTTTCCGGCTCTTTGGCCAGCTTCAGGGCCTTGGTTCCCGCCGCCATGGCGATGGGATTTCCCGACAAGGTCCCGGCTTGGTAAATGGGTCCGGCGGGCGCAATTTTTTCCATGATTTCGCGTTTTCCGCCATAGGCTCCTACCGGAAGGCCCCCACCGATGATTTTCCCCAAACAGGTCAGGTCCGGTGTGACCTGAAACATGCCTTGAGCTCCTTCCCACGCCACGCGAAAACCCGTCATGACTTCATCCAAAATGAGCAACGTGCCGTGCTCTTCTGTAAGCGTCCTTAAGCCTTGTAAAAATCCTTCTTGCGGGGGGATGACGCCCATATTTCCAGCAACCGGCTCTACAATCACGGCCGCAAAACCTTGGGGGTCTTTCTGAAAGACCTCTCGAACCGCTTCCAAATCATTGAACGGGAGGCTGATCGTGTGTGCCGTGACTTCCTCCGGAATGCCCGGCGAACCCGGAATGCCCAGCGTGGCCACACCGCTGCCGGCTTCAACCAGAAGAGCGTCGACATGACCATGATAGCAGCCATCAAACTTGATGATCTTTTTTCGGTTTGTGTGTCCTCGGGCCAGCCGAATGGCGGACATGGTCGCCTCCGTCCCGGAGTTCACCAACCGGATCATGTCCATAGCGGGAAGGGCGTCTGTAACCAATTTTGCCAATTCCAATTCAAAGCCTGTTGGCGCCCCAAAGGACGTTCCTCGTTCCAAAGCTTTTGCAATTTTACCGGTAATTTCTTTGTGCGCGTGACCGTGCAACAACGCTCCCCAGCTCATCATATAGTCAATGTATTCTTGACCGTCTGCGTCCACCAACATGGCGCCCTTTCCTTTTTCAATGAAAAGGGGTTCTCCTCCAACGCTGTGAAAAGCCCTAACAGGGGAATTCACACCTCCTGGAATGAGTTTCATGGATGCGTTGAAAAGTTCTTTCGATAGACTGCCGGTTGTCATAAGAGGATGAAGTATAGACGGATTCGATCGGGTGGCAAGGGGCGACCAGGCGTCCATCAATGCCGGATATGTGCGCCCTTTGCGATCTTGGTCTTCTTCTTCTCTCGCTCAGACAAACCCTTTAAGCGAATCTGAACGACTTGGGGAGAGGGGTAATCTTTCACCACCATCTCATAATACTTGCGTGCCTCTTTGAACTGGTCCATCTCCTCATAGGCCCCCCCGATTCCAAAAAGAGCTTGGGGGCGAAAATTGGAGTTTGGAAATCGACTCAAAACCGTTTCATAGCTTTGAATGGCTTCCTTATACTTTCCGCTGATGTAAAAATTGTTTCCTGCCTGAAAAAACACCTCGTCCAGGCGTCCATAGGCAGGATATTCATCGATGAGTTTTTGAAATTCAATCGCCGCTTGTTCGTAGTTGTGTAGGAGCGTGTAGCATTGTGCGATCTCAAGCTGATAGTTCCCCGCTTGGGGGTTTTTGGGGGAAGCTTGGATGAGTTTTTCGTATTCAACGATGGCCTGACGATAATCCGCTTGTTGGGTTTTGTAGATCTCTGCGATTCGTTGTTGGGCGTTGATGGTGTAGTGGCTAATGGGAAAGTTGTTGACCAGTTTTCGATACGTGGCCATGGCCTGTTTGTGATCGTTCAACATGAGTTGTTGAATATTTCCAACTTCAAACAACGCTTCGGGCGCACGTCTGTGCTTGGGGTGCTCTCGGACAAAGGTTAGGTAAAGTTCTATGCCATTATAGAATTTCTGGTGGCGAACCATTTCTTCTGCGGTTCGAAAGTCTGCCGTAGCACAACCAACCAGGCTGACAAGAATGATGAGATAAAAAACCTTCACGCCCCCGATGCTGCCCCAGATCCGAAATGTAAGCAAGGCCCTTCCTTCAAAACCAAACTCAAAAAGCGCGACATCCGTAAATGCGCGACATTCGTCGCGCATGAGTTTCGTTCTGGGCATAAAGTGAGCCGAGGAGATTTTGTGGGAGGGTCCTGACCGACAGGGAAAGGGGCTCGCTGCGCCCCGACAGTGCTCGGAGCCCCTTTCCCTGTCGGCCACCCTTTCAACATTTCCAAGGTAACTTTAAAAACATCTCTCACAAAAAAGGTGTCTCCGTTTGAATGAATGATTTCAAGCGAGGGGAGCGAGATAAAAGAATTACTCATGACGAAAAGCGAATCTGAGGAAGAGTCTCTCCGCGCCTGTGAAGAGAGCCCAAAGACCTCGTGAACGGAAGGTAGGGGAAACGGAGACGACCTGCGGCAAGCTATGCTTGACGCTGGGCGGACAACGAGGGGCCCCGCCTGCAGTGATCGTAGTCTTTGGAGCGAACGTAACCCGAAGCGGAGAGACTCTTCCTCAGATTTGCTTCCCTTAAACGTAGCTGTTCTTAACAACGATTTCGGAGTCCTCTTGCGCGACGGGTGTCGCGCTTTTTAAGCGTTTCCAGCAACAGGGGCTGTAGCTTCTTCTTCGTCTTCGGGAACGATTTTCGCTAATGCAACGAGTTTTTCGGTCTTTTCCATATGAATGAGGCGAACACCCTGCGTTGCCCGACCATAGATCGAAATGCCCTTGGCCTGGGTTCGGATGAGTTTTCCATGATCGCTGATGAGCATCACATCATCATCTTTAGCAACCTGGGCCACCCCAACCACCGGGCCATTCTTTTCGGTGACCTTCATGGTCATGATGCCTTTTCCGCCGCGGCTCTGTGTTCGGTATTCGGTGGTTTCGGTCAATTTTCCGTAACCATTCTCCGTGGCTGTCAACATCAAGCCCTCGCCGGTCAACACTTCCATGCCGACAACCGCATCGCCCTTTCCAAGCTCAACGCCCTTTACGCCGTAAGCCTGCCGACCCATGGAACGAACGTTGGCCTCTTTAAAACGAATGGCCTGGCCCGTTCGCGTGGCCAAAAAGATTTCCGAGTTTCCTTCGGTAATCGCGGCGGAGATCATTCGGTCCCCTTCATCAATTCCACAGGCAATGATTCCTGCCGCCCTTGGGTTAGAAAAAGCCATCAGGTCTGTCTTCTTGATCACGCCTTTTCTCGTCGCCATCACAATCTGCTTTCCTTCGACAAATTCCCGAACGGGTAAAATGGCCGTGACATTTTCTTGCGGACTCAAACGAATCAAGTTCACCAAAGGTTTTCCCTTCGCCGCTCTTCCCGCTTGGGGAAGTTCGTGAACTTTGACCCAATATAATTTCCCACGGTCTGTGAAAATCAAAAGATAGTCGTGTGTTGAGGTCACAAAGAGCGACGTGACAAAGTCTTCCTCTCGGATCCCGGTCCCAATTTTCCCTCGTCCACCTCGACGCTGGTTGCGATACATCGTCACGGGGTTTCGCTTGATGTATCCGGCATGCGTGATCGTCACCACCATATCTTCTTCGGCTATGAGATCTTCTTCGGAAAATTCATCCAATTGAGCTCGAATTTCGGTCAATCGCTTGTCACCATACTTTTTCTTAATCTCTTCCAACTCATCCACGATGATGTTGTAGACCAATTTTTCATCGGCCAAAATCGCGCGATATTTCTTAATGAGTTCAAGCGTAGCTTTGTAGTCCTCTAAAATTTTATCGCGTTCCAGGTTGGTTAACCGTTGGAGACGCATTTCCAGAATCGCGGTGGATTGTCGTTCGGATAATGAAAACTTTTTACAAAGTGCCTCTCGAGCCAAATGAGGATCTTTGGACTTTTTGATGATTCGGATAACCTCATCAATGTTTTCCAAGGCAATTTTTAAGCCCTCCAAAAGATGGGCTTTTTCTTCGGCCTTTCGCAAGTCAAAGATGGTCCGTCGAATGACAACTTCTTTTCGGTGACCAATGAAAATTTCCATGGCCTCGCGGAGTGAAACCACTTTGGGTTGGCCGTTGACCAGTCCCAGCATGATCACGCCAAAAGAGGTTTGCATTTGCGTGTTCGCATACAGTTGGTTCAAAATTACGGCCGAGTTGGCATCTCGCTTGAGCTCAATGACAATCCGCATTCCATCTCGATCCGACTCATCCCTCAGATCAGATATTCCTTCGATTTTTTTGTTTCGAACCAGATTTGCAATGGCTTCGATGAGCCGAACTTTATTCACCTGATAGGGAATTTCCGTGACAACGATCTGCTGACGATCGCCCTTTTTCATGTCCTCAATCATGGCGCGAGCGCGGATGATGAATTTTCCTCGCCCGGTTGTGAACGCGCTCTTGATGCCCGTTCGGCCATAAATGATGCCGCCCGTGGGAAAATCGGGTCCCTTAACCGTTGTAAAAAGCTCTTTATCCGAAAGTTCGGGGTTTCGAATCATGGAAACCACGCCATCGCAAATTTCGGTTAGATTGTGTGGGGGAATGTTTGTGGCCATTCCAACGGCAATTCCGGAGGATCCGTTAACTAACAGGTTCGGAACACGCGTAGGCAAAACCAGCGGCTCATCTAAGGAGTCATCATAGTTTCGACCAAATTTGACCGTTTCTTTTTCGATGTCTTCGAGAAATTCTTCGGCTATGCGATCCATCCGAATTTCGGTGTAACGCATGGCGGCCGCTGAATCGCCATCGATGGATCCAAAGTTCCCTTGGCCATCCACCAGCGGATATCGAAGAGAAAAGTCTTGGGCCATGCGCACAATCGTGTCGTAAATCGCTGAATCGCCATGCGGATGATATTTACCCATGACATCCCCGACCACGCGTGCCGATTTCTTGTAAGGCTTGCTATGCGTGTTGCCCATGTCATACATGCCATAGAGCACGCGCCGGTGGACGGGTTTTAATCCGTCGCGAATGTCTGGAAGTGCACGTCCCACGATGACGCTCATGGCATAATCGAGGTATGACGCACGCATTTCCTCTTCAATGGAACGGGGAATTTCTCTGACTGCTTCTTTCGTACCCATTTCGCCCCTCCTATACGTCCAAATTTCTAACCGCTAGGGCGTTGGTTTGTATGAATTCTCTTCGTGGATCGACCGCGTCCCCCATGAGGATCGTAAAAATTTCATCGGCTTGCACAGCATCTTTGATGTTCACCTTCCAAAGGGATCGACTTTCTGGGCTCATCGTGGTTTCCCAAAGCTGAGAGGGGTTCATTTCTCCCAAACCTTTATAACGCTGAATGTTTAGCCCCTGCTTCCCATGCTCCATGATGTATCGAATCCAGGCTGAGATGTTGGGCTGCTCAAGGCTTTCTTCGCCATCTTCCAACACAAACGGTACGCTTCCGAGTTCTGAAATGGCATCTGCCCTTTTACAGAGAGCCTCAAACTCTGCGGATTGAAGAAACGTTAAGTCAATGAAGGTTTCTTTCTTCATCCCCCCATCTTTCGAAATGACACTTAACTTATGTGCCCGATGGGCTTTGTCCTGGTTGATTTCGTAAATCACCGGATGGATTTCGGGGTACGCCGTTCGAATGAATGTGGAGGCTTTTTTCCGAGCTTCCTCCAAAATGGTTTTCTTCTTTAGGTCTTCGGGTTTTAGGCGAGCGGCCCAGACAAAGGCATCCACAACGCGCTTGTCTTTCTTATCGTGAACCAGGTCCAGCGTCGCTTCATACGCCATGGCCTTTTTCACCAAGGTTCGTAAAGCCGCGCCCTTGATGGCCTTCTCTCCCTTTTTCGACGCCGGAATTTGGATGTTTTGCGTCCCTAAGTCCAGCAAGTGGGCTTCCAGCTCTTTTTCATCCTTTAAGTACTTTTCGGCCTTCTTTCGTTTCACCTTAAACAACGGGGGTTGTGCAATATACAGATAGCCTCGTTCAATGATTTCAGGCATTTGCCGATAGAAAAACGTTAAGAGCAACGTACGAATATGTGCGCCGTCCACATCTGCGTCGGTCATCAAAATGATTTTGTGATATCGAAGCTTGGCCACATCGAAGTCGTTTTTGCCGATTCCACAGCCCAAAACTGAAATCAACGTCTGAATGTCCGGGGAGTGGAGCATTTTGTCGAAACGGGCCTTTTCAACATTTAAAATCTTTCCCTTCAAGGGAAGGATGGCTTGGTTGCGTCGATCTCGCCCCTGTTTTGCGGAACCGCCTGCAGAATCTCCCTCGACAATGTACAGCTCGCTCATGCTGGGATCTTTTTCTTGGCAGTCGGCCAATTTTCCAGGAAGGGAAGAAAACTCCAGCGCCGACTTCCGGCGGGTGAGCTCTCGGGCTTTCCGTGCGGCCTCTCGCGCCCTTGCTGCGTCGATGATTTTTGCTACAACGCGACGGGCTTCGGTTGGATTCTCCGAAAAATAATTGCTAAGACCCTCATTCAAAATGGCTTCGACAATGCCTTTTACCTCAGAGTTTCCCAGTTTCGTCTTGGTTTGACCTTCAAATTGGGGTTCTGGAATTTTCACCGAGATCACGGCCGTCAACCCCTCGCGAACATCTTCTCCAGAAGGGTTCACGTTCAGGTTTTTCATCAAGCCGGCCTCTTGCGCGTAGCCGTTTAGAGATCGGGTAAGTGCGGAGCGAAATCCAATGAGATGCGTTCCCCCCTCCACTGTGTTGACGTTGTTCACGAAGGAGAAAATGTTTTCGCCATAACCATCGTTGTATTGTAGGGCGACTTCCGCTTGCGTTTCGCCGCGTTTCCCCGTGACGAAAACGGGTTTGTGAAGCGTGTTCTTGGCTTTGTTGAGATGCTTCACAAAGGCTTGAATTCCACCTTCATACGCGAAGGATTGTTTTTTTCCGGTACGCTTGTCTTTGATGGAAATGGCGACACCGGAGTTGAGGAAGGAGAGCTCCCTTAGTCGGTGAGACAAAACATCATAAGAAAACTCGGTTTTTTCAAAAATTTCAGCGTCCGGTTTGAAGGTGATGATGGTTCCCGTTTTTTCGGTCTCCCCCACAACCAACAACTCGCCCTTGGGCGCCCCGCGTTCGTAAGACTGTTGATAAACCTTTCCTCCGCGGTGGATTTCCAGGTCGACTTTTTCGGACAACGCATTGACAACCGACACACCCACACCATGCAAACCACCGGAAACTTTGTAGCTATCTTTGTCGAATTTACCACCTGCGTGGAGCTTGGTCATGACCACTTCGGCGGCCGCAACTTTTTCCGTTTTATGCATATCGACGGGAATTCCTCGCCCGTTATCTTTAACGGTCACGGACTCATCGACGTGAATTTCTACATCAATTTTGTCACAGTAGCCTGCCAACGCCTCGTCAATGGAGTTATCCACGACTTCATAGACCAAGTGGTGCAAACCTCGGGAATAAGTGTCGCCAATGTACATTCCTGGCCGTTTTCGGACGGCTTCTAAGCCCTCTAAAACGCGAATGCTTTCGGCGTTATACGTGTCTTTCGGTGTTTTTGTTTTTTTGCTTGTGCTCTTTTTCGTTGCGGACATCTAATACTCCAAAAAAGGAAGGCGAGATTTATCATGCCGGCAACCAGCGTGCAATCGAAATGCCCTCTTCGAGAGAAGTCTTTTGGGGTTCTAGAACTTGTGAACCCATCCCTCGCAAAACCTCTACTAAAGATGGTTCTGTCGTGGTGATAAGTGTTTGATGAGACCCCGTTTTTAGAAAATCGAGAAGCCGTTCTCTTCGACCCATGTCCAATGTCGCGCCCAGGTCGTCCAAAAGCAAAATGGGTTTGGAGCGCATACCTTCTTCCGCCAGCTCAATTTCGCTCAGCTTTAAGGAAAGCAACAGCGAAGCTCTCTCTCCCTGGCTCGCAATTTCAGCGGCTTTCCGCCCTCTTAATGAAATGAGCACATCATCTCTGTGGGGACCAAAAAGCACTCTCTTAGCGAAATATTCTTGGCGCCCTCGTTCTTGTAACTCTTCTTCCAAGGGGGTTGTGGAACACTCATAGCTTAAATTGACCTCGTCCTTTTCAAAGAGCACGCCGTGATGTTTTTTAAATCGCGGCGTCAACGTGTCGATCATTTGTCTGCGTGCCCGGCGCATCTCTTGGCCCAATGCGAGGATTTCTTGATTCCACGGAGAAACCTGATCTTTATAAGCTTCAAAGCTTAAGTCTTCTCGAAGCAGCGCCTGTTTATGTTTTAAGGCCTTTCGATATCGTTGTGCTTTATTCAAGTAGGGTGCCTCTTGAGAAAAAAGCACGCGATCCAAATATTTGCGCCGCTCTTCCGGGGCTCCGGAAAGGATTCCTTGGTGTTCTGGGCACAGGGCCACCACCGAAAAATGTTTGCAAAAATCGAGGGTTTTTCGAATCGCTTTTCCGTCGAGTTCTTTTTTTTGCCCCCGCGTTTTCAGTTCGATTTGGGCATGAATTGACGGATCCTCAAACTTGGCGCTCAGGCCACATTCTGTGTAAGGCGTCCCTATGAGGTCTGTATTTCGAGATGAGCGAAATGATTTGAGCGTCATTAAAAAATAAAGGGCCTCCAAAATGGTGGTTTTTCCGGCTCCATTGGGGCCAAAAAACACCGAAAACCCGTCAGAAAAGCTCACATCCAGCCGAGAATAAAGCCGAAATTGCACCAACTGAAGTTGACTAACCTTCAAAGAAATCTCTTCTCATTCCTTCAACATGAAGGAGGATCGAATCCTTATACCCGCATGGGCATAATCACGCCGAAAAAGCCGACTTCTTCCGGTACCCGCACAACCCCAGGACTGGTCTCGTGGTCAAGTTCCAAAACCACTTCTTCTCCTTCGATCACGCTCAATACATCCAAAAGATAGCGGGCGTTGAATCCGATCTCCAGTTCGCCACCGGTAAATTCGCCGACCACATCTTCCTCGGCTTCTCCCAATTCTGGACTATTCGCCACCAAGTGAACGCCATCTTGACGAATGCCAAGACGAACGCATTTGGATTTTCCTTCTGAAAGCAAAGAAACACGTCGGAGACTGTTGGAAAAATGGGCTCGATTCATTTTCAGTTTTTTCTTATTTCCTTTGGGAATGACCGCGCTGTAATCCGGGAATTCGCCAACCACCAAACGCATGAAAATGACGATGTCTTCCATTCGAAAGACCGCATTGGAATCGGTCAATGCAATTTCAATATGTTTTTGTTCCAATCCACCTAAAAGACGTTTGAGCTCCATGACGCCTTTGCGGGGAAGGATAAATCCTTTTTCAGATCGAAAGGTTTCATCATCGCTCAATTCTCGGTCAATCACGGCCAATCGATGACCATCTGTGGCGACAAATCGAACCTCCGGTTTTTTTCCATCTTTTTTAAATTCAACAAAAACGCCATTTAAGTTGTAGCGCATTTCATCGGTGGAAATGGCAAAGCTGGTTTTGTCGACACCCTTCTTTAAGGTATCCACACGAATTTGCTCAAACTTAAATTCCTCTTTATTGAGAACTTTTGGGAATTTATTGGGTTCCATACCCACAACGCGAAAATGAGCTTTTCCACTTTCCAAAATCATCCAGTCGTTGTCGGTTCTAGAAAGGGTGCCGGTTCGGTTAGGAAGCTCTTTCACAATATCCAAAAGGCTTTTGGCTGGAATGCAAATTCGACCCTCTTCGGTAACTTTCACTGCACACGTACTTTGGATCGTGGTTTCTAAATCCGTTGCCGTTAACGTTAATTCTTTGTCTTTTGCTTCAAGTAAAACATTTCCCAAAGCAGGCATGGTTGATTTCTTTTCAACCACCGTTCCAACTCTTTGAAGAGCCTTAGCTAATTGGTCACGATCAAATTCAATCTTCACGCTAACCCCCACCCGTTAAATAAGTAAATATAAGTATATATAAAAGATAGTAGCAGTATGTCCTGGGGATAACTGCAGAAAACTCGGGAAAAAGCCTTTCCAGGCCGACGAGAAAAATTTTGGCCTGTGTATGAAATGGACACCCTATGGACTTCTTGAATATTCATAACTGTGGTTTCCCCAGAAGCTGAGAATAAGAATCATATTTATCCACAAGAAGCAATGGAGTTTACACACCACTGGTAAGCGTTTTTTCGATGGTAGAAACGGAATTTCGAAGGGGAGAATCATCATCTAGAAGCCGTTCGACTTTTTGGACGGCATGCATGACCGTGGTGTGATCTTTCCCACCAAAACGGCTCCCTAGCTCTGGAAACGAGGCCTGAGTTAGCTTTCGGCTTAGATACATGGCAATTTGTCGCGGCAGGGCCACCACTTTGTGGCGCCGGGAAGACTTCAAATCGGCAACGTTTAGATTAAAGAACTCCGCTACGCGTTTTTGAATGGCTTCGATGGTGATCCGAGACTCCTCAGGGGCCAAGGAACCAAAGACCTCTTCGGTCAATTCCAGCGTAATGGGCCGCCGACTAATGGACGCAAAGGCGGTTAGTCGAATGAAGGCCCCCTCCAGAACACGGATATTGGATTTCACCTTTTTGGCCAAAAAGAGAGCTACATCGTCAGGTAAAACCAGACTTTCCGATTCAGCCCGCTTTTTGAGGATGGCCACACGAGTTTCTACGTCTGGAGGCTGAATGTCACAGAATAAGCCCGATTGAAAACGAGACCTCAAACGCTCATCTAGATCAGGAATTTCCTTAGGAAAGCGGTCCGAAGTTAAAACAATTTGTTTGTTGGCTTCGTGAAGGGCGTTGAATGTATGGAAAAACTCTTCTTGCGTACGCTCTTTCCCGGCTAAAAACTGGATGTCATCCACTAAAAGAACATCGCAAGACTCCCGATAGCGAGACCTAAACTCCAATGTCTTTTCGTATCGTATGGAGTTGATCAAATCATTCATGAAACGCTCGGCGGTTCGGTAAACCACTCGGGAACCGGGTCGAGCCTTCGCAATTTGGTCTCCAACGGCGCACAAAAGGTGTGTTTTTCCCAGACCCACGCCACCGTATATAAAGAGAGGGTTGTACGTTTCACCCGGTGCCTGAGCAACCGCTTGGGCCGCAGCGTGGGCAAACTGATTTCCCGCCCCAACGACAAAAGTGTCAAAGGTATGTTTCAAATTCATTCCATCGATTTCACTTTTAGGTGGGGACGGTTTGTCCAAAACTTTCTGGGTTTCTCTAATATCTTTCAATAAAGAAGAACTTTCTTTTCTTTCTTTAGAAACAACAAAAGAGATGTCGGGCTTTCTGCAAAAATGTCGCTCGAAGTTTTTCCGAATCTTATCTGCATATGTGTGTTGAATTCGGTCGCGATAAAAATTGTTGGGCACCTGTAAGAAAATTTGATCGTCCTGAAAACCCTTTAAATGTATGGGTTTGAGCCAGGTGTTAAAACTATGATCAGACACTTCTTCCCGAAGGTCGGATAAAGTTCGAGACCAAACTTCTTTTATATTTTCGCCTACACAATCCATTTTTAAAAACCTAACGACGAGTTAGCGAAGTAACGATCTGAGAAAGTTGGGTCAAGTCATTTGCAAAGAAAAAGTTAAGGAAAAGAAAAATAAAAAAAAGAAAAAGTTTGAAATGGATTAAACGCGCTAAAACGCTGGAGGTTTTTCGGTTGCGAGCAGCAAACCATTCTTTCTGGTTTTAAAAATTGAAAAACAAAAAAGATGATCCGCGCCGCAGTTTTTCCTTTTCAACAGGGAAAGGTCGAAAGCTCGTGGAGTAACCGTCACATCGAGCGAAAAACACCCCCCCATGCATGCCTGTGGACAAAAGTTTGTTTTGAGAGGGAGTCTGTGTGGAATGACCGCGGGTCCGGCTTTTTGCCCCTGATTTATAAGGGTTAACCCTGGAGATGGTGGATTGGGGTTGAATTTGTGAAAAACATGAGGGGGGCTTGGTGGAGCGCTTGACACCCTTGTAGATATGTGTTTGAAACACCGACACTTTTTTCATTTTTGGGGTGCGATTGTGAAACGAACATATCAGCCAAGCAATGTTAGCCGCAAAAGAACCCATGGATTTAGAGCTCGAAAGAGTTCCAAGGGCGGCCGGGTAGTCCTGCAAAAGCGTCGACAAAAGGGTCGAAAACGCCTTGCAGTACAAATTGCAGCAAAGTGACCACACGAAAACAAGCGGAAGGGCTTCCCCCTTTCGCGCGGATGCGCGCGCGAGGGGACTTTCTTCGGTGTCAGGCGAAGGGTGTGCGACACCACAGCCGACACATGCTACTCGTGCATTTGCCCAACGGTTCCAGCGTGGATCGTTTGGGCTTGGTCGTGACAAAAAAAACAGGAAATGCCGTGGTTCGGAACCGATGGAAACGTGTGGTTCGGGAACGGTTTCGGAAACTGAGCGGAGAATTGACTAACCGCCATGATTGGGTGGTTACGGTCAAACGCTCGGTTCAAGGACCCCCGCCCAACGAGATTCCCGGAGAACTCACCCGTTTGTGGAAAAAGGCCCTTCGATGAAATGGCTCTTTCAGCTTTATCGACGTGGAATTTCGCCCTTTCTGGGTCCGCGCTGCCGGTTCTATCCTAGCTGCTCCCATTATGCGGAAGAAGCGATTGAAAAACATGGCCTGTTTTCAGGGAGTTGGATGGCGCTGAGACGAATTTTGAGATGTCACCCCCTTCACCCTGGGGGGTATGATCCTGTGGATGGATCGAGGGAGAACTAAGCATGGACGACCAAAAACGTTCGCTTCTTGCGATCGCACTCATCATTGGCTTTATCTATATATGGTTTGAGTATTTTGTTCCCAAGCCAGCGCCCCAATCGAAGCCCGCAGCGCCTCAACCCGAGCGCGTGGTTTCGAGCGAGGCGCCCACCCCTCCGACCGCTTCGATTACGCCCGCCCCCTCGGTAGGCATGGAGACCTCCAAAGCGCTACCAGCCGAAAAAAAGACACGCGAAACCCCGCTGGCCAAGATGGTTTGGACCAACCGAGCCGGAGCCTTGGAAACCTTGTCGTTAAAAGAGTACGCCGTGGAGCAAAAATCCGACTCACCTCGGGTGAAGGTGGTTCCTTTTCGCGGCGGTGGAAGCCCTCCGGTCGAATGGTCGATTCGATCCAACCAAGCGCTGCATGAAGATGGGTCGGCGGTCTATCAATTTGAGCGAGGGGATGAAATGCAGGTGGCTTTCCGTCGGAAGACGCCAGAAGGTCTAAACATTCGCAAGACCTATCGGTGGACGGAAGACAACTATTCCATCGAGCATGTGTTGGAGATCGAAAATCAAGGGGCTCAAACCCAACAACTTCAACTTTCGGCTCATATTGAGTCCAACGGAAAGGGCGGAAAAGCCCGCGGGCTTTTTAATCCGGGAGATCCCTTTCATGTCGTGGCGTTTGTGAACGAAAAAGCCGTTCGTCTTGAGCCCAAAGAAGTTTTGGAAAACGAAGAGATTCCCAAAGGAGACATTGCCTGGGCAGGATTTGATTCCAGATACTTTTTGCTTACGGCGAAACCCGAAGAAGGGCGCTGGAGTGAGGTTGTCGCCACAGGAACTCCGTCCAAGGAAGACCCCGAACAACCAGACACCCTGGCTCTGGCCATGAAGTATTTGCCCAGGGAAGTGAAGTCCGGAGAGAAGCTGCGCCTGAAGATCAGCCTTTTTGCCGGACCGAAAGACATTGGCCTCCTGCGCTCCGCCGGAAGCACCCTGGATCGCGCGATCGACTTGGGCGACTGGCTGGGGCCGATTGCCCGGCCAATCCTCCTGTTTTTGCGATGGTTGCACAGCCATATTCCCAATTACGGGGTGGCCATCATTTTGCTGACCGTTCTGGTCAGGCTGCTGATGTTCCCGCTTACGCAAATGCAAGCCCGCTCCATGAAGAAGATGCAGGAGCATAAACCGCAGCTGGATGCGCTGCGCGAGAAGTATGCGGACGACAAGGAAAGATATCAGCGGGAAATGATGACGTATATGCGCACCCATAAGGTGAATCCCATGGGCGGGTGTCTGCTGATTCTTCCTCAAATGCCCATTTTCTTTGCGCTCTATCGTGTGTTGTACAATTCGATTGAGCTTCGACATGCCCCGTTTGTGGGCTGGATTCACGACCTTTCTGAGCACGACCCGTACTTTATTTTACCTGTGCTTTTAGGGGTGGTGATGTTTCTTCAGCAACAACTAACCCCAACACCCGGAGCCGATCCCGCACAGCAAAAAATCATGAAACTGATGCCTGTGATGTTTGCTGGACTTATGGTAATGCTCCCGGCTGGATTGAATCTTTATATTTTCGTCAGCACGCTTTGGGGGATTGTGCAGCAATGGTTGATTCAACGGAAAGCAACGCCGACCATCGGATCTAAGCCAAAGATGACGGCGAGTGCTTGACCGCAATAACAAAGGAAAAAGACATGGAAGAGTGGATCGAGATCGAAGGAAGCAATAAAGATGAAGCGATCGAACGTGCTTGCAATGCCTTGAACACAACACGAAGTTATTTGTTTTTTGAAACGCTCGACGAGGGAAAAACAACTAAGATTCGAGCGCGCAAACGAGAAGAAGAAGAGGTTGAAGAAGTTCAAACCAACGTTGGCGCGGAAGCCAAAGAGATTTTGGAAAACATTGTTCGCCACATTGACGAGGAAACTCAGGTGGATTTGGTCGAAGATGAGTCTGAAGTCCAATTGGAAATCATCGGAGACAATGCAGGGCTATTGATTGGAAAACATGGAAACACCCTTCAAGCCCTTCAGCATTTGGTTGGAAAAATGTTGGGCCTGGATCGCAAGGAAGGAAAGCGACTGACGTTGGACGCGGAAAATTATCGCGCGAGACGAAAAGAGTCGTTGGAAGACTTGGCACACAAACTTGCCGATCGCGCGCGCAAGGAACGACGACCTGCCGGCGCGGGGCCCATGAACGCCTTGGAAAGAAGAATCATTCACATGGCTTTGGTAGATCATCCCCATGTAACGACCAAGAGCGTGGGCCAAGGTCCTGAACGAAAAGTCGTGGTGTATCCCAAACGAGGACGAAGTGATCAAGGCGGTCGAGGGCGTAGAGGCGGAAGAAGAAATGACAATCGTCGAAGCGACCATCGAAGACGCGGCGGGAACAATGGGAACCGAAACGGAAATCGCAAGGATGGGAATGTGATCAGTGGTCGCATGACAGACTCCTTCGATGCTCCACCCGAGCCGGGCTTTGAGCTTTTTTCTGAAGATCCAGATGCACCGGTCTTGGCCGATCGCCAAGATACGCCCGTTGAATACGACGGTTCCGAAGAATAACATCGAATCAAGTCTTTAAGTCGTAAAGAGCGCTTCCGTTCGCTTTTGGAAGGACGTTTTCTTGGAGTTTTCTTCTCCCAGAAAAGAGGGTAAAGAGCGGGCGTGATTGGGAGCCAAGATACGATTGTGGCCATAGCCTCTGCCCCAGGAAGAGGAGGCATCGGCGTGGTTCGTTTGTCAGGTCAGGAGGCTCATCGGATTGCCGAGCGTGTGTTTCGATCGCGAAGAAACGTCTCCGGAGAAACGCCCGAACCACAGAAACTCATTTTTGGACACGTGGTGGACGAGGGGGGAGAGATGATTGACGAGGGATACCTCGTTCACTTTACCCAGCCCCGCTCTTACACAGGGGAAGACTCCGTTGAGTTTTATGGCCATGGTTCCCCCGTGGTCTTGGATTCGATCGTCTCTCGCTGTTTAAAGGAAGGCGCTCGCCTAGCTCGTGGCGGCGAATTTACGCAGCGTGCTTTTTTGAATGGAAAGCTGGATCTCGTTCAAGCAGAAGCCGTGGCCGAACTCATTGAAGCCAACAGCTCACTCGAGGCTACCGCGGCCAGAAGACGCCTCCAGGGAGGCCTTTCTTCTCAAATGGAGAAGCTTCGGACTCTTCTCGTAGGGCTTTTGGCTGAAATCGAAGCCGAAATCGACTTTTCAGACGAAAACCTGGATCTCATTTCAGAAACTCAAAAGAAAGAAAAAATCAAGCAAATTCAACTACTTATAAGAGATTCGCAGGCATCGTACGATGTGAGCCAGCGCCTCTCTTCCGGTTTTCGAATCGTTTTGGTCGGTCGGCCGAACGTGGGAAAATCGTCTTTGTTTAATCGTTTGCTCGAGAGCGATCGCGCCATTGTCACCTCTGTTCCAGGAACAACACGGGATGTTTTGAGAGAGGAGATCCAGATTTTGGGGCGTTCGGTTCGCCTGATCGACACAGCGGGGATTCGAGAGGAAAGCCAGGATCCCATTGAGGGGGTGGGCGTCGCGCGATCGAGGCAAGAAGCCGCCGAGGCAGATTTAACACTCCTCATTCTGGATGCGCACGAAGGGACGAGGCCTGAAGACCAACAAATAGAGGCGGCCCTTCAAGGAAGGGAGTTTCTTCGAGTTTGGAACAAAGCCGATCTGGCCGAGGCGGGAAGCCCCAAAGGAGAGGCGACGTTTGTCTCGGCCAAAACAGGATCGGGCCTATCAGAGTTGAAACAAGAGCTGGCCAAACGGGTGACCCAGGCGATGCCGGAAGAAAGCTGTGGGGGGGTTAGCAATAGCCGACACATCGAGTGTTTAGCGAAAGCCCAGGAGGCCATTCAAAGGGCCGAAAAACGGATTTCTGAACAGGCATCGAGTGAATTTGTTGCGTTTGAATTGCAGGAGGCTTTGAGGAGGGTCACGGAGATCTTGGGATCCAAAGAAAGCTCCGAGGCGGTTTTGGACGAGGTGTTTTCTCGATTTTGCATAGGAAAATAGGAAGGTGAAGAAAATGGTTTCACGTGAAACATTGGGTGCGGAACACTTCTTTTCTCTGGAAGAGGTGTGGTTTTCAGACTTTTTTCAAGAGGCCGAGTTTCCTTGGGAGCTTTTGGCTTCTAAGCGGAAAGAGGCTTGGATTCAAAACCGGATGAAGGCAAACGTTGAGGGCGTTTCTCGAAGCGAGGACGGCTTTGTCACCGAAACGCAGAGGGTGAAATGCCTGAAGGGCGAAGCCTGGGTTCGTTCGGGAAGCTATTTGGTGGGCAACGACATTGAGCTTCGAGAGGGGGTTGAAATTGAGCCAGGAGCCTATGTTACAGGTCCTACGATCTTGGGGCCCAAGACCACGGTTCGTCATGGGGCCTATATCCGAGGGGGTGTCATCACGGGAAGAGGTGCGGTCATTGGTCATGCGACCGAAGTCAAAAGTTCCATTTTCCTGAATGAAGCTAAGGCCGCGCACTTTGCCTACGTGGGGGACTCCATTCTGGGAAACGGCGTCAATTTGGGCGCAGGGACCAAGGTATCGAATCTTAAAATGACAAATGACGAGGTGGTCTTGCGAATCCAAGATTCTGTGATACATACCGGCCTGCGAAAAATGGGGGCCATCATCGGAGACCGGGTGGAAACGGGCTGCAATTCTGTGTTAAACCCAGGCGTTCTTTTGGCTCCGGAGTGCATGGTCTACCCAGCCGTGGCTGTACGAAAGAAATACTACAAGGCAAAATCCAGGATTCGATGACATACGATGTTTTAGTGATTGGCGGAGGACATGCGGGCATTGAGGCTTCTTTGGCCGCGGCCCGGATAGGGGCCAGAGTGTGCTTGCTGAGCACGAACTTGGATCGAATCGGCCACATGTCCTGTAATCCCGCGATTGGTGGTCTGGCCAAGGGCCAATTGGTCAAGGAAGTGGATGCCTTGGGCGGAGAAATGGGAAAGGCCATCGATGCGACGGGGATTCAATTTAGAAGGCTCAATATGCGTAAGGGCCCAGCAGTTCGCTCCTCCAGGGCGCAGGCCGACAAGCAATTATATAGTCGCTATATGAAAGCAGCCGTGGAGTCGGAGCCGATGCTTCACGTGAAACAAGGCCACGCGGAAGAGCTAATTTTCCAACAAAATCAATGTGTTGGGGTTTTAACCGGGCTGGGAGAAGAGATTCGTGCAGGGGCCACCATTCTCACAACGGGAACCTTCTTAAATGGCATGATCCACATCGGTCGACACCGAGAGCCTGCGGGACGATCCGGCGACGAACCCTCCGTTGGCCTGAGTCGGTGCTTGGCCGAGAGGGGCTTTCGAATGGGCCGATTGAAGACCGGGACGGTCCCACGAATCGACGAAAAAACAATTAATTTCAAAGAGTTAGAAGAGCAGTCAGGAGATAGCCCCATTCCAAGGTTTTCGTTTTTCCATCACCTGCCCCGACAAAGACAGGTCTCCTGCTTCATTACATATACGAACGAAAAGACCCATGAGGTGATTGCGCGAAATCTTAAGGAATCCTCCATGTACGGCGGAGAGATCTGCGGCGCGGGCCCGCGTTATTGTCCAAGCATCGAAACCAAAATCGTTCGCTTTGCAGACAAAGAAAGACACCAAGTTTTTCTGGAGCCGGAGGGACTTGAGACCCGCGAATTTTATCCAAACGGACTTTCAAACTCCTTGCCCCATCGCGTACAGCTGGAATTTCTTCGAACGATTGCTGGCCTGGAGCAGGTTGAAATCATGCGACCGGGATATGCCATTGAGTATGACTATGTAGATCCGACGGAGCTCCGGCCTTGGTTGGAAACGAAAAAGGTTCCAGGTTTGTTTTTTGCGGGTCAAATCAACGGCACCACCGGATATGAGGAAGCCGCTGCACAGGGTCTCATGGCGGGGGTGAACGCGGTCCGATTGCTTGGGGGGGCCGATCCCTTTGTCTTGCTTCGAGGAGAAGCTTATATTGGCGTGTTGATTGATGATCTGGTGACCAAGGGAACGCGCGAGCCCTATCGCATGTTCACGTCTCGCGCGGAGCATCGGCTGCATTTACGAGAAGACAATGCGGATCAACGACTCCACCCACATGGGTGGAGCTTGGGGTTAATCTCGTCATCGGTCCACACGGCGTTTGAATCCAAAATGGCCGAAATCGAGCGCATTCAAGATCTCTTGACGTCATCGGCCTTGACGCCGGCGCCCGAGGTACAAGCCAAGTTAAATCAAAAAGGATGGGCCACGCTGAAAAAGCCCACGACCTTGGCGGACTTTCTGAAAAGACCCGAGGTAAAGTTTGTCGATCTCCAAGAATTCGGTGCGAGCATAAATGGTGTGTCGTCGGAGGTCGGAGAGCAGGTGGAGATTGGTTTGAAGTACGCCGGCTATATTGAGCGGGCAAAAGGTGATTTCGAGCGAACGCGTCGGGAGGAAGGCGAAGTTTTTCCAGAAGGCTTCTCTTTTTTAGAAGTCCCAAATCTATCCAACGAGGTGAGAGAAAAGCTCATGGAGGTCCAACCTAGAACGCTCGGGCAGGCCTCTCGCGTGTCGGGCGTCACGCCCGCAGCCATCGGCGTTTTGAGCGTTTATCTGCGCAAGTATCGTTCAAGAAAAAAAGAACAACCCGCTGAAACCAAAGAAGAAAAAAAGAATGGCGCGCCACGTAGCGCTCAGATATAAACAACATGAGCGATGAGTTGGTGTTCCATAAGAGAGTATTCCGAAAAGACCGGCCAGGCAGCCTCTACCATTCGAAGGAATGTTCAAAGGGGTCGGCTTTACGGACGGAAATTTGGGCGCAGTTGGTACGTGTTTGAAGAGGATGAAAGATCTGAACCCATGACCTCAGCCGTTGCAGCCTCTTCTTTTGATTTTCCAGAAACGGCGTCGGGTCAAACGCCCTCGAGCCTTCAGGGGCTTTTGGATTTTAGCAGCAAAGCTCTGCATCACTACTTAATGATGCACGACAAACTAATGGCGGAAAAAGATCTTCGATTGAAAGAAAAAGAGAATGCATTAAAGCAACGCAACATCGAAGTTTCAGAACTTGAGGGGTATGTTCGGATTTTGGAAAACGCACTGACGCGCGAACGTGAAAAAGGAAGCAGATAAATGTCGGCCAAAATAATTGCGATTGCCAATCAAAAAGGTGGCGTAGGAAAAACAACCACAGCCGTAAATCTTGCTGCATCCTTAGCGGTCGCGGAGAAAAAAGTCCTTGTGGTGGATATGGATCCTCAAGCCAACGCATCGAGTGGTTTGGGTTTACCGCTTCAGGAAGTCGAAGAACGACAAGTCTATCATTTTCTTCTGGGCCAAGCTGCAATCAGTGACGTTGTGTGGCCCACGGAAATCGAAACTTTGAAAGTCATTCCTTCTACGGGAGACCTCATCGGTTTTGAAATCGAAGGCCTGGAGTTGGAAGAGCGAGAGTGGATTTTGTCCAAGGCCTTGGAACCTCTTCGAGAAACGTTCGACGTAATTTTAATCGATACGCCTCCATCCTTGGGGCTTCTCACGTTAAATGCCTTTTGCGCCGCCCATGGCGTGTTGGTTCCACTCCAAGCGGAGTACTATGCCATGGAGGGCCTAAGCCGACTCATGGGAACAATGGAGTTGGTACGAAATCAATTGAATCCTAACCTGGAGTTGGAAGGCATTGTGCTCACGATGTTTGATCGTCGCAATCGTCTTTCGCATCAAGTGGCCAACGAAGTCGAACAGCATTTCCCAGAAAAAGTATGGGAAACAAAAATATTGCGAAACGTTCGTCTCTCTGAGGCACCGAGTTTTGGAAAACCAATATTGCTGTACGATATTCGCTCCAACGGAGCACAAAATTATTTACGTTTGGCCAATGAATTTTTGGCCAGATGTGGAGGAACGTATGAACGATCGAAGGAAAGTCTTGGGACGGGGGATTTCGTCACTGATTTCAACGCCGCTGCCAAAGAAACCTCAAGCGAACTCTGAATCCTTTTCTGTCTCGGAAGGTGCGCCCGCCGGGGAACCTCTTCAGGTTTCTCTGGCTGACATTCGTCCGAACCCGCACCAGCCCCGAAGACGATTTTCTGAAAAAGCCTTGGAAGAACTATCCGCCTCCATTGCCACACATGGTGTTTTGCAGCCTCTTCTCGTTCGGCCCCTGGGCTCGGGTTTTGAATTGATTGCCGGAGAGCGTCGCCTTCGAGCAGCCGAAAAAGCCGGGTTGAACGAAGTTCCGGTTTTTTTGCGAAAAGGCTCCAAAGATCAAGAGCGACTTGAGCTGGCTCTCATTGAGAACCTGCAGCGTGAAAATCTTAACCCCATTGAAGAAGCCAAGGGGCTTCAGCGATTGGCCCACGAATTTGGGTTAACACAGGACGAAATTGCCAAGCGTGTTGGAAAGGAGCGAAGCACTGTCACCAACCTGCTTCGTCTTCTGCAGCTTCCATCAACCGTCCAAGAAATGTTGTCTGTCGGCGTTTTGTCTGCCGGACACGCACGAGCCTTGTTGATGTTGGAAAAGGGTCGCCGCCAAGAAGTCATGGCCCAGAGGATCGAAAAAGAGGGCCTTTCGGTGAGAAAAGTCGAGGCGTTGGTCCGCGCCATGGCCAACGGGCCGAAAGCACGTCGCGTGGCAGACCGAGTTTCAGGGAACACCAACCTTCGACACATTGCGGACGAGCTGCAACGGACGCTGGGAACACGCGTTGAAATCAACTCCAAAGGAAAGGGCGGAGAAATTCGGATCAAATTTTTCTCCTCCGAAGAACTTGCCCGCTTGAGCGACCGGCTGCTTCGACCCCCACGCTAAAGCAAAAAGAACAACAGTTTCAAGAGGTTAGATGTTCAGGCAAAGCCGGTTTCGTGAACCCGAGCGGTTTAATGAAGGGCCCACGTTTTTAAAGGTGGCCTTCCATCGGCCCGAAAAGGGCGGGCGGAAGACGAGTTGGGGGGGCGCACGCCGCAGCCAGCCGGTTTGAAGGGGCCGGAACCCTCCCCCATGATTTCGAATACTTAGTAAATAATTCTTGTTGAGCCAACGCTTGACAGTTTCACCTCAATTCATTACCTACAGCCGACCCGCGGTCATTTTTGCCGACAGTATGGAGTTTGAAAATCGGGCGAATGCAGAAAGGCCGTTGCGGGGCATACTTCGACTTAAGGAGATCAACATGGGACTATTAAAAGGCGACGTACCGACTTCTGCTTCGACAACTCCAACGGCATCCGGTGGCTTCAATGCCATTTTGGATCGAGGAAGTGAGTTTGAAGGAAAGCTTACGTTTGAAGGAACGGTTCGAATTGACGGGCGCTTTAAGGGAGAAATTAAAAGCGACGCCATGCTCGTTGTAGGTGAAAGCGGAAAAGTCGACGCCGACATTCAGGTTGGCTCCATTTCTGTGAGTGGGGAAGTCAAAGGAAACATCACGGCCAAAAATAAAATTGAACTTCACGCTCCAGCGGTTGTGCAAGGCAATCTTCAAACGGCCTCTTTGGTGATCGAAGACGGTGTGACTTTCGAAGGAAGCTGCATCATGGAAAAAACCGGTCACAAGACGGCCACACCTCAGCCGATCAAGAAAGAAACATCATCCCCAAGCAGCAACAGCAGTGAAAACAAGCGCGGAGGCGATGCCCACGCCTAAAGCCTCAGCATAGATGTTGCGCACAGGATACATTTTCATGTTGGCGATTCTTTTCGCCGCCGTGGTTTTTTTGCTCAAAGGCATTGAGTTTTGGGGAGCCGTGGGTCTTCCCGAACCGTCCGGGTATTTGTGGCAGGGGTTTTTATTCTTAGGTCTTTTATGGGTTTTGCAGAAGGGATTATTCATTCCCTATTTGAAAACCCTAGAGGAGAGAGAAGAGCAGACCATTCATAAAACCGAGCGAGCGGAAGCCACGCGGGAAAAGGCCAACGAATTTGCGGAAGACTACAGAAAAAAATTGGAAGAAATTCGACAACGAAGTGTCTTAGAGCGAGAACAGATGGCTCTGGCCGCCGAGAGCGAAGAAAAAGAGATGCTTGCGAGAGCCAAGGGCGAAGGAAAACGTTCGTTGAAGAAGTCCTTGGATGAATTGGAAGCGGAAGAAGCGGCTGCTGAAAAACAATTGAAGGAAGCCCAAGCCACACTCGCGGAAGAAATTCTGTCCCAAGTTTTAAATACCTCAAAACCCTCTGGCGGGGGCACGCCTCGGTTGGTTGCGTTGGAGGCGAAAAAAGGATCATGATTCAAAACACACTTCTTGCTCTAACGATTGTTGGGTGGTTGGGAACCGCCGAAGCGGCTGGGGGAGAAACCGGACTGGCGTTTTGGCCGGTGTTTAATTTTCTTTTGTTAATGGGATTGTTGGCGTTCGCGTTGCGCAAGCCGATTGGGGTCTATTTGAAGACTCGGCATGAAGGGGTGAAAGAAGAAGTGGCCAAAGCCGAAGCGGTTCGGTTGGAGGCGGAAGAACTCAAAACGAAATACCAGCAAAAGCTATCCTCCTTGGACGAGGAAGTTGATAAAATTTTAAACGAGGCGCGGAAAATGGGCGAACAAGAGCGCAAAAAAATCCTGGATCGCGCCGAACGCCTGGCCGAAAAAATTCGCGAGGACGCGATCATTGCTGCCGAAAAAGAAAAAGGCCGCTTGATTCGAAAGCTAGAGCAAAAAACCCTTTCCGGGGCCTCGGTCGAAGCGGCAAAGATGTTAAAAAACAAAGCCACACAAGCCGACCACCAAGCCTTTGTTCAAGAGTTGATTCGCCATTTGGAGACACAACATGGGTAAGGCTACCGAGAACTATACGGTGCGATATGCAAAAGGCTTGTTGGATGTCTTGGGGGAGAATGTTGAAGACCCCAAACTCGAAGAAAACTTAAAACGCCTTGAACGTTTAGGGGCGATGATTCAGGGGGAGGCCAAAGAATTTTTTGAAAACCCGACCTTCACCCTTGAAGAAAAACAAACGGTTTTAAGAGAGATGCTTAAGAAGGTGGGAGCCGGAAAAGAGCTCGAGCGATTTTTTGAGCTGGTGGTTTCCTTGGGGCACATGAAATTCACGGAAGAGATCGCGAAGGCTTTCGAAGAAGAACTTTTCGAACGAAGAAACCAGATTCAAGGGAAAGTTCGAAGCGCTTACCCGCTTTCGGAAAAAGAGATTAACCAACTTAGTGTGGCTCTTGAAAAAGCGACCGGGAAAAAAGTTTTATTAGAGGTGGAAGAAGATCGGGAACTCATCGGCGGGGTTGTCGCGCATGTCGGAAGTGTTGTTTATGACGCCTCCATTCAGGGATTTTTAAACCGTTTACAGCAGGAGTTGTGATGGGAATTAGAGCTGAAGAAATTACGCAAATGATTCGAACCCAAGTCAAGGGCTATGAAAAGCGGATGGAAATGTCCGAGACCGGTACCGTTTTGTCGGTTGGGGATGGCATCGCACGCATTTACGGTTTGGACAATGCGATGGCGGGAGAATTGCTGAGCTTTCCCCAAGATGTTTTTGGAATCGTTTTGAACTTGGAAGAAAATAATGTGGGTGCCGCTCTTTTGGGTGACGATGTTCTCATTCGGGAAGGCGATATGGTGAAACGAACAGGCCGCATTGCCGAGGTTCCTGTGGGAGACGAATTGCTCGGACGTGTGGTGAATGCTCTGGGCCATCCCATTGATGGCCGGGGAGACATTAAAACCGATCTTCGCAGGCGCGTGGAAGTGAAGGCTCCTGGAATCGTAGATCGACAACCTGTCAAAGAACCTCTTCAAACAGGATTAAAAGCCATTGACTCCATGGTTCCCATTGGTCGGGGTCAACGAGAACTCATCATTGGTGACCGTCAAACCGGAAAAACCGCCCTGGCCATTGACACGATCATCAACCAAAAAGACACGGGCGTGAAATGCATTTACGTAGCCATTGGTCAGAAGCAATCCACCGTCGCTCAGGTCGTGGACAGGCTGGATCGTTTTGGAGCCATGGAATACACGACGGTTGTGGCTGCGACCGCATCTGAGTCCGCGCCGATGCAGTTTTTGGCTCCGTATGCCGGGGTCACCATTGGCGAGCAATTTCGTGATCACGGGGAACATGCGCTGATCATTTACGATGACCTTTCAAAGCACGCGGTTGCCTATCGACAGTTATCTCTTTTGCTTCGTCGACCCCCAGGACGGGAAGCCTTTCCTGGAGATGTTTTCTACCTCCACTCCAGACTTCTGGAACGGGCTGCCAAGATGAGCGAGGCTCGCGGAGGTGGATCCCTGACCGCATTGCCGATTATTGAGACCCAGGCAGGGGATGTTTCGGCATACATTCCAACCAACGTCATTTCGATCACCGACGGACAGATTTATTTAGAAGCGGATCTTTTTTATGCGGGTGTGCGACCCGCCATCAATGTTGGGATCTCGGTTTCTCGCGTGGGTGGAAATGCTCAAATCAAAGCGATGAAACAAATTGCCGGTCGGTTGCGCTTGGAGTTGGCGCAGTACCGGGAGTTGGCCGCTTTTTCGCAGTTTGCCTCCGACTTGGATGCCTCTACCCAAAGACAATTGGCTCGAGGGGAACGAATGGTCGAAATGCTCAAACAAGGACAATACGTTCCTTGTTCGGTGGAGCACCAGGTATTGATCATTTATACCGCGGTCAACGGTCATGTGGATGATCAAGAAGTGTGGGCCCTGGGACAATTCGAAAAAGAATTGATTCAATTTGTTGATAGCCAGCATCCAGAAATTCTTAGGAGAATCCGCGAGGAAAAAACGCTGACGGATGAAATCAAAGAAACACTCGATAAGATTTTGGGAGAGTTTAAAGCCGGCTTTTCTCCGAAGACAAAATAGATGGCAAGTTTAAAAGACATTCGAAATCGAATTCGGTCGGTATCTTCGACTGAAAAAATCACGAAGGCTATGAAGATGGTGGCTGCGGCGCGGTTTCGCCGTGCGCAAATGCGCGTGACCGAAGGCCGCCCATACGCCGAGAAAATCAACGAATTGATCGACCATCTTTTAGGTGAAGGAAACGAAACAACGCACCCTCTTTTGGAAAGACGGGACGGCTCCAAAAAAGTGGTTGTGGTGTTAACCTCAGACCGCGGCCTCTGTGGAGCGTTCAATGCAAATCTATTTCGATTGGCCAAAGAAGAGTTTCAAAAAAGTCCTCCCGAACAAATTGTTTCGTTAGGAAAAAAGGGCAACGCCTATTTTTCGAGACATCATCCAGAAAATCTAAGGGTACATCAGGAGTTCTGGGAAGATTTCAGTTATAGAAAAAGCAGCCAGCTCATTCGCGAATTGGCCCAGAAATTTTTGAACAAAGAGATCGATGGTGTGGATGTGATTTATAACGAATTTCACTCGGTCATCTCACAAAAACCAAAGAAAATCTCCATTCTGCCATTTGTTTCCCCGTCGACGGAGAATGAAAAAAAGAATGCTTCAGACGTGATTTTTGAACCGGGCGAAGAAGAAATTGTCAACGCCCTGGTCCCCCGCGCGATGGAAGTGCAGTTTTATTTAACTTGTTTGAACTCTCTCGCCAGTGAATTTGGTGCGCGCATGACGGCCATGGATTCCGCATCGCGAAACGCGGAAGATATGATTTCGCAACTCACGTTGAAAATGAATCGTGCTCGACAGGCCGGAATTACCACGGAGCTCATGGAAATTATTGGAGGCGCTGAAGCCTTAAGCGAAGGATAAAGGAAGAATAAGCATGGCAAATCAAGCAGCAACAGAAATGGGAAAAATTAAGCAAGTCATTGGAGCGGTCGTAGACGTCGAGTTTCCTCGAGGAAGGTTGCCCAAGGTTTATACAGCCCTAACGTTGACCAACCCAGCGATCGATAAAGAAACGGACAACTTGGTTTTGGAAGTGGCCCAACATATTGGAGAGAGCACGGTTCGGACCATTTCCATGGATACCACGGACGGTTTGGTTCGGGGCATGGAGGTGAAGAATACCGGGCAACCCATTGTCGTCCCCGTAGGAAAAGCGACGTTGGGTCGAATCATGAATGTTGTTGGAAAACCTGTGGATGAGGGGGGGCCCATTGAGGCCACACAAAAGAATCCCATTCATCGACATCCTCCAGGGTTTGAAGATCAAGAAACTGCCGTCCAAGCGCTCGAAACCGGGATTAAAGTTGTGGATCTCTTGGCCCCGTATGCTCGGGGAGGAAAAATCGGCCTGTTTGGGGGCGCCGGAGTTGGAAAAACCGTGTTGATCATGGAACTCATTCACAATATTGCGACCAAGCACGGAGGTTACTCCGTATTTGGAGGCGTAGGAGAACGGACCCGCGAAGGCAATGACCTCTGGTTAGAGATGAAGGAATCGGGGGTTATTGAAAAGACAGCCTTGGTTTATGGTCAGATGAACGAACCTCCCGGCGCACGGGCCAGGGTTGGATTAACCGCGCTAACTGCGGCGGAATATTTTCGAGATGAAGAAAACCAAGACGTTCTTTTATTCATCGACAATATCTTTCGGTTCACGCAGGCAAATTCGGAGGTTTCTGCGCTTCTGGGACGGATGCCTTCAGCGGTGGGATATCAGCCGACCCTTTCTACAGACTTAGGGGAGTTGGAAGAACGGATTACCACGACGAAGAAAGGTTCAATTACCTCGGTTCAAGCGATTTACGTTCCGGCGGACGATTTAACCGATCCGGCACCGGCCACAACATTTTCTCATTTGGACGCTACGACCGTATTGTCTCGTCAAATTGCGGAGCTCGGAATCTATCCAGCCGTGGACCCCTTAGACTCCACATCCCGAATTTTGGATCCACAGGTGGTGGGAAAAGAACACTATCAAGTGGCTCGTGAGGTTCAGCAGTTATTGCAACGATACAAAGACTTGCAGGACATCATTGCCATTTTGGGAATGGACGAACTTTCGGAAGAGGACAAATTGACGGTTTCACGGGCCAGGAAAGTCCAGCGATTCTTGTCACAGCCCTTCTTCGTGGCAGAACAATTCACGAATATCCCAGGCAAGTATGTGAAGCTGGAAGATACGATTCGAGGCTTTAAAGAAATTGTCGAAGGAAAACACGACAATCTACCCGAGCAAGCGTTCTATATGCAGGGGACGATTCAAGAAGCCATCGAACGAGGAAAAGAACTGGCGGAAGAAGGAAAATAAATGCCTCTAAACGTTAGCTTGGTTACGCCCTCAAAACAGGTTTTTCAAATGACCTGTGATTCCGTGAACCTCCCTGGAGAGGACGGGGCTTTGGGTGTGTTTCCGGGGCATGCGCCTTATGTGGGCTTGATGGGACAAGGTGTGGTTCATACGCGTGGATCCTCGGAAAAAAAGGTCTTGGTGCGCGGCGGGTTTGTCCAAGTCATCGATGATCAAGTCTCGATCTTGGTCGATGAGGCTCTGGAGCCCAAAGACATTGAAACCGAGCAAGTCCAACGCCGTCAAACCGAGATTGAAGAGGCCTTGAAAAAAACTTCTTTAAAACTGGAAGAACGAGATGCGCTCTATCGTGAACGCTCCTGGCTTCAAGCGTGTTTGAAAAACGCGGCGCTTTAAGCTTGATCGACGTTAAACGTTCGCTCCGTTTTCTCGTCGTCGTTTTCAATGGTGAAGTAAATCCGACCGAGCTCCCTTCCGTCTGAGGTTTCAAACAGAACGCGCCAATACCCAGGTTCGTAATTGTTTTTGTAGGTAAGGCCTCGAAAGCCTTCTTGACGTCCACCAGATACTTCAATGGGAATTCGGTCTGTGGTTTGCCAGCCGTGTTGGGGGACTTTGTGCATCCAATGGGCGGTGATGCGGTCCTTCATACCGGTCGGGGAAAAAATTCGAGCGAAACAATGTACCCGGTCGCCATCGCGGGCAAGAAACGTTTGGGCTCCTCTTTCCCAAAAACGCCACCAAGGGCGATCATATTTCAGTTCGAAGACATCTCCTTTCCGCGAGACTTCTTGATAAACCCCGGCAAATTGAAGAGACAACGGAACGGGAGGAAGCCAAGTTAAAAAGTAAAACGCACAAAAGATGAGATGAACGCCCAAGGGAAAAAGAAAATATCGGCGAAGCGCCAACGGCGCGCAGTCCCTTTGTGGAACAGCGCACCACAAAAAGAGTAGAATGAAAAGCAAGCTCGTAAAAAGGGCGACAACAAAAGGCAAACCTCCAATGCCTCCCCATAGAATGGGGACAAGGTAAGTGAAATAAGACAAGAGACACAAACTAAAGAGAACGTATTTCACGACCAGGCCTCTTTTTTGAAGCAAAGAATGTTCGTTCAAAACCAGAAGCAGTACGAGCAAAACCATGAAAAAAAAGGAAGGCAACGTCGAGGTGCTTTTGAAATAAAAAATGGTGTAGGCACTGAGCAAGCCTCCGAAAAGAAAATGCAAAAGAGCACTTCGATAAGGAGCGCTTTTGACCACCCAAGAGGGTCGGTCTTCCGGTTGGAAGGAGGAGGCTGTTTCCAAAGCCAACAATCCCCCGATGAGAAGAAGGAAAAGTGCTTGTTGAAAAAGGGTGACCCAGTGATCAATGCGCCCCAGCGTGGCCACATCAAAACCGAAACCGCCGATGAAAAATGTTGCTGGGAGGTAAGCTCCGTACAATTCATAAAGACGAACCATTTTTCGTTTGATGAATTGAAATAAACTTAGCTTTGTTGTGGTTTTCGCGAAGAGTGTGAAAAAAGCTTGAAAGAAATCTTTCATGAAAGCGGAAATTACTTCTTTTGAGGAATGGCCTTTAGTTTCGTTTTTCCATCTTCAACTTTGATCTGAAAACGCACTTTTTCAGCACCGGTTTTCTTTTTAATCGTTTCCACTTGGGTTCGGAGGGATTGACGAAATTTTTCCACGGACAGTCCCTGGGTTGATTCTTGGGTTTGCTTTTTGGAGGCAACATACTTATCAAAGAGTTGCGAAATTGCGTCCTGTCCCTGAGACACACGCTTTTTCTTCTTTTCTTTGAACTGGGGTTGTGAGCGTTCTTTTTCATGGATGTTTGCTCGGAACACATCCCGCTTGTAACGCCCCTCTTCAATCTCTCTCAAGATTCGATCCCAATAGTTGGAAAAGCTATTGTAGCGAGCAACCGTTTGTTGATATCGAAACTTTAGACGGGAATTTTGAATGGCCAAGCCCGCGTATCGACGGATTTGGTTCAATACGGACTCGCGAAGTTTCGTGGGTTCTCGCTTTTCAAGCCCAAGAAAGTATTGATCATAGGAGAGGCGAAGTTTTTCAAGATCTTTGCTCAGGCGCTCCAAGTCAGCGGAGATTTCCTCGGTTTTTTGAAACTGCGTGAGGGCCATGAGCCTAGTGTACCTTGAGTTGAGTGATAGGCGAAATCACGGTACCTGGATAATAAGCCTCTAATATTTCGCTAAAACTTTGACCCATCTCCGCGCGTCCAATGGCACCCATTTGACAAAGGCCGACGCCATGCCCATAACCTCCGCCACGAATTAGGAGGTGAACCAGCTCGCCACCCTCGAATTCCGGCTGGAGCGTGAAAAGGCTTGAAAGGAGGCCGCCCAACAAAAGCCGAATTCGATATTCTCCCCGTATGATCTTTTGGCGATTTTCTGCACGAACCTCCAAGGCAAGCGCCCTTCCCGAAATGCCCCGTTTCGTCACGCGAAGGGATTGAAGAGGACCTCGAAGCCCAGTTTTGGAAAGAATGCGTTTCAGATCACTTCGGTCCAGAGATTTTTCCCATCGCCACCGCTCGGGGTTCGTCAAACGAGAGATCCCACAGTAAGAAGTTGGAGGAGATGTCAGGTAGCGAGAGACTTGGGCCGTGTTTTGGGGGGAAACGAACGGAGCGTTTGGCAGTTGATCAGAAACTCCTTTTTGATAATGACGGTTCTTCCCTCCCCAAATGGTGGATCGCGCCTCGGTATGACCGCCGCAGATCGAATGATAAAAAGTCTCGGCCAACTCTCCCTGTTGATCTCTCAAAACCAGGTTCGCCGTTTGCTGAACCGCTCGAGAAGTGGCAGGTTGTTTGAACTCCACGCCACGATATACCTGACATTGTGTTGAGGCGCAGAGAAGAAACGGGCGAAACGAAAACTCTGTGTGAGCATTTCGAAGCGCATAGGTTCGAGCAATGATCGCCTGAGCCTTCAGCGCATGCTCGGGCCCATTGGGAAACGTTTCGGCAGGAACGACGCCCTCTAAATAGTTGCCAAAACTGGTGGACTGAACCAAGGAAAGCGCTTTTTTGGTCAGAGGAACCACAAAGAGCCGAGGTCCAAACAGTTCGTTGGAAGACTCATCTCGAATTTCTTCTGGAATCAGATCCAAAATTTCAATCGGCCCCCGCGGAGAAATGAGTTCTAAAAGACCGTCAAACTCTTTGGAAAAATTTCCATTGACGGCCTGGAGTAACCCCCGACCCACTTGAGGCAGCTCAGCTCGCGCAATGACTTTGCAAGAAATCTTCCAGGCGCGACGCACCTTGGCACAGGCATTTTTGGCGATGACTTCTGACGTGGGTGCCGTGATGGAGAGAAACCAGCGTTCAAATAAATGGGGTTTGATCTCGGTGTCCATGGATGGCGGACCGATCCAACGACTGGAAGGAAAGCCGCGCCTCTTCCAAAGCCGAGGAAGTTCCTTGGGGAGCCGATCTGTCGTGCTTTTGAGCCGAGATTCCAGGGTCGCATAATAGCGTACGTGCGCAGGTCGAGTTACCGCGAGCGGGCGCACTTCCCAGACGACATCGGGTGGAGAGGCCACTTCCCAGGAAGCGTGTTCGGACATGGCGCGAATGCGCATGGCATGCCGTGTACGAAATGTGACTTTGGCCACTTCAGGTTGCAAACCGATTCGGACAATTTCATCATCGCTTCCAGGAGGGAGCCAAAAACTTCGATACAAATCTCTTAACAATCGGCCTCCGTCACCCAAAGATGGAGATTCGTACACGAGTACCGGTTGCTTTACGGCGCAACCCACCACCAGGAAAAGAAACGAAAAACAGATGTAAAAAAACTTATTCAAGAAAAGGGATTATACCGACATATCGACACAGGTCCTGACTTTTTCAATTGAAGGAATAAACAAAAAAAAGAGCTTTGAACAAACGTTTGGAAAGAATTTTGTCTCGAGGTTTCGTTGCTCCGGGTTCCGGCTCCGTTTCCCCTTCCTCACGTTCCCCAGACGAATCGGTCACCTTCACAGTCGCAACGAAACCTCGAGACAAAATCCTTTCCAAATGATGGAAGCCGGCCTCACAAAGAGTAAAAAAAGAAGGAGGTCGAAGCGCCAAGTTCTGAGCAAAACCATGTGGGGGGGAGCCGGACCGAAGGTCCGGGGGGGAGGTTCCCTCCCCCGAGGTATTGGTTTTGTCCAGAACTTGGTGGAGAGACCTCCTTCTTTTTTCCATGCAGAATGAAACGCCTACTTGAATCATCGGAGTGGCTTTTTATTCTCGGGGGATCTCGTGTAGAATTTCGAAGCTATGGCACAGCATCCTTATCCGACCGTCGATATCATCATTGAAATGAACGAAAAAATTGTTCTCATTCAACGGAAATACGAACCTCTGGGATTGGCCTTGCCAGGAGGGTTTGTTGATTATGGGGAAAGTTTAGAGGCAGCGGCGATACGCGAAGCCAAAGAAGAGACCTCTTTGGATGTGACGCTAAAATATCAGCTCAAGACCTACTCAGATCCCCGCCGGGATGCGAGAAGACACACGACGGCTACGGCATTTGTTGCGGAAGGAAAAGGTACGTTGTGTGCGGCCGATGATGCACAGGGAGCGAAGTTTTTTTCCAGGGAGGAAATTCCCAAAATTTTATGCTTTGATCACAAACAAATTCTCGACGACTATTATCGCTTCAAAGACACGGGGGAATTGCCGCGTTGCGATTTACATCATGCGTAGTCGGCTGATTAAACGCGAAATTTTTTCAAGACGGTCCGGAGAAGCCTGAAGCAGAATGGAAGATAGCGAATAAACCGTTTGAATTGTGGAAGAAACGTGTTCGATGCGTTTGAGCTGAAATTTGGCCATGTCTTTTTGAGGACTTCTTTTTAAGGTGCGGTCCAAGGCTTTCAATCCAGCCATGGCCTCATCCAAAATGCGAAACTCTCTCATTTGAAGAACCGTCGTGATGGATTTCCAAATATGGGTTTCAGCCTCAAAATAAAAATGGCGATCTCCCGCGATTCGTACGCGCTTGGCGACTCCCCAGGTTTGAAGCTCAGAAAGAAGGGCGTTTACACTTCCCGCACTCAAAGAAAGTTCGAGTTGAATCTGCTTCGGATTCAAAGGCTCCGGTCGTAAATACAGCAAAGCCCAAACTCTTCCCAAATGGCGCTTGAATCCCCATTGTTCAATCAAATCACCAATGATTTCCGAAAAAGCAATTTCCTCTTCGGTCATGGTGGATGTTTCTTTTGTGGCCATGGATAGCGGAAAACTATCATAATCCTGGCAATCTTAAAGTTTCCCGTTTTAGGAATCGGGCAGCGTCGAAAATCAGAAAAATTGAGCTTGTTCGACGTTTTGGAGGGATGGGGCTTGGGCTAGCGACCGGTTTTCGTTAAATCGCAAAAACGAAAAGAGGGCCAAGAGCAAGGAGAGCGCAATGCTGGTCCACAAAATGACCCGATTTCTCTGTTTCCGTTTTCGATGAGTTTCCAGCCTGGCCAGAGAACGGTCTTGACGAGCGATTTCGCTAAAGGTGGACTCCACCGGGGTTCGAAAGGTCTGACTGGAAAATTGAATTTTCTGGGGAGATGCCGCAGCGCGATCCTTCGAGGGGAAAGATTTTGAAATCAGCCCCGTCTCTTTGAATGTGATGAAGTTGCGGAGAACTTCTTGGCTGGTGAGAGGAAGCTTTTCATCAAAAGCCACCCCATAGCCTCGAAAGGGTCCGGAAACATGACGCTCCGTTCGGGCAATGGAAGCCGAAACAATGCAAAGATTTTTCTTCCCCTGTATGGGCAACTGCAAGTAAAGAATCATCTCCGTGCCGGGGAGGAGTTCTTCGGGGGTGACGAGATACGCTCCCGAAGCGCTAATGTCACGGACCAAGCCTTTGAGGTTTTGCCGGCGATCCGGTTTGAACATGACGGCCTCGTCTAAGCTCACCCGTGGGGCTCGCGCAATATGTCCAAAAGGAAGGTCGGGATGTTCGACGGAGATAGCCACAGGAGAGAAACTAGCAATATGCGTACCGATTAACACGGCGGGCGGATGAGAAAAAAACACTTTAAAAACAAACACTTTCATGCGTTTTCCCCCGAGACTCTGGGCGAAATGAAGGCGCATGTAAACTCTGGTTTACGTTCCGGGGTTCCTTCTCAGGGGAATTTTTCGTGAGCTTGATTCCTCATATCGGAGAAATATGTGCCTTGGGTACGGCTGTGCTTTGGGCCCTGGCTGTCATTTTGTTTAAACTGAGCGGGCTCAAGATTCGCCCTCTCGGGCTCAATCTATTCAAGAATACATTGGGGTTGACGTGCCTCCTTCTCACCTTTCCCTTTTTAAATGAGGTTCTGATTTATGATGCGCCCTGGGAGGATTATCTTTGGCTCATTTTAAGCGGCGTGATTGGGATTTCTCTCTCTGACACCCTGTTTTTCGCTTCCTTAAATCGCTTGGGTGCCAGCAACATCGCCCTCATTGAATGTCTATATAGTCCCTTCGTGATTCTGATCGCGTTCTTTTTTCTGGCGGAGCGATTGAGTTGGGGAGATCTTTTTGGGGCCATTTTAATCATCGCCAGTGTCCTCCTACCCAGTTTGGGGCATCAAAAAGTTTCCGAGATTCCTCAAAAAGATCGGATCAAGGGATTGGTTTTGGGCGTGTTGGCCATGCTCACGGTGTCCTCGGCCATTGTCTTGGTAAAACCCTTGATTGAACGACATCCCCTGGTTTGGGTCACGACCATGCGCATGGTGGGAGGGGTCTTGGGATTATTGCTGTACGCCGTTTTTCACCCCGAACGGAAGTCCTTCTTTGAAGGATTTAGACCCCAATCTGCATGGAAGGTGGCGATTCCTGCAAGTCTCTTGGCGTCTTACTTGGTCTTGATGCTTTGGATTGCGGGGTTCAAATTCGCCGACGCCAGCGTCGTCGGACTTCTCAACCAAACGAGCGTGATCTTTCTGACTCTATTTGCCATGTTGTTTCTCCGGGAAAAGATCACGCCTCGAAAAATGGTGGCCATTCTTCTCGCGCTTTCGGGAAGCGTGTTGGTAATTTTATAAACAAAAAAAAGGCCATTCGGTAGCATGTAGACATGAGCGATGCTTTACGAAATGTCCCCCTTGATCGTAGACATCTTGTTTCTCCAAAGAGCTACGTTCTTTCCGTGGTGTTGTGTTCGCTCACGGGAATCTTAGGTCTACACTTTTTTTATATGGGTCGACATGGGTACGGCTGTTTCGATTTGGGAATGTCCATAGCTGCAGGATCCCTCTTGGTTACGGGAAGAATCTTGGAAGGCCTGGCGGTTTTGGCTGTGGATTACCTGCATAGTGTGATCATGACCTTTCGCTTGTTGACGGGCAGTGAAGTGGATGGAGAAGGAAGACGGATCATCTACCCAGGTCAGAAATTATAAGATAAACTTACGTCATCCATTCATTGATGATTTAAGGAGTCTTCATGGAAACCAGCCCGAATCCTGCACCCGTCTCAGTTACCCCCCCCGACATTAGTGAAAAAGGTTTTGTTCCAACACTTGTCTTGGCCCTCATTTTGGGAGGACTTGGCGTTCACCGTTTTTATGTGGGAAAAATTGGCACAGGCATCTTGATGTTGATCACTTTTGGGGGTTTCGGCATTTGGGCACTCATCGATGTCATCATGATTGCGGTTGGATCGTTTAAAGATAGCGAAGGAAAAATCATCAAACCGCAATGAGCTTCGGATTCATCGATCCGGAACATCTCCGCAAGCAGAGCCACTTTTCGGTGGTTTAGGCTTGGAATATCATGAGAATTTGATAAGCTTTACCCACATTTCAAAACAAGTTTAGCGATCATTGATCGCCGTCTTTCTGTCGAGGGACTCCTTCCGTAGGGAATCTTTCTTTCTGATTTCGGATTCATGGTTTTCTTTGGGGCTCATGGCGTTGGCGGTTCTATGAATCGTGTGAACGGACTAAAACTTCACGAACCCATGGCGGTGGGGAAATAAGGGGGTCTTGAGCGGCTTGCTCTTTAAACAAGACATTCAAATCATCACGACGCCCATCCAAAACAAGCAGCACAAAAGAAGAGAAGGCTCATGAATTTCATCGATTATTTGATTTTCGCCGCGTATATGGCCGGCGTTTTAGGCATTGGTTTTTTCCACTTCAAGCGAAACAAAGGAACCGAAGATTATTATGTTGGGGGGCGATCCATCAAATCTCACCATGTCGGTCTTTCCATTGTTGCTACAGATGTCGGAGGAGGCTTTTCCATTGGTCTTGGGGGGGTCGGATTCGCGATGGGGCTCTCGGGTTCTTGGTTGTTGTTCACCGGACTGGTGGGTGCTTGGATGTCGGCGGTTTTTATCATTCCCAAAATCAAGAAAATGGATGCGCATCATAAGATGTTCACCTATCCAGATTTTTTGCGGACACGGTTTAATGATCGTGTAGCTTTTTTGGCAGCCATCATTTCTGGTGTTGGTTACTTAGGCTTCACAGGAGGACAAATTTTAGCTGGAGCCAAATTGGTGGCGGGCACACTCATCACTCAAGCTCCCTTTGGAATGGATCCCCTTCGTTTTGCGATCTATGTGATTGCGGCCATCACGATTCTCTACACCGTGTTCGGGGGGTTGAAGGCCGTCATATATACGGACACCGTTCAGTGGATCATTTTGCTCTCGGGCCTCATTTTCATCATGATTCCCGTCACGATTGTTGAAATCGGCGGATGGTCTACCTTGCGAAGTGAGCTATCTCCTGAATTTTTCTCCTTAACCAACATCGACGCAATCACGTTCATTAACTGGATGGTTACGATCATTCCCATCTGGCTGATCGGAATGACTTTGTATCAACGAATGTATGCATGTCGAAATGAAGCCGAAGCCAAAAAAGCTTGGTACATCGCAGGCATTTTTGAATATCCGATCATGGCGTTTACCGGTGTTTTTCTGGGAATGTGTGCCAGAGTGGTGTTTCCGGAAGCCGAGTCCGAAATGGCCCTTCCGATGCTCATTCGAGATATGTTGCCGGTCGGAGTTACGGGAATTGTTATTGCGGCCTACTTCTCAGCCATCATGTCTACGGCGGACAGCTGTTTAATGGCTTCGTCTGGGAACCTCGTGAAAGATGTCATTCAACGTTATGTTTGGAAAGACATTTCCGCTAAGGGCGCATTACGCCTTTCCATGTTTGTCACCATGGTGATTGGGGCTCTGGCCATCATCATGGCGAGTCATTTTACGTTGGTCTTGGATGCCATTTTATACGCATACTCATTTATGGTTTCCGGATTGTTCATTCCAACGCTGGGTGCATATTTTTGGAAACGATCCAGTTCCATGGGGGCCTTTGTCGGCATGTTGGCCGGAGGAGGTCTTACCCTGCTTTTATTGACCAAGCTTTTGACCTTGCCAGCCATGTTGGCTGAATTAAAATTGGATCCAAGTCTTTATGGAATTTCTTTATCTCTTTTGATGTTTGTCAGTTTTTCTCTGATCTTTCCGGATCGAGATAAGCGCGAACAATCCGGCACATAATGGACATACAAGAAACTCTTGGACATAGTCGGATTCAACATGGATCGTTCAGCGATCGCATTTATCTCATGCATTTAGACGAGCGAGATTTTCCGAGAATCGTTTCTCGTTTGGATGAATTGGCCAGGGAGAAACGCTACGGAAAAATTTTCGCCAAAGTGTCTCTCTCGGTGCTCGATGGGTTTCTTTCCTCCGGTTATTCTAAAGAAGCTTGCGTAAAAAACTTTTTTTGCGGGAAAGAAGACGCCTTCTTTTTGGCCAAGTACTTTGATTCAGAGAGACAACGTGAACAATTTCCGAATGAAATTGAAAAAAATCTTTCTCTGGCCAAGGAAAAAGCGAAGTCCGTTCCCCGTGTGGAAAAACATGCGGGTTCCACTCAAGTGATTGAATGTTCGTCTGAACACGTAGAAGCTATGGCGCAGTTGTACCAAGCCGTGTTTCCCACGTACCCCTTTCCCATCGATGATCCGAAGTATCTCAAAGAAACCATGGCATCCCATGTTCGCTATTTCGCCGTGGAAAATCAGGGAGACTTATGGGCGCTTGCATCGGCCGAACAAGATTCAAAAAACCAAAACGTTGAAATGACCGATTTTGCCACACACCCCAAACAAAGAGGCAAGGGGTGGGCGCTTTCTTTGCTCACGACCATGGAAGATGCGATGCGGAAAAAAGGATTTCGTACCGCCTATACGATTGCGCGAGCATTATCTCCAGGAATGAACATCACCTTTTCTCGATCGGGATATTTCTTTGGGGGAACGCTGACTAACAATACTCAGATCAGCGGAAGAATTGAGAGCATGAATGTTTGGTACAAAGCCCTTTGATGAAGTTGGGCCTTAAAAAGCCTGAACCGAACGAGCCATCAAAATTCCCAGAAACGCAAAAGCCAATCCGGACACATTTTGAAACAAGAGGTTTCCAAAAACAAACGTCCATTGAAAATCTTTCGCCAATAAAGCCGTTTCAAAGGCAAAGGTGGAAAACGTTGTAAAAGCTCCAAGAAAACCGACGAGAATGATGAGACGTTGTTGCGGACTGAGCCAGGCATTCTGTTCGCCCAAAGACCAAACGAAGCCAAAAACCAAACATCCCAAGGCATTGATAACCAAAGTGGCCCACGGAAAAGACCCCGAAGAAAATCGCGACACAAACTCACCCAATACATACCGAGCAATGGTTCCAGCGCCTCCCGCAAGGGCCAAATAAAAGAGTTTTGATGTCATCCTACATTTCCTCCCGCCTACACCGGCAAACGAAAGCGGAGTTATACGCCTCTAAGAAACGGGGATCAAAAGGATTCCCCCGGCACGGAAGCTTCGAGGAAAGCTACCAATCAGTTGTAGAGATAAATATCTGTATTTGTTCATGCTTTCTCGTTTTACGACAAGTTCTACAAGATTTCGGCCGTTTGGTTGCAGGAGAAAAAAACAAATAAATGCAGGCACATACTGATCAAGGAGCTGCAAAACGCTTGGTTTGCAACATAATCCGCAAGTTTTGTAGAAAATATTGTAGAGAGGATACGCAATTGAACCCTTTGCAGAAAGATGGAAGCTATGGAATGGAAAAAATTTTTTAAGTATGAAGCGGATCAATACGACAAAGAGCCGTTCACGCAAGGCACCGAAAAAGAAATTGAGTTTTTGGTAGAGCAGCTTCAACTTTCCAAGGGTGCACGGATACTCGACGTGGGATGTGGGACGGGTCGCCACAGCGTGGGTCTGGCTCAACACGGTTTCTCAGTGACCGGAGTTGATTTAAGTGAGGAGATGCTTGAAAAGGCACGTACGCGCGCGGCCGAAGCCAAGACGAATGTCGAATTCATTCAATGTGACGCCACAGCCTTTGAATCCAAACCGGTTTTTGATGCGGCGATTGGGTTGTGTGAGGGCGCAATGGGGCTGTTGGGTCAAGGAGACGATCCCATTGAGCGAGACCTAACCGTCTTGCGAAACATTCATGCCGCATTAAAACCCGGCGGACAGCTCATTCTAAATGCGTTGAATGTGTTCCGCGTGGCCCGTGGCGTGGGACGTGAAAAGGAGGCTGAGAGTTTTGATGTGATGTCACAAACGACGCTCAACACGATTACGTTCGAAACATCTAAGGGCCCGATCACAGTTCCATGTCGCGAACGTATGTACACACCTACGGAATTTACACTCCTGCTGCGATCAGCGGGCTTCTCCGTCGAACATATCTGGGGAGGTACAGCTGGAAACTGGAGGCGGGGTCCCTTGGAGCTTGACGAGTACGAACTCATGGCCGTGTCAAAAAAACCATGAACCGACCAAGCCTCAGAGACAAACAATCAAAAAAACGCATTTAAAAAATCCGCAAGGATTAAGCCTTAAGCCGTAGTCCTTAAACCGCCGATGGGGCCATTCAAGAGACGCGGTTCCGTTAGGGAACGGGGAGTGGTAGAAGCAGAGGAAAAGCACCTTTGGAGGTTCCGTCATGCAATTACGAGCAGTAGTTTCCCTAATTACTATGACACTGGTTTCGGCTGTGGGGTGTGTTCAGGGCCTAGCAGGAGCGAGCCCCGCTGATTTGGCTAACCTCAAAGAAAGATTGGTAAAAACGGCTGAGGTCGATCTCCAATACGCCTCCACCTTTGTAGAGGAAAATGGACAGATTTTGTTCGGGAACTCAACCAGAGCCATGCGCGGTGGAGGAATTGACAGCCAATTTACTCCTAAGCATGTGAGGGACGAGTTTTGGATTCACCCAGATTCAGGGATCAAGCTGGTATCTTCGCCAAGGAGGCCCGTGAAAGCATGGCACAGCGGATTCATTTCTTCGTTGGCGCGCGCCTCCAACTATGTCTCAGAAGAAGACAGGGAAGATTTTGTTGAGACGGCAAAAGATGTTGCACGCTTCTTTATGAACGCTTTTCTGACGCCTAAAGAATATGCCTATGGGGTCAATCGAATGTGGACCATGGGTGGCCAACTTGTCACTTGGGAGGATCTCAGAGATGGAAAAGTGAGCCCATGGCAAGCAACGGGAGCCAAAGGTAAGAAAAAAGCAAAGCCAATTCCAGGCTTCGAGTTGAAGGGCATTCCGTGGTTTATAGCGGATCGTTTTGGTGTCGTTTACGCCCCGTGGATTGCACGCGCTGGTTGGGGCGATCTAGATTTCTTGGTGGAAGTATTCGTAACACTCTACGAGATAACAAACGAATCAACTTTCAGAAAGGTCGCAGAAGATTTAGCTTCGCCGTTTTGGAAGTATCGAGAGATGGGTGACTCCAAAAGAGATTTTAGTTTCTTAGTGCGTACTGATCCTGGGCAGCGGCCTCTATATAGCCATGAAAGCGAGAAGGCACATCATTACTTTTGGGCGCATGACGCTGAAGGGGCTGTGTACGCCTACTTCCGATTAGCAAGCACATTCCCAGCAGACTCGGTTGAACATAAAAAGTATCGGGACCTTGGGATTCGCATGGCCGATTTATGGCTTGAGATCATGAATGTGGATCCTTTCGACACAGCGAAACCTACAGGCTCCACGCCCCCTCCTAAGGTTAAGAGCCGTGAGAAAAAAAGGGATTTCCCCGGATGGCCTCCCATGTGGCGTTACCGTTTGGACAAGTTCCTGCCAGGAACCCCCCCCAAAATTGAGATCACCCCCCTTTATTGGTCCTGGGAAAAGGATTCTATTGAAGAAAGTCGCTCGCAAGTTTTAGGTTCAGATTTCTTTCGTATCGATCATGTTCCACAGGGTTTGATGCTTGCGTATTTTGAAACGGGGAAACGAGCTTACCTAAGTGCCGCGGATCACATTGCCCAGTGGATGTGGAACCAAGAAAACATGGACCGAAGGCGTGCGACACTGAAGCGCGTAAGCGATCCAAAGGGGCGTATGTCCGCGCATAATGTTCATTCGGACAGTCCTTACATGCGAGCATCACTGGTGCTGACACACGCACTCTTAGCGAAAGGTTTTTGGAATACTAAGGATAAGAGGGCGAGTCGGAAATATCGAGAGCGAGCGATCCGAGGACTGAAGAAACTACTTGATGACAGAGTTAAGATTAACGGAAGCGACAAAAGTTTTCCTCTCTACTCTCTCGACGGTCTAACCTTCATGGCGAATGGAAAGCGGCTACCCGTTCATTTGTCGAATCGAGTGTGGGAAGACCCCACATATGAGGCGGCTCCTCTTCATAATGAGCTATATGGTTATGTCTACGATTACCTCTTTATGGCAATGGATATTTTGCAGACTCTTTAAGAAGAAAATCGTTTCCATGCTTTGTTGGTTTCCCGAAAGAAAGAAGGCCTAGGAAATCTAGGGTTTTAGGCTTGGGGTTTAATCGTTAGTAACGATTAAACCTTAAACCCCAACCCTTAATCACTAAACTGCCTCCCCGGGACACCGAGCGTACGGGATCTTGATGGAAAGGCGACCGAAGGGGAGCCTTGGAATTTAGAACCCGTAACGAGGAAGATTCCTGGAGGAGCCGAGACGGATTCGCGTTCTCTCGCACGCAGACATGGGCAGTGTGGTCTGGCCCGCCCAAGGGGCACCCGGTCCAGCCCAAACATCATAAAGATCTTTTTTTAAAAGATCGGCATGTTCGAACCTGCATATTGCACGGCGGTTCTCGTCGCCCCGAGAAACAAAAAAAGGGAAGAACCGGAGGGGTTCTTCCCTTTTTTTGGCTCCCCGGGACGGACTCGAACCGCCGACCCGCTGGTTAACAGCCAGCTGCTCTACCGACTGAGCTACCGAGGAACGGCCAACCGATATACAGGGGGGCTTGGGGGCTGTCAATCCTGTTGCCAACCTTCTTTGGGCATGTTCAGTCCTGCTCCCCTCAAGGAGTAAAAGCCTCATTGGACGGGGGTTTCCGCGAGGGGTCATTTCAAACGCCCTTTTCTGAGACGACACAACGCACAACACGAAAAAGACTTTCCAAATGCGGCAAGCTTCATAAGGATAGGGATTCACTTAAAACGACAAAGAACCCTAAATGAAGGATTAAAACGTGGGAAAATCAGCCAAAATCAATATCAACGGTGACTCTTTTGATCTCCCCATCATCAAAGGAAGCGAGAACGAACAGGCGATTGACATTTCAAAGCTTCGATCCTCCTCAGGTTACATTACGCTGGATGGGGGGTATGGAAATACGGGCTCTTGCCAGAGCGCAATTACGTTCATCGACGGCGAAAAGGGAATCCTTCGCTATCGAGGCATCCCTATCGAAGAATTAGCCACGCAGTCCAATTTTGTCGAAACAGCCTATCTGATCATTTTTGGGAAATTACCCACCGAGTCCGAGTTAAAGAAATATCGAAAAGACATGACCGATACGGCCATGTTGCACGAAGACATGAAGTTTCATTTTGAAGGGTTTCCCCCCCATGCGCACCCCATGGCGATTTTGTCGGCCATGATCAATGCGGCCAGTTGCTTTGAGTGTTGCATTTCAGAAGGGTATGTGGAGGAGCACTTTCCCCTGCAAGCTGCACGTTTGATGTCCATGGTTCGGACCATCGCCGCATTTGCGTATCGAAAATCTTTGGGCAAACCCATCAATTATCCGAAACCATCGTATTGGTATGTAGAGAACTTCCTTCATATGCTGTTTTCGGAACCGTATTCAGAATATGAATTGAAACCTGAAATCGTTCGGGCGCTGGATCTCATTTTTCTCCTGCATGCGGATCACGAACAAAACTGTTCCACATCGACTGTGCGAATGATTGCGTCCAGTCAGGCGAACTTATTCGCCTGCGCTTCCGGAGGGGTGTGTGCGCTTTGGGGACCGCTTCATGGAGGAGCCAATCAGGCGGTCATTGAAATGTTGGAAACCTTACGGAGAGAAAAACGAAGTATTAAAGAGTTTGTCGAAACCATCAAATCAGGAAGTAGCGATGTTCGTCTGATGGGCTTTGGTCACAGAGTGTATAAAAGCTATGACCCCAGAGCGAAAATCATAAAGAATGAATGCGACAAACTTTTGGACGTTCTTCACATTGATGATCCCCTGCTGGATCTCGCAAAAGAGCTGGAAGAAGTCGCTCTTCAGGATGAGTATTTTGTGAAGCGTAAGCTTTATCCCAATGTAGATTTCTACAGCGGGATCATCATGCGGGCTTTGGGAATTCCACTGGATATGTTTACGGTCATTTTTTCGATTGGCCGAATGCCAGGGTGGATTGCCAATTACAAGGAACTCATGGAACAAGGGTCCAAGATCTATCGACCAAGACAGATTTATACTGGACCGAATCAACAGGCGTATATTCCAATGAAAGAGCGGGAGTAAAAGAACTTAGGTTCGCAATTTATACCCGGTACGAAAAAGTCTCACAGCTAAAACGGCAAAAACCACGGTGAAAAAGGTGGTGGGGAGCATCCCCACCCAAAAGGATGTGTCTGCCGAGCCCAGAATCGAATGGCGAATGGCTGAGACCATATAGTAGATTGGGTTGGCCTCATTCACCCACCGAAACCCGTCGGGGAGATTCGAGGTGGAGTAAAAAACACCTCCCAAAAACATCAGAGGGGTCATGATGAAATTTTGAAATAGCGCCAACTGGTCCCAGTCATCGGCCCACAATCCGACAATGATTCCAAAGGCCGAAAAAAGTAAAGAACTCATCAACAAAGCGAGAAATAAGTGTGCGGGGTGGGCGAAGGGAGAACCTAAAAGTAGGCTCCCCGATGCGAGAATCACCAAACCTGTGACCAAGCCTCGAACGGTGGAGGCCAAAAGAAAAGCCATGACCATCTGAAGGTATGAGAGCGGTGAAACCAGCAGGTCCTCCACGAAATGATCCCACCTGGAAATGAACAGAGAAAAAGAGGCGTTATGAAAAGCAGAGTTTCCCGCCCCCATGAGCAATAAACCGGGGAAGATGAAAAGAATGTATTCATGACCTTCGATCAAACGCATGCGGGACCCCAAGACGAATCCGAAGATTACAATGAATAAAACGGTACTGATCACCGGGGGAAAAATGGTTTGGCCCCAACGGCTGACATAGCGATAGGTTTCGCGTTTGAAGAGAGTCCAGAATCTAATCCAATTTTCCAACGGCCCCCCCATCCTTTTCAATCACGCGCGACAAAAACAATTCCTCTAAACTTTTTTTATTCTTTTGAAGAAGATCGCGCGTTAAGCCTTGCTCGACAATCTTGCCTTTATGAACGATGGCAATTTCTTCACACAGGCTTTCGGCCTCCTCAAGATAGTGAGTGGTTAACAAGATCGTTTTTCCTTGGCGATTGAGTTCTCGTAGGTATTCCCAAAGCTCATAGCGTAGCTCTAAATCCACACCCGCCGTGGGTTCATCTAAAATGAGAATTTCGGGATCATGAACCAAGGCTTTTACCAACTGAAGTCTTCGTTTTAAACCACCGGATAGCGTTTGGACGCGTTGGTTCGCTTTTGAGGTCAACCCAAATCGGTCGAATAACGCATCAATTCGTTTGCGCGCCTTTTTGGGAGAAAGACCAAAATATCCCGCCTCAAACTCAATGACCCTTCGAATCGAAAAAAAACGATCAAAATTAAAATCCTGCGGAGCCAAGCCAATTTTGCTTCGGCATTTGCGATAGTCCTGCAAAACATCATTTCCCAAAACCGAAACGGTTCCAGATGTTGGTGTGCATAACCCCGTAAGAACATTGATCGTGGTGGTTTTTCCCGCTCCATTGGGTCCGAGGAATCCAAAAAAGCTTCCCGGTTGGATGGTTAGAGAGATATCCGATACGGCCGTGAAAGAGCCAAACCGCTTCACCAGGTTTTGAATGTCGATGGCGGCCGCACTCATTTATGAAGTTTGCTTTCGAAAATGAGAAAAAACTTTTGGAAAGATTTCATTGAGGGAAGATCGCAGCGATTCAAGGACCTCTTCGTGAAACACCCCGGTCTTTTCCTCCATATATATTTTTTTGATTTCGATGGGCAGGGTGAGCACATCCGGAAAAAAGGCTTGAAGTCTTTCGGCTATGGCACCGTCTTTTTGAAACACGGCGTTTTCTAATACCGTGGCAGGTCCTTCCGGAGTCGAAATCGTTTTGAGTTGTGTGGAGAGAAAATCAATCGTGCTTTGGTGCTCCTTTTTATCTTCTTCTGACAAAACTAGATCAAAGGTTGGGAAAGGGGTTTTGACGGAACTCTGAGCGGACCTTCGGTAATTGTAGGAATGCAGATCCAACACAAGTGTAGAGCCGAACATTTTTTGAATGGACTCTACGACAAACTCAACGATCTCATGATAGTCATCGTATTTTTCCAAAGAAAACTCAAGTTCTTCGGGCCTGGGAGGATTTCGCCAAACCTTTTTTCCCCAGCTTTCAAAGGGCTTTAGATAGACGGCATGCTTTCTTGGACGATTCACGTCATATTCGTAACGGGAATCTAAAGCGATGATTTGAATGGGGAAAGCGTCTAAGAAGCGATCCACTCCAACATCTTCTTCGCAAAGACGCTCTTGTTCTTCTATGAGCATATTCATTTCGAGTTCTTCCCGGACCCGATGACCGGAGTGCGAGACATTCGCGATGAAGGGTGAATATTCACGGACGCGAATCAGACACGTAGCCAACGGAGACAGGGCTTCGAAAGGTGTCTTACTTTCGAGGTTTTTTCTCAGGTCAACCCAAGAAATTCGGGGTATGGCATCAAGTGTAGTTTCTTCCATGGAATACGCTCGGTACAAATGCAGGGTCTACCAGTTTTTTCTGTGTAAGCAACTCTTGCACGAGAGGAAGATGATGAATGCCAATTCTTCCTGTGTAAAGGAGTCGTTTTTCTGGACCGGATAAAAGCTTAATTTTTTCTTTTCCCTGCAAATAGAGATGATCTTGAAGGAAACCTCCGGGTTGAGACGTGTCGTTCAAGCCTCGTTTATTTCGAACGGCAATATCATAGGCCTGATCCGGGAGAAAATAAGACGTCAGATCTTTAAAGACTTGAAAAAAAGAGGCATTGGCCGATCGCGCCGCACCGATCAATCGACCGGCATAAGCTCGGGAGATTCCAGGAGTCAAAAGACCGGAGGCCTCTTCCAGCTCCACGGCAAGACCTTCATCGGTCTCTAAATATCCTTGAAACCCCAGGGCAAAACATTTGAAGGGTTGGCGCTCTCCATTTACGGTTCGATAAATTTTGGCTCCGATGACATGTTGGAGAATCCTTCTGGCCATTTTTTCGGAAACAATCATTCCGGATTGAAGGCGAATCTTATGATGCGCCCAGTCAATTTGGACAAAGTCGACATTGGAACGGTCTTCAACCACATCCCATCCTTCCAAACGATCCTCTCGAAGACGTTCCCGGAACAATTCCTGAATTCCTTTCACGCCCATCATGGGGGCGGCGTCCTTAGATTCAGTATTTCTGCGCTTTAAAAGAAGAATGGCCTTCTCGACCAGTGGAGTAGATGGAATTCCGAATAAACGATTGGAAAACTTTGTGATTTCTGGGGTTCCACGGGACTGAAGCGCATGTATGGATTGAATCAACTCTTGGCGGGTTTTCTCATAACAGGCTTCCAAGTGCGTGTCCCCCAAGCTTAGGGACTCCAGCTGGTTTAAATGGCTGTCCAGTGTGGCGGGAAGGGGGTCATACGTGAATTGGGGGTGATACACTTCTCCCTCTTCCCAAGCTTGAAAAAAGCGATCTTTCTCTTCCTCTTGATTGGTGGGGTTTAAAAAGTGGAAGAAGTTGAAATCATGGAAGATTTCGCAAAAAGTCTCATCGGCGATTCTGATTTTCTCTTCTCGTTTCACAGCTTTCTTTGACGAACGCTTGACTATATACAGCTTTCCCCTAAATTTCGCCGCAACTAATCGTTATGACGACCGAACGCTTTTCAGAGGCCTATTCATTTGATGATGTTCTTCTTTTGCCGCAATCCAGCGAGATTTTGCCTCATGAGGTGGATCTTAGCACCCGGTTGACCCGAAAGATCAATCTTCGAATCCCCTTGGTGTCGGCTGCGATGGATACGGTGACGGAGTCCGCCCTGGCCATCCGCATGGCTCAAGAGGGGGGTATTGGCATTGTTCATCGCAATATGTCCATTTCTCAACAAATGGAGGAGGTCCGGAAGGTTAAAAAATCCGAAAGCGGTTTGATCACAGATCCGATTACGATTGATCCAGATTCCTCCGTCATCCAGGCCATTGGCTTGATGACCAAGCACAAAATCAGCGGAATTCCCGTCGTTCGAGGTCAAAAACTGGTGGGGATTTTGACCAATCGGGATCTTCAATTCGAGAAAAACATGGATTTAAGTGTTTCGGATGTCATGACCAGCGAAAAGCTTGTGACGGCTCCGGAAGGAATTACGTTGGAGCAAGCCAAAGAGATTCTCCATCGTCATCGCATCGAAAAGCTGCCCGTGGTGGCGGAGGATGGTTCCTTGAGGGGGCTCATCACCATTCGAGACATCAAAAAGGCCCTGGAATTTCCGCATGCTTGTAAAGACGAACACGGTCGTTTGCGCGTGGGAGCCGGGGTGGGTGCCAAAGAGGAAGATCTGGAGCGGGCCGAAGCTTTGGTCAAGGCCGGAGCAGACGTGTTGGTTGTGGACACAGCTCATGGTCACTCCCAGAAGGTCCTTCAGTTTGTGGAGAGACTTAGAAAGCAAGTTTCGGAGGTTCAAATCATCGCGGGGAATGTGGGAACGGCGGACGCAGCCAAAGCCCTGATTCGAACCGAGATTGACGCGGTTAAAGTCGGGATTGGACCTGGATCCATCTGTACCACGCGAATTGTCGCGGGGATTGGCGTTCCTCAGTTCACGGCGGTCATGGAGGTTTCTAAGGAGACCCAAAAAGCGGGCCTCCCCTTAATTGCCGATGGAGGCATTCGTTTTTCTGGAGACATGGTTAAAGCGTTGGCTGCCGGAGCCGAAACCGTCATGATTGGTTCCTTGTTCGCGGGGACCGAAGAAGCCCCCGGAGAAACAATTTTGTATCAGGGGCGTACCTATAAAACCTATCGGGGAATGGGCTCTTTGGGGGCCATGAAAGCCGGTTCGGCCGATCGATATTTTCAAGGTCAAAATCAGGACCCCAATTTGGGAAAATTGGTTCCCGAAGGGGTTGAGGGAATGGTGGCATATAAAGGAGGCCTTTCCACCACGGTGTATCAATTGATGGGAGGCTTACGAGCTGGCATGGGATATGTGGGCGCCGAAAGCTTGGCCAAGCTTCGAGAGAAGGCCAAGTTTGTCAAAATCTCTGGAGCTAGCTTGAGGGAAAGCCATGTGCACGATGTCACCGTGACCAAGGAAGCCCCCAACTATCGTTCGGATCTGTAAATGATTCTCATACTGGATTACGGCTCGCAGTATACGCAACTCATCGCCCGACGAATTCGGGAGCAAGAGGTGTATTGTGAGATCATTCCTTTCGATGCGAAGCTTTCTTCGTATGAACCCCAATGTGAGGGCGTCATTTTGTCTGGAGGCCCGGCGTCGGTGTACACCGGAGAAGCTCCTCATTTGCAAGAAGAGATCCTATCTTGGAAAGTTCCCATCTTGGGAATTTGTTATGGGGCCCAACTCTTGGTTCATGCGGCTGGCGGAAAAGTAGAGCCGGCACAAGAAAGAGAATTTGGTCGGGCGGAATTGAAGATTCCATCTCAGCATGTCTTGTTTGAGGAAATTGAACAAGAAGCTCCCATCGTTTGGATGAGCCATGGAGACCGGATTGAAGAATTGCCAGAGAGTTTTCGTGTTCTGGCCACGTCTGACAACTCTCCCTTTGCCGCCATTGAAAATGAAGAAGGAAGACAGTTCGGCGTTCAGTTTCATCCGGAAGTCACCCATACCGAGATTGGAAAGACCTTTCTTCGCAATTTTTTATTTAACGTTTGTAAGGCGAACCCCACGTGGACCATGAGTCATTTCATCACCACTCAAATCAAAGAAATTCGAGAGAGGGTGGGAAATCATCATGTGATTTGTGGGTTGTCTGGAGGCGTGGACTCATCGGTTGTGACCCTTCTTTTGCACAAAGCCCTGGGCAAACAATTGACGGCGGTATTTGTGGATACAGGTTTGCTAAGGCGTGGCGAACGAGAGGAAGTCGAGAAAAGTTTTTTGGATTTCTTTCATGTAGATCTTCGTGTGATTGATGCAAAAAACCGCTTCTTATCGGCATTGAGGGGTGTCGAAGATCCAGAAAAAAAACGTAAAATTATTGGAAACGTTTTCATCGATGTATTTGAAGAAGAAGCCAAAACCATCGACGATGCCAGTTTCTTGGCCCAAGGAACCCTTTACCCAGACGTCATAGAATCGGTTTCTATGAGGGGACCCTCCGCGATGATCAAAAGTCATCACAATGTGGGGGGATTACCGGAACGCATGAACTTGAAATTAATCGAACCCTTAAGAGAACTTTTTAAGGATGAGGTTCGAAGTTTGGGAAAGGAGTTGGGATTAAAACCCGATCTTCTCAATCGACATCCTTTTCCCGGTCCTGGCCTTGCGGTGAGGATCATCGGAGAGATCCTTCCAGAACGCGTAAGCGTCTTGCAAGCGGCCGATGAAATTTTTATGGATGAACTTCGTCGATCTGGACTGTATGACGAGGTTTGGCAGGCGTTTGCAACCTTCCTTCCGGTGCGCTCTGTGGGGGTCATGGGAGATGAGCGAACGTACGAAAATGTCTGCGCGCTTCGAGCGGTTGTGAGCCATGATGGAATGACCGCCGATTGGGCAGAGTTGCCTCATTCATTCTTGGCCAAAGTTTCCAATCGGATCATCAATGAAGTGAGAGGCATCAATCGTGTTGTGTATGACATCTCCAGTAAGCCTCCTGCCACCATTGAGTGGGAATGATTCGCAAAAAAATAAAAACCTCTCCCGTTTTACTTTTGTGTTGCCTGAATGAGCGGGATCTCGTATCCAGGACTCTTCAATGGAGTTTGTTCACTTACATCTGCATAGCCAATACTCCTTATTAGACGGCGCAATTACCGCACAGGGCTTGGTTGATCGAGCGAAAGAGTTGGGAATGAGCTCCGTGGCCATTACCGACCATGGAAATTTACATGGAACCTTAGAGTTCTATCTCACGGCGAAAAAGGCCGGAATCAAACCCATCTTGGGGGTAGAGGCTTATTTAACTCAAGGACATCGTAAGGAAAAATCTACGCAGCACCCCCTCAATCACATAACGCTTTTGGCAAAAGACAAAGGTGGATTGGAAAATCTTTTTCGATTGATCACGTTGGCGAATTTAGAAGGTTTTTATTACAAACCTCGGATTGATCGCGAGATTCTGCGTGAATACCATGAAGGAATACTGGCTCTTTCAGGTTGTTTGAGCGGTGTTCCCTCACGCTTTCTTCGAGATGGCCAACCCGAGTCGGCCGAAAAATCGGCCAAAGAGTTCCAGGAAATTTTTGGCGAAGGAAATTACTACTTGGAACTTATGGACCATGGGTTGCCCGATCAGCATCGTGTGAATGAGGGGCTCATAGAACTTTCAGAAAAACTTTCTATACCCGTGGTGGCGACCAACGATAGCCATTATTTGAGAAAAGAGGATGCACGAGCGCATGATGCGCTTTTGTGCATTGGCTTGGGAGCCTCCATTCAAGATCAAGATCGCATGAAATATTCCGGGGAGCAGTATTACGTCAAATCTGCTGAGGAAATGGAGGAGCTGTTTTCTCATTACCCAGAAGCTTTGAAAAACACGCTGGAAGTTGCTGAAAAGTGCAACGTTGAATTGGAAACCGGAAAATACTATATGCCGGATTTTTCCCCACCGGAGGGAAAAACACTCGACGAGCATTTGGTTGAATTTGCCCATCAGGGTCTCAAAGAAAGGCTGCCCCAAATTTTTGCTTTTTATGAACGGGCAGGGCAATCGAAGGAGGGGATTCAAGAAAAGTATGAAAGTCGCCTAGAGAAAGAGCTAAAAACCATTAAAGAGATGGGTTTCTCGGGGTATTTCTTAATTGTTTCTGATTTCATCAATTTTGCGAAAGCCCAAAAGATTCCCGTGGGGCCGGGACGAGGATCTGCTGCAGGAAGTTTGGTGGCTTATTCTACACGCATCACCGACGTCGATCCCATTCCATATAATTTATTGTTCGAACGATTTTTAAATCCTGAACGTATTTCCATGCCAGATATTGATGTCGACTTTTGTCAAGATCGGCGAGATGAAGTGATCAAGTATGTGGCGGAGAAATATAACGGTGATGCAGATGTGTTTGATCGTCGCGTGGCACAGATTACCACCTTTGGAAAAATGCAAGCCCGAGCCGTTTTGCGGGATGTGGGTCGGGTCTTGGGAATGCCTTATGGTGAGGTGGATCGCATTGCGAAGTTGGTTCCTTCCATTCTGAATATCACCTTGGAAGAGGCTTTTAAGAAAGAAGAAAAGTTCGACGAACTTCGCAAAAAAGACGCCAAGGTGGATGAACTTTTGACCATTGCCCTTCGCCTGGAAGGATTGACCCGACACGCTTCAGTTCATGCGGCGGGAGTCGTGATTTCAGATAACCGACCTCTTGCTCAACATGTGCCTCTGTACAAAGGCCAACATGATGAGGTTGTCACCCAATGGGACATGAAGGGCGTCGAAAAGGTCGGGCTGATCAAGTTTGACTTCTTGGGGTTGAAAACACTGACACTTTTGGATCGAGCCGTAAAATTGGTCGAGCGAACCCACGGTGAAAAGATTGATCTCCTAACGGTGGACATGAACGACCCGAAAGTATTTGAACTCCTGAGTCGTGCAGACACACAAGGGGTTTTTCAGTTGGAATCTTCAGGGATGCGCGATCTGGTTGCAAAACTGAAACCCTCTCAATTTGAAGATATCGTTGCTTTGGTGGCTTTGTACCGACCGGGGCCTTTGGGCTCGGGCATGGTCGATGACTTCATCAACCGAAAACATGGGCGAACGCCCATTGTTTACGACCTTCCAGAGCTTGAACCCATCTTAAAAGACACCTACGGCGTCATTCTCTATCAAGAGCAAGTCATGCAAATTGCTTCGGCCTTGGCGAGTTATAGCCTGGGAGAAGCCGACCTGCTTCGTCGCGCCATGGGTAAGAAAATTGCCGAAGAGATGGACAAGCAGGAACAACGGTTTTTGAGTGGGTGCGAAACCAATAAGTTTCCGAAGGCCAAAGCCAAAAAGATTTTTGACCTAATGGCGAAGTTCGCGGGATATGGCTTCAATAAAAGTCACTCGGCGGCCTATGCTATGATTTCATTTCAAACCGCATACATGAAAGCTCACTATCCTGTGGAGTTCATGGCTGCGTGTCTGTCCATTGACCGCGCCAATACGGATCGTGTCGTCTTGCTTTTAAATGATTGTCGGGCCCAGGGCATCGAAGTCTTGCCGCCGGATGTGAATGAAAGCCACCACGACTTTTCAGTCATCAAGGGAAAAATTCGATTCGGGTTGGGTGCTGTGAAGAATGTTGGGGATGGTGCCATCGAAGTGATCATTGCCGCTCGTGAAAAGTCTGGGCCCTTTGAAGATTTATTTGATTTCTGTGAACGAATTGATTTGAGAAAAGTAAATAAACGCGTGATTGAATCTCTGATCAAGTGTGGCGCCTTTGATTCGACGGGCGGAATGCGGGCCAAAATGATGGCCTCTTTGGAAATGGCTATGGAGGCAGCACACCAAGCCCAAAAAGATCGGTTGGTGGGTCAAGAAAATCTGTTCGGGGAACAGTCCGGTGTGGTTGTCTCCAAATTAGAATATCGTGAGGCTCCGGAGTGGGAAGAAACCGAACGTCTGCGATATGAGAAAGACTCCGTGGGGTTTTATATCACAGGCCACCCTTTGCTTCGTTACACCGATGTTCTCAAGCGATATGCCAACTCCGATGCAGGTAGTTTAAAGGAATTGAGAGATCAGAGCACAGCCCGGGTTGGGGGAATGATTTCCTCGGTCAAAGAGATCAATACGCGAAAAGGCGATCGCATGGCGTTTGCGACGTTAGAGGATCTCTCGGGAAGCGTTGAGTTGGTCGTTTTTGCTGAACCCTTTCGTCTGTACGGAGAGTTGATCAAAGGTGACGCCCCGATTTTTGTGACCGGGAAATTGGACATTGGTGAAGACCAGGCCAAAATTTTGGTGTCCAATGTGGCAGAGTTGGAAAAAGCGCACGAATTGTTTAGTGGAAAAGTGCATATTTCTGTCGACGCAACGCTCTTGAATCCAACGAATCTTCAAGAACTCAAAGAGTTATTTGGAAGATATAAAGGAGAGTGTCCGACCATTTTGCATTTTCGAATTCCCGGAAAAAGCGAAACGGTGATTGCCCTTTCACGAGATTTTTTTGTGGCACCGACAAATGAAATGGTCCAAGACCTAAACACCCTCCTCGGCCCCCAAACCAAAATTCATTTCGCTTAGTTTGAAATAAAAAAGCGCGACATTCGTCGCGCAAGAGGACTCCGAAATCGTTGTTAAGAACAGCTACGTTTAAGGGAAGCAAATCTGAGGAAGAGTCTCTCCGCTTCGGGTTACGTTCGCTCCAAAGACTACGATCACTGCAGGCGGGGCCCCTCGTTGTCCGCCCAGCGTCAAGCATAGCTTGCCGCAGGTCGTCTCCGTTTCCCCTACCTTCCGTTCACGAGGTCTTTGGGCTCTCTTCACAGGCGCGGAGAGACTCTTCCTCAGATTCGCTTTTCGTCATGAGTAATTCTTTTATCTCGCTCCCCTCGCTTGAAATCATTCATTCAAACGGAGACACCTTTTTTGTGAGAGATGTTTTTAAAGTTACCTTGGAAATGTTGAAAGGGTGGCGTTGTGGGACGAATCGCCTGAGGACGGTCCTCCGCCCGCAAGGGGATGGGCCCCACAACGTCAGGACCCTCCCACAAAATCTCCTCGGCTCACTTTATGTCCGGAACGAAACTCATGCGCGACGGATGTTGCGCTTATTTTCAGATTTAAAAAAATTTAGGTCGTTTTATCCAAAACGAAAGACGGAAGCGGCGAGCCAGAGGATGCCAAAAACGAGAAGCATTAAGCCCAGAATTTTTTGGGCGCGGACGGTGGGATCTAAGGCTCGAAAGCGGTGAGGTTTTCGAAAAATGACCAACACGCCCGACACACACCACACGAAACCGAAAAGCAAGGACCCCACCAACTTCCATGTGGGATCAAGGTGTTGGTCCATGAGTCGGATTCCGACGACCATCAAAAATGTTGCACCCATCAAGGGAGCTGCCCATCGTAAAAGAACTTCTTTGGGAATTTGCTTTCGTATGGCACCAACGAGGAGGGGCGTGGCGACCGTGGAGGTCGCCAACGCGATCAATAATAAATTTCGAGTTTCCTCACTCATATTTTGAGATTACCCAAAGAATGTTCTGGCTAATTCATACGCCTCTTTGGGAACCAGTTTCAGTTTCTCAACCGCATTCGCGAGAGAAACGGTCTCAATTTTTCCACCGACCAGAGCCGGCATTTTTCCATATTCTTTGTTTTGAACGAGTTGCATGGCACGAACCCCATAGGCCGTGGAAAGAATTCGATCAAAAGCGGAAGGAGAACCTCCACGTTGAGTATGACCTAATACGGTTGATCGAACATCTCTCCCGGTTCGGTTTTTGAGAAGTTCTTTCACAAAATCCCCAATTCCACCCAGTTGAACATGTCCAAAAGAATCCACAGCTTCTTTGGAGTGAATGGCAATTTCTTTGCCCTGGTCATCCAAAACTTTGGCTCCCTCGGCAACCGCAATGATGGCGTATTCTTTGCCTCGCGCTTCGAGCTTTTTGAGGATGTCACAGACTTCCTGGATCGGCATGGGGAATTCCGGCAATAAAATGGCGTCTGCGCCGCCAGCCAAACCGGCATAATAGGTCAACCAACCTGCGTGACGTCCCATGACTTCGACCACCATGACGCGATCATGTGACTGAGCGGTTGTCTTAATGCGATCAAACGCCTGTGTTGCGATTTCAACCGCGGAAGGAAATCCCAACGTAAAGTCGGTCACGTCCAAGTCATTATCAATGGTTTTCGCCAATCCCACGACAGGTTGTCCTTCTGCAGCCAGTTTCGAGGCGACACCCAGAGTGTCTTCTCCGCCAATGGCAATCAAGGCTTCCAGTCCGAGGTCTTGAATGGCCTTTTTGGCTCGTTCCGGGCCCCCTTCTTCATTATATGGGTTGGTTCGTGAAGAGCGAAGGGCGGTGCCCCCTTGATAAAGCAGTTCATCAATTTCAGCGATGTTCAGATCCTTTGTTTCCTGTTCCAACAGACCCTTCCAACCCCGGCGAATGCCTACAACCGTGTGGCCCGTTGATTGAGCCTGACGGCAAATTCCTCGAATGGCTGGATTTAATCCCGGACAGTCTCCGCCACCCGTCAATACACCTACTTTCTTCATTCTTTCCTTTTCCTTTCTTTATTCTGTTTCCTTCAGGAGCCAGGCCAGATATTCGCCAGAGGCCTGTTCCCAACATACCGAAACAATTTCGGGAACGTCATACGTATGAACCTTTTTAATCAGTTCTTCTACTCTTTCCACAAGTTTCTTTTGTGTTTTTATGATGAGAAGAATTTCCTCATCTCGATGCAATTCGCCTTCCCATCGGTACTCAGAAATCACCTTAGGGATTCGACTGACGCACGCCGCAAGATTTTGTTCGAGCAAGGTGTGCGTAATCCGAGCAGCATTTTCCTCACTGCCCACAGATACAAAGATAAACTGACCTTGTTGGGTGGATTGCATCACGATTTAACAAACCCGGCAACCAACGGCCAGGTGTAGGCTCAGGCTTGAGCGGGTTTGGTTACTTTGGCCGCAAATAATCCCTTGGGGCCCTGTTCGCATTCAAATTCAACGACATCATCTTCACGAAGCGTTTTATATCCATCTCCCTCAATCGCGGAAAAATGAACAAAAACATCTTCTTCCTTATCGTTCAAAATAAAGCCGAAGCCTTTTTTATCGTTGAACCATTTTACTTTTCCGGTTGCCATCAACTGCCTCCTCACAACCTATGCGGCTGCTTACCGAAATTCAACTCACTCTCTATTCCTAAACGTTTACGCCGTTTTCGTCAATGATTAGAGGGCCTTCTACGTTTGCTCTTCGCGGCAGGGATCTTTGTCTCAGCTTAGGAGGGGAAGGTGAAGATCGGACCGTCTTGGCAGACCAGCGCCTGAGGTCCGCCATTCTTGGCCTGACAGGAAGTCACACAGCTCAAACACACACCCATCCCACATGCCATCTTCGCTTCCAATGAAACCTCGCAGGGGATTCCTTTTACGCGGCAGAAGTCTTTGACGGCCTCCATCATGGCCTCCGGTCCACACGTCAAGATGCGTTGAGCCGGGGCGCTTTCGAATTCTTTTTTCAATAAGTCCAGGACCGTTCCTTGGAAAGAAGTTTTTGCTTTTTCCACGGCGCATATGGGTTTTAAGCCCACCCGCTTGTAGAGTTTCACCAGCGAAGTGTGGTCTTCTGTCGGGAAACCGAAAAGAACTCGGACGCGCTTGTGCTGAGCCTCGCTTAGCTGTCTTCCCCAGAGAAGAAAGGGCGAAATGCCGATTCCTCCCGCAGCGACCAAATAATGTTCTTTTGTTTTAGGCTTAGAAAAGCAGTTTCCAATAGGGCCCAAAAGTGACAGCTCTGAATCTTTCTCCACTCCCGCCAGGAGCCGGGTTCCTCTTCCCACGACACGATAAAGAATCTGCACCGACGTAAAGGTTGAATTTTTCTGTACGTCAAAGAAGGCCATCGGTCGACGCAAAAGCACCTCTCTGGAGCCTCCCGTCGAAAGCATACAAAAACTCCCAGCCTTCACACGAGGAAACGCCTTGGGGAGCCGAAGGCTGATGAGGCCGTATTTTGCCCCCAAATCTTTATTGGAAACCACGTGAGCAGCCCATTCTTTGCTTTTTGGATGGTTCATTTTTTCGACTTTTTCAATTTGGCCATCATCAAAATGGCGTCCTCTTGATCCCCCTCATAATAGTTCAATCGTTTGGTGACTTTTCGGTAGCCCTTGCGTTCATATACACGTTGAGCGGATTCGTTTGACTCTCTTACCTCAAGAAAAGAAAACCGCCGACCATTTTTATATGCCCCTTGGTGGACTTCCTCAAGGAGAAGCGAAGCTACACCTTGATTCCGAAAAGAGGGGTCCACAGCAATGTTCAAAATATGAAGTTCATCCGCAGCTTCAGACCAAATGAGGTACCCCGCCAAAGTTTTTTGAGAAAAGGCACCAAGGGAAAAAAAGGTCTTTTCGGTAATGATGGCATCGAAAGATTGTCTGGACCAAGGATGCTCAAAGCAGCGATGTTCGATGCGAAGCAAGCGCTCTAAATCTTGACGCGTAAGCGGTCCTAAACGCCATTGCGAAGGGGTAGAAAAACGACGCCCACTCTCGTGATTTCTGTGTCCAACCATTTTTTTAACTCGGTTTTCAAGCGATCTCGAAAAAGTTCTGCACGAACCACAGGTCTTACTTTCTCCCAAGATTCCCCCAGGTATCGAGACTCTCTTTTTTTATCATAGTGGCTTCGAACTTCCGACTCGGAAAGTTGAACACGCATGCCAATTTGTTCGTCGACAAATTGTTCCATTTGAAGCTTTTCGAGAATCCAGCGATTCACCTCTTCGATATCCACGCCCAGTGTGCTCAAAAACCCTTTCATGGCCTTTTCGGACGCGAAGCGTGCGGTGACCTGCTTTTTCACTTCCTGTACGCGGGATTCCTTGGGTGAAAGCGAAATACCACTCACTTGAAGGTAGTTCAAAATAACCGCCCGCTGAACCAGAAATGTTCGATACTTCTTTATCGCGGTTCGAGTATGGAGAAAAAACTGATTGGGGCTCGGCTTTTCCTTGTGAAGAAGAGAGGTGAGAAATGCATGAAGTCGCACATCTCTCAGGGTGATCGCAGAGGGACCAATGGTGGCAACAACCTGGTCGGTGTAAGCCTTAGCTGAAAAAACCATGCAAAGCCAAATGACCGCAAGCCCCCCCCAAATTTTGAGAATGGTGTTACTTCTTTTTGTCTTCTGCACGTTGCCCTGTGGTCTCAAGCGTTCGCTCTTTATGGTCGGTGCCGTCGAATGTTAAGATCTTCTTTTTTCCTTCCAAAAAGGTCAACACATTGACAGGGCGCTTCCAAAGCTTGTGTACATTTCGCATGACGTCTTGTGCCCAATCCACGCGAAGATCAATGCCCTCATGTCTATGGACGATTAAAAGCTCTCCGCGGTTCTCGAAATTTCCATTTTCAACCACCATGATGGGCTGGCCCATGTTGGTCAGCGAAAAAAGAATCGACTGTTTGATCTTGTCAAACTCCCGAGACAAAATCTCATAGTTCCCAGATTTTGCATTGTAACCAAATGAAAACATGTTTTGCTCAATGCAAAAATCGGCGGTTAAAAATTCATCCAAAAAAGTCAGATCGTTATAAATTTTTCGAACTTCAAAAATTTTCTCCCGACCAAGCCCAAGTTCTTTATTCCAGTTCTTTTTCTTAACAAGATCGTCACAATCGTCGTACTCTTTTCCAAACTTTCCTTTGTTCCAACGATCTTCAATGTATCGAAATAATTCGATCCCGAGCTTATAGGGATTAAGTCGATGCGGGTGTGGGGCCACTGTTCCTGAGTGATGGTCTGCGTAGTCAATGACCTCAGAGTCTTTCAAAACTTTTTGCGTCATGATGGTGGAGTGCCAGTAGCTTGCCCAGCCTTCATTCATGATTTTGGTTTGGCCCTGAGGGGCAAAGTAATAGGCTTCGTCTCGGAGCATGGAAAGAATGTCTTGTTCCCAGGGTTTAAGAGGGGCAAAGCTCAAGAGAAAACCCATAATGTCTTTGATAGGCTCATGGGGAAACTTGGCTTTTTGTTTTCTCCGATTTCGAATTTTTTCTTTCTGATACTCAATGAATTCTGGGGGATTGATGTACGACTCCATATAGTCCTTGCTTTTTAAGCGCGGTACTTCTGAGCGATCGATTCGTTCATTGTCGGAATCTTGAGAGTTCCCGTCTTCCTCCTTCTTTTGAGGCTTGGAAGGAGGCGTTTGAAAAGGCAAATGAACGTCCACCAGATTATTGAATGTGAGGCAGGCGTCCAAAAAGTTTTCGACTTCTTCAAACCCTACTTTGTCGATGTATCGACGAATCCGCGTCGAATGATTCGCCATGTCATCGATCATGTGTCGATTGGTTTTGGAAAACCAATAATTATTTTTAAAGAAGTCACAGTGGGCATACACATGAGCCATGACGAGCTTTTGATCCACCAACGGATTGGAAGTCATCAAATACGCGTAACAGGGATCGTTGTTGATCACCATTTCATAAATTTTCGAAAGGCCGTATTCGTAACCCTTGGAAAGCTGTTCATATTCCATTCCAAAAGACCAATGAGGATAACGCGTTGGAAACCCACCGTAGGCCGCGATGTGATTCATTTCATCGAATTCGACCATTTCAAAAATGGTCGGATAGAAATCCAGCCCAAAATTTTTAGCGTATTGCTCAATTTCTTCGCGAGCCTTTTTTAGTTCAATGGGGAGGTCGGCCATTATTTCCCCTTTCCTAAAAATGTTTTGATGGAGTCATAGATGTCTTCTCGAGAGTCAATTTTCGAAGTGATCAAGTTTTCAATATTTGGCAAATGCTCTTCCAGGTCCTTGAGAAACTGACCTGAGCCATATTGAGATTCGACTTGGCCATAACAAAACAAATTTAAGTGAGGCAAGAGCCCCTCTTTCAAAATTTTAAAACAGAGTTCCGTGTCTTCTCCAGACCAGTTGTCTCCATCGGAAAAATGAAACACATAAATGTTCCACTCACTTGGGTCATACTCCTCAGCCAACATTTTATAACAGAGACGATAGGCGGAAGAGATGATTGTTCCGCCGGACTCTCGCGTGTGGTAGAACGTTTCGCTGTCCACCTCACGAGCTGCAGCGTCATGAATGATGTACCGTGATTCGATTCCTTTGTATTGGCTCTTAAGCCAAGTATCGATCCAAAAACTCTCCGTCCGAACAATTTCCTTTTGCTCCGTCCCCATGGAACCGGAAACGTCCATGATATATATGATCAAGGCATTGACAGCGGGTTGAGGAACCAACTTCCAAGATCGATACCGCTTGTCTTCCCGAACGGGAACAATGATGGGGTTATCTGGGTCATAGGCGCCTGTGCAGATCAGCCTTTTTAGAGCTTCCCGGTAGGTTCGCTTAAAGTGACGTAGAGATTCGGGTCCCGAACGGTGGATGCCACTATATTTTTCTTTGAGGCTCGTGATGTTCTTTTTTTGACCCTTGGGTTCGATGCGAGGCAGTTCGAGCTCTTCGGCCAGAATCTTGGCCAACTCTTCGAGCGTAATATCCACCTCAAGAACGTGTTGGCCTGGGAGAGAACCCGCCTGTCCCTGACCTTCTTCCGGATCTCCAGGGCCCAAGACCGTTCCCGGTTCGCCCTCACCTTGCCCGGTTCCGCCTCGTTGGCGCGGGCTGTGGGTAAAGTGGGGTAGATCAATGCGAGGAATGGGGATCGATACGATGTTCTTCCCTTTTCTCCCAAGCATGTCGCTCGAGGACATATACTTTCGAAGATCTTTCTTTACACGCCCCCGAACGATTTGCTTGAAGCGGTTATAATCATTATCAATCTTTAACGCCATGCTTCTCCGTGTCTCATAAGTGGTGAGACATTATTGTTCGGACTTAATATCCCCTCGCGCAAAAATGGATGCCACGAAATTTAGAACGTCCGTCGCACAAATATCACAGTAGTGATAATTGTTGATCATCCGCTTTTTCACGACATCGATCTTTTCTTGCGTGTCTTTGTCCACAACCGAAGAAACCAAACTGGTCAGTTTGATGGAGTCTTTTTGATCTTCAAACAACTTTAGTTCAAGAGCTTTATGTAGGCGTTCATTGGTTTTGTAATTGAACTGTTTTCCGTCGATTGCCAAAGCACCAATGTAATTCATGATTTCACGGCGGAAATCATCCTTCCTGGACTCTGGAATATCGATTTTCTCTTCGATCGAACGCATAAGTCGCTCATCCGGCTCTTCCGTGTTTCCAGTGTATTTGTTCCGTACCTTTTCCTTCTGTGTGTACGCTTTGACATTGTCGATGTAGTTACCGCACAGTTTTGCAATGGAGTCCTCGTCCGCGCAAATGGCTCGTTGAACTTCGTTTTTGACGATGTCTTCATACTCTTGTTTCACCAAGGTAATGAGCTCGCGATATTTTTTTCGCATGTCTTCCGAGGCGATCAGAGAATGGTGTCGGAGCCCGGCTTCAATTTCATTTAAGAGCATGAAGGGATTCACGCAGCCTTCGGTTTTTTCATCCACCAAAGAGTTGGAAATTTTATCTTGGATATAACGAGGAGAAATTCCTTCCAAGCCTTCGCGTTGGGTTTCTTTGCGAAGTTCTCGGATGTTCTCCTCGGTGAACCCAGCCAAAGATTTTCCGTCATACAACTTCAGTTTTTGCAATAACGTTAAATTGGCCTTCTTTGGTTCTTCCAAGCGAGTGAGCACGGCCCACATGGCCGCAATTTCCAATGAATGAGGAGCCACGTGTTTCGAGGGCACTCGTTTTTCATTGTAGTCTTTTTCATAGATTTTAATTTCTTGAGCGAGTTTCGTGATGTACGGAATATCAATCTTCACCGTTCGGTCTCGCAAAGCTTCCATGAACTCATTGTTTTGAAGTTTCTTGTACTCCGGTTCGTTTGTGTGACCGATGATGACTTCGTCAATATCGGTTTGAGGAAACTTTTTGGGTTTCACTTTATGTTCTTGGGATGCTCCTAAAAGATCATACAAGAAGGCTACGTCCAATTTTAAGACTTCAACGAACTCTACCAGGCCGCGATTGGCAATGTTGAACTCCCCATCGAAATTGAAAGCCCTTGGATCCGAGTCAGAGCCATAGTGTGCGATTCGGCGATAATTGATGTCACCGGTGAGCTCGGTTGAGTCCTGGTTTTTTTCGTCCTTTGGTTGGAAGGTTCCAATTCCCACACGATCTTTTTCTGAAAGAAGAAAACGTTTGACGACGATATGTTGAATGACTTTGGTCCAATCCCCTTCGTAGTGATTGATTAAGTCCTTGTAGATTTGTCGGCAAGCGGGGCAGAGTTCTCCCTCGATTTCAACTTTGAACCCTCCTTGATTTTTTTTGTTGAGATGGCCCAAGACTTCTGGGCGAAACTCTTTGGGGATGAGATGCAAGGGCTCTTCGTGCATCGGACAAGCCATTTCATCTCCGTCAATAATGTGAAAAGGAAAGTCATCTGGATTGAGTTTCCATGAATAGGTGTAAATGGCTCCTTGGGGAGATTGGGAATATTGCTCCAGGCCCTTTTTTAGCATTCGGACGATGGTCGATTTTGCAGACCCAACGGGGCCGTGGAGTAAGAGAACCCGTCGTTCCGTGCCAAAGTTTTTGGCCGCACTTTTAAAGATGTTGACCATTTTCATGAGCGGAATGTCCAAACCGAAAACGGCATCTTTTCCATCTTCTAGGGGGTCATCGAAGAAGTGATAACGCGTGACTTTCTTCTTTCCATCTACATAGGTTTCTGTGCCATACGAAAGGATCATGTCGTAAATGCGTTGAAATGCAGTGCGACAGACGCTGGGGTCGGCTTCGACGATTTTGAGGTAATCTTCGAAGGAACCCTCCCAGTGAAGTTCTCGAAACTTGTCCAGATCCTGTTTGCCTTTGATCAGGGAAATAATTTGTGAAGAGTCTGTTGCGGCCAAGATGCCCTCCCTTAACGAGCTTCTCATTTCTTAGTTGAGAACCCGTGGCACATGTTAAAAAAATAAAATTTTTAAGCAGTTAGGCTTTTTTCAAAGCCTTCCCTTAAGGTTACCAGGGTCGAATATTATCCCAAGCTTTATCCGCTTGAAAAGGGAGAATCCGAGAGGGTTGAGCTGCACTGTGGCAATAAAGGCAGACTTCCTGAGAAACCCTGTGCAAAACATGGTTTTAAGGAGTTTTCAAAGAGTTATGCATTTTCCAGGTTGGTCGTAAGTTTTTGTTCCATGGCCAAACCGGCTTGCGACAGAAAGATTTCAAGCGCATCTGTTGACCCAATGGCATCCATCTCAGGAATATTGTCCCCGTAGAGGACGGCAACCAACTTTTGTTCGCACAGGATAGGCCCTACAAATGCTTCGGCCGGAGGGTGTCCCCCCAATTGTTCGGAAAGATACTGATCCCATGTGTTTTTCATGTTGAGCTTGGTTTTGACCGACATTTTCGAGTCCTCCACGATGCTCAGAACGCTGTCCTCGTTTCTGGGAATGTGGATTTTTCGTACAAGTTGTGCGGAGACCTCTTTGTTCTTTGCCAGACCGAATTCTCCGATGGCTTTGTATTCATCTTCGGTAACCTGAAACAAGATCGCGCGATTCATAAGGGCGGCAGCGTATCTCAAGACCAAGAGCGTGATGTAGGTATGAACATTGGGAACATGGAGCTCCAAAAGCATGGATTTGAGCAAGCTTAGGCCCGGGGAAAGAGAACTGGCAGCGTGGTTTCGGGTTCCTTCAAATTGATCGCGCAGTTCTTCCGCCAAATCGAACAGGGGTTCTTCTATCGGGTTGGGGGCAGAGGGCTCGGAAAAAGAGTTCTCCAGGTCAGGCTCGGCGGGAATGTCGATGTCTCTGCACTCTTCATCGACAATTTTAGCGCCTTCCAATCCAATCTGGCTGGGCGAAATTCCATCGGTCACCAAAATCCACTCTTTCGGAACCGTGGAATCCCCGTCTTTCTCGCCTCGGAGCTCAAATTGAAACGAGCCGGAGTTCCACTGGAGCAGATCAAATAGAATCTGTTTCACCAAATGGGAAAAGAATTCCGTTCGTCGATCTGGGCTGATGGCCGGAGGGGCAAAGAGTTGGGGGAGTTCCATCAGAGGATCCACGCGGTCTTTCTGCAATCTGGAAAGCGCATGGGGAACCACCAGACTCTCCTCATCTAGAAGTTTTTCAAGAGCTTGCAAACCGGAAGGACCCCAAGCGGCACAAATTTTTCCTTCCATGAACACGACGCGAGCTTTTCCCTGATGGGTATGTTCCAAGCGCAAGATGCCAGATTTTCCACTCAACCCTACGATCTGAAAAATATCTGTGAGAGCCAGGTCTTGAAGATTCCCAACCAGACTCATGCGTTTTCTTTCGTGTCTGGGGAAGAATCCGAAACTAGCCAACGAATCATGGTTTCACGGGCCAGAGAACTTTGTTCCAATGCGTCCAGCACAGCATGTTCGGTTTCTCCCGGAAGTTTTTCATCGCTGGCGGGCAAAAAAGAAATGGCTACATCGGTTACCTTCAAGCGGGTTAGGGCTTTCCCCAGCTGATAAGAAAGATGTCTGGCATCCGACAGTTTAAACTGTTGGGGTTCGCCGGTTCCCAATATTAATAGCCTTCGGGCAGGTAATCGTCGATGAAGGGGAATCAATACAGATTCCTGGGCTCGGCCGGATACGGTACCGTCCAAGATCCGCCTGGAAACAAAGCCATTCAGTCGCCAGTCAACCAGCCCTCCAAAGCCTTTGGGCGGACGATCCGTTGAGGATAGCGTTGTGACCAAAAGATCCGTTTCCAATTCATCGAGAGATTTTGTGTATCGTTCAACCCTCATCTTTGCCTCGATAGTCTCGCAAAACTCGATCTAAAATGCCATTGACGAAAGCGCCAGATTTTTTTTCACCAAAACGCTTGGCCAGTTCTACGGCTTCATCCACGATGACCGGTCCGGGCGTTTCTTTGCAAAACATGATTTCATACACGCCCAGGCGAAGAATATTGCGGTCAATCCGAGGCATGCGAGAAATTTTCCAATTTTCAGAATTTTTTTCCAACGTGGCATCGAGATCCGCGAGGCGGGATCGTGTTCCCTCTACCAGCTCCTGGGCAAACGGCAGCGCCGCCTCCTGATGTTCGAAATTTGCACGAAACAACTCAATCGCTTCCGAAACGGGCGTATTGGCCAAATCAATGAGAAAAAGAATTTGGAGAGCTTGTTCTCTAGCTTTTCGTCGACTAGGCATGGTGTTCTGGGCTGGCCGTTTCCTGAATGAGAACCGCCAATTCCACCGCGGCTAAAGCGGCATCCTCTCCCTTATTTCCGTGTGAACCTCCCGATCGGGCTTTGGCCTGTTCGAGGGATTCGGTGGTTAACACCCCCAGCGTCACAGGAACTCCTGTGGAACGTCCCACTTCGTCCAAACCTGAAACCACCGATTTCGCAATATAATCAAAGTGAGGGGTCTCACCTCGAATCAGGCACCCGACCGCCACAATGGCTTCGAAACGACCCGTTAACGCAAGGGCCTGAGCTGCTTGGGAAAGCTCAAAAGAGCCGCCTACGGGGAATAAATCAATATTGGAAGCAGGTGTGCCGGTTTTTTCGAGGGCCGACCGAGCCCCTGCCGCCAATGAGTTGGTGACTTCCGGATACCAGCGACTTTGAATGATCGCAACGCGTCGGAGTTGATGATGAATGGTCTCTGAGGGATCGGTTCGCTTCATGGTTATTCCGCAAGTTTTAAAATGTGACCCATGCGATCTTTCTTCGTTTTCAAGTAGCGCAAATTTTGGGAATTCGGTTTGATTTCAATGGGAACACGTTCGTGCATTTCCAGGCCATATCCGTCGAGTCCAACAATCTTTCGGGGGTTGTTTGTGAGCAAAGACATTTTTCTCACGCCCAAAGCTTTGAGTATCTGAGCTCCGACGCCGTATTCCCGAAGGTCATCCTTAAAACCCAATTTTTCATTGGCGGTTACGGTATCTTCCCCATGGTCTTGGAGGTCATACGCGCGAACCTTGTTGATCAAACCAATGCCGCGACCTTCTTGGCGCAGATAAAGCAAGACGCCCGTTCCCGCTTCGGCAATTTGGTGCAAAGCTTGATGAAGTTGATCACGACAATCACAGCGTAAAGATCCCAGAACATCTCCCGTAAAGCATTCGGAGTGAACGCGAACCAAGGTCGGCGTGTCCGGATCGATTTTTCCACATTGCAACGCTACATGAAGAAATTTGTCCGTTTTGCTTTCAAAGACATGAACTTGAAAGTCTTTGCCGAAGATATTGGGTAGAGCGCTCGTGGCCCGATGCTCCACCAACATCTCTTTCTCGAGTCGGTAGGCAATGATGTCAGCAATTTGAACAATCGGAATATCATGTTTTTTTGAAAACGTTTTGAGGTCCGGCATTCGGGCCATGCTTCCATCGTCTTTCATGATTTCACAGATGATTCCTGCGGGCTTTAAACCCGCCAGACGAGCCAAGTCAACCGAACCTTCGGTTTGCCCCGTTCGAGTAAGTACCCCTCCGGACTTGGCCTGAATGGGAAAAACATGACCTGGTCTTACGAGGTCATCTGCGTGAGCGTTTTCAGCGATGGCGGTGCGAATGGTTTCGGATCGGTCATACGCAGAAATGCCCGTGGTGACACCTTTGCGCGCTTCGATCGAAACCGTAAAAGCCGTCGAAAATCGAGAGGTGTTCTCTGAAACCATTTGATCCAGACCCAATTGGTGACAGCGATCTTCAGTCAAACTCAAACAGACCAACCCACGTCCATATTTGGTCATGAAATTGATGGCTTCTGGAGAAACCATTTCGGCCGCCATGGCCAAGTCTCCCTCGTTTTCTCGGTCTTCATCATCGACCAGAATGACCATTTTTCCTTCTCGCATTCGCGAGAGCGCTTCTTCTACACGTTTAAAAACCGGATTCATGTGTACTCTCCGATCAATTGAATTTTGGATGCTTTTCCAAAAAGCGTTCAATGTATTTTGCCATGAGATCGAACTCGACGTTTACGGAGTCGCCAACCTTTTGGCCTCCAAGGGTTGTGACCTTGAGCGTATGGGGAATGATGAACAAGGAAAAACCCTGATCGTCCATATCACATACGGTGAGACTAATTCCGTTGATGGAGACGGAGCCCTTTTCCGCGAGCCAGTGCATCCGATCTTGGGGAACGTTGATCCAATACTCGCGATTCCCCTCCGGCAAATCCGTAATCGAACGGATGGAACCTTTGGTATCAATATGCCCGGATACCAAATGTCCGTCCAAAGCATCTCCAAACTTGAGACCTCTTTCCAGGTTGACGGCATCTCCGACGGCTCGATCCCCGAACGTCGTTCGATCAAAGGTCTCAGGGGAAAGGTCAAAAGCAAGACGATGGTCCTGAGCCTTCACAACGGTGAGGCAGCATCCATCCACGGCCAGACTTTGACCGATGCGGAACTCCGATACCGGCCAAGGAGGTGAAATCTCCATAACCCCACCCTCGATGGATTCGATGGTTCCCATTCCTTCAATGATTCCCGTAAACATGCATGCACCCAGTTTGATTTTGTTAAAATTTAAGGCGTTGCCATGACCTGCCAATCGTCGCCACGCCTTATAACAGAACGGATATGAAGGCGAAAGTGTCCAAACGCTACTTTGGCTCCGGCTTTGAATTCACCCACATTTTTCGGAGGATCAAAGAGCCAAGGAGGGTTGGGCAGTGTTGAGAGGCCTTGGATAGTGGGGCCAAGCGTTTTAGGCGTGAGATACATCACCCACCGATCAATGAGCTGATCGTTTGCGAGGCGGGTGATGAGGGAGGGCCCCCCCTCAACCAAGACCGAAGAAACCCCTATCTGTCCGAAATCATTGAAAAGTCTTTGAAGATCCAGCCCTCGGTCTGGGGTTTCTGGAAGAAAAGAAAGTTGGGCGCCGGCACGTTCGAGTTCCTTGGCCTTATCCAGGGACATAGACGTTTTCCGGCAAAATAAGGTAACGGGGCTGCCTCCCCGTTGAAACATTCGGGCCGTGGAAGGGGTCTTGAGATCGGGATCAATGACCCCCCGAAGGGGTTGGTGGTTGTAGCGGTTTGCGCGCGTCGTGAGCAAAGGGTCATCGCTTAAGACGGTATTGACGCCCACCAATAGGGCTCCGGCCTCTGCGCGAAGTCTCATGGTCCTTTCTAGGCATGAGGGGCCGGATAGCGGGATCCGGGTTCCTTTTGCCCCCATCCGACCATCTTTGGAAAGCGCAATTTTCGCCGTTACCAAGGGACGATTCGTTTTTACGAAGTGGAAATAGGGCTCATTCAAGGCCAATGCGTGTTCGTTCAAACAACCGGAGACAACCTCGACGCCATCGCACTTTAAGAGTTGCTCCCCTCCCCCCTGGACGTGAGGGTTGGGGTCGTTGGAAGCCATCACAACCCGTTTGATCTCAGATTTTAGAATTTGGTCGGTGCAGGGAGGGGTCCGGCCTTGATGTGTGCACGGCTCAAGCGTGACATAAAGGGTTCCTCCCTTGGCTTTTTGTCCGGCCTTTTGAAGAGCGAGGGCCTCGGCGTGACTGCTTCCGGCTTTCGCGTGATATCCGCTCGAAACGAAGTGGCCCTGGGCATCCAAAACAATGGCTCCAACCATGGGGTTGGGTTGCGTGTGTCCGAGCGCCTTGCGGGCGTGAACGAGCGCGCGTCTCATCCAGTATACATCTTTTTTTGAGAACGGATTCATGAGAATTCGTGAGCAACTTACACCGCTTTTTCCCCGAAACGCAACGTCCCCGCCAAACCCTGGCCAGTCCATTCGAGCGATTTAACTCCTTGGATACAGGAGTTGAGCGTTCCAGGCGTTCAATCTACATATAAATCTTCGTAGATCGGGAAGCTCTTACACATTTCAACAACTTCGGAGTGAACCGTTTCCAACACATTTGGATCTTCGTGGTTTTCAATGACTTGATTGATCCATTGACCAATGCGTTTCATTTCAGGCTCTTTCATTCCGCGAGTTGTGAGTGCGGGGGTTCCAATGCGAACCCCGCTGGTGACAAACGGAGATTGATCATCAAACGGAACCATATTCTTGTTCACAGTAATGCCCGCTTTTTCTAAGGCTTTCTCAGCCACTTTTCCGGTCACGTTTTTGTTGTGAAGATCCAAGAGCACCAAGTGATTGTCCGTGCCGCCACTTGTAATCATGAATCCATGATCCAACAACTCATTGGCCAACGCCTGCGTGTTGTTCAAAATTTGTTGCGCATAGGTTTTGAATTCCGGTTGAAGGGCTTCATGAAACGCTACAGCTTTGGCCGCGATGATGTGACACATGGGTCCTCCCTGAATGCCAGGGAAAATGAGTTTTCGTACGCCAGCTGACATGTCTTCTTGAGACATGATGAGACCTCCACGAGGCCCTCGTAACGTTTTGTGTGTGGTGGTTGTGACGAAATGACAATGCGGCATGGGATTTGGGTGAAGTCCTGCGGCCACCAATCCTGCTGGGTGAGCAATGTCGGCCATTAAAAGGGCCCCAACGCCGTCAGCGATTTTTCGAAATCGTTCAAAGTCGATGAATCGCGGATAGGCGCTGGCACCACAGACCAAAAGTTTGGGCTTGTGTTCTTTGGCCAAGGTTTCAACTTCATCGTAGTCGATGCGACCGGTTTCTTTGTTCACGCCATAAGGAATAATTTTATAAAACTTACCCGAAAAATTTACAGGGCTTCCATGAGTCAAATGCCCACCATGATCCAAGCTCATGGATAAAACTGTGTCGCCAGGATTCAAAACGGAAAAATAAACGCCCATATTGGCTTGGGAACCGGAATGGGGTTGAACGTTTGCATAAGGGGCACCAAATAGCTCTTTGGCTCGTTCAATGGCCAATTGTTCGGATTCGTCCACGAAATGGCAACCGCTGTAGTAACGTTTCTTGGGATACCCTTCGGCGTACTTATTGGTCAAGACGGAGCCGGCCGTTTCCAAAACCGCCTGACTGACAAAGTTTTCAGAAGCAATCATTTCCAAATGGTTAGATTGCCGACGAGTTTCGGACTGTACGATGCGATAAATTTCAGGATCTGTTTCTTTGAGTGTTTGTTTCAAATTCATAACTTCCTCTTATGGATGATCTTCCATTTTTTCCACGCGACGTTCATGACGTCCGCCCTCAAAAGAGGCGTTTAACCAGGCTTCAACGATTTGTTGAGTGGTTGCGAAATCCACAATACGTGCGCCCAGACATAAGACATTGGCATTGTTATGAGCCCGACCCATTTCTCCCATGAACGGAGTCACGGCCAAAGCGGCTCGAATTCCGGAAATCTTATTTGCAGTGATGGACATCCCGATTCCTGTGCCGCAAATCAGGATTCCTTGCTTGGCCTTGCCTTCAAGAATTTTTTTCCCCACCGCTTTTGCGAAGTCGGGATAGTCAACGGAGTCTGAAGAGTTCGTTCCTACATCCAGGAAACTCAAACCCCTTTCAGAAAGGAAGTCTTTGATTTCTTTTTTTCGTTCGATTCCAGCGTGGTCGCTTCCGATAACGAAGTCATGAACCACACTGTCGGAATCAGAACTCATTTTAGTTTGGAGAAGACCAACGTGGCATTCGTGCCGCCAAATCCAAAAGAATTGGACAGGGCATGATCCACATTCATTTCTTGAGGTTTGTTAGGAATATAGTCCAAGTCACAACGGGGGTCTGGATTTTCATAGTTGGTCGTGGGGGGAAGGACGCCTCGGTCAAGCGTCAACGCCGTGTACACGGCTTCCACGCCACCCGCGCCACCCAACAAGTGGCCCGTCATCGACTTGGTCGAACTGATTTTGAGTTTCTTCGCATGCTCACCAAAAGAAGTTTTGATGGCCATGGTTTCATACCAGTCGTTGTATTCGGTCGAAGTTCCATGTGCATTGATGTAGGCGATTTCTTCTGGGTTGAGAGCGGCATCTTTCAGAGCGAGGTTCATGCAGCGAGACATGCCTTCACCATTTTCGGCCGGTGTGGAAATATGATGGGCATCGCTGGAAAGGCCATAGCCTGAGAGTTCGCAGTAAATCTTGGCCCCTCTTTTTTTGGCGTGTTCCAACTCTTCCAAGATTAAAATGCCGGAGCCTTCCGCAATCACGAAACCATCTCGGTCGCGATCAAACGGTCGACTTGCTTGGTGGGGGGCATCGTTTCGTGTGGAAAGAGCTTTCATGGCGCAGAAGCCAGCAACACTTAAAGGTGTGATTCCGGCTTCCGTACCCCCGGCAATCATGGCATCCACCAAGCCACGCTCAATCATCTTAGCTGCGTCTCCGATGGAATGGGTGCCGGTGGCACACGCCGAAACCGAACACAAGTTGGGACCCTTGGCTCCCAGATGAATGGAGATTTGTCCCGGCGCCAAATTGGAGATCATGCGACAAATGAAAAAGGGCGAGACACGACCGGGCCCTCGTTCTAAAAGCTTTTTGTGCGTGGTTTCTAATTCTTGCAGGCCGCCAATTCCGGCTCCTACCAGTACGCCGACACGATCGGCGTTTTCATCATCAATCGTCAACCCGGAATCTTTGTGAGCCATTTTGGCCGCAGCCAACGCATAATGGGTGAATACATCCATTTGTTTCAGGGCTTTTTTGTCAATGTGATCGACGGCGTTGAATTCTTTTACAATGCCTCCGATCTTTGAGGTGAAACCGGTGGTGTCAAAATACGGAATGGTTTCAACTCCAGAACGCCCTTCCATAAGTGCGTTCCAATTGTTTTCCACACCGATTCCAATGGGCGACACTGCACCCAAGCCTGTAACAACGACTCGACGATTTTTGGCAGGAGCCATATTTGAAGTGGCCTTTTCTTACCCGTCGCTTTTATTGATGTTCAGCGACGTATTTGATGGCATCACCAAGAGTTTGAATTTTCTCGGCGTCTTCATCTGGAATTTCCACATCAAACTCTTCTTCCATAGCCATGACGAGTTCGACGATATCCAATGAGTCAGCACCCAAATCATTGATGAATGACTTGGAAGGTTCCAATTCAGCGATATCTACACTGAGTTGTTCTGCCACGATTTCTTTAACTTTGGTTTCTACATTTTCAATGGACATTTTGCCTCCATCTCCTTTCGATCCCTACCCAAGTCATTTCTTGCGTAGAGTTTGGCACTTTCTTTTTCCGTCTCCTCTTGGGATATGAAAAGAAAGCGATGTAAGAAAAGCTTCCTTCGATCATTCCGTCAAGGAATCCGTGAAATTAAGTTCAATTAAATTTTCTTGATATCTAGTCCAAAGGAATCTCAACGACTTCCTTGCCTTTATAATATCCACACGCAGAGCAAACTTTATGCATTTGCATTGGCTCGGAACATTGGGGGCAAGCACGCACATTCCCTGGAGGGGTTTTTGCGTGATGTGATCGTCGTAAATCCCTTTTCGATTGCGATGTTTTTCGTTTTGGTACCGGCATTGAAAAACTCCTTACATATTAAACAGCTGTTGGCTGACTGTGCGAACAGGTGTGTTCGCCCAGATTCAAATTTACTCCGCAATGCGGACACAGACCTTTACAGTCCGGTCGGCATAATAACCGCATGGGTAAGGTTAAGAGAACCTGTTCTCGTACGATTTCAGTTAAATCCAATTCTTCGTTCGTATAAAAAATGAGCCCCTCATCGGATTCTTGATAGCTATCTGAGCCATGCCATCCTTTTTCGGGAGAGCAGGTCAAAGAAAGTTCAATCGAAAGTGGCTTTTCAAACACATCTCCACATCGGTCACAAACCGGCTTTACGTTGGTTTGTACGTTTCCCGAGAGAAAAACTTCAGCCTTGTCGATTTCAAAATGAAACTGACACGAAACCTCATTCTCAAAAAGATTGAAGAACTGATCCTTTTTATGCAAACCCGTAGCCATGGATGAAGCGGGAATCGCAAAATCCAGATCCAGCCCTTCAGGGGGGATTTTTCGGGTACTCAGTCGCATAAAGTCGGGGCACTATATATAGGGCAAAAGCCCTGTCAAGGCCTCAAACCCCTTAAAAGTAGGGCTTTTTCGTTATTTTCCTTCGAGTTCGCCGTAGGTGACGAGCACATTTCCGGAGGCTACGCAGAGGGTTCCCTGTACATTGTCGTTCACTGGGTGATGCGTCATTAACCAACGACTGATCACGATTTTGGCGGGTCCAGCACCCAATTCAAAATCTTTTCCCTCATAGTTTTTGCCCTTGGTGGGAATGGAAAGGGTTTGGGCTTCGCCGCTGGAATCCTTGACGGAATAATACGCTCTCCAAGTCGGTTTTTCCTTGTATTCTTCAATGGTTACAAGAATTAACCCTTCTTTGCCTGCCAAGCTGGGGCTGGCGGCAATGGGGATGTCCAGGGTTTCATTGTCGGCAATGACACCAGAAAGACCCTTTTCGTTCTCTTCGGTTTCAACGCTTTCCGGAATATTGGCTCCGATGACCGTTTGTTGGCTGGAGAGGCCAAAGACAAACGAGCGAACCTGTTTCACCTGGCTGATGGCGGCGGCTTTCTCTTGGACGCCATCCTCGTTTTGCGCATAAGCATAAGGAGCCAGCGTAGAAGCTTCGATGGTTCGACCGGGCTTGCTGCCATAGTCAGAGTAATACGCTTTCCAGTCGGGTCTCCAGCTTAAGACGAGTTTGTCGGAAACGAGATCCGTTTGAGCGGTGCTTTTCATGGCGTTCAAGACCATGGAATATTCTTCGCTGGTGGCCACATCGGCTGAAGCGACATTCTGTGTTCCCAGGTCGATTTGAATGCTGGGACCAATGTTCATGGCCACGTCTGGCGGAGATCCTTTTTTGGGATCAATGGGTCGATAGCCCAGCCGAGTATAGGGATCTGGGTTCTCGATCTGTTTTTTGGAAATGAAGCCACGACCTTGTGTGGAGAATTCCCGTTTGAATAAATCTTTCTGCGCCGTGAGAATGAACATTCCCCGCGTGCAGGCGTTGGTGTCGAAAGATTCATTGGTGATGAGGTAATGACTTGCCGCCCCCGTCTTCTTTCTGCCGGTGTTTGCAATTTGACTGCACGAAACGGCAACCAGAGAAACGGAAAGCAATGAGCCTAAAATGATGGTTTGTTTACAGCGCATAGTTTCTCCTAAAAACTCAAATCCACTCCCATAAAGAACCAATGAGCTTGGGGCGTGTTGGAATAATCATCCGCGTTTTTCCCGGTGATTTGCCAACGATAGAATCCCTTGAAGCTCATGAAATCATTGATGGCTTGACTGACGGAAAGGGTCAGGCGATTTCGAAATTTTTGAACCTTCGCCGAGGTTCCTTCCACAAACGACGATTCGTAAATTCGTAGGCGAAGTTCATTGGCCAAACTCACGCGACCTCCTGGCCAAGGCATGGCCTGACTGACGGAGGGTTTGATGTAGTGCCCACGCCATTGAGCGGCCGATTTATTACTCAAGCCTTCAAATACGTATCGATAGTCCATTTTGACCGAGGTTCCATCGATGGGTGTCCAGCCAACATTGGCACGCACACCTAAATTTCCGGCCCAATAGCGCTCGTCGCTCGTGAGATCTCCAAGATAGCTGTCATAATAAGGGGAGCTGAAATCCAGATAACCGGAAGCCGCTGAAGTGATGTCTCCACGGCGAATGTCATCCAAGTCTCCAGGGTAATCGGCTTCATTGGCGGAAAGGTAGCTGTTTAAAATTTCTGCCCACTGGGCCCAGAAACCCAACCCAAAACTAATCTGGTCGTTGGCTTTGAAGGTGAACTTGGGTGCGGTGATGTCTAAGAAGATGGCATTGTCTTCGTTGGTGTCTTCACCCACCTTGAACATATACCCAGCCAAAGCGTACATCGACATGCTTAAGCGGTCCGTCCAGTCGATGCTAAAGGAACCCTCGAGATCGTTTTCGATGTCTCGAAACGTTGTCCCTTTATTGAAATACTCGCGATAAATCAGCGTGTAAGCCAATGAAAAGCCCATCTTTCGACCGCCTGCGGTTTTAAATAGACTGTCGAGAGCCAGACTCGGCTGTAATTGGAGGAAATACCGTTTTCCTTCGGAATTATCTGCCGAAAGATTGATGCTGTCATATCCGAGGGGATACACGCCCAAGGAAGGAGAGAGCGTTACGCCTCGCACCGTATCGTCGTCCGGGGAAGCGGCGGGCTCAGGAATGGGTGCCGGAGCGGGTTCGGCCACGGGAACGGGTTCCACGCTTTCAAAACCTTCCTCGGCTTGAGAAGCGTCTTCCGCAGGGAGTTCCTCTGGGGGTTGGGCCAAAGCCATCGTCGGAACGATGAGCAAAATCCAAAAGAGTTTGAAAATTTGAAGCCTCATATCTCTATCCTCAACATAATTGCATGGCCACTAACACAACGCGTTACATGATGTCAACGCCATATAACGCCATATGTCATTTTGACCCGTTTTTCTTTCCACGCCCTACAAATGAGCAAGTTCTGTACCACGCAGGGCGAAGTTTTTCTTTTGGTAACCTATTAAAATAAAAGGGTTTTTAATAAGTTGGTTAAAGGAGAGGTGCCGAAAACTGGGATGAGGAAATCCCGTTTTGCGACAAAGAGTTCACTTGAAATTTAAAAGTTGTAATGTCGAGCCCGATCTCTTTTTTCCTTAGGCCTTGCTCTTTCCGCTTGAAGTCCCCAAATTTGGCGTCGCTGACGCTTGGCTCTTTCTTGGATTTGGTCCAACTCTTCCCCGCGTTCTTCGGCCAGTTTCGCGAGGTGTTTGGCCACCTCAACCACATCTTGTCCTTTGGAAACATAGTAGGCCACGAAATCATCTTGGTTTTCAGGTGCGTAGAGAAAAGCCGCCGCTAAGGGAGTAAACCAATACTTTCCTTCGTTCCCCCAAGCATTCGCATCCAGCGGGAGATCAAAACGTTCATGAAACATCTTGGCAACATCCAGACGCCCCAGTCGCACAGCCGCATGAACGACCGAGCCAAGTTCTCCGTGATAATAGGTTTGGAGTGTTTTTAGATCGCAATTTTCTGCCATCAAGCGGATCTCCTCCAATGAAAAGCCTCTCTCCAATGCTTTGAAAATGGGAGCCGGATGAAACGGAACTTGCTCGGAAAGGCGTTCAATTAAGTCGAATCGGTCTTCCTTAATCAGGTAGCCGAGAAGCTTGAGGTCTTTACAGCCCGGAAGCGGAAAACGCCAAATATTCCAGCCTTCAAAAGGTTTTTTGCCTTCCAGGTTCGTGTGTTCTGTGTCGGCCCCAGCCTCCAAAAAGGTATCCACCAAACCAAAAACCGACCCAAACCGGAAATCTGGTGTCGAATAATAATTTCGAACGAGCTCCCCATTTGCACGGGGAAAAACATAATAAAGGGGAGTTTCTTTTTTGTCGTTCTCTTGGTCAACGGGAAATCCAGTATTCAAAATGGCTTCCGCGATGATGGTTGATGCGATTCCATGTAAAATATTGTTTCCATGTTCGTCGCGAGCATCCAAAGGTGACCAATCCACAGCGTTCTTCGTGTCGATTTGAGCCCCCCAACCCAAAAATAGGCTCGCACGGCGGTAAAGATTTGCAAGGCGCGAAGCCTGTGAACTTCGTTCATAGTAACTCTCCGCAGACTTCCTGGGTTGCATGAGTTTGAATTGCAAGTGGACCATTTCATTCAAAGTCAAAAACAATGCAGTTTCACCTTTATGGTTCTTTGCGTCCACATTGACCCCGGCCGCTTGGGCTGCTCCCAAGAGCTTCATATTCGTGGAGAGGTGATACACAGAGTTTCCGTGTTCATCTCGAACCTCAAACGAAGGTTTTTGATTGAGTATGCTGGTCTCGACGTCGTCCCAGTGCCAATCCTCAAAAATATAAGGGTTTCGTGCGAGCCAAAGAGCGAGTTGCCCATCAAAAATTTCTGCGGCGTTGGCACCTTTTTCCAACCACTTTTGTGTATCTTTTAGGTCGCGTTCCTCAAGAGCCTGCTCAAGTTTCTGATTTTTCTCAGATTGGGTTTTTGCCCCAAATGAAAACGCATGAACCGATCCTGAAAAAAGCAAAGACATCGAAAGCAACACGGCACTGAAACGAAGAACGAGCATATTCACTCCTAAAAAAAATCCATTAATGGAACGGTCATATTGGGAACGCCGCAGGGTGTCAAGAAAACAGAGAAACGATCAAAAGTGAAACGTTCACTTTTGATAGGATTTGGATTTAAAAGGCCGAAATCAAGCGTTGGTGGGTTTCTTCCAGTGTTTCAGGGAGGATTTTGGTTTCACCAAAGACGGGCATGAAGTTGGTGTCGCCGTTCCAGCGGGGTACTACGTGATAATGAAGGTGGTCAGCAATGCCCGCACCCCCGGCAGCTCCCAAATTCATCCCAATATTAAAGCCCTGGGGGTTGAGTTTGGTTTTCATGGCCTGGACGGCTCGTTTCAAACACACTTGCATGTCCAGCATGGCTTCGTCACTCAGAGCCGTGAGGTCATTGGTGTGCTGATACGGAATCACCATGAGGTGGCCGCTGTTATAGGGGTACTTATTTAAAATCGTGAAGCAATGGTTGGATCGATGGAGAATGTAATTCTCGGCATCCTTATTTTCTTTTGGAATGTCACAAAATACGCAATTCACGGATTTCAAATGCTCCAAAATGAACTTAATGCGCCAAGGTGCCCAAAGTCTATTCATAGTTCTTTACCATGGAAACATGTCTTTTGGTCCAGCTCCGCGTTGGCCTCCTGTGAGCGGTCCTCATTGTCGGCCGCCTTGATCTGGTCCAAAATCCATCGTTTCGTAATTGCACGTAAAATCTTTAAGTTAAGGAACCAGGCGATATTCTACGCGAAAGAGGGACGTGTCCAATTTTCCTTCGGCGATATTTTCAAGCCACTGAAAACGTTCTTTTTCGGGATAAATGACCTTGGGTTCTCCTTGAACGTTTCCCAATTTTGCGGCGATTTCAATTGCCCGCTCAAGACCGCCCAACTCATCAACCAAGCCCAATTTTTGCGCCTGCCTTCCGGAGACCACGCGTCCGTCTGCTAAATTTCGAACGTCATCGACCTTCATTTTTCGTCCCGTGGCAACGGCTTCGATGAATTGTTCATGAATGTCTTCGGTCATATGACTTAAAATTTTTCGTTCCTCGTCGGTCATCTTTCGAAAAGGGGAACCGATGTCCTTGACCTTTCCGGCTTTGATGACTTCCCATTGAAGGTGGGCCTTTTTGAGAAGTTCTCCAACCATGAAGTATTGCGCGATGACACCGAGTGATCCAGTGATGGTTCCGGGCGTGGCCACAATTTTTCGAGCGGGGGCCGACACATAGTAACCTCCGGAAGCCGCCACATTTCCCATCGACACCACCAAAGGTTTTTTCTGATTGGCCTCCTTTACGGCATCGTGAATTTCCTGAGAGGCACCCACAACCCCTCCGGGGCTGTCCACGCGCAGGACAATGGCTTTTACATCCTCTTGCTTGGAAAACTTTTTCAATGTTCGTACGGTTTCACGAGAACCTTCGATGGGACCGAGAACATCCACGATGGCAATGTCTCCATGTGGATTGATCTCATCTCCGAGAAGACCAATGATGGTGAGGAGTTCGAAGAAAATTCCCACGAGAAGGAATCCAATGAAAATTTTAAATCCTTTTCCTGCCGTTTTCATGTGTCACCGTCTTTCATTCAAAAAAGAAACGCTCAATTCATCGAAAGATGAATTGAGCGTTTCAAAGCGACTTTAATTAGCCTCATGCTAGCTTAAGCTTTGGCTTCGTCTTCTTTTTTTTCTGCTTCTTCTTCGACTTTGGCTTCTGTTTCAGCTTCTTCAGGGGTTTCAGCTTTCGCTTCGACCTTTTCTTCTTCTTCGACTTTAGCTTCCGTTTCAGCTTCTTCTGAGGTTTCGGCTTTCGCTTCGACCTTTTCTTCTTCTGCTTTATCTTCGTTTTTGCCTTGGATTTTCTTTCTAAGGCCTTCGCTCATGACGTCGCCCAAGGTGGGGCGAGCCACGGTCTGCTTCTTCGCAGCAGCAGCCATGTGACGTTGTCCGTCTTCGTATTGAGCGGCCTTAATGGAAAGACCCATTTTCTTTTCTTCTGGATCCAGCGTGAGAACCATGGCTTTGATTTTGTCGCCAATATTGAATTTCTCCGTGAGATCATCAATTTTCTCATCCGAAATCTCAGAGATATGAACCAGGGCTTCAATGTCCTCTTCGATTTTCACGAAAAGACCGAACTCAGCGATTTTAACGATTTCACCATCGACTTCCGTTCCAATGGAGTATTTGTCCATGGCGATATGCCAAGGATCGTCACTCAATTGTTTGATGCCAAGTGAGAAGCGTTCCGCACTGGGATCGACATTAAGAACCACCGCCTCGATCTCATCACCTTTCTTGTAAAGATCGTGAGGATTCTTGGCTTTGGTGGACCAGGAAAGATCCGATACGTGGATCAAACCATCAATGCCATCTTCCACTTCCACAAAGAGACCGAAGTCGGTCACGTTGCGAATGATGCCATTGAGGCGGGATCCCGGAGGGTATTTCGCCACAAGTTCATCCCAAGGATTGGGCTGCGTTTGTTTCAAGCCCAAAGACATGCGTCGATTTTCGATGTCGATGTCGAGCACAATGGCTTCAACCTCGTCAGCGATGTTCAAAAGAGCTGAAGGATGCTTCACGCGTTTGGTCCAAGACATTTCGGACACGTGAATCAAGCCTTCCACGCCTTCTTCGACTTCGATGAATGCGCCGTAATCGGTTAAGGATACGACCTTACCGCTTACCTTTGCATTCTTCGGATATCTCATGTCGGCTTCTGCCCAAGGATCTTCCGTAATCTGTTTGAGACCGAGCGAAACCCGATTCTTATCGGAATCGAATTTGAGCACTTTCACGTCGATTTCCGCACCCACCTTCAATACTTCTGAAGGATGCGTGATGCGCTTCCAAGAAATATCCGTGATGTGGAGCAGACCGTCGATACCACCCAAGTCAATGAAGGCACCATAATCCGTGATGTTCTTCACGGCCCCTTTGAGGATGGCACCCTCCTGGAGGTACTCCATGGTCTTTTCACGAAGTTGCTCTCGCTCTTTCTCCAGCAAGACCCTGCGCGAGAGAACGATGTTCCCTCGGACCTTGTTGAATTTAATGATTTTAAATTGAAATTCCTTGCCGATGAGTGCATCCAGATCGCGAATTGGCGTTAAGTCAATTTGAGATCCAGGAAGGAAAGCCTTAACGCCGATGTCGACGCAGACGCCGCCACGTACGCGGCTGACAATGGTTCCTTCAATCACTTCGCCTTGATTGCAGGCTTCAGCGATTTCTTCCCAAATCTTGAGCTTGTCAGCTTTTTCTTTGGAAAGAATGATGGATCCATCATCTTCTTCGGTCCCAACAAAGAAAACATCAATCGTGTCGCCCACTTTGGATTCGACTTCACCGCTTGGGTCTTGGAACTCGGAAACCGGAATTTGACCTTCCGATTTATAGCCGATGTCGACCGTGACCATGTCAGGTCCGATCTTGATGACCTTTCCTTGGAGGACTTCGCCTTCTTTAATGGGTTTTTCGTCTTTTAGACTTTCGAGATAGAGCTTTTCAAAGCTCTCCTCACCGTCTGGAATTTGGTTAGTTGTTTTATTTTCAATGGTTTCTGTAATCATGACTTTTTAAGGCCGCCCTCTTACTTGTGTTTGACCCCATTTGTCAAAGGGTTTCTCCTTGACAAGTGCATTTTCTCTAGGCTAAATGCGCGCCAAATTATGGCAACGCACAAATCAGCAATTAAAAGACATCGCCAGGGCGAAAAACGAGAAACCCACAACCGATGGTGGAAATCTCGCGTTCGCACGGCCACCAAGAAGGTCCTGGATGCGGTGGAGAGTAAGAAGAAGGATGAAGCTGCCGGGGCTCTGAAAGAGGCCATGGGCGAGATTGACAAAGCTTGTCGCGAAGGCGTCATTGCCCAAAACACAGCTTCTCGCAAGATCGCTCGGCTTTCAGCCCGAGTTTCTTCCCTCTAACCGATCCGTCCAACAGCGTAGAGCAACCCCTCTTCCGACGCACACCTGCGTCAAAAATTCACTAAGTATAGAGAACTACAAGCTTTTTAGGTTTGGATGAAAGTAACTCCTCTTGCCGTCAGTCTCTTTAATCCTCGCATTTTCGCCTTTCGGCCTGCAATTGAAGAATTCAAATGTCGTTTATGGAGTTATTGAGAGAAGCTTGATGTAATATTGTCGTGCCATGTCAAAAATGAGTGTTCGGCTTGTTCTAAGTTTTCTGATCATCACCTTTTTGAGGGGGGGCTATGCACTTGGCGAATCTGAGAGGTCAATGGGCCCCTCAACAGCAGCGCCGGAGACATGGCTAAACATTTCAGCCAATCATTGGAAAAACCTTCTCCCGAAAGCCAAAACGGATAACAGAATTCCTATTCCCCAAAATTCTCTTTCTGAAGAAAAAATCGGTCAGAAAAAACGAATAAAAAACACCTTTGATCGTTGGACACTCCGAAAAGAATTGAGAGATCGTACGTTTTTCAATTACGCAGACGTTACGGAAGAATGTAAGGGTGAAATTGAACTTGAATTTGCTTTTACAAAGAAGGAATGGGCAAAAACAGAGGTTCAAAATCGTTACTACGCGTCCATCGAATCCTTGATTGAAAAAATTGCAAACCAATTGCTTGAAGATCAACAAGCTCCATTTGGGAAAGAGGAGAGAGAGCTTTTTGTTCGAGCGTTAAAAGCAGTGACCTGGAACGAAAGTTTGTGGCAACACTATTACCGTCATAAAGATTGGTTTTTTGTTCTTTTGTCGGATGCACCATTTAACCATATGAGCAATTGGGGAATTTCCCAGATTGCTCGGAGCGATTATCTGACAGGAAAACGCTTAAATCAGAATTTTTTTGAGTCGAAGGCCTATTGTAAAATCTCTTCCACTCTCTATTACGGCTTTCTTATTTTTTACACGTACTACATGGATGCCCGAAGTCGAGAATGCAATGGCGTTTCTACAATTAATCGCCTGATGGGTGCATACAATAGTTATTGTTCAGGTTACGCCGCCTGTTTTTTTGATATTTCCAACGTGAATCCAGATTTGCGGAAATTCCAGATCCGCGCCTTGGGAGGCTTTATGGAGAGCTTTGTCAATCGACGTTGGAAAGTTCGAAAAGAACCGTACGAAACCGATTAATTCCAAGCAGATTTATCAGGGTGTGTTCTCAAATCGAGATAAGTAATCAGAATGGTTTAAGGAACGATCTTACGATACGTAAGTAGCTTGCTGTGTATAGCACGCGGGTGGCGATTTTGGCGTGGGGTGCCGAGGATTATCGGGCCGTGGCGTGGCCGAGGCCGCGGAGGGCGGTTTCGAGGAGGATTTGTGTGGGGAGGCCTGTGGATTTAAGCTCTTGATCCACTTTGACCAGGTTGGCCAAGGCTTCTCTTAAGGCTCGGTCGGTGTGTCGGCGGGCTTGTTCCATGTATTTGTTGACCGTGAATGGGGGGACGCCTAAATGTCGGGGTAATTGCGGGCGGGGGGTTCCCATATGTTCGTGGTGCTTGGCCTTTAAGAGAATCCGATAATGACGGGTGAGCATGGAGATCAAAATGAGGGGGACCTCACCTTGTCCAAGCAAGTGATCGAGGGTGGCAACCGCTCGAACGAGTTCCCCGGACACGACTTGGTCGGTCCACGCAAAAATATCCTCTCCGGCGCTTCCCGAGACCAAAGCCAAGACCGCTTTCTCGGATATTTTGGTTTCAGGATGAACAAAAAGAGCCAATTTTTCGATGGCCTGGTGAATGGCCGAAAGATTCGTGCCAATGGCTTCACATAAAGCCCTTCGGGCTTCGGCCGTGAGGGTGACTTGGTGGCGAGTGGCAATTTTATTCACCCAACTGGATAAATCTCGGGGTTTCGGTTCGGTGAGGAGTTGGACCATTTTTTTCTGATTCAAGACTTTGAAAAACTTCGTTCGCTTGTCGAGTTTATCCGCCGTCGCAATCAGAACGGTTTCGGGAGAGGGATTTTCCAAGTACCGAATCCAGGCCTCTTGGTCCGCTTCACTCTTGGGGGCGCAGTTCCGATAAATGATCAGACGTTTGGAAGCCATCATGGGGAGTGTGTTGGCCAAGTCAAACACATCCATGGGCTTGCGTTCCTTCGCGTCGAAATGATCGTCGTTTAAGCCTCCCGAACCTGTGGGAAAAACTTCTTTGCGAAGGTCTTCAATGAATATTTGTCGTTGGAAAGAATCCGTTCCGACAAGAAATGTAACTGGGGAAAGCTTCATCCGAGCACTAAGTTTACTAGTTTATTGGGAACAACGATGGTTTTTCTCAACGTTTTTCCCTCCAGATGTTTTTTCACGTTTTCGGCCGTTGTGGCGGCTTCGATCACCTTCTCATTGTCCAGGCTTCGTTCCATTTCCAATTTGGCCCGGACCTTTCCATTGACTTGCACCACCAAGGTGACTTTTTCTTCTTGCGCAAATTTTGGATCAAATTCGGGCCAGGGGGCGTCAACCAACATCTTTGAATTATCCAGAAGCTTCCACAGCTCTTCCGTAATGTGGGGGGTAACGGGATACATCACCGAAATGGCAGAAAGGGCCGCATGCCGCAGGGCTGATTTTTGAGCCGCGGTCAGGGCCTTTGCGGCTTCGGGGTTGGTTCCAATCTCCCATACCGAAGGCAGAGCGCCGGCCACATGATTGACGAACTCCATCACCGAGCTAATGGCTGTGTTAAAGTGAAAGCGGCTCATGTTTTCGGTTGTTTGCCGGATCATCTTATGCGTGAGTCGGAAGATTTTGGTGGCCAATTCGTCTTGGCTGACTACGGACTCTGTGGCCTTTCGGGCTTTGGGGCTGGCCGCGTGAATGTTGAGGGCAAAACGCCAAAGCCGATCCAAAAACCGACTCGCACCCTCTACGCCTTGCTCGCTCCAATCCAGATCCCGATCCACGGGAGAAGCAAACAACGAAAAGAGGCGAACCGTATCGGCGCCATATTTGTCAATGAGGCCATCCGGATCGACGACATTGCCTTTGGATTTGGACATTTTCTCACCGTCTTTGATGACCATGCCTTGCGTGAGAAGGCGGGCAAAAGGTTCCGAGATGTCGGCCCAGCCCAGATCTCTCAAGACGCGCGTGATGAAACGAGAATACAGGAGATGCATGACCGCATGTTCAATTCCACCGATGTATTGATCTACCGGAGCCCAGTATTTCGCTGCCTTGGGATCGAACATTCCTTTGTCGTAATGGGGAGAGCAGTAGCGCAAAAAATACCAACTGGATTCCATGAACGTATCCATCGTATCGGTGTCCCGTTGGGCTGGTTTTCCACACTCCGGGCATTTTACCTTCATGAAGGAGGCGACTCTTCCCAAAGGTGAGGCGCCCTTTCCTTCCAAGGGAGCTTTTGTGGGCAATTTTACGGGAAGGTCTTCTGTGGGAACCGGAAGAATGCCACATTTTTGGCAATGGATCATGGGAATGGGCGTTCCCCAATATCGTTGCCGAGAGATTCCCCAATCTTTCAAGCGATAGGTCACCGCAGCGGAACCCAATTTCTTTTGGGTCAATGTGCGAACAATGCGCGCCCCACCCTCATCATTGTCCAAGCCATCATAGCGACCGGAACGAACCATCGTACCGGATCCCGTATAGGCTTCCTCCAATTCTTCTTCGTTCACTTCTCGATCTGGAGGAGCGATGACCAGGCGGATGGGAAGATGATACTTTTTGGCAAACGCGAAATCGCGTTCGTCATGGGCGGGCACGGCCATGACCGCCCCCGTTCCGTAGTCCATCAACACGAAGTTGGCGATGAAAATGGGAATTTTTTCGCGTGTGAGGGGGTGGGTGCAGAATATGCCCGTATTCACGCCTTCTTTTTCAAAGTTTTCAGCGATTCGATCTTGGGGGTTTGTGTTTTTGACCTTTTCCACAAAGGCTTCCACTTTTTTTCGATTTTCGTCAGAAGCCACGGCCGTGATTTTTTTCACAAGGGGATGCTCGGCCGCAATGGAGAGAAAGGTCACGCCAAAAAGCGTGTCGGGGCGAGTGGTGAAGACCTTAATTTTTTCTTGGCCGAATTTTTCCAATTCAAAGTCGATGAAGGCCCCTTCACTTCGACCAATCCAATTCCGTTGCATCGTCAAAACTCGCTCGGGCCACCCGCCTTCCAGCTCAAACAAACCCTCCAGGAGTTCGTCGGCATATTGAGTGATTCTTAAAAACCATTGGTCCAAATTCTTTTCGACAACTTTGTCTTCACAACGCCAACATTTTCCATCATTGACCTGTTCATTGGCCAAAACCGTGTCGCAGGTGGGGCACCACTGAACATGGGAGCGTTTTCGGTACGCCAAACCCTTCTTAAACATTTCAATGAAAAGAAGCTGTTCCCATCGATAGTATTCCGGATCTGCCGTAACAACCTTTCGATTCCAATCCACGGAAAAACCTAAGCGCTTGAGTTGTTTTTCCATGAACTTGATATTGTCGTAGGTCCACTTTTTCGGGTGAACCTTATTCTTAATGGCGGCGTTTTCAGCGGGAAGGCCAAAGGCATCAAACCCCATGGGGTGCAAAACATTGAATCCTTGGCGCTTCTTGAAATTGGCAACAACATCTCCAATGGCATAGTTGCGTACATGACCCATGTGAATGCGGCCCGAAGGGTAGGGAAACATTTCTAAAAGGTAGTACTTGTTCTTTTTTCCTTCCTTAGATTGAAAGGCTTTGGTCTTTTCCCAGTTGGATTGCCATTTGGGCTCAATCTTTCCGGGCTCATATCGAGGAATGGTCGCAGTTGCCATGATGGGACCATATTAACTACGTGTGCGCGCCGCGCAATAGATGAGTGTTAAAAACCCTCGAAAAACCTTTGAGTTCGGGGCCCCATCAAGCCAAAACATCGATATGGGGAGAAGAATTTTAGATTCTCTGGCGAGATCCTAGCGAGATCCCTGGTATATTATCCGTTTCGACATGAAATTATGGACGGCTTAGACCCAAACAATAAAAGGAAGTTTCCCGCCCTATATGGCGTATCCTTCCCCACTCTATTGCTGGACTTCCTTCTGGTCATCAGTGCCCTCATCGGTACGAGCTACAATTTACACTGGTCGATTCTTCACAGTTCTGTTTTGGGAGGCTGGGACGGCGTGAGCCATACAGCATTGGCCCAGGATTATGCTCAAAACATATGGCCAGCAATTTTCGGGTGGACCCCTCGTTGGTATTTGGGAATGCCCTTTCCCAATTTTTATCATCCTCTGTTTTTTTGGATCGTCGGGCTTTTTGTAAACGTGACCGGCCTTTCGAGCGCCATCGTGGTCAAATGGTTTGTGTTGTTGATGACCACCGCATTTCCTTTTCTCTTTTACCTGCTCTCAGCGAAGCATTTCGGAGGACGTATCGCAGGACTCGCGGCGGGTTTCTTGTCAGTTTTCTGTATGACTCGGTCAGACATTTTGGCCATGAATGGGCTGACGCTTCTTGGAACGTACTGGACGGGATTGTATGCGCACTTACTCGGATTTGAGCTAACACTGGTTTGGCTTCTTTTCTTTCCCTCTTTAAGAGAATCGTCCAAGAATTTTTGGATTTCGACATTTCTTTTGTTTTTGGTTTTGTTCTCGAACGTGAACATTCTCATCAATGTTCTCATTATTTTTGTGTGTATTTATCTGTTTGATTTGGGTTCAAGAAAGCTTTCTTGGAAATCATTTAGAGAAATTACACTTCCCTATTTGTCGACGGGACTCATTGCGTTGGCCGTGACGGCGGTTTGGTATCTTCCCATGTTTGCAACGTTTAAATGGGCCCCGACACAGACATTAGTCTCCCCGGGAATCTTAGCGGTACCTTTTAACTATTATCAAATGGTTCTTCTCTTTTTAGCCGCTGTTGCGGCGGCGTACATTCGCAGAAATTCGTTTGGATTGGCCTTAAGTTTATCGGTGTTGGTTAGCATCATTGTGGCTTCGTCGAGTCAAATAGGAATTTTTGCCGGGCTCCCCATCCAACCCTATCGAAATCTCATCAACGCTTTGTTTTTCATGATACCCGTTATCACCATTTTTCTTACGGAGATCGCCCTTCTTTCTAATCGCTCATGGATGCAAATGGCCGTGGTTCTGTTTTTGCCTGCGGCGCTTTACTTTCAAGATCCGACGAATCTAACGCTCAAGTACTTCGGCACGATGTATCACAAGAATGAGTTTGAGAGTCTTTTTGTTCCGTCCATGAACCATTCGGAAGGAAGATTTTTCGTCGAATTTCTGGGCAATCGCGGAAACGACTCTCGTCGCGGGGACGAATCATGGTATCTCAACGGGTTAGCTGGAAACCGAGGAGGATACGGCTTGTACTCCGTGTATCGAGAAGCATCCATATCCTCATTTTTTACCGACGCTTTAAGAAACGCCTATTCCAATCATGCGGAACTGTTTGCCACGACTTCACAAATTGCACAGGATCCAAGTTTTCTAGAACAATCTTTCGAGGAACAAAAAAAACGAAGTGCCCTCTTCAATTTGAAATATTTCTTTGTGGACAAAAAAGAAACGAAGCAGAAATTTGAGAAGGAAGGCTATCGACATCTGGCCTCAAACTGGACATGGGATCTTTTTGAAGATCCCGAGGATCGGTCCAAGTATGGGCATATTCCTTCCCGCATTCCATTTTTGGCCTTTGCGCAATGGAAAGCCAAAAATCGAGATTATTTCGGAGGCTATGATTATTTGTCCCTAGCCGAAGCCTTTTTCCATGCGAATCGTCACGATTTGCCTTTTGTTCTTTCGCCTGAACAGACGTTGGATTCTAAAATGGACTGGAGTCCTTTTAGCGGATTGATTATCACACAATTTGATTATGATAACCGGGAAGAAGCTCGAAAGGGCATCTTGGAATTCTCTCGCACGAAACCGGTTTTGATTCTTGAGGGTTCTGACCCGCTCATTGGTGAGCTCAAGGCATATAAGAATGATCGAAAGTTGTTTTTCTTTACTCCTTTTGAGTATGAGCCCGAGGTGCTGGGCTATATCGTTAAACAGATTCGAGAAGCAAAAGACAAAGAAAGTTCGAAGAGGTTTCAAGAAGAGCTGGAAGAGAAAAAACAAGAGATTCGAGAATCGTACAGATCGCCCATACGAAAAATGATGGCGGTCATGGAGCAACATGCTCTGCCTGTAACCCAACAGATTCACGTGGTTCGTACGGAAATGTCTCGAAATAAGGTGACCGTAACGTTGTCGGAAAAACCGAAGACTCCCGTGCCTCTGATTATTCATCAGACGTATTTTCCTAGATGGTTTTTGGGAGAGCAGGGCGTAGCTTTGGTTTATCCGACCTACCAGTTCGTTTTAGCGAAGGAAAAAACCATTCATGTGTCTTATCGCATGACATGGATTGAAAAGGGCGCACGTATCCTTTCGTGGGGTACGCTATTTCTGATTTCGTTGGCTTTGATTCGACGTCGCCGAAAACGAACCTAAGGATTACATGTGCAGTATGGCGCTGTGTCAGCAGGGTTGTAATAGCAATTCCCCGTTGGGGGGTAGCAATAACACATCATCATGTTTTGCTGAGTTCCTCCTCCGGGAAGCGAAACATTCTGCGCATCCCAACAGGCATCTGACCATCCCTCGGGAGCGCTTTGGAGCACAACGGCAGGAACATCTTCCTCCATCTCCTCCGCTGCAGCCCAAGCGGAACTCACATTTATCAGCAACAGTGACACACAACCCAGAATCAGGCCAAGCATTCCAGCGAGCAAGCGTTTCTTTTTTCCGAAGTTCATAGGTTGCTCTCCAATCTACAAGTTCCTACTCCTGTTGTTGAACACGAAGCGCAATAATTGGATGGGCAATTCGTAGTTCGCTTAATCCAATTATCATTGGCATCTTGAAATTGTATTTCGCAATACGAGTCGCAAGGAGGCGGTGACCCGTCATATCCGCCGTAGCCGGAGTAGTAGTCATAGTAATCATATCCGCCATAATATCCGCCATAACCACCGTAACCGCTATAACCGTAGTACCCATAATAACCAGACGGAGCCATTAAAGAGATCGCCTCTTTGGGTAGACCCAACTGATCAGCCACGTCGGTAAGGAGCTCGTTTGGAGATTGGTCGCTTCCGCAGGAGATCAATACCTGTAACAATAGATATGAAAACAGAACGACAAGTAATTTTCGCTTAGCGGGCGGCGCTATATGGTGCACGATTTTCTCCTTGGGTTTGACAGTTCAAAAAGATCACCGGAGAAGGTTCTCCATCGCATAGAGGCGTCATTCCTCCCCGACCATTCGGTTTAAACTCAAGTCCATCCTCACACAGAAGGATCTCACCGTGGTCATTTGGGACATCAAAAAAGAATAAACGGACCAGCAAGAGCTCAGGGTCGCCCGTGGTCAGGTTTGTTCCTTCTTCATTTCTCGCCAGAAATAAGCGAGAAACACGATCGTTTGAAGCATAGACGGAAATGACTCCGTCGGCTCTCACGGTTCCTTCGGGGCCAAATTCAAACTCAGGAATGAGCGGAAAGTCATTTCCTTGCAACGCCGAAAAGGTCATTGTGTTGAATTCATTTTCGGACTCATAGGACATTTGGAACACCATTCCTGTTTCTTCTCCGTCTTCGAGGATTTCACACTGAAGATTCAAAGAACCGGCTCTTGAATCCATCACCTTTCCTTGAGGGTGAGAATCTCGTGTCATGGGTTGGGCAAGGGTTGTTCCAACGAAGAGAACTCCCGTGAGGAATCCTAAGGAACAGAGTCTCGTATGGTGCTTTTTGAACATCGCAGCTCCTTGTAAGCGTTTGGCGCATTGCGTTGAGTATCATATGTCGCGCTCACGTCAAGTCAAAAACTGCCCCATTTGTTGTCCAGCGCCGAAGGAACGAAGAAATCTTGGCATGTTTGAGCTTCGACACTTGGCGCGTCATTGCCTGCAAGGCCTTAAGTATAAAGAGAAAAGCTCTGGATTCATGAGGACGCGGCGTATAAAAGGTACGCATGATGACTAAATACATGATGTCGCTTTGGGTCTTTTTTCTTTCCACGCAGGCCTTTGCCGCTACGGATGGGGTGACTGTTCTCTATGACGTGAGCGTTTCGCCTCGGGTGGCCTCGGAAGAGGTGGTTCAGATGGAGGGAAAGTATTACATCAAGAAAGACCATGTTCGATTCGAAACGGACGTTCCGGGAAACCCCATGGGCAAAACCATTGTTATTGCAACCTCCAAACCCAAGAGGGCCTTTCTCTTATTTCCTTCCCGAAAAGCGTATATGAACGTTTCCTCGGAAGAATTGGCCAAAGCGTCTTCCAAAAAACGAGAAGCCATGAGTTCCGGGAAACCCTTCAAGGCCACAGGAAAGAGTCGAAATATTGCGGGTTACTCGTGTCAGGTCATGGTGAGAGATTTGGCGGATCGTCATGAGGAAGCGTGTACCAGTGCGACACTGAAAAATGTTTTGAAAGACTTGGAAGAGGTTTATCCGCGTCGGGCAGAAGATACGGCCGCCATTCCGAAAGGCTTGAATGGGTTCCCCTTGGAATATCAAGTGAGGGGAAAAGAGGGAAAGGTGACGCATATGACGATGCGTGTGAAAGAACTGCGTCGCACAAGTTTGGCCAGCTCTCTCTTTGAAGTGCCCAAAGGATATGCCCAAGACAAACCTTTTACGATGCCCAGCCCCGAACAAATGGAAGAGATGCAAAAGCATATGAAAGACATGATGAAGAATATGGGAGCGCCCGCGCAGTGAAGACGTTTTACATCACCACGGCTATTGATTACGCGAACTCGAAACCCCATTTGGGTACGGCGTATGAAAAAATTGGGGCCGATGTGATCGCCCGATACCGAAGACTTTGTGGAGACGATGTTCGGTTTGTGATGGGCAATGATGAACATTCGCAAAATGTTCGGAAGAAAGCGGAAGAGTTGAAGCTCGATCCAAAAGCCTACTGTGATCAAATGGCTCAAGAGTTTCAGTCGACATGGAGCGATCTACACATTTCAAACGATTTTTTCATTCAAACCACGTCACCCGATCATCATGCCATGGTCAAAGAGATTGCCCAGCGAGTGTGGGAGGCCAAAGACGACAAAGGCCAGCCGCTGATTTATCAAGCGGCCTACGAAGGGCATTACTGCGTTTCGTGCGAAGCCTTTTACCAAGAGAAAGATTTGGTGGATGGACTTTGTCCCAACCACAAAACCAAACCCGAATGGATCGAAGAAAAAAATTATTTTTTTCGACTGTCTTCCTTCACCGAGAAATTAAAAGCGTTCTACCAAGAAAATCCGGAATTCCTTCAACCCAAGACGCGGAAGAATGAAATTCTCGGACTCTTGGAAAAAGGTTTGGAAGATGTTTCGATCTCCCGCGCTAACAAAGATTGGGGCGTGCAACTTCCGTTTGATGAAGATGCGGTGGTGTATGTGTGGTTTGATGCGCTCATTAACTATATCTCCGCCTTGGGGAAAATGGGCGGGGAGATGTATGAAAAATACTGGCCGGCTTCCTTGCATGTCATTGGGAAAGACATCACGCGGTTTCATTGTGTGATTTGGCCCGCAATGTTGATGGCGGCAGACATTCCCCTTCCCAAACACGTTTGGGCGCATGGGTTTGTTTCCATCAAGGGTGAGAAAATGTCCAAAAGTCGTGGCAATGTGGCGGATCCAAAAGCGCTTGCAGAGAACCACGGCGCCGACGCCCTTCGTTATCATCTCATGCGCGAAGTTCCTTGGGACAGAGATGGTGATTTTACCGAGGAGCGCTTGGTGCTTCGTTACAATGCAGACTTGGCCAATGATTTGGGTAACCTCTTGAGTCGAACGGTCACCATGGTTCGAAAGTACTTGGGGGAAACCTTAGAAAAACCCAAGGACTTTGGGATGGGAGATGAAATCCAAAAAATCCAGAACGCAATTGTGACCTATCACGAGAAAATGAGCGGTTATCGCATTCATGAAGCCTTGGAAGCGGCTTGGGTGTTGGTCTCCGACGCCAACCTCCTCATTGATCAAAAACAACCCTGGACGATGGCGAAAGATCCCGATCAAGAAAAGGATCTTCGAGATTTGTTTTTTGTTCTTTTGGAAAGACTTCGGTGGGTGAGCTTGTGTTTGGCCCCCGTGATGCCAGAAAAAATGGCCGAAGTGGGGTCGATTTTGGGGCTTGGCCTTAAGGAACGTGAGATTACCTTCGATTCCATGCCCCAGCCCGGCGAGATGGATCGTTTTTCCACACAAAAACCCAGTCCATTGTTTCCCAGATTGGCCTCCTGAAGGGCTTTTTCATAATTGACAGCCTTGGCGCAGCGCGCTAAGTGAGCCCACGAATCTTGTTGAAAAAAGGAGTTTTCGCATGCGGTTTGTACGACTTTCTCTATTGCTTCTCGTCTTGGTACCTTCGTTCGCTTTGGCCAACCCTTCGGGGGAATATGTGCTTACACTTGAACAGGCATCTCTAAATCAAGACGTCATGCAGGAGGGAGAAGTGTTTGATCTCTCTGCATATGTGTGGGGGAGGCGAAGTCGACCCGTTCTCTTTCCTGGATTCGAAGGTGTGAAAATCGAAATTCCCAACAAACTGACTTCAGCTCAAGAAGTCTCTTTTGCGGCTCCTCCGGTTTTTTTTGCTCGAAAACAAGCGACAAAGATGGGTCTTCCGGTTTGTTTTAAGGTTTTGGATAAAGGGTTTTGGTCTTCGGAAACCGGTTTTTCTTGTTCCTACGTGGAGGTGCGAAACGGAAAAACGGATGTCACACTCGAAGACCGAGATGGCTACATTGGAGTGCTTCGAGTGAATGTCGAAGTTCAAGAAGAGATCATTCGACTGGAGCCCTATTCCCTTCATTTAATTCGCAAGATGGGAGTCGATCAGGACCCCGAGCTTTCATTGGAAATTCAAATTGGCGATCCTTGGGAAATAAAAACCATTACCCACTTTCCTTTTCACTGGAGGCTTTCTCGAAATGGTGAACCGGTGATTCTCAATCAAAGCATTCTGTTGGCAGACGAAGAAATGAATTTCCAAAATGAACAAAGAGTCGATTTTGAATTTTCCTATCTTGATGTCCAAGGAAAACAAGTTCTGGGGACCCATAAAGGTTGGTTTCGAGGGAAAGACGGCTGTGATTATGGATGCAATGAATCGCTTTTCAACCAAACGGATGATTCGGTACGTGTGATGGAAGGAGAGCATTTCGGAAATCTTCTCTTTCGCGTCGTACCTTTGGAAGCGTTTGTTCAGAACAATGAAAAGGTCGATCTGTACCGTGTGCACGTGAAAGACATGCACTTTCCCAATCCTCGATTTTATTCATCGGTTTCTTGTTCCCTGTCCGAGTTCGGGGAGGCGGAGGATCGGGTTGTTTTGGGCTCCACCTCTTTAGATATGACGCTGGAATCGCGGACGTTTCTATTTCCCCTGATGCAGAAAGAAGTTCCCGGACTTGACGTCCATCTTCGAACAAGATCGTTGCTAGAGAGGGAGGCCGTCGTGGAAGTCACGTACCCCGTCAATTTGCTGGAAGATTGGGGATATATTGAACCCATTCGCATGGGGGATTTTTCAGCCAGCGTGTCGGCCCGAATGCTTCCCTAAATCGGAGTTCGCCTCGAAAGAGGCAGGTCGGAAGATGGCTTAGATAAAGCTTTTTGGCGGGACTCTAGTTCCGGGGGTGCAACTTTAAGGCTGTCTCAGCGCGTCATCACATTCTTTAAAAAAAACAATGACTTATGGTGACTATCGGCCGCAAATCCGCCAGGGGTGTGCCAAAAGTTGTCACTGCCTTTGGAGGCAAGGTCTAAGGAGTGGCGAAGGAGTGAAAACCTCAAATTAATTCAAGTACTTGGCAGGCTTCTTTTTTTGAAAACTTGGCCTGCTCGTTGCAAATTTATGCAAGTGAAAAGGAGCTCATGGCATGTTCATTCCACACAAAAAATGGAAAGAAAAACAAAAGGAGCAGGATGTTCAAATTCCGCTTCCGCTCGAACTCCCTCTTCCGGTTCCTTTTGAACACAATCCCAAGCGAGGCGAAGAAAAAGAAGAAACGCCCCGCGGTGTTTGGACCGTCGATATCTAAACCGTTCTGGTACGCACCCAAGTTTGCATTCGGGTAACACTCGACTATGCTGCATGTTTGATCATGAAGCGGATGCATCGATTAGTTCAATTTACATGGGTGTTTTTCTTGTTGGTTCTGCCAACGGAGTTGTCTTGGGCAGGTCCGGGCGACTACTCTCTTCGAATCAAAGGGGGCCCTGGCTTTAATATCGCTAATTGGGAAACGCAAGGTCGTATAGCCGGTGAATTTGATTATGAATTGGGTTACGCATTGGGATTCAATCTTTTGGCGGCCGTGGGAATCAGTGACAATTTTCGGTTCACTCTCATCCCCAATATTCGCTACGACTATCTTTACATTGGCCCTTCAGCCTTCTATGTCATCGGCGGCGCGGGATACGGCGTGTATGACAGCAAAAATGCGTTTGAACTTCGCATGGGAACCGGAATGACTTTGCCTCTGGGTCAAGATTTTGATTTCAATACGGATGTGAATTTATATATCGCACCTGCCGGTGGCGGTCCCAATACGGAAGTGACGTTAGACTGGATCACAGGCTTCGGATTTCGTTTTAATTGAGAACACATTCTCAATTAAAACGATCACGGCGTAGCAAAAGCGAAGACAGATCGATTTAATTAATTTGTCACAACGGTCATTCCAGGAGGAAGGCCGTTCCACACTTCGATATCGTCGAATTGATAACCCCCCGCATATCCAGTTAAGTCAATTGAATCAACGAGGTTTTGATCGTGGACATAGAGGAATTGTAATCCTCGAAGGTGAAAATCAGGATGCAAAGGAATTTTTCCATCCGGATAAAAGTTCAAACGAGACCCATGTCCCACAAGCTGATTTCCATCAACCCAGAAGACGATGTAATCATGGACATAATTGGCATACACCTCAATCTTATGCCACAGACCATCTGGTCCGACGGGATCGTTTTCTTCGTTAATGAGATAGGCTTTTTGGTATCCCCAGTTTTCTACGCACCAATCAAACCACGCACCATTATCGGAAAGACTTCCTTCGTTGCTGTCCATGTCGGATGAAAAATAATAAGACGCTGTTCCGAAATGGTCGTCGGTGATGTAAAACGTTTTTCCTCCCAAGAGAGGTAGCCACGTGCTGTGGTCTAAGCGCATCCAAAGGCGAATGAAAACCTCGTTGGGTGTTTGGGTAGAAAGATTGTTGCCATCAAATTCGAGTTGGGGATTTCCTTCACCGATTACGCCATTGATTTCATCAACGCGATCTTGCATAAGGTTTCCGCGAAGCGCATGCTGGCCACTGTGGGGTGCGTTAGTGGTAAGATCCACATTTTCTGTACCGCTTCGAAAGGAATTTTCCCAGCCACCTTCTTCAAAACCTTCAAAAAGAATCATTTGGGCCGGAAGGTTGAGTTCACAGTTTGACGTGTAAAAAGAACAAGCCGAAGTGCATGTCAACACACCCGTGCCAAGCCCCAAAGACGAACACGTTGTTTCTTGAAGATTATCTGAATCGCAAGATTCTCCCGGATCAATTATGCCATCACCACAAAAAGCGATAGACGAACTTGAATTCTGAACATCGTCATCGTTTGAATTTGAAGCTTGCTCGGGATCAAGGGGCGAATCTGGATCTAAAAGGCCGGTTGAGATTGTCGAATTTGCACAAGAGGCCAAGAAGAATGAAAAAAGAAAAAAAATCGTTTAAATCCACAACCCACCACCCAATTTGAACGCAAATAGCGTGCCATTAAGCGTGTTTGATGTGGGTGTAAGTTTCCGAAAATAAACAAGTTTTGGTAGGATTTTTTTGGTTTTCTAGACCAAAGAAAAAAAGTCTGAAATTTTTTCAATATGCTTAAAATCCTGGAACCATTTTCACTCACGGTCAAAGCTTTCCTTGAAAGAAAGGTGTCGGTTTTTTCCTTCTTCGAAGCGTTGTTTTTCTTCTTCGGTTTCGGGGTTCAAGGGAATGGTGGGGATGGGTTTGCCGTTTTTGTTCACGGTTACATATGTCATTCGTGCGTTTGTGGTTAAGACACGTTCGCTGGTTATGGGGTTTTCGGCATAGGCTTGAACATCCACCTCAATGGAAGATCGTCCCGTATAACCGACAGAAGCATGAAGAATAACGATGTCACCGTTTTGAGCCGGAGTTAAAAAATTAATTCGATCGGCGGAAGCTAAAACAACAGGATTCTGTGCATGTTTCATGGCTGAAAGAGCTCCCGCAACATCAATCCATTCCATGACTTTTCCCCCAAAGACGGTTCCGTGAGGATTTGTATCACCAGGCAAAACCTGTTGAACCATTTCAACATAAGAATCTGAAGGAGCTTTGGATTGATTCGACATACCCCATGAACTTAGACGAAGAGCATTCTTGAAACAAATTTCAAACAAAAGAAGCGCGACATCCGTCGCGCATGAGTTTCGTGTTGGATGTTAACAAGGCTGAAGAGATTTTGTGGGAGGGTCCTGACGTTTTCGAAAAGGGTGCGCTGCGGCTCGATAGTCCTCGGCACCCTTTTCGAAAACGCCACCCTTTCAACATTTCCGACCTCTTTAAAAGAGAGGCCTATGCAAAATATGGAAGTGTGGTCTTCGTTTCCAAATTTTTTAAAGCAGAAGCTTGGAGTTTGATTGATTGAAAAGGAGGGGTAGCGTGTGTTTCGAGGAAAACCGTGTGGGGGGGAGCCGAAACGCGTAGCGTTTTGGGGGGGAGGTTTCCTCCCCCGAGGTATCGGTTTTCTCCGGAACATGCGCTACCCCTCCTTTCCCGATATAGAAATGTCTCATGCCTGATTTTTGTGCGCGACGAATGTCGCGCTATGGATGTTTGCGTCCGAACATTTCATCGTGACTCTCTTTGACGCTTAAGATATGCGATGTGGGATGGATTTATTTGAGACAACCGCTTCACCAGAAAAACCTTCCAAAGCAGCGCCTTTGGCCGAACGCGTTCGTCCTCAGACCTTGGATGAGGTTTTGGGTCAGAGCCAGCTGGTCGGAAAGGATGCCCCTTTGCGTAAAGCCTTGGAAAGTGGAGATATTCAATCCTTTGTCTTGTGGGGGCCACCCGGTACCGGAAAAACAACCATCGCTCGAATTGTGGCCTCCCAAAGTGGAGCCCACTTTGTTCCATTTTCAGCCGTTTTGAGTGGCATCAAGGAAGTCCGAGAAGTGATGAAAGATGCCGAACGAAAGAAACTTCAATTTGGCACACGAACCCTCGTCTTTGTGGATGAAATTCATCGGTTTAATAAGGCCCAGCAAGATGCGTTTTTGCCTTTCGTGGAAAAAGGAGACATCACGTTGATTGGGGCCACAACGGAAAATCCCTCTTTCGAAATCAATGGCGCCCTTTTGTCTCGTTTACGCGTCTACGTCTTGGATCCTCTTCGGGAGGAAGATCAAGTGGCGTTGCTCGAACGTGTTTTGGAAAAAGATGAACAAATTCTTCGGAAGAACATTTCTGTTTCCAGAGAGGTCCTTCAGTATTTGGCCACGCGAACTCCTGGGGATGCCCGCGCGGCTCTGAATCTTTTCGAAGCTTCCGTTTATCTCGTGCGAAAAGGCGACGAAATGTTGAAGAAGCATGTCGATCAGGCCGCGCAACGCGTGATGCTTCTATATGACAAGGGAGGCGAGGAGCATTTCAACATCATCTCCGCCTTGCATAAAAGCATGCGTAATGGAGATGCGGATGCCGCTTTGTATTGGTTGGCGCGTATGTTGGAGTCTGGAGAGGACCCTCTCTATATTGCTCGAAGAATGATCCGTTTTGCCAGCGAAGATGTGGGCAACGCGGATCCTCATGCCTTAATGTTAGCGACTTCCGTCAAAGACACGGTTCATTTCATTGGATTGCCAGAGGGGAAATTAGCTCTGGCTCAACTGGCCATTTATTTGTCAGCCGCACCCAAATCCAATTCCGTGTATCAAGCGTATGGTCGCGTTGAAAAAGATTTGAAAGCGGGGAAAATTTATCCAGTTCCACTGGAGATACGAAATGCGCCCACAAAGCTCATGAAAGAGTTGGAGTATGGGAAGGGATATGAATATTCCCATCACAAAGAAGAAAAAACCACTTCATTGGAGTGCATGCCGAAAGAATTAAAAAACAGAAAGTATTACATCCCCGTTGAAGAGGGCATTGAAAAAAAATTAGCCGAACGGCTTCGCTATTGGGAAGCCGTTCGACAGAAACTTCGTTCAGAAGGGTGAGGCGGGATTATCGATCCGCCGCACTGTCTTCAGCGAGAATCATGACAGAGTCTGACTCAACCTCCGCAACAACATCCCGAACCATTTCTTCTTCTGAATCATAGTTCAGGTTTCCCTCATCATCCGTGGGCATTTTGACAACGATGGTTTCTTCCCATGGTTTCAATTCAATGTACTTTTTGGTGGCTTTGCTTTTTCTGAAAATGGCGTGAGCCAACTTCATGCGGCCTGCCGGAGAGACAAAAATCTGGTATTTTTCGGCCAATTGAAGAATCTGTGATCCAAAATCCTTCAATGTGGCGAGTTGAGTTTCATGTGCATTGCCGTAGTTGAAAGCATTGGGTGGAACGCTTCCTGGTGGCCAAGCCATCGCCTGCCCGACCAAAAACAAAGACAGAAACCCCGACAACAAGAACAGATTCGTGCATTTCAATTTCATTTTTCCCCCTATGAAAAATGGTTTTGTTTGGAAACACACAAGATGTGTGCCATCTCTAAAATGCGAGAGGGGTGGATAAAAAATCGAATAAGGTCAGAAACTTAGAGGAAATGCGCGGAAAGAAACTCTTTTTCGAAAGCGGGTCATACATGTCCAATGTCCCATTTTAGATCACATCCCTCATTGGCTGAGTTGGCAGAGGCGTTTATAATTTCTGTTGGAGAACCCCATGACCAATATGATTCAGAAAAGAAAACATCCACGTGTGAGTACGGACTTAAATTCTGAAGTCAAACCCGCCCGTCGGACGATGTTTGAAGCGCGTGTTCTAAACTTCAGCGAAGGTGGCGCGTTCATTGAGACGGGAGAACGTCTTTACCCAGGAAGTGAACTCATTCTTTGCTTAACGTTAACGATTAAAGGGAAGAAGAAACGATGCATGGTCGAGGGAAGGGTGGCTTGGGCCAATCATGATCGTAAAAAAGGCTCCTTGGGGTGTGGGGTCGCCTTTCATCACGTGTCGAAAACCATGGTCCAAAACTTTCGAACCTTTGTGGCGGAGTGTGAGGGAGAAGGCATTGATGCCTTTGGACGGGCTGAGCCGCCGAAATAAACGTGTGGAAAAAACTAGGGCTTGACCAACAAAACGATCGATTGAGCCAATAAGCCCTCTTTGCGTCCCAGGGCGCCCATTTTTTCTGGGCGAGTGGCTTTGATGCTTACCTGATCCTGTTTAAGTTCCAGGAGAGTGGAGAGATTCTCTTGCATCGAGTTGATATGAGGCCGAAGAATGGGGGCCTCTGTAAAAACGGTGGAGTCAATATTTGCGATTTTCCAACCCTTTTGAGTCACCAACGCATGAGCTGCTTTTAGGAAAAAGGAGCTGGGCTTTCCTTTGTATTGAGGGTCTGAATCCGGGAAATGCTTTCCGATATCTCCCAGAGCCAAAGCGCCCAGGAGAGCATCCACGATGGCATGAATCAAAGCATCGGCGTCGGAGTGCCCTTTGAGTCCATGATCATGTGGGATCTGAACTCCTCCTAAAAAGAGGGGTCTTCCTTTCTCAAATGTATGGACATCCAAACCTTGGCCCACGCGGACCTCGCTCATGAATTTCTCCGAGAAAGAATGAGTTCAGCCAATTCCAAATCCTCTCGATAGGTTACTTTGATGTTCTCTGTTGAACCCTCCACGACACAGATATTGCCCCCCACAGCCTCAGCCAACATGGCATCATCCGTCGCTTCGAGTTCCTGTTTCTCAGCTTCCCGGTAAGCATTCAAAATGAAATCGAATTTAAAGGTTTGAGGCGTTTGCATGGCCCATAAGTGCATTCGGGGAATGGTTTTCTCAATCTTTTCATCCTTCACGCGCTTGAGGGTGTCTTTGACAGGAAGGGCAGCAATTCCGCCATCCCAATTGGCGCAAGCCGAAAGAGTATCTTCGATAATTTTCGTGGAAACCAAACATCGGGCTGCATCGTGGATCGCGACGATTTCTGGGTTCCATGAAATGGCTTTTAGACCTTCAAATACCGAAGCTTGTCTGGAGGTTCCTCCAGGAACGACTTTTCGTACTTTTTCCAAACCCCATTTGTGGCAGGCCTCTGCATCCAAAAAAGAAAGATCCGATTTGGGAAAGACCACGACAATGTCGTCAATTTTTGAGGTTCGCTCAAAAGCCCGAAGGGTATGAATAATCAGGGGGACATGATTGATCGGTCGAAATTGTTTTGGGGTGTCGCCCCCAAAGCGTTTTCCAGAACCTCCCGCGCATATCACGGCTGAAATGGTCACGACTGAAAGTATTTAAGAATTTTGCTCTCGATGTCGTCTTCGTTAACGGATTTAGCCAAAGCCAACTCTTTGACCAAAAGGGTACGTGCCGTATCGAGCATCTTTCGTTCGCCAAACGAAAGCGTTTTTGTTTTTTTCAGGATGTACAGGTCTCTCATGACTTCCGCGATTTCAAATACCGAGCCCGTTTTAATTTTTTCCATGTATTCGCGGTACCGTCGGTTCCAGGTTGTCGTGTCAATGACGACGTCTTGTTTTTCAAAAACTTTAAAGACCTTGTTCACTTTTTCGGGACCAATGAGTTGTCTCAGGCCAACGCTATCTGCATTTGCCGTGGGAACCATGATCGTCATGTCGCTGTCTAAAATACGGATGACATAAAACGAAAAAAGAGTTCCGGAAATTTCCTTATTCTCAATTCGCTCGATTACGCCCACGCCGTGAGCGGGATATACGGCTTTGTCACCAACACTGAATAATTTTTGCTTTTTCGCTGCCATAAAAGACGCGAAATCATAACAGGAAATTACAGGTTGCGCATCTGCCTTTCTATCTCCTCTTGGATCCACTTTAGTTCTTTGGATCCCGCAGATCGAAACTCGACTCCCATTCCGGGGGGATGGCTTTGGAACGCCCCGGTCGTTTTCGACGTTCGGTGGCGGCTCCAAACCACCACGCCTTCCAATTTGATCGTTTTTTTCAGAAGAGGGAGGGTGAATTGAAGGTCTACCATGGATCCTACGGGAAGGGAGATGTCCGAGCGAATGAACAATCCGCCTTTTGAAAGATTCATGATTTCGCTACCCGTGAATAGTTCAATCGTAGACTGATTCACCGGGATTCGAACGGGAATTCGAGTTTTACGAGGTTTAAAGGTTCGACTTCCTTCGGCCATAGCGCGAGGCTAGTTTAACACGGAAAGGCTTCGAATGAGGTGCCGAACTTTCGATATTTCGTGTTCTCGGAGGTATTTTTCCATTTCGTCCAAAATCCGGATCGTGGCATTGGAGTGGACGAAGTTCTCGGTGCCGACTTGAATGGCTTGAGCACCCACCACCATGAACTCCAGAGCATCTTGTCCGGACGAAATTCCACCGATTCCCATGATGGGGACGTCCAAGGCCTTGGAAACCTCATACACCTTGGCCAAAGCGATCGGCTTGATTGCGGGGCCGGATAGGCCTCCGCATACGGAGGATAGATGGGGCGTTTTTCTATCTAGATTCACCGCCATTCCCTTCACGGAATTGATGAGGGAGAGGCCGTCTGCCCCCCCTTCCATGGCGGCCTTGGCCAAAACTCGGATGTCGGTCACGTTGGGTGTAAGTTTGGCGAAAAGAGGCTTGGACGTGACTTCCCGTATTCTGGATGTGAGTGTTTTGACTTCCTTGGGGTCGGTTCCAAGGTCCAGTCCTCCGGTTTTCACATTGGGACAGGAAATATTGATTTCCAGGGCAGCCAACTCTTTGACCGAGCCCAACTCGCGGGCCACTTCCACAAAATCATCGGGGTTTTCTCCGTATATATTGACGATGATGGCCGTGTCATACTTTGAAAGCCTGGGGAGTTTTTCTTTTAGGAAGGCATCCACGCCAATATTGTGCAGGCCGATGGAGTTGAGCATGCCGCTGGCAGAATCATGAATTCGAGGGGGCGGGTTCCCTTCTCGGGGGCGAAGAGAAAGCCCCTTGGTGACGAGGCCCCCCAGTCGGTTCAAGTCGATCAAGTGTTCAAATTCAAGGCCATACCCAAACGTTCCGGAAGCTGTGAGAACAGGGTTTTTCAAGGTGAGCGGTCCGAGCTGTGTGGAGAGATCAATCTTCGTTTGTTTGGCCGCCATGTTCGTGAAGTTAACGTAGCGTGTTTTTAGGGGCAAGCTTTGTCAGCTGCTCCTGGGCCCATTTTCGATCTTTTTCAGAGGTGATGGAACGTTTTAGCATTTTGTTCAATCGCCCCCGAGCGGCCCGGAATTTTTTGAAATGAATGTCCGAGAGGACTTCTCCTCTTTCGGCCAAGCGGATTAAAGGAGGAAAGGCTCTGACCTCTTGCAAATGTCGAAAAGAGATTTCCTTCTCGTTTTTGTACATGGCGTTTAAACCTAGATGGTAATGAGCCGTGGTTTTCCAGTAAGGCCCATGTGCGAGGAGTTTTCGAAATTCTCTTTCCGCACCTTCAAGATCTCCTTTCTTTCCTTGAATGAGGCCCAGACCAAGAATGGCTCCGGGAAAATCTGGACTGAAAAGCAGAGCTTTGCGGTAATGATCTTCGGCTTCATCCAATGCCCGATCTTTCTCTGAGAGAACGCCCAGCTGATAATGGGCGCGGGCTGATTTTGGATCAACCCGCAGAGCTTCCTTCCACAGAGTTTTTTCGGAGGAAAAACGAAAACTGCCCACGAAAGAAAGAAGAAAGAGAACGATGAAAAACAACCGGGTTAACGCCTGTTTTAATGAAGGTCGGAGGGGAATCGAGAGGTTTTGATTTTGAAGAAAAAGAGCTCCCGAAATCAGAGCGAATGCGAAGAAAAGATACAGTCGTGTTTCATCATAGCTTAAAGCCAGGGGATGCAATGTAGAGGTGGGGGCAAGCCAAATCAGAGCCAAGAGTAGGGCCACAATTTTAGGTGAATGTTTTCGAAGCGCGATGACCCAAGCAAGAACCCCCCCGAAAATCAGAACCAGAAGGGTCATAACGGAAGAGAGTGAAACGCTCTCAGCAAAAACAATATTCCGGTCGATCGTGAGATGGGCGGGGTATAGCAGAGCTTTGAGATAATAAGGAAAAACAGAAAGCTGAGTGGCGAAATATTTTAAGCGATCGCTTGGAGTGCCTCCAGAGTCGATGGGGCGAGGAAAAAGGGGCCAGACCCAGAAGTAGTAGACGAATCCCAAGAGCAGGGCCACCGAGACTAAGAAAAGGCGATATTTCCGATTTTGCTTGGGCAAAAGAGGTTCCATGGCCAGCCAAAGAAGAGGGAAAATCAGCGCATTCTCTTTTACGAGCAGACCGACGATCATCAAAAATAAACAGGACCAAAGCCGTTGTTTGAATAAGAAATAAAGAGAGCTTAAGGCCAAAAAGGCCAACCATAAGGAGCTTTGTTTCCATACAAGGTCCAACGTCGTGAGATGAATTGGATGGAGAAGAAAGAGAAAGGAAATGCCTAAAGCCAGAGGACGTTTCAGGCCAAAAGTTTCTTGCGCTAAACGAAAGATCAACCATGTGGAAAAGCTGTGAATGGCCAAGGAGATGAAGCGGTAAATCGCAGGAGACGATCCCAGCGTGGCTTTGATGATGGATAGAAAAGAAAGAAAAAGAGGGCGGTAAGCTCCATCCATAACATGAGATGAATCGACATGCCCCTTCCAAAGTTCACCGAAGCTCGAAAAGGAGCCCAAGTAGTGGTTCGTTAGAATGATGACGGTGTCATCATAAACATAGGGAAAAAACAAAAGCGGACAAAACGCAAAAAGCGCCACCCACCAAAATTTGAAAAATGATCGATCCAAGGGGAAACAGTTTAAACGGCGTCTACAAAAATGGCCCGAAAAGGATTGGGCTTATGAGATTAAAGCGGAAAAAATCCTTTGGACCGTGTTCGCATCTTGCGTAGGGCCTTCGGCAAAGCGAATTCCCATACCTTTGGGAACGCCGGTTTGTTGGGAGGCTCGTTTACGAATCCACACCACGACGCCCTCTAAATTGAAACGAATGGGTGTGTCCTCGTCGGGTTGAATTTGAAAGAAGATATGCTCGCCCACGACTCCGGGTTTGTTGGTCCGAACAAACATCCCTCGTGAACTCACGTTGAGTGTCTGGCCCGTGTTGGGGCCATGGTGGCCGGCAAACTGAACGGCAACTTCGAGAGGCACGCGCGCTTCTCGCGGGATTGGCTGATGGGTGGTTTCCTTCACTGCATTCACTCCACAAAATCAAGACAAGGCCAAACGTCTAGGCCCATCATTTGAATATAAAAAACGATTGTACATCAAAATGCAAAAAACCACCTTCTGCTGTGGATAGTTTTATCTCTCCAGATTGAAAAAACACATAACATGTTGAAAATAAAAGGGATTACTTTTCCCCAGATGTGGAAAAAAGACGATATATGGCAACATACGTCATAGGTGGCAAATGACAGCTTTTTTAAAAAATTTAAAGAGGCGAGGTGCTGGGGTTGGTTTTGCGTCGTTCAACTCCAAAAGCTCCGGGGTTTCGGCTTCTCGATTCATTATGGTCACTTCCGGAGGGGTCCCTCGTTGTCCGCCCAGCGTCAAGCCCTGCTTGCCGCAGGTCGTCTCTGTTTCCCCTTCCTCTCGTTCCCAAGATGAATCGGTCGCCTTCACAGTCGCTTTGGAGCTTGAACGACGCAAAACCAAGCCAAGGCAAGTGAGAAAAAGGTTTGGCCTACTCGGAAAGGAGGTCGTGTCTCTCCACACGATCCACGATTCAAAAACTCGGGAGAACTTTTTTAAACGAAATCCATTTCGTAGCTGTAGATGCCTTCGGTCATGTGGCTTTTGATTTTGCAACCACTTTTCTCGAAGACTCGCTGCATGGGGCGGTTTTCAGCCAAAACTTCAGCCGTGAACCCTTGAATTCCATTTCGCTTGGCAACCTTCATCAAGGCCCTCATCATTTGCGTCCCGATGCCCTGTCCTTGCCAATCATCTCTTGTTGTGAAAGCCACTTCAGCGCGGTTGGTTTTTGGATCCAAATAATATCGACCCACGGCCACAATTTCTTCTCCATCAGATTCAGGGAGCGTCGCGACCAGTCCGACTTCGGTGCGGTGGTCGATGAAGACAAAGTTTTGAATGTCCTTTTTAGGAACGAATTTGATCTGTCTCATGAAACGGCTGTACATCGTTTGTTGCGAAAGCGCGTAGACCAAATTCTTCATTTTCGGTTCATCGGTGAGTTGGATGGAGCGCAAACCGATTTGAGTTCCATCTCTCAAAACAAACGTTGAACGCAAAGGTCGGGGAGAAACCCGAATTCTACCTTCAACATCGGAAAGCGTGGAACGAATATATTTGGCTTCGATGGCTTCACGAAGAAGTTGCGGTCGAAAATCCGGATGGGCGACACTGATTAAGGCCAAGGCTCGTTCTTGGACATTTTTTCCGTGAAGGTAGGCGACGCCATGTTCCGTCACGACATAGTGAACATCTCCACGGGTGGTTACCACGCCCGCACCATTGCTCAACCGCGTGGCAATTCGGCTGATGGTTCCGTTTTTGGCTGTCGAAGGAAGGGCAATGATGGCTTTTCCGTTTTCAGCTTTGGCCGCTCCTCGATTGAAGTCCACTTGCCCCCCAATCCCTGAGAAAAACTTCGTTCCCAGAGAGTCGGCACAGACTTGTCCTGTGAGGTCCACTTCCAACGCTACGTTGATGGCTACCATCTTATTCTGCTGTGAAATCACATGAGGGTCGTTGACCACCTCGGTAGGTTGGAAAGAAAAGAGAGGATTGTTGTCGATAAAATCAAAAATCCTTTTGGTTCCGACACAAAAGCTCGCAACAATTTTATGTTTATCCAGAGTTTTCTTATTTCCGTTGATGGCTCCGGACTCAATGGCTTCGATGAGTCGATCGGTAAACATTTCTGTGTGAATGCCCAAATCTTTTTTCTTATCCAAGAACTCCAATACGGACTGAGGAATTTGACCGATTCCCAACTCTAACGTGCAGCCATCATCAATTAACGCGGCGATGTGTTCACCAATCTGCCGGCTGACATCGGTGGTTTCGGGAGGTTCAACTTCATGTAGGGGAACGTCGGAAGCGACAACATAGTCGAAATCAAAAATATTGAGCGTGCTGTCTCCATGCGTCCAAGGCATTTGCGGATTGATCTGCGCAATGACCAACGAAGAATTTTCTGCCGCACTTTTCACAATATCAACCGAAACGCCTAAGCTGCAGCGACCATGCTCGTCTGGGGGCGTGACTTGGATCAAAGAGACATCCAAGGGAATTTGGCCGGATCGAAAGAGGCGCGGAATATCTGAAAGCATGATGGGCGTGTAGTCCCCCAACCCCTCTTGAATGGTATCCCGTACATTTTCGGCAATGAAAAAGCTGTTCACGCGAAAATTCTTTGAGAGCTCTTTCGTGGCGTAAGGGGCCCCTCCAAACGTTAAGAGATGAACAATTTCTGTGTCCACCAATTCGTCAGCATGTTGGACCATGGCCTCGACCAACACCGAGGGTTGGGCACAACCCGTTCCAACAAAAACGCGTTGTCCGGCTCGAATATGAGAGACCGCTTGTTCCGCAGAGACCAGGAAGTCTCTGTATTTTTCTTTCCAAGAAGTGTCGTAAGCAAAAGGTGTTTTAGGCATTTGAATTCCTTTTTTGTTGGCGAAAATCTCGAAGCGTAATGCGGCCGTCTGCGACCAAACTGGCATCTGAATCTGGACTTAGAATAAACGGGTTGATGTCCAATTCCATAATGTGTGGGAAGTCGGTCACCAGTTGACTGATGCGCTGCAATCCTTTGGCAATGGCTTCAATATTTACTCCAGCTCTGCCGCGGACACCGGTAAGGAGAGAATAAGATCGCGTTCCTTTTAACATTTGCATGGCTTCATCCGCTGTAATCGGAGCCAGGTAAAACGAAACATCTTTCATGACTTCCACAAAAATTCCGCCTAAGCCGAACATGAGCATGGGGCCGAATTGAGGGTCCCGCGTCATTCCCAAAATGACCTCCACCCCTTTTTGACCCATTTTTTCGATATAAACCCCGTCGATCTTGGCCTCCGGGGCGCGTTGGGAAATCCGTAACATCATCAGATCAAAGGCGTCCCGAACTTCCGAAGGGGTCGAGAGGTTCAGTTTCACGCCTCCCATATCACTTTTGTGAATGATATCCGGAGAAACAATTTTCATGACCACAGGCATGCCAATGCGGTTCGCAATTTCAATGGCTTCCTCGGAGGTGGTCGCCAATTTTCCTTCAGGAATTTTAAAATCGTAAGCTTCGAAAATTTTCTTGGCATCGATTTCCCCGACTTGCAGGCGTTCCATGCGAAGATGTCGGTGGATAATGCGTTCCACGCGTCGTCGATTGACCGGAAAACGTGTGATGATTCGAGGAGGTCGATTTTTCCAGGCCGAATATTCCCACATGGCCTTCAATGCGCTGGCAGCTTTTTCGGGCGAGGTAAAGTCGGGAAGGCCAGAGGCCACCAACTGATCTCTTCCGGGCATGACATCTTCTCCACCTAAGAAACAAGCCAAGACCGGTTTGTCTCCGCGAGCACAGCTGGCCGCTGCAAGCGCAACATCGGCGGGCCGAGTCATGGCCTGCGGAGAAAGCATAACCATGATGGAATCCACAGAAGGGTCGTCTTGAGCGGCATTGATGGCGCGTACATATCGATCCGGTCCAGCATCTCCCAAAACATCAATGGGGTTTCCAACGCTGGCGGCTGCGGGTAAATCCTTTTTTAAGGCTTCGGCGGTTTTGGCTTCCAAGGGTTGTACCGTCAATCCCGCTTTTTCCATCGCGTCTGCTGCCATGATTCCAGGACCTCCGGCATTGGTGACAATGGCCACCCGATTTCCTTGGGGAGGATTTTGCATGGCCAGTGCAGTGGCAAAATCCGTCATGGCGTCAAAGGAGTCTGCGCGAATGACACCGGCACGTTTAAAAGCGGCTCCGTAAGCGATGTCTGCACCGGCTAGACTTCCGGTGTGCGAAGAAGCGGCTTTGGCTCCGGCCTTGGTGGTTCCTGCTTTGAACACGACCACCGGTTTGAGAGCCGAAACCTCTTCGGCAATTTTGATGAAATTGGATCCGGACTCAATGCTTTCGAGGTAGGCCACGATGACTTTCGTCTCGTCATCATGAGCGAGGGCTTGAAGAAGATCGGTTTCGTCAACATCGGCCTTGTTTCCGATGCTGATGAGTTTGGCCAAACCCAAATGGCGGCCGGCAGCCCAGTCTAAAATGGCCGTACAAAGAGCCCCAGACTGAGAAACCACGCTGATGCCCCCGGGGGTTGGCATTTGGGTAGCGAAAGAAGCGTTGAATTTGTGGTGAGCGTTGATGAGGCCCACGCAATTGGGTCCCAGCATTCGAACGCCGTGGCTCTTGCACATTTTCCCAATTTCTTCTTCCAGAGCCGCCCCTTCCGGACCGGTTTCTTTGAACCCGGCGGTGATGACGATGATGGATTTGGCGTGGGCATCCAGAGCATCTTGAACGGCCGGTTTTACGGCTGGTGTAGGAACTGCAATGACCGCGACATCGACCGGCTCCTTGTGGGAAACGAGGTTGGGGAAACAGGGGATGCCCTCGTAGGTCTCGAGTTTTGGATTTACCGGGACCAGCTTTCCCTTGAATTTTCCTTGGATAAGGTTCTGGATGACGGCGTAACCGACTTTTCCCTCTTTCAAAGAGGCACCGATTACGGCCACCGAATCAGGATTTAACATTGGTTTCAGGCTCATATTTCGCTCCCTGTGGCCCGGTTTTACTGAAAATTTCTAGCGCTGTTCTACTCTTTTTTTTGCAATTTCATAGGCCTCAAATCGCTTTTTCAGCGCGGGAACCCTACTTTTTAACCGAATTTTGATAAAATCTAATCGGCCCCGACCATTTTGAAAAATGCGTCATCTTGGGGCGCACGGCCCAAGAAATTTTTGACCATTTGATTGGGGTCGATGGTCGCGCCCGGTTCCAAAATCGTTCTTCGGTATCGTCGTCCCTCTTCTTGATTCAACAATCCGTGTTTTTGAAAGCGCGTGAACAAATCCGAGGAGAGGACCCAGGTCCAGAGATAGCCGTAGTAGCCGGCATCATATCCGCCCATGAGGTGGCCGAAAGAACTTCCCGACTTTAAATCGGAGGGCAATTCCATGCCCGTGATTTTTTTCATGAGGTCATGCCAGACTTCGATGGATTTCTCGGGTTTGGGATTTGTATGATAGGCCAAATCCACCCGGGCCAAGAAAATTTGTCGGGGGTAAAACGTTCCCGAGTTGGCCTGTCGGGCTTGAGTCATCTTTGAAATCAACTGACGAGGCAGTTTTCGGCGAGGGTTTTCAAAATGACCAGAAAGATTTTGCAAGACCTCCGTGTTCCATACCCAGTTTTCCAACATGGTGGAGGGGGCTTCGCCGAAGTCATCTGGAACGCCAAACTCGGTCGTCACGCCGATCCCCGTAAAGCGATAATATTTACTTTTCGCCAGGAGGGCATGCATGACGTGTCCGAATTCATGAAAAAATGTTTCCACTTCGTCATGGGTCAAAAGAGAAGGCTTGGTTGGCGTGGGTTTTGAAAAGTTTGCCACCATGGCCGCAGCGGAATGCTGGCCAATTTTTCCATTTTTCAGGAGTCGGGCTCTTAAAGGAAAAACAGCCGCATGTTGGTATTTCCCACTACGAGGAAAAAGGTCGAGATAGAAATGCCCAATCAATTCTTCGGATTCAAGATCATGAACTTCGAACAATTGCACATCTTTATGCCAGGCCTGAGCCGGTTTGATTTCTTTGAATTGAAGTCCAAACAGCAGCTCGTAAGTTGCCAACATTCCCTTGGTTACGACGTTCAACGGAAAGAATTTTCGAATTTCGTTGGAGTCGATGCCATACTCCGATTTGAGAATTTGATTCTCATAATACAAGCGATCCCAAGGCCATACTTTTTTGGCTTTGGGTTTGTCTTTTTTCTTAAGAGCGAGGAGTTTTTTCAGATCTTGGTCTCTTCTTTTTTGAAAACGTGTTTCCAATTTTTTCAGAAAGGCTTCAACTTTTTTTGCGCTATTGAGCATTCTTCCTTCGGTTTGAAGGTCTGCATGAGTTGCGTAACCCAGAAGGTTGGCCGCTTGGTGGCGAAGGTCGATGGCTTTTTGAAGAATTTGAATATTTTGTTCTCCGCCGCGTCGAGCAAAGGCATAGAAAAAGCGCTTTCGTGCCTCTGAACTTCGGGCCTCTTTCATGAAAGGAAAATAATCAGGATAAGAGGTGGTCAATACATGCTTGCCGTCTTTGTTTTTGGGAAAACGACCCACAAAGTCTTTTGGCAAGCCCGCCATTTCTTCGGGTGAAAACGCAACTTCTCGGACATCTTCCTGTAAATTGTTTTGGTATTTCACCTCAAGTTCGGCAATTTGTTTTCGCAAGGTTACGAGTTCTTCTCGTTTTTTCTTGGAAAGCATCAAACCATTCTTTTTGAAATCCCGCTGATTGCTCTTGAGTAAGAGTAAGTCCTCTCCTTTAAGTGTTTTTTGATTTTTTTGAGCTGCCTGTTGAAACACACGAAACAAATCTTCGCGGGCACGCAGATCCACTTCGAATTTTCCCGCCTTCAGTTCACAGGCTTTGGCGGCTTTTCGGACAGAGTCATTTTCTGAGACGTAGCCCAGTAAGTGTAAAGGAGCCAGGCGATCCCACATGACCTCATAGGCCAACTGCATGGGTTCGATCGTGTTTTCGAAGGAGTGTTCGCCTTTGCGTTGAACGATCAGTCGTAAGGCTTCCTGCGTATCTTCAATGATTTGATCGCATAGCTCGGTGAGAGCTTTCGAAGAAACGCGGAAAGAGTTAGCGGGGTAAGGTGTGGCCGAAAATGAAGTCATGGGAACCCAGAAGATCAAAAAGGTTAGCAAAATTTTTCGCATACACACTTGGATATCGGGCTTTTGCGTTTGGGGCAAGATTGGAGGAGGTCACGACCTAAACCGTTGTAGGGGCTAAAATAAGTCGGCGATAGACCAACATTTCCAAGGCGGCCTCCGTTTTTTCACAAGCCTGGCGGATTTGTCGTTCTTGCTCTGGAGGCAGATTCTCGGTGGCTTCAGCCGGAACCCCCATGAGCACCGTGGAAACCTTTCCGCGAAACAGGATGGGAAAAAATTGAACGCGTTGGCCGTAAGGCACTTGAAGCAATTCAAATCCCAGTAATTTAGCGACCTCTGCCGTAATGGGACCTTTATGAGTTTGCTTTGATTCGACGACCTGTTTCAAGGGAGATTCTTGCGTTGCATGGATTTGAATCTGGGAAAACGCGTTGGCCCGCGCGGGAAATCCATGAAGAACCCAACCGGAGAAGATTCCTTTTCGAGCCACAAAAACTGCGATCTGCGGCAATAACGGACTCAAAAAGGACAGAAGTGCATCGAACACCTCTTCGATGGATCGGCAATCGGAAAGCGTTTGCTGAAAATGGGGAAAAGATAAATCTTCGATGATGGCCTTTTCATCCAATTCAATGATTTCTTCGGACTCCTCGGCCAAAGGGGCATTGGCCGGAGCGGCCTCCCTAAACCGATTCGGACGAGGAATTTTATAATGACGTTCCATGGCGGCTGTAATCCAGATTTCGGGGGCAATCACCAATTGAATTTGAATGCTTTCGCGCACAGCCCACTCGTTGATGGCCTTAATTTCCCATGGGTCCGAAATGGCGATCCGAAGGCGCTCTCTCATAATCAACGGGAGACACCCATGCTTTTTAACGGTCTGGGCATCCATCTTTTTCAGTGCTGTCTCAGAAATCTTTTGAAAGTCTTCTGCCTGGGCAGCCGGAAGATGCAACTGCTTCGAAAGCGCTGTGGCCAGAGCTTGGTCAGAAACAAAGCCCAGCTCCACCATGATGGAACCCAATTTCCCACCCTGTTTTTTTTGAAACGTTAAAGCTTTGTCGACCTGTTCGGGTGTGACCAAACCTTGAGAAACAAGGACCTCTCCGATTTTCACTTTCATGAAAATCGATCTTAAGCCATACGAAGGTGTCGAGGGAAGCTCAAAACGTTATTGAAGAACGTCACCCATGGCGTACATATTTTTTAGCGCATCCGGTTGAGTTTGTTCTTCCAGCTTGCTTTTGGCTTGATGAATTAACACCATGGCATCGTGAAAGTCCTCGGGATATCCACCCCAAGGTTCAAAAGCCAGGTATCCACTTCGCTCGAAGTATTGCATCAAGTTTGAAAAAGAGGGGTCCGTTTCAGAAGCATCCAAGGCGTCTTCAAAGACCATCAGCTGAACTTTGATCTCATTCTTGGCAGCTTCTCTTGTTGCTTCCGAGGGTGCCGTTTGGGCTTCTACCATCAGTTGGTTCAACCGATTGCCGTCAAACTCAGCCAGACGAATGAAAATTTCGTCCACCCGACACGTTTCATCCGAGAGACGATCCAGGTGTTCTTGATAGAGCTTGGCATATCGTGTTCCTTTTGGAAGATCCGCAGGGTCAAAAATTCCAGGATGCTCTCCCGATTCAATTCGGGCCACCACAGCATCTCGTCGCTCCAAAAAGGTGGATTGAAACTCGGCGATGATGTCTTTGTAGTCTACATCGTGGGTGTCGTTTTTAAACAAGTCTTGAGCAAAAGCGTCGATTTCAACATCAAATCCGAATTTGTTTTTAGCTTCGAGTAATTTGTAAAGACGTTGAACGGATGTTTCGACCAAATCCAGTGAGGCTCGAGCTTGCCGATCCAAAGCAACCCTTTCGGCAAAGCGTAGTTCATCCTCGTAGAGTCCGTTTTGAATCGCCATCAGACGATGCATGATCTGTGTCCAAACGAGCTGTCCCCATCCTCTTAATCTAAGGTAGGCATTGGTTCGAGGATCGGGAGTGTAGGAATCCACCATGTTTTGAATTTCTAAGAAACCCCTTCCAAGTGATTGTTCCATTTTAAGAAGATTTCTTTCTTGAAGGTCTTCCAAGGCGTAACTGGCCTCATGTAAGTAGTTGTCGACCTTTGGCGAACGTTCAACGGTTCGGTGTTGTGCGAGGGTCGGATTCGCGTAGAGCATCAAAAAAAAGAGCGTCGTGGCTAGGCTGAAAAAAAGCTTCATGGGGACACCTCCACCCAAAGGGTTTGTAAACGTGGAAGTTACCTATTTTTCATGGGCCATTGTGTCAAGTGGAAATCAACTCCCCTTCTAGATCCCTGATCGCGACGGGATCATTAAGGGGGTGGCTAGCCCAGCCGTAGCTTCCAGTTAAGAATAGAGGAGTCCGCCTTCGCCAAGGCTTTGGCGGGACAGCCTTCACTCGTCTTCGACTCGCGAAGGCTGGTGCGAAAGGGGGGACTCGAACCCCCACAGCCTTGCGGCCACTAGGTCCTGAACCTAGCGCGTCTGCCATTCCGCCACTTTCGCAATATCGAGGGGGCTTTTAGCAGCTTCGAAACAATTTTTCACGTTTGTTTTTGTTGCCTCCAATTCGAAACCACTTGGCCTTGATAACCTTTGTTAGTCTGAACTTCCCAAGGGGGACCTGACCCCGAGGCGGCGGTTGGTTTCGGGGTCGTTGGGGTTGATCCACCAGGCTTTCTTCAGGATTTCCCGGCTGGCTTGGGGTTGGTGATAGCGCTCCAGTAGCAGTGATAGGTTTCTAAATGCCACCAGGTCTTTTTGATCCAAAGTCAACCCTTCTACGAGATAGGTCAGTCCCAGGGCCGGTTCGTTGGTTTTTAAGTGGCTGGTTCCCAAAAGGTTGAGCGCTTTGGGTCGGAGGGCGTTCAGACGGAGGGCCCGGTGAAGTGGAACGCGCGCTTTTTCGAACTGACCGGCTTTCATCAGGGCTTCACCATAAAAGTAATGCGCGGATCCAAACTCGGGATCCAAAATGAGGGCGTGTTGGAAGGCTTGATAGGCCTTTTGAAATTCTTTTTCCTCTTGGGCATAGGAAATGCCCAATTGAACCCAGGGCCGCGGATCTTCGGGGTAGGCTGAAACATTGCTGGCCCAGAGAGAAAGCCCGCTTTTCCATTCGAAAAGCCGTGACCACGCAAGCAAAACGTAAACGCAAACGAGAAGAATCAACGCGCCCTTGTAAATGGAGCGGAAGGATTTTGTTTTGTAGGAAGAGAAGAAGGAAAACGTTTGAAACGAAAGATAGGTCAAGAGTATGGAGAAGCCCATCAGAGGAAGGTAGAGACGATCTTCGTCAAACGGTAGCGCCAGAGGAAATATGCTGCTGGCAGGTAGAAGAAGCAAGAAAAACCAAAGCAAACTGAACGAAATGGGGCGATGGTTTTTGAAAAAGGCAAGGGTCCCGCCACAAACGAATCCCAGAAAAAGGAGACCCATCCAGAAGGACGTGTGAAGCCAGAGTTCGGAAGTCGGGAGTGGATGAAAAACTTCCAAGGGATGGGGCCAAATCGCCAAGCGGGCGTATTCAAACCAGGCGGAAATCTGGACACTCAAATAATCCAAAGAACTCAACTGCAGAGCGGAGGGAATATGTTCCATTCCCGCCATTCGCATGGGTTTAAGTGTGTGGGGAAGAATTTTGAAAAGAATCCAGGCATAGGCCAAGGAAAAAACCAAAATGGGAAGATACAGAAGAATTCGTTTTTTAGCGTTTAGCTGGGGTTTCCAGAAAAAGAGATCGAACAGAATCAGAAGTGGAAACAAAAGAAGGGAAATTTCTTTCGAGAGAAAGGCCACCAGAGAGCAAATCAACCCGACAAACCAGTAAAGAAGTCGGGTTCGATCCGATGTCCGAACAAAAGCATCAAAGGATAAAAGTGCACCCAGAATTCCCAGAGCCACCAGAAGATCCGTTCGTTTCCAAATCAAGGAGATGACGTTGGTTTGAACGGGATGAAGGCAAAAAATGAGGGCAGCCAGTAGAGACCACCGCCCTTTGTTCGGAAGAGAGCGAAATAGGATGTTTTGAGCAAAGAAAAAAACCAAAAAAGCCATCAACGCGTGAAGAAGAATGTTGGTTAAGCGAAAAACCTCCGGCGCGAGGCCAAACCACTCATTTTCAAAAACGAAGGTGGACATGACCAAGGGACGATATCCGGGGAATTGAAGCGTAGACGTGTGAACAAAGGATCGAAAGAAGGCGGGAAGGTGGTTGAAGGTCAGCCATTGGTTTTTGGCTAGAATGGTGACATCGTCGAACAAAAAGGGGTTGGAAAGGCTTGGAGCGAAGGCAAGCAGACTGACCCCGATAAAAAGGGGCAAAAGGATCCATTTGCTTGTAAACTGCGCTCTCTCTTTTTTCATGGGTGAAGCATCTGTTTATTGCCAAGAAAACCCTTTCAGAGCTACCTTAAAGGATCAAGGGCAAATTCAGTATGAGTGAAGGCGAAGTCAAAATTGGAATCGATCTCGGGACGACCAATACGTGTGCGGCTTTTGTAGAAAACGGAAAGCCCAAAATCATTCCGTCTGAAAAGGGCTATACCACAGTTCCATCGGTCGTTGGGTTGAGTCGCAAGGGAGAGATCATTGTCGGTCATCCAGCGGTCGACCAAATGGTCACCAAGCCCGGAGACACGATCTTTGGATCGAAGCGCTTGATTGGGCGCATGTTTAATTCATTGGTGGTTCAGAAAATGGCCCAGCTCATGACGTATCATATTGTCGAGGGCGCCAATGGAGAAGCTGCCGTGCTTTTGGGCGAGAATATTTACAGTTTGGCCCGAATCTCGGCCTTCATTTTGGCCGAAATTCGCGACATGGCTCAGGGGCAATTGCAGAGAGAGATCCACAAAGCGGTCATTACCGTTCCCGCCTATTATAATGATAACCAACGACAGGCCGTAAAAATTGCCGGGAAGTTGGCTGGTCTTGAAGTTGATCGCATTGTGAACGAACCCACGGCGGCTGCCATTGCATATGGTTTCAACCGAGGGTTTGACCAAAAGATCTTGGTGTACGATCTGGGAGGTGGAACGTTCGACCTGTCGATTCTGCACGTGAATGGAAACGTGTTTAAAGTGTTGGCCACCGGGGGAGACACGTTCCTTGGGGGCGTGGATTTCGATTCAAGGATTACGGAGTACGTTCTTGAGAAGTTTAAAGAGTCGACCGAGAAGGATATTCGCGAAGAGAAAGTCGCCGTACAACGGGTTCGGGCCATGGCCGAAAGGGCGAAGCAGGATCTTTCTCAGGAAAAAATGGTCAAACTTCAACTCCCTTATCTAACGGAGATTCAAGGGGAACCCATCGATTTGCATATGGAGCTAAAACGGGAACAGCTGATGCAATTGACGATGGATTTGGTGGATCGAACGTTAACCATCTGTGATGAGGTGATGGAGTCTGTGGGAATGAAGCCGACGGACATCAATGAAATTTTGTTGGTGGGGGGGCAGACGCGAATGCCTCTGGTTCAAAATAAAATTCACCAACATTTTGGCAAAGCCCCTCGAAAAGGGGTTCATCCCGACGAAGTGGTGGCTCTTGGGGCCGCCATCTTGGCTAATCCTCAGGCCTTTACGGGGGCTCCAAAACTCAAGGATGTGCTTTCCATTCCCATCGGCATTGCCTTGCCCAGCGGGCGTTTTAAGCCCATTCTCAATAAGAACACCCCCATTCCGGCGACGAAAACGTTTCGATTGACGATGGAAAAAGGGAAAGCCGTTGAGATTGATATTTACCAAGGCGAGAACGTCAATATTCTGGAGAATGAGTATTTGGGGACCTTTGTGTTTCCTCCTCCTCAAGGAAATCAAAAGGAACAGAAGTTGGAGCTTCGTTTTGACCTGTCCGAAGAATGTTTGTTGACGGTGCTTGCCAGAGATTTTGAAACCGGTGAAACGACCCAAACGAAAATGATCACCAAAGACACCCCAAACTCTCTCAAAGCCCAAATGACCGAAGAGATGAAACGGTCGGCACCTCAAGAAAAATCGAGCTGGCTAAAATCCATCGCCAGTAAAGTACTCAAAAAATAGGAAGAGACCATTTGAGGGGGCGAGCGTTCTCGCCGACCGTCGTATCTTTTTCTTGTGGGTTGCGTGGGGATGGTAGATGATGAAACACAGCAGATTATGGCCCAGGTTGTCGAAATTATTGAACGTCGAGGGAAACCCCGCATTGAAACCAAGGTTCGGATTAAGGTCATCGGAGAAGGCGGTGGTTTCGAGAATTACTCGGGAAATTTAAGCAAAAGTGGAGTGTTTTTAGAGACGACCGATCCTTTTGCGAAGGTCGGAGAAAAAGTCCAGTTGCAGGTGGTTTTGAGCAATTCCTCCGAGCCCATTCGAGTCACCGGAAAAATCACGCGCGTCGTGGGTCCCAACCGTGTCCAAGAAGTGGCTGGGATGGCCGTCCATTTTCTTCGTGTGGAGACCAAAAACGCTAGAACGTTTGATAAATTGATTGATCGCTTGCTGGATGCGCGCGGCATTGGATGTCGAAAATACCCCCGGGTGAAGACTCAAATTGTTGTGGAACTTCGCTCGAAGAAGGAAGTCCAAAAAGTCATTTCGGACAACTTGAGCAAGGGGGGGTTGTTTCTGCGCATGCCTCCAGGAGATGTGTCCTTGGGGGAAACCTTAAACATCGTGATTTTACATCCGACGGCCAAGCGAAAATTCATGATCGATGGAGAAGTGGTCCATATTCGAAAAGGGGCCTCTCAGGTTCAAGATGATTTTTCGGAAGGTGTGGGAATTCAATTTGTGGATCTGACCCCCACCCGTCGAAACGATATGGCCGTGTTTCTGCGAAGCATTCTTTCAGCCAAAAAACGCAACTCAAAAGCGTAAACTCGCTTTCTTGGCGGACTCCCGCTTTATTCTGTCTTGGAATCCGGTTATAGTGGCTACGTTATGGCGTTACGAAAAATACGAACCTTTCCAGATCCTGTATTGCAGCGGGTTGCGCGACCTGTGGAAGCGTTTGATGAAGAATTGGCCCAATTGGCTCAAGACATGGTGGAAACCATGAAAGATTCCAATGGCATCGGCTTGGCGGCCCCCCAGGTTGGCGAAAGTCTTCGTTTGATCGTGTTACAGGTACCGCTGGAAGATGATTCCGATGGACCCATCTATCAAGTCTGCAATCCGGAAATTGTCGCCAGAGAGGGCGAAGCTTGCATTGAAGAAGGTTGCTTAAGTCTTCCGGGCTTCACGGCCGAGGTGGATCGCGCCTCCATCATTTCCCTTAAAGGTCAAAACGTGGACGGCTCTCCTTTTGAGCTAGAGGCCGAAGGTCTCTTGGCCATTTGTTTCCAGCATGAAATGGATCATTTGGATGGAAAGCTTCTCGTAAATTATGTGAGTTCGGGTAAACGAGACCTTTACCGAACCGAAATGAAAAAGAGAAAACGCGAAGAAAGGAACTCCGACGGCTCCGCTCCCGCCATTTGATTGTTCCCGGCTTGTTTTTCTTGGAAGCCCTTCTTTTGCGGTGGCCTCTTTGGATGCCATTGTGAAAAGCGGGCGTCGAGTGGAATTGGTCGTGACTCAACCGGATCGTCCTGCGGGAAGGGGCCGAAAGCTGACTCCCCCACCCGTTAAAGAATATGCCCAGAAGGCGGGCTTGGAAGTTGTGCAGCCAAGCAAGATGAAGTCGAAGGATTTCTTGGAGCAACTCCGGGCGTGTGATGCTCACGTATTTGTGGTTGCTGCTTTTGGGCGCTTACTTCCGGACTCGCTTCTCGCCATTCCAAAACTGACCATCAACGTTCACGCGTCCTTATTGCCACGTTGGAGAGGGGCTTCTCCCATTCATCGTGCAATTCTTTCGGGTGATCCAGCTTCCGGTGTGTCCATTATGGAAATTGTAAAAGAACTGGATGCGGGAGATGTGTGTCACACGGCCAAAACGCCCATTGATCCCAATGAAACAACAGGCGAACTGGAAGCTCGCTTGGCCCCTTTGGGAGGAAAAGCATTGCTGGAGGCTCTGGACCTGATTCATGAGGGAAGGGCCGTATTTCAGCCTCAAGATCCAAAAGAGGTGACGTTTGCCCCTCTTTTGGAAAAAGGGGAAGGACGAATCGAATGGGATCGACCCGCTCAAGCGATTCACAATCAAATTCGAGGTTTAAATCCTTGGCCGGGGGCGTTCGCGTTTTCACAAGGAAAACGCATCAAGTTCCATCGTTCACAATTGACGGGAGAAGAATCCCAAAGCCAGCCGGGAACGATTCGGATCCAATCCAATCAACTGTGGGTTGCCTGCAAAGACGAGTGGCTCTCCATCGAATCCATCCAACCTGAAGGAAAGAGAAGTCTCACATCGGAAGAATTCATTCGAGGTCATGCGGATTTTTCGCGCGGGTCTTGGGATGCGCCATGAAAAAATGGATTCGTTTGGCTCTCTATGCTGCTTTGTTCATGGGGGCCGCTGGGACCACGGCCATTTTAACCATTTCTTTTCTGGTCGAGTCTGGGCAGGAAGTTGTGGTCCCCTCCGTGGTTGGAAAGAGTTCCCAAGAGGCAGAACACCTCCTCGCAAGTCGAGGTCTTGTTATTGAAGTGCAGCGTTTGGAGATGAATGATCACATCGCCAAAGGTTCGGTGACGTCCCAGTATCCGATCGCGGAAGAAACGGTTCAGGTGGGAAGAACGGTTCGCGTAAACCTTTCCAAGGGACCTCGTGAAAGACGCGCTCCACGAGTCATCGGTTTAACCCGAAAAGCTGCCCACCAGGTGTTGAAATCTTCTTCGTTGCCGGCTCATGATGCGGCGCGAAGCTGTTCGGACCGGTATCGAATGGATGTGGTGTTGGCGCAGGATCCGCCGTCTGGAGAGGTGGTGAGTTCAGAGGGCGTTGATCTCTTAATTTCAACCGGTTCGTGTAATCGTCGATTTTTGATGCCAGATGTTGTTTTGCGCTCCTATCAAGAAACGCTTCCCTTGTTTTATGAGGCTGGATTTTTTTCTCCGATTTTGCATCGAGAGGTCCGAAACGATCTCCCCGAAGGCACGGTGTTTCTAACCAAACCTTCGGCAGGCGGAACGATTGAACCCTATGAACCCATTGAGTTTTGGGTGGCAACGTCTCCATCGTCTGAAAAGAAAGAAAAAAACGAGTCCCTTCATGGGGACCTCAAGTATATCTCGGTAAAATCGAAACCGAGTCTGACCCCCCAACGAGCTCGTTTGTGGCTGCGTCGGCCCGAAGAGATTCAGACCTATGCCATGGATGTCCAGCTCAAACCGGGAAAAAATTCGGAATTCGTTTTTTGGCTCCCGAAGGGGAGTTTGGTAAGACTGGTTTCCAAGGGAAAAGAGCTTTGGAGAAAAGAGTATTGAAATGAAACGAATTGCCCCATCCATACTTTCGGCGGATTTTGCCAGACTCCAAGAAGAAATTGAGGCGGTCGAAAAAGCCGGTGCAGACTGGATTCATATAGACGTGATGGATGGAAATTTCGTTCCCAACATCACCCTGGGGCCTCCCGTGATCCGCGCGCTCAGGAAAACAACGAAACTGCCCTTTGACGTCCATCTCATGATCGAGTCGCCAGAACGATACATAAAAGATTTTCGAGAGGCGGGAGCCGATATCATCTCGATTCATCCAGAGACCACCAAGCATTTACAGAGAACCTTGAGTCTCATTCGCGAAGTTGGAGTCAAGCCAGCCGTGGCATTGAATCCTGCGACATCGCTCTTTGTTTTGGATCATATTTGGGACGACATCGAAATGGTCTTGTTGATGTCGGTCAATCCCGGTTTTTCTGGCCAAAAGTTCATTCCGGACATGCTTCAGAAAATTCGTTCGCTTCGCAAAAAATCTGAACGGTATGCAAATGACCTTCTCATCGAAGTCGATGGGGGGGTGGATTTGGAAAATATGGCTGAGATCAATAAAGCCGGAGTGGATGTGTTTGTTTCCGGTTCCACGCTGTTTGGTTCAAAGGACTATGCAAAGACGATCAAGCAAATGCGCGAGCTGATTTCTTAGCAAATCCGCTTAATTTCCTTTCACCTTTAATCAATCTTTCAATTCCTTAAGGAAAAAACTCCTTATTTTCCGAAGATGAGAACCATCGCTACAACCACAAAAACACCTGCAGAAAGCCATTCTAACGTTTTTTGAATTCTGAAACTTTTCGTTAAAAAACGTCCCAGCGTACCCGCAAAAAGACCGATCATGGAAAAGATCACAAAAGCTACAGCCATGAAAACGAATCCTAGAACAATCATTTGAAACCAAACGGATGTTGTTAATGAAGGGTCGACAAACTGAGGAAGGAAAGCCAAAAAAAATAAAGCTACCTTGGGGTTTAGAACGTTCATAAGGAATCCCTGTTGGTAATGTCTCAGTAGACCCTTAGGAACTCTCGAAGAGCTCTCTGCTTTAATTCCCTTTTTTTTAACGAGGATTCTCGAAGCCAAATAGAGTAAATATCCTGCACCGGCATATTGGATGAGATGGAAGGCAACTTGACTGCTTCTCAATATGGCACTGATGCCTAAAGCAGCGGCTGCCGTGTGAACAATAATTCCTGAAACCATACCCCAAGCAGTTAATACAGCTTCTTTTCGCCCATGCGAAAGACCTAGGGAAATGACTAAAATATTGTCAGGCCCAGGGGCCAGCGCAAGCAACGTGCAGGCGATGAGATAAGGCCCGAGGGTTGTGAGGGTCATCAGAACGAATACCTGATTCCGCCGTAATAGAGCGTGCGGTTAAACGAATCTTGTTGGCTGGACAACTCGTTGGAGTGGCGGGTGTACTTTAACTCAAGAGTGGTTTTAGGCAGTGGGTGAATCGATAGTTTGAATACCAAGGAGTTGAAGTTGTCATCTTCGGCTCCGGTGAGAAGAAAGCGTTCCCCCTCATCGGTGTAATCGAAAACCGAGGGGAAATCTTTGATTTGAAAAGTTCCGTAGAAATGAAAGGCCAAAAGGGGTTCTTCAAAATCATCCGTCTCAGACTCAAGTGAATCTTGATGAAAATCAATGGGGACAGAAAGAAGAACGGTGATTCGGTGATTGGTAAACGAGAAACGATTTTGTGCCGAATCATTTTTTTGAAAGGTATAACGAACCGAAGCGACCAGAGCGTTCATGTATTGAATAAAGGCAGAGGCTTCGTGTTCGGCGTCGTCGCGTGAGAGCCCATCAAACTGTTGTCTTTGATAGGTGTATTCCGATCCTGCGTTGAAATGAGACCAAAAGCGCCGGGTAAAAATGGCTCCTCCGCGCTCTCGGTGGAATCCATAGTTGGCGTTGGGTTCAAAACGAAAATAGGTGTAGGTCGCAAAAGGTTGAAAGATGAATCGGGCAGGAAGTAAAAACTGAATTCCTAAACGTGTGGAAAGAGAAAGGTAATCTTCGTTAATGTCTTGAGTCGTAGGGTTTTGGGTGTCAACGCGATTGGCTTCTTCCTGATATTTTAGCTCCGGCGTAAGCAAGACTCGAATTCGATTTGGAATCGTATAGATGAAGGGGGTTTGAAGATATTGAATGAGCAAGTCTTGTTCGTCTCGGTCAAAATATTTCTTTCCGCCTCCTTGATAGTTCCATTGCATCTTCCAGTTTTTGTTAAATGAAAGAGTTCCCCGGCTTTTGAGAAGGAGACGCAAAAGAGAATCCTTGTCGCTTCCCCCAAAACGTTTGAACACATTGGTGTCGTATTCACCCCCAACCTGAACCGAGTTGTGGATGGAATGATGTTCTTTGAACTCTTTCCAACCAGAGGCATCCTCTACGCCCAAGACTTGAGCGGTTTGAAGAAAAAAACTTAAAAGGATGAGCCAGACATAGCGATGGTCATTCACGTATGGTTCTCACGGAGTCGGCGTAAGCTGCTTCTGGATTTTTCGAGCCAGCTTTTCGAGTTCAAGAAGAATGGCTTGTGTAGTTTCGAGCCTCTGGGCCAACCAGTGCAGGTGCTCTGTCGGAGCGTTTTGAGGAAGTTCCAGGTCTTGTAGCTGGTCTGCATCCAGGCCAAACTCAGATGCGAGTTGTGCGAGAGGATCTCGGTTTTGGACATCCAGAGCGGCTTCGTTTCCGGCATCTACGAGGCTTGGAATCTCGAGGCGGTTTTGGGTTACAACCTCCGTCTCGGGTGCAACTGGAACGGTTGAAAGCGCTTCAGGAGATCCATTCGCCGTTTCCAAGGAAGGAATTTCGCCTTCAGGCATGGGAGGAGCCAAAGGTTCAGCAGGAATTTGAAGTTCATCTCCTCCATTCATTTCTTCGGAGGGTTCCATGGGGTTCCCTTCAGGTGGCAAGGCGGGAAGCTCGGGGCTTACGACATCTATCGAAGAATCTTCGGGGGTGCTGGAGGTCTCTGTTGATTCTTCCGTGACCTCTTCGGTCGATGTTTTTGCCAGGGCTGTGGCGGCTTCATCTTTGGTTCGAGGCGTGCTTCCATGAATGAATCCACGCTCGCCGAAAAAAGCTTCCTCCTCCAAGAGGTGGCCAATTTCTTGGCGCATGAACTCCTGTCTTTTTTCGTGAGAAATCTCATCTCGCAATAGAGCAACTTCTTTTCGAAGACGGCCTTGAAAATCGTTGATGGCCTTAAGGCGATCGGCCAACTCCTCCGGATCTTTCACTTTTTGCGTTAAATTCGCCATCGTGTTTGGGAGGGTTTCTGTTTGGGTTTGAATGGCAAGGGCTTCTCGCTCATTGGACAAACGGGTCAATTTTTTGGCTGCACGTTTTTTGGGAATTAAGGCCTTGGTTTCATGAACCCTTTTGGCCTGCTCGTCGATGGCTTCGTCCAGCGAGGAGATGAGATAACTCCGATTTTTCTCCAATCGACTCCGGGTTCGCTGTTCTTTTTGTCGAAGAGACTGCAGGTTTTGGGAAACCTCCTCGGCCTCGGAAAGCAAGGATTGCAGGCGATACCCTCTTAATATTAGACGTTGTTTGGCTTGCTTGTTTTTCAAATCCTGGATTTGCACCGAAAGCTGGTTGAGAACGTGCTCTTTTTCTTGGGCGGCATATTGCTGGTTTTTGAGCTTGGCTTGAAGTTCGGCCCGGTCTTTTCTGAGTTCGTCTAAGGTTCCAGCGTTGGCGGGAAGGACAAGGGCAAGCAAAGCTACCCAGAAAAGGGAGGGGGATCGGCTCCAGATTCTGTTGGTTGGTCGTTTCATGCCACTAATCCTTGGTATAAATCCCGTACTTTTCGAGTTTATAATAGAGAGCGCTCGGTTTGATTTTGAGGAGTTCAGCCGTTCGGGTCTTGACCCCCCCTGCCCGACGATAGGCTTCCTCGATCAGCTGTTTTTCCAGTTGTTCGAGGGACTGATTCAAATCGAGATCTTGCTCGCCAACCTCCAAGTTTACCTGAGGTGACATCTTTCTGAAAGACTCAGGAAGGTCGCTTAGCCCGATTTCGCTGTGGCGCACCAAAACGGACAATCGTTCCATGAGATTTTCCAATTCTCTAATATTTCCGGGCCATTGGTGATTTTTGAGGGCGTCGGCTGCCTCGGGAGTCAGGTGCAAGTTTCGCCCGGTTTTTCGTGAAAAAAGAGACAAAAAATGATCCAAGAGGAGGGGAACGTCTTTTTTCCGCTTTCGCAAAGGAGGAACGTGGATGGGGACGATGTGGAGGCGATAATAGAGATCCTCTCGAAATCGCCCCTTTTTGATTTCCGCAGAGAGGTCTTTGTTGGTGGCGCTGATCACACGAACATCAACGTTGACGGTACGTGTGCCTCCCACGCGCTCAAAAGAGCGGTCTTGAAGAACGCGAAGCAATTTAAGCTGAACAGCCGGGGAAATGTCTCCAATTTCATCCAAAAAAAGGGTTCCACCATCAGCCAACTCGAATCTGCCAAGTTTTCGCTGTGCGGCACCGGTAAAGGCACCCCGTTCATGCCCGAAAAGTTCACTCTCTAAGACCCCTTCAGCCAGAGCGGAACAGTCCACTTTGATGAATGGCTTACCTGCCCGAGAACTTCTTGCATGAACGGCTCGGGCGACGAGTTCTTTTCCGGTCCCACTTTCTCCAGTGATCAAAACGGTGGAATCCGTTTGGGAGACTCGAAAGATTTGTTCTCGAATATCTTCCAATTCTTGAGAGACCCCCACCATGGCATCCGGGTGATTTCGACGATCCTCGGATCTGAGGTATTCATTTTCGGCTCGCATGTGAACGACGTTGAGGGCTTTGGAAACCTTCAGTCGAAGAAGGTCTGGAGAAAACGGTTTGGTGATGAAATCAAAAGCACCCAACTTCATGGCCTCTACAGCGGTTTCGATGGTTCCAAAGGCCGTAATGATCATTACCAGAGCTTCAGGCGCGTTTTGGCGAATCTGTCTTAAAACTTCGATCCCATCCAAATCTTCCATTTTTAAATCGGTGATGACGAAGTCTGGTTGGTGTTCTTCGAATAAGCGAACGCCTTCTTTTCCCCCAGAAGCCGCGCGAGTTTCATGACCCACTTTGGTCAGAATTTGGCCAATGCCCTCTCTCATGGTTGCGTTGTCTTCGATGATTAGTATTTGCGCCATGATTCATTCATCTCGGAAGGGTGATGGTTATCGTTGTGCCTTGATGCGCTTCCGATTCTAATCGAACCGTTCCACCGTGGGCATTAACAATTTTACGGGCAAATGACAATCCGAGCCCCGTGCCCTTCTCTTTCGTTGTAAAAAACGGGTCGAAGACTTTCTCCAGGGACTCGGGAGGAATTCCAGAGCCCGTATCCGAAATAGCCAGTTCGGCTTGACCATTGGTGGCCATAACGCGGATTTCCACGGCTCCTCCTTTGGGCATGGCTTGGATCGAGTTTCGCAAAAGATTCAAAAACACTCTTCTCATTTGATCAGCATCGAAAGGCAGGGTTTGGAGATTGTTGAGATTTAAGGAAAAACGCACTCCCTGTGTTTCCATTTCGGAGTGGAAGGCCACACGAACATCTTCAAAAAATTCTTGGAGATCGACTTCCGAAGGTTGGAGAGTGGTTCCTCTGGCAAAGTCCAAAAATTCTTCGATCAAGTTCTTCAGTGTGCGAACTTCCGTTTTGATCTTATCGACGGCATTTCGTTCCTCATCGTCGTGTGCAGATTCCTCAAGCATTCCAGCGAAGAGTTCAATTCCACCCAAGGGGTTTCTCACTTCATGAGCAATTCCGCGAAGCATGGTTTGAAGTTCGCGATCTCTGGAAATGATGTTCTTTCGCATTTCTTCCAGGGCAAAGGCTAAGAAGCCGATTTCATTCTGGGTCTGGGTCTCAATGGGTTGGTCAAAACTTCCTTCCCCGATCCGTTGAGCACTTTCCACCAGATGAGAAATGGGAGCCACAATTTTTCGAGAGATCAGAAGACTCACGATGACGATCAACAAAATGCAAGCCAGGCCAAAGAGAACCAATTTTCGGCCCAATTGTTTGAGTGCGGTAAAAAAGGTCGCGCTGGCATCGACCCCAATGAACCCATACACCCGGCCATTGTCCTTGAGCGCGATGAAGGCGCTTTTGTAAAACTCACCCTCCTCCCCTTCAAAAAGGATGGATGACGAAGGGATGCCGTTTTTGGCCTTTTCCAACTCCGCTTTATGAAAACGATGACGTTCCACGACCTGTCCGATGGATACGCTGGGGTCCGTGTCTAAGAGACTTTCGTGATTTGAGTTGAATAAATAAATGTGACTGAGGCTGTGGTCTTTTTGAAGGGTCTGAAAACGGTTCAGCAGAGATTGGTAGGTTTGGCTATGGGGATCTCTGAGTTCTAAAGCCGCCACCTGATACGGCTTTACTTGGTAAGCGGCGGAAATGGCGATGGAGACCAAGCGATGGCCCAATTCTTCGTCTAGGCTATGTTTGGTAAAGGTATAAAAGAAGACGCTGGACGCAAACAGGATAAGAAGGATGGGCGTGAGATAATAGGCCAGCAGTGCATTTCGAATCTTTTGATTGAAATGAAGGGAGGCCCATTTTTTCTTTCCGGGTTTCAACGGTATGTATCCTCTATCACATCTTCAAAGTGGTCCAGGATTACCGAGTCTTGATGGCTCCGAACGGTGATGAGGTCAAATCGACATTCTGGAAGGTCTTTCAAATTGGAAAGATAGGCCTTGGCCAGGAGCCTGAGTTTTTGTTGTTTCCGATGATCGAAGTGATCCTCAGGGGAGAATCCTTCTTGTTTGTGACCGGCTTTTACTTCGACAAAGACCAACGTTTCATCTTTTTTTGCAATGATGTCGATCTCTCCCAGGCGACACACCCAGTTGGTTTGGATGATTTTAAATTTTTTCTTTTTTAAATAGGTCGCCGCAAGTTTTTCTGCCTTTTTCCCAAAATCTTTCCGAATCAGAGTCATGACATGCGCTGAATGTTCCTTAAAAAGGATCGACGATGAATGGGAGAAGGTCCGTGTTTGAGAATCGCATTGCGATGAATCTTTGTTCCATAGCCTTTGTGTTGATCGAAGCCGAAGGTGGGATAGATCTGAGATTGCTCGACCATCCATCGATCTCGGGTGACTTTGGCCACGATGGAAGCGGCGGAAATGCTGTAAACCCGTTGGTCGCCTTTGATGATCATTCTTTGGGGGCAGGGCACCACGATTTTTTGATTCCCATCCACAAGGCACATTTCCGGAGGCGGATTCAACTCCTCAACGGCCAATGCCATCGCGGTTCGTGTGGCCTCCAGAATATTGATTTCATCAATTTTTTCTGGAGCCACTTGGCCAATGCCCACTGCGGTCGCTTGTTCGAGGATCAGGGGAAATAAGGCCTCTCGTTGGGATGGGGAAAGGCGTTTAGAGTCTTTTACGCCGGGAAGGGGTTGTGTGTTGGCGGGGAGTACGAGCGCGCATGCAACCACGGGACCGGCAAGTGCGCCGCGTCCCACCTCGTCAATTCCAGCCACATATTGCGTTCCTGATTCCCAAAAATGACGCTCGAAATCCAGGGGTTTGGTTTCGTTGGGAATGAAGTCAAACGCATTCATGCTTTGGGTTTCTTTAAGGCAAGATGCAGCTCATCCAATTGTCGGGGATCCACCGTGCTGGGAGATTCCGCCATCAAGTCCAGCGCGCTCTGGGTTTTCGGAAAGGCAATGACATCTCGAATGGCCTGGGTCCCTGAAAGAATCATGGCCACCCGATCCAAACCGAGCGCAATGCCCCCATGTGGAGGCGTGCCGTATTTTAACGCCTCCAAAAAGAACCCGAATTTATGCTTCATGTCTTCTTCGGTGAGTTTCAGGGTTTGAAAAATCATGGATTGAATTTCGGGTTGATGAATTCGAATGGAACCACCACCGATTTCATAACCGTTTAAAACCAGGTCGTATGCAAGTGCACGAACCGACCCGAGATCTTCTCCGTTTTTAAGCTTGGAGACATCTTCGGGGTGGGGCTGAGTGAACGGATGATGGACGGAAACAAACCGACTCTCGTCGTCATCCCAAACAAATAAAGGAAAATCAACCACCCACGTGAAGGCAAATGGACGTTTGGGTTTTAGTTCCAATCGTTCAATGCATTCGTTTCTCAAAGCTTCCAGGGACGCGCGAGCCACCGAAGGTTGGTCGGCCACGATGAGTCCCAAATCTCCTTCTTCCAGTTTCAGCAAAGATTCCAGCGTGGACAATTCGTCGGGAGAGAGAAATTTATCGATGGAAGATGATGTTTTTTCTTGGCTCTTTTTCATCCAGACCACGCCCTTGGCCCCGCATCCTTTTGCAATGAGGGTAAGTTGGTCAATTTGTTTGCGTGAAAAAGACTCTCCTTTTGGAATTCGAACGCCACGAATTTCTCCGTGGTTGGAAAGTGCTTCCGAAAAAACACGAAAGCTGGTGTTTTTGAAAACTTGAGAAAGTTGGGTCAAGGGCATGTCCCATCGCAAATCCGGTTTGTCGGTTGCATGAGATGTCATCGCCTCCTCATAGGACATTTGAGGAAAGGGTGTTTGGATGGTGACGTCCAAAACCGTTTGAAAAATATCCGCAAACAAAGCTTCCATGATTTTGAAAATGGACTCTGGTGTTGCAAAGCTCATTTCCATGTCAAGTTGTGTGAACTCGGGTTGCCTGTCAGCTCGAAGGTCCTCGTCTCGAAAGCATCGTGCGATTTGATAATAGCGATCCATTCCAGACATCATGAGTAGTTGTTTAAATAATTGTGGTGATTGGGGGAGGGCCCAAAATTTTCCGGGGTGCACGCGGCTGGGAACCAAATAGTCTCGTGCTCCTTCCGGCGTGGATTTGTTCAAAAAGGGCGTTTCGATTTCAACGAAATTTTTCTGATCCAAATAGCGATGGATGACAGAGTACATTTTATGCCGAAGCAAAAGATTTCGTTGGAGATGAGGTCTTCTCAAATCCAAGTAACGATATTTTAATTTCAGAGCCTCCGTCGCATCGGTTTCTTCGTGAATGGTAAAGGGAAGGACTTCGGCCTTGGAAAGAATGTCCAGCTCAGAGGCGTGCACTTCGATTTCTCCCGTAACGCGCTCTTTGTTTATCATCCCTTCTGGGCGGGGCGAGACCTTGCCCTTCACAAAGAGAACAAATTCGCTGCGAATTTCTTGGGACTTCGCGTGAAGTTCTGGAACGGTTTGTGGGTCTAGAACCACTTGTACAATGCCATATCGGTCTCGAAGATCGATGAAGGTCAATCCTCCCAAATCTCTTCGTCGATTGACCCATCCGGTTAATTGAACGTCTTGCCCGACGTGTTCAAGGCGTAGCTCTCCGCAAGTATGTGATCGTGTCTGACTCATGCAAGCTCCTTTGACAAATAGCTAGGTAGGTCTTCGAATCGAATCTCTTTCTGGTCTTTGCCATTTAGCCATTTGACCGTAGCCGTGTTTTTTTTCATTTCTTCCGACCCGAGAAGAATCGCCGCAACGGCTTGGTTGCGATTGGCCCTGCGCAATGCAGCCTTGATGCTTTTGGGTTCGGGAAGGAACTCGATGGTGGGAGATGTATCTGAACGGACACACGCCTGCCGGGTTTGCATGGAAAGAGCCATCGTTTGAATCTGTGCCTTGTCATCGAGGGGAACAAACTCCACGCGTTTTTGAAGAGAGGGAATCAAAGAATCTCCGAGGGTTAAAAGGAGTCTTTCCAAACCCATAGCGAAGCCAATGGCTGGGGTGTGGGAACCGCCCATGACCTCTGCCAGGCCGTCGTATCTCCCTCCAGCGGCTACAGCGTTTTGAGCCCCGAGGTTTCCCGAAGTGACTTCGAAGGCGGTGCGTTCGTAATAGTCCAATCCTCGAACGATGCGGGGATTTTTGGTGAACGAAACTCCAGCTGTGCGTAAACCTTCTTCGACCGAAGCCAAGTGGTCGGCGCATCGAGCGTTTAAGTGGTCAAGAATGATGGGAGCTTGTTCCAAAACGCTTTGGCATGAAGGAACTTTACAGTCAAAGACGCGCATGGGATTTGAATCCGTTCGTCTTTGACAGTTTTCGCAAAGTTCTTGAGCATGGGCTTTCAAGAAATCCTTGAGAATTTTCCGATAGGCCGGCCGACACTCCTCGTCCCCGACGCTATTGATCTCCAAATGTAGATCAGGGGTTTGAAAAAATTCCAATAAGTTCATCAAAAGAACCATGACCTCGACATCCACGAAGGGGTGGTCGCTGCCAATGGCTTCAATTCCCATTTGATGGAATTGACGAAGCCGTCCTTTTTGAGGACGTTCATGTCGAAACATGGGGCCGAGATAATAAACCTTGAGCAAGTCTTGTCCGTGACCGAGGTGGTGCTCTAGGTAGGATCGAAGGACCGAAGCCGTTCCTTCGGGGCGAAGGGAAACGGGTTTTCCTGAGACCTCAGGAAGTGTGAACATCTCCTTTTCCACAATGTCGGTGGATGAGCCGATGGACCGAGCAAAAAGTTCGGTTTCTTCCAGGATGGGGGTTCGAATTTCGGTATATCCGTAAATGGAAAGGAAGCGACGAATGCGTTTTTCCATTTCATGCCAGCGTGGAATGTCGGCCGGTAAAATATCGGGCATTCCTTTTAATGATTTATATTTACTCATGATCAACCAAGCTCTTTCCAAAAACGTCTGTAAATGCGTTTACAAACGGATCAATAACGTCTTTTACCGTGACTGCAACACCTTCTTGCTCCATGGAGGTCATGCGGACTCCTGGTAAACCACAAGGCGTAATGAAGGCAAAGTCGGCCAAATGGGTGCAGACATTCAAGGCCAGTCCATGAATGGACACATTTTTCCGAACGTGAATGCCGATGGATCCAATTTTTCGGGGACCCGTCCAAGCTCCAGGGAAGCCTTCTTTTCGATTTCCATGAATCCCAAAATGTTCCAGACAGCGAAGCATGCATTCTTCCAAGCCGTGGACAAAGCATCGGACACCACCACAACGTCGAATATTGAACACAGGGTAAGCTACGAGTTGCCCCAGACCATGATAGGTGATTTGTCCGCCTCGGCTGGTTTCCACAATGTCTACGCCTCTTTCGGCTGCAGATTCAGGCGATAGCAAAAGATTTTCTCCCTTTTCCGCTCGACCAAATGTAATGGTGGGGGGGTGCTCCACCAAGAATAAGTGGCCAGGGGCCTTCTTTTGAAGAATGGCCTTTCGATGTTCTTCTTGAAGCTCCCACACCTCTGCATAAGGCCTCTGACCGAGGTAGGTCCAAAATGTGGGTTCCGGTTTCACTGCATGAGTTTCCACTCGTCATTTTCCAAAATAAACTTAAGGGTTTGCGTATCGCCTTTCAGATCTAGGGTCCAAGCCACTTCCATGAAAGCGCGATCTCCCATGTAAATGGGGGCACTGGGAAGAAATTCGGTGTTGGCCGTAGCGGCGCGCATTTTTTCCCAAGCCTCCCGAGATAATTTTTTCAGCTCTTTCTTTTTTGCCCGTTGTTTGAAGGAAGCGTAACACGTAACCATCTTGTCTAAACTTCCTTCAATGGCGGCCTTGCGCCACGTTTTGAATGTATTTAAAGGCGTGGCATACGGTTCATCCGATTCCTCCATCGTAGATAGGAAGGTTGAGGAAGAAGTTTTGGGTAAGGCCTTGGGTTGGGCGTTTTTTACATCTTTGGGAAATTCAATCTTCGATATTTCGTGCCGTCCAATGGTTTCAGGGCCATTGGGTGTGATGATTGTGTAAATGCCTTTGTAGACATGTTCGATGGAGCCCTTAAGTGTTTTTCCGTCCTTAAGGTGAATGGTTTCTGCGAAAGACCCCGCAGGATAGAAGCTGAGAGATAGAGCCAGAGCCAAGCCGTTGAAAAAATTCATTTTGATCACGAGGGGGACTCTAACTCGAATCTCTCTTGAAGGAAATGGCTCTTTCATCGGATCTCTGCCTGGGATGCCCCTGAGCGCTTCCTGTTGAGGGGGTGGCGTCCAAAGTCGAGGGAATTGCGTGAGGTCCTTAATTTCGCCCCGGATTGAAGGGATTCATAGAAACTCGTCTCATCTCATGGAATAATCAACGGCGCAGATCAAGGGCGTTTGGAAAGGGCTATGAAAAACAACGGGTTGAAATGGATGCGTTTTCGGTTGGGGGTTTCGATTCTGCTTTTTGGGAGCATGATTTTGGGCCTAACCCAGTGCGAACGGTCTTCTTCGAAAAATTTGAAGAACGAAATTCATGGCTCTCTGGTTGCGGACATTCGAGGATTTGATCCGATCCAGGCCTCCGATGCCTATTCGCATGTTGCGATCAATCAAGTGTACCAAGGCTTGCTTCAGTATCAGTTTCTGGCGCGGCCATATGCCCTTGAACCCCTTTTGGCCGTAGATATGCCCGAGGTTTCGAAAGATCAAACGCGATACACGTTTCGCATTCGATCAGACGTTCTATTTCATGAAGATCCCGCTTTTCACGGAAAACCCCGAAAGCTTCGAGCCCAAGATTTTGTGTACTCGATCAAACGCTTGGCGGACCCGTATCAAAAATCACCCATGTGGTGGGTTCTGGAGGGGCGCATTCGAGGGTTGGATGCTTTTCGAGAGAAACGGAAAAAAGTATCTCCCGATCAGCCCTACGATGAAATTCCTGTAGAGGGGATTTTCGCGCCTGACGATGAAACGCTCGTCTTTCATTTAACCCAACCCTACCGACAATTTTTGTATGTCTTGGCCATGGCCCCGACCAAAGTCGTCGCCAAAGAAGTGGTTCGTGCCTATCAAGAAGAGTTCTTGAATCATCCTGTGGGGACCGGCCCCTTTGTGTTGAAACAATGGCGACGGGGGCAGAAAATCGTTTTTGATCGGAATTCGCATTATTGGAATGAAACGTATCCTTCGCAGGCTTCCAACGAAGATGCTGGGAAGCGACTTCCTTTAGTGGATCGCTTGACGCTTTGGATTTACACCGAATCTCAGCCCCAATGGCTCAATTTTCTCAAAGGCAATTTGGATTTGGGGGGAATCCCAAAAGAAGCGTTCGATTCGGTGTTTGATGAACACATGAACGTCAAAAAAGACATTTTGAATCGCGGCATCGTGGTCGAACGAGAAGAAGGTGCGGATGTCGTGTTTCAAGTCTTCAATATGAGGGATCCTCTTCTTGGGAAAAACAAAGCGTTGCGCAAAGCCATTTCCATGGCCCTGAATCGCAAAGAACGGATCCGACTCTTCTACAATAATCGTGCGATCCTGGCGAAAGGGCCAATTCCTCCTGGTTTGTTTGGTTATGACCCAAATTTAAAAGATCCAAATGCTTACAATCCCAAACAAGCCAAGGTTTGGATGCAGAAGGCCAAAGCCCAATATCTTAAAAACGGAGGGGAGGGGAATATTCCGACCCTCACGTACGATCTCACCTCCTCCACGACATCTCGTCAAATGGGCGAAGCCATTGCCTATGATTTGTCCCAAATTGGGTTGAATGTGGAACTTCGGGGCAGTACGTGGCCTCAGCTCAACCAACGCATGGCCAAAGGACAGACGATGTTTTTTGGATACGCGTGGAGCGCAGACTATCCAGATCCAGAAAATTTTCTTCAATTACTTTACAGCGAGAATGTTTCTCCCGGGCCGAATCACGCGAATTTTCAGAACGATCGATACGATGAGCTTTATCGAAGAATGCGAGATATGCCGGACTCGCCTGAACGGGCGGAAATCGTGAAAGAGATGGTTCGTATCATTCATGAAGAAGTGCCCTGGGCATTTTTGGGTCATCGTCTCGCTTTTCCACTTCGACAGGGATGGGTGAGAAATTATAAAAGAAATCCATTTTCTCCAGGGGCCTATAAATACCTGGGCATCGATTTAAAGAAGAAACAGGAGCTTCTTCCGCGGTTAAAATGATTGCTTACATCATACGCAGAACTCTCTATGTCATTCCGATTTTGTTCGGCGTGTCGTTGATTACATTCGTTGTTTTTTATTTGGCAGGTGGCGATCCCATCGTTCAATTAGCAGGAAAGCACGCGACCGCGGAGGAACTTGCTGCGCTTCGTGTGCAGTATGGTTTCGATCGCTCACTTTTCTGGCAATTCATTGATTATTTAAAACAAATTGTAACCATGGATTTTGGTCGTTCGTTTTATACACACCAAACCATTGGACGTATGTTGGCAGATGGTGCGGGAGTTTCTTTGGCTCTGGCCCTTCCGGCCTTTTTGATGAGTGAAACGCTGGCGATTGCATTGGCGATGTTGGCCGCGGCGCATCGGAATCAACTCATTGATCGATTCTTGGTTGTGATCTCCGTCTTGGGTATGAGCATCAGCGCCCTCGCCTACATTTTGGTGGGGCAGTATGTGTTGGCGTTTAAATTCAATTGGTTTCCGATTTCGGGTTATGAGCAAAGTTTTCCTGAGGCGATCACCTACCTCGCACTTCCTTGGCTGATTTGGATTCTCTTGGCCACGGGGGCGGATGTTCGTTTTTTTCGTACCGTTTTTCTGGAAGAGTTGCAGCAGGACTATGTACGAACAGCCAAAGCCAAAGGTTTAAGCACGCGCTCCATTCTTTTTAAACATGTGCTTCGCAATGCCATGCTTCCCATCATCACGCGCATGGTGGTGGAAATTCCGTTTCTGTTCTTAGGTTCGCTTTTGCTTGAGAACTTCTTTGGCATTCCCGGCTTAGGCAGCATGATGATTGATGCCTTCAATAATGCCGATTGGCCGGTGGTCAAGGCCATGACTTTTTTGGGTGCCGTTCTTTATGTGATGGCTAATCTTCTATCCGATCTTCTCTATGCGAAGGCCGATCCGAGAGTGGTGCTCAAGTGATCCGACGGCATTCTCCCGGAAGAGAGGCTCTTCGAAAAGTTCTGTCCAACCGTCTGGCTTTGTTTGGGCTGGTCTGCATCTTTGTCTATGCTCTGATCGCTTTGACCTCGGCTTTGGGAGTTTTGCCGTTTGATTTTAGAGAGCGTGTGGGTTCTAGCTACGCTCCCCCTGGAGCCCAATTCTTTTTGGGAACAGATTTTTTAGGCAGGGATGTTTTTGCCAAAGTTTTGCATGGAGCCCAAGTGGCTTTTTCCGTGGGGTTGGTTGCGTCTGCCATTGCCATTCCGATTGGGGCGCTATTGGGATTATTGGCGGGTTACTTCGGCGGACGTTTGGATGAATTCGTCGTTTGGATTTACTCCACGGTGACATCCGTTCCTCAAATCCTTTTATTGACCTCGCTGAGTTTCGTATTGGGAAAAGGATTGGTCTCCATCTATATCGCCGTGGGGTTAACTTCGTGGGTAGGCATTTGCAGGCTCATTCGGGCTGAGGTGCTTAAACTCAAGGACCAGGACTATGTCGTGGCCGCCAAAGCTTTGGGTGCCGGACATGCACGAATTTTGTTTTTCCACATTCTTCCCAATGTGTTTCATCTTTTGATTATCGATTTCTCTCTTCGTTTCATTTACGCGATCAAATCCGAGGTGATTCTGAGTTACTTGGGGTTGGGTGTTCAAGGGGAGCCCAGTTGGGGAATCATGATTGCCGATTCCAAAGAAGAACTCATTCGAGGCATTTGGTGGCAGCTCGGAGGGGCCACGCTCGCCATGTTTTTCATTGTTCTTTCTTTCAATCTGGTGGGAGACGCTTTGCGTGACGCGTTGGACCCGCGCGTGGAAAGTTGACGTACTCCAGAATCCTGGCATCGTTCGGGACATGAATTCTTTGACCTTACGGGAACAAGTGCAGGCGGCTCCCCGTCCGCTGATTCGTGTTTTTTCAGTCTTGGCTGTGGCTTTGCTCACCGGTCTGAGCGCTTGGGTGGCCATTCCCCTTCCTTTTACGCCGGTTCCCCTGTCTCTTCAGACCGCGGTCATTCTCGGAGGCGCCATGTTCTTGGGAAAAGACGGCTTCTATGCCCAAATTCTGTATCTTCTCTTGGGCGGCTTGGGACTGCCTTTGTTCACCGGGGACACCTCGTCTTTTCAGTATCTCCTTTCCGCCAATGGGGGATATTTGATTGGTTTCCCGCTGGTGGCTGGATTAACGGCGGCATGGATTCATCCTGTATGGAAAGACCTCTCCTATTTTCAAAAATGGACCCGGCTTTCCGCCATGGCTTTATTGATCTTTGTTCCGGGTGTCCTTCAGCTTAAGCTGGTTCTCGGGATTTCTTGGGGACATGCCTTGGCCATGGGCTTCGTGCCCTTTGTTATTGGGGATTTGATGAAGGCAGCCGTTTTGGCGATTCCCCATAAGTCCTGAATTCAAAAAAAATCTCATTTTGGGCATCTTTTTCTTGATTTTCATTAAGGTCGGAATTTATTAAAAAAAGTTGACCATACGTTACGATATAGTACCATTCATGCAAGAAAGATAGGTGTGTGTCGATACTATTCAGCCGTGGGTGACTCAAGCTTCCTTGCCGATGAAGCCAAGGAAAAGGGGAATCCTCACACACAAATTTCTCGAACCGTATTCAACGGACTCGTCCTCAATAAAAAACCCTTCGGAGGTAAGCTGTGATGAGTGAAGATCCCTATGCCAGAGCCATGGAGCAAGATTTTGGAGAAGTAGAGCACCGTCTTCCCGATGACTTGATCGAAGAGCTCGACAAAGAACTCGATAACTTGGAAATGACGGCGGAAGAGGAGATGGCTCTCGCCGCGGAAGAAGCAGAACGCGCAGATGGTCTGAGCCCGGATCCGGGCATTCGACAGATGCAAGAAACGTATCTTGAATTGGCCCAGAACGCGTTGGCGCCGGTTTCCAGATACATCAAAGCTTTGACGCTGGGCGAAACCTCTCGAGAACTGTTGGAGATTTCGGAGATGGTGATTTCTCCGTTGATTTCTCGAACAGAAGCCGTGGGGCTAGAGCGTCATGCAGAAGATCTTACGTTCTTCCGTTCCCTTTTACAGCTGGCTTTGGGAGAGAGAGACCAGACCGGATCGGCGGCCATGCGCGAAGTGGTGATGGAAGGTTTTCATAAATTGAGCGAGCGCTTTGATGTTCATTTTCGAGGTTATCGCTTGGCCGTTCGCAATCTTGTCGAATTTTATCGAGCACTTCGAGATAGCGAAGAGATCAGTGACATTGATGTTCGGAAGTTTTTTGCCATTGGCATTCCATCGTTGACGTGGGTGAGGAGAACAAGAGTGTTTGAAATGACAAGTCTTTCTGGGATTCCGAGTGATGTGATGACGCAAATTCGAAAGCTGGCGTATATGTACCGATCTGTCCCCCCAGCCAACCGAAGCGTCCTGGCTCGGGAGGACCGCTTGGCCAAAATACCGGAGAACATTCCTCGACGAGAAGAGGACTTCGAATTCATTGTAGAATGTGTCGAAGATGCGTCCGTCGCCGATGTCGAAGTCCGGACAACGGTTCCAGGCGAAGCATAGGTTTTTACGACTACCCTATAAGGGGGTGCGAACACCCAAGGAGTGCTCAAGAGCGACATGGGAAAATCCCCCCAGACGTATATTTTCCCGTGTCGCTCTGGTGTTCTAGAGAAAGCGATTTCGTGAAGGAATCCATTTTTTTCACCGCACCATTTCTCAAAAAAATCCAGGTTTTTTGAAAAAGGAAAATTTGGCCTGCGCCGGAAAGGCTGGAAAACGGCGTCTTGGTTCGTTATAGTGTCTTACCGACCCGCCCATGGGTTGGTGTAGTTGGAGGTAAATATTATGGCAGCAGCTAAAAGAGCAGCACTGACAAAGAAAAAACAAGAAGAGTTTCGGAAAATGTTAACGGAGCGAATGAATGACTTGATTTCAGACGCGCGCCAACAAATGGGCAATATGACGGAAGTCAAAGAGGTCCCGGCGGATTTAACGGATCAAGCTTCGGAAGAAATGGATCGAAATTTTCTTCTCCGCATCAAAGATCGCGAGAGAAAATTGATTCTCAAAATCAAAGAAGCCATCGAGCGAATTGATAAAGGTGAATTCGGTCTTTGTGAGATTTGTGGAGAGCCGATTGGTGAGAAACGTCTTCGGGCCCGCATGGTTACCACTCAATGTATTGAGTGCAAGACCGATATGGAAGAGCAAGAAAAACGGATGGAGGCATGAAGCCTAGAAAAGCCCTCATTCCTGCTGCAGGTTTGGGCACACGATTTCTTCCAGCTACCAAAGTTGTTCCCAAAGAGCTTCTACCCATTGTAGATCGTCCCGCCTTGGAGCGGATCGCCATTGAGTTGGCCCTGTCCGGGATCGAGGAAATCGTTCTTATCATCCACCCCGAGAAAGAAATTATTTTCGATCACTTTTCTTCCGGGGGGTGGGTTGAACAAGTTCTGGCCGAACGTAACCAGTCTGATCGCTTACAGGATCACCCGGAGCTTCTTGAGAAGGTGAAGTTTCGTAAGCTCTATCAGATGGAAGCCAAGGGTCTCGGACATGCAGTTTTATGCGGACGAGAAGCCATTGAGAATGAACCCTTCTTGGTTGTCTTGCCGGATGATTTGGTGGTGTCGAAGGTCCCTTGCGCCGCTCAATTGATGGCTCAGTACGAGAAAGATGGATGTTCAGTTGTGGCGGTAGAACATGTTGCGCGTGACCGCGTGAGTTCGTATGGAATTGTTTTTGGATCCAATATGGAAGGAAGAAATCCCTTTTCCATTGAGGGAATGGTGGAGAAGCCAAAGACAGAAGAAGCTCCCAGTCAGTGGGCCATCATTGGCAGGTATTTATTTGAACCCGAAATTTTCAATGCGATTGAAGAAACCAAGCCTGGCAAATTGGGAGAAATTCAGTTGACCGATGCCATGTTGAAAATCGCAAAAGAAAAGGGAATGACGGCCTATCCCTTTGAGGGAGATCGGCTGGACTCCGGACAGCCGGTAGGTTTTATCGAAGCCAATTTACTTCACGCTTGGCAAGCCCCAGATTTACGAGAAAAACTCAAGCCCATTCTAAACAAGTTGTTAAAACGGGGAGAGTGATCTTCGTGCGATTTCTTTTCGCATCGTTTTTTCTCTTTTTTAGTTCACAGGCGTTGGCCTATGTCCCTTCTTCGGATTTTGTGTTGGGCCAATGGATGAAAAAAATTCGCCGTGTCAAAACCCTGCATGTTGCCCAAGTCACAACTCTTTTTGGCCGGGACTATGAGGATGGCCAAGCGGAAATTTCGGAAAACATTTGGATTAAGCGCCCGCTTCAGTTTCGAATGGAATCCAAGTATCCAAATGGAGTGATCAACGAATTGGTCATGCCTGGAAAATCCTATCGCGTGACTCCAAGAGGTGTAGAGAGGAAGCCTCCATTGGAATTGCTAGGTCCTTTGGGTGTGTTGTGGACCGCCGGTTCAAAAGAACGATTGATTAGCTTGTTGACGCAAATGAAGATTTCTTTGGAGAAGGTGCGCTGGATTCAACAAAACGGAGAGGTCGCCTACGAAATGGGGGAAGAATCCGGACGTCGACTGATTTTTGAGAAGAATACATGGATCCCTCTGGGAGCCGTCATCGATGGAAGAGAGTATCGCTTCGCAAGGCCATCGGGAAAGGGTTTTCCAGGGCACTATCCGGAAGTGATTGAAATTAAAAGAAATGAAGAGACCCTGTCTCGAAGCCAGGTTGCCACGGTGCAAACCGGAATTTCCCTTAAAAATTCAATATTTAAACTTGAGACCTTGCACTCAAGGGGGAAGACGAAGTAAGAAGACTTGTGCCGCAGTTTGTCGAAGTTGTTTTTCCATTACCCCTCAACCAAACGTTTACGTATTCAGCCTCGGAATTCACAGACTGCATTGAAGTCGGACATCGGGTTCTCGTCCCGTTCAAACAACGAACGCTAACAGGGTTTGTGGTTGATTTCCCGAAGGAAGCGGGAGAATTTCGAGCCAAAAATGTGGATGCGGTGTTGGATGAACACCCGGTTCTCACACAGGAACTCATTGATTTAGCCCAAGATTTGGCCAAGCTTCATGGGCGCTCCATTGGAGAAACGCTGCAAACGCTTTTGCCACCCGGTCTCATTCGACAGACCCGAAGAATGATTCGCGTCACCCGTCGAGAAGATCCCCCATCCCAAAAAGACCAACAAGACTTTTGGCTTCGGGTCAAACGAAGCAAGGGATTGGACTATGTCCATGCCTTAAAGCGAATCCCGGGCAGTGCCAAGTTGATCCGCACCCTTGAAGAAGGGGGGTGGGTTTATCTCGAAACCATTCTCAAAAAGGAGAGGGCCCAGCAGAAAAAGAGGTTGTGGGTCTCTCTGACGGAAGGCGTTCAATTAAAGACTCCGCTTCGGGGGAAACAACAAATTCGTTTTGTCGAAAAATTAAAAGAGCACCGCGGAGAGTGTTTTTTGGACGATTTGCGAAAAGAGATCCCTGAAGCTCGAAGGATTTTAGGAACGCTATATCGAAAAAATCTGATTTCCTTTGAGTATCGCGAGGGGAATGAGGTTTTACGCCCCTCCCTCTTGGAAACGTCTCCACGCGAAATTCATTTAACCGAAGAGCAGAAGCAAGTGATCAGCCGAGTCCAAACCTCAATTCAATCAAAGACGTATAAGTCTTTTTTGTTATATGGGGTGACCGGGAGTGGAAAAACGGAAGTCTACTTACGATTGGCCAAAGAGGTTTTGAAGAAAAACCAAACCGTATTGGCCTTGGTGCCGGAGATATCTCTTACCCCCCAGTTTGTCAGCCGATTTCAGGCCCGTTTTGGAGAAACGGTAGCGGTCTTGCATAGCGGTAGAAATGAAAGTGAACGCTTAAACGAATGGATGAGGGTAAAGAAAAAACAGGCCCGGCTTGTAATTGGCACGCGAAGTGCCGTTTTTGCTCCGCTTCAAGATATTGGGTTGATCATTTTAGACGAAGAACATGATGGGTCGTACAAACAAGAAGAAGGTCTTCTTTATGATGCTCGTCAGGTCGCTAAATATCGAGCCCAAAGAAACAACGCTGTGATCTTGCGAGGGTCGGCAACTCCCTCAATGGAAAGTTTTACACAAGCGACGCTAGAAAGTGGATGTCTTCTGGAACTTCCCAAACGCGTGACCCCAAACCCTCTTCCGGATGTAAATATCGTTGATCTAAGGTCTCGGGCCAAACGTTTTGGGGATGGAGATATTCTTTCCGAAGAGTTGCGAGAAGGACTTACCCAGGTCTTGGAAAGAAAAGAGCGAGCCATTTTGTTTTTGAATCGCCGTGGGTTTTCTCCTGTCGTTCTGTGCCCTTCTTGTGGGGTCAGTTTGAAATGCGAACAGTGTGCTGTTTCCCTGACGTTCCACCAAAATTCAAAGTCTTATCTTTGTCACTATTGCGGATTTGAAAAAATGCTTTCGAGCAGTTGTCCAGATTGTGGGCATCAACAATGGGTACATTTGGGGGTTGGTACGGAGCGCGTGGTTCAAGAACTTTCTCGATATTTTCCAGACGCCAATGTTTTAAGAATGGATCGAGACGCTGTTCGTAAAAAGGATGCACATGAAAAAATATTAGCGGCGTTTGCGAGGGGAGAAGGGGATATTTTAGTCGGCACACAAATGGTGACCAAAGGTCTCGATGTTCCTCAAGTTTCCCTGGTTGGCGTTCTTTTGGCGGATCAGTCACTCCATTTCCCGGATTTCAGAGCCTCTGAACGCACCTTTCAATTGTTGACACAGGTGATTGGTCGAGCGGGGCGCGGAAACGTCCGTGGTCACGCGATCATCCAAACGTTCCAGCCGGATCATTATTCCATTCGTTTGGCTGCTACCCAGAATTATCGGGAATTTTACGAGAAAGAAATCAAGCTGAGAGCCGAGTTAAGCTATCCCCCCTGTCAATTTCTTTCGATGGTGGAACTGGCGAGTCGTCATGAAGCGGATGTTCGTCAAGGAGCCATGTGGCTAGGAAAGCAAGCCCGTCAATATGGAAAAACTCAAAAGATCGAGGTTTTGGGACCTTCTCCTGCTCCTCTTTCTCAAGTTTCTGGCTGGTATCGATATCATTTGTTGCTTCGAAGCCAAAAACGAAATGTTCTGGGAGATTTCTCGAGGTGGCTTGTGCAAGCGGGAACGGAAAGCTTGAAAGCCAATCAAGTAATTTTGAAGCTCGACCTTCAGCCTCAAAATTTTCTTTAAGTTTGAAGCAGTTCGTTGAGTCGAATAATTGCCTTTCGGCGATCAAAAGCTCGCCGAAATCGAGGTGGTAGCGATTTTCTCATGCGATGAAGAATGTCAATGGCCTCAGCTGCGTAATCTTTGTGAAAGCCATATTCCAGGGCTTCCGCCAACAGGACCAAACGTTTCCAGGGCGCGGAATGGTTTTGGGTCTTTTGCAAGAGTTCGCAGATGCATTCAAACTTCGATAAATCTTTGCGATGGGATAGAAGGGAATCCAAGATTCGAAATCGCAAAAGAATGTCGGGAGAACATGTTTTTTCAGGATGCTCACTCTGGAACTGACCCAGTTGCTCTTGTGCGGTTTCCAACTCTCCCTGATGAAAATGGATTTCGGCTCGTTGCAAAGCAATGTACTGCAATTGATCGGGGTGGTTCTTGAGTAAGGGGGCACACTCTTTCAGTAGGGTGAAAGCCCGTTCAAAATTTTCAAGGTCTTGATGGAGCATGGCCAAGCTCCGAAGTGCGCGACCATGGCCGAAAGAGTCGTCAGAGTGCTCAAAATAGAGCAGAGCGGCATCCAAGGTTTCCTTGGCCCTTTCGAAATCCCCCAAATTTCGAAGCGCATTTCCCAAAAGCATTCGGGTTAGGGCCTCCAAACTTGGGTTTTCGTGGCTTTGAAGGATTTCCAAGGCTCGGTCAAAATTTCCGAGAGCTTCCTCAATTCGAAGCAATTCGATGTTTACATCTGCTACCCTCAAAAGGCCTTTGCAATAGCTTAGAAGGTCGCCCAGCAACAAGGCATGTTCACAAGCCTCAAGATAGTACTCACGCGAGGCTTCGTAATGTGAACGACTTCGGGCAATATTCCCCAAGTTGATGACCGTTTTCCAAATGCCGCGAAGATCGTTCGCTTCTCGGTAAATCTGAGCGGCCTTTCTATAGAAGTCCTCGGCCTGCTCGATTTCTTTATCAATATAAGAAACTGACCCCATCAAAATAAAGAAGTCACCCTTTTCCGCCTCCTCAAGTTTTCCACTGCGAAGGAATTTAAGACCTCGGTGAACCACTTCCTTGGTTTTTCCAAGTCGGTAAAGAATTCTTTCATGCAACAATTCAAGTTCAATTTGTTTTTCGCGAGGCAGGTCTTCCCTTGCTTTTTGAACCTCCGTCAAGGCCTGCGAATACATTCGCCGTTCAAAGAAAAAGGACCCCCTTAACAGGGCTAAGCGACTTTCAGAACCTTCGAGTTTGGAAAGCATGAAATCCTTTTGCCAAATCTCCAAACGTTCCAAGGCTTGGTCGATCGAAAACCCTTTAGAGTCCAGCATGAATCGAATTTCCAAAGCATCCAAGAGGGCCTTTTCGTCGTGTAGCTCCCGAGCCAATTGCTCGGTTTGTTTAATATAGAAGAGAGCCTCTTTCTGTTTGGGGTTTCGAGCGAGAGCTCTGCCCGCGGCTAGACTCATTCGAAGGGCTTCTCGTTTGCGTTCGCTTTTCAAGAAATGGTGGGCGATCAGTTCCGGAGAAGCTTTTTCATCCAACAACATCTCCCCGAGTTGTTGATGCCATGCCTTTCGTGTGCGCAGATTGATTCTGTCGTAGGCTGAAACCCTCAGAAGTTCATCTCGAAAAATCAACGAATTGGTTTTTTCCTCATAGTCAAAAAAGGCGAGATTCCCTAAGCGATGGAGAACATCGGCTTCTTCTTTGTTTGAGAGAACGGCCAAGTACTTGGTTGGAATTTGCGTTCCAAAGATGGAGGCCTGTTTGACGAGTTCCTTTTGCTCGTTGTCCAATGCGTCCAGACGGGAGGCCAGAAGTAGTTCAATGTTTCCGGAGAACAACTTGTCCATCGGCAGATCCGCATTGACCCCTCGTGCGAGTTCTTGAATGAATAAAGGATTCCCTGCGCATTGTGTGACGAGCTTTTGAAAGCCTAAGCTTTCTGCTTTTTGGGAATCCACAAGCTTGGAAAATAGTTCTTGAGCTTCGCCATTGCACAACGGAGAAATCTGAATTGTGGATTCAGCTAGAAAATCAGCGGTCTCCAAGCTGGTAAAAAGAAGACATAGGGGAAGGGTTTGGGTTTCGGTCAGAAGTTTATGAAGAAAATCCAATGTGGAAGAATCGGCTCTTTCAAGGTGTTGTACACCGATCAAAAGCGTGCATTGTTTGCAAATTCGACGAAGGGTTTGGAGCATGAGGGAGGAGAAGGTTTCGATATCTGTCTGTTCCCAAAAGTCTTCTTGTATGGACATCCCCCAATGTTCATCTTCTGAAATGTCTTTGGAAATTCGAATTAGATCTTCCATGAGGCGTTTCACAGGAGCTGGAAATCCATCCCCCCCATCTTGTAGGGTAACTTGGGCGGAGCGAAAGGCGTCAGATTCGAAATGGCTAAAAATTTCCGAGAGAATTCGGCCTTTTCCAATCCCAAATGGCCCTTGAAAAAGAATCCGTGCCTGCTTTTGATTGGAGTTGGCTTGCTCAATGCTTTTGATTGCAGAGGACACCTCACTCGAACGACCTACAAAGGGTGAGAGCTCTTCTTCAAATTGAATTTGACCGTGATACCGAAAGGGCGTGACGGGTTCCAATTTTCCCTTTAACCAAACGGGCTCCATCTCTTCAAACTTGTAAGAAGGGGGGAAAAGCTCGGAAAACGAAGGCGAAACAACGACCTCCCCGCTTTGCGCCGCATTCAAAAGACGTTGCGCCAAATTTACAGTATCTCCCATCACCGTTCGCGAATTGCCCACGATGCCGACGGACACTGTGCCGAAGGCGGCCCCAAAATGAAGTTCTAATGTGGTTTGATGGGTCTCATTAAACTCTGATAAGTATGCTTGAATATCTTCAATCGTCTCCAGAGTTCGAACGGGGTCATCGCCATAACTTTTTTCCACATTGAATAGGAACATGATGCAATCCCCGATGATTTTGTCGACGACGCCTCCGTGTTGTTCAACGATGTGAACAAACTTCCTCATGATCCGATCAATGAGATCTCGGAGTTCGTCGGGGTCAATTCGCTCGCTTAACGCTGTGAATCCCGAAAGATCTCCAAAAACGACAATTCCCTTTCGCCTTTCTTCGGGAGCTGATTGAAGGGTGTCCCCACAAAAAGGACAAAATTTTATTCCTTCTAAGGGAAGATCTTTATGACAACGACCACATTCCATACCTAGGTTATTCTAACTCATTTGCGGAATTGGGATAAAAAGAGAATGTTTTTCCCAAACGAACGAAGAAAAGAATCGTTTCTTTAACATTTTTTCCGGTCAGCGCCTTTAGCGCATGGGCATAGGTCTGCATTTGTCCCCGATACATTTCGGCCCTTTGCGGCACTTCCTCTTTAGAAATACGATCGGTTTTATAGTCGAGTACGATCCATTCCTCGGCTTCTTCAAAAACAAGATCAATCACCCCTTCAATGAGATTTCCGTGTTCATGCCGAGAAAAGGGAACTTCCTTCCAAAGGTTCTTGGCCCCTTTAGCCCTAGACATAACAGGGTGTGTGAGGGTCTGTGAAACCAGGTTTTGCAGTTCTTCAAGATAGTCATGAATGCCATTTTCCAAGGAAATTTGTTGGAGGGTTTGTTCCAAAAGATGTTCTTGCTGCCAGGGAAAGTGCTCCATCGTTTGGTGGAAGACAGAACCCATTTGCGTGGCCGGTATTTCCCGAAGTCGAGGAATGAAATCGCGCGACGGATGTTCAGCAAACGTCTTTTCGCCCGTAGCGGTGCCTAAGGAAATTCCCTGGACCCATGTTTCCTGGCGTCGATGCGTCCATTCATGGACTTCTTGGAGAGATTGAAACCTTTCTGGAGCATTTTCCTCAAAATCTTGGAAATGTTCGGTAAGGGGCCCATCGGGTGCTTTGAGTGAAAAATCTTCCTCGGTGAACGTTTGGCAAGGGATGGACTCTTTCCAGGCCTCTTCCAAGAGATTCCAGAAAAAAGGCTTTCCTCGATCCGGCAAAAATTTGGGAAGAACCAATAAGTCGCAGGCACGGGTCATGGCGACATAGAGCAATCGGGCTTTCTCTTCCTGAATTTCCGTTTTCTCTTTCTCCAGAGCCTCTTCGTAGCCTGATGTGCAGGCGCGATTCTTTTTGTCTCCGATTCCAATCTCAAGGCGATGGGTCAAACGATCGGCAATCACTTGCTCTCGAATATTTGGCTGAGAGGCGAGATTCGCCAAAATGACGCAGGGAAACTCCAGACCCTTGGCTTTGTGAATGGTCATCAGGTGGACGACGTTTTCTCCGCTTTCTGACAAAGGGGACTCGCCTTGTTTTTCAGCTTCTTCGGATCGGCTTTCAATCCATCGAATGAAACGTCCCAAAGTCATGACTTCTCGGGATTCGAGTTCTTGGGCCAAGCTGATCATTTTCTGCAAGTTGGCGGCCGCTTGTTCTCCGTGAAAACGAAGAAGTGTGATGGGAATGGCTCGGGTGAACGTCAAAACTGAACGAATGAGCTCAGAGGGTTTCTTTTCGTTTTTGCTTTGGTGCAAAGTCTGAAAAAGCTCCAGGGCTTCTTTGGCTTCCGGAGAGAAGAGATCTCCATTTATGCTTCGGTAGTCAAACGAGTCACATTCTTGAATCCAATCCACGAGTGCCTGGTCGGAGAATCCTAAAAGAATGGAGCGCAAGGCTGCCACAACTGCGATGCGATCGGTTGGGTGTTCAATCGCGTAGAGGATGCTCAGTAAGCCATGGATTTCCCACCTTCCATAAAAATTCTTTCCTCCCTCCAAGGAGAAGGGAATATGAAATTGCCGGAGCTGTTCTTCGAAAAAATCTACATCCGTCATCGTGGGAAACAAGACGACAAAATCCCCATAATTATAAGGGCGAAAAACTTTTTGATCGCGGTCATACAGTTGGAAACTTGGGTGGGTGATGACGTGGTGAATGAATCCGGCAATGGCCTGAGATTCTTGCCGCCGTCTTTGGCGAGTGGAATATTTTCCTTCAGAGATGGAAGGTTCGATGCGAATAAAGGATGCATTCAGTTTGGGTTTGGGGCGGGAAGCGTCAGGAGAGAGGGGCTGGTAGTTGGAGGGAAAAACCGTTGAGAAGAGTTGATTTACACCATCAATCAAATGCGAAGAAGCGCGGAAATTTTGTGAGATAACCGCAGGAGAAAGTTTTTCGACAGAGGTTCGATAGGTGTTGATGTCGGCTTTTCGAAATCGATAGATCGATTGTTGAGGATCTCCGACTACAAAAAGCCGACCTTTCGGAATATCAAGATCTGTCCAGATTGAACGGTCTCCAGATGCGCCAGCCAATAGCCACACCAACTCAGACTGCACGGGATCGGTGTCTTGAAACTCATCTACGAGAATGTATTTGTACTTGCTTCTGAAACTATCCAAGATCATGGGATGTTTTTTGAAAAGACTGAGAGCGCGCAAAAGTAAGTCGTCAAAATCTAAGCAACCCCGGACATTCTTTTCCTTTTCAACAAACGCGACAAAACCCAGAAGCCAGTCAAGAAGCTGTAGAAAAATCTTTCTCCTCAGTTTTTCTTTGGTCTCTTCGACTTGTAGAGCGAGTTCCTGGACTTTTTCCTTCATGTTTTGACAAGAATCTTTCGATTCCCAATTTTGTTGGCTTCCTTTTCCTTTTTTGACGTTGGTTCGAAGCAGAAGAGCTCGGATTTTCCCTTCTTCCGTAAGATCTAAACTTTCGGAGATTTCTTTTCGAAGCTGTTGGATTTGGAGAAAACCTGCGTCATTGGTGTTTTTGCAAAAACGTTCCGAAAATTCTGAAAGAGACCGAATTTTCTCGTAAATGGATTGAAAGGCCTCAGAAAACTCAAGTTTAGGGGGCGTTAAATCCAACTGGTTTAGAAGGTCTCGATTTTGGTACAGCGTGAATGCGAGATCCTTGATTTGAGAGGGTTTGATGGCCGCAGCGGTCGCTAAAATAAAGGGCTGGCCCTCTTGTCGAAGGGCCAGAGAAAGCCACTTCTCGTACATTTCTTGAACAAAGATTTGGGAGGAAATTTCATCCATTTGCTCGAAGTTTGGGTCGATTTCTGCCTGCAAAGGTCGCTCACGAATGATGGAAGTGGCCAAGGAGTGGATGGTAGAAATGGGAGCCCGGTCCAAATCGAGGAGAAGTTCTTTGTCTCCTTTTTCCTCAAGGCGTTTCTGGATCCGTTCACGTAACTCTCCGGCTGCTTTCTCAGTAAACGTGATGGTCACAATTTCATGGGGTTTGGCCAGGCGCTTTTTTACGATTTCCAAATATCGGGTGGTTAAAAGAAACGTCTTCCCTGTTCCAGCTCCGGCTTGGACACTAAAGGTGGTTTCTAAATCGTGGATGACCTTTTCACGTGTTGGTTGATCAGAAGGAATCACTTAATTTCTCCCAATTCAATCAGGTTCAAAGTTCTTTCGTCTCCCTGTTTTCTTTCGGAAAGGTGGTGAATGGATTTTCCACAAACCAAACGAAAATCACAGCTTTGACAATCGGCCTCCTGTTTCCCCGGGAGAGGAGGGAAAAGAGAAGACTGCATGGCATTTGAGATGGTATTCAAAATGTGAAAAAGGGTTTCCCGATGGAGGACTAAATCATTCCCTGTAAATTGGGTTCGTCGAAATCCCGACCCATAAGAGGTGCTCAATAAAATTCCCTCCCAATCGGAAAGATCGATGCTGGGTCGAAGAGATGACAAAATTTGAACATAGAGAGGAAGTTGAAGGGATCTTCCCCCTTCGAATGTGTCCCCTCGTGTTGGAACTTTCCCGGTCTTATAGTCGATGATTCGGGCCCTCTTTCCATCCTTTGTTGTATCAATTCGGTCAATTCTTCCTCGCATCGCAAGCGTGATTTCGCCAGTGGAAAGTTTGACGTCGTCAAAGCCAACTTCAAATTCGGATGGAATATAATCATCCTGAAGGTCCAATTCCTGTTTAAGAAGTGCGCGAAGATCGGCCAAAAGGTAGTCGCGCTGTGTTTTCCATAAAAGATGGTGTCCTAAGGGAAGCTCCTGCTCTGCTCTTTGAAAGGCCTGATTGGCAATTACTTCCAGGGCCACCAAGATTCTTCCAAATTCATTCGGTTTTAAAGGAAAGAGCCCTTCGTTAAATGCAAACTCAAAAACTTTTTGCAAAATCTCATGAATAAGGGTTCCTCGATCCAGAGGCTTCATCTCCTCAACCTGATCGGGACGTTCGATCGGACTGAGTTTGATGATCTTTCGAAGAAAAAACCGATAGGGGCACACGACGTATTCTCTAAGGCTGGAAACCGAGTGGTGTTTCGGAGAAAGGTTTTGGACGCTTGAGGGTTGAATGATCCCGTCGAAGGAGGTCCAAGAGTTTTGTCCAAATCGATGATTGACCCAAGTAGAAATGTTTTTGGCCAAGGGGCTCCACAGATTGTATTTTTTTAAGGCATTTTCTTGGGATCGGCAGACTTCCCTTCCAACTTTTCCCGAAAGCCAGTCGTCTTCGTCGATCCAGACGTTCGAGATCTGGTCTCTCCATTTTAATAGAGGTTTGGTTTCGATTTTCTTCTCTGGAAGAAACGAGGAAGGTACAAGGGGACGGCTCGTAGTGGCTTCCATTCGCGCGAAAGAAAGATGAAGGCTTCTTGAGGCACATCCTTTCGCCAATTGGAAAAGAGCGCGTTCTTCCTCGTTTCGTGAACCGCGTAATGTCAGTAACCCCGATGTGTTTTGATTTAGCCAAGCTCTTTCAGGGTCTAGAAGCAAAGGGTCCTCCCGGAAAGGGGCTGGAAATTGCTTGGAAACCATTCCGGGAATAAAGACATGGTCAAAGGTGATCATTCGGGCCGATGAAACCGATCCCAAGAAGAGACCTTTCCGTTGAAAGGCTTCTACATTGGGAATGCGAAGTTGATTGAGCTGGGCCTTTAAAACTCGTCGGGTGCGTTCGTTAGAGGTGGGTAATTGGTAGAACGCCAATTGCTCTAGATGGACAATTAATTTGCGAATAGATGTCCAGTCTTCTTGAGGATTGGCAAAATTCTCGATCGTTTCGGACAAAGATATTGCGAGGGATTTCCAGCTTGTGGTTTCTTTTTCGATGGATTCGAGGTGGGAAAATAAATCGGAAATAAACTGAACAAAGTTTTGTTGTTGAGTCGTGGTAGCCCACTGCTCAATTCGGAACCGAAAATTTTCGAATCCTTTTAGGCAATTTGCAGACCTGGACCAAAAATCCCAATCCGTGGGTTGCCCCATGTTTTGTGTTTTTTCGGGATGAAACGGGAACGTAGAAAGAAACTCCAAAATGGCGGTTCGTGACCAATCCGAATGCAAATGCTGCGTAAGGATAAGCAGAGATTTCCCAAGGCGAGTTTGGTTGAAGGGGCTTCCTCCTTCTCGATAAAAGGGGATGTTTGCGCGTCGCAGGATCTCTCCCATTTCTTCCATCTGAATGGTGGGCTGTCGGAGTAGAATGGCGATTCGATGCAAGGGTGTGGATTCCGTTTCAAGCAATGAAAGAATGGTTCTAACCGTTTCTTCGGTTTCACGGATTTGATGGGGAAACGAGGTGACTTGAGGCTCGGGAGGGGGGTGGTTGACAATGTTCTCCACCTTTTCGGCAAGGGAATTCATCAATGACCAAGAGGAGCGAAAAGAGTTGTCGTCAAAGGTGGGAACCCAAAACCGGAGCTTCATGGAGCGGGCACATCGGGTTAAGAGGTTTTGCTGAAGTTTCGTAAGGTCATAAAAACCGTATATCCACAATTGAGGACTTCCCAAAATGTGAGAAAAATCTTGATGGATTTCTGTGGCACGTAGAATTCGATCCGCCTGGGTTGAAAACTGATGGGCATAGGCTTCTCGATGTTTCGAATATAAATCCCGCAGAAAATCAAAAGAGGGGTGTGGGGGCAAAGTATCTATGTTTCCATCCAAAAGGTCGTGAAAAGTACTCTTGATGGCCAGGTGTAGTCCGGGCTGTTCTTTGAGAGCGTAGAAAGGATGTTCAGAAGAAAGGTTTTGAAGAAGGTCTTCAATCAACAGCTCTTCCACGTTTGGAGGAAAAAGAGGGGGAGGGGGAGAGTCCTGTGAAGCATCCAAGATTTTTTGCGCAAGATCGACGAAGGTTAGGAAGTGAAGGTTCGTATGTCCACCCGTTCGAAGCGCTAAGGCATGACGCAGGTGAAGGGCAAGGAGGTTAGAGCCGACCAGTACATATTGAGGACTTAATGATCCAAAGGAGATGGCCGAGCTGATTTTGGAGAGGAAGTGATCCTCAAATATTGGGGAAAATTTTCCAAAATACAGTTCGCCCGAGCCCATTGCGGTTCGAGTATTTCAAAAAAAGCTCTCCCCTGCTCGGAAAAATTCATGTTTCCAAAGTGTGTGGACGGCGACAAAACAGTAAAAAAGGTTTTTTACATTCGATCGAAGCTGATGCGGCCTCCGCCCAAGGCCATGACATGGAGGAGTCCGCCGAAAACAGCCAGGAAAAGCATGAAGCTGACATGACCCAAAAGAGGGGACAAGAGATTGCCAAATGGAATCATGACGGCCATCCAATATAGAGAAAGGAAAAAAGCGGCGAGGCGGCAACGACTTCCCATGAGAATCAACAAACCGCCCAAGAGTTCAAAGACCAGCAACCCGATATAAATCACACCGGACATTGGAACGCGATGGCTGATCAGGACATCCATCGTAGGTCCCTTTGCCAGCAAGTGATGATAGCCCAAGTACAGAAAGAAATACGCCAAACATCCGCGAGCCGCTAAGGACGTCAGAGATGAGAGCATCAGGAGTCCTGAAGGGAAGCGATAGAGCTTTCAATTTTACTCAGCACAGGGGGTTCTTCTCGTTCCATGCGAAGGATGCGCAATTTTCCGACCAACAAATCCCGGCGAACTTCCGTTTCGTTCGGTGCTAATTCCATCATGCGGTCCAAAATGCGTATCACGAAATCAGCCTCATCATGATCCAAGAGTCGAAGCAGGTCATCCCATTCACGAGGAAGGCCAAATTTTTCAACATAATTGGAGGCTCGGGTCGAAAACGTGGTCCCGGTTCCTTCGGTGACTTTTTTCCAAGCGGTGGTTTGTTCTTTCGATTTTTTTCCTTGGAAAAGCTCATTCAAAGCTTGTTTGGCTTTGGTTTCTGCACGTTTATTTGCGAAAGCTTTGAACTTTGGAATGGGTCTTTCTTCCTGAATGACGTGGCGGCTGCGATTCCTTCGCTTGTCAACATCACTCCAAGAAAGCTTTTCCCGGTCTTCCGGTTCACGGTTAAATTTTGGCTCATCCAATGGATCGCGGAACTTCATTACAACTCCTTTAAAGGGATATCAATTGAGAAAACAAACGGGGGCGGGTCTATCTTGAGACTCACCGCGCAGTTCCTGACGAGTGGGGCAGGTATAGTCTGGGATAGGTTCCAAAGTCAAGCCGATTCCTAGTTGCAAAAAGGGGAAATCTATAGATGCTAGGGAACATGTTTGCTGTGGTTGCATTGTTGGTTGGTTTGGTGGGTCTGGCCTTTGGAGGAGATCTTCTGGTTCGTGGCGCGGTTGAACTGTCCAGAGCCTTTAAAATCAGTACTGCTGTTGCGGGTTTAACGGTGGTTGCCTTTGGCACATCGGCACCTGAATTCGTGGTTAGCATGTTGGCGGCTCTTCAAAAACAAGCAGATCTTGCCGCGGCCAATGTGATTGGATCCAACATTTTCAACATTTGTGCAATTCTGGGCGTTTGTGCGCTTTTTCGACCGCTGAAGGTTCATCGCATCGCAACGAACCTCGAATGGCCGGCTTTGTTTCTGGCCTCTTTGGGGTTGGCGTTACTTTTTTTAGATCGCGATCTTGTACGATGGGAGGGCGGGGTACTGTTGGCGTTTCTGGCCGTCTTCTTGTTTTTTCGAGGTCATCTGGCTTGGAAGGAGTCTTTGGAAGAGCGCTTAAAAGCACCCGCTACCGGAGAAAAGATTAACCTCAAAAAAGCTCTGTTTTGGGTTTTAACCGGAATGTTCCTTTTGACATTGGGGGCAAAGTGGATGATTCGGGGTGCGGTAGATTTGGCGGAAATGTTTGGGGTCAGTGAACGGATCATTGGATTAACCATCGTGAGCGCTGGAACCGGATTGCCGGAATTCGCTGCTTCGGCAATAGCTGCCATTCGAAAGCATGACGACATTGCCATTGGAAACATCATTGGATCCAATCTTCTCAATATTTTATGGGTATTGGGTTCTGCTTCTTTGGTGTTACCCCTTCAGGTTGATCAAGCCTTGGCGAAAGTGGATGTTTGGTGGATGGTGGCAATTACCTTACTGCTCTTTGCATTGATGAAAACGCGTCAGCAACTAAGTCGTCCATCAGGGCTGATTCTTTTGATGAGTTATGGGGGATATCTGCTTTATTTGTTTTCTCGAATCTAGACGCTTATTTCAACGCTTGAGTTGGTCGAAGTAGGCCAACGCCCAATCCAATAAGCAATCGTCCTCTTCTTTAAACTCTGGGTCGTTCGGCATTCGTTGGCAAGATTCTGGCTCTGGAATGGCTAGATCTTCTTGGAGGTGGTGAATTTTTCGAACGGATTCGTCGTTGAAGGGAGCGGTGAGAGGGGGGAAGAAATCCACATCTGCAGACAAAGGTTTTGGAATGGCCATGGTGAAAGTCCCTCTTTCAACGATGTCCGAGAGCGTAAATCCCGTAGAGGACTCTTTTCTCATTTCGTCATTGATTCTGTCGCGCACAAAAACGGTCGGTTCCAAACCATCCCAGCGGTGAGATTTCCCTTTTGGAGAAAAATAATAGCGATTGGTCACTTGAATCGAACCCCCCAAGGGAGCAGGAAGGGGCACGAAAACCTGGCCGACGCCTTTCCCCCAAGTATGTTCTCCGAGGACAATCGCATACTGATTGTCTTCCAAGGCAGCGGCCAAGATTTCAGAGGCACTGGCGGATCCAGAGTCAACCAAAACCAAAAGTTTTAAAGGCGTTTCAAAATGTATCGGAGCTTTTTCGGTTTTGATGGGAATCGGGTTCTCCCCTTTTTCTTGTATATGCGTAATGATGGATCCGAGAGGCAATAGCGATTCGGCAATGTTCTTTACCTCCGAAAGGTGCCCTCCCAGATTACCCCTCAAGTCCAATATGATGCCCGGTTCGGACGGATATTTTTTTGCCTTTCCCAATAGAGAAAGCCATTCTTTGAGTAATTGATCATTGAGTCCTTCAGAAAAACTGGTCAGTTTGATGTGAAAGACTTCCCCTTTTTGGGTTTGTAGAGTTTCACTCCACGCAAAAGTCCTCACATAATTTCTCAAAAATACGGAAAAAATTTTTTTCTCTTGGTTTGGAAAGGATGCCGTAATGTTCAATGTTGGGCGGATGGGCTTCGGGTGAATTTGATTCAAGCGGCGAAAGGCTTCTTTGTACGTCATCCCCCGAATGGGCAACATCGTGCCGTCGTTTTTTTCGAGATCTTCAATTTCCCAAATACGCGTATTTGGCGGGATGAAAGTGATGTTGGCATTTTCAGAGGGATACATTCCTTTGGTGACGAGATACGCAGGTTGCCAATCTTCTGTTCTTCCGATTTTGTAGTCGGTCCGTTCATTTAAGATAATGCCTGTTCCAAAAGCTGTTGCGCTGGTGAGCTTTTGCGTTTCCAGAGGATCGAAGTAATTGGACTGCACATCAATTGAAAAAAAGAAAAAGTTGAGCATGCGTCGAAGAATCGAAACCAGCGGATCTTCATTTGACTCGAGTGTCCAGGGAGATGAGTTTTTTAATTGGATCAAAGATTCACAATCTTCCAACTCTTTTCCTGGCGTTCCGGTCACGTGATTCAATGCGGTTCTGACTTTTTCCCTTCGTTCAAAAGGTTCAATCTCGATGGAAGAGATTTTTTCCATCGTTTGTGCGAGAAGGGCCGTTCGATCCGAGGTTTCATAAGCGAGATGAATGTTGAGAGATTCATCAATGATCGTAAAAAATTGTTTGCACGCATCTTGTTGAACCGAGGTCAGCAGGGTTTTATATGAAGACGGCGAATGTGTAGATCTCTCAGGATCGTCGCCATTTAAAAATGAAGAATCCGAGTTGGTTTTATGGGCCTGAGAGGAAACTTGAGGATTGGATTTTGAGCAGGAAGGCAAACTCGCAAGGCAAAGCAGGACCAAAACCATGCAACGAGTCATTGGGTGATTTACATTAAAACAATTCATGTGGTTCCGCTTAAGCTATGCCTCACTCTCCAGACCCTGCAAATTAAGTACCATGAAAATCAAAAGCCTTCTTTTCGGAGTGGCAAAAAACCCTTTTAAAACAAGAGGTTAAGAATTTCACTGTCTTGAAACGATGTTGAAAACGCGAAAAGGGAAGAACGTGTCTCGGCATAAACGTCTCAACGAAAGAAAAAAAATTTTTATGCGACGCACCAATTTAACGCTTGGCATTGCCAGCAAACCGGTGATTTCTCGACGTTTTGCGGCGAACGAATCTCGCAATTTTGTAAGGTATTGTTTTCCTAGACAAATTGAATTTTGGCTGGAATGATTACATGCGTGTCGGGGCATTGTGCTTCGATGCCTTATCTTTCAATCGAATTTTGGAGGTTAAACGACTATGAAGAAGTTGTTTACTTTGATTTCTGTAGTAGCAGTCGCCGGGGCGGTCAGTACAGCCTCTGCAATCGATCGCACCGGTAATATCGGACTTGGTTATCAGCAAGCTTTTATGGGTGAAAACCTGGGCACGAGCCTTGGTTCTTGGTCTGTCAAATATGGCATGGCTTCGAACATGAAAGTTCAATTTGCATTTGGTTTTGACAAAATCACCAAAGATGCAGCTGATGATATGTTCAACGTGGGCCTCGGCCTTGAATATGACCTCGTAGAAAATGAGAATTCAGATTTCTACACCGGTCTTAAAATTGGTTTGCTCTGGAACAAAACCAGTGCAGCTGAGTATCTTCTCCGCTTTGAAGTTCCCCTGGGATTTGAGTGGAGTTTTGCTGGACTTCCAGAACTTGGTTTCACGGCTGACGTAGGTCTTCTTATGGACTACGCAACCCAGAACACCAAATTCATGCGCCTGAGCACAATCGGCGGTGGATTCAACTGGGGCGTCCACTACTATTTCTAAGCTAGAAATAGTTTAAACGCTTAAAAGGGCGGCCATTTTGGTCGCCCTTTTTTTATGCCTATGTTTTGGGTGATGGGCCCCGGCCATCTTAGATAAGAAAGTTTACTCGTCGTGGACTTCTTCTTTTCCGGTGATCATGGCTTTGATGTTGCTCATCGGGGTGTCTCCTGTGGTGGTGAGGTAAATATGCCCGATGAGAAAAGCCAAAAAGAAATAGGAGCCCAGCGTATGAGCCGGAGCCAATATATTTAATCCTCCGAGTGAATTGAAGGTTTCAGGCCACCGAGTGGATCCCCAACACAATATTCCTGTAAGAATTTGAAAGGGAAGCAGGATGTTTAACAGAGCGAAGTATGTAATCTTTTGCAACGGGTTTAATCTCTTCTCGCGCGTTCGCTCATAAGGATGCGGAGCCCCTCGAAAAATACCCCAGAGATAGTACTTGATTTGTTCTAGGCTACCTCTCGTAAAATCCATCGGCATGGGAATGTATTTTCGCAAGCCAGAGGTCGAGAGTTGATAAAATAAACCCAGGAAGGCATTGGCCAACAAAATAAAAGCAAGAGCCGAGTGCAATCGCACGGCAATTTCCATCCGACCAAAAAGAGCAAACCGCTCTGGGTAATGCATGTTAAGGCCAGTGAGAATTAAAAGAATCATGAGGAGGGCTTGAGCCCAATGCCAAACTCGTTCTGAGAGTGTGTAAAACTCTGTGAACGATTTATTGTTCTTCATGAGTCTCCCCTTTTCTTTTTCGAGCAAACAGGATTCGCCCAATTCCGTGCATTAAACTTCCCAGTGTGGCTCCGATCACGGCGAGCCAGCCCAACCATTCGATCCAAATCACACGGGATGAACCTAGAATATAGAAATCTTTTAACAGGGCTGCATTATGAAACACCATCACACCATCCTTTTCTGCCAATAGGCTGTGGTGAGCGTGTTTTTTATGCGCTTCACAGAAACGACATTCGGGTTTGTATTCTGGCGGAATGTAATCAAAAATTTCTACGTCTTCCAGAAGACGACTGTCTTTCGTGTGACACTCGGTGCATTCTCGAAGCGCCGCTTTCTTCACAATATTGTGTGCCAAACCAAAGGGCATAAACTCCAATACCAATCTGGGATCTTTAAGGCCGGCGGCCTTAAGCCTTTTCTGAGCAAAAAGCATTTTTTCTTTTGAGTCGATTTGCTTTTCTTCGTTCGAAAGTTTTCCATCTTTGTTGGCATCAAAAACCTCAATGACTTCCGGCCTCAGTACCCGCCCAAAGCCTTTGTCTTTTTCATAGAAGGCCTCGTTGAGATGTCTTGTGAAAGCTGGTCGCTCATCTTTTGAGAAATCAGCCCAGATCAGTGCAGAAATGGGGTTCACGGGGATGATTTTTCGATTTCCCTCACGATCCATGCGGGGCATATACGCAGGCTGGAAGCCAAAGATTTTTGCTTCCTTGTTTTTGTAAGCTCCGTCTTCGATGCCACGCGCTTTCGAAATGGCGGATGGCCCGACTCCGATATCCACTTGTTTGTACGCCCAGAAATGCTTTCGAGGAATATGGCAGGTCTCGCAGCTCAGATGTCGAAAATGATGTTCGGCGTATGGAAGCCAGGAATGTTGTCCTGCAAGAGCGTCGTGACAGTCCGTGCAGTCACGCATGGAGAAATCGGTCTCATTGCGAACCATCTCAGGAAACGTTCCTCCCTTTGCAAAATCATGACTGGGCTGAGCCAAATACTCTGCATAGGAAGTGGCTTTGGGTTGAAATTTTAAATGTTTTGGCTCGGTTTTCCGAATCATTCGAGCCGGATTGTTCAGAGAGAAGTGGCAGTCCACACAAACCAAGCCTTTTGCCGCATGTACATCCCAAGGATAATCATACTTTTCTTTATCTTGAATCTGGCTGGAAGAGTCTTTGATGAGCGCTGAACTCCACACGCGCCCCATTTTTTTTGTTCCTCGCTTAACATCTCCACCCGGCAAATAGGGGTCGATTTGTTCGGCCCCCTCTCCGACTTTGGCAAACCCATGACAAACCGCACAGTTTTCGACAGTCGGTTTTTGGAGTTTTAAAACTCCGGGTTTGAGGTATCCGGCTTCGTCGAAAGAGTCCTCAACATATTTTAATTCTAAGGTTTCTTCGTCTTCCTCGACGACGCCAGAGTCTACAAGTGAGGCGTTGATGGTTTCATTAAAGTACCCTTCCTTAATGAACTCTTTTCTTAAATGATTGTTGAAGCTTGAAATATGGCACATGAAGCAATTCATTTCCACGACGCCACTTTTTCGCCAATCCCACGTCTCGAGGGTGTCGGTGGATTTGTTGTAAATGTGGTAGTAGATATCGAGGGGATCGGTTGTTGCCGGGTCAACGGTGTCCATCCGACGTCCCTTGTCGTCAATCTCAGTCGGGCCTCCACCAGGGTGACAGCTTCCGCAACTTCGAGTCCACTCTGGTGCGCCCAGATCGAAATCTTCTACGGACTCTACATCCAAGGCCGTTAAGAGTCGGTTTGGCATGGAGCAATATTTACCGTACATGCCTGGAGAAGAAGCATACGAAGGCAGGCCAGCGTCCACGACTGACTCTCGATTAAAGTCTCGTCGCCCCTGTTGTACGTGAAAACTATCGGTGATGGTGTCGTAATTGTGGCAGGGTCCACATGAAAACCGAGTGCTGATGGGTTTCTTGCTCTGAAAAACGGGTGTGCCAGTTTTATCTAATAGGAGAAAAGGGGGATGAAGATCTGTTTTGGCAAAAAGAGAAAGGGGCACAAGAAATACGGTTAAAAATACCAAAGCTTGGGTACGCATGCGTTTCGTGCCCCTCTCGTTAAGTTGATTTATTTATCCGCAAGTTGCGGGTTGATCGGAATCGGCACCGTGGGTGCGCAGAAACTCCAAAATATTTTTCAAGCTTTTGTCGCTGACTAAATCCAACACTTTTTTATTGTCATGTTTGGGATCTGTCAGCTTTTCGTGCTCAGATTTATACTTATTATTGATTTTATCTTCCCATTGCTTGGAAGCCAGTGAATTGGGCTGCAATTTGCTGGCCTTTTTTCCATCAGGAGAGGTGTACGAACCATCGTGACATGTTCGGCAAAACTTCTTGTAGTCTCTTTTTCCTAAACGTTCGGCTTTTCGTCCCGCATAAGAATTGCTGGCCAACCCCGCCACCAGCAAAATGCTGGTGGCGATGAGAAGAATTTGTCCCAACCGAGCCATTAGAAATTCACCTGCATGGCGGTTTGGATGTTGTGTACATGTTCAGCTGTGGGGAAGAGCATGTTTGGATTGTTGTCGAGTTTCTTCGGCAACCCTAGATGCCAACCGCTTCCGCTGAAATTGTACTTATAGTATTGGTAGTTGAGCTTGATGAAAGCATTTTTCGAAATTTGAAAAATGGTGAACACATCGGCCACGTGACCGCGTGTCGCAATTTTGCTTCCAACAATATCGTCTGCCCCTTGCGTGAAGGAAACCCAATACTTGGAACCATAGTTGTATTCAAAGCCAACTTTGGTATTGATGGATTCGATGGGATAAACCAATCCAGTCCAAATCGACCAACCGGTTTCATCATCACACGTTCCGCCTTGATCACAGAGCATTCCTCCAAAGCCATAGTTTGAGTATGTGCCTTTGGCAAAGGTTCGGCTTAACGCAGCAGAAACGAACCAGTCGAACTCAAGCTCATTGCGAAGAAGCATGAGGCTTCCCATGTAAATGTCGCCGACATCTTGAGTTGCGGTCATGCGTTGAACCGGTTGAATGGTGGTTGGATTGCTATAGGGAAGTCCTGTCGCAGGGTCCACGGCATAAGGAAATACCGCAAGTCCCGGAGAAAGATCGGTGAGATTCAAAGCCAAGGCATGTTGGGTTTGAATCAGAGTTTCTCCGTCGTTGATGACATCCCAGTTGATTCCAAGAAAATCCGTATCCTTGAGTGCGTCTCCCGAAACGCTGTTGAACACATTGTCGTCACTGAGCAAGTCACCATTTCGGAAACCGCTTTCGTAACCAACGCCATAACAGAATTTGAAGACAGAACCGGGTAACCAATCGTCCAATTTATACCCGACCGTCATGCCATCAAACGCATAGTTGATGGTATGAGCCATGGGGCTTCCTTGGCGAACATCATTTTGTTCCAGATGTTCAGGGGCACCATCTGTAGAGGGTCGTCGACCCAAAGAGAGATAAAATTTTGTGCCACCGATATTGGTCCAATCGAAATACGCACGTTCGACTTTTAGGGAGGAACCGTAAGGCACGCGGGCGGCTTCGCCATCAAAATAGAAAGAGTTGGGCTGTCCATTAAAGATGCTCATCTCTGTGGAATCCCCAAACACTTTGTACATGCCTAAGCGGCCTCGAAACTTAATGTTCTTGGAAACTGGAGCGTCCATGTTGAGTCTCAAACGCAAAGTATAGAGTTTCCAGTTGTGGAATTTCTGGCTTGCGGTGGGGAGCATTCCAGCCGACGTCATTTGATTATATGCGGCGGTTTCCCCGTGAATGGAATTCCATCGAACCCTGGCGTCTCCTGTGAAGTTCAAACGGTCTTTGGCGTCCTTGACTTCAGTTTTGGTTACGCGACTTTCAAGGTTTTCAATCCGCTTTTCGAGGTCGGAAACGGTGGTTTCCTCTTCAGTTTCAGTTGCTTTGGTTTCAGCTTCTTCGGCCATGGCCAGCGTTGCGGGCATGACCAGGGCAAGCGTGAGCAGCCCCGGCAAAAATCTACTAGTGGACATAAATCCTCCTCCTCAATTGGGGTTGGAAGTCTAAAAAAACAGAGGTTATCGTGCCGGAAAATATAGCCAAAAGCACGAAATTATTGGGGAAATAGGACTTAGTTGGCCCTCATTTAACGCTATCGAGTTGCGATGGCATCCTGTTCCAAAATGGGGACATGAGACAACGCACTCAAAATATTTGGAATGCCATATCCCAATCGATTATTGGGAGACTCTTTATTGTCGGCGGTATTCAATAGAGCTTGCTTCACTTCTTCGGGTTTCCATTGCGGATTGGCCTCCAGAATGAGGGCGGCCGAACCGGCAACCAAAGGAGCGGCAAAAGATGTTCCATCGGCTCGACCATATTCTTCGTCCAAAGCCAGCGAAACACGAACACCTCGAGCTACCAGCTCTGGTTTGATTCGGCCATCAGCCGTGGGTCCTTGAGAGCTGAAGTAGGCCAATCCACCATCTTGGTGAACGGCCCCCACAGCAAGTACGCCTTCGGAATCTGCAGGAGTGGACAAGGAGCCCACGCCGTCTAAGCCTGAATTTCCAACCGAAGTAATGACCAGGATGCCAAGGTTTGTCGCAAAATTCGCCGCAATGGCAGGGCGGGTGCTTCGACCATCCAAATCTTTGTAAGAGTGGCTGGACGCGGGGTTGTCAAAATCTCTGTATCCCAAGGAACTTGAAATGATGTCTGCTCCTGCGGCCTCACACCATTCTAAACCCGCCACCCAGAAGTCTTCTTCAATCGGCGTTTCGCTTCGCCCATCTTCTGTTTTTGCTAGGAGATAATTAGCGCCGAATGCGGGGCCAATTACTTTTCCCGGGGCATAACCCCCGGCCACGGACAAGGTCATGGTTCCATGTTCATCGTCATAGTCCTGGGGATCTTGTTTGTTTCTTCGAACATTTCCATCGTTCATGACGAAGTCCCATTGCCCAGAGATCTTCAATCGATGAAAGGCCAGGTGATTCCAATTGAAGCCCGCATCCATCATGCAGATCGTGACGCCCTTTCCGGAGAAACCGGCGTCATGGAGTTCGGGGACATGGATTTGTTCCAGCTGCTCCTTGGAGCGGCCATAGTCAAGCGACCACTCTCCTCCATTAAAGGTGAATCCAAAAAGAGGGGTTGGATCTTCCGGGGTGCGCCTCGTTTTCAGGGGACGCACTGGTTTGGCTCCTTCGACCAGTTCTACGCGCAAGACATATGGAAGAAGAGAGATATTCAGCAAGGTATTTCCGGAAGCTTCGACGCTGACAGCATTAAACCATCGAGATTCCACACGGATATTGGCGCCCAAAGCTTCCACTTCGGCTCGAAAATCTGGATCGACTCTTCGATCAAAAACGGTCGGGTTGTGAATGCCGACTTTGGCCCTTCGCTCAAGAGACCGTTGATTGTAAGGAACATAGAGATCGCTTTTTTGAGGCTTGGTAAAGAAGACCCAGGCCTTATAATCCTTAGATAGCGCTTCTTGAACCACTCGCGGAAGCTTCAAAAAGCCAGAAGCCTGGGCATACCCATCCGTGATGGACATAAATGCCACAACCGCCATCAAATAACGGACTGAGTTATTCAAATTTCCCCCCCTCGAAACGCCTACAGAATATCGGTTCTGAAAGGAAACGCCAGCTTTTTCTGCTGAGGAACTCGCGCCTCATTGGCTCTGGTGGCGGAGTGTGGAGATTTTGTCCCGCTGTTTCCTGAAAATTAATCAGCTTGCGGAGGACGCATCTGTTTTTGAAGAGGGACAAAAATTCCCGAAAAAGTCTAAAGAAGGTCTTTTTTTTCTTTTTTGTGTCGCATTTCTTATCGACCTAGTCAGAAGGGAGAGGGCCGAAGTCAGTGGATCTTCTAGGATGGGGGGAAGAGGCGAGGTAAGATGGGGCGGCCACAATGCGTAGACTAAAATGGGGGCAGGTCTCTTCCCGGGAAAATCCCCAGAATCCATTGACTTTTAAGGGGGGAATAAGCGAAAAGGGGAAACCTTTTGCTCCTGGGTCAAAATGGCGGCGGAATTTGGCAGAGATATGAAGAAACGGGTGTTTATAATTAGTGTTGTGGGTTGTTTGGCGTTGGGCTTGTCGAATGTGGCATGCGCCCAAGAAAAGATTGTCAAAGAAACTCCTTCCTTAACTCTTTCTGAGTGCATACAAAAGGCGATCGAGAATTGGCCGTCTTTGGAAGTGGCTCGTGAAGACACGGCGGTTTTAGAAGGGAAGGTGGCCGAAGCGGCCAATGCGCACTTTCTCCCGCATATTAAGTTGCAGGTGGTTGGCGGACCTGTTCCAGATATCCCAGATGGTTCTGCGGCCCCCTCATTTCCAAATGTGTCCACGGGGATTTCCAACTTGGGTCCGTTCATTCAGGCCAAAGTCGAGGCCATCCAGCCACTTTATACATTCGGAAAGCTTTCGAATTTAAAAAAGGCGGCGGAAAAGGGGCTTTCTGCAAAAAAATCCCAAGAGGCTCAGGTTCGCAATGAGCTGATCGCCCAAGTGAAGAAAGTATATTACGGGGCGGTGTTCCTCAAAAGCCTCAAGGGTTTGCTGGAAGAGGTCGAGGAGCGGTCGAGTTCGGCAAAATCTCGTGTGAATGAATTGGTTAAACAACATTCCCCCGAAGTGACCGACATTGATCGCATGCGACTGGAAGTGTTTTTGGCCGAACTGGATCGTCGTCTGATTGAAGTCCGTAACGGAGCGAAGTTGGCGCAGATCTCGTTGGGAATTCTCACCGGTGGATTGAATGCTCCTCCGATCGAAGTGGCAGATCGGGGTCTACGCTTTTATGATGTCGATATTTCCAGCATCGACCATTATTTAAAACGGGCAAAAGTGGCTCGACCCGAGTTAGCTCAATTGGACGATGGTGTTATGGCTCGGGAAGCATTGATGCATGTGTCCGAGTCTGAGTATTTTCCTACATTTTTCTTGGGAGGATTTTATCATTTCGGATACGCCCCCGGTCGCCAAGATGTTGAAAATCCTTTTCTCGTAGACGAATTTAATTACAACTCGGGAGGCGCTTATCTGGGCTTGGACCAAAACTTGAGTTTCCATTTAACGGATGCTCGCTATCGACAGGCCAAAGCAGAATTAAGAAAGATGATGGCTCAACGAAGATTGGCTCAGGCCGCCATTGAGCTGGAAATTCGGAAAGTCCATTCGAATGCGGTGGCCAAGCATGATTCGGTTGAAAGTGCCCGAAGAGGATTCAAAGCGGCGCGGAGTTGGGTTACCGCTAGCACTCTAAACTTTGGGGTGGGATTGGTTCCCGTAAAGGATCTTTTGGAGGCTTTTGTTTCTTACACGACCGTGAAGATTACGTATTTCAATACCATCTTTGACTACGACGTGGCTCTTTCGAATCTTTCGAAGGCTGTTGGAGAAGAAGTCGCGGATCTGACCTATTAGGAACTTGGAAATGATGGAACACGCCACAAATGAATCGGAGGCCAAGCTTCAACGAGATTCGGTTCTATTGAACCCTGAACTACGATCTTGGTGGGTTCTAAAGGTTCTCAAGCGTTTCGAAGACGTTTTGTTGAGATGGGATGTTTCTCCCAATTCCATCACCATGTTTGGACTGTTGGTGAGTGTGGTTTGTGGGGTTTTGTATGCGACCAACCATGTTTTATTGGCCGGTTGGTGTGTGTTGCTCACGGGAAGCATCGACATTTTGGATGGACGGATAGCCCGGGCAACCAACCAGGTTACCAAACGTGGAGGCTTTTTGGATTCCTCCATTGATCGCTACCAAGACTTTTTGTTGTTTTCGGGTTTGGCTTTTCTATATCGAGATCATTGGTTGTTTCTTGTCATTTTGGCTGGCTTGGGAGGCACGATGATCACTCCTTATATTCGAGCTCGGGGAGAAAGCTTGGGAATCGATCTTAAAGATGTGGGATCCATGCAACGACCGGAAAGAATTTTCCTTCTGGGCGTTGGATCGGTGTTAAGCTCTGTCCTGCAAATTTCTTTGATGCCGTTTTATGGGATGGGCGTGACTCCACCCCAACACCTTCTAATGGCAATTTTAATTGTGATGGCCATTTCTACGAACTGGACAGCCCTTCGGAGACTCTTGTTTACGCTGAAGGCTTTGGAAGAAGGGAATGAATCGTGAAATTTCAGTTGGGAAAATTGGGATTTACAGGCTTGTTCGTTGCGTTTTTTCTGTTTTTGCTTGTGCTGCCGAGCCAAGCGGCCACAGAGCCAACGGGAAGCGCAGCTCAAAAAGAAACTCAGCCCCCGGAAGTGGAAGTGAGTTTCGATTCGCCTACGCAGGTCATTCAAAAATACACCGAGGAATTGCGTGACATTATCGAGCCCGAAAAAGAAAAACCCAAAAAGGTAGATTTAAAAAAGGAAGCCAAAATTGCCGAAAAGGTCCGACAGTTTTTTGATTTTTATGGGTTGGCTCGAATGAGTCTTGGTCATCACTGGGGGAAACTCACAAAAAAAGAAAGAGACGAATTTTCTGATCTTTTTGTCAGTCTCATCGAGGACTCATACTTGCGGAGATCGAGGGATTTGGTTGGAAACTATGAAATTAAGTATGGGAAAGAAGAAGTTAAGGGGCAGCGAGCCAAAGTTTTTGTGAGTGTTATGCAAGAAGATGCTGATGTGGACATTGTGTATGAGCTGCATCGCAATCCAAAAAGTTGGATGATTTTCAATATTGTTTTCGATGGGGTTGATTTGATTCGAAATTACCAAACTCAATTTAACCATATCATTGGCAAGGAGACCTTTGCCGGCCTTTTAAAGAAACTTCGCAAAAAAAAGAAAAAGGCAAAAGAAGAGATTGTGTTTTAGTCATGACCTCTCGATATCGTCGTTGCATATTCTTTTTGATTGATGGCGCGCGTCCGGACGCCTTGGAAAAAGCTGTACGGGACGGAAAATGTCCCAATATGGAAAAAATCTTTTTCGAAAAAGGTGAGTTTCGAACGGCCTCGACCGTTTTCCCTTCGACAACGGGTCCGGCCTATGCCCCTTTTCTCACGGGATGTTTTCCGGCCACCTGTAATCTTCCGGGGATTCGATGGTTTGACCGAGGTCGTTTTGGAAAAGGGCAGAGATACCCAAAAGCGTTTCGAAGTTATGTCGGGATCGAAAGCTATTTGATGAATCGCGATTTGGTTCCGAGCATTCCAACTCTTTTCGAGTTGGCCCGTCCGTGTGTGAATATTTTTAGTCCCATTAACCGAGGGAGTACGTTTTGGGGCAATAAGACCAAGCTATTGCGAGCCTACTATTGGTTGTATGCTCATTTTACAGACAAATGGTCCAGCGTGGATGAAGTCGCGCGGAAGATGATGCTTAAGTCTTTGTCGGACGATCCCAAGTTTATGTTTGTTGTGTTCCCTGGAGTAGATGAGCATAGCCACTTAACGCACCCTCTTTCCGACAAAGTTTCCAATGCCTACGCCGATGTCGACAAGGCTTTGGGTGACCTGGTTCAAGCATTGAAGGCCAAAGGGATTTATGAGGAGACATTGATCGTTGCCTCCAGTGACCATGGTTTGAGTCAAACACACACCCATCTTGAGGTTTGGAAAGAGTTAGATGAAGGCGGAAGAACCACACTCTATCATCCAAAAGTATTTCGAAAAAATGTCGATGCGGCCTGCATGGTCTCCGGAAATGGGATGGCGCATCTTTATTTGAAAAGCGAAGACGGGTGGTCTCATCCCATGTATCGAAGTGAATTTGCAAAGAAGGGTTTTTTGGATCGCTTTCTAGCCCGACCGGAAATAGATCAGGTCGTCACCCAGGATGAGGAAAAAAACATTTGGATCGAAAGTGATCGTGGCCGAGCTACGTTGAAACGAATGGGAGATCAGTTTAAATATGTTGTTCAAACGACGGATCCCTTTGGTTTTCAGTCCCTGCCCGAGCGCATGTCTTCGGAGGAAGCTTTGAAGGAAACGTTTTTCTCAGAGTACCCGGATGCCTTGGTTCAATTGGCTCAGCTCTTTGAAAATCCCAGGTCGGGAGATGTCGTTGTTACCGGGAAAATGGGTTTTGATTTAAGAGATAAACACGAAACGCCTGAACACTCAGGCACGCATGGATCCCTGCATCGGGAGCATATGCACGTCCCATTGCTTTCCAATCAATCTTGGGGAGAAAAAGAGCCGACTCGGACGGTGGATATTTTTGTTTTCATGTGTGAAATGCTTGGAATTCCCATTTCTCCTCAGGTCGATGGAGTGAGCCGGGCCAAAATTGCCTGATGTTTAGACCTTAGTGTTTGGCTTGGTTTGTAGTTTCATCCACCAATTCAACGATGTGTCTTTGGTCGATCATGAGAACCGTTAAGTTTCGAGTGATTTCTCGATTTTCTGAGACGCTGAGTGTTCCCGTAACTCCCGGAAATTCTCGTTGCCTTTTTAAAGCTCGCTGAAAGGATTCCCGTGATGAGGGATCATAGTCCCGAAGGACATGCAAAACCAGCGAGGCAGTATCAAAAGAAGTCGCTTGAAAAATTCCAGGTTCATCTCCGTAAGTTGCATAAAAACGGGAAACGAAATTCGCAATGACGGGATCATTTCGATTCTTGAAAAAGCCATCCAGGAAAATGGCTCCCTCCAAATGTGTTCCAGCCCCTCCCGTAAAGATATTTGTGGTGTTCCAGAGATTCGTTCCGAGTAATTGAACGCCTCGAATATCGTAATAGGCCAGGGCAGGGGCCACTTGTGTGGCGCGCTCAAACCCGTCCGGTACGAAAAGAGCTTCAAAATCAACCTTTGGCGGAAGTTCGCTGGCGAGAAAGCAATCTTCTCGAGTGAGCTTTTCTTCTTTTGAACAAACTTCATCTTTTCTCATGCTGATGGGGTACAGACCCACCAATCGTTTCAAGGGAAGTCCGAAATCGGTTGCGTCAATTTTATATTCTTCCGCGCCTCGAATTTCGCCCCCATTTGCCTCAAAAGCCTCCCAAAACAGGCGCATGAATTCTTTTCCATAATTGCTTTTCGGAAAGAGGATGGCACAACGTTTGATTCCCAGGAAAGATGTAGCGACTTGGGCGAGACGTGTGGCCTGTTCGGATTTTGTTAAATTGTTTCTGAAAACGTTTTCCGAAACTTGCGTGATTCCCTCCGTTGCGCTCAAAGAAATAATGGGAAGCTGGTATCCGGCAGCTGCCTGGGCGGTGACTTGGCTCTGATCCGCTGAAAGTGGCCCAATGACGGCAATGACTTGGTGTTCTTCGATGAGTCGCATGAGTGCATTTAGAGCACTTTCAGGCGTGTCCCCCGAATCTTCGATGAAAAAGCGTATGGCGTGAGTCTTCGAACTTTCTTTGGAGAACACATCAATGGCCAAGGCCAATCCTTCCAGAATTTGTCTGCCAAAAAGGCGGTTCTTTCCTGAAAGGGGAAGCAAAACTCCCACAGCTTGTGGGTTGACTTCCTCTCGGCGTTGAAATTTTTCCGAAAGGATGACGGCATCTCGGGAAAGCTCGTGGCCTCGAAATCGATTTAAAAAGCGCGTGATCCACCGCCGGGCTTGTCTTGGGTCTCCTTGTTGCTCGGATAGCTTGGCCAGTTTGAAATGAATGTATCCGGCGGGAAATCGCTCTCTTCTTTGTTCGATAACGCGTTCGAGAAACGCTGTGTCGGAAATGCTGTCCAAAAGAACCATCGTTTCGTGAGCTAGCTCTTGGCGGGTTTTTTTGTTCGATTCTGAATCATAAAGGCGAGTCAACCAAAGAAGTTTCATCCTTGGTTTCTGAACCTTTTTAAAGGACACGCGCGCGGCTTTCTGAAGGTTGCCCCGTTTTTTTAAAGAGAGACTCTCCCAATCAAGGTCGATAAAGTGCCGGAGAGATTTCTCATATTGTTTAGATCGAAAAAAGATGATGGCCAACTCTTCATGGGCTTGGCCTCGGACCTCGCTGTTGGGGTAAGTCTTAAAGAAGCGTTCCAACAACGTAATGGCTTGAGAATTATTTTTCCGGATGCGATGGATCTGAGCCAGCCGAAACAAGGAATTGTCGGCATAGGAGGACGTTGGAAAATGCACGAAAATCTTTTGGTATTCGCGCGCGGCAGCAGAGTATTTCCTTTGTTGCAGGAGACGTTCTGCGGCTTGGAAATCCAAGCGAGCGGCGTCTTCAACTGAAATTTCAACCCCTCCGCGTGTGACCGTCGGCGGCTTGGCACATCCCACCCAGAAGAGGCTCAAGATGAGCCCCAGGACAATTAACGTCTTAGTCTGCGGCACTGGTATAGAGAGATTCGGCAATTCGGTGAGTGATTTCGTTTAACAGATTGATGGCTTCTCGAATGGCTTCAGCATCGTCACTGTCACAAGCGGTCTTGGCCTTTTCCACAGATTCCTCCAATTCGACCCGTTCGTCTTCGGATAATTTTTCTTCGAGTTCACTCAAAGATCTTTGGGTGGAATAGAGAAGTCCCTCTAATTCGTTTCTGGCTTCCACGACGACTTTTTGCTGAGCGTCTTCCGCCTCGTGGGTTCGGGCATCGCTGATGATGCGCTCAATTTCTGTCTCCGTCAGTCCACTGGTGGGAGTGATCCGGACACTTTGTTCTTTTTGTGTCGCCAAGTCTTTGGCCGCAACGGAAACGATGCCATTGGAGTCGATGTCAAAGGTGACTTCAATTTGAGGAATTCCGCGAGGTGCAGGTGGAATGCCGACCAATTCGAACACGGCCATGGACTTGTTGTCTTTGGCGAGTTCACGTTCGCCTTGTAAGACATGCACACGAACCATGGATTGATTGTCAATGGTCGTGGAAAAGACCTCTCCTTTTCGCGTGGGAATCGTGGAATTTTTTTCGATTAGCTTTGTGAAAACTCCGCCCTGAGTTTCAATTCCGAGTGAAAGAGGCGTGACGTCCAGGAGGAGAACTTCATCCATATCTCCTTTGAGAATGCTTCCCTGAATAGCGGCTCCAATGGCCACAACCTCATCCGGGTTGACCCCTTGAACCGGCTCCTGTTTGAAAATTTCGTTCGATTTTTCGATGACGCGTGGCATTCGAGTCATCCCTCCAACGAGAATCACCGAATTGATATCACTCACGGAAAGCCCGGCATCTGAGAGCGCTGTCTGACAGGGAAGAGCCAGCCGCTCGATTAGATCTTCGACCAACATTTCGAGTTGAGAGCGAGAAAGCTTGGTGTTGAGGTGTTTGGGTCCCTTCTCATCCGCAGTAATGAAGGGTAGGTTGATGTCCGTTTCCAAGGAGGAAGAAAGTTCGTGCTTGGCTTTCTCAGCTGCTTCTTTGAGTCGTTGAAGGGCCATCCGATCTTTTTTGAGATCAATGTTTTCGGCTTTCATGAACTCTTCCGCAAGCCAGTCCACAACGCGCATGTCAAAGTCTTCTCCACCCAGGAAGGTGTCTCCGCAGGTTGCTTTGACGTGAAAAACATCTCCAGATAGCTCCAAAATCGAAACGTCGAAGGTGCCCCCACCTAAGTCAAACACGATGATCGTTCCAACATCATCCTTCTCAAGTCCGTAGGCCAGGGCCGCAGCCGTCGGCTCATTGATGATTCGCTCTACATTCAAGCCGGCAATTTTTCCCGCGTCTTTTGTGGCCTGCCTCTGACTGTCGTCAAAGTAGGCAGGAACCGTAATTACGGCATCAGTGACTTCTTCACCCAAATAATCTTCTGCGGTTTCCTTCATTTTTTGTAGGACGATGGCCGAGATTTCAGGAGGACTGATTTTTTTGTCTCCCGTTTGAATCCAGGCGTCCTCATTATCGGAAGGAACGATTTTAAAAGAACAAAGTTCGATGGATTTTTTGGTCTCTTCGGAGTCGAATTTCCGGCCGATGAGCCGTTTGATGGCATAAAAGGTATTTTCCGGATTCGTGATGGCTTGTCGCTTGGCCACTTGGCCGACCAAACGCTCTTCTCTTTCATTGAAAGCCACCATAGAAGGCGTGGTTCGGGAACCTTCTGAATTTGGAATGACAACGGGTTCTCCCATTTCCATGACGGCGACACATGAGTTGGTGGTGCCTAAGTCAATACCGATTACTTTGCCCATTTCTCGCTAACTTCCTTCCTGACCAAACAGTATAACGAGTTTATGCAGAAGGGGGACCAGAATCTTCGGTTTCCTCCGTGGGGGCGGAATCTTCAAACGCGGTTTCCTTGGAAACCGTCACCATGGCAGGTCGCAGAAGGCGGTCGTGAAGATGATACGCTTTCTGATGCTCTTCAATGACCGTGGAGGGAGGATGTTCCTCGGAAGGAACCTGGCTCACGGCTTCATGAACCAAGGGGTTGAAGGGCTGTCCCAGAGCGGTTTCGGATTTCACGCCAAACTGATTGAGGGTGCTTTGAATCTGATTGAAAATCATGGTGATCCCCTCCCGAATGGACTCGACCTCCGCCGCATTTTCCGTATGCGAGAGGGCTCTTTCAAAATTGTCCAGGATGGGCAGCAAAGCTTTTACCAGGTCTTCGTGGGCATACTTCACGTACTCTACTCGCTCGCGCTGAACGCGTTTGCGGAAGTTCTCGAAATCGGCAGTCACTCTCACCAGGCGGTCATAGAACTCCCCCTTTTCTGAAGGCGTTTCATCGGTTCGATCTTCCTTCGCGGGGCTCTTTGAATCTTTTTTTTCTTCGCTTTTTCCGACACTTTCCAAGGCTTCTTCAATCAAACTTGGGTCAATTTCCATTTGTGGGTTTTTCTTTGTCATTTGGCTTCCTCATGTAGCACTTGGGTCACGATTTGAGACGTAAAATTCAATAAAGGCACGATTCGAGCATAGTTCATCCGTGTGGGGCCGAGAACCCCAAGGAGCCCTCGACTTCCGTCTTTGTCATTATATACGGAAGTGATGAGGCTCATTCCATTAATTTCGGGAAGAAGCAATTCCTCCCCAATGAAAATGTGAATTCCAGGACTTCGAAGGGATTGGTCGAGAATTTTAACCATCTCGGTTTTTTCTTCCAACGTTCTCAAAATTCGCTGCATGGTGCTTAAGTCCGAAAATTCAGGGTCCGAGCAGAGATAGCTTTGTCCTTCAATGAGAACGCTGGGCCCGGTATCCGAGAACGCTTGCTCACTTAAAAGGAGTGCGCGATTGAGTAAATCATCATAATGGTTCTGGGCCTGTTTCATTTCCAAAAGCATTTCTTTCCGCACTTGAGCCACCGTCTTTCCGGAAAGACGTTCATTTAGATATTTCTGGATTCGTTCCAAATCCTTTTGTTTCATGGGGCGGTCCAATTGGAGGACCTTTGTTTCCACAACGCCGGTGGAAAACACAAGGACACCGATGACCGTGTTTTTGGCCAAGCTCAAAAACTGGACTTGTTTCAAACTCCTCTCCTCGGATGAGGGCGAAACGGCGACTCCAGGCTGAGACACTTGGTCGGAAATGAAATGGCAAGCCTCTCGAATCACGTCTTGCATGGAAACCAAGCCCTTATAAAGTCCTTCATGCACTTTCTTCTTCTCGGGGACCGAAAGAGGGGGGGGATGCATGAGCCGATCCACGTAGTAACGATAGGCCTGGTCTGTGGGAATTCGTCCGGACGAGGCGTGGGCCCGCCGAAGGTACCCCAGGTCTTCCAACTCGGCCATCACGTTCCTTATCGTGGCCGAGCTCAGAGAAACTTCTTTCTTTTTAGCCACTTGGGCTGATCCGACCGGTTCCGCGGACGCAATATAGTCCTTGATCACGGAATACAGAATTTCCTGTTGTCGGGTCGAAAGATTGTTCATTCTTCATCTCTTAGTGCCGAAAAGCATCTGAAATGTCCACCCTCACGGGAGCAGTTCTCGAAAGATTTCATTTGCCACCCACCGGCCAGACGAGGTGAAGGATAGGCACCCAGCGGATTCCGTCAAATGTCCGCTTCCGATAAATTCTTTGATTTTTTGGCGGGTCTCGGGCGAAAAGTGGACTTGGGGGTTTTTATCTAACCCACTGAAATCAATCCCCTTTTCTAGGCGAAGGCCTGTGGTGAGCCAATCGAACCCAAGGATTTCGGGACTCAAGCTTTCTTTCTCCAGCGGGGGGAGCTGCCCTTCCTTCAAGGACAAAATATAGGTGTGAAGGTCTTTGGGATGCCAGAATCGAAGAGGGGGTTGATTCCTCCACTGAAACGAATGGGCAGAGGATCCCACCCCCCAATATTCGGCTCCGGTCCAATAGGCCAAATTGTGACGACATTCGCGACCGGGTTTTGCATAATTAGAGAGTTCGTAAGCATTAAAACCCTGTTTTTCAAGAGTTTGGCGAGTGATTTCCAAGTACTCAATTTGAAGGTCCTCCGAGGGCAAGTGAAACAGGTGATTTTGCCAGTCTCTTTCCATCGGCGTTTCGGGTTCTAGCGTGAGTTGGTAGGCGGAGACGTGTTCGGGAGATAGCTGATTGAGGATGGCGAGGCTTTCTTTCCAATCCTTCAGGCTTTGATTGGGCAGTCCAAACATGAGGTCTACGCTGATGTTGTCAAAGCCGGCTTTTCTTAAGGTGAAAAAGGCTTCAAGCGAACGCTCTTTCGAGTGAATGCGCCCCAGTCGTTCAAGTTCTCTAGAGCGAAACGATTGAATTCCCAGGCTGGCCCGATTGAATCCCATTTCTTTCCACGCGATAGCGTGTTTGTCCGACACCGTTTCCGGATTCATTTCCAAGGTGATTTCCGCATGGGGGGAGAGGGGAAGGGTGTTTGAAATTTTCCGGAGAATTTCGGCGAGTTGTTTTTTCGAAAGGAGACTGGGGGTGCCTCCTCCGAAAAAAATGGATGAAACTTCTCGGTCGCGCCATCCCAATGCATCATGCAGAGACAACTCCGAAATGAGACTTTTTACGTAGTCACCCACAATGTCTCCAGAGACATCAACGACGGAGTAAAAATCACAGTAGGAACATTTTGAAAGACAAAAGGGGATATGGACGTAAAGCGCCAAGGGAGACGGGGTTGTCTTTACAGTTTTGGGTTTCTTGAGTAGCTTGCCGCTCTTCATGACGCTTCGTGAACGAAAAATTCAAACGTTTGTGTTTTCAAATGGCTTTACTCTCATTCACGAACCTTCTCCTACGAGTTTGTCCGTATCCTATCATTTCTTACTCCAAGCCGGTAGCGCACATGAGCCAGAGGCACTGTCGGGGGTTTCACATTTTATGGAGCATATGGTGTTCAAGGGTTCCTCGGGTTCTCAGTGGTGCTCTTGGAATGATCAAGTGGAACAGCTTGGAGGTACGATCAACGCATTCACCTCTTTTGAGGAAACCTCTTTTCAGCTTTCGGTTTCTCGTCGGCATTGGGAAGAGGGTTTGCGCATTGTCCTGGAAATGATTCTTTGCGCGAAGTTGGATGAAGAAGACTTCGAAAAAGAACGAAAAGTTATTTTGGAGGAACTTTCGGAGGGAAGAGATTCAGGAGACTATCTTCTGTCTGAAAAACTTTGGGGCTCCTTATATGGGGATCATGGCTTTGGGAGACCTGTCATTGGCAACGAACATACGATTAAGTCTCTCAGTTTGGATGCTCTGAGAGACTATTACCAAAAGGTGTATCAACCCCATCGTATGATTTTGGCTGTTGCGGGTCCTGTGGATTGGAGCGGGCTGCTTTCGCTTCTTGAGGAAAGTTTTCAAGCGAAAAACCATTCTTCGAAAACACCGTTTGAAATTGAAGAACCAAAATTCGGAAATCCCTCCATCGTCAGGATTCATCGTGGAAACCACGAACGCGTGATGGAAATCGCCTTTCCGGCACCGAACGTCCAACATGAGATGACCCCTGTTTTAGATGTTCTCTCTGTGATTCTCGGTGATGCGGAAACCTCGAGGTTGTACAAATCCCTTCGCTTGGAAAAGGAATGGGTTCGGAGCATTGGTTCTCAGATGTTTTCCCAAAATCAAACGGGCTTATTCTTAATTCGAGCACTTTTAAATGAGGGAGCTGAGCTTTCGTGTTTGAAGGAAATTTTCCATCAAATTCGAAAATTAAAGGAGGAGGGGGTTTCGGGAGCCGAGTTGGCTCGGGCCAAGCTCTTGATCGATAAAGAGATTTTTTTCAATGCTGAGACGTTGGAAGGACGAACGCGAACACTGGCCTATTTTCAACACGCCTTTGGGGCCGCTGAGATGGAAGAGGTGTACCGAAAACGGCTTTTGAGTGTTTCTGAAGATGATGTTCAGCGAGCAGCCGAAGCTTATCTGAAAGGAAGTCTGGCGAGCATTGCTTTCTTGGCGCCTCAACATGCGAAGCTTCCCTCCGATGAAGACATTCGGGCGGCCTGTTCCACGAAGAAAAGTGTGCGGGCGGTTTCGACACTTCTAGAGCGCGCAAAAGTCACGCGATGGACCTTGGAGAACGGGTTAAGAGTTGTGTTCCGAGAAGTCCCCGAATCTCCGGTAACGGGAATTTATGCTTTGGCTCCCGGTGGTCTTCGTAGTGAAACTTCAAAAAACAATGGCATCTCCTATTTGATGGCATCCACAGTCGATCGTGGGACCCGACACCTTTCTCATGAAGCATTAATGAGGAGCTTGATGGAACATCAGGCCGATATGGGAGGCTTTGTTGGCCAGAGTTCACAAGGGGCTCGAATGGAGGCGGTCCGATCCAGTTTTTTTGAAGCCTTAAAATTATTTGGAGAGATCTTGTTTTTTCCTCGTTTTCCTCAAGAGGCGGTTGAGCAGGAACGAGAAATCCAATTGAGAGAGCTTGATATCCAACAGGACTATTTTGAGGTTTTAGCTACCCAACTCTTTCAGCAGACGCTGTTTGGAGAGCACCCCTACGGTCTCAACCTGCTCGGGCAAGAATCCTCTTTGAAAGACTTAAATGCCGAAAAACTCAGAGAACGACAGCAGTTTATCCTTCAGCCGCGAAGCCTGGTTTTGGGCATTTCAGGAGATCACGACGTTGAGGAGTTGAAAGATCGCATTCAGGAATTGTTTGGAGATTTAGAGAATCGGGAAAGAACTTTTTCTTTCGATCCTGCCGATATTCAACTTCAGCAGATCAAGGAGTTGAAGCGTCCCATTCATGGGGAGAAGACGTATCTCAACTATGGTTTTTTGGGGCCCTCACGTTTGGCCTCGGATCGATATGCAGCAGAAGTTTTGTCTGCCATTTTATCCAGCTCCGGCGGAGGTCGTTTATATGACGGGCTTCGTGAGGAGAGAGGTTTGGTTTACTCCGTAGACTGCACGCTGCTGTGTGGCTGGGACACGGGGTGTTTACAGATTGGTTTGAATACAACTCCAGAGTATGCCCAGGAAGCCTATCGAGAGGTTCGAGAACAGCTCCAACGCTTAAAAACGGAGGAAGTTTCGGATGCTGAGCTAAGCCGAGTGAAAAACTATTTGGCAGGAATTTATGAGTTGGAGTTGCAAAGAAGCATTTCTCAGGCTGCCTACCTCGCTTCCGGTGAGCTTTTTCAGAACGAAAAAGATTTAGAAGACTATCCGGAACGGATACGTGGGGTCTCAGCCGAGGAGATCCAAGAGGCCGCTCGGCATTACTTGTTGCTCGATCAATCCGCCTTGGTGTGGTTGTCTCCCGAAATTAATTGAGGCCAAACCGCAAGCAGATCCTTTCGAATGAAGACAACAATGTCTTGACTACCTAAAATGCTAAACGGTTCGCGTGTAAAATAATAACGAATAGCATTCCAAACGGTCATTTTTGTTAAATCCGGAACCCACCATTCGCGAAGTTTAAATCTTTCTTGTCGATAGTTGGGGCCCACAAGATTGGAAATTCTTTTGTGGTTTTTCCAGTCGTGAACGACAATCCAAGGTTCACGGTCCATTTCTACTCTTTCATAGAACCAACGGTCATAATCTCTTAGGTACCAATATAGGGGCCACGCGCCCATTCCAATCACTTGCAAGCTAATCGTTTTTCCGGCTCCGGTTTCTGTGGCCACGGTCTCAATATTATTGACGAGATCTAGCATCTCCCAAGACGTGTGAGTATAGACCAGACTCTCTCTGGGATCGGCTGACATGAGATGTGTGGCTCGGTAGGTGTTTAAAGCCTGCCAACCTAAACCCATGCCTGCAAGAAGAACGACAAACCATTTTGCTTGGACGGAACGGATGCCCTGTCGGAAAAACTGACTCAGCGTCAGGGAAGTGTAGAGCAAAAGCGGGAGTAAAATATGTACGCTCAACCAAGGAATTTTTTCTCCAGCATAGGAATACAGAAGAAAAGAAATGCCTGCCCAGTAGGCAAAGAATGCCAACAGAAATTCCTGTTTTTTAAAGTGATTTCTTACCAATAAAGCCACGCTCCATACCAACGCAATCGCTAGGGAAAGGTGGATGGGATGCGTCATATGAAGGGCTTTGTCCATGAACGGAAGGATGGCTTTCCAAAATTGGGAAAGGATTCCCCATGTCACGAAGAAACAAAACAGCAGCCAAGTAAGTTCGCGGCGACTTTTTTTGGTTTTGTGAGTTCTGTACAAAAAGGTCCCAAGCAGGATCAAAAGGAGTGGAAGCTCGTAAAGAACGAGGTAGGGAATGTAATAGTGGAAGGGCCCTTTGATTCTCTGAATTGAATGCTGTTTCACCCAGTATGGAATCATCTTGCGGTAGAGCCCATCCAGAACTCCATCCCAATGGCTGCCCATGGAAGAAAATAGAAAGATGAAAACAATGGAAGCAAGAACGAAGGCTCCCAGCCAATGCCAGCGAAACGTTTTTAGAAAACCGAGCTGCGTCCGAATGTGGGGGAATCGTGAGACGCAGAGGATGCCGAAGGTTGAAAAAGCAAAAAAGTAAAAAAGAGAATTGAGTTTCGTGCAATACATCAAAGAAATGCAAAGAAACGTGAGATACAAATAAGAAACTTTTTTGGTTTTAATGAGTTGAAGGCAAGAAACCAGAAGAAGGATTCCCAAAAACGTCATTAAAGAATCCATTCCGAGGAAACGTGCGAAATAAGCCATGATTGGCGAAAAAGTGAACAGAGCAAGCCAAATGATTGTGGCCAGTCGGTTTTGACGAAAAACAAACGCGCCAAGAAGTAGTGTCCCAAGGTTGGCTAAGGCTACGGGCAAGCGACCCGTGAAGTCGTTGATGGGAAAAATTTTAAATAAGAGGGCTTGAAGGTGAAATAAGAATGGCCCGTGAAGCATGGGGTTGAATTGATACAGAGCCTTTTCGGCATATCTCCAAGACTCAATCGCATAAAGAGACTCGTCATGATGGTAGGGCTTGTCTCCGAGCCCCCAAAAGCGAAGAAAAAGAAACGAACCAAAAAAAAGAAGAGCCGGAAACCAAAAGCGAAAATTTTTGTCGTGAAGCTGCTTCAACGCCACCGCTTTTTCATTTCCTCCTCAAAGTACTTTCGATACAGAATGTCCCATTCTCGGCTGCCTTCCGGGATGGACCGGGATGAGGAAGCAATTTTTTTCCGAACAAAGGCGTCAGTTTCGTCATTGACTCGAAGGAATGACTGAAAAACTTCTTTTGTGGTTTTTAAAACTTGGTGGGAGTCGACGCAACGTATGGCTTTTTGTTTCTCGGCTCCGTGCATGAGGATGTTTGAAAAGTGAGAAACTTGGTTTTCCGAAATCTTCATAGAACGATTCCTTTTTCTTTAGCCAGTTGGGCCTTCGCCATTTGAAACATTTTTCGTCGATCCAATGTTCCCTTCGCAAACTCCTTTTCATATTTTCCCAGGAGCTTTTCTACTTCTTCGTCTAAGTTTTCTTCTGCTTGAATTTCCTTGGTCAAAATACTCTCCAAAATGATTTTCACTTTTGAAGCATCTTGAAGCAGTTCGACATGAGGACTTTCGACCCATGTTTGGAGCAACCTTCGCACAATTGAGGTGATTTCTTCTGGTTTGAGTCTCATGAGTCTGAAAGTAGCCTGTGTGAAAGGTTGATGTCAAAGGCTTCAAGGGGACCATTTCCTTGTGTTTCGTTTCCGATTATGCTGCCAGCGTGATCTATAACAATCCAGGAATCCAAGGGGTTGCGGCGTGGGGAGACCTGTCATGAAAATGGTTCGGTTATTTGCTCCATCGACTCAGGGTCCTGGACATGAGATCGAGCTAGTGAATGAACCCGCGCATATTCTGTCCCGAGTGCTTCGGCTGAAACCTGGACAAAGGGTCAGTTTGTTGGACGGTCAGGGAGGTTCTCGCGTATCTGAGTTGATCAGTTTAAAGCGCAACCGGGCCATGCTTCGCGTGATCTCGGTTCAGACAGAGGCCCGCCCAGATCCAGAGATCACGCTCGGTTATGCACTACCCAAGGGAGAAAAGGCCTCGGAGGTGATCCGTCGGTCCGTTGAGTGGGGAGTTGGGCGCATCGTTTTTGCGGAGTCTGAATTTTCAGTCGCCAAAGCCTCTTTTGGCCAGCATCATCGTTGGGAGCGGGTTGCCCAAGAAGCTATGCGCCAAAGCGGGAACCCGTATCTTCCTGAAATTGTAGGCCCGGTTTCTTTTCAGGAACTGAAGAGGCGAACACAAGCCGATATGAAGCTGATGTTTGACACCGATCGCTCAGCCCAAGGCGTGACGAGTATTTTGGGAAATCGGCCCAAAACGGTGAGTGTGCTTGTGGGGCCGGAAGGTGGATGGTCGGATTCAGAGCGTGAGGAGCTTGAGGCGGAAGGTTTTTTGAAAATTTGTCTGGGCCCGTATGTGTTGAGAACGGAAAATGCAGCTTTGAGTGCGGTCGCGCTGATTCGAAGTCTGTTTTTTGAAAAGATGAGAAGCTGAGCCGATTCAGCGGAGGAATTGGACTGAATGAACTTTTTTAGAACGAGAATAATCGCCCCAAGGAACACGAACCGGAAGTTTATGCATGTGCTGACATCGCTTTTCACCTTATTATTGGTGGGAGCGGGTTGTGCGGAAAAAAGGCCGGTGTTTCGGGGACCGGGACACGATGCACATTGGCCGATTGAGGCCCCCATGGCGGAGACCTATGCCGAATTTCTCGAGGCCTATCGGTTGGCCAATCAGGGCAAAACAGAGGATTCGATCGAAGCCTATGAGAAGGCCCTTGAGAAAAATCCTCAGGAACCTCTTTTGTATCTACGTTTGGCGATGCTTTTTGCCAGGAAAGGGGACTGGAAACAGTCGGAACAATATGCTCGGAAAGCCGCAGAACTGAATCCTAAATCTCGCGAAGCTTGGATGTTGATCGGTAGGATTGCGGCGTCACAAAGTCAATGGCCCGCCAGCGAAGAGGCTTTTCAGGAAGTCGTAAAGATTGATCCTGAGGATGAAGAGGGAATCATCGCTCTTTCCTCCATCTACTTGGAATCGGGCCGTTCGGACAAGGCGATCGAAACCTTAAAAGACTTGGTCCAGACAAATCCATCCAGTTTGTTTGGTTATTACTATTTGGGAAGAGTGTATTCAGAGACCAACCAACTGGATCTCGCATTGGCCGCTTACGAGAAGTCTTTGGAAATCAATTCCAATTTTCTATCTGCCCTCAAGGCCATTGCACTGATCCACGAGTTTCAGGGAGATCAACAGAAGGCGGTTGAGGCTTTTGAAAAGATTTTGCTCATTGAGCCAGACAATCTTTCGGTTCGTGCGCATTTGGCCGAGGTGTATTTGGATTCCGGGAATCTTCCCAAAGCAGAGAAGGAACTGAAAGTGGTGGGGCAACAGGATCCTCAGAATTTTACGGCAAGATTGCGCCTCGGGTTGATTTATTTTCAAACACAACAGTACAAGGCGGCCGATCGAGAGTTTTCCTCTCTTTTAAAGGATGTTCCTGAGAAGGATCGTCTTCACTATTACGTTGGATTGACACGGGAACGTTTGAATCAGAATGACTCCGCCAGGAGGCATTTTTCCAGAATTTCTCCGAAGTCAGATGTTTATGTCGATGGTCGTCTGGCCTTGGCCTTTTTGTGGCAAAAAGATGGAAATCTTTCCGCAGCTGAGCGAGCGCTTCGGGAAGGTTTGAAACATGAGCCGGATGCAGACGAAATTCTGGCGAGCTTGGCCCATATGTATATTTTGATGGAACGTGGGGAAGACGCGGTTGGCGTGTTGGAAAAGGCACTCCAAAAGAAGCCCAAGAATGAAACCCTTTGGTTTGCTTTGGGGGAGGTCTATGACAGGCTGGATCGGTTTGCCAAGATGGAAGAGTGTATGCGAAGAGTCATTGAGCTCAACTCGGATCACGCCAATGCGTTAAATTATTTAGGTTATAGCTTCGCGGAAAAGGGCATTCACTTGGAGGAGGCGGAAATTTTGATTCGTCGAGCCCTGGAGGTCAAACCCGAGGACGGATTCATTACCGACAGCTTGGGCTGGGTAAAGATTAAATTGGGTAAAACGGAAGAAGGGCTCAAGTGGTTGGAAAAGGCAGCGGAACTCATTCCGGAAGAACCCGTCATTTTGGAACATTTGGGGGATGTATGGAAACAAAAGGAAAATACGGGAAAGGCGAAAAAGTTTTATCAGGAGGCCTTGAAATTCACCCAAGAAAAGAAGGACATGGACCGCATTAAGGAGAAGATCAATGAGTTGGATGCGAAATAGTCTTTTAGTAAGTGTTTTCGGGATTCTGTTGAGCTTGGTGGGGTGTGCTTCCCAACCAAAAGTTTCGCAAGTTCCACCTGAAGTCGAAGAGCTTCTACATTCGGTTCACCTTGGTCGTGCCCAACTCACCAGCCTGAAGGCTGAGGGGCGAGTCGAATTCCGGAGGCCGGGACGGGCCGTTCGGTTTCATGCGTGGTTTTTAGCCGAGTTCCCGTCTAAATTTTTTGTGGAAGCTGGAGGTTTTGGTTTTCCGGTTTCCCAAGCCAACGCCATCGAGAACCATATACGACTCTATATTCCGGCCAAAGCCCTTCATTACGAAGGAGAGGGAGAGACCGGAATGGCCAGTTTGTTGGGCATTCGCATTTCCACGCAGGAGTGGGTAAGTTTGCTCTTGGGGTACATTCCAGAACCCAAAGGCAACATCACAAAAATGCACGTTCGCCGAGGAGTAAAAACCATCACCATGAAAGATGGAAAAAATGTACAGGTTTGGAAGATCAATCGTTCGGGTTGGTTGGAGTCTATTCGAGAAAAGGGAGATCGGAATCTTGTGATTCGATATGGTCGTCCCATGTCGACCCCGGTCGGGTCTTATCCATCTCGACTTTCTCTTTCGACTTCTGAGGGAGCTTTGTCTGTGAAGTTCCGAAAAGTTTTTCCAAATGAGCCCATTCCTTCCAGTCATTTTTCCATTGATGTGCCTCCAGGAATTGCCTCTCGCGCCATCGAGCGGGCGGAAATTCTGATCGGAAAATAGGAACCCATTCGTGCCCATGCTCGACGTACAAGGACTGTCTCTTTCGTTTCAATTCAGAAAAGAGACCTTCCCAGTCGTTACGGATGTCTCCTTGGAGTTGAACCGTGGAGAAATTCTCGGCTTGGTGGGGGAGTCTGGTTGTGGAAAGTCAATCACAGCCCTTTCCTTGACGCGGCTGTTGCCCTCTCCTCCTGGTTACATTGACCGAGGGCGCGTTCTTTTCAATGGAAAAGATTTGCTGACCTTGTCGGAAAGAGAGCTTCAGAGCTTTCGAGGTTCCAAGATCAGTATGGTGTTTCAAGAACCCATGACGGCTCTGAATCCGGTTTTTTCGGTAGGGGATCAAATCGCTGAAGTGGTTCAGGTTCATGAAAACAAATCGAAGAAAGAGTCTCTCGATCGTGCCATTGAAATGATGGAACAAGTTGGCATTCCATCCGCCCAGAAGAGAGCTTCCTACCACCCACATCAATTGAGCGGAGGCCTTCGACAAAGGGCAATGATTGCCATGGCTCTGGTGTGTAAGCCTTCGATTTTGATTGCGGATGAACCCACAACGGCCTTGGATGTGACAATTCAAGCACAAATTTTGGAGTTGATTGAGAACCTGCAAAGGCAAAATGATATGGGAGTGCTTCTCATTACCCATGACTTGGGTGTGGTTGCGGAGTTGGCCAATCGAGTTGCGGTCATGTATGCCGGAGAGATTGTCGAGATGGCCCGTGTCGAGAGAATATACAGCGCATCGAAACATCCTTATACAATCGCTCTGCAAAACGCCTTGCCCGGTCTTGCTGAACGCATTTCAAAAGATCGTCTGCCCACCATTGAGGGTAGGGTTCCTCCTCCCGATCAAGTCTCCAAGCATTGTCGCTTTTTTGACCGTTGCAAGGAGGCCACTTCGGAATGCACAAAAGAGCATCCTTCGCTTCGCGAAGTTGAACATGGCCATTGGGTAAGGTGCATACGCGCATGACAAGTTTGTTGAAGGTTACCGGTTTAAAAAAGTACTTTCCGCTTACGGAGGGTCTACTTCAACGTCCGTCCGGTTTCGTCCAGGCTGTGGAAGATGTGTCTTTTGAAATCCCTAAGGGAAAAACGGTCGCCTTGGTGGGTGAGTCTGGGTGTGGAAAAACCACCGTAGGGAGATCCATTCTCCGGTTATTAGAGCCAACGGCAGGGCAGATTATTTTCGACGGTGAAGACATTCAGAGTTTTTCTGCCGACCGGCTTCAAAGTTGGAGAAAAAAGGCCCAGATGATTTTTCAGGACCCCTATGGATCCCTCAATCCTCGGATGCGTGTTCGGAAAACGATTGAAGAAGCCCTGCTTCTGCATCATCGATTGAGCGCAAAAAACCGTGAAAGCCGAGTCTTGGAAGTGTTGGAAATTGTGGGTTTGGGAAAAGAAGATTTAGATAAGTTTCCTCATGAGTTTAGTGGGGGCCAAAGACAGAGAGTTGGGATTGCTCGTGCGCTCGCGGTAGAGCCGAAAATGATTGTGGCGGATGAGCCGGTGTCGGCCTTGGATGTTTCCATCCAAGCTCAAATCATCAACTTATTGAAAGATCTTCAGAAACAATTTCAAATAGCCTTCTTGTTTATTTCTCATGATCTTCGTGTGGTCGAATTTTTTTCCGATGAAGTGGTGGTCATGTATTTGGGCAGGGTGATGGAAAAACTTCCAGCCTCCAGTCTTCGAGAAAATGCCCGGCATCCCTATACTCGTGCCTTGATTTCCTCCGTTCCCGTTTTGGATCCAGAACATTCAAAAAAACGCATTCTCTTGACCGGAGAGGTTCCAGATCCATCCCAGCCTCCTTCTGGGTGTGTGTTTCGGACAAGGTGTCCTTTGGCAATAGAGCAGTGCTCGGCGGAGGCCCCGTCGCTTCGAGAAGTGGCTCCAGGACATTGTTTGGCCTGTCATTTGGATGCCTGACCTAAATCTTGTCGGGTTTGGGCTTTTTTGGTATTTCCGCTCCACTTTTATAGATTCTGAGTGGGTCTTTTGTTGACTCTTCTATAGGGTTCATCCGCTTTCTTCATCAAGAAATGCGTGTGAAGCCGATCATAAATTCAAAGAATAAGGGAAGGTAATCATGAAGATGTGGATGGCTTTAATGGTTTTTGTAATGACGGCTCCTCTGGGTGTATGGGCTCAGGAGGATCAGGACACGCCGACTTCGAGTGAAGCGATTGAAGAAGCGGTTGAAACCGAGGTTGCTCAAGCTCCGAAGGCCGAATGGAATGCGGATGCGGGAATAAATGGAATCCTGAATACAGGAAACTCGGAAAATGAAACGGTGGGAGGCAATGGTCTCGTTTCGTGGAAATTGGAACGGAATAAATTGGAATGGAAAGGCGAATTTAACTACGGACGTTCCAAAGATCCGGCCACCGGGATCAAATCCACGAACACAAAAAACTGGAAAACCTCTTTGCGCTACGATCGTTTCGTCAGTGACCCACTTTCTTTGTTTGGGTTAGGCCATATTGGTGCCGATGCTCCAGCTGGGTTTGACCTTCGATATGGAGGGGCCACGGGTTTATCTCATGAGCTCTGGAAAACGGATCCAAACTTTTTTAAGTATGAAGTTGGTTACGATCTCACCCGTGAAGATCGTGTGGCGCCCCCAGATGAAACGATTCATTCGGCTCGTGCATATGCTCTCTATAAACACGATTTCTCGAAATATGCTTCTTTTTCACAGGACATCGAAGCGCTTTTCAATGTGACGGAAGGAGATGATGTTCGTCTCAATTCTGAAACGGCATTGACCATGAAATTGACGGATATTCTTGCGTTCAAGGCGAGCTTCAAAGTGAAGTTTGATAATGAACCGGTTGCGGGCAAGAAGAAGACAGATACGACAACCCAAGTGGGGCTTGTCTTTGACTTAATTTAAGCCTGAAAGGAATTTAATATGCAAAATATCGATAAAATTAGTGACGCGGGGTGGTCTCTCTTAACGACTTATGGCCCAAAGGTTGTGGGCGTGTTGGTGGCGCTTTTTGCGGCTTGGGTTATCGCAGGAATCTTGCGTTCTTGGACATTGAAGGCGCTTGAAAAAGCGAATGTCGATCTTACACTTTCTCGATTCATCTCTCAGATGGTTTGTTATGCCATTCTCGTATTTGCCATTGTGGGGTGTCTGGGTGTTTTTGGCATTCAGACCGCAAGCTTTGCTGCAGTGATTGCAGCTGCTGGTTTGGCTGTAGGCTTAGCGTTTCAGGGAGCTCTTGGAAACCTAGCTTCGGGTGTCATGTTGTTGGTTTTTCGTCCGTTTAAGATTGGAAATTTCATCAATGCTGCTGGCGTAACCGGCACGGTGGAGGAAATCGAGTTGTTTACGACGACACTCAAAACACCGGATAATCGAAAAATCATCATTCCCAATGGAAGTATTTTTGGCTCAACCATTGAGAATGTGACACATCATCCGATTCGGCGAGTCGATATTTCTGTCGGCGTAGATTATTCCGCAGACATCGATAAAACACGTGAGACCTTAGAGGCAGCCGTCAAGAACATTCCAAACTTGCTCAGCGATCCGGAACATCAGGTATTTTTATCTGGCCTGGGAGCTTCTTCCGTAGACTGGGTGGTTCGTGTTTGGACGAAGACGGAAAATTATTGGGGTGTCCATCAAGACGGAGTTCGAGAGATTAAGAATCAACTTGATCAGGCTGGAATTGGCATTCCATTTCCACAAATGGATGTCCATTTTGATACTAAAGTGGTTGAAAGTTTGTCGACGGGTAAGTCCCGTGAGGCGCATGCCTAAATTTTCATAATTGAAAGGAACACATCATGATGATCAGACATTTTGTTTTGGTTTTTTCGTTGGCTCTCTTTTCAAGTTCAGTTTTTGCTGCGGATGTTTCCGCAACCAAGAGCATGAAAGCTGCGGAGAAAGGTATTTCCGCAGAAGCAAAGATGGACGCATCGAATACGAAAGAGAAGGCCAAGGAGCTTTCTGAAGACGTTTCTCGAAAAAGCAAGCGTGAGACCAAAGCTTGGGAAAAGAAGTCGAAGAAACAACGCAAAGCCATGAAGAAGGAGCGCAAGGAGAGAAGAGAGAAGACAAAAGAGGCTCGCAAAGAAATGCGCAAAAAAATGAAGAAAAATCGAAATGAAATGAAAAAAGAGGCCAGAGATATGAGAAAGAGTCGAAAGGCCAAGGAAAAGGCAGCTAAGAAGGAAATGAACGAAGCTGCGGAGGAAATGGCCAAATAAGAATCGAGTTTCTTTCATTCATTCGAAAGGGCGTGGTTTTTTCCACGCCCTTTTTTTATCCAAAATTGTGAAGGAAGGGTGCGCTTTCTGGGCATCGCACGCATTTCCAGCTAAGGTGAAACACGTGAATCAAGGTTTAAAGATTCTCCCCTTGGGAGGGGTGGGAGAAATCGGAATGAACATGATGGTTTTGCAAACCGGAAAGCAGGCCATGGTCGTGGATTGCGGAGTCCGTTTTTCGGATGGTCGATTGCCCGGGATTGACCTGATCGTTCCCGATTTTTCCTATGTATTGAATCCGGATCTGGATGTTTTGGGCATTGTTCTTACGCATGGTCACGAAGACCATATTGGCGCCTTGCCCTATCTTCTTCGGCAGCGAAAACTTCCTCTTTACAGTTCGAAGTTTACCTTGGGGATGATTGCCCGGAAACTGCGCGAACACGAACTGGAGGAGGATATCCCCCTTCACGAAGTCAAAGGGCGAGAGCAAGTTCGTTTGGGACCTTTTGAGGTGGAATTCATTGAGATGAGTCATTCCATTTCGGAATCCTTCGGGCTGGCCATTGATACTCCAGAAGGGAAGATCATTCATACTGGGGACTTTAAAATTGACGAAGAACCAGCTGATGGGCGTTTTACGGACTTAGAGCGTTTGAACGAATTGGGTGATCAAGGGGTTTCCTTGCTGCTTTCCGACAGTACCAATTCTGGAAGTCCCGGACGTGCGGGAACGGAATTGTCCGTTCGAGAAGACCTGGAAAAGCAGATTGCAGGGGGGCGAGGTTGGGTTGTCCTGGTTTGTTTTTCTTCTCATATTCCGCGCATTCGGCAAGTTTTGGATATCGCCAAGAAATTGGGAAAACGGGTTTATGTCAGTGGACGATCTTTGAAACAGAATATTGAGGTCGCTCGTCAGACGGGACTATTGGAAAGCGAAGAACCGATGTGGGTTGAAAAGGAAGATTTGTCTTCCATCCCGCGTGACAAGCTCATCATTCTTTCTACCGGAACCCAAGGAGAAGTACGTTCTGCTTTGTCCAGAATTGCGTTGGGTCAAGATAAGCGCGTCCAATTGCTTCCCAAGGATCGTGTGATTTTATCTTCTCGCTTCATTCCCGGAAATGAGCGAGCCATTTATGCCATGATCAATCAGCTCTATCGTCGGGGAGCCGAAGTTGTGACGTGGAAAGAGGCGCATGTTCATGTGTCGGGACATGCTCACCGAGAGGAATTGGAAGAACTGTTTCGTGCGGTTCGTCCACATTTTTTTATGCCCGTACATGGAGAATTTCGACATCTCATTCAACATGCCGAGATTGCCAAAGGACTGGGTCTTCCGGAAGAGCGTATTTTTCTCATTGAAGACGGAGAGTCCTTATTTCTCAAAGACAGAAAAGTCGAGAAATACCCAGCGATTGAATTGATTCGTTCGGTCGTGGATGGAACGGAACTCGTGACGATGGGAAGCGAGATTTTGAGAGATCGTCGTCACCTTTCTGCGACCGGGTTGGTGGTGGCCGTGGTGGTCGTGGATCAAAAAACAGGGAAAGTTGTGCAAGAACCTCAATTGCTTTCTCGAGGGGTTGCGTGTGAAGGGGAGGCCGAAGGTTTATTGGATGAGGCCCTTGGCGTTTTGCTGGACTGCTTGGATGATGTCGGTCCGGAGCTTTGCACAGACGCGGATTGGGCAGAGGAGGAGATTCGTCTTTCTCTACGGCGATTTTTCAAGCGGCGATTGGATCGGAAGCCCGTCGTTTTGCCCATTGTCTTGGAAGTGTAAGGGAATTTCCGGACGTCTTTAGCAGCAAAGCTGAAAGTGGGATATACTCCCTCGCGGAGTCCTGTTGTATGTCCAAGAAACCTAAAACAAAATCTGAACCGTCTCCTGTAAGAGATTTCGTGGGTTTTGCGCTTTTGGCCTTAACCCTCTTCCTTTTTTTGGCCTTGATTAGCTATCATCCGCTGGATCCATCTTTCAACACGCGAGTGGCCGCAGATGACGTAGTGGTTCGAAATTATTGCGGAATATTGGGAAGTTATATCTCTGATCTGTTAATGCAGGGATTTGGCTATGCCGCATACTTATGGCCTCTTTCTCTTCTAGGCGTGACTTGGGCTGTGGTGTTTCGGCCGACGTGGCTTCTCGCATCTGCCAGAATTGCAGGTTTTTTTCTCATCTTGGTTTCTGCGAGTTTGGGACTGGCTTTGGTGGGCGGAGAACAGCCTCAAATTCCGGCTTGGGGAGGGTTGGTCGGTCATCTTCTTCGGCTCGGGTTGGTGAAGTATGTGGGCGAGGCGGGGACGTATGTCCTGGCCGGCCTTTTTCTACTTCTTTCAGCGGTGTTGATTGGGCGGTTTTCGTTTCGTGGATTTTTGGATCGCTTGAGCTGGTTCGTGCATTTACAGCGTCGTGCCATTCAGAGTCTCACGGCCTACAGCCTGCGTTTGGGCAAATGGTTCAATGGTCTTTTGGAAAAAGAGTCCAAAGAATTGGAGAAAGGGCTTGAGGTGATTCGAGAGGATACTCCGCCCAAGATTCCGACCATGAGCGGTCCCCGAAAAGGAAATGGGAAAGCCGTTAAAAATCTAGGCAAACTGGAAGAAACCGGAAGTTTTCCGCAACCGGAAATTCCCATTGTTGTGGCTTCACAAAAACAGAAAAAGGAATCCCTGCCACAATTTCATAGCTTGGATGGAGAAGAGGAAGTCGAAAAAGAAGGGAAAGCTCCTCGAAACTATAAACTTCCTAACCTTACGCTTTTAGATGCACCCAATGAGCAGGATTTGAACATCGATCGAGAAGAACTTTTTCAAAATGCGCAAATCTTGGAAACCAAACTCAAAGATTTTGGCGTGTTTGGAAAGGTTGTTGAGGTCCAGCCTGGTCCCGTAGTGACGATGTATGAATTTGAGCCGGCACCCGGAGTGAAAGTCAACCAGATCATGCGTTTAAATGACGATCTGGCTCTCGCTTTGAAGGCGCTTTCCGTGCGTATGACTCCATTGCCTGGAAAATCGGTGGTTGGCATTGAGGTCGCTAATCGAGAACGACAAATTGTGTATCTAAAAGATGTCATTGCCAGCGATACGTTTTCGGACAGCGTTTCTCGATTGACGGGAGCTTTGGGGAAAGACATTTCGGGAATGCCGTATACAGTGGATCTTCGAAAGATGCCTCATCTTCTCATGGCCGGAGCCACGGGATCCGGAAAATCGGTCTCTGTGAACAGTCTGATTTTGTCGATTCTTTACAAGTCTACGCCGGACGAAGTTCGAATGATTTTGGTGGATCCCAAAATGCTGGAGTTGTCTCTGTATGATGGCATCCCTCACTTATTATTACCTGTCGTCACAGACCCACGAAAAGCGGCGGCAGCACTTCGTTGGGCTGTGCTGGAAATGGAGAGACGTTATCGGCTCATGGCGGACCTGGGTGTTCGAAATATCGAAGGTTACAACAAGAAAGTTCTTAAAATTGAAAAAGAAGAAAAGCCAGAGAAAGAACCTCTTCTGGATGGCTCCGAGGATAAGAAAACGAAGCCCGAGGAACATGACGGAAAATTCCCTTATATTGTCATTGTTCTAGACGAGTTGGCGGATTTGATGATGGTGGCGAGTCGAGATGTCGAGGAGTCGATCATTCGTTTGGCCCAAATGGCGCGAGCCGCGGGAATTCATTTGGTGTTGGCCACGCAGCGTCCTTCTGTCGATGTCATCACAGGGGTGATCAAGGCCAATATGCCTGCCCGCATTTCCTTTCAAGTATCTTCCAAGGTCGATTCCCGAACCATTCTGGACACGAACGGTGCAGAACTTCTTCTGGGAGCAGGGGATTGCCTCTATTTGCCTCCCGGAACCTCGAAATTGGAACGGGTTCACGGTGCCTTTGTTTCGGATGCCGAAGTTAAAGCCGTCACCGACTTTTGGAAGGAACAAGGGGCCCCCGACTATGACTTGGAAATCCTAAAAACGAAGGAAGAGGAAGAAGCCTCCAGTGGGGGAGGGGAAGACGAAGAAATGTATCAGCAGGCGCTCAACGTGGTTCGAAATCATGGTGTTGCCTCCATCTCGATGATTCAGCGCAAACTTCGAATTGGCTATAATCGAGCTGCGAGACTTGTGGAGCGAATGGAAGAAGAAGGTCTTCTGGCTCCTGGGGAAGTGGGAAAACCGCGAGAAGTTTTGATGAGCCGATTCGAAATCTAAGGCAAAATTTTTAAGACAATATTTTCATACTGCGGAATCATTTTTCATGTGGAGTGAAAAAAGTTTTGAGTGAATTCAAAAGGTTATCTCTCGGAAAGGCCTGGCGTGCTCTTTGCTTTGCATGGTAGGTCTGGGAGTCAGGGTGAAAAAATTATTTAAAAAGCATGTTTTTCTTTTCTCGTTCTTATCGATGGCAGTGATTTTGGGGGGGGTAGGTTGTTCTTCCCAAATATCTCCTTCAAGTGATCATCAAAATAACGAATCAGAAGTGGAAGAGGATTCTGAACCCACCCCCTTATATCCCGAGGCGACAGGCGACGTTCAAATTTCACAAGTCAGCTCCTTAGAGTTGATACATGAGGAAGTGTATTCAATTTCGGGAGAGGGCTTTGGAGTCAAGAATCCAGTGGAGCCCTTGAGTTTTGATGATTTTGAAAATGGGACTCTCAATCAGCCTCTAGGTGAAGCCAAGCTAGGATTGGGTTGGAACCACCAGGCCTCTGTGAACGGAACCGACTGTTGTCACGGCGACTATTGTGACCCCTGCACACACTATAGCAATGATCGCTCACATGGGGGCTCGGCCAGTGCAAAGGTGGTTGTGGACAATTATGGATACAACTTTTTTGGCTGGGTTGCCGGAGGGGAATACACAGAGCTATATGTGCGTTACTGGCGATATTTTGATCCATACTATGACGATCTTCACAACATCTGCAATCACAAGCAGATCTACCTATATAATGAAGGTGATGCCCTTCAGTGGCTATTGGGTGCCGTTCAAAGTGAGGGAGATGCTTGGCCTTCGGCCTCTCAAGGTGACTGTTCCAGCACGTTTTTAGATTATAATGGTTATGCGCGTCCCACGACGGTGAGTTACTCAGAGGCGAGCTATATCCCGGAAAACCAAAATCAGTGGAAGCGTTGGGAATTTTTCATTCGAAACGATCGCCCTTCCTCTGCGGAAAACGGCTCCAAACAACTTTGGATAGATGGAAAACAATTGCTGGGTAGGATCAACTATTCAAAACCTTCCGGAAATGAACCCAACCTAATGGTTGAAGATCCTGAGAACATGAATCTTGTTGCCAATGACTGTGCTCGCGAGCAACAATATATTCAAGACTTTCGTATTGGTGCCATGGTTCACAATGATGATCCGTGCAACAGCCGAGCCGGAGGCACGGAGCCAGATATTACGTATATCGACGATTTGTACGTTGACCAAACAAGAGCGCGGATCGAAGTTTGTAATGTTCCCGATTTTTCGGAGAAAGAACAGAACGGTGCACATTGCGAAGTTCAAATTCCCCGCTTTGTATGGAGCGAGAATGAAATTCAGTTTCAAACCAATCAAGGAACTTTTGTGAGCGGTGAAGATCTGTGGGTATTTGTGGTTCGCTCAGATGGGCAAGCGAGCCAAGGGTGGCCTGTCCGGTTTTAACGTAACCTAGTTTGGTGTAGGCTTCCCGAACTGTGAAGAAGCAAAACATCATGATCCTATTCCTGTTGGTTTTGGGAGTCGGGAGTGCCTGGGCTTTTCAAGCCAAAGACGTCGTGAACGATCTCCAAAGCTCATACGAATCCATTCAAACGGTACAAGGAACATTTCAGCAAACGTATCGTTCCAAGCGCTTTGGAAATAAAAACGCCTCAGGGAATGTTCGGATTTCCAAGCCCGGAAAAATGCGCTGGGATTACGATCAGCCGAAAAAGAAAATGATCTTGATGGATGGAAAACACATCACGCTTTTTGATCCCGAGGACCGTCAAGTTCTCAGAGGAAAACAGCCGAAAGACGAAGAATTGCCTGTCGCCTTGTCATTTCTATGGGGGAAGGGAAAGTTGACAGAACTTTTTAAGGTTTCGATTGCTTCTGAAAATAAAGATGAAGTTGTTTTGAAATGTGTGCCAAAAGAACCCATACCCAATACAGCAGAAGTGTTGTTGACGCTGAGCCTTGGGGAACGTGTTTTGGTCAAAGCTTCACGCATTATGGACGGATTTGGTGGAGAGAACGAAATTCGATTTTTGAACATGAAAGTTAACGAACCGCTTTCCGGAGATGCGTTTGTGTTCACACCTCCAGAGAATATGCCGGTTGTAGGGTTGGATATGTCTGAGTTGAAGTTTTAGGCTTTTAACAATTCGTCTACATACGTGGGAACAATGTCTGAAGCTGGCCCGTATATGCACTCATGAAAATTGGATCTCATGGAGGAGGGCTCCAGATTCAGTTCCACCGTGTGGGCCATGGTGTTCATTCGAATGTGCTCGACAAAGCCCGCTGCCGGATAAACATTGCTTGAAGTTCCTATGGCCATGAACAACGAACAAGTTTCTAGGGCCGAAAAAATTTCAGGCAAAAAAAGTGGGGTTTCGCCAAACCAGACCACATGGGGTCGTAAGCTTCCCATTTGTTGACACCCCGGGCATGGAGTCTGAGAATTCAAGTCTTCGTTACAATCAAACACTTTCTCACAAGCTTGGCAGCGCGATTTTAGAAGCTCTCCATGCATGTGAAGAACGTTTTTGCTCCCCCCACGTTCATGAAGGGGATCAATGTTTTGTGTGACAATCAAAACCGGCTCTGGCCATTCCTGTTCTAACTTGGCCAAGGCTTTGTGGGCGGCGTTGGGCTGGATGTTCTCGAGTGTGAGCTGGTTTCTTCGGCCATTGTAAAAGCGCTGAACCAATTCTGGATTTCGAGCGAAGCCTTCTGGGGAAGCCACATCTTCAATTCGGTGGTTTTCCCAGAGTCCGCTGGATCCTCGGAATGTGGATATCCCGGACTCGGCTGAAATCCCGGCTCCCGTAAGGATGACAATGGGTCCAGAGGATGACTTGGGACTCTCTTCCATGTCATGTACAGTACCGCTTCCATGAGTCGTCCGGCAAGAAAACAGAAAATTGGTGTCGTCAGTTTGGGGTGTCCGAAGAATTTAGTGGATTCGGAAGTCATGTTGGGTCTGCTCCAAAAGGATGGCTACGAACTCACCCCCAATGAAGATGAAGCGGATGTGATGATTGTGAACACGTGCGCATTTGTTGAGGATGCCAAAAAGGAATCCATCGATGCCATTTTGGATCTGGCACATAAGAAAAAGAAAGGAAGCATTCAGAAGCTTGTCGTGACCGGTTGTTTGGCCCAAAGGTATCAAAAAGAATTGGAGCATGAGCTTCCGGAGGTGGATCACTTTCTCGGAACCGGAGAATTTCAACATATAGCGGAAGTGCTTGGGGCGACGACGGAGTTGCCTGTGGCAAAGTCTATGGTGAACGATCCGGAGTTTGTTTACGACTATGCAACGCCGCGCTTGATGGTTCTGCCCGAGCATACGGCGTATGTGAAAATTGCTGAAGGGTGCTCGCGAACCTGTAGCTTTTGCATCATTCCCAAGCTCAGGGGGCCGGGGCGAAGTCGATCCATTGAGTCCATTGTGAAAGAAGTCGAGCGTTTAGCGGAGTCAGGGGCCTTGGAAATTAATCTCATTGCGCAGGATCTGACGGCGTATGGGGTGGATCTGAAAGATGGAACCAATTTGGAAAAATTGCTTCGGGAACTCGTAAAAATTCCTGGGCCTCGTTGGATCCGATTGCTTTACAGCTATCCGATGTTTTTTTCGGACTCTCTCATTGAATTGATTTCCGAAAACGAAAAAATCTGCAGTTACTTAGACATTCCTTTGCAGCATATTGACAGCAAACTCTTGGCGACGATGCGCCGGTATGTGAATGAAGATGAAATTCGAGGTCTCTTACGGAAACTTCGAAATCGAATTCCCGGCCTCACGCTTCGAACCACATTGATTGTGGGATTTCCAGGAGAGACGGAGGAACAATTCCAAAAATTGCTGCGCTTTGTTGAAGAAACCGAATTTGATCGCTTGGGAGCCTTTGCTTATTCACAAGAAGAAGGGACGCCTGCGGGAGAAATGCCCAACCAATTGGATACGGTAGTGAAGCAGTCTCGTTTGGATCACTTGATGCGTCTTCAACAGCCGATTTCCCAAAAACGAAACGAAAGCTATCTTGGAAAAACGATGGAGATTTTGGTGGATCGAAAGCTGGAGGAAAAAGGTGAGTTTCAATACGTGGGTCGCACCGAAGGACAGGCGTTGGATATTGATGGCTCGGTTTTTCTAAAAGCCAAGAAGCTCAAAGTGGGTTCGATGGTGAAAGCAAAAATTGAAGGCGCCAGTGAGTATGATCTTTTTGGTTGCGCTTGAGCGCGATATCCGTAAATGCGCGACATTCGTCGCGCATGAGTTTCGTTCTGGGCATAAAGTGAGCTGAAGAGATTTTGTGGGAGGGTCCTGACCGACAGGGAAAGGGGCTCGCTGCGCCCCGACAGTGCTCGGAGCCCCTTTCCCTGTCGGCCACCCTTTCAACATTTCCAAGGTGATTTTTAGAACATCTCTCATGGAAAATTTATCTGTTCATTCAAACGAATGATTTCAAGCGAGGGGAGCGAGATAAAAGAATTACTCATGACTAAAAGCGAATCTGAGGAAGAGTCTCTCCGCGCCTGTGAAGAGAGCCCAAAGACCTCGTGAACGGAAGGTAGGGGAAACGGAGACGACCTGCGGCAAGCTATGCTTGACGCTGGGCGGACAACGAGGGGCCCCGCCTGCAGTGATCGTAGTCTTTGGAGCGAACGTAACCCAAAGCGGAGAGACTCTTCCTCAGATTTGCTTCCCTTAAACGTAGCTGTTCTTAACAACGATTTCGGAGTCTCCTTGCGCGACGAATGTCGCGCTTTTTTATTTTTGGATTTTACTTTTTTCTTCTTCGTAATTGATATTTGCGAACGTTTTTTTGATGTTCTTTGTATGTTTTGGCGAAGGCGTGTGTTCCGTCTTTTTTGGCGACGAAGTATAAAAACTTGGTTTTGGCCGGATTCATGGCGGCGTGAAGGGCGCTGGCACTTGGGTTGGCGATGGGGTGAGGGGGTAGGCCTCTGTGCATATACGTGTTGAATGGATTGCTTTTGTCTTGCAGGTGTTTCTTGGTTAGGTTTCCGTCGAAGTTTGGAATGCCATAGATGACGGTGGGATCACTTTGCAAGCGCATGTTTTTTCGAAGGCGATTGTAAAACACGGAAGAAATGAGTGGATGCTCTTTCGGGTCGCTGGATTCTTTTTCGATGATGGATGCAAGTGTGGCCCAGGAAAGAAGATCTCCGCCAATATCCTCCATGCGCAGTCGATCTTCGGCTGTGAGAGCGTTTTGAAAATGCTCCAACATCGTGTCGACAACTTTTTCTTCTCCTTCAGTCTTAGAGAAAAAGTACGTGTCGGGAAATAAAAACCCTTCATAGGTGGGACTGGAAATCCCCCAGCGATTCAAAAGACTCAAGTCCTCCAAGGTGGTTTTGAACCGTTCAGCATCGACAAGTTCCCTCTGTTCCAAAATTTGAGCCACCTCTTTTACGGTGATTCCTTCGGGAAACGTAACTTTGTGCAGAAGAACCTTTCCCTCTTTAAGAATGTCTAAAATATGGCTGGGAGAGGTGGGGGCTTTGATTTTGTACTCACCAGGTTTGATGTTTCGGCTTTCTCCTTTGAAGCGTGCCAAGAGCTTGAGTTTCCAGGCGCTTTTGATCACGCCTTGATCCTGAAGCAGTTGGGCCGTGGCCCCAAGGGGTGAGCCAGGCGGGATGAAAATAACTTCTTCACTCTGAGGTCCAGAAGGGGGCGCGTAAAACGATTGGATTTGATTGAACCCGATGAAGCCGAGGAAGATGAGAATTCCTAAAATGAGTGCAATCTTTTTCATAGGGAACCCCTGCTTTGAAGGTATCCGGTCAAAATTAGCACAGCCGCCATGCTATCACGAACCTCTTTTCTTTTTTTTCGTTTTACGTCTCCTTCAATGAGAAGCCTTTCAGATTGAGCTGTGGTAAGTCTTTCATCACAAAGAGTAACCGGAAGTTGAAGATGCTCTTTTAATTTTTCTGAAAAAGCTTCGACTTCTTCCGTCATTTGGCTCTTCGTTCCTTTGAACGTCAAAGGGTGACCTAAAACAATCTCGGAAACGTCATTTTCTTGGATGAGTTTTTTGAGGTTGTCGAATAAAGATTTGTTGTTGAGAAAATGACCGGAAGGTTGGGCCGTGATGCCCAACGCGTCACTCAGAGCTAAACCCACACGTTTTCGACCATAGTCGATTCCAAGAATTCTCATCTGTGTAAGTTTACTCGAAAAGAGGGAGAGAATCAGTCCTCTTCTACTTCCTCCGGAGCCGAAGGGAAAGTCGGAAGATTCACATCTCTCGCCTTTCGAATGGCCACGTCGATGGGGCAAGCTCCCAGCGCGATAAAGTCGGAATAACTATTGTGCGAAGGGGTTCGACCGTTCAATCGCGCCACAGCAACTCGACCCGCGCCTTGGTCTGCGACCAAAACAAAGTTTGGATTTGGACTGGGATCCACAGCCATGGCCGAAGCTTTTTGTGCAATGGGAATGGAAATGCCATCCAGCTGACCCACTTCAAAGAAGTTGTCCATGGCATATGTGGTTAAACGAGTTTGGTCGAGAACCATGATGTTTTCTGAATAAGGATGAAGCGCAATGTCCACATACCCTCGGTGTCGCCCCAGATTTTGTCCTTGGCCATTGACCATTCCGGACCCTAAAGTCGAGGGATAACTGAAGGCACCCAGAGGATAATCGGAAGTGTTCAATAAAACCGGTCCAATGGAATCACTTAAAGCCACCGCTAATGAACTTCCCATCGCAAGCTTGATCGGAGTTCCCAAAACATGTTCGCTTCTTCCCATGGCAAAGGGAGAAAATTGATTGAATTCATAGCATCCTCGGGGATTGCCATTGACTCGATTGACGGTCTCCCAAGGACTCTCCCCGTACTCATTGTATTTGGACAAATCACAAAGAAGAACGCGTCCGCCGTTCGTATGGAAGGTTCCTCGTCCATTGCTAACGGAAATGGCAATGAACTCACTTCCGGCATCACCTTCTCCAGGAACAAAGCGAACACTCTTCGGAGATCCGGCATACGTTCCAAAGGCCAGTGAATAGTAGGGTCGTCCGACAGCTTCACCATAATAAGAAAGGCGGTCATACTTGATGAGTTCCACGCCTGTATCGGTAACGACGGCAGCCATGGATCCCCAAGGTGTCATGGCCGTATCAATTTCGGTGGGATGCTGTCCGGTATTGATTTGATAATGCATGCCAAGACGACCCCGATCTCCCACAGATATTAGGGAAACGGCATTGTCCTCTGTTCGTGTGACGAGAATGGAACTTCCGTCCGGCGAAAACGCTATCTGACTTCCAGAGTTTCGTGTGAGAATTCCGGGAAGTCGGATTTGGCCATAAGAAGCAAAGCCTGTCACGCCACTGCTAATTGCACTCGTGGTTCTTCGCTGATCGGTCAGACCCGAACCCACAAGGCTCATCTCATTTTCATAGATCGCCAAGAGTTTTAAGGTTCCCCAGTTCGAAGTCCTCGCGCTGATTCCCGAATAAGAGGAGGATGAAATCGTGCCGGAGTTTCGATTTCCCCCCTGTTGTCCGGGATAGATGCCGTTGTTGGTCGATGTTTGGCCGGGGTACTGTGGGCTCATATTGGCTGAACAATTCTCTTGTGTCGTCAGGACGGCCCCAATTCGTCCTCCGGTTAGGGAGGGAAGAGAGGTACTCAAACCCGTTCTCTGTCCGACAACTTGGCGACCGCCGTTGGAGCAGGCGCTGATACTTAGGAGTAAGGCGATGATGGCAACTCGTTTCATAATTTCCTCAGAGGATTTGTCATTAACACTTCGCGTCATGTTCTTCAAGCCCATAGTTAAACTTTCCTTCGCAGGCAATTTGTTCAAGGAGCATGCCAGCCAAAAGGGGGAGATGTATTAAAATTATTCGTTTAAAAACAATGAGTTAGATTTGAATGGAGGAGAGACCGAAATCCATTTCTGCCCCTTGGATGCCCCCTTTGGGGCACGCAAACGAATTGGGTAAAGGCAGGGTTCCAGGCGATTTCTGGTGAAAAGAAAGCTTTCCGTATGAAATGCATTGGCTATTCTACGCCACCAAAATGGGAAAAAAGACGTGAAAAGAATTCGATTCAGACTCGCACAGATGATCGCAACCGGACTGGGTACGGGGTATGCACCGGTGGCTCCTGGAACGGCGGGGTCTATTTTAGGTGTATTCGCCTACGTGTTAATTGCACAGCAGAACTGGATTTGGCAATTGGCTTGGATTCTGCTTGTTCTTCTTCTGGGCTGGTGGGCCTCGAATGAATGGGAGAAAGAAACGGGCGTGCACGATGATCGGCGGATTGTTGTGGACGAAATCGTGGGTGTTTGGATTGCCCTTTTTGCGTTTTCTCCAAACGAGTGGGTTTTTTTGGGGGGATTTCTTCTCTTTCGTCTCTTTGATATTTGGAAACCCTTTCCCGCCAACTGGATTGATCGGACGTGGAAGGGTGGAAAAAGTGTCATGTTTGATGATGTTGTGGCGGGGTTGTTTGCGCAGGCAGTCATGCGTCTCCTATTTCGATTGGGAACATTTTTATGAATATTGAGATCATTACGTTTGGTCGTGAATTACTGGACGGCCGCCGCGTGGATACGAACTCGGCTTGGTTGGGGCGGCAGTTTGTGTCCATGGGCTTTGCCCCGGTTCACCATCAAACGGTGGATGATTCGGTCGAGGCCTCGGCGGAAGCCATCAATCTGGCTCGGTCCCGTTCGGATTGGATCATTACAACCGGAGGACTGGGACCCACCTCGGATGATCTAACCTTTGAATCCCTCGGAAGGGCATTGAAGCAAAACCTGACGTTTCGGCCGGAAGTGTTCGAGCAGATCCAGGCTCGCTTTTTGGAGCGGGGGCGGCCTTGTCCCGATTCGAATCGACGGCAAGCCTGTCTTCCAGAAGGGGGAGAGGTTCTAGCCAATCCGCTTGGAACGGCCCCAGGTTGTCGTGTGAGTTTGGAGGGACGAAGGATTTTTTGTTTACCTGGGGTTCCTTCGGAAATGATTTATCTTTTTTCTCGTTATGTGGTTCCCGAGTTTCGAAAGGAAATCGGAGACGAACGGAAGTGGATGGAGCGAACCTACCAATTTTTGGGGATTGGCGAGTCGCGTTTGGAAGAATGGGTCGAACGATCCGGAATTCGAGAACTGCCGAACGCAGATGTTCGCTTGGCGTATACCTCTCATTTCCCACATGTAGACGTGACGCTGCTTCTCGCGCCTCATCATGAGAAGGACGCAGAAAACGCTCTTCAGACAGCCGATCAAATTCTCCAAGCGGAGTTGGGTGAATATCTCATGGCGATCAATGATCAAACGTTGGAAGCGCGCGTGGTCTCTACCTTTAAGGAGCGAAATCTTCGCTTGGCCATTGCGGAGTCGATCACCGGTGGATTGATTACGTCACAGTTGGTGAAAGTGCCCGGTTGTTCGGATGTTCTGGATCGGTCGTATATCACCTACAGCAATCGATCCAAGATTGAACAACTGGGAGTGAGCCAAGAGACAATTCGCCATATGGGAGCGGTTTCCAAGGCTTGTGCCCTGGAAATGGCTAGGGGAGCGCGTGTGATATCTGGTGCCGATATCGGAGTTGCCAGCACCGGAATTGCTGGGCCTACAGGTGAGAGACCTGGAAAGCCGGTCGGATTAACTTATTTAGCTTGGGCCGGACCTGGGGTAGAAGAGGTCAGGGAATATCAGTTTCGCTGGGAGCGGAATCGCAATAGAATGCTCGCGGCATTTGAGGCTTTAAGGGGCGCAATTCGTCTCGTAGAGAGTCATAATTTTAAAGGAAAGAAGTAGGAGGAAGTATGTCTCTGGATGTTAACCGAGAAAAAGCCATTGGCTTGGCGGTATCAACGATCGAAAAGCAATTTGGAAAAGGGTCCATCATGCGTCTGGGCGCCGATGAAGCGTTGGTGAAAGACCTATCCGTCATTCCTACGGGATCCATCGGTGTGGATTTGGCTTTGGGTGTGGGTGGAATTCCAAGAGGTCGTGTGATTGAGATTTTTGGACCCGAATCCTCCGGAAAAACGACAGCCACATTACATATGATTGCCGAAGCCCAAAAATTGGGAGGCGTTGCGGCCTTTATTGATGCCGAGCATGCGTTGGATGTCGCCTATGCACGAAAGCTTGGCGTAAGAACAGACGACCTCCTGATTTCACAACCGGATACCGGAGAACAGGCCTTGGAAATTGCGGAGACCTTGGTTCGTTCTGGAGCCATTGACTTGGTCGTGATTGACTCCGTTGCCGCTTTGACTCCTCGAGCGGAAATCAATGGGGAAATGGGTGACTCTCATATGGGACTTCAGGCTCGCCTCATGTCTCAAGCGCTACGAAAATTGACAGCCGCCATTTCGAGCACGCAGACAACCGTCATTTTCATCAACCAAATTCGCATGAAAATTGGTGTGATGTTCGGAAATCCCGAAACCACAACGGGAGGAAATGCTCTAAAGTTTTATTCCTCCATTCGAATTGACATCCGTCGCATTGGTGCCCTGAAAAAAGGTGAGGAAGTCATTGGAAACCGGACGTTGGTAAAAATCGTCAAAAACAAAGTGGCGCCACCCTTCAAACGAGTAGAGTTTGATATTGTTTACGGCGAAGGGATTTCTCGGTTGGGAGATCTGTTGGATATGGCGACCGACCGGAACCTGATTGAAAAAACCGGAAGCTGGTATTCTTATCAGGGAGAGCGCCTGGGCCAGGGACGCGACAACGCCAAGGCGTTTCTCAAAGATAACCCCAAAATCATGGAAAAGTTGGAAAAGGAAATCTATGCGTCTTCGGGGCTCCAGTCGCCCGGAGAGTTGCAAAAAGCGGCAAAGAAAAATGATGTCGAAAGCGAAGGAGAAAAGTCCAAAAAGGGAAATGGTAAGGAAAAAAAATAAATGGAATTAAACGATCTCTTAAAGATAGCTGTTAAAGGGAAAGCTTCGGATATTCATCTAAAAGCGGGACTTCCACCGATGTTTCGTGTGGATGGTTCCTTGGTGCCCTTGAAAGATGCCCGGCGTTTGTCTCCCGAAGATGTTGGAAGAATGGCCACGGGCATCATGAACAACTATCAAAAGGAGAAGTTTAACGAGTACAACGAAATTGACATGGCCTACGGCGTTCCCGGCGTGGGCCGATTTCGTGTCAATGTATTCCAACAGCGGGGGACGGTGGGAATCGTTTTTCGCGTGATTCCTTTTAAAGTTTCTTCCATGGACGAGCTGTGTTTGCCAAAGACGATTGAAAAGATTGCTATGGAGCGCAGAGGCTTGGTGTTGGTTACCGGAACAACGGGTTCGGGTAAATCAACGACCTTGGCTTCGATGATTGATTTCATCAATGCGCGAAGAACGGCTCACATTATCACCATTGAAGATCCGATTGAGTATCTCATTCGGGATAAACGATGCATCATCAACCAGCGTGAAGTGGGCGTGGATACGATTTCCTTCCAACAAGCATTGAGGTCCGCTCTTCGGCAAGATCCCGATGTTATCCTGGTGGGGGAAATGCGAGACTTGGAAACCATTGAGACCGCCTTGACGGCGTCTGAGACGGGACATTTGGTTCTCTCGACGGTTCATACCATTGACGCCCGAGAAACCATCTCTCGAATTGTTTCAGCCTTTCCACCGTATCAACAGAAACAGGTCCGTTTACAACTGGCTACCGTTATACGTGGAATTGTTTCTCAGCGTTTGGTTCCGAAAATTGATGGTCGGGGACGGGTTCCCGCATGTGAAGTTATGGTAGCGAATTCACGAATTCGCGAACTCATAGAAACTCCGGAAAGAACCAAAGAAATTCAAGAAGCCATTTCACAAGGGCATATTTCTTATGGGATGCAGACGTTTGATCAATCACTCATGAGCTTACTGAAACAAAAACTGATTACGTATGAAGAAGCTTTACGTCAATCAACCAACCCAGATGATTTTGCCTTGCGCGTGAAGGGAATATCTTCCACTTCAGACACATCTTGGGATGATTTTGAAAAATCAGACTCCGAGGACGAAGGTGGAGGAGGAGACTCTGATGGAAGCATGGAAATCGAACGATTTTAGCTTCTGATCGGTAGATAAGGGCACGGCTATGAAGGGTCACGAAGTTCGACAAAGATTTCTCGATTTCTTTTCCAAAAAGGGACACACGATTGTTTCCAGCGCGCCATTGGTGCCTAAGCTGGATCCTACGCTTTTGTTTGCCAATGCGGGAATGAATCAGTTTAAGGGCGTTTTTGTTGGCGAAGAAAAACGAGATTATGTTCGAGCTGCTTCCACTCAAAAATGTGTTCGTGCCGGGGGAAAGCACAATGATTTGGAAAATGTAGGTCAAACGTCCAGGCATCAAACGTTTTTTGAGATGTTGGGAAATTTTTCCTTTGGAGACTATTTTAAAAAAGAAGCGATCTCCTATGCATGGGAGTTTGTGACAAAGGATTTAGGTCTTCCGCAGGATCGTCTGTATGTTTCTGTGTTTCGTGAAGATGACGAGGCGGCCGGGATTTGGAAGAACGAAATCGGCTTGGATGAAAAGCGAATCTATCGATTTAACGAGAAAGATAATTTTTGGTCCATGGGAGAAACGGGTCCTTGTGGCCCCTGTTCGGAAATTTTTTTCGACCAGGGAAAGGAAGCCGGTTGTGGAAAGCCAACGTGTGACGTGGGATGTGAGTGTGATCGTTACCTCGAATTCTGGAACCTGGTTTTCATGGAATTCGAACAGAAGTCAGATGGCACTCGGGAAAAGCTCCCAAAACCCTCTATTGATACGGGAATGGGGTTGGAGCGTATTACTGCAATTGTTCAAGGCGTGACCAGCAATTACGATACCGATCTTTTTCAACCGCTTCTTCAAAACATCGGTCAACATGTGGGATTGACCTATGCTAAGGCTTCAGACGCTCAAAAAATGTCCATGCGCGTGATTGCCGACCATCTTCGATCCATGACGTTTTTGATTACGGATGGTGTGCATCCTTCCAATGAAGGGCGCGGCTATGTGCTTCGTCGAATCATGCGTCGGGCGATGAGACACGGGCGAAAACTGGGCGTGGAAAAGCCCTTTCTTCATTTGCTTGTGCCACAGGTTGTGAATCAAATGGGCCAATTTTTCGAGGAACTCACATCTCACGCCTCGTCCACACAAAAGGTGGTCGAAGAGGAAGAAAAACGTTTTGCCCTTACCATTGATCGGGGATTGACTTTATTGGAAGAAGAGATCGGCCAAATGAAGCACTCCAAGCAAAAGGTCTTAGATGGTCGAGTCGCCTTTCGCCTCTATGATACGTATGGTTTTCCGGTGGACTTGACGGCGGATGTTTTGCGTGAGGAAGGATTTACGGTTGATCAGGAAGGGTTTGATGAAGCTTTTTCCCTGCACCGTGAGAAAGCTCGTGGATCATGGAAAGGGTCCAGTCAAAACGAAGTCGATCAGTTGGTTCCCAAATGGGTAGAAGAAGGGGTTCGTACGGAGTTCGTGGGGTATGAACATTTATCGGCAGATGGGAAAGTCCTCAAGCTTGTGCAAGAGGGTAAAGAAGTCCAAACCGCCCAAGCGGGGGATGAGGTGGAACTCGTTGCCGACACAACTTCATTTTATGGTGAGTCCGGTGGGCAGGTCGGAGACATTGGTGGAGTCGCCGGATCGAATTTTTCCTTAGAAGTCGTGGATACGCGAAAACCCTCACCCGAAATTTTCCTACATCAGTGTGTGGTGACGGAGGGGACCGTAAGCGTGGGAGATGAAGCGGTCTTTCGTGTGGATGAGAAAGCCCGACGAGCCACCATGAAGAACCATACCGCCACGCATCTTCTTCATGCGATTCTGCGCGAAGTCTTGGGAGAAGAAGTTAAGCAAGCCGGTTCATTGGTCTCCCCAGAGCGTTTGCGCTTCGATTTTTCCTTTTCACGGGCCGTGACCAAAGAGGAGCTCTTGGAAGTCGAACGACGGTTGAATGAACGCGTTTGGCGTGATGATGCTGTCCAAAAAGAAGTGATGGCGTTTGATGATGCCATGGAAACCGGAGCCATGGCTCTCTTTGATGAAAAATATGGTTCGAAGGTGAGAGTTGTGACGATTGCGGACCACTCCAAAGAACTATGTGGGGGAACGCATCTGTCTCGCACAGGTGACATCGGCATTTTCAAACTCTTAAAAGAGTCGAGTGTGGCGGCAGGCGTCCGTCGCATTGAAGCGGTTACGGGTCGACGTGCCCTCAGACTTGTGCAGGAGACGGATTCTCAGGTGAAAGACTTGGCCTCCCGGTTAGGTGGCAAGATTGAAGAGCTCCCCGATCGCATTGAAAAGCTTTTGCAAAAACAAAAAGACTTGGAGAAAGCGTTACGTAAGAAAGGTTCGGCCGGGACGCAAGTTGTGAAAGAGGGAGATGTCGAAACTCTGGGGGGCATGAAGTGCATTGTGACGGAAGTAGAGGCTTCCGATCCCAGAGAACTTCGGGATCTGGCGGATCGACACCTGGAAAAACTGAAAGAAGGGGTTGTCGTCATCGGTTCGAAGAACGAGGCCAAGGCTTTTTTGGCCGCCAAGGTTTCCAAATCACTTTCGAAAAAAGTCCATGCGGGGAAAGTGGTGCAAATCGGCGCCAAAGTTTTAGGAGGCTCCGGAGGCGGTCGTCCTGATATGGCTCAAGCGGGGGGGCCACAAATCGAAAAACTTGCGGATGCCCTCCTTGCTGTCAAAGAGCATCTGGCGAGTGGTTAAAGATTCAACCGGTTTGGAGAGCCTTACGGCTTTTTAAGCTTTGTTGCTAAATCTTTGGCTTTTTTGGCGTATTTCCCGGCCTTGGGCAGTTGGGTGGCTTCGTTTAAGAAGGGCAGGGCCTTTTCAGGTTGTTCCATTTCTGCATAGGCGTAACCCAGTTTGTAAAGAGCTTCACTTTTGATTTCCGGAAATTCCGAATGTTGGCCCAGTTTGTTAAGACGCCCGATGGCGGCCTCGTATTCATCCTGTCCCAAATACCAATTGGCCACATACAATTCGCGCTCTTCCAATTTTCGCTTGGCTTTGTCGATGTGTGTTGAGGCTTTCTTGGCATACTCTGACTTGGGCCAGAGGCGCATGACTTCTGAAAACGTTCTTAGGGCTTTTTCGGTTTCGGTTTGATCTCGATCAGGACCTCCGGGAATTTGTTCCAAATGGCAGACGCCAATTCGAAAAACCACGTAGGGAATTTTTTCATGTGTGGGGTGAAGGGCGCGAAACTGTTGATAATTGACCTCGGCTTCCAAAAAATCGTCATTTTCAAAATGAGAATCCGCAATTTTCAGCTCTGAGGGAACGGCGTAGGGGCTTTGTGGGAAACGATTGCGCAAGCTTTCAAAAAAGGGAATAGCATCCGAATAGCTTCGGTCTTCGTAGAGTTCCATCGCATAGGTGTAGAGCGCCTGGTCTTGTTTAAAATCTTGAGGTTCTTTGGCTGCGCAAGCGGTCAAAAAGAGAGCCAGAAAAATAAGAATATACCATTTCATGAAGGTCCTTTTAGAGCCGATCCTCGTGGTTGTCAAAGCCCGATGGGGAGTGTGCGTTGACCTTACGTTGCCAAGATGCCGCAGGGCGTCTTCGTGTCTTTGGCCACTTTCGTCCAGGGCCTTTGTTTTCAAGCATTCGGAATTGGGGAAAAGAAAGGTTATTATGTATTTTTTCAATATGGCGGACCAAGGACATGGAAAACGTCCCCTTCCTTCTGGGTTAGGGGCATTGATCGAATTTACCGGTGGGGATGACAAAGGTCGAAAGGTACCTTTGGCCTTCACGCGAACCGTCTTAGGTCGAAAGTTTGGAGACATTTTGGTTCGGGATATTAAGGTGTCCTCTTCTCATGTCGCTCTTGAATTACAGGGAACGGCCTTCCGGATTGTGGATTTGGATAGTTCCAATGGCACTTATCTCGGAAAACGCAAAGTGAAACAAGCGGTATTGGGGGAGGGAGATGAAGTCCGAATTGGTTTGACCAGCTTTCAACTTCAATTTGATCCGGAGGAGGCCAAGCGTTTGTTGGCGGATCGGCCCCAAGAGATCTATTCCACGGGAGGAGGATTGGCCGGATTGTTGGATCGAGAGTTGATGCAAAAAGTTTCCGGAGCTTCTTCGAAAGAAACAAAGGAAGACCAAACCGAAATGGGGTTTGAGATTCTTTTCGGACCGTTGCGTGGGAAGGCGTTTCAGTTCAGTCAGTCCCGGATTTCGATTGGCCGAATCCAATGTGATCTAAGCTTGAAAGACCCAGATGCTTCGAGAAAGCATGCCTTGATTGAAAAACTGGAAAACGGACAAATCATTTTGCGGGACTTGGCCTCTCGAAATGGTACGTTTGTGAATGACCAGCGCATAACCAATCGGGTTTTGCAAAAAGGAGATCGAATTCGCATGGGCAAAAGCACACTTCTTTTTAAAGGAGTCGCCGGACAGTGAGCGTTGCAGGGTGGCAAGTTACGCTTTCCGTAGAGGAGGGACGCGAACGCGGCTTGACCTTCCCATTGACCAAACCTCGAACCATTATTGGAAGAGCCAAAGCCGACATTGTTCTGCAAGATGGCAAAATATCTTCTCGACATGCGTCCATTGAAATTTCGGAAGACGGTGTTTTTATCACCGATTTGGATAGTCGAAATGGCGTTCATGTGAACGATCAACAGGTTCGCCAACAAAAACTCAAGAATATGGATGAGATCATGTTGGGGTTAACCAAGATGAAAGTGTTGATTGTCGAAGATTTGGGGGCTTTTCGTCAGCGCAACACGCGACAGATCTCTTCGGAAAAGAGTCCAGAAAAGGGCAAAGAAGACATCAATAGTTTGATCAAGGATGAACTCAAAAAGTTTTCCAGATGGGATGTTGATGACGATTCGGCATCTGGGGAACGGTCGGATATTGAGATTGCTCGTTTGAATTATTCCTTAAATGTTTTGGAGGGGCCAGATCAGGGAAAGTCTTTTCGTTTAAATCGTGCTCTTATGACTTTAGGGCGAGGAAAAGCAGAGGTTTTGTTCAAAGATTTGGATGTGTCTCGATTACATGCTTCTCTGGAAATCTCTCCAAATGGAAAGATCGTATTGAAGGATTTGGGGTCTACCAATGGACTCTATTTGAATGGGAAGCGTGTTACGGAAGCCCAGCTCAATCTTCAGGATGAGTTCAAAATAGGAAATACAGTTTGTCGCCTCATTCGAGGAAAATAGCTCTCGTCGTTTTCGTCGTATTTTTTTGCGCCTTTGCGATGACCGTGAAGAGTTATGCCTATGGTCCTTCGTGTGATCTGAAAGGAATGGCTTTGGGCGTCTATGTCGATACAGACCAAGAATGGGTAAAGCAGTCTCTTGATGAGCTTCAGCAACTTGGCGTGAATGCAATTCTTCTTAAAGTGACAGAGATTCAGGAAGATTGGCAATCGGTTCGAATTCAACCGGATCCTCATTTGACGATTTCTGTTCGACAATTGGAGAGCGCGATCCAAGTCGCCAGAGAAAGAGGTTTTCGAGTGGGCTTGATGCCGGTGGTTTTGTTGCGCTCGCCTCGATCCGCCACCGATTGGCGAGGGATGATCGAACCTCGAAACGTCTCCTTATGGTTTCGTTCCTATCGCGGTTTTTTGGCCAAATATCGACGAATTGCCAGACAGAAAGAGGTGGATTTCTTTTCTGTGGGATCCGAAATGGTTTCCCTGGAGAAGTATGGGGAGGAGTGGACGAGGCTAATTCGAGAATCTCGGGAGGACTTCGCCGGGAAGCTTTTCTACTCTTTCAATTGGGACCATTTGAGCAAGAGTCCAGCATGGAGTGAGCTGGATTGGCTCGGTGTGAATGCGTACTACGAATTGGCGTCGGAAAATGAAACCCCTTCGCTGGAAAGAGCCAAGGAGAGGTGGAAAAGCTTTCAAAGACCTCTCCAAGAATGGGCCCAGCTTCTTCAAAAGCCCCTTTTGTTTACGGAGGTGGGGTATCCCAGTCGGAAGCAGGGCTTGCATGATCCGTGGAATCATGTTCGCTCGGGCATTCCCGCGCCCAAGGTGCAGGCCATGGGTTATCGTGCCTTTTTAGAAACCTGGAACTCTGCGTTGAATTTAAAGGGGGTTTTCTTTTACGAGTGGAGAGGGGTAGGCGGAGAGAGCGACCTTGGCTATACTCCTCGAGAAAAGCCGGCCCTTAAAATCCTTCAGAAATGGATGCAGCCGAGCTAAACGGTTATAATCCTAGGCAGTTTTTGGCATTTTTATGAGTCAGATGGAAAGCGTCATACAAGAAGTTGTGCTTCGGTTTCTCGAAGGAGAAAACGAAGGCGTGGAAATTCGCGTCAATGCGCCCAGAGAGATGACCATCGGTCGAAGTGAAGAATGCGATATTTTCTTGGCCGAAAAAAAGATTTCGCGAAAACACTGCATTCTCTCTGTTACTTCTGATTATGTTCGTTTGAGTGACCTTCAAAGTACAAATGGCACCTACGTAAATTCCAAAAAGATCTCTGAAATGCTTTTGCAGCCCAATGACAAGTTTCGATTGGGAAATAGTTTGATCGAAATTGAAATGGTAAAAGGGGAAACCCAGGCCAATGAAGCACCGGTCGAATCACCGAAACCAGAAGCTTTGAAAGCCCCTGAGGATCTCAAAGAAGAACCTTCGGAAGAAGTACCCGAAGTGGAAGAGTCCAGTGGCGTAGACTTGGTGGAGTCTTCGGAAGACAGTGAATTTGAACTCAATGTTGAAGAAGTTCCGGAAGAGAAGTCTGGAGGTAAGAGTAAACCTCTCTCGGGAGATTTATCGGCCATGGGATTGGCAGACCTTCTGCAGAATTTCTCTCAAAATCGGAAAAATGGCATTCTTGAACTGAATTCCAAACGAAAGGGCCAAATTTGGATTCAAGATGGTCAGGTCATTGGTGCGGAGGTTCGAGAAGCCAAGGGGCTTAAGGCCCTTTATCGATTATTGGGTTGGAATGAAGGCACCTTTGAGTTGCATCCTCTGCCAGAGGCCTTTGAAGCAGATCAATTGGAAGAGAAAATTGAAGGAACGGTTGAAAGTCTTCTTATGGAGGGTTTTCGACAATTTGATGAGTTGCAAAAGATCAAAAAAGGCCTTCCCGATTTAGATGCAAAGCTGATTTTGAAACCTCATTTTACAGCTCCGCTGTCAAAGCTGCATCCCCGCGTGTTGGATATTCTTCAAGTGGTCATCAACGAGTCCATTTTTGAAGCCGTGCTGGATCACAGCCACCTAAGCGATCTCGAAACATCCAAAGTCGTATTTTATCTTTTGAAGAAAAAATACATCGTCGCAGAATAAAAAAGCAGAGAAACTCTGGTTTTTTATTCGATTTCGTTTTCTCGGACGATTTCGTTTCGATCGATGACTTTGATAAAGAGCGAACATTTGGCATCTCCATCTTGGTCGGCCACAGCCGTAGCATAGAACCAGTTGGAATTGGGCGTGGCGGGAATTTCTAAGCTGTCGGCGGAAAGACTCATTCCGGAGTTTGTGCAATAACTGTTTCCAGGAACTTTTCCCGTGGAAGGGCTGACCAATTCTGGAGGGGTTGTGAAAGCCGTTCCTCCAGAGTCGTACTGTCCCGCAACAATTTCATATTGAAAGTAGAGTTGGGTGTTGTTTGGAATAACCCGTCCAAGGCTCACCCAACCTTGCAACGAATTATCGAACGCTTTCTTCCCTCCAGGATCTGAAGGAACCGGGACCGAAGTTGGGTTGGCTGCTGCCGACGTATATCGGTCAAACTCCGAAAAATAGGTTTCCTCATACATGGCAACTGCACCTAAATTGCTGATGGCTTCGGAAGTGCGAGCTCCCTTGATGTACTTGGAATACATGGGGATGGCGATGGCTGCCAAAATTCCCACGATGGTTACCGTGATCATGAGCTCGATGAGTGAAAACCCTTTGAATTTCATAGTTGTCGTCCTTGATTCGTTGGTTCGATTTAAGAAGTTTACATTTTAACACATCCAAGAAGATGGATCGAAAAAAGGCTTTTTGAATTCTTTCTTATCCCCGTGAAGCCGAAGAGAACACAAAGGGAAGGCGAACGAGATCCGTTAGATTTCCGGTGGCCGGGAATGTCCAGGTCCCGATTTGACGAATCAAACAACGATGGAATCCTCGGTCTGTGATGGAGGACTGAGCCACCCCAACATCTTGAGCGGAGCCGTTGGGCGCAATCCTCAACTCAATCACCACTTTTCCAGAAAGATTTGGGTTCCGGTCCAAGGCTTGCTCATAACATGTGCGTAGCTCTCCCTGTCGAGAGGCCACAGCCTCTTCCAAGGCCACTCGATTGACTCGGCTTCCCCCCCGTGGAAGGGTTGCGGTGAGGCGAGAAACCACGGGGCGGCTCGCCCTTCGCCCCAATGCCTCAGTTTCCAAACCACCCTCTCGAATGGAGCCAATTCCCAGGGTAGAGGAACCCGTTTCTGTGCTGGGTCCCGTGCGTTCCAGGCTGCGTAGACTTTCAGAGAGCATCTTGTCCATGGCTCCTTCTCCCAACTGCCCTCCCAGGTCAGCTGCGAGAGATTCTGTCGTGAACAGAGCCGCAAAGGGAGAATTCGTTTTCCCCGCCTTTCCAGATCCTTTTTGTACTGCGGCGGCCAAAAACCCCTTTATGGCGGAACGGCTAATTCCGGCCTCCTTCGATTGCTTTTTTTCCTTCTTCAATTTGGGTTTGAGCTTTCGAGGTTTGCCCAAGGCACCATATTTTTTCTCGACATAATTTTTTTTGGGAATCGAGATCCGAGCCACTTTTCGACTGACTTCATGAATGGTGAGTTGCGGAGAAGGCGGAAGTGAGGAAATGAACCTTACAAATGAAAGATTGATGACAAATCCGGCAATAAAGCAAAGGCAAGACAAAACGGGGATGGACTTGAGCAATCGTAACCATACCGGGTGCAAAGGAAATTCAGGTTCTTCAGGTTCGGGTTTTACCCAAAACCGCAAAAGGGAGGCCCCCAGAACCAATCGTCCCGTGGTTTGATTTTGAATGGGGAGATACTCTCCTTTTCGATCGGTTTTGAACAAACCAGCTTCTCGCAGGGTTTGAAAGGAGAGTTCCTTTTTTTCAACTTGAAGCGTTCCTTGGAGAGAGGGAAGAACTCTTAAGCGAAGTTCTTTTCCATGCCGAAAGAATATTTCACGTTTGGCCTCGGCGCTGCCATCCAGGAGCCATAGGTCTGAGTCTGGTGTGAATCCTATGGATAGCGTTTTGGGATGATCGAATGTCCATCGATTGAAAGGGGAAATCCCCTTTTCAATCTCGATGTAGATTCTGAAAGATTTACCCATTAGAAAATATTTTCCTCAATCACACGAGAGATTCGGGGAATGAAGTTAAGTTCGTCCTCTTTGAAGTGCACTTCAATGCGTGATCGGTCCAAGATGTACACCACCTGAGGCTCATAAATTTTTGCCCGAATTTCCAGCTCCTTTAACTCAACGGCGTTTCCGGCCATCTCTCGAGAAAGGCTTTCAAAAACTCTTTGTCGTTGTTCAATCTGTTTGGATTCTTCGGCAAGCGTCGAGAAAGAATACATCAGAGTGAGTAGAATAAATCCCCACCTCATGGGTTTTTCTCCAGTAGCGTCTGAACCAATTTCAGATTGGCCATAATGGCTGGATGATAACGCCCAATTCCCGAAGCTGCATCTTTCCATTCCTTTTCAGCCTCTACCCATCGACCTACGCGAAAGGCTAAGGTCGCCCAGTTGGCCAAAGCTTCGGGGTGTTCGGATCGTGAAGCAAATTTTAACAAACTGGATCTAAGAAGATTATCATCGGGGCGTTCCAGTGTTAGCGCCAAATCTTGGGCGATGCTGATATCTTCGGGGTGGGAAACGCGGGCTCTTTTCAACACAAATTGAGCTGAAAGGAGATCCCCCGAAGCCCGGTAGCTCGCGGCCAAGGCTCGATAAGCTTCGGCGGCTTTCGGGTGTTCTCGGATAAACTTTCGGGAGGCCTTCATGCTTTCCTGCAATCGACCAGAAAGAAGAGAAGCCTGGATCCAATTCAATTGGAGAGGAAGATTGCCTGGATCATGTTGATGTGCCTCTTTCAGGTGGTGGGCAGCCTGATCCCATTTTCCCAAAAGCATCGAATAAACCCCTTCCAGATGTGACAATTCAGAGGAAGTTTCTTTTTTGTGGAGGAACTTTAAAGATTGCTCCACCTTTCGAAAATCTCCATCGAATAGATAGAGAATGGCCAGATTATAAGCCGCCGGAACAAAGGTCGGGTCCAAAAGCACGGCCTTTCCAAAAGATTCGGAAGCTTCCCTACGTTGGGAAGAATCCCAAATATTTTTTAGGGTGGATAATCCCTTCAAAACTTCTGCGGCGGCTGCCGGACGATTGCTCCCTTCCGCAGCCAAAAGAACCAGGCCACGAAGAAAAGGCGCAGCAGCAATTTCCGATTTAGAGGGCTTTTGATCTTGTTGAAAAGGCGGAGCCTCAGGGATTCTTGGCCAGGCCCACATGGACTGCTGTTTGGGCAGGGGGTGAGCTGTTCCGCCAGATGAAATATAGGTCTCAACCAGCGAAGGAAGATAGGGCTCGGGAAGACGACTTTCTTTGAGGAGATTAAGTGATTTTGCAAAAGCGTCTTTGGCTTTGTTTTCAATGGGTTTGACCAGGGCCTCTACCATGGGTTCAAATTCTTCCTTTTTCATCCCTTTGGGGGCAGAGCCATAGAGATCCGTGACAAAATCAAGATACGCGAGGCCCAAATCGTAGAGGGAACGAGCGCTGGATTTAAGGGAGCCCATGGACACCAAATTCAAAACGGCCTTCTCCATTTTCTGAAGAATTTCTGCTTTGCGTTTGAATGTGCGAACCAGGGTTTTTTGGGTTCGTGTATTGAGACGGGTTTGTTTCAGGAGTTTCCGATCGGCTTGGAGATGAGCTGACTCCGCTAGGGCAAGGGCCTCAACGACTTCTACATCAGAATTGTTTGAGTTCTGTCGAATCCAACTCAGGGCCTTCTTTTGAATTCGGGTGGCTTCGACGCGTTTTCCGGAGGTCCAGAGATGCCTGGCCATTTTGGCTGCAGCCAAGATTCGTGTTCGGGGATCAACGCCTTTTCGATTCATGAGGTTTCGCCAGGCAGACATGGCAGTTTTCGTGAGCTGGTTTTCCTTGGCCAGGTCTGCTGCCTTCAGCTCGATTTGTCCCCGCTTGGGTTCAGGTAGTTTCTTGGCCAATTGGAACAACCAACTCGATCGGTTTTTCAGTTGCGGTCGAGCTTCGAGAAGCAGAGCTAAATTTCCCGCGACGGTTGCCCGCTCTTGAATGTCGAGTTTGTACTTTAGGGCTACTTTGTAATTTAGGATGGCACGATCAATATCCAAAAACTGATCTAAAAGAAGTGCTCGTTCCAAGTAGGCGCGGCCAATCATTTCAGCTTTTGGATACTGGCCGATAAGCTTTGCGAGAATTTTGAAGCCCTCATCGAAATTCTTCTCGGCCTTCGTCATGATGAATGCATTGAATAAGGCTTTGGATGCAAAGGGGCTTTTGGGGAAGTCAGCTTGGAAGGCTAAGTAGGCTTGCTGAGCCTTGAGGCTTTCTTTCTTCTCTGCGAACTCTTCGGCTTCCTTAAAACGTGCGCCTTCTTCCAAAGCCAGAACCTTCGTACGGAGATCCGAAGATAGATCAGGTGTGTCTTCCAGGATTTGATGGGCCAAAGTGTAGGCTTCTTTCCATTCCTTTGCGGCAATCATTGCGTCTACTGCGGCCACGAAAGCCTGGTTTCGCCAGGGACTGGATGGATAAACATTTGCAAGGTGTAGATAGATCTCTTTGGATTTCTGATATTGCTTGGTACGGCTGGCGACAAAGGCAGCCCGATACAAAGCCTCCGGAACCCGAGAGTCTCGGGGGGCTCGTATCGAAAAATTTTGAATGGATTGAATCAACTCTTGGGCGAGAGCCGGAGGTTGTGTTTCAGATTTTACAATGACTGCATCCAAACCACCTTTTTGTTGAATGCGTTTTTCTCGGGAGACCACGATGGCAAAAAGAGCTTCGGAAAAATAGTGACTGAATCGATCGTTTCTTGCGACCACATCATAATTTTGAATGGCTTCTAGAAACTTTCCTTCGTTGGAATTCATTTCAGCCAAACGAAAGGTGGCATCGTAGGCGGAACGAGTTTCGGGGAAGCGTTCGATGACCTCTTGGTAAAGTTTTTTTGCGCGGCGAAATTCTTTCCGGGCTTCGTGGCCTGTGGCCATGCTATAGGTGACCTGCTCAAGAAGTTCATCTGCTTCTTTGTACGCGTTGGTGTTGGATGCGTTGGTTTCCCTCCAGGGGCCATTGGCGGCAAATAGTTTTCTGGACCGTTCCATCTCTAAGAAGGCCAGACGTCTTCTTCCAGTTTCTTCCAACAAAGCGATTCGATGTTTCATGAACGTAGGCGTTTCAGGCGCCGAGGGATACTTCTCGATTGCGAGGGCATAAGTCTTTGCGGCCTTCTGCTTTTGACCACGATCTCGCTGAATGGAGGCGAGTCGATCCAGAATCTTTAAGGCATAAGGCTTCCATCCCACGCGCTGAAACACGCGAATGGCAGATTGGCGTCCCCCGGAGCGATACATACTAAAAGCCACGTATTCAATCGCTTCATCGGAAAACTGAACAAATCGTTCTCGACGTTCATCTGAAAGTTCCTCGCTATAATCCAAAAGAATCAAGAAATGGGCGATGGCCGAATCGTATCGATGCAACATGTAATTGGCCCAGGCCAACTTATAAAGGGCCTTGTCATAGAAATAATTAAACCCGAATGAAAGGACGGCCTGATAGTGAGCGATGGCCTCGGCATAATTTCGTTTGGAAAAATAATATTCTCCAATGCGAAGTTCGACTTCAGGAATCAGGCGACTTCGGGGGAATTCGGCAACCAACTTTTGGAAAACCGATGAGGACTCTTTTCGTTTGCCCGTTTCCAAAAGCGTGTATCCGAGAAGATACAGAGCTGCGTCGCGATGAGGGAATTTGGGAAAAGATCGGTAAATTTTTTGGAGAGGTGGGACGACCAGTTCATAGTCTTCTTTCTTCTTCGCTCGCTCATAGTAAAGCTGGGCGATGCGATAAAGAGCATAGGGGGCTCGCGAGCTTCCCTCATTGTTTTTTAAAAAGTCTTGGTAAGCTAAAATGGCTTCGTTTCGTCTTTCTTCAACTTTTTTTAAGGATGTTGTGCGCTGGAGCTCAAGAAAGTGTTCGTAGCGATGCTTTTCTTTTTCAGTGTATTGGTTGGTGAATCCTTGGATCTCATGCAAGTACTCTTGGGTGGCTTGCATATAGTAAAGGAAGTCTTCAATGCGTTTTAGGAATTCCACGTTGCCGCCGGGTTCTATCCAGAGAGAGGGCTTGGCGGGAGTCGGAATTCTAAGTTCCGTTGCATGGGCTAAACTTTCTTCCAATTGATTGATGGTGTTTTGTTGGACCTTGGAAAGTTTGTGGGCCTCTCCTTCCGTTCGACGAAAGAGTTCATACTTAGCATCTGACATGCTCCATCGATAGCGCGCAAGCGCGGCCACAAGCTCTCTATAGCTTTGTGCAAGCACCTTCCGAATGTGGGGACGGGATGTTCTAAGAATGTTTCTTCGAGCCATCTGGGCTCGCCTCAAAAGGGTTTGAATTTTGGCCTTTCGAGGTGCAACCCAGGGTCGCAATTTTTTTACATAGTGTTTGGCGCGTCGCTCAACTCGCGTTCGGAGTTTGTCCAGGCTGAGCAAGAAAGGAGTCCGGGGATCTTCGGGGTAAGGTCGGACTTTTTGGAGTCGAGACCGTTCGGTTTGGGCTTGGGCTTTCTGGGCTTTGAGCCAGAGGGCTTCGGTCTCATACTTTGTGTGCAAAAGTCTTTCCCGATGTTTTCTGACCTGCTGGAGCTCTTTTCGAACACGCTGTTTGATTTCAATCGAACGGTCTTGACGGTTTCCGGAGAGAGCTTTCCAAAGGAGCCAGGTATGTCTGGCCGTTTCATAAAGGTTTCGAATGGTGCGATCGGAATTGTTTAACTCGTGGTCCAATTCTTTGAACCAAGTCGACAGGCGGACAACTTTCTTTGAATCCTTTTCAGCATCCAGCAAGAGGATGTTCTGCTCCAAAGCATTGATCCAATGGAGGAACATCACACTTTCAATGGTCGTGCCCTCTTGTCCTTTGAGGGCCAACTCTGTGCCTTCGGTGAGGGCCAATTGTTCCTCTAGATCCCAGATCATGTCGTCGACCTGTTTTAGGGCTCCTAAGTAAATTCGAATCAGTGGGTCTCGATTCAATAGTTCCCGGCCATAGGGGGGGAGGTGAAAATGAACCCCCGTCGTTGAAAGACGGGGTTCCAGTTCTGAAAACAGCAACTCTTCCTGACCTTGAAACTTTCGAAGGGCTTTCTCCATGCTCTTGGCTTCCAACTCGAATCGAACCGTCATTTGATTCAGGGCCTCAATCCCCCGGCCAAGACTTTCTTGGTTGGCTCGAAGTCGACCCAGAAGATGTCCAGATTCCGGAAGCCTGGGGCTATCTGGGTAAAGCATGAACAAGAGTTCGATTTCCGTGGCTGCGAGGTCGCGTCGATGGCTTAGAACATCCGCCCAAGCAGATTCCTCCAGTCGATACTCATGCAAGTCCGAAGAAAATTCGACGCTGCTATACAGGGTTCGTGCTTCTTCATAGTTTCCTTGGTCAAAGGCCAGACGTGCCAAGGCGAGAGAGGCAGCGTCTTTTACAACTTTTCGTGTGGCCTGTAATTTGGCTCGAATAAAATGTTCCTCGGCCTTCTGGCGTTGGTTTTGATCGAGGGCCATGACTCCTTGAAGATAGCTTCCTGCAGATTGCCAATGGGCGGCGGTGGGAGAATTCCCAATTTTGGAAATCCACTTAAGGGCCTCCGGGTTTTTGTCGAGAAGGTATGCGTGCCGAGCCAGGCGATACGCCAGCTCCTCGTTTGCATCTGGATATCTTTGAGCGATGCGGCGATACAATCTTGGACTGATATAGGCTTTTCGGACCTCATCCAGAACATCCATGCGGGGAGTGATGGGTTTTGTTGCGTGCGGCTGGGTTTTTTCAAAAACCTCAATGCGATCTTCCAATTCCTGCGTGGAAGTAGCCCAGACCATCCCAGGAAGGAGAAAGCATGAAACGAAAAAGAATTGGAAATATTTCCCCATAATTTTGCGACTTACGGGAGGGTGCTTCCCCAGTTCTTCAAGAGTTCGAATTTTAAATGGAGTCTTTCACTCAACTCAGTTTTGAAATACCCCTGATCGATGGCTGTAAGTTTGACCAAGGTTGTTTTTCCATACTCCACAGGAAACTTTTCGCGGGTTTCAACCCGGAACTTGTGGTCTTTGAAGTAAGAAAAGGCCGTATGAATGGCTTTTTCGTTGCCTTCGAAGTTGATCTTGGCTTCAAGCGTGTGTTCTCCGGGAGGTAGGTCTTTGTCAAAAACGTCGAGTTTTTCTAAGGGAGACTTTCTTCCCTTCCCGTCTACTTTCATAATTAAATCGCCATCCAGAAAGAACTCGGCCGAAACAAATGCGAAGAAGCCTTCCGCCTGGTTGTCAAAGACGATGTGCGCCTTCGAGCCGGTAATCTTGCCGCGCAACACGGCCTCTTCCAGCTCATGAACACGCATTTTTGACAAATGCACGTCTCGTTTAAGATCGGTGATTTGCTGTTCCAGAGCTTCCAAAGCTTTCTGGTCGGCCGGGTCGAGTTTTACGTCGGAGGCCAGGACAGAGGTCCACAAAAACAGTAAAAGAAAAGGAAGTAAACGCTTCATACAGCCGGATCCTAGCTCATTGACCATTGTATGCAATGATCGCTTTGAGTAGGTCTTCTTCCATTTTTTGGGCGTTCCAAGCTTGTTTTTGAGCCGGCCGGGAAAAAAACACATAGACCAGTTTTCCGACCTTGGGGGTGTCGACAACGCCAGCCAAAGCGACAACATTCGCCAATCGTCCCGATTTGGCGCGGATTCGATTTGCCTGAGGAAAATCCTTTAATCGACGCCTCAGGGTTCCGTCGGTTCCCGCGATGCCGAGAGAACTTAAAAATTCCGGCCCGATGCGAAGATCATTGGCTGCGGTGCGGATGATGGCCGCCAAGCTTTTCGCAGAAATGCGATTTTTGCGAGACAAACCCGAGGCGTTATTCAGCTTGAGCTCCGGCGCGCTGATGTTTGATGCGTTCAACCAGTTTCGAAGGGCTTGTAGTCCACTTTCCCGAGTGGGTTCTTTGCCCACAGCCCGTAAGAGCATTTCGGCAATGACGTTGTTTGAGAATTTATTCATGCCAAACACAATTTGGGAAAGGGGAACGGAAGAGAATTCGAGAACCTCGGTTGCATGGGCCGGGCAATTCTTTTGCAGAATTTTTCCCTGGAAGGTTCCTCCGGCTTTCTTGAACAGGTCAATGAAGAGGTGGCCTGCATAGTCTGCAGGGGAGGGAACATTGCGATAGAGAGTGATTTCCCCTCGGTTAAGTCCAGCGCTTCCCCATGTGTCGACAGACATTTGACCCTTGGAAGTTTCTTGAATCGATACATCTACGGACTTTCGGTTCGTTTTCTTTCGGGTTCGAGTTCGGTTATGGATGTGGAACCAAGGCAAATGGGGATCAAGTTGAATGGATGCAGGTTTTCCAAGGGTGGTGGGGGAAACAAAAATGGTTAACGAGTTGAAGTTGACGAGCAAAGAACTGATGGGGGCCGTAAACGCACGATTCCGATCCCCTTGAAAGTGACGGGAAAACTTCTCTCGTGGAAACAATGACGTGTCCAACCAAAGATCCCCTGGAATTTCTTTGAACCCCTTTCGGATGGCCTCGCGTACCAAAAGCCACATCCGCTCGCTGACCAAAGAGGGGTCTCCGCCACCTTTCAAACAGGCTTGAGTCTGCGTTTGAAATAGTCTGGTTTGAAATCGATGATTCGGGCCCAGTTCGGAGAGGGCGCTTGCCGCCGTGAGAAGTTTGATTGTAGAGGCGGGATTAAATGCCTGTTTTTCCTGATGAGAGAACAGGTTTTTCCCTGAATCCAGCCGTTCCAGACGGATGGCATAGGCATCCGAAGGAAGGTTCCATTTCTTGAGGACGGGTTCCAGCTGATTTTTCCAGGTCTTTCCCGGTGCTTCCAAGGGAATAAAGACCATGAAAATGAAGATGACGATTGCGAAGTTGCGGAGCATGTTTTTTCCTGTTTTCATCCTAGCGATGTCCCCAACATTATCCAAACCAATTGGCCAACTTTTGATGATGGGCTTGGAGGGAAAATGCCTTTCAAAAAAAGAAAAAGCCTTCATTCGAAAATATGATCCCAGCGGATTCATTTATTTTCGGCGAAACGTAGACACTCCGGCTCAACTTCGGAAATTTTCCCAACAGCTCTGCACGCTTTCTGAAACTGCGCCCCTTATTGGCATAGATCAAGAGGGCGGGCGGGTGTGTCGTCTTTACGCCCCCTTTACCGAATGGCCTGGAAATCGAAGTCTGGGAAAAATTTTTCGAAAAACCGGAAAAGAAACCCTGGCTCGCAAGCAAGCTGTTGCCATGGCAAGAGAATTAAAAGCCATTGGCGTGAATGTGAATTTTACGCCGGTGGCCGATGTGGACAGCAATGCCAGAAATCCCGTGATTGGGGATCGCAGCTTTGATTCTCGTCCTTCCATTGTCAGTCGTTTGGTTTCGGCGACGGTACGGGCATACAACCGAGAACGGGTGGTGTCCTGTGCCAAACATTTTCCGGGTCATGGGGATGCCTCGTCGGACAGTCACTTGGTTTTGCCGGTCATCGAGGTTTCTCGGCGACAAATGGGTCGAAGGGAATTGGAGCCCTTTCGAGCCGCCATTCGAGCACAGGTGCCCACCATCATGACAGCGCATGTGGTGTATCCGACTTGGGACAAAAACCCGGCAACCTTGTCCAGCGTGCTGATTCAAGGTCTTCTTCGAGAGAAAATGGGCTTTCAAGGGGTGGTGCTGAGTGACGACCTTGAAATGAAGGCGATTTCCCAGCATGGAGAGATCGCCGAAGCTGCAATAAAAGCTCTTTCAGCTGGCGTAGACCTCCTTCTGGTATGTAAATCCTTGGATGAAGCCGAGAAGGTGATTCGGCGCATTGAGCAAGCCCTGAAACGAAACGAAATCTCCGAAGAGCGTGTGAATGAGGCCTTGGGAAGGGTGAGGGCGCTGAAGAAAAAATACTTGTCCAAGCCCGGCAGGGAGGGCAACCTAGCGCTTTCAGATGGATGGCCCGAACATCAAAAACTGGCTCGGGTCATTGAAAAAGAGGCTTAGATCGAAGTTTTTGGTACCTTTTTGATGGGAGTGCTATAATCCCTTTCGTTTTCAATGGTTACCTATATTCAAAGGGTGACCACGACAGTAGATGTTGAAACAGGAGGACTCGTTCATGGATAGTTTTTCGGTATTTTTAAAAGAAGCCACACCGTTTTTCTGGGTGAACCTTGTCGTTATTTCGCCAATGGCGATTGCGGTGATTTTCGAACGCTTCTATGCCTTGTTGATGAAGCATTCGTTTGATGGCAAAAATTTTATGAAGAATATTGAGAGTTATGTGTTGGCCAATGACCTGACCCAAGCCATCAACTACTGCAATACTTCCAAAACCCCCTTGGCCACCGTTGTGAAAGCAGGCTTGGTAAAAGCCAATCGTAGCAATATGGCGGTTAGCATGGCCATTGATGAAGCGTTGTTGCAGGTGACTCCACAAATCGAGAAGCGAATTGGTTCATTGTGGTCATTCGCAAACATCGCGACATTGATCGGTTTGATCGGAACCATTTTTGGATTGATGGATTCCTTTTTGGGCTTGTCGGAAGCCACTCCGGAAGATCGAGCTAAGCTATTGGGTGCTGGTATTGCAGAAGCCCTCTACAATACGGCCGCAGGTTTGGTGATCGCGGTGATTTGTATTTTCTTCCACTTGGTTCTTTCGGGAATTGCCAAACGAATCATTGGGGACCTGGACTATTTTTCCAGTCGTTTGGAAAACTTGCTGGCTCTTAGAAACGATTCTGAAAAAGCCGCTTAACTTGAGTTAAGAGAGGAAATCTATGGCACGCGGAAGAGGCCGCCGAGGGGCGTTGATGGAAATTGGTACGGAACTCAATATCGTTCCGTATCTGGACATGATGACCTGTTTAGTTTTGTTCCTCCTGGTCAACATCACCAGCTTTTTGGGCTTTACCATCTTGAACGCATCCATTCCTCAGTTGGCTCCGGATTCAGCCAAAGTGCAGGCACAAGCAGCCAAGAAAGGCGAGGAGCTTTTGCTGATTGTCCGCGTGACCCAAAAAGGGTTCGTCGTTGATCCGAGTGTGCAAGGTGGAAAATCGATCAAGCCCACGGTCGTTCCCAAACAAGTTGAGGGATACGATTTTGATCGCTTACGAGAAATTGCTGTGAATCTGAAAAATCGATTCACCAAGGAATCTCGTGTTCTCATTATCTCGGATCCGAAGATCATTTACGATGACATCATCCGTACAATGGACGCTCTTCGGGAGCAAAAGAACGGTGAGTCAGACTTGTTTCCGGACGTAACCTTAAGCATCATCTAAGGAGTCATCGTGGGAAGAAATTATCGAGCACAACTAAAGAGGAGAAGAGGCAAGGCATTTCATCCAGGAGCCATACGGGAACTAAATCTCGTGGCCATGATGGACATGTTAACGGTTGTCGTTATCTTTCTTCTCAAAAGCTATTCTGTTAGTGCGATGTCCATTCCCGTCGGAGAGTCAATCAGCATTCCTCTGTCCAGCAATTTGATGAATCCCATTGAAGCCACGAAATTGGTGGTTACCGGGTACGGAGACGATCAAGATGGAATCATCTCTGTAGATGCAGACCATGTGATGGTGTTGGATAAAAAGACGCTGAGAACCTTGGAAAAGAATGCTCGGAGTCGACGCTACTTGATCAAAGATCTTTTCTCGAAGCTCCAAAGCAAAGCGGCAGGCTTCAAAGAGCTGGCCAAGCTGAGCGATAAGATCAAGTTTAGTGGAGAGGTTCTGGTGATCGCCGACAAGAAGACACCTTATTGGTTGGTGACGTCCGTCTTATTTACGGCGGCGGAAGCCGGATTTGATCAATACCGACTCGTCGCCATTCGTAAGAACGAACAATAAGTTTTTTTCAAAGAGACAGGCGTTTCACCGTGAACTCGCGGGTTCCCTCCTCAGCTGTAGACTCTCCCCCGAGAGCACGTCCTGCCTTTGTTGATTGGCGAAGAAAATTCGCAGATGTAACGAGGTGGCGGGAAAGTGGCTTAAGCAGGCCTCGGAAGTATTTCGTTTTCTCCGTCGAATGGCTCGCGCGTCTGCCGTGCAAATCCAAGGAGTTTCCGTAAATTTTGCAAATCCACGCATTTAAGATGCTCCGGAGGCTCCGCTTAATTTCTCCTCCCGAAAACGAAACACTTCCGAGACATGCATGTTTGCTTCCACTCCTTAGGCAATTGGAAAGTGGCTTAAAGGTGGAAGGAACTTAAGCGCAGACAGGTAAACTTAAAACTTCTCGGCCTTTCATGTCGAGCCATTCCTGGAACCTTTAAGCCACTTTCCCGCCACCTCGTTACATCTGCGAGTTCTCAACAGAACCAATCTCGAAATTTCGCTGATTTTGGGGAATGGGGGAATTGGGACGTATATGGCGCATGGGGCGTTACCTGCTCACTCCTTGCTCAACCCACACCCCCCTATTTATGCACCTAACTCGTTGAAAATAAAGAAAAGTTAATTTTGGCCAAGTTGGTATGGGTGTTGCGTTTAGAGGGGGTGAGGTCCCTGAGAAGGGGATGAAAGGATATTTGGAGGACATCATGAAAACGATGCACACAGCAGTTAAGCTCATCGCTCTGGCCAGTTTGGTGGTCGGTTGTAGTTCGAATAACTCGGATCGAGATCGAATCTTAAGAGACCAACGCTTGATGCAAGCTCAAATGGCTTCGTATTATGGAAATCGGTATGGTTCCAACTATACCTCTCCAGCAAGCACGACGACGTTTCGAAATTCTTACCAACAGGCTCAGATGGAGCGCATGGCCAACATGACCAGCCGAAATGGATTGTCGGGCAACCTCATGATGAATGGTACGCAAGGGTGTTGGCATATTGATTCTCAAACGGGAAAACGAGTTCCGAACCAAGCCATGTTTGCCCGAGGTCTGTGTGGTGCCCTTCCTGGAACCTCTACTGTTCCTTCCACCACCTCTCAGGCCCCAACGACGACGGATCGTAGGGCTCGAACGCTCAATCGAGATGCCCAGCCCATGAGCGAATTAAACATAGTCGCCAAACGAGATGATCCGGTGGGGATGGCCAAATTTGGTTGTTCCGAAGCCGAATATTTTGAAGGAGAAGATAGCGATCGCGATGGAATCGGGGACGAGTGTGAACGCAGCGAAAAAGGCCGAGCCAACGGATTGGATCCGTTCTTGGTTAATGGATATAAAGTTGCGGCTTTTCGTTTGCCCAAGCAGAAAGATAAATGGACCAAAGAACTTCTTCCCTGGAAATCTGGAGACAAACAGAAGTCCTTTAATCTTGAACTGCTTCGCGTAGATACGATCCGAGAAGTGATCAATCGTGTGACCGAACAGGAAAAAAAGGACAAAAATTATGCGATTCTTCCCATGCGAAAACCCTATGATTCTTGGCCTACAACGGTCACTTCCAGTTTTGTTTTGGAAGCTGGAAACTGGAACCGTGCATTGACCTTGGGTGGAATTGATGAATTTGGTGATTGGTATGGTGAGTTCGCTCTGGATACCCTGCCTCAGGTTCAAAAGGTTCCTGAAACCATTGATGAAGGCGATGGGTTCCTTTATGTGGTGGAAGCGATTTTGAATGTGCCTCGGCGATGGAACCCCATTTTGAAGATTGCAGGAAGCAGTGCGGGTTCGGAGAATGCGACGGCCATGGCTGTGTTGATCAACGGAGAAATCGCGGTTGAAACCTTTGACAAGAACGCCCCGGTGGAGTCTCGACGACTGCATAGCTCGCTCAAAGAGATTTGCACCAGCGGAGAAGACTGTCATATGGTAGCGCTTCTATACTCCGAAGACGGTTCGAACAAAGGCCGAAGCCCCTTGGTTGAAGCTCTGTTGATTGATGTGGATTCTCGGGATGATCGAGGTTTCGAACCTCTTCCCGCCGAAATCGCTCGACCTGTTCCTCTTCATGGAGCGCTTTCGTTTGATACAAAGATTAAGCAGAGTAGCTTGGTCTTGGAGGTTGCTGAGGAAGTGTTCATGACGAAGGCCCCCACAGTTGCTCCTTAAGGTGTAGCTCAAATATCCTTTGGAAAAGGCCGGATGATTGTCCGGCCTTTTCTTTTTTTAAAGATTTTGCAAAGACTAACGCGCTGTGATAGTTCTGAGTTACATATCGTGGGTGGATTTAGAACCGGTCTTAGAAATGCTTCTTTTTCAGGTCCTTATCGAAGGGCAGAGCGAGAGGTTTCTCTAAGGCCGGTTTTTTTTGCCTCCTCAAAGATCAACCTTTTTCTGTCGGGGGATTTCAATGAATAAAAATACTATGTGGAGTGTGTTTGTTTGCGCCTGTTTGGCCTTGAGTGTGGTCGGAGTTTCTGGCTCGGCTCAGGCCGATTGTTTGGGAGCTCGGGATGGCCAGGCTCAAGGAGATCGTTTTGCCAAGGCGCTACGTTTTGTCAGTTCAATCGATATCTTTTATTGCCAGAGCCGTCCCATTTTGGCCAAAGCGGATGTGAATTTTGCGGCTCCTCGGTTTTCAGAGGAACAATGCCTAGTTGTCAATTCCGTTTTAAAAAACTTGAATACATTGGATGAAATGAGTGCTTTGGGTTTGTTGCCGAGTTTGGATGAATTCCCCGAGCACTTGGAGGCCGCAAAATCGGAGAATATTCATCTTCTAAACGCTTTCCATGAGAGCGTTTGCGGAGATGATTCGATTGAAATGCCAGAAGATTTTGAGATTCAGGCATGGAATTGGAGAAAAGAAACCGAGCGAGAGTGTTTTCCAGTTATGGTTCACTCCGTTGAAGATGAAGTTGAAAGTGAATGTGCTCAGATGTCTCCTTTCGTGGAAGACATCATGAACCAATACGAAGCACTGGATCGTTCGTAAATTTATTCTGCAAATTTTATCAAACGGCCTTGAGGTTTCCTTAAGGCCGTTTTTTTAGTGCTTTGTGGCGCGGACGGCTCGTGTGTCGGCCCAGCGCTTGATCTCTTTGATACGCTCCGCCATGGTCGTGGAAAGAGGAACTGTCTTTGAAATTTCTCGGTAGAGATCCTGGTCGTTGAACTGCCTTTTTTCATTGAAAGCTTCAAACATTCCGGCCGCAACCACCTGTTCAATTTCAGCTCCACTGAAACCATTGGTCGCCTTTGATAGATTGATGAGGTTGAATTTCTCCGGCTTGTGCTTTCGCTTGAGGATATGAACCTGAAAAATGTCCACGCGCTCTTTCTCTGTGGGGAGGTCCACAAAGAAAATTTCATCGAATCGGCCTTTTCGAAGAAGTTCGGGGGGGAGTTGGTCAATCTCATTGGCTGTAGCTGCTATAAAAACGTTGGAGGTCTTTTCCTGCATCCACGTCAAGAAGGATGAAAAAATTCGGGCCGTGACGCCTCCGTCTCCTTGACTGAATCCCGCCACACCTTTCTCGATTTCCTCAATCCACAGAATTACGGGAGCGACGGCCTCCACGGTTTTTAAAGCCCTTGCGAAGGTCTCCTCTGCGCTTCCCAAGACTCCGCCGTAAACCTTGGTCATATCTAGACGCATGAGAGGTAAGCGCCAATATTGGCTGATGGCCTTCACGCAGCTAGACTTTCCACATCCGGAGATTCCGGTGAGAAGCACGCCTTTGGGTGCACTCAAGCCAAAATTTTGGGCCTCCTTGGAAAAGAAACGAGAACGTCGTTCCAACCAGTCTTTTAAATTTTCCAACCCTCCGATTTCTTGCATGGAGAAATCGACAGGCACGTAATCTAAAATGCCGTCTTTTCGAACGATTTTACTTTTTTCTTCGATGACCACATTTACCGCATCGGCCGTTAAGGTCGACCTTCCCATGCAAGCGTGGACATAGGCGCTTCGCGCTTCATCCCATGTGAGACCGGATCCGGATTTGATGAAGTCGGTCCGGTCATCTGGAGTCAAATCTACTTTTAAATTTTTGAACGATTTGGTTGTGGCATCAAAGAGTTTTTCAAGTTCAGCAGAACTCGGGAGACCAAACTCGATGACGGCGACCTCTTTTGAAATTTCATCGGGAATTTCAACCAGAGGAGCCAAAATGAAAAGGGTTTTGACTTGGTTTTTGATGGCTTGATAGGTGTCTCTGAGCTTGCGTACCAAGGTTGGAAAATTTTCAAACTCTTGGTTGAGATCCTTGAACGTATATACAGCTGGATCTTTGAGTTGAATCACATGATCCAAGGCCTTGATGGGGTCTTCCGTTCCGGGGATTTTCTCGGTGCCGGATTTAAGTCCTTCCGTGATGCTCCACGAAAAAAATTTCAAAGGATTTTGAAATCCCGATTTGGCGAGGTTTTGAAGCGTTTGTTCGCAGCGGGCATCTTCGAAGGTCGTCACGTAAACAATGGAGTACTTGGCGGCAATGAGCTTTTTCGCGTCATCCACAAAGCTCGGAGCTTTCTTTACCGGAGCGGCAGTTTCTGGAGTGTTAGGAGCTGACATGAAGTTCCTTGCCTGTGATGTACTCGTTGATCAGAGCTTCGTCTTGTTCGCTCAAGTTTAGGAAGCGAAGCCCCATGCCTTTTCGTGTGAAGGCTTCCATTTTTTCATTCATGGTTTCGTAGGAGTGGTGATGGAGAACCTCGGCTTCCGCCATGATGGCTTTCCTTAAGCCTGGAACCTCAAATTTTAATTTGAGCTTGGATCCGATGGCAGGGAGTTTTTTCTCCACTTCCAAGAAAATGCCCCCGCTACTCAAGTTACGAGAATAAAACTCTTGGAGGCGGCTTTTATGTTCAACTTTTACGGCCACACGGAGATTCGTGCGCCGAGCGTGTCGATGTTTTGTATCCTTCATAGAAACTCCCAAAAAACCCAATTAAATATAGCTGTTAGCCAGAAGACAGGCAAGAGAACCCCGCGAATTATGGTTGACCGATTCCTCAAGGCTGACTATAGGGGTTTTTCCTTTTTGTGCCTGGGTGGTGGAATTGGTAGACACACCAGCTTGAGGGGCTGGCGGTAGCAATACTGTGCTGGTTCGAATCCAGTCCCAGGCACCATCATTGTCATGGACAAAACCTTAAGGTTCTACCCGATCCGTTCACTCCCTTGTATGCAGCTGATGTACCCATGCTTCTATCTAAAGCTTTGAGCTCTGTTTCATTCGAATCCTGCATAGCTTCTCTCCACCTTTTATCCACTTTCTAAGTGTCTAGAGAATCGAAGCAAACATGCCCGTCTCGGAAGTGTTTTGTTTTCTCCGTCGAATGGCTCGCGCGTCTGCCGTGCCAATCAAAGAAGTTTCTGTAAATTTTGCAAATCCACGCATTTAAGATGCTCTGGAGGCTCCGCTTAATTTCTCCTCCCGAAAACAAAACACTTCCGAGACGCCCAAACTCTTCAGTTATTCAGGACTTCCTTTCAAGGAGTTTGATTGGTTCGCATTTCCCAGGCCTTTTGTTGAAGGCGAGAAAGGGGCCGCTCACGGACCTCTCGGGGAGTGAGCCAATTCAGTTTTTTGACGTCTTTGGTTTGAGTGATGTTGGCCTCGAAGACCGTTACATCGATTTTTTGATGGCTCAGAATATGTTTGAAACTCCCTTGCTGGCTTAAGGGGCCACAGTCGACTCCAAATCTCTCCCGAAGGCTTTGAAGATGATCATTTTTTGTGCTTTTAGGGGCCAGGTCAAAGGAAGGGAGCTCCCACATTCCACCCCAAAGCCCTGTTGAAGATCGTTTCAGAAAGAGAACGCGGGTTTTTTGTCGAAGAATGAAAACGCCGAGCGAGCGTTGTTTGACTTTGGTCTTTTCCTTTTTGGAGGGGAAGTGAGATACCGAGTCGTTGTGATGGGCTTGACACACCTTTTGAAGGGGGCAAAGTTCGCATTTGGGCTTGCGGGGGAGGCAAACGCGGGCTCCTAATTCCATCAGCCCCTGATTGAACCCTGAAGGATCTTTTGCGTCGATGAGTTGCGCGGCATAGGGTTCCACGGGTTCATGGGTTTCGAAGCATCTCGACAACACGCGTCGCACATTTCCATCCACGCATGCGATGGCCTCGCCAAAGGCAATGGAAGCCACGGAAGCTGAAGTATAGGGTCCAAAGCCTTTCAATTGTTTTAATTCCTGAGCCGTTGGGGGGAGCTTTCCTCCATAGGATTCACAAACCTCTTTGGCGGCCGAGTGGAGGTTTCGTGCCCGTGAGTAATAACCCAACCCTTCCCAGAGTTTGAGGACATCTTCTTCTTGCGCTTGCGCCAGGTCGTGGATACGCGGAAAACGACGAATGAATCGCTCGTAATAGGGGACGACGGTTTCAATCCGGGTTTGCTGAGCCATGATTTCAGAAATCCAAATTCGATAGGGGTCCCGTGTGTTTCGCCAAGGCAGAGAACGGCGATGCTTGTAATACCAAGCGAGAAGTGCCTTTCGGACGGCGGCAATGCGACGCGCAGGAATTGGGGCCATTGCGCGCATACTACTAGAATTATTGGGATTTTTGAATTGCCAACCTTTGGGGGCTACGTTAAAACCATGCGGCGATGATCAACCTAAGAGCCTTTTGGCTACGCAGACTTCACTCGCTGACCGGGGTCATCCCCATTGGCGTCTTTCTTTTTGAACATATGCTGACGAACTCCAGGGCGGCAGAGGGGCGTGTGGCTTATAACGAAGCCGTGGAATTCCTTCTGGGGCTGCCTTATGTGTTGTACTTGGAAATATTTTTGATCGGTATTCCGATTCTGTTTCATGCGTTGATCGGTGTTTATTTGGCCGTGGCTTTTCGTCCCAATCCCACCCAATACAGCTACTTTCGAAATTGGACGCATTTTTTTCAAAGAGTTTCGGGAATTTTTCTTTTGGTTTACATCGTTTGGCATGTCTATGAGACCCGTTATCAGGCCGTGTTGGATCCCTCCATTAAGTTGAATTTCTTCGATTATATGGCCGCACAGTTTACCAACCCTTGGGTTGTGGCGTTTCAAATTGCGGGGACCTTGGCGGCCATTTTCCATTTGGCCAATGGGCTCTGGACGTTCTTGATTGTCTGGGGAATTACGGTTTCGGCCAAAGCTCAGAAAATTTCTCTCTTCGTTTGTTATGGTTTCGGACTGGTCTTGCTGTACATGGCCTTCGATGCATTTCGTGGATTTCTGACTGCAGCAGGGGGTATGTAAAATGACGCAACCAACGTTCATTGTCGTGGGTGGAGGTCTTGCAGGTCTCATGACGACCATTCGTCTGTGTGAGCTGGGAAATAAGGTTCAACTGTTTTCCTATGTTCCGGTGAGAAGGTCCCATAGCGTGTGTGCACAAGGGGGGATCAATGGAGCTGTGAACACCAAAGGAGAGGGTGATTCCCCTTGGGAACATTTTGACGACACCATCTACGGAGGAGATTTTTTAGCTAACCAACCTCCGGTGAAAGATATGTGCGATCAAGCTCCGGGCATCATTTATCTTTTGGATCGAATGGGCGTTCCATTCAATCGAACCTCTGAAGGCTTAATCGATTTTCGACGGTTTGGGGGAACCCAACACAATCGCACGGCATTTGCGGGAGCGACCACTGGGCAACAGCTCATTTATGCTCTGGATGAGCAAGTGCGCCGATTTGAGGACCAAGGTCTGGTCGAAAAATTCATTGGATGGGAATTTGTTTCTCCTGTCCTGGATCCAAAAGGAATTTGCCGAGGAATTACGGCATTGAATCAGAATGAAATGAAGATCCTCCCCTTTAAAGGGGAGGCGGTTATGCTGGCCACGGGTGGCCCCGGCTTGGTCTTTGGTCGGACAACCAATTCGCTGATTAACACGGGAGCGGCTGCTGCGGGCGCTTTTCGGGCTGGTGTTGACTACGCCAACGGGGAGTTTGTTCAGGTTCATCCCACCACGGTTCCCGGTCCCGATAAACTTCGCTTAATGTCGGAATCCATTCGTGGAGAGGGGGGACGGGTTTGGACGCCAAAGGATCCCTTTGACAAGAGATCCCCTCAGGATATTCCCGAGGCGGATCGATGGTTTTTTCTCGAAGACTGGTATCCGGCTTACGGAAACCTGGTTCCTCGAGATATCGCGGCTCGGGCTATTTTCAAAGTTTGTGTTGAATTGAAAAAGGGGATCGAAGAGAAACGGCAAGTCTATCTAGATATCACCCATATTCCAGCAGATGTGTTGACCCAAAAACTCGGGGGAGTTCTTCATATCTACGAAAAGTTTGTGGGCGATGATCCTCGGTATGTCCCCATGAGAATTTTCCCAGGGGTTCATTATTCCATGGGAGGAATGTGGGTTGATTTCAAACAAATGACCAATATTCCGGGTCTCTTTGCTGCGGGAGAGGCCGACTATCAATTCCATGGAGGAAATCGCCTTGGTGCAAACTCCCTTCTTTCATGCATCTACAGTGGAAGAATGAGTGGACCTTATATGAACGAGTATGCCAAGTCTTTGGATGAGGGCTCTGAATCGGTTTCGGCAAATCTTTTCGATCAAGAAAGAAAGAAACAGCAAGATCATTTGGATCACTTCTACGATAAAGATGGCAAGGAGAACGCGTATCGAATTCACTCTGAACTGGGTGATATGATGACGGACTATGTGACCGTTGTACGAGAGAACAAGAAATTGGAAGAGACGAACGAGAAAATCCTAGAACTCAAAGAGCGATTTAAGAACATTGGGATTTCCGACAAGTCTCGTTGGGTGAACCAAGAAGTGATTTTTGCTCGACAAGTCGAACTCATGTTTGATTTGGCTCAAACGATGACTTTGGGGGCGTTGGCGAGAAATGAAAGTCGTGGAGCTCATTACAAACCGGAGTTCCCAGAGCGAAACGATCAAGAGTGGCTCAAGACCACGAGAGCCAAATGGACACCCAAGGGGCCGGAGTTTACCTACGATGAAGTGGATGTCTCCCTCATCGAACCGCGGAAACGATCCTATGACACCGGAAAAACTGCGGTGAAGGAGGAAAAGTGATGGCGGACAAAGTTCATGTTCAAGTGAAACGCCAAGCGGGTCCAAGCCAAAAACCTTTTTGGGAAGAATTCGAAGTTCCCTACTCTCCTGGAATGAATGTCATTACGGCGTTGCAGGAAATCCAAAAAAATCCGGTACGAAAAGATGGAAAACCCACGACACCTGTCATGTGGCAAGCGGTTTGCTTGGAGGAAGTGTGTGGCGCTTGTTCCATGGTGATCAACGGAAAGGTTCGTCAAGCCTGTTCGACTTTAATTTCTCAAATCAAGCAACCCATTCGCTTGGAGCCCATGACCAAGTTTCCTTTGATTCGTGACTTGGTGGTGGATCGGACACGGATGTTTGAGAATCTTAAACGCGTCAAAGCCTGGGTGGATATCGATGGTACGTACGATTTGGGGCCCGGGATGCGTCAGTCTACGGAGCACCAACAAAAGAATTATGTGCTTTCCACCTGCATGACCTGTGGGTGTTGTTTGGAAGTCTGTCCTGAGTTTACGCTGAACAATAACTTCTTGGGTGCCCAACCCATCAGTCAGGTAAGACTATTCAATGCCCATCCCACAGGAAAAATGCACAAGGAAAAGCGACTGGATGCATTAATGGAGCCGGGTGGAGTCAGTGATTGTGGGAATGCGCAGAACTGTGTGCGAGCTTGTCCCAAGGAAATTCCCCTTACGGAATCCATTGCGGAAATGGGACGGCAGGTTACGGTTCGTGCCATTAAGAAGATTCTTTTTCCATAGTCTTTTGGGGTGAAGACATAGGTTGGATAAATTGCCTTGCTCGCATAAACTCATCCCATGAGTGAAAAATGGTCTCAGGCCGCCCGAGGTTTCGGTGGCGATTTGTCAGACTTTCCTCTTACCAGTGTTTTGCAGATGTTGGAGTTGGGTCGCAAAACGGGGTTTCTTTACATCCGCAGTTTTCCTCGTGTCGCATTCTTGGTATTCCGCGAAGGGGGGATTGTTCAGGCCGTTTCATCCATGCGACGCGTGGGGATCGGTGAGCTTTTGATCTCTCATGGAGTCATTCAGCGAAAGCATCTCGATTTGGCTTTGGAAACCCAGAGATTAAGTTCGGAAAAGAAAATGCTCGGGGCAATATTCAAGGACCTGGGTTATGTCACGCACGATCAAATCATTGAAGTTCTATCCAAACAGATGAAACAGATTGTGCGTTGGGTGCTCAAATGGGAGCGAGGTGCTTTTACCTATTATCCGGAACAGGCGGAAAAACTTGAAATCAGCTCCGAAGAGGAAGAAGTCATGCTTCCCATGGGCATTGTTGTCGAAGAAATGTTGACGGAAATGTTGAGCGATCAAGATCGTCGGAAATGGCCCCGCGTACCGATTAGTTTGAAGGTTGTATGGGCACCCAACGGAGAACCCCAGAATCTATTTACCCACAATGTCAGTGGAGGAGGATTATATGTCTTGGCCGATGATCTTCCTCAAAAGGATGATCAGTTAGATATGGAGGTGTGGATTCCGACGCTATTTGATCCCACCCCCATTTCTGGAAAAGTGGTTCGAGTCAATGAGTCGGGGAGAGGTGAGGGCAAAGGTTTTGCCATCGAATTCATCAAAATTGCAGAGGAAGCTCGACTTATATTGGAAGGACTTGGACGTTCTCTAAGCAATGTTTTCTGAAGTTCATCCCTACTCGTGAGGGAGATACTGCAAAACGAATCCAGAAATCATCCTCTGGGTATTGAGTTCCATTTCTTGAAAAGCGACACCGATCTGCGTGGCTTCTTCCGGCGTGTTTTCAGAAATTCGATGAATGACCCGAGACCCAACCTGAATGGGGATTTCAGAGCCAGGTAGGGTAAACTCCAGTTCAAGGTCATCCCCAGGAGAAAGAGGAAAGTTCGTTGCGATCAACATCCCCGACCAACTTAGGTTCAAGGCCTCCATATAACCTTGAATCAAGTTCCCCTGGAACGTTGCGAATACAGGAAAAGAAACCCACAATCGGTCTCCCCGAATTCTTCGATTATGCTCAATCTCAGGGACCTCCTCAGGCGCGAGGTTTAAAATGGTTCGATCGATGAATTTGTCAGCCTTTCCCATTCCCTTTATTGTGAACGACTTCCTGGACCTTTGCAATCTGCAAGGAAAGGAATTCCACCCGGCTCGAAATGAGGAGGCAACAAGGCTAAATCACAGGACTTTTTTCCCGAAGCGATTCCAGCGAACTCGCCAACGTTCGGTATCCAGCGAAAGCCAAACGAAAAGTGCGCGACCTCGTACGTTTTCAACGGGTAAGAATCCCCAAACGCGGCCATCTTTTGAGTTATCCCGGTTATCCCCCATCACCAACAAATGTCCTTTGGGAACTTTTACGGGACCGTAATTCTCTGGAAAGGGGAAGAGTTCCATGACCAGATGCTTTTTGCCGTCCAAGTCTTCGGTATACAGCTGGGCCGCCTCACGAACGGAAGCTGGGGTCACGTCTTCCACAGGGGATCGATCATCTTCCCTGACCCGAGGCATGAGTTTTCCGTTGATAAAAAGCAGGTCATTTCGAAGTTCGACCTCATCTCCAGCCACTCCGACCACGCGTTTAATGAAATCAAGATCTTTGTTTTCGGGATAGACAAAGACAATCACTTCTCCTCGTTTCGGCGTGTCGTGCGTGATGATGTTGTAATTTGTGAACGGAAGCTTGATTCCATACGAAAGCTTGCTTACAAAAATAAAGTCTCCAATTTTCAGAGTCGGAATCATGGAGCCCGTAGGAATTTTGTAGGGGGCTGCAACCGAATATCGGAAAACCAAGGCCACAAAGACCGCGATTAAAATGGTTTTGATGGAGTCAAAAAACTCTTTTGGATTCTTAAAAATTTTTTGAACAGGATTCACTTAATTTCTCTCTTTCAATTTAACTTCAGCCTCGCTTTGCCTCAAATAATTTGGTTCAGCGGAACTCACATCTAAAAACTCTTCTCTTTGGGCTTTCTCATGGGTCAGTTGAGCCAATACAGACCCTCGGGGTGTGTCGAATGTATGAGAAGGAAAATGGACACGATCTTTGAGGTGATTTTGAATTTCTCCTTGGTAGTGTCGAGCGCCATTTCCCAAGCATATGATGTTTCCGGTTAAGTCAGTACAAAGCTTAGACAGCGCTATGTCTTTTTCGGGGAAAAGGGTTGTCCACCCGGAAGACGTGAATTGATACGCAGCCGAATACACTTTTTCTCTTCGAGCATCCAACATGGGCACAATGGTGGCTCCTGGAACCTCTAAGCCACGAGCTAAGACCTCCAAGGAACTCAAGCCCACAACCGGCTTTTTGAGCGACCAGGCAAAACCCTTAATTGTGGCGAGCCCGACTCGTAATCCGGTAAAAGAGCCCGGACCCGTAACCACGCCAAAAACATCAATATCTTCCAACTTCATTTGCAGGCGGTTTAATGCCCAGTCAATGGATGGGAGAAGACGCGCAGAGTGGTTTTCCTGCGACTTAAGTGCCAGTTCTGCCAAGACTTGGTCGCCGTTGGCAATTCCGACGGCCCCAGAGCGAGAAGAAGTGTCTACAGCTAAAACATTCATGGTCTAATTGAATAATGATCGAATGCGATCGAAAAAATAACGTTCAATGTCGACATAAAATGTTAAGGCCATGAGAAGGATGATGATTAGAAGACCGACTTGTTGAGCCATCTCTCGAATCTTCATGTCTACAGGACTTCCTTTTATCGCCTCGATGAGAAAGAAGAAAATATGTCCTCCGTCCAATACCGGAATGGGAAGAAGGTTGATGATTCCGAGTGTGATGCTTAAGAGAGCCATCATTCGAAAGAAGGAAATCCATCCACCTGTTTCGTAGGAACCTCCGGCCAAGTAGAAAATTGAAATGGGCCCTCCCAAAGACCTTTTTACGGAGAGTTTTCCCGTGAATAGGCGGTAAAGCCCCGCAACCGTTAGACCGATCATTTCTCCTGTCATTTTGATGCCATGTCCCAGGGCAAAGATCGGATTCAGATAGCGTTCGCTTTTTTGGTCGACTTCTCCGGGGATGGCCGTGGAAAGAACGCCGAGTTGGCGTTTCGTTTCCTTGGCCTTGGTAACCATGTTTTTGGATTCCACTTCTTCCGGGACAAAATCTAAGTGAATGAGCTTTCCATTTCGCTTGACGCCCAGTTTGATTTTCTCTCCCCGGTTATTCTGAATGCGATTCTGGAAAGTGGACCAACTGTCGAGTTTCTCATCGTTGATGGAAAAAAGAAGGTCGTTGGCTTGAAGGCCAATTTCCTTTGCTACGCTCTCGGGTTGAACCTGACGAATGAAAAGTTCTCCAGACGTGGCTCCGAGTTCCTCCAATGTTTTGTTCTGGGTAGGAATGGAAAACGTGTGTTTGTTGGAATCTCTGTCTTTCAATACGTCTGTGTATCGCTCGACCTGCAACGTTAGTTTTGGCGTGTTTTGCCGAAAGGCCTCTTCAACTTCCCACCAATAGTTAACGGGTTCATCATTGATTTTAAGGACAACATCTCCCGTTTTAAAGCCAGCCTGAGCCATGGCTGATTGTGTGTCGGATATTCCTAAAACAGGTCGTAAAGACTGGGGACTGATCCCAATCTTTCCCGCCTCTTCTTCTTCACCAAACATGTTGGTAATCATTTCAGCGTCCGGTACGACTGAAAGATCGACGGTTTCCCCCCTTCGATGGACCGAAAGGAGAATGGCTTTTCCCGCTTGTTCCCGAATGGTTTTTTCAACCTCGGACCATTTCCAAACCTCTTTTCCGTCGATTTTCGTAATGATGTCACCTGCCCGAAGACCCGATTTCTCGGCGGGTGATCCGGGGATAACCCATCCGATTTTGGATGTGATGGTGGGAAAACCAACCAAGAAAATGATCGAAAAAACAACGATGGGCAAAAGGAGATTGGCGATGGGGCCCATGGAGGCAATTCCAATTCGATGAGACAGTTTGGCCGTCAAAAATGAGCGGGGATCATTGGCCGAGTCCTTGTCGTTGGGATCCTCCCCTCGCATTTTCACGTATCCGCCTAAGGGAAAAGCGCATATGGCGTATTCGGTTTCTCCCCACTTCTTTTTCAGAAGGGTCGGCCCAAATCCGATGGCAAATCTTTCACAGTAGACCCCAGAAGCCTTGGCGATGAGAAAATGTCCGAGTTCGTGAATGAATACCACGACTCCAAAAAGAAGAATGAAAAGTAGCCAATACGTTAACATTGAGAAAGTCTCTCCTTACTTTGTGATGAGTCTTGTTGCTTCGTTTCGTCCCCAAGTATCTGCTGAGAGGAAGTCCTTTAAGGTATCCTTTTCTCCGCCTGGGTATCGATGCAAAACTTCACGATTGATTTTTACGATGTCCAAAAATCCAATCTGTTCTTCCAAAAAAGCTTGTACAGTCACTTCGTTCGCTCCATTTAAAACGGCCGGGTGAGTTTCGCTGCATTCTAAAGCTTCCATGGCCAGAGATACAGAGGGGAAGCGTTCATGGTCCGGCTCAAAGAAGGTTAGGGTCCCCACTTTGGCAAAATTCACAGGGTCAACCACATTGGCGAGTCTCTCTGGATAAGAAAGTGCGTAGGCAATGGGGCCTCTCATGTCGGGAATTCCAAGTTGTGCAAGGGTAGAGCCATCGACATACTCGACCATCGAATGAACGATGGACTGAGGGTGAACAATGACATTGATTTGTTTCACCGGAAGGCCGAACAGCCAGAAGGCCTCAATGACTTCCAACCCCTTGTTCATCATGGTCGCGGAGTCAATCGTGATTTTTGCTCCCATGCTCCAGTTGGGGTGGTTGAGGGCCTCCGATCGGGTCACTTGGCTCAAATCCTTTTCTTTCTGTTGAAAGAAAGGGCCCCCTGAAGCCGTCAATATCAGACGTTTTACAGAGGAGGTTTCGGCTCCTTGAAGCGACTGAAAAATGGCACTGTGTTCGCTGTCCACGGGAAGGATTGTGGCGCCACTCTCTTTGGCTTTTCGATTCATTAGAGCTCCGGCCACAACCATGGATTCTTTATTGGCCAAAGCGACGACTTTTCCTTTCTCAAGGGCTTTCATTGTGGGTCGCAGACCCGCAGATCCGACAATCGCAGAGACGACCACATCATTTTCATCCAAACTGGCCGCTTCCTCTGCCCCTTCTTGGCCCCAGAGAAGAGTCGCCGAAGACTTTCCACTCAAAAGGGCAGAAAGCTTTTCTTTTCCTTCTTGGGTTCGTGTGACCACCAATTGGGGCTCAAATGCGAGAACCTGTTTGGAAAGCAGTTCGAGATTGTCTCCTCCAACCAGAGAAAGAATGGAGTACTTGTCAGGATGCTTGGAGACAATGTCCAGTGTGCTGGTTCCAATCGATCCAGTCGATCCAAGAATGGTCAATTTTTTGGTTTGATTCATGGGGTAGCTCCCGTGGATAACTGTTCACTGGTTAGGCCGAAACGACGTTCTCTTTGGTTAAATTCGTGAATGGCTCGATGCAATTCTTCTGTATTGAACTCTGGCCATAAGACTGGGGTTACGTATAGCTCAGTGTAGACCAACTGCCAGGGAAGAAAGTTCGAGGTGCGCATTTCGCCGCTTGTTCGGATGAGAAGGTCTGGATCCGGAATTTCTGCGGTGTCCAAGAACGCCGAGATGGTTTCCGAATGGATGGCTTCGGGACTCAAGTTTCCCTTCAGAACCTCTTTAGCCATTTGCCTTACGGCCCTCGTGATTTCGTCTCTTCCTCCATAACTTAGTGCGAGGACCAAATCCATGCTTTGGTGGTCTTGCGTGAGCTTCATGGTCTCATGAAGCGTTTGGAGAGGCTCTGGAGGAAGTTTGTCAATGTTTCCAATGGCTCGCAAACGCACCTTTCTCTCCATCAGAAGAGGGCGCTGTGAAATCAAAAACTCTTTCAGAAGCTTCATGAGAGCGGAAACCTCTTCCTTCGGGCGACTCCAATTCTCTTCAGAAAAAGAATACAGGGTCAGATGTTTTACCCCTAGTTCGTGACAAGCGGTTACCACCCGAGGGACGACTTCAGCTCCTCGACGATGGCCTCGAAAGCGATTGAAGATGTTTCGTTTGGCCCAGCGCCCGTTGCCATCCATGATGATGGCAATGTGTTTCGGAATCGTCGTTAAGTTGAACGGAGAATTTTTGCTAGACTTCAAGAATCTCCTTCGATTTCACTTCGACCAACTCATCCACTTTTTTGATGTAATTGTCCGTGAGTTCCTGAACTTTTTCTTGGCCGCGTTTTTGATCGTCTTGACCGATGTCTTTGGACTTCTCGGCTTTTTTGAGTTCATCCATGCCGTGTCTTCGTGCATTTCGAATGGAAACACGACACTCTTCCCCAAATTTATGTGCCACCTTCACTAGTTCTTTTCGGCGGTCCTCGGTGAGTGGGGGGAACGGCAAGCGGATCACCTTTCCATCATTTTGCGGTGCGAGACCGAGATCGGCTTTCTGAATCGCTTTCTCGATCAAAGGAAGCGCATTTTGGTCCCAAGGTTGGACGACCAGAAGACGGGGTTCCGGAGCGTTAACATTGGCCATCTGAGAGATGGGGGTCTGAGTGCCATAGTAATCTACGCGAACCCCTTCCAGCAGGGTAGGGGTGGCTCGACCCGACCGAAGTCGACTGAACTCACCCTTCAATCCTGAAATGGCTTTTTCCATTTGTTGTTGTAGATCGGATTGTAAATCATCAATCATGTTTTTCTCCTGTCACCAGAGTTCCAATTTTTTCTCCCAGAATGACCTTCTGAATGTTTCCACGCTTGGTCATGTTGAAAACAATCATGGGCATCTGATTGTCCATGCAAAGCGAGGTTGCCGTGGCATCCATGACCTTCAGTTCTCGTTTGAGAACATCTAAATAACGGAGCCGAGTGAACATTTTTGCCCCTTTATGTTTCACGGGATCTTGGTCATACACCCCATCTACTTTGGTTGCCTTTAAAAGAATTTCTGCTCCAATTTCGATGGCGCGAAGGGAAGCGGCAGTGTCTGTGGTGAAAAAAGGATTTCCCGTTCCCGCCGCAAGGATCACAACCCTACCTTTTTCGAGGTGTCGCTTGGCCCTGCGACCAATATAAGGTTCAGCGACTTGCTGAATGTGAAGTGCACTCATGACCCGCGTGTGGATTCCATTGCGTTCAAACGCATCTTGTAGCGCGAGGGCGTTGATGATGGTGGCCATCATGCCCATATAATCCGCAGGGGTTCGATCCATTCCTTTGGCCGCACCGGCAACGCCACGGAAGATGTTTCCACCCCCGATGACCACGCCCATTTCCACCCCCAGGGATTGGATCTTTTTGATCTCTTGGGCTAACCCATTGAGGATTTCAGGGTCGATGCCATGGCCCAAATCTCCGCACAAAACTTCTCCACTGAGTTTTAGAAGAACCCTTTTGTACCTTGGCTCCGGCATATCGATTAGCCCCTTTCCTTGGACTTTCTATACGAAAGGTCCGGGTATTTCATTCTTTATGGGTCGCTCTTGCTTATCCTTGCTCACAAAGCCCTTGAGGGCCGTGATTCCCGGCCCCCAAAAGACAGACAAAGAAGAGTCCTCATGGGCTTTTCTACCTGAAGAGACTAATTTGTCGAGGAAGTCTCCCCGAGTTGGAATCGCGCAAAACGCTTGATTCCCATGTTTTCGCCCAATTTCGCCATACAATCGTTTTGGACATCCAGGATGGATTTGTCCGGATCTTTCACAAAGGCTTGTTCCATCAAGCAAATGTCGCGGTAGTATTTGTCGATTTTACCGTCGACAATTTTTTCCATCACATTTTCAGGTTTCTTCAGTTCCTTAGCTTGTTCCATGTAAATGTCGCGTTCGGCAGAAACCACTTTTTCAGGAACGCTTTCTCGGTCCAAGTACAAAGGACTTGCAGCAGCAATGTGCATGGCCACGTCTTTCACGAAGGCTTGAAATTCATCCGTTTTTGCCACGAAATCGGTTTCGCAGTTAACTTCCACGAGGACACCAATTTTGCCGCCGGCGTGAATGTATGAATGAACAAGACCTTCAGCTGTGGATCGACCCGAACGCTTAGCGACGGCAGCGAGTCCTTTCTTTCGTAAGAAATCGACCGCCTTGGGGACATCTCCTTGGGTTTCCACCAAAGCGTTTCGGCAATCCAAAACACCTGCGCCCGTCATTTCACGAAGCTCTTTGACCATTGTTGTTGTGACTTCCATTTTCTTGCTCCTCTTATTCGGATTGAGTTTTAACCGGGTTTTCTTTGGTTTCCGTTTTCTGAGAGGAAACGGGAGTAGGGGCTCCCTTCACCTCTACAACAGGTCCGCCCTCTGTTTGTTTGGGTTGGGCTGCCGCAGTTTCCTGGGCGACCTGAGTCGTGTCTTCTTGTTGCAGTCGACGGTTAGCCTCTTCCTCAAGAACTTTTTCAAAGGCCTTGGATCCTTCCAACGCGGCTTCCGCAATGTCGTGAACGAAAAGTCGAATGGATTTCAAAGCGTCATCGTTTGCCGGAACCAGAAAATCAATTCCGTCAGGATCACAATTGGTGTCTGTGATCGAGATGATGGGAATGTTCAATTTCCGAGCTTCCGCAATCGCGATATGTTCCTTGTTGGGGTCAACGACCACAAGAATTCCAGGGAGGTGGGTCATGTTTTTGATTCCACCCAAGCTCTTTTCGAGTTTTTGACGCTCTTTTCGAAGCTTGACGCCCTCTTTTTTGGACAACCGTTCAATTTCTTGGGTGTCTAAGATTTTTCCGAGTTCCTCAAGACGATCAATTCTTTTCTTGATGGTCTTAAAGTTGGTCAACATTCCACCGAGCCAGCGGCGGTTGACAAAAAACTGATTGCAGCGAAGGGCTTCCTCTTCTACGACTTCTTGGGCTTGTTGTTTGGTCCCCACAAACAGCACCCTTTTCCCTCGTTTGACCGTTTGTACGATGGCCTCATAGGCGTTTCGCCACATTTGAGCGGTTTGTTGAAGGTCGATGATGTAAATGCCATTTCGAGACCCATAAATATAGGGTTTCATTTTGGGGTTCCAACGGTGCGTCTGGTGACCGAAATGGGCCCCTGCTTCCAATAATTCACGAATGCTGATTGCCATAAGTCCTCTTAATTTCTAAAGTTTCTGGTTAATCCACGGCTTTTCGCTCCGTTTTGGCGGAGTCCCCAAATCCCTTTCGGGACACCAGGGGGCGGGTCACGGACCCGGTTCCAACCGAGAGGCTGGAATAAAAGCCTGAGTCGTTAATTTCGCGGCGCTATATAAGGGGGAAAGGGGGGAAAGTCAAGACAGGTCACATACAGGGGGTCTTTTTATTCCTTTGGGAGCAAAGGGAGGAGAATGATTTCAATGCGTCGGTTTTGCTTTCGTCCCTCCCGTGTTTGATTGGAAGCAATGGGGGCATATTCTCCCCTTCCAGAGGCGGTTAAGCGTTCAGGGTTGATGCCCTGCTCCTCCAAGAATCTTACAACCTGTGTGGCTCGAGCAGTGGAAAGGTCCCAGTTGGAAGGAAATTTCTTTTTCAAGCTTTGGGTAATGGGAAGATTGTCGGTGTGGCCTTCTACGAGAATGCGTTTGTCCTTCATCTTCTTGAGAGCTTTCACCACTTTCTTGAGGACGGATTTTCCTTTGGCCTGAACTTGGGCGCTTCCCGAGTGAAAGAGAATCTGATTGGAAACATTGACGGTGAGACGGTCTCCTTTTTGTCCAATCCGGATTTGTCCTTCCTTGATTTCCTCCTTGAGGGTTTGAATCAAGTCGTCATAGGTTTTGCTTGTGAATACGAGCTTTTCTTCGGTTTCGGCTTTTTCTTTCTTTAATTCCAATATCTTGCTTTGATTTTCCAGCTGTTGGTTGGCATAGGTTTGGTTCTTTGTGACCAAAATTTGATTGGTTTTCGACAACTCCTCATTTCGAAGCTCCACCTCTCTGGTTTTTTCCTGAAGAAGCTTGTTTTGGCCTTTCAGCGTGACCAACTCTTTGCGGGCTTCAGACAGGTGATTTTTGCAGTCGATTTGCTCCACCCAGAGTTCGTCATGAACCTTTTTGGAAACGCAACTGGTGAGAAGAAGAGTGCATGCCGCCAAAAACAGAGAAAAGGACTTCATTTTCATGGTTCTTAATTTGCCCCAGTCAAAGATCGATGGCAAATCGGAATTCCGCTACAATGAGCGAATATGACCGATGCCTACAATGAATTCACTGCGGGCTTTTTTCGCCCCATTTCCGAGTACTTGAACGATCCATCCGTGAGTGAGGTCATGGTCAACGGGCCTGACCAAATTTTTATCGAAAAAAAGGGAAAAATCGTCAAAACAGAATCTGCATTTTCAGATGAAGAGCAACTCATGGCTGCGGTTCGTCGTGTAGCTCAGTCCGTGGGGCGTGTGATCAATGAAAAGGCTCCCATTTTGGATGCTCGCTTACCCGATGGTTCTCGCGTTCATGTGGTTACTCCACCCTGCGCTCGAAGGGGCATTTACATTTCGATTCGAAAATTCAGCCAGAGCATGTTGAATTTGAAGCAGCTGGTGGATGGTGGGGCTCTGTCTTTGGAAATGGCCAAATTCATGAACCTTTGTGTCGCGCTTTCCAAAAACATCATCGTTTCGGGAGGAACCTCCTCGGGAAAGACCACACTTTTGAATGTTGTTTCGACCCTTGTTTCTGAAGATCAGCGGATCGTGGTCATCGAAGACTCCAGCGAGCTTCAATTGCAGCAAGAGCATTTGTTGCCCTTGGAAACTCGAGCGGCTGATGCCGATGGAACCGGACAAGTGAGTTTGAGAGACCTGGTTCGAGCTTCGCTTCGGATGCGTCCGGATCGGATTGTCATCGGAGAAGTGCGAGGCGGAGAGGCGCTCGATTTGCTTCAAGCGATGAATACAGGACACTCCGGCTCGATGGCCACCGTTCACGCAAACACGCCGCATGGCGCCCTGACGCGATTGGAAACCTTGGCGTTGATGTCCGATGTCGAACTTCCTTGGCGGGCCCTACGAAGTCAAATTGCCACGGCCATTGAAATTGTCATTCAAGTGGCCCGACTTCGGGATGGAACCCGTCGGATTACACATATATCCGAGATTGGGGAGTTAGATGAAGCCGGGCATTACCATGTGTCGGACCTCTTTCGTCACCAGATTGATCGTGTTGACGAAGAAGGAAAGATTTTGGGCTCCCATCATCCCACGGGAAATCTCCCCTCATTTTTGCAGGAAGCCAAAAGCCAAGGCTATCTTGTAGATGAGTCCCTTTTTCAAAAAAAGAAAAAGTAAACGTAAAGAAAAGTCCAATCGGATGAACTAGGGTGTGATTCGTTCCATGAGTCTTGGAAAGGGAATGGCTTCTCGTAAGTGATGAATTCCACAAATCCACGTCACGGTTCTTTCCAATCCCAAACCAAAACCGGCATGAGGCACGGATCCATATCTGCGTAAGTCGAGGTACCACTTAAAGGCATCCTCGGGGAGTTGGTGCTCTTGAATCTTTTTTTGAAGGGTTTCGAGAGAGGATTCTCGCTCTCCACCTCCAATGATTTCCCCATATCCTTCGGGTGCCAACACATCCATCGACATCGAGAGTTTTGAATCCGTGGGATCTTCTTTCATATAGAACGCTTTGATGGCCGTTGGAAAGCGATGCACGATGATGGGACGGTCAAACTGCTTTGTGAGAATGGTCTCATCCTCGCCACCAAAATCGCTTCCCCACTTCATGGAGGTTCCCAAACTGTTGAGTTTTTGGACGGCGTCCGAGTAGTGGACGCGAGGGAAAGGTTTTTGAACATTTTCTAGAGGAGTGAGATCACGTTCCAGAATCTCCAGTTCGGTTTTTCGTTCTTCCAACACACGAGAAACAATGGAAACGAGAAAATCTTCCGCCAGGTCCATATTTGCTTCCAAATCATTGAAGGCCACTTCGGGTTCGACCATCCAAAACTCTGTAAGATGTCTACGTGTCTTGGATTTCTCGGCTCGAAATGTCGGGCCGAAACAATAGACTTTCCCATGGGCCATGGCTGCGGCTTCCATGTATAGCTGACCACTTTGCGTGAGAAAGGCCTTGTCGTCGAAGTACTTGGTTTCGAAAAGCGTGGTGGTTCCTTCGCAGGCGGCTGGCGTGAATATAGGCGCGTCTACATTGATGAAGTCTTGACGGTCAAAGAAATCGCGTATGGCTTTGATCAATTCATGTCGAATACGCAAAATGGCGTGTTGCTTTTTGGATCGAAGCCAAAGATGCCGATGATCCATGAGGAAAGAAACGCCATGCTCCTTGGGAGAAATCGGATAGTCCACCGAAGGAGAGAGGGGTTCGATCGATTTTACGCCAAGTTCAAAACCAAGTTTGGAACGTTTGTCTTCTCGCACTTCTCCTGTAACCGCAAAAGCGGCTTCCTGGGTGAGTTGTTCGGCTTTTTCGAACGTTTCAGCTGAAACCTCTTTTTTTACGACCACGCACTGAATGATGTCAGAGCCGTCTCGAAGCTGAAGAAATTGAATTTTTCCACTGGATCGCTTGTTGTAAAGCCAGCCTTGAAGGCGAACTTCTTTCCCTGCATGTCGGGGGATGTCGGATATCGATATTGCTTTTTCGTTCATGGTTCTCTCTCGTCTTAGCGTTTCTTTATGTAAATGTAGTGGAAAGGATCGTTTCGGGCAATCATCCCAAAGGGAAAATGCCCTATCGATTGGTGGGGGCGTTTCTTTTCATCGGGACCCCCAATTGTTCGATGGCCTGAATGAGAAGGTCAAGATCCACAGGCTTGTCAAAGTAACGATCAGCTCCGAGTGTTCGAATTTTTTTCTGGAGCTCTTCGGACCCATAGGCTGTCATGACGATGACTTTGGAGTTGGGGTGCTTCTTCTTCGTCATCTCCAAAATTTTCATGCCCTCATTGTCTTCGGTTTTGGACAACCTTAGATCGGTGATGACGACATCAAAATAATAGTTTTGAAGCGCTTTTTCGGCCCACTCAGCTTTGTTGCAGGTGATGACATCAACACCATCGGCTTTGAGTGCATAAGCCAAACTCAAAAGAATGGTCTTTTCATCATCGACAACAAGAATGCGCTTGGAGGGCTTCATTTTGTAACTCTGTCTTTTACAGGTTTTGAAGGCGTCGTCAAGGCGACATCTGAAGGAATGTGAAACGTGAATGTCGTTCCATCTTCGGCACTGCTGGTGCATTTGAGCGTGCCTCCATGTTCCTCAATGACTTTTCGGCAGACAGCCAAACCCAAGCCACTTCCTTCTTTCTTGGTAGAGACAAAAGGTTCGAATACGCGCTTTAACAACTTCTTTGGGATCCATTCGCCAGGGTTGAAGATTTCAAAACGCCAGGCACCTTCTTTTTCAATTTGGCTATGAACGTGGATGCGATCTCCTCGGTTGGAGGCTTGAATGGCGTTAAGAAAAAGATTGAGAAGGACCTGTTTGATTTTTTCCTCGTCAGCAAAGATGGAAGACGACTCCGGTTCAAATTTGGCCTCGATTCGAATTCTCTTTTGGTCCAAGAGGGGGCTGTGGAGTTGAAGGATGCTTTCGTAGAGTTTCTCGGGAAAGATTTCGGTCTTTTCCAGTGAGCTGGGTTTAGAAAACAGGAGTAATTCGTCGACCAGTTTTTTTAAGCGCGCAATTTCAACCAAAGAAGCGGAACTAAGTTCTTTTAACTCTTTGATTTCTTGGCAGTGGGCACCCAAGATCTGAGTGGCTGAAGATATGCCGAAAAGAGGATTGCGTATTTCATGGGCTATCCCGGCGGCCATTTGGCCGATGGCGGCCATTCGTGCTTGAGAGGCCATCTTTTGCTCCATAGCCACGATTTGCGTCAGATCTTGGGTGATGGCCACCCATGCCAAAACATCGTCGTTCTCATTTGAAATGGGAAAGGATGTGATCATGACGGGAATGGGATGACCCTTTTTATGGAGTCGTTCGGATCGAATCCTTCGAATGGCTTCCGGGTTTCTCGGATGTACATTCAAGGAACGCGCAACTTCATCTTGATGCTCTTGGGGAACAAAGATGTCGAAGATATGCTTCCCTTTTACTTCGTCATAGGTGAAGCCGAAAATTCGTTCAGCCGCTTCATTCCAGAACATAAAGCGCTTTTCATTGTCGATGGTCATGATGGCATCCACCGACCGCTCAGTGATGCTGGCCAATAAACGAAGGTCTTGTTCAATTTGAATTCGTTCCGTGATGTCTTCTGAGATGCCTAGGAGAAATCGAGGGATCAAATGCTTATCCAAAATGGGAATTTTTTTGGTGTGAAGATATCGAAGACCCTCAGGCGTGTGGATCGACTCTTTTGGCACGTCGATCAGTTTTCCATTCTCAATGACTTCCCGGTCATTTTGTGTGAAGAACTCGGCTTCTTCGGGGGCAAAAAGGTCAAAATCGTTTTTCCCGATCAGTTCCTCACGAGGTCTGCCGATCAATTTTTCTCCAGCTTTGTTGAAACGAACGAAGCGTAGATTTTTGGCATCCTTTACGAAGATCATGTTGGGAATGTTTTCAAAAACGGAATCCAAAAAGGCATTCGTCTCTTCAAGCTCTTCCGAAGCCAATTTGAGCGCTGTGACGTCTTCGGCAATGCCCGCGACGCGGTAGACTTCTCCATCTTTGTCATAGATGGGGAACGCCTTGTCACGAATCCAGCGAATGGAAGCGTCCGGTCGGACGACCCGATACAATTCGTCATAATTTCCTCGGGTTTGTTTGGAAATATTTCTAATCACGCGATCCCGATCATCTTCATGAATGGCATCCAGGAAGGAGGATGGTTCCTTGTAGGCGCTGTCACAGCTTCGACCCCAGATTTCCTCGTAAGCTGGGCTGATATAGAGAAATTTCTTTCGAAGAGGGTCGGTCATCCAGAACACCTCACGTATGCTTTCGGTGACTTGGCGCAAACGCTCTTCACTTTCTTTCAATGCATCTTGCGTGTTTCGATGTTCAGTGATTTCCATCCCCGTGATGAGGACCGCGTCGAGTTCTCCTTTCTCATCCTTGAGTGGAGCCAAGTAGGAAGAAAGAATAATGGAGGCGCCATCACTTCTTTTCATTCGAAATTCATGCCCCAAGTAGGGTTCCTGCTCCTGCATTACGCGCGTGAAAGGGCGTGTGGCTGGGTCAAGAGGGCTTCCGTCAAGATCACGGATTCCCCAATGTTCGGAGTCGAATCGTTCTCCGATGATCCTTTCTCGTGGGACCTTGACGATATTGGCCGCAAATTCGTTCACGAAACTAATGCGTCCATCCAGATCGATGACCAGAACGGCAATGGGCAGAGACTCGACCAGTTGGTTGTATCGACGATCCACCGCCGCAAGCTCTTGCTCAACCTGGAGTTTTTCTTCGGTTTCTCGTTTTTTGCGCTCCGTTAAATCTCTGAAAATTCCCTGAATCAATACTTCTCCGCTCACTTCATACAGGGAGGCCGATACTTCTGCGGGAAAGGGTGGGCCGTTTTTCCTGAGAAAATCGATATCAAACTTAACCCATTTCTTTTCCTTGATGGTTTCGAACGCATGTTTGGAGGTCGAAATGGTCTCTGGGGGATGCAAATCCTGGATAGCCATTCCTCGAAGTTCAGAAAGAGAGTAATCCAACATCTCTCTCGCTTTGGGGTTGGCGTCAATGATTCTGCCCCCAAAGTCATGGAGCAGAATGGCATCGGCAGAGTGGAGAAAGACTTTGCTGTATTTTTCTTCACTGGCTCGCAGCGCATCCTGCGCATATATGGATTGATTGATGATCTCGGTGACCAAAATTAGGCCTGAGATGAGGCCCTGGGGATCTTTCCATGGCTTGGCTTCCCAACGGATCCAATCTTTTGACCCGTCCCGGTGTGTGAATAGGTACTGTTCACACGTATCAGGGGTTCCGGAAAGAACGCTTTGGTGTCGTGTTCGCCACTCGGGAGGTAGATCTGGAAAAACTTCATAATGAGATTTTCCCACAACCGAGCCCCTCTCCAGTCGGTAGTCCTGAATCCATCGCTGGCTTACCGCGATGTATCGCATGTCAACATCCAGAATGGCCATGGCCGAGGGGATTTGGAAAATGAGGCTTTGCAAAGCCTCAAGGGAAAGGCCCTCAGGGGGGAAGTGGTTGGAAGCCTTAGACATTCATGATCCCTGAGCGGTTATACGAAAACTTGGTCATTCCGTAAAGGCATACGAAGATTGCTCCTTTTTTCGCTTCCGGGTAAACCAGGACTATGAAAGACGATAGAAAGCACTTTGAAGATTTAGAAATCGGGCATAGCTGGGCTTCAGCGTGTCGAACCATTACGGAAACCGATATTGTGCAATTTGCGGGATTGAGTGGAGATTTCAACCCCTTGCACACGGATGAAGAGTTTGCAAAAACAACGATTTTTGGCAAACGCATTGCCCACGGACTTCTAGGGCTGTCGATTGCCAGTGGCTTGAATGCCGTAGAGCCTCAGTGGTCTGTCATGGCCTTTATGGGTGTGGAATGGAAGTTTTCCAAACCCATATTCATTGGGGACACCATTCACTATGTCAGTGAGATCAAAAAGAAACGGGATATTCGGGGAGAAGGTGGCATTGTGATGATGGATCGGAAACTTGTAAATCAGAGCGGCGAAACGGTTCAAACGGGGACGTTCACGCTTTTGATCAAAAAGAGAGGGGAAGCGTAAAAAGGCTTTCAGATTGAGGTTGAACGTGGAGGGAAAACACATACTGATCACAGGTGGCGCGGGATTCATTGGAACGCATTTGGTCCAGGCGCTTTGCGAGCACAATCGGGTTCGTGTCCTCGATACGATGTTTCGAGACGCCCTATCCAACACAGAATGGGGCCAGCATCCCAATGTAGAGGTTTTGAAGGGAGATGTGTGTAAGCCCGAAGACGTTGCTTTGGCCATGAAAGAGATTTCTCATGTGGTGCACCTTGCGGCCATTGCGGGGGTGGATACGGTCATTAAAAATGCCGTAGACACCATGAAGATAGCTTTGTTGGGAACCTACCATGTCTTGGAAGAAGCCAAAAAGCACAGCCAGATTGAATGTGTTGTCGATTTCTCCACCAGTGAAGTGTTTGGGAATTATGCGTTCAATGTGCATGAAGGAGATGTCACGAGTTTAGGGGCTGTTGGGGAAGCTCGGTGGACCTATGCTGTGAGTAAGCTGGCCACGGAGCATTTGGCGCACAATTACTTCAAATCTTTTGGGCTTCCGACCTGTTCCATTCGTCCCTTTAATATTTTTGGTCCCAACCAGGTGGGAGAGGGGGCTGTGCACAAATTTGTTCAACGTGCCATTCGGGGTGAAACGTTGGAAGTCCATAATGGAGGCAACCAGATTCGATCGTGGTGTTATATCACCGACATCATCGATGGGATTTTGTTGAGCTTGGAAAAGCCCGAGGCTTTGGGCAAGGCGTTCAATATCGGGAATCCTCAGAACACCGTGACCATTTACTACTTGGCCAAAGAGGTGGTTCGTCTGGCTAAATCTTCCTCAGAAATCTCTTCCATTCATTGGCCGGAGCAAGATGTTGAATTGCGTATACCGAACATTGATCGGGCGCGTGAACTTTTGGGCTATGAACCCAAGATTGATTTGGAGAAGGGAATTGAAAAAACAATTCATTGGTATCGTTCTCGGATGTAGTTTTTTTCTATATGCCCTTTCGGGCCAATCGGCCCCCTACGAGGAGGTTCGGGTTGTAGGAGAAACCGAGGTTGTGGGTCAAAATTATGCTTCCGCACGAGAAGAAGCCATCGGGGAAGCCATGAATGAAGGCATTCTCAAGGTTTCAGAAGACTTTTTCAATCCTTCTCAATTTTCCCAAATCAAAGACATCATTGAGGTTCGTTTGGGAGAGAAACGAAGGCGTTTGGTTAAAGACTATCGGTTGCTTGGAGAAACCCGTAAGGGTGGCAACCTTGAGGTGGAACTCCTGGTGGTTCCCTTGAAAGACCAAGTTCGTCGAGAACTCATTCGTTGGGGCATTCTTTTCGATCGGATCAAAAGGCCAACCTTCTTCATTCAGCCCTTTGAGGGAAGTCAGGGGGCTATTTGGGCTCAAAGAATACAGAATCGATTGGCGGATCTTGGGTATCTCTCAGCCAGCTCAAAAGAAGAAGCAGATGTCCTGCTTTCAGGGGAAATCGGAAAAGAAGGTCGCAAATCCATTCCCGCTCAAATCACCATAGAAATGAAGAACGTTCAAAAACGTTCGTCTCGGCGAAAGGTTTCCCTTCAAAAAGAATGGGAAGAACGTGAAATGGCAGGTTTCTTGGCTACAGCCGCTCTGGGGAAGGTCATTCCGCCTTGGCTAAAAATGGTTGGAAGTGGGCGAGTTTATGAAATTGAAGTTTCAGGGCTAAGAAATAACCTGCCTTTGAGGGAGCTTCGTAAGATGCTCAACTCCGACGAGTGGGGCTTTTCGGAAGGGAAAGATGCGGAATACTCGGCTGGAAGCGTGGTTTTTGAGACGGTTTTTGACGGAGAAATGGGGAAATTAGTCAAAACCTTAGCTCAAATGAAGGTGGCTGGAGATTCGCTGAAGGTGGTGGATGTGAAAGATCGAAAGGTTAAGGTCGAAATCGTTAAACGATAATGCGTTACATTCCCAACATTCTGACGATTTTTCGGATGTCCTTGGCTTTTCCCTTGGTTCTTTTCTTGTTGGAAGGTCAAACAACCTGGGCCCTTGGGGCCTTATTGGTGGCTGGAATTACGGACTTGGCAGATGGTTTCATAGCAAGGAACTTTGATGCCTCGACGGTATTTGGCTCTTGGCTGGATCCCGCAGCTGACAAATTGATCATCACCACGGTCTTACTTACCCTGACGATCACGGGCTCAATCCCCATTTGGTTTTGTGCTGTAACCGTTACGCGTGATCTCGGACTTGTGACCGGAACCTTGTTTTTGAAGTTTCGGGGGTATGGAATAAAAATACGGCCCTATTTGACGGGGAAAATTGCGACCGTCATGCAAAATATTACGCTTTTGGCGGCGATTCTTCTTCCGGTGTGGCCCGCCATTCAGAAGGTTTTTTTTCTGTTTCTATGGACGTCTGCCTGTCTGACGATTCTTTCATCGGTTACGTATGGTCGAGGGTTTTGGCAGGTTTATCGATCGAAAAGCTGAATTAAAAAACCCCCCATCCAATTCCTTGAACGGGGGGTCTATATGAATGAAAAAAGAACTAAGCGCTTAAATGTTTGTTGACCCACTTGGTCAGTTCAAACATAGACACTTTGGTTTTTCCGCCAAAGAGCGCTTTCATTTTTTCATCGGCATTGATCATGATGCGTTTGGTTTTGTCTTGAAGATCATGCTTCTTGATGTATTTCCAAATCTGCTTCGTGATTTCCGTTCTGGGTAGGGCTTTGGGGCCGATGATGGCTGCGAGAATGTCGCTTGGGGTCATGGGTTTCATGAAAGCGGCAGAAGGTTTTCGCTTGCTGGTTTTCTTCTTAGCTTTTTTTGCGACCTTCTTTTTCTTGGTCGGTTTTTTCTTCGCAACTTTTTTCTTTTTTGGCGCTGCTTTTTTTACAGTCTTTTTCTTTTTTGTAGCCTTTTTCTTCTTCGCCTTCTTTACAACTTTTTTCTTTTTGGCAGCTTTTTTCTTCTTAGCTTTTTTGGCAACCTTCTTTTTCTTGGGAGCCTTTTTTACGATTTTCTTTTTAGTTGTTTTTTTCTTTGCCTTCTTACGAGCGGCCATGAGTTTCTCCTTAAACGGATTAAAATTTTTTATAAGAATAAGCGTTGTCGATTATCGATACAAATAAATAGTCAATGTTGTGCCCTGTTTTTTCGTTTCGAAACGAGGGAAAGCGACCGGGTACAGATCCATGATCATCTGGACACCTTCCTCTGTTTTGCTCGTTCGAATTCGTAAAAGTGGGTTTTTACTAACAGGAACAACTTTGTTGATGGTGAATCCATCCAACGTAGGAAATCTGAGTATGAGTCTTCGTGGACTCATTTTCTTCTCAATTTGGGGATCCGCAAAGGGTTGGGTCCCCGTCAACGTGATTTCTACTCGCTTGGGAGACATTTCGATGTCCACTTCCGTTATGCCGGAAGCTCCTTGTGCCAGGGAACGTGCTGGCTCTGTGGAGGGAGTCGGGTCCTTCGATTGAAGGTTTTCCGAAGGCATTCGGGTGGATTCGGGCGCAACAATGGCGTTCTCGTCATCTGTCACCACGCGGGCCCGAAAAAGCTGAAGACGTTCACCCAAGAACAGAAGGAGGGGAATCATAACCAAGGAAAACCCCCCGATTAAAAACCATCGGATCCAAGGGGGCCGCTTTCTCTTTTTCGAGAAAGATTCGAATTCATTGAGGGCCAACATTCGAGTGTCTCCACCCAATAAATCATCTACATCATTCATGTCCTCCTCATCCACCGTTGAGGAAAGAGGCTTTTCTTTCTTCTTTTTCTTTTTGGGTAGCGGGGGGCGGAGCGGGATATTGGCCGGATCTTCTAGATCGACAATCATGGTTCGATTGGCTGAAGGGGCTTGGTCGGGAGTCTCTTGGGTTTCAGCCGGAGAAGATTCCAGTTTTTCAGTTAAAAAATTAGCGATGCGTCCAATGGCCGAATTTGGAGGGTCAAGAAAACGAATGATCATTCCTTTTCCTCCGCCTTTTCTCAGGGCAATTTTATGAATTTCCCCCAAGAGGTCTAGAGAGGGTTGGCCGTCCTCCAATTGCAGGTTTAGCTTTACTCGATTTCCGATGGGCAAGGTTTTTGCGGCTTGAACCAGGAGACCTTTGGCATTTAAGTTGGTCACCAACAACAAAGACTCTTGTCCGCTTCGAATATCGGTCAGTTTTAATTTTACTCTCATTACCTGGGCCTGAAATCAGCTAATTTGACATGGTAACATGCGGCGAGTGTCCGTAAAAGCTGTGGAAGTTCTTGGGTTTGCTGGAGGGGTTTCGGCGTGCTAGGATAGCCATGTCATGATGGGCCTTGGGTCAACAGAATTAATCATCATTTTGATCATCGTGTTGGTGTTGTTCGGCGGAAGCCGAATTCCACAGATTTTTTCGGGCCTGGGAAGAGGCATTCGAGACTTTCGCAAAGGGTTGAATGGAACAGACTCAAATGAAGAGTTGCCCAAACCCAAAGACGATCCCCCCCCCTCTTCATAGCTTTTTTTTCTTCGCCAAGGTTTCCCGTGCGGCCTTTGTCAATTCCGGACGATGTCCCCCCGTTTCCAGCAAAAGTTTGAGGTCCGATCGGTTTAAGTGTCGAACAAAGCCCAGGGTATATGCCAAGGGTGTACTCGAATTAAACACGAGGGCTTTTCGAACTGGGTAATGACCATTCCAGCGCTTGGATTTGCAGACCTCTTCCAGCACTTTTGCCGGGGCCCCTTGACGAGAAGCCAGTCGAACGACATCAGACTCACGTAATTTTGGGTTGGTTAAGAGGGCCTCGATGACTTGATGTGCTTCATCAAAGACCAGCATTTCAATATTGGATCGTTTCATTTGACGGCTGAGTTGCTTTCGTTCCCCCAGTGTCAAGGCGCTCAATTTTTGTGCAAATCCTTCGGGTTTGATTTCATCTTCGGACCATCGAGGGGAAACCATGTGAAAAAGGGCCTGGATATCTGTCCAGGAATTCTCTTCGGCAATTTCATAAATGGTCGAAATTTGCTCGTAAGATAATTCTCGAAACACCTCTCTCTTGGACAAGAGATCCATGTGGAGCAGTTTGGCTTGAGGATTTTTCAGAGAAACATCGAAGAGAAATCGAAGAAAGGCGGCAATTTCCTCTGAAGGTCGATGTTGGAGGCCATGAAGAATCTTTATGGCCCGTTGAGGGCGATCCGAAATGCCTCGAGTGGATCGGAGAAGCTCATCAAACCAATCCCTTTTATTCGAAGTGGGTAGGGACATGCTACTTTTCAAGTGAAACTTTGTAGCTGCCAACCGGTGCGTTCGAGAGGGTCATGGAAATCGAAAAGGGCACAATGCTTTCGGGTCCGATTTCTGATTTTTCACAACAAGGAGAAATCGATCTTGCCTGGTATTCTCCTTCAGGAGTGAAGACTTCCAGTTTGATTTTTGGACTGGGGATGGCCTTGGAATTCTGGTTGAACAGCTCTCCGGAGACGAACAAATGACGATCCTTGGGCGAGAGCGGAGAGAGGGACGTTTTATAAGTTAAAATATGTACCCCAGGCGATAAGCGTCGTTTTCCGTATTTGAATAATAAAAGAACCTCTTTGGCCGTCGGTCGAACACCCATGGCTGAAAAACTTAAGGCCAGACCGGACACCAGAATCACACATAGAAGGAGGGCATAGATGAGCTTGAACCGTAGAGGGGATGGCAGACTTTCCAGAGGCCGGGCCACTTGTTTTACGGCTTGGGGTGGGGGAGGTGGCGTCACGGGCTCGGGTTTTTCTTCCGGCTTGGCTAGCGTCTCTGGATTGCTTTTTTGGAGAGCAATCTTGCCCAAGGCTTGTCCATCGGAAGGCGTAGAGTCTGGGGTGGGGGCGGAGTTGTCTTCCACCAGAGAGGACCAAGGATCATCATCCTGAGTGGGTTCAGGAATCGAAGGAGAGGCCTGTGGGTCTTCGGCCAAACTGGTTGCAAAGGAATCCTCAGCCCCGGAAAAATTCTCCTCCACCTCTTTGGGTGCTTCGGGGGCGGATTCCACGGGGTCCGACAGTGAAGGTTTTTCTTCTTCGGGCGCGTCGGTTTGAGGTGGATCCGTGGGTGGGAGGGAAACCGGGAAAATGGTTTTACATTTTGGACAGCGCACACGGGCACCTTTGGGCCCAATTTTGCTTGGATCCAGGCGAAATTTCGACTGGCAGGATGTGCACGCAACCACCATTTGTGACCCTTGATGATACCCTTTGCGGCTTCAACTTGACACCCTTCAGGCAACTTCCTACCGTAAAAAAGTGAATTATTTGAGATTAGGCATTTTTATCGTTTTGCTTTTATTTCTTTCTCGACCAACATGGGCCAGCGAAGTTGAGGATGGAATCCAACTTCCTGCCGGAATCATGTACCGGGTGGCCCTGCAATATGTTTTTGAAAATGCTGAAGCCGTTCATTTAAGCAATGAGGCCGCAGGTCTGTTGAAGTTTCGTTGGAAACAAAATGATTTTGTAGATGATGAGGCCTTGGTGGAAGTCATAGGAACGGCTGCTGATCGAAGTAAGGTGCGGGTCACGCTTCCCAAAGATTTTGCCGGTCGAGCGGATCTCTTTCTTCACAAGTTGCTCAAGATGGCTAACGAAGTGACGTCTGGAAAGTGGGGAGAGCCCCTTCAAGCCAAACCTGAAGATTGTTACCGTGCGGCGCTGCGTTATGTTTTGAAGTCCTTTGTGTCCTCGACGGACACTGAGCCGGAAGTCATTCGAAAGGCGAGAGAGGATGCAGGAATCATACAATTTTCATTTCGGGAGGCGGGATTTGTAGATCCCCATGCGGGCGTTCGAATTTTGCCGTTGGGAGAACATCAGAGCCAGATCAAGGTGGTTCTTCCCATGGACCCTGGTAGAAGAAGATTGTTGGAAAAAAAGATGGTCGCTGCCATTAAAAAAGACTTGGAAAATGAAAAAGAAAATCGTTTTTAGTTTTCTCATCGGAGCCTTGTTTGTTTGGCTTTCTGTGAGAGGGGTCAAATGGAACGAGGTGGCTGAGACCTATCGGTCTGTGAATTGGAAGCCGCTCATCGGCTTGCCATTTCTTTTTGCCATATCTCATCTTTTTCGGTCTCGTCGCTGGAGGCTGTTCTTAAAGCCCCTCAAAGATATCCGGGTCTCGGATCTCTTTATGATCAATGCCGTTGGCTTCCTATTCATTCATATATTCCCGCTTCGTCTTGGGGAGGCTGTGCGTCCTTTTTTGTTAAAGCGCTCTCACGGAGTCCCTTTCTCCTCCGGGTTTGCTACGATTGTGATCGAACGCATTTTTGATGGTTTGGTTACGGCCCTTATTTTGGGCATAGGTGTTTTTACCTTATCCAAGGAACAGCAAGAATCTGAAATGTTGCGAATGGGTGTCCAGGGGATGGCTTGGATCTCTTTCGGAATATTCTTCTCCGCACTGGTTTTTCTTTTCATTGCCTTCTTTCAGCGAGAGAGAGCCCTTCGGCTTGTGACTTGGAGTACCGCCATCCTGCCTGCTTCTTGGAGAGAAAAAATAGTGGCGATGGCCGGAGCTTTTATCGAAGGCTTGCGATCTCTCCCCAATCTAAGGAGTCTCTTTCTCATTTTGTTGGAATCTGTCGGTGTTTGGGTCGTGATGATCTTTTCGTTTTGGTTGATCTTTCGGGCGTTCCACTTGAGTTTGCCCTGGGGATCTTCTTTTACAGTTCTGGGAGTAACGACGGTCGGAATGATGTTGCCCGCAGCTCCGGCATCTGTTGGAACCTATCACTACTTTTTACAAGCGGGGTTGGCACTGTATGGGGTCGTCAAGTCTGTGCAATTGGCCGTTTCGGTTTTTACCCACTTGGCCAGTGTGCTCTACGTGGCGTTAGCTGGATTTTTATGCTTTCCTGCGGTTTCCATTTCCATGGATGAGTTGATCAGTAAAGTTCAGGAACAACAGAAGACCGAATCCTCATGACCGAACTGTTTGGGTTAGAAAAGAAAATCGCCAACGCGTGGGCTCAACAATTTTCCTCCAAAAAAATTGAGAGGTATGAAGTGAACGCCCAAGCCTCACTTCCCAGAAGGGGGAAGTCGGTTTCCACTTTAGATCTTCGAAAAAGTCTTTCATCCACATCTCTCGTATTGTTGGGAGATGATCGCCTCAACCCTTTTCACCAAAAGGAAGCGATTTCTTGCCTTGGAAGATGGTGTGGAAAGCAGAAAACTGTATTTTTAACAGATCGATTTCCTCAAAAAACGAAAAAGTCCATTCAAAGCTTTTTAAAAAACCAAACGACCTACTCGGTATTGGCTGATGAATTCAATATTCAGGCTCCCCGCCCTTTTTCACCCGAAGCCGGAGTCGAGGTTCTCTTCAATTGGATTAAGAAGAAAAAACTATCTTTCCATTTGGTTTCTTCCGAAGGGGTTTCTTTGGTCCGACGAGACCGGAGTTTGGCCCAGGAGGCTGCGCGATACTTAAAGCGGGGTTGGAAGGTTGTGTTGTGGACGGGAAGTTTGCGTTTGGCCTCCGTTCATATTCCCCGTTTCTTAGACTCACAGGACGTCGCATATGTTTCGTTGTTGTTTGGGGTTTCACAAATACGTTGGACCTCAAACGATGTGGGGCGCTGGGCTCGTTCAAGAGAAAACGAATTTGTGTATGTAGGAGGTTCACCTTTGCTGAGTCTCGAACTGCGAAGGGCTTGGGAAAACAGATCTACAAACCTCGTTCTTCCAGAACATGTGGAAGCGTTTTTTTACAAATGCATTCAGAAAATCCAAAAGAAAATTGGGAGCCAACGGTCTTTCCCGAAAGCTAAAATTCTAAATCCCTACGAATTAAATACGCTTTCCTTTCTTCGGGATGCGCGGGTGAAGCCGAATATTCGAAAATTTCTTTTGCAGCGCGTTTTGAGCAATGAGTGTGCCGTCGTTCCTTCCAACCGAACGGTTCTTTTGTCAACCTTGGAGGAAGGACATATTGCGGAAGAAGCGGCGCACTATATGAGGCTTGTGAATGTTTCCACAGATGGATTTAGTCCGCTTCGAACCGCTTTGGAAGAGGCTTTTGCTTTTTTGGGAAGCCGGTGGATCGATCCGGGAAGGCCAGTCCCGGAGACAACAGCTCCTTTCGCCACTTCTTGGGAGGAAGTTCATGAAGCGGGATATCGATTGGGTGCGAAGCTTCACGATGTTTGGAGAAATTCCAAAAAAGGACGTGACAGAATTCGGGATGCATGGAATCAAAGACTTCGATCAGAAAGTGATGTTTGTCGTTTATGGGAAGACCTCGAAGAAAAAATGTAAATAAGAAGCGTATCAACGTGATCGCGGTTGGGGTGTTTTATTTTTTCCTGTTTTTCATCGCAACCTCGTTGCACCAGAAATATCGCTATTTTCAGTTTCCGCTTCCCGACGAAAAATTCGCTCAGGTCATGGTTTTGGATTTGCTTGTCGGGATCCTTTTGGGTTTAGCCGTTGTGGGAATTACTTGGTTGGCCGTAAAGCGTTCGAAGAAACTAAAAAACTTAAGTCATGAATTTTATAAAATGTTGGGTCCTTTGAACGGGTCTGAGGTGTTTTTCATCGCGGCGTTTTCGGCCTTGGGTGAAGAATTCTTTTTTAGGGGGGTGGCCCAAGCTGTACTGGGGCTAATTCCTGCTTCATTGCTCTTTGGCTTGTTGCATGTGGGGCCGGGAAGAAAATATGCGCCGTGGACAATTTTTGCCGTGATCGTAGGGTTTTTATTCGGTTTGGCTTACGAGTGGCGTGGGAATCTTCTCTTGCCCACCGCGGCTCATTTCGTGGTTAATTTTGTGAATCTAAGATTCTATTCTCAGTTCAATCCAAAGAAGAAAGCTTAAATTTGAATTTTTGCGACAAAAAAGCCATCCAAATTTTGAGTATTTGGAGTGATATAAATGGCCTCATCTCGAACAAACGGGTGAAGTGAGGGGAAGAGAAGGTTTTGGATTTTTGTTCGATTCAATCCCTGGATGACATTCCAGGTCTCTTCTTTTGAAAAAGTGCATACTGAATAGACCAGGAATCCATGAGGTTTGAGGAGCGATAGCCCATGCTCGATCATCTCTCGTTGATTCTTTGCATGGTGATCGGGAGCTTCGATATCCTTACTCCATCTCCACTCCGGGTGTTCTTGCAGGACTCCCCACCCAGAACAGGGTGCGTCCAGAAGAATTCGGTCAAATTTTTCGTCTCCCTTCACGGAAAAGTTCAAGAAATCTTCCTGCAAAAGAGAAACGTTTTGGGTGTGCATTCGCGTGAGGTTTTCTTCCATTTTATTTAGGCTCACAGGATTTTTGTCCAGAGCCATAATCTTCACCCCGTTTTGGGTTAGATTTGCCAATTGAATCGTTTTGCCTCCAGGAGCCGCACAAGCATCCAATATCGTCTCACCGGGTTTTGGATCCAAGATGATGGCAGGCAGTTGGCTGGATGAGTTTTGAATATAGAAATCGCCTCGATGGAAAGCCGGCAGGGAGTTCAGGGCGGGAAGATTCTTGACCAGGAATGAGTTTGGAACAAAAGGCGACTCTTGAACGTGAGCCCCGACTTCTTCCAGCTCTTTCTTAAGGTTCTCTGAAGTGATTTGAGTGGTGTTGACTCTCAAGGAAAGGAGCGACTCATGTAAAAGCGATGTGGTTGCCTCTTTCATGCCTTCTTCGGAAAGCAGGGTACACCATTTTTCAGCCAATTCATTGGGAAGCAGATCTTCCAATTTCATTTCTTCTTCGGATGGTGGGGTAAGTTGTGCCACTTTTCTCAAAACGGCATTGACCAAACCTTTGGCATATTTGTGCTTTCCTTTGCAAAGCTCAACCGCTTCAAAAACAGCTGCATGGTCGGGGGTTCGCATGAAGAGCAGGTCATAGGCTCCAATGCGGAGGATGTTCAGGATCTCCGTTGACAAAGAGGAAAGACCTTTCCGAACGTGTGCCCGAAGAGAACGGTCCACAAAGGCTCGGTAGCGAAAGAGTCCCTTAAGAAATTGCGTGTAGAACCTTCTTTCTTGTTCGTTGGCAATGTTTGGCGATGTCGGAAGCTCCCCGTTCTGATGGAAAAAAACAAGGCTCTTTAAGATAGTGCGTCTGGTGTTTGGATGGGCCAAAAGTCTATTTTAAGGTGCCGGGAGTTCGTATCGAATTTGAAACACGTCCCAAGTGCCACAAGCTGAGCAATGCCAAGTGATCAGTTTGTAACGAGTCTCACAATTTGGACAAACAAATCGGCGAGAACGTTTGAAGTTGGTGAGAAAAGGCTTGAGCGTTTGTTGAACACTCTCATCGGCATTTAAAGAAATCCATTCCTTGATGGCATTCACATAATAAGGATGAGCCTCCAGGCTCTTGCGAATGAACTCTTGGGCTTCCTCTTTTCGTCTCTTTTTGAATAGATGCCGAGCTAACGAAAACAGCACGTAATAGTTGTCTGGTTGTCGACGAATGGCTTCTCGAAGCGTGTCTTCAAGCTCGGTAAACGTGTCTTTCTGATAGTGGGCATCTTCCAATTTTCGTAACGCCAAAAAGCTGTGCGTGGGCCATTCTTCTAGAAAATTTGTCAGAAGCTGAATGGCTTTGTCATATCGGGTCGTGGCCATGTAAATTTCAGAAAGGGTCAATTTGGCATAGGGATTTGTTGGGTCCGCGCGGAGTGCCCCTTCAACAGCCCTTCGGGCTGGAACATGATGTCCGAGGATCAGGCGTTGTTTTGCCAACTGCGCATAGATAAACGAGAGCCATTTCTTTTCTTGAGGGGAGGCGTGAGGCAGCTTGGAAAGTGTCTTGGCTGCAGATTCGTACTCTTCTCTGATTTCGTATACTTGAGTGAGACCTCGAAGGGCTTCTGCATGGTTTTTCTCAAGGGAAAGGGCTTTTTGTAGAAAGCGCTCACCAAAGTCATCCATTTTTTCGTGAAGAAGATCCAGGCCGAGTTCTATATAAAGTGTGAGTTGTAATTTCTTATCCGATATTTCATGGGCCAAAAGGTTTTGGTGCAAACGCAGGGCTCTTTTTGCGTCTCCTTGAAGTCGATACACCCTTCCCAAGAGAATGTAATCGCTGATCGCTTCTCGATCCCTTTTGACTTTCTCCGTGAGAATGTTCACCAGGTCTTCCAGTGTGTGCTCGAAATCTTTTCGGGATGTTCCCGCCAGTGCCGAAGGAGACATTTCCTCTCTGTTTTTAAAAAGAGGCGAAAGGTTTTCTGTTGCTGGGGCGAATTCAACCATTACTTTTTTTCTTGGTCTAAAATTGTGCTTTCTTCCGAAGGACGAGTTTCGGAATGATCATAGAGCGGTTGGTTTCGGAGTGCATCGATTTCTCTTTCCAAAACTTGGTTGTTTTTTCGGGCTTTTCGGAGCTTGGCTCGAAGTTTGATCACCCCAAGTGTGGAAAATAAACCGGTTAAAATCATTCCCAGGCCGAAGGCCACAAACATAAAAAGAGCGAAGGGATGAGGACCGATTCGCCAGTGGAAAAAACCAATTTCGATTTCCTGGTAATTTTGAGCCGCGAACACAAAAATGGCCCCAACCAAGATAAAGATCAGAGCGTACATAAATATCTTTCGAAACGTATTCATTGCTGCTCAATTTACCCTTCCCGCACACGTCTGAGAAGGCCTTTCTAAGTCTCTGTTTTTATTTAAAAATTCATTTTTTCTTGAACTTTCAGAAAATTTTGAATTATAAGGGGCGCGCAAATCATGGTTTGGATGAGGAATATTAGAATTATCGCATGCAGCTTTCCGTTGCTGTTTGCGGTTCAAAGCTGCGTCGATCCGGGGAAGATCGATCAAACCAATCAAACCCTGAAACAGAATCTTCAAGAATTGCGTCAACTCAATCAGAACTTCGTGAAGGCGTCCGAGAAAATGGATGAGATCGGGCGACCCATGGCGGAAATGGCCAGTGAAATTACGCGCATGACCAATACGATCGTCGATGCGGGTCCGGAAATCTTGAAAGGGGTTGAAGCGGCATCAAATGTCATTGCACTGATTGAAGAGTTTCGCCCGGAAGATTTTAAACGCTTTGGCCGTCAGGTTGCTGAGTTCACGGAAGCTTTTGCTGAGTTGAACTATGACTTGGCTGAACAAGGTACGGATCTGCCCACGCTGTTTTCCGAATCGGCCCATGTCTTGAGTGCCTTGGGTTCGGTTCTTCCGAATCTGGAAAATGTTTCTTCCGAAGATCGAATGTCCGTAGAGGGCGGCATTCTTGATCTAGCCGCAGCGGGACTTCAACTTGGAGTCGCCGGGGGAGAAGTAGCTCAAGAGGTTTCGGAACGTTTGGCGCAGGCCCGCGACCGGGTGGTTGAAAACATGGAGTTGAAGGGAAGGCCCCTGACCCTCCTTAACATCATGGTGGATCGAACTGAGCAGATGGCGCGGATTTTTCCGAGTATGGTTACATCTTTAACCGATCCGGAGCTGGATGTGTTGCTTGGCTTGGGGCCGGATTTCGTTCACCGGGCAGAAGAAATGGATCGAGTCGTCAAAGAACTTGTTGAAGCCAAAACCGAGCTCGAAAAGGATGTGAGGGAAGATGCCACATTCTTGATTGAGGCTTTGAACGATGTGAAGGTCTTGAAGTGGCATATTTTCGACATCCCGAGTATTGATCAATTTCCCAGTCAGCAAAGACGCAAGGTTGACAAATCCTAGGACCTAAGATGAGCTGGGTGTGTCTATGCCCAAGTTCATCGTTCATTTAAGAAACGATTCGTCCACGTCTTTTTGGCTGGATGAGGAAGACATTTTCATCGGTCGAGTTCCGACGATCAATGACATCTGCATCAATGATGAATCCGTATCCCGACAACATGCCCACGTGAAAAAACGAGAAGAGGGATGGACCCTTTACGATCTAAAGAGTCTCAATGGGGTTTGGGTCAACGGCGAATCGATTTCCCGAAAGGTTTTGAAAGACCAAGATCAAATTCAATTGGGAGACGTGAAAATCATTTTTGAGCTTCATGAAATGACTCCGGAAGAAGAATTGGATGTCATTGAAAAAACGGAACAGACCAAGGCCCAAGCCCGCCCCGGAATCGAAAAAGAAATTACGAAGCGAGTGAAACTCAAGAAGAAACCATCCTAAAATCAGTTTCTCTGAGACCGAATTTCGGTCTGTGTCCCCCTCAAACCCTTAAAAATCGCTGGCATCATTTGTGAAAAGAAAACCGTCGTTATGGTTCATACGGTCAATAGCGCGGTTTTAAGTGGTGTCGAACCTTATGATGTCAGGGTGGAGGTGGATCTCCAAAAAGGCCTCCCCAAATTTGACATCGTCGGCTTGCCCAAAACGGAAGTGAAAGAGGGGAGAGATCGAATTGTCTCGGCCCTTCGAAGTGTCGGCGTGACTTGGAAAGCCAAACGGATTGTGGTCAACCTTTCCCCGGCAGCCGTTCCAAAAAGTGGAGCTTCTTTGGATCTGCCGATCGCAATTGCGCTCTTGCAGGCGTTTGGTGTCGTGGGCGCTGAGGTTGTCGAGGGGTGGGTGGTCCTGGGAGAGTTGTCACTGGATGGCCAACTTCAATACGTGCGGGGGAGTTTGGCTTTTGCCGAATTGGCTTGTCAGGAAAGCCGGGAAGGTTTGATCCTACCCCCCACGTCGGCTCGTGAGCTGGGAAAGGATCCTCCCTTACGCATCAAAGCTCCCAGGAACTTGGCAGATCTGAAATCACACTTTCTTGGAGAGAACGTAGATCTTACGCCTTCAGACTATACGCTGCCGCTGGAAGAGCGTTCTCCTGACTGGTGCGAGGTCGGAGGACAAAGGGTCGCCAAGCGGGCCATGGAGATCTCGGCAGCAGGCAAACACAATCTCCTTTTTGGAGGGGTTCCGGGGGTGGGAAAAACATTATTGGCTCGAAGGATGCCCGGCGTCATTCCTTCATTGAGTTTGACTGAGCAGAGAGAGGTTCGCAGAATCTATAGCGCCGCAGGATTTCCAGACTCCGATAAAAAAACCTCTCCGCCTTTTCGTTCACCCCATCATGGAGCTTCCTTGGCTGGCTTTTTGGGTGGGGGGCGACCCTTTCGCCCGGGAGAGTTAACGCTGGCACATCGGGGAGTTTTGTTTTTGGACGAGCTTCCGGAGTTCCGGCGCGACGTCTTGGAGGCCTTGAGAGAACCCATGGGAAATGGTTTTGTGACGGTTTCCAGGGCGGAAGGCGGATATCATCTTCCCGCGAATTTCATTTTCTTGGCGGCGATGAACCTATGTCCGTGCGGAGCGTTGGGGGATGATCGGAAAGAGTGTGTCTGCACGCCCTTTGCCGTGGATAAGTATCGACGAAAAATTTCTTCTCCCATTCGCGAGCGGATCGATTTATTGGTGGAACTTCCTAAGCCCAAATGGGAAGAGATTTGGAAACCCAAAGGAGAGGAAAAAAGCGAAGAGGTATTGAAGCGGACCTCGCTGGCACGTGAACGGCAGATCCATCGACAACGCAAGGCCAATGGAGAGTTGTCGGCTCCGGAAATTCATCAATTCATTCAGGTGGATCCTTCGGCGGAAGCTTTATTGAAACAAGCGGCAAAGGAGTATGGACTCTCACCCAGGGGAATTCATAAGAGCATTTTGGTGGCGCAAACCATTGTGGACTTGGAGGGAGGCCAAGAAGTTCAATGCAGTCAAATTGCGGAAGCCTTGCAATATCGGGCCACCAAAATGTTTTCGAATTAACGGTTGGGCTTGCGTGCGATGAGCTGGACGCGGTGTTGACCCGGCTCCATTTCTCTTTCGTTGTATAAGATAATGTGAACGTCTCGGGCGTTTTGAATGGCTTCGTTGGGTTTATAGCATTCGAAAGCTTGAGGCTCCCCATGGGGCCCGGCCAAACGAGCTTGTTCCATCGCGTAACCTTCCATGATGAGCGTTCCGCCTTTATTCAATCCTCGGGTTAGACTTTTTAACACGGTCAGTGGGGGGTGGTAGTCACAGACCACAATCGTGTCGTACTTCATGAGGGGAAGAATGAAGAAATCCAAATCTTGTTCCTTAAATTCAACTTTGACGCCGCTATCTGTGGCTAACTTTTTGGCTCGTTCAAGGGCTGTAGGTGAGTGGTCTACGGCGGAAACTTGAAATCCTTTGCTAGCCAAGAAGACGGCATTCCGACCTTCGCCGGTAGCCACATCCAAAGTTTCTCCTTTTTTGAGAAGTTCTAAATGGTCGATTAAAAATTGAGACGGCGCTTTTCCATAAAGATAATCAGAAGATTTCTGAAACTTACTCTCCCACCACTCTTTTGATCCTTCTTTCATGGGAGAGATATTACTCCCACGAAAAATATGGGTCTAGGATGTAACAATAACTTAGCGGCGCTATCGTGATGAATAGGTTTTTTGGGCCCCTCCGCCCGGTGTAGATCCTCCCAAAAAACCTAGTCTTTTTGCTCAAAGTAATCTTCTCTTTTTTAGGTAAGAAGATGATTCGAATTATATAACAATGAAATGAATTCAGGGTCACATGGGAGGATCTACACTGGGCGGAAGGGCCCATGTGACCCTGAATTCATTTTATTGTCTTTGCTCAAGCAGTAAATCAATGTGGGGAAAGGGATGTGGAAATTAAGCCAAAAATTTGGCTTTGAGTCTGGGGCTTTACAGGCCTAAATAACCTGTCTAAGTTACGCCGCGATGGCAAAGCTTTACACGAATTCGCTTCTTCAACCCACCCGCTGGCGTACAAGAGAGGTCCGTGTGGGAGACTTGGTGATTGGCGGAAAAACCCCCATCGTCGTTCAATCCATGACCACGCCCTCCACACAGGATACGAAAGCCACTGTGGATCAAATGGAAAAACTTTCGGAAGTTGGGTGCCAACTCATGCGAGTGACCACGCCTACTCAAGCGGACATCGATAATTTGCCGGCCATTCGAAAAGAAATGAAACGACGTGGCATCCATCAACCGGTTGTGGCTGATGTCCACTTCTTGCCCAAGCTGGCCTTACAGGCATGCGATTTTGTGGAAAAAGTTCGGATCAATCCGGGCAATTTTGCAGATCGAAAGAAATTCGAAACCAAATCCTACACAGACGCTGAATATGAGGAAGAACTCCATCGAATTCGAGATGCGTTTCTTCCCATTCTCCAACGAGCCAAAACCAACGGTGTCGCGCTGAGAATCGGAACCAACCATGGATCTCTCTCGGATCGGATCATGAATCGATATGGAGATACTCCCTTGGGGATGGTCGAATCGGCTATGGAGTTTGTGAATATTGCGGTGGCCGAAGATTTCCATCAACTGGTTTTGTCCATGAAGGCTTCCAATACGCAAGTCATGATCCAAGCTTATCGACTATTGGTTTCCCGGATGAAAGAAGCGGACATGAATTATCCTCTGCACCTCGGTGTAACCGAAGCGGGAGAGGGCGAGGATGGTCGCATCAAATCGGCATTGGGTATCGGCTCTTTGTTGGCCGATGGTTTAGGCGACACCATTCGCGTTTCCCTCACCGAGGATCCCGAAGCCGAGATTCCTGTGGCCCAAAAAATCGTAAATCTCTTTGCACTTCCGCACGAAGATTCCCCCGTGTGCGATATGATTTCCCCTAGCTGGCCGCTGTTTGAACACGTAAGACGGAGCACGAAGGAGTTGGTTTCTTCGTTCCAAGTTGGCGTTGGAGGAGAGCATCCGATTCGGGTTCGAACGGAACTTGAAGGAAATGCAGGGGCGAAGCAGATTCGAGAAAATCAGTCCGATCCTCCTTTTGAAGTTGTGGTTGTCTCCGAAAAAAAAGATGAACGAGTGTCTTGGCCAATTGGAACGGGTTGCGCCTATGTTCGTCGTCCGAGTTCCGATTCGCCGTTGGAGAAGGGACGAGAATTTTTTGATGAATTGTCTCTTTCCATCAACGAAGCTTGGTTAGTCTCTGAGTATCAAGAAAAGCTGCGTGAAAAATTGCAGGGAAAGCCATTGTGGCTTCGAATTTGCTCGGAAAAGAATATTTCAACGGCTCTTTCCTTTGCTCGTGAGCTGAAAAATCAAATTTCTTTGGGCATCGAGGTTGAAGGACCGACCCTTACGAAATTGACGCGACAGCTTGTGTTGAAACTCAGTGAAGTCCAGATGAATCCCCCGCTGCATCTTCATCTCCAGACGCCCTTGAGTTTTTCAAAGGAAGAGGCGCAGATCTTGGCCGCCAAGGAACTTGGAGGACTTCTCTGTGATGGACTGGGCGACAGCGTTGAGATTTCTTCCGCGCATGGATCTGCATTCAATCATCGGTTGGCCTACAATGTATTGCAGGCCTCTCGTCGTCGCATGTTTAAGACGGAGTTCATTTCTTGTCCTTCTTGCGGACGAACCTTGTTTGATCTTCAGGAAACGACCGATCGAATTCGAAAGAAGACCGGACATTTAAAGGACGTAAAAATTGCGATCATGGGTTGCATTGTGAATGGTCCTGGAGAAATGGCGGACGCAGATTTCGGCTATGTGGGTGCGGGTCCCGATCGAATTCACTTGTACGTAGGAAAAGAGTGTGTGGTGCGTCATATTCCGACTGCTCAAGCAGATGAACGGCTGATCGAATTGATTCGAGAGAAAGGAAGATGGACCGACCCCCAATAGATTCGGAGCTGTTCCGAAATGTGTTGGCGACATCTTTTGAGCAACCCCTATGTTTTTCTGGGGAAGTCAATAAACTCATCACTCGAAATCGATCCGTTTCTTCTTCGCGAAGACGTTACTTGAAAGATTTGTTGTTTCGCTCCATCCGTTGGCGTCGTCGCCTATGGGGAGACATTTTGCCCACCGTCATTTCTCTCGATTCCCTTGAATCAAAACTATCAGAGGCCGAGAGTCTGAAGGAGAACCCCCCTCTTTCTCGGTGGAACACCCTCTCTTTGGATACGCTCAGTCGGGAGATGTCATATCCCACCTGGCTGGTTGAGCTTTGTGTGCATCAGTATGGACTGAGCGAGGCCGTCAAACTTCTCCTTTCCTTGAACGATGAAGCTCCTACGACCTTAAGAGTCAACACCTTAAAAACCACGCGGGAGAAATTGATCGAGGCGTTTGAAAAAAAAAGCATCGAATTTGAAATCGGTCGCAATAGTCCTTGGGCGATCCACCTAAAACAACGGGTCAATATTCGCTCCTTAAAGGCCTTCAAAGAAGGATGCTTTGAAATGCAGGATGAAGGGAGTCAAATTTCTGTATTGGAAACCGGAGCAGAAAAAGGGATGACTGTGGTGGACGCATGTGCTGGGGCCGGTGGAAAATCCTTAGCTTTGGCAGCCATGATGGAAAACCAAGGGAGAATTTTCGCTTTGGACTCGGACAGCCGACCTTTGGAAGAATTGGCCAAGAGAGGCAAGCGCGCGGGGTGTACGATTTTGGAACCCCAGTGGGTGGCGAAAGACGAGACGGAGCCATTAAGCGGATGGGAGAATCGAGTAGATGTCGTGGTTGTTGACGCTCCCTGTTCTTCTTTGGGAACCCTTCGCCGACGACCTTGGTTGAAGTGGCATTACACAAAATCGATGGTGGCAACCTTTCCAAAACAACAATTGGCTCTGCTCAAAAAGTTTTCACGCTTGGTCCGGGAGGGAGGGTGTTTGCATTACATTACGTGTACGATTCATCCTTTGGAGAACCAAGAGGTTATTGCTACATTTAGTCGTGATGACCCACGTTTTAAAGAAACCGGCAATACGCGTTTGCTGAGACCTGATGCAGAAGGAACAGACGGTTTCTTTGTGGCAACGTTGAGACGATGATGCAGAAAAAAAACTTTTGGGTACAAACTGGACAAGCCCTGACGACCTGGCGTACGGCCTCTGTAACCCTTTTGTCTTTTTCTTCTGGATTGCCGTTGGGTTTGGTCTGGATTGCGATTCCGGATTGGTTGAGAAGTTCGGGGGTCGACATCCGTTGGGTGGGACTCATCACATTGGCTCAGGCACCTTGGGCCTTCAAAGTGTTTTGGTCGCCCTTCATGGATCGATTTGTTCCACCTTTTTTGGGTCGAAGGCGAGGATGGGCTGCCTTGGCTCAGTTGGCCCTGTTTGTTTTTACACTGGCTTTGGCCGGAGTGGGAAATCAGCCGGGGGCCTTTTGGGTGGTGGGTGCTTTGGCTTTGGCGATCGCGATTTCTTCGGCCACACAAGACATCGCTTTGGATGCGTATGCCGTCGAAGTTCTTCGAAAAGAAGAGCACGGGGTGGCCGTGGGAGCACGAATTGGTTTTTATCGAGCTGCCATGTATGTGGCTGGAGGCTTAAGCATTACACTGGCGGCTCAATGGTCTTGGTCCATGGTGAATGTGCTTTTGGCGTGTCTCTACCTTCCGATGTTGTGGGTGACGTGGAAAGCTCCGGAACCGGAAGAAAAACAGGCGGTTCCAACCCGCATTCGCGATGCCATCTGGCTGCCCTTTCTGGAGTTTTTGAGTCGACGGAGAGCCCTGGAAATTTTGGCCTTTGTTCTTCTCTACAAACTTTCTGACAATCTTGGGAGTTCGCTCCTCCGTCCATTCCTGGTGGATATGGGCTATTCGGATTTTGATCGGGGCGTGGCGTTGGCGACGGTGGGTTTGGCTTCCACCCTCTTTGGGACCTTTTTGGGCGGAGCTGTGACGCCTTTGATGAGCTTGGGTCGGGCGCTCTGGTTTTTCGGCTTCCTGCAAATTTTTTCAAATTTGGGGTACGTCTTGCTTTCACAAACCGAGACTCACCGAGGGCTGATGTACGCAGCTATGACGTTCGAGAATGTCACTTCCGGCATGGGTACGGGAGCTTTCAGCGTTCTTTTGCTGCGCCTAACCAAAAAGAAGTATGCCGCCACCCAGTATGCGTTTTTCACATGTTTGTTTTCCCTGCCACGCATTCTCGGGGGTCCTCTCACCGGATACTCCGTACATGCATTTGGTTGGGAACTTTTCTTTTGGGGAACGATTGCAGCGGGAATTCCGGGTCTCATCTTATTGCATCGTTTCTCTCCTCTGGGAGAGAGAGAGCCAACCATTCAGTTAGGAGAACCGGTTTCGAGCAAAGGCCCCATCAGCCGAAAGTCGCTGTGGATGTTCGGCGGGCTTGGAGCTGGAGTGGGCTTTGTGCTGGCTTGGTTCCTCTTGGGATTGGCCCAGAGCCTTGAGGCCATTTACAAAGGGACGACTGAGACATTTCTTTTTTGGGAGAACACGATGTCCATCTTGGCACCTACGGATGTGAGTGGGTGGATCGGAATGGTTTCTCTTTTTGCGTTTTCCGGATGTGTGGGGTTTTTGCTGGTTGCAACCTTGATTGCGCGGAGAGGAATTAAAGGTGGATCTGTCTTTCCAGCTTCTTAAAGAAGCGGCCTCTCAACAAGGATTCAACCTGATTGGATCGGTCTCCGCAGAACTTCTCGATGCACAAGCTCCTCTTCACCATCGTTGGTCATCCATTTGGTCCGAAGTCAAAACGGTAATTTTGCTGGGCACTGGGGGCGCTGCTTTTTGGAACTCTCTGGATTCTCATGAGCGTCGGGCCAAAAATATGATCGATCGAGCGTCCGTGAAGAGAACCAGGCAGTTTCTAAACCATCTGAAATGCGATCGGGAACAAACCCAAGTCGTTTTTCCATTTCGTTCTTCGGGGCGAAATTTGTCATTTACAAAGTTGGCTGAGGTGTGTGGTTTTGGAACCACCCAAACCGTTTTGGGTTACTTACTTCATCCGGAATTTGGCCCTTGGGTGAGTTTGCGGGCAGCCGTTTTGTGTTCCTTTGAAGTCCAAGCCAGCCATCCCATTTCAGGAAGTTTTCACCCCTGTGAAGCCTGTCAAAAGCCATGCATTTCGGCCTGCCCGGCCATGGCCATATCCCGCACGGAATTCGATTTTCGTGCCTGTGGAACGCAGCTTAAGTCTTCGAAAAGCTGTGATCGGGTTTGTTTGGCTCGAAAAGCGTGTGTCGTCGGTCCGGAGCATGCTTATGGAGACGAAGAGTCACTGCATCGACAGAGTTTCTTTAAGCACTCGCTTTTGGCGAGTATCGCCGTATAATCTGCACCTATGAAGAAGGAAAAAGAATTGCGTCCGCCGGATAAGGCCTATCGAAACTCTGAATTCATTAATAGTTCTGTTGCGCGTCCCATTCGCATTTTGGCAGAGTTTTTGGAGCCGGAAGCCCGTTTCGAAAAATATAAGATTTCGGACACGATTGTCTTTTTCGGCTCGGCCAGACTTCTTTCTCAAGAAGATGCCCAAAAGAATCATGAAAAAGTCGTACAAGAGGGTGGCAATACGGAACATTCCCAGTCGCTCTTGGATATGGCGCATTATTATGAGGAATGTGTGGAATTGTCGCGGAACTTAACCGACTGGTCGAAAAAACTCGGAAAAGGGAAGAAACGATTCATTGTATGTTCCGGAGGGGGCCCTGGAATTATGGAAGCGGCGAATCGGGGGGCCAGTGAAGCCAATGGTTTATCCATCGGTTTCAATATCTCCATTCCCTCCGAGCAGGGGTTTAATCCATACATCACGCCTGAATTGAATTTTGAGTTTCACTACTTCTTCATTCGCAAATACTGGTTTGCCTATATGGCCAAAGCCTTGGTGATCTTCCCTGGGGGATTTGGAACGCTGGACGAATTAGCAGAGGTGCTCACACTGATTCAAACGGGAAAATTTCGAAAACAGATTCCCGTGGTTATATATGGATCGGAATATTGGAAAAACGTCATTCGCTTTGAAGAGTTGGCCAAGCGCGGAACCCTTAGCCCGGAAGATATGAATTTGTTTACGTTTTGTGACACCCCTCAAGAGGCATTTGATCATCTAACAAAAGAGCTAAAACGAATTTACGATGTGTAGTCTTCGGGGCTTCCCGAAAACCTGTGTTTTTCACAGGTCAATTCGCAAAGCCCCGGGGGGAGAAGACTACGTGGTTTTATCCTGCCTTGATTTCAATTTTTTTGGCGGCTTTCTCGACCACTTTTGCTTTCGGGAGAGAAACGGTAAGTACCCCATGACGAAAGCGTGCTTCAATTTTTTCAGACTCAATTTCTTGAGGAAGCTGAATGGTTCGTTCGAACTTCCCAAAAGATCTTTCGATGCGATGGTACTGAGCATCTTTATTTTCGACTTCGGTCTTCTTTTCGCCCTTTAAGGTCAAAAAGCCATCGTCGTAAGAAATTTCAACATGATTTTCATTCATGCCAGGGAGTTCAGCTGTGAGAGTGTATCGATCTTTTTCCTCTGAAATGTCTAGACGGGGTGAAAAGCCGGCTGTGCGATCTGTGTGAGCCAGTGGATTGCTGGGTAGACCTTTGGATACCTCTTCAAATAGGCGATCCATATCCTCCCAGAGGGAGAAAAAGGGACGCTCGCCAACTGACCCAACGGGATTTCTTCTCCATCGTGTTAACATCATGTTCCTATCCTCCAATTCAAAAAATGTTTTTCTGAGTGCCTATGGGGGAATAAAAACACGGTTTTCTTCGTGTCAAGGGTCGGAAGCGTGTTTTTAGTCTGAGTTTGGAAAGGGTTCGGTGTGAATCATAACATCTCGAATTCCCTCGAGTTTTTCTTTTAGTTCCGACTCCACACGATGCACAAGGTCATGAGAGGTTGTGATGTCGGTTTTGGCATTGATCTCGATGTGAAGATCCACAAAGGCCTCTCCAGGCTTTCCCCGGGTTCGAACGCGATGGCAGGACAATACGCCAGGAATGGCCGTGACGGTCTCTTGAACTTTTTTGGGATCGATGAATGCGGCGTCCGACAAGACGAATATATTTTCTTTCAGCAAGGAATAAGCCACGAAGCCAAAATATACGACCAAAAGCAATGAGATGATGGCATCAATTTTTGGGAAGCCGAAATGAATCACGATCAAAGAAAGCAGAACGGAAATGGAAACAAAGATATCCGAACTCGTGTGGGCAGCGTCGGCTCTTAGAATTGCGCTTTTATACTCCTCACCCTTTTTTCGCTCGATCCACGACAGAAAAATATTTATGACGATGGTGAAAAGAATGATGGCGATTCCGATGGGGTGAAAAGAGGGAGCTTGAGTAGAAAAAAAACGAGCGATTGCGTGCTTTATGATTTCCCAACTGGTTAAGATGATGAACAAGCCGATGCCCAAGGCCGCAAGCGTTTCATATTTTTGATGCCCGTAGTGATGGTTGTCATCAGACGGCTTTGACGCGTAGAAGATGGCAATCAATCCCATGATGCTTGAACCCGCGTCTGTGAAGGAGTGGAGTCCGTCAGATGTCATTGAAAGCGTGTGCGTGAGGAGTCCGTAACCGAGTTTGAGCAAGGCCACAAATATGTTCAGGCCGAGAGCCAAAAGAAGAATTTGGCGAACGTTTTGTTCTCGCGTCTTTGTCACAGCCATTCCTCCTATTTAAAGGCCTTTCGTTTCACCATGCCTTGATACAAAATAAAATCCACGAATCTTGGACAAAGCCTCTGGAGGAAAACCAGAAGTTTTCCAGCCTTGGTGAGATACACTCGAGATTTGTTTTTTTCTACGGCTTTCAAAATTTGCCGCCCCACTTTTTCAGCCGACATGCCTTTTTCATTGCTGACCGGAGCCTTGTAGTTGATTTCGTGAGCATTCATTTGAAAATCAGTGGCCGTCAACCCTGGACACAAGAGAGTCACTCCAATCTGATTGGGTTTCAGCTCCAATAGCAGGCTTTCTGTCATTGCGTTCATGGCCGCCTTGCTCAGGCAGTAAACCCCCATAAAAGGCATGGAGCGAACGGAAATCACCGTGGAGACATTGACGATATGTCCTGACCCCTGTTTCTTCATATGAGGAAGAACGGCTTGGGTGCACCATAGGGCGCCGTGAAGATTCGTTCGAAGTGTGGAATTTAAAATTTCGGTGGGAAGGTCGGCCATTTGGCAATAGGTCCCGAATCCAGCGTTGTTGACCAAGACATCTATCCGACCGAAACGGTCGAGGGCTTTGGGCACCCAAGCGTGACATTCACTTTCGTTGGAAACGTCACAACGGAGTACGAGGGGCTTTCCGCCAAGTTCTTGAATTTCTTGTGAAACCTTTTCCATTCGGGATTGATCTCTCGAAAGCAAAACGATGCTAGCATGTCGTTTGGCAAAGGTTAGTGCCGCTTGGCGTCCAATGCCTCGAGAGGCTCCGGTGATGGCAATGACGGATTGAGGCGTAATTTTCATGGCCAAAGCATATCACAGAGGGTGGCCTTGCTATTTTGTTGAAGATGGGTAGCATCCTCGTTTCTTTTCGCTCCCCAAATATGGATGTTGTGAGAGCGAACAAAGCCAATTTTCGCACAAGAGAAACAGGGGTTTTCCTCGTGGGCGAATAAACAATGTGGAAAGTGACATGACAGAACGCGTACCTGTAACCATAAAAGGTAAAGAGAAACTTGTTACCGAGCTTAGCCGGTTGAAAAAGATTGAGCGGCCCAAAATTGTTCAGGAAATTGAAGAGGCTCGTGCACATGGCGACTTAAGTGAGAACGCTGAATACCATGCAGCAAAGGAAAAACAAGGGCATGTGGAAGCTCGGATTCGGATGTTGGAGGACCAAGTAGGTCGTGCGGAAGTGATCGACCCCTCTCAAATGACGGATGAACGCGTTGTTTTTGGTGTGTGTGTGGATGTTTTTGACGTTCAAGCGGAAAAGGAAATGAGTTACCAAATCGTTGGTGAAGACGAGGCGGATATCAATGCAGGGAGAGTGTCCGTGACCGCTCCTTTGGCGAAGGCTTTGATCGGAAAAGAAGTGGGCGACGTGGTTACGGTTCAAGCTCCGGGGGGACGTCGTGAGCTTGAGATATCTGATATTCGAATTCCCGACGGGGATTAAGGAGAGCCTCTCGCAGTCGAATGCGATCAGGCTCTTCCCAGTTGGAGAAAAGAACCACAAAAAAGTAGTCGTTGGATTTTACACGCTCTTTTTTCAAAATGACCCCTGAAATCGTGACGGGCTTTTCAAGCCATTCCGGGACCGAAAACCGCACACAAACCGTTTTACCTTGGCAGGCTGCGGACGGAGCATAAAAGGAGACGCCTCCCAGGCTCCAAGCTTGGAGGGTTCCCTGAACCCCTTTTTCTTCAACGGGATCGTATAAAAAGACCTTGGCTGTGCATGGCATTCTCTTATAGAGGCGCCGGTTAAGTCTCTGTTTCCATTTGGAGGTGAAGCGATTCAATGCTGACATTCTACGATAAGTATGCCTGGAAAAAGGGCCTCGCGTCCAGTATGGTATCCGGCGATGAAACAGAGTCAGTGCAGCCGTTGTCAGGCCGAGGTCCAAGAGATGGATCGGTTTTGCTCGGTCTGCGGAAATAAGCTCGAAGTTCATACAAGCCTTACTGTGTGGAATCGAAGGAATAACACACTTCTACTTGTTGTTTGCCTACTCTTCTTAACCCTTTGGATATTGAAAATATGAAAGCACTTACTTTTTTAGCCAAACGATTTGTCGCTGGGGAACACCAGGAAAAAGCTGTCGATGCGGTAAAACATCTCAATGCCGAAAACATCCATGCAACGCTGGATATATTGGGGGAAAATGTCTCCAATGAGGAAGAGGCGGTCAATGCCTCGGAAGGATATCTTCGTCTGCTGGATGGAATCGCGAGCGAGAAGATAGATAGCCATGTTTCCCTGAAGCTTACGCAAATGGGTTTGGACATCTCGAACGATTTTTGTTTTCAGACCCTTGAGAAAATTGTCACACGGGCGGCGCAATATAATAATTTCGTGCGAATAGACATGGAAGGGTCTGAATATACTCAACGCACGTTAGATATTTATCATCGTCTTTTTCAAAACCATAAGAATGTCGGAATTGTCATTCAAGCCTATTTACGTCGAACGGAAGATGACATTCGACGACTAGGAAGCCTTAAGGCTCCCGTGCGCATATGCAAAGGGGCGTATAAGGAGTCTCCCAATATAGCCTTCCAACGAATGGACGATATTCGTCGAAATTTTAAGTTGATGGCAGAAATTCTGTGGAAAGAGGGTTCTCATGTGGCCATGGCTACGCATGATGATCAGCTCATTGATTGGACCTTGGAATATACTGCCAAAGAAAACATACCTCGGGAACAATACGAATTTCAGATGCTTTACGGCCTTAGGCGGAAGCGAGCCCGAGAGCTCGCGAAAGCGGGCCACCACGTACGCTTATATGTGCCCTATGGCACGCATTGGTTTCCCTATTTTTATAGACGATTGAGGGAGCGAAAAGAGAATGTTTTCTTCGTTTTGAAAAGTTTGGTGGCGGACTAGGAAGCATTCCAAAGATGGTCTCTTTCTCCGGCTTTGAGGTTGCTCCATCGGGCGGCCACAAATAACCAGTCCGAAAGTCGGTTTAAATAAGGAAGAATGGAAGGCCTGTTCTCCAATTTTTCCCGAAGGACGACCGTTCGGCGCTCAGCTCGACGGCAGACGGTTCGGGCCATATGCAAGTGGCAAGCACTCGCTGCCCCTCCAGGCAAAATGAAGTTGGTGAGGGGCTCCAACTCCGCATCCATTTGATCAATCTCCTGCTCCAGTTGGGAAATCATCTCCTCATTGAGCTGAGGCAGCTTTTTTCGCTGCTTTTCCTCCATGTCTAAGGAGGCAAGTTCGGTTCCCAAGACCAAGAGTTCAGATTGAATTCGCTTCAGATGGGTCTCGAGAGCGGGCGGGCAGTTCTTCGTCTGGGCCAACCCAAGAATGGCCGAAAGTTCATCCACATCTCCATAAGCCTCTAAAATTGGGTTATTTTTCAATACCCTTTGATTGGAGAGAATTCCCGTTTGTCCTTGGTCGCCTTTTTTTGTATAGAGCTTCACGGAAATGATCATATTACGAAAGAGGGGACACTTAAAACCCTGTTTCGGTTTGCCATAAGGAGAAAAAAGTGGCTCATATTATTGCTGAACCGTGTATTGGCGTTAAAGACAAAGCCTGTGTGGAAGTCTGTCCAACGGAATGCATTCAAGGGGGAGATAACGACGAACAACTCTATATCAATCCCGACGATTGTTTGGATTGTGCAGCTTGCGAGCCGGTTTGTCCGGTTAACGCGATTTTTGCTGAAGATGAAGTGCCCGAGAAATGGCAATCATTCATTGAAAAGAATCGAAAACATTTCGAAGGATAATTAAAAAGTCATTCCATAAACGAAAGGTCCCCGGAAGAACCTGTTCTTCCGGGGACCTTTTTTTTGGGGGGAAGTCTACTACTTCAAAGATCAGCTGCAGCCACTGGTGGCACCGCAGTTGACACATTTATAGCAGACACCGTTTCGGATCATGATCGATCCGCAGTCGTGACAAGGAGGAGCGTCTTCTTGGAGCTGAAAGGACCATTTTTGTCCACCAGCTAACTCGGCTCCAGCTATGCCTTTGGTAGAAGGCTCGCTTTTTTCTTCCTTGGTTTCCGTTGTGATTTCTTCGTGGTTCAAGACCCCAACTTTGAGTTGGTCTTCCTTCTTTAAGAATCGGGAAGCCAACCAGCGGAAGATATAGTCCACAACCGACTTGGCAAAGGGGATGTCTCGGTTTGACGTCATGCCAGAAGGTTCGAATCGCATATGACTAAACTTGTTGATCAGCACCTCCAAAGGAACGCCATACTGCAAGGTCATGGAAATGGCCGTCGCGAATGAGTCCATGAGCCCGGAGACCACTGATCCCTCTTTCGCCATGACGATGAAAATTTCACCGGGAGATCCATCTGGATACATGCCGACGGTGATGTATCCTTCATGTCCAGCCACACTGAATTTATGGGTGATGGACGTGCGTGTGTCGGGTAGGTGTCGTCGTGGTTTTTTTGTCCACGGTTTTTCTTCCTCTTTTTTGGCCTTATCTTTTCCGGTGTTTAACGGCTGAGAACGTTTGCAACCATCTCGGTAAACCGCAATGGCTTTCAGTCCAAGCTTCCAAGCCTCCATGTAGACATCGCTGATTTCGTCCGACGTGATTTCGTTGGGTACGTTGACCGTTTTCGAAATGGCACCCGAAATGAAAGGTTGAACCGCCGACATCATTTTTAAGTGACCTCGGTAATGAATGAAGCGTTCGCCATTGAGGGGTTTGAATGCGCAATCAAAAACAGAAAGATGTTCGTCCTTGAGGCCGGGTGCTCCCTCGATGGTATCGTTTTCGTCAATGTATTTGATGATCTCTTTGATTTCCGCTTCTTCGTACTCCAGCTTTTTGAGGGCCATGGGAACGGTTTTGTTCACGATTTTTAAGAAACCGCCACCCACCAACTTTTTGTATTTCACCAAAGCGATATCAGGTTCCACGCCCGTAGTGTCACAGTCCATCATGAAACCGATGGTGCCGGTCGGGGCCAAGACGCTGATTTGAGAATTTCGGAAACCGTAGCGTTTCCCGAGTTCGTACGCCCCAGTCCAATCCTCTCGGGCTTTTTCGAATAAATCGGGAGGAATGAGATTTCGATCAATGCTCTCCACGGCCTTAGCGTGTTTTTGAATCACGCGTAGCATGGCTTCTCGGTTTTTCGAATACCCAGCAAATGGCCCCCTGTCCCGAGCCACCTCAGCCGAAACTTGATAGGTCTGTCCCGACATCACCGCAGTCAATGCGGCGGCGTAAGCACGGCCGGCATCTGAATTGTATGGGAGACCCATCGACATGAGTAGCGCGCCCAAATTGGCATAGCCGATGCCCAAGGGGCGAAAGTCATGGCTGTTTTTTTCGATGGTTGCGGTGGGGTAGGAAGCATTCTCAACGATGATCTCTTGAGCCAAAATCGTCGTTTTTAGCGCAGCTCGGTACGCATCAACATCGAATGTTCCCGCTTCGTTGACGAACTTTAAAAGATTTAACGAAGCTAAATTGCAGGCGGTGTCGTTTAAGAACATGTATTCGGAGCAAGGATTCGAGGCATAGATCCGATCGGAGTTGATGCAGGTATGCCAATCGTTGATCGTGGTATCGAATTGAACGCCCGGATCTCCACAGATCCACGCGGAGTCAGATACCATTTTCATCAGGTCACGGGCTCGATAGCTGTCCGTGGGTTCTCCGGTTGTCACCGCACGCGTGTTCCAGGTGCGATCATGTTCAACGGCTTCCATGAACTCGTCGGTTACGCGAATGGAATTGTTCGAATTTTGGAAGAAGATGGATGAGTAAGCTTCTCCATTAAACGAGGGAGAGTAACCGGCATCAATCAACGTCCAGGCTTTCTTTTCTTCGACTTCTTTACATTGAATGAATTCAACAATGTCTGGATGGTCAATATCCAAAATCACCATTTTTGCGGCTCTTCGGGTTTTTCCGCCCGACTTGATGACGCCCGCAAATGCATCGTATCCTTTCATGAATGAAACGGGGCCTGATGCATCGCCGCCTCCCGAAAGTTGTTCGCGAGAAGAGCGGAGAGGAGAAAGGTTGCACCCCGCTCCCGATCCTCCCTTAAACAGCATTCCCTCGGTTTTTGCCAACTCGAGGATGGACTCCATGGAATCGGAAACGGAATTGATGAAACAAGCCGAACATTGTGGCTTGGGTTCGATTCCAACGTTGAACCATACCGGAGAGTTGAACGCCATCTTCTGATGCAACAGTAAATGCGTTAATTCGTCTTGAAAGGATTGTGCTTCGGCTTCGCCTGCGAAATATCGATCCTTGCGAGCCCAATCGGCAATGGTCGTTGAAACGCGGCTGATGAGTTGTTTGACGGAAGTCTCCCGTTCCGGGGTATTCAATGCTCCACGGAAATACTTGGAGACAACAACATTTGTGGCAAGCAGGGACCAAGACTTTGGAAATTCCACATTCTTTTGCTCGAAAACGATTTCCCCGTTTTCGTTTGTGATCACAGCTTCTCGAAGATCCCATTCCACTTCATCAAATGGATGCACGCTCTTCTTGGTAAAATAACGCGTGAAAGGAATCCCCTTTCCCACCTTTCGGCTCATGCCTTTCTTTCCTTTTGCTTCGCTTTTTGCAGAGCTGGTTTCTTCGTTCAGCTTCGACTTGATCTTTACTACCTGCGACTCCATGTATTTCCCTCCAAGGTTCAGTACCACAAGATCTTCCCCTACCTTTTCGGACGCAAAGAGTAAATAACTCCATGCCATCTTTTCTAACGAAGACAGCCGTTCCAAATATATGGCAGTGTAGGGTGACGTATCGTTTACGCCGTAGTTGTAACTTATGGTGATTGGCGACCGCTTTTCAAGAGGAAACTGAAGTTTTTTTCAATCGTCCATTTTTTTGCTGTTCCTAGCGTGTTTGAAGGGGGCGGGAGGATTTTGGAATTTTTTAAATCGTTAAAATTACTTTAAAAACAGATAAATACGCTCAAGTTTAGATGTTGTAAGGGCTTTCTTGGGAGGAGGATTTTGATTTGCTGGTCATGGTGCCTCCCCACTTTATGCTTGTGTCAAACCCATGCGGAGAGGAGAAGAGGCCGATTCTTAAGATGCTGGTTGTGAGGTATTGATTTGCCCGGATCGGCGTAAAATCGACTACCGAAGCCATGTCTCCAATTCCCTCAAGAAATGAAGTGTGAGGGAGGGTTTCTCGTCTCGAACGGCTTCTGGGGTTGTAAAGCCTCCTGTGAGACCGACGGTCGCCATGCCTGCAGCTTTCCCTGCTTTTACGTCCACGGGGCTGTCGCCAATCATGACGGTTCGGTTTGGGGGAATTTTCGCTTGTTCACAAATCCAAAGAAGAGGTCTTGGATCGGGCTTTCGGATATTCAAGCTGTCACTTCCGACAATCCAGTCAAATCGATTTTCCCAACCTAAATATTCGAGCAATGGATGGATAAAACGTTCGCGTTTGTTGCTCATGATGGCCAGAGGCAGGTCAGAAAGGCGATCCAAAATCGTTTCCACGCCAGGAAAAGGATTTGAGTGATCGCAGACATGTTGTTGATAGTGCTTGGTAAAGATTTGAAGAGCTTGTGACGCGTGTTCCATGCGACCTGCCAGGGCTCTTTCAATCAGGCGCATGCTACCGTTTCCGATGAAGGTCTTTATGGTGCTTACGGGCCAAGGAGGAATGCCAAAAGAGGCTAGCGTGAAATTGATGGAGTTGGCGATGTCTTGACTGGAATCCACCAAGGTGCCATCCAAATCAAAGAGGACTAAATCAAAATCCCATATAAAATCAACTGGTTGTGTTTTCTCCACCCAGACGTCATAACCAAGAAATTCCCGAAAGTCACGGGGTCACAAGAGTTAACAAGAAGTTTTGATTTGTTAACTTTTCCCTGGTTTTCCGGGGTCCCCATTGCGTACACTGGAAACAGGATGGGTTGCATGCGTTCGGTCTTTGAATACAGCGATTATCGAGAGTTTTTACGGGATCACTATGAGTTTAAGAAAGAAGCTAGTCGATCCTACTCCTTTCGTTACTTTGCTAAGAAAGCCGGCTTAAAGTCTCCCAACTATTATAAATTGGTGATGGATGGCGAACGAAACCTCACTCATCGAAACGTACGTAAATTTGCCAAAGGCTTAAATCTAGGAGATCGCGAAGCCCTTTTTTTCGAGAATCTTGTTTTTTATACCCAAGCCAAGGATGTGGAGGAGCGTAACTTTTATCGCAAGAACTTGGATGTGGCCCGCTCACAAGACGACCGTTTATTATTGACTCGCGACCAACATGAAGTTCTCTCAACCTGGTTTCCGATGGCCATTCGTGAGTTGATCTTAACCCAAGGTTTTAAGCCTCAACCCAAATGGATTGCGTCCCGTTTCGATTATCGATTTACCCCTCAAGAAGCGAAAGAAGCCTTGGAGTTGTTGCTTCGTGTGGGACTCATTCGAGAAGACGAACAAACAGGAACGTTTCATTTAAGTCATCCAAGTTTGCAAACCCAGGACGTAACAAAATCAGACGCGGCCATTCTATTTCATCAAAAAATGTCGGATCTGGCCAAGAAAGCCCTCGAAGAACAGACGGCCCAACAACGATGTTTTTCAAGTTTGACCGTGGCGGTACGGAAAGAGGATTTAAAAAAAGCCTTCAAACGAATTCATCAATTTCGAAACGAATTGGATTCCTATTTTGGCCAGAGTGAATCGTTTGACTCTGTGTATCAACTTAACCTTCAGCTTTTTAGATTGGACCATGATGAGTAAACAAGATTCCCGTCAAAATGTGTCGAGCTGGAGTGACCTGGTTTGGGTTCATGGTTTGACGCTTCTTCTGATTCTTCTCATTTTTTTAAGTGGGTGTGGTTTTGGCGTTGGAAATCCTGAGGACGATGTGGCTTCTGGGTTAAATACAGAATTTTCAGGAGATGAGGTTGAGAATTTGGTCGAGGATTACGTGAGTGCCAGTGGTATCGACTGTGGACGTTTTGATGAGTCTTCTTCGGAGCAGGAATTGAAATCGGGACGAGCGTGCATTCGATCTGCTCTTGCTTCCTGCCAAGATGCACGTTTTCTCTATGAAGAAACCGAGGAAAACTTATTTATTTCCTTTGTTCGTGTGAACGGATGCTTGCTCCAAATCCACGCGATATCGGATGACTCATCGAGATTTGTCGGAGAGAGAAGCGCGTCTTGTTCGGTTCTTGAAGAAGACGAATTGGTTGAACTTGCCTGCGAAATTGCAAATTGAACCGAACGAACTTAATCGTAGTTGGGTTCGATCTCTTCGAAATTTCCTCCCACAACGATTTCAATGGAGTCGGTCCATACGACTAAGAACATGCAACCCTTTTCCGATTTGAGTTCATGGGCTGTGCCCGGCGGAGAATAGAGAAAATCTCCGGCTTTCAATTTTCTTCCGTCCATTTCCAAAGATCCCTTCAACATCAACAACTCTTCTCCTCCAGGATGTCGATGTCGGGTATAGCAAGTTCCAGGCTGCATTCGAAAAAGAAAAGTCCCTTTTCGTTCAGCACGATCCGTATGCAAGGGAAGAAAATCAATTCCTTCCAGTTTCGCAGGTTTCCATTTGGCATTGGATGTTTCGATGAGTTGAGCTACGTTTTCGGTTTCCATGGTTGAGCATTTAGTATGACGGAGGAACACATGTATTTCAAACGCCTTGGATTGGGGCCGATGGCCAATTTCATCTATCTTTTGGGGGACGAACGGGAGAAGAAAGCGGCCGTAGTGGATCCCGCCTGGGAAGTGAATGAGATCTTAAAGGTCTTGGAAGAGGACCAAATGGAAGTTTCCCATGTCTTCTTAACTCATGCACATCCGGATCACTCCAATGGTGTCGAGGAAATTAAGAAAAAAACCGGGGCCCCGGTGTTTATGCACCCGCTTGAAAAGCCTTGGGAGGGAGATTGGGCCAAGGATACGGAGAAGATTAAGCATGAAGATCGAATTCGTGTGGGAAACCTTGAATGCGAATTTCTTCATACTCCGGGGCATTCTCCGGGATCTCTCTGCATTCGGGTGGGTTCCCACCTTGTTTCAGGAGACACCTTGTTTGTAGGAGCCTGCGGGCGAACGGATTTACCCGGCGGAAACCCGGAGCAACTTTTTTCGAGCCTTCAAATGCTTGCTCAGCTCCCGGATGAACTAAAGGTCTTTCCTGGGCACGGTTATGGGCCAAGCGCTTCCTCCACGATAGGGGTTGAAAAAAAGAACAATCCCTTCATGGCTTGTCGCGAAAAAGAAAGGTTTCTTTCGTTCTTTGCGATATGAGCTTGAAAGGACTTTGACGAACTTTGAGCCTCCTTGGTATAAACAATTCATGAGATACTTCTTGGGAAAAAGGGGCTGGAGATTTCTTCTTTTGGCTTGTTTGTTGATCCCATTTTCAGCGCAAGCGACCCCTCAGGCTGACCCAGATTCCAAAACCAAATTGCTGCAAAAACCGAAGAAGAAGGTTCATCAGCCAATGGATCCGACCCTGTGGCAGATCGACCATCGTTCCCCTTTGGATCGTCGGCAAAAATTTCTTCAAGAAATTCGTAAGCTCTATCAAGAAGAGGAAGGTCCTGGGATTTAATGACACAAAAAAAGAGATTCATTTGGACGCTGATTTTGGTTTGCGTCTTTGGATTTTTAAGCTGCACCAAAAAGGAGAAGACCGTGACGCAACCAAATCTACAAGCCAAACAAGCCGTGATTGAAACTAAGTTTGGCAAGATGACCGTTGAGTTTTTGCCAGAATTGGCTCCGAAAACCGTAGCCAATTTTCAAAAACTGGCCTCTTCGGGATTTTATGATGGAACCACGTTTCATCGCGTGATTCCTGACTTCATGATTCAAGGCGGGGATCCAAACTCCAAAGACGAAGATCGCAGCAATGATGGAACGGGAGGTCCGGGCTACACCATTCCTGCAGAATTTAGCCAAGAGAAGCATAAGAGAGGCATCCTTTCCATGGCTCGTGGGGGTGATCCCAATAGTGCGGGAAGCCAGTTTTTCATTGTCGTCAAAGAATCTCCTTGGTTGGATGGCCAGTACACCGTGTTCGGACGCGTTGTGGAGGGCATGGATGTGGCCGATAAAATCGTAGGCGTCCCCCGCGATGGGCGAGACAATCCACTTGAAAAGGTGGAAATGAAGGTTTCGTTAAAGTAGATAACCGATTTTCGTTGTCGCCTCTTCCCGCATCACGCGGTCGGTTCCAACTTTTTTGGCTATGGCTCGAGCCAATGTTACTCGCTCTGAAGACTCGGGAATGGATAAGGAAATTCCACATTGAAGCCAGTAAGGGCTGTCTCCCAACATGGATTCAATTTGGCTCCACACGACTTTTCCCTGGGCTCGGATCACATTCTGATCGTCCAAGTAGACCCATAAAGGAAAGGATTTTCGCTCTGGCGGAAGGGCTCGAGTGAGGATCCGTGCCCCTTTTAAACTTAGGTCTTGAGTCACAGCCCGTCCCATTCCGCCTTGAATGGGCCGCGTGGGGTTTTTCACGAAACTCACAGATCGATGAAAGTCAGCACGCACATTGGCTCTTCGATCCATGGGAAGAGCTTCGGGAGGGTGAGGTGACATGGGTCAGGGTCTTTCGGGAAGAATGTACCCGGCCTCGTCCTCTTCTGGGATGATGTCGAATTCATCAAACGCCTGATCATTTCCTTGCTTTTCCAGACTAGGAAGGGGCCTTAAGAAGCGCACACCCACTTCGTAGATGTCCTTTTTTTCGGGGTCTACAATGCCTGTGTGTCTTTTCCAGACGACTTTTCCGACCATCCTTAGCGGTTCCTCTTTGGGGGCAATCACAACGCTGACAGCCAGTTTCTCGCTGATGGCCAATTTCTGAGCCGTCTCGATGGAGGCTCCATTGGTGCTGAGATTTGTGCAGATCGAAGAAAGATCTTCGTTGGTTCCCAGTTTAACGGGAAGCTGAACAGGAAAACGAAAGAGCTTTCTCTTTTCAAATCTTTCGGTCGGCCCTTGTTCGCGAAACGAAGCCATATAAACTCCTTAGCAAAGCGTTAGGTGTCTCTTTGAGGACTTATCCGGAAACTTAAAAAAAATCAAGTGTTTCCATAAGTTAGCGTATTTCCCCCAAATGCGATCTTGATATAACATATTGCATCAAAAGTGTCAAGAAACCTGACTCCCCTGTTGACAAACTATACACCTGTCGTTTATGAGGAGGGAAACGTTTAGGAAGTAGGGGAAATATGCCGGTAAAAAAAGATCTGCGAGACATTGCGCTGTCCTATGAGCGTTTGCAGACGGTCAAAAAACTAAGGCAGCTCATCCGGCGAATCTGGAATCTTCAGGTCGACTTTGTGTTGTCGGATGGTCAATTTCTGGATTCGGAAAGAGGTAAAATCTGCCGAAATCATAATCTTTTTTGCCATAAATGCATGCTGGACCCGGAAGGGGTGCAGGCTTGTGACGAAAGCATTCGGGGGGCGGTCGCCATTGCGAAAAGAAGCAAGGGGGAGCTAGCTTCGCAGACCTTTCTCTGTCATGCGGGCTTTGAGTATTTGGGTGTTCCCGTGTTTTTGGATGACGTTTTCATCGGAATGGTTATTGCGGGTGGGTTTGTTCGGGAAAAACCGCTTCCAGGTGTCCAAGCCCAAATTCTTGCGAAAACGGATGCGTATCAAGGTTTGGCCATCTCGAAAACGGATGAGGCCTTTGAAAGCATCCCTGTTTTGAATCAAGATCAAATTGATTCCCTTACGCAATTGATCGAATTTGGGATAGAGGAAGTCAAAATGGTTCATTTCTCTGAAATGGAACGGAGAAAGTCCATGCGACTTAAGATCGTCGAAGGTGGAGAAAATTCGAATAACCCCTTTTCCATTGTGGGGCAGTCGCAGGCCATGGAAAGAGTCTTTAATCTTTTGATGAAGCTTAGAGAAAGCGAATCCACGGTTTTGATTCAAGGCGAGAACGGGACCGGAAAGGAAATGGTTGCGAGGGCCATTCATAACCATTCCCCGCGTTCGGATCAAATTTTTGTTACGCAGAATTGCTCCGCATTTAATGACAACCTTTTAGACAGCGAGCTGTTTGGACATCTTCGTGGTTCTTTTACAGGAGCTGTGAGAGACAAAAAGGGATTGTTTGAAATGGCGAACGGAGGCACTTTTTTCATGGATGAAATTGGGGATATGTCCTCCACTCTCCAAGTCAAGTTGCTTCGTGTTTTGCAAGAAGGCACTTTTCTTCCCGTGGGTGGAACCGAGCCTAGAAAAGTGGATGTGAGGATCATTACGGCCACCAATAAGGATTTGAAAAAAATGGTGGAGGAGGGGTCGTTCCGGGAAGATCTGTTTTATCGTTTGAATGTCATCAATATTCAAGTACCGCCTTTGCGAGAACGAAGGGACGATATTCCTCTTCTGGTCGAACATTTTTTGAATAAATTTTCCACCACTGAAGAGAACTGGAAGACCGTCTCTCCTCACGCGTTGGATTTGTTGGTGGCTTACAATTGGCCGGGAAATGTCCGGCAACTGGAGAATGAAATCCAACGAGCCATTGTTCTTTCTGGAAAAAGTCGGGTGATTGAGGGTGACGTGCTTTCGCCTGCCGTTCATGCAAGCATGCAGTCCACTTTTCAGATTCGATTGAAGGGCAAGCTGAAAGATGCCATGGAGCATGTGGAACGCCAGATTTTATTAGACGGGTTGCGTCGACACAAATGGAATAAATCGCGACTATCGAGAGAGTTGGGTGTGAGCCGGGCCACATTGATTTGGAAAATCCAGAAATACGGATTGGAGATGGAATCCAGGTCTTGACAGATCCCACCCAGGGTTTATCTACCAAAGGCCTATGATCAGAAAAACCCTCACCATCGCAATTTTATCTTTTCTTTTGCTTCCTGGAGGTGCTTGGGCCTCCAATGGTTTGTGGACGGAAGGTAAAGATGTCTCCGATTACAAAGTGAATCAGGGGATGAAATATTTAACTCCGGATGCTTTTCGAAATGTGGCCGAGCAGCTGAATAAGTCCGTGGTCAACATCAGCACCACACAGGAAGTCAAACAAGACGTGAGAAGATTTCCCAATCCGTTCGAAGATTTTTTTGGAGATGATCTTTTCCATCGCTTTTTCAATCCAGGCAAGTCTCCCAAAAACATGCCGATGCCAGTCCCCCAACCCAAGAAAAGAAGCTTGGGATCTGGGTTCATCTTGAGTTCCGATGGTTATATTGCCACCAACAATCATGTTGTTGAAAAGGCCGATGAGATCACCGTGGTGTTGTTTGACGAAACCGAATTCAAAGCCAAGGTCATCGGTCGGGACGCCAAAACCGATGTGGCTTTGATTAAAATTGATGCCAAAAGGAAGCTGCCTCATGTCGTTTTGGGAGATTCGGAGAAGTTAAAAGTGGGTGATGTCGTCGTGGCCATCGGAAATCCGTTTGGATTTTCTCACTCCGTGACGCAAGGAATTGTCAGTGCCAAAGAAAGAACCATTGGAATCGTCGATTATGATGCGTTCATTCAAACCGATACCTCGATCAATCCGGGAAATTCGGGAGGGCCGTTGTTGAACCTTCAGGGTGAGGTGATTGGAATCAATACGGCGATCATTGCCTCCGCGCAGGGAATAGGCTTTGCCATTCCCATCAATTTGGCAAAGAAAATTTTGTTGACGTTGAAAAACGATGGAAAGGTTTCCCGAGGTCGCTTAGGTGTCATCATCGATTCCATCCCCGCAGACATTGCTAAGGCTTTGAAACTTAAAGGTCGTAAAGGCGCTTTGGTTCGAGAAGTTCAGAAAGGAAGCCCTGCTGAAAAAGGCGGAATTGCTCCCGGAGATGTGATTGTCGCGTTTGATGGAAAGGATGTGAAGGGCGTTCAGGAGCTTCGTTTCCTCGTAGCCGACACGAAACCCGGAAAGCGAGTAAAGGTGGGCTTGGTTCGAGATGGGAAAAGGAAAACCGTTCGAGTGAAAGTGGAAGAGCTAACCGATGAAGATGTGCGCAAGGAAGGTCGAGTTGAGGAAGGCACGGATTTACTGGGTCTAAAAGTTCAATCCTTGACTCCGGAGGTGTTGAAGTCGATGGGATTGGATCCGTCGGTCAAAGGTGTTTTGGTCGGTCAGGTGAATCCTTCGAGCCCCGCCTTTGGAAAGGGTGTTCGAGAAGGGGACATCATCATGAAGGTGGACCACAAAGAGGTGACTTCCCCCAAGCAATATAAAAAAATTGTGACGAAAAAGAAAAAAGGAGACACGGTTTTATTGCTTGTGAAACGCGGGAAAAGCTCAACACTTTTCATTGCGTTTACGCTGGAGTGATGCAGTCTTCGTGACTTTTCAATGATTGATGCAGTTGTACTGATTTTGATCGGCTTGTTGGCCGTCTTTGGTTTGTTTCGAGGTGTCGTGAGCCAAATCATGGCTCTGGCTGGAATTCTTTTGGCCTATTTCATTGCTCCCAGTTGGGGGCCAACCATCGGTGGTTTTGTCCAGGATCAATTGGAAATTTCTCGGTTTATGGCAGAGAAACTTTCCATTTTGGTGGTTGGAGTTGCCGTTTATCTCTCGGCGCGACTGTTTGGTTTTGGAATCGAAAAAATGCTCGTGAATCGTGTGCGAGAATTCAAAAAATTGAACCGTGTCGGGGGTGGCGTTCTTGGTGGAATCAAGGGCGTTGTTTTGGTGAGCATTGTTTTTTGTTTCTTGGCCTTGGTTCCTCGGCATTTAACGAAAGAATGGTTCCCGAAGTTGTTGGCGAGCCAAACCTATAAACTGGCCGCAGAATACAACCCGATGGGAAACTCTCGTGCTTTGGATCGGTTGCGAGTCTTTCGAGAGGCCATGAATGACCCGAAAAAATTCAAAGTCTTGCGCGATGATCCAAAAGCTCAGGAGCTTTTTTCGGAACATCATGTTGGAAACCCCTTTCGAGATCATCGGTTTCTCAAAAACTTGCACGAAGGAGATTTTGAGAAAATTCAAAAAAGAGACGAAGTGGAGGCTCTCATGAAGGATGATCGGTTAGAGGAGCTATTGGGAGAGCTTGAGAAAGATTCCAAGTAACAAAGCTCAAAAATGAAAGGTGAGCATTAACTCGGGCGCATTCCAAACGTCTGCCTGTTGCCGTTCTAAGGCTTCATTGTACCGAGCCACGGCAAAGGGAGTATCCGCCACATCCACGATGTATGAAAATCCAACCAGAACCCCCCCTGTGATGATGAGAGATGGCGTTTTTTTCACAATGGCCGGAATGCCAATGGCCAAGCCGGCAATTCGAAGTGCGGTCAAAGCGCCCGCAATGACATAGTCCTCTGCGTACCAATGTCCCATTCCGGGAACCAGTAATCCGACGAAGGTTGCGTAAAGCAAGGCTCGATCCGGGTCCTTGTACTTGAGATCCAAGACGAGGGGTTCTTGGGGTTCGGTCTGTGGCTTGGCCGTGGTGGGCTGAATTTGAGGTCTGGAAGGAGCATGACGACGTTCTAAACTCTCCAGAATGCGTTCTACCTCGGGTCGAAAGAGGTTGTCAGGATTCTCCTCAAGAAACTGATACCAAAGATCGATTCGATCACGCTCAGAAAGTGTTTTTGAAAACTCAACCGCGCGAAGATAAATCTCGGTGTCTTGGGACTCCTTTTTTTTCTCTGGATTGCTATTTAAGAGAAGCTCTTCTAGATTCTGAAGGTTTTTTTCCACTTCAGGTCGGAATTGAGAATTGGGATTCTCCGAAAGCCATTCTCTCCAAACATCTACCTGCTTCTCCAGGTCGAGGTTTTTGCTTTTTTCCAAGGCCTGTAAATAAGACTGTGTTTCCGAGGTTTGGCTCCATACCGGGTAGGGTAAGAAAGCCCAGGCGCAAAAAAGGGTAACTGCGAAGGTCAAAACTAGCTTTGGAGACATCAAACCCCATTGTAGCACAAGCCTGGTCGCTTCGCTTCTTTGGGAGTGGGGTGCAAAGAGGTGCTGCTCTCTGGCAATTCAAGGCGTCTGGTGGTATGAAGCAGACCAAGTCGGGGCGTAGCTCAGCTTGGTAGAGCGCTACGTTCGGGACGTAGAGGTCGCTGGTTCAAATCCAGTCGCCCCGACCAAAAACAAAAACCTTCCACCCATTGGGTGGGAGGTTTTTGTTTTTGGCGGGGTGGTTTTACAACATCAAAATTGAGCCGGCACCGCGCGAAGCGTGGTGGCGAAATTTTCTCCCTGGGATTCTACGCGACAAAAGTCGCGTGCAATCCAGTCGCCCCGACCAGTAGTAAAAGGCCCCCGCTTCGAAGGGGGCAAACGCATTTCAAACCAGTTCGTCTAGAAACGCATGAAAACTTTTTAAGATGAGCTCCTGCCAAGCTTCTTTGTGGAGCGGATTTCCGTGAACAATCATGTGAAACCGCCGCTCGTTCGACAAATTGACGACGGCATGTTTATGGGACACGTCCAGTAAAAAGGCAGACTGGGGTCGAAAGGGTACATACAAACCGGGTTCCATTCGAAAGTAACAGTCCGAAGGGTGATTTAAAGCAATGTTCATTTCCCAAAGAAACGAATTGGCTCGATCCACATGGGGAAGAATATATCCTCCGGGTTCCAGAACCACGAATCGAACACGATAATACATGTCGCACGGATATACTTTTTGAAAGAAGCGCGTGGTTTCCGGGCAAGCATCTGCGATTTCGGTCCAGCGATAGGGAACATCTTCTTCCTTCTCGTAACCATAGACTCCAAATGCTTGCGTGTGTTTTGAGGAGATTCCGTGGAGGTTGACGGCCTTCCATCCGCGGTTGTTCAGGTAGGGGTCAGGGTTGTCGCCGGATCGATGACTGATCAGAGTTTCTTGAACGTTTAAGGCCTCTTCAAGCATGGCCTCATAAGGGGGAGAAATTTTCATTTCCAACCAAGGAAGCTGACTTTTTCCGATGACCCAAGCGAATGTCTGATCTTTCAGCTCTTCAAGGTCTCCTTGGTCTTTTTTCCAACCCTCCAAAAAACGTTGTCGGTTTTCTTCCCCTTTTGAAAGGTCAGAAAAAAAACGCACCAACTCTTCAGGATAAGCCGTCTTTGAAAGCCGATTCACGTTAGATTATTTTTCCCGATCGTGTTTTGTGCAGACTTGATTTCGCCCCGTCTTCTTAGCGTGATACATCGCTTGGTCCGCTTCATCAATGAGTGCTTGAGATTTTGAGGCATCATCGGGGAAGGAGGCAACTCCCACGCTGATCGTGACTTTCTTGTCAGGCTGAAACTCCATATGAGGGAAATTATGTTCAGCAACCATTTTTCGGATTCGCTCAGCCTTTATCTTTCCGCCCTCTAAAGGGGTTTCAGGAAGAATGATGGCGAATTCCTCTCCTCCGTAGCGAGCAACAATGTCCGAAGCACGGACCCCCCAGTCCTTGTCCGTGTGTCTACGAGAGTCTCCGGTCAATATGCCGGCAACCGTTTTGAGGACTTCATCGCCTGCAGGGTGTCCGTTGGTGTCATTGTAGTTTTTAAAGTGGTCGATATCGATGAAGATGAGTGAGATGGGTTGTTTTGCGCGGCCTGCGCGCGCCACTTCCTCTCGAAGCCGCTGCTGAAAAGCTCGGTGATTGTACAAGCCCGTCAACCCATCTTGAAGCGTGAGCCCTTCCAGTCGTTGATTAAGTTTTCGGAGCTGCTCGTTGGTTTCAAGCAATTGTCTAGAGCGCTCATCAAGACTTTTTCTCAAAAGATCATCTTGTTCGAGCAGTTTTTTATTTGTTTCTCGCATGGATCGAACCAGTTCTTGGTTTTCCATGGTGAGTTTTTGGATCTGAACGCTGTTTTCAATCTCGCGTTTTAGTTCGTCTCGATTCCAAGGCTTTTTTATGTATCGATGAACGGCACCACGATTGATGGCGTCAATTACGCTGTCAATATCACTGTATCCCGTGATTAAAATTCGAATGGCTGCAGGATCTCGTTTAACCGATTCTTCCAGAAACTCGGTTCCCAACATCTTAGGCATTCGTTGGTCCGTGAGAATGATGAAGAAATCATGATCTTCCATCAATTTTAGAGCGTCCGGTCCCGACTGTGCAGAATGAACATCGTAATCTCTGCGCAAAACCCGTTTCAAAAGATCTAAATTGTCGACCTCATCATCGACAATCAGAACTTTCGGTTTTGACAAAACATCACTCATAGCTATTTCTTCCGCGTGCATCCCATCACCTATTCTGCACCAGAAACTGCTTCATCATGTAGGAATAATACGGGTTTTGAGGGTCCTCTTCCATTAGTTTCTTCAGAGCGTCCTCATAAACTGAACTGTCGATATAGTCTTCAATGTTTTCTTTGGAATGGATGAATCCGGTCTCGTTCATCATTTTCCAAAACTTAATGAAGCCATTGCGAAGAGGGTCGGGGTTAAGGCGGAAGTTAGGATTGGTTAAGGAGATCCGGACCTCATCTTTGGTGTATCCAGTGTATTCCTGAACAATATCAACCGCTTTCAAGGGAAACCGTGTAAAAAATTCATGCCCTCGGATGATGGCTTTGAGATATCTGACGTACTTGGGGCGGTCTTTTTTGAGTTTTTCGGGTGTGGTGATGATGCGACAGCAGGGATGGAAAGGAAAAAGCTCAAAGGTATTGTAGACTTCTTCGATGCCATATTTCTCTTTGGCGCGAAGATTTAGGGGTGCATAGGTGTCACCAGCATCGATTTCTCCTCGAGCAATGGCTTCCAACACCTCCTCATGAGAATTGTAAAGGTGCCACTTAAATTCCTTTCGGTGATCGACGCCTCTCATATATGCGTTGTAGGAAACGATCATCGACGTGAGCACGGTTCCTTTGGGGCGACCAATCCGAATTCCTCTGAAATTATTCCAATCGGCCCGAAGTTTTTTGGCCATTTCCGGTTTGGCGATGAGCATGGAACCGCCTGACAACAGACCACCAATCACCTTGATTTTTAATCCCTTCGCGATGGATTCATGTGGGGAGCCTCCGCACACCGCTCCAGCAAAAATCAAGCCTTTGGATTTGAGAAAGGGCTCGACGCCACAGCTGGCTTTTACTTGGTTGATTGTGGAGTGGTTGGTCGCGATCAGCAATGCGTCGAATCCCTCCTTCTCAAAGAAGCCTTTGACGTATGTAATGGGAATGAGGGCGTGATAAAGCGTGTTCCAATAAATGAGCTGAATCTTTTCGAGTTCTTTTCCGTCTTTTTTGGTGATGGCGGGGGCCTTAAATTCAAACTCCACCCGTCGATTGGATGCCGCACTCGGGTTTCCTGGTTCGTAAAGTTCGGCGGACCCCTTTCCCAAAGCGGAAAGACGTTTCTTTTTTACTTTTTCCTCTAGGAGGAAGTTGAGGGCATTCGTTGCTCGGGATTCGCTTAGTGCTTGCGGATCGACATTTTTTCCTTCAATTCCTGCATGTCCGATGAGCTTCAGGGTCACTTGGGGGTGTGTGGCCAAAAGCTGCGCAATTCTTTTTAGCGCATCTTTCGAAGCCTCGTCTAAGGTGGCTTTTCGTGATTTGAAGTAGATGGGCTGAAAAGTCAGAGACTGGGCCCACGTATGAAGTGGGAGGACGCATAAAAAAAACAGCCCCAAAATAATGTGGATTCTCCGCCAGGAGTTTGTAGAGCGTGTGTTCACAGTCTTGAAACGGCCCCCCCAAAAAAGGACAATAATTGTTTTATTATAAACAGTTAGCTTGTTTTTGACAACGTGTTCAGTTGTTTTTTACAGTCTCGAACCAAGCCTCTGGAGGCCAGAGGCGGGTTTGGAAATTCTGTAAGTATTCTCGGTGTTTCTCCCGATCATACCCTTCTCCTGGGGGGGGAGGGTATGAGGTCATGTCCCGATAGGGAAGAGGTTCGACTTCTTCGGCATGAGCTGTTCGCCACTCGGCGTCTTTGATGAATCCCTTGGCTTCAAAAATATAATCCCTTTGCCAGCCCGTTTTCAGGGGAGGAAGGTCGTGAGCTGGGAAATCCAGGGTCAATTCGTCTCCGGGAGCCAGGGTCACGTATTCGTCGTCATGTTTAAGAAGGAGGTCCTTTACGTCTCCAAACTTGGTGTAGTGTCCGGCCTGAACAACTCGAAAGGGTTGTTTCTTTTGCAAGCGGTCATAGTCATAGAGGTCGGGGAGTTGTTCGTCCGGACTGTATAGCTCTGAAAAACCTCGTGGATGAAGGCTGGCTTGAAGAGGCAACATGGAGTGGATCCGATGGTGTTCGTTCTTTGTACTTCCCTTGGCAAAGAAGGCTTCGTCCCAAAGAATGGCCATGGTGGATGAGAGTCGGATGGTTTGACCTGAAGGGCGAACTAAGTCTGTTAAGCGGACGGGAAGGAATTTGTTGATTCCTGCAGGGACGCCCACATCTTCTCTGACGCGTTTCCACGTTTGATTCGATCTTTGAATGTCCAAAGAAATCGGAAGAATGTGAACATTGGGATTTTGAGCCACAGCGTGGTTAACGCTTGCATCCGTCCAAAGCGTTGAACCTCGCAGGAATAACCACAATTCTTCCTGTTCTTGGATGGGGGGAGTTTCAAGAATGAGTTCCCATTTTTGTGTGAGACCCGGATATCGTTTGTCTGGATAAGGCATGGGTAAGGCGTATTTCCGATCGGTTTGGAGCAAGCTTTGACCTACGGGTTTTCCCCGGTGATCTCTCGCCTCTTTGGCATAAATCGGGTGGCTCACGTGATGAATTCGAAATGGGGCAAATGGTGGGCCTGAAAAACGATCATTGGGAATAATCTTGCTACCCACGGGATGATCAATGGCGAAGAGGTCTACACGATCCAAATGTGTGAGTTCGGCGAGTTCTTGTGTGACTTGAAGTCGTAGCCATCCGTCGGTGGTGGGCTTCAATTGACTCCCTTCAATCAATAGAGCTTCTCGGTGATTGGGAAAAAACAATTCGCCCGGAGCCAAGCTAACGCCAACCGGCGTAGTATCGAGGAAGTCTCCAATGAACTCAAAAGTTTTGCCATTGAACGCATAAAGAAAGGGACAAGACTCCGCCAAACCCGGTCGTTCGGCTAGCTCCATGGAGGTTTTGGTTTGGCGAACGCCGACCGAAAATTCATTCTGTTCGATCCCCGTGGGCCATCTCAAACCCAGAATTTCAACTACTTTTCTTGGGCCCACTCCAAGGTGAATCCATCGTTTGAAGGATTCACGGAAAAGGGAAAAAGAAGGATCTTTTATCCATACTTTGACACCGAAACCATCGGAGTTGTTTTTTCGTCCACGCAAACGAAGACGAAGAGAATGATTTTGGTTTCCACCTTTGTTTTGCAAAGCCACGAAGGGTTGACCCGGCGAGTTCAAGAGAAGATCCAAGTCTCCGTCCTGGTCGATGTCGACGGAAAACACGTTTGCGTCGGGCCCAAACGCAGGAAGGTTCTTAGGTAATCCCTGTGAAAGGTTTCGCCAGGTTTCTCCGTTTTCATTTCGAAATAGCGCCAAAGATTTCTGAGGATTGGATCCAATCAGGAATAAATCTAAGTCTCCGTCATTATCGACATCCATCAAGGTTCCGGAGTGGGCCAGGATCGATCGGCCTTCTTGGGTCATGGAAGAAGACGAGTGATCTTGGAAAAACTTCGTGTCTCCTTGGTTTAGCCAGGGAAGAACCTCTCCCTTGGAGCCAACCCAGATCAGATCTGGAAGACTGTCCCCATTGAGATCTCCCCGTAGCGTATCTTGAATTTCGGGGAGTTTCTTAATGCCGGTATGTGTTGCAGTGGATTCCCTAAACGTGCCGTCCCGGCGATTCAGGAAGAACTGAACGTTTCCATTTTTTTGAGAGAAGAGAAGGTCAATGTCATTTTTGGCATCAAAGTCAGACAGAGTTACATTTTGGAGGAAGTTTTTGGACAACTCAATTTTGGATGCTTTTGTAACATCCGAAAACGAAGAATCACCATTGTTGCGTAAAAGCAAAAAACGATCTCCTTTGTTTGAATTCCTACACAGCAACACAAGATCCAAATCTCCTTCGTGGTCAATGTCGACGGCGTGAAGTTGAAAAGAAACTTCTGCGGGTCCACAGGAAGGGGGTTGGTTGGGCAGCTCCTCAAAAGAGAGGGTGCCCTTTCCCTTTAGAAGGCGAACTGTGTTTGCGTCGCATATGGCGAGGTCTAGATGGCCGTCGCCGTTAAAGTCAAAGGGCTCCAGGCAGTTAAGGGCTTGGCTTGTGGATTTGAAAATTTCTCCGTGTTGGGTCCAACGGTTTCCAACACTTCTCCACAACGTATTGTTGACGACTAAGTCTTCCAAACCATCATCGTCGAAGTCTTCCATGGCAATGGCCCGACTTCCCTTCAGGTTTTGGAGTCCAAAGTTGTCTTTTTCAGGGAGAAATGACACCACAATTTCCCGGTCATTTTTTTGAGGTTGTGGCCAAGGGTAAGGCATCAATTGAAAATACTTGGATTTTTCAATATTCATCCGAGAGTTGTCGGCAACTCTTTTGGCGTCTTTTATCCTGCGAAAATGCTCGTAAGCACGTTTGGCATTGCCTATGTCCTTTTTTGAGTTGAAATAATTGAACAAAGCAAAATAGGCGGAGGCATGTTTGGGGTTCAAAGCCACGGTTTTTTTCCAATGCCTTTGGGCTTTTTCAATTTGGTCATTTCGCTTGAGCGCGACTCCTAGGTTGTAGTGTGCAGGAGCACATAGTGGGTCCATCTTGAGAAGTTTGGTGAATTCTCGAATCGACTCTGAGTATCGATCTTGTCTTAAAAAAATGATTCCGAGCAGGTAATGAGCGTGCGGAGTGTTCGGATGTTTTTTTAACAAACCCGTCAACGTGGAGATGGCTTTTTCGTGTTGCTGTGCCAAGGTTTCACTCAGTCCCAGATTGACTTGGTCCAGCAGAGACCCATCCGATAATTTTAGGGTTTTTCGGAAATGTTTGGCCGCCTTGGAATATTCCTCGTTTTGAAACTCGGCGGTTCCTAGGTCGCGAATGGCGTTTAAGGAATTTTTTGACCCGGCTCCAAACGCTGACTGCATAAGGATGAGAGAGAGTGTGAATGTGAGGAAGTGGGTTGTTTTGCGATGTTCCATTTCATGGAGCAGTTTGGCCCCAAATCGAACAAGTGAGAAGGGATTTTTTGGTCGAAGAATTTCGAAAACAAAATTGAGGGTGTACTATTAAAAATCAAAGGGAGATTGAATGATGGGTTGGCTGAAATGGACGAGTTTAGGGAGTTCTCTGGTGATCTTTGGGGTGTTTGGATATGGCTGTTCCACGCCATCTGCGATCACACCTGAAGCCAAAAGTTCACGATGCTACTATCGTGATGTCGCTAAAAATTCGGGCGTAGTCTTCAAGCATACATGGGGAGCCCCCCGAATGCGGAATATCGTCGACTCCGTGGGTTCGGGTGTAGGATTCTTCGATTACAATAATGACGATTTTTTAGACATCTACTTGCTTCAAGGAGCTAACAAAAAAAGCATTCTTTATCGGAACAACGGAGATGGAACGTTTACCGATGTGACCGATTCAGCCGGGGTCGGAAACTATGGAATTGGGTTGGGTGTAGGGGCTTCGGATTATGATAATGACGGAGACACCGATTTAATCGTCACCAATTTTGGCCTTGTTCGTTTGTATCGCAATAATGGCGATGGAACGTTCACCGATGTCGCCGATGAAGCTGGAATCATCCAAGCGGGTCCCTTCATCGCGCACGTTGCGTTTGCAGACATCGAAAATGATGGAGATTTGGATCTATTGCTGATTCGTTATGTGGACTTTGATCCCGACAAGAAAGTTCATGCGGGGGCCTTGTCAAAACGAGAAGGCTTTCATTTTTTTGCTGGCCCTCTGGACTATAACCCCGTGGAGCAAAGCCTTTATCGAAATAACGGAAACGGAACATTCACCGAAATCACCGAAGAGGCGGGCATCACCAAAAAAGGAAAAGGGTGCGCCGTGGCCTTTTCGGATTTTGACGATGATGGCTTTCAAGACTTTCTCATTGCCAACGATCGTTATCCAAAGTTTTTGTTTAAGAACGATGGAAAGGGAAACTTCAAAGAGGTTGGTCTGGAAGCCGGCGTGGCCCTGGATGAACATGGAGATGCCACGGGTGGAATGGCCGTGGGAGTGGATGATTATGATGGCGATGGATTGCCAGATGCTGTCATTACAACTTCCATTTTTGAAGAAAACCCCTTGTTCAAGAACAAAGGGAATATGAAGTTTGTGGATGTGGCGGACAAAGCGGGTTTCGGAAAAGGAGATCACCGCTTGGTGTCTTTCGGTCTTTCCTCCATCGACGTTGATAATGATGGTTGGAGGGACATTGTGATCACCAGTGGACATCCCGCAGACTATATTGATGCTTACTCCGAAAGCGTCTCCTCTAGGCAAGAACGACAGGTCTATTGGAATAAGGGCTTTGGAAAATTTGAATTGGTTACGAAAGAGTGCGGAGACCTCAATGTGAAAAAATTGGGTCGTGGAATGGCGTACGGTGACTTTAATAATGATGGAAAAATGGATTTGATCACCAACGATGCCGGAGAGATGGCCAATTTATACATTAATGAAACCAATAACGAGAATCATTGGCTTCGCGTGAAACCCATTGGCGTTCAAAGCAATCGAGATGGGATTGGAGCTAAAATCTATGCATTTGTGGGAGAGCGAAAGCACTATTTGGAAGTGCGTGCCGAATCCGGCTATATGGCAACCAATGATCCAAGACCTTTGTTTGGCTTAGGGGCGGCAGACCATGTGGATCGATTGGAGATCAAATGGCCAAGCGGCGTTCATGATGTCTTAAAAAATGTCAAAGTTGATCAAATGATCGAGATCCGGGAGGGGTCGACCCAGAACTAAAGGGTTTCTTTCTTGCCCATGGCCTTGAACGTAAAACCTGAGGCCACATCTGTTTGGATTCGTTCTTTCATGAGGTTTGTGGTACGCCCCAAGCTGTAAACGTCGATTTTTTGAGAGCAAGCCTGTTGTACTGCGTAAAGGCAAAGCGCTTTTCCAATTCCCATGTCTTTGAACGTGGGGTCGTATCCAAGTTGGTAGGCCATTCTTCGCTTTTCGGGCCCCGCCGCATCCAGGTAAATTCCGACGATTTTTCCCTCTTTCTTGCAGGTCCATACGAGCAAGTGTCCGTTTTCAATCAACGACGGAAAAACGGTTCGGCAGAAGTTTTGAACTTCAGGTTCCTGGAAATGAGAGCTTCCTGAAAAGCTATTGAGATGAAGGGTGAGGTATTGCTCCACGATGTCTTGAGGTGAAATTTGTTGCGTAGTGGTCCCTGAAAAAGTGAATCCGGCGCGTTCGAGCTTCGCAAATGTACGTTTCACATCTTTTCGAAAGTTCGTGCTTTTGGCATCTCGATAGGCCTCCCATCCACCGGAGGAGTCGACCCAGGGCACAGGCAATCGAACGTCGATTTCGTAGTCAAAATCAAAATCCGATTTTCCCAATTGAATCGCTCCGCGAAGAAGATTCGATTTTTTCTCGATGTCTCGAAAAAAAAGAACGCAGGAAGTTGGAGAATCTTCGATGGCAAAGCGAAGTAGCTCTGCAGATATTTTTTCCTGGCCCTTAGAAACAAGGATGTCCGTTGCGTCGGCCAAGTGAATTTCAGGGAAACAATAGCTTTTCTGGCCTTCCGAATTCTCAGCGGCAAGGGCCAAAGGCAAAATGCCGACGACGTCTTCGTTCGAATTCTTGGCCAGAAACACCTTTGGAGGATGGTCGAATATCTTGCAGGCCTGGATGAACCAGGACGCTGAGAGGAAGGGGCGATAGCAGGTGGATTGAAGAAGCAACTGATCCCATTGGGTTTGGATGGCCTCTATTTTCGAAAGGCTCTCAATAACTTCGAAAGAAAATGGACCTGACATCAGTCAAGAAATTCGGCGATGGCTTCAGGCATCGTTTTGGGAAGCCTCAGAGAACAACATACGCTATGTCCTTGATCGTCTTCCACCTCCACCAATTTGATGCGCGATCCTCGACGTTCTTTTTTTACCAGAGTTCCAAACTTTTCCACATGTTCTGGTTTGAATGTGAGATCGAGTTTGTTGTAGACGACCAACATATCTTTGGGGAGATTTTTGTAGTCCTCAGGCTTTACGGCTTTCATCCCCTCATCCAAAGCTCCGGAAATGGCCCCCAACCAACTCGGATCCAGAGAGTCGGCATATCCTTCGGCCCAACTTTGGATCAGAGTCTTCTTGAATTGCTCGGCGTTTTTGAAATCCTTTGGATCCAAACCCACATCTTTCATATTGCTGGCCTTTTGAAAAAAGGCTTCGCTTAATCCCGTTTCAACATCCGCAATGCTTTGCGTTCGCCAAAATTCAATTTTAGTGGCGCGATCCCAGTTTTGATAAATTCCCTTTTGCATTTCCGTTCGTTGAAGCTTTTCCATCAACTGCTCAACATCTTCTCCCTTGCCTTCGGGATAAAGAGGGTGAGCCGTGACCAAAAAGGCTTTTTTAATGTCATCGGGGTATTTGATGGCATACAGAAACGCATTGATTCCACCCGAAGAAGGTCCGGCGACGATGAAGTCGGTTCTTCGGTGAAATAAATAATCAATCACGGCCTTTTGGGCGGCCAAAATTTCATCCATCGTGAGAAAAATCGGATTTCCGGTTTTGGGCGGATTGCCGTCAGCTGGATTTCCAATGGAAAGAATCATGTATCTTTCGGTGTCGATGGCCTTTTCGGGACCAATCAACGCGCCCCACCAATCGCGGGCCAAATGGTTAAAGCCATCCGGGTGGAAAAGAACCAGTAAATTTTTGACTCTCCCTTTCAGCGTGAGGCGTGTGTCTCCTTCCAAATAGTATCGAAACGTCCAGGTGGTCATGCCCGTTTGAATCGTGCATTCCGCTTCTTGTCCTTCGCCTTGTTTCCAAGGATCTCCACAATAAATGGATGTGATTCCGGCTCCCTTTTTGATGGAAGGTTGAGAGGTAGGGGCTTGGGCATGAGCCAAAAATGCTGGAAGCAGAATCAAGCCAAGAAAGGAAAAAAAGCTTATTTTCAATATGCGTGATGTCATCAAGCCCTCAATTCTGCCACATGAGGCCTGCACGGAGTCCCCATCCAGCACCGGTGTTCTTTCCTTGCAAGGTTTGCAAGTAGTTGACGCCGAATGAAAGTTTGTCCCAGATTCCCACAAACACACCCGGTCGGAATTCAATGACTTCTTCATTGGGAGAGGCTCCTGTCAACGTTTGAGAAAGCACCAACACCAAGGCGTCTTGGTCATTGACTTCGCCCAAGCTCAACATCCCTGAAAAGTTGATGAAGGGGGTGATGAATGAAAACCATTTTCCTGGAAAATAAAAACTATAACCGGCTTCGGCGGTCCATGGGATATCGTCCGATCCTCGGGCAATGTTTCGAAAGCGGTAGCCGATGTCTCCCGTGAGGTAAATGGGAAGCGTCTGAAAGCCTTTGCTTCCGATCAGGCGAATTGCATAATCCCATTCACCATCTCCGATGGGCATTTCCTGTGGGGCCAGTGTTCCCGATGTCCCGACAGCACTGTCATCGCCCAGGGGAATTCCCACCTCAAAGAGAATCGAACTTAAAAACCACTCCCTCCAGAACCACAAGGCTTTTAAGCCCACGGTCATGTCCGAGATTCCCTCTGTGGAGAATGAGCCGAAATCAGCCGAGAGCGTGTTTCGTGTGTAAAACGGAAAAGAGATGTCGATTTCCAAATCGTACGGTAGGCCATATTCCATATAGAGTGTGCCATCGTACTGTTTGTAATTCGCGGGGCGTGGAGGACTGAACGCCAAATCAGGATTTTCTCTCAATGCATTGGAAGCTTCATCTCCAAATCGATTGTAATTCTTGTCGGAGTTGAAAAGTCCCACGGACGTCATGACCATGAAATTGTAGGGATCTTGAACCCAGGCTCCGGCGTATGCGTCTTTGCTGAGAAAAGTTATGGCTAGAAAAAAAAGAAACAGGCAGCGCGAAAACGCGCTGCCTGTTGAGTTGAGTCTTGTAGACACTGCTTTTTACAAAACCTCAAAGAGAGTTAACACATCTTTAATGGGCACAGACTCACCATCGATTGAGGATGGGAAGAGAAGTGTGCACATATGAGGTCGTACGGGTAGGTCCTCGTACGTTACCGATGTGGGTGTGTGGTTGGGAGAGTCGAGCGTGAGGTCCACGCTGGTTCCCGTGAGCTCGTCACTGCAGAACGTGATGAACGCATACGTTTCATCGGTTCCCGTTCCACCGCCAGCCTGAAGAATGTCGGGTCCTAAGGTTGCATCAATGGCCTCTCCGTCCGCCGTAACATCGGGAAAGTCAAAGTAACCCACAGGGCAAGCATCGGCATTCGGAGATGCAATCGTTCCGGTCTGTCCGGTTCCATCTTCAAAGAAGGTTTCCGACTCCGTGTCAACCCAGAAGGTGGACAAGAAAATCCAACCATTGTTTGTATCACCATGGAGACTTGTGACGGGCGAGAAGAAATCTGCATCGTTCTCCGCATTTTCAAAATAATTCATATACGCCGCATTGGCTCCTTGATTAGCTCCCTCGGCATCGTACGTGCTGATGTTTGAGCTGATGTGAATCGGATGACCCGTTTGGTTTTCATCGATCGTGGGCGTGTGAATGATATCCGCGTTCAGGGTTGGATACCATCGACCTGTATCATCGGCCATGGGTGCTTCACAATCATCCGCAACCAGTAGGAATGGAGATCCCTGAGGAACCTGTACGGTGAATTCACCCTGTTCATTTGTGGCTTCACTGATGTAGTCATCTTCATGATCAAGCAAGAATACGCAGACATTGGGAACGAGTTCGAGCGTATCAACATCTAAGACAACGCCGCTAACAGAGACCAGAGTTGCATCTTCATCATCGTCGCCTCCGCAACCAACAAAGCCGACCACTAGAAAAAGCGCCGTGGTTAAGGCGAATAAGTTTTTAAACATTCATCTCTCCTCTCAAAAAGAGTTTTGTCACCCTCCCTCGTGAGAAGGGTTAAGGCATAGTTACTGGCACCTTAAGACGCATTTTTCTTGCCACCAAAGTGCCCCCAAATTTGATTTCTTATTTTAAACGAAATGTCTTTGAAAAGAGAAGGAAAACCAAGGATTTCAAAAACAAAGCCACTCAAGTCAACGCGCGGCATCATTGATAATAGTTGAGAGAAAGATAAACACGTTGATCTTCAATATCGACCATTTCGGGCATGCGAAAATCATGTACATAACTGAAGCGAATATTCCACGCGCTCGAAAAGGCATACGAAGCTTCTAGCGTGGTGTTTACAAAATCTTGTTCGCTATCTCGCAAGTCAAACAAGACCGATTGCATTTGCCACTTGATTTTCCAACGGCTGTCTTGAGAGGGAATGTAATCAAATCGGATTTGCCCTGAAAAGACCCATTCATCCAAATTATCACCATCGCCTCGCGCATCTTCATTTTTTCCGAAGCCCGATTCAAAAATGAAGTAGAAGCGTTCATGGATTCGCTGAAAGAAGTTGAAATTTACGCGCCAGCGTTGCCGGGCCCAGTTTTGGAGCAAGTGATCTCCAGCAAAAGTGGCCACTTTTCCAAAGAGACCCGAGAGGCCGTAGTTTCGTCTCATATAGCTGGGAAGTCCGATGCGCGCTGAAAATAAGTATGACGCCGGTCGATCGTCGGAAAACCAATGAGGATCATGAATGCCCAATCCCATTCCGGTTGTTGCCGCCAACGTATATTCGTATGGACCCAAGGGAGCTTTCCACGCCAGTCCCCAATCCCGTTTAAAGCCAAGGTCTGTGTTTTCAACTGGAGCAATGAACTCTCCTCCGCGACTGGCCAGGGCGGGATCTAGGCCATAGGGAATCGGAAAATGTCCTACGCGCAAATGTGCACGATCCAGGCCCTTGGGTTCAAAGCGAATCCAAGCGTCGTAAATCACCGGTTTGACTCGGATCGTATTGTCCCCGAAGTTAAAATCCAATCCTTTTTCGTTCAAGTCCACGAAGTCAGCTCCCTCCGGAAGAAAAGGAGATCCAGGAACTCCCCGGTCCGGAAGAAAGGTTCGGTGATCCTGCTTGGCTCCTTGGGGATTTCTGACGGCTTGAAAATAGTATAGAGACGTGAGTGTCTCCCAGGGGTTGAAATCAATTTCAATATGGGGATTCAAACTCCAGGTGGTTAAGGGAAAACTCCCAAAGAATTGATAGAGTTTGGATTCGGGTTCCAAGGAGCCAAACCAATCAAATCCCACGTAGTTTCGCGGGGCGCGGTTGGTTGGCACGACATGCGAATAGGGAAACCCCGCCAAATCTTGTCCTTCCACCGAAAACAGGATGGACGTATTGACGTCCCAGTGAAATCGAGACCGAACCGCTCCTTCTTGAGCTAAACCCCGGTTAGGTAGGCATAGAAGGAAAAAGAGGAGAAAAATTTTTTTTCGAACCTCAGACATACGTGTTCTTCTTATTATGAAGATGACTCTTCTTCGCCATGATCTGGGTCAAAGTAAAGAAATGGAGAAAACTCCATATTCAAGTGGCCGGATTCGTGAGGGCAGGGCATCCAAAAATGGTCGTCCGAAGGCAACATTTCGGACACTCGAAATGTTTCGTTGTCTCCCAGGAGACTTGAGAGAATTTCGACCAAGAAAAAATTTCGAAAATCAATGAAGATATTCTTTTTCGGCCCGCTCGGGTCGACAAAGATCGTATCCGGAAGTCCAAACTTGCGTTGGTTTCGAAGGGCCTCAATGAATCTGGATAAATCCGAATTTTGACTCTTTTCAGGTGTCGACCAGTCGCATGTGTTGAGTTTCCATTGTTCTCGTTGAAGAACCGTATTTCCCAGGCGAATTCGAGGACAATGAACTTCGAAATTGGGGTGAATCAATTTTGTGCTTAAGCGCGTGGTGTGGGGAAATAAATACCGCAAAGGCGTGTTTTTGCCCTTTTGATCCACTTCAAAATCAACCTCGTCATTTAGGCTCAGGCGGAGTTCATTCAGGGGAGCAACGTTTTCGCTGTCTTTGGAGCTGGGAGCCAGACATTCGATGTCCAATCCGGGAATGTACCAAGGGGAAAACTTTGTATCCTGTTGATGGGCGACGAGGAAGTCAGCGCGCCTTCCCGTTGAAAGGTTGCACATGCTCTTGAGGGCTAATTCCGTCTGTTGAGTTTGGTCTGTTCGATCGGTGGCGAAATAATTCAGCGTCGTCAGATTCATGCTGTTTCCAAAAATGACCGAATCAAAAATGATCGTGTATTCCCCCTGATTGATGGCTTCGAGGTTTTCTGCGGATAGTTGAAGCCCTGGACCACTTGCGAAAATGGGTAAAGGAAGATCAGCGCTTGCAACGGCCTCTCTGAATTTTTTTCGATACGCTTGAATCAAGGGATCGGTTTCTGACCAGAGGACCTCTTTTTCTGACTCGTCCACCTGAGAAAGGAGTTCCTTGGAAAGTTGTTTGAGTTCAATGATGTTTGAGAGCCACTCGATTCCTCTCGCATCCTCTTTGAGTTCCTCGGAGATGCCCGAAAACTGGTTGTTGAGTAACCCCTGAAAAAACAGGACGGGCCCTTGCTCGATGTATTTTGGGTTCTTTTTGAGCTTTTCGAGAAAAAGTCGGGAATTGATGGCCGGGGGAACGATGAGCAATAGCCACTCTGGAGAAAGCAATTCTAGGGCAAACGTGTATTCCTGAAAGATCTGCTTTTCTAAGTTTCCCCCAATCTCGATGGGGGCGTGGTTGCGCGAGCAATCCTCGTAGATGAGATAGCGATCTGCGTAGTACTTTCCTTCGCCTCGTGACGTATCATGGTGAATCTGCTCAGAAAAGAGATCGCCGACTTTGTGAAAGATGCTTTCTTTTTCTTTCAAGGTTCCTGTGGAAAATCGGACACGCAGATCTTCAAATTGCTTCAAAAGATTCAACCATTTTTCCACGACCTCTCTTTCTGAGGAACTTTCCAATCGTGAGATGAGGTATTGAAGCGGGTGGAAAAGGCCGGGTGGAATATAAAGACCGTCCAAGAGGAATCGTTCATTTAAAAGTGTGAGGATTTCTAAGCGCATTTTCGCCGCGTCTGTTTCAGATGAGATCTTTTGGAGGAGTTGATTTCCGCTTAGGGTTTGATCGCTTTCCTCCAAGAGAGCAAAAAGTTCTGGAGAAATAGAGGTTTCGGGCTTTGTAGGCAAGAAAGGATGCCCAGGAATGTGGATCATTGAAGTAAGCGTGTTTTCTTGAAGCCTGGCAACGGGATGGAGGCGAAGAGGAAGAGAGAGGCGGAGACTCGCATTTTCCGAGATTTTTTTGGCAATTTCTCGCGCGCCCCAATGACTGAAAAATGCCTCCTTGTGTTTAAGTCCATACTCTTTTTCGGCCGTTTTTCCCCAAGCAAGAGAGAGATTTTTTTTCTGGTCGGAGAATGTGGCAGCGGAGGATGGTCCCATGGGACCGCTGGCAGAGTTCTTGGCGCATATTCGAGCGAAGTAGGAAGCCAGCGTTCTCTCCCTTTCACGCATTTTTTTGTCTCGTTTTTGCGTTCCAGCGTCGCCGAGGTAAGCGTGAAGGCGATTCAGAAAATCAGGGTTCAAGTGGAATAAGGTTTCTTGAATGAATGGGTGTTGGGTGAGTTCCCAGAACCCTTTTCTCTTATGTGCCAATTCTTCTTGAAACAATGGTTCAAGTTTTTCCAATTGCGCTAGGCACTCATGGTGTCGGAGTTCGTATTGTTCTAGCCCCTCACGTAGCTCAAGAGGAGCGGAGTCGTCGTTCTTTATCTTGATGAAATGGGTGGAGATGCTTTTCTTTTGTCCGAGATTCTTTTTAAGCTTTTGCCATGCCTTGCGCGTGGAGTCGCTATACAAATGTGTTTGGATTTTTTCGGCCAAGTCATTGGCTAGGGCATGCGTGTGTTCCTCAAGATCAAGAAAGTCCTGGATGGCTCGATACGTTTTTTCGAATCTCAGAGAGGTTAAGGACTCAATTGGAAAGTTGGTTCCTGAAGTTGAGAATTTCGAAAGGGCTTTCCAAGTCACAACACATCATCCTAGCATTAAAGTGATTGATCGGGTCCTACTTATCTTCAGATTTACTCAAAGCGCGTAACCCCCAAGTCTTCCAATATTGAGACCACTCGGGGCTTGCTTCCCAGGGAACCCAGAATGCGTTGGAGTCTTTTTGCGTTCCGGCATGGCCCATGTACTCGATCCAATCCATTTGGGAAGGAGTCTTGGCAACGTCAAACGAGGAACGATAAAGTTTTCCCCTTTTTCCATAAACGGACCAAGGGCCAGGATATTTCTTGAGGGAGGGCAAGAGATCTATGGATGGAACGTCGATCAAAAAATGCTCAGGTCGAGAATCGTCTCCCAATACCAATGTGCTTACATGTTCATGAAAATTCGTTTTCTCGGAATCAATCAAGAGAAGGGGAGGTGCATGATCCGCGTTGGCGAAAATTAGAGGCAATAAATAGGCGTTTTCTTCAAATCCCATCAAAATGCATTTGCGTTGGGTTGAGTCCGGCAGAGAGTTGTAGAGCGTGAGGAAGGATTCCTTTAGATCGTTAAAGTGAAGGGGCGTGGGTTCGTTGGGACATTTCTTCATTCCAATTTGTGAATGAGAAAGGAATTCATCCAAGAGAAGGCAGCCGATATTTTGTTTGCTCATGGAATTCAGGAGGGCTTCGCGCCGGAGACTGCGGGGCCTTTTTTCATCCAGAGGCATACAGAAAAGATCGAAGACAAGTGTCCAGAGAGGCGGTTCGGTTTCGAGGGGAAGAGGGCTTATCAAACTGAGTTCACAAGGTTCCTCTACATCCTGGACAATGTCCAAGTCAATCGGGGGCTCTTGAAGGGGGCCCTCTGGAGGAAAAGCTTCTAAGAATTCCATCCCCTTTGAAATGTCATTCTCACCAAAAAGAGACCCACGTTCAAAAAGATTTACGAGCCCAATGTCCTTTCCATTGGGTGCGAGTTCGAAGCGGAAGCTTTCAGATTGTCTTCCCAAAACACTTTCAAAAAAATCCATTGCCACAATCTTTGTCGGGTCGGAGGGGGCCACTCGCATGGCAAAGTAGAAGTTTTGAAATGAAAACTCGGCTCCCCCCGTCATGTGGAGCATGGGAAAAATTTGAGGCTTGGTTTCATCTCGCTTCAATTTTTGAAGCAAAAAAGCATATTCTGCGTACCCGAATGGAACGAACGGGACCCCTTGGGGATCCATGTCCAAAATGGTTTGTCGCGTGTGAACGGATTCAAGATTCGAAAAATACACGCCGATCGAATTGTGCCGTTCCAGGCGGCAGGTCGTTTTCTTTCTGGGAAAGTGCAATTCACACCATAAAAAATCATGCGTTTCGGCATCGAATTCCGTTTTGGAACGAACAAACGGCTGACGATCGTAAGATACAGAGTTTTCTAAGGTGAGTACCTTGCTACCTACTTTCAATCGATAGGCGCAAATGAGGGTTTGGGTTGAGAGTGTTCCCTCGAGGGGAAGAATGTCTTGGCTTTCAGTATGGGACATGGCCATCAGGAATCAGCGGGAGGTTCGAGTTCAGACCAATATTTTTGAGGAAGCATCCCGGCATCTTTGAGTTCTTGAAGTTGATCAAGTTCTCCCAATTGTTTCAATGAATGGACCATATACTCCCACTCTTTTTCGGTGGACTCGCGTTTCAAGAGAGCATTTCGCCAAGGAATGCGTCCAAATCTTTGAAGGATCAACCACCGCTCGCAGGCATGCCAATAATAGGATTCGTATTCAGGGTGTCGGGCGGCAATTTCTAAACTCAAGCAAGCAAAACGATGTTGATCTTCCACATTTTCTGAATGAAAAAAGGGAAAGAGGGCCATGATTTGTTGATGGGGAGAGAGCGTTTTGAACAGGCCGTCTTTTTCAAATTGAGAGGCAAGTTTTTGAGCTTCCTTATCCCAGGCAACTTGCCGCTCGTCTTCGAAGCACATTCGTGGGCCTTGATCCCAAATCAGAGTTAGAGCGAGTCTTCCGAGAGCATCCTCTTTCCAAGTTTTTTCCCAAGCCTGGTTTTTCGGTGGAGAGGTGAGAAGTGGCTTTGCTAAGCCAACAAATGATTCACGGTCGATGGGTTTCGAAGCTCCTTCGTGTGTGAACCAGCATGATAGAATTTCTTGAATTTCCGGGATCTTAGACATCTCCAAAACGTTATTCAGGGGATCTCGAAGCGTCAAGTGGAAGGCCGAAAAACCAAGAGGCCCCGAAAAGGGGCCTCTTGGGGTACCTATTAAATTTTCACACTAGCACGTAGGGGTGTTAGCACTCCGCGCCACTGTCAGGGAATAATGGATTGGACGTTCCGCCTGCGTCACAAGGACAAAGCACAGATTCGAATGATCTCGGAGCGATCTTGCTTTCAAGCTCCAAAATTTCCAGATCCAATTTCACCTTTTTTTTGTTCTTTTTCATGTTGTTTCCTTCATTTCGACAATTTGCCAACCATACGAAGATCCCCACTGGATCCGGCTTAGGTCGCAAACTTTGCGCCCCCGACTTTCGTTACGGGGTTGCCGTTTCGATGAATGAACACTTGATTTCCAAGTGCTATTACCGTAACTAAAGATGTTAGTAGAAACAAAAGTTTCTGTCAATGGCTTTTTTTAGAATAAAGGGTTTTGGGGGCTTTTTTTGTGTTTTGAGTGTAAACTGAATTATTCTAAGTATTTACGTGTCAGTGTTTTTGGTAAATTCATGAGTGAGGCTGAAATGAAGAAACGTTCCATAGGGCTTTTTGTCTTTTTGACATGCTTTTCTTTGCTGCCGCTTCCCGGTCGCGTGGGGGGCCGCGAAAAGACATTGGAGGAGAATCCCGCCCTAAAACAATGTGTTCGAGAGGCCCTGTCCTCCAATTCGGACCTTTTGCTGGCTTCGGCAGCGTCGAGTCGAAACTTAATTGCGCGAAAAAAGGCTTTTTCATTGTTTTGGCCGCGGTTTGAATTTGATGTGGACCATCAAGAATCCACGGCTCCCAGTGTTCTGGCTACCGAAACCGGCGGAGCGGCCAATTTAATTACGTCCAAAACGCTGGAGTATTCGGCCACACTTTCCGAGACACTCCCCACGGGAACCGAACTATTTACTTCTTTTGCGACGATTCGAACTGATACGTCATCCTCCAATGCTTTAATTTCGCCCTACTATTATTCGTATTGGGAGCTTGGCGGGACGCAAAAACTTTTGAAAGGATTCGATTGGTTTGGCAGTCAAATGGGAAATTCCTGGGCGGATTTGCGTGTAGCCAGTCGTAGAAAAGATGTTTCGCGTGCAGAGTTAAGCGCCAAGGTGTCGGAGACGGTTCGGCAAGTGGAACAAGCTTTTTGGACCTTGGTTGCGCAAAAGGAAATTGTCGAAGCCCGAAGAAATGCGTTGGAGATTACGCAGAAACAATATGAGGTCACGCAGAAAAAGATTAAATCCGGGATCAGTGTGGCTGCCTCCCTGTACGAAGTTGAAGAACGACTGGCTTCACGCAAGGGAGATTTATTAATGGATCTTCAAGAGTTGGCCAGATCCAAAGTCGAATTGGAAAGAGTCATCGGTTTGGAGGAAGGAAAAGCTTTTGAAGACCATTATAATGTTCCGAATGAGATCGCTTTTAAAGAGTTTTCTTTGTCGCAAGAAGGTTGGTTAAAGCGCATCAAGGCAGAAAACGATGACGTGATTGCCCTTCGGGAGGAGCTCGAAGCCAAGCGAATGGAAAAAGACAGAGATCGCAATTTGCTCTTGCCCACATTGGACCTTGAAGGATCTTTCTTTTTGGAAGGGGGGAACTCTGCGACCAATGTCGGGGCACAAGGCTCATATTCTGGAGATCTAAGCGAGTTGTTGGACACGCGCTCTACTGGTTGGCAAATTTCTGCCAAATTGGAAGTGCCTTTGGGGCCCAGTCCGGATTGGAATGATTACAAACTTTCCAAGTTGGAATACAAGATGGCTCGTTTGGCCCTTGAGAAGAAGTGGCGTGAAATTCGTCAGACGGCTTTGGAAACGATGAGCGAAATCGAAATGGGGAAGGAGATCGTGGCTTCTGCCCAGAAGACGAGTCGATTGGCCGAAAAGAAACTGAAATTTGAGCAAGAACGTTTTGAGTCGGGCTTGACCCCAGGTTTCAATGTTCTTGCGTATCAGGAAGATCTCACTTTGGCGCAAATCAATGAAGTGAGGGCACTTCTGGCGTATAAGAAAAGTGTGGCGATGTTGCAGTCGCTGACCGGAGATCTGCTCAAAAAATTTCAAATCGTCATTGGAGAAAAAGAAGGGGAATGGAAATTGTCCTCTTCTTCCTCATCATGAATCAAAACCAATTTTCTTTCGAAATTTCTGGAATTCAAAAAAAATCTGTTTTTTCTCATTTGAGCCATCGGGATCAGGGAGGTCAAAGCGTCTGGCAAAATCGATGGTCGCTTGCGGACAAAGAGGGTGCGTCTCGCGTGGTTTTTAAAGATGTAAAGCTTCACTCATTGCAACTTTCTTTTGTTCACGAAATCAAAAATCGGAAATTGTCTCAGGACTTGTGGTTGAGGACGGAAAAAGACTCTTGGAAAATGGTCCGAAAAAAAATGGGTGTGGTTTGGAAGGAGGATCTGGGCTTTTCAAAAAACCTATTCCCATTTTCGACCGGATTTCTTCCCAGTTACTTTGTCTTGCAAGAGCGTCTTCGCTCCAAGAATGAGTTAAGCATCCCGTTTTTTAATCCAGAGCGGCTGTGGATGGGAGAAATGAATTGCGTCCGGGTAACCCATCGAAACGAATTGGATCATTGGCCCTTCAAGGAGGCTCCTCTGCTGGATCAACTGTGGCGAATTCATTTTCGTCCTCTTTGTAAGCACGTTTCAAATATCGAACGAATGGCCTGGGTTGAGTGGGGAGACGTGGGGCCACAGCGTCTTTTTTTTCCTCATGTAGGAATTCGAATGGAAGCGCTTTCGAGAATCAGGCCGTTCTCTTCCGTGCGAGAAAGAAAAAGACCCCAAATTACGCAAAGGCTTGTCCTTTGGAAGAAGATGAGGGGGGGAGAGGCCATACAATTTAAGTCATTCGATGGAACGCTTCTCAAAGGAACCCTGAGAGTCCCTCAAAAGCAGAAACCCTTTGTTTCCCTCGTCCTGATTCATGGGAGTGGAGCCGAAACGAGGAATAGTGGGAGTGGGTATGAAGGAAGGGATATTGAGCGTTGTCCTGCGCAACCTTTTTTGGAGTTGGCTAGGAAGCTTTCCAAACGAGGCTGTGCTGTCTTGCGGTATGACAAGCGAGGCGTTGGAGAAAGCGCCGGAAGTTTGGAAGAAGCCACATTGAAGAGCTTGGAGCAGGATGTGTTTTCAGCTGTGGAGTTTGTGAGAAAGCGCATCAGTTCTCCCGTCGTGGTTTTGGGTTGCAGCGAAGGAGCTCGTCTGGCTTTTTCCGGAATTGCTCATGGGTTAAGTGTGGAGGGGATGGTGGGAATTTCGAGTCCCGCGAGGACCATTGATCAAACATTTTTGGCCAAGTTTGAGAAAAGGTACCAACTTTTGGGTTGGTCACGCCAAAGCATTCGAAAACAGTTGGCTCCAATTCAAGATGTGTTGGGTCAGATGCGACGCATTGCCCAAATGGATGATCAAAAGAAACTGGATCTGAAGTATTTGGGTCATCCCTACGCATGGTGGGTAGAGCGTTTGCGAGAGGCTCCGTTTGAGAATGCGAAAAAGATGAGCTGTCCCTTGCTCTTGCTCCATGGAGGGGCGGATTTGGAAATTTTACCCAGTGAGCATGAATTCTTATGTCAGGAGTTAAGTTCGGCTGGAGTGAGTTTTCAGTCTCAGTGTCTTCCTGGTTTGAATCATTTTTTAACGAAATCCCAAAAAATTTATCCTGGCTATGAATATGATGTCCCACAAGAGTTTTCAAACAGTGCTTTAAAAGTCCTTGCGGGTTGGTTGGAAAAAAACTGGAAGAAAAGAATTTAAAGCATAAACTTAAACGTGAAGGGCTTTGATCTTCTCGTTTCTATGACTTTTTTCAAAGACGTTTCATTGAAGAAAAGATTGGCTGTGGCTTTTGCCGGGGTCGTGGTTTTTTCTGCCCTAGTAATCACACTCGTATTTACGTTGGTTTTGGTTTCGAGCATGAAAAAGTCGGCCAGGGAAAAGATTCGAGAAACCTCCAAAGTGGCCTCAACGTTCATTGCCAATTCGACCCGAGGCTTGGAGGTGTATGCGAATCTCGTTACTTCGGATGTCGATTTCGGAAGTCGCCTTTCTTACGACGCGGCACTTGGCATTCAGCAGAAAATTGAAGAATTTAAAGCAATGAGTCAGGCCGATCTGGTGGCCTTTGTTCCGAGACCAGAGGAGTATCTTACGATAAAAGACGCAGTTTTCGTGAACACAGGGCAAGAAGTAACCATTCCTTTCTTGCGTAAATCAAAAGAGATTCAGAGTCGCTTGACACCGTTTCCAGGAGATGAGGCCCATGGATGGATGGTGTTGGGAGATCGCATTTATCTCTTCGCCTTGGAATGTGTCTCCCATTTTGGGCGAAATATGGGAGTTATTTTTTTGGGAAAGCTTTGCCAGGACTCCTTGGCAAAGGAGATTTCTGCGGCGGCCGGAACCGAAGTGGTGATTTTTGACAAAAATCAGGTCTTTGGATCTTCGATCGAAAAGGAAGAAGAACGACTCACGGAATATCCGAAACAAAAGCACTATGCCGGCCTACGAGAGAAAGAATTTCTCGAAGAAGAGTTGGTTGTAGCGGGGACGTCCTATTTGACGTTCTTTTCTGAGATTCTGGGCGTGGATAAGCAGCGAGTGGCTGTATTGGCTTTGCAAGAATCTTATGCTCCGATTCTTGAGGCCAGAAATCAAACCGTATTTCGAGTTTTGTTTGTGGCATGCTTGGCCACATTGTTGTCTGCCATTGTTGGTTATTTTCTCGCCCGAGCAATTGCCAATCCCCTGATTCGAATGGCCAAAACGATGCTTACCATTATGGAAGAGAACAATATGGGCATTCGGATCCAAGGCATATTTGGAGCTGAGATTGGGGTGCTCACGCGTTCCTTTAACCGTCTTCTGGATCAGCTTCAGGAGGCTCATGACAAACTGGCTGCAAGCGAACGGCGCATGAAGGATGAATTGACGATGGCCTCCACCGTTCAAGAAATGCTATTCCCCGAGCGTGTCGTTAGCTTTGGTCAACTCTCTTTGTCGAGTTTCATTGATACATCTACGGAAACCGGCGGGGATTGGTTTGGATATGGGCAAGACCAAACGGGAAAGAATGCAACTGTATTGATTGGGGACGTGACCGGTCACGGAATGCCTGCTGCTTTGATTACAGCCATCGCGAATGGGTTTTTTAAGGGCGTGCAAGGGGCGGAAAATGGTCTTCGGGATGTGCTGAAAAAGCATTCTCCGGAAGTAGCTGATGTGGAAGCCCTGAGTCAGAAAATTTCTGAAGTTCGTACCTTTCCAACCAATCAAATGCTTTCCACGCTTAACGACGTTATTCTTGAATCTACGCGTGGAAGTCTGCTTATGACGTTTTTTGCCTCTGTGTTTGACAATGAGACGAAAATTCTTCGATATGCCAATGCCGGTCACAACCGGCCCTTCATTTGTCGAAAACAAAAAGGTCGTTCAAAAGTTTCTGTCCTTCCCAGTGAACCCAGTGGTCGATTGGGGGAAACGAAAAACATAAAATTTGATGAAAACGAAATTCAATTGGAATCGGGAGATTTGATTGTTTGGTACACAGATGGAATTCTGGAATGCGAAAATGCAAACGGTGACATGTACGGAAAGCGGAACATCATGCAGACCTTGAAAAAAATGTATGATGATCCGGTGGATCAGATTCGAGCCAAGTTGATTGAAGATGCCTATGAATTTTTCGGAGAAGTTCCTAGGAAGGACGATATCACTTTGGTTGTGGGAAAAGTTTTATAGCCCTTTCCAAAATGCAAATTTCATCGCTTTCCACAGGTCTCTTGTGAACACGTAAAAAAGTGTATGAGTGCCCGCATCCACTTCGACTCGGCCGGTCATTCCAACCAATAAGTTTGAACTTTCCTGAGGAGAAATGTTGGATCGAATTTTTACGGCGCTCATTTCCGGAAAGAGGGAATAACCTGCAAACGGGCCTCGTGGTAGGTTTTGTTTTTCTGCATGAGTCGAAATGAAGTCGACCCGCCCTACCCGAAGATTCCGATCTCCTTTTCCGATAAAACGAGTTGGCGCGAAAAGATGGAATTTTGCAACATCATTTTCAGAAACGAAAGCTTCGATCGTGACTTCATGGGTGCCAATGGAAACAAGGTGCTCTCCGGGCATAACATGCTTCCCAAGCATTTCGTCAAAATTCCCAGGAAGAATGACCCCGTCGATGGGTGAAAAAACTTGAAGGTTTTTTACTTTGGCCTGAAGTTGTCGAAGATCGATTTGGCTCATGCGGATATTGGATTCTTCGATTAACTTCGTATAGGAAGTGGGCCCAGAAAGTTTGAGTTTGAATTGAGCTAAGACGACTTCGTAATTTGCAGATGCGTGTTCAAGATGTTCGAGAGCTTGGAATAAATTCTCTTCGGAGACAACTCCATTGAAAAACGCTTTTTGAATTCGTTTCAGATTGGCTTGAGCATATTCAAGTTTTTTTTGCGCTGATTCGAGTCGGAGTTCTTCGATTCGTTTTTCTCCCGGAAGCGTTTGGAACAAATTCACTAAGGAGGTGGCACGTACCTTCTCGCGTTTCCATAGAGTTTGCTTTAAGGCTTTTTCCAAGTCTGGATTTTCAAGCGAAATAAGAAGGTCCCCTTTTTTAACCGCCTCTCCTGTTTTGATATGTATTTCACGTATGGAGCCATCTATATGGGCATAGAGGTCAACGGTTTCTGCGGGAACGATGTGGGCAGGAGAGCGGATGTTCATCGAGGTGGGGAAAAAGGGCACCAATAAAAAGAGAATGACCACCGCATGCTTTGGTTTCAATTTTGTGAAAAGCTTCTTAAAAGAAGTCGAAGAGCGATGAGTCCAAATCCATTTTGAAGCGATTCCAATGCCTTTAATGGCTAGAAATGTCCAAATGATCGGACCCATGAAGAAAATTGGCGACATCCAATATGCAAAGACGTGAAACATACGGATGGTCATGTATATGCCCAGGGGAAGAGCAACGACCATGGGAGCGGTTAAAGAGAGGGCGTAAAGGATCATAAAGAATTTTTTCCACCTAGGAAGATCTTTTTCCAAAGGCTCTATCGAAGGTGTAAACATTCGCAACAAAACGTTTTTGGCATAGGCGAAGCTTCGGAAAAATAAATTTTCCTCATCCAGCAATTCCACCAAAATATAATAACCGTCGGTTTTATAACCCAATGGCAGAAGATTACCGAGAACCTCTGTGCCATTTAGTAAAATGAAGAAGTAGGCTAAGAGGTTTAAGAAAGAATTGGGTTCCGTCACAAACCAAATGATTGTGGCAAGAACCCAAAGAATTAACTGACCGAAAGCACCTGCGGCTAATACGGCGATTCGTCGATATTTTGTCAGGTAATAGATGTCGGTTACGTCTGCGTACATCCCAGGTATGAACCCCAAAAACATAATGAATCCGATATTTCGAACCTTCCCTCCAAAATGATGGCAGGTGGCAGCGTGACTAAACTCATGCACGATTGTACTAACGATGTGTACCGCAAAGACCATTAGCGGGTAGCTGGCTACAGCCTCTACATGAAAAAAAAAGTCGCCAACCCAAAAATCTGAAGTTTCTCGGTAGATGGTGGTGGCAAGGATTGCCGCAGTTCCCACGCAAAGAAGTCCCCAAAATGAAAAAAGAAAGGAAATGAACTTTTTTGTTATTTCCAAAATGCGAGTGGGATTCCACAAGGGAATCCGAGTGATGAAAATCTCGTGTTTTCCTCTTTCAGAAAAGGCTTCTTGGTTTCGGACGATGGCTTCTCGTATCTTTTCGTGAAACAAAAGAGGAAGCTTTTTTTCCGGACTCTTCTTCGTTGCCATTTCTGCTTGTTTCAAGGCCTCAAAAAGATCTCCTTTCCGAAGTAGCCAAAAGATATTTGATACGAGTTCTTTTTCCTCTTCTGAGGGTTTTTCTCGACTCCAATTACGAGATACGAGGATCTTAAAATCGTGTCTCAGCTTCCGGGAAGTTTGATATCGAGTGAAAATTGAAAAAGGGGTCTTTCGATCAGGCTCCAGCAATCCACGCTCTTTTATTTTGTCCATGAAGTGCTCGATCTGTGTGGGTTCTAATTCCGCACCGATTCGAACGGATAGGTATTCTGAGGCTTCTTGGGCGGTGGCTCTTCGAGAAAGAAAAAACCTTAATATAATATATTGGAGAAATTGAACTTCAAAGAAAATGGACTTGGTTGGATCGGATAATGTGTGGCTAAGTCCTTTTTGGGTCGTTCTTGTGCGAAGTACAAGTTCATCCCTCAATTTGTAGGTTTTAAAGAACGTAATTCACCTTTATATGTCGAATGACCCGACTGAACACAAAAGCTCCAATGGGTCGAGTTTCGATGAATATTCGACCGACTCCTGTCATCCCAGGGCGCAATTTTTGCTCAGAGTTGTTCAAGTAGCAGTGAATTCGAAAAACACTTCCCCCCTCTTTGGTTAGGGCAGAGTTCGAGAGTTCGCCGATGGGGGCAATCTTTTCGACTTTGGTCTCGAAGGTCTCGTCTGGGAGTGCATGAACTTTGAAGTTCATGATTTGTCCCCTTTGGATGGAGGCAATGTCTCTTTCTTCGATTACAGCTTCAATGTCTAAAAGGGTGTCTGAGGCGACAATGATGATGGGGTCCCCAGGCCCCATTTTCTTTCCAATGAGTTCAGGAAGGTTGTCCGATATAACCACGCCTTGAAGGGGGGATCGAATGGATCGAAGACCTTGCAGGGTTTTTAAAAGCTGAAGGTCCAGCTCCAGGACGTGTAAGTCCGCTTTTTTTGCCCGAATCAATTCGGGACGGGTTCCTCCCCGAATCAAATCCAGTTGAGCAAGAGCCTGTTCGTGTTCCTTTTGCTTGATTTCCGAAATGGCGATGGCTTCATTGAAATCTTGCTCGGAAATCAGGTTTTGAGAAAATAATTTTCGATACCTCTCGGCCTTCGCTTTGGCTTGAGAAAAAATCTTTTGTGAAAGGTCTGCCTCTTTTTTAGCTCGGTTGATCTCCGCATGAGTGGCCCCGGTTTCAAGCTTGTCTAGTTCGGCTTTGACGCGAGCGAGTTCCGTTTGTTTTCGAGCAATATCACTTTGATAATCATCCAACTGAGCCAAGATTTGGCCTTTTTCCACTCGGTCTCCTTCGGACACATAAAACTCTGCCAGAGTTCCTGAGACCGGGGTTCGAACCGTCATTTGTTGGATTGGTTTGACCACGATGGTTCCAGCCACCTTGTATGGCCAAGGAATCAGCATGAGAAAAATGACCCCCAGCAGAACTGCCCAGGTTTTTGGGCTGAATGAAAAAATGAAACGATGAACTCGACTGCGATAGAGTTTTAAGATGCTTTCTCTGTCTTCAATTTGCCCCGTAGGTGCGTATTCTTCTTCTTGAGTGTTTTGAGGTTGGGCGTCGATTCCCAGCTCTTCTAGAGGCGTTTCCAGAAGGTTTAGTGCATCGGCTCTCACCAAAAAATCCAGTACGTCAGCCTTTGATATTTTTAGATGGTGTTGCTCTTTGAGGGAGGTGACGACTTCGTCAACGGTCAGATCGCCCGTTTCAAAGTGTTCAGCTACCAGGTACCCCGTGTCGTCGAGTTTTAAAACACCTCCCGTTTCGGGATTTTCCAGTTCATACGAATAGGAATCGACTTGAGATATAATCGCGTCGGAGCGAATGCATGCTTTAGGTGTATCGGAGCTCACAGAAAAACCTTTAGTATTAAAAGGTTATTTTAACAGAAAACGATAACAAGATAGAAAAAAGTATGCTTTCTAAAAAAGTCTTTTTGAGGAGCCAAAAAACGAAAGGGCTGAAAGAATAGACGTAAATTGCTTGTATCCGCTATCATGGCTTTGAAATGCCCAGTTCCTTGATCTCAGTTTTCTTGGTTGCGTTGGTCTTCTTATTGTTCACGCAGCTGAGTGTTTTGACGGTGCTTCGTTTGATCCGAAGCGACTTGCAAGACCTTCTCAAAGATGTCCAAGATCGGAAGGATCGACAGGCCATCTCCAGCTTTGAGAAGTTTTCCTCCCAGGAGGCTCGATCAACGTTCCGCACCAAAGTGGAAGTGGATGTCATTCTTACTTACCTGGGGCAGGAGATCAAAGGAAAGGCCGAAGACTTGAGCGCAACCGGGATGTTGCTGAGCTTTTCGGAAGATTTGGAATTTTCGAAGGGGGATGTTTTTCCGATTCTCTTGAAGTTTACTGAAGATGATGTGGAGGCAAAGTTTCGAATCATACGGGAAGTAAGCCCTCGCGAATATGGTGGGTGTTTTGAGGCGATATCCGTGAAAGGAAAAAGGGTGGTGAAGAACCACATTAAGAAGCAAGCCTTGGAACAATTATCCAAAGAAATTTCTTAACGAAGGAAATCGAAAGAGTTGAACTTCTAGGGTGAGGCGGCCGAGGGAACTTCATTCTCTTGATGGTCTAGCTTATATAGGAAGTCTCCAAGGTGTTTTCGGCTTTTTTCGTCGATGCCCACGATTTCGATCCCCAGCTGGACGCATTGAGGGTCCAAGTCATCGTCTTCTTCATTTTTCTCTACAAATGTCCCTTGGGCGATTCGTGCCACACAACGTAGCGACAGATCTCCGCTGAAAAATAAGATCTCCAGCACATTGCTCACATTCGCGTCGAAATTTACGCCTTTGTGGGAAATGAGAAGGGCTCCTCCCATGCTCAAGTTGATCACATCAAAGTAGTGTGTTTGCTTTTCTCCTATGGCTCGAACGCGAGCCTTTAGGCGAAAAACGGGCGTAATCTTAAATCTAGGGAACCGACGTCTTTGTTTTCGAGGGGTTTCAGGCATTCTTATGTCTCGACGTTCAAAAATAGCCGAAATAATTGATGTATTATACGCTAATCTTTCTTGAGAGACCAATGTGGAATCTTTTTTTTAAAAGATCGAGCCAATTTTGAAAGCTGGGCAGACATGACGAGGCGGATCAATTCATCCATGTTGCGTGACTGCCTCCGTCGTTGTGGAAAATGGGCGGAGGATGCGGAAATCCGAAGTTCGGAAGAATGCACGCGACGGGCGGAGGTTGATTTTGAGGGAAGGCTTTCTGAAATGCAGGGAGAGTTGACCAGCTTTGCTCTCACGGCTCACAAGGGGAAGGCTTTAGGGCGTTTTTCCCGAGCTTTTTCTAAGTGGCCAGAAGCCCAAGATTTTTTGGAATCGAATTGGCCCCCCCCCCTCCAATGCACCTTGGAAAAGGCCCGATATTCGTTAAACGGTCCTCAGAAATATCGTGAGCTTTCACCGGAAAGGGAAGACTTATCTTCCATGAAAACCGTTTCAGATATGACTTTGGGGATGAGAGATCGTTTGGCGAAGGAGTGGCCACATTTAAAGATCTCCTCTTCCCTCTCTTATCGCACCGAAACGGTGTCTTTGGAGAATAGTTTGGGTTTGTCGGGTTCTTATGATCGTGGGCAGATACGAGCAGCATTCCACTTTTGGAACGAGAAAACAAAACGTTTGGAAAATGTTTATTTGAAACATTTGGATTCCGAAGAAAGTGTTTTGGCGGAATGTCGAAAAAAACTCGATCACATGTCGACCTCATTGCCCTGCATTCAAGTCACCAAGGGGACTTCTTCCTTGCTCCTTTCTCCTTGGATTGTCGAGATGATCTGTCTGGGCGTAGCCTCGGCCGTTTCGGTGGATTCGAAAGAAACGCCTCAGGCTTTGGAGCAGTTGCCTTTGTCTTTTTGCTTGGAGGATGATCCTTTTCTTTTACGCGGACTTCGAAAGGCTCCTTTTGATGACGAAGGAACGCCGACGTTCAAAAAGACGCTTTGTGTTGGACCTGAGGTCAAAAGTCGATTGAGCCATCTTGAATCTGCGGCACGGAATCAATCCAAAAGTTCCGGAAATGGATTTCGACGAAGCCGATTTTTAGAAGGGGCGTACGAATTGAGCCCCAGAATTCTTCCCACAAATCTTGTATTGAGGGCCGGAACGCAGACACTTTCGGATGTCCTAAAAGAACATGATCAAGTGATTCTTTTGGAGCAGATGATTTTCCCCTTGAGCAAGATAGATGAATTTGTCAGTCGCAGTGTGGCCATGTGCTTTGAGGGTAAAGTATATAAGGATGGGAGAGTTGCAGCTTTGTTGTCCGGTCAACGTCATCCCAGTGCCCGGCGAGTTGCTAAAGTGGGAAAGGCCCATGGGAGTTTGTTGGATAAGAGCGCAGTTCCGTTAAAAACCGGTCAGATGACCAGCTCCGGTTGGTTTCCTTACGTTTTTCTGCCGAGGTTTACATGGGGCTAACTCGATTCGAGGCATTTATGGAGTCTCTAGAAAAAAACGAGTCCGGTTATGCGGATGTTCGGAAGGAGCACATCCAGCAAGAGAGCTTTCGGGTGAAAAATGGGGAGATTCAGGATGTTGTGAATGCGGAACAATCGGGAGAGATGATTCGGATTGCAGGGGATAATGCCTTTCTGTTGAATCCGGATGAGCCTCGATTGAGCTTTCGAGAAACGGATTTTTCAAGATTCATCAAAAAACATTTTGAAAGGATGGGTGAGCCTTCGATCCGAGAAGAAGCCGACGCTGAGAAATTTTTACCCATTTCTGAAGATTTGGTGGAAGTGGCAAAATCATTTGCTCATGGCAATATAGATTCTCGCTTCCTTTGGCGCCATCGAAGGGTGTCTTGGGGAAATTCGATGAAGATGAAACGTGAGCGCACGGAACAGACGCGCATGGTTCGACTGGAGCTCACTGAAAAGCTTCCACAGGGCAACCTTCATTTGAGACGTTTTTTACACAACCCAACGCCAAACAGTCTCACCCAGGCCTTCAAGGAGATGAAGGAAGAAGAAGAAAAGTTGAAAGATGCTTCGTTGTGTGCGCCAGGCGAAATGGATGTTTTGTTGGACCCTTCCGTTTCCGCTGTCTTTGCTCATGAAGTCTTTGGACATCCTGCGGAGTGGCGTCGAAATGTTCTGTCGTTTGGAGAAGGACTGGGACGTCGAGTGGCCTCCGGACATCTCTCTGTAGAAGATGACCCGCAGGCATCGCAGGGAGCTTTGAACATGCCCTTTGATGATGAGGGTGTGACGGCTTCCCCCCTTCGAATCATTGAAAAAGGCGTTTTGATGAATGGATTAAATTGTTTGGAGTCGGCCTTTCAGCGCCAAAAGAAGCCGAATGGAAGAGCCCGTGCGCGAGATTTTAAACATATACCGCTTTCAAGAATGACGAATATTCGAATTCTTCCTGGAGAAGATTCTTTTGAATCTCTGCTGGCTCGGATCGACCGAGGATTGATTTTGGTGGGTTCTTTGGGAGCCATTATTTCTACACCTTCGTATGGGATATGCTGTCAATTCGGACAGGAAATTCGAAAGGGAAAGCTAGGAAAATACGTTTTGGCTCCTGTTCTGAGTGGAGATTTGTCGGGAGCTCTGGCGAATATTCGGGGAGTTGGAAATGAGTCGAAATGGGTGGAGGATGGAGGCTGCTTGGCAGACGCCCAATTTTTAAACCTCTCCGGTCGAGGAGCGCCACACTTACTTCTTTCCAAGGCCTTTATTAGCTAAGGGACATAATGTCCTTGTTCAATTCTTGATTGGCCGAATCATTCACATACTTGGTTAAGATTTTTTTCTCTTTGAGGGGGAGATTTACAAAACACGCTCCGTAGGAATGCTCCTCTGCACTGACAATCCGAATGATTTTTAGCGTGGCTTGAATGCTTTCTCCCGAAGGTAAATGGGTTGAAAAAGGGTATTCGAAATTGACTTTGAGCGTTATGTCTCCCTCTGTGCGGATCATGGCGCCCGTTTGGCTGAGGTCCTCAACGATCACCGAATGAAATTTGTCTCGGAGGAGGACTTTTCCGGGAATTTTGGTTTGTGCACGAAACTTGATTCGACGTGCCGTAGATGAGGGGCGTTGGTCAGGAACATTCTGTGTGGGATTGGACCTGTTTTCGCCATGGAGATTGGCCTTGAACTGCTTTAGGAGGCCCTGGAGGGTTCGAATGTGGCTTAAAATAATGAGTTGGTTGAGGAGGAAAAAAGCCGCCACAACCGCCAGAAGGATCATTGTCAATTCGTTCATGAGATTTCCTACATTATTGGGCGGGTCGAAGGTAAATTCAAGGGAAAGCTCCAAAGGTCGTAAAATATCCTCCATTCTTGCTAAAGAAGCTTGGCGTATGCCCTAACTTCTTGATACCATGCGATAAGTTCACGATTTAAAGGGTCAAATTGAAAGGTAAAAGAATTCTATTCATGGATCCCGCTTCGGATCCATCATTTCGAAAGGTCGTTCATCGAGCCTTGCTTTCTGCAGGTAGCGACGTGGTGATCGTTACTTCTAAAGAGGAGGTCGATGAAGCTTTGGCCGGAAGTTCGTTTGACCTGACCTTGGCCAATTATGATTCTCCGGAGGCTGAAGCCAAAACGTACATTCGCGATTATTTGGGAAAAGAAGGAAAGACTCCCCTGATTTTATTGTCTCAACGGAGAGATAAAGATCATCTGGTTGAACTATTTTCCCATGACCAACTTCGAAATCTGATTGCTCGAAACGAAAAGGTAAGCGAGGAAGAGGTCATCATCACGACAGAAAAACTTCTCCGACAAGATATTTTCGGCCTTGAAAAATACTTGGTGTGGGGCGTCAATCTGGTTCAAGAGGTAGTTCAGGACTCGGCCGAAAAGCAGGATCAAGTTCAGCGGGTAGGTGACTTTGTACGGAATCTTCAATGTGACAAACGATTTGTACGTTTGGCGGAAATCGTTGCAGATGAGTTGTTGATGAATGCCCTTTATGACGCGCCCGTGGATGATGATGGCAAATCGATGTATGCCCATCTTCCTCGAACGGATCGCGTTCAGCTTAAAGCCAAAGATCGAGCGATTCTGGAATATGGAAGTGACGGGCGATACTTCGCAATCGCCTGCAGAGACCGTTTTGGGGCTTTAAAAGGAGAAACGGTTGTCAGCTATTTGCGAAAATGCTTTGCGGCGGATGAGTACCAGATTGATACAAAGGCCGGCGGAGCGGGTGTCGGTTTCTATATGATTTTTCAATCTTTAAATCAGTTGGTGGTGAACATCCATCCGGGGAAAATGACTGAGACTTTGGGGTTAATCGACATTCGGGCCAGTTACCGAGACACGAAATCGCGAAGTAAATCCTTTAACATCTTTGTAAAGCAGGAGTAAGTGAGGAAACTATGGGCGACGTCTTGAAGATTCATCGAGAGGTCACAGGAGATGTGATTGTTCTGCGGTTGGAGGGCAATATTACCGAAGACAGTCAAATCGAGGATGCGAATAAGGATCTCAAGCCTCTTGTGGTCATCGACTTAGATAAGGTTGAGCGAATCAATTCATACGGAATTCGGCAGTGGATCAACGTGATGAAGGAGATTTGCGAGAATTCAAAACAAGTCATTTTTCATCGATGTCCGCCCGCTTTTGTAGAGCAATTCAATATGATTTCCAATTTTGGTGGGGGCGGAATGGTTTTTTCGTTTTACTTGCCCTTCTACAGTGAGAACGAAGATAAGGAAGAAATGAGACTTTATGCGCTTCCTGATGGCAAGACCCCCGAAGAAGACCCTGATCCAGAAGCTCTGTTGACAGAGGAAGAAAAAGGGACTCTGGAGTTCAATGATATTGAAGACGAATACTTTTATTTTCTCAAGCATCAACAAGGCAGGACCGTTGAATCTGAGGTGTTAAAAGTCCTCGCTTCGAAATAGTTTTTGCTGGATGTCTAAAACAGATAAAGCGCTTTCTCCAATCATTGATCTGGTCAAAGGGGTCACAGACTCAGCATTCGTCGTCGATAAAGATCGCAAAATTGAAGATTTCAATCGGCCTTTTCTTATGCTGCATCAGATCGACCGTCGAAAATCCAAAGCTTTGAATGGAAATTTTTGCCGGGATCATGTCAATCTTGAGATTTGTGAGAAGAATTGCATCGTAAAGCAATGTCTTGAATCGGGGGTGTCCGTTCGTTTCGATGAAGTGAAGGGAAAGACCATTGAGGGAAACGATCTAAATTTAATTGTCACGGCCATTCCCATTAAGAATGCTTCTGGTGACGTTGTTTCTGTGTTGGAAGTGCATCGGGATGTGACAGATGAAGCGCGCATTCATGCCAAATATAAGATCCTCTTGGACAAAGAGAAATTGGCCAAGGAAGAGCTGGAACGTTTGGTCGATGAACGGACCAAGGAGCTAAGGGCCACGCAGTCTCAATTGGTTCATTCTGAAAAAATGTCTTCCCTAGGACAGATGGTGGCAGGCATTGCCCACGAACTGAACAATCCCATCAACTTCATTTACGGGAACTCAGAGAGTCTGGTGGAGTATCGAGACGACTTGGAAAAGCTAATTTTGGAAGCGGAGAAGCTTGTTGGAGGAGACCCCTCCTTACTTGAAAAGTTTTCCAATATGAAAACTCAAATTGATTATGACTTTGTCATGGATGATTTCTCAAAGGTCGTAAAGAGCATTCGGCATGGGAGTGAGCGAGCTGCTGAGATCATACAAGGACTGAGAACCTTCTCTCGGCTGGACGAAGCGCAGGTGAAAGAAACGGATATTCATCAAGACATTGATATGACATTAACCTTGCTTCGGAATGAATATAAAAACCGCATTACGGTACATCGAGATTTTGCGGAGTTGCCTCTGGTCCCGTGTTTCGCCAGCCAGCTCAATCAAGTATATATGAACATTCTTCACAATGCGGCTCAAGCCATCGAAGGTGAAGGAGAGGTTTGGCTCAAGACATACGTGAAAGATGACATGGTTCATGTCGAAATCAAAGACAATGGAGGCGGGATCCCCCAAAAGCATTTAGCTAAGATTTTCGATCCTTTTTATACCACCAAAGAAATCGGAAAAGGGACGGGCTTGGGTTTGTCCATCTCGTATGGAATTGTCGAGCGTCATGGGGGGCGAATCGAAGTCGAATCTGAAGAGGGAAAGGGAACCACCTTTACGATCGTGGTTCCGTTATCCGGGCCTCCAAAAGAAGGAAAGTCGGAATCATAGTTCCCCTCTCCCTTCCTTGTGAAGGGCGTGATATAATCGCGTTTCTTTATATTTATGCCGAAATCTTCCATTGAACAATTGAATCAGCTCTGGGGAACTCGTGGTCCAAAGGTGATGAAGATCCCAAAAGAGTTTCCTCTTCCAGAGAATCCACTGGAATGGAGCCTAAATCTTTGCACTAAGGAACCACGTTTGATGGGGACGGTCATGCGAAAAGCGCTTCAAGGAGTGGACGAGGGCGAATCGGGAATGATTTATGCGGCTCGTGGAAATGCACCTCAAGAAGTTCGAGAAGGTCTGATTGAGGGGGTGAGAAGCGGAGCCCCTGTGCAGCTTCAAATTGAGCCCGTTTTCAATGTTGTTTCGGAGTTAAAAACATTTGCCGATTCATATTTTCTTCCAGAGTTGGCCCATCATCATCCCTTCGGATGTTCCGTTGGGAATGCCATGTTCATTACGGGCGGTGGTCATTTATACAATGCCCATAACGACCCCGGAAATAATTTTCTGTTTCAGCTTCAAGGCACAAAAATCATTCGCACGTGGGGCCCCAGGAAAGATTTTCAAGAAAAAATTCTTTTTGATTACAATTTTCGAGACAATCCGGAAAGGTTCGCGGGGCCGGTCGAAGAGGTTGAACTTCGTGCGGGTGAAGTTTTGTATTTTCATGATGGAATGATGCATGAAGTTCGTGTTCCGGATGAAGAGCAAACCGTTTCGATTGCCATTCGAGCCGATGCCCACTATTCGGTTTTGACGCTCGTTCGTGAAATCTCAGCGATGGTGGGGCAGGAAAAAGCATATGTGCTGATTCCCGAAGTCGACTATTGGGACAAATTTCGAACGAAACTTTTTAGTCCCGATCGATTTTCAAAATCTCTTGAATCCGAAAAGGGACGATGCTGCATGCCATCCGAGTTAAAAGAGGAACTTCTTCGAGTGATTCAGTCGGCCTCGAAAAGTTTGGAGACCTGCTTGGAGGGAAATTTAAATCAATGGTGGCAAGATTTTTGTGCCCGACGAAATCATTGCCCAACGGGCGTGTTGCCCATTCCTCCAGAGAACCGAGTTGAATTGCTTCAAGCTTGGGAAAAGGAAAGATTGGCAAAAAATGAATCCTCTGGATGAAACCGGAGTGCTATCATGGGAATGTCGCCGGTTGATTTCAAGAGGAGGATGCTTGCGTGTACTGGGATAGACTCTATGAGCTTGATAAAAATGTTTCGTTCAAGTTGTCACATTCGGGCAAGTTTGAGGTAAACGGTTCTCAAACGCAGGGTCGGCACATCATTTCCAATGATGTGCTTTTTATTCTCCGGCTCTTTGTCGGACAAGATCTCCCTCGGAACGTATTTCAAAAACTAATGCATGCCGATTCTAAGTGGGAAGGCCTCTCAGAATCACAATTTGAAAACATTTTGGACGATTTGGTTCAAAAAGGGCTGCTTAGAGGCTTGCCCATTTCTACCACAGAACAGGTGAGTGGTTTTGGTGGGCCAGAAATCATTTGTTCCAATTGGAACGCGGTAAAGCTCAATGTCTGGGGAACAGGAGCTCCGAGTGAGTGTGTCGAGGTGGGGAAGTTTTGCAATTTTGCAGATGGAGTCCAATTTCTTCTTGGGGGGCAGCACAACCCCGACGCGGTGTCTCATTTCCGTGTGAGTGCCCATTTTTCTGAAGATTTCGATCCAAAGAATGAAACCGCCATGATTCGAGATGGTCGGTTTGATAAGATTGTGATTCAGAATGAAGTGTGGATTGGCTTGAATGCGACCATTATGGGAGGCGTGCGTATCGGAAACGGAGCTGTCATTGGAGCCAACAGCCATGTTATGGAAGATGTCCCCGATTTCGCCATTGTGGCTGGAAATCCCGCCAAAATTCTCAGATATCGTTTTTCCCGTTCCGTCATTGAAAAGTTATTGGACATCAAGTGGTGGGATTGGAGTGAAGAGAAGATTCGCCAGGAAGCAAAAAGTTTTGATTTGCCCGTGGAAGAGTTTGTTGAGAAGTATGCTACGACTAAGCCTTCGACGACGAAGCCAAAAAAACCACTTTCATCTAAGTCCGAGAGCCATGCAGAGTTGATTTGTGCGTTTTTGCAAGCAAAATCCCCCCAGAGAGAAACGCCGTTGAGCGTAGAAACCAATTTATTTGATGCTGGAGTACTGACTTCTTTGCGTTTCTTTGAACTCATTACGTTTTTGGAAGAAAAATTTAAGATAAGTGTGGCTTTGGAGGAGGTTGAGAAGAAGAGCTTTGAAAGCGCGGGAGCCATTGCGGACTACGTGAAACGAAAAACGAAGACATAAATAGTCAGTTAGGGAGAGCCCATGAAGGCACCAGAAGAAATCATTGCATCATTGAAGAATAAGGGAGAGCTTTGGGAAGTTCGTCCTGGCTTGGTCGGGATGAAGGGGGATACCTGGGACCTTTTTCAAAAGATTGATTTTAAAATTCGCAGTCATTGTTTGGAGAGCACCTCGAATGAGTGGAGTTCTCCCCAGGGAATTGCGTTTGAAACTTTGGAGCGAGCCGACTACTTTGCCTCCTTTCCTCAATGGCTTACGGCTGCAGCCCATTTGAGTGATGACCCCAGTGTGTTGGAATCCGTAGCGCAAGCCTCTGACAAAACGAAAGCGGCCAAAGAGTCCATTCTTCCTCCAGAGGCTGCGATGCCACCAGCCGTGTGCTATCACACTTATGCGAATCTGAAAGGTCAAACCCTTCCAGAAACCTGCTTGATGACGGCTCAGGGAACTTGTTGGAGACACGAAGGCGATCGTTTCCGGCCTTTGGAACGGGGCTGGGCTTTTACGATGCGAGAGATCGTATGCATTGGAAGTGAAAAAGCCATTGTGAGTTTTAAGGAAAAAGAAATGAACCGAGCCAAGGAATTGGCGGACACCCTTGGAATTCCTGTATCCATTGCGGATGCGACGGATCCGTTTTTTTCTGCGACCGCCAAGGATAAGAAGTTTTTGCAAAAACTAAAGGCTTTGAAGCAGGAGCTTACATTTCCGCTCAGGAGTGATCAGCCTTTGGCGATTTTCTCGGCGAACAATCACGAAACACGATTTGGAGAATGGTTTGATATTCGTCTTTCCGATGAAACTCCGGCCTATAGCGCTTGTGTGGGGTTTGGGCTGGAGCGATGGCTCTTGGCTTTTCTTGTGACACACGGTCCAGATCAGGGCTCCTGGCCTCGGGTTTTTTAGTGTGGGGACCTGTCCAAAGGGGTTGATTTGATGCGGCATTCATGTATACAGCCCCTCATAAATAGGGTGTAGGTGGTATTTGATCATCATTATTAAGTGCTTGGCCTGATTTACCACCCTTTTTCAATCCTGAAATTTAATTGCGTTAGTGCTCCTCTTGATCGAGGTGCCGACTCTCGGGGACGCCCTGTTCTTCTATGACAAATCAAAGAAACGAAATGAGAAAATAATGAATCTGAGGGAACTTAAAGAAAAAAGCATGAAGGATCTTGCAGCCATCGCCAAGGATATGGGCGTTGAAACGGTTGGAGGTCTACGAAAATCGGAATTGATTTTTTCCTTATTGCAAGCAGCGACGGAAGAAAATGCTGACTCCATCATCGCTGACGGCGTATTGGAAATATTGCCCGATGGCTTTGGTTTTTTAAGGGGCCCTGAATACAATTATCTTCCAGGTCCTGATGACATTTATGTTTCCCCTTCTCAGATTCGCCGATTTCGGTTGAGAACAGGAGACTCCATTACGGGGTCGATTCGTCCTCCGAAAGATTCAGAGCGTTATTTTGCTTTGTTGAAAGTGGATTCCGTGAACACGGATAAACCTGAAGTGGCGAAAGATAAGATCCTCTTTGACAACCTAACGCCCTTGTTTCCAGAAGAACGTCTTAAGCTAGAGGCCTTTCCCAAAGAGTATTCCACGCGAATCATGGATCTCCTGTGCCCCATTGGTAAGGGACAACGGGGACTCATTGTTTCTCCTCCCCGGGCGGGAAAGACGATTCTCCTTCAAAACATTGCGAAATCCATCACAAAGAATCATCCAGAAGTGGAACTTCTCGTGTTGTTGATTGATGAGCGACCGGAAGAAGTTACGGACATGGAACGCACGGTTAACGGCGAAGTGGTCAGTTCTACCTTTGATGAACCTCCACAACGACATGTTCAAGTGGCTGAAATGGTGATTGAGAAGGCCAAACGATTGGTTGAGCACAAAAAAGACGTGGTCATTCTATTGGATTCCATTACGCGATTGGCCCGTGCATACAATACGGTGGCTCCTTCCTCTGGGAAAATTCTCTCTGGAGGTGTGGATTCCAACGCGCTCCATCGTCCCAAACGTTTCTTTGGTGCAGCTCGAAATATTGAAGATGGTGGAAGTCTAACGATTGTTGCGACGGCTTTGGTGGATACGGGATCTCGAATGGACGAGGTTATTTTCGAAGAATTTAAAGGAACGGGAAATAGCGAGATCGTACTGGATCGAAAATTGGCGGATCGAAGAATGTTTCCGGCCATTGATATCAATCGATCTGGAACGCGCAAAGAAGAGCTCTTGTTGGATGAAAGCATCCTTCAACGAATCTGGATTCTTCGAAAATTATTGCAGCCCTTAAATGGCATTGATGCGATGGAGTTCCTCTTGGATAAATTCACGAAAACCAAGAGTAATGCCGAATTTTTGGATTCGATGAACCAGTAAACGCTGTAAAAACAACGACTTAAAGCATCGTTCGGTGCGTGAAGCGTGGGTGGAAGCTATTTACTTTTGTAAATTCAACATGTTATAATGATTACCATCGTTATGTGATGGACGGGTATTTTTCTTAGAAGAAAACCGAAAAGTCGATTACATGAATGATTTCAAATCTATAACTCCCGATGAAGGGGCCACGACATGACAAAATCTGACCTGATTGAAAAATTAGCTGAACAGGGAAAGCTTTCAAAAAAGCAAGCCGAAACGATCGTGGCGCATGTCTTTGATTCCATGACGGCGGCTATGAAGGCTGGAGATCGCATTGAAATTCGTGGATTTGGTAGTTTTAAAGTGAAGCATTACAAACCGTACGTTGGACGAAATCCCAAAACGGGCGAAAAGGTTGAAGTGAAAGAAAAGAAGCTTCCCTTTTTCAAAGTCGGTAAAGAATTAAAGGAAATGGTTGATCGAGGTGCTGAAACGGAGACCCCCGTTTCACCCGGATACGAACCGCCATCGTCAGGCTTTTGAACCGAATAGACTTTTCTCACCCCTATAAAGACTTTCTTCACCTAATCGAGCGACCGGCTCGATACGTGGGTGGCGAGTACCAGAGCATCCGAAAATCGAAGCCAAGGGTTCGTGTTGCCTTGGCTTTTCCCGATTTGTACGAGATCGGAATGTCCCATATGGGGTTTAAGATTCTCTACCACGCCTTGAATCGAAAGCCTGATATTGCAGCGGAGCGCGTTTTTTGTCCCGCTTTGGATTTGGAAACCGAACTCAAACGACGGAAGATTCCCCTGTGTTCTTTGGAAACAGGAACTTCTCTCCAGGAATTCGATTTGATCGGATTCTCACTCCAATACGAAATGACGTACACCAACATTCTAAATATGTTGGACTTAAGTGGAATTCCTCTTCGAAGCCAAGATCGGAGCGAAAACGATCCCATTGTTCTGGCGGGTGGGCCGTGTGCTTTCTCTCCGGAGCCTCTCGCGCCGTTTGTAGATTTTTTCGTTCTGGGAGATGGGGAGGAGGTTGCATCTGAATTGGCTCTGTTTGTGGCGTCGGCCAAGGAAAAGGGGGCCTCCCGAAAGGAAATTTTAGAAAACCTTTCCACCTGGAAGGGAATTTATGTCCCTCAACTTCATCCCACCGTCCTGGACAAGAAGACGGGATATTGGGTTGTGGATATGTCGGATGAAAAGAGTTCGCTGCCCATTCAACGAAGGCTTTTGAATGATTTTAGCGAGTATCCTTATCCTTCCAATTCCCCTGTGGCGTTTACGGAAACGGTCTTTGATCGCTTGTCCATCGAGTTGGCTCGGGGGTGTACGGAAGGGTGTCGGTTCTGTCAGGCCGGAATGATTTATCGCCCTGTGAGAGAGCGGAGTCCAGAGGAAGTCCGAGCCCAAATTTTGGAAGGTCTTTCTCAAGGAGGGTATAACGAAGCCTCTCTAACGGCGCTTTCTACCGCAGACTATTCATGCATATCTCCACTCATCGAAGGTCTTGCGGAAGAATTATCCGATCAAGATGTCAGCATGAGCGTTTCCTCGTTGCGGGCCTATGGACTTTCGGAAAACACCATGAAAGCGCTGGCCAAAGGTCGGGTCAGTGGACTCACCTTTGCCCCCGAAGCTGGCTCACAACGCATGAGGGATGTGGTTGCGAAGAACATATCAGAAGAAGAAATCTTGGAATCTTCTAGGCGAGCCTTTTCTCATGGTTACGAGAACATCAAACTCTATTTCATGATTGGTCTACCGACGGAGACGCTTGAAGATGTGGACGGCATCGTAGACTTAGCCAGCAAAGTCAAACGCTTGGGGAGAGAGTTGAAAAAGGGGGGCCGGTATCGCGTAACGGTTTCCATTTCTTCTCATGTTCCAAAACCCCATACGCCCTTTCAGTGGGCAAAAATGGATACTTTGGAAGAAATTGCTGAAAAGCAAGATCGTGTGGCCTTCGCCAGCAAGAAACAGCGTCTCAACTTCCGAAAACACAATCGTCTCATTAGTTTTTTGGAAGGAGTCCTCGCGCGTGGCGATCGAAGAGTGGCCGATGTGATTGAAAGAGCCTACCAAAAAGGTTGTCGACTGGATGGATGGGATGAGCATCTCGACTTGGAAAAATGGCGTGAAGCCTTCGAAGAGATGGGCGTCGACCCCCACCTGTACTTAAAAGAACTTTCCGTGGAAGATCGCTTGCCATGGGATCATATTGATCCTGGGGTTGAGCGAACGTATTTGGTCACGGAGTATAAGCGTGCATTGAAGACCAAAACCTCTCCGCCTTGTGGAAAACCAAAAGGGGATAAGATTCATCATCAGACACTTCCCACGCATCAGGCGGATGAGCGAAAGCTTGTCTGTTATCAATGTGGCGTGGAATGCGATTTGTCCGAAATGAGAACTGAGCGTGAAGAGTTTCTTAAGCAGACCGACGCGCTTTTTTCAGAAGGCCAAAAGCGCACCCGTTCGCTTGAGAAGCATCGGTACCGGATCTGTTATTCCAAACTTCCTCCAGCCTCGTATGTGTCTCACTTGGATCTCATTCGAATGTTGCCCCGTCATTTCCGACGGGCAGGCATTGAGATGGTTCTGACTCAAGGTTTTCATCCCAAACCCGAAGTGGTGTACGGCCCGGCCCTCTCCTTGGGGACATTGAGTGTCGCTGAGTTCATCGATGTGAATCTGTCCGAGAGATATTCTGAACAGGAGCTTCTTGAGAAACTCAATGGAACTGCGGATCAAGGAATCATTTACAGACAAGCAAAAAAATTGGACGCAACGGATCGACCTCTTCAGAAAGAGGTATTTGCGGCCGATTACCTCGTAATTTTGGCGAATGAGGAGTCTGTGGATCGCTGTCTGGAGATTTTTGACTCTGAAGAAGACCTTTTCGTGGAACGAGAACGCAAGGGAAAGAAGCGAACCTTGGATATACGAAAGGGCGTGCTGGAACTGAAGTTGGCAGACGAGTCTTTTCCAGAAATGCGCCTATTATCCGATTCAAATTCAAGGGGTCTTTTTTTAAGACTTTCGATTGCAACTCCGGAGTCGGTTCGTGTTGGGGAAGTCTTTCGCTCTCTTTTAAATGAAGAGGTTCCTCCAGTGAACGTTCTGCGCTTGGCTCAATTGGACTCGGTCTTGAGTAAAATCTGAAATCAACGGATCAAATCAATGAGGTCATTCACATTCTGAATGGCATGACATTCCAGTCGTGTCTTTTCAAATTCATTATTGGCCGGGAGGATGGCTCGTCCAAAGCCCAACTTCTCAGCTTCACGGATGCGCGACTCTCCCTGAGACGTGGCTCGAACCTCTCCAGTTAAGCCCACTTCTCCGAACACAATGGATTTCAAGGGTAGGCGTTTTCCGACAAAGCTGCTGACCACTGCGGCCATAACGGCCAAATCCACGGCCGTTTCTGTGATTCGAATGCCTCCCACGATGTTGACATAAATGTCTTGATCGCTGAGCTGCATTCCCGCTCTTTTTTCCAGCACCGCCAAAAGCATCGTGAGACGGTTTTTGTCAAAACCGATGGCATTGCGCAGAGGAACGCCATATGAACTTGAGGCGGCCAATCCCTGAACTTCGACCAGGAGAGGCCTGGATCCTTCCATGGCAGGAAAAACCACAGTCCCCGGAGTTCCTTCCGGGCGGTCTTTGAGAAAAAATTCCGAAGGGTTTTCCACTTCTCTCAAGCCCGACTCATGCATGTCGTACACGCCAATCTCATTGGTGGGGCCAAAACGATTTTTGGTGGAGCGAAGAATGCGATACGACTGGCCCTTCTCTCCTTCAAAGAAAAGAACCGTGTCCACAAGATGTTCCAGCGCCATGGGCCCCGCGATGCTTCCTTCTCGCGTTACGTGACCAACCAAAATGACGGTAACGTTTCTGGCCTTTGCAAAACGAACCAAACGATCCGCGACTTCACGGACCTGACTTACACTTCCGGGAATGGACGTGAGCTCGGGCCAAAACAAGGTTTGCACGGAGTCAATGACCAGAACCTCCGGTTGCGTTTTCTCCAGATGGGTCAAGATCTCCATGAGATTGGTTTCAGCCAAAACGACCAGGCGATCTCCACCGATACCCAAGCGGTTTCCACGTTGTTTGAGTTGAGTGAGAGATTCTTCCCCCGAGACATACAGCACCCCTTTGGGATGTTGATCTGAAATTTGTCCGACGAGCTGAAGTAAAAGTGTGGATTTGCCGACGCCGGGATCACCCGCCAGAAGAACCACCGACCCTCGTGTCAAACCTCCTCCCAAAACTCGGTTGAGTTCCGTCATGGGCAAGCAGATGCGTGACAAATCTTTTTCAGAAATGTCGTTGAGTAGGGTGGGGCGAGAAGTAATTCCAAGGTTACTTCGAGAACCGGAAGGGGTTGTGGTCGCCACGGTTTCCTCAGTAAGGGTATTCCACTCCTGACATTCCGGACATCGTCCGAGCCATTTGGGGGAGTCATACCCACATTGCTGACAAATAAAATGCGTCTTTCGTTTGGCCACGATCGTAAACTAACCGGTAGCCGGATATTCAGCAAGGATGCCAAAAAAGAAGCTTAGGAAATGGCATATGGCCTGCTTAGGTCGGCTGTTCCGCAATGTGCTTTCGCAATTGGCTTGCGAATAAGTCGGAAAGCTCTTTGTCAAACTGACTTCCTGAACAGCGTTGAATTTCCTCCAACGCAAGTTTGGGAGTGAGCGCTTTTCGATATACGCGATGGCTGACCATTGCGTCGAAACTGTCGGCGATTGCAATGACTCTTGCTCCCAAAGGAATTTCCTCTCCACAAATGCCTTCAGGGTATCCCTTGCCGTCAACGCGTTCGTGATGGTGATAAACCAAAGGCAGAACTTCATGGAACGAATGGTCAATCTCTAAAAGTTCCCGTCCTCGTTTGGGGTGAAGCCGAAAACGTTGGACTTCCTCTGGTGTGAGAGGCCCCACTCGATGAAGAGACCTCAAATCAATTACAAGCTTCCCAATATCATGCAAGAGGGCAGCTTTTTGAATGATGACCCCTTCATGAAGAGAAACGTCCATGCCTTCCAAAATCAACGAAACATAAAAACGAACTCTTCTGGAATGGCTGGCGGTATAGCGATCCTTTCTTTCGAGAGAGCGAATGAGGTTGCGCGTGGATTCTTTGGGAAAGAACAGTTTTTCGGTTTGTTCCGAAACAATCCGGAGCTCAGAAGTACAGCTATTCTTAGGAATGGTACCCTCCTTACCACTCTTAACTTTTTACGATTGAACGATCGAGGTTCGCTCAATACACTTTTTGTTTTTCAGTTCTGAGTTCATCTTTCTTCGCCGTTATTTGAGCTTTTGCCGTTCGAATGGCTTGGCGAAGTTTTTGAATCTCAGCGTCAATTCCCGCCCTACGGGTAGACTCTATTTGTAACATATTTCGGGCTTGGTTGAGTAGTCTTTCGGCGTCTGAACTGAAACGAATGGTTTGTTCTAAGACCAAAATTTCTTTTTCGAGAATATGTTGGTTGAGCGACCCGATTCTTTGTTGAATTCGGGTTTCTTCCGAAATCGATCTAGCGCTTTGAGCCTGCTGTTGAGCTTGGTTCCGACTCCTCTGAAGTCTAGTGATTTCAGCCTGTTCCCGGTTTGTGCTTTGGAGAAAGCCTTTTTGCTTTTCCTTCACTTGTTTCATGATGCGATTAAATCCACTTAAGTTTGAATTCGGACGGGGCGAATTTGGGGCAGTTGAAAAATCATTTGATTGCGACGCTCCTTCCCCTTCTCGCCAAGAAGCCATCACGGAATTATCTTCAACTAAATTTAAAACGCCTGCGGAAATCGCATGAGGACCCATGTAAATATAATTGATGGGGATGGCGAAATTGAGTCCTTGTGCATTTGAAATGATGAAATTGTTGATGCCGATCACTTCCCCTTTTTGATTGATCATAGGCCCCCCAGAATTTCCTGGGTTAATGGCGACATCGGCTTGGACATAGGCGCGTCCTTTGATTTTTCGACCCACAAAACTGACGATTCCCTTCGTGACCGTAAAGGAAAGACCGTGAGGGGCTCCAATGGTCCACACGGTTTCTCCGACCTCCAGACTCGTGGCATCACCCATTCTCAAAGTGGGGAAAGGACCCCCTCCATCCACACGAATCAGGGCCAAGTCAGAGTCCTTATCTTTGCGAAGGAGCGTGGCGGGGTACTTTTGTCCGTTCGAAGTGGTCACCTCAATGGAGGTCATGGTGTCAATGACATGGTGGTTGGTGATGAGAAATCCATTGGGATGAATGAAAAAGGCAGAACCTGTGACGCCATTCCCGGAAAGCATGGCGGTGGCCGCAATGAGTTTCTTCAAATGAATGGGGGCATCCGGAAGGGCTTTTTCTTTTTTGGATTCCGTAAGCTCGATCGGTTTTTCAAGCTCAAGCGCATCGGGTTTTATGTTGATGTCGATTTTCTGGGATGAAGCGTTCTCTGCCTTCAAAGGTTCCGGGGTCGATGTGGGTTCAAAGTAATAATAAAGACTAATTCCCAGGGCGAACAACGCCGCCAAAAACGACCCGGCTTCGACCGCGCGAGAGGTTGAAGGGCGAACTGTTGAAACGGCGGATTCAGAGTTTCTCGCTCGGACAAAGGTGACTTGTCCCCCATAGTGTTCAATGATCTGTTTGGCGGCTTCACATTCTCGAAGATTGGCTTCTTCCACCAAGGGTTTCTTGGTCTGTGTCATTCGCTTTCGAAGTGTGCCGTATGTCGAAACGCGCTCGGGGCCGAAAAGCGCGAACAGCTCTCGTGTGGCTTGAGAAACTTGAGACCGAACCACTTTCCTTTTTAAGAGTAGATGGGCCCGAATGTCGGCTTGGCAGAACCGACAATGTGTGGCTTCGGCTTGGATTCGTTCCGCACAAAAGGGACAGGGAAGTGTTGAGAGTTGTTCAGACATAGAAGACGAGATTTCCATTATACCACGAGTTGACTAGGTGTTGACGACTCTGTCCACCGCCTGTTTCCAGCCGGACCGAAGTTTGTCGCGCTCAGATGATGACATGGAGGGAAGAAATGAATCTTCCAGATACGAGGGAGAGGCGTTTTCATTCCAAAAACATTTCGCCTTTGCAGCCAATTTTGCAGCTCCCAAAGCGGTCATTTCCAAGAGCTTGGGTCGTCGTAGGGGCTTGTTCAACAAATCAGAAAGATGCTGTGCCAAAAATTGATTTTCGATGGCTCCGCCATCCACGCAAAGCTCTCGGATGGGAACACCACAATCGTTTTCCATGGCTTCAACCAGATCTACGGTTTGGTGTGCAATGGATTCCAAAGCGGCTCGAATGATGTGCCTCCTGTTTGTGCCTCGGGTAAGTCCTACCAGAGCCCCTCGCGCCGTTGGATCCCAGTGGGGGGCCCCTAGTCCCGTAAAAGCTGGAACCAAATAGACGCCTTGTGTGTCTTGAATGGAGTTTGCAATTCCTTCCGTTTCAGAAGCTTTTTGGATCAACCTCAGTTCGTCTCGCAGCCATTGAATGGTGGCTCCGGCCATGAAAATGGATCCTTCCAAGGCATAGGCTGGTTTTCCGTTGTCGTCGCAGGCCAGCGTGGAAAGCAAACCATGTTTGGAGTCTACCGCTTTGGATCCGGTGTAGGTCACGGCGAACGCTCCCGTTCCAAATGTACATTTGGTCATTCCTGGTTTTGTGGCTCCGTGGCCGTAAAGGGCGGATTGTTGGTCGCCTGCCATTCCGGAAATGCAAATTGGATGGCCGAAAAAGGAGGCATCTATGTTCGCGATGTCTTCAGAAGAATGGACGACTCGGGGTAAAAGAGATTCGGGAAGATCAAAAATTTCGCATAACCGCGAAGACCACTTCTTTCGATGAATATCGAAAAGTAAGGTTCGGCTGGCGTTGGTGAAGTCTGTGACATGTGTCGTCCCCTTGGAAAGACAGTAGACCAACCAACTGTCAATATTCCCAAAAGCAAGCTCTCCTTGTTCGGCTTTTTTCTTGGCTCCAGGAATGTTTTCCAAAAGCCAGGCCAGTTTGGTGGCAGAAAAATAAGGGTCCAAGATGAGTCCTGTTTTTGCTGTGATTTCCTTTTCAAGGCCTTGGTTTTTTAGGTCTTTGCACATGTCTGTGGTTCGACGGCATTGCCAAACAATGGCGGGTGCAATCGGTTTTCCAGAGCTTCGGTCCCAAACGACCACGGTTTCGCGCTGGTTTGTGATTCCGGTTGTTACAATATGCTCTGGCGAGATTTGGGTTTTTCGAAGGAGATCGCGACAAACCGACAGCGCAGATTCAAAGATTTCTTCTGCGTCATGTTCGACCCACCCGCTCTGAGGGAAGTACTGGGAGAACTCTTCATACGCTTTTTCGATGATCTGGCCGTCTTGATTGAAGAGAATTGCGGTGGTTCCCGTGGTTCCTTGGTCAATGGCCAAAACATAGCCAGGCGTCGTCATGGTTGAAATGATACAGAAAACAGACATTTTTTGATAAACTAATGGGCACTTTGACGCATCGAACGAAAAAAAGGATTAGGGTTGCTTTCTTCACGTTGATTGGCGGTTGTTTGAGTTTGCAGTTGATCTCATGCGCCGGTTCTTCGGGAGTGAAAGCGAAAAGTGAAGCTGAACAAATGTGGGGCAGTGAACGTGTCTGTTTGCCTTGTCATGTGTATCAGAAACCTATTGCGCGGAATCACAATTATCGTTGTGACACGTGCCACCTAGGAAATCCCTGGGCGGAGAATAAAGAAGACGGTCACTTCGAATTGGTTGTGTCTCCCCAACTTCCGGCGGATATCGGAAGAACGTGTGACAAATGCCATCGACGGATCTTAGGTCGCGATGTTCCGTACAACGCGGAATTCATCCGAGATGTCATCGTTTCCCACAAACAAGCTCCGGAGGAACAACTCGAATGGCAAGAATAGGCTTTCGGTTTTTAATCCTGCTTTCGCTTTTGTTTGCGCCTTCTTTGTGGGCCCAAGCTGGCGTGAGCCCAGGAATTGTGACGGCCAACAATGTCGACATTACGACGGATACGGGTGAAGTATTGCCCGAGCGTCTGAATGTTGGGGATTCCATATATGTTGTGGATGATCCGGGAAAAGTACGAAAAGGTTGGGTCCGGGTGAGTCGTTCTCCGGATGACAATATTGGCATCGGATGGGTAGAAGAAAAAAATATTCGCACGTATAAGCGTTGGAGTACTTCAAGCGCTCCAGCTCCTCAGCCTCAAGAAATGAAAGACCCCGGGGACGAGTTGTTGGATTTGGCGTTGGATGACGAACTTCCTACGGAAGGATCCACCATCTCGGGACAGAAGAAAGTCGCGGTTCTCAACTTTTCTGGCTCCAATCCTGGAGAAGCCTTTCTCGCGGATGCCCGGAAATATTTCATTTCCAATTTGAGGCAAAGCGGCGGGTTCGATTTTCAAGGAAATGTCACAGGAAAGGGAATTAACCCCGATTCTGAGTCATCCGTGAAGGGTTTGTTGTCTCAACACAGTTTGGATGGTGTTTTCGTCGGTTCTGTTTCCCCTCCGATTGGCGGGGCTCGTTTGGTGAAAGTAAAGTACTTTTCCAAGCATGAAGGGACCTTCTCCACAGAAAAGGTGAAACGTGTTTCTTCGGAAGCCAACCTCTCTGCTGCCATGTCTGAATTGGTGAAGTCTTGTGTGGATGAAATTGCTGCGTTTTAAACTGACACCTTTTCTAGTTTTGGCTTTTCTGATGTTGTCTTCATCGGCTCAAGCCCAGCAGGGAATTGATTTTACACAGAACATGTTTCAGAAATCTGTGCCCATGTCATTTGGTGGGGCTTTTCGTGCGTTGGCAGATACCACGGCTACGATTCTTTACAATCCAGCCGGAATTGCGCAGTTCCGCGGAAAAGTCGCGGCAGGCGGGGATTACATGCACCACCGTTTGACGAAATCGAATGCATTCAGTGTGGCCATTGTGGATTTCAAGGCTTCCGAAAAAGTGGGCATGGGTCTTTCTTATGATCGAGATGTTTTTTCCGTGGGAAATGATGTCACCGTTCAGATGATTTCGGCCTCTTTGGCCACGGAAGTAGGACCCATGATCAATATCGGGGGAACGTTGAAAGGATATTTTTCTTCCATTTCAGCGGTTGGGGCGGATGGTCCGGATGGTGTGGATGTCGATTTGGGGTTATTGCTTAAACCCATTGAATTTCTTTCCTTGGCCGTGACCACTCATAACTTAATTCGAGGTCATGACGTGGAAGAATTTCCATTTCAACTCGGTTTTGGAGCGGCCTTACTCCTAAAACCCCACGCACGGTTTGCGGTGGATATCGTGAAAGACTTTGAGTCCACAGGGGCCGCAGGATCCACAAATGCTAATTTTGGAGGAGAGATTCGTGCCACGGAGGGAGTTTTTGTTCGAGGTGGCTTCGGGTTGGATCGCATGCGAGACAATAATTTTTATTCAATTGGACTGGCCACGGTGGGTCCTAAAGTCGCCGCCGGGTTTACGTTTTCACAACGCTTAAACCCCACCTACGAAAGCTATACCGCCAATATCGAAGTGTTTTTCTAAAAATTCCGGGCTTGGAGCGGCGTATTTTTCGCGTGAAGGTTTGGGATTCTTTTTTTGTGGTTTGTGGTAGAGAAGGACGCACATGTTTACGTCCATGTTGGCGATATACTATGGAGCTCTAGCCCTTTTGATCCTTTTGGGGATTCACCGACTTTATCTCGTCTATTTATTTCGAACCAAACCCCCGGTGAAGGTTGATGTCATTCAGGCAGAAACCTGGAAACCCTCCGTTACGGTTCAATTGCCGATTTTCAATGAAGCCACGGTTGTCGAACGTTTGATTGATGCGACGGCGCAAATGGATTGGCCGAGAGACCGATTTGAGATTCAAGTCCTGGATGATTCCACCGACCTAACCCAAGAATTGGCCCGCGCTTGTGTGGAGAAGTGGAAGAGCAAGGGGATTTCGATTCACTATGTGCACCGGGAAAACCGAACGGGGTATAAGGCTGGAGCGTTGGCGAATGGAATGAAATCTTCCACGGGAGAGTTCCTTGCCATTTTTGATGCGGATTTTATTCCCACGAAAGATTTTCTTCAGCGAACCATTCCGGAATTTCAGGATGAACATATTGGCTTGGTACAAGCGCGTTGGGGACATCTCAATGAAAAGGACTCGTGGCTCACGCGCGTTCAAGCCCTCATGATTGATAGCCACTTTACGGTTGAACATTTGGCAAGAACCCGCGCAGGTTTTTTCATCAATTTCAATGGAACGGCGGGTGTGTGGAGACGAACCGCCATTGACTCTGTGGGAGGATGGCAGGCCGATACGCTTACGGAAGATTTGGATTTGAGTTATCGCGCGCAGCTAGCGGGCTGGAAGTTTCATTATCTCCCCGATGTTCGTGTTCCAGCAGAACTTCCCACCGATATTTTGGCCTTCAAGTCTCAGCAGAGAAGGTGGTGTAAGGGCTCGGTTCAAACCACGCGAAAGCTTCTTCCGAAAGTCCTTAACTCTTCTCTTAAGCGAAGGGCCAAGGTGGAATCCTTTTTTCATCTCACGGCAAATTGGGCGTATGTCTGTATTTTCTTATTGGTGATCTCTTCTCCCTTTGCCATGGTCACACGCTGGGAGCGTTGGGGGGAATTCGCCTGGTTGGGAGAGGCCATGATTTTTTCCTTCCCCCTCATTGCCATGATGATCTTTTTTGATCACACGCGAAGAGGTTCTGGGGAGTCTTGGAAATCCAAATTGATTCAAATCCCCTTGTTGATTTCTGTGGGGGTGGGTGTGGCATTGAACAATGCCATGGCTGTGTTGGAAGGCTTGAGTCGAAAACAAACGCCATTTGTGCGTACGCCCAAGCAGGGAAGTCAGAAGAAAGCCAAAGTGTTTTATGCCATGGACGTTGGCTGGACTTCGTGGTTGGAGGCTGCGTTTGCGTTGTATTTGCTTACGGCTATTGGGATTCTCATCCATGAGAAGATGTGGGGGGCGTTGCCTTTCTTGCTCTTGTTCGCCTTGGGGTATCTTTATGTCACCTTCTTGACCCTTCGATCAAAAGGTCTTTTTCGAATGCCCCAGAGAATCAGGGGCGGAAGATAAGTCACCCATTTGGGCCAGCTCGGCTCAATCCATACTTGGCTTTCCAGGAAAGCGGGTAACACTGCATAGGCGCTGACCATGGCAAACGTAAGGTAAATCCATGGAAGCGATGGGTGAAGCACCAGCAAGGGAATTAGCCAAAGAACATACCAGGGGTGAATGGTTGGGGCGCAATACAAAAACACCACGAGAATGGAGATGGCTTTTTGTGACGGACTTGTTAGATCCATCTGACGCCAGAGAATCCAAAAGGTGGCGATTAAAAATGCCGAAAGACATAACCATCGCGACACTTCATTGGAAAAAATCTCTCGGGCCAAACTAAAAACGGCTCCATGAAACTCCCAGGTTTCTAAGTAGGTCAACAAGCCCGAAAAATGTTGGCTTCGATTCCACAGGGCCAGAAAGCCCAACGAAAACAAAATCCCAAAGGCCAGAATGCGAGGAAGGCGTTTCCCACTCCATAATATGGGGCATAAAATGACAGGCCACAATTTGACCAAAGCGGCTCCAGCCAAAGAAAGACCCGAAAGTATGGGGCGGGTAGCAAATCGGAGACACAAGACCAGAAAAAACAGCCCCAAAGCTTCCACATGGCCCCCATGTCCAGACTCGATGATCGATAGTGGATGCCACGCAAAAAGAAAAACCCAATTCAAAGGCTGTTTTCGCTCTTGGAGGAGTGAAAGAAGAAGAAATGTCGTGAAGGCATCCAACAACGATGCAAAGATTCCGAAAATGAGGGGCGAAGGGTGGAGTAAAAATCCAAGCGCAAAATACACTTGAGAGATTAAGGGATAGAGAGAGGGGATATTTTGGTGGTTGGGGGGAAGTGGAATGTTTAGGTGGGGCAATTGAGCAACCGCCTCCAAAGGAGAAAGAGACAGGGGGTTGAGTCCATTCCAAATCAGGGCCCCATCCCAAATATAACGATACGCGTCATTTGAAAGAAGGGGGGTGGGGGTGACTAAGAGCATGCGCAAGAGGAAGGCCGAGAGAGGAATTCCCCAGAAAAGAAGTCGCGAGGAGTTTAAGGTAGGGAGAGGACGGATGGCTGCGTAGATGGCAGTCCATCCCATCAACGTGAAGGCCCCGAGAAACGGAAGAAAAGAAAACGGGCAGGAGAGAGCCGTTCGCATGACCAGCGTTAAAGCAAGGAGGGCCATGCCCAGGAAAAAATGCGTTTTCAGGTCGTCGGTTTTCAAAAGCATGGTTCTTTCGTAGTCAAAGTTTACGCTAGATTCCTGCAAACCGCGTTTTCAAAATTGTCTGAAGGAGGGTGGTTAGAGTAACCTAGGGCTCGTGAATTTAACTTGCTCAGCTTGTAATCATTCGTTTGCCATTGGTGATGCTCAAACCTCCTCGGTCAATTGCCCCAAATGTGGTGCCGCTGTAGCGGTTTCTGGGGGAAGTGATGCGGATGCGTTTGAGAGTTTTGATGACTTTTTTGAGGTGGATGGTGGAGGCGGCTCTGAACCTACGGAAGTGGTCCCTCCGATGCCACCGGCCCCACCGGCTGAAACCGCTCCACCTCCCCCCCCGTCTCCACCCAAGGCATCTCCTCCACAGCCTCCTGAGCCCAAACCTGAGGCGAAGCCCTCGGCACCCGAAACAGACGATGGTTTAATGGGGGGCACCGATCATTTTGATGATTTATTTGAAACCGCAGAAAAAGCCGGGCCTTTGGAAACCTCAAAGCCTTCCAAGCCGGCTCCTTCTAAAGAAACGCCGCCCCCTTCCTCGACGAAAGACAACGACTTGGATGAGTTGTTGGCAGACTTTGACTTGGGAGACGATGGAGATCCCTCGGGCCCCACAGCGGCCATTCCCTCATCCTCTCCACCTCCCCCTTCTTCCTCAACTCCTAAAGCGCCTCCGGCGAGCAAGCTCGATGGAGTAGAAGATCTTTTCGACATGAGCGTGGCCGAAGAGTCTCCACCTTCCTCTTCCCCAACAGAAGCAGTTCCTGGAATGGAAGGGACGGCTCCCGGTGTAGATATTCCGATGGATGAAGTCAGTCGGCCAGATGAAGCCTTGGAAGAACTTTTCAGTGAGGTATCCGAATCTGAAGCTGAGGCCTTTCCGGCTCCTGACGGAGATGAGGAGGAAGATGCACTCGGAGAGGGTCTGGGCATCGAATATAAGAAGAAGCGAAGAGGAATCCCAAAAGCCGTATGGATTAGCCTAGGAACCGTTGTGATTTTGGTTGGTTTGGTGGCCGTTGGAATGGCGCGGTTTATGGATGGTGGTGTTTTTGGTTGGACGTTCGGACAAAAGCCCCAGGATGGTTATATTCCTCCGACGGTTAAGGTTCTACAGCAACTGAATCAGCGATACCAAGCCACACAATCTCTTTTCGTGACCGACAGTGCTGTGGACTATCGAAAGGCCATGGGTGAGTATGAGGCCATCCTGCGTGAGGATCCGAGACATAGCCCGACGGATGTTCGTTTGGCGGAAACCATTTTATTGGCGTCGGGCAATACGGTTACGTCTGGGCAGAGAAAGCGAATTGACGACCTCATTTCACAGTCGGAGCAGTATCATCCGGGGTTAATTGAAACGGTTCGTGCCAAAGCTCGCGCAAAGTTTGCGGAAGGTAAATACAATCAAGCAGAAGCCTTGGTCAATAAGGGTTTTTCCATAGACAAAAAAGATGTCGCTTTAAAGGTCTTGTTGGGCGAGATTGCTTTGGCCAGAGGGGATCTCGAAAAAGCAGAAGAAGTTTTTCTTCAGGCCATTGAGCAAAAACCGCAAAATCCTCGTGCCAAACACTTCTTAGCCTCCGCGTATCTTAGACAAGGCCGCGTGGACGAAGCTGAAAAAATGTTGAGGGAGTTGGTGGATGGAATCCCGTCGCATGCGGCCTCAGAGCTGGAGTTGTATCAATTGCTTTACTCCCATCGTGGAAAAGTCGAAGTGGCGAAAGCGGGTCTCAAAAAGCTTTTGGAAAAGGGAAATTTTTTGCTGAGCGTTCTGGACGTGGGTCGTGCTTGGCGTTCGTTGGCTGAGATCGAAGAGTCCCAAGGAAACTTAGATGCAGCCATTCAAGCCATGGAAAAGTCTGTGACAGCTGATCGAACCAGTCACGCCAATGGATTTTATTTGGGTCGCCTGTATTTGCAGAAAGAAGAGTTTTCGAAAGCGGAAAGTCAGTTTGCACGTGTGGCCTCCTTGAATCCAAATGCGGCAGAGTATTTGGTGTACAAAGGACATGCCCTTCGTCGTCAGGGAAAACTAACGGACGCATTGGATGCCTTGAATAAGGCGTTGGAAAAAGCGCCAACCAATGTGGAAGGATTGTATCAACTGGGACTGACTCAAAGAGCCTTAAAAAGGAACGACGAAGCCATTCAAACCTTTGAAAATGTTCTTTCAAATGATCCTCGTCACATCGATTCGATGGTCAACTTGGGTGAGCTTTATTTAGCCAAGGACAACTTCAATATGGCGAAAAATAAATTGAAAGCCGCCATCAATCTTTCGCCCAACTCTGCTCGGGCACATAATGCGTTGGGTGAAGTGTACTTGGTTACACGAATGAGAAAAGAGGCGTTGGAAGAGTTTGCTTTGGCCAAAAAGCAGGATCCTCAGAACGTGAGCGTCCTCACAAACTACGGAAAAGCTTACTTGGCTTTGGGCGACACGAAAAAAGCCGCCCAATATTTTGAACAAGCGCTCTCGATCGATTCCACTCGTGTGGAAACCCAGGTAGCTCTGGGAGAACTATTACACCAAAAGAAGGAATACACGAAAGCGCTGGGAACGTATCGGAGAGTGTTGGAACTTCAACCGAAAGATTTTGAGACGCGCGTTAAGTTGGCCAAGGTTTTAATTGATCAACAATCCTATCAAGAAGCCGTGAACGAATTGCGTGAAGCCCGAAAGTGGAAGCCAAATAATTTTGGAACCAGCTTGTACTTGGGGGTGGCTTATCGGGAGCTTGGAAATTTGGATGGATCTCTGGAAGAAATTCGTTCGGCGATTCAGATGAGACCGGAGTCAGCTGTGGCTTTTTTCCAATTGGAAACCACGCATATCTATCGAAACGATCCAGTTAAAGCTGAGCAAGCCATGGAGAAGGCCATTTCTTTTGATGATAAATTTATCGATCCCTACATGGCCTTAGGGGATTTTTATTATGGAAAGAACTTATATTCCAAAGCGGCTCAATATTATTTTAAAGCCTCAAAGGTTAAACCCAAGAACTCCAATGTATTGTTAAAGCTTGGAGAGGCTTATCGAAAAGATGGAAACCACAAATTGGCTCGGAATTATTTGTTGAAATCCATTCGCTATAAAAAGAAAAATCCGGAGGCCTTTTTGGGCTTGGGTATTCTTTCTGAAGAGGGCGGTCAGCGGAGCAAAGCGATACAATATTTTAAGAGGGCTCAGGTTCTCGATCCACACAATCCATTGCCGTATTATCATTTGGCCTTTGTTTACAAGGATATGAACCGTAATCGCTTGGCCATTGTGGCCTTTCGAAAGTATCTGGAGTTGGATCCGGAGTCGAAAGAGCGAGCGGACATTGAAGACTATATTTTTCGACTCTCAAGGTAATAGAGGTAGAACATGGATTATCGATTTGTTGAAGAACACAAGGAACGCGTAGAGCGTGCCTTACATATGCGACGTTCAGATTTTGATCTGAATACCATCGAGGAGCTGGGACAAAAAAGACGGGAATTGCAGCAAGTGCAAGATGCGAAGAGGTCTGACCTAAAACAATTGTCTTCCGAGTTGGGGAAATTGTTCAAAGATAAAAACACCCCCCCAGAAATGCTTGAAGCCAAGAAGGAAGAGTCCGCATCCCTCAAAAAAGCCATTCAACAGACGGAGGAAGTCTTCAGTAACATTTCGACGGAATTGTCGGAGAAACTCTTGCTCCTTCCGAACATCTTGCATGAAAGCGTTGTGGATGGTGCGAGTGAAAAGGATAATCCCGAGATTCGGAAGTGGGGAGAGCCCACGCCCTTGGATTTCAAGCCAAAAGGACATGATGAAATTGGACCAGCCCTTGGTTTACTTGACTTTGAACGTGCGGCTCGCGTATCGGGGGCACGATTCACCTATCTCAAAGGATGGGGAGCGCGTCTTGAGAGAGCTCTGTTAAATTTTATGATGGATTTGCATGCGAAGGCGGGCTACGTCGAAATGTGGCCTCCCGTATTGCTCCACCGTGAAGCCATGAGGGGTACTGGACAGTTGCCAAAGTTTGCGGAAGAAGCTTTTGTCACTCAGGATCCCGAGTTCTTTCTGGCACCCACGGCGGAAGTTCCCATCGTGAATTATCATCGCGAGGAAATCTTGAAGGAGTCGGATCTGCCCATTTCTTATGTGGCTTACAGTCCGTGTTTTCGAAGGGAGGCGGGGTCCTATGGGAAAGACACCAAGGGGCTTATTCGACAGCATCAGTTCGATAAAGTGGAGCTGGTGAAGTTCTCCCATCCAGATCGGTCGTATGAAGATCTGGAGCAATTGACTCACCAGGCCGAGGAAGTTTTGAAACAATTGGAGTTGCCCTACCGAGTGATTTCCTTGTGTAGCGGAGATATCGGATTTGCTTCTTCTAAAACTTACGATCTCGAAGTGTGGTTGCCGGGACAAAATACGTATCGGGAAATTTCATCCTGTTCCAATTGCGAAGAGTTTCAAGCTCGCAGGGCAGGCATTCGGTTCAAGCCTTCTACAGGTGGAAAACCCAGATTTGTTCACACCTTAAATGGTTCCGGCTTGGCGATTGGTCGAACCTTGATCGCGGTTCTAGAGAATGGGCAGCAAAAAGACGGCTCCATTCAACTTCCAAAAGCTTTGGCCCCTTATTTGGGAAATGAACTCACGATTCCAGCGGCATAGGTGTTTATGGACGCAATACTGACACATTTACATCAGGTGACGGGTTTGGGAGTGCCTACCCTCCTTCGGCTCATTCAGTCTTTGACCGTGATTTTTATCGCCGGAGCCATACGGTTTCTCGTTGTCAAAATGGTCTGGCGAAGAACGACCGATGTTCGGGTTCGATACAAATGGCGAAAGGCAACCAGCTATATTGTTTCGATTCTCGGGCTCTTGGTGGTTGGAAGAATATGGTTTCAAGGGGTTCACTCTGTGGTCACCTACCTCGGAATTTTGTCTGCAGGGTTGGCCATTGCCTTGCAAGACATCATTTCTAACTTTGCGGGTTGGGCGTTCATTTTGTGGCGAAGACCTTTCGCCATTGGGGATCGCATCCAGGTTGGAGAGCATAGAGGGGATGTCATCGACATTCGCATTTTTCAATTCACCATTCTGGAAATTGGGAATTGGGTCGATGCCGATCAGAGCACGGGGCGTATTCTTCATGTCCCCAATCGAGATGTAATTTCAAAGGTCACTGCAAACTATGGAACGGGATTTGAGTACATTTGGGACGAGATTCCCGTTTTGATTACGTTTGAAAGCAATTGGGAAAAAGCCAAAGAAATTCTTTCCAGGGTTGTAAATGAACATGCTGAGCATTTAACGACACGGGCAGAAAAGAAGATCAAAGAAACGGCGCGGCGCTATTTGATTTTTTATAATAAGCTTACACCTGCAGTTTTTTCAGAGGTTCGAGATTCCGGCGTTATGTTAACGCTGCGGTTTTTGTGCGAGCCTCGAAAACGTCGTGCAGCCCGCCAAGCAATGTGGGAAGACATCTTGAAAGAATTTGCGAAACACAAAGACATTGATTTTGCGTATCCCACCCAGCGTTTTTTCAATCACGCAACTGAAGGGAAAATGCCTGTTTCGTAGGGCGGAGTCATATGGAAAAGCCGACCATTGGTGAATTGGAGAAACGAGAGAGGCAATATTGGGAGGATCGCGAAAAAATTCGCTTGGATCCTACTCAGCGATTCAGAGACGAGGAAGGCCTTCAATGCTTGATGAGTTTTCCCTTGAAAAGTCCCCTCCTCACGGAAATTCAGAATGAAAATGGCTTTCGATCATTTCGAATTCTTTTAATTCACGACCTCTTTTTGCGGCGCTTTGCACAGGTCCTTTTTTCGGCCTCCAAGAAAGCCCTTCGTGATTTTGTGAACAAAGGCTTTTCCTCCACTCCTGAGGCTTTGGCTCTGCAGGATGTGTTTTTAGATCGGGATGGAGCCTGGGATTTAGAAAAGCTCTTAAAAATGCTTCGCTTAAGTCTTTCGCTTGGATTGGAGGATTCGTCCCAAGAAATTTTCGAAGCCATTGAAGAACAAGTCCAAGAGAATCCTGAAAAATTTACGCCTTCCGAGAAGAGTGGACACAATCAACATTACACGGAAGACCAACGACAGGTGGCGGGTGCTATGGCCCTCCACGAAATGCTGGAGTCGTCTGATAAGGCTTCGCAAGAGAAACGGGCGGTGTTTCTTGGGGGATCTACGGGCCTTACGGCACATTTATTTAGAACGATGTTTCCATCCTCTGTCAGAGACCGCTGGACCGTGGACTGCTTGGATCTCTTATCCCCCACGGAAATCTTTGCACAATGGAAAGAGGCAGGAAGAACCATTTCAGATGTTTATTTTGAGGGTTTTCGTGGTTTTGAAGATGTGAATTATGTTCAAGGCGACCTCCGAAACCCTCCCTTCTCTGAAGAGTCGTACGATGTCATCGATATGTGTAGTTGCACAGGGTACTTATCCTCGATCAATGATCGCTTGGAGTCCATTACAAAGGCTTGGAAGTTATTGAAAGTGGGTGGGTTTTTTCGGACGACGTGTGCCACAGGTGGAGACAGTCTTTTTCAAGACCTCATCCTTCAAAAAATGGGTCACGGTTCTTCGGATTGGGAAATTCGATACATCAACATCGTGGGTTTTGCCTATTCGCATTTGAATGATTCATTGGAAGACCCAAAGGTGGCATTTTCTTATGGGAAGACGTTGACCCAGAACGTAATGCATCTTCGAAATCGAATTCGGGAAGAAAACTGGAAGCCTGAAACCCAAGAAACGTTTCCATGGGGGAGCGTTTCGGCTGAAGAAGCTCTTTTAAATGACCTTCGAGTTCTGTCGCCCCTTACCTTTGGTGCCGGAATCCCGACAGATTTGTCCATATGCTTTGGCCCGAGTTTGGACACCTGCGATCAAATCAAAGCTTTTCTGGAACAAACGCTCTCTTCAGCCGAGAAGTTTCTCGCGTAAGAATTCTAAAAAACAAACGAAATCAAGAACCTACGTCGCCGTTTTCACACCTTGACGCAACGCTCCTTTGGGTGCTATTCAGGAACTTAGGGAGGTGCTTTATGCAAAAATCCATCGCCGTCTTGATTATGTTTTCCTGCTTACTTTTTTCTGACCTTTCTTTCGCTCAAAAATTGGAAGGGGGGTATGTCGTCACCGGTTTCTCCATGGATGGAGTGGGTGAAGATGGAAAAAAGAAAGGCCTTCCCATTGTGGATTTGCAAATGTTGGATCTTAGCCTTGAAAATTATGATGACCTCCTTTTGGCAGATGTTGGAAAGATGATCGGTGTTTATCGAGAGGGCGAAATGACGCATTCGATGATCTTGGCTTATGATGCCCTTTGGGTACATGACAGCGGGTGGCCCCTTCTTGGAGACAATGGACTCGGTTTTCGAAGTCGGCTGCGCCATGTAGAGGACAAAACTCGTCCCGCAGCAATGTCTGGTTGGGAGTTTCTGGTAGGACCGGTTTTCGGCGGATGGATGAATCGAGGAACCTACGGCTCCGTGGGTGCCGCTATCCTTCATGATGGGTCGCCGGACTCAGAGGCAGCGTATTCTGCCATGGCTCTGATGGGAAACTTTCGCGTTGAGGACATCGACCGAAGAAATTCGATCGAAGGCGAGTTGGTGATAGCTGACGGAGAGGACACATACCGAAATGTGGATATCAGCCTTGAGGGAACGCTTTACTTTGACGAGGGCCTGCCCATTATTCTAAAGCCAAGCCTCACGTATCAATACAAACGTTGGATTCAGGAAGGCCTTCTTCAAAAACGAGAAGGCGTCATCGCGCGCATCGGGATGGGCGTCGATTTTTAGATTTAAAAAGCGACAGATGCAGGGTCTTTGCGGTCCCGCAAGCGTTCTTGGTGTCAAACGAATGAGGCAGCATGATATACTGACATTGCAATGACGGAAGTGAGTCATACGTGACCAACAAGCGGCGGGGAAACACATCAAAGCCTAAGCTTATTCCACCCGGACCCAATCATCCCTGGGATCCCACCTACCTCACACGCCTGACCAAGAAGTGGAAAAAACAGGGGGTAAGCTTTTCAGCCGAGGTGTTTTACACGCCCAACTCTTTTCTACAGGTGGGCATTCGAGCCGCGGGCGTAGGACGCATTCGACGAACAAGTCGAACCAAGTTTCGAAATGCAACCGATGAACTCTTTGACCAACTTTGCGATGAAGTCACGCTAATTCCTTGCAAGACCTGTCACAAAAACAAAGCATTTGATCCGAAAATTCATAAAAAAAAGGAAACGAACCGACACGGACAATGTGAAAAATGTTTCATGAAACCGCTGAGAGATGCGGCTAAGGCCGAAGAGGAAAAGTGTAGGCAAGAGGAGGAAAGGATGGATGCGCTCAAAAAGGGAAGAGGCTTTAGGTATAAGCTCATTGCGTGGGTTCATCCCAAAAGTGGCGGAGATGATTTCGGTTTCGTGAAATATTTTAAAACCAAACCCTCCAAAAAAATCATCAGGAATATGTTGAAACGAAAATCCTCAGCCCTGACGGATGACTACACGCTCGACAAATTGTAGCCTTGTTGTCTAACTCTTTGTACGTTTCATTGCAGTTCCTCTAGGGCTCTTACATCTCCTAAATCTTGAGGACGCCCGACACCCCTCTTCATTTTGATGAGTTCCTTTTTGTTGAGAATGGGCACCCTCTCTGAAGAGGGCCAATATTTGATGGCCTGTGACATTGCATTTTAGGGGAAGTGGGTTCTAATTTGATACTCATCGAATTACTTCTGAAGTTTTACAGAGGGTCGGTTTTTTTAGGCAAGGAGGAGAGAATGTTCCTGAGATGTGTTTTGTTGATGGCTGCGATGTTGTTCGCTGCTTGTGGGGAGTCTTCTGAAGGAACAGACCCCTATGCTGCCCCCGAGGCTTCGGAAGATCGCCAGGTGTTGACCTCAGAAGAGCTTTCAACGGAAATTCAAAACGCCATTTCGGCGGCCTTTATTGAAGACGAGGATGACGTAGACCCCGAAGATGAAGATGCTGATGACCGAGAAGACGTAAACAGCCGACTGAATCCATTGAGAAGAACCAACCTTAGCTTAGATTCTTTGCAGCCCTTTATTGTCATTGGGAGCGAACTCTCTCCTGTTTTTGGGGAATTGGGCGATCTCTTTTCGACTGTGGTGATCGAAGATTTAACTCAGTATGTGCTAGAGAACTTTGCTGGAAATATGGCCGCTTTTAGATCTTTTTTAGCTCTAGCCAATGGCGTGCTCATCAACACGAACGCTCTTCCTCAAGACCTTACTAGCGTGGTGGCTCTATTGGAGGAGGCCTTTGGTCAGGGAATCCCAGCTTTTTTCGAGAATGATGCCGTTCTAGACGATTTCAATGCGGCCTGGGGGCAGAGCACGGCCTCCCAATATGCGGAAGAAATGGCTTCAATGTTAGGGATTGGAGTGAACTCTCAGGTCACGATGGCAATTCCAGACCTTACGAGCGAGGATCCTGATGCGGTGACATTGTTTACGTTGGGGGTGGATGGGATTTCAGAAGTAGATAATCCGGAGGAAGATGAAGCTGAGGAAGAAGGCACGCTTCTTGAGGGAGATGAAGAATCCTCACGGCTATCGATGCCGAATGTTCGAGGGTTATATTCAGAAGTTTTTAGGGGGGGCTATCCCGAGGAATCGCTTCCCAGTCATGTGTATCGCTCTTACACCATAAAACCTTGGAAAAAGACCTACTGGAAGCCCGATCAAGATGAGTGGCAGGATTTTCGGAACAATGTTCATTTTAAGATTCAATTGACTTGGGATTCGGCAACCGAGAAAAAATATTTACGAATTTTCACCTTAAATAAGGGCGGCTTTGATGTTCCGGATCGTATGTTGGAAGATGATGTGGATGCACGAGGCTACTTCATGCATGAAGCGAGATTGTCGATTTATCCCGTAAACTCATCGAACGAGTACAGTCGTCCCAGTTGGCTCAATATGTGTACGAGTACGGATGACAATTGTTTAGATCCGACGACGTTCATTTATACGTTGAATCATGCAGAAGATTTCAACACCACACAGGTGACGAGGATCTATTACAGTGATGATGGGGAGTTGTCTCAAGAGCTGGAAAGAAGAACCCATCAAAATTTACCGGGCTTTGGCGTATATGCGTATGTCAATCCTCCTCGCTGGGTGTTCCAGGAAAGATACGCATGCAACGCGGATTTACGCTTCCATGACACGTATCTTCATCTGCGCAATAACGACAAATCGACCGTGATGTGCTCAAGAGAACACCAATTCGAACTTGGTGGAGAGCGAAAGTGGTTTGAAAACACCGACGATGGCACGATTAACGAGCCTTGGGATGTAGAAATCCCAGGTTGGTTTGATGACAGTGTGAATGAGCGTCCTCATATGCCTGTGTATTTGGCTCGAAATGGATTTACGCCTCTCGTGCAGACAGTCATGTGGGTTGATGAAGATGTGACGTCAAAGCAACGGTTCATCATGCGTCATCGTCAATACGCGAAAATGGCTTATCGGCTGTTTGGAAAACATTACAACCACGGCCGAAGCAAAAAATACCGAAACTTCACCGTCGACTTTTCAAAGGTTGGCCCCAGTTAGAAGCAAATTCAGGTGACGCGATACTTAGCGCGATGAGTAAACAGGGCTCGTGCTATCGGAGTTGTGAGAGCTAAGGATTAAGGTTTAGGGTTTTATCGTTAGGAGGGATTGAAAGGGTGAACACATAACAGCTCGGTTTCTTTGGCAAAAGCAACAATAACAAACAGATAACTCACCTGCGATATCACAGGAGTTCATTCGAGTTCACCCCGTTACACCCGACCTGTTACCCTTTTACGAAAACATGAATTCGACTAGAGGTTCATAATTTTGATCGTGTTGACCTGTGTACAGTGCATTTACATAGGTTTTTCGTCTTTTTTGGGGTTCGTCTTGCATTGATTTCCCCCATGTTGGGATAACGAGGCCTCTTTGCTCGCAGATATGTTCTGTAAGAATTCGACCAAATCGCCCATTTCCATTGGCGAACGGATGTATGATTTCTATTCGTTCATGAAAACGAGCGGCAATTTCCTTTGATGGAAAGCTTTCATTCTCAAACCAAAATTGGGCATCATCTTCTAATTGTTTGAGCGCAGGCCATATTTTTCCGGGCATATAGAAATCTGGATGACTTAATTCATGTTGGCGGACTTTGCCTGCCCACTTCCAAACGTTTCGGAACAAGTGTTTATGCAAGTCCAACCAAAAGGAATAGGTCAGATCATTTTCTTTCGCATTGGCTAGCCAACGCAGGCCTTCGGTGATGTTTTCTTCTTCGTATTCGTCCAGCTCGCCAATGGTTTGTACGTTTTTCGGAATCAGGCCCTTTTGTAATTCTTCGGGCAAAGGGGTTTGTCCGTCTCGGTCTTTGAAGAGAAAATTCTTCACCACACGTCACTTTCATCGATTAGTTTCTGAGCCAATCGGCGCACACGATTCTTCTTATCTACCTTAACTTTTTGGTCTTCCAACGTCATATGCGTATCTGCGCGCGAAAGAATATGACTCGCTTTTTGCAGGGCATTTTCAAACAAAATGGTGCGCACACTCTTTCTAGGTATGAAAGCATAGATCAGATCGCAGTCCATCGCATGGGCCATTTTTCGCAAAGTCTCGAGGGTTACTTTTCCGTCAGCCTCTCTACGTTCGGCCTGGGCTGCGGTTGGAGTCGCTATGCCAGCTCTACCCGCGAGATCCTTAAGTCTCATACCTAGAACGTTACGCATGTATGAAATCCAGCCTGTGCGGATCTGAGCATGTTTAGCTAACCTGGTTAAGGCCTTCGCTCGTCGATCAGCCTGTAAGATAGCTAAATTACATCTATTTTTTGATTTCACTTATTTATTATTACATAAATACCAGAATAATTGTAGTGTATTTTTACATAATTTTAGTTGATAGGTTTATGTAAAAATACATATCATTTTCATTACCCACGACGAAGAATATCGTCATCTCGTCTCGCCATTCCTTCGTCAAATTCGTCGCCCACAAAACGGTCGTCTAATAAGCATCCTGATCGGTCCCAGAGAAGTACGGGACACTCCCCGTACCTACTTTCTGGAAGTGGCCAATACATGAGTTTCTTGTTTTTTGTTCAAATCAGGGGACGCCTGACGCTATCCGATTAGCAAATGGATACAGTCGGGCGTCCCCTGATTTTAGTGATTTATTGCGACCTTACACCCTGAGGGAAGAACAGAGAAAACAGGAAGGTATCAGCATTATAAGAAAGAAATAGATTCAATCTGCTACGGGGTTTAAGTGTTTTTTGCTCGAGTTGTTTTGTTTACCGAGTACGCCACTCAAGAAACTTTTCTATCAACTCTTTTTCTCCTCCAGCTTGTGCTACTTGAATCGCGCGTTCTAAGTACTCAGTTTTTGGACTATTCGGTGCTTTGAGATTTAAAGTGTGAAACCATGCACGTGCTTTCCAGATATCTCCGGAGCTTGCTTCCAGGATACCGAGATTCACAAGAGTGTCTTCTACAAGGAGAAAATCCAAAACTGTTGAAGTGGGGGCTTTAAAGACTTCTTCGAGTGTTTTGATTTGTTCTTCTTCAGTTTCGTCCGTTTTATTTTGAGCGTAGAAATAACTTAATAGAACGCGGGGCGTGCGAATGGTATCTGGAACTGATTCGAAGAAATCAACATAGGTGCTCGATCCCAAAACGAGGCTATCTTGGAGAGTCTGCCACTCTTTGCCTGCTTCGCTGCTTGCCCAGACCTCATACCAGTTTTCAATCGGAATAAACGCATCTTCGAATTTACCTGGCTCCGCATCAATACGACTCAAAAAGTCTCTTAAAACTTCTGAAGTCACGACGACTTTTGTTTCGGAGTTTGGATCAAGGGCGGTGTCTATCCGATCCAATGTCATTCCTAAGACTTCTCCTCGTTTATTCAAGACGGGTCCACCGCCGAAGTAACGAGTAGGCTCGGAACCTGTGGAAGCAAGGAGGGCCGATTGCGTTCCAGTCCGCGAAGAGCTTTTTGGGAGGACATGACCTTGAACATAACGTGCTTTCTGAATTGCTTTTCCGCAAACGAATTCCACGCGGTCGCCGGAATTCAAAAATGCCGTTGAGGTTGGTTCTGCTAGGTGAAGTGGCTGAACGTCATTTTCATCAATTCGATTGACGAGGGCTAGCAAAACTCCCCAGTAGGGATCATATCTGAGATGAGTTGCTTGGAGGTGATCACCGTTTTCTAATTCCACCCAGAGAAAACGGTTTCCTTGCATTCGGAGATAGTTAGTTACGAGGACAATCGAATCATCGAACTCCACAAAAAAGCCGCTTCCACTGCGAATATTTGTAGGTTCAAACATACTGTCCGTAGGTTCGACCGCGACGACGGCTTTCTTTGACAAATTAATTCTAAAATCTTTTCCCCAAGCGTTGGTGGAGATTGCAAAGAGGAGAGTCGAAATAAGAACGCTAAATGCCAGATTCAAATAAGAAGGGCGCACAGAACCAATTTTCATAAATACCTCCAGATCGGGCAGACCTATATCAAAATGACGCAAAATGGCAATTTTTGTGTTTTGGTTTCGAACCCCTTTCTGGGAGTTTGAATCGAAATCAGGGGACGCCCGACTGTATCCATTTGCTAATCGGATAGCGTCGGGCGTCCCCTGATTTATGTGGGTATTTGATGGATATACGAAACACCTTTGGACGGAGAAGAACCTTCTTTGTAGCCAGTCCGCGGAACCTGAAGAAGAAGACGGCACAGAAGAGTCGAGTCCATAGATACTCTCAGCTACTTTGTAGGGCCGCCAGCTAGCCCCCTTCTGGCTTCGGTTTCTTCCGATACATCGCCCGACACTGCTCGATACAACGCTCTAGCGCCATGTCTTCAGGAGTCTTCGGTTTAGGCGACTTCTTGACGAGGGAGGAGCGCGCCACGGGGCCGCCGAGCTGGGTAAAGCAGGCTGAAGGCGTTCAAGGAGCAGAGGAGTACGCTGATGTAGAGATCAGTGACGAGAGTTATTTAGTGGATGCGGAATATACGGAAGCGGTAGAAAGAGGCACATAGGCACAATAGAAGACGCCCTCATTTTGATGGGGGGAGATGTACAGGTGTGCGAGAAACGGGGGCAGGGCGCCGAAATTTTCAAAAAAAAAGGGAAAAACCCGTGGTGTGTCCTGGCCCGGAAGGGCCGAAATGAAAAATGGCGGAGGAGGAGGTCCTCATGGACTTTCGTCCATAGATCCCTGAGGGGAAAGTTTGTCTGCCCACCTTCGGTAGGCCCCCGTCAAACTTTAATATTTTTTACGCTCCTCCGACCAAAAGAAAACCCGCGATTGAAATCACGGGCTTTCTTTTGGCGGAGGAGGAGGGATTCGAACCCCCGGACCGGCGTTAACCGATCAACGGTTTTCAAGACCGCCGCCTTCAACCACTCGGCCACTCCTCCGTTTGAGGTGGGGACTTTAACCGAATTGGAGGCGTTGTAAATACTGACATTTCAGTTTGAAAGAGTTACCGTTTCTGAACGTCCGTTTCTTTAGAAAAATGTCCAAAAGTAAGCAAGAAAGAAGAAAAATCGCCAGAATCAACCGGAGAGCCGTGGTTCGGTTCCGTGGGGAGGGTCGAGAGGCCGAGGGAATTCTCTATAATTTTTCGGAAGTTGGCATGTTCGTGAAAACCGACAACCCTCTTCCCATTGGTGCCCTCATTTCGATTCCCATTCAGGTTGATAAAGAGAGCAATATTGAAATTCAGGGACGCGTGGTTTGGAGTTCGACGCCTCGCCCCCAAGAGAAGCCTACCGCAAGGGGCGGGATGGGCGTTGAGCTTTCAGCCGCTCCGGAAACTTATTTGCGGTTTGTGTCGAAGATGCGCGCCCAACTATCCCAAGCGCCTCGGGCTTTGGAGGAGCGATTTGAGGTCTATCACCGCGTGCGATTCAAATCCGGCCAGGATTTCCTGACGGAGTACACGGAAAACTTGAGTCGAGGGGGCATGTTTTTGGCCACCACGCAGCGACTCGAACCCGGCCAAACCATCAAGGCTCAGCTGGAAATCGCGGGAATTGATGAGCCCATTGAGGTGGAAGGAAAAGTCGCCTATCGCCTGGATGCCAAGCAAGCGGAAGAGAAAGGTCGTGCGGCGGGCTTGGGTGTGCAGTTTGTGGACTTAAATTCAGAAGCTAAGGCTCGGCTGGATCACTATATTTCGAGATTGGAGACTCACCGCTCTCGACCCGAAAGACGACGTGTGGAAAAAATTCCCCCTTCGGGTTCGCTGAAAGACTATTTGGTTCCTGAGTTGGTTCTCGGGTTTCTTCAGGAAAAACAAACCGGAACGCTTTTGATTGAACGCCAAGGGGTAACCAAATTGGTGTACATCAAAGACGGAAATCCAGTTTTTGTTGAATCCAATTTGCGTACGGAAACCTTGGGACAGTATTTGGTGCGTAAGGGAAAAATTACGCCGATGGATCTCGAAGAGTCTTTGGAGGAGCTGGCTCAAAGCGACTTGCATCATGGTGAGATCATGGTGCAGGGAGGAATGTTGGATTCTCCCACTTTGGCTCAGGCATTTGTGGAGCATCATGAAGAAAAGCTACTGAATATGTTTTCGTGGTTTGACGGTCGATTCGAGTTCATTCCAGGAACAGACTGGCCTCCGACGATTTCGATTCTTCCCTTAAAGCCCTATCGGATCACCTTTCAGGGAATTTCTCGTTGGTATGATTCAACGCTTATTGGGGCTTGGATGGGCCTCGACGAGGAAACCGCCATTCGTCAAATCGCTTTGCCTCCCGCTGATGCGGGGGTTCGCCCGATTATTCCGGAAATTTTGAAGCGGTGTGCAACGCCTCAAACCGTGCGAAAGCTTTCGGCCAAATTGCAGCTTTCCGTCAACGAGCTGCTTCCTTTGATCTATGGGATGGTGATTGCCGGATGGGTCACGCTGGATTTCTCCAATATCGCGGATGTGAGTGCGCCAGAATTTAAATCCACCTTGAAGGAGGAGCCAAGAGCTCTTTCTCCGGAATCTGAGAAGGTCTTGGATTTGTTGCGGCGTTGGATCAAAGAAGATTTTGAGAGGCTTCGAAGTTTGAATTTTTATGAATTGTTTGGCGTCAAAGAAGATGCGACGGAAGCTGAAATTACGCGTGCGCATATGGAGCGTGTTTCCCGATACGCTTCGCATGACATTGAAGACATTGATGACAAAGAAGTTCGAGAAAAAGTTCAGCAAATTCACTCTTGGCTCAAATTGGCATTTGATACGTTGCGAGATCCGAATCTAAAAAAACTCTATTCGCGTCGTGAGAAAAAAGCTGAAACAGAAAACAAAACAAAGCCTCAAATTGAACTTGAGCGTCAGCTGTTGGTTTGCATCCGAGATTTGGAAATGGAAAATATGCAGAAAGCGATTTCGGGATTGACCTTAGCCAGCCAAATGTATCCTGAGAATCGATCCGTTCAGGGCTATTTGGCTTGGGCGCTTTTCCAACAAGAAAAGAAAACCAATTCTGGAAAAGCTTCCAAAATGTTGGACGAAGCCATTCTAAATGATCCTTCAGACCATCAATTGCGATTCTATCGGGGACAAATTGCCATGTACCTAAACGATTGGCGAAAGGCTGAGCGTCATTTTTCTCAAGCCGTTCGCTTACATCCCAGTTTTGTGAAAGCCAAAGTCGCTCTGGACCTGGCTCACGAGAAGCGCATCTCGGAGGAGCAATCCAGGAAAACCTGATAAGGGGAGTTGCCTTTCCTACACCCCTTGGTAGGCTACGCTCCAAGAGTTACTTAAAATTTTTTGGGAGGATTGAAGTGAAAAAAATTGTTTTAACGTTGGGTTTAGTGGCCTTGATGGCTTCGCCCGCATTTGCCGAGCGAGAAAAACCTTTGAGACTGGGTGTTGATTTTGCGATGCCCTATAGCTTGTATGTGGATGGAAATAGTCTGAGAGAGCGCGCCAATTTAAACCTGGGTGTGGATGGCCGATATTGGATGAATGAGAATGTGAATTTGGGTCTTCGCGTGGCTTTTGATGTCGAAAAGCAAACGGGAACGACTCGTCAGTTCCAACTCTCTCCTGGACTGCAATATCACTGGATGCCCCTCGAAAGATGGAATCCTTATGTCCGCGTCGATTTGCCCGTGCATCTTCGTGGCAACCAAGACATTGGTTTGACCGCTGGCTTGGGAATGGCCTGGAACTTGGGCGATGCCATCGGTGTGGAGAATATGAGTCTCCGCTATGACTTTGACATCAACTATATGTTTGGTCTTGGAGATGCTCTGGACGTTTTGGCTCTGGACATTTTCAAAGTTGGATTTGACTATAATTTCTAGTCCAATCAGTTGAATGGAATTAAAAGGGGTGAAGGATTCTTCACCCCTTTTTTTTAAGCTCTTATGATTAAACATATCTCTCAAGGCCTCACATCCCCGTTTGCCGGGTATCGCATGCTTCGTCAGCATCGTTCGCTCTGGTTTTGGGCCTTGGCTCCGGCCCTCATTACGCTCATGTTTGTGATGGGTACCTTGATTTGGGCCTGGAATCATCTTCAATGGATCACCGTCAAGCTTCTCGAGCTTTTGCCTTTTGAACAGACGGTCCAATTTCTTTTGGAGACCGAACGAAGTGGAGGGTGGTGGAAACGAGCCTGGGAAGGGTTGGTTTCCGGCTCGACCTTGTTTCTTGTGAAGGTCTTGATTTTGGGCGGGGCTGCCATTCTGGGGTATGTCCTGGCAGCGCTAATTTGTGGAACCTTGTGGGAATTCCTTTCTGCGGGCGTGATGAAGATCGTTCGAAACGACGGAAAAGATGTGGGGGGGCCGTTTACGCTTCGCTCAGTTGGTGTGGCCGCTCTTCGTGAGTTGGGAAAGGGCGCATTGCTTTTTCTCATTCCCCTCATCATTGCCCTGTTTTCTTTTTTGCCGGTGGTGGGGCTGTTCTTTGGAAGCATCCTTTCCCCCTTATGTGCGGCCTTTCTATTTGGGTTTGCCTTGATGGATTATGGGTTTTCGGCGGAGGAGTTGTCCATTTCAGATCGGATCCTTCTCGGTCGAAAACACTTCTTTTACCTGACGAGTTTGGGCCTTTACGTCTTTCTCCCCATTTTGAACGTATTGATCTTGCCCCTTCTCATCATTGATGCCTCCGCACAACATGCCAAAGCCCCCGTTTCAGAAGGGGTGTCCGGAAATCGGACGTAAGCGTCCCAAATCCGGTTCGTTGCCTTTCAAAAAAAGACGTGATAACAGCCATTTAACGGTCTTTGGCTTTGGCACAAGCTTTGCTCAAATGGGGGCATCATGAATGCTTTTCGAACGATTGGAATTTGTCTAGGGCTCACTTTTCTCGGCGCATGCGGGATTGCGGAGGAGGTGAAGGAATCCACTCCACAGCCGAGCGAAGTCGCCAGCATTTCTCGAGATTATCTTTTGGCAATCGTTTCTGGAGAGGAGCAGTCAGGGTTCGTTGGGGATGCGCTGCCTTCGGCGCTAACGGTTCGGCTTATGCTCAATGGGGCCGTGGTTCCAGAACAGACGATCGAGTTTTCCATTACGCTAGGATCGGGTGGCTTTTCCGGGGAACATCGAGTGCCCACAAATGAAAACGGAAAAGCTCAAGTTTCTTTCATCCTACCCGATGAGCCGGGAGAGATTCATATTCAGGCCAAAGCCCTCATTCCAGATTTTGACGAAACCAAACACCAAGTGGAGTTTAGACTCTTTGCATTGCCCCTGGCCGAGAAAAAATTGTTCATTGCGAATCATGAAGCCAACAGTCAAAGCCAAGCGGTTGATGTGGACGGTCCCTTACCCTTGCCTTTGGAAGTGATTGCAAAAGATGAGCGAGGAAATCCAGTTTCAGGTGCAAACATCCAGTTTAGTTTAGGGGAGGATTCAGCTCCTGCGAGTTTTACCGAAAACGTCTTAACGGATGAACATGGGAAGGCTTCTACGAATCTTGATTTTGGAACACAAGCCGGAGAGGTGTTTGTAAATGCCCAGTGGATGGGTGATGCCGTGATCCCTGGGAACGACCGGGTTGAATTCCATGCGCATGCCTTGCCGGGAACGCCCTATGAATTTCTTTTTGAAATGGGTGCCGTCGAAGTTGGAGAACCCTCTTGTCGAGGTGAGGGACACGAATTTAGTGAGTTTTTAGCTCGCTTGGTGGATGCTTTTGGAAATGGAATTGAAGGACCGACGGTCACAGTTGATCCGAATGTTTATTTAAGAGTTCGTGCTAGCGATGCAGATTTATGGAGTTCACCGGGGCAAGCCATTACAAAAACAGCCCTTGCGGATGGCGTAATTCGTTTTGGAGTCAAAGCGGCCGAAGGTCAAATTCCTGAGGATTTGTATCGGGTGGATGGAAGGATCACCTTAAATGTGTCGGGTGTTTCAGATTTTACGAATGTTGAAGTAACCAAAAACAAGTGGATTGAAAGCTTAGATGATACGACACATTACTATGGTGGAAACCATACCTACATTGTTTGTTATGATGACGACGGTTTTATTGGGACTATGTGTCAAACAAGAGAATTCGAAGTCAATATCCAAGCCTATAGAGCTTGCGGGGCTCCTTGGATCAATGCCGAGATTCGAGCTACGGCGCATAAAAGGTATGGAAGCACAACGCAGTGCTCTGAGAATATTTTAAATTGGTGGAACTCAGATGAATCAAGTCACCAAACGGATAGCGATGGACTGGTTCTTTTTCCTGTGGAGGCATTGGTTCAATACTGGCCAGGTGAAGAGATATGGACTCAAGCAAACAGAATTACTATTTCTGCTAACGAAGCGAACTCGCTACAGTACTTTGCCGATTCTCATTGGTGTTTGCCTGAAGAATAAAAAAGGCGGGCTTTTCAGCCCGCCTTTTTGTTGGTTAATGGTTTTAGTTATTCGGTAATTTCACAAGAAATTTGACCCGAAGATTCTGTGCATGTCACTGGAATGTCATCCGTTTCGTCGGTGACAGTGAATGTGCACTGAGTCGGGTTGTTTTCGGGTGTGCACGAAATTTCACTGACGAGGAAGACATTTCCTTCTTCATCCTCGATGACAACCCCAACCAATTCGCCGGTAGTAGCGTTTACGACCACGATAAAGCCTTCAAAGACCTCATCTCCAAAAGTTCCCTCAATATAGAGAGCTTCGTAAGTTCCGTCTGTCCACAAAGCGATGATGCCATTGGCTGTCGTTTCATCTGGAAAAACGACGTTGTCATATTGAATGGAAGAGTAACACTCGCCAACACATTCATAAGTTTGTTCGTCAAAGTTTCCAGAAATGGAAATGGTTAGAGTGCCTGAGCCAAAGTCTTCACCCGATGCCTCCGAAAAACAATCGTAATTCCAAACAATTTGCGTGTCAGAAATGGAATAGCACTCTTCATAGTTTCCAGATTGTTCAAAAAGAGGAGATAAAGGTGCTTGATTTCGCGTGATCGAAAATGCGTTTCTCAAATTTACGTCGGCACGTACTTGGCCTGTAAAAGAATCATCAACCAGACTCTGAAGACCGTTACTGTTAAACAGCCCTTCTACAGCTGATCCAAGTTGATCTGTGCTGGTAAACTCACCTACAGGTTCGGTATTTCCATTTACAGCACTTTGCAAAGAAGATTCGCTGGCACCAGGGCCGCTGTCGTCGCCACCGCAGCCAAAAAAGGCGACGGGGAGAATCAGAGCCGAACAAATGATTAAAGCTTTAAATTTCATCCTTATTTCTCCTGTCTTAAAACCATCCACGTGAAAAAATATGTGGGCTTGTCGAGGCAAGTCCGCGTTCGAATTATGCGTGTCCGGGTCCCCTTTCGTCAAATTTTGGACAAGAGTGGGGTGTAAATCTTTAGTACACAGATTGTGAATGTGATGCGTTTGATGCGTCTATAGTTGAATGCCGTCGCCAGGTTTGAAGTCGATGGGCGTTTGTCCTTTTTCGAACCTACGTACACGTCCCTTGCCAAGTACCTTATAGGAGTCATCTTCCACGAGAACGGAAGTTTGTTCTTCAATGCCTAAGACCGTATTCGAATTTACACAATGATATTCAGCGATTCGATCGTCTCGCGTTTCTGCAAATGTGGCGGTCATGGGGTCGGCTTCCAAATAGTGTGGATTGATGTTGAAGGGAACAAGGCTTAACGCGGAAAATTCCGACAGCCCCACAACGTTCCAATCGTTGGTCGAGAGAATTGTGGGTCCTGCGATATTGGATCCGGCGCTCCAACCAATGAAAGGCAATCCGTTTTTGACGCGCTCTTGCAGTGGGCCAATGAGGTTCGCGTTTTTTAAGTCTCGTAAGAGTTTGTAGGTGTTTCCTCCCCCAACCAGTACGGCTTCTGCCTGTGCGAGTTGTTCTTTGGGATTTTTGTCCAATTCCATGGCATCAATGGTCAAACCGACGGGTTCCAGAGCTGCTCGAACTTTGGCCACATAGTCTTTGAGTGGGAAGAAGGCCGCCGCTCCGATGAATAGAGCCCGTTTTGCGGGAGAGAGAAAATCTACGATGTCTTCTCGACAATGTTCGAGATAGGGCCGACCGGAATTGCTTACGAGTAATAATTTCATAACGAGCGCATCCTAGCGATTCTGCTCGATCTTACAATCAAAACAAACTCAGACCGTTGATAACCAGTACGAACACCTTGCCATAGTGCAGTACACGAGAATGTTTCTTTGCTTTCCAATCTTTTTTGGGAAGAAGCTTGGAGTTTAAATATCTTAGAAGAAGGAAGAGCGCAGGGTCTGAGCAAAAGCGTGTGGGGGGGAGCCGACCGAAGGTCGGGGGGGAGGGTTCCTCCCCCGAGGTATCGCTTTTGTCCAGACCCTGCGCTCTTCCTTCTTCCCCGTCAGTCTGGGCATTTCATTGGATGAATGGGTGGGGAATGTTATAGAGCCTCTTTGGTTGCAGGAACGATGTGTTGAAATTGGATTGAGATTGGAAAAAATGATGAGCGAACATAAACCGTATATTCCAAGTGATACGTCTCTTTCAGATTGGTCTTGGCGTGGTCTTTTTTTGGGAATCGTGTTTGGTGCAATTTTGGGTTCCGCCAATGCGTATCTGGGCTTAAAGGTCGGATTGACCATTAGCACATCCATTCCATTGGCGGTCATTATGGTGGCCGCCTTTGCCGTGCTCAAACCCTTGATCGGCAAAGGAACGATTCTCGACGTAAACATCGGACAGACGGCGGGATCGGCCTCCTCATCCTTGGCCTCGGGAACGATCTTTACGATTCCGGCGTTGTTCATGTGGGGAATTGCTCCTTCCTTTGGAGAGGGATTTCTTCAGGTGTCCCTTTTGGCTCTTTGCGGAGGTGTTTTGGGCATTCTCTTCATGATCCCTTTGCGACCGTTTTTGATTGTTCAAGAGGATGCCACGCTTCCTTACCCTGAGGGCAGAGCCTCAGCGGCTGTTTTGGTGGCGGCCGATGAAGGAGGAACCCGAGCGAAGCCCGTGTTTTTGGGGTTGATTGTCGGGGCACTCTATAAAGCATTTTTGGGATTGGGAAAACTATGGCCGGAAGAAGTGAGTTTTAAGCTTCCGGTGATGAAGAAAGCCGTACTTGGCTTGGAAGCGACGCCGGCTTTATTGGGCGTGGGCTATGTCTTGGGGTATCGCATTTCGGCCATCATGGTGGCCGGAGGTCTTCTTTCTTGGTTGGGACTCATCCCCTTGATGGCCTTGTTTGGAGAGCAACTTCACTCCCCTTTGTTTCCTGATCTCTTTCCGGAGGGAGCCACGCTCAAGCTCATTTCCGATATGAGTGCGATTGAAATTTGGAGCCGCTACATTCGTTATATTGGAGCCGGTGCCGTGGCGACGGCAGGGATTATCGCGGTCATTAAAGCGCTTCCTGTGATGTTGGCTTCGGTGAAAGAGGGTTTTAGAGGACTGATGGCCCGAGGAAATGTGGATGTTGGAGCCACGCTACGCATTAAGCGTGACCTTCCCATGACGGTGGTCTTTGGGGGGGTCTTTTTGGTGCTCTTATTATTGGCTTTGGTTCCTGGAGCTTTGGGGGGTGGGGCACCCTTCCTGTTTCGATTGGTGGCCGCCCTTTGCATCACGATCTTCGCATTTCTTTTTGTCACGGTATCTTCTCGAATCGTCGGCTTGGTGGGGGTGACGTCGAATCCGACTTCCGGCATGGCCATTGTGACGCTTTTGGGTACGAGTGTGTTGTTTTATGCCTTGGGCTGGACGGACACATTCGGAAAATTCACCGTGCTGACGATTGGAACGGTGGTTTGTGTTGCGGCTTCAATGGCTGGAGATATTTCTCAGGATTTGAAAACAGGATTTTTGATTGGTGCAACGCCAGCCCGTCAACAAAAAGCTGAACTCATGGGGGCGATGGTCAATGCCTGGGTCATTGCGGCTGTCGTGTTTTTGTTGGGGAGTCAATACGGTTTTGGAGGGGAAGATTTTCCTGCTCCCCAGGCGACACTCATCAAGACAGTGATCGATGGCGTGCTCAGTGCAAACCTCCCTTGGGGGTTGGTGTTGATCGGCGGGGCCTTTGCGTTGGTGATTGAGCTTTTGGGGATGCCCTCATTGGCTTTTGCTGTGGGGATGTATTTGCCTTTGTCCGTCATGACTCCGGTGTATGTCGGAGGGGTGGTTCATTCGTTGGTTCAGAAGAGTGTCCGACGCAAAAATACGGCCGAGGAAGCCGGAAAATCTCAAACCGAACAAGGGGTTTTGTTCAGTTCCGGTTTGATTGCTGGTGAGGGCGTGATGGGAATTGGAATTGCCATTGCCGCACTGATTACGGGAAGCAAGCCGAAAGGTTTTGGTTTTGCGTTTGAAGGCACAGCGGGAATGATCGTTTCGCTTCTCGCATTCGCTGTTTTAATTTGGCTTCTCGTTCGAAGCACGAAGGCGCAAAAAGAAGTCGCTTAGCTTGTTTAGGTAGAATTTCGAACCGAGCTAGGTCGACATTTCTTTGAGGCTATTGAGCTGGTCCTGTGTGCCCAGCGCCACCAAAACATCTTCAGCATTCAACGTGGTGTCGGGTGTGGGAGCCATGATGATGGGTTCCACGCCTTTGCGTCGAAGTCCAATGATGTTGGCACCGGTTTTTTCACGAACTCGTGAGGTTCCAATCGTGCTTCCGTCCAGGAGGGATTGAGCCGAAATGGTTAAATCCTCCATCATGAGTTCCAGTTTTTCTCCGTGCATCATGACGTCGAAGAATTCCACTACATTGGGTCGAATGGCGACTTGGGCCATGCGGTGTCCACCAATGCTATAGGGGGAAATGACTCGATCCGCTCCCGCAATTTTGAGCTTGGCCTCCGTGGCTTCGTAATTTCCCCGTGCAACGATGAATAGTTTTGGGTTCAGGGCGCGGGCGGATAGGACCAACATTAAATTTGCTGCGTCCGTTCCCAGTGTGCAAACCAGGCCTTTGGCTCGTTCCACACCTGCGGTTTTGAGAACGTCATCGCTGTTGGCATTCCCTTTTAAAACGATGAGGTTTTGGTTTTCTGCTTGTTCGGCGACTTCTTCTTTTTCTTCTACGATGACGACCTTTTTGCCGGCCCGTGAAAATTCTTTTGCAACTTGATAGCCAACGCGCCCAAAGCCACATACCAAATAATGTCCATTCATTTGTTCTAAGTTTCGTTTCAAGCGACGCCTCCCGAGCAAACCACTTAACTCCCCTGCAATGAGGTAGTCCGCGATGGTTCCAAAGGTGTACATGAATCCACCTACACCAAGAAAGATAAGGGCAATGGTGAAAATGCGACCGGCCCCGTCCAATTGGCCGACTTCTGAAAATCCGACCGTCGTAATGGTGATGACGGTCATATAAAGAGAGTCAATCCAGGACCAACCTTCAATGAGGTGATACCCCACGACACCGGAACCGAGAATGAGAAAATAGATGCCCAGGACAATACCGATTCGTTGCTCCAAACTTTTTCGACCTTGTCCGACTGAAGGCACGGATCATTTGTACCATAAACCACGATTTGCGGAAGAAGATGTATAAAAGAAAGTTCTCGCCAAGGATTCCTCCATCTGTTTTGATCAAGAAATAGAATTCAATTTATCTCGTGGGAGGACGAACACATGAAACGAATTAAAATGGCATTGTTGGCCTTCGCCATCATGGCTATTCCAAGCATCAGTCATGCTTACATTGGAGCCGGTATCGGAATGGTGGATGAGGAACAGTTTGGATACACACTTTCCTTTGGATCTCATTATCCAAGCGGACTTGGGTTGGACATGCAAATTGTTGGAGCCACAGACTCCGCTCCGGGAGTGGATGCCTATTGGCTGCAAGGAAACATTGACCTCATGTATGATTTTTATCAGTTTTTAGACGGTCTGATTCCGGTCGTTTCTCTTCACCCTTACGTGAAAGGTGGTTTCACGTATGCTGCAACGGTATTGGATGCGGCTGTGGTGAGTTCCACGGAAGTTGCTCATGGACCTGGCTTTAATTTTGGTGGTGGGGTTGACGTAAAACTTAACGACTTCATTACCGTGGGATTGGATTTGACGGAATCCATCATTTACTTCAATGGTGTGACCGTAAACGGTTATACGGTTTCGGCAGATTATACGGCCAAGGTGTTTAACCTTTTCGGAATGGTAAAGTTTTTCGCCTATTAAGCGGTCTCAAATCAATTAAAAAAGGCCCGAAGGAACTCCTTCGGGCCTTTTTTTTTGGAATCGGATTTTAGATTATTGTACGTTTCCCGCTTTGGGTTTGATGACGATGTCAATTCGACGATTCATCGCCCGGCCACGCCTGGTCTTGTTTGAGGCCAATGGCTTGCTGGATCCATAGCCCAACGACATGATCAGGTTTTGAGGAAGTGTTCGATTGGCAATCAAATAAGATCGAACGGCCTCCGCCCGTTTTTGAGATAGATGTTCGTTGAGACTTTCTGAACCGGTGCTGTCGCTATGACCTTCGATCACAACTTTCGGCTCACCAAAAGTCCAAATGGCTCGTTGAACTTTTCCCAGGAGAGAATAATTCTTTGGCATGATCACGGATTGTCCCACCGGGAAATCCATTTTCTTTAAGCGAATGAGTAGACGATCATCTTCCTTGTAAACTTCGGCTTCTCTTGGATCGAAAATTTTACGAACTTCGGAATACAGGGCTTGGAATTTTCGCTCTGCTTCAAGTTTGGCTTTTGCAGCTCGTTCCGCTTGGGTGGTTCCTTCCAAAGCTGCCACTCGACGTTTGAGGGCCGAAATTTCTTTTTCCTGTGTTTTGGTTTTCTCACTAAAGAATTTCTGGTCTTGCTTTCCTTGCTGGATGGAAGCAGAAATGTTTTCCACCTGCGTTTTGAAATTCTGGTTCCGCATGTCCGGTGCTCCAGCGGCTCTCGAAATTTGGCTCAGGAGTTTTTCCATCCAAATGACAATTTCTTCCGGAGATTTATCTTGGAGGGCATGAATCTGGCGGTTCACATTGAATAATCGTTGAGCGAAGAATAAGGCGTCGTCTGCCTTGGAGACCATGACTTCTTTGTTATAGCGATGCTTGGAAATGAAAGCATCCGTTTCAGACAGCTTCTTCTCGGCGAGCGCCAAGGAAACTTTCGCCACCCGCTGCGCATCTTCCGCCTTGGCCTCTCGAATCAGCTCGCGAACTTTTCCCAACGTCTTTTCTTTGATTCCTCTCAATTCGAGAACCCGATATCGTTTTACAACATCATCTTCTCGGTTCTTGGCACGGGAGATGCTGTTTCGTTCAATGGCTTTGGTAAGCTCCAAAAAATCTTCTTCGACATCTTTGTACTCTTCCACATATGAAGTGGCTCCAGCGTTTCGAGCATCTTCTCGGGCCTGGATGGATTTCGCCAAGGCCGTTCGGGCAACCTTGGCTGCGGCGTTCGCGTTTCTAAGCTGCGCTTTTCCTTTGGCGACATATTTCAGCATGTCAGAAAGAGATCTTCCTCGATCCTGAAGGCGCTTGGCATATGAAAGGGATCGTTCTGCCTTTGAAAGCCAGGTTGGGGAAAGCACATCTACTTTTTCCAATCTTGCCTTGCTGATGCTGGTCTCCAGCATTTCAATTTGTTCATGGGGGTTCTCGGTTGTGGATATGGGGTCCACCTTCAAGCTGTTGCCGCCGCACGAAATCAAAAGGGCCAAAAAGCTAAAGGTTAGAATTGAGGAAGTTCGCATTGTGTTTCACCGATCCTTTCTTGAAGACGAAATTATGCCTGCCTGGAGGCAGAAATCAAACCTCTCGCAAGCCGAGTCCTAGACAGATGAAAAAAGATGATTATCATCGCGCCCCTTTCCTATGAAGATTGACGAGGCCAAACAAATTTTGCGAAATCGCTACGAGAGCCGTGGATATAAAGTGCGGCAAATTCGTAAATCTGGAGACCAATTGAATGTGTGCTTTGGTCAGAAAGCGAATGGGAAGGGTGCGGGGCCTGGAGGTCTGGAATCGGTTCTGTGTAACTGGCCTACCACCGACGCAGGGGTTCAGGTGGAACTAAAGTTTACTCCGAAAAAACGTAAAAAGAAGGTCAAGCGTTCTCTGCTTCGTAAATGATCAAGGGAAAAAGCTCAATGCTTTGAAAAGACTCTACAAAGAATCTTTTTTAAATTGGCGCAACGGGTCTAGTCGCAGCCATAGGAACCCGCTATAATAGTTACGCTCTTCTTGAGGAAAACCACCATGTCTCGAAAGTCCAAAGCATCATCCCCGAGCGTTCTCTTTGTTCATCCACCTGGTTCTTATGTGGATATGCCCAGTTTGGGAATTCCGGTATTGGTTGGCTATTTACGTCAACACGGCGTGCAAGACGTCTCGGTCTGGGATGCAAATTTGGATTTTCTGGAATTCCTATTGAGCCCCGAAAGTTTAAAGCGGCAGGAAGATTCCTTGCGAGCCGGGAATGTCGTTCCGAAGGCAAAACCTTTTGTTGGGGATGTCTTGTTTCTTCTTCCCCACTGGAGAAGTTGGGTTGGAGAAGCCCTGCAAATATTTCACGATCCCAAAATGTACTTCAATGTGGATCTCTTCGGAAAAGCCGTCCATCTCATTCAAAATCTTTTGAATTGCTACTCCATGAATGACGATTTGGCCAAGTATGAGTTTAACTTCAACGGATTTTCAATTGGTCCCAAAATGGAAGTGGAGCAGACGGATACCTTTGCAAAAATTCTGGAGTTGGTCGAAACCGAGGGGGCCTTTCTACAGATCGATCGTTTTCTCGAGACCTGCCAAGCGGCCCCTTTGCAACGAACATACGATCTTTTGGCTCTTTCTTGTCCAAACCCTCAACAGCTTTTGCCTTCCCTCATGTTGGCCAAGTTTTTTAAAAAGTCAGGAGTTGCGAAAAAGATTGTCATCGGAGGATCCTTCGTCACTACGCGTCGAAAGACGCTTTTGGAATCTCCAAGGATGTATGACTATGTGGACTATGGGGCAGCTTTTGAGGGGGAGGAGGCGCTTTTGGGTCTAGTGAAGGCCCTTGCGGGGGACCAAGACCTATCAAGTGTTCCCAATCTCTATTTTCCAAATGTGGGTGGAATTGTCCAAAATGAGGCCAAAAAGATTCAAGACTTGAATGCCTTACCAACGCCGGACTTTTCGGACTTTTCTTTAGATCGCTACTGGACCCCTGAGCCTGTGTTGCCGACCTACGGTTCAAGGGGCTGCTCCTATGATTTATGCGAGTTTTGCAATCATCATGAGAATTACTTTGGAAAGTTTCGGGTTCGGTCTACGCGAAAAGTGATTGAAGACATTGAGACCTACAAAACGAAATACGGATCGCGAACCTTGTTCTTTGTAGATGAATTAATGGTTCCCAAATTTGCGCTCGAAATCGCAGAAAAGGTCCAGAAAAACGATCTCGGGACGCGCTGGTATTGTCATTCCAGGGTAGAAAGCAAACTCAAGGAAAAGGAGTTTGCCGTTTTGGCCAAGGGGGGACTTTCTTTGCTCCATGTGGGAATGGAGTCTGCCAATACGAATGTTCTAAAGCTGATGGAAAAGGGATATCAAAGAGAAGATGTTTTGGAGTTTTTAGGCCATTTGAAGAACACTCCGATTTCGACACATCTCAACATCATTCATCATTTTCCCGGAGAACAACCAGACGAACTCATCGAGTCTCTTTCTACGGTGTGGGAATATGCGAAAGTGGGTGACTATATTCACCTGTATGATTTTAGCTTCCCTGAGGCAGCTCCTTTGGCCAGAGGAACCAACCCTTTTTTGGAGAGTTTCTGGAAAGAGTCCGGGGATCTGATGGACAAACTCTCCTTTAAACTCAAGGATGTTCGTTTTCCAACCGAGGAAGAAGAAAAAACCATTGCTCGTTATCATTCCCTTTTGGGTTCCAGTTTTAAAGTGATTAATAAGATCTTTCCGCCGGAATGTTGTTGGGCAGCTCATTTGCTGTACGTGTCAAACTATCGAGAGATGGGCCAAGATGAGGTGTTGGATGCTCCGTTAAATGAGTTTGAAATTCGAATGAAGGGAATGGAAGCCTTTGTCAGTGAAGAATCCCTGAGGGATTGGGATGTTAGGGTAGAGTGCGATGTTCAAATCAACCCAAGCGATGTTGGCTCTTCCACGTCCGGGATTGTGGACTTAAATACGTTTCGTTTTTTAAGGGTTCCGTCTTCTTTGGCCAACTTGCTTCATGCTCGAAACGGAGAATTGATTTCAGGTGCTGAGTTATTGGCGGAATCTTCGGATGGTTTTCAGCCCCTCCGCGACGTCTTATACACTTTGTTGCGAATGGGTTTTATTTCGATTCATCCAAGATCAGAGAAGGTGTCCAAGCATGAGTGAAGAAAAGAAAGAGTTTCCTCATATTTTATTGGCTGTGAGCGGTTGTACTCAGGCTGAAGTGACGCCGAGATTGGTTCATAATTTAAAACACCACCCCGATATCGGAACCCACGAAGTGATCGTTGCAGCTACTGAGCCGGCTTTAGCCTTTTTTGAGAAGAACCAAGTGGAGCAGTTAACAGGGCGACGGGTTTTTGTGAACCATGAAGATGGAACGGAAGAATTTCCGGTTCCGCACATCAACTTGGCCGACTGGGCCGATATGTTAATTGTCTATCCGGCTTCGGCCAACACCATTGCCAAATGCGCCCATGGGATATGTGACAATGTGGTTACCCACCTGGTGATGACCTGCCGATGTCCGATTTATTTCGGCCCGACGATGAACGATTTGATGAGTCAGAACCCGATTTATCAAAAGAATCGAAAGATATTGGAAGAGCACGGGTATGAATTTGTTGGCCAAGAAATGGCGAATATCACCGTGCGAGCTACGGGAAAGGTTGAACAGAAGCTTTTCTGCACAGAACGAATGGTGTTGGCTGCTGTGGATGAGGTTCTTCACCCGGAGGAGGAGTAGTCTTTTGAAGTCCTGGCTTGATCGGTTTCATCTCTTTCTTTCGGACCAGGAGTGGGTGCTCTTTGTTCCGGAAACCTTTGCTTCGATTCGGTTGAATGCTTCGATCGGGAATGTTTTAAAACTCGCGAAGGAAGGAAAATCGAATGAAGACATTTCTGAAGAGCTTGGGATTGACGAGGAAAGCATTGCTCTGGCGCAGGAAAAAATTCAAAAAATTGTTGAGGGAAAAATTGATGTGTCAGGAGTTTCTTTTCCGGACCGTCCTCCGACGGTGTATTTGAATATCGCCAACGCCTGCAATCTGAGATGTGTGTATTGCTATGCAGATTGTGGAACCTACAATTCCAAAGCTGGGCTCATGGATGAAACAACCGCTTTCACAGCCGTTGACCGATTCTTCGATCAGCATTCAGCCATCGGTTCCATCGTTTTTTTCGGCGGAGAGCCCATGCTTCACGAATCGTTGATTCCCCCTGTATGTGACTATGCCGAAAAAAAGGCGAAGGAGAAGGGCGTTGACTGTCCCCGCTTTTCCATTGTCACCAACGGCACATTGTTAAATGAAAAGAATGTTCGATTTTTGGGTGAACGACGTTTTAGCGTCACGGTTTCTTTGGATGGTCCAGAAGTTGTGAATGATGTTCTTCGTCCAGATGCTCAAGGCAAAGGAACGTTTGAAAAGGTAGCTAAGGGCCTGCGCTTGTTGCAAAAGGAAGATGTTCATCTGAACATCGAAAGCACTTTCACCTCAAAACATATCTCTCAAGGCATTACTCCCAAACAGTTATTGGAGTTTTTTCGAGATGAATATGGCGTAAGGACCATCACAATCTCTCCTGTGGCATCCACTCCGGGGGATGAAGTTGGCATTCACGATTACTACCAAAAATTGATTCCCTTCTATCGGGAAGCGGCTCGCTTTTCTTTGGAGACGATGCTCACGGATCGTCCCATCATTCTTTTGCAAATCAATGAAATCCTCAGACATGTTTTGACGCGAACGAAGAAGCCTCAAAATCAATTTTGTTATACGAAGCTGGGTCAAAAGCTATTTACGGTTTCCACAGAAGGAAAAGTGTTTCCTTGTCAGATGATGACCGATCGAGATGAGTACGAAATGGGCAGCGTTTTTGATGAAAAGTTGTCTGAAGGTAAAAAATTTAAAGAGGTGCAGCAGGTTTTTGTGGAGATGAACAAACAAAAATTGGCTTGCCAAAATTGCTGGGCACAACACGTCTGCTTCATGTGCATCGCAGGGGTTGAAATTGAAACCAAGAAACTGGCTCCCATTCCTGAATACCGATGTGACATGATTCGTGGTTTGGTCGAAGAAGTTCTTTCGTTCATCTCTCAACTCCAAGAGGATGAATCTCAAATGAAGAAGTTTGTAGATACATTCTTCCGTCGCTAAGCCGAACCATTTCCTGATTTAGATCAGTTTGTTTTTGGACCGAATCTTCTCTCTACGAATACCGTTCTCAGTGATATGAATGAAACGTTGTTGTGGTTTTGACTTGACCCAAAAGAAAGGGGACTTGGAAGATGGCTGAGAAGGTATTCAATCGATGGTTGGTTGTGCTGGGTGCAATTTTGATTCAACTCTCGCTGGGGGCCATTTATGCATGGTCGGTTTTCACGCCAAAGTTGATCGAGGCTGGGTGGACCAAAACTCAGACTCAAGTTGTGTTCGGGGTTGGTTTAGCGTTTTTTGCCATCGTTATGGTGTTTGCGGGACGCATGATGCCAAAGTGGGGCCCTCGGAAAGTGGCGATGGCCGGAGGTGTGGTTTTGGGCCTGGGTTATCTTCTAGGAGGTTTGTTCGGTGGAACCGATTTTTGGCCGATCGTATTTTTCATCGGAGTTCTGGGCGGTTCGGGAATTGGTTTGGCCTATGTCGTTCCCATCGCTGTGGGGATGAGATGGTTTCCGGATAAAAAAGGCTTGATTACGGGGCTTGCCGTAGCCGGTTTTGGTTTTGGTGCCTTGCTATGGGTGAAATTGGCCGGTTCTTGGGGACATTTAATCGCCAACCAAGGTCTCGGAAATACATTTTCCATTTATGGCGTGGTGTTTTTTCTAACGGTTGTTTTGGGAGGCATTTGGATGGTCTATCCCCCGGAAGATTGGAAACCCGCTGGCTGGGCTCCTCCTGCTCCCAGTGAGGGGCAAGCGAGTTCTGTGGGCGTTGATTTCATGAGCGGTCAAATGCTGAAAACGCCTCAGTTTTATATGATTTTTGTGACGATGCTGGTGGGCACCGGCGCGGGCTTGATGACCATTGGTTTGATGAAGCTTTTTCCCAAAGAAGCTTTGCAAATGGGCGGTTTGTCTCCAGAGGCTTCTTCAGCGATTGCTGGAACGGCCATGGCGGTGTTCTTTTCGTTGGCCAATGGGATAGGGCGTATCGCGTGGGGCGCAATTTCGGACTCTTTTGGTCGAAAACGTTCCATCATTTTGATGACGGCTTCTCAGGGGGTATTTGTCATTTTATTCCAATGGATGGCAGGAACTCCGGCGCTTTTGTATTTGGGCGCGACGATCATTGGTTTTAACTTTGGTGGAAACTTTGCCCTCTTTCCAACCGTTACGGCTGAAACGTTTGGAGCCAAGTTCATCGGTCAAAATTATGGCTGGGTGTTTCTTGCCTACGGCGTGGGCGGAATTGTTTTTCCCATTTTGGGAGGCTATCTGGGAGATGGCGGAAACTTTCCGATGGCGTTTACGTTATGCGGGGTTCTGTGCTTGATCGCTTCCGGAATCATTGCACGCGTTAAACAGCCCAGTTTGAATTGATGGATTCGATCCAAAAAAAGGGCGGCTTTCGAGCCGCCCTTTTTTTGTTTGCGTCTTTCCCTATTTGGGAAGGTTGTAAATGAAAGCCAGCTGATAACGGTTATTGTCCGAGGAAGTGGCATTCACGTATTTGGTTTTCCAATAAGAATATTCGAAGGCTACTCGAACTTCTTTGGAAAGCAGGTAGTGAACGTTAGCAAATCCCACATAGTTCAAATCCCGGTCACCTGTTTGAAGGTTGCTGGCTTTGGGATTGTCAATGCCGACACCTAAATTCCCTTCGAAGCTTCGGCAGGGGGATTTGAGATGGATCTGTCCCCATCCTCCTTGTGCCTTCACGGCAGTGTTTGTTGCAGCAACAAGGCCTTGGCCGATTCCTCCTTGATAGGCATCCAGGTTCTTTCCATAAAAGTATTCACCTTTGACATTCATCCAATCGGTGATCGGGATGACGATGTCCGCATTCAAGGACCATGTCGTTTGTTTGTCCAAGAGGGATCCATAGACTTCTCTTCCCACATGTCCGGAAATGCCAAATTGGGTCGGTTTTCCCGCCAATTTTCCATGGAGTCCGATTCGCCCCTGGAATACAGGCATGGCGGAGTCTACGCCTCCGTCATCTGTCGAAGCTCCCAATGAGGAAAAGTCTTGTCCCACGCTTCGGAGGGCAGCCACAGAGGTTTTTATAGACCAATCGTGAACGGGCAGGTTCCAAGTGAGGCGAATTTGGGGACGTCGAAAACCGATATTTCCCGCATTCCAAAGTACAATGTAGTTCACAGTACTAGGGTTCAAGGGGCTGATAACATCCCAGGTTTGTCCTGCCAAAAGAGAGACGTGTTTCCAACTCAGTTTCATATACGCATGCCGAACCCCCAAAAGATACTTGGTGTCAGATCCGCCGTTGGTGAGATCAACTTCGATTTGACCAAATACATCCGCACTTCCGGCCTTCAAACCCAAAAAATTCAGACCGAAACGGGTCTGGCGGGCATGCATGGTGAACTTGGCATTGTTTCGATCTCCTGCGACGACCCACCAAGGATAGTCTTCATTGTTGGTGATGGTGTCGTCCATGGCTGCGTCCAATTTGAAGTACCCATAAGGGATCACTTTAAATTGGCTTTCGGAGTCGGTTGGGGTCTGAGTTTCTTCCGCAAATGCGGGGACAAAAAACAAAAAACTGAAAAAAAGAATTCCTAACTTTCTAAACATTTCTGAATCCTCTCAAAAAAAAGGGGGTTAGGTGTCGTCCTAACCCCCTTGGGTTGTAGATTATGAATAATGCCTAGCGATTGAGTCGCTCTTCTACCAAATTGGTTACCACGCTTGGGTCGGCCAAGGTGGACGTGTCCCCCAGCGCGTCTGGTTGATTTTCAGCGATTTTCCGAAGAATTCGCCTCATGATCTTTCCAGATCTCGTTTTTGGAAGAGCCGGAGCCCATTGAATATGATCCGGAGCAGCGATGGGGCCGATTTCTTTTCGAACCCAAGTCACCAACTCTTTTCGCAGATCCTCATTGGGCGTTTCGCCAGCGATCAACGTGACATAGGAATAAATTCCTTGCCCTTTAATATCATGTGGGAATCCCACGACCGCGGCTTCAGACACTTTCGGGTGTGCGACGAGGGCGCTTTCGACCTCCGCAGTTCCCATGCGGTGTCCAGAAACATTGATGACATCGTCGACTCGGCCGGTGATCCAATAGTACCCATCTTCATCCCGGCGACATCCATCACCTGTGAAGTAATATCCCTTGAATTGGGAAAAATAGGTCATTTTGAATCGCTCATGGTCTTTGAAGACCGTGCGCATTTGTCCGGGCCAAGAATCTTTGATGCAGAGCATGCCTTCACAAGCTCCTTCAAGTTCTTTTCCGTCCTGATCTAAGATCACGGGTTGAACCCCAAAAAATGGACGTGTGGCCGAGCCGGGTTTTAAGTCCGTGGCTCCTGGAAGAGGCGTAATCAAAATTCCGCCGGTTTCGGTTTGCCACCAGGTGTCTACGATGGAACATCGTTCGTCACCCACGACCTCGTAATACCAACGCCAAGCTTCTGGGTTGATGGGTTCTCCCACAGATCCCAAAATGCGTAACGATTTTCTGGAGGTTTTCTTTACGTGTTCAGTTCCCTCTCTCATCAGAGCACGAAGGGCCGTTGGCGCGGTGTAGAAGATGTTGACGTTGTGTTTGTCACAAACTTCCCAGAACCGAGCCGGTGTAGGGTAGTTTGGAACACCTTCAAACATCAGTGAAACCGCACCATTCGCAAGAGGTCCGTAGACAATGTAAGAGTGGCCTGTGACCCAACCCACATCGGCGGTGCACCAATAGACATCCCCTTCGTGGTAGTCAAAGACATACTCATGTGTCATAGCTGCATAGAGTAGGTATCCACCCGTCGTGTGCAAAACGCCTTTGGGCTTTGCAGTTGAACCAGAGGTGTAGAGGATGAAAAGTGGATCTTCCGAATCCATTTCTTCTGGAGGGCAATTCGCATCGGCCTTTTCCATGGCTTCGTGGTACCAAACGTCTCGGTCATTGTTCCACTCAACGTTTCCACCCGTGTGTTTCACGACAAAGGTCTTTTTGACCTGAGGACACTTTTTCAAAGCCTCGTCCACACTTGCTTTCAGTGGAATGGTCTTTTTCGCGCGAAGTCCTTCATCTGCGGTAACCACAAACGTGGAATCACAGTCGTTGATTCGGTCGATCAAAGAATCGGAAGAAAATCCAGCGAAGACGATGGAATGCACGGCACCAATTCTTGTGCAAGCCAACATCACAGCAGCGGTCTGCCAGATCATGGGGAGATAAATGGTGACGCGATCTCCCTTTTTGACGCCATTGGATTTCATGACGTTGGAAAATTTGCAGGTTTCTTCGTGGAGTTGCTTGTACGTGATGTGCTTAGCCTCTTGGGAGGGATCATTGGGTTCCCAAATGATGGCTGTCTGGTTTCCACGTTTTTCCAGGTGGCGATCCAAACAGTTTGCGGCGACGTTGATTTTTCCACCTTCAAACCATTTGATGGCAATGTCCCCTTCGTAGCTTGTGTTTTTGACGCGATCCCATTTCTTAATCCAATCCAATCGTTCGGCTTGTTTTCCCCAGAATGCCTCTGGGTCCTTCACGGACTGTTCGTACATTTCTTTGTACTTTTCGTTGTTGCACAATCCCGTTTCGGCCCAGGCGCTCTGTACCGGATAGACATCTTTCATAATCTTCTTCTCCTTGTGCGAGTTAGATTGCACAGGAACCACCACAGCTCCTCACAAACTACGTTTAATTAGCGAAACTGCGCGGATTGTAAGGAGAAAGAGGCCTTCCGTCCAGCGGAACATCGAGGCTCAAGTCCCTTGTTATTGGGCTTTCCGGCGCATTTGAAGTCCTCCTTGAGGAAGTCTGATCTTGATCAGTTATTCGCGCCCCAGGCTTCCAATCTTTCAAAAAGAATTTGGGGTTCGATGGGTTTGGAAAGGTAGTCATCCATTCCGGAAGAGATGCAAGCCTCTCGATTCTCTGGGCCTGCATGAGCCGTCATGGCGATGATGGGTGTGTGTGTCTCTCTCTCCAATTCAAGTCTCCGAATCGCTTGCGTTGCCTCCAAACCTCCCATTTCAAACATCTGAACATCCATCAAAATGACATCGAACACGCTTGACTGAAAGAACTCCAATGCCTTTTTCCCATTTGTGGCCAAGGTCACGGTGTGTCCCATTTTCTCCAATAAGGTTTTGACCACCCGTTGGTTTACCGGGTTGTCTTCGGCCACAAGAATCCGCAATTTTTTTGCAGGATTTCGCTTGGGGCTCGTTTTTTTAGGATTCTCTCGCGTAGATTGTTGAGAAGGAACACCCAGAGCGGAGGCAATCTCCTGGATGAATTCTCCGAGAATAAAGGGCTTGATGAGACATGAATGAATGCCCAGCTCTTTGCACAGGGCGCGGTCTCCCCCATGTGCATTCGAGGTTAACATCACAATCTTCAATTGATCGTGGATGTTTTTCTCACGTACTTGCTGAACGAGATCAAAGCCGCTCATCTCAGGCATGTGACAATCAGAAATCAAAAGTGAGAAAGGCTCGTTTTGCTGGGCCGCCTGGGTTAACGATGAAATTGCTTCATGGGGAGAGGAAAACGAAGCAACGCTTAAGCCCAACGCCTTCAACGTATCTTTGAGGAAGGTCAGATGGGGCAGGTTATCGTCTAAAATGAGTATTTTTTGTTCTCCATGTTTTTGAAAGTCCACTTTTTTGAAAAATGGGAGTGCTTGTGGCGATTTCTCGAACTTGGCATCGAACGAAAAGCAACTTCCTTTATTTAATTCGGACGTGACGTGAATGTTTCCCCCCATCAATTCCACCAATTTTGCAGAGATGCTCAAGCCAAGGCCGGTGCCTCCAAACCTTCGCGTAGTCGATCCGTCGGCTTGAGAGAAAGAGTCGAAAATGATGTTCTGTTTTTCTTTTGGAATCCCTACGCCCGTATCGATGATTTCAAAGCGAATCGTCAAGCTGCCGGAGTCTGCGTTCAATAGGCGCATTCGGACAATGATTTCTCCTTCGTTTGTGAATTTGACCGCATTCCCCACAAGGTTGAGAAGAACTTGACGTAAGTGTCCTGAATCTCCAATGAGGCGCTCAGGAATCGAAGGATCCAGGTCACAAATGAGTTCCAATTGTTTCTGATCACTCTTTATTGAGAGCGCGCGCATGGCATGCACGACACAATCGGACAAATCAAACTCCTCTAGATTGAGAGACATGCGTCCAGCTTCGATCTTTGAGAAATCCAACACATCATTGATGATGGTTAAGAGGGCATTTGTCGAACGTTGAACTTCCTCCAAATAACTTCTTTGTTCCTCATTCAGTGGCGTATCCAGACAAAGTTCCGTCATGCCAATGATTCCATTCATGGGGGTTCGAATTTCGTGACTCATGTTGGCCAGAAACTCGCTTTTGAGTCGAGCGGCGGTTTCCGCACGGTCTTTTTGGAAGCGAAGTTCTTCCGTTCGATTTTTGACTTCTGATTCCAATTTTCCTTGGTGGATTTGCAGGGCCTTGTCGCGTTCTTGAACGGTGTGGACCATTTCGTTGAATGTATCGACGAGAATGCCAAGTTCGTCTTGAGAAAATTTTTGAGCCCTGGCGGAAAAGTCTTTTTCCGTAGTGATTTTTTGAGCCGCCAAAGCCAAACTTTGAATGGGCATTAATACCTTCTGAATCCGGCGACGGGAGATCATTGCAGCGATGAGCATGGCTAGTCCAGATGCCAGCATCAAGATGCCCACATAGACGAAAAGCCGCGTTCGGAGAGAGGATAGATCGCCTACAAATTGAACGAATCCCACAAGTTCATTTTTGTAGATGACCGGAGAACTCAAAACCAAACTGCTTCCAATATTTCGTCTTCGTTTGGAATTGGACAGAATGGGCGTAAAGTTTTCTTGGAACCCCGCTTTTTTATATTTCGCGAACGGCGCTCCATTGGGCAAAAACAATGAAACACTTAGGGCTTGTTTGTCCTGTTTTAGCGTGGCCAAAAGCTCTTCCGCAGCTTTTTCATCTTGAAATGCCAAACTGGCCACACTTTGTTCGCCAATCAAATCTGCAATAACTTCAAGATTTTGAATCGTGTGTTGTCTCTCCCAGAGATAGTCAAAAAGAACAAAGATCAGAGTGGAAACCAAAAGAGCGATTGCGGCGGTTCCAAGGGTTAAGGAGGAAACTTTATACGAAATGGACTTTCCCTGAATTCCGAGTTTAAACTTTTCTCGTATCCGCCTCATTAATCTCCCTTGTAAACGACAAAATCGGCCAAAGAGAGAAGCTTAGCGTGCAATCGAACTCCATCGTTATTGGAGGCAAGCTGATTTACGCGAAACTTCAATCGATGTTTTTGGATGAAGACGTGAACGTGAATTCCATCGCGAAAAGATCGAGGATCATCCGATACGACGAGAACGCCCTGGTTTCTTAAGGCGTACATGAGCTTGGAAATTTTGATGTTTGAATTCTTGCTGATGAAAAGAATGTGGGCATTCGCGGGCTTGTTTTCCTGCATGATGGCAATGGGGTGTGTGCCGATGACTTTGTTTTTTGTGATGGAGGTGAGTTCTTTTTTGACTTCGGTGTTGCCAATGACGGAAAACCGAAGAGGAGAATCCCCGGTTGAAAAACGGGGAGAGGACCACGTGACGAATTTTGCAAGATTGAACAAAAAGGCGGCCTTGGCCTTCGGCTCGGATAACTCGGACTCTGTTGTGAATCCATAAAAGAGAAAAACAAAGCACATGAGCAAAAGCAGGAGGGCGGGCGCCCTGTTTTCACGGAGTCGTATGTTCTTTCGGAATAACCAGAACTTCATTCTAACCCTACCCGACTCGAATACACGTTTCTCCGGGGCTGTCCAAGGCAAACTGTAAATGAGAGTAAGTGGTTGAAAATATGTAAAAAAATGAAGTATTCCTTGAAAGAGCAGGACGACTGAAATGCACTTTCGTTCGGAATTCAAACGAGTACAATGCCGCCCGAATTGAGCTAAGAATATGAAAGAACAAGGACAATCCGTGAATTCAATTTTTTCACCTCTGGATGGGGAGATTCAAGACGATGCATTTTATGCGGATCTTGGATTTAAATCGGGCCTTGAGGTCCATCAACAGCTTTTGACTGAAAAAAAGCTGTTTTGTCATTGCCCTGCTGGAAAATATGTCAAAGAGCATGATGCCTCCATTTTAAGACATATGCGACCCACATTGTCGGAACTGGGTGAGTATGACGGAACGGCATTGATGGAGTTTAAAACCAAAAAAGACATCGTTTATTTACTGAGTCGGGAAAATGTTTGTACGTATGAAATGGATGACACGCCTCCGTTTATGATGAATCGGCAGGCACTTCACATCGCCCTTGAAATTTCTTATCTCATGAACTGTCAAAAAGTGGATGAGATTCACGTCGTTCGTAAGCAATACCTGGATGGCTCGATTCCGACCGGATTTCAACGAACGGCAATCATCGGTGGCCGAGGTCAAATTCCGTTTCGCGATAAGACGATTGGAATCACACAAATCTCCATCGAGGAAGACTCGTGTCGGGAAGTCTCCGATGAGGGACATCGCATTTTGTTTCGAACGGATCGGTTGAGCATGCCTTTAACGGAAACGGTTACGGATGCGGACATGAAAACACCTCAAGAGGTAGCCGAGGTTTGTGAACTGATCGGAAGCGTGGCGCGTGTGACGGGAAAGGTTCGTCGAGGAATTGGGGCGGCGAGGCAAGACGTGAATGTGAGCGTAGAAGGGGGCCGCAGGGTTGAAATCAAAGGTGTAAGTCGTATCTCGATGATTCCCCGGCTGGTTCATAATGAGGCCCTCAGGCAACGAAGACTGTTGGATATTAAAGACCACTTGATCAAGCTCGGTTTGAATCCCGAAAATATTCGGGGTGGATCCGCGGGTATCACGGATCTGTTGCAAAATACCTCGTCCCCTCTTTTGAGGGAGGCCATTCAACAAGGAGCGTTGGCTAAAGCCTTTGTGATACGTGGAGCTCGAAAAGTGATGAAGGCCTGGGTTCAACCGGGTCTGGCTTTTCCTCAAGAATTGAGTGGACGAATCCGGGTCATTGCTTGTTTGGATCAGCCCATGAATCTCTTTGTTCGAGATGAGGAAGTTGGGTTTGGAATGGCTCGACACGATTTACTTCCTTCCGAAGTGAGTCCGTGGGTCGGACCCTCGGAGTTTGAGTGGAGCAAAATTGTTTCTCGGGTTCGCGCTTCGGAAGAAGATGCGATTGTGATCGTGTGGGGGAGTGAGAAAGATACTCAAACCGCGTTGAACGAAATTCAAGATCGAATGGTGGAAGCGTTGGAAGGTGTACCACACGAAACTCGAATGCCTCTGGAAAATGGAAACACCGATTTTGAACGCGTTTTGCCCGGTCCCAATCGAATGTATCCGGATACGGATCTACCACCCATCGCTCTCTCCAAAGAAGAAACCCAGGAAATCGAAGCGCATCTACCTCTTACTCCTTGGAAGAGAGAGGAGGCGCTTTCCCATCTGTCTCTTCCTGACCAATGGTTGCCTGCGATGGTGATTTCGCCACATTTTGATCTGTTTCTGGAGCTTATGAAAACTCCGGAAGCGCAGCAAAGCGCAAAGATTGTGGCATGGGGCTTATTGGAAGTCTTAACTTCACTTCGCAGAAAAGGCATTCCGGCAGATGGTCTTGGAAAAGAGGATCTGCGTTTGGTCTTTGGTTTGGTGGTTGAAGGAAAGTTTCATCGTGAAGGGCTGCCTTGGCTCCTGGAGCGATTGGCGTTGTTGCGTTCCAAAGGGGTTCCGGCAGAACAAGATCATCTCCATTCGAAGCAGCGCTTGGAGGCCATTCTTATGGAAGAATTCCCGGAATTGGTTCAGGGAAAGGTTCCACTCAAGATCGGTGATGAGGAAATATCCAGACTTTGTGGAGAGCGAGATCAGCCTTTTTATGCAGAGGAGAAAAAAAGAGTCGATGCATTGATGCGTCCGTTGATGAAGCGTTTCCAGGGCTTGGTCAAAGGAGGGGATGTTTTGCGCGCCGTTAAAGAATACTGCCAAAGGCACCCGCAACAAACCTCAGGGGACAATGTAATTTCGCTGAAGAGGAAAGAAGGTTGAACCGGTCGTGACAAACACAGAAAAAAACGAATCTTTCAAAGGTTATCGATCTCCTTCCTTGGACGTGCTGACGAAGTATGATGCAAAAATTTGGAGTGAAGTAGAGGTGGAAACCCTGGACGGAATCTTCAAAGGAATTGTTCTTCCTCGGTCGGAAACAGCGGATGAGCATCATGTCGTGCTAAAGCTCGATACGGGATATAACGTGGGCTTGTTGGCAAAGCGGATCAAGGGCATCCATGTTCTTGGGAAACGCAAAGCTCATTATAAGATCCCCGAGCAGGAGTTCCCCGTGGATCGATCCAAACCCAATGTAAGTTTGTTGGGAACCGGAGGAACCATTGCCAGTCGTTTGGACTATCGTACAGGGGCAGTCATTCCGGCCTTTTCTCCTGGAGAGTTGTATGGGGCTGTTCCGGAGTTGGCCGACTATTGCAATCTTTCCACCAAGAAACTTCTCGGTGTGTTTTCCGAGAATATTTCCGCCGAACATTGGACCGTTATGGCAGAGGCTGTTGTCGAAGAGATCAAAAAGGGTGTGCATGGCGTGATCATTGGTCATGGCACGGATACCATGCATTATTCTTCGGCGGCGTTGTCTTTCATGGTTCAGAATTCCCCCGTTCCCATCATTCTTGTGGGGTCCCAAAGAAGTTCGGACCGACCATCCTCCGATGCAGCGTTGAATTTGATTCACTCTGCTCATGCGGCAGGCTCTTGTGACATTGCCGAAGTCATGGTTTCCATGTTTGGTCCGACGTCCGACGAGTACGGTCTTTTGCATACGGGAACGAGGGTTCGAAAGATGCACTCCTCTTATCGTTCAACATTCCGAACGATCGGAGATATTCCTTTGGCGACGGTCTCTCAAAAAGAAATTCGTCCTTTGCGAAGCGATTACCTTGTCAGAGATCCAAATCGAAAAGTGCGATTGAATACCAGCTGTGATGATCGCGTTTCCTTGCTCTATTATTACCCAAATATGAAGCCGGATATGATCGATTCCTTAGTGGACAATGGCTATAAAGGAATTGTCATTGCGGGAACGGGTTTGGGGCATGTGAATCGACCTCTCTTTCCCTCTCTTGCGAAAGCCATTGAAGCTGGCGTTCATATCTTTATGACGGTTGAAACCCTGTGGGGATACACCCAAATGTACGTCTATGATACCGGCAGGGACTTGATGGATTTAGGGGTTGTTCCTGTGGGGAACATGATTCCCGAAACGGCTTATGTGAAATTGATTTGGGCCTTGGGACAAACGCATGACCGAGAAGAGGTGAAAAACATCATGCTCACACCGGTTTGTCGGGAAATCACGGAGCGAGAACCTCATGACGGATACATTGTCTTGCAAGGAGGAATTCCTGAGGTTCGCGATATGATGACTTCTCTGTGGAAGTAGAAGTTCGATTTGGGTCTCTGTGGGGATTTTCATAACTTCCCGAAAACATTTAAGAATAACTCTTGTTTGGTAACGGCTGTTAACAAAAAATTAGAAAACATTAACTTTCAAATGGTTTTCTTGGGGTTTTCCTTTGTAAACTAAAGAGAATGACAGCCAAGGAGTTCTCAATGAAGCGTCTCGGATTTTGCTTACTTTTCATTCCCCTTTTTGCAGCTTGTGAGAGTGATCCCATAACCCTTCGATCGGGAGATACCCACCTTCGTCTCTCTTCTTCCTGTGAGGAACTCACTGAGGTTTTTACCAGGCAAATCTCGGAAAGGGCTTTGTTGAACGTCGAAACGGATTTGGTTGCTGGGGCGGATGAATCGGCCTCGAACGATTCTGTGGTGGGTGAAACCAATATTCAGGTTTCTGGAGTGGATGAGCTTGATTCGATGAAGGCCGATGGGGATTTCATTTATCGCTTGAGTGATGAAGAACTCATCGTCTTAAGACGAAACCCCGTGGAGCAGGCCGGTGTGATTCAATCCATCGACTTAGGAGATGGCCCTCAGCCAATCTCATCGGAAGTTTCCTATCCGTATTCCGTGGGTGAGGGAAAAACGGGTTTGTTCTTAACCAGCGATCAACTCATGGTCGTAGATGCGGATTCACGAGGGGTCTTGCTTCATGTGTTTGATCGCTTGGAGACGGGAATGCTTTCTCTCTCCACACGTCGAAGCCTGGATGGTCAACTTCAAGGTGCGCGTCTGATTGATGATCAAGTCTATCTGTTTACGAGCAAAGGTGTTCGTGGATATGTTTCCACCTACGATGCGGAACCGTTTGTCAGTCCTGAAATCGATGGACTTCGGATGCAAGCGTCTTCCGAAGAACTTGATATTCAGAGTCTCTTGCACAAGACGAGATCTCTTGAGGAAGAAAACACGGTCTGTGAATGCACGGATGTCTTCTTAGAGCCTGCGGTGTTGGAGAGGGCTGTCGACGACCCTGTATTTTGGAACGCGCCCTCAAATCTTATCTGTGTTTCATCCGTAAACATCCAACACTTGGAAAATGAACCCAAGGCGAAGTGTGTGGCCGCATCGAACGCTTCTCAAATTTATGTTTCCACGTCCAATGCCTTTGTGGCTTCGCGCGGGTGGAGTTTTGAAACCCCGATTCATCAATTCCGTCTTTCCGAATCTCCTGAGTATGTAGGCACAGTGAACGTTCCTGGCTACATCAACAATCAATTTTCGATGGACGAATTTGATGGGCATTTTCGTGTCGCCAGTACGTATCGGGACGACTTGGACGAGGATATTCAAAGGTGGATGCCTTCCAGCAATGGTGTATTCGTTTATGAGCTGGTGGAAGGAGATCCCGATTTAGTGGGTTCGGTCGAAGGCTTCGGGGATGGGGAACGAATCTATGCCGCTCGATTCATGAGTGACAAGGCATTTGTCGTTACGTTTGAACAAACCGATCCACTTTTTTCCATTGATCTTTCAGACCCCACGAGTCCCGAACTCAAAGGAGAATTGGAAATCCCAGGATTCTCAACCTATCTTCACCCCTTTGAGGAAGGCTATCTTCTGTCCATTGGGCAGAGTGGAAATGCTTTTGGGGCTACCAGTCAAGTAGCTTTGTCTCTTTTTGATGTCCGAGACCTGACGGCTCCGACCCTCCTGTTTCGAGAAGAAATTGGAACGGACTATAGCAGCTCGGAGGCGATGTATGATCATCATGCTTTTCGCTTTATCCCCGAAAATGGACTCCTGGTACTACCAGTCGCTACCTATGAAGACTGGACTGATTGGAAAGAGGGATTCTATATTTATCAAACGAGTCTGGAAGACGGATTTTCTCTTCTCGGGACCTCTCTCTTTCCCCAAGAATCTCCCTATGCGTGGCATGGGGCCAGTGCCAGATCATTTTATAAGAATGGTGTGATTTCCATGGTGGGAGGGGGAGAGTTGGTTCTGCGCTCGGAGGATCATTTGGATTCGGACCTGGTCCGCGTGGATGCAGAGTGAATCTTTAGGAAACGGACGTATTCACGAGCTTCCGCTCCCTTAAAAAGGCCGCGAACTGTTGATCCGTTCCTTGGATGTGTTCGATGAACCAATCTCGAAGAAATGTAATGACTTCCATTGAAAACGTTTTTCCTCCAAAAGATTTTGACTCCTGAAGCGTCTCTATTTTTTGTGTGAACTTTCTGTGCTCTAGCTGATGAGAGGAAAGTTCTGGATAGTCATGTTTGCGCATGAACGTCTCCTCGGCCATGAAATGATAGTCGGAATACTCCAACAATTCTTGAAGGGCCGCCGAAAAGATGCTTTTGGAATCAGGCGTGAGACATACTTCGTAAAGCTTTTGAAGAATCTCAATGAAAACACGATGTTGTTGGTCGATTTCATCAATTCCCAAAGCCAGTTTCCGGTCCCATTTTACGAATTCCATGATTTCCTTTTGTTTGAAAGTCCTTCTTCAACTCTAACATGTCCATTTCGAAAAGTTGAAGGCGTACGTAAGAAGCGTGGAGAATTGAAGAATGAACGTGTATTCTTCCCCATCGGAGGCCATGAAATTGAGCGAAACAACCCAACCCAAAGAAGAGGCTCTGGTAACGGAGAACGATTCAAACTCTGACCCTCAAGAGGGCTTGAAGGAACGGGTGGTCTCGCTTCTCCAGGCTTGGCCTGGAATCATTAAGATCTACATCCTTGATCCTGAAAAGACTCTCAAGGCCCTTCCTATCAAAGGTTCTTGGGAACCCGTTCTCACCTACGCAGTTACCAGTGGGGTGTTGCAAGGCTTTGTTCTCGCGGGATCTCTGTACAAGTTTGTTGGGCTTGGAGCGCTTCGACATGTCCTAAATGGCATTGTCATGGGGGTTGTGGGGGTGTTCATTGCCGGCATCATTGTTCATGGCGTCATGTTGATCTTCAAAAAGAAGGCAGGTTTTTATCGCAGTAGCTTTCTGATGGCCCAACTCAGTTTTGTGGGGCCGGCTGTGGCTGTATTGGGCTTGGTTTCGTCCGTGGTGTCTCTCGTGGGGCAAGTTTGGGTTCTTTACATCTTGTTTCTTTTTGCCCGGCTGCGATGCAATCTCAGTGCACAAAAATCCGCAGCCTTTGTAGCTCTCCTGATTGTGGCTGGTTTGGTGTCGTTGGCCGTTTTAAGTGGTGGAATGTTTCTCCAACGATTTTAAGGATTATTTCCAACCTCTCGGACCCCATGATATTTTTCACAAGCCATGAATGTGAAAACCGAGATCAAAGGATGTGAGCATCTTGAGTGGGGCATGCGAAACCGTCTCACCCAAATCATTCAACCCGATGGAAAATGTTTTATTATGCCCATCGACCATGGGTATTTTCTGGGGGCTACGCATGGGTTGGAACAACCCGGAGAGACGGTCAAAGATCTCTTACCTTTTTCAGATGCGCTTTTTTGTACACGAGGCGTGTTGCGAAGTTGCTTCTCGCCGGACTTTAAACAGCCCGTTATTTTGAGAGTGTCCGGTGGCAGTAGCGTCTTGGGGGATTTGACGGATGAAATCATCACCACTTCCATTGATGAAATCGTGCGTTTGAATGTGGCGGCTGTGGGAATTTCCGTATTTGTTGGAAGTGTGCTGGAATCACAAACCCTTCAAAACCTTACGCAACTTGTCAATGACTGTGAAAATTATGGAGTCCCCGTAATGGGAGTGACCGCGGTCGGAAAGGAATTGGAAAAACGAGATGCGCGCTATTTGTCTCTGGCCTGCCGAATTGTTGCGGAGTTGGGGGCAAAGGTCGTGAAGACGTATTGGTGTGAGAGTTTTGAGAAAGTGACGGAGTCCTGTCCGGTCCCGGTCATCATTGCCGGGGGACCCAAATGTGAAAAAGCCTCTGAGGTTTTTGAGTTTGTTCATGACGGACTCAGCAAAGGTGCCATAGGCGTAAACTTGGGTCGAAACGTTTGGCAGCATCCACAACCTGTGGCCATGGCCAAAGCTTTACATGCCCTTATCCATCAAAACCTTACCCCCCTTGAAGCCAAAGAAGTCTTTCAAGAAGCCGGGGGAAAGGAATGATTTTCAGGGCCTTATGAAAGTTGCGGTCTATCACAACAATCATGACCTTCGACTGGAAGATCGGCCGACGCCAAAAGTTGGGCCCGGCGAACTGTTGGTCAAGATGCAGGCTTGTGGGATCTGTGGAAGCGATGTTCTGGAATGGTATCGCCTGAAAAAGGCGCCATGCGTGTTGGGGCATGAAATCGCTGGAGAGGTGGTTGAGCTTGGTGCGGGCGTGTCCGATTATCAGATTGGCCAACGCGTTTGTGTCTCCCATCATATTCCCTGCAATAAGTGCAAATACTGTTTGGAAGGTCATCACACCTCTTGTGAGACCTTGCACACCACAAATGTGGATCCGGGAGGGTTTTCGGAGTTCATAAGGGTTCCTGCGCTGAATGTGGATCGGGGGGTGTTTCCCCTCCCTAACGAAATGTCTTATGAAGAGGCTACGTTCGTTGAACCGCTCGGATGCGTGATTCGAGGCCAGTGGGTGGCCGGCGTGAAGCCGGGTCAAGTGATGGTGGTTTTGGGGAGTGGGCTTTCGGGCCTTCTCCATATGGCTTTAGCCCGGGCAACGGGAGTTGGTCGCATCATTGCCACGGATGTGGACCCTGCTCGCTTGGAAGCGGCAAGGTTGTTTGGTGCAGATCATACGGTTTTGGCGAGCGAAGATATTCCTGCGTTTGTGCGAAGTGTAAACAAAGGAATGCTGGCGGATACGGTATTGGTGTGTGCGGGGGCTTTGAGTGCCTTGGAACAATCTCTTCAATCCGTGGAACGGGGGGGGACCATCGAATTTTTTGCGACGAGCGAAGAAGGAACCCAACTCTCTCTGCCCGTCAGTCGGTTTTGGAGAGATGGATTGAAAATCGTCACGTCCTATGGTGCCGCTCCCTATGACCTTCAATCGGCCATGAAAATGATCGCATCCAATCGCATCCATGTGAAGCCCATGATTTCACATCGCCTTCCCTTGGAAAAAATAGGAGAGGGGTTTCGTTTGGTCTCTGAGGGTGGGAAAACGCTCAAAGTCATGATTCAACCTTAGGTTTGGCCTTGGAGAATACATTGAAAAAATCATTTCGCGATCGGCTGAAAAACGAAACCATACTTTTTGATGGGGGTGTCGGGACGTACCTTTATAAAAAGGGCATTTTTATTAATACGTGTTTCGACGAACTCAACTTGTCCAATCCTCAATTGGTTCAGTCGGTCCATGAGGAATATGTTGAAGCGGGAGCGGATGTCATTGAGAGCAATACCTTTGGCGCGAATCGCATCAAACTCGCCTCCTTTGGTCTGGAAGGAAACGTTTACGATATCAATCGAAAAGGATTGGACCTAGCGCAGAAAGCTTCCGGCGGAAATGTGTTGGTGGCAGGTTCCGTGGGCCCCTTGGGAATTCAAATCGAGCCGTTGGGAAAAATGTCCTACGAAGAAGCTCAGGAGCTGTTCCGAGAACAGCTTCAACCTTTGTTGGATGGAGGTGCGGATCTCATTGTGTTTGAGACCTTTTCTTTCGTGATGGAGTTGGTTCAGGGCATCAAGGCGGCTCGGTCTTTGAGTCCAAAAATTCCCATTGTTGCCCAAGTGAGATTGGATGACGTGAACCATTTGGTTGGAGGCGGGTCGTTAGAAAATTTCGTCAAAGAAATTTCGAAACATGAGGTGGATGTTCTGGGGTTAAACTGCTCTTTGGGTCCATTGAATATGTTGCGGGCCTTAGAAAAACTAAAGAAGCTGACCGAAAAACCAATTTCCGTTCAACCCAATGCCGGAAGGCCTCAAAGGGTTAGTCATCGAAGCATTTACATGGCCTCTCCGGAGTATATGGCTGAGTACGCCAAACGGTTTATTCAAACCGGAGCTAGCATTGTGGGAGGGTGTTGTGGAACCCATCCGGCTCATATTCGGGCCATGAGAGCGGCCATTCAAGCGCTAGAACCCACCAAACGACCGGAAATCGTAGTTTCGGAAGAAAAAATTCAAACTCCGGAGCACGTGACGCCCTATGCTCAAATCGAAAAGTCTCGATTGGCGACGAAGTTGGAAAAAAAGCAGTTTGTCACAATGGTCGAACTGGTTTCTCCCAAAGGTATTGCACCGACCAAGCAAATTGAAAAAGCACGCAAGCTCTATCACTTCGGGGTGGATGCCATAAATATTCCCGATGGGCCGAGGGCTTCCGCGAGAATGTCTGCCTTGTCTCTTTCCGTCATTATGCAGCGGGAAGTGGGGGTTGAAACCGTTCTTCACTTCGCTTGTCGCGATCGAAACGTAATTGGCATGCAATCGGATTTGTTGGGAGCCTGGGCCTTAGGCATTCGAAATATTTTGGCCATTACAGGTGATCCTCCGAAACTGGGTACGTACCCGAATGCAAAAGCCGTGTTTGATTTTGATTCCATTGGACTGGTGAATCTTCTGTGGAGGTTGAATCACGGATTGGATCTCGCAGGGAATGAAATTGGTGAGCCTGCTGGTTTCTCGGTGGCTGTGGGCGTTAATCCCGGAGCCATCAATCTCGATGAAGAGTTGCGGCGATTGGATTGGAAAATTGATGCGGGCGCAGAATACATGGTTACGCAACCCATATTTGACCTCAAAATTTTTGAACGATTCTTGAGCCGTATTCAACACGTGAAAATTCCTTTGGTTTGTGGCTTGTGGCCCCTGATTTCTTATCGAAATGCGGAGTTTATGAATAATGAGGTCCCAGGCGCATCCGTCCCTCAGGAGTTATTGGACCGTATGAAAAAGGCTACCAGTAAGGAAGCCGCTTTTGCGGAAGGAATCAAGATCGCCAAGGAAACGTTTCGCCACGTTCGCTCAGAGGTTTCCGGCATTCAGCTGTCTGCTCCATTGGGGCGGGTCGAAGGTGTGTTTGAAATTTTAGAAGGGTAATCCTTATCAAGGCAATGTTTGATCCTGGCTAACATCGAGGATGGCTGGGGGCCGATTCATGTCGTATTCAAAGGCGTAGTCACAGACTTTCTCCAAAAACTCAGAGTATGGATCCAGCATGAAGGTTTTCCATACGCCTTTTTCACAATGGGTGCCTCCAGGGTGCGCCTGAATTTCAAGCACGATGCCGCCGCATTCTTCTGGAGGCTCACTGACATTGGGTGCGATGTAGTCGATGCCTCCGAAATGAAGCCCCACCAACCGAAGTGTTTTTCGCGTAAGCTCAATGACTTTGGGGTGAATGGCCGAGGGCGGAAGAAGTTCAACGACACCTCCGCGTGTTGAATTAATCACGCCTTGAAGTGTGATGGAATTTCCCTTGGGAAGAACGGAACGAAGTTTCAAATTTTGACTTCCAATCCAATCCTTCAAGGCTTGATTGATGATCACAGAGGATCGGCTTTCATCCATTTTTCCCTTTTGGCTCCAGGCCTTGTTTTTCTGTTCAATGAGTTCAGCAATTGTGTGTTGTCCATCTCCCGTAATTTTTGGTGCATAACAAGCTACGGCACCAACCAATTTGGAGCCCAAAAGAACAATCCGATAGCGATTTCCAGGAACGTACTTCTCAAGCGAAAGCCCTCCTTCGTTTTTGTACTTTGGGAGCACTTTCCTGAGCGTCTTTTTTAGGTCCTCAAGACTTCGAATATGGGGGTAGACATCTTCTCCATCATGTCCAAACGTAGGCTTAAGAACGAGTGGAAAACCTTCACGATTGGCAAAGACCTTTCCATGTTCCATGTCGAGACACTTGATGTGCGGGGGAACAGGAATTCCCGCAAGCGCGCACAAATAGTTGGTTGTCCATTTGTCTTCTGTGATCGTCTGACTTCGAAAATCAAATTCGGTCACATCACGAAAACCCGAGTGAAATGAGCGAACCATGCCGTTTCTCTCAATTTCGATGCGTATGGTTTGTCCCGAGTCTGCAAATGCTCGGAAGGGATATCCTTTTCGAAGGGCAAGTAAGAGCATGTGCGTCGCGAACTCATCCGAAAAATAAACCTTGGATGCAAATATAAATATCGGCCATTCATCCTTAGAGACTCTTTTCCCTTCTCTTAGGCGACAATGAAGAGGACAAACCTTTTTTAAGTAAGTTTGTAGAATTTTTTCGGCAAAGGCCTTTCGCTTCTCTTTGGGTAAGAGGATTTTGACGCTCACAAGTTTTTTCACAAAAGAAAGCGCACTTTGAACGGAAAGGCCTTCGATTCCATCTGTCAATAAGCGCGCAATTTCCTTTTGTGTGGCGCCTTTTCCATTGGCCAGGGAGTTGACTAAGAGCTGAATGGCCTCCAGCGGCCTCCCTTGAATGGCCTTGTTCCAGGCCACCTGAAACTCAAGATGTTTTCCATTTCGAATATGAAGCGGATTAATGACGAAAAGCGACATATAGGAATACTATTCCTTATGAACCTCGACTAGGCAATCTTGAAATATTTCAGATTACTCTTGTTCTTCTTGTCGAGCTTCTTCCTCTTGTCTCCAGCAGAGGTCCCAATCCAATTCTTCATACACTTCGCACTCTGAAATCACTCGGGACTCGGTAGCATCGATTACGATGAATTCATCATCCGGCTGACAATCCCAAGTTTCCGTAAACGCAGTTTGAGCATCAAGATCTCCCAGTTGAGGAAGGGAAGCATCCAAAACGCTCTCAAAGTAAGAACTGCTAGCGTCGGAGATGAGGCTGAAGACAGGAGGCTCGGCCTCGTTATTGATGTCAAAGGACTCCGTTCCATCATCCGTAAAGGTACACATATCGTTTTCATCCGCCGCGCTGGAGTTGCCTTCTTCGTCGTAGCAAATGTTCACACAATTTTCGAGATACGCATCCTCTTCTCCTGGGGGAGGTGTCCACCACTCCAAACAATCTTGCCTGGTTGGCGCTGGATGTTGACCTGTGGTTTCATATTGCACACTTCCCACAAGGTCTTCCCCCCACTGCCCATACATTCGGCTTTGGTGATTTCCCCATTGAGGGCTCTGGCTGCTATTGACTCCGGAAAGGGTATTGGTTTGCGTTTCGTGAGTGGCCGTAAACGTGGCTCGTTGTTGCCAGTTGTCATTGTCTCCATTGGAATCTTGATTCGAAGAAAGGAATTCGGCCGAAGTGAAATCATCTCTGCTGGTTCCTACGATGGAGATGTCTTCACGGGAGCTTCCTAGGAAGGTTTCACCCTCGCGATTAAAGGCATATCGATTGATGGCAAAACCACTATATCCTTCTTCAGATGCCGAGAATCGAAATTGGACCGACTGGATATAGGCATTGTCTTCACCATCCGCTTGGCAAACGTCCATGCCGAGTTCGCCATTTCTCTTTCCAACACGTATGCGGACCACAGGGGGAGGGCCATTTTCCTCTTCTGCAATTGTGGGGAAATGAATTTCGTAAAATCCCCACGCATCGATCGGAACGGAAAGGTTATCGAATTCTTGTTCTAAATTTCCGATGTAACATCGAAAGCTCTCCACCTGGGCGGCATTCCGAAACATTTCTCTCTTGAATTGATAGGCCTCGCAGGCGGCTCGGGAAAAAGCATTTCCGGAGTTTTGTTGGCTTCGGAGCGTGAGCCCTTCTACTGCGCTAGCAGAACTCGTGATGCTGTAATCATAGTCTGCGGCATTCAGGCTGGGAAGATCACTCACGTTGTTGAGAGCTGGAACTCCGTTTTCCGAGGAGCTGCTGCAGTGAATGAAGAACACGCTCGTGACAAAAATGACAAACGCCAAACGTATGGTTGGTTTCATGAATCCTCCCTGAATCGATCAGTTTGATATGTGTTTGCTGCGTCTTTCGTTAAGGCTGAGGCAAGCCGCAACCCCTATTATACGTCGCCAAAAAGAAATAAATAAATACGCTATGCGTGAGAAATATTTGCCCCAAAATAAAGAAATGTCGGTTTGGGGAAAACTTGTCCTGTCTCGCTTAAGGTTCTCCAGCCCAGTGAAAGGCCAAGAAATCCGTGTTTTTAGAGTGACACGTTCCATTTTTTAAGAATTTAGGTGGAAAGGTTTGATATTAAAGAATTATGTCTCAAAGGAAGGTCGAAAGATTTTATCGGCTTCATGCTCCTTTTTATGATGTGACTCGGCGATTTTTTCTTTTTAAAAGAAAGCGAGCGGTTTCCCTTCTTGGGGTGAGGCCTCAAGATCGAGTGGCCGATTTCGGCTGCGGAACGGGGATGAATGCCAAACTTCTCTCCCAATACCCAGAGATTTCTTTAACTGGAATGGATTTCTCAGAATCCATGCTCAAAGTGGCTCGAAAAAAATATCCCCATGTGCGATGGGTTCGAGGGGATCTTGAGGCCATATCCTTGGAAGAGAAATTCGATAAAGCGTTGTGTACTTACGCTCTTTCACTTGTGAACGACTGGCGTCAGGCACTGAAACAAATGAGTTCCTTGATCGAGCCAGGAGGGAATTTGGTGATTCTTGATTTTTCCCCCTTGAAAGGGCCTTTGAATTTTCTCGATCCGGTTTTTGATAAATGGTTTCGGAGTTTTCGTGTGTTTCGAAAACGCGATTTCAAAAGTGAGCTTGAGTTGTATTTTGAAAACGTCGTGGAAGAAAGCCCTGCCGTCGGCTATCTCACGCTCGTGGTTGGGCGAAAACGAAAAAACTGAAGACAACCGGGGCTCCAAGAACCCCGGTGACGTTTTCAGGAGGAAAAATACTCGCCAACACTCATCGTTGGTTTAATCAACCAAATAGTCGTAGTTCACTACAATTTCCGAGCCGACATCTGGTGGTTCCGAAAAGCAAATCTTATTGCCTGCGGATTGGTAGGAGACGCTTCCCGCTTCAGGCGTTTCTCCGTCCACCGTGACGTCAATTCCGCTAACATCATAGGGCTCATATGTGAGTTGGAAACAGCGGTGAATGCCGCTGGCTTCCAGGCCAATCTCTCCGAGCGTGGTTCCCCAGTCGCTGCATAAATCGGCCACGGTTCCGCCCGTCTCATGTGCCAGCGTGATGTATCGTTCACCCACCTCTTCTGTGGAATCTTGCCGATGACATGTGTCCGAGCTGTTGGCGTCACTATGTAAGTACTCAAACACAATGGCATGTGCCGTAAACAGAGAGGCATCTCCTTTTAATTCCTCAAAGAAAGATTTATGTGTGTCGATGAGAGGGAAGTAGGCTTCCCGACCATCATTTCCTCGGCCATGGTCTATCAGGTTCGGTGTTTCTTCGGCGAGCAACTGATCAATCAGTGATTGTGTGACGGTGGTGGATCCATAGACTTCACCGACGACAGGTCCGGGTCCGTCTTCTTCGTCGGAAACAAAAACCGCATGCAAGGGAACACCTTCGCGGAGGAAATTCGGATTCATCGGGCCATTCGCATAGTCGGGGTCGAGTGCTCTGCGAAGGGCTTCCATTCCTTCTTCTCCGCCGCCATTGGCACCTACCTCACCGATGCATTCGGCGAAATAGCTGCTGGTGGAGTTGGTGATGATGCCGTCGGTGTCTCCCAAGACTTCATCGCATAAGCTTTGCAATTTACTGTCTGTGGAAGCTTTGGTCGTGATGACGATGGTTCGAAAATCTACGGCGGAATTTTCCAAAGCCGTGGTGTACGCAGAGGCTTCTGCGGCCAGGAGGGCTTGTTCGTTGCTCATGCTTCCAGAGTCGTCCACGATCCACACCATATCCACAGCATCATTGGTGTCTTGAGTGAACGAATCTTCCCAGGACTCAATGGTTGAGCCGGAAGGAGGGGTTGGGGTTGGAGGTGGAGTGACGAGGGGGTCTGGATCAATCGTCACAGGGTCAGGAGTGGATGGGGTTCCGGCAAAATCCACGTTGGGATTTTCCAGAAAATCATCTTCTCCAAAGGCAAAAGGATTGTGTTGAAAGTCACTGGAACATCCGGACACCAAAAACAGCGCCAGGAACGATCCGAGAAGCCAATGAATGCTTGTATGTTTTGTCATAATGGACCCCTAGTTGAGTTTTGTCGTAAGACTCGCGTAAATGTCATTCAAAAGTAATGCCGTTTTTCGCATTATAACACCTTGTTATTACAGCGGAAAATAAGCGATAAAACAAGCGGGGGCGAAATCGAGCGAGAAAATTCCAACTTATTTCACGTTCTTAAGGGAATGTGGTCAAAGTCCTTTAATTACGAGAACTTAAAAAATAGGAAAAACAAACCAAAAGTTGCAAAATGTGCAAAAAGTTGCGCAGCTGTGAGTCGTTTTTGTGAGTGCCTCAGAAAAGATCCTTAGCAAGAACGACGGACTCTTTAGATACGATTTCTAGAATGTGGTGTTCGTTGTCACCATGTCTATTTCGTTTGTGCCACACCAATTGAATTCTTGAATTTGATCGACGAGGCTTTGTACCTCTATGGCCAATGCTTCGGTGTGTACATCATTCAATAAAACGGGCAGATCCAATTTCTCGGCTACAGCAAAGAACTTGCACAGGTTGCGAGCGGTCATTGCTGATGCCATTTTCACCCGGTCCATATTGGCTATGGAACTTGTACTTGATGCAAAGAGTTCGTCTTGAAGGGGAAACAGGCGAGTCTCGAAGAAGGCCAGTCGACTTGGTAGTGACAAACTAGCGTCCAGATAGAATCGATCAATGAATCGATCTACCTTGACACTTACGACCTGGTCGCTGTCCATCTTTTTTGAAGCATGAAATTTCTCAAGCAATGTCTTCCAGAGAAAGAGGTAGCTCTTTCGATCCGTTTGATCGAGATCGTCGAGAAAATAGGCAGCGGTGCCATATCCCAGCAAGATGGTGTAGGGCTCGCCCCAAACGACGAGATCCCCTCCCGCACGATTGCGTGGTGTCCCCTGAACCACAATTTTCTTTCTTTTTAGATCGTAATCCTCAGCATCCACGAACTTCTTTATGGCTCTCGTGGTTTTGAGTCTTTCCTCAAGTTGGACCAAATAACGGAATAGGACGTTAGACGGGATCACTAAGACTTCATAATCATAGGCAATAGGTCCAGGCGTTTGACCAAACACCGTATGCCCAAGCTCCTGCCAAAAAGCTTTGATGTTCTCGCCAATGCTTTTTGCGGAATAGGTCATAAAAACGATGGGACAAGGAATGGTCAATATAGGAGCATACCGAGAACCTTGATTGGAAATGACGGCATCATCTCCTTTCACATAACCGCACCCATGCTGACTTAATTGGAAGAAATCTTCATTAAAAAGTTCCAATAATCCAGTTTCTGTTCTTGGGGGTAAGGAGGCTAACGCCTCATCGATTTCCCTTTGCTGAGCTTGCAACCATGTCTCATATACGGAAGAGGGACTTCCCACCAAATGCTCGAAGCTGGCAACGGACTCTAATTCAGAAGCGTTGATGGTTGCTCGGTAGGGATATCCGGGACCATGAGAGTAGCCGGAAAAAGCCGACCCCCGATAGGCGTGAGCCCAAGATTGAAAAAACAAGGGTGCCGATAAGCCAATGAGCAGGAGAAGGAATCGATATTTATGTTTCATGCCCAACCTTTCACGTGAGGATCTCGTATAACGCTATGCGTCTTTTTTCGCAAGACGAAAGCTCAATTTCTTAAGGTTTCCAATCGAAGGTGAATTTTTCAAACTAAATCAAGGGGTTGTGTTGATCATCCCTCGATTGGATTCAAGGCCTTGCCATGGCTCTTAGCCGAAGGAGCGGTGTTTTTGGGGGATTCTAGCGATCCACCAGAAGAGTACGAAAAAAAGCCAATAAGGAACATGGCTTGATTGACAGCTACTAGACACTTCTCCTGATTCAGTTTCAAGATCGCCTTCTGCTCCAGGGGAGGACTCAACTCCGCCTTCTTCCGAAGACGATTCATCCACAAGATTTCCTTCAGTATCTAGGGCCTGACCAGATGGGCTCCACCCTTCCGGACAGAAGGTGTTATAGATTTCCGTCCGTGCGGAGGCACCGTCAGGGGTAGATGCATGCTGAGCGCTGTCAGCCGCGATATGAACAAGTCTTCCCGCTTCATTCACCTCATTACTTGCATTCACCACAAACACATAGGCATTTGAATTATTGGCAAGTCCCCCTTGGTTGAGTCTGAAGCCAAGGCTCGTATCGCTCCACGAGGTTGGTATCTGGTTTTCGCAATGAGCCCCCTCGGACACAATGCTTGACCAAGAAGAATTGTCACAAAGAAGGATTCGAGAAATCGTGTCGTCAAAATAGATATCATCGAAATATTCGATTGCGACTGCTGAGGGTGTATCAGCGGGGTAGTCATCCGATTGTTCGATGTTGCCTTGGTACCAACCAAACTTAAATGACGAGAAGGAGTCATCCGCCGTATCTCGAAAAGGAACATCTGTACTTTCTTCAACGAGCTTTCCGTTCATCCACACTCTTAAAACACCGTTGTCCACTCCAATATCCGATTGCTGAACCTCAACTTGTACATGTGTCCACGTGTGGTCGGTGTATTGTTCAAAATACATGCTGGGATGACTTGCACAATATGGCTGAATGTAATGATTACGATGGGTTTCTTCCTCGTACACCCAATTCGCATCTAAAAGAGCCGTAATGATGCAGTTCCCACCTTGGTTTTCCGGGTTAGGATAGTTTTTGGTCAGTGTCCAAAGTTTCAATTGTCTTTGAGTAAAGCCCGTACACGTAATCCCCATGCTGAAATTCACCCAAAAACTAAAATAGAAGTGACTGCCAAAAGGAATATCATTCCGATAAGCCGCATCTATGAGTCCCGTTAAATACATTCGTGCGTTCAGGCTTGAGTTCTGGCGGTTGTTTTCATTTGAAAAGATCGGAAGAGGTTTTCCCCAAGACGCGTTATTGGAGTCGATGCTCCAATAACCCGTTGAATCGAGTTCTGCCCCATTTACACCGTTTTCGAAGTCTTCAAATTTCAACGGTGCCGCATTGGACTTAGATCCAAAATCACTTCCTGTGATGGTGTAAGTTCCACCATGAGCCACCGTGGAATTCGATACCGTGTCGATTGCAGGTGCAGAGAAAGAAATTCCAGGGGCCACGATGATAAGGAATGATAATAATAATCGCATGTGAAACGATTTTACCTCGATTCCGGGACAGAAAAAAACTCGAGAATCCCAACCATTCGAAATTAAATGACCGTTTCGAGCATACCCGGATCGCTCCATTATTAGCCCAATAAGGTGTGAGCCATCTGATTTTTCCTCAAGGAAATAGAGATAAAGAAGTTAGGGTTCGGTTGATTGAGCCCCAAAAAAAGCATGCAAAACGTTAACCGTTTTGGGTGTCGCTTAACTCGTCATTATTTGGAGTGAAGGAGGTTTGAGTTTACACCTTCCTTTAAATTTGTTGGTCTTGATCAGATTCTGCTAAATTATTAAACAGATGTCGTCGTTCTCCCGACCTTACACATTGCTTTCCATTTTTCTTTTTTCCTGGTGTCTTATATCGTTGCGGGTTCAAGCTGGGCCTGAAAGTCCTGACCTGCACTTGCCCTATTCAAACGACTATGTCGTAATTTCAGACACACAAAAAATACTCTTTTTTAAGGACCCTTCCCTGTCGACCATTGTTGGAGCGTTCGACTCAAAACGAAGTTTGACGTTGAATGGTGATCAACTTTGTACCCAAGATTCAAAACATAAGGCGATTCCTTGTCGTGTCGGCGATGCGTTAGTCATCGATGCGCACTCGGGCGAAGTGTACATCCGGCATCTGGAAGCAAGCGATGGAATCATCCATACACGAGTCCATCAACAAGACCTCTATTTCGATTTATCAAAAATTAGAGAAGTAAAATATAGATTTCTCCCGTCTAAGGAAAAGCGAGACCGTAAGGCCGCGAAATTCAAAAACGTGATCGCTGAGTTTAAAGAAACCGTGCGCACTTGTCTGAACTCTTCGAATCCGTCCGCGTGTCTTCCTTCTTTTTTTGACGCCAAGTTTTCCATTAACTCCGTGCCGTTGAATCTCGCCGAGAAAGCCTCTTCCGAGAAGTTTCAGAAACAGGTTCGATCGTGCATTAATCTTCCGCCTGTATATGAGCAGTCTGATCCGGAAAGAAAGATGTGGTTAAAAAAGGATTGGATGTCCTCATGCATGCTCGTAAAAAGAGACCGCGGGTGGTTGTTTTTAAGCTTCTTTTTTAGTCCTGACTAAATACCACAGGTGTAGGGGTTGGGTATAAGGCTTCCTAGAAACATGTTTGCTCTCTATAACAGAGATCGGAAAAAACAGTGGCCCGTTGCGCCGACGAAATAAAGCTGATATGCGAAGGTTGTTTTGGGGGAAATAATGAATCGCGGTCCATATTTCATCTTTTTCGCGGCCATTGTGCTTGCTTTGTGTTCATCGTATGCCCGAGCTCAAGATGAATGTGAAGATTCTTTGCGAATTTATTACGAAAAAGGGTTTCGAAGCCAAAGCCATCAAGTTGAACTGTCAAGGGAGCTAAAAAATCGTATCCTCGACGTATTCGATTTAAGTTTAGAAGAAAAAGACAAACTCGGTGAATCCGCCCATGGCCATTTACAAGCCAGCATCTTTACGATGCCTATCGAAGAAAGGGCAGAGCTTCTGGTTATAAGAAGGGCCTTTGTGATCTACAAACAAAACACTTTTCTAAGCAAGCTTTCAACCGGGAGATGGGGGAACGTAAAGCTCTGTTTTGGAGCCACGGGTGCCAATTGTGTGATTCATGCAAGGAATCTTCATGGGTTTTTCGAGTTTCTGGAATGTGAGGGTCTCTTGGAATATTTTGCCTTGGCTGGAGCCAGTCACGGGAATCCCATTTCCCACGTAGGAACCCCTCTAAGGAGAATCTCAGATGGTCGAATCTGGATTTTCGATTCGTGGACGCCCTTGCGCGATGACGGGCCCAATGTTCACACCGCCGAAATCTTCGACTTTGCCAACAAGCACGGTTTCATTCAATCGGTTGTGACAGAAGGCTTCTAAAACACACGAAACATCGACCTATAAATCGACGAAAATTGGGGGACAGCCGACGGAATTCTGATTTCAATGGTTCACGGCGCAAGTAGATGCCGTGTCTTTGGAATTAGCCGGAAGGATTTAGTATCCCACGCAATCGGTCGGAAGGGGAAAAGGAAATCATCCAAAGATTATGCGTCGTGTTCCCCCTTGGGAACTCTTCTAGATCAAGCGTGCCGTATTCGTCTAAGCATGTTGTTCCGTCATCTCTAAGGCTGTTCTGAATCGAAATGAAACGATTTTGATCAATTTCAATGTTTACGGTTGGGTTCGGGAGAGGCAAAGTCTTTTTCGAAAAGATTTGGGACCAAATTTCAAGTTGAGAAAGAAAATTTTTGTGCAGGACCGTTTGAGAAAATGAATCGGAGGGTAAAAATCCAGGTATAATCTGGCCGGAGGTTGGAGTCATCGCCCTGGAGGGTTGATTCAAAGCTTTTTCTCTCGCAAGAATCTCTGTGTAAAAAAGACCCAATTGAGTATGGATGACCTGCCCAGTTTTTAGCGCATCAATAAATTTATGGGGAAGGGTGTCCACGAAAAAAGTATAACCACAAAACTTTGACGACACATCCCTTAATTCAGGGGTAAGTTGTGTGCCACGGCTCCCTAGGTCCATGGAATTTGGTCGGCTCTTAAAGAGTGCATCTCAAAAAATAGATCTAGGGGATTGACTCTCAACGGCCAAGCGCGTAGAGGACCGCGCTTATGTTTAAGAAGTCTCGCAGGATGTGTCTCCAGTTTTTTGTCATTGGCGCGTTTTTGCTTTGCATGGTCCCCCTTAGAGTCCAGGCCCAAGCCATGACTCCAAAGGATCCACTCGATTTAATGTGTCGGGACCTCAATGATTTTTGGAGTCGTTGCATTGATGGGGATGAAAATCCCGCAAAGGGAACGCTGGACTTCAGCTATTTTAGAGACAAGATGGCCCGTTGGTTCACGGTCCTGTTCTCCTGTGGCGAATACATCAGTGAAGAACAGTATGTGAGCGTCATGGATGGAGTGATCAATGATATTCAAATTTGGCGAAACGGAGACGTTCTCACTCTTCAAGGCGCTGAAAAAATACCCTATCCTTTAAAGCAGAAACATCCCCATGATTTTAATGATCGGGATTGTGGTGAGGAATATGAACAGATTGTTCGAAATTGGGATCAGGTAATGGGCCGATCTCCGGTTCCAGCACCCCGTCAAATTACTCCCCCAAAACCAGACATCCATTCCTCCTATGCATTTCGAGACCAAAGCATTGTCTCTCTTTCAAAGGGTTTTGATTCCGATCAACCTAAAGGAACACCGCTTTTAACGAAATTGGCTGTGGCCGCAACGGTTGTCGCGATTGTCGCCATCGGTGTCGTCGCCGCTCTTCCGACAGGAGGAGGCTCGTTGGCCATAACGCCGTCTGCCGCTACGGCAGCAGCTTCCTTGACGTTCGTACTAGCTTCTCAAATGAATTCCTCGCCTCAATCCATACCCAATAACGAGCTCTTTCAGGAATTCGATCAGCAACAAATATGGGTCGATGATCAGTTTGTCGGCGTTTCCGTTTTGCCAGAAGAGGGTGGCTTTGAAGTAACGTCAGAAGATGGCAAACATCGCTGTATCACCTACATTAATTCCGAAGAAATCCTCTGTACCGACCTCGATACTTAAAAATTCTTCAGCCTTCTTACCTTATTTGCGCGGCGAGTAATTAGGTGTCGCCTTGGAGATGAAGCCGGCCACTTCATTCCTTCTCGACTGTATCGAATTAAAGAAAGTCAGATACCGTCGTGTGGTGGGATGGACCTTAGGAAGATTGAAAACTTTGTCCACAAGAGCCCTCAGTCGGCTGAACTCCAAACCTTTGAATTTTTTTTTGAAGGAATGGTAATATTTCTGAATGTCCTCCACTAATATCAATGTCGTCTTCCATTACCCAACCCTAGGCCACCTCGAGACCGAGTTTCCTGCTGGGACATGTGCCGGAGAAATCATCACGTCCCTACGTTCCCATCCAGAGCTGTCGGTAGCAGCCACCGAACTTCTGGAAATCCAGGAAGACAGACTCTGCCAAGGGTTTCTTATACATATTGATGCTGAACGAGCCTGGTGCGACATCGCCAAAATCACTCCCCAAAATAACATGCTAATCATAGCGTCCAACAAAACCAATTTCCGTATGGGAGAACGACTTAGGACTTTTCAAGGAGGTCCCGCAGAGTCCTGTGTCTTATGCAATAGCGCCTTTGCCATCACAGGAAAAGGTGAACGACCAATGTGTGGAAGCTGTTTTGTGAAATGGACTGAAGCCATTGCCGCAAAGAACTTGGTCGAAAGTGGTCTATCTGATGATGATCTTGTCGTAATAGCTTTGTCCGGAGAACGTGACAGCACTGTAGCCAGCTCACTCCTGGTTTCTTATACAAAGTTGGCGGAACTTTCCCTAAGGATTAGACCCTATTTCATGAACAATGGAAACGAGGGAGAACATCTATATCGGACCAAATGTGCACAAGCAGCTCAAGCTTTTTGTGATGCTAACAACTTAAAGCTTGTGAAAACATCCCTACCCGAAGGGTCTGTATGCCATCTTGATCGCATGATGCAATCACCTTGTCATGAAGATGCCTGCATTCCTTGCCATTTAGGCTACACAGTTTCGTGCGCACACAACCAAAAGGACGAGATCAATGAGCCCTATTTTCTCTTAGCCGGAACGACCTTAACCGATCTGATGTTTTCTGAACTCGCTGGAGGTAGCCCCACCGAACCTTTGGACAATTATCCGAAAGTTCTCGAACCCCTCTATGCCCTCGAAGATCGGGAAGTCTCCATTTATGCTGCTCTCAAACAGATTGACTATCATGTAGGCGACTGCCCCCACTCGGATTCTGCACACCGTTATGAGAGCAATCACGAAGTGGAACTCGTGCGACAGGTAGCTGGCCCTCTGGTAAAAAACCTTTCTTTGAAAGGAAGAAGGGAACGTGAAGGCTTTATAGATACACGCCAAAGAATATTTAACCCGATTTATGGATTGTTTGACCCTTCGCTGCAAGTTCACTCCATTGGATATCAAGACGGACTTGAAGGCCCTTTTGCCGTTAAAGGGCTCAAAGCAAAAGATACATCAATTTGCCCCAATTGCAGCGGCCTTATTATGTACGATTCCCTGGGAAAACTTCTCTCTGAGGCCCATGCCTGCCCACCTAACCGAACTCAAGAAAACGTCGGGGTAGAACGTGCTGTTGTGGAAGAGTTTGTAGCCGTAACCAACAAACCCTTTGACCCCGCACACAAACCCATTTTGTTTTCCCATCGTTTTCGACTCAAATCTGAACTCGCGGTCAAATTCGGACCGAAGCACATTCTTTTTTTCCATCAAGCTAAAAACCAGGTCTTCAGCATTGAAGGCAAACATGATTGGCAAAGACAACTGGTCCAGACTTGGCATGGCGTTTGGCAAGAAAAAGACTCCCTGTCAAACATCCTAAAGACAAACTCTGAAATTCAGGAGGCCCACTTGGCTCATTGGATTTCCAGACTTCAAGAAACCGGTCTAATCGAACTCGAAAAGGAAGAGATCTCCAACACTGATCTTTTTCTCGTTGATGATTTGGGGATCTTCGATGAAACAGAATTTTCGGATTCAGATGGAAAGCATTGGCAGGTTGTTCGCAGAGAAAGTGCGAAAAGAATGTTTTCGAAAGAAGTTCAAGCCTCGGCCACAACTGTCCTGCTTTGCTCCAATGATCTTTCTGAACACCTGAAAGCCGCAGAGTGGGCGATGGAGAAGGAAAAGATGGTTCTTCATGCCAGCTTAGCAGGTAATCTGTTCTATCTAGGCCCTATCTCATCTCCTTCAAAGCGAAGCTGTTTCAATTGTCTTCATTTGCATTTGAGCCAGCAAGGCGTTGAAGCATTCTCTTATGATCTGAAAGGGTCATCAGAATTTGATGCCGATTCGGCCACCATCATGTGTTCCCTTCTTCGGAAATGGACGTCTTGGCATAAGAACTCCCCCCACGACAATTGGGTCCGTTGTTACGATCTATACGATTGTATCAGCCAGCGACTCAACCTCTTCCCCCATCAGAAGTGTACAGTATGCTCGTAATTAAGAGATTTTTTTAAATCAGGGGACACCGATCACAATTGAAGAACTCGCTCCAGTTCCCTCAACATAACCCCTTAAAAACATTAACAAAAAATCAATTCAAGCCTATGGCGAAGCAAACTTTTGAGGACCTGATGAGTCACTTGAGCCTAATTAAGGCAGAAAAGTGGTTGGTGAACTTTTCGTCCTCATCCTGCTTTCCCACGCAATTCTTGCATAGTTTTACGAAAAACGATCTTCTTAGAAGAATAGAAAGTCGCCAATTAATAGATGCTTAGGAGGATGTTGGCGCGGCATTTTTTGTGCAAAAGAATTGGAGTGGAGCGTAGTGATGGGAAAAAGTTCTGTGTTTTTATGTTTATCCATTCTCTTGGCCGCATGTAGCCATGCGACTGTTTCCAGCGACAATTCAAATGAAAGCAGTGCCAGTGAAACGGCAACTGATCCTGAAATTTCGGGAAGTGTTGGGGACGGTGCATTAATCGATGGACAGAACCTTACGATTCAAGGCTCGGGTTTTGGCACAAAAGATCCAGTTGAACCCCTCCTGTTTGATCGCGTTTCCAATCAAACAGCGTATGGCGAACTAGACGATGGCGACATCAACGGCATTGTGCCGACAGGGGAAGGATTCTATTGGACCAACAATGGTAATGCGACTGACGGCAACGATGGGAATGTTCGGTTTTACAAAGGATCCGAGAGCCGCGTTCCGGGTACCTGGATGTACAAATGTCTCGAATCGAATGACAACGGGAAATGCTATTTTCGAGGACCAGACAGCGGTCTTCCTTTTGACTCAGATTTTTACATTTCGTTTTGGCATAAAGTAGATAGCACGACTCCAGCAACCAATGCTTCGACAAAAATGATTCGGGTTTGGCCGGATGGAAGTGGAACCAACGGTCGACTTTCATGGACGTTCACGCAATGGATGATCTACAACGAGTACCAAGACGGCTGCCTTCCCCATTCAAATCCATCTCCATGGATCCAACAATCCCTTCCTCCTGACACTTCCAACTTCCATCATTTGGAATTGCTTTTCACATTCGATCAAGAAGATGAATGTGGTCATACATATCAAAACACGATTTGGATCAATCGAACTCCCATTACGGCGACCGCTTCAGCTTTTCCAGACATGCTATGGGGTCCGGGCCGCAAAGGCCTAAGCATCGGCGGAACATATGACAAGATTGAAAGGATTGGACTCGATGTCAACGCGCCCGCCAACATCGATCCCACCAACACCTGGTTTGGAGACATCTATGTTGACCAAACAAGAGCTAGAGTCCTTATAGGAGACGCTCCTCAATTTGACGACGTAGTCCATTTCGAATTGCAAGAACCGCATACAACCTGGAACGACAATGAGGTTATGATCAAAGTGAACCAAGGCAGTTTTGGCGCGGGTGAAGCATGGATTTACGTCGTCAACGCTAATGGAGGCGTCAATTCTGACGGAATCAGCATTTCTTTTTAAAATTTGCGCTTGCTCTAAAATCACAACCTTCATCAATGTGCTTGGCAGTTAGGTACCCTACTTCCAGAATTCAAAATTTTTTAAAAGACTTATATGATTTAAAAATGCGGCGTTGGACCTTAACCTACGATCAGGGACGAGAAATGGCTGAGCACAAGCTGTTTACTCAGGACACAAAAATGACGGTGTACTTCGCCCATCCGCAAAGCCCGTGGGAAAGAGGAAGCAATGAAAACACCAACGGCCTAATCCGACAATATTTTCCAAAAGGAACGAATTTTAACCACGTTTCAGAACAAGAAATCAAACGAGCTCAACATCTACTTAACGGGAGACCCAGAAAAACACTCGCCTGGGAAACCCCTTACGAAGCTATGGACAGACTGTTGCGTTAAATCCTTGCTTCTACACTGGCACCTAAACATCACCCAGCCTGGCCATGTGGCGCGCTCCTCCCTCGTTGGCTCTTCTAAATGACAACATTCATTTTTTACCGCAGCATTTTTTGTATTTCTTTCCACTACCACAAGGGCACGGTTCGTTACGACCTACGTTTTTTACTTTTTGAGCCGGAGTCTCGGCAGTAGTTCTTTGCACCGCTCCGTCAAACAACGATAAACCTTGTTGAGGTTGTTGGTTGGTTCTTCCACCCTGAGCACGGGATAAAAGTTTGATCTCTGCTTCTACGGCTCTTTTATCTCGCACCTCAAGATGGAAGTTCCAAGTTTCAGGGTTATTACGTTGATAGAGGCCCACCATGCTTTCTCGTATCGCTTCGAACGCTGGAATCAAATCGAGGGCACGAACATTGAATGCCTCCTCAAGCAACGGAATCTTATCTCTAGGTAGCCATTCACAGCTGGAAAGAATTTCATGAACCTGCGTGATCAACTCGCGAAGGGCCCGCAACTTGTTTAGTTGAACCGTGACTAAATTACAGATGTGATCAAAGCGACTGTACAACTCCCGAGTCGGATCCGTAGATGGCCATGGCGACGCCATTTCCAATTGGACTTCCAGCTCTACGAAGAGGTTCATGAGTTTGCGAATGTCATCTCCCTTTTTCAAAGAAAGGATTTCAGGAACAAGTTGCATGAGAAGCTCATTTTGGAAAATGTGGCCGATTTCGTGGATGATAACGAAATCCGGAAAAGAACTTCCTACTCTGGCATAAAACGTGGCGATCTTGTCATCCTCGAGAGGATCGAATCCTGAATAACCTGCCACACTTGATTCTCCTCCGGCAGCAATATACTCTGCTTGGAATTCACGCCAAACTTGATACTCGGGGTCGCTCGCGCGAATCGTAGTAAGTTCAGGATAGAATGATCGGTCAATCTCGTTATCGAGTAACCACGGATATTGTTTCGTCAACAGTTCCCTTTGAGCCGGATCCTTAATGTAGTCATGATCGTCGAAGACCTGGATTTGAACTGTGAAAGGCGAGAACCGAGCTATCGTCTCGGAGCTAACAACCTGAACAAGTGCTGCCCGTAGATGATTTCGGATCGAAAAACGCCTTGCTTGGAGCCGAGAGTATTTTCGCACAAAGTAGGCTTCGATATCTGTTTCCAGCGCCTTCAGCGCGGCATCCGTAGTTATGGGACCGGAATGCATTTGGCGAAATTTCTTGAAAGGATTTCCAGGTAGCCAAAAGGAACTGGTTTTATAGATCGGTTCGAGCAGACTCCACGCGTCATCGACGAACTCCACAATTGCGGGATACGTTTCCAAGAGCTGCTCACGGGAGAATCGTTCCGTATCTTCTGCAAATGCTTGCAAACGCTTTGGACGTTCTCTTGGGTCAGAAATCCCATCTTTCCATTCTTCATAAGTGAGTTTTGGTCCCTGAGATGTTTCCGCAAGGTATGCTCGATAAAGTCTTTGCCTTACTTCTTCGGTTGCCTCTTCAAGGCTCACAGCTTTTCCGGCTGTGATCGTTTGCATTTCTGATGGAATTGTTTGGTCGAGAATCATTTGCGGCGCTAGGGTCTGTGATCCAAGAGCAAGGGGGGGCGAGGTCATAGGGGCCGGTTCCATGATGGGCGCAGTTGTTGGTTGCGTAGCATAGAAATCATCAAGAAACGCCGCGACGGCTGCTTGAGCTTCGGGGGATGTCGCAATTTGTGTTCTTGTCGCCACTGCGATGCCATCTTCCGCCTGCGTAGTTCCCCAGGTTTCAGGACGCGCCGGTTGCAAAACTCTTGGTGCGGGTGGTGGGACTTCCGGGTTTGCGGGTCGAAGTACGGGTTCGGTTTGAGGAGGAGGCTCAAATGCGGGTTGCCGGAGAACGATTCGAGAGGTTTGAGGTACGTAACCCGAACGAAGCAACATGCCACCGCCAGCCATGGCCGCGGCGCTCTGTCCGACAAAGAAAGCAGAGCGGTATCCCCATTCTCGATAGTTTCCGGTTCGCGATAAATTCCATAAATCGGTGGTGTTTTGCAGGAAGAGATATGTGCCGAAACCTAAGAGCACTACTGCAAGAATGCCAACGGGAGTCAAAAGAGTTCCCGCGATCGCCATAGCTACGACTTCGGAGGTGAGGGCAACACCGCATGCACCAAGCATGGCCGAGGCGGCAAAATTTATGAGAACGGTTTGCGAATTGAGGCCATAGAGTTCGCTGAAGGCAAGTACGGTGCCTTCCATGGCTTGTCCTAGCGGTGTGTCGGTTCGCACCGTCCAAGCATCGTTGCCAGTACGTTTCACCGTGAGTGAAGCAACCTGATGCTCTCCCTCTTTGAATGCCAGCGTTACAAAACTTCCAACCGGAATTTTTTCCGACAAAAGATCACCCATTTCCGCCCATTCGGAAACGTTGGCTTCGAATTCCTTGGTTTGGACCGCCAAGTAGAGATGGTTTTGACCTTGACCGGAGACGAGATCATCTAACAAAACATCCGTTAACGGACAAGAACCGATATTTTCGGCGTGCCAATCCTTTGCGAGAAGATTGACGACGCGCTGGCGCGCTTCCTCGACGTTGAATGAACTTTGATTGGAAACCGGCTCCGCCGAGGCGAGAGCAGGCCCAAACCCAATGCTAATAAGCACCCAAGAAAGGTAAAGGCCCGATAGCCCTTTCAACAGCCACTTCCGCGCCATCCTAATAAAGCAGTATTCCATGAAATCGAGACAAAATAACGCATTGCGGTGCGTGGTTCAAGCGCATTTTCTCGTATTATTTCAAGCATTTTATGAACGTTCATCCTCCTCATGAACTCAAATATGTAAGCACGCTTTCTGAGGCTTCCGTTTTTCGTGATAGACTCCAGTTCAACAAACGACTTTTTTTGAACGGTGATGAACTCCGCAAAGAGCAAATTTTCCGGACTTTTTTAGAAGCTTTCTCACAAAAAGGGGCTTGCGCCTGGCTCCATAGTTCACATGGGCAAAAGCAAAATCGAAGCTCCGGAACTATCCGTCATTACATACGGATAGTGAATTCCATCGTGTGAGGTCGTTGTGAACCTCCCCAAATGTCGTATCTCTGAACTCTGATCCCTCACGTGTTTCTCCAATTTTGAAATTTTTTGGCGCCCTGCCCCCGACGTTCGCCCATCCCGACGGCTTGAACCCCTCTTGAACAGACATCCATAACCACGATGGCCCACTTTCTCGCACACCTGTGCATCTCCTCCATCAAAATGAGGGCGTCTTCTATTCAGACTACGTGCGTATTTTGCCTTCCTCGTCGTACTGGGAATCCACTAAATAGCTCTCGTCACTTACCTCTACATCAGCGTACTCCTCTGCTCCTTGACCGAATTCAGCCTCTCTCACCCAGCCCGGTGGCCCCGTGGCGCGCTCTTCCCTCGTTGGCTCTTCTAAATGTCTTGCGTGGTGGCTAAATGAACATGATGTTTCCTGAATTGAAACAAAATTTGGGACGCACACGGGTGTCCCGCGACTTTGAGCACATTGCTCAAAGTCTTCGAAGGCAGTATGACGAGCCCAAAATGCACATTTCAAAGAAAAGCATCTACTTGGGTCTACGAACGAGAGTTCGTGAACCCAGTATCGCCCACCATTTCTCAGAATTCCTTGATTGACAGCCAAAGCAACCTTTTGTATGGAGCGTCGCGTTATGCGTTATGTCCCCCTCTACAAGCTAGCTCTGACTCTTTTTTGCACCCTTATCTCGCTTTCCGTTTTTGCAAATGAACCAACCAACCCATGGAACCAATTCGAAAGTGTTCCTTTCGAGAAAGTGAAGTACAAGGAGTCTGAGCTACCAACCGTGCAGCTTCAGCGAGACGAGCACGGATTTGAATATGAGTACGTCAAACCTCAAATGGACGTGGATGTGTACTATCCACTACTCGAAGAAAGAGGTCTTTGGTCGGCCCCTGTTCTGATTTTCTTTAAAGGTTCCCTCCCCATGGTGGGAATCCATGGCTATAAAGATCTCTTGGAAAATATTGCTAAAACTGGCGTACTCGTAATTGTTCCCGTTTACAAACCTGATCGAAGATACACGTGGCATAGAGACATCAAAGCCATGCAAAAGCTTCAAGAGGAGAAAGAGTTTGACAGTACGGAGATCGCATATGATTCCATTTTAGCCATTCAATCCGTTTTGCCAGCGATCAGAAGTCGCTTTCAATTCGTGTTAGCTGAAGACTGGTCCGTATACGGACATTCTTCAGGAGCACGAATCGCAATTTCGTTTATTCAACAAAGTCAACAACTCTCCCCAAAGTTAAGATACGGCATTCCTAAACCAGCAGCCGTTATGTTGGAAGGAGTCTCGCCTCAAGAGATTGACCTTGGCAAGGATGGCGTGATTTCCGACCAATTCGATATCTGCGAAACGTTAAAAGATTTTAATTGGGATTTTCCCACGACGTTTCTCCACTACGAAACGGATGAAATCTTTTTGGAAACAACGCTCGCGACTTATGACTGTCTTCCGAAGGGACCCAAACAAATATTAAGAGTCCATAGTTACGAGGATGACTTACCGGCAAATCATTTTTCAACATTCTCAAACGATAAAAGCACATGGCTTGTCGCCTGGTGTGCGAAAAAGAAATGGACGGAAATTGCCGAAGATTATCACGGATATCCCATTCGACTTGTCAGCAATGTCGTCGATATTTATGGACCTCAAACTGTCATCCCTGCTCTCGCATGGGCTCATAATTTTGGTTGGCCCGAAAAAGGAGTGCTAGGTCGCACAATTCTTTACGACACATTGAGAAACTACGAAATGGATGACGGAAAGACGCTACGCTCACTAGTTGAACAAAGCCCCGAAGGTGAGATGCTAAAGCATGTATTTCCCAAACATTATTCCTTTTGGAATAGATGATGGCTGTTTCTTGCGACGCTGTCGATCACAGCATCTACAAGCTTGATCGTATGGCCCACGAAAAAGTGGTCCGCGCCTTGAAATACTTCCCTTCTCACTCTTTTAGCACTTGACGGGCAGGTCCATACCTGTCCCCAGACTCCAAAAAAACGTGATGGAAGAAAGAAAGATTCGATTCTCTTAGAACCTGGTCTCGGGGACTGGCTTTGCCAAAGCCGCTCGTGTGGTGAGGAGGGAGAATCGTCCTGCGCATAGGGCCCGGAGACAATACGATCTCCCAATTCTGGTGACACACAACTTAATTTAGGAAGTTATGTTGTGTGTCACCGGAACTCGGAGAAACACGTGAGGGATCAGAGTTCAGAGATAGGACATTTGGGGAGGTTCGCAACGATCTCACACGATGGAATTCACTATCCGTTAATTATCGTGGAACGATTCGAAAGCCAGACCTAAGGCCCGACTATCAGCTGCTTTTAACTAATTTTTGTTATTTGCGTCAGATTTTTCTGCGCTTGTTGGCGATTCCCTAATGTTTTCTCTATCAGCAATTGCTTCTATTCTTTCCTGAAATCCCGGCGGTGTTGCATGAAGGAAAATCCTAAAGCTCTTCTTTTTGAATGCATGTCCCTCTTCTTCCCAAATTTTCAAAACTTGGTCAGCTATTCTTTTTTTCACGTCATCCGATGATCCGCTTTGCAATCCTCGGTCAATCGCTCTATCTATTAGATCTTTAAGGGTGGCGTCAGTTACGTCGCTAGCTCCTGGATGCACCCATTCAAATTCGTCACATTCTTTCTCTGTCCAATCACTCTCCGCCAAGGTCAATTCGCTGATTGCGAAATTTGAAAAACTAAGTTTTAGGGTGGCATGTTCTTTTCCTACAGCTTCGATTAGCGACGAATTTGACTTGTCGGGTTTTGCAATGAAGCCTTCGACCAACGCGCTAATTTTGTCCTCGTCAATTTCATACCTTCCATATAACGAAAGCAACGTAACCCTCGCTTCATTTTCGGTAGCAGAGGAAAACGTTACAAGCGCATCGGCAATATCGAAAGTATTCGCGCTAGCTAAGAGCGTCGCCAAAAAAACGTCTTTATTAGTAAGAGATGTAAATTGGCTAGCGAGGCTCTTTACAATCGAAGAATCTTTTACAAGAACTCCATCATAATACTTATTTTTGTCTATCGCCTTAATCAGTTGATTCTTTGCGTGAGGCAGTAAAGTCTCCCAAATTTCATTTTGATCAAGGTATCTGTCCCTAAGTTTTGCTAAACCGGTAGCGTCTATAAAAGTCAACGCTTGATGAGTTATAGCATTTAAATTAGTGTCGACCGGTAGGTCTGTCATGTAAAATGCAACACAAACATCGAGTACGTCATGGGAAAAGCCAGCATTTGATTTGTTGTTGTTGTGTGTTGCATTAGCTATAAATTGTGCCCGAGTTTGAGCGAGGAACGTCTTTGCCTTTTCGCTCTTTGAAGGCCAGCACGCAATTATTGCAGACAATTTCTCGGCATCTTGCTTGTCATCCTTCGACGTGACCCAAGTTACAAAACTTTTTTGCCAAAGTTCCGCGATGTCTTTGTATAGCGGCTCTGCTCCATCAACATCTTTACAGCTAGAAAATGAATTAAAAACAATACTACGGTAAGCCTGACTTTTTTTAATGTCAGTTTCAGTCAATGAGTTCTTAACACCAAGTAAGATGTCTTTTGTAGAAAGATAGGTTCCAGGATAGTCTTCACCTAATGCGTTAACGACATCTTCTTGGGTCATTACGGCAAGTGGCACCTTAATGTCGCGCAAACCCGATCTCTCGATGCCATCGTTCTGCTTAATGATAGTTTTGAAATACTCTGAAGCCCAGCGTAGGGTGTCGGACTGCTCAAGGTCCTCAGCTTTAAGACTGTCCTTAAATTCAGCGTCCATTTTTTGCCAAACTTGATTAACGGCGTTTGTCTCCAAAAAGTCATTAGTCAAGTTGGCCAACCGTCCTGGAAAAATAGTTTTTAACACATCTGATGCGAGGAGAATGATTTCGCAAAGCTCAATGCTTAAAGACTTATCGACTTTTTGTAAGGTTGCAAGCCCTCCCATCAAAGCGCGTACGGCATTTTTTAGTGCTTGAGGATTTTTTGCATATTTTTCGCGATGGTATTTGACCACACTTGTAATGTCCTTGTCGGACACAACTTTGTTGCCATCCTGAAATAAAACTTCATTTAGCTTTTTGTCATCTCCCATATACAAAGCGGAGCTAATTACGTCGCCAGATGGAATGGCAAGTACTTGATCCGGGCCTTTCATATAAAGAAATGGCGAGGCGGACTGTGGAGGGTCCTTTGGAATTCCTGACGTTGCTTGCAAAAACTCTTTCAAACACTCTTCAGTAACAGCAGTCAAATTCTCTGGAAGAGAAAAATCCTTATCTAATTTAAATACCTTATCCAGGTTTTGGCCACTTTTCACTACGTGTTCGGTATAGCCGGGATAAATTTTTTCGCAGATCAGAAGCTTGAGTAGCGTTACTGGATGATTAGTAATTGTTTTTGGGGGAAGGAGCGTCGCTTTCGTAATTAACCTACTGTCATGCGTATTTTCAAGAGTTTGAGCGAGTCTCAATTTACTAGCAAGTTGATTAATCTGGTGCATAATTTCTCTCTGGCTTTTGTAGGGACTGAAGGAAATTAAGTATGCAAGGTCTTTGAGTTGTTCCTCCCTATAAGAGAACTGTTCCAATACAAAATTTAGCTTGTCATATGCAAAGTCGGAGAGATCTTCAAGGATAAGCTTTGGGAGCGAAATAATAGAGTCAAACATTTTTTCGCAATCATTGAGAAGAGGTTTTTCTCCCTGAAATTCATTCCGAAGGGCATTCGGGTCAAATGGAACTACTATGATTACATTGTTGTTAACAGCACCTTGGCTGTCAAAGAATGCTGATATTCCTGCTAATATTGCTTGAGCGGAGGAGGGGGGCGCGCGATCAATGTTGTCGAAAACGATAATTATTTTTTCTTTAATTAATTTAGGCTTGCTTAAAATCGCTTGCAAGCACTCCTCAAACTCCTCGGCCCCAACCAAGGGTAACTTAGTGATGGTTCGTTGTATGTTAATGATGGATTTATCTAGTAATTTAAATAAAAACCCTAAGAGACCGAAAGCAAATGATAATACGTGTTTAGTTGGATCTATGCTTTTGTCAGCATTTGAAATAACCAAGTCAAAGCTCTTTAACGCCAAAAGGTAAACTATGACGCCAATGAATAAAGAAAAGAAAAAACCGGGCCAATTCCAGTAAATGGAAAATAACTTTGGTTTGGCATTTTCTACGCGAGCGCCATACACGCTTTCCTTGATTTCCCTAATCGTTTTGTAATCGCTAGGACGTAAATCCTTCGCGATCTTAATTATTGCACTTCGCCTTACAGACTCCTTGTCCAGTTTCCATACATCGACATAGGCAGACCTGCTTTTTCCAAGCCTCTTTTAATGCATTTTTCAGAATTGTAGATTTTCCGGTACCTAATCCTCCAGTAAGGGCGACTCGGTATGGAGGTTCAAATTTCGAAATTTCGTCGGCAAGCCACTCAGCAACTACGGTGTGGCCGAATCGGATATCATTTGATTCTGGTTTGTCACGTAGAAACATAACTCTTCACCTAAAAGCACTTCCTATAGCATGATTCAGGCTTATGCGCCATGAGTAGGGACCTCGGTAGTGGTGATGACGGTATATGTATGGTCGACATTTGGGACAGCCGACGAGTGAGGAGCGGGCCACGGGGCCACCGGATTGGGTAAAGCAGGCTAGTGTAGTCAAATCTTTGATGCAGGTCTAGGAAGTGTTAATACCCTACGTCATGATGCGTTTCTATCTGGGTTTATGTGTGATGTGGCTAAGTGTGACCTTCTCGTCTCCGGCTGTTTGGGCCGAAAGTTTATCTGAAGCGGATGTGTTTAAACATGCCTCTGAATTTACGGTTTTTGTTGAGCACGTGACTCGCTTGCCCTTCTATGGAAGCAAGGCGGGCTATCGAAATGGGTCGGGTTTCATAGTAGACGCGGAGCAGGGACTGGTGGTCACCAATCGTCATGTGGCGCAAGAGGGAACAGGTGGTACGAAGGTTCGTTTTCACAATCAGAAAGAATATAAGGCGAATATTGTCTATGTGGATCCCAAATATGATTTGGCTGTATTGAAAGTCCAAATTCCAAAAGGAAACGAATTGTTACAAGCGGCGGAATTTGGGGATTCAGATGACATCGAACAAGGGCATCCCGTAGGTACATTTGGAAATCCTTCTATGTTTTCTTTTAGTGCCTCTAGGGGAATTGTGTCTGCTACGGATCGCCGAGATCGAGACGGAAAATTTTTAGGCGAATTTTTTCAAACAGACGCGGCCATTAGCGGAGGAAATAGCGGGGGTCCTCTGATTGATCTCAAATCAGGAAAAGTCATCGGAATTAACACCTTTGTTTGGAACGACGATGATGGAAAACAAATTCCTGGTTTGGGTTTTGCGTTAAAAACAAACGAGATCAAGGCTCGAATCGGACAACTTGTTCAAGGTGCTGTGGAACCCAAAGTTGCATGGATCGGCTTGCTGGTGGACTCCATTCCCGAGCAGAGAGCCACGGCCAATTATGGTCTGAAGCAAGTTAAGGATCTTGTTGCCAAGGCAGACGAGTATCTTGTCGTTCTGGCCGTGACGTCTGGGGGTCCGACCGCCTTGGCTGGGATACAACCTGGAGATTTGCTGGTTCGTTTGAATGGCGAAAAGATCCAGACTCTCAACATTTATGAAACGGCGTTACAAAAGGCTGTAGGAACATCCGTGTCATTGGAAGTGTTGCGGCGAGAAGGTGCAAAATTTGTTCTCAAGAAATTTTCGGTTTCCGTACAAAACTTGTCTTCAGACCGCGTGACGCGTTATGCGAGCGTTTCAGGAATGCTTGCACATCATGTCACGGTTCGATTTCGAGAAGATTTTGGGGCCCCGCCAGAAGGTGTATTGGTGGCCCATGTCGAGTCAGGTAGCCAGGCTGAATTGGCCGGATTGAGTGCCAACGATGTGATTAGGGCGGTTAATGGGCAGACTGTAAACTCGATCGACGATTTGGTAAGAATGCTCAAGAATTTGAAAAAGGGACAATCCAAGGTGGAACTCTTTGTGAAACGATATAGGAGGTATCAAACCAACCGCTTGTTTGAACTTCATGTGGAAAAGCCTGGGCTTTTCAAGCGAGAGAGTTAGGAAGAACTGTTGAGATGAAAACACTCGACGGTCAGGACCCTCCAGTTCTACAGTACCAAAAGGTAACGAATACTTTTCAAAATCGGGGGACGCCATCCCCATTTTGAAAGGTACAACCAGAGCGTAGGAAAACGGGTTTGGTGTTCGAAATTCGGATCCTTTCAAGAAGCGATATTTGGCAATTCAAGACACTTGGGTTTGGCACGATGGCCGCGATGTCTTTCTCAAATCCGGGGACGCCCGACTGTATCTAATTTCTTAAACTGGATAGCGTCGACTGTCCCTCATTGCTAAAGGCAGGTTCGAACCTGCCTACGGCACAGAGGTTCTCACCCTGCCCACTCAACCATAAAAAAACACCCGCACAAGGCGGGTCTTTTTTTAGGGCGGAGAGGAAGGGATTCATGACCTCTCGGTCATAGTTCCCTAGGGAGTAAATTTGTCTGCCCACCTTCGGTGGGCCCCCGTCAAATTTGTTTTTTGTGAAATCTCTCCGACCAAAGAAAAACCCGCCACTTTCGTGACGGGCTTTTCTTTGGCGGAGAGGAAGGGATTCGAACCCCCGGTACGGACTTTCGACCCGTACACCTGATTTCGAGTCAGGCGCCTTCAACCGCTCGGCCACCTCTCCGTCTCATGATTTAGGTTTCGGGTTAGTTTGTATACACGCTCACGTATCTGAAGAAAAGTCCTAGGCAAGATCTGGGGGGGATTTTGGTCGTCTCTTGGCCTGAAAGAAGTCTTTGAGGAGTTTGGCACATTCCAGTTCTCGGATTCCAGCTTCGATTTCCAAATGGTGGTTGAGTTTCAATTCTTTCTCTCGGGAGGAAATGAACTCCAGAGCTCCTCCTTTGGGGTTTCGGCAACCGAAGACGACTCTCCGAATTCGAGCGAGGTAAATGGCTCCTGTGCACAGGAGGCATGGCTCGGTTGTTACGTATAGGGTGGCTCCTGGAAGTCGCCAGCTTTCAAGGCGCTCGGAAGCGTGCCGAATCGCAAGGATTTCAGCGTGGGCCGTGGGATCAAAGGTGTTCTCACGCTCATTGCCTGCTGACGAATAAATCTCGCCATTGCAGACCAGAATGGCGCCCACGGGGACCTCGTCATTTTGAAAGGCCTTTTGGGCAAACGTTAGAGCGATTCCCATGTAATATGAGTCACTTAAGTCAGAAATACTGGTTTTCTCGCTCATCCTGAGGTTAACTATATTAAGGCTGGGTCAGTGGCGCGCCCCGGGTGATTCGAACACCCGACCTCCAGATTCGTAGTCTGGCGCTCTATCCAGCTGAGCTAGGGGCGCACAAAGTAGGGCGGATGGATACATCAAGGGCTTGGCGAATGTAAAGGGAAAACGAGCATGGGGAGAAAAAGAAAAGGGTGCAAATTTCAAGGGTTCACGTTGATTGAACTCATGATCGTGGTGGCCATCATTGGCATTCTGGCTGCCGTCGCCTTGCCGGCCTTTCAGAAGTATATTCGTCGCGCGCGTACCTCAGAGGCCCTGACCAATCTTCGTAAAATTTATGATGGCCAAATTGCCTATTTTGATATCGACCATGTCGATCGGGAAGGCAATCGGGTGTCTTCGCAATTTCTTTCTGCAGGACCTCAGCCCACAACGGTTCCCACGGAGAAGACGCTGGGGGACTGGACGGAAGAGGGATGGGTGTATTTGAAATTCAGCATGGATGGCCCCGTTTTGTATCGGTATACGGCGGAAGCGACCGGTACCGATATTCACGCGCGATTTACAGCTCGGGCTGAAGGGGATCTGGATGCGGACAATGAAACGTCGATTTTTGAACGAATCGCCGGCATTGATTCAACTACGGGAGATATTTTTGGTGCGGGCGGTCTGTATATTTCGCGCCAGCTTGAATAGTCCCACGCTCTTTATTTTAAACTTTTTTCGATCCGACGTTTTAGCGATTGCAATTCCTCAGAACTTGAATTGGACAGGTGAATCCGAAGGGCTCGTCTCCCATGCTTTTTGAGCGCCCTTAGATCGCCTTCGGCCTGAGCTTGTTGAAGCTTTCCAAAGGAATAACGAACTTCAGGAATGGAAAGATCGTTTTCTTTGTCGGCCGTAATTTGAAGAAAGACGCCATTTTTTTTGCCACCTTTGTGCAGTTGACCCGTGGAGTGAAGAAAACGAGGGCCGAACCCGAGGGTTGTGGCACATTCGAAATGGTCTAAAAGCATGTTTCGAAGATCTTGCAAGTGACGAAAGGTGCGTTCATTTTGAGGCAAATAGGCGAGTAGTCCGATGTAATCTCCTTCCCCAACATTCTTGAAAAATGCAGTGAGTTCGTGATCTGTAACCTCGGTCTCGCTTGAAAGATCCTTCCCTTCTTCAAACTCCTTTAAAATTTCGCCGGTAAGCGTTTTGCTTTCTTGGACATTGGGTTGGTCGAAGGGATTGATTTCCAAAACGAATCCTGCGACGGCTGTGGCCAATTCCCAATGAAAAAATTCTCCGCTGAGATCATAAATGTCCTTCAGTTCCCTTTTCAAAATAGGGTGTCTTTGAGCTTCAATTCGTTGGGCCGTTTCGTCCAGTTCTCCGTGGGGAGCGTTGGCCAAAGATATTTTGCAAAAGACTCGGTCGTCACTGAAGTGAGTTCCAGGATCTAAGGGTTCCAAGTCAATGGGGACAATGCCCTTTCCGTCTTTTCCTGTACTTTCCGCAACCAGTTGTTCGATCCATGCTCCCAACGAACTTAACTCGGGGCTTAGCAAAAGCGTGAGCTTGTCTTTTCCGGCTTTGGCCGCTTCCCCGAGAATGATGCCTAAGTCGATGGCGGTCTGAGGGTTGTTTGCATATTGAATAGCTGAATCCAACCAGCGGTCTAGGTCCATGCCAATGGCAGCAGCTGGAACCAATCCAAAAAGGGAAAGCGCCGAGTAACGTCCACCAATATCACTTGGATTGATGAACGTTTTTCGGAATTCATGTTCTTGTGCTTGTTTTTCAAGAACGGTTCCGGAGTCCGTGATGGCGACAAAATTTTGTCCTTTGGGAAGAAGATTGAAGAAATGACGGAAAAGGGATTGAACCTCAATCGTGCCACCGGATTTGGAAGCCACAATAAAAAGCGTTTTTTCCAAACTCAAAATTTCCTGAACTTCCAATATTTTTTCAGGGTCCGTGGAGTCCAAGACAATCAGCGTAGGGTGGCTTTCGGACGAACCGAAGGTGGTTTGTAGAACGTCTGGGCAGAGGCTGGAGCCCCCCATCCCAAGGAGGACCACATGTTTGAAACCCTCGGCCGCCACATCTTTTCCGAAAGCTTTCAGCTCGGAGAGGTGTTCTTTCATTTTGGGAAGCAGGGAAAACCAACCCAGGCGGTTTCGAATTTCCGCGTGCTGGCTTGAATCGGAGGTCCAAAGGGTGGGATCATGACTCAAAAATCGATCCCAAAAATGTTCCTGTTCAAATCGTTGTTTTTGTTTCTCCACATGTTTTTGGATGGTTTCAATTTGAGCTTTCATTCATTCGGTCCTCTCGATGGTTTCGGGAAAGTATACCGTCCATCTGTTCGGCGTAAACCAGGGAGTACGGGCGTTTTTTGTTTTCTCGCGTTGTAAGGTTGTAAGATATGGATATTATATGGAAATGAAGCAGAACGAAGTGAAGAGCGAAACCCCATGGGGGACCTGGGAGGTGCTGTTGGAGGCACCTACCTACAAAATAAAGCGAATTACGGTTCATCCGGGACATCGAATGAGTTATCAACGTCATGAAAAAAGAAGCGAGCATTGGTATGTCGTTCATGGACAAGCCCTCATTACGTTGGATGACCGTGAACAGAAATTGGTTGAAGGAAACTCCATTGACATTCCAAAAGGGATGTCTCATCGAATCAAAAATGTGGGATCGGATCCCCTTGTTTTTGTAGAAGTTCAAACGGGGAGCTATTTTGGAGAAGACGATAACACGCGTCTTCACGATGACTATGGTCGTTCCTAAAGAAAAACAAAGGAGCCCGTTCGCACTTGGGGTTGATCTAGGGGGGCATAATTTAAGGGGAGCCGTGATTGACGGTGAAGGTCGTTTGTTGCACCGAAAACGTGTGGCAACGGATGAATCTCGAGATCTTTCCAAAGTTCTCGATCAGATTGCCCAGTTATGTGAAGACCTTTGTGAGGAGGTTTCTGGATCCGTTATAGGCGTGGGGATCGGTGTTCCGGGGTTCATGGATCATGAGTCTGGTTTCTTAACGTCTTCACCGAATTTTCCCACCTGGAATCGAGTCAACCTCCACGAGCATTTGAATGCAAAATGTTCTCTACCGTTCTTGACGGAGAATGATGCCAATATGGCTGCTTTGGGAGAATTTTGGAAAGGGGCCGGGAAAGGGGCAAAGGTCATGGTTTGCCTAACGCTGGGTACAGGAGTTGGGGGAGCCGTGGTCCAAGAAGGAAAACTTTTGAAAGGGGCCCACGGATTGGCTGGAGAGCTGGGACATATCGTGATTGATCCCCAGGGGCCTGTTTGTGGATGTGGTGCAAAGGGTTGTTTGGAAGCATTTGCCTCTGGAAGTTACATCGAGCGTAGAACAGGATCGGCTTCGCGAGATGTTTATGATCGTGCAATGAAGGGTGACGACGCTTCAAGGACGATTTTTGAAGAGTTTGGATGTTCTTTGGGGCTAGGTGTGAGTTCTTTGGTTCAAGTCTTTGATCCGAGTTTGGTTGTGATAGGGGGACAAGTCAGTCAGGCGTGGGAAGTGTTCTACCCCTCGTTGTTGCAAGAATTTTCGGAGCGCCTGTCCAAGCACCCCGGCAGAAACACGCCCATCATCAGAGCCGCGTGTGGGGACGATGCGGGGTTGTTGGGGGCTGCTTATCGCGTTTTTGAGACATACGGCGAGTCAGGTACGAAAAATCGGTAAGCCAAATCTTTGCCTTCTCGAATCCCGATTCGAGAGGAGGAAGCATAGGGCGTTTTTTTGGAGCCCTGTTCATCGCTGATCCATAATTTTTTTGAATTCAGCCGTAGACCATTATGCTCTCGCTTAATCATCAGGGCCTGACAAAGTTTTCCGGGTCCAGATGTCAAATTCAAAAGATCTGAATTTTTTCTTCTTCGTTTCATGGTTTCAATGCCTTGAAGAGGTTCGAGCGCGCGAATCAGGACCGCGCTTGGCGTTCCAGCTTCTCCAGTCACAACGTTCATGCAAAAGTGACAACCATATGTGAAGTAGACGTAGGCGTGACCACCTTCTTCGAACATGATCTGATTTCTTGGAGTGGGTCCGCGGAAAGCATGAGAGGCCGGATCTTGGCTTCCAAGATAGGCCTCGACCTCCACAATCCGCCCCGAGGTGATGACCCCCCGAAACTGTGTGGAAAGTGTTTTTCCGAGAAGTTTAGGCGCTACGAGTGTGGCGTTCTTTGCAAAGAAACTACTAGGCAGAATGAACAAAGCGACTATTCTCCTTCAGCGTGAGTCCGGGAATCATTAACGCGTGGATCATACTATATGCCGCTCTTTTTGGGTTTGGTTTTGTCGTGATGAAACATCTCGTGGCGTTTCTGGATGTTCGTGTGATTGTTTTGTTTCGTGTTTTGATCACGTTCGTTTTTCTCGTTCCTTTTGCTTGGAAAAAATGGCCCAACGTTCGAATTCAAAAAAGTCATGTAGTGCGCCTGGTTCTCGGTGCTTTTTCAGGCGTGGTTTTGTGTCAGTCTTTGTTTGTGTATGGGCTCGGAAAAACAAGCGCATCGCATGCATCCGTGATTTTTGGTCTGATTCCCATCCTTACCTTGTTCTATGCCAAGCTTTTTCGAGCTGAAAAAGTGTTGTTGCGCAGGGTTTTTGGTTTTCTCATTTCCCTGATTGGAATTGCGTATTTGATGGAGGTTGAAAAATTTTCTTGGGGAAGCTCAACGCATGTGGGGGATTTGATCATTTTCATCAACGCAAATGGCGTGGCCTTCTATCTGGTCGTGGTTCGTCCGTTGTCTCGGTATTACTCTTCTCTATGGGTTACGGCCTGCATGTTCTTCATGGGATTGATTTGCATCATCCCTTTCAGTGTTAATCCTCTTTTGATACAGGCTTGGTCGAGTTTGCCGCTTTCCGCTTGGCTTAGTCTGCTCTATGTGACCTTAGGGGCGACGCTCTCGACCTATTTATTGGGCGTATGGCTTCTTCGCTTCACCTCCTCTTCTCATGTGTCTCAAAGCGTTTATTTACAAACACTCTTGGCCATTGGGGCGGCCGCCTGGTTTTTAGGGGAGCCGCTCTCCAATCGGCTTTTCATTTCAACTGTGTTGGTGTTTTTGGGCTTGGCGGTATCTCAAGATGTGCTTTGGAAGAGCTTTAGGAGAAAGCCAAAAGCGGCATTATAGGCTTCGGGATTCGAGCTTCCTCTCGGTCCAGCGATGTTGAGACGGTGAGGCCTTTGTTTTCGGATGAAGGCGGAGGCCGTTTTTATGGCCTCGGAAAAATTTTCCTTCTCTAGATCCATCACCAGATGTGGGCGTTTGTGTTTTTCGCATAGATTGATGGTGAGTTGTGTTCCAGCGGAAGGAGGGCCAAAACAGAGAACCAACGTGGCGTCAGAGTTCAAGAGGTTCTGAACCGTTCGAGCCGCATAGTAGGGTTGGGAAATTTCTCGACAGTGATATTTGCTTGGAATCGGTCCATCTTCAGCTTTTCGGCCCTTTGGGACCCATCCATCTTGTTCAAAGCCAATGGCAATCGCCGCATCCCAAGCGGCTCGGTCTACGCCCGTTTGTCCTCCACTAATGATGATCATGATCCATTGGGTATAACCAAAAGAATCTCAGGAATAAAGCGTTGATGGTATAAAGATAGGGTCATGTTTTCCTTTTGGACACTTTTTTTGATCGAAGGCCGGAGGAGAGTAAATGCATAGAGACGCTCTTCGCGTATCTTGGGGAACGGCTCCTTCGGAGGCTCGGAAGATCCATGTGCCGGCTTCGAAGTCCGAACTCAATCGCATGTTGATTTGTGCGGCCCTCTCGAACGGAAAAACGCGCCTGCAAGGAAAATCCAATTGTGATGACGTCGTTAAGATGATTTCCGCTCTGAAAATGCAGGGAGCTGACATCCAAGAGCAGGGCGATGCGTATGTCGTTTCAGGAGGAGGCCTTTTAAATGAAACGAGAAATATGGCCGTTTCCTGTGGTTCCGGTGGCACGACCTTTCGTTTCTTGATGGCCCTTGCGGCGGCGCGAAGAGGAAGAACCCTCTTAAAAGTTGACGCCCAGCTGCGAAATCGACCGATAAAATCCTGGTTGGGAACGTTAGGTCAAGTTGGATCCAGGATTCAAGAGACCGATGAAGGTTTTTGTGTGGAAGGCAGCGAGAGGTGGCCTCAAAAAATTGAAGTGGACGTTTCTGAGACTTCTCAGTTCGCGTCAGCTTTAATGATGGTGACGTCCTTTTTTCTCGAACCCACTGAGTTGTTGTTTAAGGGGGAGGTAGTGTCGAGTCCTTATCTTCAACTCACCCGAGAATGTGTCGAAGCCTTTGGCGCAAATATTGAGCCTTTGGATCAAGGGGTTCGGATTCATCCTGTTTCTTCAAAAGGCGTAGAGAACATTTTTGAGTTGGAAGCCGATGCCAGTTCTGCAGCTGTTTGGTTGGCGGCTAAAAAACTGGGCTGGCCCGTTTTGGTGGAAAACTATCCTCGAAGCAAGCGGCAGGCCGACGCTTGTTTTCCAAAGCTCCTTGAAGAATTCAACGAACCCAGTCGCCAATTTTCGTTAAAAAATGCGCCAGATCTAGCTCCGGTGTTAGCAGCGTTGAGTGCATTGTTGCCTGGAAATACGACCATTTTCGAAGCCCAACATCTCAGACATAAAGAAAGCAATCGAATTGAAGATCTCCAAAAAGCCTATACCTCTTTGGGAATTGAATTGAAAAACACAGAGGATGGACTTTCGATTCTTGGTGACCAAGTTCCATCTTCGGGTGAATTTTCTCCTTTTGGAGATCATCGCTTGGCCATGGCTGCGACGCTTTTTGCTTCCCAATGCGATTTTGTCACGGTTCTCGAACCTTTCGTCGTCCAAAAATCATATCCAGAGTTTTGGGAACATGCTCAATATGTAGGGTGGAGTGTTGAATGATTTGGGCTTTGGTTGGGCATCGTGGTACCGGGAAAACGACGCTCGGACGACGGGTTTCGAAGGCCCTACGGCGACCGTTTGTGGATATCGACGCTGAGGCGAAAAAGAAAACGGGAAAAACGCCTGCGGAATTGATTCGTGAATCTTTGGTGGAATTTCGACGACTGGAAAAAGAACTCATTCAACACGTTCCGGATGGTTCGATTGTCTCTCCGGGCGGTGGGATTGAGAAAATTCCGTCTTCTTTTTTTGTGATTTGGCTTTGGCGTGAGGGTTGGAAACATTATGCGAGCCGAAGACGCTCCCGGATTCGTTTGGATCTCTCGCTGGAAGAAGAGCTGAAATGGATGGAGGAAAAACGCGAACCGCGTTTTTTCTCTTGGGCAGATGCGAAAATGGACATTGGTTTGGGAGAAGGGTGGGATCTGACGACGCGGCGCTTGGTCGATCTCATTGTTCGGATGGAAGAGGCATCGAACTCCGATCTTTTTTCTCGTTCATTTTGGATCGGAGATCGAAAGCGATGGAAACGTCAGCTTCGTGCATGGAAGTACACGAAATCCGCAGGAATTGAAATTCGAAGCGACCGTTTTCCTGAACAATGGAAGGGACTTAAACAACTTCCCATGGAAAATCGCTTATGGAGTGTTCGTACGTCCAAGGCAAATGATCTTCTTGAAGGGGCGGCATTCCAAGATGTCGATTTGGCGTATGTAAAAGAAGTTTCTCCAAAGTGGAGAGACTCTCGTCAGATGTTTTCCTCTCATGCTGTTGAGTGGGAGATGCCACGGTTTCCGAAGAGAGCCCACTCTGTGAAGTGGGCCCCGACGCCACCTTCTTTTGAAGAACTCAAAACGTACGAAAAATGGAAACGGGACCTGAAAGGTCGGCACGAAGAAGTGACGGTTTTGCCCCAAGGGAATCGATGGAAATGGCTCCGTATCCTTGAAACGCTTACTGAAAATCGATGGAATTTCATTTCTCCTCATTCTGCAGTGAATTCGTTTGGAACGCCTCCTTGGGACGAGTGGGCCTTCTATGCGCATGTGGATCGGAACCCAAGTTTGTATGGTTTAATTGGAGATCCCGTGGATGCGAGCTGGGGCGCTGAATTTCACAACAACGTGTTTCGAACCCAAGGGCTCAATGCGGTGTATGTGTTGATCCCCGTTCAAAAACAGGAACTGGAGTGTGCTCTGAATGCCCTTTATGAGATGGGCTTTAAGGGTCTCTCCGTAACCTCACCCTTAAAACAGGCTCTTTTGAATTTGCCCTGCGTTTCTCCAGATCGTTTTACGAAGACCCTTCAAAGTGGAAATACATTGATTCGAGATACAGGGGGGAAATGGAGAGCTAAAAATTTTGACGTGGAGGGGATGCACGCTCTTCTTTCTAAGACCTCTCTGGATCAAAAATCAAAAATTCTTTTGATTGGGCAAGGGGGAGTTTCTCCAAGCATCTTAAAAGCGTTGGAGGAGGATGGGTTTTGTGACGTCAAACATATGGGGTATCGCGAGATTGCGCCGTCTTCCTTGGTTTGGCGAAACAGCTGGGACGCAGTGATCAATGCCTCCGGAAGAAGCATCGTTGGAGGCCCGAAGCGAAAGGCGTCGTTGTGGATCGATCTTCGGTATGGAAAAATGGCCTCAAATGATGGGGGAAAGAAGTTCTTGTCGGGTGAAGCATTTTTTCTGCGGCAGGCGAAAGAACAATTGAACTGCTGGGGATTCGATGTAAAGGAGCTCTTATGAGAGGAAACTCATTCGGACATTTGTTATCTATTTCTACCTTTGGTGAGTCGCATGGCCTTGCTTTGGGCGCTGTCGTCGACGGATGTCCGTCTTGTCTGAACCTATGCGTGGATGATTTTCATAAGGAGCTGGATCGACGTCGCCCGGCTCAGTCCCCGGTTACCAGTGGAAGAGGAGAGACCGATCGTGTTGAGATCCTAAGTGGGATATTTGAGGGCCAGACCTTGGGTACTCCCATTGCATTGATGGTTCGAAATGTCGATGCCAGGTCTGAGGATTATTCTCCCGACGAATACCGCCAGGGACACGCCGATCTCGTGTGGGAACAGAAGTTTGGCATCAGAGATTGGCGAGGAGGAGGGCGAAGCTCCGGTCGAGAAACGGTGGCGCGCGTTCTTGGAGGCGTCGTTGCTCAGAAAATTTTAGGTTCAGATGTGAAGATTGTTAGCTTCACTCGCGCGGTTGGTGAATGTGTTTGTGCAGAACTTCCCTCCTCTTTGAGCCGGGAAGAGGTGGATTCCAACGTCTTGCGCTGCCCCGATTCCCGGATAGCTCAAAGTATTGAAAAAAAGCTGACTGAGTTCAAAAAGCAGGGAAATTCCTTGGGCGGTGTTGTCGAGACTTGGATTGACGGCATTCCCGAAGGGTGGGGAGAGCCAGTCTTCCGAAAGCTTAAATCTCAATTGGCCTCAGCCATGTTGGGCATTGGAGGCGCCGTAGGCTTCGAGTTGGGGAAGGGCTTTTCGTCTTCGCAGGATGAAGGAGTCGCGTTTCACGCATCTTCAAAGAATTTGGGTGGGATTGTGGGAGGCCTTTCCACCGGGGAGCGAATCGTCTTTCGGGTTGCCTTTAAGCCGACCAGTACCTTAGGAAAGAAGGCTCAAGAGGGAAGACATGATCCGTGCATCGTTCCACGTGTGGTTCCGGTAGTCGATGCGATGGCAGCTTTGGTTTTGGCCGAGGCTAAGCTGGAAAAAAAGCTCAATCGATTGTGAAGGGTGCAACTTTCTCGTTTTTTACAAAGTCATGAAGCTCTTTAAGCTGGTCCGGAGAAATACCTTGTTCGTTGTCACATTTTAACGTTTTTCTGGCTTCTCCAGAGAGGGCAACTTCAATCAATACACCGTGCGCACCAGCAGCGAGGCCGCTTCTCGCGATAGCCGGGACCAAACTCCATTGGCCTGTGGCGTGAGAGGGGTCCACGATCACTGGCAACGGTGTCAATCGTCTCAAAGGTTCGATGATGTTTAGATCCAGTATGGCGCGGGAGTAATTCCAGTGAACCGAGGTGCGAATACCTCTTTCACATAGCACAATGTTTTTGTTTCCTTCTTTCGCGATATACTCTGCAGCACATAGCCACTCTTCTAGAGTTGCACACCACGCTCTTTTCAAAAGAACGGGTTTCTTGGTTTTTCCCACTTCTTTTAAGAGCGGGTAGTTGTACATGGAGCGAGATCCAATCTGAAACATGTCAGCATGTGACATCATGATTTCCACCATTCGTGGATCCATGACTTCTGTGACGATTCCTAAACCAAATTCCTCTCGGGCTTGACTCAAAATTTCCAGACCCTTTACTCCCAAACCTTGAAAGTCATGCGGATTGGTTCGTGGTTTGAAAGCACCCCCTCGAAGAAGTCGAATCCCCATGTCATGAACGACCTTGGCAATGGCTAACGTTTGTTCCTGCGTTTCCACAGCGCAGGGCCCGGCGATGAGGGTAGGGCGTTCTCCTCCGATTGTCGCCCCTTGAACCGAGACCTCATGAGTCGAAGTCGTGTTTTGAAACTCTCTCCAGTTGTGACGGAGAATGCTTAAATCAGGAAGATGCGCTCGAATGTTTTCGTAATTCCATACCATTTCTGGCTGCCCTATTTATCAGTTTTGGGAAGAATAGCCATCAGTTCAATTTCAACCAGAAGCTCCGACCAGCATAAACGGGCCTGAATTCCCGTACTTGCCGGAAGTGGATTCAATCCCAATTCTGTAAAGAAAATGGTCCGAATTTCGTTAAACAGTTTGTAGTCTCGTTCAATGTCTCTTAAATAACATGTGGTTCTTACGACATCGTGCCAACTGGCTTTTTCGGCTGCGAGCAATTCGGTTAGGTTTCGATACGTTCGAAAACACTGTGCCGCAAAATCTCCCTCGTGTGCGGCTCCCCCAGCTTCATCTACACTAGCGGTTCCGGAGAGAAGGAGCATGGTGGCTCCGGGAAGTTCCACGCGAAGGCCGCGACTAAAGGAAGAGGGTCGGTCATAGTCATGCGCTTCGTTGATCACAGAGGGAGCGTGAATGGCGTGGCGAGGAATGCGATCTCTTCCTGGAACAGGGTCGAGACCAAGTTTGGCCGTTGGATTTTCCCAGGAGGGACCAGGAAGTCCCAGAGACTTCATTTCGTTCAGCGCTTGGGGGCTCAAATCGTGCCAGATTTCTTTGAGGCTGCGTTTTCCGATGCGATCCGTTTCTTTCATGAGGGTCCTTTCTTACTTCTTCTCCTCAGATGTTTTGGAAATCAAATCATCTTTGATTTCAAGAGCCTGTGAATTTAGAAGTACGTGTAACACTTTTCTTCGTCCCGATTTCAAAAGGCGATGAATGGTGCCTCGCGAAACCTGCATTTGCTCTCCCGCTTCAGATTGTTCCATTTGTTCGTAATCACAGAGTCTCATGGCTTCAAGTTCACTCATTTGAAGCGGAACAATTTCTAGGCTGGAAATGGGTGTCCGAATGGGCTTGAAAACCCGATGCCCATTCCAGGTACGACAACGGCGATGTTTTAAAGGACGAGGCATGACTATATTGTGCATATGCACAATATTTTGAATTGGCATGGCTGTCAAAGGTCTTGGTGAAAGGGCCTTTTCGAAACATTTTAGTGAGGTAGACTGCCAAAATGTTTGGGATTGAACAGTTATTTTCGTTGATCAAAATCATCAACTCAGCCAAGGGCGAAACGTCTGTAGCTGCCGGTTTTTCACTCGGGATGGTGATGGGTTTTGTTCCATCCAACCCCCTTCTCCTCTTGGCGTTCTTCTTTGTGTTTTGTGTTTTCCGCATTCACGGGGGTGCGATGTTTCTAGGGTGGGCAATCTTCGGTGTTTTGGCCCTGTTTCTGGATCCTCTGTTCGATACTTTGGGATATGCGTTGCTCACGCAATATCCTGCCCTTCAAGCTTTTTTTACGAAACTTTACAATTTACCTGTCTTTCCTTGGACCCGATTCAATAACTCGATCGTGGCGGGGAGTCTTGTGACTAGCTTCATATTGTTTCTTCCGTCGCTGTTTCTTTTTCGGTCTTTGATTCGGAAATATCGTCAAACCGTATTGGAGAGAATTAAAGGGACCAAATGGTTTAAGGCTTGGAAGACGACAGGAATTTATAAGTTGTATACCAAATATGAACGAGTGAAGGAGACCATGGCATGAAGATCGTTCGTTGGAAAGGTTTTCTCCCTTTCGTGCTGATTACGGTTGGCGTGTATGTGTTTGCCACATATTATTTGGACCATTTTCTGAAAAATTCACTCGTCAAACAAGGCACGAAGTTAAATGGGGCCTTGGTCGATGTGGATTCTGTCACACTTTCTTTCCTAAGCAGCAAGTTAGAAATTCAAGACCTTCGCGTCACCGACCCTGAGGACTTGATGAAAAATAGGTTTGAAGTAAACGAGCTTGTTGCCGATCTCCAGTTTTTGCCGCTCCTGAAGAAAAAAGTGGTGATTGATGACGTTAAAATTGAACGCATTCAATGGGCGACCCAAAGAAAAAAACCGGGAAAGGTTCCGGAGGCATGGAAAAAAGAATGGGCCAAGCAGGAGGCATCTGCAGGTCCAAGCCTTTGGTCCCAGACACTGGACGAATTGAAGGCCAAGTTCAAAACGAAATTCCCTGAGTTGGACTTGGCGCAATTGGGAGATCGGTTTAACCCAAAGAAGTTTGTAAAGTTGGAGGATATACAGGCGTATCAGAGAGCTAAAAATATCCCGTCAGAAACGAAGAAGCTGGTTCGAAATTGGAAAAAAGAATCTCAAACATTTGTTTCAAAGCAGAAGCAAGAACTTTCAAAAATTCGGAACAAAGCCAAGACGTTAGATCCCCGAAAAATTAAAACGGTTCCCCAAGTCGTTTCTGCCATCCAGACGCTTGAGAGCTTTAAGGGTGATTTAAAAGAGCAAGAATCCAAGGTCGTTCACCTGACCAAGAAAGCCAAATCCGAATTGGAAAACCAAGTCGGCCAGATTGCACGTTTGAAGAGTGACATGAAAGAGGACATTGAACGTCTAAAATCCAAGATTGGTCTTGGCGATTGGAAGCTGGATCGACTCTCCGAAGGTGTGTTTGGGCTAACCGTTGTTGAAAAGTACAGAAAATTTCTGGAGTACTATTTAACGGCTAAGCAATATGCTGAGCGCTATAAAGGAACTTCCAAAAAACCCAAAAAGGAACGCATGAAAGGGCGAATGGTTTATTTTCCGATCACGGATCATACGCCAAAGTTTTTGCTTTCTCATGCATTGGTTTCGAGTGACACCCGAGAAAATGAAGCGGTTCCGGAGTCCTATCGTGGGTTGTATGTTTTGGAAGGGAAGGATTTTACGTCTCATCCGAAACTTTGGAAGCGCCCAATGGTTGCGAGTCTGACGGCGGATATGGTGGCGGGACACTTTAAAAATGCGGGTGTTTCCTTTCGTTATCAAGCAGATGAACAGGAAGATCAAACTGCGTTCGAAGCTCATGTGAAAGGGATTCGACTAGATGATATTGAGCTTGGAAAAGGGGCGGTGTTTAGCTTGCCGTTGAAGCGTGGCCAGGCCGATTGGAAGTCGAATCTGTTATTTCACCACGATCAAGTTGAGGCCTCAATGGTGGGAAGTTTTTCTGCGTTGAAATACGCCTTTCAAAATGATGCACATACACATCCCGTTTTGAAGATTTTGCGGGAGGTTATGAGTGAAATTAAAACCTTTTCCGTAAAAATCGGGCTTTCGGGAGAATTGAAAAAACCCAAGATTTCCATTTCCTCTACTTTCGACAATGCCTTGAAGAACGGGCTGGAACGTACGTTGATGAAGAAGGTTCGCAAGGCCCAAAAGAAACTGGAGGCTTATTTGCGCAAAGAAATTGGGTCTAGAATTTCAGAAGCCGAAAAAGAGATTGCTAAGCAGAAGAAAAATATCCTGAACGAATTGGCTGTGCAGAAAAAGCGGGTCACTCAGTTGAAAACCGAACTTGAAAAGAAAGTCGCTGCATTCAAAGACAAACAGAAGAAGTTGCTGCGGGAGAAGACAGAAAAAGCCAAAAAGAAAGCCTCCAAAAAAGTCAAAGATGTCGGGAAAGATATGAAGAAGAGCCTGGGTTTTTAGAGGTTTGCCATTTCATTTAACTAAGGTGACTTTTTGATTTGCAGGGCCGTCTGGGGTGTGCACACGAATCAAGTACACACCGGAAGGAAGTGTTTCGCCAATATCGTTTCGTCCATCCCAAGCGGTTCGATAGCTACCGAGTGCATGGGGAGCGTTGAGAAGATGTCGGACGATCTGTCCTCGTAGGTTAAAGATGTCGATGCGCACATTTCCGGGTGTTTCCAAAGAATAGAAGATTGTCGTTTTCTCGTTGAACGGATTGGGTGCAGAACGAACGGAGAACGAAGGAAGTGAAAGTGTTTTTTCGGTCAAGACGGTTCCAGTTGATAGGCCATCCTCTGATTGCGTGCAGACACGAATAAAATGCAGTCGGTTGGGAGTAAGGTCTCGAAAAGCGAAAAACGTTTGCTCTCCAACAGGAATGCTCTCGGGGCCAAGACATGGAGCCGGTTGTGTAACTGGGGGGGTGGGGGGAGCGTCTCCTGAGTTTGATTCGTTCAAAGGGACCTCTTCAATATTCACAACGAAAGAAAGACTGCCGTCCACATTGGATGGCGCCTCCCATTCTAAACGAATCTCCTTTGGGGAAAGGGGAGTCGCTGTGACGTTTGTGGGGTTTGGGATCTGCTCGATCGGAGTCGCTTGCTCTTCAAAGGTGTAGCAAGAACATCCTTGTGGTCGTGCGAAATTGGAGAGGCGCCCCAATCTCCCTTGGGCGTCGACCCCCAGAACGGCAAATTGGTAGGGTCCGGGTTGGAGATTCAGACGCGACACATGAATTTCTGGATCATTGGAAAACGTGGGAACGAAGTTCTGATTCCGATGTTCGGTAAAAAGCTCGTACGCTTGATCGCAGCTCTCTACCGGAATGAAATAGAGGCGATAGTGTTCTACGGGGCTTCCTTCGGTCGGGGGGGTCCATCGAAGATGATTTTCAGCTTTGATCACTTGAGAACAGTCTTCCGCCAAGACGGGAGAGGCAAAGTAAAAAAGGGGCAAAAGTCCCAGAATGAACGCTCCGGTCGCCAGACGTTTGAATGCTCTCCCTCTCCCCATTTCCTTGGAAAGGAAGCAAAGGGAGTGCCAGCCAGGAAACAAAGAAAAATCTTTAAAAACAGGATCTTATGGGAGAGGTTGAAGGGGGAAATCCGAAAATGGGGAGAATCTTTGCTCGAAGCCGCGCAAAAAATAGCGACCTTGTGTCGCTAACCTTGTCTCCATCGAAAGACCACCATCCCCAAAGGAGGAATGTCTGTGCAGAGCGAGTGGGGTCGACCGTGTTCCGCCCAGTCTTCCGCCCATCGTCCACCCTGGTTTCCGATTCCGCTTCCCCAATAGGTGGGTGCGTCGCTGTTGAGAATCTCTTCCCAGTGTCCATTTCGGGGAACCCCAATGCGATACCCCTGTCGAGGGACGGGCGTGAAGTTGAATACGAATAGCAAGAACTCGTGGCTTTCCGGGTCTCGTCTTAAGAAACTAATCACACTGTTTTCGGTGTCCTGGCAGTCGACCCATTCAAAACCTTCGGAGTGAAAGTCCAGAACATGCATGGATCGATGATTCCGATAAACGCGATTTAAGTCGCTGACCCATTGTTGCATTCCTCGGTGTCGATCAAATTCCGTCAAGTGCCAATCCAACGAGCGTTGGTAGTTCCACTCGTCCCATTGTCCAAATTCTCCTCCCATGAACAGCAATTTCTTGCCGGACTGGGCGTACATATACCCCAACAACAAGCGAAGGTTGGCAAATTTTTGCCAAGCATCTCCGGGCATTTTGTTTAAAAGGGAACCTTTTCCATGAACCACTTCATCGTGGGACAGGGGCAAAACAAAGTTTTCGTGCCACGCGTAGAGCATTCGAAAACTCAAGAGGTTGTGATGCCATTTTCGATGTACAGGTTCCTTCGAACAGTAAACGAGGGAATCATGCATCCAACCCATATCCCATTTCATTCCAAAGCCGAGTCCACCGAGGTAAGTCGGTCGTGAAACGGCTGGCCAGGAGGTTGATTCTTCTGCCATGGTTTGAACGTCTGGAAAACTTTTGTAAACCTCGGCATTCAACATTCGGAGGAATTCGATGGCTTCCAAGTTTTCATTTCCACCAAAATGGTTTGGGATCCATTCTCCTTCCTTGCGAGAGTAGTCCAAGTACAACATGGAGGCGACGGCATCGACGCGTAACCCGTCGGCATGGTATCGATCTAACCAAAACAGCGCGCTACTGATTAAAAAACTTCGAACCTCGTTGCGTCCATGATTGAAAATGCAGCTCTTCCAATCTGGGTGGAAACCCAGGCGTGGATCCGCATGTTCATACAAATGAGTTCCGTCAAAGAAAGCTAAGCCATGCGCATCAGACGGAAAATGGGACGGGACCCAGTCCAAAATCACACCGATGTCATTTTGGTGAAGGTGATCTACCAGAAAAGCAAAGTCGTCCGGAGAGCCGAACCGGCTCGTAGGAGCGAAGTATCCTAAGGTTTGATAACCCCAAGATCCGTCAAAGGGATGCTCCATGACGGGCAGAAACTCTACATGCGTGAAGCCCATTCGTTTCACATAGTCGGCCAATTTGGGAGCCATTTCTCGGTATGTGAGTGGACGATTTCCCTCTTCTGGAACACGCATCCAGGAAGCCAAATGAAGTTCATAGATGGATATGGGCGCTTGATGAGAATTGATTTCTTTTCGTTTCTCCATCCAGGGCTGATCGGACCATTGGTTTCGGGGGGACCAAATCACCGAAGCCGAACGTGGCGGGTGTTCAAATCGTTGCGCAAAGGGATCGGCCCGATCGGAAGTGTGTCCATGGTACCGCGAGGCAACATGATACTTGTAGCACATGCCTTCTTGGGCTTCGGGAACAAAGCCTTCCCATATTCCTGAGTTTCCGCAGGGTTTGAGGGGGTGTTTCCCTGGATCAAAATGATTGAAGTCTCCAATGACTGAAACGTAGTGTGCATCGGGAGCCCAAACGGCAAAATACGTACCGGCAACTCCTTCGTGTTCGATGACATGCGACCCGAGTTTGTCATACAGGCGAAAATGCTTTCCCTCATTAAAAAGAAAAAGGTCGTCTTGGGTGAGCAACGAAAAGTCATGACGAACGCATGAATTTACATACGTAGAAGACTTCGTGGTCTTTTTATGTTTGCTGTTTTGCGTCACTTGCATGTCTCACCCTCGCCTGGGTTCTTAGAACATCGTTCCGAGGGAAATGCAAGTCAAATTAAGAAAAAGGCTATAAAATTAATATGTTAAGAAAGTTTTTGTGATGTGAGATGAGCGTTTTTCAACTTGGCACTCTTTCTAGGCTAAAAAGATTCTTCGTGGTTTTGGAGAGCATGTAATAAGAGGTTTTTATGATGTCTAAGAAAATGGATGAGACCATTCGCTTTAGTGTTTCGTTGCCGAAAGGTTTGTTGAAAGAAATGGACCGTCGGAGTGTGAACAAAGGCTATTCCTCTCGATCTGAATTTGTTCGTGATTTGGTTCGAGAAAAAATCGTTGAGGATGAGTGGGGAAAAAGCTCCAAGTCTGTCATTGGTGTGTTGACCATTGTTTACAACCATCACCAAAGATCGACGGCCACCAAACTCATGGATCTCCAGCACCACACGTATGTCAATGTTTTATGCTCGACACATGTGCACTTGGATCATGAACACTGCTTAGAAGCCATCATCATCAAGGGAAAGGGAAATGAAATCGAATCTCTTGCAACCCAAATTGGAGGCATTCGCGGAGTTAAATTGGCGAATTTGAGTCGAGCCTCTTCCCTAGAACTTTAAGGAGAAAGAAATTCAAGGCACCAGGGTGCCTCTTTGTAAGTGTTTAGCCTGTAAATATTTTTTTCTAGGACGCTGCGGGGATTTTGCTACTTTCTGCGGTGAGATGAAAAAATATTTTCCCCTGTTGGGAACCGTGTTTTTGAGTGTTTTTCTTTCTTGTTCCTCTTGGCAACGGGTTCGCTCTGTCCCCACCCAAGACGGTTTTTCCATTTCGTGTCGCGGAGACATTCAATCATGTTATCGAGAAGCCAGAAAAGCCTGCCCTTCCGGATATGAAGAAGTCAGTCGATCCGACCAAAGCTATTCCACGATGAGTTTGGGAACGGATTCTCAAGAAAACGACCCCCAAGCCACGGGCGCCATCACGAATGTTCCGGTCGAAAAACACCAGTTGACCATTCGATGCAAACCTTTGTGATATTGAATCTTGTCTTTGGTGGTTCCATTAACAGGTTTGGAAGAGTCAATTCTTCAGTATATTAAAAAAGGCCAACCTTTGTAGGTTGGCCTTTTGTGAATTGTTTAGAGTTCTTATGAAAATTCTAGCGGATGGTGCTAAAAGAGTTTCCTCCGTAATATCCTTGTTCAGCTAACGTTGTTTTCTTTCCCGGTGTTAGTGAAGCGAGATAATTGTTGTGAGCTAACCGTAACTGATCGCACAGTCGATCATTAAGGATATTGTCCAGCTGATTGCGGGTCCGTTCCAAATCAGTACCAACCCAAGTATTTAGAGTGGCAATTTGAATCCCGTCATCGCTAACTGTAAATGGGAAGAAAGTTCCGGGTTGGTTCCAGTTGTCGAAAATAATTCGGGGTGCACCTTCAGGATAAAGCTCTTCTACCATCCCAATAATTTCTTCCATGATGAGGGGAAGTTTGGCCTTAAGAATCTCGGCAATTTCAGGATTTTCAACAGAACGTTTTAAGACGTCGAGTTGGCAAGTAAAATCCAGGCTTCGAACGAACTCCGTGTCACCCAACGTCTCAATGATGGACGCTTCAACGCCTTTCGCGCAGGGATATTGCGCGTTCGCATTTGTAGCTAGCCCAACAAGAGAAAATGAAAGAACTAAAACAAAAACATTAAATTTTCCGGACTTCATGGTCCCCCCTTTATCAAATCTTTAAATTCTTGCGAACTTTTTTCACAGGCTTCCGTGTTTCAAGTTGCGTACCATGTCTAACATATTGAATTCGTTTAAAATATTTAAAAATGCCCCGAGACAATTTGCACTCAATCTGCTGCTTCTCTGTCCCAGGAAGCCCGCGGATTTAGCTACGAGTGTGAGCGAGACACAAATAACCACGGCGGATTAAGCCGACCAAAAAATGTCCCAAAAATACTTTTTTTGATAGTGTTCCTCCAAAATTTGGGACATGGAGGGGTCATGGTAAGTCGTTTTTGGGTATTTTTTGTGGTTTTTGGCTTTTTTGGGGCGGTTTTTGGGCTGGACGGGGCTTGGGCCCACGAAAAGGCTCAGTGGACGCTCTTGGTGTTTATGAATGCCGATAACAATCTTCACGATGCGGGATTGGATGACTTGAGGGAGATGCAGGCCGTGGGTTCCACGAAAGACATCAACATCGTCGTTCAATTTGACGGAAAAAACCTTGGAGATTCCAGGCGCTACTTCATTGAAAAAGGTCGACGAAAGGAAGTCTACGATTTTTCAGATCAGGCTTCCTCTGGGGAGGTCGATATGGGAAGTGCGAACAGTTTGATTGATTTCGCACTCTGGGGAATCCAAGAGTATCCCGCCCATCATTATTTTCTCACGGTTTGGGATCATGGATCCGGTTGGTTGAAAGATCACCGTACGGGAGCTGTGCGTTTGAAAGATGGAGCGCAGCTTCAGGGCATTTCGTACGACGATGAAAGTGCAAATCATATGTCTACGCCAGAACTGGGACATGCGTTGGAAGTAATTTCTTCGGAATTGGGTAGACCGATCGACATTTATGGATCCGATGCATGTCTGATGGGCATGGTCGAAGTGGCGTATGAGTTGTCTCCCTATGCAGATGTGGTCATTGGTGCGGAATCCACAGAGCCATTTGATGGTTGGCCTTATGATGATTTCCTTGCTGAGTGGGTTGAACACCCTTTCATGAGCAAGGAGCATGTGGCTTCAAGTCTCGTGGATCTGTATGGACGATCATATGATGGGGGGTCTCAGGGAAGTTCAAGTACAACCCTTTCAGCCATTCGAAGCGCATTCCTATTGGAGTTCATGGAGTACACACAAGCCCTGGTGTGGGAAACCCTTCAAGAATTTGAGGAGCATCCTGAACTCATTCGAACGGCCGCAAAAAAGGCCACCCGTTTTGATTATCAAGACAATATGGATTTAGCAGACTTCTTTCTGCGCGTGGCTTCGGATTTGGGTTCGACTACGTTTTTCGAACCTTTTGAAGCCTGGTGGAACCTCTATCATAGCTATTTGTTGATCCATAACATTGAGGTGGGGACAAAGTTTGATGGTGCCAAAGGCCTCGCCGTGTGGTCACCTAGATATGTGTCTTCGCTGAGATACAAAATGGGGGACTATTTGGAACTTCGTTTTGCACAAGAAACGAATTGGCTCGACTGGCTCAAAACGCTTCATGATTTGAATGATTAGAGACAGCTGAAGCCTTTTCTTAAACGCTCTTTCTACATATAGTCGGGTTAACTTTGTCTAGAAGTTAACCATGCGATTGAAAAGCGGTTTTGCAAAATACGGTCCTCTCGTTCTCATCGTTCTGACGTTTGCGGTCCTTTTCTTTTATGGCTTGGAAAAGATTCCGGTGGCCAATACGGATGATGCCATTTATGCGCAAATCGCCTCGAATGTTGCGAAAGGTGAACTCTTTCCGCTTCAATATAATGGGATCGATTATTTTGATGCGAAACCCCCTCTGCTTTTCTGGGTGCTGGGAGGTATGGCGCAGGTATTCGGAGACCATCTCATGGTCTATCGCTGCGTCGGAGTTTTTTCGGTTCTTCTGGCGATGTCGTTTCTCTTTCTTACCGTATTAAGCCTCACAAAAGACCGATGGATCGCCATCTTATCGGCGCTGCTCCTTGTAAGCTCTCAAGAGGTGTTTTCGGTCGGGCGAAGAATCCTCACCGATGGTCCGACGCTGGCGGCATTGTGTTTGTTCCTTTGGGGGTGGATTTCTCTTAAACGAGAGAGGTCTAAAGTCTTCTTGTGTGCGGTGTCGTTATTTTTCGTTTTTATGTTTCGTTTTTTGGTGGTTCTTTATCCCCTCCTATCTCTTCTATTTGTTTGGGCTTTTCAAAAAGAAGCATCTCAACGAAGGAACGCTAAACAAATTGTCATTCTCGTTCTTCTTTTAATTGGAGCCTGGTTTGGGTTGGCTTATGCCTTCGGGGGAGAGGCCTGGCTTCATGCGAAATGGCATCCATGGTCTAGGCTTCTCCGGGGGGAAGTGATTGCAGGTCATTCTCAGACTCTGACTTCCTTTTTGGTTAAGGGAGTGTGGGATAGTCCGGGATTGCTCGTGCTTTTATTGGTGGGGCTTGTTTCCTTGGGCGGGCAGAAAAAGCGCGAAACTTCCTTTAATTCGCACGTTCTCCTCGTTTGGATCGGGTTTGGAACGTTATCTGTGTTCATAAGTTCAACCCGAATGTTTCGATACCTTCTTCCCGTATATCCAGCCCTCATCACATGGGGCTGCCTTCGACTATCGCAAATTCGTTGGAAGTGGACGAAGTTCATCCCCCTGTTTGTGGGCATCCTTTTTTTTGTGATGCAGTTTCCTGCCCACCAAAACGCCCAGACCATTCCCTTCTCGAATCCGGGTCTCCGAGAAGTCATTCTTCGGGCAAATGAGTTGAATGTTAAAAACAGAAACATTTACTTGCTCAATATCTACTTTGCTCAACCGGTTTATTACTCAAAGGCTCCGGTGAAGGAAATTCTTCTGAATCGGAAGGTCTACGATGAAATGAGAAAAAATCAGGACCTAAAAAACTCAACCTTGCTTGAATATCGTGACTATTTAAGCCTTCGGAAGGCTTGGGAACTCGGCGAAATGAGCTGGCTTGTGGTCACACGTGAAGACTTTCTGAATTTGATGAAAGGGTGGAAAGCGAAGGTGGCGTTTAGATCAAACAACTACCTTCTCCTGGAAAGGGGTCCAAACCCGATCTCTTCCCTTTCAAACCACCCATGGGCCTCCAATGCGTATGTTTACAATGGCTTCTATCGTTTTGCGATGGGAGAATATGATGAGGCAGATATGGAGATTCAGGAATTTTTTAGTCAAAAGGGTTTTCTTACGCCTGAGCAATGTGTTCAGAAAACCTATTTGGAATCTCTAAAATCCAAAATCCGCTTTGATCCTCAAAAATGCCTTGTTGGGAACGTCGAAAAACTAAAAATGCGTTTCAAGCGGACCGCTCAAGTCTTCAAACAATCAGGTTTTTTAAAGGCCGCAAAAGTTTTCGAGACAGCGGCGAAAGGTGATTTTTTAAAATGAGTTTTTCGGAACATGTAAAAGAGATTTCCTTGTCTGTGGTCATCCCAATGTACAAAGAAGAGAAACGCTTGGAAGAGGGTGTAAGACCGGTTCTGGAATTTATGTCACAGAAATTTCCAGACGGAGAAGTCATTCTCGTGGACGACGGAAGCCCAGATCAAACGGCCCAAGAAGCTGAAAGCCTTTTGAAAAAGTTTCCCAAGCTCCATACCATGCTTCTTCGCTTGGGTAAGAATCAGGGAAAGGGCGCGGCTGTTCGTGCGGGGATGTCTAAGGCTCAAGGCAGAGCTCGGTTATTTACCGATGCGGACAATGCAACTCCGATTGAGGAAGTCGAGAGAATGCTCGACCTCTTGAAGGGAGATCGTTCGATTGTGATTGGCACGCGCGGAGGAAAAAACTCAAAAGTGGAAAAAAGGCAGCCCTGGTGGCGAAAGAGAATGGGAATGACCTTTAATCTTTTAATGCGTTTCATTGTGGGAATGCCTTTCAAAGATACGCAATGTGGGTTTAAGTTGTTTGGTCAGGTGGCTGCGCAAGAATGCTTCTCTCGGCAAACGCTTGAACGATTCGCGTTTGACGTGGAGCTGTTATGGATTTCGCGAAAACTACAGCTCGAAGTGGAAGAGCTTCCCGTTCGGTGGCGTCATATTGCAGAAAGTCGTGTGCATCCCATTTTGGACAGTCTTCAAATGGCCAACGATATTCTCAAGATTCGGTGGCGTCATCGGAATTTAAGGGCTTGATCCTTTGCTCGATGTACCTGTAAATGCGGCTCCAACCAAAAATCGCCAAGGGAATGTAAACCACATCAAACGGTACGCGGTATCTCATCTCAGCAAACATGACCCAGGCCAAAATGGGCTCAGAAAACGCGATTGCGAGCAGAAACCCATATTTCTTTCGATTTTGAATCGAAACAAAAATGCCTAAAATGAGAGGGGGAAGAAATAACCACAAATAAAACTGTGAATACCATCGGCTTAAGGTTTTAAACGGAGTGACGTTTGGGGGCCAAAGCTCATTTCCTCCGAAAAGGAACCAAACGTATCGAAAGCTTTTGATCAAAACCCAAGGATCTTTTTGAATGCACGTTAGCCCCTCGCGCATAAATGCTTTTCCATCCAAGAAAGAATGATTCCACCGTTTTTCTTTTCGTTCCCCCAATTGCCAGTGGACTGGGGAAAGAAAAAGACGACCATAGGAATCGATATTCGTTTTTTCAGGGCATTTTCCTTCAACAAATGCCAAACCGCCGTTTTCACCCCCAATTCGGGGTTGATCATAGATTTTCCAAGAAAAGAGCAGGTGAATGCTCGCAATAACGGCGATTCCCAAAAGGGCAAAGGCAATGGGTTGGAATTTTTTTCGCCATAAGGCCCATAAAGGGAAGAAGAACGCCAGATGACCTTTGACATAGAATGCGATCGTAAAAAGAATGCCCATGGCAAAGGCGTGTCTTTTTCGTTCACAGCCATTCCATCGCACCAGAAGATAGAACAAACTCGCAATTAGAAATCCAAAGAGTGTTCCGGCCATGACAAAACCAGAGAGCAAAATGAAGGGCACGTGAAATGTGGCGACCAAAAGAACAAAAAGTGCGAGAGGCTCGCTCCAAAGTCTCGCGCTGCCCCGCCACATCAATGCAAGGGTGCTGGTTCCCAATAGGACTTGAAAAAAGTTGAAAACAAACCAGCCCCCCAGGGTTTGCATCAACGCTACCCAGAGCGTGAACCCAATCGGACGAAAGAAATGAAAGGAGTCATATTTCCCGCGAAGGAAATCTTTTGCCATATTGGCCCACCCTTCCATGTCTGAAAACAAATAAGCTTTGGGAGGATGTTCATAAAAAACAAATTTGACTCGAATCAGGAAAGCAAAGGCGAGTAAGATCCCCCCGGCGATCCAGTACGTTTTCTTTTGTTTGAGAAAGTGCGTATTCAACGAAGATCAATCCGTGAGGGAAGTGCTTCCCTCATAAGTGTAACTTCGCGAAAACGTTGATCCATCATTGTCGCTACAGGGGCCTCCTGAAAAAATACAATGGATCAAAAGGTCTCCATCTGTCTCCCTTTCCAGTCCTGAAAGGGAGATCGCATCCACTTCGCCAGAGTTCTCGTTCCATCCATAAAACGTGAGGACGTTTTCCGCTTCGGTGACTTCAAGGGCTTGTACGATATTACCAACACCTTCAGTGGCATTCGGGTCCATGATGACCGCCAAATCAACGCCTTGCACAGACTTTGTTTCGTCCCCATCATTATAGTAAATTTCTACCCGAAGCTGACTTTGTTGAGCACCCTCGGTGATGTAGTCGACGAGATACACTTCCTTCAATGTAGATTCTCCGGACCTTCTTGGTACCGGAGAAAATTGAGCATAGGGGAGATCGAAGCTTACGCAATTGGTTTCGTCAAAAACGGGAAAAGGATTGCTGGAAGACGGTTCGCAAGAAGCGGCATGCGTCGCTGTGGAAAATCCATTCGGATTGAAAACGAAATCCAATTGAATGCTTTCTTTGGCATTGATGTCTTCTTCGGTGATGGAAAAGGGCTGTAGAAAAGGAAACCATTTTCCCCCATTGTTTAACATGTAGGTCATGAGTTCTGCCGGAGCTGTCGTGGAGTTGTCCAGACGGACAGTCTCAAATTCCATTCCGCCCTCGCTGGTCTCTTCTTCCTGAATTTGAGAAGTGGTCGGTGTTTTCGTATAAGCAACCACTTCTCCATCAGAGTTTTTGAATTCAGCCTTCATTCGAATGGGGCGCATATAGTCGATGACGCCGTAATGATAATCCCCGATCATTGCGCTGGTGAGTGAAGTCGGCGTGGATGCGAGTTGTTCTCTTCCCGCCTCTGAAACCAAGTCGATGAAATGACCTTCGTCCTCATCATTTAACGCATCTGAAACCGTATATTCATTGTAGAACGTTTCGCTTGAAGCTGCGTCATCGGCGGTTCGATAGAGAGAAATGCAGTCTGAAACCCCGGAGTAGCCGGTTCCAGACGTCGTGATGTCTTTGCAGAGACGGATTTCTCTTATGAAATATTGAAGGCTGGTCAAAGAACTCGTTGTGGTCTGTCCCACGGCAGGAGGCGAAATTTGAAGGCGAGTCGCGAGGGGCGTTCGTGTTGAGTTTAGAAGCCCTTCCACAGCCGAGGGAAGCAGGTTGATAGTTAGAGAGGCCGTTTCGGCGTTTGGATTGTCGTCACCCCCACAGGAAAAAAGAAGGATCAGACCGCCAGCCAACCACCCGAAGAAAGCATGTTTTTTTGCCATGAGAAGTTCCTTTTCTGAAGGATGCGTGGGTTTGCCATCACCATCTTAGCGAAGAATCTTCGGAAGAAACATGAGAAAGGGGGGGCTTTGCGAAGGTTAGATAGACGCGCCGCACAAGTTTGCCCTAGAGGTTGGGTAAGGCTTTGGACAAGAGCTCTCGATTTGGCTCAGAGTCCTCGTTTTCAAGCAACTCTCGAATCTGCTCCTCCGTACGGCTTTCGGAAGGCGTATTTTGAGTCCATAATTGAAGGAGTTTTTGTCTGGAAGTCGGATCGGATTCCGAAAGGATTTTCTGAAAGATGATTTGGGCATCCGAAACGGAAAGCGAGCAGCGTTGAAGCAAGCTTGCGATGACATCAATGATTTCAGTGTTTTTTTCGAGGCGAAGGCGATTAAGCAAAGGCGTTTGAATGATTTCCGGCTTCATATATTGATAGGCTTCCACAGCGGCTTTACGAAGGTTTTGATTTTCATGCTGCAAATAAGACTCGAATAGAGAGGCATTTCTTGAATCCTCCAAATTTCCGAGTGCCGATAATAAACATGACGCCTGTTTTGTGGTGTTTGCATTTTCCAATTCACTGACCAAGAGAGATTCGATCCTTTGAGACTCTTGTGGGTACTTGTCACGTAAGTTTTTGCCGATGGTTCCGAGGGCCAAGATGGCCATCGAGTATATTTCTCGGGTATCTTCTTCCGTATCCAAGCGCTCGATTCGTGCCATCAATTCTCTCTGAATTTCATCTGAGAGGGGTTGTTGAATCTTTGAAAAGGCCTTGGCTGCTTGGATCCGGTTCTGTGTGGATTGCCTCTCCTCATCCAGTAGGCGAAGAAGAACTTGCTGCGATTCCGGGGTTCCGAGACGTGCGAGGACATTCATCATCGAAACGTACAGGCCCTCCTTTAAGCCCTGGGTCATAAAAATCTGGGGGAGTTCCGATATTTCCTTGGGGTGAAGGCTTAAGTATTCTTGGAATGAGGAAAGCTTTGCTTGGCTTTCGTTTTCTGAAAGTCGCTCTAAGATTTCAATGAGACCCCCTTCGCGTGGTCTCTTCTCGAGACTTGGGGGATCAATATTTCTTTTGGTAGATGTCTGGTTGAGTTGACTTTGGGCTTCAAGAAAAGTCATTTGAGACCAGATTAAGCTACTTTGGTCCTTTCCTAGAAGTTCCAATGAAAAGTGGTTTTGCGTGGATAGAATGGGCTGATCATTCAGAGGTGAAATGAGAAGGGTTTCCGAGATTTTTGACTGTTCGAGCCAAGAAAGGGAAGCCGTTAGGTTAAACTGTCCCGAGGAAGTATGGATCTCGACATTTGGGCTTTCCGGCCCCTTTAGCAAATAGTGTGTTTTTGTTCTATTGAACGTTTTGGGAGTGATTTGTTCATACTTCGCTTCGTATTCTCCGATAGCGTCGTTTTGCCGCGTGTCCCATGCTTTCTTGGATCGCAGAATGGTTTCAAAGGGGAGGATCATATGCTTTAAGCGGTTTTTTTGATCTTTCTCGAGCGTCTCAGGAAAGAAAAAATTTAAAAATCTCCCGTGGGAATTCATTGTGGCTAAAAACGGAGTGGAGTAAAGATCCTTCATTTCCGAGTCAACAACGCCATTTGAAAATACTTCTGCATCATTTAACCTGAATCCGAGTTGGATCGGGTGGACATTTGAGAAAACATGGAGCTGAAGAAGTCCCCGAATGCGAAGTGTGGTTCCCATCTCAGCGTTGGAATGGAATTGTGTTTTGGAAGAAATATTTAGTTGGTATTTTTGAGTCTCTTGCTCGTGCCATTGAAAATCGGCAGGGGGAATGCTTTCTTTCCAAAAAAATGTGAAGAGAACCAGGCCAAGACCGAGAAGGGTAAAAATGATCTTTGTTTTGACCGATCCCGAGTCTTTGCTTCGGGAGGAGGAAACCCCAAACATTGGAAAATCGGGCACGTTTCTATTCTAAGTCAACCGCTTGTGAAGTCTCAGACTTTTTTTGATCATCAGCCTTTTTAAGAATGATGCGAATGCGACGTAAGGCCTTTTGCGCGGCTAGATATCCGGGGCGGAGATGGAGTGCGGCTTCGTATTGAGATTTGGCGTGGTGATACTGCCCTTGTCTCTCATAGAAATACCCAAAATTATAGAAGGTTTTGGCGCGATGGGGATTCTTCTTCAATGCCCTCTCCAGCAGAGGCAAGGCTTTGGTAAACTGTGAATGGTCGATGTAATGAACGGCGAGGTTGTTCAGAGAGTGAAGATTGCCGGGCTTTCGTTTCAAGGTTTCTTGGTAGCTTTGAACTTCCAGATCTGATCTCCCAGTCCGTCGATGATGCCAAGCCATGAAAAAGTGAGGAAGGTAATTGGCATGGTCTCGTTCCATCGAGCTTTCGTATAGCTGAACTTCACTACGCCATTCTCGATTTCGCAACACGGTGATGGTGGATAGAGCCAAAATCCAAACCAGCCCAATCGATGTGAATCCTCTGGCGGGAAAGGCGCTCAATCGGGGTCGAATGTTTTCCTGGGCCCAGAAACTTCCCTGGGCCAAAAGGATGCAAAACCCCGCGAACGGGAGATAAAAATAACGCTCACTGATTAATCCCAGAAGGTCCACGATCAAAGAAAGGGGCAAAAAAGGTCCCAATAGCAGGCCCCATCCCCATAGAGCAAAAACATTCTTTCGGCTTTTATAAACGAGAACGCCTACAACGATGAGCAATCCTAGAAAAATCGAAAAATCAAAACTCCAAGAAAATGGCCGATTTGGGTATTGGAAGAAGAAGTCAGAGTCGCTTGGGTTGAGAAAAAGGGTGAAAAAACGACCCAGAAGCGCATTTGCATTTCGTAGGTTCGTTAAAGACAAGAGCTGAAAAATATCTTTTTGAACAATTTGATTTCTCCAAATTAAGCCGATGAGCGTGAGGAAAAAAGTTCCAAAAATTAAAGAGGGGAATAAGCGTTTGGGCTTGGTCTTCGTTGTTAACCATAAGGACCCGATGAAGAGGAAGGGCAAAGGGAGAAAAACCTCTTTTGAGAACAGTCCAAGGGGGATGGTGATGAAGAAGAGCAGCACATACTTCCATGAACTGGAGGAAGGAGGGCAAAGGGCTCTCCGAAGAAAGAGGAGATTGAGAAGGGCAAAAAACGTCACCAAAAGGTCCATGCGACCACTGATCCAAGTCACCCCCTCTACCACCAATGGATGTAAGGCGAATATGATAGCGGCCCATCCAGCCCATCTTAAGGGAACGAAATGGCTCATGATGAGGAAGAGAAGCAGCGCATTTAAGGCATGCAGCAAATTGTTCAATAAATGGCAGGCCCAAGGAGCAAGAGCAAAAAGGTAAGAATCCAAGATATAGGAAGTGAGAAAGACCGGACGATAGATGTCCGAACCCGTTGACTCCAAGGAGGTCGATTCCCAGACTCGTGTGGTCCAGATTCGAGGAATATGCTTCACGGAGCGTACATAGGGATTTTCTTCGATTTGATAGTGGTCGTCTAAAATCCAAGTGCCATCAAGGTTGGATGAAAAAAGCAGAACAGGAGCAAAAAAAACCCAAGTGGCCCAACGGACCTTGGATCGTTTGAAAGCGACTAAGCATCTTGTGAAGCACTTCATTGTTGTGGACGAAGATCTTACCTTGATGAAGATCTCCTTAGAATTTTTTTGAAATAGACGCACTGCAGAATTGCAGTTGTTTGGACACGAATAAAGAAATATAAAAAAGGTTAGAAAAATAATCCGTATATGAAAACATAGGGGGTCTCACGGAAAAGATTGGAAAAACGTTTGATACCTAGAAGAAATGATGTTTTTTTGAGTCCAAAGATTTTGCTTTTCTGTTTTTTTCTTTTTTCTTTCGGGTTTTTTCCCGAATCTTCTCGTGGGCAATCTATGGAAAGAAATTCGGTCGTGCCCCTCAAGGCATCGATTGTCTATCGAATGATTCCCTTTGTGACGTGGCCAACAAAAAATTTGGAATCTGAAAATCCAACTCGGGTTTCGATTTGTACAGATTTAAGTGAGACAAATCTCAAGGTGTGGAAAGCTCTTTTGGAGGGAGAGAGCATTGCTGGCAAAGCCATTCATGTTCTTCCTTTTTCTAAGAACGAAGATCTTGCTCGGTGCCAAATTCTTCATTTAACGAAGGTTGATGCTTCGGTTTTATGTCGTGCGATTCGCAGGGGTGTCTTGACGATCGTGGAAAACGACGAGTGGCTGGAAAAGGGTGGAATCGTATCCATGAAAATTTTAGAAGGACATGTTTCCTTGGATATTAGTTTGGGCATGGCCCGGAAGTACAGTTTTGACATCAGCTCTAAACTCCTGCGACTTTCCAAAAACGTAATTCGGGATCCATATTCATTTTGCGACGAAGAAAAAGGAGAGCAGGTTCCATGAAATATCCATTTTGGATATGTTTTTTCTTGGTTCTGCTCGGGGGGGGCATTTCTTTTGCTCAAACCCAAGAACCAGAAGGTGGAAAGGATCTTTTAGCCCACTCTCTGGAGGATCTTCTCAATATGCCCGTGGATGTGGCCTCTCGCGTTCCCAAGAGTCGTCGGACATCTCCAGGGGTTATTTCTACGATCACAAGAGAAGAAATTGCGAACTCCGGCGCTAGAGATTTGATTGATGTTTTAAGGCTTATTCCCGGAATTGAATTCGGCGTAGATATTTTGGGAACGGTTGGAATTGGATTCCGGGGAAATTGGGGACATGAAGGAAAAGTCCTTCTCATTGTGGACGGCCACGAGATGAATGAACTCATGTATTCCAATACGGAATTTGGAAATCACTACTTTGTCGATCAAATTGAACAAATCGACGTCATCCGAGGGCCTGGGTCCGCTATTTATGGAGGTTTTGCGGAACTTGCAGTCATTCGCATCACAACGCGCTTGGAAGCCGAAAAGGAAAATGGCGATGCCTCTCTCTTGTCAAGCTGGTCTCGTCACGGATATGCACGACAGACGCTTCAAGCCACGACCGGTGCCCGTCTCGGCGAGGATGTGTTCATCGGTTTTTCGGGGGGCTTGGGGTATGCCCGAAGAAGTGACCAGCCATACACAGATATCTACGGGGGTACATTTGACATGTATGAATCCTCCGAAATGAAATCATCGAATATCAACATTCGTTTTCGATGGAAAGATTTGATCGCGAAGCTTTTGTATGACGATTATGTCATGGAATCGAAAGATGGTTACGATGCTTTGCTTCCCGCTTCCGTCGACAATCGATTTCGTTCCTATAATGCTAGCTTGTCAAACACGTGGAATGTCAACCCACGCTTTTCCATCACGCCAGAGTATAAGTTTAAAGCCCATCAACCTTGGCAATTGCCAGACATTCCTACGGCAAATGTTACGCGCTATGACCCGACCGCTTATCAACATCTGGGAGCCTTGAAAATGGATTGGACGCCCCTGGAAAATTTCCATGTTTTGCTTGGGGGAGAATATCGACATGACTTCGCCGAATACGGAAATTCGGCGGACTGGGTGTTTAAAAATGGAGATGATGATATTGGGTTTGGAAGTTTCTCGGTGTTTGGAGAGTCCAACTGGGAGAACTCGCTCTTCGATCTGACAACTGGAATTCGATTTGATTGGCACGAGGAGTTTGGAAGTATGTTCGCACCTCGTGTGGGCTTGACAAAGGCTTGGAAGAAATTCCATGGGAAGGCTTTGTACAGCCGAGCTTTTCGTTCTCCGAGTATCGAGCAAATCAATTTTGGGTCCAATATTCGCCGAGAGAAAACGGATGTTTTCGAAGTTGAGGTGGGTTGGACGCCGACGGCCCACCTATTCTTTGTCGCCAATTATTTTGATATTCGAATCAAAGATCCGATTGTTTATGCCTTTGACTCTTCCACGGGAGAGGATAGCTATCTCAACTTGGGAAAAATGGGTTCCAGGGGGACGGAATTCGAATTTCGAATGCGCGAAAAATGGGGGTCTTTGAGTCTAAATTATTCTTATTATCATTCAGCCTATACCTCGACCCACGCTTACTCTCCCCCATCCGGGGGTTCGCGCTATGTTGGCTTTCCTTCTCATAAGTGGACTTTCTCAGGTAGCTGGGAACTTTTTGAGAACCTGACTCTTCATCCGTCAATCATCGTGATCAGCGAACGTCCGGCCTATCAAACGGTTTCTGCTGGAACTGGAACATCCGAGATATCGGAGTTGGACCCGGAGGCTGTAGTGAACTTGTTCATTCGCTATCGGAGTGCCTTTCTCAAGGGGTTAAACATTGGTTTGGGTTTTTATGATTTGTTCAATGTCGGACATGCGTTCGTGCAACCGTATGATGGTTATCATTCCCCACTTCCCGGTTCTGCTCGAGAGGTTGCCCTCAAAATCGAGTACAGCCTTTGAGAACGGGTCTTGGGTGTGTAAGGGGTTGTTTTTATTTGATTTCTCGAAAATCCATTGAAAGAAACAAAAGTTTCTGATAGAAATAAAAGTAGCGGTGGAGGGTGTTTAAACGACCTCTCTTCGTCGAAACGGCTACCCTTTTACGAAAGTTGGGGGGCGCAAAGCTTGTAGCCTAAGCCTGAGTCTTTGTGGAGTCTTGTATGGTTGGCAAGCTGTCGAAATGAAGGAAACACCATGAAAAGAACAAAAAAAGCTAAAAAGAAACTTAACTTGGACCTCGAGATCTTAGAACTCGAAAGCAAGATTACGCCTACTCCAGTATGTGGTGGGCAATGTGACGTAAACTTAAGCATTTACGCGGGAGCTGAGTGTTAACGAGGACCAGTTTTTAGCTCATTCGCAGCCCTAGGCTGTAAAAAGCCCCCTTTTTAAGGGGGCTTTTTTTATGGCGTTAAGGGGGAAAAGGTCTGCGATTCCGAAGAAGGATCGGATGATCCTTAACCCTGCAAGAAGTATCCAAGTTGAATAGGATGATGAATTATTTTCGGTCGTTTGTTGGTGCGGGAAGTTCGCAAATGCCTGAAAAACAAGAAAAGGTTGTTTTTTTATGACCTGGAACAGCCTTTGCAAATCTCCTTGCTTCTTTTAATTCAAAAATAGGGAGTTTGTGATGAAGAAATCGATGGTAATCCTCTTGGCCTCCATTTTTGTCTCGGCAGTTTCAGGGTGTGCGTCTAAGACCTGTCCGGTTGTGAAAGAAGATGGAAAGGCCTGTGACGTGAAAAAAGAAAAATCGGCGGATTTGAAAGAAAAAGCGAAAGACATCAAAACGGCGAGCCAAGATGAAAAAATGAAAAAAAAGATGGAAAAGAAGAAGGAAGAAATGAAAGAAAGTGAAGAGAAAGTAAAGTAGAAATATGAAGATCGAATGAAAGAGGCTTAAAGTTCTGTGGCGGGGGCACATGTCTAACCTGCATGTAGGGAAAGTAGGTAGAGCGTCCCCCCTTTGGCCTCCTGTTAAAACGGCTTCCGATATGATAGCCAATCAGGTCATATGCGGATCTCCAATCAAGCCTTCTTATGGCTGTCCAGACATCTTCCTTATCACGCCGCCTGCGAATTTTTTGCCAGTCAGGTTCGTTGTGACTGGGAAGGCTCAACGCTCTACCGATCGCGAAAAGGCCTTCAATTTGAATTGGATCTCAGGGATCGACAGCCTCGAGAGATATATCTCTTTGATACCTACGAGAAGAACTGCATGCGTTGGCTTCGAAAATGCCTTCGGCCGGGAATGGTTTTTGTGGATGCGGGGGCCAATTTAGGAATCTACTCCCTTACGGCGGCAAGCTGCGTAGGTCAGAAAGGCGAAGTTCATGCATTCGAGCCTCATCCTGAAAATTTTGACCGATTGGCGCGAAATCGTGCATTGAACCCAGATTTGCAATCCATTGTTCGAATAAATCGCTTGGGACTAGGTCAATCTTTCGAGACGACTCTTCTATATCACTCCACTTTAAGTCAAAGTGGGCTCCCCTCGGCTGTGCGTCGATTCGAGAAAGATGAAACCTCATGTGAAATGAATGTTACATCTCTGGATGCCTATGCAGACGCGAATGGGCTTCATGCAATTGATCTTTTGAAGATCGATATCGAAGGGTATGAGATGCAAGCACTCCTCGGTGCTCAACGTCTGCTTTCACAAAAACGACCCATGACTGTGATCATCGAACTGAATGAAGAGACGGCACGAATGGCCGGAACCAGTGTGCAGGAAGAGATTTGCTTTTTAGAAAAATTGGGTTTTGAAGGCTTTTGGCCTCGTGCTTTTCCTCTCGGCATGACTCCGATTGAAAACGTCCCTGAAAATGTGATGGACAATGCGTTGTTTGTGAAAAGATAGGATGCAATCTGTGCCTAGGCGATCCCCCTTTGATGTCGTGTTTCAATTTCACGAGTGCACCAAACACCACTTTCATCGCATGTCTCCGTCCTTGGGCTACCTAGACTGGTCCACCCAACCAAACCCCTTTCGTTTTTTTCAAGGATGTAAAACGATCTCCTTGAATTTAAATGCGGAGGATCCAGACGCGTCGATCAGGAAGGTCTTGAATGACGACAACCCCGCTTCGGCTTTAACCCGAGACTCCCTAAGTAAATTTCTAGAGTTTTCCATGGGGCTTTCAGCTTGGAAAGAGACTGGAGGAAGTCGATGGGCCCTCCGTATGAATCCCTCCAGTGGGAATCTTCACCCCACAGAAGTGCACCTCTTGCTTCCTGATATTCCTGAGTTTTCTGCGGGGGTCTATCATTACGACGTCTTTCATCACCAGCTTGAGCAGCGTTCTCAAATTGTTAGCCCGTCACCGGATTGGCAGCCAAAAGGCTTTTTTGTTCTTCTTACCAGCATTTATTGGCGAGAGGCATGGAAGTATGGCGAGCGAGCCTTTCGCTATTGTCAACATGATGTGGGCCACGCCATCGCAGCCATCGACTATGCTGCAGCTTTGCTGGGGTGGAAGATTCACGATGTTCCCACACAAAAAAGTTCATCCCTCGAATGTTTATTCGGATTTGATCGAGTCGAGTGGGTCGAGTCGGAAAAAGAAGAAGCCGATCTCCTTCTTTTCATTTCACCCACCTCTCCAACGGAGGAAGAGCTTCTCGCGTTGCCTTTGGATTCAACTCGTTGCGGTGAATTGGAAGGTTCTCCCAACTCATTGAGTCCCGATCATCATCCTTGGCCCAATATTCAGCTTGTTTCTGAAGCCACAAAGAACCAAGGTGGCCAGACCAAGAGTGCTTCTTTCTCTATCGATTCGGGGGAAAAAGACACTTGGCCAGAAGCATCTCTAGCTCAAACGATTCGGAAAAGACGAAGTGCGGTCGCGTTTGACGGGAAAACGAGAATGTCTCGCGAGACGTTTTTCACCATTCTCAAATCCACACTCCCCGGAAAAAATCGTACTCCTCTTCGTGTTCAATTTGGCAACCCCGCCGTACACCTTCTTCTTTTCGTTCACCGAGTCGACAACATCCCTTCGGGAATGTATTTGTGGGTTCGAAATGCCAACGATCTCATATCTTTAAAGAAATCTCTCCGGACCGAATTTTCTTGGAAAAGCGTGCATGACCATCTTCCTCTTTTTCAGCTTAAAGAAGGGGATATGCGTCGCGAAGCCACGCTTTTGAGTTGCCAACAATCGATTGCGGGTGACAGCGCCTTTTCCCTGGGTATGTTGGCTCGATTTCAAGAGGAAATTTCCTCCTCTCCTTCACGCTATCGTTCGCTGTTCTGGGAAACGGGCATGATTGGACAAACCCTCTATTTAATGGCGGAAGCGTTCGGAGTGAGGGGTACGGGCATTGGCTGCTTTTTTGATGATGCTGTCCATGAGCTGATTGGTCTGAAAGACCAAACGTTTCAAAGTCTCTATCATTTTACGGTAGGCGGACCCCTGGAAGACTCAAGGTTGCGAACGTATCCTCCCTATGCACATCTCAACCTTTGAGTTCGAATCAAAGGGCTATCTTTTATGGTTCACTCGAAACGAGGTAACGAATGTTGTGAATTCTTTTTGCCATTTTTCGATCGTCCCTCGTGGGCCGGTGGCCTTGATGAAGTAGGGATTGGGGGTTGCCTCAACAATCGCGCCCAACATTCCCTGATTTGGAATTTTATCTACCGGACCCCTCATCATGGGGGAACGACTCTTCAAGTAGGTGCCGTTGATACGAACCCATGTCACCGACAACCCTTCTTTCGTTTTCAACGTCTCTTTTTTGTCCGGGGAAGTGCGCTTTTTCCCATTTTCATTTTCAAATTGTCCGTACCATCGATGCAGATTGGCCTCTATACTTCCCCCTCCTCCAGGAAAGGAAAAAATGGCAAGCTCGGCATCTTTTTGCTGACTTTTTCCCGGCAAGCGAAATTGCGCCTTTCGCATGGTGGAGCGAGGTTTCTCCTGAACCCATCCTTTGGGAGCATCAAACGTGAATGAGGGCGAAGCCTCGACAGATGCGACCGAGCTCATCGTAAGAAGGATTGCCCCGGCCATCATGAATAATCGATGCATATGGATTTCTCCTTTAAAAGAATGAAAAACTGAAACTAGCAAACCGAATCAGCGGAAATCAAGCCCCCCATGAATGGGTTTTCAGTCCTGAAAGGTCATTCTTTAAATAATTTTGATTTTGGGCCTTATATTGAATGGCTTGAACGAAGAGAACCCACCTGCAGAACGATCTAAACGGGCCAAGCCTCTTCGCACAGAATTTTTAAAAGAGGCCTTGATCATTAAAAAACTTTGAGTATTTCTGGTCCGTTCCCTGAATATGGTTTCTTAACCAGTTGCTTAGGAAGTTGAGAACTTCGACGGTGATTTCCTTCCTTCCCGCGTCGTACTCCTCCTTGAAGTGTAAGACATTTTTTACGAAGGCGGCATGTTCTTCTTTGTGCTCTTGGGCCTGAGGGAAATCGAACTGATCGAAGTACTTTTCTTCCGTTTGGAAGTGAGTGTCCGCGTACTTTACGAGTCCTCGTACGACTGTGCCAACGATGGCTCGTCCCCTTCGCTCTGACATGGCTTCGTGCAGAGTGTTTAGTAGAAAGACAAGACGCTTATGTTCTTTGTCAATTTCTTTGACGTTTACGCTAAGACTTTTACTCCATGTGATCAAACTCATTTTACAGAATTTCTCGTCATTTTAGCTAGTTGCGACTTATTCAATTTTTTCTGTACCAGTCGTGCGTCCCCCGATTTTCCCGTTTTCGATCGGATTTCGGCATCTAGATTTTAAGAAAACAAATTGTTCAGGCTAAGTTTTTTCTTAGTCGATGTAGCCATTCAAACGCAGGTAAGTAGATCCCGCGTAAGATAAAGTTCCTTGCGGTCTTTGCAAAAATTCATCGGTGTATTCACATGAACTAACCACATAGGACCGACCACCTTCCGTTGAACCCCACGCTTCCACACGAATGGGGTTAAACGGTTCTTCATGCAACATTTTATTCATTTGCCTTTGAAGATGAACACCGGTGTCGTCATGCTCAGTTTCATAACTATTTTGACACGTCCAAATGTGATCATAGTTCTCTTCGGTTAGAGGCTGAACACGAAAGAAAACATTTTCGACATCCCCGTAGGGAAGAACTATGAGATACCCCTCTTCGGCCAAGTGTGGGTCAAGAAACATGAGGCGCACAAGCTTCGACAAAGACTCCTGCGGAACATCAATACGTCCTCTGGGAATAGGTGTGCCAAAAACTTGTGTAGTGATTTGGCAAAGAAACAAAGCCAGAACAAACCATGAAATCCTTCTCATAATTTTCCCCCTATTTATGAACTCTTTAAGCGATATATGGGCTTAGGGTCACTGCGTCAAGCACTCTTCGTAAGCACCTGTAGTTATTTGATTGTTAAGAAGGTTCCCCTGCCCAACGAAAGGCCAGTGAATCCGCATTTCTGGAATGACACATGCCATCTCTTCCGATCCACGACACGAGAACGCGGATCAATTTTTCTCGCGAACTCAAACTTAAACCGTCACAAGCCAATTCTGGCGGTCGAGTTTCGTTTGACGATAAGTAACCACATTTTTGGGGATGATCACCCGCAACAATGCCTGAATCACTCGCCGTACAAATCACCATGGATATATAATATCGATAAGGCCCCGATCCATTAATTCTGAGGACACACGACTGAATCGAAATTTGATTTGCTTTAGGGTGTCGTTTCTTTAATCGGTCCGAGGTCCCAGGAGGAGTTTTTATAGTCGGCGCGGCTGGGTCGATCGGTTCGGAGTGTGGTTGATATCTCAGCCATGACTCGTTTCATCATGATTTGGAAAAGGCCCTTCTTATATGGAAGTGGAATCGTGTCGATGTATCCCATATTTCTTTCCCTGACATTTCCGGGTCCGTTTTGAACCATGTAGATCAGTTTCTCGCCCTTGTGATCATAAACTTCAAAGTAACCAACGATGGTTGCCTTATCGCCGGGAAAAGAGGGGCCGTATAAAGACGGATTGTGTCTATCGACGGCCGGGCTGATGAGTGAAGCAAATGTGCGGAAGCTACTATGCATCAGGTGAATTCGCATTGATCCGACTTCTTCAGGAAGAACAGTGGCTGGATCTTCGAAATATTCCATGACGTCATTTATTAGGGGTTTGAAATAATGCCTCATATGAAAGAAGGGAAATTGAGGGATGCCCGTTTCAAGTTTCGCTGAATGAAAAGTGACACGGACGTTCTTGTGTTCGAATTCATGTAAAGGCTTTGAGAGTTCCTCTTCTTTCAAGGTCTCTTTTCTTGTTGGATAAAGGATGGCTTCGGTTTCAGCAAAGAAAGAAGCAATCAATGCATCGAGTTGAGGCCCTAGGTCTTCTGCCGTGAGTTCACCAGGCTTTGCTCGTGTAGGGAGGTCATAGCGGAGGTAATGTGCCCACTTTCCATTTCGAGCAGAGGACGTTCTATCCACATAAATGTAAGAAACACTCAAACCAATTCCCCAACCGCTTGCAATGAATTCAATGTTCGATCGACCATTGAGTTCCAAATCTAAACCCGTCGGGTGAGCCTCGGCAAAGCGGTAATAACGTTTAAGCTGGAATTCAAAGTGAAACTGTCCTCCGGGACTCGAAAAAGCCTCAAGGATAACTTTGGGATAGCGATTGCTATAAAACTCGATCCGTTCCTTAGTTTTTTTCAGAAATGCGCAGTCCACGATTTCTCCGGAAACTTGAAAACCTGTTTGGCCGGAAATCAAATCTGCGAATTCGCTCTGGCAAGATTCGAGCTGAATCGACATTAAATCTGACTTTTGTTGTAGATCTTCAACGCGTTTGTTGGCGAGGCGTTCTAGATCCGCAATTACGTACGAAAAATCTTTTGTGACGAATGCGTCGCGCTGGGCTGTAGAAAAATTGGCATATTGAGCCGGATTCCCCTGCGTAAGGCAGGGAAAAAGCAAAACCAAAAAGGCTGCCGAAAAACCCTTCATGGCCGTCTTCATAAGCAAGTTAAATGCCACAGTGAATGCTAATAAAAACAGAGGGTTAGAGTGCGTTTTTGGGGAGATTGATGGGACACGCAGTTCCGGTGACACACAACCTAGTTGGCGTGTTTGGGAGGTAATGGGAATTTTTGGAAAACTTGACGTCCTGCGTCGTCGTTAATAAAAAGTCTTTTGGAGGTAACTTATGAAGCTTAATACCGCTCTTTTTTCGTTTCTTTTCACCCTAATTGCTTTTTCGGCCCCTGCTGACGCGATCTTTATTTACGATAGTGGTGAATGGGATGGTTTTGCTTCCATAACCGTTCGTTGGAGCGATGAACGGCCGGATGAACTGAAGTTCATAGCCATTGGAGATCAGGGCTACACATTTAGAAACGCCAACCGCTCACGATGGAAATGTGAAGAGGTCGTGAATTGGGATAACTTTGATGAAACGTCAGTGGATGCGGACCTTGGTCGTTGGGACAAAATTTGGGGCAAGCTGAGGCCTTCGCATATAGAAGAGAAACAAAAAGCAGCTGTTGAAGCCGCACGCGAAGAGTATCGAAGACAATTTAAACAAGCCTTGTGTACGTTTTCTTTTAAACCTCTGAAGAAAATTGACTCTGATTTAGCGGAAGCTCTTGAACGTGGCGTGAAGCAATTCGAGAGATTTCACAACATTCATGAGTCAACAGATATCGGAACGTGGACCACGAGTTGGGGCTATCGAGGTCATTTGAAATTGTTTAGACAGCTGGCTGAGACTGAAGACATTGGTGACACCGGTTTTTGGGTGAGAAACGCCGACCATGAAAGAATCATTAGGTGTCAATTCGAGGACAAGTTTAGAAGCCACCCATGTTGGATTTCCAGCTTACCACGGTCTTAAATGAAGATAGGTGCCAGGCACCTTTTTGATGCGCGATGCGTTAAAAGGCTCACATATAGAGCGTTTAGGTTATTGGATCTGTGGGTTTTTGCGCGACGCGTCTTTCCATTTGGGACAGGCAACGAGGGAGGAGCGGGCTACAGGGCCTCCAGGTTGGATGAAACAGCTAGAAGGTGTTCAGGGTGAGGCGTTCGAAGCCGACGAGGAAATAGGGGATGAGGCGTATCTGATGGATGCCAGGTATGAAGAGGACACCTGGGCGGGTCGGTGATACAGGGCAAAAATTCTTAATCTTGATGAAAAGGGCGCACGGGTGTGCGCAAACGGGCCCAGCCCCAGCGTTTTTAGGGGTTTGTCAGGAGTAGGAGGTGAAGAAATTAGGCGGGGGCAGGGCGCCGAAAAATTCCAACAAATGGGGGAAAGGCTCGATGCCTAAGGTTCAAGAATACGAGCCAGGGGAAAGTTCGTGTCTACCGATGGGAAAGGAATTCCCTATACGTTGAGAACCTCTGTTCCGTAGGCAGGTTCGAACCTGCCTTTAGCAATGAGGGACAGTCGACGCTATCCAGTTTAAGAAATTAGATACAGTCGGGCGTCCCCGGATTTTAGTCGCTCGGAGTGGCACAGTTATGAGTATCTGACATTGAGTATCTGACATATAGTTCGGTGGATGAAGACGTCAATTTTGATTGTTTCAGTCGTTCTTTCCATATCATGGCTAGTTCAAGCCGTTGGCGGACAGCTCAAACCAATGTATCGGATTCAAATCTTATTCGAGGACGTCAGTTAATCGAGAATCTTCAGAGTAACGATCAGGTAGCATCATCTGAAGCTGGGACTGAGCTACAAAGGATGCTCCCAAGTAACCCTAAGCTATTGCCGTTAATTTTACCTCTTTTCGAAGATGCGCGTGGCCATGTTAGAGAATATGCTCTTCGAGCAATCTCGAATCGAAAAACCGTGAAGTTGGGAAGGGAGCCCGTACTTCCCCTTGCCAAGCGATTAGTGGATGAGAAAAATTTAAATCGGCTATGGGCGGCTGAGATTCTCCGTCGTTATATGCCATTTTCAATGCAAGAGAAATCGATCGTCGAACAAAATCTAAGGACGTTAAAAGATCAAACGCTCAAACAGCAAGAACCATGGACAGATGAGACGGCTGCGCAGGCTGTCGCCGTGATGGTTTTTGCAGATTATTTCGACGACCAAGAAACTCTTCTGCAGATGGCGGAGCATGTTATCGAGAAACCCGATATGACGACAGAAGTCTGGTCTCTTTATGGATGTTATGCTGGGTTTGTATCTCATTCGAAAGCGTTAGCTGCAATCTTCAAGGCCGATGCATCGTTTCATTTAAAACGGATAGATAACGTTATTCCGGATCTTCTTACATATCTTTCAACGTTCTCGACTAAGGCACGCACAGTTTATTGTCGAGAGAGTGATTCTTCGTGGGCATACGATAACGTCGCGATAGAGCTAATTGAACAAACTCTTGATAAAGTTTCCAAAGAAAAAACTGATCTTATGCTGCAGGCGGTTGACAAGGCTAATGTTGAAAAAGTTAACCGTATCATGCTCGATCTTGCATTGGCTCGGTGGTTACAAAAGCAGAATCGTGCGAAGGAAGCTCTCACAAAGTATGAAAAGATCTTGCTAAACGAGTCGGCAGCCTATCAGGGCTTTTATCATATAAAGATGGCCCTTTCGGCAGATCATGAAATGGGGATGTATGAATCGGGCTATGTAGCGCCGTTTGCGGTTCAAGAAATGGTTCGTTTATATGCGAACCATCCTTTGTCGATCAAAGATATGTTGGAAAAACTCGAATCGAAACTTGAAAACACCAAAGAAAAGCAGGTTAGAAAGATTCTTCATTTCAGTATCGGACTGATTCAAGAAGTTCTTAAAAATGCGCAGGCAGCAAAGAAACATTTCGAGGCAACTATCTCAGAGCTTCGTTCGGAGATGAACTCGGGGCTTAACTTGGATATGAACTGTGATGTCTGCAACATCTCGAAGAAACATCTAGCTGATTTAGCTAGGCAGACCGCCAAGGAATAATTTCGGATCGGGGGGGGCAGGTCCATACCAGATTTGAATCCGACCGTTCTCAGCTTTTAGGAAAGAAATGGGGCCACTCTTAAACTCTGTGAATTTATTGCGCACTGTGCCTATATCGATGATATGAGAGACTCACTCACACCTATAGAAAGGTTGCCCCATGCCAAACGTAACGCTGAATGATCGAAGACAAGACGGAACTGAATTGTTTGTGACTCTCGAACTAAATGAAACCTATTTCGATGCGATTCTTACGGCTCGGCCAAGAGAAGTAATCGAATTCGAAGGAACTCTCATCGAAGGATCTGAAACAAACCCGAGCAATCCTAATTCCATCCTCATCAAAGACCACTACGCTGAGCTATTGGGAGACGAAGTTAACCTTCGTGATATTTCCATCGTTCGAGTAGGAGAGGATGAATTGGAAGATCTAAGCGATGAACTAAAATATTGTTCTATTGGTACTCGTTTCACAGTTCGTGGAACAAGAATTTAAGTTTTTTGTAAATTGATGGACTATGTCAACGTATAGGGAAAAGTATTGAGTCGTAGAAGTTTGAACCTGCCTTTTGAACAACCTCTTGAGTCGTTTTTTGAATCTTCCGACCGTTGGTTTTTCGATTTTGGCGCCCTGCCACCGCCGCCCGCCCATCCTGATACCTCGAATCCCTTTGAAAACCCCACGAATGGTCACAAAGCCCGCGTTTTTCGCACACCCGCGCACCTTATCCATCAAATGAAGTCTCCTTCGATTGCGCCTATATGCTTATTTCGACGGCTTCCCCGATACTCTGTATCGATTAGATAACTCTCGTCACTTACCTCTGTATCGGCGTACTCCGATTCCCCTTGACCTACACTAGCCTGCTTTACCCAATCCGGTGGCCCCGTGGCCCGCTCCTCCCTCGTTGGCTGTCCCAAATGACGTAGAATCTGGTTCCATCCTCTTGTATGCCTTCGCAACTACGGGTTCCCGCCGCGTGGGCCGTAGCCACGAAAACAAGAGAGATCAACATAAATGGCCAATATATATGCTTAAGTTTCGCATTCTAATTCTTCCCTTCCCTTAATGAGACACGGGCCATCAAAGCAAATCGCGTACCACCCGCTAGCTTTCGCAAATGCCTTAAAACACACACCTTTCCATCTGCGCCATTTGGGACAGGCAACGAGGGAGGAGCGGGCTACAGGGCCTCCAGGTTGGATGAAGCAGATAGAAGGTGTTCAGGGTGAGGCGTTCGAAGCCGACGAGGAAATAGGGGATGAGGCGTATCTGATGGATGCCAGGTATGAAGAGGACACCTGGGCGGGTCGGTGATACAGGGCAAAAATTCTTAATCTTGATGAAAAGGGCGCACGGGTGTGCGCAAACGGGCCCAGACCCAGCGTTTTTAGGGGTTTGTCAGGAGTAGGAGGTGAAGAAGTTGGGCGGGGGCAGGGCGCCGAAAAATTCCAAAAAATGGGGGAAAGGCTCGATGCCTAAGGTTCAAGAATACGAGCCAGGGGAAAGTTCGTGTCTACCGATGGGAAAGGAATTCCCTATACGTCAATGTAACCACCTGGCCCGCACAGGAGAGCGAAGAAGCCGAATGTTTGGTGTTTGTTTCGCCGGCGCCAATTTCGTCCCGCCAAGAGGTGTTACGTCAACTGTTTGCATGGCGAATGGGTGACATCAAAGGCGTTCCGAATGTCTTAAGTTCCTCCCACCATGCGTGGCCAGAGATTGGCAAGGTTTCAGAAGCCTCGGTGTGTGACGGAAAAGAAGAAAGGGGCAGTTCCGTCGAGTTAACGGACATGCCGCCCAGAGATTGGCCAGACCGATCTGTCGCCAAGACGGTGCGGCAGCGTCGAAGCGCGGTGGCCTTCGATGGGAAAACCTCCATAACTCGAGACACGTTCTTTCAGATGTTAGAAGCAACTTTGCCGCGTCCAGCCAGACCTCCATTTAGTTTGGATGTAGGGGAGCCACGCGTGCATCTTCTCTTGTTTGTGCATCGGGTGGAGGGGCTGCCTTCGGGCCTCTATGCCTTTCTCCGCCGGCCTTTCGAATTGGAAGAACTGCAATCCAAGACTCGTTCAGAATTCCTCTGGCGTCCTGAGGAGGAAGGCCTTCCCCTATATGCTTTAATAGAGGGAGATTTTCGCCATGAGGCGGCCACGTTTAGCTGCCAACAAAGCATTGCCGGCGATAGCGCGTTCTCTCTAGGTATGCTGGCTCGCTTTCACGATGTTATCGAAGCGTCTCCTCATCTTTATCGTCAGCTTTTCTGGGAGACCGGCATGATTGGGCAAGTCCTTTACTTGATGGCGGAAGCGCAGGGCGTGCGGGGTACGGGGATTGGTTGTTTTTTTGATGACGGGGTGCATGATTTGCTAGGCTTGAAGGACAAGACTTGGCAGAGCCTCTATCATTTTACGGTAGGTGGTCCGGTGGAAGATTCCCGCCTTCAGACGTTTGAGGCCTATTTCCACGTCCATACTTCATAAAATGGAAACCGGGGAACGCACGACTGAATCTGTTTTCTGAAGCTGTAGTGGTCGTGGCCCCTGATTTTCAGGCTCAGTTTGGCTCTTCAACGTTGGCCAGCGCGCACGCGCGATCACAGCGAACAATGGTTTCGGCGCTATTGTCCGGGCCGTATCTGAACAAGTGATAAAGGCACTTCTCCGAGCGCGATGCGTCTTGGAAAAACAGTTGGTAATGCGTTTCGCCGCTTTCCGATTCGTGAACCGCTGTTCGGGGGCATTTGTCTCCGCGTGATTGCTCGAAGTGGTCGATTAGCGTAGGGCCATCTTCAACGAATTGCTTATTTTCTATGTGGCAGCTACAGGGATCAGCGAATGTGGAAAAACTCCAAAGGAAAGAAAGAAGCGTCAGGCATACGACAATTGACTTTTTCATACTTTTCTCCTGGTTTTGAAACAGCAAATCTGGGGCCACACGACTGAATTCAGTCTGCCTCGATTTTTGTTGATGTAATGTGGCGCGTCAATTTTGTCAAGCTTCTTCCTCGAGTTCCGGCGAACTGTAAAACCTCCCTTTATTAGCTTAATGATTTCAGATGGTTAATTTTTTTGGGATTCCAAGAATACGTTACGTGAGATCTGAGATTGCTGGACACACGGCAGAATCCGATTTCTAATTTTGCACTCGTCGAGAGGGCGGGGCGCTACCCATAGTTAAGAGTTCAAACAAGGTGTCACGGGTTTCGTGGATAAGAAAGCCCAACGAGAAAAAATGAAGCGACGATTTTGTGGGGATTCGGGGGACACACGACTGAATCCGATTCAATTTTTTCTGTACCAGTCGTGCGTCCCCCGATTTTCAGGACGAACACACAATCAAAGGTTTTCCATTGGAATGGTCCGCCGACGATTGTGATGGAGATGACGTGTCTGAAGAGCCGAACCCGAACTATTAAGCCGAAGACGGTTGAACACCAATAGGGAAAGGTCAATCAATGGTCGCGCGTTGATTGACCTTTCGGCTTTTTGAAACGTTTCAAAAAAACGGTTAACTCAGATCAAATCTTTTTAAATGATAGTACAGCGTTGGGCGTTTCAACCCCAAACGCTTGGCCGCTTCCATTTTATTGCCACTTGCTTCCCTCAGAGTTTTCTCCAAAAGCTCTTTGGTAATTTCCTCACGAGGGCGACCCAGATCTTGTTCATCAAAACCTGGCCCCATCACCAAATCTTCCGAAGCAATCTCTCGATCGGTCGCTAAAATCAGCGCCCTTTCCAAAACATTTTCCAATTCTCGAACATTTCCGGGCCAGTCATAGCGCCCCAACTTTTCCGTGGCTTCGTTTGAAAGAGGAAGGGGAGTGATTCCTGTATTTCGACTCGCTTTTCGCATGAGCCGAGTCACCAAGGACGGAAGATCTTCAAGTCGATCCCGCAAGGGGGGAATCTGAAGAGGAAAAACATTCAGACGATAGTACAAATCCTCTCGAAATTTTTTTTCACGCGAAAGCTCTTCCAGATTTTGATGGGTTGCTGCTAAAACACGAACATCGCAAGAAATCGTCTGACTGCCACCCACCCTCTCAAACTCACGTTCTTGGAGGACGCGCAACAGACTGACTTGCATCTTGGGAGAAATGTCTCCAATTTCATCCAAAAAGACCGTTCCACCATCGGCCATTTCAAAACGCCCAATCCGTTTCTGAGAAGCTCCCGTAAAGGCCCCTTTCTCATGCCCGAACAATTCACTTTCCAGCAACGTTTCAGACAAAGCTCCACAATTCACACGAACAAAGGGTTTGTTTTTTCGAGGACTCGATCGATGGATAGCCCTTGCCACGAGTTCTTTTCCAACGCCGCTTTCTCCACGAATCAACACGGTCGAATTCGTCTTCGCCACTTTGGCAATAAGATCAACAACGCCTTTTAATCCGGCTTGCCCTTCTTCAAGTGCATCGACGTCAAATTGCTCGTTAATTTGTGAATGCAAGACTTCATTCTCGCACTTGAGCGCATGCATGAGCTTCCGATTTTCTTCAACCAAACGAACATATTCCAAGGACTGCTCGATGGCCTGAAACAAAATATTCTCATTCCATGGTTTGGTCACATAACGATAAATCACACCCGCATTAATTCCCTCAATGAGAGCGTCGATATCCGAGTAGGCTGTAAGAACAATTCCAACGGAATTTGGCGAAACCTTTTTGGCTTTCTTCAAAAATTCCACTCCGGTCATCTTTGGCATGCGTTGATCTGCAATCAAGACGGGGAAAAAAGAGGTCTGAACAGACTCCAATGCCTCATCCGGATGTTCAAAGGTTTCCAGATTAAACTTTCCACGCAGGGTTCGTCTTAACGTGGGAAGATTTTCTCGATCATCATCTACATAAAGAAGCGTGGGCAAACTCATGCTACGTTCTTTATATCAGTCGGAAAAAATACTTTCACGTTTGTCCCTTTTCCAATTTCGCTTTCGATGGCCAACTTTCCACCATAAGCTTCCACAAGGCCCTTCGTAACGCTCAAACCTAGACCTGTACCCCGTTCTTTCGTCGTGAAAAAAGGCTCCAGGATTCGAGCTTGATGTTCTGGCGAGATCCCTCTGCCATCGTCTTGAATCTCAACAACAACCTCCGCGTCGGAGCCATATATCGATACCCGGATTTCTCCCTTTCCTTCAATCGCCTGTTTGGCGTTCAAGAGAAGATTTAAAAATATTTGATGAAGTTGCCTCTCCGACCCCATAACTTCAGGTATAGAAGAAAACTTCGTTACAACACTTATGTTTGAACCGAATTCAATTTTCAAAAGACGTAGCGTCCCCTCCAACACATGTTGAAGTGACACACGCTGAAAACTCGCCTTCTCCGGTTTTGAAAAATTTTTAAGATCCATTGTAATATCTTGGGCCCGCTGAGCTCCTCTCTCCATGTTTGACAACAATTCAGGCATATCCTCTTTTACAAACTCAAGCTCTTGTGCAGACTCCCGTCCGCTGTTGATCAAGGAGTTGGTATATTTTCTTAAAATGGGGAGATTGGACGAGATGAGATGCATCGCGTTGCCAATTTCGTGAGCCATTCCCGCAGCCAATGTGCCTACAGAAGCCAACTTGGAAGCTTCAAACAATTCTGCCTGGGTTTTTTTCAACACATTTGTTCGCTCATGAATTTGTTGTTCTAAATGATCCACTAAGAACAAATTCTGCCGAAGCATGGCGTAGCCAATGGCTAATGGGAACACGAGGGAAAACGGAGCCACCCAATTTAAGGGAATGGCCCAGTCAAAAACAAAGACCATCCAAGTGACGATGAAGGAAAAGCCGAAGGCCAAAATCATAGGTATGAGTAAAATTCTACATTGACGCCTGACCGTATCATCTTGATCGCGAAGACTTCGGTGAGCCATCACCACAAGCCAAAAAAGGTAGGCCATAGAAAGATAGAGGAAAAACGCATACTCAAACCAAACCCACCGAGATGAATCTTTGGAGAATAGCCAAATGTAGGGAATGGCCATCAACCCCGAAAAACCGTAGGCAACACCTCTAAGCTTTGGAAAATGCCCCATCTTTTTCGGAAAACTAACGATCAAATCGATGGTTACCGCAGGAACAAGAGCAAAAGAAAACAAGAGGACCGGAACCAAATGGTAGGTCGTGTGAAAATCGTAGGCACTCAAAAAATATGCCCCTAAACACAGACAAAACGTCGCAAAGGACACAACCCCCGCTGGTGCCGGATGAACCATAAGAGCCAACAATCCGATTACCAAGAACGCCAACCCTGTACCGAACAACGGTGCAAAAATAACAAAAACATCATTTGGAAGAAGGGTCTCAACAGAAAACTGGCTCAGTTTTTCCTCAATACCGGATAATATTCCAAGTTCAATTTCAGACTTTCCCTCCAAATGTTGATGAAATTCATTCCCATCCCGAACGATCTTTCCGTCAATGGACTGAACTCGATCATGATATTTTAAATTTTGTTTCCCGCCTTCCCAGCTCGATTGTGTGAACGCTCCTACATAAAGATTTTGAAATGGCAAAAACCCTGCGAACGGTTTTCCAATGGTTTGAAAAGCAAAATAAAGAGACAAACTAGAAAGCGTGATCGCAATCACTCCATAGATCGTGAGCAAAACAAACCCCGATTTACCTTTTCGAAACATATTTAGAAAAGATGTAAGAGCAAAGATCACGCCACCCTTCTTTTCATCGCTAAGTCTTTATAAACACACATCGGCTTTCGACCATCCTGACACAAAGAGTGTCAGCTTTCATCTTTTTGACACTTCCAAACAGTGAAATTCCCCAATGATATCAGGCTCATTTGATTGGCACGTCTCTCGCTCTAGCTAAAGGGTGATGTTGAAAGGAAGTACACATATGAAACGCAAAGCCATCGCGAGCTTAGTTTTTTTTCTATCTTTGTTCGTCGTATCTGCAAGCAATGCTCAAGCTCAAGAAACGAGCAGCGATCGGTTTCATATTAGACTGCAGTTACCCTTCACAAGCTTCATTCTTCCTCAACCAGGAGATAACAACAGCCCGACAGGCGTACACTCTCTTGTCGCTTTTGGTTTTGAAGCAACCTCTTTTCTCGAACTCGAAGTTTCTCTCCCCATTCCCATTCCGATCATGGGAATGAATGCGAATGCCGTTGTTCGAGGAAAACTCTCGATGGGAGCTTTTCAGCCATTTCTTTACGCCGGAGGTGGATATTTCAAAGCCATCGGTTTGGAGAACAGACCTTCCTGGTCAGGTCCAACACTTCTTTCTGGAGCTGGGTTTCGCTGGAAACCAACCAAACACTTTGCGCTCATTTTTCAAGGGGGTCTCACGACGCTCTTCGGCAGCCACCAAGGAAGCTCCAGCGTGCCCAATAATCAAACAAAATTTTTACCTTCATTTGATGCATTAGGCCTCGAATTTTCTTTCTGAAAGGTGACATCAATATGAAAAAAAACACGATAGCACTCATGTTTCTTATGTTTCTCATTTTGGTTCCGGCCACGTTAAGAGCTCAAGAATCTCTCCAACTCAAATCTGAACAAACGGCCTGGATTCTAGGACTGGACCCTCTTTCCATGGACGGCCTTTTCTACGGAGGAAAACCCATTCAAGCCACAATCAATGGCTTGATAGGAATTCCTGGCGGTTTGGCTTTTTGGGCGGGCGTGGCCATGATGAATGCCACTTGCACAGGAGGACCTGGAAGCGATTGCGACGACCTCGATATTGTAGGGGGAATGTTTCTAGTTGGAGGAGCTCTTCTCTACATTCCAGCCCTCATTTGGGATTGCGCGGGAGGGGTATCCGGAGTCATCGACCACAATCGACTCGTGAAAGAGCGCCTCACTGAAAACAAAAGAAAATGGAATCTCTCCATCTCCCCAACCAAAGAAGGGGCATTTCTTACGGCCCGCCTGGAGTTCTAATATGACGAAAATAAATTCTTTAATACTTGTTACGCTTCTTCTAATCGGTTCAGGTTGTGATTGGGACGATGATGACTGGAAAAACTGCGAACGATCGATTTGTCCTTACGAAGAAGGCCAACTGCTTCCAGATTCGGGACAATTTTATTGGCGAGGAGAATGTGTTTCCTCGGTTCATTCGGAAACTATCCGCGTTCTTCTCGTGGAAACCCATTTTCCGGACGCACACAACACAGACCAACACGAAGCAAAACTAACCCTAACATCTGAATCTGTTCATTCTTTGTCCTTTCAAGATCTGGCTGTGGGATTGTCCGATGATCTTTACGAAATTGAGTACGCTTTCGATTTTTCGAATTCCCAAGTCGAAATCCTTCGCCAAGCCGATCCAGATCTTTCGAATACAAACATCCTCAAAGCCGAAGCTCATTTTCGTCCCGAGAGCGGATGGTTCGAAATTCTTTTCAAAACTGAAGACCAACCAGAAGGGTATGATTGGTGTAGCGATTACCTGGATCGTCCTTGAGCGCAATCTGTTCACACAGACCGCAACAATTGCCATTTGGGACAGGCAACGAGTGAGGAGCGGGCTACAGGGCCTCCAGGTTGGATGAAACAGCTAGAAGGTGTTCAGGGTGAGGCGTTCGAAGCCGACGAGGAAATAGGGGATGAGGCGTATCTGATGGATGCCAGGTATGAAGAGGACACCTGGGCGGGTCGGTGATACAGGGCAAAAATTCTTAATCTTGATGAAAAGGGCGCACGGGTGTGCGCAAACGGGCCCAGACCCAGCGTTTTTAGGGGTTTGTCAGGAGTAGGAGGTGAATAAATTGGGCGGGGGCAGGGCGCCGAAAAATTCCAAAAAAAAATCGGGGGACCAACTAAGTAGAAGAGCAAGGAGAAAGTGAGAGGTCCCTGATTTTGGCGTTGGCGATAACGACGATTTTTCTCATGAGGGCGACGGCAGCGACAATGGGTTTTTTGCCCTGTGCGAGGAGATTTCGATAAAAGTTGCCGAGCGGGGATTTGCTGCGAGAGGCTGTGAGGGCAGCAAGAAAGAGGATGGGCTTGATCTGGACGCGTCCACCTCTTGTCTTTCGGTAGCCTTCTCGTTTTCCACTTTGATTGGGATGAGGAGCCACTCCAGCGAGAGAAGCGATCTGCTTGCCGGAGATCGTTCCAAGTTCCGGGAGGTCAGCCAAGAGAGCTGCGGCGACTTTGGGTCCGACGCCTGGAATGGTTTGAATTTCCCGATACTTTTGTAGGAGCTGATCGTTCTCGCGCAGATGAGTTGTGATTTGAGCTTCGATTTCGGCAATCGTTTCTTTTAAACAAGCCAAGACTCTTTGGACGCTTGCTTTGAGGATTTCCCGATCCGGTCCTTTGAGGCGATTGCGTTCCTGAGTTTGAATGGCGACCAGTTCTGCGCGCCGTTTCACTAGTTTGGAAAGGATTTCCACATTCAGATCGGGCTTTTGGAAGAGGTCGAGGTGAGGATGTCGTTCTAGAGCATATTGAGCTAAGGCACGTGCATCGGTGGTGTCTGATTTGCCTTCAATGCCAAAGGAGCGAATAAAGAACTTCACTTTCCTTGGATTGGCCCGATGTACTTTCAAGTCTCTAGTGGCAAGCTCTTTGAGCAAGGCTTTCTCATAGCCCCCTGTAGCTTCTACAGTCATCAGGGCTGAGGGCAGTTTCTGCCGGTATTTTCTCAAGAACGTCTGAAATCCAGAGCGTTTATTTTGAAATGTATGGGTCTTTGGATCACCCAAAGCAAAGACTTCGAAGAAATCCTTTCCCATATCAATCCCCAAAAAATGCTTGTACTTCCTTGGCTGGTTTCGCATAGTGACTCCAATCTTTGCATTGTATGCGGGCGTAAAGCCCTCTCAACTAATCAAGTGTAAAGAGATGGCCAGACTGGTACCTGGGTCCCCGCGATCCTCAAGATCTACACACGATCGGTCGCCAGCCGGCTTTCCAGGGAGTTGTTGCAACAACTCCCTGGAATATCCCTACCAACTCCTTTACATCTGCTTCGTTCGAAGGGATACCCGCACATACAACGCACGACTGGTACAGAAAAAATTGAATCGGATTCAGTCGTGTGTCCCCCGAATCAATTTTCGTTTCCCATAAAGTCGAACTAAGTTCCAACTGCCCCGCCACAAAAAAACCCACGACTTACGTCATGGGTATTTTTGTGGCGGAGAGGGCGGGATTCACGTGCTCTCGCACGTAGACATGTGAGGTGTGTGTCGAACCGCCCAAAGGGCTCCCGGTTCGACACCGATATTTTGTAAAGATCTTTCCTAGGAAAGATCGGCATGTTCGAACCCTGCCTACGGCACGCAGGTCTCACCGCACCCGCTCAACCATACAAAAAAACCCGCGCAAGGCGGGCATTTTTTGTATGGCGGAGAGGGCGGGATTCGAACCCGCGGATCAGCTTTTGACCGATCACCCGCTTTCCAGGCGAGCACCTTCAGCCACTCGGTCACCTCTCCACGATTTAATGATTTAGGGGCGGGTCGTAAGGCTCAATCCTTAAACCCAGCCAAGCGCCTTGGCTACGGAGTAGCTTTGGCGGAACAGGGTGATACGTCATTTTTTTTCATTCGGCAAGCCTCGGAAATGCCCTAAAACTGTTCCATGAGGCTTTGGATGCGGGTTTTTAGGTCCTCTCGAACGGCACGAAAGGCCTGAGCGATCATTTGTGGTGGGCCATCCACATCAAAGGGGTCGGGAATGCTCCAATGGAGGCGATTCTTGGCTCCCGTGAATACGGGGCAGCGTTGGTTGGCCGAATCACATACCGTAATGACCCAATCGAAGGTTTCGGAGGCATACTCGTTTACGTGGTTTGAGGTTTGGTTCGAGATGTCCACGTCAATTTCTTTCATGGCTTCGATGGCTCTTGGGTTTGGTGACATGGGGTGGGTTCCCGCACTGAAGACTTCGGTGTTTTCTGGGGCCAGGTGCCGGAGAAGGCCTTCTGCAATCTGACTTCGGCAAGAATTTCCAGTACATACAAAAAGGACACGAGTTTTTGACATGTAGAGCGAAATACATACTCAGAATGGTTTTCGCAAGTTGCCAAAAGGAGGAGAGATGCCTACTCTCATGGACGCAGGAGGTCATATGCGGATGAATGAGAGACGTCAGGTAACATCAGTCGTTCTTACGGGGACCAAGGGAAAGCAACTTCATTTTGAGAAAGCCTTTCGTAAGGATGCCTCCGGTCGAACGTATTTGGATCGGATGATTGCCTTGGCCTCCGCACATGCCGAAAAAGTGTTCGTTGTGACGCCTGCAGGTGTGAAGTACAGCGATGTTCCCATTTGGAAGAATGTGGAAATTCTGCCAGAGGACGAAGCCGAGCGAGGAAGTTTGGGAGGGATTCAAACCGCTTTGCGGCGAACCACGTCGCGGTATTTGCTCTGTTTGACGTGTGATATGCCTTATGTGAACGAAACGTTCATTGAGCACTTGGGCTTTCCAAGCGTTCAAGAGCATGGGCGATTCACAAAACGCACGTTTTTTCCGTTTGTGCTGAAAAATGATGTGTTGGTGGCCAAGACGCTTTCTCAGGCCGTGCGTATGGGGCTTTTGTCGGTTGAGAGTTTTCTTTCGTCAGTCCGCGCGCGCGCCATCGGACCTGGAGAGGTTCCAGGGCTTTTGGAAGTTTCAACGCCTAGTGATGAACGCTACTCGTTGGCCGAGTCATAACAATATTGCAATTCCACCTGATACCAGTGCGCTCCCTTTTGTTCGTCTATGATGCGCAAACCGGATGGATCTAAGTTGGAAAGATTCAAAATTTCCTCGAATCGTCCCCAACCGATTCCATCTTCCGTTGTGCGAGAAGCGCTGCTTTTTCGCAAGCCCCCTTCAATGGGTCTCCAGTCCAATAGGAAAGAGTCTCCTTGAATGGAAATTCCCGGTTGAAGTTGATTCAAGGGCATTCGAAGTTCCCAAAAACCCCGGTGCGTCCATTTGGAACGCCCGGCTTCAAGAGGGGCATCGTTCAGAAATCGAAGGTTGGATCGGGTCTGAATAAATGTTTTTCGATTTTGCTCTTGGCAAGTGGGATGTTTTCCCGGCGGATATGCCGTAAAAAAATGTCCAAAGGATCTCCAGACAAAATCGCCATTCTCAATTTTTAGAGTGTCGGTGAAGTCAACGCAGCCTCCGATGGTCAGGGACAATAAATCCATCCCCTGGGGGCAGGTTTTGGAAAAGGTTTGGGAGGGGAAAAGGAGGAGTCCCACAATAGCGATCCAACACATTTTTAACATAATGACGCAACGTACCGCAAAAGAGGTCTCCTGACAATGGGGGCCATCGAATGAGGGAAAGCCGTTTAAGTGAAAATAGATTTTGAATATACTGCCGTCTTTATGGAGACCACCCCGTTTTTAACGAAGGAGTTAAAATGATTACCAAGGCCCCGTTTTTTGCCCACCCGACAAGCAATATGGATGAATCAAAATCTTTTTATCAAAATGTTTTGGGCCTGAAGATTGAAAAAGAGTTTGGGAACGTGTGGGTGGAGTTTGCTCTCCCGGACGGAAATACGCTGGCTGTGGAAACATTTTCCAAAGAAGGTCCTTATCTCGCTTTGGAGTCGGATGATATTGAGAAAGAAGTCGTTCGATTGAAAGAACAGGGCGTGAAGGTTATCCAAGATGTCTGGGAGAACAAAGATGATGACGGACATCCATTTGCAAAATGGCGGTGATTGCGGATCCCAATGGAAATCACCTTTTGCTTCATGAAATGGCTGCCCACCGCAAGTCTTCTGCTTAAGTTTTAAGCGTTCCATTTTTTAATGCGTTTTCGTCAAAGAAGATTCCTTTTTCTTATGCTGGGGGTCTTTCTTCTTCTTTTGTTTCTTGGTCGAAATGTTTGGCTCAAGGCTTTGGGAGTTTGGGTGATTAAGGAAGATTTACCGAAATCTTCCAATGTGATTTTTCTTTTAGGCGGGACGTTTTCTCGTGGAGTTCTGGAAGCTGCGGATTTGTATCACCAAGGTTTGGCTCCTGCCATACTCTTTTGTGACGAGCATTTTCCAGTGGAAAGATACGTGGTATCTCCGGGAAGTGTCCGAAGAAATCCTTAAGCATATTTACAATATGCTTGCCTTCGTTACGCCACTTCAACCGCGCTGAATTTTGCGCCCCAAGCGGGTTTCAATCGCTTGAATTTTTCCGCGGATACGACCGGATGTTCCTTTTCGATAGTCCAATTTCATCGTGGCCGTGATGCGATGGCAATCCTCCTGCATTCGTTCAAAGCATTGGGTCATGACGGCAATCACGTCTTTCCACTCACCTTCCAAAACGGTTCCCATCGAGTTGGTTTCATACGTGACACCACTTTTGTCGATGATGTCAATGGAGCGAGCTACATAGTCTCCGACACTTTCTCCCTTATCCAGAGGGGACATGGAAAATTCTAGTAGGACCAATTCAATATCCTTTCTTTAGGGTTGGTGAAATCGAAATAGAAAATCGACCGTGTTTTCTGCGAAAGCCTCGGTGTACATTTGATCGTGAGTGCTGCCAACCATTTCCCAGTAGAGGACATCTTTTCCGGAAGTGCAATCTGCAAACGCATGAACAATCGTTTCTTCACCCGAAACCGAACTGTCTGCATCAAACTCTTCTTCGGTGCTGGAGTCTGAGCACGCATTGATTTCTCGCCATCTCGAAAGCGTTTCCTCTGCCGATATATAAGAGACAGGTCCTTGACCAAAATTGAAAGAACCCCCTTCAGGAATGACATTGATGTCCGCTGTGCCATGCGCATGTAAGATGGCAACAGGGTGAGTTGGATTGCATTCAAGTTCCTCCCCCTCTTTGAAGGTGCCGGCATGAACGGCAATGGCAGCGATAAGATCCGAAGCTTGACAAGCCATTTGATAGGCCATGAAACCTCCATTTGAATGCCCTGTGATGTAAATGCGTTGCGCATCGACGTTGTAACGCCTGGAAACATCCGCGATGACGGCTCTCAAATAGGTGACGTCATCTTCCCCTTGAAGGTTTTCATCACAACAAGAAAAATACCAACCCGTAAGCTCAGAGGCGATCTCCAAACCATCGGGAGCCACCAAAATGAATTGCTTTTCATTGACCAAGTCTTCCAACCCAGAAACCTCACCTTGAGTGAGCCCGCTTTCCCCCGATCCATGCAATGTAATAATTAATGGAAGAGAAACACTGCCATCATAGTTGTCCGGCGCGGCAGAAAGATAGGGGCGAGCGTTGACAAGGGGGTCTGACGAGAATTGGGTGTCGGGAGAACAGGCCAAGAAGCATGTTGAGAAAATTAAGGTGAGTAGCAATTTCACAAGGGGAAGATATCAACGCAAATCAAGAAAAACTACGCTTTCGTGTTAGAATTTTCTCGAACTTTTTCATGTCTGAATCCATTTCAACACGTGCGTATGTTTTAAGCCTTGTTTCAAAGGTTTCATGTGTTTTCGCGTTGGTGTTTTTGACGCACCGAACCTATCAGCATTTTCTGGTTTTCCCCACGGACACACGGTTGATCCTTTTATTATTGGCTGAAGCTCTTACGATTTCGTTGGTGGTGATTTCCAAGCCAACGGAGGAGGTGGTTCGGCGTCCCTTCATCATGGCGGTGACCGTTCTTTCCTCCTGTTATTTCCTCTTGATTGACTTGGAAAGTGGTGTGCCACTTGTGCCTTTTGTGTACGGAAGGTGGTTTCAATTAACGGGGCTGGGCATCGAGCTGGCATCAAAGATCTGGATTTGGAATCGATTTGGATTGTTGCCCGCCCATCGGGGCTTGGTCAAAACCGGACCGTATCGCATCATCCGGCATCCCATGTATGTGGGGTATATAATTGGGGGAGTCGGGTTTTTGATTTGTGCTTTCAGCGTTCGAAACGCCTTGCTCTATGCGGTTCTTTTTTTGATGGTGATCTATCGAATCCTCAAAGAGGAAGAATTTTTGAAGAAAGATTTGGAGTATGTGGAATACACAAAGCTTGTGAAGTGGCGCCTGGTTCCTTTCGTTTTTTGAGCGTTCTAAGCTATAGTTCAGGGGTTATGATGAAAAGATTCTTCTGGGGAGTGATTTCACTTTGCCTTTTGTCCGCTTGTTCCAACTCCTCTCTCGTGGAAGGTCTTGCCCTAGATGCAAATCTCCAAGTCATGCCTTACCAAGTGGTTCGTCTGATCAGCGTGGATGATCAGGGGGAGGAAACTGCAGAATGGCAAGTTGGGATGACCGATGGGAGTGGAAAAATGAGTCTCTATCGACCCTCGCATGTGGATGGACGTCAATTGTTGGAGGTCATTTCGTCTGATGGGTCCACGATGCGCGGATTTGTGTCGGGGACACGTTCCAATGTCTTGGTGTCTCCTTGGACGCATGCTCTGGTGTCCGCTTTGATTCAATTGACCGAAACTCAGGGAGGCCTTTCTCTGGAGGATTACTCTGATGAAGAATTGAAAAACATCGGAATGGCCTTGAGCGTTGCAGCTGAAAATTCCGAAGAGGACCTTACGAACCAAACCTCTCTCGTGAACACGGTATTTTCTCTTGTGGGGGATGAAATTTTGGACTCCGAATTGGCGGAACAAATAGCTGAGCCGATCGAAGATTATGGAGCAACGGATGTCGAAACTGCCGGTCCGACCTTTGACGCTCCTGAGATTTCGGATCCTTGTCAAGAGGATCATGTGGATCTTACGGGACTGTATTTCACTTTGGACGTGCAAGCCAATGGAAGCATATGCAAGGGACATTATCAGTTGGCTCAACCTGGATATCGCTTGCGCGGGTTTGAGCTATCTCTTCCAGACGAGGTGTTTTCCGGAAGCGGTTCCTCGGTGTTTCCAGAGGTGTCGGGTGAAAATGTCAAATGGGAAGATGAAGACGAGTTACGCTTGGGTCCAGTCCAAACGGTTTCGGGAAATTTTCAGGTTTCTCGAAAGATCTGGGTTCCGGAAACGGAAGAATATTTTCGATATCTCGAAGTCGTGAAAAATCTTTCCACCGAATCAAAAGAAACAACCATCTTGATCACGTCTTGCTTGGGCTCAGAGAACAATACCGTTCTTTTGGGAGATGAATCGCTTACGGTCTCTGATGATTTTTCCATCACCTCGGATGATGGTGGAATCATTCCTTCCGTGGTTACGTTATGGCAAAACGATGCCTCGCCCATGGATGTGGATTCAGCAGATCTCACGGTAGATCTTTCAGATCCCGATGGTTGCATTGGGAAACTTGAGTATGAATGGTCCGATGTCAGTTTTTCGGCGGGAGAAACCAAGACGTTTATGCATTTCGGACTTCTTAGCTCCCGAAAAGACCCTGAAGTGTTGGCTTCGAAGATTTCCACGGTTCACACTTCTCCTCCTACGACATACTTGAGCGCGCTGGAGCTTTCAGGGATGCAAAGCCTTTCTTTGAGGTCTGGAAATGTCAGGGGGGAGGCGGGGAGCTTCCTTCCGAATATTTCTCTCACGGTTTTGAATGAAACGCAGAATAAAACGCATGTAATTTCGACCCAAAGTGATGGAAGCTTTTATTTGTTCATTGAGGCGGATGAGGGGGACACATTGGTTTTGACGCCAGAGACGGGGACAGCCAGAACAATGACCGTTTCAAGTTCTTAAGATCAAGGGTTAATTATTTCCCGTTGTAAATCGACTTAAATAGTCTCCACCGTCACAATGATCATTGCAATTTAAGTAGTTACCGACTTCGTCGGTAATATTGCCGGAAATTCGTATGTAAATGGTGGTTCGACGCCCCAGGCGTTCCAAAGGGTGAATGCGAATGGTATTCAGATCCGGATCCAGCGAGACTTCAATTTCATATTGTTGTTCCAGGATACCAAGCCACAAATCGTAAAGCGTGACGTTGACCGTGTTGATCGTGTCTGGATCTACGTTTTCATTAATGGGAATGAGAATGCTTGAAATGTCACGGTCCACATTGTTTGCGTTGTATCCCGGAGAAAGACTGGACGTTACAACGCGCGGCGCAGTCGTGTCGGAGCTTCCGTCCAAGGTGGAAAAAGTGCTTTCGAAATGATTTTGTAGAGCATTCCCGGCCAAATCCCGAATGGCTGTGGTTCCCACGACGGTGTATTCGGTTAAAGAATTCAGGACCGAAATGGGATTGAGCCGAGCCGTTTCACCATCTTCCAGAACGCTTACATTCGCCGGGACAATGGCGGAAGAAGGATCTCTTAATTTCAAAGAGGTGGTGGTGATGGTGTTGGGGTCAATGGCTTCACTAAAATTTAAGTCCACATTCACGACGAGTTTTTCTCCGGTGGATTCATCCACCGGGCTTACGGTCAAGACCGTGGGTCGCGTATAGTCGGTGGTGTTCCCTGTGCAAAATGTGCTGGTTACAGGAGCGGGCTCCAGGCGATTGGAGCGAGAGCTGGCGTCACGAATGCCATTCGTGAGAACGACCGTATACGTAGTTGATGTTGAAAGCTGGTTGACAGGGTTCAATGTGGCAGATTGGAGGTCACTTCCCATGGAAACCACTGAGCTGGTTGAGGGACTTAAGTAAAACGTGCTTCCGGTAACTGTGCTTCCATCGATCAACTCATCAAAGGTTGCGGCAATATTGATATTGGTTGGCATGGGATTCGAACATCCAGGATCATCTGGAGGATATATGGACACCACACTAGGTGGGTCTCGATCATCTCCCAGAGTGATAAAATACGCATAGGTGGTTTGATTCAAGGAGTTCCCTGCGATGTCTTCATTGTCGGTTGTGGCTTCGATTCGAATGCACCGATACTGGCTCAACCGAGACCCACTCAACGTAAAATGGGCGGTTGTTTGGTTGCTAAGTAGCTCCACTTCCCCAGCGATCGGAGAGCCAAACCCGGAACAACTCAAGAATCCCCCTTCTCGAACAATGATCGAGTTGGTTCCTACGGTGACGGGGTTCATGGGCTCAGAGAATTCAACCCATACATCTGTATCTCGAGGTACTTCCCCATTTCCATCGGCCGGAATGGTGCTGGTCACAAAAGGAGCTGTGGTGTCCGGCGCGGGAGCGGTAGTAAATTCAAATGTGGCTGGAGTGAGTAAGTGGTTCCCGGCTAAGTCGGTGACGTTGGCGCTGACAGACACCAAATACTCCACACCATCTCCATTATTGTCATAGGCTGAATCATCGTTCTCAAGAACATCTAAGGGATCAATGAGAACGGTAATTCCATCTTCTGCGAGAGAAACGCTTACGGAGAGGGGCGTATTGTCGAAATCGCGACGCAATTGAAAATTATTGGTGTTCACGGTTGCGGGATCGACGGCTTCGCTAAACACAACTTCTGGGATGACGTTTTCACTGACACCAACGCTTCCATTGGCAGGGACGACATCCACTACTTCGGGTTGGGTCGTGTCAATGGAGCCAGCAATTGTAAAACTATAAGCCGTTTGGCTGAGTAAGTTGTTTCCGGCCAAGTCTTCAATTCCCGAGGGAGAGCCTGAACAAACGCCACTTCCACTCCCATTTTCAAGGACCATCCAGTATTCCGTGTTAAAGCTTAAGTCGCTCGTGGGATCAAATGTGATGGTTTTCCCGTCTGCTGAAAGCGTGGGGCCGTTGATGGAGACCAAGGTCACACTGGGGTTCAAAAAAATCAAACACGCATTGGAAAGTGTGACCGAAGAAGAATCTAAGGGCTCGTTTACGGCCATGCTGGGGCTGATGGATGGCGGAACGAGAGTTGCATTATTGCTGGGTGAGGAAGACACAACGTATGGAGGTTCATCGTCCACCCCATTACCTCCCGTCCGGAAGGTCGATACAAAGTCTGTCGAAAGAACATTCCCAGCAAGGTCTGTGACTCCGGAAGCGCCTCCGAGCACTGTGATGGTGTGATCTTGATTGGCTCGAAGATCACTGTTGGGAAGGAAAGTGACCTGATATTCATTGCTGCCAAGGGTCACGGTTCCGGTGATTGTGGTTCCTCCTCTTCTCAAACGGATGGTGGAGGTGTCGACGGAAGACGAATTCAAAGGTTCGGAAAACGTTAGAAGAACATACGTGGAAGGGTCCACATTGGTGGAACCATCTGTGGGTATCACAGCCGTTACAGTTGGAGCCACGTTGTCCTGTGTGATGGTGACGATGGCTGCCGGACTATCTTGTCCACCCACATTTTGGGTGATCGAAAGTGTGTTGATTTGGTTGGGGATTAGATCTACGGAAACCGTTTGGGAGCCGCTTCCATTTTGGTTTACGGTTACCGGAGTGAGACCCCCTTCAATGGTTACGCTGTCGCTCAACCCTCCCGTCAAACCTTCCACAAAAATATCGGAACTGGATTGATTGGTGGGTGTGTTTAAGTCCGGATTGCTTCCCGCAGGGATGTTGTCGACCACGGGTGTGGAAACGGCTGCTGACGCAAGATTCCCCAAAACAGAAAAGGTGAATCCAAATTCGGTTGTGGGGGAAGCCACCCGCCATTGAACAAACACGCATTCACTTTTTTCACCGGCGGTCAGAAGATGGTCCGTCCCAATTTTGTCTGAAAATGTCCAGCCTGGATCATCTTCGGTATTGGCTGTGTCTTCGGGGCCGATGCAGTCAAAGAGCCCGTCGTTGTCCCCATCATACGTGGAGTTTAAAATGAGTTCTCCATTGTTCGTACACAAACCAACATTCGTAGAGATTCGTTCAAGATCAAAAGCGTCTTCCTCGTTGATGGAGGTGAGTCTGACTTCCAGAGGTGCGGCGAAGGCAAGTTCAGGTCCATAGCCGACTTCATCCGAAAAATTCCATAGGCGGAAGTTGTTGGATAAGGTTTGTGTGGTCTCATTGAAATTGGCTTCAGCACATTCCTCCGTGTAAATGGAATACCTTGGCCAATCGATTCGATTGTTTTCATCCAAAGCTGCACGAATGCTAGCTCCAGAGAAGTCATCCGTTTCATCCAAGGGATAAAACTCGACGGATCGATTTTCGACATCTACATGAGCATAGAAGGAGCCCAATACAATGGGTGTGGATGATGTGCTTTCGGAGGAAGAAGAACAACCTCCTAGGGCAAGGAGAGAGAGAAAGAGAAAAAACACAACGCCATACAAAGGGTATTTTTTGTTTCCCGACATTTGATGAAGCTAGAACCTTATAGTCTCTATTTTACTAGATTTTTCAGCTAGTTAACAGTGCTGACGTGCAGAACAAAAGTTGTTGTTGAAGTTCTGTGAAACGGGGAGTTTCGGAAACTTTTCTGGTCGTATTTTCCTCTCCAACACCCCTCCAAGATCGAGGGACACTTTTTTGGCGAGAAAGGCAGGTTTCTGGATCTATGTACCTGGTCGCTAAGCGTCGCACCTGTACGTCCCTGGCTAATGAGACAAATGTGCTCAATTGTCAACGCCAACACGCTTGATATGAAAAGAGATAAGGGAGGGAATTATGAAGTTACGTTTGGTTTTATTGGTTTTTGGATTTGTTCTATTTGGTTCGTTTTCTGCCGTTGCTCTTGAAGGAAAAGTTGTGAAGGTGGCCGATGGAGATACCTTTACGATGATCGATACGGATGGAAATAAAGTTAAGGTGAGATTTTACGCCATTGATTGTCCTGAGAGCGATCAAGCGTTTGGCCCCGAAGCGGGTGAATTCACGAGTTCTTTCGTTTTGGGAAAACATGTGCAGGTGGAAGTGACTGATATAGGGAACTATGGTCGTTCCATTGGAATCGTGTTTTTAGAAGATGGAAGAAATCTCAACAAAATGCTTCTTTCGGAAGGTTTGGCCTGGTGGAACCATGAATACAACGATGAATTCGAGTATGCAGAGCTTGAAATCGGTGCCCGTCAACAATTATTGGGTCTTTGGAAGTCTCGAACGGCCATTCCTCCTTCCGCTTGGAGGAGATTACGAGGCCAGTTGAAATAACGAACCTCGGTTTAAGTTAAGAAAACGTTCTTGATCTATGGGGTGTTTTTAGGGACAACTAGAAACACCCTCATGCCTTTTGATTTTGATGAAAGACGGTCGTTTCCACGGATCCAAATTACACTGGAGGTTCGTGTTTCAGGCCCGGATGGCGTTTCCTATGGAAAATTAAGGGATCTTTCCAAGGGAAATGCGAGTTTCTTTTTGGAGGAACCTGTCGGAAAATTGGGAGATACATTGGATGTTCTTATCCCTTTCACGGAAAAGTCCGATGTGGCCGTTGAAGGCGAATTGATTCGAGTTCAAGAATTGCCCCAGGGAAACCTGTATGCCATTCGTTTTAGTATGGTCGAGCCGACCATGGTTTCCACGCTGGATAATTTTATTGAGCGTGCCCTTCGTATGAGGGGGAGCGAAACCCGACGCTTTCCTCGCATCGCATTTCACATCGAAGTGGTTTTACGGACGCCAGAATCTCACCCAGCTCTTCTGGAAACCATTGCCTTGGGAGGGATGGGGATGAGTTCCCCGAAAGAACTCAAGATTGGAGAAGAGGTGGATGTTGAGATCCCTTGGCCTTCTTCGGTTACAGCCACGACCCCGCCTCTTTATTTAACAGGAAAGGTTGTGTCTCAATTTCCGTATAAGGATAAGGAGGGAAGCCCAAGATGGCGAGTAGGCCTCCAATTTGTGAATAACTCCGAAGAAGAGGAGCGGGACTTGGACGAATACATTCGTACCGTCCTGGGTGTTGCATAAAGAAGTTATTTCGGAATGATGAATGATCAAGATCTCCAAAAAAAACTTCGTCAATTAAACGGACGGGGATATCCACAATATAAAAGCATTAAAGGGCATTTCGACTTTGGCCGGTTCGACTTGCAAATCATGCATGTTCAAGGAGATCCCTTTGCAATGCCCAGTCGAATCGCCGTCCGAATCACCAACAGTGATCTTAAGTTGCGTGCAAAAGATCTTGCTTCCTTTAGTCGACGCATAGGATTGGAAGATGCCATTTTGCGCTCCTTTTTTCGTGTGGTCTCGCGGACGGGAAAATCACGTGGTACAGGAAAATCAGGCCAATGGAGAATTTTGACGCCGGGGCAAGAGATGCTTCCCCGCACGGCTGTAGAGATTGATCCGGAAACCGTCACCGTTCGTTTTACGGTAGGGTTGCCGGCCGCAGGTCGACGAATCTTAGGCCATGAAGCGACCGAGATGTTCATGGAGGAGTTGCCAGCCATTGTTGAAAAGGCTGCCTATGAAGGAGATCGAACGAAGTGGGTGGAGCATGCTGATGCCTTTGAAGATCAGGACCATTTGAGACATCTTCTGGCTGAGAAAAAATGGGTCTCTTTTGTGGCCAATGAAAGCTTGCTTCCTCGTGCCTCGGGTATTGATGATCGTCCTTTTTCTGGAAAAGCCGTACTTTGGGATTCGCCAAAAGAACTTCGGACTGAAGTTGAGCTGCCCAATCAAGGAAAGGTCGCAGGTTCGTTTATTCCAGAGGGGGTGACGTTGATTTGTGGCGGAGGGTATCACGGAAAATCGACGCTACTACATGCGCTGGAGCGAGGGATTTATAACCACATTCCAGGGGATGGCCGAGAGCTATGTGTCACGCGGAATGACGCGCTTTCGGTGCGTGCTGAGGATGGTCGCAGTGTCGCTCAAGTGGATATTTCTCCGTTCATCAATGATCTCCCTACAGGGGCAGACACGACGTCGTTTTCGACAGAAAATGCCAGTGGTTCCACCAGTCAAGCTGCGAATCTGGTCGAAAATATTGAGATGGGGGCGCGAGTTTTTTTGATTGATGAGGATACCTCTGCGACAAACTTTATGGTTCGAGACCGACGCATGCAAGAGTTGGTTTCAACTTCTTCTGAGCCCATTACCCCCTTCATTGACCGGGTGAAGGATCTCCATCGGGAGTTTGGGATTTCAAGCGTGTTGGTCATCGGGGGTGCGGGGGATTATTTCGATGTGGCCGACAATGTCCTTCTGATGGAAGGTTTTCGCCCACGCATGGCGACGAAGGAGGCCAAAGAGATCGCATCAAAATATCCGGCCGATCGTGTCGAAGAGCTTCGACCCCATTTAACGAAACCGGCTCATCGAGCCCCTCTTCCAAAAAGCTTCGACCCTTCTCGTGGACATCGGTCGGAAAAAGTGAAAACAACAGGAACTCGAATCATTCTTTTTGGTCGGCATGAGATTGATGTCTCGTTGGTCGGGCAATTGATGGATGATGGACAAACCCGAACTTTGGCGGATTGGTTGATCAGATGTTCTCGTGGTCTGGCCGATGGAGAGCGTTCTTTGTTATCCATCTGCAAAGAACTCGAGCAAGAATCCATTGAGAAAAGTCTTTCCCACACCACTTCCAGTATGGATGGAGATCGTGTGTTTGCTCGTTCCTTTGAATTGGCGGCAGCGATCAATCGAATGCGTACACTGAGCGTTCGATTAAAGAATGAAAAATCCTGAAATTTGGTTTTTATTTGAACTGACTTGCGAACAACCGACTCATCCCCTCCGCATCCATTTGGCGCCACACGATGATGGCGTTCCCCGCATTGGACATGGCGAGTTCAAAGGCCTCCACCGTATCTTCTTCGGATAGGTTCTGCGTGACATCTTCCGGAGGAAACCAAGCTCCCATACGCTTTTCTCGAAGAATGAGATGAATGGAACCCGAGTCCATGACTTCTAACCATCCCACAAGAATATTTCCTTGATCATCCATGGCCACCTTAGGACCGAAACCAGATTGTCCGGAATTATTTAGTGCATCGTAGACGGATTGAGGTTTTTCCCAGGTTCCGTCTTCGTACTCACTTTTGAAAATACGTACGGCTCCATAGGGATTTTCTTGTTGAGAAAAGACGAGGATGGCTTGGCCAAGATTGTTTATGGAAATTTGGGTATTGGCTGCAGAGTTCATTCCATCCACACTCAAATAGTCGGAGGAAAATCCCAAGGGCTGCCAAGAACCTTCAAAAAATTCCCGGACATAAACGCGATAATCATAATTGATGAATTGAGTCCAAGCCGCAAAACCTTGTCTGGAATCGTTGAGTGAGATCGAAGGATCAATCACAGAAGCGTTTTGTGAGAAAGAAAGATAGTCCGTATTGTTGTCCGGAGAGATCCAAGTTTCATTGACATAGTGACGCCCGTAGAGATCTCCTTGTCTGGATCCAAAGGCCTGTTGCCAAAGAATGATGGACGTGCCTTCGTTATTCATGGCCTGACGGAGTGAATACGAACTTTCTCCATCGAAATCAAAATGCGCATTCAGATTTTCGGGATGACTCCACACACCATTTCTACGTTCGGCAAAATACAAACTTTGAGGCGCATTTTCTGCGGGAGTGTCGTCTTGGGACCACGAAATCAAGGCCTCTCCATTGTCAGCCAAATCCACATAAGGTCTACGAGCATGTGTTCCATCTGGACTTAAGTTGTCCTCCAGATCCGTTGGGCAAGTCCACATCTCTGAGGTTTTTTCGCATTTCATGATTTGAAGAGCATTGTTTCCATCTTGTTGCCCCCATGCGATAAGGGCTTGTCCCGCATCGTTTGTGCTTACTTTTGGATTCATGGCCTTGGAAGACGAAAAACTGATGGAGTCGTCAAACGTTGCGGGAAGAGTCCATACATCGTTTTCCAGCTCGCCCTTGAACACCCTCCAGTCATCATCCAGGACTTGTTGCCATGACAGGAGGAGGTTGCCTTCTCCATCCATGTCCAGGTCAAAGCTACGCATTTCATAGCCTTCGAGGCTCAACTGTTCGACATCGTCATTTCGAAAAGACCACGAGCGATCATCACACCAAAGAACCACAGTGACATCTTCACCTTGTATTTGTCCGATGGCATCGGACAAACGACAATTTTGAAGCGGGGGTTTTTCGACAATGTTCACGTTATAGGCTTCTTGATTTCGCAAAACTTGCGGAAACGCGTGAACCCCATCCGAGGTGATTTCCAGTTCGTCGGTTTCGTTATTGGACAGACGAACCGTATCTGAAAACTCCAAAGAGAGTCCCGAGGCATCTACGCTCACACGATAGCCCTCTCCTCCAAAACGTACATTCGACGTCGAAGAACAAGCGGACAGGATGAAAAAGGCGAAGGTTAGGGTGATAAACGAAAATCTTTTCATCGGACCAAAACAACCTTTCCTCGGTAATACAATTTTCCAGAAATGGTCAAACGGTACAGGTAAACGCCGGAGGCCACCCTTTCTCCATTTGAAGTTCTACCATCCCATATAATGGTTTCGGAAGACGTCTTGTCTCTGTGAACATTCGCCAAGTCCTTGATCAGAATCCCTCGTACATTAAAGACTTTTAGGTTTACTCGGCCCATCTTGGGAACGGAGAATTGAAAACGAATGTCTTGGCCGGGCTGGGCCGGATTGGGGAAAATTTTCATGGAAGGTAGGATGGCGTTTTCAGGTGCTTCTTGTGGGAGGGCCCATGGTGAGGTTTCTCCAGCGGTTAGTCCATATTCGTTCTTGGAACAAACCAGGGCCAAATAGTTTTCGCCCGGTCGAATGTGACGGAGGTCATTTTCCGTGAAGTCATAATGCCGAATGTTTCCGGAAACTTCCTGTGAATGGTTGTTGGGGTTCATGCAGGCTTCTTCGTCGCTGCTGCTTGATTTGTATCCCTGGGTTAACCGCCTCCAAGTGACCAGGAATGTGTCGAGATTTAGGTCGGAGACGACATCCCATTGAATGCGTACGTGATCGCCCCCTTCGGAGACTGTAACCAGTGTGTTGGTGGGAGGGGCCGGAGGACCGGGTTCGGGTCCTTCGGTTTCGGTGGAATATTCCACGCAAGTACAGGGGGAAAGGGCACCTAAAATTCCATTTTGATCCACTCCAGACGACGCGAGAATGGCGCGATACCCATCTTGCCATCCGGGTAGGGAAGCTTGGTTTTCAGCCACGGCATCTCGAAAGAATGACTCTGGAGGTTCACTTTCCAAAACCTCTTCACAATCATTTTGCGCGTATGTTTCTGAACATTGTCTAGGTACCAAGTCTCCCTGTGACCAAGTCAAGGCGCAATGCCGACAATGCATATACGTGCAGCGCTGTTCGGCTGATTCTGTTTTCGGAAAATAGTGTCGATAGAAGTGATAATGATCCGAAGGTGTTCCAGATCTTGGCGCGGTCCACGATACGTTTCGGTCTTCCATTGGGAGAATTTTTCTGGTGCAGTCTACTTCTTCGCCAAAAGCGAGAAAAACACTTTGGGGAAAAGGCAGCACACACGTCAAAAAAAATAACAAAAAAAGACGGAAAAACATGGGAAACCTCATTTTGGGATACATCCTTCCGAAACTTTGTGAAGGTTACTGAAAGCGAAGTTTAAAGGCAAACTCCGAGTGCCACAAAAAATGTCTTGAATGGAGTGGCTAAAAACGGCTCATTTTTATTTGTTTTTTTACAGGTCTAGACACGAATCCGGGTTCGTGGCATAAAATTTAGCTATATTATGAATCTGAAAAGACTCATGACCTTCTCGGCGTTTTCTTTCTTTCTGTTGGGGCTTTCGATTTCTTCCTCTGCTTCGTCTGAATCAGAAGGTGTTGGAATGAAAGCTCTGCGAATCGGGAGCCAAGTGTATATCCAATGTAGTTGGGCTCCTCCTGAAACGGGAGGGCCAGTCGTGAGATATCATCTCGATTTATCGGTGAATGATGGTCCCTGGCAAGAAGCAACCACTACAACGACGACGGAGGCTTCGGTCTTATGTTCTCCGGGGGATGAGTATCGCGCTCGGGTAAAAGGCTGGAACTATGCCGGCTTTGGTCCTCACTCAAACCCCTCTGTTCCGTTTGTTCCGGAATTAGCTCCTCCAGGATCTCCCGGAGCCCCGATTGTTTACTAAAGCGTTACGCTTGCTTTCAAAGAAATTTCGTCGACCACAATCTTTACATATTGAAGATCGTCATTTTGCCAGTAGAAGTCGTCTCTGCGGATGATGCATCCCATGAAGTCTCTATATTCCGTCATGGGATTGACGAACCGAAGCGTAATTTCGCCTTGAGAATTGCGAAGAAGATCCGAGACATCAAAGCGAAACTCATAGGGATTTCCGGCTTGTTCCGGGTCTATGAAAAAAAGATTGTCGTTCTCACCGGGCTTTGTGGGGTCGTCTCTGAGCATATTGTTTTCGAAATTATTCGACATTTGCAGAGCAAAAATATTTTCCCTTGGCTCGGGAGAAATGAAGTCAATTCCTTCGCAGCTTAACTGACTGGTAAAACTCGGAAAAAACCATTCGTGGCAATGTTCGGCACAGTCCTCCGGCCACTCACATTGCGGGTAGTAGTAACACGGAGCTGGCTTGATCAGTTGGTCCCCCACCAAGGGGGCGTCATTCATTTCAACTTGAAGAAAAACGTAGGATCCAGCAATGAAACGCGAGATATGTGTACGGGCCAAAAAGCGCAGTTCAACTTGTGCATCTGCTGGCAGTTCCTCATCAAGTTGAAAGCGGAGTTCCCGATTCTGTCCAGGAATGATCTCAAAGGATTCGTAAGCAGGAGCCAAATCAACCACGGTCGTATTGGCCGAGGTGTTGGTGGAAGTGTCCGTGCTATTTCCGCAGCCCACAACTCCCAAAAGCCCCGCACAAATTGAAACCCAAATTGGTAAAACACGCATTCGATCGACTCCTTTTGCCAAAACGCGTCATTTCTACCAGAGGATGCTCCAGATTTCAATGAGAGGGAAAGAGGCGGAAAAAACTGCTGAAAAAGCCGAAATCTTGCTCTGTTTTACGACAGAATTTGTGTTTCACGATCGTAAGGTATTGTTTTTCTAGGAAAGTTTTGTTTCAGGGGGGGGCATGGGGATTGCACCTTCAATGGAGGGTTTAGGAGGGGAACGCTTCGGAGGTTCGGCATATGCGTCGTGTAAACTACATTGGTGCGATTGTTTTGGGGGCTCTGCTTTTTGGGGTTTCTTCTTGCGGTTCGGATTTAAACTCCACATCGGGTGAGAATCTTCGGATTAGTTTACGAGCTCCACTGGATTTGAGTGCTCAAGTCTTTCGAGATCATGTTCTCTTGCAATGGGTGGATCGCTCTCAAGGAGAAGAAGGTTTTCGAGTCGAACGCGCTCAAGGTCTCGACTCAGAATTTTCGACGCTTGTGAATCTTGAAGCCGAAACCTTTTTATTCTCGGATGAAGATATTTCTGCGGGAACAGTGTATCGCTATCGCGTAAGAGCTTTTGGAGGGTCAGAGTTTTCAGCTCCGTCCGAAGAGATTGTGGTTACCACTAGGGACGAAGAAATCGTGGCCATGCTAAGCACGCCTACGGATTTGGCACACGAAATTTTGGGAGATGGAACACCGGATCGTCGGGTGGTGTTGACCTGGCAAGCCATTCCGGATGAATTGGATGGCTACGTCGTTCAACGACGCTTGATTCCTGAAGGAGGACTTTCCGGATCCGAATTTGAGGATATTGGCCAAACCGAAACGCTCCAATTCGAAGAATCCGCCTTTTCTCTTCTGCCAGCTCGCACCTATGCCTATCGCGTATCGGCCTTCAAGAGTGAAATTGGGCGCTCCAATCCCTCTTCGGAAGCGCATGCATTTACCGGCATCGGAGGTCCTTGGGGAGGAAATGCGTATGGTGAGAGTCAGACAGAAATCGGAGTGACCTGGCGGTTTTCTGCCAATCATTCGGTTTCTTTTAAAGTCTACCGGGCTTTGGATGACGAAGGTCCTTATACATGTATTGCTTCTTCGGGCTTAGACGCAACCGAATGTACACAATCGCAAGTGACTTTTGCATCCGAACCCCAGGGGTCGGATTCTCGCTTTCTTTTTGTGGACCAAGGATTGCCGGAAGACGTGCGTTTCTACTACCGAATTGCGGGATTTCTGGAGTCGACCGAAGGCGAAAAAAGCCATTGGGTTTCTTCTGAAACTCAAGCAGTAGGTGTCCCGGCGGCCATCACTGGGTTCCAAGGTGTCGCCGAGTCGTACAACCGAATTCGATTAAGCTGGAATGATACCGACACGGAGACCGGTTATAAATTGGTTCGATATGAGGACTGCGGACACTTAGGACGTTTGATCTTAAATAGCGGTCCCGATGTCGTGGAATATGTCGATAACAACCGCGACCAAGAACGAACCTATTGCTATACCCTGACGGCCTCCAATGACGAGGGAGTTACACCCCCAGTGTATGCGGAAGTGACTACACTTCGTGGCCCGCCTTATGCGCCAAGCGACCTGGTGGCAGAAGCCATTTCGAACGAGGTCATGGAGCTCTCCTGGATCAATCACTCCAGTGACGTGGATGAATTATACCTGGAACGAGGTACCTATTTGATGGAGGACACGTGGATGCGGTTAGATTATGCACTTCTGACGCCATCGACCAGCACCTATACGGATAGCGATAACGGAAACGGATTGATTCCTTTTCATCACTATATGTATCGAGTCGTGGCGTGTAATGATGTTGGCTGTCGGTCTTCGAATGTGGCTGATGACATCACAGATGCGGCGACTCCACCGGATCTTTCCGTAAGTCCCTCAGCGGATCTCTTCCCTTATTATTTTACGTGTAGCGCAGGTGAGAATGTGTCCAGTCAAGCTCCGTTGCTTGTGAGCAATCTTGGGGGGCAAAATCTTTCGTGGAGTGCATCTACAAGTAGTGGAGATGAAGGCTGGCTGGGTGTGAGCCCTGGAAGTGGAAGCCTGGATGGAGGAGGGGAGACCCAGCTCGTGGCAGTCGGGACAGACTGTCGAAACCTATTGTCGGGAGATAGCCTAGAAGGGTTCATTCGTTTTGAAAATACGGAGGACTCCGAAGATTTTGAGATCCGGACGTTCATACTGACCGTCGAATAGCTTTCGCTCTTTCGGGTTTTAAGGAATGTGTCGGTATCGATTGGATTGATGACTCCAAAAGCCCCCAACTTCCTAGCGGAATTGGAAAGTTTCTTCCCTGGAGTTGAGTGTCTTATTTATTGACTAAGAAAGACCGGACTCCGGAAGCGCGAATTTTCACTTGGATGGCATCCTCACAACGTTCGGAATCGTCGGTAAAATATTCACGCGCTGCACATTCCATCCGAATTTCGCGACCGGGGATGAGATCAAATTCGCCCAGGCAATTTCCCGCATGGTCAAACATGGGACCAAAATCATCTTCAATGGCTTTGATATGGATGACATCGTGAACGATGGGAAGCCCGTGGACGATTGTTGCAGGAGCCACATATCGATAATTCCACTCTCTCCAGGAAATGGCCGCACCGCTGAAGCCTGGATCTCCAGGTTCCTCAATGCCAATTTCTCCGACTTGTTCTGAGGTTGTTGATATTCTCAAATCATTTTCCATGGCATTGGCCATGCATCCGATATTCACCTTTAAATTCACGTCCACAATAGCTTGAAGCTCTTGAGCCAAAACAATGTTCGAAGGAAACGCCAGAATGAGGATGGAAATGATAAAGTTTTTCATGATTAAGTGTTCCGCCCCATAAAGGAAAGCAAGCTCGATGCCAATTTAAAAACGAATGTTTTTAGGTAGTTGATGATTAAAAATTGAGAAGAATGGCGGCACTGAGACATTTTAGAGAACCTCATGTCTTCGGAATTGGGTGGGCTTGCTAATGGTTTATGACGAGGTGTGCCTAGGACATCAAAATACAAGCGTTTGAATTTCGGTTCATCCATGGGTAGGGTGTTTTTCTCTTAGCGTCGCAAAAGTATCAAAGAAAGGAAATGAAGATGCCAAAACGAACGGCGAAAGCGAAATGGACGGACACACTTAAAAATGGTCAAGGAACGATGGCCTTGGGAAGTGGTGCCTGGGAAGGCCCTTTTTCCTTCGGTACTCGGTTTGAGGATGAACAAGGTACGAATCCGGAAGAACTGATCGGAGCGGCGGCTGCGGGCTGTTTTTCAATGGCGCTCTCGGTTGGCTTGGAAAAGGCCCATGCGACGCCGAAACAGATTGACACCCATGCTCAGGTCTATCTTGAGAAGTCTGAAGATGGTTTTTCGATCTCTAAAATACAATTGGAAACCGAGGTTCAAGCCACGGGAATTGAAGAGGACGCGTTTCAAAAGGTTGCAGAGGAAACCAAGAAAAACTGTCCGGTTTCAAAGGCGTTAAAGGGGCCAGAGATTTTACTCAAAGCCACCTTGAAATAGGAGAGATGAATGGCTGAAACTCCTTCACAAATGCTCCCATTGGGAGCGGTGGCACCGGATTTTTCACTTAAAAATGTTGTGGATGGTCGTGTCTATTCGCTCTCTGATTTTGAGGACGGAAAAAGTCTATTGGTGATGTTCATTTGTAATCATTGTCCATATGTTCAGCATGTACTTCCGGAATTTAAGCGACTGGATGAAGATTACGCGGAAAAAGGACTTCGAATTGTCGCCATCAATTCCAATGACATTGACTCCTATCCTCAAGATGCTCCGGAGCCCATGAGGCAGTTAGCCGAAGCGGAGGGATGGGCCTTTCCCTATCTTCTGGATGAGGATCAAAAGTTAGCGAAGGCCTTTCGAGCGGCGTGCACTCCCGACTTTTTCCTGTTCGATCAGGATCGGAATTTGGCTTACCGAGGAAAATTGGATGATGCTCGTCCGAATAACTCGGCCCCTGTAGATGGAAAGAACCTTAGAGCTGCGATTGAGGCGCTTCTATGCGGAAGGCAGCCAAGCGAGGACCAGCAGCCCAGCCTAGGATGCAATATCAAGTGGAAGAAAGGGAACGAACCCGATTATTTTTAAGGAAGGGCCTCTTCTTTCTACAGAAAACTTAATATTTGAGGACTGTCTTCTGTGGAGGAGGTGTCTAGGTCTACCTCAATCGCAGCATACCCGTCGATTCGGACTTCGTGGAGGCTGTGTTCGATTTCAATATCATCAAACGATGTTTCCAAACTGAGTTCGTAGGTTTTCTCCAGGAGTTCCAGACGGGCACGACCATTTTCATCGGTGGTTCCTTCAAAGGTTGTTCCTGTGTTGTCGTGTATGGAAATCGTGGCGTTGGCGATGGCCGTTCCACCCGATTGAGCCTGCACATAAAGAGAATGTCCGACGGAGTAGTTCAAGACACTTTCTTCGGGCGTGATGGGACTTTCGTTGCCTTGGTCTTCCCCAAAGACGAAGAGATTGTCAGCGAGATCGGCTCCACCGGACACTTCATTGTCAATGAAGAGATTTCCATAAGAAGGTAGGTCCCAGTAGCCGATTTGTATGGTGTGGTAGTCGGATCGGTTTCCGAATTTTTCGAAACGATTGTTTCGAAATTGATGGTTTCCTCCAACGCCATAACTGTCTCCCAGACGAATGTTGAGGCTATTCGATATGAAGCGATTCCCTTCGTAATAAATGGGAAGTTGATCCGCGTGTCGAACGGCCAATCCTTGGCCGACAATGCAACTTGCGGGTGCGGTTGTCGCCTCATCCATAACTTCTGTTTTGACGATATTGTTTCGAAAAACCAAATTTGAAACGTAAGGGTCAGAGAAAAATTGCACACCTCGCATTTGCTGCGTGCCATTTCGGCCCTTCACAATAATGACGTTGTTCTCATATAAATGATCTTCGTGGGGGCGAGATTCTCCACCGTATTGTGTGAGTCGAATGCCATTGACCGAGGCATGTTCACTATATTCATCGGAGCGCGTGTTTGGGGCATCTCCTTGGAGGAAAATAAAATTATTTCTCACCGTGATGGTTCCGCCGCCCAAAGGAAACCCAATGGCTACGTTATGATAGCCTGTCCCGAAGAGTCGGTTTCGTTCGATGACGCTGGCTGTGCCTGGTCCAATGCCGTAAGAGTTGGTTGCCCAGCTATCCACATAAAGCTCGTTGGCTCGTGCATCTCCCCCCATCACAAGAGCCTGATGGCGGGACCGCTTGATTAAGTTGTGATGAATGTCGCCGTTTGAGCTGGCGGCCGCAATGGCACGAATGCCCTGATGTCGATTGTCAATTCCTGTGCCATTGTCTTGGACGACATTGTGATGAATGTTTAAAGTGGGCCCACTCCCTTTGACCAGAATTCCTGCCACGCTATCTCCTGCGTATTCAATGGAAAGCCCCGCTAGTTCAAGTGAAGAGCTGTCGTGTGGGGCAAGATAGATGGGGTTAAAGCCATGACCAATGTCGCCCGTTGAATTGGTTTGGCCTTGAATAATGCTTCCGTTGAGAATGGCCCCCGAAACGGAATAAAGTCCAATGATGCCAAACGAGGAATCGGGTGAGTTTTGATAAACGCTCCACGTCTCTCCACTTACCAAAGGAGTTCCGTTATCAAATGTAAGGGTGTGTCCATTTAAGTCTAAGGTGATGTCTTGACCCGCAAAGGTGAATCCACGTGTGTCAGAAGTTATATCCTCCGTTAGAACATATGTGGATCCGGCTTCATCTAAATTATAAGGAGGCCCTTCCAACATTCCCGGAATGGCAATTTTCCCCTCGATCGTCTGCGTGCGAAAGGTGGCGTCGTCAGAAGCGATCGTGTTTCCCCGTTCGTCTTGGGCGATTAAGCGGTAGTGGTAGGTAGTGTCCGAATCCAGGCCTTGAATGTGATGCAAGTGAAGATAGAAAGGTCGTTCTTTTACAGTCGTTTTTTGGCCGTATGCGTTTGTGGGACCGTATTCGACATAGGAAAGAGAGGGTAAGTTCGTTTCAAAACCCACGGCCACAGAGTTCACGGATTCGTGAACCCAAAATCCTGAATCAAAAAACCCAATCGCGTTTCCATGAGCCTCATAGGTCAGTTCGTCTTTTTCTGCGCCAAAACTATCCAAACAAAACTGGTTGAATAAGGAATACTCCTGCTCCAAATCAATATTGCCAGGAATGATTGGGTCATGGTCAATTTCGTTTCCGCTCAAGTCCTCTTCGAGCTGTTCAAAACTTTCTTGGTCAGGATCATGGTTTACGTTGGACGTGCAAGCCGAGAGGGTGATTAAAAGGAAGAGACCGGAAAAGAATTCTAGGTGTTGTTTCATGTCTGACCTTTCAGAAAAGAATCGTAACTCAGGTGAAAGCATCGCAAGTTCTCGGCCAATCGAAATTATTCAAAGAAAACAGGTGGTTAGGTTTTTTCTCTTTGGGCCGCGTAACGAAAAGTTCCCCCCCAAAGGAAAAGGTTTTTCCCTTAGACAGGTCAATGTGGATTGGGCGAGTCTGCAAAGAGCACCAGGGAAAATACAATCCTTGTAGGGTTCTAAGCCCGTTTCACGATGGATCTTAAGAGGCCTCGGAACAGGAACCAATGAAAGCCGCCGAAGAAGTACCAATAATTCCGACCCGAGACTCCGAGGGGGTCAAAAATGGCGGTTAGAAGGATCATGCTCCCTGCTTTTTCTTCTCTTACTTCAAATTGCAACCAGGCGCGGCCGGGCAATTTCATCTCCGACTGCAGGCGGAGGAGTTTTCCTTCTTGAATGGCTTCTACACGCCAAAGATCAATGGGATCTCCTACTTCGAGTTCCGTTGGATGACGTCTTCCTCGTTTCATGCCTACACCACCGACCAGAAGATCGATGAAGCCACGAAGACGCCAGAGGAAGTTCGCGTAGTACCAACCTTGCTTTCCACCAATGCGTTGAATCACCTTAAAGATTTGCTGAGGGGCGGCCCCAGATTTAAGTGAAAATTGTGCCACAAAGCGAGGGCCTAAGCGTGCGGTGTCCATGCGACGCAAAAGTCCTTTTGAAGACATCGAGTCCATCCATCGAGTTTCGGCAAATTCATGATCTTCATTGGTCAAAGCTCTGGAGATTGCTTCTCGAACAAGTTTTGGCTGAATTGAAAAATCTTTTTGGGCGGAGAGGTCTTCAATTACGGTGGCATTCTTAAGGCCATCAATGAGTTTTTTGCCAATTCGGGCAAACACAGGCGTGAATAAACCCAACCAAAGACTCCAAAACCTGGGAAAGCAGAGGGGAATGGGAATGATCCAACGGCGTAGATTTCGCTGACGAGCGTACTCTTGTAAAAGTTGTTTGTAGGTTAGTTGGTCGGGGCCACCAATTTCATAGATTTTGCTTTCGGAAGTGCCTAGTTCCAAGGTGGCCAATAGGTACTCGATGACATCCTCAACGCTTATGGGTTGAGTCATGGAGCGCACCCAGCACGGGGCAAAAAGAATGGGAAGTTTTTCAACCAGTCCTCGCATTAGTTCAAAACTGAGGCTTCCAGATCCGATGATCATGGAGCTACGAAACTCGATGGTCTGTACTCCTGATGCACGGAGAATCTCACCCACTTCGTTGCGGCTTCGAAGATGGGCCGAAAGCTTGGGGCCGTGACTTAAGCCTCCAAGATAAACAATGCGTTTTACTTCGTTGGCTCGACAAGCATCGCCAAAGTTCTTAGCGCCTTCTCGATCCAAGGGCTCGAAATTCTTCTTGGCTCCCATGGAATGAACAAAGTAGAACGCTGTGTGAATCCCCTTTAGGGAAGAAAATAGAGAAGCGCGATCAAGCGTGTCTGCTTCCAACACGGTGGTTGAATTCGAGATGTGAGGCTTTAGATAGGAAGGGTTGCGAGCGAGGCAAGTTACATGCTTTCCTTCACGCTCAAGTCTGCGAAGCAAACGACCGCCGACGTATCCTGAAGCACCTATGATGGCAATGTGGTTCATGTTATTTTTCAATAGCGCGCGTTTTTTTGCGGGTGTGGAACTCAGTATAAACGTAGGTTGCTTGCAAGTGTAGTAAAGGCTGGCTCAGGATTATGGTTTAGGTGGGAGGTGCAAGGTGAAAGAGCGATAAAAAGGAAAAGCTTTTCCATTTAAAAACGTGGGTTTTCACCAATCAATCTTGAGGCGTTTGACAAGGTAGCGCATGCCTTGGGGGGTCATGCCAAGAATCTTGGCGACTTCTTTCTTTTTGCCATGGCTCTTTTTCATCGCTTCTTGAATGAACTCTCGTGCCAGATGGTCATAGGCTTTCTTCAGATTGAGGTTCTTTCTTTTCGTACTTGTTTCTTTCACAAGGGACGAAGAAAGCATGTCTTTCTGGATCGTAAACGTCTTTTTTTTGGCTTCTTGGGGCAGGAGGACAATCAGCCGCTCCATTTCGTTGCGGAGTTCTCGTATATTGCCGGGCCATGCGTAATCCGCGAAAATTTGAAGAGCCTTCGCGTCGACGGCCGGCGTCGTCAATTCATATCTCTTGGCGATATCTTCTAGAAAGTGGTTCATGAGGAGAGGTACATCACCAAACCGCTCACGGAGTGGGGGCAAATCAACGCGAATCACGACCAAGCGGTAGAACAAATCTTCACGAAACGTTTTCTCTTCCACAGCTTGCACAAGGTCTTTGCTGGTGGCGGAAACCATTCGGACCGAAACGGAAATCTCGTTGTCCCCCCCCACGGGTCGAATTTTTCGCTCGCCAATGGCTCTGAGGATTTTTGCCTGCATTCCCAACGGAAGTTGATCCACTTCATCTAAAAACAGCGTTCCACCGTCCGCCATTTGGAAAAAACCATCTCGATCGGAATCAGCTCCCGTGAAGGAACCCTTTTTGTGACCGAAGAAATACGATTCAAAAAGATCGGTGGGAATGGCGCTGCAATTGACTGGCACAAATTCTCCCAGATTTCGGGAGCTTCTTTCATGCAGAGCTTTGGCAATGACTTCCTTGCCCGTTCCAGATTCTCCATGAATAAAGACGGAGGAATCTGATTCACTCGCTTGTTTGACCGTTTCCAAAGCTTTGAGAAAAGATTCACTTTTTCCCAGCAATCCAGAAAAAGAAATCTCCGCTTCCGTTTCTTCTTGTTTCAGTTCTTCCAGGGCCTTTGTCGTTTTTTTAAGTTTTCGATGAAGTTGTTTGTTTAGGTAGAGGATCTCTTCTTGCTGACGTTGGTTTTCGTTTAACGTGTGAGCTCGTTCAAAAACGCGAGCTCCATGTTCAGCTAAAACCTGTGCGAGTAAAAACTCTGAAGACGAATATGAAACGTGTTTTTCGGTTCGGTCGGCATAAAGCACTGTTCTTAGCTTTCCAAACGTCAAAGGAATGCAAATATAGGCTTGGGTTCCGCTCTTCAATAGGCTGTCGGAGTACTTTTGGTTTCCCGCTGGAGCTTCGACGGTTTGTGTGATGGGGTTCTGTTCCTCCAAGACTTTCTGGATGATCGTGTGACTGAACTTCCCTTCAGGATTTCGCAGCCATTTTTTCTTTAAATTTCTAGCTGAAAGAATAGCGAGTTGGTCTTCAATTTTTTCGACCAGAAGACCTCGGTCTGAATGTGTGAGGTGAAGTAAGGCGTCCACCAGCTGATCAGCTAAAACGCTTTTATCCAGACCAGTATGAAAGGTACGTACGAACTCAAGGAGGTCAATGATTTGATCTCTGGGTACGAAGGGTGCTGAAGCCAGGTTGAGGGTATGGGAAGAAGTCTGTGAGTTCGCGGATACATGAGAACCCGATTCGATCACAGTAGGCCCATTCTGGGTTACCTCAGCATTTTCGCGAAGTTCTTTGATGTTTCGGATCTTTAAATATTTTTCCTGGTGTTCTTCATCCATATCGGCGCTCAATTGTTCAAAGAGTGTGCTGGCTTCCATGCGATTTTGGAATGCGTAGAGGCGCGCCAACCACTCGGGATTTGAGTCTTGTTTGCATTCTTTCTCGAATTCTTTTGTGAGAATACGGCTTTGCAGATTTGAATCCTCTTTGGCATTTTCGAGCAAGCGGATTCGTTGCTCGACAGTCAATTTCTGTAAGGACAACGAACTCAAGGAAGTAAACCCTTTTTGAAAAGAGATTCGCTTGACTTCCGTTAGACCGATGTCGTTTTTTTGAATTTGGAATAAGGCGTGGGCTTGATCGAGCAAGGATTTGGTCTGGTCTTCATTGGATTCCAATTCAGCGAGAGCGAGGAGCGTAGAGGCTTCGATGGATTGGTTGTTTGAACGCTGGGCCAGGTCAAGCAACCCCTTCAAGCGCTTTTTCGTATTTTCAGCGTGAAAAAGTTGGTGGCGTAAGGTGATGTGATGAAATAGGGCCGTTGCATATTCCCCGAGATTGCCTAAGTGACGCAGAATTTCGATGGCACGATCAAAACAATGAAGTGCTTTTGCATATTGTCCGTTACGCCGAAACAATCGTCCTAGGTTGATTTTGTGGCTGGCTAAAAGACCGAAATCATACCCTTTGTCAGCCATAAGAATGGCTTTTTCATACAGGCGCATGGCTTGGTCATCTCGATGCTCTTGTTCTTGGCAAAGGGCTTTGCCGGCCAGAGCCATAGAAATCCCCGAAGGATATTGGGCTGTTGTTTCCAAAGCCGTGGCCCTTTCGTAGAATTCCAAGGCCTTCTTAAGATCCTTTTGCATGTGCGCACAGTGCCCTTGCAGAACGAAGGAAAACACGCGTTCTCTTCCATGTTGTTTCGTTGCGTGCGTCTCAATTTCCTTGGCCAGGGCATTTACGCGGGCATGCTCGTTTCGAAAAAAGGCTTCAATTTGTTCGAGCGAAAGAAGGCGAACGTTCTCTGAAGATTGTTCGTTTTGGCTTTGTTGTTCCAGCCGTTCTTTCGCTTGGTTTAGATTTTTTCGGAAATTCGAAAAATCTCGAACTCGAAGATGCGCATCGGCCAGGCGGCGGTGGAGATCCACGGAACCGTCCTTTTGAGTTTCTTTGAGTACGGTAAGTAACTGGATGCTCTCTTGGTAGCGGCCAATTCGCATGAGGATTTCTGCCGCAACCGAGCGACAGTTATTAAGAGTTGATTCGGATGTTTCGGATGTTAGCAGGGGTAGGGCTAGTGAGATGAGTGAAGTGGCTTCTTGGTTTTGATACTTGGCGTGAAAACCTTTTAGAGCCTTTTCAAGCTCAGGAAGACTTTTTTCGGGTGAGTTCGATTGAAGCCAATGGTAGGCAATTTGGTCGGAGGGTCCATCGTTTTGTGAGATACGTAGAGCCCACTTGTGGTGGAGCTGTTGCTCTTGATCTTGGGATAACTGATTTTGTAACTTCGTTCGAAAAGCGGGATGGGCAATTGAAAGGGACGGTAGTCCGGCATTTTCGATCGTTTGGATTCCAGGTGCGAGCGCAGCCGTTTCGACTTCTTCGGGGGTTAGATAATGGAGTGGAGTCGCCTGAGGAGCGAGGGCCAAAAAGTTCAGCGTGTCCAAAATCTTTTTGGGCCATTTTTTCAAGGGTTCTTTGAGGAAAGGAAGATCCATTTCATCCAGTTTCATTTTCTGAATGCGATCAGCGGTTTCCGGTTTTTCAAAGGCCTGTGGATGGTCGACCCATTGAGAAAATAGTTTTTCCAATAGAAGAGGAAATCCTTCTGAGCGTTCATGCAAGGCTTTGAGCACACGGGGATGGGGGTTTTCTGTAAAGATTTCTAAGAATGTGGAGATGTCGCTTAAGGACAACGGTTGAAGTGTGATCGATTTGGTTGTTTCCCATTCCAACCAGTCGTGTTCGTCTTCGATGGCAACCATTACATGCCAACCGCAATCCTTGGATTGTGCGAGTGCATGCGTAAGCATTTGGGTCTGTGAAATAAATTCAGGGGAAGCGAAGTCGGTTCCATCCAAAAACAACACGAGGGGTTCGTTTTTTTGAGTTGTTTCTAAGATGCCGAGTTGTTCTTGGAAGTAATCGCCGGTTGCCGACGGCTTTCGTTGCATCTGTTTTTGGGGCAAAGCTTCTTGAAAGAAGTTTTGCCAAGCGGGCCCCACGGTTTGAGGTGTATAAAACAACGATCTTCGACCTCGCATTTGGAGCGTTCGATGCAGTTCTTCAAGGAATCGGGTTTTTCCGATGCCTTTTTTGCCTTCCACGCGGATCGTTTGAGGTGCCGTTGATTCGAGATCTTTCAGACTTTGGTCAAATTCCTTTTCTCGCCCCATCATATGGGGAGAAGACGTGTATGCGGACAGCGTTTCTGAGGTTTCCAAGGGAATGTGGAGTTTGGCTCGCCGATTGAGAAATTTGATGATTTCGATGGCGGAGCTCAGTCGAGCGTTCGGGTTGGGTTGAGTTAAGCGATTCGTTGTTTCCTGCAAGGCTGTGAAGAGAGGTGTGTTTGGATGGTTTTTCCCCAAAATGGATCGAACGGTGATCCCCAGGGAGTAAAGATCTGATCGAAAGTCGAGAACCCCTTTATTTGACACTTCGGGAGCCATGTAAAAAGGTGTGCCTCCAGAGGCCAAATGTTCTTTGGCGGATGTTTCGGAGGCCAGACCGAAATCAACCAAAACGTATCGGTCATTTTCTTCGTCATGCAGAATATTGGCGGGTTTAATGTCTCCATGGAGGATGCCGCGGGAATGTAAAAAATGAAGCGCGCGTGACATTTGAGAAAGGAAGGAAATCGCATTCTCCTCCGGCCAAGTCGGGTGAGCTAAAGAAAGCGAGGTTCCTTCCACAAGTTCAGCCGTATAGAAAGGAGAGCCGTCCTCAAGCGTTCCGAAGTCAAAGACGCGTACGATGTTCGGGTGTTGAGAGGTGGCCAATAGGGCAAATTCTCTTCGAAACAGGGCTATCCATCGAGGATCGGTTCCCGTGAGAACTTTTAGGGCTAAAATGCGGTTGTCGTGACGCGTATCCTCCACGGCGAACACGCTACCCATTCCCCCTTTTCCGAGCAGACCTTTGTTTGTATACCGTTGAGCGAACAAGCCCTTATTTAAACACGACTTTCGGAGGGAAAAAATCTTTCTCTTTTTCTAGGGGTTAAATAGCATTAATCCGCCTACGGTCCCTAACCAAAGGGCCCCTTGAGGATGGGGTTTGATGACGCGAATGTTCTCATTGGTTAGGCCGCTATCGGCCGTGAACACATCCAAAATGGGGCTTTCGAGTCTCGTCAAATCAAAATGGACCAGACCACGATCGGTTCCTACCCACAATGTTTGGTCGTCCCCCAATTTGAGGGCCCAAACTTCATTTCCCGGAAGTCCGGAGGAGGTCGTAAATGTTTGAAAACTGTGCGCATCGTTTCCACCTAGCGTGAGAACGTGTAGGCCTTTCAGACTTCCAAACCAAACACGATTCAACGAATCCACAACAACGCTGGTGGCAAAATTTTCCGGTATGACGAAGGGGGAATAATGATCAAGGGAATGATCGGACGCTGTGAGCGTAAAATGTGAAACACCGGATTCCGTGGCAAGCCATAATCCTCCAGCATGATCTTCAACGATGTCGTGAATGTTTGGAGTGCCCGCGAGAGTGTTCTCCACTTTCCAGCGATATCGAATGTGATCAACATAGTTTCCATGATCATCGAACAAAAGCTGATAAAAGGACTCACCTGCCGCAGCCCACACTCGTCCCATTGAATCTGTGGTTAAGGCTTGAATATTTGAAAAAGGCGCGGTTAAAAATTCGGCTTCGAGTTTACCGTTATTCTTTTTTTCCACTTGAGTCAGATGCCAGTTCCCTCCGGCCAGAATCGTATGAGGATTCTGTCTTGTGAGGGAATACGTATAGTCGGGTTTATCTTGAATATGTTTAAAACTAAAAGGTTCTGAACCCGTTGGTTCAGGGTGAATATACGTAAGTCCGGCATGTGATCCAACCCACAGACTGCCATCAGGTTCAGGAAGTAAAGCTCGAATACCATCTTTGGGAAGTCCTTGACTGGATCGATAGTTGAGAAACTTGGCCTCTAAATTTTCCAGCTTTATGTAGCGCGTGAGACCCAAGTCGCTTCCAATCCAAATGGCTCCGTTTGTTGAATTGGAAAAAGAGAGCATTCGATTATGCGAAATTTCGGAAGAATAGGTTCTGCCTATGAAAAACGCGGGTCCGTAGGCTATTTGTGTGAAGCCTTCAGCGGTTTCGGTCCAGACCATTCCTCTTTGGACATCATCCACAAGAGGGACTAGCCGATGCAGAGCATCTTGAGGTTGGGAAAGCGGTAGCGTGTGGAAAGTGGGGTTGTTGTTGGGTCCGGATTTGGAAATGAGGCCGAGTTCAGTTCGTATGATGAGGCTTCTTCCTTCGTAGGCCGCCAAAAGAGAGTGAATATTGTACCCCACACTTCCCATCTCATCGTCGTATGTTTTGATGGATGTAAGTTCATTTTTTTCCATTGTAGGTTGGATGAGGCCTTGGCTGCTGCCGATCCAAAGTTGGTTGAATGCATCTACAACAACGGCCGTAAGGTCTTGAGTCGGCCATCCGTTCGAGAGACCATACGTAGATGAGTGGACATATGACTCGTTCACGGGTTTCAAGTGATGGAGTCCTTGGTTGGATGCCGCCCACACGTGCCCATCGTGGTCGATGGCAATGTCGCGTATCTCAGAATGGTTCAACGGATAATTGGTAAATGTGGGTTTGGAAAAGGTGTCGAGAGTTAGGTGAGAAAGCCCACGCTTGGTTCCAATCCACCATCCACCGAATGAGTCTGCTTCAAGAGTGAAAACGCAATTGTCGATCAATCCGTCGACTTTTGTAAAACGTATGGGAGGAGGAACTTGATCTACGGGGAGATCGAGATGCTCTTTCCACACGAAGTACAAACCGAAACCCGTTCCCATGAGAAGGCCGATTTCGTTTTCTGATGTGGCTTCGATCATGGAGGGCCAAGGAGAATGCCAACTGATGACGGTTTCAATGATGGCATTGGGGTCGTCGGGGCCTCCATCGTAACCGTCGGCTTGAGGCCAGAGGACGACTTTGGATCTGGCTGGAAGGTTTGGAAGAATGCCACTTCGGAAGGATCCATCCGCGTTTACGGAAACGCAGACAGGTTCGATTTGATCCGCGCTTTCCAAGGGTTGCAGACAAACCCGCTGAACTCCGGCGGCTACATTTGCGGCCCCTGCCAAGCCAAGGGCCAAGGCCGTTCCTTCATTCAAGTCGACTTCTTGAATGTAAATTAAATCTCCATCCAAAGAGAATTGACCGATCGGATAGGAAGGGGGGTCGGTGGATTCGCCATCGCTTCGAATTCCCAGTTCCGTAGGAAGAGGGCCTCCGAGTTCGCTAACTTCGTTTTTGCAGGCGGATAGAGAAAAAAGAGCAAAGGAAAGAAGGGCGAGGAATGTCGAAAACAGCCGAAATCTCTTTTTGATCCCCTCATCCATAGGCGAGACCTCTATTATAAGCTATTTTTGTGCCAAAATCTCACCAACAGTACCGCTAAAAAACATAATAAAAACAACGGCCTGCGCAAAGCTTCGTTGTTCTTAAAAAAGATCAAAAAAACAGGAACAAAAGATTCGGGAATGGTTGCGTAGGGTACCTTTCGGAATGTAGGCAGGTTGAGAAATAAGAAAGGCAAAATGATATAAAGAATCCATTATGGCGAGTTCTTCCCGAGTGATGTTCGTGTCCGATCTCAAAGACGTTAAGCTTCCTCAGCCATCTGTTGCCATTGTTGATCGAGTTTTGCCCAAATACATCATCTCTCGATTTTCCAATGTGATTCCGGTTGAGGGGGGTGAGAAACTGAAACGTCTTCAATCCTTGGAGGAGCTTGCGAACCGTGTCTTGGAAACGACGCAAGATCGCAGCATGACTCTCGTGGCTGTGGGTGGGGGGAGTGTTGGAGATACGGTTGGCTTGCTTGCGAGCCTTTTGTGGCGAGGCGTGTCTCTCGTTCATGTGCCGACTACGCTTTTGGCTATGGTGGATAGCGCTCATGGAGGCAAGACAGCGGTAAACCTTGAAAAGACGAAGAACCAATTGGGGACCTTTTATCCAGCTGAACAAATTTGGATTGTTCGTTCCATTTTGGAACGACTTTCTGAGCCACTCCAGAAAGAGGGCATGATCGAACTTTTTAAGGCACTTCTTCTCGGAGAGCCGAAACTTGCAAAACGTTATATTGAAGATGGTTGGTCCGCGCTGCCACTTTGGGAAACTCTGCAAAAGGCTATCGCAGTGAAACAGAAAATTGTGGCAAAAGACCCGTTTGAGACCAGGGGCAAGCGCGAACAGCTGAACTTGGGTCACACATTGGGCCACGCACTGGAGGCATCAACGGGTTTGTCTCATGGACAATCGGTGGCCTGGGGGCTAGCGGCAGCCCTGGTACTTTCCGAGAATATCGGCCTTTCGAAGACGAAGGCAATTCTTGAGTTTTTGCGACCCATGCTGAGATGTCCTTTAAACTGGCCGTCTCCAGAAGCCTTAGAAGAGAAAATGAAAAAAGATAAAAAGCAAAAAAAGGGAGAATTTCACTCGATTCTTCTGCGGAAGTTGGGTGAGCCAAAAATTGCAGTCGATGTTTCACCTCGACAGTGGACGGAATCGTTGGCCGAGGTTCGAAAGAGATTGGACCTTACATAGGACTCTATCATTTTCGAAGGCACTGGATCGAAGAAGGGGAGCTTTGAAATGAAATATTCACACGCCACTGACAGGAGTGATCTGAGATTGGCTCTTCTTTACTAAATAGATGGAAACACATAGATTTCAGAACTCGTGGGATCAATTTCTGTAAATGCACTCATCATTCTTTTGTCTGCTGGCATGGTTGCCCAATGGCTGGCCTGGCGAAGCAAACTTCCGGCCATTCTTTTATTGTCGGTCGCAGGTATTCTCGTAGGCCCTGTTTTTGGATGGGTGAATCCCCAGGAAGAGTTAGGAGACCTGGTTAGGCCGTTAATCGGGCTTTCAGTCGCCGTAATCCTTTTTGAAGGGAGTCTTAACCTACGTTTCTTTGAACTTCGCAAAATTGCTCCACTTCTCATTCGCTTATTGGGCCTTGCGGTCCCACTGGCGGCCATCTTCGGTATGCTTGCGGCTTATTTTATTGGCGGCTTTTCTTGGCCGATTGCCTCTGTTCTGGGTTGCTTACTCGTGGTCACGGGGCCAACTGTCATTGTGCCGCTACTTCGACACGCAAAATTAAATGCCCGGGTGGCTTCCATATTGCGATGGGAGGGAATTATCAATGACCCCATCGGGGCGTTGCTCGCCGTATTGGTCTTTGAGTTTCTTCTATTCGCTCAACAAGGGGCCTCTCTTTGGGCCATTCTTCCTCTCCTTATCTTAAGCTTAGTTGCTTCCGCCCTGGTGGCTTTTTCCTTGGCCCATCTCACGCGTTGGCTTTTTGGCAGACGACTCATGCCCGAGTATTTAAAAGTTCCCTTTGTTCTTTCCATTGTGCTCGGATCCTATGGACTGGCCAACCGACTCCAGCCTGAATCCGGACTCATGATGGCCACTTTTTTGGGCATTGCTTTTGGGAATCAGAAATTTCCTGAAATCGACGAGCTTAGGCGTTTCAAAGAAAGCATCTCTCTTCTTTTGCTTACGCTGGTTTTTGTGATTCTGACGGCCTCGATAGAACCGGATCTTCTCCTATCACTTGACATCAAGGGGATTCTTTTTCTTGCAGCCATGTTATTTCTTGTGCGTCCAGCGGCCGTTTTGTTCTCCACTCTGAAATCAAAGATTTCTTGGAAGGAACGTTTATTTGTCGGGTGGATTGCACCGCGTGGAATTGTGGCGGCAGCCGTTGCCGGTATTTTTGGGCCTGAGCTGGTGGATCACGGTTACGTAGATGGCGCTCAAATTTTGCCCCTCGTATTTACGTTCATTTTTGTCACCGTGATTATTCATGGCCTTACGGTCAAACCTCTGGCTAAATGCTTAGGTCTGGCTTCGGAGCAGGGTCATACACTTCTTGTCGTGGGGGCATCTCCTTGGAGCGTAAGCTTGGTTGACTTCCTCAACGATCACAATGTCCACGCTCTGTTGGCCGATAAGGGGAACCGAAGTCTTCGACGCGCTCGCCACAAAGGGCTTAGTGTCTACGAAGGAGAAGTCTTATCCGATGCAATCGAGGAAGACTTAGACTTGACGCAGTTTAACGCAATTTTGGCGGTAAGCGACAATGATGCCTATGATGCTTTGGTCTGCACTCGATTTGCAAATGAAATGGGATGGCAGAGTGTCTTTCAGTTGGCTTTTGAGACCTCAGAACTGATGGGGCAGCAGACCTACGCAAAACACATGCGCGGACAATTTGCTTTTGCCAAAGAAGTGAAGCTTGAATCCTTAATGGCAAAGTTCTACCAGGGGTGGAAATTTCGTATCCTTCCTAAGGAAGATGTTTCCTCTGAGGATCAAACCCGCGTCTTTGACAAGAATCTTCCTCTCATGGTGATTCATCCCAAGAAGGGCGTTCATGTTCTCGCGTGTGATGAAAAAATTCGCTTAGAAAATGAGGAGTTTCTTGTCACGTTTTCAATGAGCGAAACAAAAAGTTCTTAGTGCTTTAATCCTAGAGTCCAACGTATTGCGCGCGCACTCATTCTTTAAAAGGTACGGATTTCTAGATTGTCTGCCAGTTGTGTGTCCCTGGTTTTCTAGAAGAAAATCTTATGGATGTGTTGTTTCCAAGTTTACATATTCACAATCGGAAACTTCTCCACAGCCTAGATAGTCTTCCAAGTCCTGAATACTTTCCATTTGAAGGCCTTGAAGCTCTGAAGCGTTGGGCAAGTTCTTCGGCGGACCCTCCGAAGCCACCACCATAACAGTCGCTAATCCTGCTGTGGCTCCAGCCAATAAACTTTCGGTTCCTATGGCTCCAGCTGCAATTGCACTTGCCACAGCTCCTACACCTGAAACGATGGCGACCCCTAGCAGTGCACCTCCAACAACAACAAATGTTAGCTGCCAAGGAGAAATCTGATTCGTACTCATCGGTCTTCGAGGCAACGTCAAAGCGTCGACGGGGGCCGGATAAAAGCCCGTATAGGTCATTGCGGGTAAAGATATACGAAATCGTCGATTCTGGATTGGAGTCGGTTCAAAAACCGTTTCAAATTCGTCCCTATCAAACACGAGGCTTTGGTCCTTCATTTCGCCACTGCTCCCGTAGCAATATCCGGAAGTCCGAATCAGATGAATGCTGGACGGAAGCTCATCTCCACTGCCCTCGAAAACAGGTTTCCAAATGTCGGTGGACACGCAGATGGTTCGACAATCTGTTTGAATCCTCATCCAGCATTCTTCGTAACTTGAATAAGGTTCCGGAATAACTTTAAAGACTCGTGTTTCAAAAGCCATCCCGTTGGGATCGTATTTTATAGACCCATCGCAATTACATATCCCAAAGGGTCTTCCCATCAAAACCTGAGCTGAACTCATGGCTTCGGACGCGAGAAAGCCACTGAGACAGAAAAAAATGAATAAAAATCGAATAGGCGCATTTCCCCAAACGCACATATTTCCCCCATTTCCTTAATCTCCGATTATCAAAAATTTGCTCCAAGATCAAAGGAAGCTTTGAATGCCTTAACCCTGGAATTAAGTTGTGTGGGAACTAGGACTCCAGAACAAATCGATACACATAACGTATTCGTACGGCCACAGGCGTGTCCTGTATGCGGGCGGGGTTAAAGACGATGTGTTTCGCTGCTTTTACGGCTGCCTTACTCAAGGAAAGGCTTGGTCCTTCAATCAATTGAATATCTCGAACGTTTCCTTTTCTATCGATGAGCAAGTCCATTACGACCGGACCTTCCACCTCTTTCTGTCTCGCTTCTTCTGGGTAGGGGATTTTCACTTCGGTCACGATGCTGGGCATTTCTGTAACGAGGTATCCTTCCGTAGGTATGGGGATCGACTCCTCATCTTCAGGGCGTAAAATTTTTGTGTCGGGTGCTTTGGCTAAAGTGTTTCCCGCCTTGACGGCAACGGGATCTGTTTTCGAATTTTGGCTTACAGAAGATTCAGTGAGTGTGCGTTTAGAAATGCCAAACACTTTTCGTTTCGGCGGAGCCACGTTTTTTTTCGGTTCTGGGAGTGGCTGCCTTTTGAGAGAAATCGGCCGAATGTTTTTTGGGGCGACCTTGGGATACTCATAGACGGAAAATTCAACGAGATCAGACTTCGGATGTGAGTAAAAGAAATTTAGGCCAAAAAAAAACACAAGGTCAAATGCAAGAATGCCGAAAGAGCGTAAGGATTAATTCGACTCATCCTTGCGTTCCTTTTCAATTTGAATGGCAAATCGAGATATGCCGGCCGACTTCACCCAATCGATCACCCGTACCACATCTCCATGCATGGCCTTTTTGTCGGCACTAATGATTGCCTGTATCGTTTTTTCTTTTTTCAGTGCTTCTTTTATGACCTGAGCGACGGAATCTTCATCGCCCAACTCTCCATTGATGAGAACATTTCCGTTCTCTGTGATGGCAAAGGAAAGCGTATGCACTTTTTGCTCGTCGCTGTTAGCTGTCTTAGGAAGAGAGATCCCAATGACATCCTTCATGATCATGGGGGCCGTGACCATAAAAACCACGAGGAGAACGAGCACGATATCCACAAAAGGCGTGACGTTAATGTTCGAGATGGCGGGCATATCGTCCATGAGATGTTCCTAAAGGTTCTCCTGTCGAGAAATATAGAGATTCTTGACTGCATCACATTTCTGCAACACTGTGCGCAATCGGGCTGAAAACAAGTTGAAGGCCACCACGGCTGGAATGGCCACAAACAAGCCTGCTGCGGTTGCCACTAAAGCTTCGGCGATGGAGGCCATGATTACATCCGAACTGCTTTGTTCAATCGAGAGAGCCGAAAATGCTTCAATGATTCCGAGAACGGTTCCAAATAAACCAATGAACGGCGCATTCGCTCCCAGCGTCGCTAGAATGTTCAAACCTTTTTCCATGCTGCGCCGATAGTTTTGCGAAAAAGCACGAAAGGCGGCTTCGATTCCTTCGGCTGTGTGAGAGGGGACGTTTTGGAGCGTTTGTAAGGATTGAGCCACAGGATTCTTGCGATCCTTTATCCAGGTCAAAAGCTCTTCTTTCTTTCCGTTCAAAATGAGATCTTCTGCCTTTTCGGCTCCTTCCAAAGAAGCTTGGTCACGAAAGACTCGCCTTCGCTCAATCATGATGCCAATCGACCAAACCGATAGACCGGTGAGAAGAAGAAGTACAAGCTTCTCTAGGACATTCAAGATCGGAACCAATGTTTCTAAACCCAACATGTGTTGTATCCTTTCGTTTCGATAAACGGCGGCCCTTCTATCCCAAAGACGTCCAGGTTTTGATCCGGTAAAGCACAGTCTATTTCATCCTCCATCGGGTTCTGATCGGCTCAGTATTTTCTGATGAGGTGGCGGTTGTACCTCCCTCAATAAGAATGACCCGAGAACAGACGTGATCAGCGAAGTCCAGATCATGGGTTGCGATGAGTTGAGCGGCCGCTTGTTCGCAGAGCAAGGTCGCTAGGTCTCCTTTAGCAGGAGGATCGAGACCCGCAGTCGGCTCATCGAGCAAGAGTAGAGGAGGGCAGGTGACCAAGGCACCGGCGAGAGCCACTCGTTGTTTCTGACCGTGGGATAGGTGATGCAATGGCATTTCGGCAAGCGCACCGATGCCGAATTTTACTAGAAAGTCTTTCGCGAGCAGAAAAGCGTCTTCCCGTTTTTTTCCCGCCTGAAGGAGACCAAAGGCAACATCCTCGATCACCTTGGGAAAAAGGAGTTGATCCTCAGGCACGTTGAACAGAAAACCAACTTGACGTCGCAATTTGGCGAGGTTTTGTCGATGGATCACCTCCCCGCCGATGGCGATTTCGCCTTCGTGAGGTACTAAGCCGACCAGAGACATCAACAGCGTCGTCTTGCCCGTTCCGTTGAGCCCAACCAGCGCTACACGTTCACCTTTGTTGATGGAGAGGCTGACATCGGACAAGATCGGAGCTGCATCGGGTTCGTAGCGTAGCGTGACGTTTTTGCATGTGAGTGCTTGTGGCATCATGCTCCTCCCCAAACTCGAAAAGTGACGGCTCCTGCAACGATCATCGCAGCCAAGATCATCGCCATACGGTCGTTCCAAGATATGGAGTGGACTCCCAAGATAGAAATGTTTCGTTCGCAATATCTTCGAAGCTCCATGGCCGCACCGACCCGTTCGGCGCGTTCGATCACGCGGGGCAGCCAAACCTTGGGTAGAGATGTCAAAACACGGATCCCCGTTCGGGTACCCGTGGTTCCGCCGCGCACGGTGATGGCCGACGTGATCTGACGGGTTTCGTAAATCAAGCTGGCGGTTTGATGCACGATCTGGATCAGGACGGCCGACACGACTTGAGGTACCGGGAGGCAACTTAGGCCTTGCCGTAAAGCGCTCGCTGAAAGAGCCGTTGCCGTGTAGACCGATGCCTGCATGGCCATGATGCCGCGAAAAAACACGGTCCAAGAAACGCCCATCGCATTCTTCCAGCTCAGACCGGACGCTGGATCGTGGATGAGGGGGACGAGCAAGAAATAGGGGAGAAAAAGGGCGAACCCGAAGATCAGATTCGTACGGATGATCCGAGCAGGTGGGCGTACCCATAGGGTCCAGGCGAGAACCGTCGAAAGGATGATGGCCACTCCAACCCAACTTGTGGCGGGGGCAATCATGCAAGTCGCAAAGACCGAAGTGCCCACGATGATCCGTGTTTGGGGAGCCAGTGCTTTCACTGGACCGCGGGCGCTACCCCAGATGTTATGCAAGGAAGTTTTCATCGATCGAGTGTGGGCCTTCGAGCAGATACAAGATAGCGTTCAGGGTCGTCGATGACTTCGTAGGGGGCGAATCCATATTGCTCAAGCAATGTGGCCGTTTCGGTTGCTGGAACGAGAACATCGTTCGCTACTGCATCCCCGGCTGATGCATGGATTTCATTGATGGTTGCGCGCGACGACATGTGCCAGACATGAAGTGTGCCCTTCTCACGAAGCACCCGTTTGAATTCATCGATGGCAGTCTTTGGATTTTCGAAGTGAGGCCATACGGAAAAGCAGATGATTCGGTCGACGGAGTGGTCTGCGATGGGCATGCGGGTCGCATCTCCCACATTCCATTCGACGCGAGGGTCCGAAACCTTTTCTCTGGCTCGCTGGACCATTTCGTTTGAGATGTCGATTGCTATTATGCGCCCGTTCGGCGAGAGCTTGTTCAACAACTCTCGGGTTAGGTTTCCCGTTCCGCAGCCCACATCGACGATGGTTTCATCTGCCGTCACGCCCAAATCATCTAAGCCGCGCGAGAGCTTTTGGGCGACCATCTCCAGGTCCTCCCAACTGTCCCATTTGTCTGCGATCCCATCAAAGAACTTAATTTTTGTGTCAACGCTCATCGGCGATTCCTTTCTCCATGTTTGCCACGCGTCGTCTGGATGATCTGCTGCCCCTGGCGATCACGGGCACTACGACAATCATGAGAACGATGCCTGGCCATCCGCTTAAGAAAGACAAGCTCGCCATAAACCTGGCAGGCAAATCAATGAAAAGTGAAAATAAGTAAACGAGTCCAATGTATAGCCCTCGGCCGAACAGAAGCGTAGGTACGAGGACAAGCCATTCGTTGACTCGGGGCCAGCGCTTGCAAGTCCACGCAATCAACGCAGACATTGCCGCCAATTCAAAGGCCATAAATACCGCGATCGGCGGAAAAAACGGAGGCATGCCCGTCATCACTCCTGAAAGAAGAGGCGTTACCAGTGCAGTTGTTGCCGCTGGAAGGGGACTTACGAAATAAGCCAAGGTGATCAAGGGCAGGTACATGGGCATGAAGACATGACCGAGGTGCAGGAGATGAAAGATCACGGGCAGGAGTAAAGCCACGGCACCAAAGAGTCCACAGAAAGCCAATTCGCGAGCGGATAAACGATTTTTCATAGAATCCCCACCCGCAAACCCATCAACACATTGAACCCTGGCATGGGGTATCCTTCGACGTAGGCATAACGTCTGTCAAGAAAGTTGCGTAAAAAAAGATAAGGCTCAAGGGAGAATCCTCGTTCCCGTGAGACGTAGCGATAGCGAAAAGCCAGATCCATCGAAAAAACATCATCGATGGGGTCACGGCTGTAGTTCGACATATAGAGTCCTTGTACCCATTCGCCGGTCAGACTTGCGCTCATGAAATGAGGGCCAAGCTCCTTATTTACTTCCAGCGTGAAATTAAGCTTAGAACTTGGGTTCTGCCTCGTGTATCGGCCAACGTCCTGCCAGTCTCTGCTCACAGACATCGACACCGGTCCAAGGTTTCGCAAAGCGATTCGTCCCTCGGCACCCCAGATCACAATATGATCGATGTTGACCACCTCCGCCGAAGGCCAAGAGCCAAAGTATCGAATCATGTCATCCGCTTGGGTTCGATAACCGGTACCTGAAACTTCAACGTGTTGGCTCTTAAATCCCAAACTAAAGTCGGAGTTTAGTGAATATTCGGGACGCAGATCCGGGTTTGCAACCGGATAGGGCAGGTAGAGTTCGCGAATCGTCGGTTGGCGAAAATTGCGGGCGATTCGTGTGTGAGCATAAAGACCCCGGTAGATGTCCCAGCGAATGCCACCTTTATAGAGAATTTCAGATCCATAGGTAAAACTGTGATGAAATCGGGCGCCGGCGACAATGGATAGCGGTTTTAAGGGTTGGAGGGTGATTTGGTTATAAACGGATAGATTGGTGAGGGCTTCCACCGGTGTTTGTTCACCGTCGATGCGATTTTCCACTCGCCCATCTACATGCTGGCTGGAAAACCCGAGTAAGACTTGAGTGGAAGAATGCAGTTTGAAGTCGGCTTCGACGATTCCACCAGCAACATAATCATGGGAAAAGAATCCATCATAAAGACGGTGGACGCCTAGATTGAAAAATGGGGTACCGGTGAGATGAACAGAATTTCGCTGCCACTCCAATCTTGTCGACGTATTATTGCGCCAAACATCGAACCAGTGATCGATGTTTGGATGGGTTACGGGTCCGGGATCGGCTCCCTTCAGATGAACCACTTTGTTTCGAAGTGTGAGACTCAAGTTCGGCGTGAATCGGTATCGTGTGGCAAGATGACCGACAACTTCTTCTCCTCCGGCACCGGTTCGATGGCCCTTGGTGGTAAGACCGTGTAAAGCAGCCGCTAGATCAAGTTTTCCGGTTCGGTAAAGAGTGGAGGTCGTCTCTTGCAACGTAGAGTATGAGCCGAAAGCCGCGTCATTGAAAAATTCGAAACCGTCAGATTCACGCCAACGATTCCGCAAAACCACTACGCCTCCCAAAGCGTTGGTTCCGTACAGTACCGAATCCCCGCCTTTGATCACGAGAGCATCGTCGATGAGAAAAGGTACGTAAGCATCGGGAATGGGGTGACCAAAAATTCCCATGTAATCCGGAACGCCGTCTTCCACGACCAGTACCTGAGAGTTGGGACTTCCACCCAGACCCCGAATATACACGCCCCCGGTTGCACCATTGGAGACCCCGTGCAATGCACCTCGTCCCGTTACATAAACCCCCGAACTCTCCTGTGAAAGTGCTTCCAGTGTGCTTGCACGAGGGCTTTCTCTTAAAGTCTTTCCTTCGACTTTTAGATCGTCCTGCGTTCGATCTCGGGCGATGGGTCGTTTGGATCTGACGATCGTTTCATAGAGCGCAGGCTTGCTTGGTTCATGCTCTTTGCTTTTTTCTTCATGATTCTCCTCGACCGATTGTTTTTTTTCATTCAACGGGGAATCGATGTTGGCGGCATCTTGCTCTTGTGCGATGGAGGCGCAAACCCATCCGAGCGAAAGAATCAGTCCCATGAAAACCGTTCGTCGCAAACCTGTTCACCTTTCATCAATGCCCGTAGGGTCCGGGCACTGAGAAATCCTGTTCCATATCTTCTAGAGTGATTTCGAAGAGATAAAAATCATCGTAGTCGATCTGTTTTATGGAAATTGTTTGGTAATTGAACCAGTTCGGTTCTTCATCCATCAAGCCAGCGTTGATGTCTTCATCGGAGTCAGAGTCCTGAACGGGTTCACAGGGACAGACGCCTTCTAAAGTCCCGTCTTGGGCTTGTTCCAGGCAATAGGACTCGACATCGAACTTTTGGAAATGAATCTTATCCTCCCCAGGCAAACATCTCTCGGGGGATGTTGCGTCTTCGAAACCGAGAACTTCATCCCAAACACATCCGTTGAAGCTCACATTTTTGAGCAAAATATGCTCGTTCGTTCGATTGACAACAACCACCTCCGGGTAGGCAAAATCACAACCGGCCGAAAAAATCGGAAGGATCAAAATCGCCAGGCGCATCATTCGCGCCTGGCGATGGATGAAGGAACCACGTGAAGGCATTAGTCAAGACACTGCGTGTTCTGGGTACGCTCTTCGTAAGACGTGAAGTTATATTCAGGCCAAAGAGCCACGATTCGGTCATAAAGATCTTGAGGAATCGGCTGAACGCCTTCGGGGGGACATGGGCCCTGATGGTTCGCTAGGTTAATCGCAATGGTGCGGGTTTGGCCATCCACAACCTCTTCTTCATTTCGGCTGGCGATTGGTAGGCAGTTCTCAGGTGCGCAGGTCGGGTCATTCCAGGCGGCCACCATTAAAACGTGACCCAATCCAGGAAAAACTTCTTGCTGCTCACTGGTCTCGCCGGTCAAGATGGTTCCGAAGTCCACGTCCAAATATGAAGACTCACAAATGGTCCAGGGTGGTTGGAAATCCATTTCCGGGTTATCGAAATCGTTTTGAACTTTCACAAGGGCCGAACCATTTTCTGAGCCGCAACCCATAACCGTAAGAAAAATCAGCGCCCCAAACAACATGCCCAATTTCTTCATCGATACGCTAACCATTTCAATCCTCTCTTTTCTCGCTTCAGCGGTAATACGGTTTTAAAAAACGTAACACCTCAATCACGATAAGAGCCTCTTTGTCAATGGATTTAAATCTGGAAAAACGGTTGAGTCGGAGCCTGTTCGAGCTAGACGAAACTTTTAGATGGACTCTCCAGTATATTTTCAGGTTTTTTTGGGGAAACTAGCGTTTGACGGGCAGGCCCATACCGGTCACCGGAACTTAAAGGCTGCTGGTTTCCGCTAAGGCCATCAACATATTAAGGAACTGGTTTAGGCCAAGTCCAGTGAGTTGGTGGACATCCTCAGTATTTTCTACGGTTCTTCCGTGAGTGGCTAGAAACTTGGGAAGCAATTCGATGTACTCATCCATGTCTCGTTCTAACCGCCCACGGGTCCATTCTAACCAACTCCCTTTTTGCCTGAGTTCTTGCCGGGTTTGTGAAGGCTCACTCCACACGGAAGGCATGAAAAAGAAACTTGAGGCATCGGTTTCGGTTTCCAAGCGATGGCAAAGCTCCAACAGATCATGATGATCCTGACGCAAATGAATCACCAGGGAACTCATTTGTTGGGCGATGAATTTTTTCTCGCTTCCCAGATAACCCACAATCATCCCGGAAATTTCGGTTTTTCGCTCTTCGCCTCGCTTTTTCTGTCTCAGTACCTGCAGAACAACTTGTTTTCCATCAAAGCCGAGGCTATTCACCCATGCCCAGCTAGAAAGGTGTCGATCTACGCGAAATTCTGTTGTGTATTGATGGGCTCGATTTCCAAACACATCCTGCTTGTGCGCATACACGCTCGCCCAAACTCTCGGATCAAAATCTTCCTGTCCAAATAATTGCTGGCTTGGCACTTCGACCCGAAAGCTACCCAATCCATTCCACCCGTAAACCTCGCCAAAGGAACGCAGGAAAAAGGTGCGCGCATCGAGAAGAAAATAATCGAAGGCTCGATCCGCTTCATCTGAAAATCTTCGTTTGTAGCCCACATCCAATTCGATATGCGGGGTTCGTGATCGAATTCCACCTTCCACTTCAGGTTCATGCCAATTGGCCTTGCCCTTCACAAACCATCCCAATCTCCACGTATTGGCACCATTGCGCAAAAACCAACCCGAGGTCGAGACGTTCATTTGACCGGCCGCCGCTTGATAAACCAGAATTGCGAGCGCAGGCCACAACGCATAATTGATGATTTCGTCTTTGAGATTTTCCCAATCTCGTTCCTTCTTGGGAAAGAAGGGCGATTTACTTAAAAGAAAAATTCCAATATCAGCCCATTCCTCTTCCGTGATCGGGTCGAGCAAGACTCGACGTACTCTTCGGTCCAGCTCAACCTCGTAGTCTTCATCTTCTTCGAAGCTCAAAACCGTGGAATGGCCTCCCGGAGCGGGACCAAACACATCCCTTTCAGACTGAATCATTTGAATTTGATCGACCGCCGACAACATGGCCGAAAACAATTCCAAGCGGGCGCGAATGGGCAAGGAATTCACTTTCTCCAACGTTCGTTCGTCGATTTGCCAAGGGTTGCCCACCAAGCGGTCAATTTCCCTCTGGGGTTTAAACCAGGGCATGCCGTTTAAAAAGATTCGCAAGCGGTGGGTGAGATCTCCGAAGTCATATCCGTCGTTATATTCTACTTCGGTTTCATCGATCGGATTTGAGGAGGGCGGGGCAATTTCGTAGGTGGCCCCGAAACTCGGCGCCGATCCAATCAGGCCACATAAGATGGCAATTACCCCAATCCGAAACATCCCCTCCGACCTACATAACACATCGCGTCTATGTATGCTAGCTTCTAACCAGCTGATTTATTTCGTTTTTCTACTTCACACACGCATGAAACCATTTTTCGGGAAGGTAGTTCCGTGGACACGATACTTAATTGCACCTCGCGCAAAAGGGTGTCGTATCTCTCGAATCTTAAAGTGATTCTTCTTGAGATAGCCTGATGACAAAGAGTTTGCCGGTGGCTGTCTCGAGTTCCGATCGTTTAGAGTCGTCGTCAATTTCCTGACGGACGAGTCTTTGACTTGAGAGAAATGCTGCGACGTGTTATGTGGCCAGCCTCATGACCCAATGCTTTGGCAGACTTGCTATCACAGCCTTAATCCTGGTGCTGGCCGTTCCAAGCTCCAGCCTCGCAACAGATGGGCAGGACTTCAGACAAATTTATTCGGCACTTGTGATCGAGAGTGAAGGAATGCCTTCCGGCTTCGAGGACTCGGTCTACCGAAGCATTTCCGATCAAGCTTCGCTCTGCCCTGAGCTGGAAGAACGCTTGAGAGAAAACAATGGCGCTTTCATCACATTCCATTTCAAGAATCGAAAATACGAAAATCTCCTTCGAAACCAGAACGATCCGAATGAAGATTTGATGGATTTGAAAGAAGGAGGACGCGGCATGGAGCTAACGGTTTCCTCCGAGGATTCCAAACCAGAGATTTCATGGAAACATTTTATGGGCCTAGATGTTCCTCGCATGGCCAATCATCGAGAAAGAACAAGCGAAGAACTCAGACCACGAACCGATGCTCTACTCTATTCATTTTTTGTGGAAATGTGTCCTAAACCACAAACCATAGTTCATCCCAGAATTATGCGAATCGGCAGACCTTCATCTGAAATTCCATGGGAAGAAAAGCACCGCGTGGCCTTACGTTTCTCCCTGGGAAAACTTGCCTACCATAAAGGTACAAACCTTCCAAAAATCATGCATGAATGGAATGAGTCCGGAGAGCTGAACGAAGCGTATCGGGTTCCCCTACTCGACGATATTTCCGATTACTTTGATCAAAATAAACTTCCCGATGAAATTGCTCGAATGGAGATCACTATCTTCCAAACATGCATTCGCAATGCGTTTGTCGCGCACATCCCAAGTTTTATTGTAAACCGACGATCACCTTCCATCTGTGCACCATGTATTCCAGGTTTAGATCGATCCGTTCTCGGTTTTTACGTTGAGGCCTATGACCATCAGGGGCTACGTATCTTGATGCAAAAAAACGGAGCGAGTGATGTTTTTTTTGATGAACCGGGAGCCATTGGCGGCATAATCGACACCCTCCATCTCCCCTACAATCCAGGATCATTCTCTGCCGTAATGAAAAGAATGTTGGTCGAGGCCAATGACTCACTCGCAGCAGGAGTCATCCCATTCATAAAACCTATTCCACACAGCAGCGGTGGAATTCAATACTAGGAATCGGGGGGCACACGACTGAATCCAATTGAATTTGGCCTTGAATTACTTTTGGAGGTTTTTTAAAAATTCCAAATCGTGTTGGTCGGCTGCGCGGTTTCGTTCCTTTAGGGCAATTTCTTTCATCGTGATCAAATCTGAAATGTCGGCAATATAGTAAACGAAAGAGCGGATCGTTTTCTTTTGAGCCTGCCGAGCTACCCTCCTTGCCGGAATGGGAAAATCAAAGAGAAGGTCAATTCGAAGGTCGAGATCACGATTGAAAAAATAAGCACTTTTGGGTGGATTCATATTGAGTTTTGCATGGGCCACATTTGGGTTGTCAACGGTGCGCATGACTCCGCCTGTTGCGTTCAACTTAGAAACGAGTTCAAAACCGTGCTTGTAGAAAATCGCCATTAACTTTTTTTGCATTCTTGCTTCGTCTTCTATCAGGAAATCGAAATCTTTCGTCACGCGATCAGAGCCAAGAAGGGCCAGGGCCATGCCGCCCACAAGAGTAGGTGTGTACTCAAGTTGGGTGATCTCGCGTAGGAGCTGGCCGACCGACTCAACAATGCCTTTAGTTTTCGGTCTAGGCATTTCTGAGCTCCTGAATGGCTGCCAAATGTCTGAAATTGCTTTCGATACGTTTGGCCAAGCGCAGAGATTCGATGCGCGCTTTGGCCCCGGATCGGGCGATTTCTTGCTTACGCTCTTTTGACAATCGTTGGGCTCTTTTTAATCCACCCCTTCGCCCAAGTTTTTTAGCCATTTCTGAAGCCGTCATATCTATATTTTATCTTAACGCTAAGCAAAAAAACAAGTATTTTTTGCTTTCGCAAAAAAATATAAGCTAATAATTACTTTAGTTTATGCTAGCTCTAGGTGAATTCCAGGAACACAAATTCCTTCGACGAGATCAGGACGAAGAAGCTTTCTTGCGTGGTGGCTATAATGAACATGATGTTTCCTGAATTGAAACAAAATTCGGGACACCCGCGTGTGTCCCCAGACTCCAAAACATAGCCTTAAGTCGGGAAAACTCATCCGTCTTTAGTCATCGCTAAAGCTACGCCGAAATAAATACTTACTTTTCCACCACGCAAATAAGGTTCGTGTTCCCGGAATTAGCAAGCCCTCATATAACGCTGTGTTTTCGACTCGAGGGCCTCAGAAACACCGTCCATTTGACTGGCTGCGTTAATGAGGCTATACCGCGCCCGATGTTTCGTTTATTTCTCATTTCTTGTCTGACCGTCGTTTTTCCCATCACTTCCTATGCGAAATTTCTAAATCTAAAGGTTTCTCGAAACTCGAAGGGACGCATTTCAGAAGTGCAATTTCCAACAGGTCTAAACGTCGAATATGTGTATGACGCGACAGACGACATCGCAGAAAAAATCATCACTCGAAAGAGCGACGCAGAAACAAAAGAACCACTTAAAGTTCTGACCCCTCTTTCTTCAGACTTCAATACCTATGTCCTTCAAGACACCTACAAACGGCTCGAAAACCTTCCCAGGCTACGTGGACTAATTCAGTCCTACCTTACGGAGGAAAAAGCGCGACTCTCCAAAGGAGCCGTAAACAATGTCCTCAACTGGGCCCATCAAAAGCGTCCCGAAGAAAAGTCGGCTCGAGAAACCCTCAGAATCATCAAAGACCTGTGGTGGGGTATGTTGTATGCACAAGATTTACAACCCTCGGCTTTTGAAGGTCGCTTCCGAACCGTAACTGGGGTTCGATACGACGACGTACATCCAATGCAGTTTAAATCTGTCTTAGATGCCCTCCTACGTGATTTCCGAAAAAAAGGTCTCTTTCGTTACAATCGACTCATAGAATCCGCTTGGGAAAACCGTTTTGTACCTTTGGAACCTTCCCATGATCTGTACCCACCCACTGAAAATGTGGTGCAAGACATATCCAGCTGTAACCCAAGAGTGGGCGAGAGTTTACAAACGATCCTCGAATCGGATGGTTTCTTTTTCGACAGCGAGCAAAAACAAGCAGGAAGCGCTTTTAACGTGGTAAACCCACTTACCGGAAATGAGTCTCGAGGAATTGGGATAACCAGCTTGGGGGCACATTTTTTATCGAATCGTCTTATTAGAGCCCGAACCGATACCGGTATTTACTACATGGATGAAGGTTTTGATGAGGGGGTTCTCTTCCCCACTGGAAGCGATGCCATGGCTCCCTTTTGGCTAACTCATGAATATGGGCATATCGTTCAGCATGGACTTCATTTCGAGGGGAAACCAGAGATTGTTCCCGACCATTATTTTGCCAGCATGCTATTGCGCTATGCGAGAAACCTTCATCGCGATCATCTAGCCAAAAAGCTCGCCAACCTATTGGTCGACCCTAGCACCCAAATCACCGAATCCAGCGCCAACTTCTACGCCATCGACACCCTCGCAGGATGTTTGTAAGAAGAGAATTCGGGTTTCGGCGCGTGTCACCGGAACTCTTTCGAGATGTTAGGGTCAGAACCGACCCAAAAGAAGCATTTGGCGTCATTTAGAAGAGCCAACGAGGGAGGAGCGGGCGACGGGCCCACCGGAATGGATACGGCAGGCTGAAGGTGGTCAAGGGGATGGGGAGTACGTTGATGCTGAGATCAGTGACGAGATCTATTTAGTGGATGCGGAATATACGGAAGCGGTCGAGATCGGCACAAAGGCGCAAGAGAAGCAGACTTCATTTTGATGGATAAGATGCACAGGTGTGCGAAAAATGGGGGCTTTGTGGCCATTCATGGAGTTTTCAGAGAGATTCGCGAACTTTCGTTCGCAGACCTGTGGAGAGCTCGCCTTCGCCCCAGCTTCGCTGGGTACCCCTCAGGCTCGGTCTATCGAGAATGTTCAGGTTCAAGGTGTCAAGATGGGCGGAAGGCGGGGGCGGGGCGCCAAAATCGAACAACCAACGGTCCGAAGACTCAAACTTTTCGGTGTCGCAGCAAACCTGAAGCATTACGAAACCTGAGCTGAGGGGGAACTCAGCGCAGCTGGGTCCGAAGCGAAAATCAAACAGGTCTACAAACGAAAGTTTGTGAACCCTCGAATTTGATTATGATTTTCCTTGGGTCGTGTTGGCCCGAAGGGCCCAAAATGAAAAATGGCGGAGAGGGAGGGATTCACATGCTCTCGCATGTAGTTCCCTAGAGAGCAAATTTGTCTGCCCACCTTTGGTGGGCCCCCGTCAAATTTGTTTTTTGTAAAACCTCTCCGACCAAAAAAAAGCCCACGACATTCGTCATGGACTTTTTTCTGGCGGGGGTGTTGGAACTTAGTTCGACTTTATGGGAAAAGAAAATGGCGGGAGATGATGAAGTAGTCGACTGAGCAAAGGCCGCGCCGTCGCCTCAGAAGGCTCCGTCACGCCCTTTGCAAACAAAGCAAACGTCCCGCCACCCCTACGGGTGTCATGCCGTTTGCACGCCAGAGCAAGCCCCCTGCCAACCCGCCGCCACACGTTGCGTGTCGGCGGCTTGTCATGCGGCTTGCAGTCAAACCAGGCTGTGCTTTTTCGAAAGCGAACATTCCACACGAAGGCCCTGGTCTCTCTTTTTCCGGCCCGTAGGGCCGATGGATAAGGCCCAGAAAAGAAGAACGAAGCGGCTCCGCCGCGCCATTCAAAGGCTCGGCTCGGAGCTTATTGTAGCGGGGGCTGAAGGTTTCCGAGCCAAAAAATCTAAAGATTGACAAATGCTATCATATGTTATCAAATGACACCAAATGACAAACAAAGCAAACGAAGATGTCGGGTATCAGGCGCGTTGGTTGACCGTAGAGGGGGCTGCTAAATATCTCGGAATTGGAAAGACAGTGCTTTACACGTTAGCTCGGGAGGGGCGGATTCCTTCAAACAAGATCGGAAAGAAGTGGGCTTTCAGCAAGGAGTGCCTCGATAAATGGGTTTCCCAGAATCAACCGATAGAAGCATTTTTCTCTAACCTTGATTTCAACATCGAGTTCAATGAGGCACTACGCGAGCCTCAGAGGGATGCTTATCTCAGAACATATGAATTTTTTGCCAAGGGTAAGAATAAAGGAATTATTCAAATTCCTGTTGGCTGTGGAAAATCTGGTTTAGCGGCCATTTTGCCCCTGGGTATTGCAAAGGGTCGTGTCCTAGTCATTTCACCTAATTTAACAATCAAGAACACCTTGTTCGAAGCTATGGATATTACAAATCGGCCGAAATGTTTTTGGCGTAAAACGGCCGTTCTTTCGAACGATCAAATGATAAATGGGCCTCTTGCTTGCACTCTCGAAACTGGGAATGTCTCGGTAGCTGAAAAGGCCCATTTTGTAATAACTAATATTCATCAACTTTCTACAAACGTGGAAAAATGGCTTGAACAATTTTCAAGTAGTTTCTTCGATATGATTATTATTGATGAGGCTCATCATAGTGCCGCCGATAGTTGGAAAAAGGTTCTTGAAAACTTTCCAGAAGCGAAGGTTGTACATATGACGGCCACTCCATTTCGTAGCGACCAAAAAGAAATCGATGGAGAACTCGTTTATCGTTATCCTTTCAGAAGTGCCACTTTAAAAGGATATATAAAAAGACTCAAAGCCAGCTATGTTGCACCCTCCGAAATCCAGTTGGTGTTTTCAGATAAAGAAAATCGCACTTATTCGCTAACCGAAGTCCTTAAGCTTAAAGAAGAGGATTGGTTTAGTCGAGGGGTTGCTCTTGCCAGACCGTGCAATCAAAGCATCGTTGATAACAGCCTTCAGAAGCTTGAAGACTTAAGACAAACTGGGACAAGACACCAATTGATTGCTGTAGCATGCTCAATAAATCATGGAAAAGAAATACGGTCGATGTACAGAGAGCGCGGTTACTCTGCTGAGATTATACATAGTCGGCAAGATGAAAATGAACAAAACCAGATAATGGCCAATCTCAAAAACGGGACTCTAGATTGTATTGTTCAGGTTCAGATGCTTGGAGAAGGGTTTGATCATCCTAAGCTCAGTGTTGCAGCTGTCTTTCGGCCCTTCCGAAACTTGGCTCCGTATCTCCAGTTTGTGGGTCGGATCATGAGAGTCATTGTTCAAAATGATCCAATTCACCCTGATAACATGGGGCACATCGTAACTCATTTGGGCATGAATCTTGATCAACGATTAAAGGAATTCAAACAATTCGAAAATGACGATGAAGCGTTCTGGGAAAAAGTTATAGGTGGAGAAGAACCAGAAGTGCCAAAAGGAGTTATGGACGGTTCAGCTAGGCTCAGATTGGCTGAAAGTGATGTGGTAGTGAGTGGCGAAATAATAGATTCACTGTGGGAAGAGGATTTTTCGACCATTGAAGATAGACATATAGTGGAAGACCTAAAGGAGAGACTGGAGGCACTCGGATTAGATCCCTCTCAAGCTGAAGCCATAGTAAGAAATTCGCAGAGACCAACGTTGATTCGAAGAAAGGCATCAGAGCCATTTCCAACGCAACCGCAAAGGGAGTGGGAAGAGGCAAAGCGTAGACTTAATGAGAGCGTAAAACACACAGCCAAAATACTTCTGAACAATGTCGGTCTGCAAATTCAAGGAACTGAAATACCTTACAAGTATTCGATTTTGAATATAAGAGCGAAGAACAATTTTGTTGCTGCGGTGATGATGATTAACAAGGAAGTTAACGAAAGCCTTGGTAAGGATAGGAAAAGCTGGAGTACGTCCGAATTCAAGACTTCAATTGATGCGCTGGAACAAATTCTCCAAAAGTTAGTTCGGAGATTGAAGAAGGTTCAAGATGAATACAAAAAACAAAAAGCCTAGAGGAAAGACTCCATCATTGATCGGCCTTTCCAATGGCAGGCCAAAAAAAGTCGAGGTAAAAGCTAAAAGCGAATGTTTTCGTTGCGGTTGTGCCATTCATGTTGGCCAAGATTGTTTTGGAATTCCTAAAGGTGGGTCTGGTTTCAGCTCACTTAAGAGATATTGTTCTTCCTGCTTTAAAAAAATTATCGATCAAACGCAAAAGGATTTGGAGGAATTGAGAACATATTATTGCTAATCTATTTGCTTCGGGCTTATTCGTGTGAAACCCATCTAGATGGTTCCGGCCCAAGTTGCGTCATATGTCGCCAAAACGACAGGTTGTTCACCAGCTTACAAAGGAACTCGGCGTTCAAGAAAAAAGCCATGCTTTGGATGCCGTTTGAGTCCTTTGACAATCATGTCTTGTGGTAACCCAAGCCTTCTCAAAATATCGATCTTAAGTAGTAGCAGTAGCTTTTGCGAAATATAAAAAAGCTTACTTCCTTCAAGTATGTCACGGCGATACTTTGGGTTGAAATGGGTGTAATAATTCCGAGTTGCTATTGTTCGAGTTTTTAGCTTTCTTGGTTGCCTGGTAATGAGTTTTCGAATCTGCGTTTTTTGCCGTTTTAGTAAGTAAGGTAAGGCCTCGCGCAAATATCCATTCTTCTTTCCTATCGCCACGTAAGAATAGTAGCTTTCTAGAGCCTGAGCTGAGGCCAAAAAGGAAAAATAGTCAAAGTTTTTCGAAGCACTTTCGATTTCCCATAGAAGTTGGAATGTAGGTTCCGACTTGGCGTACATTTTGGACCATTTGTCGAGCATGTTAGCTACTGCCTCCGGTTTCATCGTATAAGGAAAGCACATTGTTGCGGGATGAAAATTAGATCCTTTGTCGGGAGGCTGACGAAAAATATGAATTAAATGAATCGGGCTTTCTCTTTTATTTTTGCGAAGGATGATTTTGGTCGTTCTTAAAGGGTCTCCTACAAGGAGGCTGAAAAAGGTCCGGATGATCGAATAGCGTTTAAGTAACCATCCCAATGAACGGCATCCCTTGGCCTGTAAGCCGAGCTTTCGAACAAAAGCTATGGAAGCGGATGTCGACACTGGGCCCGGTATGCCAACAGTGGTGTCTGTCCAAGTGAAGAATTCGACCAATAAAGTGGGCACATAAATTCGGAGTTCGTTTGGTTTTGAAAAATATATGGTTGCTTGATCCCCCTTTTCAACTCGATCAACATTTGTCTTAAGAGGTTGCTGGAGAAACCAGCTTTCGAAGCCCTCGAAATGAAAGCCAATTTCTGAAAAACTAAAATCATTCTTCTCCTTAAGGTGCTTGCCGACAAACAATTGTGAGGCATCAATCGTGATGCTTGAAGACGCAGCGAAAGAATAATTCGAAACGAATCCCTTTCTCAAAGTAACTTTCTTACTATCGTTCAATAATCCATGAACTAACGGTAGTTCTGGCGCCTGCGAGAGTAACTCCGTTCCGGGAGGAAAAAATGAACCCGATATTACAAGCCGAAGAGTATTTTCAGGTTCATATGAAAGAACGCCATCCACGGCCTTTTCGCGACATTCTGGTAGCCACCATCTGCCCTCGATATGAAACGATCGGTCTAACCTGTAATCAATGTTATCCATCTGATCGAGATAAATTTAAAGGTGTCGAATTAAGCTTTATTGTCTTTTCTCCCATACAAATATTTCTTAAAGCCGATAAAGAGATCGCGGATGTCTTGGGCGGTACCAAGATGGCGGACGGCATCGTTGACAGTTTGGTATTTGAGTTCGGTTATGGTGAAACAGAATCGAACTGCAGAACGAGGTTGTGTGTCGCTCGTTTGCATCTAAGCCTAATCCTTGCCTTCCAGTAGTTGTTCCATATTCAAGGCTTTGCATGTCCGCAAGGCCATTAAAACTGCAAGGTCTGAGATTTGTTTATTTTGCTTTTTTCCCATGAGTCTGCACATCTCACTTCCAAATTCATCAAAAGCTTCTTTTCCGTCATTCTCCAAATCTTTTTCCCACAGGGTGCTATAGATTTTACCTCGTTCCTGACGGTTCACTAACCCGGCTCCAATTAAGACCTGGGCAGCTCGTTTGTCTTCGCCTTCTTCCGCGATTTGATTTAAGGATGCCATTGATTTTTCTATGAGCTGAGTCATAAGAGCTTTTATGAGTAATTGCGTATCATCACTTGAACACTCTGTTAGCTTCAAAAAAACTTGTAACGTTGCGTATACCCTCAAAAAGACAATCAACTCATGAACAGGCTTTAACTCATCGATTTCATCTTCTTCCAGGAAGTCCTCATCCTTCAGGGTCTCAATAAAGGTTCCAACCTCCAGAAAACTCAATGCATAAACCGCATCTGCCAAATCCTTGCCCTTGGCCTCCAACACATCTGGTGTGTTTGATTGTCCTTCAAAAATGTCCCATGACCACACTTTTTCTGCACCATTTTCTAGTTCTGAGTCTTCGGCTGTTTCGGCGATAAATTTTAGCTCTGTTTCACGAAGGATAAAACCAGCAGCGAAGTAGTACAGAATAATTACGTCTGCCATATCGTCCGATTGAAAAAAGCCTGCTTTCATCCCATGTGCATCAAAGAAACTTTTTAATCCATGTTTGCCTCGAAAGCTGCACAGAGAAAAGAGTTGTTCCATGTCCTCACTCATATCGCCGAGGTCGTTTGAATAAATTGAGGGAAGCCATGCGGTATAGATTTGTTCGTGGTCTGTATGAGAAACGTCAACGATTTCATTTTCGCAAAAGAAAATATGCGTCAGGTAGCCCAGCAGGCATTGAGTTTCGATTAAGGTTTTTAGCTCATTTAAATCTTCTTTTGAGATTCGCGACATCGGCTTCCTGAAAAATGCCCCCAACCTTGGAATGACTTCAGTGACGCGACCGAGACCTCGTTTACTTGGTGATTCAAAATCGAGTTCGGCTTGAACGTATTGTGTTAAACAATAGTCGATAGCTTTAGCGTTCAAAACGGGCTCCAGGTCTTTCCAAATTCTTTCAATCTGATTTACGGTTTCCTGATCATCAGAAAACTGCCCCGCTAGAATTGCCTTTGAGAGGACCAAGTTGTCCCGAATATGCGTTGCCGTGGCCATGAGATGCATGTTAATTCAATGGCGCAAAATGTTAAATTTCTTTTGTCGGATTTGTTTGATAGAAGTGTCTTTTCTTTTTCTCAAAAGGAGTCGAGAGATGCCCAATCAAGAACAAAGGAACTCAGGAAAGGGCCGGGATCTGCTGGGGTCGGATATAGAGCGTTTCTTTGAATATTTCGCAAAACTACGCAAAGACTTAGACGACATCGATGTTCCCCACGGGCTTCTTTTTAAGTGCCTATCGTGTTTTTCCATGTTGGACACGCTTTCGCGTTGTGTTGGTGATACCAAGGAAAATCGAAAACGCTTTTTAAATTTGATTAAGAATTTCTGCGATTGGAAAGATGGCGAGAGAATCAGTGTGCCACATTTAGTTCGTTACCTTCAGATACATCCTTCTCAAGAATTCGAAGATCTTAGAGTGTTTGGCAATCAGAAGATTGATGCCTGGAAACCAGGGAATATTTTAACGATTGTTGATGACATTGAGGTCGATGAGGTGAGGAAGCGATGGCCAAGGGGCTACGACAAGAGTGAAATTGAAGACCTTCAACACTGGAATCTCTTGTGGCAAATGCGTAATTCCCTTGTTCATGAAATTCGCTTTAGAGGTAGAGGACACCAGGGATTAGCCACTGGAGATGCCCCTGTTTATCACTCTCAAACTGCTCTTGAACCAACAGACGATCCGACAGAAACCTGGGAACTGGTTTATCCCTTTGCGTTTTTAGCAAAACTCTTGAATACCGCGCTTACGAACCTCAGGGCTTACTGCGAAAGGAATACTCTAAATCCTTACAACTACTATCGGTTCGGAACGTATTGGCTCGACGAGCTTAATGATGTGATGTGATCGTAATTTTTCGAAGCTGTGGTGATAGGCGGTAAGTATAGAACCGCTCTGATCGGGCTGCGTTTCCCCCGCACCCCCACTCCGCCCGATCCTCGCGGGGAAGAATAAGGTGGCGGCAGAGCCGCTTCGTTCTTCTTTTCTGGGCCTAATCCATCGGCCCTACGGGCCGGAAAAAGAGAGACCAGGGCCTTCGTGTGGAATGTTCGCTTTCGAAAAAGCACAGCCTGGTTTGACTGCAAGCCGCATGACAAGCCGCCGACACGCAACGTGTGGCGGCGGGTTGGCAGGGGGCTTGCTCTGGCGTGCAAACGGCATGACACCCGTAGGGGTGGCGGGACGTTTGCTTTGTTTGCAAAGGGCGTGACGGAGCCTTCTGAGGCGACGGCGCGGCCTTTGCTCAGTCGACTACTTCATCATCTCCCGCCATTTTCTTTTCCCATAAAGTCGAACTAAGTTCCAACACCCCCGCCATTTTTCATTTTGGGCCCTTCGGGCCAGGGCCGACCACGGAAAATCATAATCAAATTCGAGGGTTCGCTGCGACACCGAAAAGTTCGAGAAGGTCCCCGCACCTTGCGCGGGGTTGTTATATATATTTTTTCAAAAAAACTTTCTGCGCCGTGGGAAAAAAAGAGATAAGAAAAAATGATGCCCACCCAATATATTTTGTATGCGCGCAAATCATCTGATTCCGAAGAACGCCAAGTTCGTTCCATTGAAGCTCAAATTCGTGAACTGAAAGAATTCGCCGCTCGTGAAGGACTTCATGTTGTAGACGTTTTCACGGAATCCAAAACCGCTAAAGTTCCAGGTCGAGAAGTGTTTGGGCAGCTCATTTCTCGAATTGAGAGTGGAGAAGTTGATGGCGTTTTGGCTTGGCATCCAGATCGCCTTGCGCGCAATTCTGTGGACGGTGGGCAGATTGTTTATTTATTAGATTGCCAAAAGCTCAAAGAACTGAAGTTCCCTACTTTCTGGTTTGAGAACACGCCTCAAGGCAAATTCATGCTCAACATCGCTTTTGGGCAATCTAAATACTATGTCGACAACCTTTCTGAAAATGTAAAACGCGGTATTCGTCAGAAACTACGTCGAGGCGAGTGGCCCGCTTTTGCTCCGTTTGGCTACATCAATGATTCCAAAACAAAAACCATTGTTGTCGACGAAGAAAGAAGACCCTTCTTGCGCCGCCTTTTCGATGACTTTGCGACCGGCAAATATTCGATTGCTGACATGCGAAACAAAGCTCGCGAGTGGGGGCTGGTCACCGCCAAAGGCAATCGATCTTTATCTTTAACCGAAACGCGGAGGATTTTGCAGAACCCCGTGTATTACGGGTTGCTTCGGTATGGCGGTGAAACGCATGTGGGAAAACACGAACCCATCATTTCAAAAGAAATCTTTGATGCATGTCAGCAGGTTTTTGAAAGGAGATGCCGGCCGCATAGACATCGAAAAGGCTGGTTCCCGTTCGTGGGTCTGGCCAAATGTTCTTTTTGTGGGTGTTCCATCACCGCCGAACGGCAAAAGGGTCGTGACTATTATCGGTGTTCCAAGAAACGTGGAAAATGTCCGGAGCCATTCGTTCGAGGAGATGTCTTTGAACCTCAAGTCGCCACGGCCCTTCGCCGTATCGGCTTTAACGATGAAGTGTATGAAAAGGTTTTAACCGCTTGGACCCACGAACGGGAGGGTTCGAGCCAACTGATTGAAAACAATCAAAGACAGATAAAAGAAAAGCTTTCTGAAATCGCCCTCAAGTTAGATCGCCTTTTGGATTTGAATTTAAGTGGGCATATTTCGGCTGACGAGTACGCAGCCAAAAAAGAACTTTTCTTGAATCAACGGCTCCAACTTGAGGGCGAACTGAAGAAATCCCAAGGGGAGGTGACAGGTTGGCTCGAACCGGCAAAAGAATTCATTGAAGCCGCTCGCAAGGCTTACTTGCTCGCGACCGGGGACGACAAAACGGCGCAGAAAGATTTTTTGAAAAAAATTGGCTCGAACTTTTCGGTGTCGCAGCGAACCCTCGAATTTGATTATGATTTTCCGTGGTCGGCCCTGGCCCGAAGGGCCCAAAATGAAAAATGGCGGAGAGGGAGGGATTCGAACCCTCGGTACAGTTATTAGACCGCACGACGGTTTAGCAAACCGTTGGTTTCAGCCACTCACCCACCTCTCCGTTGACGAATTTTCAAAGAATTCTCGTTCCATTCTTGTCCAGGTCAAAACTTTCGCAATCCCGGACGGGAACTGGCGGTCTTGATACTAGAAATTCCTTTCCTGGGCAATCCTTTGAGTGGGGGATCGGAAAAATCTTGTGATATCTTGGTTTCGAGATGAACTGTTTTCTGCATGATACGCCTTCCATTGGCGTTTGTATGGTCTGTGGAAAAGCCATGTGCCGAGAGTGTGTGGGGGTGGATGCGCCCAAGCTCATCTGTCGACCTTGTTTGGAGCGAAAAGGGGTCTTGGGCTACGAATATGTTTCGAAAGCCAAATGGGGAAATTGGCCGATGGTCCATATTTGCGCCGGGATCAATCCCCAGACCGGGCGACCGAAGGTGGCCAAAGGGGTCATCGCCATGGGAAATATCAGCGTGGGGTTGATTTCATTCGGTGGGATCGCCCTGGGGGCGGTTTCCTTTGGAGGCATTTCGCTCGGTGGCTTGTTGGCCTTGGGCGGGGTGGCTGTTGGATTGGGGCTTTCGCTCGGTGGCTTGGCTGTGGGTTCCATTGCGGTTGGGGGCTTGGCCATTGGTTTTAAACTCGCCATTGGAGGCGCGGCCATCGGCCCGGCCATCATCGATGGACAAACCTGTTCTCCGGCTGCAAAAGAAATGCTTCTTGAGTTTGTGAACCGGGAGGTTCTTCCTCCCCCGTGTCGTTAAGCGTTCTTGAAAGAACCTTCCCTAGATTTCCAAAGAAGTCCGAGCGTGAGAAGAATCCAAAATCCCAAATGGGAGGATGAGTTTGTGCATCCCAAGGCGTTGGTTTGGGCATTTTCCGAGGTTGGAAGTTTCGGAAGCGAAGCTTGAAGCATGTCTTGTTCAATTTTGGCCAGATGTTCGGAAGACATCGGAGCGCCGGTTCTCAAACATTCCAAGGCTTCAATGTCCAGTGGAATGGCGTCATGAATGGACAGGGAAGCTCCCTCTAAATTGATCAGTACGTGACAAGCGAGTTCGTTTTCGTCGGCATGTTCGTCCATTCCAAAATAGAACTCGAATTCGGGGCGGTCGTTTTCTTTTAAGGTTTCATAGAGGCCTGAAAATCCTTCGAGTTTTTGATCTTCCTCGGTGTCCATTTTAACGGGTTTGAATAACCCTTTGGCATGCCCTCTTATTTCGGAAAACATGAGAAAACTTTTTGGAAGATTTTCCTCCTCAAAGACACCCATCGTTTGGAAGGTGATCGTTCCGTCTTCGTATTGAGAAGGGGAAGAGGCTTTCTTGAACACCAGCGTTCCTGTCGAATGCGTGTAGGGGTCGTAGGCGTGAGCCATTCCGGGCGTTTCAAGATTTTGCTGAAGATGAAAAAAGCCTTGGAATTTTTTTCGGGCAGAAAATTGCTGAGCCAAATTCTTAAGGGCCAAGGAAAAATGTTCTTGGTCTTGCGGAATTTCCGTTTTTGTACACGCGGGACTGGTTTGGATTCGATCCTCCAAATTGAAACCGTTGGGGAGTTCTAGAACAAATGGGAAATGGGCTCGGGGTTCGAGTGGAGGAAGTTGTTCGACAAAGGACTCGCTCTTGGCCAGACGCGACTTTGCGATGTTGTGCGCATCTCTCTTTGTGATGTCCGCAAGTGGTTTGGTTTCTTCAGTCTCCTCAGGTTCAGTCGGCTTTTCCGGTTCTTGAGGTTCTTCCGGAGGGAGTGTGGGTTCTTCTGGCTGTTCCGGTTCTTGAGGTTCTTCTGGAGGAAGGGTTGGTTCCTCTGGTTGTTCTGGCACTTGGGGCTCATCCGGAGGGGTTACAGGTTCTGTTGGAGGTTGTTCAGGAGGTTCTTCTCCCCAGATTTGTTCGCCGTTTTTGGCTTTGGGCCGTTGGGTGGAATCGCTTTGCGCCTGAATGTTGAGAGGCAAGCTCATGAGAGCTGCGAGAAGAAAATAAATTGGAATATTCTTTGTCAACATGGCCTCACCCCTCGGACAACTCGCCGTCTAAAAATTCAAGCAGACCACTTTCGAAAATCTGTTCCCAATCCACCTTCATATACATGAGGTCTTTCCCCATCCATTTCAGACGATTTTCATCAAAGAGACTTCGTTTGTATGAAATCTCAAGTTTGCAGGCTTCGAGAAATTGAAAAATGGCTGTGGAGGTTCGTTGGGTTAAAGAGTCGCCGAATAAATTCGGAGATTCGAATTGCTCTGGACTTAAGTGAAGGATTTCTTGAAGACGCCCCACCAAGTTTTGATAATCTTGAGGAGAGGTTTTTCGCAATCGGGTCAATTGGTAAGCCAGCCAAGACTCGCGCTGGTCGATATACGCTTCCAATTTGGAGGTGTCTTCCAATTCAGAGAGCTTGTTTTTAAGCGACTCTTCGCCGTAGATGTCCAATGTGTAAACTAAGTCTTCGTGTTCATAGTCTCGAAGAACGCGTGCGCTATCCTGGCATCGCGCATAAATTTCAGGTTGATTCTCTCGTTGTTCCTTGAGTCGGTAGTACTCCACCAGAAGCAAATTAACGGGGTTGATGTCTCCATCGTTTGTCCAGGGATTTCGAATTTCTGATGCGACATCGTCGTCACTGTAGTCATCCGGCCGGGTGAGTTCATAAAGGCCTTTGACCGCGCCCCCCAAAAGAAGCGGAATCGTCGTGACTAAGGCGCCGCGAGCGGTTCTTACGCGGTTGGGGCGAAGGGGCAGGGCTTGGACGAGACGAGGCAGCCAACGCTTTCGTGTCAAGAACGTTGCGGCGGCGGTACCCCCTCCGAGGAGCCAAGCATTAAACTGCTCACGTTTGGCTTTTTCTTCATTGGCCCAACTTCGATCTGCGGTAATTTCTAGATCCATATCCGTGGGGACCAAACGAAAATAATAATGAATGGCAAAGGGATCATCTAAGGCTTGAACGAATTTCTGGAATTCTAAAAGGGCAGGATCCGAAGTTTGAACGTCATGAAGTGAGGGAAGCTGGGCTTTAAAAATTTCTTGGTAGGAATGAAGCGCCAAAAGTTCTAACGGTTGTGCCTGAAGGTCAAAGGAATCAAAGCCACCTTCTTCTTGAATGGAGGAGGCAAGGGTGTCGCTGGATTGTTTTTGGAGTTGGCGGATGGGCTCCAGAAGGTTTCGAAGAGAAGTCCCGGCTTCAATCTTCCACATTCCAGTTCGGCCGTTGATGAGTCCTTCGCTACGTTTTTTAAATTCTTTGGCGGAATGTTGAAGGTGTGTTTCTTGATTTCGTTCGGTTTCAACTCTCTTTCGCGCTTCCCGAGCCTGGAAAGGCCCACCATCTTGTCCAAAAGCGAAGGCGGGCAATAGACCGGTCGTCAAAATGAGTGCAATCCAAAGTTTCGTATTCATAAGCTTAGCCCTTCGAAGTTCTGTGAGGTGTTTATCAGGCGTGCCGCTTCGCGTCAACACGAGCATTTGCCTTGTTTTTCCTTTGTTTTTCATGGGTTACGCTTCCTTTGAAATAAAGAATTTTCGGGGAGGAGAAAAACGGTTGAGGGGTGAATTTCAACATGCGTTCCATTGGCATCATCTTGGAGTCGAAGCACGCCATGATCGAGTCGAATCCAACGCTCTTGAGGGCGGTTTGGGTTTTCCTCTACGCGAAGATAGAGTTTTTGATGGGGTTTTTCTTCCTCTCCGGACATGTTCTGAATTTCTTGAAACGTGATGGCGGTGGGGACGACCCAAGGTGTGGAGCCTAGGAGAAGGCCTTTTCCGATTTGGATGGCACTTCGTGATTTGAGTCCGGCTTTGAATAGGGAGCCTCCAACCCCTCCCAAGGGAAGGGTTACCAAAAAGGCAAGTCCTTCCACGTCGGTCATCGTGGGCATCATTCGTTTATGCAGCGTGTAGTCAAAATCGATTTGTTCGCGAAGTCGCGTCACGAAAGGGTCGTTGTACACATTCCAAAATGTTCGAGCCGAAACCCGACTTTCTTCTTGGTCTAAGGGGGAGGTGTGTTTGAAAAAGCTTTTGAGTTCGTGCCATTGCTTTCCGGGTGTTGCTCCTACAACCACGTGAGGTTCAAATTCAAACCAGAGTTTTGAGCGACGATAAACATCGAAGAGATGCATCCCCGTTCGAAGGGATTGGAGAAGAACGGCTTGAGGTGCTTTCGTATATAGCTCGGACTCCAATTCGGGAAGGTAGGCGGGGCGATTGAGCTGATCCCGAAGAAACTCACGATGGTTGGGAAGTCCGGTGAGTTGTCGATCTCTGGCGTCTGATTGCGTTCGAAAATGTTTCAACGCCATGCGCGTGGAACTCACGGCTGGATTGTAAAGATCCACTCCGGAAATCAAAGGCCTGAACAAAATTTCCACAAGGTAATTGCGAAGGAACGCATCGTAGTAATAGGGCTGGCGAGCTTTCTCTTGAGCCTCTTCTTCGTCGGGAGAAAGGGGCGGTTGGTTCAGTTGTTCTCTTTGTTCCTGAAGGGTTTGGATGTCTTTTTGAGCCCATTTTTTCGAATCTTTTCTGAAATCCTTTTGTTTGTTTCTGGGAATCAATCGTCGGAAGATTTGAGGAAGACTCTCGTCAGGTGGAGCCATCCAATAGGCCGCCCCCAATCGTTTGGCCAACTCCAAGTATTCCAAATCATCAGGCTCAGGCAGAAAGAAATGTCTCGGACCTTCCTCGGTTGCCACGAGGTAGGGAGTGTGGGCGCCAAATTTAATGTCGCCCTCTGGAAGATTCGCTTTCCCGAAAGGAGGGTGGTGCAATTGATGAAGGAGGTGGAGCCAGGTCTTCTGACAAATGGAAGGGGAAGAAACGATCCCCCCTTCACGATTGAAAAAGACATCCACTTCAAAAGGCGGAGCGACTTCGTACCAACCGTTTCCGTAGGGGATTTTTGTGGCACATTCTTGGAGGAAATCAGACAAATTCCCTTGAGCCAGGCAGGGGGTAGAGGAAAAGAGCCCTACGATCCAAAGTCCCAAAATCCAGAATTTGCCAAAAGAATTCACCGTGAGGGGAGAGAGCAATCAATGTGCCAAGGTCTTCGGACTGCCCTTTAAATAACTCCTTGAAAATAAAAAAGAAATTTGTGAAACGATGCCCTTTTCAAGGAAGGGGGAGATCGATGTCTCGATGAATTGGGACGTTGTATCCCGCGCAAGAATGTGTAGGATGCAGCCAAATCGTGGGACGATTGATCGTCGGGTCCTGCACGACGAACGACTCCTAACTCCGTCAGGTCCGGAAGGAAGCAGCGGTACGGAGCCCTCTTCGGGTGTTGCAACTGACCTGGCGATCGATGGTCCCACGATTTTTGGGGAAAACTCTTTATGGCATATGTAGTTCTCGCAAGAAAATGGAGACCGTCCGGTTTTGCCGACATTGTCGGTCAAGAAGCCGTTTCTCGAACCCTTCAAAATGCCATTCAACTCAATCGTGTTTCCCATGCCATTTTGTTTACGGGCACGCGAGGCGTGGGAAAAACCACCACCGCTCGAATTTTAGCCAAAGCTTTGAATTGCGAAGAGGGTCCTACAACAGAACCTTGTGGCCAATGCTCGAATTGTAAGGAAATTGCTGCGGGATCCAGCGTGGACGTGTTTGAAATCGATGGAGCTTCGAATACCAAAGTCGATGAGATTCGGGAGTTGTTGGAAAATGTGCAGTACCGACCGTCCAAGTGTCGATACAAAATCTACATCATTGATGAAGTGCATATGTTGTCTACGCATTCCTTCAACGCTCTCTTGAAGACGTTGGAAGAGCCGCCTCCGGGAGTCATGTTTATTTTTGCGACCACCGAGCCGCAGAAAATTCCCGATACGATTTTGTCTCGTTGCCAACGGTTCGATTTGCGCCAGATCAGTGGAGATCAGATTGATCAGCATCTGAGAAAAATTGCGGATGCTGAAAAGATCGAAATCAGCGATGCAGGACTTTCCCTGGTTTCCAAGCAAGCTTTGGGGAGTTTGCGTGATGCACTTTCTTTGTTTGATCAACTGATTGCGTTTTCTGGAAATCAAATTCCAGACGACGAAGTGGCCTCCATTTTGGGACTCACCGATCGTGCGTTGATCTCTCGAACGGTTCAGGCATTTGTGGAACATCAGTCGGCTGAAGCTTTAAACGTCGTGCAGGATGTTTTTGAAAAGGGGTACGATCCCAAAACTTATCTGATTGAAGTCTGGGAAAATATTCGAGATCTGCTGGTTTTGAAAAGCGGCGGAGATGAGCGGCTCGTCAGAAGAACGACTGAAGAGATTCAACTTCTCAGAGAGTGGAGTCAAACGGTTGACGAAGCTGAGTTGGAGCGCTGGTTTGATCTGTTCAAAAGAGCCGTGGTTGAGGTCGGTCGAAGCGAATTTCCCCGTTATCTGATTGAAGTCGCTTTTTTGAAAGCTTCCCGTGAAGAACCGCGAATTCCCTTGCAAACGTTGGTGGAACGATTGGAAAAACTCCAATCCGGTGGAAGGAGTTTCTCGATGCCCACTTCCAAACCGACCTCTCCAAAAGCTTCAACTGCGTATTCACACTCAAAACCTGCTGCGCCCAAAGCTGAAGTAACCCCGGCTCCAAAAACGGTTACGGCTGCGCCTCAAATGACATCTCCGGAATGGGAAAAGTTGGTTGCCGCCATAAAACGGAAAAAACCCGCCTTGGCTGCGATTCTTCTGCAAGCGACGCCGGATATGAGTGAAGATCGGATCACCCTCCATTACGATGAAGGTTCGTTTTATCTTTCCAGAGCCCAAGATCAAGACTTCCAAGCGTATTTGACTGCTTTGGCCAAGGAGATCTTTGGCGGCACGTATCGAATTCTGGTCAAAACGCAGAAACGAACGTCTCAATCCTCAGCTTCCACGACTCAGGATCGTTCTCATGAGAAGGAAGCGTTAAGCCATCCGGTCATTCAGAAAGCCGTCTCGCTTTTCGGTGCGAAGGTGGAAGAGATCAAGAAAGAAGATTGAGTGTTGAATGAGTCATCCGAGTTACCTAGGACCGGAATCGTTTCGCAAAGCGGTCAATGAATTGGCAAAACTCCCAGGTGTGGGAGAAAAAACGGCCCAACGTTTGGCGATGTATTTGGTACGGGCTGATGCAGACTATGCCAAAGCTTTGGCCGAGTCTGTGTGGGGTTTAAAAACGGGTTTGGAACTCTGTCCACAATGTTTCAGCCTTTCGGATAAGGATTTATGTTCCATTTGCCTTGATGCGTCGCGAGATCAAGAACTCATATGTGTGGTCGAGGATCCATCCGATCTTTTGGCGATCGAGCAGAGTGGATATTTTAAAGGCACATATCATGTCTTGCATGGCTCCTTAGCCCCACTCAAGGGGGTCGGGCCCGAACAATTGAAAATTCATCAATTGATGCAGCGTGCAACAGATCGAAAGGTTCGAGAGGTCATTTTGGCAACGAACCCGGATGTGGAAGGGGAAGCGACCGCTTTGTATCTCGCAAGATTATTTTTAAACAAAGGCATTTCCACGAGTCGTATTGCGATGGGAATTCCCATGGGAGGACATTTGGAATACGCAGATCATGTGACTTTGGGCCGAGCCATTGAGGAAAGACGCAATTTTAACCCGCGATAGCCGTTAGGTTGCTTGCTCCATGAGAAAACTCCTGCTAAAAACAAATACTTAGGTGCATTCACATGCCTGATCAACAATTTGTCATGTACGAAGATGAGTATCGCCAGATTTCCACGGTGATCGACCGTCTTCAGAAAGAAGCCAACGCCAAGGTGTGTTACTTGGTGGATAAGAATGGCCAGCTCATCGCCGATGCTGGGGCGACTGCGGACATTGACTCCACCAGTCTGGCCTCACTAACAGCCGGAAATATTGCGGCTACAGGTGGTTTGGCTAAATTGTTGGGGGAAAAGGAATTTTCCATCGTTTTTCATGAAGGCGAACGGGATAATATTCATATCTCGCTGGTTGGGCCTCGGGTCATTCTCGTGGTTGTCTTTGACCGCCGGTCTTCGTTGGGACTGGTGCGATTGAGAGTTCGAAAGACGAGTCAGGAGTTGGAAGCAATTTTTGAAAACTTGGTAAATAAAGCTCGAACAGCTGCAACAACAGCGAGTTCACCGTTTGCGGAGATTACTGACGCAGACATCGATAACTTGTTTCAGGATTGAGGAACGATGTCGTTTATTAACTATTCATCCAGGGAGATCAACTGCAAGATTGTTTATTACGGACCTGGATTGTGCGGGAAGACCACAAATCTTCAATTTGTCTACAAACGGACAAAACCCGAGTCCAAGGGGAAAATGATTTCTCTGGCGACCGAAACCGAGCGCACGCTCTTCTTCGATTTTCTTCCCCTGTCCTTGGGTGATATTCGAGGCTTTAAAACACGCTTTCATTTGTACACCGTTCCCGGGCAGGTGTTTTACGATGCCAGCCGAAAACTCATTTTGAAAGGCGTAGACGGTGTTGTTTTTGTGGCCGACTCCCAAATTGAACGCGGAGATGCCAACATCGAATCCTTGGAAAACCTAAGAACCAATTTGCAAGAGCAAGGATACGATCTCAACCAAGTTCCTTACATCATTCAATACAACAAACGCGATTTACCCAACATTATGTCTGTCGCTGAAATGCGAAGTCAGCTGAACCCTCAGGGAAAACCAGACTTTGAAGCGGTGGCCAATATTGGGACGGGTGTGTTTGAAACGTTGAAGGCGATTGCGAAGCAGGTTCTCATCGAACTCAAAAAAGGCAAATAGAAATTATTCCGAATTAGCACGACCAATGTCGCGCATGAACTCCATTTGTTTGGATCTTATTTGTTTACGTGATTGATCTGTAAAACTCTCTCATTTCTGAAAATAGTTTTTCTTTTTCGGGGCCAATTGTGATGACGTGGTGCGATTCTTTGAGTGGGAGGGTTTTTGAAAGGTCTGTGTGAAGAATCTTTTTTATTTCGGGAATGGATCGTGGATGAACAACATCGTCTTTTTCGGAGTAACAAAGGAATAGAGGTGGACTTTTTTGTGGAGGGAGTTTCTTTATGCGTTGTTGAAGACGATGAAGCTCTCTAACTCCCAATAACGGGTATTCTTCATAGGCAATCAAGTTTTCGATTTTCCTTTCTTTGGGCCACATTCCCATAAGTCGAGCCAATCCAGGAAGTCTCATAAGCGGTGTGCCCCATCTTTGTTGAAAACTTTTCAAATAAAGAGCTGGAACTAAGAGCGCCAGCGAAGAAATGGCAAACTTGGCTTTGTCGAAAGCTTGAATGCAGAGAAGTGCTCCCATGGAAATTCCAATCAAATGAATCTTCGCATGCTTCTTGGATAATCTTCGCAAAGCTCCGTGGGTTGTTTGGGCCCAGTTTTCCATTTTTACTTTAGCTAGATTTTCAGGAGTGGTCCCATGGCCAGGTAAAAGAGGGGCATGGATGGTCCATCCAAACTCCTGATTTAAAAAAAATCCCAAATCTCTTAATTCAGCCGGAGTTCCCGTGAAACCATGGATCAGAAGGGCGGCGGTCGCATTTCCTTCCACTTCGAAAGCATTGGCTTGCCGATACTGCTCCTTGAGATCGATCATCCCATGTATACTACGCTTTCTTGAACCCATTTTGGAAGAAGGAAGGATGCGAATGAAGCCCCCGATTGCAAAGAAAGTTCCGGTTGACGTGAAAGCCCATGGTCAGACGTGGTCAGATGAGTATGCCTGGTTAAGAAATAAAGAGGATCCCGATGTGACGGCGTATCTTGAGGCGGAAAATCGTTTCACAGAAGAACAGCTGAAGAATGAGAAAGGGCTCCAAGACACCCTCTATGAAGAAATGAAATCTCGCATCAAAGAAGAGGATGTCTCCGTTCCGGAACCCTATCAAGGGTATTTTTACTATTGGCGGACAGAAGCGGGAAAACAGTATCGCGTTTATTGTCGCAAAAAGGGCTCCCTAGAGGCCCAAGAAGAAGTTCTTTTGGACGAAAACCAATTGGCCGAAGGGAAAGACTATTTTGATCTGGGTGTTTTCGAAATCAGTCCAGATCAAAATCTTTTGGCGTATTCGGTGGATGAAAACGGCTCCGAAGAATTTACACTTTTTGTGAAAGACCTACGCACCGGAGAGTTGTTCAACGAGCGAATTCCCCAGACCTATTATTCCGCTGAGTGGGCGGCAGACAATCAAACGATTTTTTATACGGAATTGGATGATAATCAGCGGCCGTATCGTGTGCGTCGCCACAAATTGGGAACGTCCTGGGGGCAGGATGACGTGGTCTACGAAGAAATGAACCCAGAGTTCTTCGTCTATGTTTCTAAATCCAAGGACGAGCGTTATCTGTTTGTGGAAATCACCGGAGCGATCACCAGCGAATGTCACATTTTAGATGCACGAAAGCCCGAGGGCGAATTTCAATTGATCCAAGAAAGAACTCGAGGGGTTGAATATTCTGTGGAGCCCCATGGGGATCGTTTGTTCGTGTTGACGAATGATACGCAAATGAATTTCCGAATTGCAGAAACTCCTTTAAGTCAACCGAGCAAAGAACATTGGAAAGATTTCATTGTGGGTTCGGAAGAACGTCTTTTGGATGACTTCGAAGTGTTTGAGCATTTTCTGGTTGTGTATGAACGCTATCAAGGTCTGCCGCAGGTCCGAATTGTTGATTTAAGAACTCAGACAGAACATTTTGTGGAGTTTGATGAGGCGGCCTACTATGTCGACGGGGGAGAAAACGCCGAATATGCGAGCAAGACTTTTCGTTTCGCTTATACCTCTCTGGTAACACCCGCTTCGATTTATGACTATGACATGGAAACGCGCCAACGAACGCTTCAGAAGCGATTGGAAATTCCCGGCGGATATGACCCCGCTCTTTACACATCTGAACGCATTCTCGCGCCCTCACATGATGGAAAGAAAATTCCCATTTCTATTGTATATCGAAAGGATCAACGCCAATCCAAACCCCAACCCTTATATTTAACAGGGTATGGTTCTTATGGGATCTGCAATGACGCGGGTTTTTCATCGTCCCGTTTGAGCTTGTTGGATCGAGGATTCATCTATGCCATTGCGCATATTCGAGGAGGCTCGGAATTGGGGCGGCAGTGGTATGAGGATGGAAAATTCTTGAAAAAGCAAAATACGTTTCGCGATTTCATTTCCTGCGCCGAGTATCTATGTTCTCAAGGCTTCTCGGATCCGGATCACTTATCGATTTCAGGGGGCTCTGCAGGAGGCATGTTGATTGGAGCCACGATCAATCAACGTCCGGAATTGTTTCATGCGGCCGTAGCCAAAGTTCCTTTTGTGGATGTCGTAAACACCATGTTGGATGATTCCTTGCCATTAACGGCAGGGGAGTATGATGAGTGGGGAAATCCGGCCCAAAAAGAATTTTTTGAATGCATGAGATCCTATTCACCCTATGACAATGTGGAAGCCAAAGACTATCCCCATCTTTTGGTGACTGCGGGATTGAATGACCCCCGAGTGACGTATTGGGAACCTGCAAAGTGGACGGCGAAACTGCGTGCCCAAAAAACCGACAGCCATTTACTTCTTTTGTATACGAATATGGGGGCAGGGCATGCAGGGGCCTCGGGGCGATTCGACGCCTTACGCGAAACCGCTCTGGAGTATGCCTTTCTCCTAAAGGTGCACGGCTTGACCTGTCAAACGTGAACGCTTCACGTTTGATCGGTTGGGGGTTATTGGGCGTTCGCGCTTAAAATAAACTTTTTAATGTTCGCGTCTTTTTTTAAGGCTTCGGTCCAGGATCGGGTACGTTGTCTTCCTTCTTCTTCCTCGGCGACGCGTTGCAGATCCTCAAAGTCTTTTTTGAATTTCTCCCAATCGGGTTTTTTTCGCTCTTTGAGGGCAAAGACATACCACCGATTTGAGATTCGATGAGGTCTGGCCATATAGGGGTTCTCGGGAGTGAGATTAAAGGCCTCTTTCATCACTTCTGCATTGACACCGACTCCTGGAATTCGATGAGAAGAGGTGGGAGAAAAATGAGATGTTTCCTTGAATTCCAAGGAAGTTTTTTTCTTCGCTTCTTCCACACTCAGGTTCTTTTTGATCCAAGAAGCAAGAAGTTGTTCCGTCTTTTTTTCAATGAGTTCATTCTCTTTCTTTTTACGCAAATCTTCTTCCACCTTTGCTTTCACCGAGGAGAACTCCGGAATGGCGGAAGGATGAATTTTGGTCACACGGACCAAGAACTTCAACGACGAGGTTAAACCTCGAATGGGATCGCTGATGGAACCCTCCTTGAGTGTTTGTGCCATGCGATTGATTTGTGCACCGTCTGCAAAGCCCTCAATTTTATCTCCCCTTTTTACTTTGCTGAGAGAGATGAACTTCAAATGAGAATCTACATCCAGATCTTTAAGCGTTTTTTTCTTTTCTCCTTTGGCTTTGGCCTTCTTTAAAAGGTCGTCTGCCTTTGCCATGAACACATTGTTAGAGGCATCTTTGTCCAGCGCTTTTTCTTTCCACCGATAAACCAGTTCGTTTTTTAAATGGGCCACGGTTCGAGGGCCGGATGGAATGCGATCCAGAAGCTTGATGATGTGAAACCCAAATTGGCTTTTCACGGGGTTGGAGATCTGACCCACCTTCAAAGCGAAAGCAGCTTTTTCAAATTCTTTGACCATTTTTCCCAAACCAAAATAGCCTAAATCTCCTCCTTTGGTGCGGGTAGAGTCTTCACTTTCCTTTCGAGCAATTTCCCAGAAGTCTCCCCCTTGGGTTAAGGCTCTTCGGATGTTCAAGGCCCTCTCCAGTTGAGAAGCTTCGTTGTTGCCCGTGACGCGCAGTAGAATATGAGCGGCATGGATTCTTTCTTCATGCGTGGTGCCGTATTGCTCTTTGGGAAAAGTTTCTTCCAATTCGGCTTCGAGGTCTTCTTGAGTGGGATTCGCCAAGTCTTTTACGTCCACCCAAATGATTTCTAGGTCTCTTTCTTCGGGAAGTTTGTAGGTTTGTTTGTTCGCTTCAAAATGCGTTTTGACTTCCTCGGGTTGAATCGAAATGTCTTTCTTCTTGGAAATCCCCAAGGCCGGAGCGGTGGCTTCGGCGTACCACAGGCTCACCGTATTGTTTTTTTGCTCATAACGGGTTCTGAGTTCGGGTTCAGGAATGAATGCGGTCTGAGAAATGAGCTGATCGAATTCCTGGGCCAAATGTGCGCGTTCTTGAGCTTTCTCGTACTCGGAAGGTGTTTTATGAAGTCGATACTTCAAAATCCGTTGATATAGCTCGAAGTCAAAATCACCATCTTCTGTGGAGAACTGTTTTCGAATGTTTTCTCGAATGGCGTTATGCGCGGGGGCAATCCCCAAATCCTCAGCTGCACTGGATTTCACGCGCTCTGTGATCATGGAGTCCAGAATATTTCTTCGGAGCATGTCCCTCATGGCATCTGACATATTGTCTTGGAGAAGGCCCAAAGAACGGTAATTGCTCTCGACCATTTGAACACGAAGCTGGTAATCCTCTGCTGAAATGTATTCCCCATCTACCTCTGCGGCGCTGTTCCCTTGACAGCCACTACCCGCTTGCCATCCATAAAAAGAAACAAAGGATAAAACCAAGGCCCCCAGAAGAATCTTCATCGACCAGGATTGAACAGAGGATCTCATTGATGTCAGCATTTAAAACTCCAAACTAAAAATTCATTCGTGCTTGGCGCAGGTTAGAATTTTACCCTTAAAAATCAATGATTTTGTTTCTCGGGCGTCAAAACCTCTGATAAAAATTGAACCGTGTTATTTGATTCATTAGTGGGCTTTTTTTCCAATGATTTGGCCATCGACCTGGGAACGGCCAACACACTGGTTTATGTGAAAGGTAAGGGGGTTATTTCCAATGAACCCTCAGTGGTAGCTGTGAGTAAGGGAGATCGGAGTGGCCCTGGGCGCGTGGTTGCCGTGGGGAAAGAGGCAAAGGAAATGCTCGGCCGAACGCCCGGCTCCATCACGGCCGTAAGGCCCATGAAAGACGGGGTGATTGCGGATTTCGAAATTACGGAAGCCATGCTCAAGCACTTTATTGCCAAGGCCCACAATCGCACCACCTTGCTTCGGCCACGAATCATCATCTGCATTCCCTTTGGGATAACGGAGGTGGAAAAGCGGGCCGTTCGGGAGTCTGCATCTGCTGCGGGTGCCCGAGAGGTCTATTTGATTGAAGAGCCTATGGCAGCGGCCATCGGAGCGGGGCTGTCCATCACGGAGCCCTCGGGGAATATGGTAGTGGACATCGGCGGCGGGACGACGGAGGTCGCTGTGATTTCCCTCGCGGGAATCGTGTTCTCCAAGTCGGTGCGTGTGGCGGGAGATAAGATCGACGAAGCCATTGTCAACTACATGAAGCGCAAATACAATCTGATGGTGGGGGAGCGGACCGCAGAAATGATCAAAATCACGATCGGCTCAGCCTCTCCGCTGGCGCAAGAGCTTCGGATGGAAGTCAAGGGCCGAGACTTGGTTGCGGGGGTGCCCAAAACCGTTGAGGTTACCTCTGAGGAGATTCGAGAAGCCATGTTGGAGCCTCTTCGGCTTGTGGTTGAGACCATTTTGACCTCCTTGGAGCGAACGCCCCCTGAATTAAGCGCCGATATCGTTGATAAAGGAATTGTGTTGACAGGTGGAGGAGCCTTGATTCGGAACCTGGATGTTTTGCTGAGAGAGGAAACGGGGCTTCCTGTGATGATTGCAGAGGATCCCTTGTTGGCTGTTGTTTTAGGTTCCGGAAAAGCGTTGGATTTGGATGCGCTCTTGCAAACGGTCACCGTGACGTGAGAGGGGAAAGGCTTTCTATGGGCAGGTTGTGGGAGTTTTTGAATTGAGGGGAACGGCTTAAGATGCCGAAATGGACCAAGCCAGCGATTGCCGTCTGTCTCATTCTCTACCTTGGGTTACAGGTTCTCTCCTTTAATGTTCAACGAGACTCTTCTCTGAGTTTTCCAGAGCGCGTCGTGGTCTGGGTGACCAGCCCGGTTCAGGGGGTTGTAACCGGAATGGTCGAATGGGCTGGGGGAATTTGGGATCATTACGTTTACTTGATCCATGTTTCAAAAGAACAAGAAGATTTGGAGCTGGAGCGTGATCTTTTGAAAAGGAAACTCATTCAAGCGAAAGAGGTTGAATTGGAAAACCATCGTTTGAGAGAGCTTTTGGACATGTCTTTTCTTCAGAACCAATCTTGGATTCTGGCAGAGCGTATTGCTTTGGGAGCATCGAATTATGAGCGTGTGATTCGTGTGAATCGTGGACGAAAAGAGGGCGTAACTCAGGGCGCTGCCGTTATGCACCCCCGGGGGATGGTCGGACAGGTGCTGGAAGTTTTTGGTCGATCTTCGGATATTTTACTTCTGGTGGATTTGGCCAGTGCCATCGATGTGGTTTGCCAACGCTCTCGTGCCAAAGGAATCTTAAAAGGTGTAGGCGTAGATGAACTTCGCTTTGAGTACCTTTCTCGAAAAGAAGACGTTCAGAAAGGGGACCAGATTCTCTCCTCTGGTCTAGATGGAGTTTATCCCGAGGGGATTCCTGTTGGGGTCGTTACGGAGGTTTCTCGGAGTTCCGGAACGTTATTTATGTCGGCCAAAGTGAAACCGCATGTTGATTTCACCAAGTTGGAAGAGGTTTCCATTCTGTTGAAAGAGAAAAGAAACTCTCCATGAGAAGTGGGCTGGTCACATTTTTATTTCTGTTGATTGCGTTCATTCTTCAAACCACCTTTTTTGCTCATATGTTCACATTATTGGCCCATGGGACGGGCATTTCTGATTTTGCCTTTCAGAACTTTAATTTTCCGTTCATTGCCGTGATTTATTTGTCTCTGAACCGAGGTCGCAGTTCGGCTCTGATTTGGGCGGTGATTGTCGGGATGTTGGCCAATGCATTTGGCTTGGCATGGGGGGAAACCACCTCTTTTGGTGTGATTTCCATTGCGTTGATTGGATCCTTCTTAAAAGGGCGGGTGATGCTCTCCACGGCCACTTCGGTTATGATTTTGGTGGCCCTGTTTACGGTTTTGGAAGCTCTGTTTCATCTCGTTCTTGGGAAAATGGTTCATGGCAATGAGGTTCTTTATTGGGGACAGTTCGGTTTGGTTTTTCGCCATGTGGTTTTGCAGACGATGGTGGCCCCCATTGTTTTCTATGTTTTGAAAGGATTGGATCATTGGACGGGAACCATGAATGAGCGAAGAGCGTTTCCTCTGACCAATTTTTAGTTGGAATATAATTAATGAGAATTTCGGATACAGTTCAGCACACCGTTCGATCAAGATTCATGGTGGCGAATATCATTGTGTTGACCCTCTTTTCTCTTCTCTTGGTACGCACGTGGTATTTGCAAATCTATCAAGGGCGAAGGTTTACGGCGTTTTCGGAGGCAAATCGAATTTCCATCCGAAAAATCCCAGCCATGAGGGGAAGAATTTTGGATCGAAATGGAGAGGTGATAGCCGATAGTCGTGCGTCTTTTGACTTAACCATTCTTCCTTCTCGTTTGAGGGATAATCGCACAGAAGTTCTGGATGAACTTTCTGAGGTTCTTGAGTGGAACGAAAAAGAGCGGGAAGGCATTTCCAAAAGACTCTCCAAAGGATCCCCTCATGACCATGTCGTGATTCAGCGAGACATATCCAGAGACCGGGTGGCTCGATTTCTGGCCCGGCAACATCAATTTCCTGGCGTATCTGTGGTTCACTCTCCAGCTCGCTCTTATCCCTTTGGAAAACATGGAAGCCATATGTTGGGATACCTGGGAGAGATCAACAAACGAGAACTCAAAGGATTGAAAGCGGGAGGAGATCGGTTCTATCAATTGGGAGATGTTTGGGGAATATCCGGCATTGAGAAAACATACGAAGAGATTTTGCGGGGAATCCCTGGTGCTCGACCTTACGTGGAAGACGCATGGGGGAGAGAGATTGGGGAGGAAGCTTCACGTGATTTGTTGCCCGCCTTTCGGCACAGGGACGCAGTACCCGGAAAAGATCTGGTGCTTTCCCTGGATGCAAAACTACAAGAAGTGGCCGAGAAGGTTTTTGTGAAAGAGGCTGGGGCCATTGTGGCTTTAGATCCGAGGAATGGAGATGTGTTGGTGTTGATCAGCCGACCCGAATTTGATCCTTCCGAATTTGTGCGAGGTGTGTCGTCCGAATATTGGAGAGGCCTGCTGCGTGATCCTCTCAATCCTCTTTATGATCGTGCTTTGCGGGGGCTGTACCCCCCGGGATCCACGTTTAAGATCGTCACAACGGCTGCGGTGTTGACTGAAAACCTCTTTCCCGTGACCGAAACGGTTTATTGTGGGGGTTCTTATCGCTTGGGAAGGGAGGTCAAGCGTTGTTGGAAACTGTCCGGGCATGGAAAGATGGATTTGAAAAATGCCTTTAAACACTCCTGTGATGTTTATTTTTATGAAGCGGGGAAACGCTTGGGGATCGAGACGATCGCCAAGTATGCGCGCTCGATGGGCCTGGGAAAAACGACTGGAATTGGGATCAACCGAGAGGAGAGGGGGTTGGTTCCGGATACCGCTTGGAAACAAAGGGTCTACAAACAACCTTGGGTGGGGGGCGAAACCTTGTCTGTGGCCATTGGTCAGGGGGCACTCCAGGTTACGCCCCTTCAGATGGCGGTGTTGACGGCATCTGTTGCCAATGGAGGAATTTTATTTCGACCTCGTTTGGCTCTTCGGTCACAAGATGAAGAGGGAAATGTCTATGAGCAATATCCCCCGGAGGAAAACGGGCGGATTCCCCTTTCAGTCGAACACCAGAAATTCATTATGGACGCCATGGGATTGGTGGTGAACGAGGAAGGTGGAACGGCCTACTGGGGAGCACGATCCAAGAAAGTTGAAATTGGTGGAAAGACTGGAACCGCGCAAGTCGTGGGACGACATTCCCAGAAAAAACTGGAGGATCATGCTTGGTTTGTTGCCGTTGCTCCTTTGGAAGACCCTCAAATTGTGGTTTCTGTCATTGTTGAAAATGCCGGCCATGGAAGCACGGCTGCGGCTCCTCTGGCTAGATCCATCATCGAAGCTTACCTTGGAGACGAGTCGTGAAGCGGTTTTTTGATGAAAAATTATTGAGCCATTTTGATTGGCCATTGATGAGTTGCGTCCTGGCGATTGTGACCCTAGGTCTTTTAAATCTGTATAGCGCCACATTTAATTTGCCTGTGGCTCGTTACTTTCAACTCCAGGTCATTTGGGTTTTGGTTGGACTTTTTTTAGCTCTCTTTGTGACGTTGTTTGATTATCGCTTGCTGGAAAGATTGGCTTATCCCATTTATGGGCTGATTGTATTGGCTCTGATATTTGTTCTGTTTAAGGGAAAGACGGCCCAGGGTTCTCAGCGATGGATCTCGCTTTTTGGCTTCAATGTTCAGCCATCCGAGCTGGCCAAACTTGGAATTGCCTTGGCTTTGGCCAAGTATTTTCACATTCGGGGGACTTCTCGCCCCCTTAGCTCTTTTGGGTTGATTAAACCGTTACTTCTGGTTGCGATTCCTGCGGGCCTGGTTTTTAAACAACCCGATTTGGGAACAGCCATTGTGATTAGCATGATTGCTGGCGCCATGATTTTGTTTGTGGGCATTCAACGCAAAATTCTCATCACGATAACCATTACTGCTTTGGTGGCGGTTCCGATCATTTGGCAGTATGGATTGCGCCCCTATCAAAAAAGTCGCGTGCATGCCTTCATCAATCCGGAGAGCGATGCTCTAGGTGCAGGGTATCAGATCATTCAGTCGAAGATTGCCATTGGGTCCGGGGAGCTTTCCGGAAAAGGTTTTTTGAAAGGGACTCAAAGTAAACTTCAATTTTTGCCCAAACAACATACAGACTTTGTTTTTTCCAACTTTGCGGAAGAATTTGGGTTTTTGGGATCCCTACTCTTGCTGTTCCTTTTTGCTTCTCTGTCATTCTTGGGGATTAATGTGGCGTATAGCGCGAAGGAAACGTTTGGGATGATGTTGGCCTTTGGGTTAACAGCCTCCATTGCGACTCAGGCCCTTGTCAATATTGGGATGGAAATTGGTTTGTTGCCCGTCGTGGGCGTGGCGTTGCCTTTGTTCAGTTATGGAGGAACGTCCATGCTGACAATATTATTGTCAGTGGGCTTTTTGTTAAATATCAGCATGCGCCGATATCTATTTTAGAAAAAAAGCCCTCCTTTGATTGAAGGAGGGCTTTTCAAGAAAAAGAATCAAAGAACTTTTTTAATAAACTCTTCCACTTTGGCTTTTGGGACCACCCCAACGACTTGATCCACAGCCTGACCACCCTTGAACATCATGAGGGTGGGAACACCTCGGACGCCCATTTTCATGGGGGTGGAGGGGTTTTGGTCGATGTCCATTTTTGCAAAGTTGACCTGATCGCCGTATTGATCGGCCAGCTCTTCGACAATCGGAGCCAAAGCGCGGCAAGGGGCGCACCAGGTTGCCCAAAAATCGACCACAGTGGGTTTGGATGCATCCAATACTTCGCTTTGAAAGGTATCATCGGTTAACGCAACTAATTTTTCGGACATACTTCCTCTCCTCATGGGGTGAATGAAACGGCAAGCAAACTAGAGGAAAGAGGGGGCTCTGTCAATCGGTCACTTGCCGCCCGCGAAGCATGTGGTAGTCTGCAAGGCAACGATATGACAGCACCACCACAAGCTTCAGGAATGTTATCCAAGCAGCCCTTGGAGAAGTTGTTCAGTTGGGTTTCGGAGAATTCTTTTTCCGGAGTGTTGGCCTTAGCGAACGAGGAAATTAAAAAGTCGATTGTTTTTGAAAACGGTCGTCCGGTCGCTGCGAGGTCCAATGTGAAATCAGAAGCCTTAGGTTCGTTGCTGGTGGGCAAGGGCCTGATCACCTCAGAACAACTCAGCCAATCCTTGGAAATGCTGAAAGGAAAAGAAGCTCGTCATCAAGGAGAGGCTTTATTGACCATGGGTATCATTGATTACAATGCTCTAAATGATGCTTTGCGAGAGCAGTTGTTGATTCGTCTCTATGAGGTTTTTACGTGGCCAGAGGGTCGGTATGCTCTTTTGAGTGAAATTCCCGAAGATACAGTCCGTGTGAGTGTGGATTTAACACTCTCAGAGGTTTCTTTGAGGGGGTTGATGGAGAAGTATTCGGCTTCCCCGGAAGCGGCTGACTTAAAGCTGGAACTAAAGCCCGTTCCTGTGGGAGGCCAGTCTCACGATCTCTCGAAATTTCGCTTCAAAGGTCGGGAAATGGCCTTTTTTAGAGGCATTAACGGTGTAAACGATTTGGCTCAAATCATTGAAAAATCTCGAATGGATGAAGGCAGTGCGCGTGCCATGATTTTGGCCTTAAAAGATCTCGACTTAGTGGACCTGGGTCAAAGAAGTGATCGAGCACCAGACTCTCCCCCCAAACGTCGCTCAAGAAGACAAACGGAGACTTCTCAGACTCCCCCGCCACCTCCAAATTCTACGGGAGGAATCCCTGAGATCATGGTTGAGATCACTCGAAGGCTGGAGGCCTCGGGGAAGAAAAACTTTTTTGAAATTTTGGAAATTGATCGAAAAGCCACGCAGGCTGAAGTTAAGGCTGCCTACTTCAAGTTGGCCAAGACCTTTCATCCGGATCGAATGCGAAAGCAACTTTCTCCGGATCAACAAAAAATGGCAGAAGCTTACTTTGCACAGATTACAGAGGCACATACCAATCTTTCCAATGAAGAAAGTCGGAAGGAATACGAAGCCACCTTGGAATTGGAAGCTTCTGGCTTGGATGCGGCCAAAGCTCAAGAAATTCTCGAATCCGAAGTGGAATTTCAAAAGGGACAGGTTCTCATTCGAAAAGGAGATTTTGCGGGGGCAGCCAAGACGTTAAAACACGCCATAGAACTTTATGACCAAGAGCCGGAATACCTTGTTTACTTAGGGTGGGCACTGTATCGAAATGGAAAGCGAACCTCGAATGAAGTCGAAGTTCGAAGTGGGAAAAAATACTTGGAAAAGGCCGTGGCCGCCAACGATCAGTTCGGACAGGCTTTTTACTTTCTGGGGATGGTTTACCGAGGAGAAGAGGATTTTGACAAGGCCAAAAGGTTCTTTGCCAAGACATTAGAGGTGGCGCCTAATCATCCAGAAGCCAACTCCGAACTTCGTTTATTGAACATGAGGGCTGAACGAAAGTCCGGAGGAGCTTTGAAAGGGCTTTTTTCCAAGAAAAAGTAAGGGCGAATGCAGGTTCTTTATTGGTCAGGAATTGCGCTTTGTCTTGTCGGTACATTCGGAATTGTCCGCGCCTGGATTCGATCTTCCACTGAGGCCAAAGGGTTTACCCATATTCTGCGCGCTGGAGCGTTTTGTTTGGGTCTGGCATTGTCGGTGGGATACGTTCGTGCGTGGAAAGCAGGCATCATGCCTTTTTCAGGTGCAGAAGACTCTTTTGCTTTGCTTGGATTTGCTTTGATCATTGCAGCCTTATATCTGGCGAGGCTCCCCCGGTTTTTGGGCCTTTGTGGCGTGTTGGGTGGTACCGGCGTTCTCAGTGCCATTTCGGCCGTGTTTCTTCCGGAACGCACATTGCCCACACTTTCGTTGGGGAATGCCCTGGTTTTTTCAGCGCATGTCTTGGTGTTGTTTCTTGCCATCGCAAGTTTTGTAATCGCTTTTGTTTCGGGCCTTTTTTACCTTTTGGCTCAACGAGATTTGAAACACAAACGTTTCAGCCAATGGTTGAGGCTTCTTCCCTCCTTGGAAGCTTTAGATCGTGTTGCCATTCGTTCGGTAATTCTCGGAGCGGTTGCACTTTCATTGGGAATGATCTCAGGGATTTATTTGGCTCATTCGGTTTGGGCCACGAATTGGATTTCAGATCCAAAGTTTATTCTGACGACCCTCACGTGGGCTTGGTACGTTTTATTGTTGGTCTTTAGAGGTGTCTTTGGTTGGCGGGGGGCCCGCTTTTTCTTTTTTATGGTGGTCGGATTCTTCCTGTTGATGGTGACGTTTTGGGGGACGGCGGTTCTTTTTGTCTCGCGTGATGCTTCCTACGCAATTCGAGAAGTGTGGAGGTTTGCGTGGATCTGGTCCTAATCGGGATTAGTCATGAAAGCACTCCGATTGAAGTCCGTGAAAAGGTGGATTTTGGTCAACTTTGTTCCAAAGAGATTCTTCAAGAATTTTTAAGAACACGAAAGAAGAGTTCCGGATTTCTTCTATCTACCTGCAACCGGGTTGAACTGTACTTGTCTGGGAAACCCTCGTCAGAACTTTTTCCCGAAGCCGAAGATGTTTTTTTGAATCTTGTTTCGGAAGATTTTCAAAAAATGCAGTCGTATTTGTATCGCAAAGAGAACAAAGATGCGGTCACCCATTTGTTTCGAGTGGCCTCCAGCTTGGACTCTATGATTGTGGGTGAACCTCAAATATTGGGCCAAGTGAAGGAAGCGGTGACCTGGGCACGCGAACAGGCTCTCTTGGATCCTTTTTTTGAAAGACTTACGCGAAAGGCCTTTTCCGTCGCTAAGCGGGTGCGAACCGAAACGGATATCGGAAAACAGGCGGTTTCGGTCAGTTCAACGGCCGTAGATTTGGCTCAACGCATTTTCGGTCGACTGGAGGGACGGAAGGTGATGCTTTTAGGAGCTGGGGAAATGGCTGAGCTTGCGGCACGCCACCTGACTCAAAAGGGAGTCCAGGAGTTGCTCTTTGCCAATCGATCCTATGATCGAGCGGTGGATTTGGCTAAGGAGTTTAAAGGGATTCCTCTAGAGTTGAATCGATTCGAAGGATATTTGGAAGATGTCGATGTTGTGATTGTTTCAACAGCCTCCAGAGAGTACCTTGTGAAGAAGGCAATGGTTGAGTCTCTCATGAAAAAACGACGCCAGCGCCCCATCTTTTTTATCGATATTTCTGTTCCCCGCAATGTCGATCCCTCCGCACACGAGCTTGAAGATGTTTACCTGTATAACATTGATGATTTGAAAGCCGTTGTGAAAGAGAACATGGATTTACGTGTTCATGAGGCAGACAAAGCTGAAAAAATTGTGCAAGAAGAAATGAGTCGGTTTATGGAGACCTCGCAGGTCATGCAAGCCGATCCAGTTCTTGCAAAACTTATCGAAAAATGTGAAGTCATGCGTCGGTCAGAAGTGAGCCGGTTTGAAAGGAGAGCCGAAAGTCTTTCGGAACCTTTAAGAGGAGAGGTTGAGGCTTTGACGTCCGCTTTGGTTCGAAAGCTTCTCCATGGTCCCATACACTTTCTCAAAGATTCGAATTCGTCTCATACACTTGAGGAGAAGACGGTTTTGTTGGAAAAGTTGTTTTCACTTTCTTCCGGAGAAGAGAAAAAGGAAGAGAAGAGATGATCAAAATTGGAACGAGGGCCAGTCGTTTGGCGGTCAGCCAAACAAAATGGGTTGAACAGCATCTTCGAGAGAAACATCCAAATTCTTCATTCGAGCTGGTTCAGTTGACCACCACGGGTGACCAGAATATGAGCGCCAAGTTTGGAGAAATTGGCACCAAGGGAATTTTTACCAAGGAGCTGGATGATGCCCTTCTCAATGGAACGATTGATTTGGCGGTTCACAGCTTAAAAGATCTTCCGTCGGAACTTCCGCAAGGGATTCTTCTTTCTGCCATTACTGGATGTGTTGATGGACGAGATGTCGTGATCTCAAGGAATGGGCGGAAATTGGATGAACTCGCAGAAGAAAGCGTGGTAGGCACCAGCAGCCTTCGCCGTCAAGCTCTGGTTGGAAAGCATTTCCCCCAGTTAAACCTTGCTCCTTTGCGAGGAAATTTGGATACGAGATTGGGGCGACTAAGAAGTGGGGATTATGATGCCATTATTTTGGCCGCGGCCGGCATTTTGCGGATGGGATTTGAGGATCAGGTGACGCAGTATTTGGACCCAAACGTGTTTATTCCTGCCATTGGTCAAGGCATGCTGGCGATAACCTCTCGGGATGGAGATCAAGAGGTGAAAAGGATTGTCAACGCCTGTAATGATTCTCGAAAGCATGTGTTGGCGATGGCCTATCGAACCTTCATGGCAAAAGTCGAGGGAGGGTGTCGAGTTCCCATGGGTTGTTTTGCCACAGATGGTGGTGACTCTCTCCATATGAAATGTTTTGTGTCGATGCCGGACGGTTCAAAGTACATTGAGATTGAGGATCAATCAGACTGGGAGGATTCACAGGTCCTTGCCGAAAAAATGGCGGATGAGTTGCTTGCCCAAGGGGGTGCCGAGATTTTATCTTTTCTGAAAAAGGGGTTTGCTGTTTGAGCTTTCCATTGGCAGGGAAGAAGGTTGTTCTGACTCGTTCTTCAAGCCAAATGGCCGAATTGAAACATTTATTGCGCAAGGAAAAGGCCGAGCCCCTTGAAATTCCACTCATCAAAACCAATCCTCCTGGAGATTGGTCAGAAGTGGACCGTGCGATTTCAAACCTGTCTCTTTTCTCGGTGATGGTTTTTACAAGTCGAAACACCGTTCGCTTTTTTGTGGAACGCGTGAAACAGCAAAACGCTGTTTCGAGTTTTTCCAGAGCGTTGATTGCGGCAATCGGTTTGAAAACGGCTGAAGAATTGGAAAGATATGGTTTGAAAGTGGACATCGTCCCGAAGAATGCCCATGCCGCAGAAGAGTTGCGCGATGAAATTCTGAAGAAGGTTTCTGTGAAAGGGAAAAAGATTTTGTTTCCCCGAGCCAAGGAAGGGCGGAGCGTTTTGATTGAGGGCTTGGAGCAAGAAGGAGCGAAGGTCTCCCAGATTTCCGTATATGAAACGGTTTCAGATCCTTTGGGCCAAAGCCAGATTCAAAAGTTAATGAGGGATCAAGAAAGCGTGGATTGGTTTACGTTTGCTTCGGGGTCTGCCGTACGTTCTTTGATGGAAGTCGCTTCGAAAGAAAAAATGGCCTCATGGTTTCAAGAGGCTTCCATTCGGATTGCGGCCATTGGGAAAGTTACGCAAGGAACCTTGCAAGAATGGGGCTTGGAGGCTACGGTCGTGGCCGAGACGCCCAGCGGAGAAGACCTGGTGCGATCTATGGTTGATTATGAAAGGAAAAAGCAAAATGGATCATCAATTCTTCAGGGGTAGACGTCTGCGTCGAACTTCCCAACTTCGGGATCTTGTGGCTGAGACATCGGTTGGCATTGAGGATTTGATTCAACCCATTTTTGTTCAAGATGGAAAGGGACAGCAGATTCCCATTCCGTCCATGGAAGGCATTTTTCGTTGGTCTGTCGATCTTCTGAGTCAAGAGATGGATGCCTTGGCGGAGGCTAAGGTGGGTTCTGTAATTGTTTTTGGAATGCCAGACTCTTCGAAGAAAGATGGAAAAGCTTCTGGAGCCTATGCGAGTCAGGGCTCTGCGCAAGAGGCCATCCGTTTCATCAAAAAGAATTATCCACATATTTCAGTCATTTCGGATGTGTGTCTGTGTGCGTATACGGATACGGGGCATTGTGGTGTGATGGGTGAGGACGATATTGATAACGATGCATCGTTGGAGGTGCTTTCCCAAGTAGCCTTATCTCATGCTCAGGCGGGTGCGGATGTGGTTGCGCCCTCCGATATGATGGATGGTCGAGTTTGGGCCATTCGACAAACCTTGGATGAGAAGGGATTTTCGCATATCCCAATTCTTTCTTACTCGGCCAAATACGCCTCTTCCTTTTACGGTCCTTTTCGGGATGCGACTGATTGTGCGCCTCAAAAAGGAGATCGACAGGGATATCAAATGGATCCTCGAAATCAGCGAGAGGCTTTGAGAGAGATTGGAGCCGATCTTCAGGAGGGGGCCGACATGGTGATGATCAAGCCTGCTTTGGCCTATTTGGATATCATTCATGAGACAAAGCTTACGTATGATGTGCCTGTGTTTGCTTATAACGTCAGCGGTGAGTTTGCCATGATCAAAGCGGCTGCTGAAAAAGGGTGGATCAAAGAAGAGCCTGCGGTTCGAGAGATGCTCACATCCATCAAACGTGCGGGTGCAGATCGAATTTTGACCTACTTTGCCAAAAATTTTCAAAAGTACTTTTCCTAAAACTGGGAAATGAAAAAACCGATTTTCTGCCCGCCACCCTTGAACGCTTTTGTTTCTGGGACAGGGAATGTTTTCACTTATTAAAATTTACAAATAAGAAGGAAACGCGAAATGCCTCGTTCTGAGCAAAACCGTGTGGGGGGGAGCCGGACCGAAGGTCCGGGGGGGAGGGAACCTCCCCCGAGGTATCGGTTTTGTCCAGAACGAGGCGTTGAGTGGTTCCTTCTCGGGTTATAGATATAGCCTGAGGGCTAGTCCAGGGAATGGAAGAGAAGGCCGCTCATGATTTTGGGCCAAAAGAAGGTCGCTTTTTGCGGAAGGCGAAATCCTTTTTGGGCGACCGTCATGACTTCCGGAATGGTCATGGGCTTGAGCCAAAACCCAAACTGAGCTTCTTGTTCTCCTGCTTTCAGTGCTTCTTCGGGGCTATGGAGGAGAGAGACGGTCTGGAGAAAATCATCTGTCGCGACATTTAGATTTAAGATGCGATCCAAAATCATTTCATTGAATAAGTGCGTGGGAGAATGGTGCAGGTCATCTCTTGAATGATCATGGGGGCTGATGCTCCACGCTTGATTTCTTCCCAATATTGCCAGAGGGGCCTCCGATTTTTCAAACGCCCTCCAAGAGGGGGTCATGGGTTCGATGGTAGCCATGGAGGAAAGTTTTTCGAAAATGTCGGTTTGGGAAAGGGAGGTTTGAATTCCGCGGTGGATCGATCCCAGGATCAAGCCTGGATCCGAAGAAGAAACCAGACAAATCATCATTCGATGGGCTTCAGCCAATTCAGGATGTTTTTGGCTAAATTCGAAGGCCGTTGTGTATCGATGATGTCCATCGGCAATTAAAAAGGAATGATCGTGGAAATAGTTCTGAATGGCTTTGAGGGAGGTTTCGTCGAAGATCTGATGAAGGCGATGACGGGTTTGCGTGTTTTGGTCGACGAAGTCGGTCATCAACTTAAGTTTGAGGTCATTTGTGAGAAAAGACTGAAAGTCATTTGTTTGATCGTGAAAGGTCATGAACACGGGACTAAGGTGCGCGAGCGTGTTCTCAAGGAGGCCGAAACGTTCTCTTATGGGGCCTTGTAGGGTTTGTTCGTGAGGTAAAATCTTTCCTTTTCCCAAGGGCTCAAGGGAAACCGTTAAAAACAATCCTTTTCGGATATAAGTTTCTCCGCCCCAAGAAAAATGATCTTCAATCAAATACATGGAAGGGGCTTCGTCTTGAACCAACACCCTCTCCTCTTTCCAGCGATTCATAAGGGCTGCCGATTCTTCATGCAGCATTTTTGGAGAAGTGTTTGGGGGAAATGTGGAAATGTCTCCCAGAATGAGCCGGACCACATTCCGAGAGTTGAGCGAAAGCAGTTTTTGCCTTTGATCGTATGGAATCAAATCAAAGGGAGGAGCCAAGAGGGTTTCCATTTCACTCTTGTTTTTGAAATTGTAGTGAAGGCCTCGAAAAGGATGAACATCCGCCATGCCGTTTATCTTACAGGAGAGCGTGAAGCGTGTGGGAAGAAATGGCTCCTTCTCGATGGATGACCCATTTTTCTTGGGAAACGAATTCGATGACCGTGGAGGGGAGCGTGTCTGGAGAAAGTTCTCCGCCCGGAACGAGAAAAACTTCGTTTTGAGAAAAACACGCTCGAATTTCGGTTTCGCTTCTGGCTGGAGGTGCTCCGGAAAGATTGGCGCTGGTGGTGGTAATGGGGGATCCGAAACGTGACACCAATTGCGTGGCGATGGGATGCTCGGATATGCGAAAGCCCACCCCTTGCCCTTCATTCGCCAGGGCGAGAGGGAGATTGGGGGCGTGCATGACAATCGTTAAGGGGCCTGGCCAAAAATGGCGAATGAATATTTCTGCTTGAGGAGGAGGTTCGACACCGATTCGAGAAAGCGTCTTCACGTCATCGAGCAAGACCGGAAACGGTTTGAGGGCCTCCCTGCCTTTTAGGGCTTTCAATCGGTCCAACGCGCTCGAATTGAAGATGTCCACTCCGAGGCCATAAAAAGTTTCTGTGGGGTAGGCGATTACGCCCCCCGATCGCAAATGTTCGAGGGCTTGATCGATCATCAGGCGTTGGCTTGAAGCGACCGATTGGCCCGACGTACTTTCGCGGCCATTTTTTTCCGATGATCTTTCAAGCGCTTTAACATGGCTGGACTTTCCAGAGCGATGATTTGAGCCGCTAAAAGAACGGCATTGGTGGCACCCGCTTTTCCAATGGACATGGTGGCTACCGGAATCCCCGCAGGCATTTGAGAAGTTGAGACGAAGCTGTCCACGCCGTCCAGTTTGGAAGGCATGGGAACGCCAATCACTGGTTTTAAGGTGTGCGATGCGATGACACCTGCTAAGTGTGCGGCACCTCCCGCTCCACCAATGATGACTTTGACGCTTTTGGGGCATTTGGCGAGCGTGTTTTTGAGCAAACTAGGCGTGCGATGGGCAGACATGATTTTAATGTCATATGGGATTTTGAGTTGTTCCAAAACCTGTTTGGCATCTTCAAAATTTGGCAAGTCACTCGTGCTGCCTAAAATGATCCAAAGATTGTCTGACTTTTTCATGTTTTCTCCTTTAAAACTCGCCACCCAATATCTCGGCGAAATGTTTTTCCTTCAAATTGGATCTGTTCCACGCCGGCATACGTGTTTCTGGCAGCCTCCTCAAGCGTTTCGCCCGTTCCGGTAACGCATAGAACTCGTCCTCCAGAGGTTATCAATTGATTGCCTTCCAGACGGGTTCCGGCATGAAATAAGGTTGCGTGCGTTTGAGGTTGATCCCAACCTAGAATGGGGTCTCCTTTTCGTGGAGAAAGGGGATAGCCGCTTGCTGCTAAAACAACCGTCATCGCCGACTCCATGCTCCATATTGCGTTCGCGTTTCTGACCTGTCCCCTCGTAATGTGAAGAAGAAGTTCCGCAAAGTCGGTATGGATGCGAGGCAAAACCACCTGTGCTTCGGGATCTCCAAAGCGAACGTTGAACTCCAAAACCTTGGGACCTTCCGCAGTCAGAATGAGTCCAACGTACAAGACTCCAAGAAAAGGTGTTCCACGGTCCGCCATATGGTTGAGGAGGGGCGTCACAACGGTTTGTTCGACCTGATTCTGTAGTTCTTTGGAGAAGAGAGGGGTTGGAGAATAGGCTCCCATTCCTCCGGTGTTTGGACCTTTGTCGCCTTCTTCCAGGGCTTTGTGGTCCTGGGCGGAAGTCAGTGCCAAGAACTCTCTTCCATTGGCCAACACGAAAAAAGAAACTTCAGGGCCTTCTAAAAACTCCTCGGCCACGATTTTGGCTCCGGCGGAACCGAAGATTTTTTGTTCCATGACCTGCCGGACATAGTCTTCGGCTTCTTCACGGGATTGACAGATGGAGACCCCTTTCCCCGCAGCTAATCCATCGGCTTTTAGGACGATGGGGTAGCTGGCATTTTTTTGAAGGAAAATCTGGGCGTTTTCGTTGGATGTAAGGACTTGATACTTCGCAGTGGGAACTCCGGCTTCATCCATTCGGTTTTTTGCAAATTGTTTGGATGATTCAAGTTGGGCTGCCGCTTGGGTGGGGCCAAAAATCTGCAAGCCTCTCTGTTGAAATCGGTCCACAATGCCTTCGGCCAAAGGCTGTTCGGGTCCTACAACGGTCAAATCAATGCCTTCGGTCGAAGCAAAACCCAAGAGAGCATCTAAATCCGTTGTGGCGATGGAAATGTTTTCATTCTTTTCGATTTGAGCGGTGCCGGGATTTCCGGGGGCGGTGAAGATTTTCTCGACCCGGGGAGATTGGGCCAGTTTCCAGCAAAGTGCGTGTTCGCGTCCACCACTGCCAATGAGGAGTATTCTCATGATGGAGCGAAACGTATTGGGAGTTTGTTTTCAAGTCAACAGGTTCGCTGGATTTTTCACAAAGAAGAGGGGGGTTGGGGCCTTTGAAAGAAGGAAAATTAGGAGCGATTTTCCAAGATCGCTTTCCAAGCGGGTTTGTAAAGGGGCTCAAGGCTTAAGGCTTCTTTCCAATAGGCTTGAGCCATTTCCTTTTTGTCTTCTCGGTGGGCAATCAGCCCCATGATTGTTTTCGCTCGAAAGGCGAAAGAGGGGTCTTTCTCCAACGTTTTGAAGATTTTTTCCGCAGAGTCGAATCGTCCCATTTTATAAAGGGTCTGTCCGAGCCAAAAACGGCTTAAGGGACTGATGGGATTCACATTTTGGGCACTTTGAAATGCGATGCGAGCCAGGTTCCAATTTTTTTGGGCGAAGTGGGCTCTTCCGATGAAAAAGTGAGCCAGCTCTGAGCCTTTGTCTAAATCTCTGGCCTTTCGGAGAAAGGTGATGGCCCGTTGAAGATCTCCGTCATTTTCTTGAGAAATCCCCTTTCGCATAAGGCAGAGGCCCATGATGCCGTGGGAAACGGAAGCGAGGGGACGGTTCTCTATCAAGATCTGAAATTGAGGGAGCAACGTCGTCCATACCGGAGGTGGAGAGGTTTCCGAAAAGGGTTGATAGAACATTTCAGATGCGTCCGTTCCGGCTCTGGAAAAGGCCGCGTTAGCGACATCCAATGCCTCGTCGAAGCGTTGATTTTGAACCAACATCGAAATTAAATTTAAGTAGGCAGATAAATTTTTCGGGTCGATCTTAATGGCGGCTCGAAAAGCTTTGATTGCAGGTTCCCAGTTTTGTTCTTTGGCCAAAGCCAGTCCCAAGGTTTCCTCAATTTCAATTTCTCCGGAATGTTGAGTCAGTCGATCTGTGAGTAGACGGATGCTGTTCTGAGTTTGGTTTAAATGCAAGAGGATAAAGGCTTTGATCTGAACGAATCGCGGGTCTTCAGACAGAAGAAGAGGAAGATCCTTCAGCAACTGAGTTAGTTTTTTTGTCTCATTTTGTTTTGCGTAGATCCTGGCGAGTTCTTGTTGTGCATCAAATATTTGTTCCAGGGAGGCATAGGATCGATAGCGTTTCAAAATGTATTGAAAATGCTTTTCAGCCAATTGGGGATCGTCATCGATACGATGGTAAATCAAACCTAAGTGAAGCCGAGCGCCTACGATGGATGCACTTTCTCGCAAAGCCCTTTGAAACCACTCTTTCGCTGCAGAAAGATTGCCTGAGCGTTCGGCCAATTGACCCATGCGATAAAGTGCTTTCGGATCATCCGGAGATAGGGAAAGACGCTGCTCGAAGGCCGAAGCGGCTTGAGCGGGTTCGTGTAAGAGAATATGTGCCTGACCAATGAGATCGTAGACCTCTAAAAGGGGAGGCGTGACTTGCAAGAGCGTGGAAAGAATTTGAATGGCCTGTTCGAGTTGTTCTCGGTTTTGATTGGAGGCCAGGAGAAAAGCCCCTTCGGCCAGGCGAACCCTGGGGTGATCTGGAGCGTAGGCCTTTGCTCGTTCAAGAGCTTGTCCGGCACCTTCAAAGTTTTCTGCACTCAAGGCTGCTCTCACTTTTGCCAGATAGCCTTGGGGTTGTTTGGGAAATAAACGAATTGCCAGCTCTGCCAACTCCAAAGCCTTTAGTTTTGTCTTGTGGTCCGATCCGGAGCCTGAAACGAATGCATTGACTTCAGCAATTCGGCCAAGCGTTTCCGGAAGCTTGGGTTGAGTGATCAATACTTGTTTCAACGTGGTTAGCGCGTCGCGATATCCCTCTTGTCGATCCAAGGAGATTTCTTTGTAAGCTTTTTCCAATAGGCTTGTGAAGTCCTCTGTTGGTGGGGGCACTTCCAAAGCGTAGTTTTGGGCCAACATTTGGAGGATTTGTTCGCTCTCGTTGATGTCTTCATGGTAGGTGAAAAAACGATACGCAAACCAAGATAAACAGGTCAGAACGACGAAGTAGATGGAGATTTTGAAGAGAAAATTTGCGGATCGATATCGACGAGAGATGAGAATCGTGGAATTTCGGGTTTTGTCCTTTTTGGCCAATTGAGATCTAAACAGAGCTTCAAACGGCGCGTGTTCCTTCGCGGCCCTTTGCGTTTGATCTGGGGAAACCAAAATGTCTGTGGCACGAATTTCCCCGTGGGCAATGGCCTCTTTAATTTCCGCTTCGGATTCATAGTCAATCGACCGACCTGATCGAATCACTTGCCATTTTCTTCGCAAAGGTTTGGTTTCCTTCTTGGTTTCGCCTTTGCATAGAGGACATATGGGAACGGCATCTTGTTCAATGCTCTCAAATTCTCTCGAACATTGAATACACACTCTTTTTTGAACGCGCTCTTCGTCAAAAACAACTCGGGGCCCACCATGGGCGAATTCCTCTGAAAGAAACGTATATTTGGTATCGCAGAAGGGACATCGGCCAAATATCCGATCCTGTTGAATGAGATCCTCTACGACCTCAAAGTCAGACTGACATTTCGGGCAAATCGTATGCATGAAAAATAGCCATTCATCATATCATGAAGTCTGGCGAAGGGTTGAATGGATGTTTTCGGCGGATAACCCTAGTGTTTAAAATGGCGATGGCCCGTGAACAACATCGCGATGTCGTGTTCATTGCAAGCTTGGATAACCTCTTCATCTCGGATGGACCCACCGGGTTGAACGATCGCCGTAATCCCATGTTTGGCAGCCTCGTCAATGCTGTCCCGAAATGGGAAAAAGGCATCTGAGGCCAATACGGATCCTTTGAGAAGGTCAGGGTTGGCTTTCATGGCCGCAATTTTACTGGAGTCCACCCGGCTCATTTGCCCGGCGCCTATGCCGACTGTTTGATTTTCGGTGCTGAAAACAATGGCATTCGATTTTACATGTTTGACGACTTTCCAGCCCAACGAGAGTGCGTTCAATTCCTTTTCTGTCGGTCGGCGAGTCGTTTTGATCTCGGCTTCGCTCAAAATGTCGTTGTGACGATCTCGCTCTTGAATCAAATAGCCGTCTGCCGATCGGCGAATATCATATCCGCCCAAAGCTTTTCGAACAGCCGTGAGGTCGATCTCCAAAAGCCGCAGATTCTTTTTCTTTTTGAACACTTCTCGGGCTTCGGCTGAAAAAGAAGGTGCGATCACAATTTCTGTAAATGTTTTGTTACAAACTTTCGCCGTTTCCCCGTCTACAGGGTTTGAAAATACAACGATTCCTCCGAAAGCGGATACGGGGTCACAGGATAGAGCCCGTTCATAAGCTTCTAAAAGAGAAGTCTCAGAATGCCCCACGCCACACGGATTCGTATGTTTTAAAATGGCCACGGAATAGTCAGCGGGAAGGTCACAGATCAAATCAGTGGCTCCATGAACATCGAGCAGGTTGTTGTAGGACAGTTGCTTGCCTTGAAGCACCTTTTCCAAAACGGTTTGCCCAAAGGCTTTGGTGGGAAGATAAAAGCCAGCCTTCTGGTGAGGGTTTTCGCCATAACGCATGGACCATTTGCGTTGGAGGCCCAAAGAATAATGTTCCGGAATTTCCTCATCGTCTTTTTGAAAGTAGGACGAAATGGCGCTGTCATAGGCGGTCGTTCGTTCGAACACGCGACGACAAGCCTGTTTCCGAAAGGCTGAACTGACTTGGCCTTGGTTTTCAGATAGTTCGGCCAGGAAAGGTTCATATTGTGAAGGTTCGACCAAGGTGGTGACAAAAGCCCAGTTCTTCGCAGCCGCTCGCAACAACGTCGGGCCTCCAATGTCAATTTTTTCGATCACTTCACCGAAGGAAACCCCTTCTTTTTGGATGGTCTCCTCGAACGGATAGAGATTTACGACCACGAGATCAATGGGCTTGTAGTCTTGGCTTTTCAATTGGTCCATGTGTTTGGGATTGTCACGAACCGCCAGAATTCCACCATGAACTTTGGGGTGCAGCGTTTTAAGTCGCCCGTCCAGCATTTCGGGGGCACCGGTGAAGTCCGAAATTTCAATGACCGGTATGCCTTGATCTTGAAGGTACTTCGCCGTTCCGCCTGAGGATAGAATTTCAATGTTTAACTCAGCGAGAGCCCTTCCGAGCTTATCCAAGCCCGTTTTATCACTCACACTGATTAATGCTCGATGGATGGAAACCTTGGATTCACTCATGGTCATGGCGGCAAGATGCCTCAAAATAGACCGAAATTCAACGAGTGTTTGGCAAATATTTCTTAAAACGCAGAGCCCGCTAGGGTCGTCGCGAGAGCTTTCAAATCTTCATCATTAAAGCGGAGTCCCGCACCAAAGAAATAATTTCGTGCACCATTCTTTGTGAGGACGTCATCCGCCCCGCCTGTGAGTAAAAGATGTTTGTAGAGGTAGATCGTGCCATACGCGCGCATATGCGCTCGATCTCCGGGCCTGGAAAAATCAAATACCTCTGCACTCAAGACCAATTTGTCTTTGAAGAGGTGGTAGTCCAGACCCGCGCCTCCCTTGCTTCGAATGAAGCCAAAACGGAAGGTGAGATCCCAAAACCGTTTTCCAAGAAACAAACTGAACAAAACACTGTCACTGGTTTGAATCGTCTCCGTGGAGCTTAGAACGGCTCCATTGGAAGTTACCGTTGTATCGGTCACATTGGTTTCGCCCAAGGGGGCGTCGACGAGTTCAAAGGCGATGAATTTGTCTGGAGCCGGATGAAGCGAGAAGCCAACCAAATGTTGCATTTCTTTCGCATCCATGAGGAATTCTCCCCGGTAATCGATCTGCAATTTGAATTTTCGGTAGAGTCCCAGAGTCTCTTTGAGTCCTTCGGCGGCCTCATTGATGTTGTTGATCGTGGTTTCGTCGTTGAGGAGCTTTCCGACGGTTCCCTCTCCTCGCTCAACCTTTTCGGTGATGCGTTGAATGCTGGCCATGCTTTTGTTGAAGTTTCCGTCACTTCCCAAGGCCGTTTTTAGAGATTTGGCGACATCTTCTAACGTCACCAAAACCGTGTGGATCTGCTCTTTGTTTTCATCGGTGATTTCGTTCAAATTGGCCGAAAATTTCTCCATATGCGTAAGAATGGACCCAATTCGATCTTGATTTTCTCCGACGAGATCTTTGAGTTTGCTCGTGGTGTCCCGAAGATTCACAATTGTGTCTCCGAGCGCTCCCCCTGGATCATCCGAGGTCAGCAGTCGGTCAATGATCTTGGTGGTTTTGCTTAACGCTGAAGTGATTTGTTCTAAGTCGCTCCTGGAGTAGGTGCTTTTGATTTCGCCGTTGTTTGGGATGAGAGGAAAAGTAGGGGTTCCCAGGTCCAAGGCAATGTATCGGTCTCCCAACATTCCCCGATCCCGAACGGTCAAGGAGGCGTCTTCGTGAATGGAGATGTCCCCTCGGATACGCAGAACTACTTTGGCTCGTGGACCTTCCAACTCAATGGCATTGACATATCCAGCTGGAATTCCGGCCACCTCCACAGGCACTTTTTCCACCAAGCCACTTACCGAGGTGAAATAAGCGTGGTAGTAGTGAGAGGCCCCTCCGACGACGCCGCGGTCATTCACCTTGAGCGACATGTAGATGATGATCATCAGACCCAAGAGAGCGAACGTACCAACTGTAAATTCTGTCGAACGAAATCGTTTCACTGCTTCTTTCCTACCAGATCTTGTGCCTCAATAAATGTTTTCACGAATTCGTGCTCAGAACGACAAAAATCGTCTGGCGTCGAAGATTCGATGATTTTCCCCTTATAGAGCATTGAGATCTGATTCGCCAATCGAAGAGAAAGGGGAAGATCATGAGAAATGAGTACCACGGTCACCTGGTGCCTTTGATGGGTTTCTTCCATGAGATCCGCGATTTGCTCTGTGATAATGGGGTCCAAGCCTGTCGTGGGTTCGTCAAAAAGGAGGACCTTGGGCTCCAAAACCAAGGAACGAGCCAGTCCCACACGCTTTCTCATGCCTCCTGACAATTCCCCGGGCAATTTTTCATCGATGTCCCGGAGACCGACTTCCTCGAGGGTGGAATGGACCAAATCTCGAATTTCCCCATCACTCAAATCGGTGTGTTCATAAAGGGGAAAACTGACATTTTCAAAAACGTTCATATAGTCAAAAAGACCGGCATCTTGAAAAAGCATGCTGATTTTTTTTCGAATGCGATTCAGCTCATCGAAATTCATTCGGGAGATGTCTTCCCCTTCGATCAACACTTTTCCCTCGTCCGGACGCAAGAGGCCAATGAGATGCTTTAAGAGCACAGATTTTCCTTCTCCGCTGGGCCCCATAATGGCGGTAATTTTTCCTTTTGGAATATGCAAGTTCACACCTTGTAAAACTTTTTGACCGCGAAAGGACTTATGTAGATTTTCGATCTGAATCATTCTCTCGCCTTTAAAATAACAACGCCGTGATGAAATAGTCTGAAACCAAAATGGCTACCGAAGAGATGACGACCGCCTTCGTTGTAACCTCGCCGACCCCTGCGGCCCCGCCACGGGCTTGATAACCCTGATAACAACTCACGGTCGCGAGAATGACACCAAAGAAAACCGATTTAAAAAGACCTTGAACGATGTCCGAAACGTCTACGTAGTAATAAATTTTATCCAGGAAAAGCGCCTTTTGAATGTTGAGAACTTGCGTTCCCACGACATAAGCTCCCAAGGTTCCAATGAAATCAAAAATGGCGGTTAACAAGGGGAGAACCAAAATGGCTGCGAGAATGCGGGGAAGGATGAGATAGTTTAAGGGATTGATGGACATGGAAATGAGCGCGTCAACTTGTTGGGTCACCTGCATGGTTCCGATTTGAGCCGCCATGGAAGATCCTGCACGTGCAGTGACCATTAAAGCTGTCAGAACCGGAGCCAATTCGCGTGTGATGGAAAAACAAGCGACTGCTCCTGTAAGGGTTTCTGCTTGAAACAACGCGAAGGCCCGTCCACTTTGCAGCGAGAAAACCATTCCCGTGAAAGCTCCAGTCAAAACCACGATAAAAAGGGAACTCACGCCGATGGTGTGCATTTGTTCAATGGTCAGCTTCCATCGAATGGGGGGTCTCCAGAGTTGCTTGAGACTGGCACCCAGAAACACAAAAATCCGACCCGTTTCATGGATGCCCACGGTAAAGGCATGGATCAAAGCAATGACCATTCGGCCTAAAATCCAGATGGGACCTTTCTCAGGAATCTTCACGATGGATCGTCCTTGGCCATTCGAGTGTATTGCCGACTGACGCGGGCACTGATGCTGGTCAGCACTTCGTATGGAATGGTGTGTTCGGCGGTAGCCAGCTCACGTGCATCAGGTCCTCCCGTGGAGGGTGGACCCAAAAGAAAAACCTCTTCACCCACCTGAACATTCGATTCCTGAGAGACATCAATCATCATTAAATCCATGCAAATGGTTCCCACGATCGGGACGCGGTGTCCACGAAAACCGACTCCCACCGGAGCGTATCCGATTCGAAATCCGTCTCCATATCCAGCCGCCACCGTTGCAATGGTCATTTCCTTTTGTGCACGAAAGGCTCGACCATAACCTACGCTGTCTCCAGATTGGATGGTTTTGATTTGAAGAATGGGGCTTTTCCACTGTAATACTGGCTTAAAGTCCGAGTCTTTCTTTGGAGGGTAACCATACAAGGCGATTCCAGGGCGAACCCAATCCAAATGAGTAGAGTCATGACCCAAAGCGCCTCCGCTATTGGAAATGTGCCGAATGAGTTTTTTTCCGAGTTTTTTTTCAAACAGGGGGGCAGCCACTTCAAATTCTTCAATTTGCATTCGAGTAAATTCGGTGTCTGAGGAGTCGGATTCAGCCAAATGGGTGAAAATGCCCTCCACTGCTAGGTAATCCATGGAAGGAAGTTTGTTTGCGGCATATTCCCATTCGGCTTTGGGAATTCCCAACCGATGCATTCCCGTGTCGACTTTTAGGTGGACCCGAATGGGACGGTCGAAGCCATTCGAAAAATGTTCAAAAGTGGCCAGATTTTCCAAGTCATGGAGCGTAACAATGAGATTGTATCGAAGGGCCTCAGAAGAGGCGTTCTCGGGGATAGCTCCCAGACAGAGAATCTCTCCCTCATATCCGGATTCTCTTAGGACAATTGCCTCGGAGACGTCGGCCACACCCACTCCCACGGCTCCCATTTCGTGGCAGAGTTTGGTCATTTCAACGCTGCCATGCCCATAGGCATTGGCTTTTACAATGGCAAGGATGCCCGTGTGTTTCGGTAATCGCTGTTTCATCGTTCGCCAATTGCTGCGAAAAGCCTCCGCATCCACCAGCGCCGTGGTGGGTCTTACATATGGATGACGCGTCATAGCCCGTTTTTAATGATTTCCTGAATTTCCTCAACCTTTTGGAAACGATTCTCGGGTTTCTTTTCCATGCACTTTAAAATGATGTCGTTGAAGGCTTGAGGCATTTTGGGGTCTTTTTGTTTGGGAATGGGAGGGGGCGTATGGATGTGATGGAAGCCCATATCTCCTTTCGTAAAGGGTAATACGCCCAAGCACATTTCATAAATGCAAATTCCCAAGGAATAAATGTCCGTCCGGTGATCGATGGGATCCCCAACCGTTTGTTCGGGAGACATGAACGAAGGGGTTCCGCCTACAATGGATTGCTCGCTCAATAGCTCGGTAATGATTTTGGCCAAACCGAAATCCATGATTTTGATGGACTTCTGTTTTGTCCACATGATGTTGCTGGTCGTGAGATCCCTGTGCACAACATTTCTGGAATGGGCATAATTCAAGGCTTCCAAGAGTTGTTTTAAAATGACCAACGTCGAAGTGTAAGAAAGCTTTCCTTTGGATCGGATGATCTCTTTAATGGTTTTTCCATCGATCAGCTCCATGGCAATGTAGAGATCTCCTTGTTGGGTTCCAGCATCATGAACTGTGACGATGTAAGGATGGTTTAATGACGCTGCCGCCTTCGCCTCTCGTAAAAACGTTTTGACCGCTTGTTCGTTCTTTCGAAGGGCTGAGGAAAGAATTTTCAAGGCCACAACACGATCCAAGGTCGAATCCTTGGCCGTGTAGACGATTCCCATTCCTCCTCGACCGATCTCGTTCATTTTTCGATAGCGTTGAACTTGGGGAGCGGTTGCTTCTTGTGTGATGGCTTCCTCACTTTTGGCAAACACATCACTCCCGGAAGTAGAATCTTTTAGATGCGATAGCCGTGTGAAAGCTCGGTCGGATAAGATCTTTCGTACATTCTTTGCTTTTTCAATGGCAGAGTTTTCGACCATTCCCTCCGCTAACATTCTCTCTAAGATTTCGACGGCTGAGGTGTCGCCATCAGCCTTTTCAGACGCGACAGCGAGATTGTAAATCGTATCTAGATCACTGCTTTCCAATTGTTTTAAATCAGCAATGGCCTCGGAAAAGAGCTCTTTGGCTTTGAAGGGATCTCCTTGGTCTAAAAATATTTTTCCTTTCAGGGACAATGCAGATCGAAAATCTGGATGCTGCTCTGGAATTTTTTCCAGGGCATCCAACGCTTCCTTTAACATTCCTTGTCGGTGAAGGCACCCGGCAAGACCATACCCGTCACCTTTCTTCTCCCACGCCAACAGTTCTCGCTCCGGAAGATTGGCTCTTTGAAAGCAATCAATGGCTTCTCCCCAGAGTTCAGCCTTTTCGTACATCACTCCGGCTTTTTGGAGTTGTCCTTCTTCGCGATAAAGCGAGGCGGCTAGAGCAAACTCGTTCGCTTTCTCATACATCAGCGCCGCTTTCTCGCTTTCTTGAAGGTCTTGGTAGATGTCACCTGCGCGGAAGAAATCCCCTGCTTTTTGAAACTTTCCGATGGCTTCTTGCAACTCCCCATTTTGAAGGAGTTGCTCTCCTTCCAGACGAAGGGCTGCAACGGGATCTCCGTCTTGGGCAAGAAGGCTAGCAGCTCTTTCGAGCTCTCCGAGTTCTTGGAAGATTTCGGCGGCCTTCTTCCGGTTTCCGCTTTGAATAAATGCATCGGCCGCCAGTTTGAGCTCCTTGGCTTCAACGAATACCTGCGCCGCTTTCGCAAAGTGTTGAGCTTTGGCGTAAGCTTGGGCCGCTTTTTTCAATTGTCTTAGAACTTCTGGGGCGGTGGTTTCATTGGGCATGGCCAAGGTTTCTTTTCGGGCTTGTTCGGCGGTTTTTAGAAGTAGCTTTCCGGTTTCTTCCCATCTTCCCAACTCCCCCAAGACCTGCGCGGCTTTGGAGATTTGCCCGTTTTTTTGAAAAGCGTTGATCGCGAGTTCTTTTAGACCGCGCGAAAGATAAATATCTCCAATTTTGGGGAGTAAGTTGGCTTGCTCAAAGTTTCTTTCCGCTCGATCAAAATGTTTTAAATCCAAGCACAGCTGTGCGGCCTTCTCATGTTCTCCGGCCTTCTCATAATATTGAATGGCCTTCATGGGCAACTCCAAGCGGAGGTAAATGTCTGCTGCGCGTCCGAACAATCTTCCTCGTTCAAAGACCATGGCGGCCTCTTCGAATTGCTCTTTTTCGATGAGTAAGTCTCCCGCTTTAGCAAATTCTCCAACCTTCGTTAAATGGCGAATTTCTGAATCTCCGACCCAAGATTGAAGAAAGGGAAAGATGTTTTGAAGTTTCTTAAGCCTTTTTCCGACGAAGAAAAAATAGATGGCAAATCCCACTCCAATCAGAAGAAGCAATTGGAGCAATTGATTCACCCATGTGTGTGTATGGATGAATTCGGTTACGTTTTTGATGAATGCCTGCATTCCAGGTTACAAAGCTTACCGGGACTCCGGAAGATGGCCAATTATTCAGAAGGATTACGGTTGCGAGATTACCCGATCTTGACAAGTGCATGGGTGAAACGTACGAAGAACACAGTTTTCATTCAAACGGAAAGGCAGGCGTTTTATGGCTGGTGGCGTAAATAAGGTGATTTTAGTTGGACATTTGGGAGCCGATCCCGAAATGCGTTATACCGGCAATGGCGTTCCTGTGGCCAACTTGCGTCTAGCTACCAGCGAGTCTTGGAAAGGGAAAGACGGTCAAAAAGAAGAACGGACCGAATGGCATCGCGTGGTGGTTTGGTCAAAGCTTGCCGAATTGGCGGGGCAATACCTCACTAAGGGCCGTCAAATCTATGTAGAAGGTCGTCTTCAGACCCGAAGTTGGGACGACAAGGATGGAAATAAGAGATACACAACAGAGGTCGTAGCCAATAATATTCAATTCTTAGGCTCTCGAGATGGTGCGGGTACCGGAAAAGATATGCCCCCCGACTTGCCTCCTCCTCCAGATATGTCTGGACCGGGCTCCGACGACGACATTCCTTTTTAAATAGGGTGTGGCAGCCGGTGATCGCTAACCGGTAGACGTCCATTTAGAAGACGTTTTATGAGTCTACTCGATGGCTGTCGTTCGAGCTTTTTTGATGAACCACTTGCCCTGTTTCTTGTCGAATTCCCACGACTGGATTTCTTGGCGATATCGCATGCTCTGATCGATGTTATTGTAAAAGCTAAATTCGACCACGACAGATCCATGAAGTTTTTCTGAGTCGAGGCCCAAATCAACAATGGAATAGTCAACAATGCGGGATGATTTCATGAGCTTGCTAAGCTTATCTATCATTTTTCCTCGAGATTCATCCGCAATCAATGCGGATGCAGCCGTCAAACTCGACCATCGCAAACTTCGATTATAGGCATCGGCTCGATTGGTTAATTGCTCCACCCGATTTTTGGCGCAAGCGGTGATCAGAAATAAAGCCAGAACTGAAAAGATGATTTTCCGCATGTCCCTATTCTTTGCAGGGACCGAAGTAAAAATCAAGCGTTGAAACACCTATCGAGTTTGATTATTGGTTTGGGTCTGGCCCCCGAGATAATTGAAAACATCCTGGGTAGAGTTTCCCTGATTGAAGTTCGAGAACGGATTACAGTCCCCCGTAGTGCAAATGAGGTTTTGATACGGATTCTGGACCGCCGCTGTAGCCGAAGCCGCGTTGTTAATGCCGGAGAGACTCCCTGTACTTACGTTCAGCGATGATTTGATGGGACCAAAAATGTTTTCTCCAATGAAATTGAAGAGCTTCTCCGTAAAAGAAAGGCTCCCACTTCCCGTAAACAACTCAAACAAAAATGCCCCCGCCGAAAGCGTAAGATTGGGTCGTTGTTGGAATTGAAGATGCGTCGATGCGTTGGGGGTTAGGCCGTTTGTGTAATTGTTGAAGTACGTCGGATCTACCGTGCTTAAGGTCCCTGTGCTGGTGGTGAATGAAGAATTGAGCGTGGACCGATTGATCCCCAGATTGCTACTGCTGGTTGTATTTGCCGATTGTGGCATTTGATACATCGAAGCCCAGGCCACCGAAGGGATCAAAAACCCCCATCCGAGAACTAAGATCCAAAACCCCAATGTCTTTGATGACTTCATGTACAGGGAAGTATAACGCAACCCTTGTGCCAGGTTCGAGTCTTTTTGGTAAAAGCTAACCCTCTTAAATCAAACGAAAAAGTTTTTTTGCGGGGAAAGAGAAGAGGTTAAGTTTATGAATTTTGAGCGTTTTTTCGGCATTGAGCCAAAAACTGTTGAGCCGCATTCAATTGAGGATTGATTTCCAAGGCCCGCTCGAAAGCCAAAATGGCGTCGGAGATTTTTGCGAGATGAAGCAGTGCCTTTCCTCTCCCGACGTGAGCGTCGGCATATTCCGGTTGAGCCATCAAGACTTCGTCGAATTCTTTTACAGCTTGCTCATGGTCACCGATTCCCAGAAGTAAATGAGCCAAGGCAAGGCGGGCTTCAATGTACTGCCCATTGATCTGGAGGGCTTGTTCAAATTGCTTTCGGGCTTCGTCCAATTTTCCTTCGGCTCGCAACATGAGTCCTAGCTGAAACCGCAAATCGGGATAGGTGGGGTTCTCCTCAATCAAAGACTCGAAATGTTTGCGGGCCTTTTGAAAGTTTCCGCTTCGAGCCACACTGGCCAGGAGCTTTGCTTCCTCTTGAGGATCGGGTGTGGAAGAAAAGTCTTCTTCAATCACGCGGCTCTCAATGGCCTTTCTCAACCCCAATCCAAGGTAAATCATGGACGCAATGGCAATCAAAAGAGTCATAAAAACCAGGAGCCAGGGTTTTTGCAGTGTGGACAAAAGATTTTTCAGCTTTGTCCATGCCGTGCGGCTCGGGTCTTTCCTTGGATAACCCCGTTCAATCAGATCGAGAGACTGCTTGGAGAGAACCGTTAACGGAGTTCCTTGGCCACGTTCAAATTCCAGGAGATCAAAGCTGACTTCTCGTTCGAGAATGCGAACGCGCCCAATGCCTTCCACAATCCACATTTCTCCCATGGGATCTTTTCCACCTCTGGGCATGTAGGCCACTTTCCAACTCTCGGGGAAGGTTCCAAAAGGAACCGTCACGGACTCCTTGGCCATCACCACAAAATCCATGTTTCCTCCACTCCAGGTCGATCCAACCTCAAGAGGCCATTGAAAAAACTGAAGGGGTTGATGACAGGTTGCTGGAGCTTGTAGGGCCCGAAGAGATCCACACTCAAACCATTGATGCTTCGAGCGAAAAACGATTCGGTCCGAGCCATCCGAACGCCGAACCAGGCTCCCCTCCAATTCAATGTCGTTCACGCGCAGGGGCGACCTGCCTTCAACCAAAAGGGTGACGTCTGGACCTTCACTGGTGGCGTACACCCATTTCGTTCCCGTATGAAAGGGATAGGGAGAGTTGGGGGTTGCGTTCGCAATCGAGGCGACGAATCCCAAAGAAAGAGTCAAAAGTGTGATGAGTTGGTTTCTCACGGTTTGATGAGAAGATGTTACTTCGTTTTTGGAGATTGGGTAACCCAAAAGGGGATCATTCCTTGGTTCCCCAAGACTTCAAGGACGGTGTACGTGCTGTTCTGAGCATTTTGCGTGCTGGTTTGAAATCGGAATAAACCCCGAGAAACTTCGGAGGAACTATCGTTATTTAAACGTGCGAGTAGATCCTGACGACCCGTTTGCTGAATGCGAAGTAAGTGTTCGGGCCCTACGGTTTCGCCATCCCCTGAGTCCCAAGAAGGAGAACCGATGACTCCGTAGGTGTCATAGGTCATGAGCGGAAATTTTCTCTCCTGATTGATTTCAAAGTTTTCAAATTGGATCAAAGAATGAGACGCGGAAATCATTCCGTATTCGCCACACCCCGTCTCGGCCTGAGGGGTTTCCAGTGGCTTCTTGCACGCGAGTGTCTGGTCTTCCAAATCTCCAGGGAAGATCGGTCGATCAAACTTTAAGACAATCGCATCTTCGGAAGATAAACGAGAATTTTCCCCTTCGTGCTCAAGTTCCCGATAGTGACCCCAAACAGGCGTTGCAGTCGTAGAAAATTCAAAATCGGTTTCCTCTTCTGTCGTAAAGGAGATTTTTTTGCCGCGGAAGGTTTCATCTTTCGTTTCGATGGTGTCGTAGGCCACGCAATATCGTGTTTCTATTTCGAGAGGTGTGGTTTTGGTTTCATCTACTTTTGGCACTAAAATGACCGCCGTAGGACGAATTTTTTCTTTTTGGTCGCCATCCAAGGTTCGGTCGAATGCTTGACCATGAATCACGGGGAGGATCTCAAATTCTACGATTTCCTCACTGGAGTCTTGTTGCTCTGTGGGCTTTTCCTCTTCACCCTCCTTCTCCGAATCTTCATTTTTCGAGGATTGGGAATTTTCGGAAGGGGAGGCGGTATGGGTACAATCGGTGAGTTTGTAGTTTTCCTTTTTGATGAATTTCTCGTCGATGTAGTCATGCCCATCGTAGATGAGCATAATGGCCGAGTTCACTGGAACGTCGCTCGAACCGGATTCTGGATACACGCGTACATTCGATTTTTTACAGGCCGAAGCAAGCCCCACCAACCCCATGAAAATGAGGAGTCTCAGAATGGAAGTTCGGAGATGTTTTTTACCGATTTTCATACGCCAACATCCATATAGGCAAAGAATATGCCTAGAGAAAGCCTTGTAATTTCAAGTGGTTAATGTGAGCAGAGGAGTGCCAAATGCGAAAACGATGTCACAGAGGACAAACGTCATTCCAAAATTTCGAGGACGTAGCGTTTGTTTTGCTTTCCTCCAGCAGCATCCAAAATGGTTCGAATGGCATTGGCGTTGGAGCCTTTTTTGCCAATGACTTTACCGATGTCTTCTTTAGCCACCCGGAGCTTGATGACACACGTATACGAGCCAGAGGCTTCTTCTACATGTACATCCTCAGGTTTATCCACAAGTGCTTTCGCCACTAACTCGACGAGCTCTTTCATTGAGTCACCACGCTTCTACAGTCCGCAAATCTTTGAATTTAGAGATTTTTTTTGCTAGGGAATTTTAGCACTCAGTTTGGAAACAAAGCAAGCTTCGGTAAACTTAAACTTTACCGAAACCGAGCCTTGACCAAATAGCGCGTCGCGTTATATTATGCGTCCGGAGGTAAGTTTGAACCATATCCTCATAGTCGATGACGATGCCGAACTCAGGCAGTCTTTGAGAGCCGCTCTCGCCGATGATTTTCATGTGGACGAAGCTGCAGATGGCGTTGAAGCCATGGAGCATGTCCAGATGAGTCCCACCGACCTGGTGCTTTTGGATATGGATATGCCTCGAATGGGGGGGATGGAGACCCTACGTGCGATCAAAAAACATGACCCCCGCATCGTTGTTCTCATTTTGACTGCTTATTCCACGGTTCCAGATGCTGTCGCGGCCGTTCGTGAGGGCGCCTACAACTATGTCGCCAAGCCCGTTCGACGTGCGGACATTCGAAAGATGTTGAGTCGGGCCTTGGAAGCCCATGACATGGTCAAACAACTTTCTTATTCGGCACCGGAATTAAGAGACCAAGGTGGCGCAGAACTCTCGAGTCAAAGTGGCGAGATGAATAAGGTGTTTTCGTTGGTCGAAAAACTGGCGACGGTTGACACCCATGTCTTGCTTCGCGGGGAAAGTGGAACCGGAAAAGAAGTTGTGGCTCGTGCCATTCACTACAACAGTTTACGAAAAGAGGGACGATTTGTTGCGGTGAATCTCAGCGCCGTTCCCGAAAATCTCATTGAAAGTGAATTATTTGGACATGAGAAAGGCGCGTTTACCGGAGCCGACCAACGAAAAATTGGCAAATTCCAATATGCCGACGGTGGGACTCTTTTCTTGGATGAAGTTGGAGACATTTCGCCGTCCATGCAAGTGAAGTTATTGCGGGTATTGCAAGAGAAGAAATTCATGCCGGTGGGATCCAATCATGAAGTTGAATCCAATGTGCGGATCATTGCGGCAACGAATCGGAATCTCGAAGAGATGATGCAAAAAGGGGTTTTTCGGGAGGATCTCTTTTACCGACTGAGTGTGTTGCCGATATTTCTTCCTCCGCTCAGGGAACGGAAAGAAGATTTAGAAACCTTGGTTCGGCACTTCATGGGAAAATTTAATGAAGCTCATCAAAAATCCATTCAAGGCATCGATGAAAAAGCGTTGAAGTGGATGAAGAAGTACGACTGGCCTGGAAATATTCGAGAGCTTGAAAATGTCATCGAACACGCTTTTGTTCTAGAGGGCTCTCAGGTCATTTCCGAACATTCCCTGCCGGACTCCATCCGTCCCATGACAGGAGAGGGGGAGGACTCTCAACCGCCTCTTGCCAGAACCGAACCGGATCGTGTAGACGCAGATGTGGATGGTTTGGACGATGATGATTTGGATTACCCCCAGTTCAAAGAGCAAATGGAAAAAGAATTCATCATTCGAGCTTTGCGCAAGTTTCATGGCCGCATCAATCAAACCAGCCAACAGACTAAAATGTCTAAAAAGACGTTGCTCCGAAAAATTGAAAAATACGGAATCAACGCAGAAGATTATCGAAAATAATTGGTTTTCCGGGAATTCTTGTAGATGGGGTGCTTTTAGGCATAACCAGTTTCGAGTCTTTTCTGAAAAAGGGTTCGGGAGGAATTCATGAAAAATATTGTCCAGCAGGGTTGGCGTGGGCGCCTGCGAAAGTTTGTTTCTCGACTTCAAGAGAAAGGTTATTCGAGGGAGGAATTGGAAGCCTTTCTTTATGAGACCGATTTCTCTCCTTCCTTGGTTGCACGTCTTTTGGATGCCGCGGATCGAACCTCCGCAAAAGCTTTGGAAGAAGTGCTGGAGGCTTTGCAACAAGAGGTTGTGAGCATCATTCAAGGAATGGACATTTCAGAGAAGCCGGATGTTCCGACTCCGGGTGCGATTTTGCTTCTGGGTGTGAACGGAACCGGAAAGACGACCACGGCAGCCAAATTGGCAGCTCGCTATAAGGCAGAGGGGCGGGCGGTTGTGTTGGCTGCAGCCGATACGTTTCGTGCGGGAGCCATCGAACAATTGAAGCTTTGGGGAGAGCGTGTGAATGCGCCGGTGATTGCCCAAGGAAACGGATCCGATCCTGCAGCGGTTATTTTTGATGCCTGGACCAAAGCGGTGGCGGACTCGGCGATATTGATTGCCGATACGGCCGGAAGGCTTCACACACGAACCCCTTTGATTGAAGAATTGAAAAAGATTGAACGTGTTCTGAGCCGGGACGGAAGAGGGGCGCCGCACGAAAGCTATCTTGTCTTGGATGGAACCACTGGCCAGAATGCCATCATCCAATCCAAGGAGTTTTTGAAAGCTGTCAACATCACGGGATTGGTGATCACTAAATTGGATGGAACTGCGAGAGGTGGTGCGGCTTTGACGGCCTCTTTGGAGTTGAATCTTCCCATTCGATATATCGGCCTTGGCGAGGGTGTGGAGGACTTGAAAGAGTTCCAGCCCGAAGATTTCGCGGCCCATCTATTTCGCCTTTAATTTCCAAACATTCGAAAAAATGGGAGCTTTCCTCGGGTTCTTGACTTACCGGGGTCTGGTAGGTACATCCGAAGTCTGTGAATACCGAAATCAAAATACTGGGTAAGACCTATGCCGTACGTAGTGAATTTGGCGAATCTTTCATGATGGAGACGGCGAATTTGGTGAATGGGCGAATGCAGGAACTCATGACCAAAACGGGGTCCGTGGCGACCGAGAAGATTGCTGTCTTGACGGCCATGAATTTGGCAGGGGAATTTCTTAAGTTGAAGCAGGATGACGAGAAGCTCAAACAGAATGTTCAGGAAAAAATTAAGAAAGTCCTCAAGATGGTGGATAATCACCTCGAATCTTGAGTTTGGAATCGGGTCCAATACATGAAGATCCTCCTCATTGGGGATGTGTTTGGTAAGCCCGGTCGTCGGGCAATCCGGGAACTCTTGCCCCACTTGATAGACGAAGAATCTATCGATTTTGTCATTGCCAACGGAGAGAATATGGCTGGCGGCAAGGGCATGACGGAATCAACCTGCAATGATTTGTTTTCGGCAGGGGTGGATTTGATCACGAGTGGAAATCACACGCGAGATAAGAAAGAAATCGATCCTTTTCTAGAGAGCGACGAACGTCTTCTTCGTCCGTTAAATTATAAAGACCCTTGTCCTGGAAGAGGAAAAATTGTGGCGCGAACTCGCGATGGACGTTCGTTGGGGGTGGCCAACGCCATGGGTAAGGTCCATATCCCAGGAGTTGACTCTCCCTTTGAACCTACGAAAAAAGCTGTGGAGGAGTTGAAATCTGAAACTCCCATTGTGGTGGTGGATTTCCATGCGGAAGCGACCTCTGAGGCTCGAATGATGGGATGGCATCTGAATGGTTTGGCCTCCGCGGTTTTGGGAACCCACACGCATGTGCCCACAGCGGATGAGGAAGTCCTGCCAAAAGGAACGGCCTATATTACAGATGTGGGCATGACTGGAGCCTATGAGTCCGTCATTGGTTTGCGACTTGATTTGGCTGAAGGTCGGTTTTTCCGAGGGGATCGAAAGAAATTTGATGTGGGAAAAAACGATATCCGTTTGTGCTCGGCCTTGGTGGATGTTGACGACCGTTCCGGAAAGGCCCGGTCCATTAAGCGGGTTCGACGTGATTTGAAGGTCTAGTTCAAACGTCGTTCGATTTCTTTTAGGAGTTTTTTTTCCAATTGGTAGTTTGTGTGAACGGCGGTCCACTCTCTTCGTTTCAAGATCTGATCGTATTTATATAGGGTGACGATCTGTCCTTCCGGTGTTTTGACCACGGACCCTGAAAGTCGATAGCGTCGATTTGGATTGGATTCGGAGTAGATGTATTCGCTGGAAAACACCCCCTTGCTTTTGTCCTCGATGGAGATCGGAAAGAGATATTTTAGGCGTAAGGTGTTCAACACTACGTCCCAAACTTGAGCATAGGGCGCTCTGAGAAGGACTGAGTTTTGAGGTAATTCCGGTTTTCCAGAAGGAAGTGGGGTCGTAGACTTGCTCGCGCACGAAGAGATCATGCCAAGAAAGAAAAGAACGAGGATGCAGAGAAGGGGGAAGAATTTCTTCCATCCTGTTTGCTTGGGATTGTCGGCTGGGCGATTTGCAAAAATCGAAATCATGTTTCAATGAACGTAAGCCATTCCTTGTGCTTGGGTGTTCGACCATGAATGGCATCGTCATACAGTTTTTGCATTTTTTGAGTTACGGCACCAGGCTTTCCGGTTCCCACTCTTCGATCATCGACTTCACGTATGGGTGTGACCTCAGCGGCGGTTCCCGTGACGAAAATCTCGTCTGCGATATACAGGTCATCTCGCGTCAAAGGACTTTCTTCTAGCGGAATTCCTTCTTCTTTAAGAAGGGTGGCAATGCAGTCTCGCGTGATTCCATTTAAAATGGAGCCCAGTTGAGGGGTTCTCACAACTCCGTTTTTTACGACGAAAATATTTTCACCCGTACCTTCTGCCACGAAGCCCTCTGTATCTAAGAGGATGGCTTCATCATAACCAGCTTTTTTGGATTCGAGTTTGGCCATCACAGAATTTACGTACTGCCCATTAATTTTCCCTTTCGTCATGCTTACATTTCGATGCATGCGTGTGAAACTGGAGACTTTGGCGCGAATGCCGTTCTTGATTCCTTCGTCTCCCAAGTAGGCTCCCCACCCCCAGGTAAGAATGGAAACATGAATGTCATTGTCGTGGGCCCACAAACCGGCATTGGGTTCATCTCCAATATAAGAAACCGGTCTTAAGTAACCTTCTTTTAAACCGTTTACGCGAATCGTTTCCAGACAGGCTTCCATCAGTTGATCGAGCGAATAGGGTAGCTCAAGAGCCACGACATGGTTGGATTCAATGAAACGTTGCATATGCTCTTTGAGACGAAACACCGCACTTCCTTGATCTCCACATTCGTAATAACGGATGCCTTCAAAGGCACCGACGCCATAGTGGAGAGTGTGCGTTAAGACGTGTACCTTGGCTTCATTCCAAGGCACGAGTTTTCCATCCATCCAAATTTTGTCGGTTTTTTTGTACATTCAACCCTCCGAAAGCAATTCATTAAATGTGGAGCGAATGCGCTCTGTCGTATGTTCGTACATTTGCCTCAATTCCTTGGCCGAACACAATCGGCCGGGCCCGAGCCTAAAACTCCCTGCAATCTTGTTCAAGGAAATTTCGGACAAAGAAAACCGAGAAATGGGTTGGTTGGTATGAAGGCGAATTCGATTTTCGAGGGAATGAAGAAAGATGAAGCCTTCTCGAAGAGCCCTTTCTTGCGTGGGAGAGAGCAAGTTTGCTTGGAGCATGGTTTTTAGAGCGTTGAGACTGCCCGGCTCTTGCAGAGCGAGATGGTTTCGGCCATGACGAAGCTGAAAAGAGGCAATCAAAAAGTCGATGTCTGCCAGGCCTCCTCGCCCCAGCTTGATGTTTCTCTCGTTCTGAGTTTCGTGCCCGAGCTCCTTTTCGAGGCGCGTTCGCATGGCTTTGAGGTTCTTTAGAACGGAATCATCGTGTTGAAAACAAACGGTTCGTCGCTGGTTTTGGAAAAAGGATTGAAGTGAGTCATTGGCTTGGATGGGTCTGGCTTTTAGGAGGGCTTGCCGTTCCCAGAGATCGGCTCCCATTTCATGGTATCTGGCGAACTCCTTGCAGCTGGAGATGAGTGTCCCTTGGTTTCCTGAGGGGCGAAGACGGGCATCCACCTTGTATAGGGTTCCGGCCTCCGTGGGTAAAGAAAGGGCCGAAACCAAACGCTGGACCCATTTCATCCCCAAACTCATTTCCTGGTTAAACTCTTCGGAACGGGGATCAATGAGAAAAATTAGGTCCAAGTCCGACGTGTAGCTCATTTCCTTTGCACCCAAGCTTCCCAGTCCAATGGTGGCCATTCGAATGCGTTTTTCTGGGTCACATTCTCGGCGAGAAAGCGTGAGACACGCCCTGATCATTTCTTCTGCGAGGGAGGAGAGTTCATTTGCGATCGTTTCCCACTCGACCTCTCCAGACAAATCATGGAGAGCAATTCGGAGCATCTGTGTTTGTTTGATTTCCCGAAGTTCGTTTAATGCATTCTCTTTTGAGGCGTTGGACTCCAAGACACTTTTCACTTCGTTCTGCAAAGAGGTGCGATCATCCAGGGGACGCAAATGAGCCCTCATGACAAGCGCATCCAGAAGCTCGGGATGCCGACTCAAATTCGAGGAAAGAAAATCCGAAAGGCCGAACATTTGTAAAAGTAAGCGAAGGGTAGGGGGATTTTGGGCTAAGAGTGTGTAAATTGTTGATCGGCCTCGAGTGGAGATCAAAAAGGAAAGCAATCCATTGATTGCCTGGTCTGGGTCTGAAATTTTGGCCAATTCCTCAATTAAATGAGGAAGAAGTCTGCGAAATTGTCTCTCTCCTTTTTTAGTGAGCTTTAGCTTTGGGACGACTTCACGCAATTTTAAAATGATCGGTGTCGTGTCTTCTGAATTCGAGATCCCATGTTTTTGAAGATGTTTTTGGATCTCTTCTTTTTTTAAGGGTCTGTCCAAGGGGAGTTCCCAAAAGGCGATGGTGTCCTTTCTTCGCTCTGGAAGGAAGACTTCTTCAAAATGTCTTTGTACATTTTTGCGATGCTCTACAAGGGAGGTTTGGATGTCGGGAAAGGATGGACATAAAAGTTGGATGCGATTCCAGTCTTTCGATTGGGAAGAGAGGGGGGTCGTGTGCGTTTGCCTTTCTTCGTCCCATTGAACAGCATGTTCAATTGAACGTAGCGCCTTGTAGGCATTCATGAGTTTCAAGGCTCTTTCCTCTTCCAAGAATTCGATCTGAATCAGCTCGTTAAAAATGGTCAGTGTGTTTCGCGTTCGAAGGGGCTTGTGCTTTCCTCCAAAGATGAGTTGGAAGGCTTGCGCAATGAATTCAATTTCTCGAATTCCCCCTGTTCCGAGCTTGATGTCTTCTTCTGCGTGTCGATAAAGCTGAATGGAGGTCTCCAAACGCATTTTCATTTCACGAAGATCGTCGATGGTTCCGTAGCTTAAGTGATGCCGATACAGGAAAGGTTTGAGTTCTTCGATGAGCTTTTGGGCCTCTAACGATTCGATCGCGCGAGCTCTTAGCCAAGCGGCACGTTCCCAAGTCGTACCACGCTCTTCAAAGTAGCGACGGATCGCTTTACGAGTGTGAACCAGGGGGCTTTGCGAACCTTCGGGGCGCAAACGCAAATCGACACGAAACAAATATCCTTCGCCTGTAATTTCCGACAACATTTGTGCGTGACGCTCCGCCCACTGAAGGATTTGGGGAAAATGAGGGTCATTTGCTTCGATGTTCTCAGATAGGTACACCAAATCGACATCGGAACTCACGTTGAGTTCCTGGGCTCCCAACTTTCCCATGGCAATGACGTGTAAATCTCCGTTGATGTCTTGAGCTGGTCGAGAGATTTCGAGGCTTCGTACAATGATTCGGTCCGCCAGATCTGAAATGAATTTCCATTCCTCTTCAATGGAGAGATCTTCTCGACATCTTTGTAGAAAGAGTTTTAGAAGGCCTCGATACTTGAGCATTCGAAGTTCCTTCGGAGAGGTGCACGCGTCGAAAGATGAAAGGCGAAAATCACGGAATTGAACGATCTCACCGGGATGGCGGATGAGGAATCGAGAAAGGAAAGAACTGCCTTGAAAAACAGAAACCAGATCCTTGGCATCTTCAGGCGTTAGTTTTCGCCAATGCCGATCGAAATTCGCGTATTGCTCCACTCTTGAGGCAAAAAGAGGTGCATCCGGAGCGGATTGTAAGCAGTCTTCAAATATTTTTACGACATTCGTATTTTCGAGAGCAGAAAGATGGCCTTGGAGAGAGGCCGAAAAAATCATTGTTGAAAGAGCTCCCGAATCGAATGGGAAAAAGGAGGTTTCGCCACACCCATTTCGGTGATGATCGCCGTTATGAGTCTTGAGGGTGTGACATCAAAGGCTGGGTGGCGCGCTGGAAAGCCCTCTGGCGCAATGAGTTGCCCCCCGACCTCTGTGACCTCTTTGGGGGCACGCTCCTCAATGGGAATCTGGGATCCTTCGGAACATTTTAGGTCGATGGTGGAAAGGGGTGCGGCCACGTACATGGGAATTTTGTTTTCGTAGGCCAGAACCGCCAAGGAATAGGTTCCAATTTTATTGGCGACATCCCCATTTGAGGCAATTCGATCGGCGCCCACAATGATCAAATCGACCTCGCCCCGCGAAATGAAATGCCCGGCCATATTGTCTGTAATGAGTTGGGCGGGGATTCCCTCTTCCTTCATTTCCCAGGCCGTGAGTCGGGCACCTTGCAGAAAGGGGCGAGTTTCATCCACCCAGACGGAAACCTTTTTCCCGGCTTTCACAGCCGAGCGAATGACGCCGAGGGCGGTTCCCCATCCGGCCGTAGCCAAAGCTCCAGCATTGCAATGGGTTAGAATTTTGGCACCGTTGGGAATTAAAACCTGTCCATGGTTTCCCATGAGTTCGCAGGATAAAATGTCTTCAGCGCAAATGGCTTGAGCAGAACTTAAGAGTTTTTTCTTCCATTCATTCACATCTTTCCAATTTCTGGCTGAAACCTTCTTCATTCGATCAATGGCCCAAAAAAGATTTACGGCCGTGGGTCGGGTTTTGTGAAATCGTTCGGTCCATCTGGACCAGGACTTTCGGGCTTCCTCCAACGAAGGAGATGTGTTCTTCTGGGCTGCGAGGGCCAAACCAAAAGCGGCAGTGACGCCGATCAAAGGGGCCCCTCGAACGATCATGGTTTCGATTGAACGAGCCACCTCTTCTGGGTCGTCGTATTCTTGTACGACAAACTCATGGGGGAGGCGGGTTTGGTCGATTACGCATACGTTCGAATTTTTCCAAACAATGGGTTCAATCTTCATATTTTAACACTCGCAAAAAAATGGGTTGGCCATGATTTAAAGGAATTCTTTCACGACCGGCCTCACAAAAAAACATTTTTATTTTCAAAAGTGTGGATCCAATTCTCTTCGCCCAGCACGACTTGCTCGTCGAGATTTACAGGTGGAAGGTTGGGCTCGGGAAAGTATCGATAATCATGTGATTGCTCTTTAAGACGCATGCTTTCCGTTTGCTTTTTCTGTCGATTCCAAAGGCGTGTTTCCTGGACGACCGATTTCCCCGATTCCAAAAGCGAAACATGTCTTTGAATTTCGAAATTGAGAGCTTGTTCAAGAAATCGAAAGGAATTCAAGTTTTTGATTTCGACTTTCGATCCAGGCGTTCCTCTGGAGTCGTCGGCTACGGAAACATTGGCATCACATCTCAAATTTCCTTCTTGCATATTCCCTTCACAAACCTGAACCCTTTTTAGAAGGTCGCGGATGTTTCGAAAACATGTGGCCGCTTCTTTTCCGGAACGAAGCTGCGGTTTTCCCACGATTTCAAGAAGCGGAATTCCGGCTCTATTGAAGTCGATTAAACTTTCTTCTCCTTCGATGAACGGGCCTTCGTGAATCAGTTTTCCGGCATCTTCTTCTAGGTGAATCCGTTCCAATTCCATGGATCGCTTTTCCCTCTCGATTTCAAACTCTAGGACTCCTCCTCTTGCTAGAGGAAAATCAAACTGAGTGATTTGGTAGCCCTTGGGAAGGTCTGGATAAAAATAGTTTTTTCGTGCGAAGGCGGATCGCTCTTGTAGATCAGACCCCAAAGCCAAGCCTAAACGGATTCCCAAACGAATCGCCGTGGGGTTTAACCTTGGGAGGGCTCCAGGAAATCCCAAACAGATGGGGCAGGTCCGTGAATTGGGAGGCCCTCCAAACGCATTGGCACATCGGCAAAACAGCTTTGTTCTTGTTTTAAGTTGCGCATGAATCTCTAGGCCGATCATGGGGGTCCAGCTCATGAGGGCGGCCTCCTCTCATAATGTCGGGTGGCTTCCTCAAAGCATTTCCCCACGGAGAATAAAAAAGCTTCCGAATAGGGTCTTCCCATGAGTTGGAGACCCATGGGGAGCCCTTCTTTGGAGAATCCGGAGGGGACAACCAGAGCTGGAATTCCCGCCAGAGAAGCCGGGGCTGTCAGGAGGTCGGACAGATACATTTGAAGAGGGCTCTTGGTTTTGCTACCCAACTCAAAAGCTTCGGTTGGCGTGGTTGGCGTGGCGATGACATCCACGGTTTGAAACGTTTTAAAAAAATCATGCTTGATCATAGATCGGACTCTCTGGGCCTTTTCATAATAGTCTCCGTAATATCCCGCGCTTAAAACGAAGGTCCCCAAAAGAATTCTTCGTTTAACCTCTTCTCCAAAAAATTGTGATCGAGATTTGTTGAATACGTCTTCAAAGTTTTTGGGGTTGTTCGCTCGGGCGGTATATCGGACTCCATCGAATCGAGAGAGATTGCTGGACGCTTCGGCCGAGGAAAGAACGTAATACGAGGCCAGTGCGTGGGACGTTTTCGGCAGAGAAATGGTCTTCGTGTGGGCTCCAAGGGTTTTCAATTGCTCGATGGTCTGTTGAAAGTTTTTTCGAATGGCTGGGTTTAACCCTTCCTTAAGGAACTCCTGAGGAATGCCTACGGTGAGTCCCTCCAAAGACTCTCTTTCCTCCGGATGCTCCAGCGGCTGCGTGGAACAGGTCGGATCTTTTTCATCTGCTCCCGCGATGGCTTGAAAAAGGATTTCGACATCTTGTACGCGTTTGGCCATGGGGCCAATTTGGTCGAAGGAGGAAGCAAAGGCGATTAAGCCATGACGAGAAACGCGTCCATACGTCGGCCTTAAGCCTGCGATTCCACATAAGGCGCAGGGCTGTCGAATGGACCCTCCGGTGTCGCTGCCCAGGGCCAGAGGGACTTCACGGGAAGCGATAGCGGCTGCGGATCCCCCACTACTTCCCCCGGGAACGCGATTGAGGTTCCAAGGGTTTTTTGCTTTTTCATAGGCTGTAAATTCATTGGAGGAGCCCATGGCAAATTCGTCACAATTGGTTTTTCCAATTAAGACCGCTCCCTGGTTTTTGAGTTTTTGTGTGACCGTGCTTTCGTAGGGAGAGAAGAATCGTTGGAGCATCTGAGATCCCGCCGTGGTTCGCTGTTCTTTCGTGAGGATGACGTCTTTTATCGCCACGGGGATGCCGGTGAGGGGTTGACTTTGGCCAGACGCAATTTGTTCGTCAGCTTTTTGAGCCTGATCGATGGCGACTTCGGGAACGATCGTGAGAAAAGCATTGAAGAGATGGTCTCGGTTGTCGATCTCATCCAAAAAATGTTTGGTTAATTCCACCGAGGAGATTTTCTTTGAGTCCAAAATCTTTCGGAGTTCGTCCAGTGTAGCTTCTTGAAAGAACTCTCTCATTTGATCACTTTGGGTACCCGGAAATGGTTGTTTTTTCGATCAGGTGCGTTTTTTAGAGCCTCTTGTGGAGAAAGAGAGGGGTTGGCCGTGATCTCACATTCCTCCTGGGGGAAGTTGTGTGAGGGAGATGAAGTTTCGGAAATATCAGGAAGAAGATCCACTTCCTTGAGTTGCTTCATGAAGGACAGAATTTCGAGAAAGGATGGGTGGAGCCTTTTGGCTTCCTCTTTAGAAACGTCCAACTGAGCCAGCTTGGCCATGCGTTGAATGTCTTTGAACGTGAGGTTGTCCATGGGGGAAAGGCTATACCTCAGGTATTTTCAAATGACGAGGGGCGACCCGTAAGAGTCGCCCCTCGTTGACAGAGAGTGTTTTCGAATTTTGGAGTTAGTAGTTGTAGTCCAAAGCCGCTCTCAGCAAATTGACTCGACCAAAGCCGTAGCTGTAATCGAACCCCTCAACCCCCAGGTCATCGACGCTATCGATGAGTAGATGCGTCATGCGTTCGACCGTGAGGAACGGGTATTGTTGGAAGAGTAGAACGATCACACCCGTCATATGTGGGGTGGCCATGGAAGTACCCGACCAAGAGGCGTATCCGCCACCGGGAATGGAGGAAAAAACGTCCACACCCGGTGCAGAGGCATCCGGTTTATCTAAAATTTCACCGTCCAACCAAGCGGGACCTCGACTGGAGAAATATGCGATTTCATCCTTCTCGTCTGTGGCGCCTACGGCAAAGGCGTTGTCAAAACCTCCAGGAGTTCCCACGGTTCCCACTCCGGGTCCAGAGTTCCCAGCCGCGAAGCAGGGAAAAATCTGAAGCGTTCTCCAACTCTCCACAGCCATATAAAGAGGAGAGTCGGTTTCTCCACCTCCGCTGCCTCCCCAGGAATTGTTGACGATTCGAGGTACATCCTCATCGGTTTCAAAGTTTTCGTCGGGATCTGCCATCCATTGCATGGCATTGAGAATTGCACGGGTTGAGGTCATTCCATTGGCATCGAAAATTCGCGCGACGACCAAAGTGGTTTCCGGCGCAACTCCAATGGCTTTCCCAGAAGCCGATCCTCCTGCAATCGTTCCGGCGACATGCGTTCCATGTCCATGGTCATCCGTGGGGAGCGTCCATTCTCCCTCGGGGTTACTGCTGAAGTCCTTAAAATAGAGAATTTTCCCTTGGAGATCTGGGTGGGTGGCATCAATCCCGGTGTCGATGACGCCAGCGACCACGCCTTTTCCGGTAAGATCCGATGCAACTAAATTTAGGACCGGAAGTTTCAGCTTTTTTAGCCCCCAGGTATATCCCTCTTCATGGTCGAGGTATCCTGTTTGAGGTTGGGGGAGGTAATGCGTGCGGTCCAGATGGATGGAAAGGACCTTGGGATCGTTTCGAAGCTCTTCCAATAAGGCCTCATTGACCCGAAGCGTGATGGCCCCAATGAGCCAGATCTCACCGAAGTTTTGCTCCGGGATGGCCTGACGGAAATTTTGCACCTGGGGTCGAAACGACAAAAACGTTTGGTGAAAAGAGCGTCGTTTTTCTTCCAAGAAGGTTTTCCGAGAAAGGGTATCTGGCAAAAAGTGGAGCGCATCTCCCCCTTCATGGCTTTCTTCCAATCTCACAATGACGGGAACCGTATCTTGAGACTGAAGTTCCATTTCAATTTGGGGATCAATCTCAGCGGCGTTTCCCATTCCATATAAAAAAATCGTTAACCCGAAAAATACAAAAGCGGCGCGAAAGTGCGTCATTTCCCCTCCCTCAAGGCGCTTTGGCCTAATTTTTGTTGAACAGCGACACCATTTCACCCTTTTGCTCCCAAATCGTCAAAGAAAATGGATATAAATGTCGCAAAAAAAGTCAAATATCCACAAAAACGAGGACTTAAATACCCACTTAAATTCCGTTTACAAGCACCTCTTTGACTGCCAAGATCCCTGGCACTCCCCACCGGAGGTCTGATTTTGATGTGCAGACGCAAGGGGAGGAAGAAAAAACAATCTATTTTCAACTAGTTAGAGTTTAGAGAGGAGAGTCTCGTGAAACGAATGAGCGTATTTTGGGTGGCAGTTCTTTCCGTGGCCGTGTTTGGGTGTACCGCAAATACGAATCGCGTGAGTACCGCTTCGGATGAACCCTTTTCGGATACCGAAACATCCAGCAAAGACTTGAACGCTGTGGCTCAGAAAATGGCGCGTTCTTTGATTGGTTTGCATCAGATTCAAGCTGCGAAGACCCCTCCTCGCATAGCTTTTTCGGATGTGAAAAACGAGACGAACGAAATCATCAATAAGAATCTTTTTATTGAAAAAATGCGCACCTTGTTGCTTCGAAACTCTCAAGGAAAAATGATTTTCTTGGATCGGGAAATCAGCAAGGACGTTTCAAATGAACGAAGTGCCAAACGTTCGGGTTCTCTCTCCTCGGGAAAAATGAAAGCCCGAGCTGGGGCGGACTACTTTCTAACCGGCAAATTGTCTTCTATTGATAAGCAGTCCGGTGGGCAACGTTCGACGTATACGCGTTATGCGTTTCGTTTAACCGATGCTGAAAGTACGGCCATCGTTTGGGAAGACGACTACGAAGTGAAGAAAATCGGGGAAGCTGGGTTATACGACCGATAGTCTGATCCGTGAAAAAGTTCTTCAAATACGGAACGTTTTGTTTTGTCTTAAGCTTTCTTTTTCTAGCCTGTAGCACGCGATTACCGGTGGAAGGCGTGAAGGCCTTCCACCGGCGCGACTACCAAAAAGCCGCCGATATCTTCAAAAAGAAAGCTCAAGTTCGAGACAAGGACTACGCCTTGCATAACCTCGCTTTGCTCAGTGCCACTCTTTATGCCGGGGAATATGAAGCTGCGGAAAAAGCCGCCTTAAATGCCAACCAAGTGATGTGGGGGTATGGGGGAAAAGGAAAAGGCACCGCGAGCTTGATCAGTGCCGAGGCCATTAAGGTGTTCAAAGGGGAGCCTTTTGAAAAATCCATGGCTTCGATCTATGCGGGGATCATCTACTATAATCGTGGCGAGTATGATAATGCCCGAGCGGCTTTTAATAAGGCTGCGATGGCAGTAAAAATGAAGGAAGCCAAGCATAGCCAAGATTTTGCTTTGCCATTTCTCCTTCAAGCCAAAGTGTTTTTGAAATTGGGCCAGAATGACAATGCTCGGATTGCCCTAAAAAAGGCCAAGAAGAGAAGGGCCAATAACCCCTATTTGACCTTGGAACATCTTCGTCAAAGCAATGCCTTGTTTTTGGTGGAACTGGGGACAGCTCCCAAGAAAACGCGCACGGGACCCGGAAAGAGTTTGGTGAAGTGGGTTCGTCCCAAATATCCTGAACAACGGGCGGTGCTTTATGTGGATGATCAAAAAGTAGGTTCCACAGCACTCATTGGAGACTTGACGTATCAAGCTCAAACCAAAGGTTGGACAGGAAAAGATACTGTGCAAGTTTCCAAGGGGGTGGCACGTGATGCTGCCACCGTTACGACCGTGATCGCGGCAAACGAGGCCGCAAAAGGAAATAAAACGGCCGGTTGGGTTGCTTTGGGTGCGGGGCTTTTTGCTTTGGCGAATCAGTCTCAAGCCGATATTCGTCAATGGGAACTTCTTCCCGATCTCGTTCACCTTAGCATGACGCATCTAACACCCGGCATGCATATGTTTCGATTGTCTTTCTTAGGAAAAGGCGGTCACCCCATACGAGGGTATGACCAGGTTTGGTATCACATGCCTTTTGAAAAGAAAGATGACAAAATTTATCTGTTCCGAAGCGGACCCGTAAATGGGCCTTTGGGGCAAACAAACCTCACGAAAGGAAAAACGAAATGAAAAAAGTTTTTTTAATGCTTTTATTGATTGGGTTTGTGGCTTCTTGTGGACGCCCCTATGCACCAGGGCAGTCGGTGGACGCTCCTCAGGAAAGCAATAAGATTCTTCTTCTGGACCACGGTTTGACGTACTACTTGAAAGTGTTGAAACACAAAGCCGTGGAGACCGAAGACGGACGTCTCTTGGTGAAAGTGGAAATTGAAAACGAAGAAGACAATGATGTTCCTACGGACATTCAAGTCGTCTTCAAGGGAAAAGACGGTTTTGAAGTCGAGAAGACGTCTTGGGAACCGTTGATTTTTCATCGACGTGCCGTGACCAGCATTCAGCGAAAAAGCTTAAGCACGGATGCAGCAAACTACTTGCTGCAAATCCGAAACATCAAATAGTTTCGTTGTTTCGAACCCCACTGACGTTCTTGTCATGGGGAAGAAAAAAAACGGCCTGTTTGTTCGAGTGGCTATCTGACTTAGTTTCGCGGTCCATATTGAGGAAGATCCTGTTTCCATTCTTCTCGCGAGGTAATTTTCCTTAAGAATCGAGGATTGAGGCATCGACGTCACAAGGGGCCGAATTTGGCCAGGCTTACTCCTTCCAACACCTTAAAATAAAAGAAGAAAATTGCTTCTTGAATGGTATGGGCTTTGCTTGGTATAGGCGCAGGCGATTGTGATGAACGGGATTCGAAAATTTTTCGCACTTCTTTTGGTGGTCTTGTTTTCCGTGCCAGGGGTTTTGGCTCAGGATTTCAGATCGGCTGAAGAGCTTTTGGAAGAGATGAATGCGGCCTACTCTGAGAGGCGGCGTGATCCGGAGGCCTATCAGGAGGCTTTGACCCGCTTTTCCGAAGTTCTGCGCGGCCGCTCTTTCTTGAGCGACGAAGAGAGAGAGATGGCCAGGATGGGTTTTCGACAGGCTTGGACGGAATTCTTCTCTGCCGAATACGTTGCGACGTGTGCCCGTCATGAGTATCGCCAAATTCAACTTCGAAATTCATGGGGTCCGATGGATGTTCCCGACTCGATTAAGAGCGTTCTTTCATGGAGGCTCAGCCTTCAAAATGAAATGTTACGGAGTTTAGGGTGGGTTCAAGATTTGAGAATGCAATTGGGTTTAGATTGGTTGGATCCTTCGGGAATGTTGCGAGAGCTATTGGGTAAGAGATGTGAGACCGTGCGCGATCTTCTCCGGGTTTACGAAAAAAGTGCCACCACCTCTTCCTTCTGGGAAACTCTCAAATACACCTTCCGTCGGAGTGATCAGAACCCTGAGGATCATGTTGAGCATCAGTTGGTGGAATTTGGCGATGGGTTTCAAGAAAGACTCGGGGACCTGATTAAGGATCTTCCAGGGAATTTTTGGTACGAAGTCAAAGGTCGCGCTCAAACGGTTTACGGATGGATGAGCGGAGATGAATTGACGTATGAATTGACTCGAGACGTTTATTCGGAACGGTCCAGGCAGTGGAAGGGTTTTAAAGAAAATCCGAGTGATGCGATTGTGAATACGACGGACCATGTGCTGGCAAAAGCACTAACTCTGAATTCAAGAGAGATTGGAGCCATTACCGCTGACTTTGAAGTAGCCGTGGTTTTGGAGCGCGGGATTCGACGGTTCGCGGTATCCAGTTTGGCCAAGACCCCGGTGTCTCCTTCTGGGAGAAGAATGGCCGCCGAGATTGCCCATTTGAATCGGAGAGTTTTGATGGATCCTTTAAGTCGCGTGTTCAATAAGGGAGCCTTGTTTCTTTCTGAAACACAGCTTGGTGAGTTAGGACTCAAGATTCAAAACATGATTTCGAAAGGTACGAGAGTTTCAGCTTTGTACTTGGATGGGGACTTTTTCAAAGCCTTCAATGACCTCCTAAGTCATAGTGCGGGGGATGATCTCATCCGAACTTTTGCAGAGGAAGCCAGGGCGGTTGCGAAAAGCATTCGTGAAGGTGACTTGGTTTTTCGCATGGGGGGAGAAGAGTTTGTGGTCATTCTTCCCGAAACTTCTTTGGACGACGCAGTATTGGCGGCCAAACGATTGCAGGAAAACATTCGCCAATCTCAAATGCGCATTCGTCTCACGCAGCAGATCCAAGAGAAATGTGTCGAATTGGAAGGACGAAGAGGGGTGGATGTGTTGGCTCACGAGAAGCTTGAAGGAGCCTTTCGGGGGCTGGGCCATTTTCCCGAAAGTGGGAATGTGGGTACGGTTTCCATTGGAGTGGCAGAAGCCAAGCCTGGAGAAGCGGTAAAAAGTTTGATTGATGCTGCAGATGAGGCGTTGAAGCTCGCCAAAGATCATCCGGGCAAGCAGGGCATTGCCATGCGCTTGACGACAGAAGGTCAAGACTCCCATGTTCTGGTTAACGGAGTGAACTAATCATGCGATTGCCGGGCTTGATTTTAGGGGCCTGCCTTCTCATATCCAACATCTCTTGGGCCCAAACCGAGCGCGCTGCTTTTCTCTACGGTGATTACCGATGTGAGACACCCAAAAAAATAAAACTTTTAAGGGAGTTATTGGATTCGCCTGCGTTTCGAAGTTCTCAGGCCGCGTCGGATAGACGCCAAGAGGTCACAGATCAAATCTGGGAGTTTTGTTTAAGAAAGCCGGGAATGAGTAATCAGGAACTTCTTCAGAAAAGGCGCCATGCCATCAATCTGGCCGTAAAAACGTTTGGCGGAAAATTGTACGTTCGGTCTGAAAAAACGGGAAAGACGAATTGGGGACAGTTAAAGGAGTACTTAGAGACCGAATCCTTAGGAAGGGATGATCTGGCTCCGGACGGATGGTCTGCGCTCAATATGGCGCGACGGGCTCAAAAGTTCCATACGGAATACAATCTTGGGGCCAATAAGATCGAAGTCGAAAGCGTCGTAGTTCCCATTCGTTACCCAGAGCAGTTTGGGGACTTCTTATTAGAAGCTCGAAGATCTGGGGGATATGACCTCATTGCCATCTTTGCCCATTCGGGAGTCTATGATGGTTATCGATTTGGAAGTCAGGGGGCCAGTCCTCTTCAAAAGCTCGCCTCCCTTCCAGGTTGGACAGCTCGCTATGAAGCCATGGTGGATCGGTTGGTGGAGAAAAAAGGCTATGACGTGTCTGAAGCTCGGAATTTGATTCGTCGAAACTTAGAAGAGAATCGTGGAAGTTGGGAAGTCAAACAATCCAGCGTGGTTCGTTTTTGGCTCGACAATTTTGATGTTTCCACCCAACACCCGGAAGCAAGGGTTCAGGAAGAAATTTATTGGCCGGGCATCAAAGTCGATGAAAATCTTTTTCCCCAAGCCTTTCGAGATGGTGGCGTCTTTTTCATGGGGGGATGCAAGAATGCTCAGATTGCCCAGCGAATGCTGAAGAAATTCGAGAAGGCCCAAAAAGACATCATGATCATTTCCTTTGTGAACTCGGTCCGTTTGGAAGGAAAGGCCATCGATGTCTTTCAAGATATCTTGTCCGGCGGCGACTTTTACCTCTTGGATGAAACGGTCCAAGTTCTTTTGTGGCCGTAAAGCGTTAAAAAATGACCCGGCAAACTACAGTTTTCCGGGTCTCAAATTGTTTTTTGAGACTTCGATAGACCAAAAGAGTTAGCGCCAGAATTGCCACCATTTTTTGAGGTGTTTTTTTACTTCTTTTTTGGCCGCTATGCCCTCTTCTAGCCAGAAGGAATACACAGAAGGGAATTCTTTTGTTCTCACTTCTGCTTTCATGGCAAAGACAAGTATCCGGTTGCCTTCAATCGGGAAATCAGGTGTTCGAACGCGAACGGAAGGAGATTCAAGTAGACCTTGTTCATGAGCTTTTTTTATGTCTTCTAGGGTGTAGGCAGGCTCTTTCCAGACCCAGATGGTGTCTCCGGGTTTGAGAGAAGTGGATTGGAGAACTTCCAGAACTTTATATGCGCTTACATGATCGATGTATTCGGATTTGGTTTTCTTTTCGAAGTGAGTTTCTTTTGGAAAAACAATGTGTTGAAATTCCTTGTTTTCGATGGGGCCTTCGACAATGAGAATGTCGCTGTTGTAGGCTCCCTCCATCATTTCTGAAATGGGTTTTTCATATTCCACATGCGTAACTTGAGACATATGAGCCTCCTGGGGAAAGAAGAGTAGGAGAAAGATTAAGCGGTACAAAGATCGATTTTTAAAATTGGATATAGTCCACATATTCTATTGAAGTTTTGTCTCAGTGGTGAACAATTTCTATGTAAAAAAATTTAGTTCGATGATCTTAAATGATCATCAGGCAAAAAACGAAAAGGTTTTTGAAATTAGTTACAAGACATTTTCTCAGTCCCTCCAGTCCAACTTGAAAAGAATAAATTTAATTAAAATAAACAATAAAAAAACATTTTTAGCTCCAGAGAGATTGAAAAACAAAAGTTCTCAAAAAAACAGAAAGAATCTTTTCATTCTAATGAATTACCTGGATCACGTTCATGATCAAGGGGACAAAGAGTAAGATGAAGGCGACGGGAAAAATAAAGAGGACCAAGGGCATGAGCATTCGGAGCGGGGCTTTTTGAGCCTTTTCTTCGGCTTCGCGAAAAATCTGTCTTCGCAAGGCATCCGATTGTGTTCGAAGAAGATTCCCGAGGCTCGAACCCAACTCTTCGGATTGTGTGATGACCGAAGCAAGTTGGTTTAGGGGAACGACACCGGTTCTGTCAGCCATTCTTTGGAAAGCTTCGGATCTTCCTTTCCCCATTTGGATGGATTTCAATGTGAGGGAGACTTCTTCCTTGAGGGGGTTGTCGTGATCGCTCTCAATGATCTCATCCAGCGAAGCGATCAGATCCAGTCCGGCTTCCATCGAAAGCGTCAACAAATCCAAATAAAAAGGTAAGTTCATTGTGATTTCAGAGCGACGCGCTCGAATGACCCGGTTGAGTCTCATCGACGGCCAAAGTAAGCCGATGATGACCATGCAGGGAATCAAAACGGAAGGAAGACCCAACAAGACCAAGAAAATGGAGATCAACCCAGCGGTCCCAGCGGAAACCATCTCTCGAAAAAACAACTTCGAGGCTTGGGCCGAAGATTGGCCTGCGTATTCGAGTTTCTTACCACGCTTGGCCAGCTGTTGTTTGGGGAGGTGCGTTTTTGCGGCTTGCTCCATTTGTCTCTGGACGTCGTCCATTCGGGGTAAGTTCCGAATGTCTACGCTCCGGCGGTAGAGCCAAGAAAAAGAAGCCAACGCTGCAATGAGGAAAATGGATCCAGCCCAGAACATCATTTCATTAACTCCATTTTGCTGATTCGATGAATCCAAATGCCGCCAATGGTCAGCATGACCAGGCACAGGCCGATGACAAAGTGGCCGACACGAGTATCCAGAAGAGGCGTCAGATAGCCCGGTGCGAACAATTGAAGGGGAATGATCATCAGCACAGGCATCAACATGGCAATCCAGGCCTGTGCCCTTCCTTGTGTGGTCAAAGTGGATAGGCGATCCATTAAGATGGAACGATTTCGAACCGTTTCGGCTACTCGGTCAAAGACTTCACCCAGATTGGACCCTACACGCTTGGAAATTTGAACGGCTCGAATAACGATTTCCAAGTCCCGATTGGGAAATCGTTTCAATAGGTTGTCCAGTGCCTGGTTTAAAGAATGTCCAAGTTTGAGTTCTTTTAAAACGAGTCCGAGTTCTTGTCGCAAGGGGTTGGGAGCGGTCTCACTCAAGGATTCAAGGGCCCGCTCAAAGGGGTGCCCCGCCTTCAAAATGGAGGAGATTTGGGGAAGGGCCTGAGAGAATTGTTGTTTGAATAACGTTCTTCTTCGACGCTGAATGAGTTTGAGGGCAAAGAATGGGATGAGCCACGCAGCTAAAAGGGAAACAAGAAAAGGCAAAAGTGAGAACGTTGCAATTGAAATGCCCAAACCGATCAAGGCAATCCAGCGTAATTTCACTCGAAGACGTAAGGGGTCGATGAACATGAATTCTTGAGCCATGCCTTTCTTCATCGAAGAGAGCCATTCCTGCTCAAGGTTTTTGAATTTGGATTGTTGCTGACGGAGGTGGGGGAGTAAGAACAAACAAAGGGCCACGCCAAAAAATAACGCACTAAGCAGCAACATATTGGTTTTCTCCATTCTGAAGGAGTTTCACAAATGCACTTCGTTCTTTTTGAGAAAGGTCATCGAAGAACCTGGGCATTCGACCTGTTGGGGTTAGGGCATGTTCACTTTTCTTACGAAGAAAAAGGTCCTGCGTCACAATGGTGTCGCCCTCCGTTCCACAAATTTCAGAAATATGCGTCACTTTTCGAGTGCCGTCTGCAAAGCGAGATTGAAAAAGAATGATGTCCAGAGCGCTGGAGATCTGTTCTCGAATGGCACGAAGCGGAAGATCAAAGCCTGACATCAAGACCATGGTTTCCAATCTCAACAAGGTGTCACGAGGCGAGTTCGCGTGTGCGGTTGTGAGGGATCCGTCATGGCCGGTGTTCATGGCTTGCAGCATGTCGAGCGCTTCTCCGCCTCGACATTCCCCTACGACCACTCGATCGGGACGCATGCGGAGGGCATTCCGAACCAGATCACGGATGGAAACGATGCCTTTCCCTTCCACGTTGGCGGGTCGGGCTTCCAGCGAAACGACATGCTCTTGGGGAAGTTTTAACTCTGCCGCATCCTCAATGGTTACAATTCGTTCGTTGGTAGGAATGAAGCCGGAGAGTGCGTTTAAAAGCGTTGTTTTTCCGGACCCGGTTCCACCTGCGATGATGATGTTCTTTCGAAATTTCACGGCGAGATTTAGAAACATGGAAGCCTCTTTGGAGATCGCCCCCAAGCCGATCAGGCGTGAAATGGATAGCGGCTTTGCAGAAAACTTTCGAATCGTGATGGTGGGCCCATTTAACGCAAGGGGAGGGATGATGATGTTCACGCGAGATCCATCCTTCAGTCGGGCATCCACCATGGGCGACGATTCGTCCACGCGTCGACCCAACGGAGATACGATTCGATCCATTACGCTCCGCAAAGAAGTTTCGCTGATGAATTGAGTGGCCGTGCGTTCAATGATTCCTTTTCGTTCCACAAAAATTTCCGAAGGCCCATTGACCATGATCTCCGTGACGGATTCATCTCGAAGAAGAATTTCGAGAGGTCCCAAACCGATGGCCTCATCCACGATTTCCGTGACCAGCCTGTCGTCACTGAGGAGCTGGGGGTCGCTCATTTTTTGGAGACATTGTTTGACGAGGGATTCAACCTTTCCCCGAAGAGATTGGCTTCGCAATTCTCCGTAGTCGGTTCTCCGGAGATCGATGATCTCCAGAAGGTTTTTGTGTAGGAAGGCTTTCGCTTTTTGACGATTGGTTTGTGGGCTTAGTGGTTTCATATTTAGTCCAAAAGTGAGAATTCAATATCTTCAGTGGTTTCTTCCAGAGACTCCTGCATGGCTCGAATGGGATGACGGTGGGCAGACGAACCGACCCCTGCGGGTATCGGCGTAAGAAACATTAAAAACTCCGTTTCGTTGTTTCGAAAGGAACGGCTTTTGAACAGTTCTCCAATGATGGGAATGCTTCCCAGAAGAGGGAACTTACTTACGTTCTTTTTGGATCGGTTTTCGACGAGACCGGCCAGGACTACGGTGTCGCCAAAGCGAAGATTTGCGGCGGTTTTTACGCTGTTTTCCAAAGTTCCTGGAATATCTTTAATGGCATTTGCGTGATCCAAGTCGCTGACTTTGGCATCGATTTCCAACATCACCTGGTTGGATTGATCTGCCTGGGCGGTGACGTTCAACAGAATCCCATATTTTTTAAATGTGACACTGGTGGTCCGTTCACCAATGAGCGGAATGGGAATCTCTCCTCCCGCAAGGAATGAGGCTGGCGTTCCACTTCGGCAGAGGAGACGAGGATTGGCCAACATCTTTGCGGCACCCTTTTCCATAAGTGTGTGAAGTGTGGCCGTTGTGTTGGATCCCAGAGTGAGGCTTCCGGTGAAAATGTTGGGGCGCAAAGATCCCGAGGCAATCAAAGTCGAATTCGAAGGCCACTTCAACCCAATGTCGGCGAGGTTGTTTTTCCGAACCTCCATCATTTTTACATCGACCAAGATTAATGGTTCGATTTCGACGCCACGGGAGAGATGGTCGGTGACCGAAGAATAAATGGTTTTTGCGATACTCAGGGCTCTCTCAGCTTCTTTGGGGCCGCTGACTTGGCCTTCCAAAAACAGATTGTCTCCAGCGGGTCGGGCTTGAATGCCTGTCAAATCAGCGGCCTCCATGGCGGATTCAACCTGTTTGGCGATGAAATTCAGGGCTCTTGAATTCACGCGAGCGAGGTTGACGACTTGGGGGTAGACCTCCAGAATGCTTCGAATTCGATCCAAATCTTCTCCGCGGTAAATTTGGCCATCAATGATGGTTTGACCGCCAACATCTCGAATCTCAATGCCCTCGATTCCCTTTAGAAGCGTTCGAATTTCTCCAGGCTGGTTCCGTGTACGGGTGGTGACGTGAATCGAAAAGGTTTTTTTCTTTCCTTTTTGGGTCCACACAATCAAATCCGTTGAGCCATTGCTTTTTCCCGTGACGATGACTTGTTGGGTTTTGTGGAGCGCTTTTACGTCTGCGACTTCCGGGTTTCCGATTGCCGCTCGTGTGATTCCCGGGGTTTCAAGCACTTTTTGGTGACCGGGAGCCAGGAGAATTCGTTGCCCGCCTTGAGCCGGAAGCGCCCAAGCTCCTAGACAGAGGGTGAAAATCAAAATGATCTGCAGTTGACGCATGAACCGACATAGGGCAAAGAGGGTGCCAAATTAGATATTTCCTAACTATTTGAATATATTGGAAACAGAAAAACAGAAATTCAGTTTTCAAAAGTGTGATCCGGACGCGTAAGACCGGAAATCGAACTCGGACCAAGAGCATGAATTTGAAACTTCGAAAACGAAAAGAAGGCGATGCCACTTCCAAACCTTTTGCCATTTTGGAAAGGCCCTCATTGCAGCGTTCCAGATGGTTCATGTCCAGTGCGGGGCGAGACGTTCTTCCTTCTCGAAAAGAAAAATTGGGACAGTGGTTGGCCACCGGAATTTGTGGAAACGACATTACGTCAAGTTGTTTGTATGTAGCCGCGATTGCCACCACCTATGCCGGGGCCCTTTCTCCCATCGTTCTGCTACTCGTGGCGGGGTTGCTCTATCTCTATCGAGGGATTTATGCCGAGGTTGGGGATGCTCTTCCCTTGAATGGTGGAGCCTATAATGCGCTCTTAAACACCACGACTAAGTTCAAGGCCTCTATGGCCGCTTGCATGACCATTCTTTCTTATGTGGCAACGGCCGTCATTAGCTCCTCGACCGCCATTGCCTACGCTCGAACGATTTTGCCAAGCCTTCCTCATATCCCGGCCACCTTGGTATTGCTGGGCTTATTTGCTTTCCTAACGATTTTAGGAATCACCGAATCTGCGCGCGTCGCATTGTCGATTTTTGTGATTCATATGGTTGCGCTCACCTTGCTTTTGGTTCTGGGATTGAGTCAACTCTTTATCGACCCATCCATTTTTCAGCTCAACTGGTCTCTTCCTTCAGAAAACAGTTTAATGATGGCTCTTTTTCTTGGTTTTTCCGCCGGACTGCTGGGGGTGAGCGGTTTCGAAAGTTCCGCAAACTTCATTGAGGAACAAAAAGAAGACGTTTTTCCGAAAACATTGAGAAATATGTGGACGGCCGTTTTTATTTTTAACCCACTCATTGCCTTGATTGCGCTTTCTGTCATGCCGATGCATGAAATTGTTCATCCTGAAAATCGAGATTTTCTACTGGCCAATGTGGCGCATAATTTGGGCGGCAGTCCGCTCCATATGTTCATTTCCATTGATGCAGCCTTGGTTTTGTCTGGAGCTGTTTTGACCAGTTTCGTAGGATCTGCCGGACTGATTCGACGAATGGCTCTGGATCGTTGCTTGCCCCAATTCCTGTTGTTGACGAATCCGAGAGGCACGCAACATTGGATTGTCATTCTTTTCTTTGCCCTATGCAGTTCCATCATGCTCCTGACGCAAGGAAACCTGCTTTCCTTGGCCGGTGTGTACACGATTTCATTTTTGGGTGTGATGAGTCTGTTCGCCATTGGAAATATCTTATTGAAGGTTCGACGTGCTCAACTTCCGCGAAAATATCGCGCCAGCTGGTTGGCCATACTGGTGGCTTTGGCGGCGACATTATCCGGGATTTTTGGAAACTACTTGATCGATCAAAGCCGATCCGAAATCAATATTGTGAAGGTGTTTTTCATTTATTTCCTTCCGACCTTGGCCTTTGTTTCCTTGATGCTCTTTCGCCACAATCTTTTTCGCATGCTGCTTTGGTTGGCAAACGATATCACCAAAAGCATTCAGAGCATGAACTCAAGACTGAATAATCGTGTGCAAGAGTGGCTCAGTGAAATCAATAGTCATGGAATCATCTTTTTCACAAAAGGCGAGCGCCTTCCTCACTTAAATCAAGCTATGCTCTATGTGAGAGAGAACGAGATCACGCAATATGTGGCTGTCATTCATGTTTATGATGACGAGAGCGAGATTCCGCCCAACTTGGAACATGATCTGAAAATGCTGGATGAAATGTATCCCGATGTGCGTATTGAATTAGTTCTTCGAAAAGGACATTTCGGCCCTGAATTGATTGAAGAGCTTTCCGAAGAGTTTGGCATTCCCAAAAACTATATGTTTATTGGAGCTCCGAGCGCCAAGTTCCCTCACCGGATTTCAGATTTGGGCGGCGTCAGATTGATTATCTAGTCACGGGGTTTTTATGAAATTGAATCAACAATCCAATCCGTTTTGGAACATTTCTTTCGGGTTGATCCTGTTTTTTTCTTCCGCTGCCTATGCAACCCCAGAGATTGAAACTGTGAATTCAGCTGACTCGCTCGCGCACGGACAAAGTTTTGTCATTTCTGGGACCGGTTTCGGTTTAAAAGATCCAGCGACTCCCATGTTCTGGGATACGATTGACAATCAAGAAGCCTATGATGGTTGGTCGGATGGGGAGGTGGTCCCGGTCCTCGCGGGTGGCTGTGAAGACTGTCCTTGGAGAGATAATATTCCAGACTCTTGGGGTGACGAGCCTAGGTTCTCGACGGACGATCCAAGAGCCTCACATCCTCACTATCGCGTGATTGGTAAAGGGTTCCTCCGCAGCCAGGATGATTTCTCCATCGCGAACGATCTCATTGCGAACTATTGGATGCGGGTAGATGCAACACCTGGTTATAACGGACAGGGCAACTTTAAATTTAATCGGCTATATGTGGATGATAACGGTTTTTCGAGCTATGGGGGGTGTACCTGCCAAACCTCTCTTTGTGGATGTACGGTGAGCGAAGATCTTTCAACGGAGACGCAATGGGTTTCTTGGGGAGGAGATGTTTCTTATGTTTGGCATCACATTGAGATTACAGCGGATGATCGTGATGGGGGATATGCCTCAGGAAATGGTGAGTTTAGTTTCTATGTGGACAATGATCGAATTTTTCATTTTGACAATGTCTACGCAGGATATCCTCTGAAGTATTTTCATGTCCTCGGTTTCGATTCGTTGGACGATTGGCGAGATCATTTTAGTGATACGACCATGGATTGGGGAGAAATCTACATCGACAACACATTGGCAAAAATCGCCATTGGAGACGCCCCCAACTGGACCTCGGTTTCGCATTGGGAAATTCAAATTCCCGAAGCCTGGTCTTCGACCGAAGCCCGGTTTAGGGCCAATCAAGGAAGCTTTTCAAGAGAGGAAAGTTATTATCTCTACGTTTTCGATGCAGAGGGTGTGATGAACGAAGAGGGCTTTCCAGTTGTGTTTTCATCGGCATCCAACGATGATTCGCCAACGAATTCTTCAGGTTGTCAGGCTGCTTCGAGTCCCTGGGCCTTTTTTCTACTTTTTCTCGTGGTTTACTTTCGTCTCAACACAGCCAGAGTTTCCAAATGGTAGGTTTGGGGAAAAAGGTCGTACGGTTGAACTTTTTCCACGTGGTACCCAACGCCATTCAAAATTTTCAAGTCTCTTGCCAAGGTAGGAGGCGAGCAAGACACATATAAAATCGTATGTGCTCCTAATTTGGGAATCGCCTCGATGACCTTGGGTTGAAGACCCTTTCGTGGAGGGTCTACGACAATGATGTCGAATGTTTGATTGGCTCGGACAAGTTTTTCCACAATGCGGTCCGCTTTTCCCGCGCGAAACTCTGCCTTTTCTCCCAGGCCGTTTTCTTTGGCACTCATTTGAGCGGATTGAACGGCTTCGTGTTGGACCTCAACCCCCAATGTGGTTATTCCCGCTTTGGCTAAAGAGAGAGAAAATAGTCCCGCCCCGCAGTAAAGGTCCAAGGCTGTTTGCCCCTTGCTTTGCCGGGCTTCACTCAAAACATCTCCGACGAGTTCTTCGGTGATGGAGGGATGAACCTGAAAGAATAAATCCGGACGCAAAAGGAATTCAACGTTTCCCACTTTTTCTCGAAACGTGGATTGGCCGTGAAGGCAGTGCAACTCTTTTCCCAAAGCGGATTTGGATCCGGGTTTTACAAACGACACGAAGATGTTGGCGATCGAAGAAAGGGGCTGTGTATGTTCGCGGATTTCCTCCAAACGGACTTCTTCTCCCTCTTCAAGGGCAATGCTTAAGATGACGGCTTTTTCACCTGTGTTGGTGGACCTTAACACCACATACGGAAGGGTAGAGGAGGAAACCTCTTTAAGGTTTTCTCGAACCTTTTTCCATATGTCGTTGAGTTCGGGCTTAGCCAGTGGACAATGTTCGACATCCAGCACGCGATAGTCGGTCCAGGAAATGTATCCTTGGTTTCCGTTTTCGTCTCGATGGTAGGTCAGTCGGTTTCGGTAATTCCATGAATCTGGAGAGGTTTTAATGGGTTGAACAGGGGTTTCCCCTGGACCCAGGCGTCGGAGGGTTTCTGAAAGTTGGGTTTGTTTTTCTTTGGAGGCCGTTTCGACGGGGAGATGCTGATAGTGGCAACCTCCACACTTCTCGAAATGAGGGCATTTGGGTTCCGTTCGTAAAGGCGAAGCTGTTTGAAGTTCAATCAACTTGCCTCGAGCATATTTTTTTCGGACGTCTGTGATTTCGAATTTGACTTCGTCCTTCGGGGCCGTTCGGGGAATAAATACAGCGATTCCATTCGGACGGGCGATCCCCTCACCCCCGTAGGAAAGGGCATCGATGGTTCCCGAGCGAACGTCTCCGATTTCAAAAGGAAGTGTGTTTTTCATGGGAGGGGCGCTTTACCCCTTTTTAAGACAATAAGAAACCCTAGTTTGCTTCTTCGTGAGGGGATGTGGCCAAACTCATGGGATCCACCCCCATTCTAGCCAAGGATCTTTCCCAAAGAGTTTCGGAATCATCGTCAAAAAGCAGCTCTCGGTGAATGGGGGAGGTCACCCAGCTGGAGGCTGCCATTTCATGTTCCAACTGTCCCGCATCCCATCCCGCATACCCCAGAAAGAAGCGGTAGCGAGGGGCATTTGGGGTTTGAGCTTTGTCGATGAGTTTTTGAAGAACATTGGACGAGGCTGTGAGATACAGTCCCGGTTCAATTTCCGTACTTTCATCAGCATATTCGTCATCTTCATGAAGAACCCACCCACGGTCATTTTGGACGGGACCTCCCCAAAAGAGTTGAGTGGGGGGCTTTTGAGATTCTTTGATCTCTTCCCCCATAATATGGGTGAGAGAAACCGCCAACGGTCGATTCAAAATGACGCCCATGGCCCCCTCTTTATTAAACTCAGCCAGTAAGGTGAGCGTTTTGGAAAAATAGGGGTCCTTCAGTTGAGGCATGGATATGAGAAGGCACTTCTGCGTCACACCCGCCCGTATACAGGGAGAGAGGGTAAAATGCTATCCCCTTTTGGGAGAGAAGGTGCTCCGGCTTGCGGAGGGTTGAAATTTCTCGGAAATTCGTTAGACGAAGAGAATCTAGCCCATATAATGGTCGAACTTCTTGAACATGCTATGTTTTTTGGCCCCAAGGGGAGGACCAAGAAAAATTCTGCGGAGGAATTGAAATGTCTCAATGGATCATTGCTTCACCGATTGCCGGTCTGGTTGGACTGATTATCGCTTTTTTCATTTACCGAAATGTGGCCTCGCGTTCTTCTGGAACGGACGTCATGAGAGAAATTGCTGCCGAAATCGAACGCGGCGCGATGGCTTTTTTAAAGAGAGAATATTCGATTCTTTCGCTGTTTGTGTTGGCTGTGGCCATTCTGCTCGGCATTTACATTGGGGTGAATACGGCTTTGGCCTTCGTGGCGGGCGCGCTTTGCTCGGTCTTGGCTGGATTTTTTGGAATGAAATCGGCAACCAAAGCAAACGTTCGAACGGCCGCGGCAGCTAAAGAATCCGGTCAGGCGCAGGCACTCATGACTGCTTTCTTGGGAGGTTCCGTCATGGGGTTGGCAGTGGCCAGCTTGGGACTATTGGGCCTGGGCATTTTGTTTTATCTGTTTGGGGACCCATCCACCGCGAAGATCATCAACGGCTTTTCCATGGGTGCCAGTTCCATTGCACTTTTTGCTCGTGTTGGGGGCGGTATTTACACCAAAGCGGCTGACGTGGGTTCCGATCTTGTCGGAAAAGTGGAAGCTGGAATTCCAGAAGATGATCCTCGAAACCCCGGAGTGATTGCCGACAATGTAGGTGACAATGTTGGCGATGTGGCTGGAATGGGAGCAGATATTTTCGAGTCTTATGTTGGTTCCATTGTGGCCTCCATTGCGTTGGGTGCTACGTTGGTGGGACCTTCTTTGATGCGCTTGGGTGCCACTCCGGATATGGATGAGCATTCTTTGAGAAGCATTCTGATGCTCCTTCCGCTCATGTTAGCTGTGGTTGGCCTGGTTTCTTCGTTGATTGGAATTTTCTCCATTCGGCTTTTGAGAGGAATGGGTCCGGCCAGCGCACTTCGCTATTCCACGTTTGTGGCCGCGGGTTTGTTTTTGTTAAGTGCTTACGGTTTGGTGAGTGCCTATGGTGTGTCCAATAAAATCTTTTTCGCCATTCTCGGAGGAACGCTCGTTGGAATTGCGATTGGTTTGGTGACGGAATATTACACCGCATCCAAACCCGTCATCCGAATTGCGGAAGCGTCCAAAACCGGATCGGCAACAACCATCATTCATGGTTTGGCCGTGGGATTGGAAAGTTGTACCGCTCCCATTTTATTGATTTGTGGCGGGATTATTCTGGCCAATCATGTGGCGGGCCTTTACGGCATCGCTTTGGCGGCGGTTGGAATGTTGGCTACGGTTGGCGTCACGATGAGTGTTGATGCTTATGGTCCTGTCGCGGATAACGCGGGAGGAATTTCGGAAATGAGTGGGTTGGGGCCCGACGTTCGAAAGATCACGGATGGTTTGGATGCGCTTGGAAACACAACGGCTGCCATCGGAAAAGGATTTGCCATCGGCTCCGCAGCCCTGACCGCCTTGGCCTTGTTTGCCGCCTACACGCAAGCCGTGGACTTCGTTCGACATCAAAATGGTTTGGAGGCGATCAGCATTGCCATTACCGACGCAAAAGTTGTGGTTGGTCTCTTGGTGGGAGGGATGCTTCCCTTTTTGATCGGTGCGATGACCATGACCAGTGTTGGAAAAGCCGCCGGAAAAATGGTGGATGAAATTCGACGTCAGTTCCGAGAGATTCCGGGATTACTCGAAGGGAAAGAAGGCGCGAAACCAGATTCCGCTCGATGTGTGGATATCTCGACGCGAGCCGCTTTAGCTGAAATGGTCACCCCTGGATTATTGGCTGTTCTTTCTCCGGTCGTGGTTGGCTTTGGCCTGGGGGCCGCTGGTTTGGGTGGCATGCTGGCTGGAGCGACGGTTTCCGGTGTTTTGTTGGCCTTGTTCATGTCTAACGCTGGAGGCGCCTGGGATAACGCCAAAAAGGCGATTGAAAAAGGCGAAATCGAAGGAGAAGCAAAAGGTTCGGAGGCTCATAAGGCCGCGGTCGTTGGAGATACCGTGGGAGATCCTTTCAAAGATACCAGTGGACCCTCCATGAACATCCTCATCAAGTTGATGTCGGTGGTTTCGCTGATTCTTGCTCCGTTGGTCGCCCTGTTATAATGACCAAATTGCGGCTCTTAGCCGCCAAACAAATGAAATGTATGGACATGACATGTGAGGGGGTCCCTTGTTTTCGCATTTGAGTCGATCGGTCATTGGGCTTGTTTTGTTTTTCGTTTTTCTCGCAGGGACGGCCTCTTCTTCTTGGGGAAGAGCGGACGTTGGGAACACCAATGCGTTGAAAATTGGGGCTGTTTTGGCTCTGACAGGAAGTGAATCCCGGTTTGGAGAAGGAACTCGCCGGGGCATTGAGCTGGCGATTGAAGAAGTGAATGCGAAGGGTGGGATTCAGGGAAGAAACGTTCAACTCTTTCTAAAAGACAGTCGTGGATCCGTGGAGGGGGCTAAGAAATCCATTCAGGAGCTCATTGAAAGCCATCATGTCATGGCCGTGTTGGGCTCGGTGGCGAGTTCTCGGTCATTGGCCATGGCTCCCATTGCCCAGGCACATCAAACGCCTTTGATCAGCCCGAGTTCGACGCATCCCAAAGTCACTCAGGTGGGAGATTATATTTTTCGGGTTTGCTTCATTGATCCTTTTCAAGGTGCCGTGATGGCCCGTTTTGTGAAGGATGTCTTGAAGAAAAAACGCGTCGCCATTTTAAAAAACCAAACCAATGAATACAGCGTGAGCTTGGCCGAGTATTTCAAAGAGAAGTTTGTGGAGTTGGGGGGCGAGATCACGACGGTGCAATCCTATCGTTCGGGAAGTGTTGATTTTTCGAAATCCCTTAATCGCATTCGAAAATCCAAACCGGAGCTGATTTATCTCCCCGGGTATTATTCTGAAATTGGCTTGGTCGTAGGGCAGGCACGAAAAATGAATATTGACCTTCCTTTTGCGGGAAGCGACGGGTGGGATGCGACGGATTTCTTTCAATCCCAGAAAGACATTCTCGAAGGGAGCTATTACACTGGGCATTATTGGCCTCATACCGGAGATTCGAGGCTTCGTACGTTTGTGAAAAAATTTAAGAATCGCTTTCGCGTGGTTCCAGACGCTTTGGCTGCTCTTGGATACGATGCCACACGCGTATTGCTGGAAAGTCTGAAAAAAGTTCCGAATTTGGATCGAACCGTGCTCAAAAATACAATCGCTAAGACGAAAGATTTTCCGGGTGTCACGGGGTCCATCACGCTAGATGAGAACCGAGATGCCATCAAACCGGCACTGGTGTTTCAAGTGAGCAACGGAGAACGAAAGTATCTTCAACAAGTCATGCCTTAGGGATTCTATGGATATTGAACCTTCCAAACCGCAACGTCCCCACTGGGGTTCAAAATTTGCCTTTGTGTTGGCGGCTGCTGGAAGTGCAATTGGTTTAGGAAATATTTGGAAGTTCCCCTACGTAACGGGAAAGTATGGAGGCGGGGCGTTTGTGTTGGTGTACCTCCTGACGATCTTGTTGGTGGGGCTGCCACTCATGGCCGCTGAAATCATGGTTGGAAAGAGTACCCAACTTTCTCCCATTCCTGCGTTTAAGAAAATCAAAGGTGAGCGGAGTCGATGGAGATATGTTGGGGTTCTGACCATTTCGGCGGCTTTCTTGATCCTTTCGTATTACAGCGTTGTGGCGGGTTGGACCCTGCACTACTTGTATCTCTCTGTGATGGGAAAATTTGTCGGAGAGGGTTCGGAAAGGGTATCGGGGTATTTTTCTCAGCTCTACGCCAACGGATCCATGAATCTCTTCTGGCATTTCATCGTGATGGTCTTGACGACTGGAATCATTTGGCGAGGCCTAAAAGGCGGTATTGAGAAATCTACGAAATTTTTGATGCCCTTGCTTTTCGTTCTACTCCTCGTGTTATTGGTGAATTCCTTGCTTTCCCCAGGGGCAGCTCAAGGAATCCGGTTTCTGTTTTATCCAGATTTTTCCAAATTGAACGCTACGGGAATTTTGGAAGCGGTTGGGCAAGGTTTCTTTTCCCTCTCCCTTGGAATGGGAGCCATGATGACCTATGGCAGCTACTTGCAAAAAGACGTCGATGTGGCTCGGCCGGCCATTGCCGTGGTTGGCTTCGATACACTCATTGCCCTCTTGGCAGGCCTAGTCATTTTTCCCATTGTATTTTCTCATGGCCTTGAGCCCGCTTCCGGTCCAGGATTGGTGTTTCAAACGCTTCCCGTCGTGTTTTCTAAGATGCCTGGAGGTTACATTGTCTCCATCTTGTTTTTCCTGTTGTTGTTTGTGGCTGCGTTGACGTCCGCCATTTCCCTTCTGGAAGTTGGCATTGCTTATGTTGTGGATTCCAAGATTGTAAAACGTCATACAGGCAGTTTGGTCGCAGGCGGAGTCATTTTTCTGTTGGGCATTTTCCCGGCTCTCTCCGGAGGCCTTTTGGCGGATGTGAGAGTTCCCGTCTTGGGAATGAATTTGTTTGATAGCATGGATTATCTTGCGTCGAATTGGTTGTTGCCGATGGGAGGCTTATTGATTGCAGCCTTTTGTGGGTGGGCTTTCCCGGATGATATTCGCCATAAAGAATTTTCCATCAAAGCTCCCTTTTGGTGGTCCTATCGGCTTTGGCTCTTTTTTCTGCGATTTGTCACACCCGTAGGCTTGATTCTTGTTTTTCTCAACAAGATCGGCGTGATTTAGTCTCTTTCGACACAAGAAGCCGCTTGAGGATCAACAGAGGAGCATTCCCAATGATTCGCAGATGCGCGAAAGCCACTCTCGTTTAATTCGAAGTGCATTTCAAGACCATCCTTTAGAAGTACTGTTCCGAAAAATCCATCTTTCTGCTTTTCAAAGGATGTCACCTCAACGTGTTCTTCCGGTAGCAAAGTGGCTGAAGCCCGATTGGGAGTTGCAGCGACACCGGCAACGACCATGATGGCCGAGATCCCGGCCATGGCTAATGCGGGGGTGCCTGGTTCAGCGAGGGAAAGCCCTCCTGTGGGAATGGCGCCTCCAACTTTCCAGACAATGAGACCTGCCGCCAAGGCCGAGACTCCGGCTTTCGCCCACCAAGGTGCGTTTTGCAATTGCTGTTGAACGTCGTTCCACTCTTGTTTGAGATCCTCCATCTGTTCCTTTACGGGTTTACCCCGTTTCTCTACGTAGAATGGTTGGTTGTGGAGAGGATTGACAGATTCCGGTGCGGCCGTTGTGAACGATACCGGTTGGAAAACCTGATTTAGGTCGAGCACCAATCGACGCCCATTCATTTCCAATTGGGGCCAATGCTTTTCGACCAAACGGGGTTCAATCACTTGGTTGAATTCACGTTCATATTCGATGCCTTTTCCCCCTGAGCCATCATCGTCTTTGCATTGAAACCGGGTTCGAATGTCAATGGGCTTCCCGCGAGGAATTTCCCTTCCCACATTCTGTGTCCAGACTTGATTCCAATCCATCATCATTTGATTCGTGATGGTGGTCGTCACTCCCTTACCTTGAAGCAATAGGTCCATAAAGAGTCCGTTTTTCCCATTGAGGGATTGGCGGATTCCCATAGGGTTAAGTAAGTCGTCGAGAAACTCTCTAACGGAGGTATTCATGATGCGAATCTGTGGTGTTCGTGTTCCCGGTAGCATTTTTGCCTTCATTCCTATGAGGATCCGACGGGCCCCGAAAAAAGTGCACTTGGCCTTGCAAAGAAGTTCACGGTTTCGACAATTGTCGAGCGCCGAAGACGAGTCGGTTGGGTGAATGCGTGAAATCATGCGGTCACTTGAAAAACTTTGACCTCCGAAGGTGGCGGTGCACTGACACACCGAATTCAGATAGCTGGCCCAAGATGGGCTCGAAAAAGAAATAATTGTGAGTGCGAGCAAAGTCGCTCCGAAGCAGCCATTTTTTCCAAACGGTTTCATAATCCCTCTCCCAAAAGATTTGTGGGAAAGTAGGGCTGCAATCGCTGTACCAATGGTATTTCCTTCAAAATTAACTGGTTAGGGAGATTCAAAATGCCGATTTTTGGGCGGATGGGACGACGATTTCACCAATCAATGGGTTGAACCGTATTGTCCGGAACAAATCGTGTGATGAATCGAAGGATCATGCTGTGGTCGTTTTGTTTGAATTCTTCCTCGGACACGTAGGCCGTTACTTTTCCATTGAATGTGCCCTTGTAGAATTCCACTTTTCGAAACTCAACGTATTCAATGTCTACATCCACAATGCCGCGGTTCCCAAAATCTCCGAAGAGATCCACACCTTTGAAATACTGAGCCAGCAAATTCCCATTAGATTGCATGCGCAAGTGCACTGAAAATTGATTCCGAAAAATCAATTTTTTCGCATGTTGGCATTTCCCGCTCTTGTATAAGAAAAAGCCCTCCCCATTATTCAACACGACATCGGTTCGGGGTTGGTCAAACCCAACGATCCATTTGGGCTGGTCAGTTCGAATTCGTTCCACACGGATGCGATTGATGTGATTGGGAACCTTTGGGTCGGAAAATACAGTAGCTGAAAGGAGGAGTTTGCGAGCATCTTTGTGGTTAAACTCCACGCGATGTTTGATGTCGGGATGAATGTGTCGCGAAACCACATAAAGCAAGCGGAAGAACTGTTCCATTTTGGTTTTGATTTGCGTTGTGTCGAAAACCTCTCGGATTTCCTTGTCTAGCTGTTTTGAATTGGACAGGGCTTGTTTTCCTCCTTTTGTACGAACAGCATGAAGATCTTTCAAAACGCGATCAATATCCACAGGAGCGGGAACCGTAACAGGGTCGAATCCCCCTTTGACACAGGATTCAGGAATTTTCTCGGAGGCCAACCCAAAACCAGGAGCTACGAGTAGAGCTAATATAACGAGGAATTTCTTCACAGCGCGGCTCCATATCATGAACCTTTTTAAAAAACGAGTCGGTCGTTTTTTAACCAAAAGAGGCTGTTGTTTTAGGTTAAGGATTACGTTTAAGGTTAACCTTAAACGTTGGATGGTGCCGGGGGTCCGGCTACGTGTAAGGCACTTCGCCGGGACAAAAAAGCTGAGAAAGCAGAATATTGCTGTAAACATCACGGCGTAGCCTCAAAGAGGCGAAGACGGATGGTGCCGGGGGCCGGACTCGAACCGGCACGGGAGTCACCTCCCTCAGGATTTTAAGTCCTGTGTGTCTACCAATTCCACCACCCCGGCGAATAGCTATTAAGGATTAACCTTAAACGTAATCCTTTATCCTAGCGATTGGTGGGGAGAATTTAGTCAAAACTCATTGTTTTGCAACCTCTTAAGCAAGGTTGAGAATCTTGGAGAACGGAAAGATCTCTGCTAAGGAGCGTCAAAGGGGGTTTTCATGGAACGTTTCATCTCATTGTTGGGCTTGCTCTTCATCATTCTCATCGCGTTTGTTTTTAGTCACAACCGGAAAGCGATCCGATGGAAATCCGTGGCCTGGGGATTCGGTTTGCAATTTGTTTTGGCCCTAATCGTGTTGAAAACAGCCGTGGGTCGAGGTTTTTTTTCCGCGGTCAATGACGTTGTCATTTCTTTTTTGGACTACACGCAGGCAGGGGCCAGTTTTGTTTTTGGAAATCTTACAAATCACAACGTTCCGGTGACGGGGCAGGTCCCGGGTGCCAATGTTGAATCGGCTCAGGGACTGGTCGCACAGACTGGAGCGTTTTTTGCCTTTTCTGTTTTGCCGACGATCATTTTCTTCTCGGCGTTCATGGCCATTTTGTATCATTTGGGCTGGGTTCAAAAAGTGGTCAGAGCCGTGGCTTGGGTGATGGCGAAGTCCATGAAAACCAGTGGCGCAGAGTCTTTGTCGGCTTCTGCAAATATTTTCGTCGGACAAACCGAGGCCCCTTTGGTCGTTCGTCCTTACGTCAAAGAAATGACCAAATCCGAACTCATGGCCATCATGACGGGAGGGTTTGCTACGGTGGCGGGTGGCGTGTTGGCTGCATACGTGGCGATGCTCAAAGCTCAGATTCCCACGATTGCCGGACATCTGATGGCGGCCAGCATTATGGCGGCTCCAGCAGCTCTGGCTTTGGCCAAAGTGTTTTATCCAGAAACCGAGGAGCCAGTAACTGCGGGTGGCGTTGAGAGTGATTACAAACCGGAGACAACCAACGTGATCGATGCGGCGGCTTCGGGGGCTTCTCAAGGCGTGTCTTTGGCCATCAATGTGGCCGCCATGCTCATTGCCTTTTTGGCGATTGTGGCGCTCTTGAATGGCCTTTTGGGGTGGTGCGGAGGCTTTATTGGTTTACCCGAGCTTTCGCTTTCTTGGGTGTTTGGAAAGGTCTTATCTCCTTTTGCTTTTTTGCTTGGGGTTCCTTGGACCGATTGTGCCGCCATGGGAGATTTATTGGGAAGCAAACTCATGATCAATGAGTTTGTGGCGTATGCAAAACTCCAAGAGTTGTCATCCGGGGGGGCGATATCGGAAAGAACGATGGTCATTGCCTCCTACGCACTCTGTGGGTTTGCCAATGTGGGTTCCATCGGCATTCAGCTGGGAGGCATAGGCGGCATTGCGCCGGAGCGTCGCAGTGATTTGGCTTCCATCGGTTTGCGGGCCATGTTTGCCGGGGCGTTGGCTTCTTGCACCAGCGCCTGCATTGCCGGCTTGCTTATTTAGTTAACGCAAATCAAATAAGAGAAATTCGGACTCTGTTCCATTTCCCTTGAACTCAATCTTCGTATGGTTCGGAATGCCGACGCCATCTCCCGCAGAAAGCTCCTCTCCGTTTGCAAAGAGGTTCCCTTTGATGACTTGGATCCAAACTTTTCGGCCGGGTTTGAGCTTGTAGGTTAATTCTTGCCTGGATTCCAAGACCGTCGCGAACATATGAGCGTCTTGGCGAATGGAGATGGAACCCTCTCTTCCGTCCGGAGAAGCAATTCGACAAAACCGATTCTTTTTTTCTTCTCTTCGGAAAGCCTTTTGATCGTAACGGGGTTTGGCATTCATCTGGTTGGGCACGATCCAGATTTGATGAATATGGGTGATCTCTTTTTCCGATGAATTGTATTCGCTATGTGTGACACCCGCTCCAGCACTCATGTACTGCACTTCACTGGGGTAAATGGCGGAACCATTTCCGATGCTGTCTCGATGGGCCAATGCACCCGCAGAAACATACGTAATGATTTCCATGTTTTTGTGAAGATGTGGATCAAAGCCTTCACCCGGTTGAATGAAATCCTCATTGATGGCTCTCAAATCCCCAAAATTCATTCGTTCTGGGTTGTGATACCCAGCAAACGAAAAGGAATGAAAGGTTTTCAACCATTCGTTGTTAAATGACCCTCGTTCTTGACTTCGAATTACGTTCATCTCGGACTCCTTCATTGCTTTATTCGAAATAGAACTAATTTGGTTACAATTTAGGAGAAAATATTTTTATTCCCAAAGCCCTTTGGGGGCGGGAAAAGCGGCCAAGCATGCTAACCCATTGACTTCATTTGGTTTCCATAGCATAAAAGAGTCTCAATTCGCGGTCACATCAGTTTTTTGGTGAAAGGACTTAAGTATGTTCAAACGGTTTGCGCTTGCAGTTGCAATCACGCTTTCATTTTCTTTACCCGTCTTTGCTGAAAGAGGTCAGCAGGGAGATTTCGAAGTAGGACCTTATGTGGGATATGCGTTTTTCAGCGATTACGGATCTCACAACATCGAGCAGAACCTTCTGTACGGAGTCAGGCTGGGATACTTTTTCGAAGAAAATTGGAGTTTTGAACCTTCTTATCAAATGTTGTGGACCGATACGGATCGAGCGACGGGGACGAATAACGGTGCCAGTCTTCGCGCACTTCGATTTAACCTCTTATATAACTTCCTGCCGGGCAAACGACTTCGACCGTTTCTCACAGGCGGTTTAGGTTGGGAATACACAAAAGTTAATGGATCCTTCAAGTCCAACGACTTGGGCGTGAATGCGGGGGGTGGTTTACGCGTCTTTCTTACCGATTACTTGGCCGCTCGATTGGATGGTCGATTTGTCTACACGGAAGTCAGCGAATTGGATGCTCGACAATACAATTATGAAGCGATGTTTGGATTAACCTATTTGTTTGGTGGCAAACCGCCCGCCGATACGGATGGCGACGGGATTCCGGATAAAAAGGATGCCTGTGCCGAAACCCCTAAGGGTGCGACTGTGAATCCTGAAGGTTGCCCCAGTGACTCCGATGGAGATGGCGTCTTTGATGGCATCGATCAATGTGCTCGAACCATCAAGGGACTTAAGGTGAATGAAAAAGGATGCACGATGGATTCAGATGGGGACGCGGTTCCCGATGGAGCGGACCAATGTGAAGGAACACCGGCAGGAATGCCTGTGGACGGAAAAGGCTGTCCCAAGGATAAAGACACCGATGGTGTTTCAGATGACAAAGACCAATGTCCGGATACTCCTGCGGGAACACCCGTAGATGAAAAGGGTTGTCCATTGGATACAGATAAGGATGGCGTACCCGATCATTTGGACCAATGTCCCAATACCGAAGCTGGAAAAGACATTGATGCCATGGGTTGTCCAAAAGTCAGTTTGGCCAGAGGTGTATTGCAGGGTGTGAACTTCAAGACGGGATCAGCCGACTTGACGCTCAACTCTCAGACGATTCTGGATGGAGTCGCGGAAGAGTTAAATAAATTCCCGAAAGTTCGAGTTGAGGTCCAAGGGCATACGGATAGCTCCGGCTCAGAACAAATCAATCTGAAGGTTTCGGACCAACGAGCGAACTCCGTCGTGGATTACTTGGTATCCAAAGGGGTTGATCGAGGACGATTGGATGCCAGAGGGTATGGTGAAGCCGAACCGATTGCAGATAACAACACGCGCGAAGGAAGAAGAAAGAATCGTCGCGTGGAACTGAAATGGTTGGATTGACCCGAATGAACGAAACAAAAAAGGGCCCCTTGGGGCCCTTTTTTTTGGAAGATTTCTAAGAAAGAAAGCCGGCGTGTGCGGATTCCGAATCCTCCGTCCGATTTCCGGACGGTGGACTTTTGGAGGAAAATAAAAAACAGAATAAAAACAAGTCCTTGCGTTGCTTTTGGGCTTGGTCTCTCTTTTGCAATTTTCAAGGACGTGCCATTTGAATTGGAAATCGTTACGTCATTGAATGGGTCCGAACAGTCGTATGTGATCCCGATGCCTCAGAAGCGTTTTCGAGTCGGGAGAAGCTTAAAGAACCAGATATTGCTTCTTCATCCTCAGGTTCCTTTGTTCGCCGGAGTGGTGGAACGCCAAGGATGGAATGTTTTTTGGTTGCCCCATACGGGCGGGGAGAAAGTTCGCTTAAGAAAAGAGTGGGTAAAAACAGGCCCATATTTTTTGCGAGTTCGCTGGTCTTCGCTTCTGAGATTCGCGGTGGCGTTTCTAGGGTTGTCTCTTTGCTCCTCCGTTTTCTGGATGACTTTCCATTCTCGCCCTGTGCTTTCGTCATCTGCGGTTCGAAAAACAGATGTTGCCCCACAACGCTTACCCGCGCGTGGCGAATTCAAGAGAATCAAAGGACTTCCCAGAAGCGAGTCGTTTCAGATCCAGTTTCAATGGACACAGAACTCGCTTGAGCCTCTTGAACTGCATATCACCCCAGGTGGAATCTCCCGAGATACTCAAGTGCAGTTGGAAGTAAATGGAACGTCAATGGCGTTTTTGGACCCTTGTCCGTCCAAGAGTTGGGGACGAGAGGAAAGGCATTTCATTCCGACGCGTTTTCTAAAAAATGGGACCAACCAAATTTCGATTAAAGACCAAGGGCTTTTGGAGGGTGAGACGCGTTGGGGCGTTCGAAATGTATATTTGAATCAAGCGCGAAGGGGGACAACCTATGAAGATAGTCCCGAGCAACTTTTTCGAAGTGCCCAAAAAATGTTTGGGCAACGAAGCTTTCATCCGGGGGAACTCGTTCGTTCCAGACAAACGATTCAAAAAAGCCTGGCGCTTTGGAGAATGAGAGAAACAAAAATCCCGGAGGAGGTGATCCGGCTTCAAAAGAAAATTGAAGAAGCCGAAGAGACCATGTTTGAACAACTGATGTCCGAAGCTCGGGCGGCTCTCAGTTTGGGAAAAAGAAGCTATGCCGTGCATACGTACGAACAGCTTTTACAGGAGCTCATCGAGCCCACTGACCCCCGAAGGCGCGAGGTGCAGGCGGCTCTATATAGAATCAGGAGTCTCAAATGATGGGGTGGTTTTTTATCGAAGAGTCCAATCAGGAAAAGCTCGTGCGGGAGAAATATTCAGATGCTCTTCTTTCGAAGGCGCGCTTCTTTCTCCCGGATGGAGGGGTCTTATATCGTGACGCCAAAGATCGAAAAGTAAAATTGCCTCGTAAAGTGCGGTATCGGGGGATCATTCTGGGAATGATGGTCTTACCGTTTTGTTTAGTCGTGGCCTCTTCCTTTCAAAGGAATCAAGTTTCGCACGCAAAATCAAAAACTGTTCCGTCTTTGTCCCAGACGAAAAACGAAGGGAAGATCACTCCTACTCCGACAGAATCTCCAAAGCTCAAAATACCGGAGAAGTTCACACGTGAAGTTCAACCTCGGAAAGAACCTCCGTCGAAGAAATTGGTGAAAAGCAAAAAGAAAGTCCATCCCAAAAGAAAACGTACGCAAAAAAGCAAAAAAGAATCCAAGATGTCCTCGAAGAGCTTGAAAAAAATACAACAACGAATTCAGAAAGTGTTTCTGAAGGGAGACTTTGAAAAAGTCGAGCGCATGATGCAAAAAGTCTCAAAGGCTCATGCAGGAAAAACTCCTCGCGAATTATGGGAACTGGAGGCCGAGCTGGCTTATGCGAAATGTGGAGCAGCTCGAAGACGAAAAAAATGGAAAATTGCCGTGAGGGAATGTGAAAAAGCCTCGTCCAAACAACTTCACGCACGAGCCCAGGCTGTTTTGGAGGAATTGGGCGAAAGGGCAGAGAAGACCTATTTAGAAGGGTATGTCATGGAGGGAACCAATCGGCGGGCGGCCCTTAGGCGATATCGGGACGCTTTTGCCATGGCCCCCACAGGACACCCATACAAAGAAAAGGCGCGTCAAAAGCTTACTTCCTTCAAGCGTTAATCTGTCCATTGAATCAAAGATAACTCTTTGAGATAATTAATGGTTCAGTCATCGCATGAAGAAAAATGTCCTCATATTGGCCGGGGGGCCGGATCCTTATTTTGTGAAATTGGAGGAAGCTCTGATTTCTCAGGGATTCAAAACCCTGCGCGTGAAAGAGGCTCGAGAGGTTTCATTTCGTCTCGAAAACGAATTCTTCTCTTCTTTAATCTGTGAGGATGACGAATCTGGTTTGAAACAGCGGGATTTAGCCCGGCATTTGTCTCGAAACCCTTTTGGTGCGACCACGCCGGTAGTGGTCATTGGTCATCGTTCGGTTCCTTCCGATCGCTCTTTACTCACATCTGTTTTGGACCAGTACTTCAGTCAAGATGTCGAACCTGAAATGATCGCCGAGTTCGTCGATGAAACCCTATCTTTGCGTTCCCAAAAAGTGAAAAAGGGTGCCATTCACTCGATTCCTAAAATGCTCTGTCAGGCAGCTCGTTTTAGATTCAGTGGGGCCGTTGTGATGGAGAAGGGCGAAGAAAAGTGTGTCATCTACTTTGAACATGGATACATCGTTTTTGCGTCTTCCAATCAAAATGCCCATCGCTTTGGAGAATTCTTAATTTCTCAAAATGTCATTCAGAGGGACCAGTTGGACGAGTCATTGAAGACCTTGCGAACCTCCAAGAAGCGCTTGGGAAGAATTTTGGTTGATTCGGGTTATCTGAAACCTCAATTATTGCAGACCTTGTTGCAGGGACAAATCAAACACATTGTTCTCAACGTATTTGATTGGACCGAGGGCGAGTTTTACGTTCTCGTAGAAGAGCCTTTGGATCCAGAAAATGCCATTGCGCGAGCAGGAGTTGGCCCTTTGCTCCTGGAGGGAGTTCGCTATCGCTTCAGCGAAGATCAGTTGGCCAAATATTTTGAACCCTTCGATTCTCGTGTTTCTTTGGCCCTTCCTCTCGAGCAACTTAAAAAGCGAGTTCATTTGGGGAAAAATGAGCAGGATTTCCTGGAGCTTGTTGGAGAAGGAAGACCCATTGGTGAATTGTTAAACTTAAATTCCTACAGTCGACGAGAAAGTCTTGGGCTTTTGTATTCGTTTCGACTGCTGGGCTTTCTCGCTTTTGAGACAGGGAAATGTCCTCCTCCCGAAATCTTTCCAAAGAAGAATGAAAAAAAAGAAGTTTTGGAGGAACTATTTGAGAAAAAAGATGTTTCCACTCCAAAAAATGAATTACCCCCTTCGACCAATTTGGTGGAGCCTCCTCCGTCGAGAATGCCTTATGTCATGGGCGCGGCTTCGATGGTTGTGGCCATCGCAGTGTTTTTGACCCTGTTTACTTTTTTTGACACGCGAAGCAGTCGGAATGCTCAGAGCGATCAACGACATATGCTTCCACAGAAGTCGGTCGCTTTGGACTCTGATTTGGTCGTAATTTCTCCCATTCCTCTGGAGCCTGAAGAAATTCCAATAGCGAAAAAACAACCAACTCCGGTTCCGACGGAGAAGGCTTTACCCAAAATCGCCTTACCCAAAGAAAATGTGATTCCGAAAGCGACTGAAACCCCTCGCGTAGCGGCGAAATCAAAAGGATTTGAAGATCACCTTCGCTCGGCCCGGAAAAAGAAAGAGAAGGGGTTGTTGCAGGACGCTTTGAAAAGCTATGAGAACGCGTATGCGTTAAATTGGAAACATGTGGAAGTGTTATTGGAAATGGCCGATCTCTATTTTGAGCTGGATGAGACCGCTCGGGCCATTCGGTATTATGAAAAGGTCAAGAAGCTTGATCCAGCCAATCCCAAACCTTACCTTGCTTTGGGAACCATTTTTCTATTGCAAGACGAAAAGGAAAAGGCCAAACGTTCGTATCAGGCTTATTTGGCGGTGGTTGACGTCAATGAAAAAACCCGACCTCGAATTAATGAAGTTCGACGAATATTGCGTACAATGGGCAATTGATGCTCCAAAACGCTTTTCGGATAGTGGCTGTTTTTGTTTGTCTGGCTCTGACTTCGTGCGCAGGCTCTCGATTTTCCATTGGTTCTTTGCCACGCCAAGTTGAATGCATTGCGGTGATGCCATTCGAAATCCGTTACGACATGGATTCTCCTCGGGAGATGCTCTCTGAGTTTGTGGCTTTGGATTTATATAAACAAGGGGCTCACGGTGTTTTAGGTCCTTTGGAATTGATTGAATTGTTTAAACAAGCCAATGAACCCCTCCCTCCCGTTGTGGATCCCTATTGGGCTAAGGAAGTTGGAAATAAATTGAATGTGGATGCGGTGCTTTTCGGATCCATTACACAAATTCCCGTTTATCGTGGAGAAGAAAAACGGGCTCATATGAACATCGATGCGTATCTGCTGGATGTGAAATCGGGTGCCATTCGATGGAGTTACGGTTCGAAGGAAGAGGTCTCCCTTGACGCCTATATTGGCATTGTGAGCGATCGAGCGGCTGAAATGGTTCAGGTGTTGTTGGCTGACTCAGGAGATCGACATTACGTAGGACATCGTGGCTGTTGGACGCCTCCCGGAAAAGTAAAAACTCCTGAGGTGGCCAAGAAGGCTCCTACGCCTTCCCCCAAAACGGATCTTTCGGAACCCTTGGGTTCGGATGAAATACGGATGTTGCGAAATCTCAACCGTCGTGAAGGTTTGCTTTGGGACGCTTCCATTTTTGAAGGACGTTCCACTCGTTTGTCCAAGGAGGCCATTCCTAAATTAAGAAAATTGGGTAGGGTGCTTCGCGATAAGAGGGCACCACGTAGAATCACGATTGGGTCTCATTTAGATGCCAGCCAAGACATCGGAAAAGATTTGGCTTTGTCAAAACGAAGAGCTGAAATTTTGGGACGGTACCTGGTTAAATTGGGTGTTTCCAAAAATCGAATCAATGCCGTTGGTTTCGGTGGTAGTAAGCCCAAACTTCCCAACATCAATGAGCGAAGTCGGGAAATGAACCGCCGCATTCACATTTTCTCAACCTCTTCGATTGAAAAATGATTCCTTTAAGAGATGAAAATCCCTACACGGGGTTCGCATACGTTGTTCTTCTCATTATTCTCGCGAATGTGTTTGTGTTTATTTACCAGGCATTTATGGGCCCCGAAAATTTTGACCATTATGTATTGGCCTACGGACTCATTCCGGCGGAGCTGGTGGGCCGAGTGGAAACGATTTTACCCGGCAGAGTGGGCCTTCCGTTTATGAGTGTGTTTTCGTCCATGTTCATGCATGGCGGTTTTTTTCATCTCATTTTCAATATGTGGTTCTTGTGGATTTTTGGGGACAATGTGGAAATTCGGTTGGGTCATTTCCGTTTTATCCTCTTTTATCTGGCCACCGGAGTGGCCGCCGTTTTGGCCCACACCATTATGGATCCTTCATCGACGATTCCTCTCGTAGGAGCTAGTGGAGCTATTGCGGGCGTTTTGGGAGCTTATTTTTTATTGTTTCCCCGTCACCGCATATTGACGTTGATTCCGATTTTTATTTTCATCACCACCGTTCGAATTCCTGCAGCGCTCTTTTTGGGGCTCTGGTTTCTCATGCAACTTCTGTATTCAAGCATGGGAGGGCAGGTGGCTTGGTGGGCGCATATCGGAGGCTTCATCGCCGGCTTTCTTCTTGTTTCATTTTTTCTGCCAAGACATCAAAAAGCTTAGTTTTTAAAACTCAGATCAAGGCGTCTTGGGAGGCTTTGGGCATGAGGTTCAGGTGTTGATAAGCCAACCTCGTGGTCACGCGACCTCTCGGGGTTCGGTTGATGAATCCTCGTTGGAGAAGGAAGGGTTCATAGACTTCTTCGAGCGTGTGGGCATCTTCACCGATGGAAGAAGCAATGGTATCCAATCCCACGGGGCCGCCATCGTACTTTTCAATAATGGTGGTCAGAATCTTTCGATCCATGGAGTCGAATCCTTCGTTGTCGACTTGCATGATGCTTAAACCTTCTTGTGCGGCTTTCAGATTGATGTGGCCTTCCGCTTTGACCTGAGCATAGTCTCTTACGCGTTTAAGTAGGCGGTTCGCAATCCGAGGCGTTCCACGTGATCGCCGAGCGATTTCCTGAGCGGCTTGTGTTTCAAGGGGGATCTTCAAAATGCTTGAGGAGCGTTTGACAATTTGGACGAGTTCGTGGGTTTCGTAAAACTCAAGACGCTCCACGACGCCAAATCGATCTCTGAGCGGAGAAGTCAGCAGTCCTGTTCGCGTGGTGGCACCAATCAGTGTGAAGGGGGCCAAATCAATTTTCACGGTGCGGGCTCCGGGGCCTTGTCCAATCATGATGTCGAGTTTGAAATCTTCCATGGCTTGATAAAGGATTTCCTCCACAACACGATTCAATCGATGAATTTCATCAATGAAGAGAACATCCCGGGGTTCCAGATTGGTCAAGATGGCGGCTAAATCTCCGGCCTTATCAATGACGGGTCCGGAGGTAGATTTCAACGTGACTCCCAACTCTCCCGCAATGATATGTGCGAGGGTGGTTTTTCCCAGGCCGGGAGGGCCACAAAAGAGAAGATGGTCCATGGCTTCTCGTCGTTGGGAGGAAGCTTCCAAAAAAATCTTCAATTTCTCGATGACATTTTTTTGTCCAATATAGTCCGCCAACTGTCTGGGTCGGAGGCCAACCTCCGGAGTTTTATCTGTTTCCAGAGGAGCGGGGGACATTTCTCTTTGAACATCTTTATTCATGATTATTTTGCCAATGACCTCAAGGCTTCTTTCAGCATGCTATCAAAGGTGTCGAATTTCGAAAGATCGATTCGTGTGACTGCCGATTCAGCCAAAGGTTTCTTGTACCCAAGGTTGACGAGGGCAGAGAGGAGCTCTTCACCTTGAGATCCTTCGGGAATGGATGAAAATTCGGCCGCGTTCGAAGAAGAAAATTCTTTGAGACGATCTCCCAGCTCGATGACCATGCGTTCTGCCGTTCGTTTTCCAACTCCGGGAGCTTGTTGGAGAGCCGCGACATCTTTTTGACGAATAGCTTGAACCAGTCTTCCCGATGGAAGTGCTGAAAGAACGCCCAAAGCCGTTTTGGGCCCGATCCCCGAGACCGCTGTCAAGTGAAGGAAAACTTGCCGATCCTCTAGGGTTGGAAATCCAAACAGCGAGATTTCGTTTTCGCGTACATGCGTGTGAATGAACAATTCCACAGATGAACCCACACTTCCCAAAGAATTTTCGAGGGAGGCAGGTGTATGCACCTCATAACCGACGCCTTTAACATCGATCATGATCGTGTCGGAAGCTTTAAAAAGAAGTGTTCCGGAAAGCCAGCCAATCATGCTTCTGCCACCTGTTCTGGAGAAATGGATTGAGTGATTCTTCGTTGTGTCGATTCAACGTTTAAATGGGTGAGTGCAACGGCGAGCGCATCGCTCACGTCATAGGGTTGATTTTTGACATCCAAGGGGATTCGAAACAGATGACAAATCATGGTCATGACTTGTTCCTTGGTGGCTCGTCCCGAACCCACCACAGATTGCTTGACGTCGGTCGGAGCGTATTGAACCACCTCCAATCCTGCTTGAGCCGCAGCCAACATGATTACGCCTCGTGCATGAGCGAGAGCCACGGTGGAACGAACATTTTTGGCATAGAAAATACTTTCCAAGGCCATGATGTCTGGCTGTGTGGACTCGATGATGAGGTTCAATTCCTCATGAAGTTGAAACAATCGTTGGTCGAGTGGGGCCTTTTCTTTCAGGCGAATGCATCCACTGTGGAGATGGACCAGCTCGTTTCCTTTTTGGGTGATGACACCAAAACCAGTGATTCGACTTCCGGGATCAATGCCCAGAATTCGTCGGGTCGTATTATGCGAGCTTTTCAAGTACTTCTTCGGAGATATCTGAGTTGGAGTAGACATTCTGGACATCATCAAGGTCTTCCAAGGCCTCCACCAACTTTATCATTTGTTCGGCTTCTTTGCCTTCTAACTGGACGGTATTTTTTGCCAGTTTCGAAATTTGAGCCAAACCAAAATTCAGGCCCTTGTCCTCCAACGCGCCTCGAACATTGTCGAATTCCCCGGGAGCGGTGAAGACTTCAAACGCGGACCCCGTATCTTTGATGTCTTCGGCTCCGGCCTCAAGTGCCCACTCCATCAAGTCTTCTTCGCTGACCTGCTCTTTTTCGATGACCAAGTACCCTTTTAAGTCAAAATTCCAGGCCACCGATCCGACTTCTCCGAGGTTTCCATTGTGTTTGGTCACGATGTGACGAACTTCCGATACGGTTCGTTGTTTGTTGTCTGTCATGCAGTCCACAAGCATGGCGACCCCTCCTGGACCATAGGCCTCGTAGGTTACCTCTTCATACGTGACACCCTCGAGCTCTCCCGTTCCTTTTTTGATGGCCCGCTCCACATTGTCCTTGGGCATGTTCTGCGCTTTGGCGGCAGCAACGGCCGTTCTTAACCTAGGATTGGAAGAAGGATCTCCTCCGCCCATTTTTGCTGCTACGGCAATTTCTCGGATGAGCTTCGTAAAGATTTTGCCCCGCTTGGCATCTGCGGCGCCTTTTTTCCGTTTAATTGTGCTCCATTTGGAATGACCAGACATGGCCATTTGATTACTCTATTTATTGGGTCGAGGCAATCAGAGCTTGAGCTTTCAAGGGGGCTTTGGTAGCTGGAAGCGGTGAAATTAGAAGGAAAGGCACACGCCAAAATCAATCTTTCATTGCGGATTACGGGGGTTCGGCCCAACGGCTACCATGATTTGGAAACGATCATGCTCAAATTGGATTTGGCGGATCGGGTTCAATTGGAGATTTCCAAAGGTTGGAAAATCACAGCCGAGGTTCCGGCTCGTCCCGAATTAAATTCTTCAGACAATCTGGCGTGTCGAGCGGCCAAGATGTTTTGTGACGAGCTGGGTCTCGAAAAGAAAATTCACATCGTCATTGATAAAAAGATCCCTCTGGGAGGAGGCTTGGGTGGAGGGAGTTCCGATGCAGCGGTCGTGTTCAAATTGCTTCACGCAGAATTCCCTGGAATGTCTGAGTCTCGGCTCAAGGAATTGGCCACGCGGCTGGGAGCAGATATTCCCTTTCTCCTGCAAGACGCGCCTTTGGCCTTGGCCAAGGGCATTGGGGAGGAGCTTTTTCCTCTTCCAAACCTGCCCCGCCGGAATGTGGTTTTGCTGAATCCTGGTTTTCCGGTTTCTACGCCCGAAGCCTACGCGGCCTACGATCGGAGATTGACTAACGAGGGGGTAAATGATAATTGCGTCGCCGCTCTCCAGCGACCTGAAAACTGGAGTGATCTCGACCGGTTAATAGGAACTGGAAAGGGAAACGATCTTCAAATTGTCGTGGAAGAAATGTTTCCTGAGATTGCGAAGGCTCGACAACGACTGCTGGAGGAGGGTGCTCAATCTGCTCAAATGAGTGGAAGTGGAGCGACGGTGTTCGGTCTTTTTGATGACCGAGCTTTGGCAGAAAGGGTCTGCGAGAACGTTCGTGAGTTGGGTCACGCCATCTTCACGACGACGATAGCGTGAGTCGTTGAACGGTAACTTTTGGCATTGGGGCGTCGACAAATGGTAAGTCAACGGTCTTTGACGCCGTCATTCGGAGGTTCGAATCCTCCCGCCCCAGCCACCAACCAAGGGATCGGGGATGAGTGAACTGAAACTCTTTGCGGGTAATTCCAATCCGGTATTAGCCAAAAAAATCTGTGCATATTTGGGTCTGCCTCTGGGCGAGGCGGATGTCAAAACGTTCAGTGATGGCGAGACCAGCGTGGAAATTAAAGAGAACGTTCGAGGTCGAGATGTATATCTGATTCAATCGACCTGCCAACCGGCCAACAATCATATGATTGAGCTGTTGGTGATGATTGACGCGGTTCGAAGAGCATCTGCGAGAAGGATCACGGCGGTCATGCCCTATTATGGGTATGCTCGACAGGATCGGAAAGTGGCTCCTCGAACCCCCATTACGGCCAAATTGGTGGCGGAATTGTTGGAAGCGGCTGGAGCCGACCGGGTTCTCTCTGTGGACCTGCATGCGGGGCAAATTCAGGGGTTTTTCAACATTCCTTTTGATCACCTGTATGCAACGCCGGTGCTTATGAAATACGCCGATACATTCTCCAATGACGAGGAGATGGTCATCGTTTCCCCGGATGCGGGAGGCGTAGAAAGGGCCCGAGCTTTTGCCAAACTGTTTCATGCCTCACTGGCCATCATCGACAAACGTCGTGAGAAGGCGAATGTCTCGCAAGTCATGAATGTTATTGGGGATGTTCGCGGTAAGGTGGCCATCATTGTGGATGACTTGATCGATACGGCCGGAACTCTTACCCAAGCCGTTCCTGAACTTTTAGAGCGGGGAGCGACAAAAGTTTATGGCCTTGCGACGCATCCTGTGTTATCGGGGCCAGCGCTTGATCGTATTTCCAATTCGGAGATTTCTGGGATTGGCGTGACGGACACGATTCCTCTGGATGAGGAGAAAGTGAAAAAGGGCAAATGTACGGTGTTTTCCGTTGCTGGGCTTCTGGGCGAGTCGATTCGCCGGATTCACGGTGAGGATTCCGTGAGCTCTTTGTTTGTTAGGGAGTAATTTAAATGGAAAAAGTAGAACTACAAGTACAGCTTAGAAATGATTTCGGTAAAGGGAATGCCCGTAAAATTCGCACGGACGAAAGAATGCCCGTGGTTTTTTATGGCCCCCATATGAAAGAGCCTGTGGCGTTAACGGTAGGGACACGTGAGTTCACGAAGATGAGAAAACACGGGGATAATGTCCTGCTGACGCTGAGAGCATCGGATTTAAAAGATGTGGATGGAAAAATGGCCGTTGTGAAGGCCTCTCAAGTGCATCCCGTTAAAGGGTATTACATGCATGCAGACTTAATTGAAATTCGCATGGATGAAGCCATCAAAGTCAACGTTCCGATTAGCCTTATCGGAAAAGCAAAAGGCGTTGCCGAGGGTGGAATCTTGGAGCAAAGCCGAAGGGTGATGGAAGTTCGCTGTTTGCCGAACAGTATTCCCGAAAAAGTGGAAATTGATGTTAGTGAGTTGGACCTGGGCTCTTCGTTGCATGTCAATGACATCAAATTGCCCGAAGGCGTGGAATATACCGGAAGTTCCAACTTTACGATTGCTGCCGTTGTGGCTCCAGCAGCCGAAGAAGAAAAACCGGCTACGGCTGAGGGTGAACTCGAAGCGGCTGCGGAAGGTGCCGCTCCTGCTGAAGGCGCAGCTCCTGCTGAAGGTGGCGAAGAGAAAAAAGAAGGCGCTTCTGAAGATAAGTAGCCTTCTGGTGACCTCCATGGTTAGTTGGAGGGTGGCATGATCAAGTTGATTGTTGGACTGGGAAACCCCGGGGGGGAGTACCGTAATACGCTTCATAATATCGGGTTTTGGGTGGTGGATACGTTTGTCCGTCGTCAACCCAAGAAGTCCGTTAAAATCGTTCGAGATTTCCGAGCCAAAATTTTCCAAATGGAGTGGGACCACGAGCCTCTATGGTTGGCCAAACCCGGCACGTTCATGAATTTAAGCGGAAATTCCGTGGCTCCGTTGGCCAAAGCCATGAAGGCCGAAGCCGACGAAGTTCTCGTAATTCATGATGAAGCCGATTTGGACCCAGGAGTTCTTCGTTTTAAGCAAGGCGGAGGAGCTGGCGGCCACAAAGGCCTGAAGTCCATTTTTGAACGATGGGCCACGCGTGATTTTCCCCGTCTTCGCATGGGGGTGGGGAAGAGCCTGGATGAAGATTTGTCCGAGCATGTGTTGAGGCCGATTCCAGAGGATTCGCTTCAAAAATGGGCTGAAAAAGGGGCAGATGCCCTGGAGCTTCTTTTGAGAGAGGGAATGGTGCAGGCCATGAATCAGGTGAACAGGAAGCCGGAAGAGAAGCCCCCTTCTTCCAATGAGCTTGATTCCGGAACCGAATCCTGCTAGAAGCTCCACCACATTATTTCAATAACCCTCGCTCTGGACGTGTTTCAGGGCAAACCCAAGAGGAGGTCATATGAAGAACTATGAAACAGTTCTGGTTGTGAAAGCCGATGTGCCGGACGATTATATTGGGAAACTCACCAAGAAAATTGAAAAGGTCATCGGGAAAAAACCTGGAAACATCACCAAACAAGAAGACTGGGGTCTTCGACGTTTGGCCTATCCGATCAAGCACGAGAAAAAAGGTCGGTACATGTTCTGGTCCTACACCCAAGAATCCGAAGCTCCTGCCGAAATCGAACGGATTGCCCGGTACGAAGAAAACGTTCTTCGCTGGATGTCTGTCGTGGTTTCGGACAAGAAAGTGAACCCCAAAAAGGAAGATCTAAAAAAAGAATCCAAAGATGATTCCGACGAAAGCTATGGCCGAGACGATCATCAAGGATCTGACGGACCTTTCCATCGACGCCGAGGCATTCGCATCGAGGATCCAACCTTGAGTTTTCTTTATCGAGAATCCGGAACCTTGGTTCGCTACTTGAGCGAAGCGGGTAAAATTGCTCCTCGTCGAGGCTCGGGTTGCAATGCTTTCTATCAACGTCGACTGGCCACCGCTTTAAAGCGGGCTCGTCAGATTGCTTTGTTGCCTTACACAGACAATTGGATTCCCCGAGGGGAGGAAACAGCATGAAAGTCGTACTCTTAGAAACGATGGATAATTTGGGTCGAGTTGGAGAAATCGTTTCCGTTCGATCCGGATATGCTCGAAACTTTTTGTTCCCACGCAAGAAGGCTATGGCCGCAAGCGCGCGAAACTTAAAAGAGGTGGCTCACCAACAAATGCTGATGGAACATCGCATGAAGAAGGCTAGAAAAACTTCTGAAGACATTCGGGATGCTCTGGGTCGTGAGAAGTTTACGATCTCCAAGAAAGCTGGGGAGAGCGAAAAACTTTTTGGTTCGGTGACCACCATGGATATCGAAAAAGCGTTGATCGAGAAAGATATCAAGATCAACCGTCGAAGCATTGAGTTGGCTGATCCAATCAAGAAGTTGGGGCAATACGAAATTCCCATCAAATTGGATGGGGATTTAGAGGCCAAAATCTCTGTTGAAGTTGTTGCCGAAGCGCAATAAATAGAACGGAATGCCAAACGGCAATCATTCCTTCGGAAATCGCGTTCCTCCACAAAACTTGGAGGCGGAGCAGTCTGTCTTGGGGGCCATCCTCCTGGACAACGAAGCCGTGCATGAGGTGATCGAAGTTCTTCGCCCCGAAGACTTTTACAAAGAAGCCAATCGAAAAATTTTCGATGCCGTTTTATCGTTGGTAGATCGGAGCGAACCGGCCGACTTGGTTACGCTGACCAATGAGTTGAAGAAAGACGGAAAACTGGAATCGATGGGTGGGGCGAGTTACCTGGCAACGCTGGTGGATGCTGTTCCCACTGCGGCAAACGTCATGCACTATGCCAAAATCGTGAAAGATAAAGCCGTTCAGCGAGAGGTGATCTCTGCGGCGACAAGCATTGTCACGAATGGTTATGAGGAAGGCGCAGATGTTGCGGAATTTCTGGATGAAGCCGAAAAGGTCATTTTTGAAGTTTCGGAGCGAAGAGCGCGGAACTCTTTGGCTCCTCTGTCCTCTGTCATCAAAGAGTCTTTTAAGCAAATCGAGTACAACTACGAGCGAAAAGAGCTGATTACCGGACTTCCGACGGGTTTTCGAGAGCTGGATAAGATGACGTCTGGTCTTCAGTCGTCCGACTTGATCATCATCGCGGGGCGTCCCTCCATGGGAAAGACGTCCTTTTGTTTGAATCTAGCCCAACATGCGGCCACGAACTGTGGAACGCCCGTGGCCATCTTTTCGTTGGAAATGGCGCGAGAGCAGTTGGCGACACGTTTACTGTGCTCCCATGCGCGGATTGATTCTTCGCGTTTGCGTTCGGGATTGATTGATGAAGACGAGTGGATGCGTTTGACGCAAGCGGCCGGTGAACTTTCGGAAGCCAAGATCTTCATCGATGACTCAGCACAATCAGGAACGCTGGACATGCGGGCCAAATGCAGGCGTTTGAAAGCTTCGAGAGGACTCGGTTTAATCATTGTGGACTATTTGCAGTTGATGAGCGGTCGTGGGCGGTCCGAGAGCCGAGAACGGGAAATTTCCGAGATCTCTCGATCCATGAAGTCCATGGCCAAAGAGCTACATGTCCCCGTGATTGCCCTTTCTCAGTTAAACCGGGGCGTCGAATCTCGGGAGGATAAAAGACCTCATATGTCAGACCTTCGGGAATCGGGCGCAATTGAACAAGATGCTGATATCATTGGCTTCATCTATCGTGACGAAGTGTACAACGAGGATACCCCTGATAAGGGTATCGCTGAGATCATCATTGCCAAGCATCGAAATGGTCCGACAGGCGTAGCCAGACTGGCCTTCCTCGGCCAATACACACGCTTTGAAAACCTCGCGTTTGAATATGGCGAATCATCGGTTTAGGGCGAATTACTTTTTCTGAAACGCTTTGAACGCTCGGTGAACTTCTTTCTTGTCGCTTTTATTGAATGAATCGACGTTGGATTTTTCACCCATGAAGTGAAAAGCCGTCACCTGAATGTCCGGAATCAGTTTAAAAGCTTCAAGCATCCGAGTGACATGTCTTTTATGATCATCCACAAAAACAATGGCGTTAAACGCGTGATCTAACTTGAGATCGTGGAGAAGAACTCGAAGCATGGCTCCTTTGTGTTGCCCGGAAGTGAGAAAAATCCCTTCGGAATAACTGACCGGTCTGGGTGAATCCATGCCAAACGCTCGTTCCTCTTTGGGGCTTAATGCAAGGCTGTTTTTGCCGTTTGTGGGTAACCATTCTTCTTTAAAACGAGGTTGGGGTGCTGTGGATGAAAAATCGTATCCATTACTTTTCAATTCACGATGGGTGACTTTTCGCAAAACGGGGCCACGTGAGGTTAAAACCAGTGTGGCAATTCCCCGTTTTTGTAATTTTTCTAGAATTTTAGGAGCGTTTGGGTCTGTCGGGCGCATGGATCCCCACTCAAAAAGCTCTTTTTGAATGTCCAGCAAGCTTGAGAAGGAAGACGCCACTTGTTCCATTTCGTGCATTGGCGTTTGTAGAAGTTGGGTTTGCCAGCCAAACCACTGATCACTTCCCAACGGTTCGTTCATGGCCAGGAGCGTGTTGTCGATGTCCAGGACGAGAAGGATTTTGGAGGGTTTGTGTTGCTTGAGAAGGTGTTCGACCTTTTTTCCAACCGGAGCGAAAGAGGAGGCTTCATGCCAAGGGGTAGCTAAAGCGCTTAGATGAATGAGCGTAATCGAGAGAAAGAGAACAAGTTGTAGAATGCGCATGTGGGAAAAATATCAGAAGATTCCCCAAAATGAACTGTTCACTTTGGGGAGTTTTCAACAGGAGGCTAGTGATGGTAGGGGCCAGGAAGATTGCGTGTGGTTTGTCGGTCTTTTAAGCCATGGAAGTACTCATTGATCATATCAATTACTTCCTCGCGCTTTTCTTTCTTAAATACTTTCCAGCGGAATTCAGCTGCTTGGTGAAGTCCTTTCGTATACCACACCAAGTGTTTTCGAAACGTTTTTAGCGCCAGTTCTTTTCGCGGATAAAAATCCAAATGTCGTTGAAGATGTTTGAGAACGGTTTTTTGAATGTCCTCTACATTTGGATGCTTTCCCTCAAAAAGCCATGGGTTTCCAAGGGCTCCTCGCGCGGCCATCACGCCGTCGGCTCCAGTGACCTGAAACATTTTTTCTGCATCTTCGGGCGTGAACACATCTCCATTTCCAATGACCGGAATGGATAAGGTTTCTTTGAGCTTTTTGATGAGGGACCAATCGGCTTGGCCTTTGAATCTTTGAGACCGGGTTCTGGCATGAACCGTAAGCAATGCAGCGCCTTCTTCCTGTGTGGCTTTGGCAACTTCCAAAGCGGTTTTGAGTTCGTCATCCCATCCAGCTCGAATCTTTACGGTAACGGGAATGGTCACACGGCCTACCACCGCTTTTACCAAAGCAGCCGCTCTTTCCGGAGCTTTCATATAGGCAGCCCCTGCTCCGATTTTGACGACGTTTTTGGCTGGGCACCCCATATTGAGATCAATGAATGCGGCCCCCAAATTCTGAGCCTTCTTGGCCGCTTCCCCGACCACCTCAAAGGTGGGGCCGCAAAGCTGTAGCCCTACGGGTTGTTCTTGAGCGTTCATGGTGGCGACCTCGGCAATTTTTTCAGGCTTTCCGTGTAGAAGGGCCTCGGCATGAATCATCTGCGTACAAATGACATTGCAGCCATGTTCTCTAAGGATGCTGCGAAAAGGAAGGTCCGTGATGCCCTCCATGGGCCCCATGAACATGGGCTTTTGGGTGCCTTTCGATATTTTCTCAAAGATGCTCATGCTGGCCGCGGGTTTTAGCTCATGCTCCCAGGAACTGCAAGGGGTGAGGTTTCGTGTATGATCCCGCCGGTATGTTCGAAATTTCGGGGTCTAAGATTCGTAAACCCTGGTTGCCCGTAGGCAGTTGGTGGCTCTACGACATTGCGAACACCATTTTTTCGATGGGAATCGAATCGTTGTTTTTTGCCCTGTGGATTCGGGAGCAAGTTGGAGCCGAAAAAGCCGACAAAGTCTTTGGGGTTCTCACGTCCATTTCGTTTGGGATTATTTTTCTCTTGGCTCCCATTTTGGGTGCACTGAGTGATCGCGCCAGACGCCGCATGCCTTTTTTAGTCGTGAGTACGGGCATCTGCGTGTTGGCGACGGGCATCATGGGGCATCTTCCGTTCGTTTGGGCTTTGATTCTCTTTGTTGTGGCCCTGGCAAGTTATAATGCCGGTCTTCAATTTTATGATTCCCTCTTGGCTTCTGTGAGTACGCCAGAGAATCGGGGTCGAATCGGGGGCATTGGGGTGGGGCTCGGGTATTTGGGGGCCTTGATCGCCATTTCATATGGACTGGCGTTTAAGGAACTGGATAAACCGACATTGTTTACGGTCATTGCGGGAACGTTTTTATTGTTTTCGTTGCCCTGTTTTCTCTTTGTCGAAGAAAAAGAGAACCTTCGTCCCAAGAAGTTTCGTTGGCGAGCGGTGGGTGAGTTGATTCGCCAAACGGTTCAAACGCTCAAAGCCACCAGGGAGTTTCCGGGCCTGCTTCGGTTTTTGGTGGCGCGTGTCTTTTATACGGATGCGATCAATACGGTGATTGCCGTAATGGGGCTCTTTTGCATCAATGTGGCGCTTGGAACGGGACTCGAGAAGAACGCAGGTGAACAGGCTGTTTACGCGGTCATGTTGGCGGCAATCATCTTCGCTGTCCCCGGTGGTTTTGTGTGGGGGTGGTTGACGGATCGTTTTGGACCCAAGCGAACACTGGTTTGGGTGCTCTATCTCTGGATTTTAACTTTCCTATTGGCGATTGCGATTGCCTGGTTGGGTTTGCCACTTCAGGTTCTTTATGTCGTGGGGGTTTTGGCCGGTTTGGGGTTGGGAGGGGTTTGGTCTGCCGATCGGTCTCTCTTGTTGCGCATGGCCCCTCCCGCTCGCGTGGGTGAGTTTTTCGGATTGTATGGCATGGTGGGTCGTTTCTCAGCTTTGACAGGTCCGGCCATTTGGGCTTTGAGCAGCTATGTGATGATGGAAGTTTTCGGATCCGAACCCTTGGTGGCTCAGGGGGTGGGAATTATGGTTTTGTTGGGATTTGTTTTGGTGGGGTTCGTGTTGATACGGGGTTTGCCTGAGGAAAATAATGAAGAGAGTAAGAATTCATAAGTCGGGCGGGTATGACCGTCTTCGAGTGGAAGATTTTGAACTTGAACCGTTGAAAGAAAATGAGGTTCGCGTCGAAACCCAAGCCATTGGGGTGAATTACGCCGATTGCATCATTCGATGGGGGTTGTACGAATCGGCGAAGCAGTATGTGGGGTGGCCCATCACGCCGGGCTTTGAATTCGCAGGAAAGGTCGTTGGGGTCGGGAAAAACGTTGCGCGTTTTGATGTGGGTGATCCCGTATTTGGCGTAAAGCGATTTGGAAGTTACGCCAGTCATGTGAATGTCCCCGAACATCAGGTCTTCTCTTTGCCAGACGGACAAACCGTACGGTCCATGGCTGGTTTTCCGACGGTCTTTATCACGGCGTATCATGCTTTGTTTCAACATTTTATTTTACGATCGGGAATGAAGGTCTTGGTTCATTCGGCTGCAGGGGGTGTGGGGAGTGCGTTGGTTCAGTTGGCGACCCTGGCAGGCTGCGAAGTGACGGCGATTGTGGGCCGGGAACATAAGTCAGAAGTTCCTCTTCGATACGGCGCGAAGCATGTGCTGGTTCGTGAAAAAGAGAATTGGTGGGAGCGTGCGAGAGACCTTTCGAAGGAAGGGTTTGATGTCGTGCTGGATGCCAATGGAGGATCTTCGACCAAGGAAAGCTACGCTCTGGTGCGTCCAACCGGAAAGTTGGTGGTGTACGGGGCTCACACCTTTTTTCCCCAAGAAGGGGGAAAGATTCAATGGGTAAGATTGTTGACGGGGTTTCTGAAAACGTTGCGTCTCAATCCGCTCAACATGACTCAGGACAATAAGAGTGTCGTAGGTTTTAACCTTTCATTTCTATTTGAACGAAAAGATTTATTGAATGAAGCGATGAACCAACTCAATGCGTGGCTTAAAGAAGAAAAAATCACGCCTCTTCCGTTTACGGCATTTCCCATGGATCAGGTTGCCGAGGCCCATCGCGCACTGGAGTCAGGTCAAACGACGGGAAAATTGATTCTCATTCCGTGAGGGCCAGTTCTTCGGGAAGCCCGTCGAAAATTTCAAGGTCGTCGACTTGCCAACCCCCGACGTATTCGCCCTCAGGTCCGTCGAGAGAGTTGATGAAGAAGCAATCCCAGGCATACCAAAAACGCAAACCTCTTAAATAAAATTCAGGGGATAATCGAATGATGCCTTCCTGTGTTTCATCGGTGGCGTCGTCCAAAAAGGAATGGCCATCAACCCAGACTCTTCCGTAGTCTTGATCATAGTTAAGGTACATTTCCCATTTGTGCCAAGTCCCGTCTGGGCGAATGCTCCATTCCGGATCCAAGGCTGTTAGTCGTCCTTGGCCTTCGGGTTCATAAGGATTCTCGCCCCAAGGATAAGGGAGCGTGTTGTGGTAGTAGTCACTGTATGCCCCGTTGTTTACGATTGATTCGGCGGTCATTCCCATGAAGTATGCATGCGTTTCGACGTCATTGTCCGAAAGGTACAAGAGTTTTCCAGCCACATGATCGGTGAGCACGCGTGCCGGGTTGTCGGCATCATAGTTCGGGTATTGGCACTCAGCTTCGTACTCAGATGGATCTAAACCTTCCAATGAATCACCATTGTAATATCCATTCCAGGTGGAAGTATCTAAACGGAACCAATATCGGACAAAGACCTCATGGAGTCCCTGAAGCTCATTGGGCTGCCATTCGAAATATCCGGTCTTGCCCGTCAATCCCGTAATCGGATCTTCAAAATTGTGTTGGAGATTTCCACGAATGGACCAATCCCCCTCATGTGCTCGGTTGCTCACACGAGCGACTCTCGTAAAATCATATGCATCTGAGAAATCATCGTGCCAATCATCCCCATCGGCCTCGAAACTCTGGGCGTAAATTCGTTCACCGATGGTGTGGGTGAAATTTTCGTTCGGGATTACAGGGTCGTTGTCATAGTCCACCGACCCCTCATGAGCGTCGGCTCTTGTGGAGGCGGGATCCACCTGGCTACTGCAAGCCAACAAGACCAATAAAGGAAGAATGAAAAGTCGTTTCACGAGATCATCACCACCTGAATCATTGAATTAGCAAGAAAAATGCCGAGGGCGTACTTTTTAAGTGTAGAGGATCATTCATGAAAAAGAGACGTTCTCAAGCCTAAAGGGGAAAAGAGGGAAAACATTGCATAGCACGGGGAACTAAAGCGTTTTTGCGGCAATGAGGCAGCGGATGGAGGCCGGTTCATGAGCTTTCAGTGTCTTTTTAGCTTCTTCCAGGGTGCTTCCCGTGGTCATGACATCGTCGATCAAAAGGAGGTGTTTTCCTCTCACGCTTTCCGAGGCGGCAAAGCATCCACGCACATTTTTCCTTCGGGCGGACTCGCTTAAGCCTTGCTGTGTGGGAGTCTCTTTGACGCGTTTGAGGAGTGAATTCTGAGTCGGAATATGGAGGCGTCGACTCAGATGTCGGGTCAGGGCGTGGGGTAAATTGATTCCCCTCTTTCGGATTCGTTCGGGAGAGCCCGGGATCGACAATAAGAGGTCCGGAAGTGGGAAGAAAGAGGCTTGATGAAAGGTTTCCTCAAGCAAAAACCCCATCGAAGCGATGGCCAGTGCGTCTCCTTGAAACTTGGCCTTTCCCACGAGTTTTTTCAGTTGTCCTTCGTATCTTCCTCCGACCCAGATTTCGGCTCCGGGCCGAAGGGGATCGAAGATTAAGGCCCAGCATTGTTGGCAGAGGGAGGGCATGGGAAAAGCCCCCGAGTCTTTCTTGCAGATGTGACAACAGGGTGGGAAGAGGAGATCCACTCCGGCTTGCCAAAAGTCGTGGAAGTAGCTGAAATAATGGTTCTTCCTTGACAGATTTCCTTTCTCACGAGTAGACATGGCGGCAAATAGATTATGGGCAATGAATATAAGAAAACCTTAACGCTTCCAAACACCAAATTTCCCATGAAGGCGAATTTGACTCAACGAGAGCCCGAATTCCTCAAACGATGGGAACAGGAGAATCTCTATGAGCAGATTCTGGAGTCTCGCAAGGATAAGCCGCTCTTCATCCTTCACGATGGGCCTCCGTATGCCAATGGTCAGCTTCACTTGGGAACGGCTCTAAACAAGACCCTGAAGGACTTTGTCGTAAAGTCCAAAACAATGGCTGGATTTCGAGTGCCCTACGTTCCGGGGTGGGACTGTCATGGTCTTCCCATCGAGCATCAGGTGGTCAAAAAGTTGGGCTCCAAGAGGAAATCCCTGGATTCCGTGGCTCTTCGGAAGGAATGTCGAACCTACGCTCAAAAATTCGTCGACATCCAGCGGAAGGGCTTCAGAAGATTGGGCATCTTCGCAGAATGGGAAAACCCTTATCTGACCATGAACTATGAATACCAAGCTCAGATTGAGCGAGAGTTCGGAAAAATGGTGGAAGAGGGGTATGTCTACCGCCGTCGCCGAGCGATTCACTGGTGTGCTTCCTGTGAAACGGCTTTGGCCGAAGCCGAAATTGAATATGCCGATCACACCTCACCCAGCATTTTTGTGGCGTATCCCATCGTCGAGGGGTGGGAGGAATTGGGTCTTCCCGAAGTTCCCAAAGAAGATCGTTTGGCCATGATTTGGACCACCACGCCCTGGACGCTTCCGGCATCCATGGCCATTGCCTATAGCCCTCGTGAAAATTACGTAATTGCCAAAGCCTCGGGCGTGAAGGGACATTTCTTGGTGGCCGAAAAACTGGTGGAGGCCATCTCCAAAGCCCATGACATTTCTTTGGAGGTTGTGGCTTCGGTGGGCGAGTCCGACCAAACGGGCGGCCTGTCAAAGCTCAAAGCCCGTCATCCCTGGATTGACCGAGAGATTCCTTTTTTGGCAGGAGATCATGTGACCATGGACACCGGTTCCGGGCTGGTTCACACAGCTCCTGGCCACGGAGAGGAAGACTACGAGCTTGGATTGCAACACGACATTGAAATCTATTCCCCGGTTTTGGGGAATGGATGTTTTGAATCCGATGTGGAACATTTCGCCGGTCAGCACGTTTTTAAAGCCAACCCGGTCATCATTGACCATTTGAAACAATCGGGCCGACTCTTTGGCGAGGTCATTGAGATTCATCACTCCTATCCTCATTGTTGGCGTTGTAAGAGTCCCATCATTTTCCGAGCCACTGCGCAGTGGTTCCTTTCCATGAAAAAAAATGACCTCAAAGGGAAAGCTTTAAACGAAATCAATCAGGTGAGTTGGATTCCTCAATGGGGCAAGGAACGTATTCGGTCGATGGTTGAAGCTCGACCCGACTGGTGTTTGTCGCGCCAACGAACGTGGGGCGTTCCTCTGGTTTCCTTTGGATGCAAGAAATGTGGAGAGTATTTTCTTTCGGCCGAGGCGGTGGCCAAGGCGGCCGACATTTTCGAACAGGAAAGTGCGGATGCGTGGTTTTCTCGCGAGGCGAATGACTTTTTGCCGTCGGGAACCAAGTGCCCCAAATGCGGAGAAGCTGAGTTCGAGAAGGGAAATGACATTCTCGATGTTTGGTTTGATTCCGGCTCCAGTCATGCGGCCGTGTTGGAGAAACGAGAAAACCTGAGTTGGCCTGGAGATCTCTATTTGGAGGGAAGTGATCAACATCGAGGCTGGTTCCAAAGTTCGTTGTTGGAAGGTTTGGCCTCTCGTGGAAAAGCCCCTTATCGTGCCGTCATCACACATGGTTTTGTGGTCGATGGAAATGGCCGGAAGATGTCAAAGTCTTTGGGAAATTTTGTGTTGGCGGATGACTTTGTGAAGCAGCGTGGCTCCGAGATGTTGCGACTATGGGTGGCCACGGAGAATTATCATGATGATATTCGTTTTTCGGATGAAATCATGGATCGAGTGGTCGAAAGTTACCGACGCATTCGCAATACTGCCCGCTTTGCTTTGGGCAATTTGTCGGATTTCGATCCCAGTAAGGATGTCGTTGCTTATGACAAACTGGCGCGAGAGATGGATCGATGGATATGGGAGCGTTGGGCCAAACTGATTCAAAAAGTTCGTGGGGCGTACGAAAAATACGATTTCCACACCGTCATTTCCAGCATCAATGAGTTCTGCGTGGTGGATCTGAGTTCTCAGTATTTGGATGTCGCCAAAGACATTCTTTATTGTGACCCCGCTTCGGGCCCTCGACGGCGAAGCATCCAGACACTTCTTTTCGAAATCGGAAAAGGTTTGGCCTTGTTCTTGGCTCCCATTCTTCCGGTGACCGCGGAGGAAATTTGGGAGTTCTTGCCAATATTTGACGGAAAAACGTCATCCGTTCATTTGGCGGAATTTCCGAACGCGGAGTCTAAAGCGGATGAAGCATTTGTGGCTCGATGGGAACGTTTACTCCTTTTGAAATCCGTGGTTTCAAAGGCCCTGGAAGACTTGAGAAAATCTCAAAAGATTGGCCAATCCTTGGAGGCAAGAGTGGAAATCGTTGCCGAACAGGAAGACCGAGAATTATTGGGATCTTTGGGAGATGAACTTCCTCTATTGTGGATTGTGTCTCGGGTCAAAGTGGTGGAGGGGTTATCCTCCGATTTAAAGCCCGTGGAATCCGAGGAGGTCCCAGGGTTTAAAGTGGGGGTAGCGGCCATTGAGGGGGAACGATGCCCCCGATGCTGGACATATGCTGAAACCTTGGGAAAAGTTTCGAAACATCCCGAACTCTGTGAGCGATGTGCCAAGGTGATGGAAGGATGAACCAGAAACTACGTGTATGGGGCCTTCCGGTTTTGGTCCTGGGATTGTTGGTGGCTGCGGACCTGATTACCAAATCCATGATTTCCAATCGATTTCGTTTGGGGGAAAGTCTGCCTCTGATAGACGGTTTCTTGAATTTTACGTTGGTGCACAATACGGGTGCGGCATTCGGAATGGGAAATACCTGGTCTCATTGGTTCTTCATCTCCCTGACATTTGTGGCCATCGGAGTCATGACGGTGCTTTATGCTCGGCTGGGTTCCGAGGAAAAACTTTCCCGTTGGGGTTTGGTATTGATTTTAAGCGGCGCCATCGGGAACTTGGTGGACCGCATTCGTCTGGGATATGTCGTGGATTTTGTGGACGTTTACGTCAAGACCCATCACTGGCCCGCGTTTAATTTTGCCGATGCGGCCATCACCGTTGGAGCGGTTCTGTTTGGGATCGAACTTCTCTTTTCCAATCGCTTGAAAAAGACCCCGAACTAAACGACTGTTTTAAACGTCGAAGTACAACGCGAACTCGTAAGGAGAAGGGCGAAGGGATACGGGTTCCACCTCGTTCTTCATCTTGTATTCAATCCATTTGTCGACCACGTCCTGCGTGAACACATCTCCTTTCAAAAGAAAGGCATGGTCTTTCTCCAAATCTTCCAAAGCATCGCGAAGGGACGTGGGGGCTTTGGGGATTTCTTTGAGTTCCTCGGGAGGCAAAGAGTAAATATCTTTGTCCATGGGTTGACCCGGGTCAATTCTTCGTTCGATTCCGTCCAAGCCTGCCATGAGCATCGCTGAAAAAGCGAGGTAGGGATTGCAGCTGGGGTCGGGGGATCGAAGTTCAATTCGCTTGGCCTTTGGAGAATTTGAATACATGGGAATTCGAATGGAAGCCGAACGATTCCGACTCGAATAAGCCAGATTGACCGGGGCTTCAAATCCGGGGACCAATCTTTTGTAGGAATTCATGGTCGGATTGGCAAAAGCACAGATGGCCCGTGCATGTTTCAAGACTCCACCCATGAAGAACATCGCCGTTTCACTTAAGCCCGCATACCGATCTCCCGCGAACAACGGTTTTTCGTCTTTCCAGAGACTCATATGCGTGTGCATTCCCGAACCATTGTCTTCGAAAACGGGTTTGGGCATGAATGTGACGGTTTTTTTATGTCTGCGAGCCACATTTTTGGTGACGTATTTGAACCACATGAGTTTGTCGGCCATTTCTTTAAGCGGAGAATATTTCATGTCAATTTCGGCCTGACCGGCGGTGGCGACTTCGTGGTGCTGGGCTTCAGTGGTGATTCCCAAAGCTTCTAATTCCAAGACCATTTCGGTTCGTAGGTCTTGCTGAGAGTCGGAGGGAGGTACGGGAAAGTAACCTTCTTTGTGTCTGGGTTTGTATCCCAGGTTGGGCTCTTCATCTCGTCCCGTATTCCACCAACCTTCACTGGAATCCACTTGATAAAAAGCCGAATGTTGCGTTTGTCCGTAGCGGACATCATCAAAAATAAAAAACTCGGCTTCAGGACCGAAGAAGGCCAGGTCGGCAATGCCGGTTTGAATCAAATATTTTTCGGCCTTTTGAGCGATATTGCGGGGATCTCGGGAGTAAGGTTCTCGTGTGATGGGGTCTGCAATATTGCAGATGAGCGAGAGAGTCGGAATTCTCATGAAGGGATCAATTTGAGCCGTTGTGGGGTCCGGAATGACCAACATGTCACTCGCGTTGATGGGTTGCCAGCCACGTATGGAGGAACCGTCGAACCCAAACCCTTCGGTGAAGGAATCTTCGGTGAGTTGATGAAGAGGAACACTGAAGTGTTGCCACATTCCTGGGAAATCATTGAACTTTAAGTCCACGATTTTCACCCCATGTTCATTTGCATAATTCAATACGTCTTTGGCATTCATGATTCCCATGGACTTTTTCTCCTTGAATTAAATGGCATCTTGACCGCGTTCTCCCGTCCGAATTCGAATCACTTCATCCAAAGAACTTACCCAAATCTTTCCATCTCCCATTTTTCCGGTTTTTGCACTGGACTCAATGGCTTCAATGACTGGGTGCACCAAATCTTCTGGAATGAGAACTTCCAGCTTTAACTTTGGAAGAAAATCAACGACATATTCGGCACCTCGGTAGAGTTCTTCATGACCTTTTTGTCGGCCAAAACCACGGACTTCCGTGACCGTGATTCCCTGGACACCGATGCGATCAAGTGCTTCCTTGACGTCGTCGAGCTTAAACGGTTTGATGACGGCTTCGACCTTCTTCATTAAGGAGAAAACGCTAGCATGATCGAGTTTTTGTTGTCCATTTTTTCTGCCCCCACGGGTGAAGGGAGATCGTTGTGGAAGTCGTCATTTTAGCTGGAGGTGGGGGTGTTCGTCTGTGGCCCGCCAGCCGAGCCGGTAAACCCAAGCAGTTCTTAAGCATTCCGAGTGGGGATTCGTTGTTACAAGCAACGGTTAACCGGGCTAAGAAATTGGTGCCGGAGGATCGAATCTGGATCGTGACGTTAAAAGATTATGTAAAGCTCACGCAAAAGCAGCTCCCCAAGTTTAATCCGGCCCAAATTTTTGGAGAGCCCGAGGGGAAAAACTCGGCTCCAGCCATTTGTGCCATTACGCTTTATTTGCAAGCCCTTAGAAAGAAACCGACCACCGTCTTGGTCTTGACGGCGGATCACTTAATCCCCATGTCCGATCGTTTTATCAGCACGATGAAAAAAGGAATGAAGAGGGCCGCTGAAGGCCACTCCTTGATCACGTTCGGTTTGAAAGTGAAATCTCCCAGAACCGACTTCGGTTACATTCATGCCCAAGGAAAATTGAAAAATGGTGTGCGAAGTGTGAAACGTTTTGTGGAAAAACCACCGATCAATCTTGCGAAAAAATTTGCTCAGTCCAAAGACTACTACTGGAACAGCGGAATGTTTGTTTGGAGGAGTGATGTTTTTTCCCGAGAAATGTTGGAACATGCGCATGATATTTTTTCGCCCATGTCCAAATTGGATTGGACGCCTCGAAGCATCAAACAACACCTCCCTTCAATATACGCAAGCTTAAAGGGACGCTCCATTGACTATGCCTTGATGGAACGAAGTGCATGTGTGGAAGTGGTCCCTTCTTCCTTTGTTTGGTCAGATGTGGGGACCTGGTCTGCCGTTCATGCGGCCCACGGAAAAGGCTCCCGAGCGAATGTTTCCATGGGGGATGGAACGGTGATAGAGGGGAGAGGAAATCTGATACTTTCCGAGAAGAAGCCCGTATATCTTTTTGGCGTCAATGATTTGGTGGTGGTTGAAACCGAAGAAGCGACCATGGTCACCACGCAAGAGGCCTCAAAAAATTTAAAAAAATATTTGGAGAAATTAAAGGGATAGCTTTTTCATTCGTTCCAGTCGAAAGAACTGATCCTTGGCAAAAAGTCTTTCCCCATCTGTTTCTGAGATTGAAAACAATCGTTGATACGTGTGTTGGGCGGCTTCAAGATGTCCGAGGCTTTCGTGAACACGGGCGCGGATTTTTTGAGCCAGGGCATACCAAGGAGAGTTCTTATTTACGTGCAACCAAGCATCTGCACGAACCAGGAAAGACATGTTTTTTTCACGAAGAGCCGTCCAAACACAAAACACACGCATGGCATCAGTTTGGCTTTGGGGTTCAAGATTTTGGACCGCTTCGCAAAAACGCTCTTCTTGAATGAAAGGTCTTAGGAGCTCCTTCGAAGAAGCTTCAAGAAGATCCAGTCGAATGTGGAGTTGAAGTTTAGTGAGGTCAGAAAACGCCCGAAGAAGACCTTTCTCGTATGCTTTTTGAGCACCTGGAAGATTTCCTCGCATGAAGAGGACGTCTCCTTTTTGGAGGTCATTCTGGGCTGAAGAGGGTAGGTTTTGCACGAGATCCCAAGACTTGTCCCACTGCCCCAAATCCCCGAGGGTTCGGGCCAATGTCCTCGCAGTTTGAGGGCTTTTCCCAGACCATGTGTGCGCACGATTTAACCAGGAAACGCTTTGTTGAGGTTTTTGCTCTTGCCAACATTGCTTGGCTTGAAAGAGAGCATGCGCAACGTCATGTGGGCATTGTCTTTTGAAGATGGCTTTCCGTTGGAGGACCGGTTTGGCATAGTCCAACGCGTTGGTTGAAAGAGGAATATTCTCCAGAAACAAATGCCACTGTTCTTCTAGGGTTTGAAGATCCGCTCCATAAACAGAAGAGAAGGATTCTCCCCGATAGACACGAAGCAGAGACTTCATCCCTCGCTCTCGAATGAGCCATCGGCAAAAAGATCCGGAAGCCATATAGGCCCTGGATGGAGGTTGTTGGTAGAAGGATAGAAAACCCATGACCTGACCCAAGGAGGGAAGTCGCTTAAGAAGCCTCATGGCCTTTGCCCATTCGTGTAACGATAGCTTCCCACGATACTTTTCTTGAGAAGTGGCCAGTCCCTCCAAAAGGCCCACACGAAAAGACAATCCCAGTCCCGGAAGGCCATAGGGAGACGCCAAGACATGGGTCAGCTCATGGGGAATGATGGTGCTTCTCGAATTCATATCCAACAAATGAAGCGATCGCGTAATGGGGTTCCCGATCAATGTGTGTTGGGTTCCGGTCAAAAGCCGCTTTTGTTCGACCGATGAATAAAGATAAACGTCGACTGGCTTCACCTCATCAGAGGAAAGGAGGAGATGTTCGGAAACTTCATGGGCTCTGGCGTGGAGTACAAAGAGAAAAGGTTGTAGCTCCTTGACGGTGTTTTTTTTGGAATCGAAATGAAGTTTGATGTGGCTTGTTTCAAGTGTTCCTCCGAGAGTGTTTTCAAGCTGGTAAGGGTTGGAGGACCAGCCCCACATACCCCGAAAGAGAAACAAAACCATGAGAAGAAGGCCGAAAAACGTACGGATGGAAGTTTGTTGATGTTTGGGCCAAAAAAGAAAAATCGCGAGTCCGAGCGTCCAAATTCGAAAGCCAATCACCCGGGGCTCAAGCGGAATCCATTCGTCAAAAAGTGGGCCTGGATAATAGCCAAAGGCTGGATTGAAAAAGAATAAGGCAGGACCGTTCCACAGATCGTACACAGTCAATATTGAAAACAAGAAGAAAGGAATCAGGGTCCAAAGAATCGGATGACGAAAGTGGCGATTTCGATAAACCGCCCATGTGGCACAAGCGGTTCCAAAAAAAGACGAGACGACAGGAAAAAGCAAATACCAGAGCAAACCTGTAAACCAACGGCATGTTGCGTGACTGTCAGAAAACACACCAAGGATGAAAATGGGAACAATCAATGAGATAAGGTTGCTTAGAGCGAGGCGTCGAATGTTGGCATGATTTACAGGTTGAGAATGTTCCCAGCTGGTCAAGCGCAAAGCCGAACCCATTGCATGGATAAGGAAAGCCGCCACGCCCATGATCCAAGAAAACTCAAAGGAAAAGCTCTCCAAAAGTGGGTTCGAAACCAAAAACAATGCAACCAGAGATAGAAGCAGCGTTTCCCGAATAGGAAAAAGGCCGAACCTGGGAAAACGGGTCATTTGTTCTTTTGACTCCAACGAATGACTTCGAGCTTCCCTGGGAGAACTTCGATTCGAAACAGACGGATGGGAAGGTTACGAGGTTTGATGGAAACCAAATAGGGTTTGGCCTCGAGTTTTCGGTCCTTCATGGGAAGTGTGCCAATTTTATGCCCTGCAATAAATACTTTGGCTCCTTTGGGTCCGTATATGCGTAAGACGCCCATTTCTTCGGGGGCCTTTTTCACTTGAACGGATGTCGTAGTTTTCGATTCGTTCGGTGGGGATGGGGCTGGGGAAGTCGCCGGTTTCTCCTTGGGCAGTTTGTCTTCTACAACAATCTTCGGTGAGTTTGGAATGGGATGAGGTTGTGGGCTGTTCTTCCGAGTGAAGAAGACCGCACCCACGATTCCAATGGCGAGCATTCCGAAAAGAATCCAAGGCCAGGACTTTTTTCGCGATTCGCGTTCCGTAGGTTCATTGACGACGGAAATGACCGATTCTGTGGGGTGAACCACGCCGGTGATCGGAGTTCCATGCATCGAGAGAACCGGAGTGTTTTCAATGGAGGGCTCGGTTCGGTCGCTGGGTTTAGGATAAATTTTTTCGATCAATTCTTTTAAAAAACCGGATCCATTGGTTAACCAATTCTGATCTTGCTCTTCAAGAAGCCGTTGCCTTAGAACGTGAGCGTCTTCTGGGCGCTCGGTGTATTCTTTTTGAAGACACGCTTGCGTCACCTCGATGAGAGCTGGGGGAAGGTCAAGGTTGAGATCCGTAAGAGGGGTATAGTGGACCGCTGAAATTTTTTTCATCGTTTCAAAATCGGATCCCTGGTCGAAAGGGTGTTTTTGAGCCAAGAGCTCGTATAAAACCACGCCGATGGAAAAAAGGTCGGACCGGTGGTCAATTTGCTTCCCGTCCAGTTGCTCGGGGGAAAGATATCGATACTTTCCTTTCAAGATCCCAGATTGTGTTTGTTCTCGTTCGATATTGGCCAACGCAATCCCAAAATCTGAAAGCTTCACATGGCCTTCATAGGAAATGAGAATGTTTTGAGGACTGATGTCCCGGTGGACAATGCTCAGAGGGCCTTTGGGGCCTTTTCGTTTGTGGGCGAAATCCAGCCCTTTTAAGGTCTCGGAAACGATGTAAACAAAGGCCTCCCAAGGAATTTCGACGTTCCGTTGTTGCGCGTCGAAGATCATTTTTTTTAAATTTTTTCCGGGAACATATTCCAAGGCAATCATGAATGTGTCGCCGTGTTTGAAAAAATCGAGAAGCTGAACAATGTTTGGATGGTCAAGGCCTGCCTGTAGTCGAGCTTCAGCAGAGAGCATTTTGATAAAGCCTTCTTGGTCGGCGTAGTGCGGAAGGATTCGTTTCAGAGCAATGGGCTTTTCGAATTGATCCGGGCCCCGCTTAATGGCCTTGAACACCTCCGCCATTCCGCCTTCCCCCAGGCGGGCAATTAGTGTGTAGGCGCCTTCTAAACTCATTGGCGATTTCTCCTCACGCATCCGCTTCGGTGGGAAGCCAAGAGAGCATTTCGGAGTGGCTCATGAGTGTGCATGCAATTCCTATAGGGGGGGAGCCAACCTCTTTGTTAAGTAGTCGCTGAGCTCTCCAATATTCACACGATCTTGTTTCATGGAGTCGCGTTCTCGGATCGTTACCGCATTGTCTCCCTTGGTGTCGTTGTCGATCGTGATGCAGAAAGGTGTGCCCACCTCGTCTTGTCGACGATATCTCCGGCCGATGGAGCCTCCAGCATCATAAAACATACGGAATTTGGATCTAAGGTCCGCCACGATGTTTCGAGCGATCTCGGGCAATCCATCTTTTTTAACCAGAGGCAGAATGGCCACCTGAACGGGGGCAATGAAAGGAGCGAATTTCAATACTGTACGCTCTTCCTCTTCCGTGAAGGCATCACATAAAACGCAAAGGACACTTCGGTCGCATCCGGCAGATGTTTCGATGATGTAGGGAATGTATTTTTCTTTTTTTTCTTCATCGAAATATTTCAAATTTTTTCCGGAGAATTTCTCATGTCGAGTGAGATCAAAGTCGGTTCGATTGTGCACGCCTTCCAGCTCCTGCCAACCGATGGGGAATTCATACTCCACATCAAAGGCCGCCTTGGCATAATGGGCCAACTCGTTTTTCCCGTGTTCGTGGAATCGAAGCTTGCTTGGATTGATTTGAAGTTTGTCATACCACGCCATGCGTTCAGCCTTCCAAGCTTCCATGGCAGGTTCATCCTCTCCAGGTCGAACGAAATATTGCATTTCCATTTGTTCAAACTCGCGCGTCCGGAACGTGAAATTCCCGGGAGTGATCTCATTGCGGAAGGCTTTTCCGATCTGTGCAATTCCGAAAGGAACTTTTTGACGAGAAGAATTCAAAACATTGAGATAATTTACGTAAATGCCCTGAGCCGTTTCTGGTCTCAGGTAAACAATGTTTGCATCGCTCTCGACCGGTCCCATAAAGGTTTTAAACATCAGATTGAATTGACGAGGTTCGGTCAGTTCGCCTCCACAATTTGGACATGTGGTTTCTTCCAGCTGATCGGCACGAAATCGATTTTTGCATTTCTTGCAATCCACCAATGGGTCCGTGAATCCTTCCACATGCCCCGAGGCCTCCCAAATCCGTGGATGCATGAGAATGGATGCGTCCAAGCCTTCGATGTTTTCATGGGCTTGAGTCATGGACTTCCACCAAAAGTCCTTTACCTGTCGCTTGAGTTCGGCACCCAGAGGACCATAGTCATAACAACTGTTGATTCCGCCGTAGATTTCTGAAGATTGAAAAATGAACCCTCGGCGTTTGCAAAGGGAAACAATTTTTTCCATGGTTTCATTGGTTTTTTTTGGCTGACTCACAACCCACCTCTAGTTTCTGCTGCACATTGGGGCTCATTTCCCCTGTTGGATAAACCATAACAAGTTGAATTAAAAGGAAAAGCTCTAAACATTCGGCCTATTTGATCTGAACGGTGTAGCCTTCCTTGGTCGCTTTTTGCAGGAATCCGAAGAGCTTTTCTGCCCCCAAACCAAATTTCCCGATGGCCTTCATGGACAGCGAAACCGTGTAGTGTCCGGCTTCGGTTTGAATGGCCATTTGAGGAATCTTGCCTTCTCGCAGAATGAGGTCTGCCGTTTTCCAAGCTTGTTCCCCCATTTTAAAAGGGTCGATGCTCACGGTCATGAATGCGCCTCGATGAATATGACCCGGGCTCAGAGAGAAGACGGGCACGCTGGCCTGTTCGGCAAACGCATACACCTCCATCAAGGCCAGATCCGTGTTGGTTGTGGCATCCTCGATCCAATAGAGAAGGTCAATTTTTCCGGTAAATTGTCCGATGAAGGCTTGAACATCTGTCGCCGTATCCACTTTCAAGGCGGCTACTTTCGCTCCATGTTTTGCGGCCTCTTTCGTCAAGAGGTCGAATCGGGCTTGAGAGAGCTTCGGATTGAAAATGGTTCCAATGTTTTTGCGGTTGGGAAAGACGGTTCGCGCGAGATCTAAAATCCGATGAAGGGTGTCCTCCCGTTTTAAAACCACCACATTGGCTTTTGAAGCCACAGCCTGAGCGTATGGGTCGTTGGCTAAGATGGGAGTTGAAGGAAGGAGGGCTGCCAGCTGAGGAAGGGGGGCGTTGCCTATGGCAAAAATCAAATCAGGAGAGAGGACTTTGAGTTTGTTGAGGAGCGCTTTTTCTTTCTTGGGTTCATAATTGAAGGCCGAGATCGGCTCGGTGGCCAGGGAAGAGAATCCAGAGAAGTACTTTCGATCGAACTCACTTTCTCCACCTTGAAGCACGACGATGGAGGCCGCGTGGGCGCTGAGCGACATAAAACTGATCAGACAAAAAATAAAAGCACGCATGGCGTTACTATACTGCGAAATCCTTGATGGGTATAGGCTTGAGAAGGTTTTGAAAAACTATCGTGCGTCTTTGCAACAACGGAAGCCAACGTCCGTCATCTTGGAGGTTTCGTCCAACCATCTCACAGAGGTGCATCGACTGGCCCAACCGGGTCGAAGACTCGATCCTCCGCGTGTGACCCGCGTCCCTGGCTTGTGTCCAGGGCTAGCAGTCCATTCATCAGCGTTCCCACTCATGTCAAATACCCCTTCAAGCCCCTTACATTGGGAAAAGGCCCCAGATTCCTTTAAGGGGCGGTCCGGGTCGTCTCCAGACTCTCGGGCTCGTGTTTCGGTATTGCATCGGTCGGGTTCCCATTGATTCCCATATGGATATCTGCGGTTTCGAGCCCGTTTCATCGGGCCCTTACAGGCGCGTTCCCACTCTTCTTGGGTGCACAGGCGTTTCATGTTCTCGCTACAAGCCGCTTGCGCTTGGGTCCACGTCAAACCGACTTTGGGTTTTTTCCCTTTTCGATTGGGAAATTCATAGGGATCGATGCAAAATTGTTGCAACCTCAAATTGGTGGCATCGGGCTCAACCAAGTGATTTCGATCCGGATCGTCGGGGTCTGCACCAAAAAGGAAGTTTCCCGCGGAAATGAGAACCATCCCTTTGGGGCAGGGTTCAGCCGGAGCTACGGCCACATTTTCCAACTCTTGCTCCACTTCTTTGAGGGCTTGTTGAGCTTCTTTTGCGATGCGTTCGGCCTCTGAACGTTGTTGTTCTGCTTCGATTCGTTTGAGTTCAGCTTCGCGGGCGGCGGCTTCCAGTTCCTCTTCTCTGGCCTGAACGGCCTTGAGGAGATCCATGTCCACCGGACCCGAAGGAGAGGGACTCTCAAAATTGCCTCCGCTTTCATTTAATGCGCTTGGAGGGAGACCACGGGAACGAGAACGGCGAATGATGTTTTGTTCGGATTCAACAAACCAGTAAAGGCCGGCCACGAGCAAGGTGAACAGAAAGAGAGCCAACCAAAATGGTCGGGTGCGGCCTCTGCGATAGCGAGGTTTAACTTCAATTCCCGTGACGGTGACCTCTTGACCAATGGCTTTTGTGATGTTTTTGGTGTGGTGGTCTTCAGGGATTTCACTTCTCCACAAGTCCACCTCTGTGACGGGCTCGCCCACCACTTCGTCACCGTCTTTCATGTTCTGAAGTTTTTTTTCAATCTTGGCGTCACTGGTTTCTTTGGGGAACAAATCTTCAATGAGGTTGCTGATGTCCCCCCTCAAATCTTCCGTCGATTTATCTCCCAAAAATTCGTTCAAACCATTGACGATTTCGCCGCAACTTTGAGGCCGGTCTTTTACGTCCTTAGCCAACATCGACATGATCAACGATTCGAGGGGAGCGGGAATCTTTTCGACGAGCGTAGAAAGGTCCGGAATTTTTGCCTCACGAACCTCTGCGTAACGCTTTTGAGTGTCTTCCTGAGAGTAAACCTTGATCCCGGTGAGAAGTTCGTACCCAATGATCCCGAGTGAAAAAATATCAGATCGATAGTCTACCGGGCGTCCTGCTGCTTGTTCCGGAGACATATAACTGAACTTCCCTTGGATTTTTCCAGGTTGGGTATGGGACAGGCGAATGGCGGCTTTGGCAATTCCAAAATCCGTGATTTTGACGTCCCCAGATCGAGAAACCAAAACATTCTGCGGACTGACATCTCGATGAACAATGTTTAAGACGTTGGATCCGTCAATGCGGAGTTTGTGGGCATATTCCAGTGCGCGGGCGATTTGTTTGAGAATGTAAATCGCGACGGTTTGAGGAAAGGCTCCCCTGGCTCGAACACAGCGTTGCAAAAGATTTTTTAAATTGGGTCCATCCACCAATTCCATGGCGATGTAAAAGGCGCTTTCAACTTCACCAAAATCAAAAACTTGGACAATATTGAAATGGTGAAGATGAGATGAAATTCGAGCTTCATCGACAAACATTTGAAGGAATTCTTCGTCTTCACTGTATTCGGGTAGGATTTTTTTGACGGCCAAGTTTTTTTCGAAGCCCTTGATTCCTACCAATTTGGCCTTGAAGACTTCCGCCATTCCTCCGACAGCAATGCGGCGTGTTAGAAAGTATTTCCCAAACTTTATCGGATAATTGTACGGCATGAGGGGTTGTTTTTATCTATAGCTTACCTTTTGCTTTTCAAGCGGGAAACCCCTATAAATCACTGATTCAAAATGGCAAAATCAACCCTTAAGAATAATTTAGGCATTGTGGTCTTGGCTGCGGGGAAAGCGACGCGCATGGAATCCAAGATGAACAAGGTTCTCCATTTGGTCGCCGGAAAGCCAATGTTGGGGCGTGTTTTGGAAACGCTTCACAAGCTTAATCCCGATCGAATCGCGGTGGTGATCGGTCATCAAGGCGATCAGGTGAAGAAGGCATTTTCCTCGGACAAGGATATCTCTTGGGCTCGACAAAAAGAGATGCGAGGGACGGGAGATGCGGTTCGAAGTGCCGAGAGAGTGTTTCGGGGCTTTAAAGGGGCCGTTCTGGTAACCCCAGGAGATGTTCCGGGAATCAAAGTGGAAACCCTTCGTCGCTTCGTAATGTGGCATCAGGCTTCGGATGATGTAATCACAATTTTAACAGCCGAATTGGAAGATCCGACGGGATATGGCCGGATCGTTCCGGATCGGGATGGACGTGTCTCACGCATTGTGGAGGAAAAGGATTCCACCCGACGCGAAAAAGAAATCCAAGAGATCAATACTGGACTGATGCTTTTTGACGCTCGCTTTTTGTTTGCCTCTCTTAAATTGCTCAAGCCTCTTAACAGGCAGAAAGAGTATTATTTAACGGATTTAGTCGAGATTGCGCGTCAAGCTGGAAAGACAGTTGGGCGGTTTCGGGTTCAAGACATCACGGAAACATTGGGTGTGAACAATCGAGAAGAACTGGCCGAGATGAACCGCCTTTTTTGTGAAGAAAAAATTTCACAACTGATGAAAGGTGGAGTGGGATTTGGAGATCCTGAGATCGCCGTGGTTGAACCGGAGGTGGATATGGATCGGGATGTCTTTGTGGAAGGTCACTCTGTGGTTTCGGGAAAGAGTAAGGTGGCTGAAGGCTCTGTCATTGGCTTCGACAGTCAAATCCACAACAGCGAACTTGGGAAAAATGTCACAACTGGAAAACATGTCGTCGTGAAAGATTCGAAAGTTGGGGAAGGGACCGAGATCGGTTCCAACACGGTGATCGGAGAGAGCGGAGAGTAAAAAAATGTGTGGAATCATGGGATATGTTGGAGCTCAATCGGCCTCCGATATTTTGGTCGAAGGCCTCCAAAAACTGGAATACCGAGGATATGACTCTGCAGGGGTCGCTGTTTATGACCGTGCCCATATCGAAGTCGTTCGGGCCAAAGGGAAATTGGAAGTTCTAAAAAGTCGTTTGGACGAATGTCCAGTCAGCGGTTCCATTGGCATTGGGCATACGCGATGGGCCACCCATGGAAAACCTTCGGATGAAAACGCGCATCCACATCGTTCGGAAAACGTTGTCGTGGTTCACAACGGCATCATCGAAAATCATATGGAATTGCGAGAACAATTATTGAAGAAGGGGTTTGAATTTACCTCCGAAACCGACACGGAAATTGTTCCTTTCTTGGTTGAGGATTTTTTAAAAGATCACGATTCATTGGAGGAGGCCGTTCGAAATGCATTGAGAAAAGTCCAAGGAACGTTTGCGGTGGTGGTCTTCTCTGCATCTGAGCCGGACAAAATTGTAGCGGCCAAAAATGCCAGTCCCTTGATTTTGGGCATTGGAGAAGGAGAGAATTTTATCGCATCGGATATTCCAGCCCTCCTCAAACATACCCGAAATGTGGTGGTGTTGGATGATGGTGAGATGGCCATTGTGACGCGAGATTCTTGGAAAGTGACTGATTTCGAGGGGAATGAGAGAGTCCGACAACCTCGGAAGATTACTTGGTCTCGTGTGATGGCGGAAAAAGAGGGCTATAAGCATTTCATGCTCAAAGAAATCTTTGAGCAACCTCGTGCTTTAACCGACACGCTTCGGAGTCGAGTGATTGAAAGCAGAAACGAAATTGTTTTGGATGAGATTTCGTACTCACAGGAACAAATTGAGCAGATCCAACGCGTCATGATCGTCGCTTGTGGAACGTCTTATCATGCCGCCTTGGTCGGGAAACATTGGTTTGAAGATTTTTCCGGATTACCGGTAGAGGTCGATTTGGCTTCCGAATTTCGTTATCGGAAACCCATTGTGAATGATCACACATTGTTGATCACCATTTCGCAATCTGGAGAGACCGCCGATACGTTGGCGGCATTGGAAGAAGCCAAGCGTCTTGGCGCCCAAGATTTGTCCATTTGCAATGTCATTGAAAGTTCCATCGCCCGGAAATCGACCAATGTATTGTACACGCATGCAGGCCCCGAGATTGGCGTGGCATCAACCAAAGCTTTTACAACGCAACTGGCTGCGCTGGCGATGCTCGCCCTCTATTTCGCCAAGAGGCGAAATTTCTTGAATGATGAGAGCCTTCAGACTCAAATTCATGCCTTGATTGAATTGCCGTCCTCCATCGAGCGCGCGTTGGATTCCAACGAAGAGGTTGAAAAGCTTGCGCAAGAATTTATGAATGCCAGAGACTTTCTCTACTTGGGAAGAGGTCCCAGTTTTCCAGTTGCCTTGGAAGGGGCTCTCAAACTCAAAGAAATTTCCTATATTCACGCTGAAGGATATGCAGGGGGGGAAATTAAACACGGCCCAATCGCGCTCATTGACGAGAAAATGCCTGTGGTTGCCTTGGCCACGGGGGGAGTGACCTATTCAAAGATGCTTTCGAATATTGAAGAAGTTTCGGCTCGGGGAGCCAAAGTCATTGCATTGGTGAAAGAAGGCGATGAACTTTTGAAAAATGTGGCGCATCGAACCATCGAAATGCCAGAGGTTCCGGAAATTATTCGCCCCATTGTTGAAACCATTCCGATGCAGCTGCTTGCCTATCATGTCGCGGATAAGCGGGGTACCGACGTGGATCAGCCAAGGAACTTGGCCAAGTCCGTAACGGTTGAGTGATCGCTCAGGAATCGCTTCGTTCGCATTCAAGACTTGTCATTTCCAGCCACAAGGACTAATACTGCATGTTCGCGAGGCGACGTACCCAAGTGGTAAGGGAGCGGTCTGCAAAACCGCCATTCGCCAGTTCGACCCTGGCCGTCGCCTCCAATTTTCGCGAGGTGATACCGAGCGAAAATTGTCCCGGCGAAGCCGGACACGTCATGAATGATTCATTCAACTTTTAAAAACTAAAACACGTTTGGACGATTTTTCGGGCTTGTTTGAGCGAAAAGGGTTTCAGTAAGTATCCATCGGCGCCGATTTCATGGGCAGCCTCTTCCGAAAGATACTCTGCGAAGCCAGTCATTAAGATTACCGGAACGGAACGGGTTTCTTTAATCCACTCCATCAGTCGAATGCCATCCAGAAAGGGAATGCCAAGATCTGTGACCACAAGATCGTATGTGTTTTCTGAAAACTTTTTTTGGGCTTCCAATCCGTCCAGGGCAGTATCAACTTGAAACCCTTCTTTTTCGAGCATGATTTTCATGGGGTCGCTTGAGAGGGGTTCGTCGTCCACGATGAGAATTCGTCTGGTTTCAGCCGACATCACTCAATATCTTCCCTCGACACCTTAAGAAAGACAACCCGAAATGGATTTATTTTGCGCCCAGAGTCAGTGTGATTTTATTTTTGGTTTTAGAGGTACGTAATACCTGGATGTTTGAGCCCGCCAGATCCAAAACGATGTGTAGCTCATTTCCAGAGTGATGCCCGGTTCGAATGCGACTCAATTCCGAATTCCCAACCGTTAAGTTTCCTTTGGAAAAAGGAGCCTGAACGCCAAGAATTTTTATCACTTCACGAGGGTTTTTTCCGGAAAGTCGAATGCGACGATAGGCCTCTTCTCGGATGGGAGCATTTCCCCAAATGGATAAGAATGTTCGATTTCCCTTCTTCTCCCACGTAATGTGATCAATTTTCGACAATGTTCCGGACCCAATGATCCTCGGTCGGGCTACAGGTAACGCTGGAGTCGCCTTTTGTGGTTTCACCGTGGGAACCGGGGAGGGCACAGGAGTAGGAATAGGTGTCGCCGTTGGGGCAACTGTAGGAGAAACTGTGGGTGCAGTTGTCGGAACCGTTGTTGGAGCTGTTGTCGGAACGGCGGTAGGTACAACCGTCGGAACGATCTCTTTCGGTTCGCTGGAAGGTGCTTTAGTCTTTGTGGCTTGGTTTTTGGGGGGCGTTTTTGACGCTTTTTGAGCCACCTGGGGCACGCGCTCCGGGGAATCGGAGCCGAATAAACCCAGAAGAGGTCCGGCAATGAGATAGGCCAAACCACAAACCAGCAGAGCAATCCCTCCGAGAACCAGAGGTTTCTTCTTATTTCTCGTAGGAGTCACTTCATCTTCTAGGATGGGCGAATCGCCTTCCAGGTGATTGGCGAGTGAAAAGGCCTCAGGAGATTCCACTTCTTCCAAAGGACTTTCATCGTGAGGTTCAGGAGAGGGCTCTGGATCGGGCATCTCCACAAACATTTCCGAAACTTCGGTTTTCTCCATAGACGGAGGTTGCTCCGGTACAATGGGAGGTGTCTCCGTTACGGAAGGAATGGGCTCCGTATTGCTTTCCGGAACCTCATTGTCTTGCGCAAACAATGCTTGGAAATCTTCTTCAACCGAGTCCGTAACTGGGGGTGGAGGTGTGGATTCTTCAACAGGATTGTTTTTTGGGGGAATGGGAGCCGAAGAAGGAGAATCGTTGGGTGTCGTCGTGGGTTCATCCAAATCGAAGGGTTGACCTCCCCCTTTGATGTAATTGTCCACCATGGTGGTAATAAGTTCCCGACTGCGTTCGTCCAATTCGTGAAACCGTATTCCCATTCCGGCGGGTCGGCTGGGGCCTTGATCTTCAGTTCGAATCCAGGCCACTTCTCCCAAGCCTTGAATGAGCTTGAAATTGTCTCGTAGCTTGAACTCAAAGCTCAGAATGGTCCCCACTTTTTTGGGTTCTTGGGTTCGGATGAAGATCCCCCCTTGGGAGATATTCGAAGAATATTCAGAAATGAACCCACTGAACTTCTCGAATTCCAGATTGACCTGGGTTTCAAGAGGTACGCGTGTACTGTTTCGGGGTTGAGCTCCCCCGGGGCTGGATGAATCCTCGGAAAACACGTCTTTAGCATAGACGGAGCACTGTAAAATTCAACAATATTGGCTTGTTATGCCAAATTGTGCATCTCTTTCTTGCCTCCTGGAGGCCTTCTTAGTATGGGGGGTTTTTTTATGACATTGAAGAACTTGCCCAAGAACGCTTTTTTGCACCCGGATGGAAGCAATCGTGAGGAAATTGAGCGGTTGTTTGAGGGGGTTTCTGAGCTTTTGTTGAATTTTGGCTCGCAAGCGACCGAACGTTCTCCTTTCCGGGAAGGCCCCTCGATGCGCTTTCAAATCGAAACTCCGAAGCAAGGCCGAAGTTCCGAGGAATTGCTTTCCGAACTTCAAAAAATGCTTCACGCGTCCGCGAATATGGCGAATCCAGGCTATGTGGCACATATGGATTCGCTTCCGAGTGCGATTTCGGTCGCGGCGGATTTCTCAGCGGGATTGCTCAATAACAATATGCTCAGCCGGGAATTATCGCCGGTGTTTACGGAATTGGAAGATCGTCTTCTCGCCCATATTGGGAGTCTTCTGGGTCTGCCTTCCCAGAGCAAGGGCGTTATGCTCAGCGGAGGAAGCTTAGCCAACCTTCAAGCTTTGGCCGTGGCTCGGAACAAATATCTCGGCACGTTCAAGTACGGACTCTATGAAACGCGTCGTCGACCGGTCATTTTTGCGTCGGAATTGGCTCACACATCGATTCAAAAAGCTGCCATGCTCTTGGGATTGGGCACGAACTCGGTGATTTCCATCCCCGTAGACAAACAAGGCAAATTGGATTGTGGACAATTGCAATTGGCCGTGGAGCGGGCCGAAGTTCAGGGAGATCATCCCTTCGCGGTTGTGGGAATGGTGGGTACGACCTCCACGGGAAATATCGATCCCTTAAGGGCCATTGGGAACATCGCTCGAGACCACCATATTTGGTTTCATGTGGATGCCGCCTACGGAGGGGCCCTCACGTTTTCTGAGCAGCATCGCGAAAAAATGGACGGCATCGAAATGGCGGACTCTGTCACGTTCAATCCTCAAAAATGGCTCTATGTAACGAAATCTTCAGCCATGGTTTTGTTTCGAGATGGAAATATGTTGGAGAAGTTCTTTCGAATTTCGCTGCCGTACATGCAAGATGGTGGAGAGGCCGTCAATCGCGGAGAGATCAGCGTTCAGGGGACACGACATGTCGATGTCCTGAAACTATGGTTGACCCTACAACATTTTGGCTCTGAAGGGTGTGCTGAGCTTGTGAACCATAGTCTTGAGTTGACACAAGAATATCTCAAAGAGATTCAATCTCGTCCTCAATTGGAATTGGCCACCGAACCAGAAATCAATATTCTCTTGTTTCGTTTTGCGTCGGATGAATTCTCCGAAGTCCAATTGGATGAGGCCAATCGTCGTCTGCAAGAATTCCTTTTGCAGGAAAAACAAATTTATTTATCTCTTCCTCTGTATCGTGATCGAAGATGGTTACGTGCGGTTCTGTTAAATCCCTTTACTTCAGAGAAAGAACGCAAAACCCTCTTTGAAGGAATCGACGAGTTTTTAAAACAACCTTCTAATATCCTCTAACGCGCCATCGATCGACGGGTGTTACGGGCCCCGTGACTTTAAAGGCCATGGTGCCGTCGTCGCTGACACGCAGGTTTAAGGCACTTCCAAAACTATCGATCAAGGAGCGGATGTCTGCTGCTTTTTCGGAAAGTTTTAATTTGGCTTCGAGTTCAAGGCGGCTCCGTGGAAAGTAAGGCGACAAAGTGATTTTCCCATTGGCGGTACCTGTGATGTCCGGACCCATCAATGAAATGGATTCAATTGTAAGTTTACCCTCTTTTAGTGTCCCTTTGGCTTCCACTTTGTCAAAGCGAATTTGTTTTGTGGTCATGCGAAAATCTTTTTTCAGCATCGGAACATCCAGAATCGTTTTTGTGGCAATGACATGAAAGTCCCCGTTGGCCTTGGAAAGATCGCCTTTTTGAATGGCTTTTGTTTCTCCCTCCAATGCGGAATTTGCGGCAATTTGCGCCTTAGCCTTCAAGAACATTCCCGCCAACATCGGGTTGGCTTTGTCCAATGGGAACTCCTCATTCAATCGCCAATCTTCTGTGCTGATGTCACCCGCCAAAAGCTCCGGACCCATCGCAATGGACCCGGTCCATTCGGTCTTATTTTTTTCGGCCACATACGACACGTTTAGACTTTTTTTGAAGGGATAGGTCAGAAGAGAAAGGGGAGAGACCGTCAGACGCATATTGGAAAAAACCAACGGGTCTTTTTGGAGACCCTCCACTTGAAAGTCGGTGGCCTTGAAACCAATGGGAAGCGCCGGATCCAGTGTGTCCATAGTGAATTCATATCCAGTCTGTTTTGCGAGACGTTGGGTGAACGTCTGGCTGATTTTCTCCAAAGGAAAATTCCAGACCAAGCCCACGGCAAACACCGCGGATCCAAAGAGAAAATACTTGGAAAAGGCTCGAAACGTTTTTTTGGAAGGTAAGAATTTCATCAGCTTTTTACCGGGCTAAAAGTGGATACCGTAAACTTTGCGTTGAGTTGCGTGGGATCTTGAAAATTGGGCTTCACTTGTATGGAGGTGATGCGCAATAACTCACGTGAATTTTCAATCTCGTGGAGGAGGTCAATCAGTGTTCGAAGTGTAACTTGCCGAACAGAAACTGAAACTTGTGTTTCATTGTAGAGTTCGTTCTTGGGGGCCGGCTGATCTTTGAGAGAGTCGATGCTGACGCCATTTCTTTGAGCCAGTCGTTCCAAGTGAGTACCCAGTTGAAATCCGGAGGAGGTTCGCTGAATCATTTGATCGAACTGTTGAATTTGCGTTTCCGTTTTTTGGTATTCTTTCCGAAGTTTGTGAATCTGGGTGAGGTACTCGCGTGACTTTTCAATTCTTCGTTCCATGCGGGATGTTGTGGCCAGCAAGGTCGAATAAATCAATGCCATGACAAAGATGATGGCAGCTCCGACTGATGCCAACACAATGATTCGCTCTCGCTCTGAAAGGCGGGCGTAGTAGGTTCGAAGAACATGCAATTGTCCTACGACTTCTTTCCAGCTTTGCATTGAAATCTTCATCGTCGTCTCCTGGGTTGTTCGTTGTCTTCATCTCCGATCGTGATCACCAACTGAAAGGACTTCTTGCCCCCGGGGGCCTCACGAATGTCTCCTTTTGTGATGGATTGGAATGAAGGATATTTTTTGAGAGCCGAAATGATGGTGTCCACGGCCGCAAAAGAATCTGCGTGCGCACGAAGTGTGACTTTATTTCGCTCAATGGAAAGCTCTTGGGTGTCCAACGCTACGGAGTCTGGAATTTGTTTCGAAATCTCCCGGAGAATGCCTAGGGCGGTTGTGTCTTTCAGGCCCGAAGTGAGAATTTCTTGTTTTCGTCGAAACTCTGCAATTTTCGCGTTCAATAGACGAAGAGCTTCTGAAGCCTTTCGAGGGGCTGGTTTAAAATCGGGAACAATCTCCTTAAAGGCTTTGATGGCCTTTTGATCGACTTGAGCATGCTCTTGGGAGAGGTTGTGATACGAAAACCCCACATGAAGGAGGGCCGCGATGAAAATCGCCAAAACCCATGAGCCAAAGAAGAAGGCCTTGTTTTTGATGTCGCTCAAATCGCGCGCAAAAGCGAATTCGCCTTTTCGAAAGTTCAGAGAGGCAATCCGATTGGCGTTTGGCCCTCGCGATGCCGCGCGCAATCCCAAGGCCACTGCTTGGGCAAAAACAGGTTCGCGTTTTCCCAGTTTGACCGAGGCTTCGTGTCCCTCTGGGAAAATATGGACTCGCTGAACCGGCAACTTGGTGAGGTGAGAGAGATGTTCGGCAAAATTTCGAATGAGGGATCCGCCCCCGGATAGAATGATTTTTTCTACTTGAGGGGCGTTCATCGAAAAATTGGTGTATTGCCCACGATACGCATGGAATGTTTGCAGAATGTCTTTGATCAGAGGATCTACGCAAGTCCTCAGCGCCGTCGAAACTTTCTGTAAATCTGAGCTTCGCAAGGGTTGATCCGGTAACTCAAGGATGGAGTGGGTGTGTTTAACCTCAACCGCTTGTTCCCAAGTAAGGTCGAGTTTTTCCCGTAAGACCTCTGTGAAAACGGATCCCGCAGAAAAAAGTGTTCGGACATATCGAGGTTTTCCTTCGGCGATGATGCAAATGGATGTCTTTTCATGCCCGACATCTACAAAAGCCGTGGCTTTCTCATCATCCACATTTTCCAGTTGATTCAGATTGTATAGGAAGAGTGAATCCAGGCCGACGAATGCAGGTTCCAGTTCGGCCGATCGGAGAAGGGCGAGATGCTCCGCGATGGATGATTTTTGAATGGCCGCAGCGAGGCAGACAGTTCGGGTTTTTTCGGGGAGGATGGCGTGATGGTCCACCACGATGTCGTTGAGAGCGAAAGGAAGAACCGATTCCAATTCAAAGGGCAATACTTTTTCGACCTGACGCTCCTGAAGCGGAAGGGAAAGAATGCGTGTCGAAACCGATGTTCCGGGAAGGGCGGTCACCACTCCTGCGGCTTGAATGTGATGCTCCTCAATTAAGCGGGTAATGGCTTCCGTAATGATCACACTTCGGTCTTGGTCATCCACTTCTTCCAAGCGAAGAGGCGTGGATTCAAACAAATCGGTGAGTTCATGCGTGCGGAAGGTCACGTCATATAACGCTCCCTTCACAGAATACGAACCGATGTCTAACCCTAATAATCTTTGTGGCATCAAATCACCTTCCAGAAAAATATTTGGGGCTTATTGGCCCGCTGGCGAGACACTACGGCATGGATGGTTTTTTCCATTTTTCCAGCCATGCCAATAGCCTCTATCGAAAACAAATCCGATCGAACGGAAAGAATCCCCTTAACCCCAGAAGAAAATGCACTGGCTTGAGAGCCTCCCACATTGCAGCTTTCTTGAACCACGCGAATGAACTCATTCTTCGACCGAAAAGCGATGTTCTGTCGGTATTGCGCAACAGTTTGTGCACATTGCAGGCGACTTTGTTCTTCAGGCATGACCGCACGCGAAAAGAGTGCCGCAATCAATTCCAGAGGAGCCGTGTTGACATTGATTTTCCCCAGGGGGGTGGGAAGCATCGTGGACATTCTCGGGAGCTGTGCATTGAAAGGGTAAACGGTGATGAACGGTTTGAGTTCTTGGAACAACTCCTCCTTCATGGGTTTGAGCAGGCGAAGTTCTTCCACCGAATAAAAGGGGCCGTTTTTTACACCAATATTTGAATTGTTTTCATCCTGATATTCGATGTCTTCAATGCCACCCCCCAAATGGTTGACCTGACTGTCACTGTCCGTCCAATCATCAATGGCCCATAAAAGTTCTCGGTGGTCTTTGTTTTTGAAATAGGGCTGGAAACGCAAGGAGACCAGGAGGTTTTCAAAAATCTCTGTGGCCGCTGACCATTGCTTTCTTCCAGCAATTCCAGCTGAAAGGACATCATTGATGTTGATTTTGGCCGACTCATCATACAACGTGGAGGTAAAGGTACCTCCAATGTCGATGCCTTCGGGCGCGAACGTTTCGGAAACGGCCTCTTCCTCAGTGGGAACGCCAAAGTTAAAGGGGTAGGGAATGGAGACGGCCCATTGGAACTCCGACAAGTCGTCTTTCTTTCCGCCATAGTTGGTGCCGGGGATGGCTGGAATTCGGTCCAAGGAAGAATCGAGTTGGAGACGAAAGAACGACCATCTCACAGCGGCTCTGGCCAATTGATAGGCTTTTTCAGCATCTCGATGGTTGGAAACCACCGTGGCAGAAACTTGTGAAAAGGACATGACCTCTAACACCACAGAAGTGACAAGAGCTAACGTGACCAAGACCATCACCATGGCGATGGAGCCTTGTTGAAGCTTTTTCTTCCAGGTCCGCATCAGTTGTTGGCTCCTCTGCCAAGAGGTTGGGTTCGTCCCCCCTGAGAGGATCTTCTTTGGCCTGTGTTTGAGGAGGACCCAGACGAGGGAGGGGTGGAAGCGTTCGTGTTTCCACTGCTTTCCAGGCTAAGAGTCTCTCCCATGGGTAAATCAATGAGGGCTTCGAAGACTTCGTCTCGTTCTCGATGATCTCGAAGTACGAGCGTAACTTTTACGGCTTCAGGAAGTTGGTTGGAATGTTCGCTTTCACGAATGTCCCAATCGTTTCGAAAATCTCGATCTTTTTTATATTCAAGATTGAAACGGACCACCCGGTCGGAAATCGTAAGGAAATCTTCCTCGTCATCGATTTCTCCATCCAAAACGGGATTCTCACGACGCAATAAAGAGTAAAGCCCCTGAACGTCCGGATTGCTTTCCGTTTTATAAATGATCTCACACTGGTCAGATTCTCGGACGTCCGGTCCCGAGGGGGTGTGAGAGAGTGAGGTCAATGAAATGCGATCTTGGTCGAAGTTGTCTTCTCCTCGGAAAAACGTGAGCATTTTGGCTGCGCGTACATGAAACGCCTGAGAAATGTCTTCTCGAAGTTTCATCATGATGGATGTACCCATTTCTTGAATTTCCGTTCGCTCATTTACGGTTTTTTGTGTGCGAAAAGTCGCCGACAGGGCTCCCCAAGTGAGTGTCCCAATGATGGAGAGAACGAGCGTCGCCAAGAGAAGCTCTAAGATTGTGAAGCCCCTCGATTTCATTGTGAGCTTCCCCCTCCCAAAGAGGAAAACGAGTTTACCAGTTGAGAAATTTGATTCATGGCGCTGGGAACCAAAAGGTGAGTCACCAATTCATACGTTTTTGGTTTTTGTTCATTTCCCCAAGAAACTTCAACATGTAACTCTTTGATGGAATCTCCCCAAGCCTCTTGGACTTTTTGAAGAGGTCCGGCAAAAAGTTCTGCATTCGTGTTTTCGGTTTCGTTTTCCTCGCCTGCGATTCCGGTCGCCGTGGAAAAGAGAGATTTAAAATCGGGTTCCGGCACTGGTCGAATCCAATAATGCCAACGATATGTGGGATATTTTTCTTGATCGAAATCCCCACGCTCATCTTCCCGTAAACTTTCGACCCCTCGGTTCTCTGCTTCCTGGGAAAGCTCCGTGATTTTTGTTGAAGCCAATCCCACAGCGGTTTCCAGAGATCTTGCCTTACCCACCAAATCCATGGAGCGTCCTTGGCTATCCAAGAGAACCACCAGAGAAATCGAAAGAATGACTAAGGCCGCAATAACTTCGATAAACGAAAACCCACTTTTGTTTTTGGGGGGACATGCACTTGTTGCGTGTCCCCTGAAAAAAACAAAAGAAATCGCGACGCGATTTATGTGGGAAGGCTTAAACATCATCGGGCCTCACTTCTCCCTTTTCCACCTTCGGTCGTCCATTCATGGATTTGAGTATGATGCTGTACTGCTCTTCCATGTCGTTGGTGACATAGATCACGGCCTTGGGTGTAAATCCTCCAGGGGAGAATTCGACCCAGGGAGCCCCTTCCGTAATCGTTTTCTCCGTTCCCGAAACGTAAACACCTCGGAAGCGAATATTGTCGGGGAGCTTGGCTGTCTTCAAGGCTCCTTCTCGAACGCGCTCATATTGAGCCGCACGTTTTTCCAATCGCTCCTCTTCCGTGGGTTCCTCTTTCTCCGCGCGTTTCTTCAAGGCTTGAAATGCTTTTGGAAGGTCGGTATCGGCGGTGAGCAGAGGAATGGTTTCCATGGGGCGATGGGTTTCCGCCCAGTATCGGCCGCTTTGCAAGTCAAATCGAACGCGGATCCGGTCGTGTCGCATGATCGATTGCTCATAAGCCCCTCGCAAGTATCCACTGACTTCCGTCGCAGCACTTCGTAAGTTAATGCGAAGCAAGTTGGAAGCCTTGGGAACGGTAAACCGGAACAAAATTCCCAAGAGGACCAGCACAAACATCAACTCGATGAGGGTGAAGCCTTTGGAGCGTCGACACATGAAGTTTATTCTTCCTCAGCCTCCGAAGCCCAACTGACGATGTCGTCAGAGGTGCCTTCTTCTCCGTCAGGGCCATTGGACCAGAGGTCATAGGAACTCGGATTATGTAGTCCGGGAGCCGCATAATTGTAATTATTGTTCCAAGGATCGGTTGGGATCTCTTGTTTGTTCAAGTATCCACCCTCTGTGTAGCCCTTGCATCGACGTCCCGAACTCGGGGCATTGATGAGACTCATCAAAGAAAGCGGGTAGAATCCACAATCTAAGTGGAATGTCGAAATCGCCTGACCAAATTGTGAAATTTGTGTCATGGCGGTTCTCTTCTTGGCTTTTTGAACTTGAGCATTGATCCCGATGGTCACAACTCCACCTAACAGGCCCATGATGATCATGACGGCAATGAGCTCGACCAGTGTGAAGCCGGAGCTTCGACGGATCATTTCGTTAAACATATTTCGACGAATCTTGCGCATTTTTTCCTCCTACGTGATTCCTTGGTTCATTTGGAAAATGGGTAACATGACACTGAACACGATAAAGCCAACAACCACAGCCATGATCACGATCATGATGGGTTCGATTAACGAGGTCAGCGTGGAGACCTTGGCATCAATTTGATTGTCATAGGTCTCCGAAGCTTTTGAAAGCATGGCCTCGACCTCACCGGTCTTTTCTCCAATGGCGATCATGTGTGTGATCAATGGGGGAAATTCGCCTGAACGGCGAAGAGGTTCTGCAATGCTGTCACCTTCCGAAACATTCGTACGTACATTTTCAATGACTTCGGAAAGAATGACGTTGTTGACGACATTTTTGACAATGTCCATCGCCAACAAAATGGGAACACCACTGGCCAGCAGAGTCGAAAGTGTGTTGGCGAATCGACTTACCGCGACCATTTGAAATAGAGAACCAAAAATGGGCATCTTCAAAAGGAATCGATGCCAGACTTTTCGGCCTTTTTTGCTTTTAATAAAGGCCCGAAATCCAAAGATGGAGATCACGACGAGAAAAATCAAAAGCCACCAATAGCCCGTAATGAAACGGCTGATGCCAATGAGAATTTGTGTGGGCAGGGGGAGGGCTTGACCCAAATCTTCATAGAGCTTTACGAGTTTGGGAATGACAAAGGTGAAAATAATGACCAAAGCTGCCGCCCCGATGACCAACATAATGGCCGGGTACGCCATCGTAGAACCGATCTTTCCTTTAAGGCGACTTTGGTTCTCTGTGTAATCGGCTAAGCGATTCAAAACAATTTCCAAGGCACCCGAAACTTCACCGGCACGAATCATGTTTACAAACAAAGGAGAAAAAACTTTCGGATGTTTGCTCATGGCATCGGCCAGATTCATACCTTCTGTGACACGCTCTCGAACATCGGACAAAGCCCCTTTGAGTCGCAAGTTTTCAACTTGATCCACCAGAGCTTTGAGAGATTCGGCAATGGGAATTCCAGAACCTACGAGAGTCGCGAGTTGTCGCGTCATGATGGAAATGTCCTGTGTGGAAACCCCGCGCGAAAAACGAATATTTCCCGGAGCCGTTTCCCCGCTTTCCGCTTGAGACTCCGCAATTTCTGTAAGGAAAACACCATCTTTTCGCAATCGTCCTCTCGCTTCAGATGGGTTGGGAGCGTCAATCACACCTTTGATGTTTTTCCCTGCCGAATTGACGGCTTTGTATTCATAAACCGGCATGGCTATTCAACCTTCATTTCTTCTTGAGTGACCCGCAGGACTTCTTCAAAGGTCGTGGTCCCATTCAATACTTTTGTGGCGCCGTCTTCTCGCAAAGTGAGCATCCCCTTGGAAAGAGCCAAAGCTTTCAGCTCACTGGCTGCCGCACTTTTAATGATCATCGTGCGCAGTTCTTCGTCAATGGGAAGAACTTCATAGATTCCGGATCTGCCTCGATATCCCGTGTTCCAGCATTGGGGACATCCCGTTGCACGATAAACGTTTCCCTGTTTGGCTTGTTCTCTGGAAATATGTAATTCCTCGAGTTCTTGATCCGTGGGCTCATACGGTTCACGGCAATCAGGGCATACGACACGAATGAGTCGTTGAGCCATGGTTGCCACCAAAGAGGACGACACCATGAACGGCTCCACACCCATATCCACCAGACGAGTGACCGAACTGATGGCATCGTTGGTATGAAGTGTGGAGAAGACAAAGTGACCGGTGAGGGAGGCCTGAATGGCAATCTCTGCCGTTTCCAAGTCTCGAATTTCTCCGACCATGATGACGTCAGGGTCCTGACGCAGGATGGAACGTAGACCACTCGCAAACGTTAAGTCTACCTTCGGATTGACTTGAATCTGCCCAATCCCCGAAAGCTGAATTTCGACGGGATCCTCGACTGTAATGATGTTTCGATCCCGCGAATTGATTCTGGAAAGCGCCGCATAAAGTGTGGTCGTTTTACCTGAACCGGTGGGTCCCGTGACCAAGAAAATCCCGTGACTTTTATGAATGATTTTATTGAGGACGCTCAATTGTCTTTGATTGAACCCAAGATCCTCCAAATCCAAGATGACGGAAGAAGTGTCCAAGAGACGAAGAACAATTCGTTCCCCAAAAGAGGTGGGCAAGACAGAAACACGAATGTCAACGTCTCGACCCGCAATTTTGATCTTGATTCGACCGTCTTGAGGAATTCGTTTTTCGGCAATGTCCAAGTCAGACATGATTTTAATTCGAGAACTGATGGACGCCTGCGTTCGTTTCGGGGGCTTCATGATTTCATACATGACGCCGTCGATCCGAAAGCGAACCGAAAGTTCACGCTCAAAAGGCTCAATGTGAATATCACTGGCTCGTTCTTTGACCGCTCGAAATAACAGCGTATTGACCAGTCGAATGATGGGAGCTTCATCTTCGCTATCCAAAAGATCCTGCGTCTCCGGAAGCTCCATGTTGGTCAGTCCCTCTCCCTCCAAGTCCTCCATGAGATCATCTTCTTCGCGTGTGGCCCGGTCATAGACGCGGTTGATCATTTGAACGATCTCAGATTTTTTCCCAAGGACAGGCCGAACATCACATTTCAATAGGATGCGAAGGTCATCCATGGAAGAAAGATCTGTCGTGTCAGAAATGGCCACAATGATGTTAAGGCCCTTTTTCTTGAGGGGAACGATGCCATATTTTTTTGCAAAATTGATGGGAACTTTTTTGATCAATTCAGCGTCGACATCTTCCTTGATAAGGTCTTTTTGAATTTCGATGCCAGATTGCAAACTCAAGGCATGGAGAAGATGTTCTTCTGTGATCCATTTCTTTTTGATCAGGATGTCTCCAAGCAATTCTGAGTTTCCCTTTTCCTTTTGGGCGGTTAAAGCTTCATTCAATTGCTCCCGCGTGAGTTTTGTGGAGCGAAGCAGGATCTCACCAAGATTAAGTCCCTGAGGCAACGTCGTGTCATCCAAGGAAATGTCGCTCGGAATCTCAGGCTCGGCCGGAATTTCGTCCACTTTTGTGGGCTCGGCAATTTGCGTGACTTCGTCATTTTCAATGATGACGGTCTTGGGATCTTTTTGCCAAGGGAACTTCATCTATAATTCCTCCCCCTCATCGTTGGAATCTTCCGAAAGAGTTGGGGGGATTTCAGAAGGGTCCTGCTCTTCGGCTTGGACCTCTTCTCCCGTCATTTCCCCTGTGTTTCCTTCGGTCGTTTCCTCGACATCTTCTGCGACCATTTCCTGTGTTTCTTCGACAGGGATCTCCGCTTCGTGGATCTCAATGGACTCCTCCGGAATGGCTCTCGAAGGCGGGGTGAGTAAGAAGGATCCCGTGGGGCTGTCCGCGGGAATGGGTTTCTCGTGGAGGTCCTTCTTAGGCGGGGTCCGAAGGCTTTTGTCCATATTGTATTTCGAAATTCCCGGATGATCCTTCATCTTGTTCTGTTCCAAGAAAGCCTTTCGCTCTTCATTCTTTCGAATGGTAATGGCCTCAAGATCTTCGGGTTCTCGAATGATCGTTGGGGTCATGAAAATGACCAAACTGGTTTTTCCTCGGGTTTTGTTCTTGCTTTTAAAGAGCCATCCAAGAATCGGAATGTCTCCCAAAATGGGAACTTTACTCACGGAGTCGGTTTCGCGATCACTGATGAGTCCCCCTAAGGTGATGGTTTGTCCATCTCTCACAATGACAGACGTCTTGGCTGAGCGAGTAGATGTCGTGGGACCATAGGTCTCGATATTCGCACCCGGTACGATGTCCTGGATTTCCTGAAAGATATCCATCGAAATGTCATTGGAATCGTTGATTTTGGGAGTGACACGAAGGGTGATGGCCACGTTTTCCCGCTGGATTTGATTGATGGGTTGGTTGTTGATGTCTCTTCCCGAGGCCGTCACAAACGGGACCACATTTCCGACGATGATCTCCGCTTCGGTATTGTCTGCCGTCAGAATATTTGGGGTGGAAAGAAGATTGATGGTTCCGTTGGTTTGGAGAGCTCGAAAGAGAGATCCATATAATGGAATCGTGAGAGTTTCTCCCCCGGCAACGGGGATGTCCACGGTTCGCCCTTGCAGGCCGAAGGTGAAACCGCCCAAAGCCGAAACATCTGTGGGGAGAAAGAGAGAGCTATCCGAGCCAAATCCCGTAGCCCCAAAAAGTGTGGTGTTATCGTTCGATCCGAACTGAGCCCCTGCGTGATTGGCCACACCAACATCAAAGGCCTTATCGATGTCGACTTCCACAATCATGGCTTCGATAAACGCTTGAGATCTTCTCACGTCCAATCGGTTAATGACCGGAAGCAGGGATTTATAGTCTGAAGAGGAAGCCGTAATGACCAATGAATTTGTCGGGGCATCGGCCGTGATGTTGATTTCGCCACCCAACAAAGAGCCGGAGGTTGTACCTTGGCTATTGGTCGGAGGGGCGGGGCGATTTCTCGAAGCATTGGAGGATCCTGCTCGTGGAAACATGTCTGTGCCTCTGCGAGAAGAAGAGGAAGAAGATCGCGAACCGACTTGACTGGCAATGCCCGTTAGCGTTCCCGCAAGTTCAACGGCATCTGCATATTGCAAATAATGAACGTGAATTCGTCCCTGATTGGCGGCGTCTTCAATGCTGCTGTCAATTTTTTCGATGACTTCTTGAATTCGTTTGAGTCCCTCTTGATTGGCCAACACAATGATGGAGTTGGTTCGCTCATCAGGCATGATTTTGGAGATGAATTGAGAATCGCCTCCAGACTCAACGGATGTTGGAGCTGTTGCCTTGCGTACGGTTTTTGACGTCTTGCGACCAGCAGGTGTGCTGATTCCGCTGTCTTTCAAATCAAAAATTCGTTTGAGCTTTTCGGCGGTGTCGGAGGCCGGAGCATATTTGAGACGAATGACTTCCAGATTGGATTGAAAACCTTCTTGGTCCAATCGGTTTACAATTTTCATGATCCGTCGAATATTTCCCACGGACTCCGTGATGATCAGCGTATTGGTGGGCTCATACGAAATCATGTCTCCGTTTTTGGAGATGAGATTCTTCAATGATTTCATGATTTCCGAAGCGGAAATAAATTTCATTTGGATCAATCGTGTGACAAATGCATCGTCTCCACCGGCAGCCCAGCGTACGTCTGTCGGAACCGGGCTCTTTTTCATTTCCCGCAGCGGAATGATTTTGAGCATCTTTCCGGCTTGGACGACGGTGTAATTTTTAACTTCCAACGCCGAAACAAAAGCTTGATACGCCTCGTGTACCGAAACAGGGTTGGGAGAAATGATTGTGATTTTTCCACGGACCTTATCGTCAATGATGAAATTTTTTCCCGTCAATTCTGCAATGGACTTGGCGATTTCACCAATTTCCGCATTCACATAATCCAGATTGACCTTCTCCCCTCTCTTGGAGACAGAACTTTTTTTCGATTTTTTTGCCTTCTCAGTCGCCTTTTTTTCGGTTGTTTTACGCCCCACTTCGCTCAACTTGCTCATGCGAGCCTTTCTTGAGGCTCTTCGCGCCGCTTTTAACAACTCGGCAGGATCTCGCTTTTCCGTTTCAGGAGCTGGAGGAATGTTTGGACGTTGGGCTTCGGGGTCGTCCGTTTCCTGTTGGTTTTCTTCAGAGACGTTGGCTTTTGCCGCTTGTTGTTCTTCGGCAAGGTCTCGCACCTTTTTCATCACTTCTTCCGGAGTTGTGGCCTGTGCTTCCGCAAAGACTTGAAAAGGAAAGAACGCCAATGTTGCGATCAGGAGGAATTGAATATGTTTTGTCGTTTTCATCAGTAGTCTCCGAGCCTATTGAATCTCAATCGTCATGGTTTGTTTTTTTCCACGTCGGGTGATGTCCAGTTGAATTTCATCAGCAGAGCGGGCCAATTGAAGCATTGGAATTGCTTTCTCAACGCTATTGATTTCTGCCCCATTGATTCGATGAATGATGTCCCCGTTTCGCAAACCCAATTGTTTGAAGATGCTCCGGGGGCGGATGGCAAAAATCTTAAAGCCCTGAACTTGTCCATTTTTAAAATTGGGGACCATTCGGGCCTGTTGAATGACTTTGTTTAAATCCGAAAGCGTCGAATCCACTTTCGCCCGAGAAACGATGGTTTTGTCTCCGTCTCGTTTGATTCCATCGTTGGAAAGGTTGTTGGAGGCGTTTTTCGTGTAAATTTGAGGAAGGTTGTCGACCTCCAGGTATTCATTTCGTCCATTGCGTTTAAAAAACACGCGATTTCGCTCAATCTTATAAATGCGAGCTTCATCCAGAATTCGATCGCCAATCCGATATGTCTCGGAATCGCTTTTTCCTTTGGGAGAGATGGTGGCAAAGGACTTTGAGGGAGGGTACATGACCGCCGTTCCCAAAAGCGTCGCGGCGATGTCACTTTTGACGGGTGTATTGCTCGCAGGTTCATTGGGGGCACAACTTGGATGAAGGGGATCCACTTCGCAATCCACCTCGACCGGAGTTTCTTCACAGGAAGCCCGTTTCTGAGAATCAAAGATGTTTCGTTCGCAAATGACCTTGTAATAGTCCAGAGAACGTTTGCGAGAACGAGACGTGAGAAAGGAGTCTGGCCGCTTGGTTGCAACGGCTGCTTGAGAAGAAGAGGGGGTGGGCAGGGCCAAATTGATGACTTGCCCCACAATGGCGGCCAAGATCCAAGCGACAATCGCCGTGCCGACATAATTGGTAATGGATCGGTATTTTTCAATAAGTATGGTCCAGCGCACGAACATCCTCCGGGGCAATCATCATGCCATGAAGCGGATCCTAAAAATATTAAGTATAGCGCTAAATATTTAAAAAATAAGAATAAAAATATAGGGCAATATAGGGCACATGACTTTGCGCGCGTGGTTTTTGACAAAATGGCAAACATAATCGAACCCTTTTGACAAAATGACAATCCCAGGGACTACCAAAAGTGAAACGTTCACTTTTGGTAGGGTTAGATCTTCCGGTAAATGGTGCGGGGGGCAACGCCCAACATCTTGGCCGTCAAATTCTTATCCCCCTCTGTTCGTTTGAGGGTTTCTCGTATCAAAATGGCCTCTACTTCAGAGAGTGGCATCCCAATCGGAATGGGAATCTCATCGTTTTGTGCTTGAGGGACGTCACTCAAACCTTCCGGCAAATCGGAGAGGGTAAGCTGATTTCCTTTGCAAAGAACCGTGGCGCGTTCGATCACATTTTCCAGCTCTCGGATGTTTCCGGGCCACGGGTAGCGCAACAGTTTCTCAATCGCAGTCTCTTCGAGATTTGCAATCGTCTTATCGTTTTTGGCCGCATACATGCGGAGAAAATGATTGGCCAAGAGAGGAATGTCTTCTTGTCGCGATCGTAAAGGAGGAATGTCAACGCGGATGACGTTCAGTCGGTAAAACAAGTCCTCTCGAAAACGCTTTTCTTGAACGGCGGTTTCCAAATTTTGATTCGAAGCGGCCAGAATGCGTACATCACAATGAAGGGTTTTCGTTCCGCCCAATCGTTCGAATTCACCTTCCTGGAGTACGCGCAAGAGTTTGACTTGGATGGCCGGAGAGATTTCACTGACTTCGTCGAGAAAAAGAGTTCCCTCGTGAGCCAGCTCGAAGCGGCCTTCCTTGCGGGCCAAAGCTCCCGTGAAAGCCCCTTTCTCGTATCCGAAGAGTTCAGCTTCCAATAGGGTTTCGGGAATGGCGGCACAACTGACTTTGATAAACTTTTTTCGAGCGCGTGGGCTTTGATTATGAATCGCTTCGGCCACAAGTTCTTTTCCGGTTCCGCTTTCGCCTTCAATTAAAACGGTGGCTGAGCTGGGGGCCACCTGTTCAATGAGATCCAGGAGCTTTCGATGTCCGAAACTTTGGCCAATGATTTGATGATTGGTTTGGTATTTTCCCAACTCTTGGCGAAGGCGCAGGTTTTCTGCCAAAAGGGTTCTTTTTTCCAAAACTTTTTCGACGATGCGAAGCAATGTCGCTCGTTTAAAAGGTTTGGCGATGAAGTCGTAAGCCCCTTCTTTCATGGCTTCGACGGCCGTTTCGACCGTTCCATGCGCCGTCATTAAGATTACATCCACATCCGACTTCACGAGCCGGGCAGCTTTGAGGAGTTCGATCCCGTCCATGTCCGGCATCTTTAGATCCGTGAGGATGAGGTCTACTTCTTCTTGGCGAAAAACATCCAAGCCTTCTCGACCGTCTTTGGCTTCCAAAACTCTGTAGCCAGCTTTTTCAAGAATGGCTCTCACCGTCATTCGATTGGCCTCGTCGTCTTCGACAAGGAGAATCAGTCTGGAAATGTTTTCGTTCACGCAGAAATGATTCTATCGAGAGTCGGAAATAACGCCAGGCTTCGTTTCGTTCATTGACAGGGACCCATGGAGCGAATAGGGAGCCAATCATGGCTCAGCAAATTCCCATTTTGAAAGGATCAAAAAGCCCAGATTCATCGGACTCCGTTCGAATCATGGGCATTTTGAATGTGACTCCGGATTCCTTTTCGGATGGAGGAAAATATATCGACCCCGAACGAGCGTTGGCTCAAGCCTGGAAGATTCAAAAAGAGGGAGCCGACCTTCTGGACATTGGAGCCGAAAGCACACGACCGGGATCCGAAGGCGTTTCCGAAGAAGAAGAAAAGAAACGGCTTTGGTCTGTGTTGCGCAAATTGAAAGAGGAAGAGTATCCCCTTCCCATTTCATTGGATTCTTGCAAAGCCTCTTTGGTAGAGGCGGCCATAAAAGAAGGCCTGATTCAAATGGTCAACGACGTTCAAGGATTGAGGGATCCGGAAATGGTGCGTGTGGTGAAAGAAAATCAAGTCCCCGTGTGCATCATGCATATGTTCGGTGTGCCTCGGTCCATGCAAAGTGAGTATGTCTACGAAGATGTGGTTTCCGATTTAATCACGTTTTTCAAAGAGCGCCTGAAAGAAACCGGATTGAAGGACAACGTTATTTTGGATCCCGGAATTGGATTTGGGAAAAGCGTGAAGCACAATCTTCAAATCCTTCAGCGCCTTCCAGAATTTTTGGAATTGGGTCATCCCATCTTGATTGGTGCCTCACGAAAGTCGTTCATTGGCAAAACGCTCGACGTGGATGTTGAGGAGCGCTTGGAGGGGAGCTTGGCTGTGGCGGCCATTTCTGCATATCAAGGGGCATCCATCCTTCGCGTTCATGATGTTCAAGAGACGGTTCGCGTGGTGCGCATGGCGGAAGCCATTCGTTCGGCTCAAGCCTAGATCTGGTCGATTTATGTCACATGAGCCGGTTTTCGGCGGAGCTTCTTCCGTACGAACCCTCAAAATCTTTTATAATATTAAATGGTTAAAAAAAGTCGGTTTCGGCACCACCTTTGCTTTACTATAGAGAGAAATGAAGGAGTTTCGAGTCGTTAGCTTAATATTGGCCCTTTTCTTGAGTGCCCCGCTGTGGGCTCAGGATGAACCCATGATCAGCTTGGATTTTCATGAAGTGGATATCCAGGACGTGATCAAGTCCATTAGTGAGATTACCGGAAAGAATTTTGTCATTGGGGACGGCGTTCGAGGAAAGGTCACGATCATTTCTCCTTCCCCCGTCACGGTGGATCAAGCCTATGAAGCGTTTCTTTCGGCACTTTCTGTGAAAAAACTTTGTGCTTCTGAGTCCGGTTCGGTGACCAAGATTTTGCCCTTAAGAGAGTGTAGCTCGGCCCCTACGCCTTTTAGTTTTGGAGAAGACGATAGTCCGGCGGGCGATGAGTTTGTGACGAAATTGATTTCGCTCAAATATGTGGATGCCAATGAAATTCGCCAAGTCTTGAATTCCATGGTGGGACGAAGGGAAACCATCGTGGCCCATGGTCCAACCAACTCCCTGATCATTTCCGGAAGTGCTGCAAATATTGCTCGTTTGCAGAAATTGATTCAACACTTGGACAATCCAGGAAAAGGACTGACCACAGAAATTATTCCTCTCAAACATGCACAAGCCGATGTCGTTGCTCAAAAACTTTTGGCCATTTTCCAACAAGACAAAGTAGCGGCTAGCAAAAGTCGAAGAAGAAGCGATGATGTCGAAGGTGGTGCGAGCGTAGCAAAAATTTTGGCTGACGCACGAACCAACTCCCTGATTGTCAAAGCGACGCGAGATGGTCTGGAACGCGTTTTAGATCTTTTAGCCGAAATGGATCGAGAAGTGGAGATTGCTATTGACCGAAACCGAATCCATGTTCGACCTCTTCACCATGCAAAAGCTGAGGATTTGGCTGGAATTTTGGCCGCACTTCTTTCCGGTCAGAGTTCTGGAGGTGGTTCTTCAAGTGGAAAGCCGGGTGCTCCCTCGAGCAAGAAGGGGGACGCTAAAATGTCCACGCAAGCCGGCACGTTGGTGAAAAGCTCCGGTAGCATGTTCGAACAGGAAGTTCGTGTAGTGGCCGATCCCTCCACCAATTCTTTGGTGATTACAGCTTCTCCCAATGACTATGCGTCCATCGAACCCATCATTGATCAACTGGATTCCCGGCGCGCTCAAGTTTTCGTTGAAACCCTCATCATGGAAGTCAACGTTTCCAAAATGGTTGAAGCCGGTGTGAGCTTTCACGGTGGAACAGGCGTGGGACAAGACGGTTCCGTTATGGGAGGAACGAATTTCGGATCCAAAGGCTCCTTCAGCTCTGCGGCCATCAGTCAAAATCCGGCGGCCTTGGCAGGGCTTCCGGGTGCGATCATGAGTGCCAGCTCGGGGAGCCCCATCAATTTAGGAAATGGTGTGAGCATTCCTGCATTGGGTGCTGTGTTGAAGGCACAGCAAACGAGCGGTGTTTACAACGTACTTTCCGCTCCAAACATTCTGACCGTGGACAATAAAAAAGCTGAGATTCAGGTTGGTCAGGAAGTTCCCTATAAAACCGGTGAACAAATGAATGAAACCGGCGGAAGCACGACGCAGTATACGCGTGAAAACGTCGGAATCATTTTGTCCGTATTGCCGCATATCGGAGGGGGAGATGCCGTTACGTTGGAAATCCAACAGGAAATTTCAGGCTTAGAAGAAGACAAAATGGGAGCCGGGGATGTCATCACCAAAAAGCGAAAAGCTACGACAACGGTTCTGGCCAATAGCGAACAGACAATTGTCCTGGGTGGGTTGATTACGGACAAAGTGGATCGTTCCACCAAGAAGGTTCCTCTTCTGGGCGACATTCCATTATTGGGATATCTCTTCCGGGAAGAATCCAAAACGACCGAGAAACTCAATCTCGTGATCTTCATGACGCCGCATGTGATTCATGATCCCGCAGACATGTCCCGGATTTCGGTGAAGAAAAATAACGAAAGACGCAAGTTCAATAAGAAGCAAGGAATTCCCGAACATCAAGCCCTCTATGACTATGACTTAGATGAAGGGTTAGATATGGCACCTCGGGAAGAATCTCGAACCAAACGTGAAAAGCGTCAGCGAAAGCGTTTTGATTACAACCGCCCCAGTTCCAATCGATCCAATTCCTACGAAACAGAAAAAGAACTGGCTACGCGTCGAAGACGAAGCTACCCGAAGGGCGAAAGTGGATACGCCAACTTTGAAGAACCTTACGACAATTATGCTGAGCGTCCCTTGCCTCGAAGAGAGAAACCTTCCAAAGAGTCGGGCAATCCCTTTTCGGATGTTCGTCCTCCCTCTTCCGAATGATTCGAGAAACCTTGGTTTCTGAGCCAAGGTCGGAGGTTCCCCACCAGATAAGATGAACCCGTGCATAGGACCGGTTCCGATTGAGTTAAGGCAAACGTCAGAGCTTGAAGGGGATCCTCAATGCAGGTTGTTTTTTCAAGAGGTAAACGTTGTTGAATCTCCTGAAGATTCCAAGACCTGGATGAAGGCGGAGCGCAGAGCGTGATCGTTTGGCAATGGGGTTGAATGCATTTGAAAAAGGTTTCGAAGCGCTTGTCTTTCAACATTCCCCAGACCAAATGAAAGGGCCCCAGATGATTCTCCGTGAAGAACTGCGCGAGGCTTTCTGCGGCCGAAGGATTATGCGCAATGTCTAGCCAGACTTCTCTTCCATCAGAATGCGCCCACTTTTCCAGTCGACCGGGAAGTGTGGCCTGCGCCAAACCGCGTTGAATGTCTTGCGAGGAAAAAGAAAGGGCTTTCGCCAATTCGGCCGCACACTGGGCATTTTCATGTTGATGGAAACCCTTCAGTCCCAGATGTGAAAAGCGCAAGGAGTCGTCGACAAGAATCCAGCGACTTCCAATTTCTCGTGCCTGTTGCTCCAGAGCCAAAAGAGCTTCTGGGTCTTGAGGAGCCAAGATCGCCGGCATCCCAGGACGCATGATGGCACCTTTTTCCAAAGCAATTTTTGTGAGGGTGTTGCCCAAGAGTTTTTCATGGTCGAAATCGATGCGAGTGATCCCGACGGCGATGCGATGCAAGGAGTTGGTGGCGTCCAGTCTTCCTCCCAATCCCACTTCAAAAATGGCCAAGTCCACGTGTTCTTTTTCGAAAATCAACACCGCTAAGACGGTCAAAAATTCAAAATAAGTCAGGTCTTCAAGTTGAAACTCTTTCAAACGCGCGGCCAAAGATTTGCCGATTTCGCCAAACCGTCCTTCGTCCACGGGCCGGCCATTGATTTGAATGCGCTCGGTCACCGATTCCAAATGGGGAGACGTAAAGGTGCCCACTTTTTTTCCCGCCTCCATTGCGATGCTCGTGAGAAAGGAACAGGTAGAACCTTTTCCATTGGTTCCAGAAATGATGACGGAGGAAAGCTTCTGGTCCGGAGAGTCGAGACGATCCAAGATTTGTCGTGTAGGTCCCAGTCCAAGACGCATGCGACTTTCACCCAGTTGGTTCAAATATTCGAGGAGTTCTTTAAACATTGGAAGTGGATGTGGGGAGTTTGATTTCAAAGCATGTGCCCTCATTCGGTTGGCTATTGCAGATAATCTCTCCGCCTTCTTCCCGAATGATTTCGTTTGTAATGGATAGGCCCAATCCGGTTCCTTTGTCCTTGGTAGTAAAGAAGGGATCAAAAATGCGGTTCTTTTGTTCTTCGGAAATTCCGGAACCCTGATCCCAGACATGAATGTGTACGTGTTGGTCTTGGGCGTTGACTTTGATTCCAAACGAATTCCCTTTGGAAGAAGCTTCCATGGCATTCCGAACCAAATTCAACATGGATTGCTCAATGCGTGTCGCATCAGCCTTGATGCGAGGAAGGCTCTCAGGAATTTCGAGACGAAACGAAAGGTCTTTTTCTTTGCACTCGGCTTCAATCAATTTTTCCAAACGGGAAAGAAGGGGCAAAAGGTTGAGTTCTTGGGCGTCCTGTTTGGGTGCGCGGGCCATGGAAAGATAGCTTTCCGCCACGTGATTCAAGCGATCAATGGCCGCCAAGGTGGACTGAAGAATTTTTCTCCCTTCTTCACTGGCAACTTCGTCTTCAAGCATTTCAATATTCAATCCCAAGGCATTCAACGGGTTTCGAATTTCATGACTGATTTTGGAAGCCATGCGTCCCACCACCGCCATCTTCTCGGTTTGAACCAATCGTTCTTGCTGCGTATGTAAGACCCGGTCTCTTTCTTGAATGGAATCGGCCATTCGATTGAACTCTTGTCCCAATTCACCGATTTCGTCTCGGGTTTTGATGGAGACCCGTTGTTTCAAATCTCCGGCAGCAATTTCTTGCGCGGCCCGTTTGAGCTTGGCCAGCGGCCGGAGCATGAACAGCGCCACCAAACCAATGAACAACGCCAAAATCAACGTGCCCACCGAAAGAGAGAGGGTCCAAAAAATGGCGCTTTTTTCTTCCGCCAACGTGGAGTGGATGCCTTCTTGAATTTGTTCGTCCAAGCGCCGGTTCAAAAATTCAATTTTGTTTCGAACCGTTCGTTTGGCCTGAAGGATGGACGGGTTTTTGGCTTGGGCCTTAGAGATCTTCCCTTTTTGAAGAAGGTGATTCACCTGGGAAATGAGCGTCGTATATTTTCGATGGTGATTGACCAAATCATCGATCAAGGCGGCAATACGGCCCATTCTTCGTTCTTCCGCCGGAGAAGGATGTTGGGCCAAAATGGCGCGTGCATCCAAGAGCCCTTTTTTGAGCCCCCCTTCCAGAAGCCGAGGATTGGTTAACGTAATGGAATCCATGAACAGACGGTTCTGACGGTTAGCGATGATTCGCGCCACATCAAAGCCTTCATCCAAATGATAGAAATTGAGGGAGGCGTTGATGGTTTTGGCAATGGGGAGGTAGGCGTCACGAATCACGTTCAAGCGGGTTCCGATTCGGTTGATTCGGGTGAGGCTGGAAAACAACACCACCAAAAGCAAAACGGCCAGGACCCCATAAGTGGCCAAAACCTTGCTTCGAATCGATAGCCGCATGGGGTTCAAATTAGCTCATAAAGGGAAGTGAGGCGAGTTTCTTTACGGAAAACATGGTGTAAAGCGGGTTTTGGCGATATAAGGCACCCACTATGGCAGAGCTATCCGAGAAAGATGTCCGTTTGAATCGAGAGATCATCAACGAAATTTTGGAAAAACATCACGTGGATCCTGCGTATGCCTCCATTCGACAAATGGTGGCGGTCGTGGGAGAGGCCGAAACGCGTTTGTCCACGCGCTTTCTTCGAATGGAAATGGGGGTCCCCGGATTGGACCCACATCCCATGGCGATTGAAGGCGAGATCGGTGCGCTTCGAAATGCGCGCATTCCTGCTTCTTATGCTCCCATTGGCGGAGTTCCTGCACTCAAAGAAGAAGCTGCGAAGTTTTTCAAGCTTTTCATGGACATTGAAATTCCTTCTCAATGGGTTCTTCCTACGGTGGGTTCGATGCAAGGCGGTTTCTTGTCCCAGGCAGTTGCCGGTCGCCGATTCCCAGAGAAAGACACGATCTTGTTTGTGGATCCCTGTTTCTCGGTCCATCGCATGCAGACCCGTTTCCTGGGTTTGAAAGATGACTCGGTGGATTTGTATGATCGCTCGGGCTGGTTGGACCGTGTGGAAGAAAAATGTGCCCAAGGAAAGATCGGCGCGATCTTATATTCCACGCCAAATAATCCGACCTGGATGATTTTGACGGAAGACGAGATTCGTCGATTGGGTGAAATTTGTACGAAATACGATGTCGTGGCCATTGAAGACATCGCCTACTTTGCCATGGATGATCGAAGGGATTATTCCATTCCCGGAGAGCCGCCTTATCCTCCCACGATTGCCAAATACACCGACAATTATGTCATCCTTCTTTCGGCTTCGAAGATCTTTAGCTATGCCGGACAACGTGCAGCCATTGCGGCCATTTCTCCGACATTGGCCCAACGCGAATTTGAAGGATTGGTTTCACATTTTCGTTTCAAATCTTTTGGGGAAGCCTTCTTGTTGTCTGCCTTGTATTGCACAACATCCAGTGTTCCGCAAAGTCCGCAGTATGGTTTGCTGACCTTGCTTCGAAAAGTGAACAAGGGCGAGTTCAACTTCGTCAAAAATGTGAAGGAGTATGCGACGCGGGCCAACCATCTTCGAAAGGTGATGAAGGACCAGGGATTCCAATTGGTCTACCAGGAAGATTTGGGCGAACCGTTGGCCGATGGATTTTATTTTACATTCTCCTATCCAGGGATGACCGGTGGAGAGTTGGTCAAAGAACTTCTTTATTATGGCATCTCTTCCACGACGCTTTTGATCACGCATAGCACGCGGGAAGAGGGCGTGCGTGCCTGTGTGTCCATGATTGGCAAAGAAGATTTCTCGGCCTTTGAAACGCGGATCAAAGCTTTTCGTCAGGACCACCCGGTTCAAGGAGAGGCCGTCGAAGTTGCAGCGGAACCCAATCCCGAAGAAAAAGCGGAAGATCCCGAGGTTGTGGAACCCGAAGCAACAGATGCAGACACCTCTTCTACAGAAACCTCTGTGTAGAGAACGCGCGATTCAAAACCATTAGGGCGTTTTGCCGGTACCGTTGGCGAAGTAGCCGATCTTGCGATATTTATCGTAACGTTTCTTAACGAGGTCTTCGGGATCCATGGCGTTCAACTCGTCCAGATGTTTCTTCAGGTATTTTCGAATCGAACCGGTTATGGCTTCAAAATCTCGATGGGCCCCACCATGAGGTTCGGGAATGATGTCATCCGCGATGCCCAATTCTTTAATGCTCGGGGCGGTGAGTTTTAAGGCCTTGGCGGCCAACTCGGCTTTTTGAGAATCCCTCCATAAAATGGCGGCACAGGATTCGGGTGAAATGACCGAATACACCGAGTACTGCAACATCAAAATCCGATCGGCCACGCCGACAGCCAAGGCTCCTCCGGAGCCACCTTCGCCAATGACGATGGAGATGATGGGCGTTTTCAGAACCGACATCACCAAGATGTTTTTGGCAATGGCTTCCGCTTGCCCACGCTCTTCGGCGCCGACTCCTGGATAGGCTCCCGGCGTATCAATCAACGTGATGATGGGAATGTGAAAACGTTCCCCCATGCTCATTAAACGCAAGGCTTTTCGATAGCCTTCCGGTCTGGGCATGCCAAAATTTCGTCGCACCTTCTCTTTAGTCGTTCGACCTTTTTGGTGTCCCAAGACAAGAACGGGTTGTCCCAGAAAGCGCGCGAGTCCTCCGATGATGGCTGGGTCATCCGCAAAGTTTCGGTCTCCATGAAGTTCCGTAAAATCTTCAAAGACCGAATCAAAATAGTCGCGGGTATAGGGACGTTCAGAGTGCCTGGATAGTTGTGTGGTTTGCCAGGGACTCAGTTTCGAAAACACATCCGTGATGAGTTTATTCCGTTTGGTTTCGAGTTTTTTCAATTCTTCTCGAATGTCCAAATTCTCATTTTGAGAAAAGTCCCGTAACTCAGCAATTTTGCGTTCCAACTCAACAATGGGTTTCTCGAAATCGAGATAAAACTTCATGCTTCCTTCACCTCTTCCATGATCTCGCGGGCTCGATCCAACGCAGTTAAAGATTCAAGCCATTGAACTCGTGATTCTGCCCGAAACCAAGTCATTTGTCGCTTGGCATAATTTCGTGTGGCTTGCTGGGCTTTTTCCAGGGCGGCTTCTTTCGGCAAGTCCCCCTCCAGAAAGCTCAAGACTTCCTTGTATCCAATGGTCTTTTGCAGGCGTGGTTTTGAGGCCGGAAATCTCTCCAATACGCTTTGGGCCTCTTCAATCAAGCCGTTGTCAAACATCTGCTCCATCCGGAGATGGATGCGGTCATAAAGCTTTGGCCTCGGAATGTCCAGCGCCAACCAATGGGCTTGAACGACCGGGGGCTGATGAGCAGCTTTCTTCCATTCCTGGCTGGGCTGCATATCCTTGGCCAGCAGGGCCAGGGCCCTTTCCAGGCGGTACCGGTCGTTGGGATGAATTTTTTTTGCGGCTTCGGGGTCTTTTTGTGCGAGTTCGCTATGGGCCTCTTCCAAGTTTTCAATTGTGATTCTAGGTACTTGGCTTTCCTCTTGGGGAGGGCGTTCCAGGGCTTGAAGATAGAAAGGACTTCCTCCCACAACCAGAGGCGTTTTCCCCCGCGCGACGATGTCTTGAATCTTCTCCAAAGCGACCCCCGAATACCAATACGCATTGGCTTCCTCATCGGGGTCCAGGACATCGATGAGATGGTGGGGAACCTGTTTCTGTTCTTCGGGTGTGGGTTTGGCGGTTCCTATATTAAGGTAACGATACACCTGCAGACTGTCGGCATTGACAATTTCCAAGGCGAAATCTTGGGCCAATTGGAGGGCCAAAGAGGTTTTTCCCGAAGCCGTGGGCCCGGTCAGAATGACAATCTTTGGAATCATGCGCGTTTGAACAATCTTTCCAAGTCTTCAATCGAAAGGCGTAAAAAAGTGGGGCGGCCATGGGGACATTGCGAAGGATGATCGCTTTCGTCCAACGCCTGGGCCAAAGCTCGAAATTCTGAGGCCGTGATGGCGTCGTGGGCACGAATGGAACGATGACACGCCATACGGCTGAACAAATCATCCAGCCGATCCACAAAGGGCGCCTCCTTGTTTTCGGTTTCAGCGGCATCCGCCAAATCAATCAACAAAGACTCTGGATTGGTTTTGGCCAGAATGGCCGGAACTTCTTTGACGACCAAGGTTCGAGGCCCAAAGGACTCAATGAGAAATCCGAGTTTTTGCAAGAGCGGCGCGAGGTCCAAGAGTTGGCGTTCTCGTTCGGGCGTGGTCTCAAACGTGATGGGCAGTAAGAGCGTTTGACACTCTGGCTTTTGTGTTTGGTAGGCTTTTTTAAGTTTTTCAAAGAGCACACGCTCATGGGCGGCATGTTGATCGATGACAATGAGTTCGTCCGCCGTTCGACACAGTTGATACGTGTGGTCCAAAACCCCCAACCACTCCAAGGCCGAAAAGAATCCTTCTTGGGGCGTTGGATCCGCACGATACGGCTCCGCCGGCATTCGAGCCACAACATTGGAAAACCCGAACGAACCGGAAGTCGTCGGGGCTTGCGAAGCGGCATGTGAGAAAGAAGGCTTCCAGGAAGAGGGTGTCAATACCTCCTTGGACGTCAACGCGTTTGAAATGGCGTGCACAATCAAACGAAAAACGGATTGCGAATCGGAAAAACGCACTTCCATTTTGGTGGGATGAATATTCACATCCACAGTGTCGGGAGGTACGTGTACCTGAATGACGGCGAAGGGATAGCGCCGCTCCATCAGCGCGGTTCGATATCCTTCCATAACTGCCGCTTGCAACACGCGATCTCGAACATGTCGTCCGTTGACCGAAAGCCACAACTCCTTGGCCCGAGAATAATTCAAGTGAGCATTGGAGATGAACCCCGATACCCGAAGCGGTCCCTCTTGTGCTTCCACGGGAACCAGGTTTTTGCACACGTCTTCCCCATATAATTGCAAAAGCCTTTCCTTCAAGGAATCACATGCAGAAGTTTGAAGGGAGACGGTGCCTTCGTGTTCCACCAAGAAACTTCGATCAAAATGCGTGAGAGCCATTCGACGAATCATCGTGTCGATGTGACCCAATTCAGTGGTTTTTCCTTTTAAGAATTTTTTTCGCGTCGGAACATTGTAAAAAAGATTGGAAACATGAATGGACGTTCCGACGGGATGACCATGTGGCATGGGTCCTTTTTTCTCGCCCCCCATTACACGAATCTTTGTGCCTTCAGATTCTCCTTCGGGTCGCGTCATCAGTTCCAGATGAGAAATGGCTCCAATGCTCGCGAGCGCCTCACCCCGAAATCCAAAGGTTTCAATGGAGTCTAAGTCTTCGGCTTGAGAGATCTTGGACGTCGCATGACGCTCCAATGCCAAAAGAGCTTCTTCCGGTGACATGCCCTGTCCGTCATCTACAATATGGATAGCTTTTTTCCCGCCATCCGCCAGACGAATTTCAATCCGCCGAGCTCCGGCATCCAGAGAATTTTCCAACAACTCTTTGACGATGGACGCCGGGCGCTCCACCACTTCACCGGCCGCGATTTTTTGAATCACGGACTCGGACAATCGTTGGATTTTTCGTTTCACAACAGTCATGAAAGAGAGATGCCTATCCAATGCTGCTTAAAAAGGCAAATTCAGCCAAAAGACCCGTTTCCCAGTTCGGAACTATGACCGAACGCAGTCCCGACCGTCTTTCTTGGCTTGATACAAGGCTTTGTCGGCTGCGGCGATGAAATCTTCGGACGTGTCAATGGACGGATTCAAGTAGGCGACGCCCAAGCTAATGGTCACGCTGAAGGTGTCTCCACCCGAAGCATAGGGAATGCGTTTGACCAATTTTCGAATTTTTTCGGCCAATTGAACGGCATGAACTTTGGGCGTTTCTGGAAGGAGTAATCCAAACTCTTCACCTCCATACCGTCCGCAAATATCTTCCTTTCGCATGTTCTTGAGAATGATGAAGGCGGTTTTCTTGAGGACTTCATCACCGGCTTGATGCCCGTAAGTATCGTTGATGGCTTTGAAATGATCAAAGTCAAACATGAGAAGCGCCAGATCACGTCCATATCGTTTCGAACGACTGAACTCATCCTCCAATTTTTCCAAGAAGTAAGCTTTATTGAAGAGTTGGGTAAGGCCATCCAAGGTCGCCAGACGGTAGATTTCTTCGTGGTATTGGTTTTCCACATTCGAACCGGACATGAATTTCAAGATCGTGTTTCCGATCAAAATGAGATCCCCATCTTTAAGGGGCTGCGTTTTGACTTTTCGTGTGTTGACGAAGGTTCCATTCGTGGAGTCTTGATCCTCAATGAGAATCTCTTCACCCAGGTTCAAGATCTTGGCATGCACACGAGACACATTGTCTTCGTTTAGACGAATTTGAGAGTGTTCTCCTCGGCCGATGATGGATTCTCGTCCATCCAAATCAAATTTGCGTCCAAAATCCACACCATGAATCACAACCACACTGGGTTGGCTCTTCAAAGAGCTCGGAATCATTTCAGGAGCTTCCGTGATGACGGTCTTTTCTTCCCCAGAATCTTCCGGAGGGGCAGAATTCATATTCTTGGAAATATGATCATGCGCCATGCTCTCCAAACAGGGCGCGCAGGCACCGTCTTCGGGTTTCCATCCAGGATAGATGGTCTGGATATAGGCCACCAAGCCTTCATCCTGCAGATAATGGCGCATGAGGTCTGTGCTATCAATGGCCAGACCGCATAATGGACAATTCTTCATAGGAAAAACACTTGTAAAATAAAACAGTTACGCTTTTTATCCTACATTTCGCGGGAAAACCTTGTCAAGCGAGAGCGGAACTGGGAAACGAAGAACGTGGCTAAGCGCAGGAAAAGATATGGAAAACCCGTCGCCCTGGGAGATATTTTTGCAGGCCAACCCGGGGCCAAAAAAGGCGCTTCGTTGGTGCAACTCTATAAAGTTCAAAAAGCGTGGACGAATGCCGTGGGGGAGGCGCTGGCCAAACGGACATTCCCCAAACGCGTTCAAGGAAACAAATTGATTGTTGCTGCGGAGTCCCCGGCTTGGTCGCATCATCTCCAACTCATGAAAGAACATATTCTGGAAGCCATACGGGAAAGCACCGGAAAAGAGTATGAAGGAATTCGCTTTGTCACCGAGCCCATTCCGGATCTGGACGAACTTCGCAAAAAACAGAAATTGTCGAAGCCGTGGAAACGAAAAGAAGAGGTTCATGAAGACCTTTCCACCCTTCTCAAGCGCGTCGGAAAACTTCGACAAGAGTTCGAAGCCGAGCGCACGCAAAAAAAGAAAAATACCTGAGCCCTTTCTTTTTTTTTCATCCTCATTACACTCTGCCGATGGATATTCAAGAAGCTGTACGTCAACTGCCGAAGACCGATCTACACTGCCACCTGGATGGGTCCCTTAGACCCGAAACCATGTTGGAAATTGCCCGAGACGAGGGCGTGAATCTAGGCACCTCTGATTTAGATGAACTGAAAACCAAATTGGTTTGTGGAAAGAAGGTGAAATCCCTTCCCACATTCCTGGAAGCCTTTGGGTATACATGCGCCGTTCTCCAGTCCAAAGAAGCGTTGGAGCGCGTGGCATATGAATTAGCGGAAGATGCGGCCAAAGAAAACGTACGTTACCTCGAAGTTCGGTTTGCGCCGATGTTGGCTACGGAGAAGGGATTGTCTCCGCAAGAAGTGGTTCAATCCATTCGAAAAGGATTGGAACGCGCCGAACAAGCGTATCCGATTCAAACCAATCAAATTATCTGTGCCTTGCGAAACTTGCCGCCGGAAGAGTCCGTTAAGGTTGCGAAGATTGCGGTTGAGTTGATGTCCGAGCGCGTTGTGGCGTTTGATTTGGCGCATGCCGAATGGGGCAATCCTCCGGGGGAACATGCCGAAGCCTTTCGCATCGCCAAAGAAGCCGGACTGGGTTTGACCGTTCACGCGGGAGAAGACTATGGTCCCCCCAGCATCAAAGAAGCCATCGACCTTTGCCAAGCCCAACGCATTGGTCACGGAAGAACCTTACACCAAAGTCCGGAATTGGAAGCGCGCGTGAAAGATGCGTGGATTCCGTTGGAATGTTGTCCGTCCAGCAATGTTCAAATCGACCTGGTCCCCACATTTCAAGACCATCCCCTAAAGGGTTATTTGGAACGAGAGGTTCCGCTGACCCTCTGTACGGACAATCGATTGCTTACGGGCATTCAAGTTACCGATGAATACCTCCGCATGATGGATGCCTTTTCCCCGTCTTGGGAGAAGGTAGTCGAAATTGCCCGAAACGGATTTCGCGCCGCATTTGTTCCAGAATCAAAGCGCAACGAGATGCTTCGAGAATTTGACGAAGTTGTCACGCGACTGAATGTAGAAACATCCGAATAGCTATTTCACGAGCCTAAGATGATGAACCAGGCGCGCAAGTGTGGCCTTCATTCGTTGTTGCAACCCGATCAGTTCTACAGGTGCGATTATACCGCCCAACTCTTCCTCTAGGTCGCTTTGCGTGATTTTTTGGAGTTCTTTCTCCAACAAATCTGAAAAAGAAAGAACGGTTAATTTTTTGATGCCTTTGTTTTTTGGAATTCTGGATTCAATTTTGCTTAAACGGTTTACGAGTGTTTTTAGATCGGGTTTTTCTCCTTGGACTTCGAATAAGAAGTAAACATCAAAAAGATCTCGAAACAATCGACGTTCATTCCAGGCGGCGAGCTTATGAGCCAAGGCCACATCCAAAGACATGATTCGAATGGGTTTTGGAAGTATGTTCAAACTTTGAGCTAAACTAGCTGTGGTTGTGACCAGACTTTCACATTCCAGAGCGACATTGGCTTCGATCTGGATGGAAAGATCATCTACTGAGATCGCGATGCGAAGCGTTTTAGAATGGTGAGAGAGCGTGACTTTAGCTTCTGGAATCTCCTTGGCGACTTGTCGCAGTTTTTTCTCAATGTCTTTCTTAGAGCGAAAAGGAACGAATACATAGTCAAGGTCATTGGTTTTGCGGGGAGAATTTAACAGCGCCAGAGCCATTCCCCCTTTCAAAATCGCTTGATGACTAAATTCCTCTGCCAGGCGATGCATCCACCACAGCATTAAGCTTTTTTCATTGAGTTCTGAAGGTAGAGGTATAGTCATAAACTCAACCTTTCTGCAAAACTTCTAAATTTAGAGTTTTCATAGCGTTTCAAAAAGCCCTTCAGTTTTCGTTTGTTTATTTTTGAAAGGTCGACATCTGAAAAAATATCGAAGGAGAAAGAATAGCCACGTTGGTGAAAATAGAGTGTGTCTAGCCAGGCCTTTTCGACTTCTGCGACTTTTACGCCTTGGATGATGTTAAAGCCGAAAAAAAGCTCCGGTTTGATGCCCAAATGAATGATTCGGCCCACTTCATTTTGATACACACGTTTCTTTCCGACCTTGACGGCTTTAATTTCTCGGTCTGGACGGACACCAATCAAAAGATTCTTTGATAATACAAACTCAAAACTTACGTAAGAATCGGGGGCCAACGTTTGGCTCAAGACTTCCCAATCGAATTCGGGTGAGACGTACACTCCTTGGCAAAAACGTCGGATGACTCCAGCCTCAATGAGATCCTGAATTCGCAAAAGAAACCCTCGCGAATTTTTGGGGGCGAGAAGAAGCTTAAGATCCTTTGAAGTTAGGACCCCTCGTGTTTTCTGGGCGATTTCCCGAACTCTCTGAGTGATCTGGGGAGGCAAATTCATATGGACACCAATATACGTTTTTTGTGTATTGCTGTCCATATGAAATAGACGTGACGAGAGCCCAAATGAGAGAGGGGATTACCGACCGATGACTTTTCGCGCGATTTTCAAAAAGGCCTCACGCACCAATTTCGCTTCTGGAACGCGCAAGAAACTGATCCCAGCAAAATACACCAACGCGGCCAGAACAATGGGCACCAATGTATCCAAAAGATAACCAAAGAATCCCGGAACTTGTCCGCTTAAATACCCATGACCTTCCAGGGCCACCCAGGCCATCGGAACGCAAGAGAGTCCAATCATGAACACACGCTTGGATAACTTCCACAGTGGCAAACCCACCTGACCCGTTTGAAACCAAAACGTCAATAACCCCAAGTTCACCATCATCGCCAAGGACGTTCCCAACGCCAATCCTTTAAAGCCCATGGTTCGATACACCGCCAGATTGAAAACAATATTCACGATCACGGCAGCAATGCTGGCAAACATGGGCGCGCGCGCATTTTTTCGAGCGTAAAACGCGGGGGCCAAAACCTTCACAGCGGCGTATGCGGGAAGACCAATGGCGTAGTGGGTGAGGGCTTGAGCCGTCGCAGACGTATCCGTGGATAAAAACGCACCCCGTTCATAAATCAAACGAATGATGGGCTCTCCCAAAATCCAAAGCCCCACCGCGCAGGGAATGGTTAGAACAAAAACCAAGCCCAAGGACTCCGCCAAATGACTCCGAAAATCCTCGTCTGAGCCTTCAGCAGCCGCTTGAGAAACCTTCGAAAGCGTGACCACCGCTACCGCCACGCCAAAGACGCCAATGGGCAGTTGCATGAGCCGAAAAGCATAATTGAGCCAAGAAGGCGCGCCTTGTTCCAATAAAGACGCCAAAATCGTGTTAACCAAAATATTGATCTGCGTGGCCGATAACCCAATCACCGCTGGCAACATCAACAGGCCGATTTGCTTCAAACCCGGTTCCGACTTCCAACCTTTCAGGCGAGGTCGAATCTTCCAACCCAATTGCGAAAGTTTGGGAAGTTGAATGGCTGCTTGAGCCAAGCCCCCACAAAGCGTTCCAATGGACCAGCCCACCACCGCGACTTTTCCCCCCGCCCCCATGAACCAAAGCGAAAGGCCAAATAGAATGGACACCACATTGAACAACACCGGAGCGAAAGCCGGGGCCGTAAACTCCTCATGCGAATTGAGCATGCCCATGAATAGAGAGGCCATGGCAATCGCCGGAAGGAAAGGGAACATGATTCGAGTTAAGAGAACCGTCAATTCATGTTTGCCAGGAATCTCACCAAATCCAGGAGCAATGAGGGAGACAATCTCGGGAGACAGAAAAATACCCAAGAGCGTCAAAAGGCCCACAACCAGAAGCAAAACGCCCAGGACCAAATTTCCCAACGCCCAAGCCTGCTCCCGAGAGCGATTCAGGCGATAATCCGTAAACGTGGGAACAAACGCGTTTGAGAAGGCCCCTTCCGCAAAAAGATCCCGCAATAAATTCGGAATGCGAAAGGCGATCACATAGGCATCCGCAAAAAATCCCGCGCCCAAAAGGGCGGCAAACAAGAGATCCCGCGTCAGACCAAAAATACGGCTCAAGAAGGTGGCTCCGCCTACCGTTCCAGCCGCTCGTCCTATTCCTTTCTTCCTCAAGCTTTCCTAACGATACCCGATTTGCGGGGACATGCACTGCTTCCGTATCTACACAAAAGAACCTCTTTTGCCGCGCACGCGTAAAATCTTGACATGTGCGCGTCAATTTTATATTCAGAAATCAAAGCTCGTAAAAGGGGGGTTTATGAGCCGATTCTGGGGGAACATCTGTCTGTGTCTTTTATTTTGGGGTGGCCACGCGTCTGTCCAGGCCGTGCCCGATCCGCAATTGGCTTCCATCGATACCGCATGGTCTGCTTCCTATAATCAGGGAATTTTGAATGAAGAAAACACGCCTTGCGAGGAAGGCCTAGAGATTTTAGGGACTCTTACCGAACGACATTTTCGAAAACTCAGAAGTGATCGAGAAATGGCCGACCGACTCAATCGCGCCGCCAAACAACTGGCGGTCTTCTTGCCCAGATTGGATATGGAAAAATATCCAAAATTACGAGACTTTTTGGCGAACGAAAATCCCGTGGAAATTTCAGATCGCGGAACGGAAATCAGTTGCGACTTTCCACGTGCCATCTCCTTAAGCACCGCCTACGCGTATTCCACCAGAGAAATCTGGGATGCGTGGATCAACGCGTTCTTAATGGAAATGGATCCACACTCGCGCATTCTTAGCCACAAAAACGCCCGACGGTTGTGGGAGCAATCCCAAGGAAATCGTGGCAGCTTGGGCATTGAGTTTGTCAAAACCGACCAAGGCATCACCGTGGTGGATGTTTACGAAGATTCTCCCGCTGACGTAAGTCGCGTTCAACCTGGAGACCGCATCACCCACCTGGGCACCTATCAAAACATGACATCCGTTCAAGATCTCAACGAATCCCAGCTCACAGACCTTTTGCACGGGACGCCCGGAGAAAGCATTGAAATCCGGATCTTAAACGGAGAGGGAAGGCCATATTCGTTCAGCATCACCTACGAAAAAATTCCCATTCGCTTCGTACGTTCCCGAATCTTGGATCAAAACGTATTGCATCTTCGCGTCTTTCAGTTTGGCGGGGGGGTCGCTGACCAAATTCGAGATGAAATTGAAAAACACCCCAACCACAAAGGCCTCATTTTAGATCTGCGTTGGAACCCCGGAGGAAACTACCAAGAAACCGGAAAAGTGGCCGACCTCTTCATTGACCGAGGTCCCGTAGCTTCCGCTTGGAATCGGGAAGGAAGGCCGGACTTAAACCTCGTTGAGCGGGCCATAACCCCCGGACAAATTACCTACGCGCCCATGATCATACTGATCAACGAGAAAACCGCCTCGGCTGCAGAACTCATCGCCCAAGTGCTTTCCCCTTCCGACTACGGAAGAGCCATGGTCGTTGGAAGCGGCCCCACCTATGGAAAAGGCAGTGTGACCAGCATCTATCCTCTGCAAAAAGGCCGGGTTCTGGCTTTCACGGAATACATGTTCTTCACCGCCGGAGGACACTCGCCCCAACTCCAAGGCGTAAGCCCCTCCTTTATTGTGGGAGATCCGGTGATGGACCGCCTCATTGATATGAGAAAAACCCACGGATTGGAAAACCCATTAAGAGAAGCGGGGTTTACCTATGCGCTTCCAGCGCCCCATCCTTTGAACCCGTCCGAACAGGAATGGGTGGGAGAAGTCATCATTCCCGCTCCCATTCGAGACTTTTTAAGTCGTATCCGAGGGAATTCACTCTTCTCCTTCTCCCACACGCCCAAAGACCATGGAGCCGAGCTCTCTCGCAGACTGGCCGTGGAAATGCACGACTTCTGTCAAAACTTTCAAATTGACGGATGCCATGTGGATTCCGCTCTGGCCAGCAATTTGGCAAAAAGACCATCCAAGTAGTTGACATCCAAAGACACCCTCCTTATAAGAGCCCAACATTTGTTGCGGGGTGGAGCAGTCTGGTAGCTCGTCGGGCTCATAACCCGAAGGTCGTTGGTTCAAATCCAGCCCCCGCTACCAATTTTAACTAACAATTTGGCGGGGTTACGAAACGGATCGTGGCCCCGCCTTTTTCTTTTGGGCCAATCTTGGGCCAATTCGGGTTCTGGGTGCAGAAAATTTAAAAAAATCTGCAGCGGATTATCTTTTTCACCTGCGATAGCAAAAATATATGTCGAGACCGATACGCCACGGAAAAGGATGGAGAATTCGATGGACGGACGAAAAAGGAAACAGGCAAAGCGAAGTTCACACCACTTTTGATGACGCCAAGTTTTCCCTAGCAAGGAACCAGGCCGAGGCTCAAGAGGCGAAGAGGGGGCTCAGGGAACTAGTTCCAAAAAAATTTTTATTTAATGATCTCTGCAACTACTACCTGTCGCATTTCAGCGTCGAGAAGAGGCGTAAAAGAGACGACGAGAGCGTTGTAAGGGCTCATTTACGTCCTTTTTTTGGGAATATGAATTTAGATGAAGTTGGCGAGGCCGTTGACCAGTTTAAGGTTAAACGTGCCCACTTAAACAAGAAGACTCTCCACAATCACATTACACTCTTGATTTCGATGCTCCGAGTGGCACATGAGAAAAATTGGTTGTCCAAAGTGCCGCGAATACGAAAACCAAAAATCAGACTGTTTGAGAAAGATTTTCATTACCTACGTTCCGACAAGGAAATTCATCGATTTCTTTCGGCGGCAAAAATGCATTGCGAACGCACATATGTCTTGTATGCGACAGCTGTCTACACTGGTATGAGGGCGGGTGAAATTGCAGGTTTACGATGGTCGGATGTGAATTTTGAAAAACGTCTCATATCCGTTCAGCGTAGCTATCATGGGCCGACAAAGAATGGAGAAATTAGATATGTTCCCATTCTGAACATTATTCTACCTCTTCTACGAGCATGGAGACTCAAGTGTCCGGGCGATATTGTGTTCCCAAACGACAGTGGACGGATGTACGGCGAGTCGTCACAAGTGTTTCAAGAAATTTTTCATAAGACTTTAGATCGAGCTGGGTTTCCAAGAGTCGAGAGAAATGGAAAGAAAAGACGATATATCGTTTTTCACGACTTGAGACACTCCTTCGCCTCTCATTGGGTGATGAGAGGAGGAGATATTTTTAAACTACAAAAAATTCTAGGCCACAAATCGGTTCAGATGACAATGCGATATGCGCATCTGGCGCCCGATGCGTATAGTTCTGATTATGATCGTTTTGGTCCCCCGAAAGTACTCTCGGCTGAGAAGAAGGGTGCCACCCTTTGAGAAAATTGGGGAGGGATGGGAAAATGTTATTAGGTTTTGTGACCTAAGCCAGATCGCGGTTTATTGAAATTCTGAATCAAAACAACAGCTTTATCCAAAGGGCCACTTTTCTGCCAATTTTTGGATGAGTGTGTTACTATAGTGATTATAGGTAGTTATAATCATTTATTCGTAAGGAAGTTGGTAAAATGCCATCCGTTGGACGCTTTCTTGAAATTTTAGAGGCTATATCGCGCAGAGATTGGGGCGAAATAGAGAAGATCGGTCGTGCTGCAGCAGACGAAGAGAGAAAAAAGAGGCACTTTCAGGCTGCTCACAGAATAGATGAGGCAATAGAAATCGCAGTGTCCAAAGCGGGGATCGAAGATGCTTTTGGAACAGTCGCGTCTCCGTCTGGTCCATTAAATTCTAGTCCACCAAAAATTCTCCACGAGGTCATGTTGAGCGACGAGATCATTCCAATTTTTCCAAAGAACACAAATGAACTCATTACAGAGTTTTTGGGGGAATGGCGAAATGAAGAACGGCTAAAGGCAAAGGGTTTGAAGCCGAGACGAACAGTACTCCTCCACGGTCCTCCGGGTTGTGGGAAGACGTTGTTAGCAAACCATATAGCCAGTATTTTGAAGCTTCGTCTTTTTATTGTGAGATTTGATAGTTTGATCTCGTCATATCTCGGTGAAACTAGTGCAAATTTGAGAACGATTTTTGATTTTGTATCTGTAAACCGGTGCGTACTGTTCATTGATGAATTGGATGCCATTGGAAAATTGAGAGATGATCGAAATGAGCTTGGCGAGTTAAAGAGAGTTGTTATTTCTTTGCTCCAAAATCTGGATATAACTCCAGGCCGATCAATACTAATTTCAGCTACAAACCATCCCCATATGCTTGATGCGGCCATATGGCGCCGTTTTGAATTTGTACTAGAACTCGAAACTCCCGACGAAATGGATCGTTTGTCTCTATTCGAATTGTATCTAAATGAGACTATATCCAAAAAGTATAAACCTCTGCTTTTGAGGACAACCAATGGTCTGACCGGTTCAGATATTGAACAGGTTTGTGAAAATGCTAGAAGGAGAAAAATAATTGCAAACGGGAATGATACAACTCCCTTCCTTTTTGTTTCTATTCTCGATTTCTTGAAAAGAATGTTTCGGAACGATCAAGAGAAAATAGATGAACGTATGTTGATAGCAGCTCTTTCGTTGAAATCACTTACAAATTCGAAATTTTCTTTCAAAATGTTGGAGGAATTATCGGGAATTCCTCATTCGACGCTACACCTTCGGTTTTCGAACTGGGAGCTAGAAAATGAACGAGAATCTACGACCTCACCTGAAGATAAGTGAGCACAAATCTATTGAGGATAGAACTTACGAGAGCGGCGGAGGTGGGGGGACGTATCCGCGAAATGATTATGCTCGACATTCAAAAAAACTTTTTAAAGAAGCGCAAGTCTTAAAAGCGATTTTTGCAAAACAAAAGGACAAAGAGCTCACCCAACGGAGGTACTTCAGGGTACAATTTCCAAAAGAAAAGAACATGTGGACGTCTGATGGGCAGAAGCTTAGCCAAAATATCCAAGGAAGTTTAGTTGGGACGGAATCAAAGCAAATAGGCCATTTTAGTACTCTTGATCGTTCCTTCAACACGCTTGTAGATCAACTTGAAACCTATAAAAATACTGACACTCATGTTGGTAAATCAAAGTTTGCTCCTATAAACAAAATATCCGACATACCTAGGGAAGAAAAGATTAGCAAAGGGCTCGCTTCATTGATTAAAAACAGGCAATTCGATGGCGAAGCTCTTGTTTCTTTGTTTTCTGATCTTACGAACGAAGAACAGCAGGTACTAAAACGTGCGATCGATGAGTATTTAAGTAGTAGAGATGGTTCAGTCTTGAGCGATGTTGAAACCGACTTTGGTAGGGTACTTCGGATTAAAGCAAAGGCAGAGGATATAGATGGTCTTGTAGACTCGTTCTTGTGCATTCAAACAGTAGATCCTGTAGACGAAGTGTTTGTAGAGTCTTCTAGGCCAGGAGCGCGAATTGAAGATGGCGTGAGTGTTTTGCCGAACTCTTCCGACGCAAAAGTTTGTATTTTCGATTCGGGAGTCGTAGCTGGCTCAAGGTTTCTTGATAGCAGCATACTCGATAGAGAGGAGCCCATAGGGCCGCCACACGACGTTGATCATGGAAGTTTTGTTGCGAGTCGCATCATTTTTGGAAACTCGTTAAGAGATGAAATTGCGAAAGGCGTCCTTACTCCCCAGGTGAAGGTGTTGAGTGTGTGTATGAAGAGTTTCGATGAAATAGGAAATCCAAAACCTGCTAGAGGTGATGAGTTCCTAAAGATACTCAGAGATACTGTGACAAGATGGCACAGAGAAATCAGAGTCTACAATCTTTCTATGAATTTGGTTCGAAGGAAAGATGTTGCATCTGTTGTGACAGATGACCATGTGGGGGCTATTGCTGCTGAAATCGACAAGTTGAGCAAACGGTTTAAAGTCTTATTTGTTTTAACAACGGGGAATTTTCCGATCTCTGGGACTGCACCGAAGCCAACTGAACCTTATCCAAAATATTTCAAAAATGAAGGCAATAGAATGTGCAACCCAGGAGAGGCCATGCTTGCTTTGACCGTTGGTTCAGTTGCCGATCGTGAAAATGACGGAAGCATGGCGAAAGTTGATTGCCCTTCTCCCTTCACTAGAAGGGGGCCAGGGTTTAACAGTTACAGAAAACCCGACTTGGTAGCTCAAGGAGGAAACTTAGCTTCAAATTGGCGCGATTTCGACGATCTTTCAGTTGCGGGAATTGGAAAAGAAGGGGATAGAATTTCATACGGAAACGGCACGAGCTATTCAGCACCAATCGTTTCAGCGTTAGGTGCACGGATTTTTGAAAAAATTCCGAATTGCACTCCTGAGCTTGTAAGGGCTCTTCTGATACACACATGCGATATTCCGGGGATAAAAGGAATTGGAACAAAGATGATGCTTCGCTTAGTCGGGAATGGCATTCCAGATCCGGAATTCTTGCTAGCTTCAGACAGGTGGAACCAAAACTACGTGTATCAAGGAACGATTGGATATCGAAAAATTGTACGTTTACCATTTAATGTCCCCTCATGTTTAACTAGCAGGAGAGGTAATGACAAGCTTGGTATTCGTTATACTGTCGCGTTTTCTCCAGAAACAAATAGGGCGTTAAAAACTGGCTATTGCAAGTCACATCTTCGGACAAAATTGTCAAAGCGAGCGACGGAAGAAGAACTGAGGGCAGTTGCGGCAGGTGGGGGTTCTGAATTCTTGAAAGACCGGTATTCGACTGTAATCAGATTTAATAAAGTGTTTAGTCGGAATGTGGCAAACGGCGAATGGGAGCTTCTTGTAGAGCAAGAATCACGTTGGACTCTTTCAGATCCCGAAACGCCTTTTGCCGTGGTTCTTACGGTTTCAGATCCTCGAAAAGATGCTTCGATCGATGTGTTTAATGCTATCCAGGTTGAGGTGCCGAATCGCTACGAAGCTCTTATTCCGGTGCAAGAGCGTCTTCGTGTTTAGTTGAAAAAATCTGTTGGAAGTTTTCAGCAACTTCCTGTGCCTTTTTGAAAAGGCCAAAAATATCCATTTAAAATAGAGGTTTATGCTCGCAGCTTGGCTGTGGGATTCCCCCAAGAACGGTGCAGAAAATTTAAAAAAACCTGCAGTGGAGCCTTTCTCTCTTTTTGTTTTTTATGAACCCGACGAAGAAACAGAAAGCGAGGTCAATATGAATGAAAAGAAGAAATTTAGCAGCGAGAAGTACGTTGGGTACTCGGAGGCGGCGGACATTATTGGTTGTAGTGTGGGGCATCTCTATAGCCTTGTTCATCGAAAAATCATTCCCCATTTTCGTTTAAGTTCGAGGTGTGTGAGATTCGATAGAAATGAACTTGAAAGCTTTATGGCTTTGAGCCGTGTCCCGGCCAAATGGGAAGATTGTTATGATGGCGAATCCTTCTAAACCGAGTTCCCTTGCGTATGTGGATAAATATATCAGCTTCGGCTGGGTTCTCGTCCTATTAAACAAAAAGGTGCCAATCGAAAAAGGATGGCAAAACAGAACCGAAAACGACATCGACCATTTGAAATACATGCTGAAAACAAATCCCGATCTGGGGGTTGGGTTGGTAACAGGAAAAATATCAAACGTAGTTGTTCTCGATGTCGATCCGCGAAATGGCGGTAATGAATCGTTGACTCAACTCGAAAAGGAGTATGAAAAGCTCCCCAAAACTCTCACGTCAATCACGGGCGGAGGTGGAAAACATGTTTTTTTCCAAGCTCCTGATGTTCCTCTTTCTTCGCGTTGTGGGTTTTTTCCGGGATTGGATGCTAAGGGAGAAAGAGGGCAGGTGGTCTTGCCGCCAAGTAGTCACCCCAACGGCACTTTATACAGGTGGATGGAGGAACCTACTAAGGATGCGATATCGCCGATTCCGGTATGGCTTCACGAACTGATGATGTCCAAGGCGAAAATCGAACCAAAAGGAGAATCTGACGGAAAAATTCCTGAGGGTTCTCGGAATTCCCATTTGACAAGTCTAGCCGGAGCAATGAGGAGAAAAGGTATGGGGCTGAATGCTATTGAGCAGGCGTTGTTAAGAGAGAACGAGGAAAAGTGTTCCCCTCCTTTGGACGAAAGAGAGGTTAAAAGTATTGTGAAATCGTGCGCAAAGTATCCAGAAGCCTCAAAACTGGTAGAGCCACCCTTAACAGAGGCCGGGAATGCAGAGCGTTTGGCTCATTCAGTAGGTAATTTAGTTCGTTATAGAGCGGATAGGAAGAAATGGATGGTTTCGGGAAAGAATGTATGGCGGCAAGATGACTCGGGCTTAGTATTCGAACATGTAATAAGCCTTGCTCGGCTATTAAAGAATTTAGCGAAGCAAAACACTGATGCCTCGGTAGAAAAGGCATTCATTAAGAACGCGAGAAGTCTTGAAACTTATAGGACAATGGCATCCGTATTGAAACTAGCCCAGCCCTTACTCGAGGTTGATGCGAGTGTTTTTGATGCGAATCCTCGATGCTTGAATGTGGAAAACGGATATTTTTCTCTGGATGAGGAAGTATTGAAGCCACATTCACCCGACCAATATTCAACTATGTTGAGTCCAGTGATATTCGACCCGACCGCGTCTTGTCCACAATGGATCAAATTCTTGCGAACAATAATGAACGAAGACGAGGAGATGATTTTGTATCTCCAGCGGGCGGTGGGTTATTCGATTTCTGGAGAAACAGGTGAACAATGTATTTTTGTCCTTCATGGTAATGGAGCAAATGGAAAGACCACTTTTCTTCAAACCATACAAAAAATGTTGGGTAGTTACGGCAGGTCGGCCGATATCAATACGTTTCTAGAACAGAAATACCAAACAATTCGAAACGATTTGGCAAGGCTCAGGGGGGTTCGTTTTGTGGTTTCTTCCGAGACATCTGCCTCAAAGCGACTGGACGAAAACCTTGTGAAAGTAATTACTGGGGGAGAAAAGGTCGCTGCCAGATTCTTATATGCAGAACATTCCGAATTTGAACCAAAATTGAAGTTATGGATGAGTGTGAATCAAAAACCCAAGATTCTTTCGGGTGATCATGGAATATGGCGGAGAATCCATTTAGTTCCATTTGAAGTCACGATTCCGGAATCCGAGATCGACTTCGATCTTGGGTCAAAATTGGAGGCGGAGCTTTCAGGGATATTGAATTGGGCTATAGAAGGATATCGTGCCTGGAAGAAAACAACCCTAAATCCTCCCGTAAAAGTGTTGGCGGCGAAGGAACAATATCGCCAAGAGCAAGATAGGTTCGCAGAGTTCATTGAAGAATCTTGCATTGTGGGATCGGAAAAAACGATAAAAAAGACAGAGATTTACCGAAGATATAGAATTTGGGCCGAGGACAATGGGGAAAAGGTGCACTCACAAAAGGATTTCTCAAATTACTTAAAATCTAGGGGTTTTGAGGAAAAGAGGACGAGTCGCGAAAGACTGTGGCAGGGGATTGGATTAAAAAATGACGGCAATGACGGATTCTGAGAGTTATTTTTCTCTATAGCCCATGCGTTTCTTTATGAAGAAAACAAAAACGACGTCACTAATGTCATTTTTTAGGTTCTTCCAGGGCAGAAAGAAAAGCGGGTGGGAAACTCGCGGCCCCTCGCTAGTTACGGGCATCCTGAACCCTCAGAAAAAAAAGGATTTTATGGCTTCTTTTTCCCTTTTGGACGCCGTTGGAACTTGTGTTTTTTGATGCGAGCAGCTCGTTCCCCATATGGATATGAATTTTGGAGCTGATCGAGCGCCTTTTGAATGTCCTTTTGCGCGAAGCCTCTGTTCCTAATTAACAAATGATATAGGCAAGTTAGATCATTGTTTGGCCGAGAGAGGCTCAATTTGGCATCAGCAGATTCAAGTATGTCGTCAAAGCCTCGTTTGCTCAAACCCCCTGTGCCGAGCAATTTTCCAAGAACCTTCTTCGCAGCGGAGTCGGGGCCGCCCATGGCCGTGATTTTGCTTTTACTTAGGATTAAAACGTCAATTTCTCGATCGAGATGAAAGCCTGGTATGGAATTTCTGATCAATTCTTTATATTCGTTCCGCGAGATTTTTGGATTCCAAACGTAACGTCTGTAACTGTCAATCAACCCGGGCAAAAATGATTTCGTGAGTTTTTGGAGCGAAGACAATCTTGTTCGTTTTTTCGAAATAGATGCTGTATCCAGATTCTGAAATCTTCTAAGGATGGCCAAAAGCGAGTCGGAATGGTTGATCTTATCGGTTTGACCGTTTTGCTTCTTGCGCGAATGTTTTTTGATTGTTTGCGGCTGCTTTTCGATAAGGCTTATTAATGACATTATGCTCCAGACTTGCTGCCAGAGCGACTCCACATCGACCGTTTTGCGCGGATTTTTTCCTTTTGGAATCGTTATGTTGGATTCGGTGTTAGTTTTTCTAGGACGTTTCGGCATTTTGATAGTCTTTTTGTTTGTGAATGGCCCTACGTAGTCGACAGTGTGTCTTTTTTTCATACAGTGTCGAAAATGTGCGAAGATGGCAAGCGGAGTAAGGAATGCCAATTTTTTCAGTGGGTTCTAACTCCATGATTAAGGTGGTCGATTTGCAGCGAATCGGGGAGATATATGGGGATTAAAAGAGGGCTTAAATCGTTTCAAGGTTCGAACCCCGGCACAGTGTCCAGGGTTCTATGGCATTTCACTGGGGGGCCAAAATGGAACGACAAATTGCAGCGGCAAGAGAACCGGCCGAAAGAAGAAAAACTAGCATTTGAGGCACTTTGTTCGATTTTGAAAGATCGAACGCTTAGGGTTGGAGGGTATCACGAGTGTATCAATGTCGTGTTGCCGGAAGCGACAATATTCGATGAAAAAAAGAAGGCTTTTGTTAAGAAAAAGAAACATCGCCTGAGCATACCGACAGAAAAGGTGTGTTGCGTGGCAGATATTCCCATTCAACACCTTGGATACCATTCAACCCGCTACGGAAAAATGGCTATAGGATTTCACAGAGAGGCGATAGTGAGAGCCAAATTCAACCCCGTTCTTTATACGCTTTCAACAGAGGATTTGGTGGGCTCTCTTTACGGCGCTATAGCAACGTTGAATAGTGTCGATTCTGGTGACCTTTTGGATGCTGCAGAGGCAATGGGGGATAACGCTTGTTTAGAGCTTACTTGCCCAGAATGTGACAATGAAATTAATTTAGAAGATGATGCGCACTTCGAAACGGCTGACGTTGAGAGTGCGGTTGATGAAATGCTGACTCTGTCCGAAACTGCTTTAGAAGGAACTAAATTAATAGCGTCTTTTGTAAAAACCTTTGACCTTTCCGAGTTTGGAACGATTTATTGTGAAAGAGAGTGGCGATCCATTTCTCCCTTTAAGTTTACTTGGTCTGATGTTGCTATGATTTTGTTGCCAAGAGAGTCGGATTTTTTGAAGAAGTTTCATAGTAAAAACCAGACTTTTCCAAAGACTATCCCCGTGATTGCTTGGGAAGATGTAGTGGAACAGTAGAGTGTGCCTCTCTGCGCAAAGGTGTTTTTTTGTGAACGATTTCTTGGGCCAATCTTGGGCCATACAGTGCGGCGAATGTGCGAAATTGGTAATGTTGACAAGATACTCCGGACAAGTAAGTGTTTGAAATGAAAGGAGAGCGAGGCAGGAAAGAAACGCTGCGCGCGCTCATAACCCGAAGGTCCTATTTTCCAATCACAATTTAATAAAATTAACAACTTACAGTTAGAAATCGCGGGACAGTCACTTTATTTTGCGATGTGTAATTTTTGTTTCTTTCGTTTATTGGGGTTGGGCTTGTGTTTGGAAAGAGGGTTTGTTTTTTGTCGTTGAATTCAGGCGCTGATTGTAACTCAACGCGAAATAAAGTGAGTGTCCCCTGAGTCGGGAGAGGGGAGTAGGGGATATCTGGTCTTCCACGATCTACGCCACACCTTCGCCAGCCAATGGATGATGCACGGAGGAGACATCTTCAAACTCCAAAACATCCTAGGCCACCAATCCATCCAAATGACCATGCGCTACGCCCACCTTTCCCCCACGGCGTTTAAAGAGGAGTATGGGCGGTTCGGGAATAGATCGCTGCAAATCTGAAAGTGAAATTCTGGGGAAGACACACGAAGAGCCTGATTTCGTTCAAAGGAGATACGCGTACGCGTATCTCCTTTGGACGAATGTTTCAACAGGAAAGCTTCTTAGAATCATGTGACTTTCTAAATAGTTGAAAATATTAATATTAATCTCTGACTGAAGTAAAATCGGTTTACAATTTATATTAAATGTCTTCTGTAAGTAGACATATAGTAGAAAAAGTAAACCATTTGGTTTAACATATCTATCAAATGTCTACTTCTAATGGACAAAGGAAGAATAAATTAAACCAAGTTTTGGTGAATTGGAGAGATGGTGAAGTTCACACTCTGCCCTGGTTTGCCCAATTCGGTTTGAATCGAAGGAATGTTTCTCAATACCAAAAATCTGGATTGCTAAAAGCACTAGGAGGAGGGGCCTATCTACGATCTGGAGATCAAATGGATTGGATGGCGGCCCTAAGTGCAGCTCAGTTTGAACAAGATTTTCCTGCTCACGTAGCGGGGGCTTCGGCTCTGCACCTTCAGGGCACCAGAAGCAATTTACCTCTTGGACGTCATCCAACCGTGTCCCTAATGTGTCAGAAGATGCTGAATCTTCCCTCGTGGATAAGAGGCAATGATTGGGGTGCTAAATTCAATCTGAGGCAGGCTAATTTGTTTGATAGTGAAGAAGGTGTCTTTGCTTACAAGGAAGCCAAATATCCTCTTATGATCTCTTGTCGCGAACGGGCCGTTTTGGAGCTTGTGAATCAGCTAGATTTGCAAGAGTCATTTGAAACTCTTGAAAACTATATGGAAGGAATGAAGACGTTACGAAGTCGCCTCGTACAGAACCTTCTTGAAACATGTAGGTCTATCAAAGTGAAGCGCGTGTTTTTGTATGTTGCAGAGTCTCTCAACCTTCCTTGGACTACTCGCTTGAACACGGAGAAAATAGATTTAGGAACAGGCAAAAGGGTAGTTGTAAAGGGAGGGCGATTGGATAAAAAATACATTATCACCGTTCCCAATGTTGGACAGGAGAACCCATTTTGATCAGTCAACAGTACAGAGAACAATTGAACATGCTGTTAGAGGTGTTGCCTTATGCATGTCAGGATTTCAGAGTTGCACTCAAAGGTGGAACGGCGATCAATCTATTCTTGCGAAACATGCCGCGTTTAAGCGTGGATATTGATCTTGTGTATTTGCCACTAGAAGATCGAAAAAAAACATTTAAAAACATTCATTCGATTCTTAATGAAATCAAAATGAACTTGGAAAGAGAAATGAACTTCTCCGTTACAAGCTCACATCCTCTTGGTAGCGACAAAGAGGTCAAACTGTTTGTAAGGCGAAGCAACGTTGAGATCAAAATCGAACCCAATTTTACGATTCGAGGAACATTGTTTGGCCCTGTTAAGAAAGATGCTTGTGCGCTTGTGTATAGCGAGTTTCGGAAAGAGCTTCAGATTCAGTGTGTAGCGTTGCCGGACGTTTTTGGAGGCAAACTCGTGGCCGCATTGGATCGACAGCACCCGCGTGATTTTTTCGATGTAAAGTATTTGCTTGATCATGAGGGCATTACGTCAGAGATAAAAGAGGCTTTTCTTTTCTATCTGATATCCCATAATCGGCCCTTACATGAGGTCTTAGACCCAAACGCACAAGATATTCGAGAGAGATTCGAAAATGAATTCCACGGCATGGCTCAACAAGATGTTGCGATTCAGGAGTTGGAAGCGATTAGAGATACCCTACCAGATCATTTGCGGAGTGTGTTGACGGAAAATGACAAGGAATTTTTGGTGTCTTTTTTTGACAGCGATCCTAAATGGGATCTTTTCAAGGATGTAAGTGAGTACCCATCCGTCAAATGGAAACTGTTGAATCAAAAGAAGATGGATTCGAAACGAAAATCTTTGCAGCGCAAACAATTGAATAAAGCACTAGGACTCCAAGATTAAGGAATTGCCACACCTGTAGAAACGTCCACCGCGCGTCCACCAGGTTTGTCGCGCTGCTCGCGCTCGAGCACTTCTAAGGTAGCTCGTCGCAGCCCATAGGGCCCCCGCTCCTCACTTGTTGTAAAACTGTCGGCATTTCGCCGACAAGGGAAATTTGTCGCGCTACCCGTGTTCGAGCACTTCTAATGTGGCTCGTCGCTGCCCAAAGGGCACCCGCTCCTCACTTGTTGTAAAACTGTCGGCATTTCGCCGAGAAGGGAAGTTTCTCGCGCTGTTCGCGCTCGAGCACTTCTAAGGTAGCTCGTCGCAGCCCATAGGGCCCCCGCTCCTCACTTGTTGTAAAACTGTCGGCATTTCGCCGACAAGGGAAGTTCCGAAATGAACCGATTTCTAGTTGTCTTGATTTAAGTCAAGGCGCGGGCCTCTCACTTAACCTACCTTCTCCTTGGATTTTTAATTCTTAATTTAAGGAGCTCTCGCCATGTTTTGTTATCAATGTGAGCAAACCGCCCAAGAAAGCGGATGTCATTCTTTTGGAAGTTGTGGGAAAGACCCCGAAACGGCTGCACTACAAGACCTTATCCTTTTTGGACTTCGGGGTTTGTCGATGTATGCCCATCGCCTCAGACAATTAGGGGAATCCATTCAAGACATTGACGTGTTTACATTGGAAGGTCTTTTTCTTACGGTCACAAATGTTAATTTCGACCCTCAGCGACATGTGGAATTTCTCGAGAAGCTGACGAAGCAAAGAGATGTTGCCCACAGTGCTTATAGAGCTGCCGCCGAAAAGGCCGGGAAAGAAGTGGAGGAACTTGACGGCCCAGCGACTTTCTCGTTTCCCGCTTCTATGAGCGATCTCATTCGTGAAGGTGAAAAACGATCACCTGAAGTGGAGTTCGAGGCTTGGGGAAAAGACCGCGCGGGTTTAGCCCACCTACTCCTTTTTGGTCTTAAAGGCATGGCCGCCTACTTAAACCACGCTCATCTTCTGGGCGCGAACGATGAAGATCTATTTGGCTTCATTCACCGGGTGCTCAACGCCTTGAGCGAAGATCCCTCCATGGAGGATCTCCTCTCTCTTTCTCTCGAAACAGGCGAAAAGAATCTTAAAACCATGGAGCTCCTGGACTCGGCTCACACCTCTCGTTACGGTCATCCAGAACCAACGGGCATTCGAACCAGCCCGGTAAAAGGAAAAGCAATATTGGTTTCCGGTCATGACCTGAGAGATTTGGAAGAACTCCTGAAACAAACCGAGGACACGGGCATCAACATCTACACACACGGAGAGATGATGCCTGCCCTGGCTTATCCGGAACTGAAGAAGTACAAACATCTTGTGGGCAATTATGGTGGTGCCTGGCAAGAACAACGAAATGAATTTGATCTTTTCCCTGGAGCTATTTTAATGACCACCAACTGCCTCCAGAAACCCAAAGAGACGTATGAAAAGCGTGTCTTCACATGCGGAATGGTGGGGTGGCCGAATGTTGCGCACATCAAAGATCGGGACTTTTCTCCCGTGATCAAAGCTGCTCAAAATGAAAAAGGCTTCACGGAAGATGGTCTTGAATCCACAATCACGATCGGCTTTGCGCACAATGCTGTCATGAACGTAGCCGAAACGATTGTCAAAGCCGTGCAAGACAAAAAAATTCGTCACTTCTTTGTCGTCGGTGGGTGCGATGGCGCAAAAAGCGGTAGAAACTATTTTACGGACTTTGTTACATCGACGCCTAAGGATACCGTCGTCCTCACCCTCGGATGTGGAAAGTATCGATTCATCAATGAAAACCTTGGTGAAATCGGAGGCATCCCAAGGCTTCTCGATCTCGGACAATGCAATGATTCGTATTCGGCCATTGTCATTGCACAGGCTTTATCCAAAGCCTTTGGCGTAGGCGTCAATGAGCTTCCACTGTCCCTCGTGGTTTCATGGTTTGAACAGAAGGCGGTGGCCGTCTTATTGACCTTGCTACACTTAGGCATCAAAGGGATTCGCCTGGGGCCCTCCCTGCCAGCCTTTGTTACGCCTCCGGTATTGAAGACATTGCAGGAGACGTTTGACTTACAACCCATCACCACAGTTGAACAGGATCTCAACTCTTTCTTAAACTAAACAAAAAAGGCCGCGGGGTTTCCCCGCGGCCTTTTTTGGTTCAACAAAGTTTTGGTGACAAAAGCCGAAACCCAGGCGTTCAGAGAAGGGGTATTTTTTGCAGGTCTGTATGTACCCCCCTGGGGTCAATTTGACCTCTAGGGGTTTCTGATCGAGTCGTTCATGTTTTTGACGTTCTTTCCCCTCCGGCAAGGGCGCGCAATGCGCAACGAAACTTTCGATCAGGCAAGGGGGAAATTGGGGGGGCTCAGCTAACCCCCCCCTCGTGGCTTCGTTAAAAACGACCTCCTGCCACAGGAGGGATTTCTGGAATAAATACAGAAACATATATGACCTGAATTTTGGCTCGGTCGATAAATCTCTTGGCCTGAAAATTGCCTCGTCCTCATTTGGCTCATGGCTCAAAAAAATTTTAGTTTTCAACGCAGTTGACCCTCACCGTCGAAAGGAATCGAAGATGGCTGCCAATAAAATCTTTTTTTTCATATCTTTCATGGCTTTTTTGTTAGTCGTTCATTCCTGCGGAAGTGATGTTGATCAGAATTTGGATCCGGCGGGTGATGATACCCCTGCCGCCGAGTCAAACTTGACCGAGAATGAGGAAGAAGGAGGTGAGTCTGTCGACAACGTGGCTCCGACAGTGAGTATTACCTCAAATCAAGCGATTCTCACGGCAGAAAGTTCGTTTTCTGTAACCATTACGTTTAGTGAGGTGGTTGAGGGCTTTGAACTCTCGGATATTGAAGCGACCAACGCTTCTGTTTCCAATCTCACCGAGGTTACGGAGAGTAAAGTTTACACCGTCACCGTAACCCCATCTGAGGATCCGGTCACGGTCAGCTTATCGGTTCCGGCCGAAGCTGCATCCGATAGTGCGGAAAATGATAGCGAAGCATCGAATACGTTTTCCATTCGATGTGACTCTTCGGCCCTGACCGCGACGATTACTTCTTCGGCAAGTAGTCCCACCAATAGTTCACCTTTTTCAGTCACCATTACCTTTAGTGAAGAAGTGTCGGGCTTTGTGGTTGGTGATATTGATGTGGCCAATGGGTCGGCCAGCAATCTGGTTACTTCGGGCAATCCAGTTTTTACCGTTGATATTACGCCGACTTCCGACGGCGATGTGACGGTATCGGTGGATGCGGATGTGGCGGCCGATGCCTTAACTGGAGAAAAGTCCAATACGGCTCCCTCAGACTTAGTGCGTGCCTATGATGAAACGGCTCCGACTCTCAGTAGTCTCAGTCCGGCGAATGAAGCAACGGAAGTGTCCGTTAGTTCCAGCATTGCGGTGACGTTTGATGAGGCGATGAAAACTTCAAGCATTACGACCAACACGGCGGATACCGATTGTGATGGTTCGATTCAAGTGTCCGCGGACAGTTTTTCGACCTGCGTGCAAATGGATGCGGCTCCGGTGGCGAGCAATGGTGATAAGACATTCACGCTCACGCCTGCATCGAATTTGAGCAATAGCGAAACCTACAAAATTCGTGTGACAACTTTGGCTACCGATGCGGCTGGAAATGGCATTGCCTCCAATCAGACGCAAGCGACCGGTTTCACCACAGTATCGACGCCAAAAATATTGAGAATGCTATCCGGCGTGACGTACGGAAACATGGGCGGTGTGGCTGGTGCGGATGCCCTATGTGCCTCGGCTTATGATGCTAGCTATAAAGCTCTCATTGTGGCCGACACAGGTAATCCCAGTACCTCGCGTATTGCGTGTACCTCCTCCAACTGCGGCACGGGTGGACTCAGCGAACATGTTGACTGGGTGCTTTCGCCCAATACCACCTACGTAAGAAGTGATGGCACGACAGTGATTGGCACGACCAATGAGTACGGAATTTTCACCGGAACGCTGACCAATTACATCGATGGCGGAGGTTACCCGCCCATGACGGGATTGAGCGGAACTACATGGATGGTCAACTCGGGGAATACGTGTAGCGATTGGACGTCGAGTTCCGGCGACGCCGGTACCGGAAATCCCCACCAACCATCTGTGTGGATCGCTTTCGGAGGCGGGACCTACGCCTGCAACGGTGGTGGAAACCTAATGTCTCTATTCTGTGTTGCACAATAAAGAAGGGCAAACACACTAGAGTGTGAAAAACACATCGTAGCAAAAACACCGCCTGGTCACAGCACCGGGCGGTGACTTTCTTGCAACTGACAGTTCCGGCGCGTGTCCCAGGAATTCACCAACTTTAACGAAGGGGATCACACCACCAAAGGTCTTTTGATCAAGGTAATCGCTTCGTCCAGAGATTTATGGCCAGAGAGATGTTCCCCTTGGGTGAGTTCTCCTTGTTCGACTCTGAGGGCGGTTTGCACCCAAGGATCAGATTCTCGTCGAGCCAAGAATTGTTCCACCGCCGGATACTCTTGGCCCAATTTGAAGAACATTCGTCCCCACCGCCCCATGGCATAGAAATAGGCATCCAAGAGTGTCTCACGTCCCAAAGCAAAATGCTTTCGATCTTGGAGGTGCTGATTGAGATATTCGAGACTTGAGCCCACTCGTTTTAACGCGGCTGTCTTCACCTTTTCAAATTGGGCTTCGTTTTCAATAAATGCCTGAGTTTTAAACAAAGGTCCGTAAGCCATATGATAGCTGCTATCCAAATAGCTTAGCCAATAGTGAAGTTCATCCCGTTCTTCTGAACCAGGCGAAGCCCCCCAGTTTAACTTCGGATTGACATCACTTAAATGCAGGAGAATGGCTGAATTTTCCGTCAAAACCCGACCTTGATCAGTGATAAATGCGGGGACCTGTCCATGGGGATTGACCTTAGCCAGGAAAGGTTCCTGACGACGCGCATTCCCTTCCACTCGACAAAGCCAATAGGGCTTTCCGAGGTACTCGAGAAAAATGAGTTCGGACATCGCACAGGTTCCGGGAGTGTAAAAGAGCAGCATGCTTTTCCTTTCTTAGTAACTTGAATGGCTTGGAATTTTAGCCAAGCTTGTCGGGCTAGCATAGCCCCCCCCAAAAAAACCATTCATCAAACGCAAAAAAGTTGTTTCTTAGAATCAAAGATCAGTTGATGCTATCCAATTTCGGGATAACAAATACAGTTGAGAAGGGATGAATTGGACCACTTCATCCCTTCTCAATACTTCATTATAGGTTGGGTGACTAAGTATTCATCACTGTGTCGCTCCAGAAGTTTTTCTAAATTTTTTGTACGGATGGAAAATCGATCGGTGTTTGGTTCACTTGATTAAAGTAGTTTGTGAACGCATTTCCGACAACGGCCAAGATGATTTCTGGTACCTGTGCTTTTGTATAGCCGTTCTCCAATAGTTTTTCGAACGTCTCATTGGATACTCGACCCTTCTCGAAAACCACCTCTCGCGTGAACTGAAGGAGAGCGTTGAGCTTTGGATCGGACACCTGTCCACGCCGTATGCTCACGATTTCTTCTTCCTTGAAGTCGACTAGTTTACCTAAAGCGGTGTGCGCGGCCAGACAGTAACCGCAGCCATTCACTTGGGCAACAACCAAAGCGATCATCTCTTTCTCTTGGGCGTTGAGAGAAGTTTGGCCAGCTCCTAGGCCTAAGTAAACTTTCAAGACTTTCGGATTCGATCCCAACGCCTGGAAAAGATTTGGAACACTTCCGAGATTAGACTTGATTGCGTCATACAATTTCGCGGTCGCGCCTGTGGCGCGATCGACACTTGCTGATTCAAGACGTGACATAAAAACACTCCTTTGCGTTTTTGGGTTAATCATTCCTTGTCCTTAAAAGTAGACAGAACTGTCTCCTTTTGCAAGAAAAAAGTAGACAAGGTTGTCTCCTTTTTTTAAGCTGTTAATATGTTGGAGGATTTATGAAACCTCGAGCTTCCAAAGAAAAAATCGTGTTGGCTGCGGAGCGTCTATTTAATGACAATGGTGTTCACTCCACCGGCATTGATCGGATCATTAAAGAGAGTGGAGTGGCCAAGAAGACCTTTTATCACCATTTCCCCTCGAAAAATGACCTCATTGCAGAATACTTTCGAAGAAAGGATCTGCGATGGTTTGAGAGGTTAGAAAAATTTGCGGCGAAGGGAAAGACACCTCAAGAGAAAACGTTATTTCTATTCGATGCACTGAAGGAATGGTTTCAGGAGCCTGATTTTCAAGGGTGTCCCTTTATTCGAGGATTGTCGGAATTTAACAAAGAGGGTGCCGATCCCAAAATTCGTCAATGTCTTGACGAACATTTCTCCCGCACAACCCACCTTGTTGAAGCGCTTTTGAAGGAGGGTTGTCCAAAAGAATATAAGAAAATAGTACCTCAAATATTGAGTTTGATTTGTGGGGCTACGGTGCTTGCGCATGCAACTGGAGATGTCAGACTCGCCAAGATAAATAAGAAAGTGGCGCTTGAACTCTTGGAGAAGCATACTCGAAAGTAGACGCTCACCTTGGTGAATAATGAATCGGGGGACGACAGGACCCAAACTCGACTGAATCCGATTTGCGAAGATGGGGGCGTAAATGATATATTTTTCCTACTATGGAGTTTTACTTTGTTCATGTTCTCCAAATTGTTGCCGCCCTTGGTCTCATAAATGTTTGGCTTCTTCGTTTCTCTAAAGCTACTCCCTATCGAGGTCGTGCAGCCCAAAACATGGTGGAAGAATTTGCCGTCTATGGTCTTCCCAGATGGTCTGTTTATGTGGTGGGCGCGCTCAAGTTGTTTGCTGCTTTTCTTCTCATTGTCGGTTTGCTTGATGGCTCCATAGCTCAAGCGGGGGCTATGCTGCTTACGCTTCTCATGCTGGGGGCTGTTGGCATGCATCTGAAGGTCAAAGACTCTCTGCGAAAAACGTTTCCCTCCCTGGCGATGCTTGGGCTCGGCGTAGCCATCGTCTTGGCATGGGCATAAAGCCCAATCCGAGCAGTCGTCCCGTTAAATAGTCTTGAGGTGGAAATTCGGCCTAACAGATTTGTGTTTAGGTTTCGGCGTGTGTTTCTGGAACTCTGCTAATAAAAAGCCCGAGTGCTTGCACTCGGGCTTTTTTGCGTTTGTATAAACGATTAAGTTTAGTAGCTGGACCGGCCGCCGCGTCGTCCGCCGCCGAAACCGCGATTGCCGCCACCGCCATTACGTTTTTCCATCGGTCGGGCTTCGTTCACTTTGAGCGAACGGCCTTCGTAATCCTGTCCATCCAATTTTTTAATGGCCTCTTGGGCTTCGTTATCGTTGGACATCACCACAAAGCCAAAGCCTTTGCTTCGCTGCGTGTCTCGATCCATGATCAAATCGGCTGTTTCCACGGTGCCACATTCGCCAAACATGGTCATAAGGTCTTGGTTGGTTGCTGAAAAAGGAAGGTTTCCCACATATAGTTTTTTAGTCATTGTTATGATCCTATCTTCGATTCACGAATATTGTCTGTTTACATTTCTGAAGCGCGAATAACGACGGAATCGAAAGAAAAGATCGGTAGGCGAGCTGGCAAAAATAATCTTAAAGTTTATATCGGGTTCTTGTGCTCCGAGTCAAGAGGCCATTTTTTGACTGACAAATGGTGGCTAGGCTGCGCTGCGGTTAAAGTTCCTGGAGCGTCCTTTTCTTTGATGTCGCCGACCCGCCTGTGCCTGGTTTGAGCTTCCTTTTTGCTTTCGTTCAGGATGAAGCATTTCGCAAATGGCGTTCCATTTTACGCGGTCACTGGGCACCAAAATGCTGAGGGAAGCGCCTTCGGCTCCCGCACGAGCGGTTCTTCCAATGCGATGAATATAGTCCTCAGCAATTTGAGGAAGATCGTAATTGATTACATGTTCTACATGAGGAATGTCTAAGCCTCGAGCTGCGATGTCGGTTGCCACGAGAATGCGATATTTCTGATGGCGAAAGGCATTGATGACGTTCTTGCGTTGGTTTTGTCGAAGATCTCCATGTAGGGCGTCGACACTCAAATTTTGTTTGGCAAGCTTATCCGCTAATTTTTCGGTTCCATGCTTGGTTCGTGCAAAAACAATGATGGAGCCTTTTCGTTGATGTAACTCGTCTACGAGGGAGGAAAATTTCTCATCCACTTGAACGCGAAGAGACTTCTGTTCAATTTTGGCAATGGGTGCGGTGATCGAGCCCACGGACACGCGCGTAGGGTTATTCAAATACTTCGCGGCCACGCTTAAGATTTCTTTGGGGAGGGTGGCGGAAAACATCAAGGTTTGTCGTTTTCGAGTTAAGAAACGGGCGATGTGTTCCAATTGAATGGAAAATCCCATATCCAGCATGCGATCGGTTTCATCCAAGACCAAAAAGTCCACACTGTGAAGCATGAGCGTACCGCGATCCAAATGGTCAAAGATGCGACCAGGCGTGCCGATGATGATACGTGGCCGATTTTTTAAAAGGCCGATCTGTTTAGGCATTGAGTCGCCACCGATCAATAACACCGAATAGAGAGAGGTTTGTTTCGTTAAGTCCTTGATCGCATCATGGATTTGCATTGCAAGTTCGCGAGTCGGTGTAAGGATCAAGGCCGTACTTCTTGAATTGGACAAAATATGCGTCACCAAGGGGATGCCAAAAGCGACGGTTTTTCCGGTGCCGGTTTGGGCGGTGCCCAACACGTCTTTTCCTTCCAAGGCCGGGGGAATTGCTTCGGCTTGTATGGGCGTGGGCGTCGTAAACTGCAAGGCATCGAGTGCTTTTACGAGCGGGTGCGGTAAATTAAATTGTTTAAAATCTTTCATGGTTTTCCTTTATTGCAATCGGTGTTTGGAATGCGCGACAGGACTAGTGTCTTTTCACGAACTTCGTTTCACGTTCTGCTTCAAATATAGTTGCGTCACTTGCTTATCAAATGAGGCGTAAGAATCGGTTTGCTCCGGTAGCCCGGGATTCTTTGGTGAAGAGCGAAGATGATTTTGAAATCATTGGATCCAGTTTGGATCTGCTGGGAAACCCAGCCTGCGTAGTCGACAAAGAGGCAATACGAAATCTTTGACCGCCTTATAGGCTTCTTTCAAACATAAAGCAAGGCCTATCATTGTGAGGAAGCGCTTTTTTGACACCCTTCAGGAATGGTTAATTTTCCATGGTCTTTGTTTTTGCGCCAATTAACCGCATTTAAAGCAGAAAAGTATAGTGGATGACGTCGATTGGCCCAGAAACGTTTTAGGATCGAGTTGGGTGAATAGAATCTGGCGCTTAGATGGTTCTTCTCCCATTCGATCTGTTCTTTGGTAAAGGTGGGGTGGCGCCAGACCAGTTTTCCACCGTCATAACGTGACCAATCATGGTCTTCAATCAATCCTTTGGCTTCCAGTTCATCAAATAGCCTGGTTCCTGGAAAAGGGGTGAGAATTCCCGTGCTTAAAAGCATGATCCCGTTGGCGATCGCAAAATCTTGAACTTTGCGAAAGGTGGCCGGCGTGTCCACATCAAAACCAAAAATGAAGGCGCCAATTATGTTGATGCCCGCGCGATGAACTTTGCGAATGTTCTTTTCATAGTCTTCGACTCGATTGAAAGATTTGTGGGCAGTTTTTAGCGTCTCTTGCTCCAGAGACTCAATACCCACAAAAAGACTCATGCAGCCTGAACGCACCGCCAAAGACAAAAGTTTATCATCGCTCGCAATGCGATTGAGAGATCCTTGGCTGCCCCAACGAATTTTGAGGGGGATGAGAGCTTCGAATAGTTCATAGGCATATTCAGGGTCAAAAAAGATATTATCATCCACGAAAAAGAAAATTTTGGATGGAAACCTTCGAATTTCTTCAATCACTTGAGCCACTGGACGCGTACGAAACTTTTTTCCGTAAGTTACGGTGACGGTGCAGAAATAACACCCAAAGGGACATCCACGACCCGTTTGCAGAACTTGAGCGTTGAGGGTGGCAGGGTTTCCCTGGAACAGATCTTTTCGTGGCATGGGTAGCTGGCTCAAGTCTGCTGGTGTGTTCGATTCGTATACGGGTTGCAAATTTCCAGCAAAAAAATCGGTCATGAGTTGGGCCCAGGTGTTCTCAGCTTCATGTTTGACCACAGCATCAAAGTGCTGCAGGGATTCTTCCACTACATATGAGGGGTGCGGCCCCCCGCATATGGTTGGAATCCCCTTTTTCCGAAAATGGTCGCCCAGTTCGTAGCCTCGATTGGCTTGGCATGTCAGCATGGTTATGCCGACCAGGTCAGCGGATTCTTCCAAATTCAGATCGACAAAGTCTTCTTCCACGATTTTGATTTCGTCAAAATAGGGTGTGGCTAAGCCTGCCAGAAGGGCCAAGTTTAGTTGATGAATATTTTTTCCCTTGCGCGCACGAACGCCGAGTCGCCCCGGCGCGATGAGTAATAGCTTCAAAATTCTCCCGGAAGAAAAAGGTTAGAGTGGATTGTGTTTGAAGTGTACCAACCGAACTCCCATTCAGCTAGGAGATAACGCTTAACCAAAGAAATGAAGCGGAAAGCTTTCGTACGAAGGCTTTGAATGATCATTCGTAAATTGCGAATGAAATAAACCAAAGTTCCTTATATTCATTAACTTTCAGCGGGTCTATAGATGAAGTCAATCAATCACCAGGAGAATCAAAATGACAGAAGCAGCAGGATCCGAAACGACTTTCGGAGAGAAACTTCAAGCCAGATGGGGCAAGTTAACCGATGGGGATGTTCGTGATATCGGAAAAGACATGGATGTTCTTGCCAACAAAGTGTCTTCGATCTACGAACGGTCTAAAGAGGACACGCAAAAAGAAATCGCTGAATTTCAAATGTCGCTTCCAAAATAGTTAACAGCTTACGTGCGCGGTTGTTTCATTCTTTTCCCCCTATGTAAAGAATCGACTGTGACGCAAGTGAGCAACCCACAGCATGAGCCCGTGCTGTGGGTTGTTTATGTTTTGAACGTGTTTTTGTTCTTAACGAAATAGTTCGCGACGAGCCGACTCGCAGATGGCAATGACAGCAGGATTTTTCAAGCGCCTTTCGGCCGAAAGCGCATAAAACCGATGTCGAAGTGACTTGGCTCGACCGACCACCTGGACACGATAGCGTCTTAAGAGGTTGTCTTCGATGACCGAGGGACCGGGAAAGATTCCACTTCCTCCTTGACCAAATACGTCCATCAGAGCCGGGTCATCGAATTCCCCCATAATTTTTGGGTGCACGTCCTGTTCGTAAAACCATTGATCCAACGACTTTCGAAGCATGGACTTCGGGCTGGGGAGTAGGAAGGCTTCGTCGTTTAACGACTTTGGAAAGTTTCGCGCCAACGCCTTGGCTCTGGAAGGCTTGGCAAAAAAAGTGGTTCCACATTCTCCCAAATGGTGGCTGAAGACTTTGATTCCCGTGAACGGTCCGGCCGGCGCATCGGATAGCACCAAGTCGAGTTCGTGCACAACCAATTGGGCTAGGAACTGCTCAACGGAGCGATCTTCGTGGCAGATGATCGCCGTTTGTCTCTCTAAATGAAACGCAGGTTTCAGCAGGCGGTGAACAATCGGTTTAGGAAGAACGCCGGCCACTCCAACCGCCAAGCGTGCGGGACGATCGGATTTTTGCCCCTTTACCGCCTCCATCAACTCTTGGCCCGTGGGAAATATTTCTTCGGCATAGCGAAAGACTACCCTTCCGATTTCTGTCATGACCAAGTGCCGGCCGGTTTTTTCAAACAATTTTTCTCCGAGGACTTCCTCCAACCTACGAATCTGACCACTGACAGTGGGTTTGGCGAGCCGTAGTTTCTTGCATGCGCGGGTCAAGCCGCCCTCTTTTGCAACGACCCAGAAGTAGTACAAGTGGTGATAATTGAGCCAACCCATGGCTTACACTATAGTTCGAAAAAATCGAACTGTATTCCTTAAAGTTCCTTATATTCATCAAGTTCTAAAAAGGCGATAAATAGAGATGTCCCATGAACAAACACAACCGGATGCCACGTTTGCATCTTCGAGCAAAGCTATGGAAAAAATAACTCTCTACTCGGTGATGAGGAAATCAGCCCCCACACTTTCTTCCAAAGAGACGGTGAAAACCGCCCAAGATTATCTCAAAAGCCGAAAAGGTCATTACCTGGTCCTTACGGAGATGGAGGCTGTTGTAGGTGTTGTATGCGCTTGCGATCTCGAAAAAGCCCATCCCGAAGACAAAGTGGAGACTTGCATTCAGGGGCCTTTGGTCCTGATTTCTTCGGGAGATTCCCTCGAAGTCGCGGCAGAGAGAATGCGCAAAGAGGGCGTAGGTTGTCTACCCGTGATGTTTCGCGACAAAATGCTTGGATTTGTTACGCGAACCCATCTAAAGAACGTCGGACTTCTTCATGATTCCTTGTCACACATTCCGGTCTGTTCCTCATGTCAAAGTGATCGACATGTACGGCTCAAGGATGGCTGCATCGTGATGGCTTTTTGTCGAGATTGCATGGATCATATGGATGAGTATATTCCCCACGCTGAGTGTGGTGGAGAGGGCTAACTGCCAAATCCAAAACTGCACCGAGTTAAATGCGATTTAAGTTTTTGTTTCTAATAAGTGTTTATCTCTTAGAGGGTTATCGATACCTGGATTCGAAGCTGACGATTCGATGACTTTCAAGGGGTCCCCACTTTTCTTGCATGGTGGCTCGAATAAAATTTTTGCGTGCTTGAATGTCGTTTTCGGTAGGGGTTTTGCTTCTCAGTGTATGGCAGTCATGGTCGGGGAAGAGGAGTTGAGGACCATATTCGGTGATGAGGTTTTCACCGAAGACCCATAAGGGAGCGTCTTCTAATAGCTCTGCATAGGCTTCATCCTCGACGATCGTGTTTAAAGGAGTGGTAACCATAGGCTCTACAGAAAAGAGACCAAAATCGAGTTGCTCAAATGGAATCGATAATGCCTCTCGGTTGGTCAGCTGGACGGGCATGATTTTTCGTCCGATCAGGGCTTTTCTTGTGGAATCGGGTCGAAGGTCATCTTGAGGTTTTCCATCGAGATAAGGGGAGGAGCTGCGGTGAAACATCTGTTCCCAACCGATATCGTGGCGCACACGGGGTTCGCCCTGTGGGCCTTGTACGCGTTCCCAAATATTATAAACGAGGTAAGAGGAGGCGCTGCCGAGTAAACTTGCCGTGGTTTTAAAATTTTCGCCGTGCAGTCGGTGCTCAATCCTGGCGCTGATCAGACGATTCGGACCTTGGCAGTAAACGAGCTTGGAAGTATACCTTCTGGCCGCGTGATCCTGCTCGGCTTGGGTAACGCCGATTGTTAGGGTCTGGTCAAACTCCTCAAACCAGTGGTTTTTTCCTCCGAAGTCGTTCCACATGGAATTGTGAGATATGCGTTGAATGGTTAGCCCTTTTTCGCCTACGCGCGTGAAAAGCCTGGTTTGCATAAAGTAGTCGTCTTCGTTCCAATAGAGGCCGGCTAGGGTGTCGAGGCAACGGTCATCTTCGAAATCAGGCTGAAACAAGAAAAGGTAGGGCGTTCCATTGTATTGATTGGCTGGGGGGCCTTCTTTCAGGAGGTAGTCACCTGCTTCGGCCCGAGCGTGAGACATTGGCGTAAGTGATGTGAGTACGAAGAGAAAAGATGAGACCCATGCCAAAGTTAGATGTGGAGGGTTTGATGTCTTTTTGTTTTTCATGACTCTAACCCGCTTTCTGAGGGAACGCTTATGGAAAAGGAAACCCCAATCGAAGGGACTATAGGTTTTTGTTTTAAAAGAAACATCTTCATTTGTTACGGCATTATCGAATGAGGGAGAATTTGGTGACTGCCGATCCCACGCTCATAAAGTAAACCCCTGCCGGCAAGCGGGATACATCGAGGCGAGTTCCCCTGACATCGAGCTTCCCTCGAAGAACTTGGCGGCCATGAACGTCGAATACTTGGTATCGTTGAATGGGATGATTCTGGAAGGGTGAAACCCGGACACTAACCGTTTCCGTAGCCGGATTGGGGTGAATGTTTACTCTCGACTTTCCTTGAGCAATCGTGTCGCCCGAAAAGGCGCAACTTGCGTTCTCGGCGAAAGACCACGGGCCATCGCAAGAGATGGAATCCCAGTAAATGGACCATGTCATCAAGCCCCTTAATTCTGGATATCTTTCTCGCAAGGTGTATTTCCAGTTGGCTCCCTCCGGTTTTTCGATGACGCCTCTTAAGTATTGAAAGGCGGTGCACACGTCTTCGGTTCCAATATGCCCGGTGGTGTCGTCCATGCAGGAACTTGCAGGTAATCCGACGGCCACCTTTTCATCTGGAATCGGATCGAAGTGTTCTACGACGGTGCCTGAGCCATCGACTATATCGAACCCGTGCAAAACCATGTCGGTCATGGCCAAAAGGAAATCCGGACCGCCGTCATCTTGGTACGTGGCTCCGTCCAATGCCAACATGCCACTTCCCGGCGTGGTTCCACCGGCGTTATACAATTGGCAGTGAATCAAATCTAGTTCGTCTCTCAAAGCGTGGATGATCGGCAGGTAGGTGCCTCCATTCCAATCGAGCACCTGCCACCGGCTGTAGCCTCCTTGGACATAAGGCGTTTCTGGAGCCATCGTCAAAAGTAGTTTTTTGTTTGTGACGTGTTGGTAGTCTGCCATTAGCTCTTGAATGGCGAGGATCATCTGTCTTTGTCCTTCAGCGGGATTGTTGAGGGTCCAGGGGCCGAAATTGAGAGAGGTGGATTCCAAGTCTAGGTCTATGCCATCGATTTGATAATCCAACATGGAAAAAATTTGGAGCATGGAGTTGACGAAGGTTCGACGTTCATTGTCATTGTGTAAGAAGACTTCGGTATCTGCGCCACCGATGCTCAAGAGAACCCGTTTGTTTCCTCCGGCGTTGTGCAGGTTTTGAATGTCCGTGAGAAACTGTTCTCTACGTTCTTCGAAGGTGCCTTCATATCCTTCCGGAATCCAATACCGCATGTCGTATGTGCTCCCTTGGGCAGGTTCGGCAAACGCCAACATCACAACATTATAAGCGGGGTGAACGTCAGACAGTTTTACGTCGTGCCAGTTTTCGAGATAACCCACGACAACATCGTCTGGCAATGAAGATGAGTCGGCGGCCAGAGAGTGCTTAGGTGTTAAAAAGGCCGAGAGGGCACAGAACAGAAGAAGAGAAAGGGTGAGTCGTTGGGCTTGCCTATGGCGAGGCCATGGAATGTTTCGTTTCGAAGGGTTCATGGCGTTCATCTTTAGCAAGATGGATGCCAGAACGGTTTTCTCGATGTATTGAAGATCATTCAGGATTTAGGAGGGGTGACTTGAGGCGGGGGGAGGTGGGACCTGTTCGGTGGGGCATGGAGGCGCGAGTTTTTCTACGGTTGTTTGGGTGTGTTTCGCGTGCTTTTGAAAAGGTGGCGGATGATGGCGCCGACGATTGTAAGAACGATGGATCCAATGATGGCGGGGAATATGCCATTGATGGCAAAGCCTGGGGAGAAGGCTGCGGCAATCCAGAGTGCCAAACCGTTTACTACGAAAAGAAAAAGGCCAAAGGTGAGGATGGTGAGCGGGAGGGTGAAGAAAATCAAAAGAGGCCAAACAGTGATGTTGACGAGTCCGATGATCACGGAGGCGATGAGAGCCGAAAAGAAACTGTTCACATGAACTCCGGGGACGAGATAGGCCGTTATCATTAAGGACAAAGAGGCCAGCAACCAATGGACCAGTGTTACTTTCATGATTGGTTTTCCTTTTTGTTTGTTCTCAATACTTGTTTTCTTATGAAGCCTAACACAAATCCAAAATCAGTCAGGAGGGGGGCGTTAGGCGTTGTTTCGTACGGAGACGACTCGGTTTCGTCCGGCGCGTTTGGCTTGGTAGAGGGCTCGATCTGCGGAAGCGATGAGATCCCGAGAAGAGCCTTTCTCATTGGGATAGATGGTCGCACATCCTAAGCTAACGGTCAGAAGACCACTGGTCTCTTGTTTGGCCGCAGGAAGGTCCAGGGCCATGACAGCCCGTCTTAGATCCTCGGCAATTTGGTAGGCTCCTTCGGAGGGGGTGTCTTCCAGGATGATGGCAAATTCCTCGCCGCCATAACGACCCAAAATGTCCCCCGGACGTTTTAAGGCTTCCGAAAGGGCCTGAGCAACGCTTCGGAGGCACTCATCTCCTCTGAGATGACCGAATCGATCATTGAAATCTTTGAAGTGGTCGATGTCCAAAATGATGAGGGAGAGGGGGTGTTGATTTCGGACGTCTCGTCCCCAAGATTTTTTCAGGACATCTTCAAAGGCGCGACGATTTAACGTTCCGGTTAAGTAATCTTTTGTGGCCAGTTTTGCCAAGCGGGTTGTGCTTTGTTCCAGTTTCTTTTTTGCCGCGGCCAATTCTTGGATGATGAGGTTTTTGTAGAGGGCGATGGTGAGTTGTCCTGCGATGTCTTCAAAGGTCTCGATGTGGTGAGAGGAGTAGGTGTGGGTTTTTCTGCTGGAAAAGAATAGAAATCCCAAGAGGTTGTCAGAAATTTCTAGAGGACACGTGAGGCTGGAGCGGAGACCTTCATCAAGAATCAGTTTCGTGGATTCGGAATTTGGATTTTCGGCAAGGTGTTCTTGGAGATCATTAATGATGCGAATCTGCTTCTTTTTCCCCAAATCCAATAAACTGCTTTTATGAAGGGATCGCTCATAGCCAATGTCCAGAAGGTGTTTGGCATACTCGCTTCGGACCCAGATTAAACGCGCGTTTTTGCTTCCGTTGACCATGCGTGCATAGGCCAAGCGATCAAAAGGAATGAGACCTCGAAAATTCACGTAGACATGGTCCAATACTTCTGGAACGAGAAGATCTTGATGAATGATGCGGGTGAGTTTGTTGATCTTTTCTAGCCGAGCCATCTTCATGCTTTGACTCGAATGTTGAAGATAGGCTTGTGAAAGAGAATTGTCGGGCTGGTCAAATCGAATTCCGATTCCACATTGTTTTCTCGATAGGCTGGACGTTTCCACGCGTACCACTTCTCCGGTCGTTGAAAGGGAAGGTTGATGAGGTAATTGAGAAGAAATGGAAACGAAGGAGCCCACTTCAAGGGGCTCAATGTGTCGAAGAAGCATGCCTCCACAGCTTACGTTTTCCACGCGACATGAGAATGTCTTGGCGTGCCCATCGAGCGTGATGTCGGTCCACTCGTTGAGTGCAAATCGTTCTTGTCGGGTCGAAGTGAGGGGCATGGAGGAATCAAATCTTTGCACACTGGGTTTGAAAAAAATAGCGTTGTTTTTTTTCGAACGCGTCAATGAAGAGGTAAGTCGCGAATATGTTGAAGGATTTTAGGTGAAAATTCGTACGTAAGGCAAACAAAAGCCCAGGATTAGGGCCTGGGCTTTCGGGCAATATTGATATTGAAGGGTTGCTTAGTAGGAAGATCGTCCGCCGCGTCGTCCGCCTCCGAAACCACGGTTTCCACCACCGCTATTTCGTTTTTGCATGGGTCTGGCTTCGTTCACTTTGAGGGAACGGCCATTGTAATCTTGGCCATCAAATTTTTCGATGGCTGCCTGAGCTTCGTTGTCATTTGCCATTTCGACAAATCCAAAGCCTTTGCTTCGTTGTGTGTCTCGATCAATGATCAAATCAGCAGATTCGACGGTTCCGCATTCTGCGAACATATCCATCAAGTCTTGATTGGTTACTGAAAAAGGGAGATTTCCTACATATAATTTTTTGGGCATGGTTGTGTCCTTTTTCGATTCACGGGTTTTACTGGGTTACATTTCTGAAGCGCGAATAACGACGGAATCGAAAGAAAAGATCGGTAGGCGAGCTGGCAAAAATAATGGGAGCCCTGTATAGAATTCTTTGAGATATGTCAAGCATCTATTTTCGGTGCTATTTCACGGTGTATTCCGGGGCGTCTGGAACGCCATCTAGGCGTTTGGCTTCGGTGGGTTTGCTCATCGGTGAGGATGGGCAGGGTTGTTTCCGAAGCTTCAGGTAGTCGAAAACCAGGCTGCGTTTCATCAACTGGATGGCTCGTGCGGGATCGACGCCTTTTGGGCAGACATTGGAACATTCCCCGCCGTAGTGACATCGAAACGCGCCATGATCGTTCCCAACGACCTTTTTTCGTTCGTGAAAGCCGCCATCGCGCGTATCGGAACTGTAGCGATGGGCAGATGTTAGGGGCATGGGGCCGAAATATTCTCGATCAGTGGCCATGGTCGGGCAAGCCGCCATGCAAGCGCCACATTTTATGCAATAGGCAAATTGCAGATATTTTGTGAGTTCTTCGGGAGATTGAAAGAATTCTCCGCTGGGATGATTCACTTCGTCCATGTCGTCGCGAATGATGTAAGGGGACATCTGAACATGTTTTTCGAACATGGGTTGAAGATCGGGAACCAAATCTTTGATGATGTCGAAATTGGGAAGGGGAGCCACCAATAGAACGGATTCGGCCACATCTTTAATTTGTGTGTTGCAGGCCAAGGCCGGTTTCCCATTGATCAACATGGCACATGATCCACACACACCCATTCGACACGAATATCGCATGGCCAGGGTTCGATCTTTCTTCCCTTTGATTTCGTGGAGTCCGTCCAAGACCGTCATTCCGGGAGTGACGGCGATGGTGTGATCTTCCCAATGGGGTTCGGTATCTTTTTCGGGATTAAATTTGCGAATTCTGAATGTGATTTCGTTGGCCATGAGTTTTTCCTCACTTTAAACGTTGGGGTTAAGGAGTTTTGCGGCGATGGCTGCCCATGAGCCGAAAAGGAATAAGCCGACTCCGCCAATCCAGAAGAACCAATTGATGCCTTTCTGGAGTCCTTTTTTGAGATTGAGTTCAAAGAGAATCGTTCGAAGACCGTACAGACCATGGTAGAGAGCTGCGCCCAAAAGTACGATGTAGATGACGACAAAAGCCGTGGTTTGGCTTCTTGCCAAAACGTTTTCCCAGGCGATGGCTCTTCCGCCTTCGGGGTTGGCAAACCCTACGATTAAATCAAGGTGTTGAATGAACATGTGTAGGCCCAAAAGCACGAGGATGATTCCTGCGGTGATGATGTGCCATGTCCAATATTTGGTTTCTTTCATGAAGGTTCTCCCGAAAACTTAAAAGCCCTTTAATTGCATGAGATTGAAAATGCCGAAGAAGGCGATGACTCCAGCGAGAAGAAGGGCCAGAATCAACATGGGCCGTTGGACATTCAAGGATGTTTTGTACGGATAGATGGGTTCCTCGGGGGCTCCGACGCCCCAACCGAGTTCAACCAAAATCAATCGAATGCCGTTCATGGCATGGAACGCGAAAGCGGCATAGATGAGGTATTCGCCCAGTAAAAAGATCGGATGATGAACGCGGGCCATCATTTGTTCCCAGGCGGATTGACCGAACACTCTCATGGACGTCACGAAAATGTGGAGAATGAAGTAAAAAAGAATGCCCAGGCCTGTGATCCGATGAAGCGTGTAGGCATAGCGTTCGATTCCCCATTTTCCGCCCAATGCCCATCCTGTGATTCCGAGTCGATTGTCGAATCTTTTGACTTTCATGTAGGTGTCTCCTCTCGCCAATCTAATATTTTCGTTCCACGGGTTTCCATTTGGTGATGGTTACCGATTTGTAATCAATCTTCGGTTCCTTTTCACCATGGTAGGCCAGTGAATGTTTCAACCATTGTTCGTCGTTACGCACCGTGAAGTCTTTTCGAGAATGGCCTCCTCTGGACTCTTCCCTGGCTAATGCACAGGTTACGAGGACTTCAGCAAGGTCTAGTAAGTTCTCGGTTTCCAAGGTGTTGATCAGGTTGGTGTTGTAGACCAAGGATTTGTCTTCCACCGAAACATCTTCAAAACGTTTTTTGAGGGCTTTGATGTGACTCAACGCCAGGGAAAGTTTTTCGCCGGTTCGGAAAACGCCCACGTTTTCATCCATGGTTTTTCGAAGTTCTTCCCGAATTTTGTACGGGCACTCATTGCCCGTTTTCTGGAGAAGGTGTTCGAAGATTCTCTTTCGTTCACCTTCCACCTTGTCGGAGTCGGGTTCTTGCACGCTCGGATTGGTTTTTAGATAGTTGGAAATTTCTTTTCCGCTGATGTTTCCCCAGACCAAGCATTCTGCGGTGGAATTTGAGCCCAATCGATTGGCTCCATGCAAGGAAGTGCAGGCTACTTCTCCGGCTGCCCAAATTCCTTTCATGCGTGTAGCTCCGCGAATGTCGGCCTCAATGCCTCCCATGGAATAGTGGGCCACCGGGCGAATGGGAATGGGGTCTTTGATGGGGTCCAGTCCCACGAATTTCATGCATACCTCTCGAATGAGGGGGAGAGAGGTGTTGATTTTTTCGGCTCCCAAGTGAGTGAGGTCCAGGTGAAGGGCTCCGAGACCGTCGGCCGTTTCAAATCCTCTTCCTTCCAAGATTTCGGTGGTCTCGGATCGAGAAACGATGTCTCGCGGCGCCAGTTCCATCATTTTGGCGGCATATTTTTCCATGAAACGCTCGCCTTTATTGTTTCGCAAATACCCGCCTTCTCCTCGGCAGCCTTCGGTCATGAGAATTCCAGAAGGCACCAAACCGGTGGGATGGAATTGAATGAACTCCATGTCTTCCAACGCCAAGCCTGCACGGTAGGCTACGGCTTGGCCATCTCCCGTAACGGTTTGAGAGTATGTCGTGAATCCGTACAGGGTTCCGAGTCCACCGGAAGCGATCAGAAGGGCTTTTCCTTTTAGAAGTTTGAACTCACCCGTAGTTGCGTCGTACATGGTCAGGCCCGCAAACTGGTTGTTTTCCACCTGGATGGATGTCACGAAGCCTTCGTCATATCTGGTGAAGGACTTGTTGAAACGCAAGAGGTGATCGTAGAGGGTTTGCATTTCAAAAAAGCCCGTTTTGTCTGCGGCTAAGGTGGCTCTCGGGTATCCATGACCTCCAAAGGGTCGTTGGAGAATGCGTCCGTCTTTTCTTCGGGACCAGGGCAGTCCCCAATGATCGAGGAGATTGATCTCTTCGGGGCAGGTTTTCACGAAGATGTCCACGACGTCTTGGTCGGCTAGAAAGTCGGAACCCTTGATGGAATCCCAAGCATGAAGATCCAGGCTATCTCCTTCTTCCGTTCGGAGTACGGCTGCTGTGCCGCCTTCGGCACATACGGAATGCGCCCGGTTGAGCTGGACTTTGGAAACCAATCCGATGTCTACGGAATCTCCCAATTCCATGGAAATCTGGACGGCCGCCCGAAGACCCGCCAAGCCCGTACCAAAAATCAGAACATCATGAGTTCGAGATTCAACCATTGTCATATCCTCGTGAGTAATTGATTTTCCTCCTGCCTTTTTAAAGGATGGGGCGACAAAAAAACTGATCCCCGGCAGGTTTATACGAGGTATTAAAATGAATTATCTTCAGATCGCTTGGCGCGAAAAGGGTCCTTCGTAAACCCGCTCGCAAAGAAACGATGCGTTAGATTGGTCCAGGCTCAAATGGACCTTATCTTAATAAGGAATGCGGTCTTCTTTTTCGGTCCAGGCTTTAAACACATCCAACCCCCGCTCGCGCATCATGTTTTCTGCTGGAACGATTCGTTCTTGTAGGGGCTTTTTTATCTCCTGGTAGATGAGGTCGTCATCAAAATCAATGGCCGCCGCATCTTCTTTCGTACATGCGTAGTAGATGCGATCGATGTGGGCCCAATAAATGGCGGACAAACACATTGGGCAGGGTTCACAACTGGAATAAATCACGCAATCTTTCAAATGAAACGTCCCCAGTTTTTGACATGCATTTCGAACCGCTTGAACTTCGGCATGGGCGGTTGGATCACAGGTGGATGTGACGCGGTTCCAGCCTTCCGCAATGATTTCGCCTTTGCGAACAATCAGGGCGCCAAAAGGGCCGCCTTCGTTGGAATTCATTTTGTCTCGCGCAATCTCAAGCGTACGTTTCATGAAGTCTTGGTGATTCATGTTTTCCTCCTGTTCTCTTCCATCCATTATAGGACAAAGGGGGCCATGGCTTTATTGTTTCTCTTTCCCCCAGGTTTCGTCAAGGAAGGCATCTCTCCCGGAAGCTTTACGGTATTGTTTGTAATGCTTTGGGTTCTTTTTGTAATAATCCTGATGATATTTTTCCGCTGGGAAAAATGTCGTAAAAGGTCGAATTTCGGTGACGATGGGTTTGTTGAATCGTTTGGAAGCGGACAACTTTTGTTTGGATTCCTTGGCTTCTCTTTTTTGTTCAGGCGTGTGATAGAAAATGGCTGATCGATATTGATTCCCTCGGTCCTTGAATTGACCTCCGTCGTCGGTGGGGTCGAAGCTTCGCCAAAAGACCTCCAAAAGTTTTTTATACGTGATTTTAGAAGGATCGTAGGAGACCTGAACGACTTCTAGGTATTTTGTTTTGCCACTGGACACCTCGGCGTAGGTTGGGTTTTTCTTGGATCCACCGGCGAAACCGGAAATCACCGATTCGACGCCATCCAACTCTTCAAAAGAAACTTCCATGCACCAGAAGCATCCGCCGGCGAATGTGGCCTTTTGAATTGGAGCTGCGACGAGAAAGTTTGGGCTCAAAAAAAATGCAATGGCGCATAAGACGTTTTTCATATCGACCTTTCTTAAATTTAGTCCACCACTACTCGTGGAATTTCCGTGGGTAGACTCACCAATACTTCATAGTTAATGAAACGCGTGAGTTCACCGAAGGCTCCAATGGAAATGGTAGCGTCCCCTTGTTGTCCGACCAGGACAACTTCATCGCCTCTTTTCACGGAGGGAATATCGGTCACGTCGATCATGAACATGCTCATGTTCACCATTCCCACAATGGGAGCTCGCCGGCCTTGCACAAGCACATGTCCTTTGTGACTGAGATCTCGGGAGAATCCATGGCTATAGCCGATCGGAACCGACGCCAGTTTCAAGTTTCGTGTAACCAATCCGGAGGATCCATACCCCACGTAGTCCCCGCGTTTGACTTCTTTGGTGCTCATGATTCGACTGCTCCATTTGATGATGCGCTTTAATGGGGAGCGTCGTTTGGCTCGTGAGTGCACTTTCTTGTGGAAGTTGAAATAGTGAATCTCTGTTTCCTTGCTGGGCCAGAAACCGTACTGGGCGATTCCGATGCGGACCATGTCCAGAATCGTTTCAGGGTAGTTGATGACGGCCGCCGAGCAGGCGGTGTGTCTTAAAAAACTGGGTCTCTGAGACATTACGGGTTGTTTTTGCAACCAGCTCACTTGAGATTGGTAGTTTTCGATTTGGCTCTGGATTCTTAAATAATTCCCGAAGTTTTCAGCTCCGGCCAAATGCGAGCAAACGCCTTCGATTTGAATCTGATTGGGGTCTTTCTGGAGGTATTCCAGCACTTGTCTGAGCTGTTTGGACGAAAGCCCTGTGCGATTCAATCCGGTTTCCAGTTCGAGATGCAACTTGGCCGGTTTGCCAATTTTCTTGGACGTTTGAATGGCTGACTTGACTCGTTCGGGGTCAAAGACAAAAAACGACAATTCCTTTTCTATGGCCCAGGCCAAAGCTTCTGAATCAAGGTCTCCCATGATCATGATGTGACTGTCCTGCGTTCGACTCTTCAACGCCTGATGCGCTTCGGCTGCACTGAATACGGAAAAATGTCGGACGCCACATTTTTCAGCCAAAGGCACAAAGAGAGGAAGCCAATGACCGTATGCATTTCCTTTAATGACCGAAGAAAAAATCGTGTTGGGGCCGATCACTTTCTTGAGAAAACGGATGTTACTTCTTAAGGCGGATCGGCTTAGTTCAATCTTCGAACTTTCAAACATCTGTGGAACTCTCAAGGGCTTGGGTGATGATTTCAAGAAACAGCGAACTTCCCGAGACAATGAGGTCGTCGGGAAACTCGTAATCTGGATTATGCAAAGCGGGTTGGGTTTTTCCTGAGCCCAAACCAAATAAGGCTCCCGGATAGGTGTGGGTGAAATGTCCAAAATCTTCAGACCACGCATAGGGAAGAGCGGGCCGCTGAATGGGTAATTTTAATTTCTTTGCGGAGGCTTCGATGAATCCATTGAGCTTGGAGACGTTGTTCGTAACCGGAAAACCTTGAGTCCAAGTAATCTCGGTGTTTAGGCGGTGGGCCTTTCCCAATCTCTCCGCGAGGGATGTACACTCACGCTTAAGCGTGTTCATCACATCATCGTCATGGGCTCGCAAGGTGGCTTGAATCCACCCCTCTCCAGGGGATGTTCCGAAAGCATCGGCTTCGCCGAATCGTGCGTGAATCAAGGTTGCCTGTGCAGCATCAGCCAGGCCCGTGTGAAACTGGGGTGCAGAACTCAAGGCCTCGATCACTTGCGCAAGGGCTAGAGCGGGGCTTACCCCTTGATGTGGCTCAGCAGCATGAGAGGTTTTTCCTTTGAAGAAAATTTGCATGCCTTCCGAAGCGGAAGCGAAGACGCCATCGCGAAGTACAACCGTTCCCAAAGGAAGGCCCGGAAGATTGTGTAGGGCAAACGCAAAATCGGGATGAATGGCTTGAGAAAACGCCTGATCTTCCAATACTTTGGCAGCTCCTTCTCCCACTTCTTCTGCCGGTTGAAAGAGGAGGGCCACTTTTCCTTTTGGAGGACGGAACTGCGCCAGTTTTAAGGCGACTCCGGATACCATGGCCATATGTCCATCATGGCCGCAGCGATGAGAGGTTGCACGCGTTTCTCCCTTTTCATCCTTTTCTTCGATGGGGAGGCCGTCCATATCCGATCGGATCAAAATAGAAGGTCCCTTTTCTTGGCCTTCGAAAATCGCCAGAATGCCATGTCCTGCTATGTCCGTAAGGATTTGGTCAGGTTTGTGTTGATTGAGAAATTCGGTCAGAACCTTCGCCGTTTGTTCCTCCTGATGAGAGGCTTCGGCTTTCCCATGGAGTGTGTGACGAAGCTCTCGAAGTGTTTGTTCTTCCTGAGCTGAAAAGGTCGAAGATGGATGATTTGATGCTTGAACCACGCTGATGCTCTCCCCGTTGAAACAATTAGTATCGAGCATCTGGGCAAAGATGCAAGCGCAAGAGGCCAGATTGATTGAATAAATGCCCTTTTGATGCGCGAGAGCTCGGGATCGTGCCTTGCGTTCGAATCTTCGAGTGTTATAGTGCGCCGCGTTTCGATGGATGGATACTTATGACTTCTTCTCTGCAATTCCAAAAAATAACTTCTGAAAACGAATTTCCGTCTTGGGCCTCCCGGGATCGCCTGGTCCATTTCTTTCACGAGGTGATGCAACCGTATCATGACCAGATTCCGGATATCGAGAAGGCTCTGGACTATGCTTTGGTTTCTGGGAGGGGCCAGGGCGGTTTTTTGATGCTGGCTCAGGAGAAAGACAATTTGGTTGGAGCCCTTTGCATGCTTCAAACGGGAATGGGCGGGTATATCCCCGAAAATGTTCTGTTGTTTGTGGCCGTGAATCCAGACTTGCGGGGCCAAGGCATTGGGGGAAAATTGATTGAGCACTCTTTGCGTGAATGCAAGGGAGCCGTGAAACTTCATGTGGAATACGATAATCCCGCCAAACGTCTTTACGAACGTCTCGGTTTTCAAAGCAAGTATGCCGAAATGCGTTGGGTACCGGAGGGAGATCAAGCGTGAACGTTCTCACGCTCAATCTGCAAGCTTTACTGCACAATATTCGAACCATCGATAAGTGGGTCGATGCGCACGGAGCTTCTTGGACACTCGTGACAAAAGTTCTCTGTGGACACGAGGACACCTTAGCGGCTCTTCGAGCGATGGGGATTTCTTCTATGGCGGATTCTCGTTTGGGGAATTTGGAAGCCATTGATGCGTTGCCTGGGGACAGCGAAACTTGGTATCTGCGTTTGCCGCATCTTCCGGCGATTCGGGAGATTGTTCGCTTAACGGACGTTAGTTTGAATAGTGAAGAGGAAACCATACGGGCGCTTAGCAAAGAAGCCGAACGGCAAAACAAACTGCATCGCGTGATCATCATGATTGAGCTGGGTGATTTGCGGGAGGGGGTTTTGCCTGGGTCGTTGGTGCCGTTTTACGAAAACATTTTTGAACTGCCACATATTGAAGTCCTGGGTGTTGGAAGCAATTTGGGATGCTTAACCGGCGCGGTTCCCAGCATAGATCAATTCAGTCAGCTTTCCCTCTACCATGAACTTCTCGAATTGAAATTTGGACGTAAGCTTTCCATGATTTCGGGAGGCACGAGCGCCTCGCTTCCCTTGCTTCGAGATGGTCTCTTGCCGAAAACGGTCAATCATTTCCGGATTGGTGAATCCGCCTTTTTGGGAACCGACTTGGTCAATGGAGATTCGCTCGCCGGGTTACGGGATGACGCGATGACCTTAGATGTGGAGATCGTTGAAATGCGGGAGAAGAGTTTGCATCCTCAAGGGGATTCAGTGCCCGACATGATGCCTTTTGAAGAGTTTGGTTCGGCCGAATACGCTCCAGGGGAACGAGGATATCGGGCTGTGGTCACGGTTGGGCAGTTGGATACGGATGTCAGCCGATTGAAGCCGTTGAATCCAAATTATAAGTTGGTGGGAGCGAGTAGCGACTTAACCGTTGTCAATGTGGGAGATAATCCCGCCAACCTTTCGGTGGGTGACACGATTACATTCCGTCCTTCGTATGGAGCTTTGGCCCGTTTGATGGGCGGGAAGTATATAGACAAAGTGGTCACGCCCTCTTTGGAAGAATTTCGAGAAGAACTACAGCAGACTGACAAAGTGAACCTTCCCCCTGTGGCGGGATAGGTTAGAATCTGATAGGGCCTTCGCTTCCGAGGTATGTTTCCAAGAACCTTTCTTGCTGTTGTTTTTCAAAGACAGATAATTCAATCGCTTGTTTTAAAGTTTCTTCCGTTTGGGCGTCGAAGAGTGTGCCCTGGTTGTTGTTTTGACGCGTTTGAATGACCTTTAACGCGTTTTCGAGAATGAGTTTTTTAAACAGCCGAACTTCATACGCGGTTTTTGGAAAAGGAATTTTTTGGTTTTCCATCGCAGCTTCATATTTGTAGTTGGATCGCCAGAAAGAAGCCTCTTCGTATCCCATATTTTCAGTAAATTTTTCTTTCCATCGATTGCGTTGATGAAGGTCGAAAGCTTCTAGACTTCGTTGCGTGTAGCAAGAGATAAAATCCTGGAAAAGTGGTTCGGATGGGTTTTGTGTGTCGATGGGTCGAGGCGTTTGAGAAAACGTTTCTTTGGATCCAGGAGAGCTTAGGCCATCGATTCGACATTGTTGCAAGTAACTGGGTAAAGATCCCTGCTGAATGTGCTCTTGCCAGTCCCATTGGGCTTTTCGAAAAAGTTCGAGGGCCCCACCCATGCGGTCATAGGATTCTTTTCCCATCTCGGCAATGGTTCCCAGATTTTGAAAGGCGGATTGAACGGCCTCAAATAGTAATGGATCTTTAGCCATTTCAAGCGCGAGGATGGAGTGTTCGGACAAATGCATATGTTGATCCATGTATTCTGCGTGTTCCTGAACGAAGGATCGAAGGATGACTCTTTGCTCGTAAGTTTCTAAGGCATGAAAAAACGCATGGAGGACCTCACTCATATGGCTTTCATAATGTTGAGAAGAGAGTTCGGAATTCAGGCGATTCAAAGCGACGGTGAGTTGATTTTTTGCCAGGCGCGCATCAACGGCGGGAATGATGACTCGTTCCAATCCTTTGGCCAGTGTGAACACGAGAACCTCCCCCGCCAAAAATCCCACAACACCTCCCGTCAATCCAAGTCCGCGACGAATGTAGTTGACTTGGTTTAAACCGCGCAAAACTTGTTTTCCTCGGTTGGCTTGGCGCAGCTGCCACCAGGCTTTGGCCCCGCTTAAGGGAAGTCTGGCCACCATAAAACTTCCGGCAGTGATTCCAGTGTTTCGAAGGGCTTCTTCCGATAGGTATTGCGCAAGAGAGCCTTTGATATTGCCGGTTTTAAGGATTTGTGTGGCCAAACCGCTGACCCACATTGCCGCCGCCATACCCGCACCGTGTTGGAGAAAGTAGCGACCTAGCATGTATTTTTCCGGTACATGCATTTGAACACCCATGGAAAAGCCCGTTTGTACACCGGCAAAGATATTGTAGGAGAGGAAATCCATGGGGCTTAGGCTTTCCCGAAGCACATGCTCCATGTCCGAAAAATCGTGATCGACGTACGACCAAAATAATTCAGAGCCGATTCTTCCTGCCAGGTACCCGGAATAACTTTTTGCATACTCCCTTTTTGGATTCGGCTTGGTGTTTGGAAACTCGGAGTTGGGTGGGAGCTCTGGAAGCACTGGCGCTTTGGCTCGAGGTGCTCGGATTGTTGGGTTTTCGGACGGCGAAAGGGGAAGAGAGGGTCTAAGTCGATGATTTTTGCTCCGAGCGTACGGATGGGATGCGTTTCCTGCCATCAGCGACTCGCCCAAACGAGGCAGTTGATGGCGATGTCGTTCGATCGTTGGGCCTGGGTTTCCTGGAGAGCCACTTCCTTTGTGCGAGGTTTGGATTTTCGCTCGCTCCAAAGGAATCCATGGTGTGTGGTCTCCTTCCGGGCGGATCATATCTTGGAGGAAGATTCGATGATTGAGCAATAAACGACTTTTCATGTCTTCGAGAATGATGTCCGGAACCTGGTCAATCGTTTTTTGTTCCAATGGCTTTAGAACTTGGATGCCAGCGGCCTGCATGTGTGTGTAGAAGGTGCGACCGTCCAATCGAGTGAGTTCTGCTTCAATGGCGGAATTTAAACCTCGGGTAAACTCGGCATCGGTGGGTTCTGTGATCCCAAATTCTGCCAGACGCGGAGCGAAGGCTTCAAAGACCGGCTTGGCCATGACTTCTAATCGTCTTGCGTCTTTGAGTTCTTTGCTTGGGTTTTTTTGAGGTGTCACCATTTGGGCCCATCGACCTTCTTGAGCGAATTCTTGAATCCATTGAGACATGTCACGGTTGAGGGATTCCAGTTTTTCGATGCGAGCACGTTCTTCGGGATGCTCAGAAGCTTTCAGCTGAAGAAGTTCTTCCTGAACTTCTTCCTGGGATCTGGGTTTGGCGAATTCACTTCCTTCATGTTCGGCAAGATATTGAGGGTCTGCCCGTTCGGAGGGAATCCAAGTTTCCGATTGTTCGATTGGATAAATGTCATCTCGAAACGATTTTCGAATTTGATTCAAGATGTCCTTTTTCATTTGTGTCCGCATTCCGGGAGTGATCATTTTTCTTTTGATTCGACCTCTACTCGCAGTGTTGAAGATCTGGATAACGTCCACACCAAATTCAGACAGATGTCGGAAAAAAGCATCGGTCGAGAGATCTTCAAGTTCTCTGAGTAAAGCGGTGTTTAATCCTCTCCCGAAATCTCGTTCTCGCGCATGGTAAATTCCGAATTCGGCCAGAGCCTTGGCATGAGGGCGGAATATGGGTTCCGCCAATCCCATGATCCATGATTCTTTTTCGACTTTGGCCAGTGCCTTGTTTGTGCTCGTCATCATCTGAGTCCATTTTCCGGCCTTTACATATTCAGAGAGCGTTTCCTTTAGAGATGCATTCAATTCGTCGAGTTCACTTCGCCTTCTTTGAGTTTGTGCAATGTCCACATGACGTAAAGAAGAAACTTCTTCGAGGATGGAGCTTTTTCGTTCGTTGAGTGTTTCCGCCTCTAGATTTCCGTTTCTTACCAATCCTTCTTGTTGGTCTAGAGCCTGTAGGATAAGCGTGAGTGTTTTCTCCATTTGGTCCGCAACCATGTGTTCGAGAGACGCTTTTGGAGGGAGGGCATGTGAAGCGAACTTGGAGACCAGTGTCTCATGAAGACGAGCGACATTCTCGTTTCCGCTTAAGATGGATCTCCAGCGATGGACCATCTCATTTGCAATGGTTTTGCGGAGAGATTTTTCAGGGCCTTCCGTAATTTGGGCGTTGGCTAAGGCAAAGAGATTGACTAAACCGGATTCACTCTCTGCAGCACCATAGTTCGATAGCGCTACCCGACCAAAGTCCACGCGCTTTGTGAGCTGAACGGAATTTAGAACGCGATCCTCTCGGACATCGTGGTTCGCGGGTCGTAGGTCACCCATTTGGAGGCGTTTAACCTCAGCCAAAGACAAGGCGGGTTGTTCCGTTCGTCTTAAAAGAATCCATTCCGATGATTCCAGTTTGTCTTTTATATGAGAGGCGAGGGAAGGATCCGGAGCGAGTTGGATGATGACATCATCGATCGGGTTCATCGAGGGACGACGGGCTTCCAAGGCAAAACCAAGTTTTTCGAACGCTTCGAAATAGCCTTCGTCAATGCTTCCACGATCTACGCTGAGAAAAAGAAAGCCTTCGGGTTGGATTACTTCACTTGCTTGATATAGCGCCAAAAGACGGCCATTGATTCCTTTGGCTCCCTTGCTGGGAAGATAGGGAAGAAAGCTTAGATCGAGGAAAGCCAGTTCAGGGGCATTGTGCTTGGGGATTTTTTGGGATGCCAAGTCGAGGGTCCGAGTGGTTGTGTCGAAAGGGATTTCCAATTGTTCTCGCGCTGCCTTCCCCAATTTTTGCATATGATTATTTCTTTCGAACTCCCAGAGCTGGATGGGAGGGACATCGACACCAGAAGCATTTAGCAAAGGAACGAGGCGACTCATGGCTCGGGAAAGCAACGCGGGCCCTGATTGGACCATTCCCATTTCAAAGGTTCCCTTTTCTGAGACCGGAAGACGTAACCATCCGTGTTGGATCAAACGGAAAAACATGGCGTATCCCACGATCCGTCGAATCTCAAAACTTAAGGATTCAGCGTATTGATCGTAGCTCGTGGCGATGTCCCCCCAGCTCTTGCTTTCCAAAAGAGCTTTGGGAATTTCTCGCTCCAAGTTTTTGATGATTCTCCCCGGATTCACTCTGCGTTCAGGCCTTTTTAGGTTCACTGGAACGGCGGGGGAGTAGGCGGAGAATTCTCCTGTCAATCCTTCCAATGAAACTCGTACGTCGCGTTTAGGAAACGTATGTTTCCCCTCAGGGTCCAGGGCGTTTTCTAACGAGTGGGCGATCTGGTCTACGATTTTGTGCGTGCATTGAAGAATGCTTTGGCGTTTTTCAGACGGTTGGGGCGTTTCTTCTGGGAGATTTAGACGAGCCCACACATGTTGCACGTATTGTCGAACGGGGTCGGCGTGACTTTGGAATCGGTGTTGGTGGACGAGTCGCTCCGCGACCGCCTGAATTAACTCTCGGGGGACATGGGAAGAAAACGTTTCTAAAACTACCTGCGCGAGCTGGATGCTGTGTTCATTCTCGGGGAGGGATCCGACAGTTCGTTTAACAAATTGTTTTTTAAACATTTGGGCGAGTTGGGTTCGTTCGAGATGTTCATCCTCGTGATAAATCAACAGATCCTTCCACGGCTCAAGTTTGTCTCCTCCCGGTTTTGCAAATAGATGCCCCTCCATTCCATTCTTTCCAGGCCCATCCTCTGTGCTTTCTCCGGTGATATCCCGGAGGGTCGATTTGCTTCCCATTTTCGGAATTGAAAAGGCAGGGTTGTTCTCGGCGCTTTTGGGGGGAATATATGAAAAGCCATTTCCTCCTTCAATGGAAGCCCGGACCACCAAGAAGGCATCTGAAATGATCATCTCCACAGCGGTCGGTAGGAAGGCTCGATGATTTGCATGTCGAATGGAGCGGTATTTTTCTCCTTTCAACAGTCCTTTCACAAAGGGAGCATGGCGCGCCTCGGATTGGAAGTCTCGTTTGTGTTCAAGGTCTTGAAAAATGGTCTCGGACAATTCTTTGGGAGGATGATCCTGTAACCAAGACTCCAATCTTTCTCGGAGAAGGTTCCCCATCTCTTTGGAGTGGGCTTGTTCGATGCTCGCAAGGTGTATCCTTTCCCCAATCAATTCCGAAAGAAGGTTCTCATTTCCTTCGCGATACAGTCGTGTGGAAATTCGAACCAGGGCCTTTCCCGCTTCTTTTTCTTGAATGGAGCGTTCGGCTTGAAAAAAGAAGTCTTCCCAATGGCCTTGTTCAATGAGGTAGGCGGCGAAAAAGGCATCCAGAGATTCAAACGAGGGATTTCCATTTTGATGGATAGAAGGCCAGGCGTATCCAGATGATAGCGGAGAAAACAAGATCATCCCCACAACGATCCAGGCCGTCGGGATGAATCGGTTTAAACGAAACAGCACCCGGACGTCTCCTCAATTCCTTCTTTTAAACAAAAGAATCCCATGGTCATCTGTCAAAGCGGAATGCAACCGACGTACCAGGGGGAGTTAAAAAAACCTATTTGATTACAGCAGGTTAGGTTGAAAATGTTTGCCCAAAAGGACAAGTGGGAGGGGAGTTCTCACCTTTCTGAGTCTTGGATGTCCCAACACAATTTTGGGTAATCGCGGAGCTAAAGCATTGCTCTGCGCAGAACAATAACCCTTTGTTTAGGTGCCAGGCATTGCCTGGCACCTAAACGTTTTTTTAAAAGCGTGTCTCGTATTCAAAACTTTCTTTTGGAATGCTTCGATAGCGTTCTGCAATTTCGTCAATGAGCTTTTGGTCACATCCTTTTCCCGGTTTTCCAGGAGCCAATCCCACATAATAGCCAATGAAGTCTTTTGCCGCCTTAAGCGCTTGTTGAGCTGTTCCTGGAGTGACTTTGATTTGCCCCACACGTTTCATGATTCGCTCGAAGCTTTTTGGAAGTTTGGCCTCGACCACGTCAAAACGCCATCCTTCGGGGGTGTTCACTTTCTTGAGCGCACCATCTTCCATCAACATGGCCACTTGGATCGCTGCAAGTTGTCCGTAAGCGCGAGGGGTACCTGAGGATGAAAAGAGGCCTGAGTATGAAATTTGGTTGAAGCACCAAAAAATATTGGAAAGGTATAAGCCCAATATGTCTTTTTCCGAAAAAACGCCTTGTTCTTTCAAGTAAGGCAAATACCAAGACGCTCCCGTTTGAGCTTTGAGTTCCTCCAAGACGGAAGATAGGCGGCCGAAGCGTTCCTTGGCTGTTTGGTCGTTTACCTCGAAGGAAGAATCCGGTCCGATATTGTGTGTGACTTCGTGAATGACCGTGGCCCGAAGAGAAGCCTCCTGGGAATCTTCCAATATTTTTAAGAGTCGAGGGACAAAGAACAGCTTGGCTCGTTTCTTTCGATTTTCTACAGAGGTTGGATCGGTGTAAAAATTGGTTGCGTTCCAGTTTCGTCTTCCTTTTTGGGCGATTTCCCCCCAGTTGGGAAGGGTTTGCCCCACAACGGCTCCCAGTGCATGCCTGGAATCTCCTGCGTTATAAATCATTTCGACAAATTCCGGTGTTTTCATTCCGATGGTTCGAGGTTTGTAATGGGTTCCAATGAGCGAAGCCATTTGTGTTTCGAGCTTTTGCCGATGGTCAAAGAGGACCTTTTTTAATTTTGCAGAACCGCTACTGACCTTGGCGAAGGTGAGTGCAAAGCCAGCCTTTTCCTGACAAGGGTCAAAATACGTCTCGTCGGGTCCGACGCGCAAATACCAACGGCTATTGGTTTCATTCATGGCGGACCAAGCTTCATCAGCCTTTTCCCAATCGTTGTCTTCGAAAGCCTGAGCCGCTGCAAGCAAGTAAGCTCGAAGGGCTCTCTCTTCGTTTTCTGGATAAATTTTGGCAGCCTTTCGTAAATGTTGAGCTACGCTTTTCATTCGTGCTGCGTACACTTGGTTTAGGGGTACGGGGACAAATCCTTTTTTTTCTCTTCGCACCACAACAAACGGGTCCATCAAGGCGTCACCATTGGGTTGGGCGTGAAACATCTCACACATCGCGGCATCTTGTTTTATATCGGGTGGGTAGGCGTCGGACTTGGGTTTTGGAAAATTGGGGTGTGCGTTGCAGAAAGGGGAGTCTTGCGTGAGGGTTGCTTGGCACCAGGGGCCTTGATTTCGTTGATATAGTTGAATGTCATCTTGGGTTCCCCGTTGGAAGATATCCGCTCTATATTTCAGTGCTCCCTTTTGAATTTGATATAGCTCCGAGATTAAGGGGGCAATTTGGCCAATGATCCGTTTTGCGAAGTCTCGATCCGTCTGGGTGTATTCTTTGGATCGAAAGTCCGTTCGAATGATTGCCGAAGATCCTTGAGCCAGTTCTTTTCGGACCATCTCGCGACGTTTTGTTTCAGTATTGTCGTTCGCCCCAAAACCAACGGGACATAACAAAAGCAACAGAAGAGAAGTCAGAATCCATGTGCGAATCATGCGTGTACCTCCAAACGAAAGATCATTGTGTCTCTTTATATCAAGTTTGACTGAAGGAACCCGCGAAAACTCGACAACGATAACGCAGCGTGCTACCCCCTGATGTTGTTGTTTTTGTCGAGGGGGTGGGTGTGAAAATAGGTTTAAGAAACGATATTCGGCTTTGGATTCGAATGTTTTTTTCCTTTCTTATCCTGGGTGCGGTGTTCTTTCCCTCTTTCGATGCTCATGCGGAGTGGCTTTATGATTCTGGAACAAGAGAACATTCCGCATTGATCAAAATAGCGATCGATGTTCAAGACCCCGAGAAGCTCCAAATTTTTGTCGTGGGGGATCAGGCAGTCGCATTTCAAAATATCCCTCGGAGTCGCTGGGAATGTGAAACCTCTGTGGAATGGAGATATTTCTCTCAAGATCGCATTGAAAAAAAGGTTCTTGAGGGATTGGCATGGCCCAATCGTTGGTGGGGCAAGTTACGTCCCTCCTATTTGGCTCGTAAGAAAGAGAAAGCCGTTGAAATCGCCAGAGAAGTTTACGAACGTCGGAATCGATATACCAAATGTGTTCTTTCTTTTGTTCCGTTGGTTGCTCTTGACTTTGAATCAGCTCAAGCCGCGTTGATCGATGAGGTCTCGGTTCAACATTTCTTGAATATTTATAGGTATTCTGAGTCTGGCCTTCGTACGGTGAGTTATGGGTTTAAGCGATATAAAACCTTCTTTGCCTCGTTATCGGAAGAAGAGGATCAAGATGAGAATGGGTTTTTGGTGAGAAATGTGGATGGCGAGGTTCTTATTCGATGTCGTCATGACCGGGAACTCATCGATTATCCTTGTTCGGTTATTCCACTCTCTAGAGAAAACTGAGCATGTTTTCGTTTTGATTTCTAGGTTTTGAATCGATCATCGGCTTTCTTTGAGCGAGACTCACGCTCTTTAATATGATCCAACCATCCAGATCTAACATTCGGATAAGCGTCGAACCTGGGAGAGTAGGGTTTGATGTCCAAGAGGGGCGTATTATCGACGATGTCCATTTCGGCGATTTCGATTCGTGTTCCTTGGATGTTTAAAAGTCGTACGCAAGACAATCCGATTCCATTCGGGCGAGAGGGGGCACGCGTTGCAAACAGTCCTTTTTTGGTTGAGTCTAAGAAGGGAGTGACGTGTAGATGGAATTTTTTAGCTTCATGTAGATGAAAGATGAGCCAAATTCGGTCGAATCCTTCGAGGTCGGATAGGCCCTCTTGGTAGGCTGGTAGAAGATCTATCCATCCTTTGATGTCTGGAGCCGCCATTCGGGGTTGAATGGGAACCCCGGTGATGTCGTGAAAAGGAGTGTGGATGATTCCGATCGGTTCAAATGAAATCGTCATGTGTGAACCTCCTTAGTCTCGGAAGAAATAAGGGATCAAAGAAAGCCCCAAGCCAATGCCTACGAGTAGCCATCGGTTGGAAATGAAGTACGGGTAAATGAACAGGGCAATTCCACAGACCAAAGGCACCATTCGGCTTTGTTTTTTTCCATAGAGGAAAAAACCAAATCCGATGGAGCTAAAGAGAAAAGAGAAGAAAAGATTCAAGGGGTCCAAGTTCATAGAGTTTTATGAATTATATGCCTAGATATTGAGATTCGCACCCTCAAAGAACCCCCTTGGATTTTGTAAAAGACTGCCTACAATCCGTGGCAGGAGGATTTGTATGAGTTGGTTATCGGCCACATCAGAGGCAGGGACATTCTACGTTTGGTTTGTTCTTCCCTTCACCATTTTTGTCGCTCGTTTAGCGGATATGACGTTGGATACGATTCGTATTGTATGCGTCGCCCGTGGACAGAGGATGTTAGCTACGGTGTTGGGTTTTTTTGAAATTTTAATTTGGTTGTTTGCGATCTCTCAAGCTCTGACGCATATCGCCCAACCGATCAACGCCATTGCGTATGCTGCGGGGTTTGCAGCAGGTAACTATGTCGGAATGACCATCGAACGGCATATGGCTTTGGGAAAACTTGTCCTGCGAACGATCACCCGACACGATGCAGATGAGTTGATTAAGAATCTGTATGCCGAAGGGTTTGGATTGACGGTTGTGCCTGGCGAGGGGAAAAAAGGTCCGGTAAAACTGTTGTTCACGGTCCTGGATCGCAAGGATTTGCCAAAAGCCGTAAACATGATTCGAAGGACGAACCCAAAGGCTTTTGTTTCGATTGAAGACATTCGAGAAGCCAGCGAAGGCCATTTTCCGCCCCATGGAAAGTGGCCCAATTGGTTTTGGAATCGACGTCGACTTTCCCGAAAAGGAGTTTAGCTTAAGCTTCTGGGAAAAATTCAGAGGTAGGGAGCGTATTTTTTGTCGTTGGTTAGTACGTGGTTTTTGATCCAGTCTTGCATGAACAAAAGTACTTCCAAAGACAGCACCATATTCGTTCTCTCAATTCGTTCCTTGATCTCCGTAATTTTCTGTACGAATTTTTCGTGTTCCTGTTGGTGTTTTTTTAAGTGGGGGAAATTCTTTTCGGCCAGAATATTTTCCTCTGTGGTGAAGTGATACTTTGTATAATTCACCAATTCGTCCACCACGCCGGCCAATTTTTTTGGATCGGTGCGTTCCAACATGGAGGCGTGTAGGGTGTTGAGTAAGTCGAAGAGGGTTTTGTGTTGGTCGTCAATTCTGGAATGATTTACAGAGTATTCTTCGGTCCATGTTAACAAGGGCATACTTTTTCCTATCAACGCGGTTTGTCATCAGGTGTTGCAGATGTAGATCACAATAAGGAAAATTTTTGTAAAAACAAAGCAAAGAAAATTGACACAAAATCGCCTTTGTCAAACATTGTGCCGAGTTCTAAGCCATGGAATTATGTCCACTTTCTTCTGGGTTTCCCACAACGGAGAAACACGTCATAAAAAGAAACATTGAACGTGCGAGGGCAAAAACAATTCTTGATTTTCAGTCTCCGTAATGCCATCCCAACGTTCCTAAAATGACGATTCCGCGTTTTAGATCCCCACTGTTAAAAAGCTCTTTGTATTGAACATTCACCCCGAGAAGGGCCTGTCCGATATATAGGTTCGCTCCTCCTCCGGCCTCCAGTTCAAAGGATCTTCCCAAAAAATTGATGAACCCAGGTCCAGCATCTAGAAAAAAACGTAACCGTTGCCCATACTCTCCAAAGGTGTAGCGGATCTTCAACAGCGCATCCACAAACAGTTCGGTGTCTGAAGCGAGGGAGGTTTTGCCAAAACCTAGTCCCACCTTGGGTACATAGTTCCATGATTCGTGGGCCTCCTTGAGTCCGAACTCATCTGCAAGATTGAATCCAGCCGTGATATAGACCATCGTTGGGTTGCTAACGACATTTTTGTCCTCAAGCACATTCCAATATCCCGCCTCGACTGAAACGAACCCTGACCGACTCAGTGGGTCATTCATTTCGCTCCATGCGGCAAAAGCGGTCGATTGGAAAAATAAAAAGGGAAGAATCAAACACCAAAGCTTCATTTATATTTAGATTACCGCCTTCCTCGGGAAGTCTCACCTCAAAATTGCCAAAATGGGATATTGCAAAATCGTCTTGGAAGTGTCGTTGGAGTCAGCGGGTGCGAGGGGGTTGAATTTTCGGGTCCCTTTTGTCATATCCCTTTTTAACAAAGAACTTTTAAAGGAGTTTGAATATGGCCAATGAAGGATATCACGAGTCGATCAACGAGCTGTCAACCGAAACTAAGGACATGCACCGCGCCATTGTTTCTTTGATGGAAGAGTTGGAAGCCGTGGATTGGTACAATCAAAGAGTGGATGTCTGCAACGACAAGGAATTGAAAGCCATTCTTGAGCACAACCGTGACGAAGAAAAGGAACACGCTGCGATGGTGTTGGAGTGGATTCGTCGAAAAGATCCAAAGTTTGACGGAGAGCTGAAAGACTATTTGTTTACAGAAAAGCCGATCGCTCACACGTAGGTCGACGGACTGCGAACGGGGTTTTATTCGCACGCCTGGGTCTTTGGACCCTTGCTGATTTGACAAAGTTCCTGGATGCCTCACACTTGCAGGTAAGATGAACGGGAGGCAGATGCTCATACCTACATTGATTATTGGTGTGATGGTTTTGGTGGCGGTGTATTTTGCTCGGCAAAAGGGATTGCCGATGGCCGAAGGCGTTCATTCTTCTCTATGGCTGACTTTGGAAATCCTTCCTCTTCTTTTGATGGCCTTTTTCTTGGCAGCCATCTTGCCGGATCTTTTACCTAAGGAGCAGATTCAAGCTTGGGTTGGGCGTGAGGCCGGGATGCGCGGCATCTTGATTGGCACACTTGCAGGGGCTTTAACTCCTGGTGGGCCCTTTGTGAGTTTTCCCTTGGTGTTCGTTTTGATGAAAGGGGGAGCCAGCGTGGGGACCCTGGTCGCCTTTGTGACGTCCTGGGGAACTTTGGGGATCAATCGTCTGCCGATTGAAATCGGAGTTGTCGGATGGCGATTTACAGCCATTCGATACGTGTGTTCTTTGGTTTTACCGTTTTTGGCGGGGACGCTGGCTCGGCTTCTTTTTCGTGGAACCCATCTCAGCTGACAACACAGATCATTCCTGAATTGAAATGCGAGGGTTTGCATAAAAACACAATAAAAACAAACTCTTGCGATTTTCCCTCAAATTAAAAAAATCCTATGGTTCATGATCGGCTCTATTGCTCGGAAGCTTTCTCCGTACTAAGTAGTCTTTTGAATCCATTTGAGAGGAAGAGGCAATGAAACTTCAATCAATCAATCCATCCACGGAAGAAATTGTTCAGGAGTATACGGGACATTCCAAACAAGATTGTGTGGATCGGGTGGGGCTTTCCCATCAAGCTTTTCAGGAATGGCGTTCGTTTTCACTGCTTGAAAAAAAGAAGTGCGTTCAACGCTTGATCGAAACGTTGAAAGAAAGAAAAGGCGTTTATGCCGAACTCATGGCGCTTGAAATGGGAAAACCCATGCATGAAGGGGTTGCTGAGATCGAAAAATCGGCCAAATGTTGTGAGTATACGGTTCAACATGTCCATGAGTGGCTGAAGGAAGAAATCATTTCTTCGAATGGAGAGAAGAGTTATGTGTCCTTCGAGCCGTTGGGTGCAATTTTGGCCATCATGCCTTGGAATTTTCCTTTTTGGCAGGTCATTCGCTTTGCCGTTCCCACATTATTGGCCGGGAATGTTGTTCTTTTGAAACATGCTCCGAATGTCAGCGGCTGCTCCCTGGAATTGGAAAAATTGTTTATTGAAGCCGGTTTTCCTAAACATGTTTTTACGTCTCTACTGATTCCCTCATCGGAAACGGAATCGAGTGTAAGGGAATTGATCCTTCATCCTTTTGTCGCAGGCGTGACTCTTACAGGAAGTGTGAGGGCTGGGAAATCCGTGGCCAAAATGGCGGGAGAGGCCTTGAAGAAATGTGTCTTGGAATTGGGCGGAAACGATCCTTACATCATTTGTTCCGATGCTGACTTAAATCATGCGGCCAACGCCTGTTTGACCAGTCGAATGTTGAATTCTGGACAAACGTGCATTGCTGCTAAGAGATTGATTGTGATGGAGGATGTGAAAAAATCTTTTGAGGACCTTCTTCTTGAGCAAATGGAACGCGTTGAGATGGATGCTCCCCTCTCTTCGTCAGGGAAAATGGGTCCGTTGGCCCGAACGGATTTGCGTGATTGTTTGCATCAACAAATTCAAGAAAGCATAAAGGAGGGGGCAACCTTGAGGCTGGGAGGAAGGCTTCCTTCTGGGAAAGGAGCATTTTACCCTCCCACGCTGCTTACGGATGTGACCCCCAGGATGCGTGCGTTTAAAGAGGAACTTTTTGGACCCGTGGTTGTTGTGGTTTCAGCCAAGAGTGAAGAAGAGGCCGTTTCCCTGGCCAACGACTCCGAATATGGTCTGGGAGGAGCCGTGTTTACTCAAGATTTGAATAAAGGTGAGCGGATGGCCAAGGACAAGCTGCAAGCCGGATCCTGTTTTGTAAATTCTTTTGTGAAGTCAGATCCCAGGTTTCCATTTGGAGGGATCAAAAAATCGGGCTTCGGAAGAGAGTTGACCGCGTACGGCATCAAAGAGTTCGTGAATATAAAAACGGTGAATGTGTTTAAATGAGACTTCTCTCATGTCGAAGAAAATTCGTTTAATCGTTGAGATCATTTTTCTATTTATTCTTCCCCCTTTCTTACTTTTGTTAGGTTGGTTGCCTTTAAATGGCGGATTGCTGATCGGAGGGTTGGGGGTAGGCGGAATGCTGGCTTTCCGATTCTTGGTGAAAAGTGGTTTGAAAAAGAAGGAGATTTGGGGGAGGGAAGGGTTTTTCTCCTCTTGGTGGTTCGTCTTTGTTCGGTTTCTGTTTCTGGGTGTCCTATTAACTGTGACTGCCCGAGTGTTTTTTCCTGAGTCCTTTCTCTCGTTTCCGAGAAAAAATGTTCGAATGTGGCTTATGGTGATGGGCTTGTATCCCTTCTTATCAGCTCTTCCCCAAGAGCTGATTTATCGGTCGTTCTTTTTTCATCGGTATCGAATGCTTTTGTCTCCTTTTTGGCTTTTCGTGATGAGTTCGTTTCTATTTGCGCACTTACATATTTTTTACTGGAATGGCATTGCCCTGAGTTTTGCTCTCATTGGAGGTGTGTTGTTTTCTCATACCTATGTCCGAAGTCGTTCCTTGCTACTGGTTTGGTTCGAACATACGCTGTATGGTTGTCTGCTGTTTACGGTAGGTTTGGGTCGATTTTTCTACCACGGAGCGATTTAATCCCTTCGAATATCTTGCCATTTTGATAAACTTTTTGAGGGCATCTTCAAAAGGATCGGGGTTTAAATGTTTTCATGCAAGATTCGCTTTCAACCCAAAATGACGATTGTGGCGCCTCTTCTTTTTTTCCTGGGGATGATGTTTTTTGGATGGCTTTTGTATGCCATCAATCATTGGGGTTGGTTGACCCGCAACCAAACAAATTTCGCCAGCATTATCGGTTTTTTCCTTTTTTTGGGTTTGTCTCTCTTTTTGGGGTTTGCTGGGGGTGAGATCAAAGTCGAGGGAAGCAAGCTTCGAATTATTCGGAAAGTGTTTTCCCATATAGAGATTTCCCTGGTTGAGACCAAAGGGACCCTTCTTTCGTGGAGGACGCTCAACCGTCATTTGGGTTGGGGTCTCAATGGCAAGCAGTTGGTTTTGAACTCCGGCATTGAACACATTGTCATTGGCACATTGGATGCCAAAGGGGCCGAAGGGCTTCACAATAGTCAGGCATTTCTCTTTGACTTACCTGTGGCGGCCATTGCACCGGAAGATTTCCAGAGACTTATCGGTTTTTTAGAAGGAATGGTTCAAATCCAAAAATAAAAAGGCGCGGAAAATTCCGCGCCTTTTTTCTTTCAATCGTCTTACGAGAGATTACCTAGAGAACGTAATCTGGAAGAAGATAGTTTTCGGCCGGAACGACGCTCCAGCCTCTTTGCAAAAGTTGGTTGTATTTTTCCGTGGGAGAGGAGTCTCCATCGCCATCGAACCACATGGAGTTTCCGGCATCTCCGCAGTCGGTTTCATCCACCAAATCGGTTCCGCTTCTCCACAGGAGAACAAACGAAATGTGATAGCGAGGCCCTTGATAGTAGGAGAAACGGGTCTCGAGTTCTTCTCCTTGCTCCAAGTGAATGGTTTGGGTTCCACATCCGAGTCTGGTGGAATGTTCTCCATCGCTATCAATGACTTGCACGGGAAGACCGTTTTGGACAACCTCCATCGTAAAGCCGTCATCGGAGAGAACCGCAAATTCATAATCTCCCTCGGGGTCACTTTCGGTCAGAGTGATTTTTGTGTCCGCAATAAAACCGAACCACTCCACCAAGACTTCTTCTTGCCCATCACCATTGGTGAAGGAAATGAATTCTCCCGGGGCATATTCGAAACCGGTTGACCAACTGACGGTAGGTCGGTTGAGCCTAGAAAGAATCAGCTTATTCGCAATTTCATGGGACGAATCACTGGCATATGGACCGGCGAACATCCCAAACCCTTGAGCCCTCTCCGCAGAAGTGGGGTCAGGATTCATGTAAAAAAGTGTGGCTGCGAGACCATGATCATCTCCGGCGGGGTCTCCTTGGTCGAAGGGGTCATCGATGACTTCAGGGTCAATGGTGTCTCCTCCGGAGCTAGACGAGGTGCTTCCGCCCGGAGTGTATCCGGAATCATCGTCCGTGGGTGCAAAGACTTCCGCGTCCGGTGATGGCGCGTCCAACTCTACATCAAACAAACTGTCGTACGAAAAATTGGATCCTGTACTCGAACAGCCAAGGGTTAGAAAGATGGACATCAATAAAATGAAAAGGATGTTTGGTCGATGAAACATGGGAAACCCTTTCTTTAAATGGGGTCGAATGGAGGCGTTTGGGCCATTCAACATGCGCACTCATTATATCATCAAATTGACACAAAAATCCGCAATCAAAATCTGAAGCAACCGGTTACGTGGGTGTAAATACCTGAGAATAAAAGATAAAAAATATATACTTTTTTTACCCTTTTGCAAAAAAGGGAGTGGGGAAGGCTCAATGTTGTAGGTCCAATAATTTTAAGAAAGAATGGTCCAGGCTTTTCTTTTTGTTGGCAGCTTTCTCCAGTGGAACGCGAACCAGAGAATTTTGTGCCACCCCCATTAGGGTCCCGCCTTTTCCCTCGGCCAAATCATTTACGGCTGCAACGGCTGTGGCCGTGGCAAAAAAACGATCTCGGGAAGTTGGACTCCCACCTCTTTGAACATGTCCCAGGTTGGTAACCCAACTTTTTAACCCCGTTTTCTCAAAGAGCGCTTGAGAAATTTTATGAGCATTTCCAAAGTCATCTCCTTCGGAAACAACAATGAGAACCGTATGCTTGGTTTGTGCATCTTGCTTGATTTCTTGGCAGAGCAGATCAATCTCAGTAGGGATTTCAGGGATGACGACATAATCAGCGCCGGAGGCAACTCCCGCATGTATGGCAATGTTTCCACAGTGTCTGCCCATAACTTCTACGAAAAAGATTCTCTCCATTGCATTGGCCGTGTCTCGAATCCGATCCACGGACTCCAAAGCTGTGTTCACGGCCGTATCAAATCCGATGGACCAGTTGCTTCCATAGATGTCATTGTCGATGGTTCCCGGGAGGACGATGGATTTCATTCCCGTTTCTTTTTGAAGGAGGAAGGCTCCTTGAGAAGAACCGTTTCCTCCAATCACAATCAGGGCATCAATGCCTTGCGCTCGACAATTTTTGAAGGCCTTCTCCCTTCCTTGGGGTTCTCGAAATTCCTCGCATCTGGAACTAGTGAGAATAGAACCTCCCAGGTGAATGATGTTCGACACGGATTCTCTTGTTAACGGAGTGTAGTCATTGGACAAAAGACCTTGATAGCCGTGACGGCAACCAATGACTTCAATTCCACGCTTCAGTCCTTGGCGGACCACGCCTCGAATGGCGGCATTCATTCCCGGAGAATCCCCACCGGAGGTTAAAACAGCAATCTTAGAAACGGTCGAATCATTCATGACATCCATGGTTTAACATACTCCTTTGGGGATGGGCACAAGATTGCTTGTTCTGCTCGGAAGGCGTTCTCCGGTTTGCACGAAGCCTCCGGCTGAGGTAAAAACTCTGAAATGATTTGGGTTTTCTCCATAGCGTTCATTCTATTCTGGTCTTTGGCTCATGCAGCCGAAGCTTCTTCGGGAATTGAGTGGACGGCCCTTCTGATGACCGTGATAGGAGGACTGGCCCTATTCCTTTTCGGCATGGAAAAAATGAGTCGCGGCATGAAAAAGGCAGCCGGGGATGGCATGCGTGACATTATGTCGGCTCTGACTCGGAATCAATTTGTCGGGCTTTTTGTGGGTGCCCTGGTGACGATGGTCATCCAAAGTTCAAGTGCCACTACAGTCATGCTGGTGAGCTTTGTGCAGGCCCAGCTCATGACGTTGACCCAATCTTTGGGCGTCATTTTAGGAGCGGGAATTGGGGCCACCGTTACAGCTCAGTTGGTTGCATTTAAGTTGACCGATTATGCCTTGCTCATGATCGCCATCGGATTCGCCATGACGCTCTTCGGTCGAAAGGAGTCCACCAAGTATTTTGGGGAGACCTTGTTCGGCTTCGGAATTTTGTTTTTTGGCATGAAGCTCATGTCTGATGCCATGGTTCCTTTGCGGACGTATGAACCCTTCTTGAAAGTTCTAAAAGGTTTGGAGAATCCGTGGATGGGCCTTCTTTTCGGTTGTGTGTTTACCGCGCTCATCCAAAGTAGCAGCGCCTTTACAGGGATCATGATTGTACTGGCTCAGCAAGGACTTCTTTCTTTGGAGGCAGGAATCCCGTTGATTCTTGGAACCAATGTGGGGACCACCATAACGGCCATTTTGGCAAGTATGGGAGCTTCTCGGGATGCAAAAAGAGTAGCCTTGGCCCATTTCTTATTCCGGGTTGCAGGGGTGTTGGTGTTTGCTTTCTGGATTCCATATTTTGCGGAACTGGTACGTTGGTTTTCGCCCGAGGGACATGGTGTGGGGTTGGAACGGCTAGCGACGGAAGCGCCCAGGCAAATCGCAAATGCCCATACCTTTTTCAACGTTAGCTCAGCGTTTCTGGCACTTCCCTTCTTAAAACCCTTTCACAAACTGCTTCACGTGTTGCTGCCGAAACGTGAAAACGAACACGTAATGGTTCAGACCACGAAGTATCTTCGAGATTCTGCGTTGGCAACTCCGGCCGTTGCCATCAAGCTGGCTCGGAGTGAAATTTCTCGAATGGCGGGAACCTTAAAGGGAATGTTGGAGTCTGTGATCGTTCCTTTTCAAACCAATGAGCGGCACCCCGATCCTTGGTATCCCCATATGACCGTCGTGGAGGCGATTGTCTTTCGTGAAGAGAAGGTCGATTTTCTGGAAAAGAGCATTGTGGAGTACCTGCGAAATATTGGACGACAAGAAATCGCAAAAGAACAAATCAAAGAAGTGTATGCCATGATGTCCATTGTGAATGACATGGAAAGCATTGGGGATGTCATTCAAAAGAATATGATTCCGCTCATTCGAAAGAAACGGCTTCTCAACACCGATTTTTCGGAAGAAGGCAAGAATGAGCTGATTGCCTTTCACACCAAGATTGTGAAACAAATGGCCCGCCTGGATGACGCCTTTAAAGGCATGGACATGGAGATTGCTGAGAAAGTGATGTCCAAAGAAGAAAAATACTCAGATTTAGAAATTGATTTTCGGAAACGCCACCTTCGTCGGTTACAGGATGAAATGGAGGCGTCCATTGAGACGCATGAAATTCATATGGAATTGATGGACCTTCTGAAACAAATCAATGCCTATGCGGCGCATATTGCACAGACCATCCAGTACATTGGCGAGAAACGAGAATCTACTCAGAATAAGGTCGCGGTTTAGGGAGCTTGTGTTCCCATAGATATTTGGATCGTGAAATTTTTCCTTCTGGACTAAACTCAATCCCTTCCGCTTCCAAGAGCGTCTTTTGAATCTCATGCAATTCTGATCCGGCTGGCAAACTGATTTCCCCTTTGGAGTTGATTACTCGATGCCAGGGCACAGAAGAACCCTGAGGAAGGTGGTGTAGGGCATATCCAACTTGCCTGGGGCCTGAGGCCCTGGCCCGATAAGCGATTTGACCATATGTGGCTACTTTTCCGGAGGGGATGTTTTGAACCGTTTGGAAAATTCTTTCATAGGTGGATGAGGACATCTTTGGAAAAAGGTTTTCTCAGAAAAACGCGGCGAATCAAAGGAACTTTTCATTTCAAAGGAAATACGCGACACTCGTAAGTCGAACCCATGATTGAAAGGCCTCCATCTTCTCAAGAAAAGACGATCGATTCGGCCATCGTGCGAATTGTCCCCAAACCGAAAACGTATATGTATGCAACGATTGCCTTGTTAGCTGTTCTTGTGGTTTTTTGGGCGATTCCTTGGGGTCGGTTTCTTTCTTCGGAGTCAGCCTTGATGTCTGGTTTATACGTTTTTCGAAGCTGGATTCTTCCCTTTTTGATCGTGTGTAGCGTGGTCATGGACCATGTTAAACGAGGAAAAGATGCCTTTCATTTTCTGATTCGCATTTTGGGTACCGCCGCACTTTTGTTCATTGCCTTGGCAATTTGGTCTTTGTTTGGCTTAAAAAGTCTAACGGGTTGAGCTCTAAAAAGAGCGTTCTTGTGGGTGTTGACCCTGAATGAGTTGGAGTTGCTCTTCCAAATCTAGTGTTTGGTCTTGCCAATATTTGAGTGTGTTGAAATGCGGGAAAGCGATGGGAAATGTGGGGTCTTTCCATCTTTTGGCAAACCATGCGGAAAAATGAATGAATCTCAAGGACCGTAGAATTTCCATGAGGCCCAATGTGTCTCGAGGAAAAGGCCTCATTTCTTCATATCCCAATAGAATTTCCTCCAATTGCTGCCAGCCTTGCTGTCCTCGTTCGGTTAAGAGTAACCAGATGTCTTGAATCTCGGGCCCTTTCACCATGTCGTCGAAATCGAGAAAAAACGCTTGTCCTTGGTTCCAAAGCAGATTTCCGAGGTGACAATCTCCATGGAGACGAATCATTTCGATGCCTTTAAATCGTTCGATTCCGATCTGACAGATCTCACGTGCTGCCGATTCAAAGCGGGTTCTGAAATTGTCGGGAATCCAGCCTTCTTCTAGAAGGAATTCAAGATTGTTGAGGCCATAGGAAACCGGAGTGAGTTCCAAGCGATGTTCGGAAGGTCGAGAACTACCTATGCTGTGAATGCGGGCCAAAAGGCGGCCCAATTGAAGCCTTTGGTCCTGGGTTAATTCCTCCGGGGAACGTCCCCCCACTTTGGGAAAGATGGAATAAAAAAGCCCAAATTCATCCATTTGGTGGATGGTTTTGCCGTCCGGAAAGGATAGGGGTTGAACAACCGGGACTTCATGATCTGCGAGTTCTTGTAGGAAGTCGTGTTCTTCCTGGATTTGTTGGAGGGTCCATCTTCCTGGACGATAGAATTTGGCGACTCGCCGGGTAGAGAGACGCTCATCTGGTAGTTGGTTGTCCTCGGTGTCCAATTCCAGTTCGTACACACGATTCTCAAAACTATTTAATGGAATGCAGCGTCCATTGAGCTTTACGCCAGATTGTTCAACGGCATCCAAGATATGTGCGGGCGAGAGATTGAAAAAGAACTGTGTCTCTCGATCTCCCCAACTTGTTTTTTTCATTTTTTCACTCGACAAAAGGGAGGGGAACCTCCTCCGCAAACACATAGTACGTCCGGTGGGCAATAGCATTTTCCCGGAATGAATTGACAGTTGGACTTACTCTCGCACGCTTTCTTTTTTGGGTCGTATTGTGAAAACCCCTTTTCGCAATCATCGACGGGGTTGCGACAAAAGTAGTTTTTGGTTTCGGGCTCCTGATCCAGAACACAGTCCATCGATTTCAGGCAGTCCAATTCGGAAAGCGAGTCGCATTCGATGGAAGCTGCCAACGTGGGAGAGACCATCGATATCAGAATGAGTCCAAGAAAGAGTGGCTTCATAACGGCACCGTACCCTAAGACCGATGAAGTCGGAAGTTGTGACTTTCTGAGTAAATGCGGTGCGTTAGGTGTCTTCGAGGGGGGTGTTTCTTTTTGGAGTTCATTTTTCGGTAGAGAAGGTGGCTTGGTGTCGCTAGTCTGCGTTCATGAGACAAGCTTCTTTTAATAAGGTGACCAGATGAAAGCCATCACGATGACCTGGGTCGATACTCCTTTAGGACCTTTGGTGGCTGGAGTGACAGAAAAAGGTCTCTGCCTTCTGGAGTTTACGGATCGACGAAGCTTGGAAGCGCAGTTAAAGAGTCTCCATAAATATTTTGGCTGTGCCATGGTCCCCGGACGTGATTCCCTTCTAGAATCGCTCAAACAAGAATTGGGCGAGTATTTTTCGGGGAAGCGAAAGAACTTTTCCATACCTCTGGATGTTCCGGGAACCGAGTTTCAACAGAAAGTTTGGAAAGAGCTATGTTCCATTCCGTATGGCAAAACGAGATCCTATGAAGAAATGGCCATTCGTTTGAAGAACCCCAAAGCCAAGCGGGCTGTGGGGCGTGCAAACGGGACGAATCGAATCGGCATCGTCATTCCCTGCCACCGGGTCGTGAACAAAGATGGAAAATTGGGAGGGTATGGGGGAGGTCTTTGGCGGAAACAAATGTTATTGGACCTGGAACGAAATCATTTGAGAGGGTGAGGTGTTGCGATGAATATATGGGGTGTTTGGTGCGGTTTTTTGGGTGCGTTAGGGGTTTCCATTGGAGCTTTTGCCGCGCATGGTTTGAAAAGTAGGCTCTCGGAGCAAGCTTTGACATGGGTCGAGATCGGCGCGCGGTATCAAATGTATCACGCGCTGGCTTTGATCGCCGTGGCGTGGGTTTCTACTTCAAATCTAGGATGGCTACCCAAGGCGTCGGGAACCCTGTTTCTTTTGGGGGTTCTTCTTTTTTCGGGAAGCCTTTACGTCATGGCCCTCACGGACCAACGCTGGTTGGGCGCCGTGACCCCCTTGGGAGGCCTATGTTTCATTTTTGGATGGCTTTTTCTCGCGCTTTCTTTCCGATAGGAAAAAATGCTTCATCCTATTTGGGTAACTTAGGTTCAGTTTGTTTGGGCAATTTCCCCGTCAACGCGTGAAGGAACGCCACGATTTTATCGATTTGGTCGGGCTTGAGTTCTCGATTGACTTGTTCTTTGCCCATGATTCGTACCACCTCTTTCAAGTCAGACACCGATCCGTTGTGAAAATAGGGAGCGGTGAGTGCTACGTTTCGTAGCGTCGGAATCCGCCAGAAATTTTTGTGGGCGGGATCTTTCGTGGCCTCAAAACGGCCTTTGTCTTCAGCCAGTTTGTATTTTTTGATATCCGGACCCCCTTCGCCCAGTGGAAATTTCATGAAAAAGCCCGTTCCCATGGGAAGGGGAGGTCCAGCAAAATTTACGCCGTTGTGACAGGCGGTACAGCCGGCTGTTTGAAACTCTTTCATCCCCGCGATCTGTTTCGGTGTCATGGCCTTCTTGTCCCCCTTTTTGTACCGATCATAGGGGCTGTCGGGGGTGATGAGCGTTCGTTCATAGGCAGCGATGGCTTTCGCAACATTGTCGATGTTGATCGGATCTTTTCCACCAAAGACGTTTTTGAATTGATCTTGATAACCTTTGATTTTTTTCAGCTTGGCAATGCCCTCGTTGTGATTTGTGAGGCCCATTTCAACAGGATTAATCATGGGACCTTTGGCTTGAGCTTCAAGCGTGGGTTCCCGTCCATCCCAGAATTGAACCGTAAGGAAAGCCGAGTTCCAAACGGTTGGTGAGTTTCGAGGGCCTTTTTGGCCTTTGATGCCTAAGGAAACGGGAAGGTTGTCTGTGCCACTTCCCATCACGTTATGACAAGTGTTGCATGAAACGGTGTTGTCCTTTGAAAGACGTTTGTCAAAGTAGAGCTGCTTCCCAAGTTCAATCTTGGCTGGTGTCATGGGATTGTCTTTAGGAATTGGGGGTTGTGCAGGCAGTGGTTCAGCCGAAACCGAGACCAAGGATGATACAAAGATTGCTCCAACCCATGCCAATAAACACTTTTTCATCATGATCACCTTCCTCCTGTGGTCCGAATGCCCTTGTTTTATACACGTCGGTCCGGAAAGGTTTAAGAAAAAATCCCCTTTAGGAGAGATTCTTCAAGGAAAGGAACGACCAGTCAGCCGGGCGTTGTGCAATGCGCAGTCCCTCTTCGGCCATTTGGTTTCTTAGCTGAGAATCGCCCAGAATCCGATCAAGGTTGGTCGAGATGTCATTTAAATCTTCCGGGTTTACGAGAAGGCCATTTCGTTCATGGTGAACAATGTCCACAACTCCGCCCGCTTTTCCGGCGATTACAGGCAATCCACAGGCATTTGCCTCGAGATAGACCAGTCCCAGACCTTCGACAGATCCTTTCTTGGGAATGAATTTGCTGGGCATCACAAAGGCATAGGCCGAGCTATAATAAGAGATCAAGGACTCCTCCGGAACGAATCCAGCCAAGCACACAATTTCTTCGAGTCCCAATTTTTTGCGGAGGTCTTTGAGGCGATCCATTTCTGGACCATTTCCGATGACCAAATATCGTACCTTCGGATGTTTTGAGAGCAACTTCGGAAGGCAATGAATCACCGAGTCAATGCCTTTTCTTTCCACGAGTCTCCCGACCGTAAGTAAGACCTGATGGTTTTTCCAATGATGACGTTCCAAAACAGAATCTGACTGGGGAATGGGATGGAATTTTTCAGTGTCTACAAAAGGGTTCATCGTTCGTATTTTTGAGGCAAGGACTCCCTGATCTTTGACCAATTGGGCAACGAAGTGGCTATTAGTTACCACCAACGTGGCTTGGAAAAAGGCCTTTCGAAGCCATCCTTTTAGCAGGGGGATTTTCAACGGAGCCAGAAAGTCGTTTCCGTGAACCCAGATGATGTAGGGCGTTTTGACAAAGCGCGTGAACATCCAAAAAAATAAAGGGAAGGGAAACGCTTGACCACACTCAAGTTCCTCGAAACGATCCTTTTTGTGGGCTCTCAAAAAAGCAAAAATGGGACCGTAGGTTTGTTCCAGGCGACGCAACAGTGGAATCTTTCGAAACCGTGCGGAGGTCCGAACAATACGATAGGGAGTGGTTCGATCAAACTCTTTGGCGCCAGGGGAATTTGGGGCAAACACCGTTGTGCTTTCGGGTTGATAGGCTTTGGCTCTTTCATGAAGCAATCGTTCGATTCCTCCCGGAGAAGGCATGAATTCAAGAGTGAGTAGAGCTCGTCGCATTGGAACCTTTCTTTCAGAGTGGGAAGTGTATCATAAGTCATACTCCGATTTGCATCGTGCAAGACTCAGGTAAAAAAATCGGAAAGAAATCGAGATTTAAAAAGGGGCAAACATGAAAATGATCGTGACAGGAGGATGCGGGTTTATCGGAAGTCACTTTGTTCGATTGGCCTTGTCCAAAGGGGCTTGGGTTACCAATGTGGATGCTCTCACCTACGCAGGGATCAAAGAAAATTTGAGTGATTGTGAGGATCATCCTCATTACAGATTTTCTCATACAGATATTCGCCAGATGGATGATCTGAAGAATGTTTTTGAGAAACAAGAGAACGTGGATGTCTTGGTTCACTTTGCTGCGGAAAGTCATGTTGACCGGAGTTTGACTCAGCCTTCAGACTTTGTGTCCACCAATGTCCTGGGTACGGCCAATTTGCTGTGTTTATCCAAATGGAAGGGGGTTAAACGATTTGTTCATGTTTCCACGGATGAAGTGTATGGAAGTCTTGCTGAAGGAGAACCGTCTTTTGATGAACAATCGCCTTTGTTGCCCAACAATCCCTACAGTGCATCCAAAGCCTCTGCAGATTTATTGCTTTTGGCCAACATCAAATCCTTTCGATTTCCAGGAATCATTGTGAGGTGCTCGAATAATTTTGGGCCCTTTCAATTTCCGGAGAAACTCATTCCGCGGATGCTGTGCAAGTGCATGTTGGGCGAGGGATTGCCTGTTTATGGGAATGGAAAAAACATGCGAGATTGGATTTATGTGGAGGATCAATGTCGAGGAATTTGGTCTGCGATTGAGCATGGACGTCTCGGGCAAATTTATAATTTTGGTGGAAATATGGAGAAAAGAAATATCGAAGTCGTTGAAGCGCTTAAGGCATTCTTTCCAGAAACATGTTCGAAAATGGAATTTGTGACAGATCGACCGGGGCACGATTGGCGATATTCCATGAGCTCAGAGAAGGCGAGAAAAGAGTTGGATTGGAAACCTTCAATTTCTTTCGAAAGGGGACTTGAAATGACGGTGGATTGGTATGTAAACAACTCGGACTGGTGGAGAAAACATTTTCCCGGTTAAGGAGAGGATGAAATGAAAATTGCACATACGATGATTCGTGTGAAGGACTTGGATGCTTCTGTGGGGTTTTACACGCAGTTTTTAGGACTCAAAGAAGTGGGTCGAAAGGAAATTGGATCGGAAGCCGTTTTGGTTTTTTTAAAGGATGGCATTACGGATCACGAGATTGAACTCACGTATAATGTTGGAAAAGATGATTACGATCTGGGAAACCAATTTGGGCATTTGGCCTTTCATGTAGCTGACCTTGAAGAAGTCATCAAAAAGGTTCAGGAAAAAGGTTGGGATTTTAGAAAGTCTCGTCCCGAACTTTCATCCAAGTACATCTTCATCAAAGATCCCAATGGTTATGACATTGAGATTCTAGAGCGAAAATAACGTGCTTTTTTAGTCTCTAAAATTGATAAATTGAAGGGATAGGGGAAGGTCCATTTCTTTGACCAAAGCAATGGTTTCTTGAAGGTCATCCCTTTTCTTTCCAGAGATGCGTAGTTCGTCTCCTTGAATGGAGGATTGAACTTTGATTTTTGAAGCTTTGATTTTCTTGATGATCTCTCGGGCCCGATCTTGTTCGATCCCTTGAATGAGGTTGAGTTTTTGTCTGGCTCTTCCGCCCGCTGCCGGCTCAATGTTTTCTGGCTGCACACTTTTTAGCGAGACATTTCGTTTGACGAGTTTGGATTGAAGGACATCGTAGGCGGCCTTAACTTTGTAATCATCACTTGAATCGATCGTGACGACTAAATTGTCTCGGTTGATTTTGCTGTTACTCCCTCGAAAGTCAAACCGTTGCGTTAACTCTTTATTGGCTTGGTTGATCGCGTTGTCGACTTCAGCCAAGTTAATCTGGGATACAATGTCAAATGAGGGCATCTTTCCTTCTCCTGCTCACCCCGAGACTTCCCGCTTGAAAGAGAGGGGTGATTTCGTATTTAGAAACCTTTTTAGGGCTATATACTGGAAACACGCATTCGTGCAAATGGAACGATCAAGAGGAGAACGTAATGTCATTTGAGATTGTGGTTTTCTTGTCTGCACTGACCCTAATGGAATTGGAATCTTCTTGGTCGGTGAAAGCACGGGGCAACACATCAATCGTGGGTGCATTTATCTCGCCATGTTCTTTTCTTTGGCCGTAGAGTTTATCAATATGCGCATTCCCCAAAGACGTTCGTCCGTATTGGGTTGAGTAACTTTACTTCCATTTTGGGAGGCTCCCCCTGGGCGGGCCTCCTACGCAAGATTTGCGTTCTTTCTTCGAATTGGCGAAAACTCTCCACCGATTTTTGAGAAGGATTTCTTTTAAGCCAGTTAACTTGTTAAAATTGTAGTAAAATTAGCTTTTCTAAATGTCTGTTGGGAGAGCCATCATGGAACAATTCGTGCAGCCACCTAAACGGGACCGAGGTCAAGGGAGCACCATTTTGCGTTTGTACTTAAGCCAACACCGCCGAAACTCAGGATTTGGAATGACAGAACTCATGGTTTCCATGGTTCTATTGATGCTTGTGTTCGGGGGAGTGTTTTTTGGTCTCACGCAGTCTTCCCGTCGAAACACTCAAACGATTCGGAATTCAAAACTGGATTTTGAAACCCAGAAAGCCTTAAGGCGTTTGGAACAGGAAGTCTCCAATGTGGTGATCTTAAGGCGTAGTTCTGTGAGTGAGAACACGACGGCGCTTGGCAACCTGGATGAATGTGTTTCCATCGATGGTCAAATTGTGGATTTCATTCCGTATGGTCTTGTCCCCTTTCCCGGATATGCGAAAGATTCCATTCAAATCTTGACGACGTTGGATGCCATCAATCCAAGCGATTACTTAAATCCCAGCGCTCCAGGCGTGAGTGACGGTATTCGGATCGCTTTCTTCACGAATGAAAGTGTCTCGATTCCTTTGGCGATCGATCCATCCACGGGAACCTATTTTGAAACCAGTCAATCGGTGACGAACAATCCCATTGTGTTGATGTCCAGGAAGGGACTCGAGAAAGGTGATTTTATTCATATTAAGGATGCGGCCGCAAGTGACATTGTTCGAATCACACGTATTGAGGAAGATGCTGTGAGTGGAGCGTATGAAATCTATCATGATACGGATACCTCCATATGGAATCATTTGATGACACATAGTTACGGCGTAGGTTCTATGGCTCCGGCTTCCATTCGTGAGGTCTCCATTGTGACATATGCGCACGATCCCGAAACGGAGATGGTGTATCGATGGGATCATCAATTCGATGATGGCTACAATCCGGTGAGCCAAAATTTTACAGCTCCAAACACCTTGGCCACGGCCTTTAGTTCGAATGTTTGGGCCCCCTTCATGTTAAGGACGTCAGAGTTTGTTGTGGAATACGTTTTGAAAAACGATACACAAACCCGCAAACCCACGGCCGCGCCCTATGGCGAAGATGGTGGAGGGCGTCCCTCGCCTTGTGTTGATGATCCGCTCTACCTGCGTGGAAATGAGTTGGGTTATCCCCTTCTTTCTCGACTGGCATTTCGAATCAAACAACAAACATCTAAGTTAGAGGGAGAGGGAACGGTCCACATTGATCGAGAGGTTCGACCTCTCAATCTTCTCAGTGCCAGAGGTGAACCCGGAAATAGCAATGCTGCGGATGGAGCGTGTTTCATTCTGCACGAGGGAGAGATGCATGATTGTGATTACGTGCCCTCCAGTTCGAGTTCTTCCAGCTCTTCCAGTTCTTCCAGTTCGAGTTCTTCTAGCTCTTCCTCAGGTGGAAGTGTGCCGGATCCCCCGGGGAGTTCTTCAGGAGGTATGTAATGAAAACAAATTTTAAGAGACAACAATCTAACAAGGGCGTGGCCTTGATTGCGGTGTTGATCGCAATTGGTGTTGGGATGGTTGTCGTCATTGCGCTTCTCGCTTCAACGAGTCTGAAGAATAAAATCGGCGGCATGTTTCGAAGAGGTGCGGTTTTGCAGACCACGGCCGAAAAAGGCTTCAACCTGGGAAAAAGGGATTTGCTCAATCGCGGACTGGAAGAAAATTTCTCAACGTTTGACGAATACGCCTCTCAAGAAGAGTTATTAAAGGTGGGTTTTTTCCCTCCAGCTCCGGGTGAGTCTAGAGGAGGAATTGTTCCCCGCTTTGATATCCTTGAAGACAATGTCGAGCTCCAAGTGTTTTACTTTCCAAATGCCGAAAATGGTGGCGTGGGAGCGGATGATCATTTCCCCAAAACCTTTACCATCGTTTCCCAAGCCAAACATTTAAGTTCTCAAGAAGTCTTTACGATGGAAGGGGAAATCAGCCTTCGTCCGGAGAATTGGGCGGAATATTCGTTCGCACTGAATCACCCACGAGTTCCCGATGGAGTGGACGAGTTGGACCTTGCACCTGGAAGTTTTGGAGGAAGAGTTCATTTTGGTCTGTTCTTTGACTCAGAAGGAAACCCCGATCCGACCAAACGAATCAAATTGGATGGCTACTCTTACGCAACTCACTTGTTCAAGGAGTTGGTTACGTTTTCTGGTGGAGAAGATCGAGAACTGAGTCCGGATGATGATCCTTCCACGTTTCCGTTTGATTTTGCCGGTGCGCAAATCATCTTTGATAAAGGGGTGCGTTCCGGATGGCCGGCTTCCGTTCCCTCGACGGCCGAGTTTAATGCTCTGAGAGAGGTCGCGACGCATGAAATTGGCGATCCCGATCATCCCAACGCCGACATTTGCCTGAAGTTTTTGGATCCCACGACGGACAATAATGACGGGAAGATTGTTCAATATCCATGTAACCTCTCTGAACCAAATCCTGAAGAGGGTTCGTTGGGGTATCATGACGTGTTCCAAAGGTATTCGGGTGAGTTGGAAGATGTGGAAGAGGGGGTGGTGACAAGAGCCCTCGATGAATTCGATGCGAGTGGAATTTTTTATGTTCACGGGAATGCGCATGTCAAAGGATTGGTGGATGGGGTATTCACCATCGTAACGCCCAAACAATTGGTTTTGGAGGGCGATGTTCAATATGTGAACCAAGATGTTGAATTTTCAGATGATTTGGTCGGTCTTCTTTCTCAAGGAGATATTGTGATTCCCTATGGTGTTCCCATGCGTCCCGATTTGAATAGTGGAGCTTATAAGCAAGGTGATCCGGAAGGTCGTCCTTGGAACAATATTACGAACTTTGTCGTCGAAAATGATCGAGATGAAGATCCGGAATCCGAATATAGCAATGACTATCACCAGAATCCCCCCGATGGACGAGACATTGGGTGGAAAAACAATGTGTTTAGCTTGGACTTAGATGCCATCATGATGTCCGTGGAAGGTGGTTTGAATGTCGAGGGCATCAACGGTCTGGACGGGAGCAGTCCCGGAAAGGCTGTGATACCAGATGTGAATGGAGACATTTGGTCTCTGGAGACGACCAACGAAGATGATTCATACTATTTTCAGGATGCGGATGGAAATTGGACACGTCGGGCGGACCCCATTTATTGCGGCGCCCCCGGTTGGTATGGCTACGGAGAAGACCGCAGATGTATTTTGTATAAGGAACTATCTCGGGCTCAATCGGAAACCTTGTCTGTTTTTGGAAGTGTCATTTTAAATGAGTACACGCATACCAGTAACAGGCGCTGGTTGCCCGGGTGTGCGGTTCATGGAGATGCCCCTGGAGGGAATTTCTGTGAAGGAAATTGGAATGAGGCCGTGTATGGAAACTCTGGAGGCTACACAACGGGTTTTAGCCGGAAGTTGATCAATGGAGATCCTCGGGTGTCGCGTTGGCAGCCTCCAGGATTCCCGGACACCGGCGTTGTGCATGTCGGAGAAAATTGGACGAAACAATTTCGTGGGTACTCGACGCTTTTAGAAGAGGAGTAGAGAGCCTAATCCGAACGTAGCGTGAGAGATGTTTCCCAGCGGGAAGCTGTATACCCAATGCATTATTGCGCGAGAAAACCGGTCTTAGAATGAAGCCCCCTGTCTAGATGGAAAAAAGGGTCTGAGGTATTTTTGGGACTGGAAAAATGTAACTAATTTGGTACTATTTCGAAAAATTTGATATAGAGCCTAAGTCGGCTCGAAAAACTAAATTATATTAAGGAGTTATTGTATGAAGCGATTGGCCTTGGTGGCATGTCTGGTGATGGGTCTGGCATCTCCGATCCATGCGGCGACGTATGAAATTGATTCGGCTCACTCCAGTGTTGAGTTCAAGGTGCGTCATTTGATCGGAAAGGTCACGGGACGGTTTAATTCTTTTTCCGGTTCGATTGATTATGAACCCGGCAAACCCAAGGAATGGAAAGTGAAGGCCACCATTGAAGCCAAAAGCATTGATACCAATAATGAGAAGAGAGATGACCATTTAAGAAATGATGATTTCTTCCATGTAAAAAAATATCCAACCTTGGAATTTGTCAGCACCAAGGTGCTAAAAGCTGAGAAAGATTCGGCAAAAATTCGTGGAAATTTGACCATGCATGGGGTCACAAAACCGGTGGTGCTGGATGTTGAGATTTTGGGTACGGCCGTGGATCCTTGGGGAAATGAGAAGGCTGTTTTTTCGGCGACCACAAAACTCAACCGGAAAGATTTTGGCCTTTCTTGGAATAAGAAATTGGAAACCGGAGGCCTTCTTGTAGGCGACGAGATTCAAATTTTTCTGGAAGTGGAATCCAATAAAAAGAAATCTCCGGACAAATAGAACGATTGATCAACCGACGTTCGATTCATTCATCCCCCCAATCGGGCGTCATGTGAAAGTGGGTGCTGTCCCCCGGCACCCACTTTTTTTGTGGGCTTTGAGAAACTTTGTGGAAAAGGATTAACGCTGGAAGGGTTGATGGGGGATGGCAAAATAGGCTTTGGTCTCTTTTTTCAGTTCCGGGGAGAGAAGCAGAATGGCCACCAAATTGGGGACAGCGACCAGTGCCAAAAACATGTCTGCCATATTCCAAACAAGCTCCAACGCCCAAATAGCTCCGCAAAAATGTCCGACACAAAAGAGAATGCGATAGGGCTTAATCCACTTCAAGCCAAATAAATATTCCACACATCGATCTCCATAGTAGGACCAGCTAATGGCTGTCGAAAGGGCAAACATGAAGACTCCGATTGTCACGATATGCTTTCCCAATGATGCGAGACCGAAAGAAGCTAGACCGGTTTCGAATCCCAATACGGTCATGGGGGCTCCTTGGAGTCCAGATGTCCAAGAGCCGCTGATGATGATGACCAAGGCGGTCATGGTGCAGATGCATAACGTATCCACGAAGGGTTCCAAAGAGGCCACCAGTCCTTCACGTAGCGGATACTCTGTTTTGGCTGCAGCATGTGCGATGGGTGCGGAACCCTGTCCGGCTTCGTTGGAAAACAGTCCTCTAGCAATGCCATAACGAGCGGCGATCATGAATGAAGATCCAATGAAACCTCCCGTTGCAGCGGTTCCGGTAAATGCATCTGTGACGATCATCTTTAACGAGGGCCAGACATGTTCGAGATTGGCGAAAATGACCAAGAGGGCGCTGCCGACATAAAAAGCCGCCATGAAGGGCACAAGTCGACTGGTGACTTGGGCAATTCGTCGAATTCCACCCACGATAACAAGGAAGACGAGGGTAGACGAAACAATTGCGGTTACCCATGTGGGAACATCATAAGAAGCTCGAAGCGCGCTTGCTACGGTGTTGGATTGAGTCAGGTTTCCTGTTCCGAATGAGCAAAGAATGATGCCCAACGCGAAGAAAATTCCCAAATAACGACTATACCGACCCAAATATTTCTTGAGGCCGTATTCCATGTAGTACATGGGACCGCCAGACATCGATCCATCCGCGGCCGTTTTTCGATATTTCATGGCCAACGTGCATTCGGCAAATTTAGTCATCATGCCCACGAAGCCCGTGCACCACATCCAGAAAATCGCTCCTGGACCTCCAAAATAAATCGCAAGGGCCACACCTGCGATGTTTCCAATGCCTACCGTCGCGGAAAGAGCTGTTGTCAATGCTTGGAAATGAGTGACATCTCCCTGATCTGACGGATTGTCATAAAGGCCTCTTGTGATGTTTACGGCGTGCTTGAATTTTCGAATTTGAAGAAAGCCAAAAAAGAGAGTGAGAAAAAGTCCGGTTGGAACCAGGAGCACCATGAGCATGATGCTCCCGATATTTGAATTAAAATAACTGATCCAGGCGTTCAGTGTTTCGAGCACCTACGCGGCTCCCTTTCGTTTGGAGTCGGGGAAGGCTTTCCAAATTCGGATGGCCAGGAATGTTCCAATCAAAGAAAACGGAATCAAGAAAATCGGCCAATACGTCCAGTTCCAAGAAGTGATGTACCCCAAGGATAGAGACTGAACCCCCGTTCCTAAATAGACGAAACCATCTACAACGCCCACGGCTGTTGCGGCTCCTCTACGCCCACCAAAGTCCATGGTGGCCGTTCCGGAGAGAAGGCCATGAACTCCGATGACGAGGAATGAAGAGGTGATCATCATGACGCCCAAAGCGATGGGGAACTTCCAAAGGACAATTGCCGTAACGACCATGCATAAGACCAGGCCGGCATAATTGAGGGTTGCAGAAGGTCCCCTTCGGGAACCAAAGATTCTGTCGGACATGATTCCGGCGAAGAACCCACCATAGATTCCAGCTAAACTTAGCAATTCACCCCAGTGGCTTTTGAAGAACACCGAGCCTTGTTGAATGGTGGGACCCGCTTCGGCCACAAAGATCCAATACCAATGCATGATGCCATTTCGAAGCACTCCCGAACAAAACTCAATACCAGCAATCGTAAGGATGATTGGATTGGTTAAAATTTTCTTAATGATTTGCCAGGAAGTGAATTCTTGATCCATTTCTCCTGAACTTGCATCCTCCGTATCAAAGCTATCGAAGCCGGCTTCCTCAGGTGTGTCCTTGAGTAGGAACAGTTCGATGACAAACATGATGAGCAATAGAACTGCGGGGATGAAGAAGACAAACCATGTTTGGTTCATGTCAGACGTTTCTGATCCTAGAAGGGTTCTCAGGAAGCCACCAAATAGCCCCACCTCTTTCGACGGTTCTACAGAAGTTGCATTGACGATGGCCTGTCCCCAGGTAAATGCAAAATAGATTCCCAACGAAATCAATGTTCCAAAGATACCTCCAAAAATTCCTCGTTCTTTAACGTGGAACCAGTGCGCATTCACTTTCACGATGGAAACAGCACCATAACTTTGGAAATACATATTTAAGGAATAAAGAATGGCAAAAGCAACGGTGGTGTTGATGGAGAGCTGACCATGAAGGAGCATGAAGGTCATGATTCCCATTAAAATGTTGGCCAGAGCAGCTCCAGCTCCTCCGATGAGCATCCCCTTTTTACCACCGATCTTGTCCACCAAGGGTCCATTAATCAGAAAAGAGAAAGCATAGGTGATGGTTCCGGCAGCGAAAATGAGTCCAAAGGATTCTTTGGTCATTAGGCTTCCTAGGGCCGTTTTGGAAACCGTGAGGTTATATCGTCCCATGTAGAGAAAGGCATAAAGGAGGCCCATGGGGAACCAATTTAGAAAAGATCGGATTCGAAATTTTCTTTGGTGGCCAACGGGGTTGTTCCCGAAATAAATGTAACAGACCCCCAATACCGTAATGAGCAGAAATCCTGCCTTCCAGTCTGCCACAAGAGTTGCCGATTGCAGGGCCAACATGATCAAAAGAATTCCCGTCATACCCATTCCCTTCTTTTCAGGTCGCTCCAGTTGATTTGAGAGCGATGAACGTTAACAGTTTTTGGTTTTCCAGAGTTTTCCCAGGACCTCTTGAAGATAAGGTCCAAGCTCAGGAGGTTGGTCCGTGGTTTTGTCCGGAACATTCTCGAAAACGACATAGGGGACTTTCTGACCTCGAACCAAAAGGTGGTTCGGGTCCTTGCTGGAAAATTCTTCCCAGTCCGATTCTTTGTAAATCATCTCCATTTTTTCATCTTCCAATGAATGATGAAGGATGCTGTCCTCCTGGTCGGGTCTGGCGCGTTGCTTATTTTTTCGCAAGGACTCTTCCCAGGGAACATTGATGTAAAGGGTGGAGGCATTCTTCAGGACTTCATCTGAAAGATACGGATAGGCTTCTGCCCATCCCCCATGCTCTGAGCCGCGTGCGAACTCAATGATGGCCGTGGTTTTTCCATGGTAATTGGGCTCATCTCTAAGGCGTTTGCTGTAGTTGAGACAGAGCTTTTCAATTAAGAAGTTCCAGTAGAACTTATCCTTGAATACGTATCCATTGAGCGTCTTTCCCTTATAGGTAAACGTGGAGTTTGAGATCAGACGTTCTTTCCCATGTTTTTCGAAGATGTCATCGCTTTCGAAGGCATCCCAGAGAATGGGAAAATCATCGAACTCTTCCATCTCTCCCACATGAAATTTTTCGATCCGCTCTTCGAGTGGCGTTTTCTTTAGGAAGTCGATGATTTCGGATTTTCCAGATCCAGGTCGTCCGTTGATGATGAGAATGTTGAAAAAATTTGTATTGGACATAAATCCCCCAAATGAAAAAAAGCCAAAGCTGAGAAAACGTTCTCAGCTTTGGCTTTGAAAAAACATATCCTTATCAATTAAAGGCTGAAATAGAGCGCAAATTCGATCGGGAATTGAATCCGGTGAAACGTTCCATCTCCAGCGCCCAAGTCGTATCGGAGCTTGGTGCCGATCGCAATATTGCTGGTCAGCAGGTAGTTGGCTCCGACCGCTAAACCAAAGTTAAACAGGTTCGCGTTGCCAAGGTTAGCGTAACCAAAAAGAACCTGTGCATAAGGAGCCAATCTGGAGTTCAAGGGCCAGTAAGCTTTCAGATTCGGCAAGAAGCGAGCGTCGGTTCCCGCTCCGAGATTCCAGAACTCGATTTCAACACCTGGAGCGAAAACGTCTGTTAGAAAATAGTTTCCACCCAGGTTGAATGCGAATTGCTCGTCTTTGAAGTCGCCACGAAAAATGCTGACATCAAATCCAAAGTTTAGTTCCAAGTCACTGGCACCGAGAGTGTAATACCCATCTGGATTAATGAGTTTTGAAGTGGTGTTTGCCATTGCAGAACTCGAAATCATTCCCACTAGAGCGAATACCCCTACAACCGACCAAATCTTTTTATGCATAACGATGATTTCCTCCTGAAAAAAAATTCGACGTGACTTTACAAGAGGAGTCGCGATGGGGCAAAGATTCTTAACCTGGTTTTCTCATTGGAAAATGACTCGTTTGGCTCCTCTCGGCGTTGGAGTCAAGCGGGGGGATTGGAGGAACAGCTTCGGTCTGAAAAGGCCAAAAAACCTGTGAAAATAGGTAGTTATGCGTCCTTAGGGTGATTCAAGTCCAAGGGGCTGTAAAGCAGAAAGAATAGACTGACATGTCGTTCTAATTTGGTAGATATTTTCAACGCTTCGGGGTAGGTTCCCCTCCCTAAAAATGACTGAAATGACTCAAAAATCTATTGCTGTGTTCCGTGTGGAGGGAGTGCTTCTCAAGAGGGGGACTCTTTCTTTTGCCACCTATCTTGCCGCCAATGCTCAGGGCATTGGGGAAAGGGTTTTTCGTCTGGGCCATGTCGCTCTTTCGGCCCCCATTTCCAGAGCCTTTCGAAAAAGCGACCGCGAGCGATCTTCCAGCTTGGCGTACTATCCTTTGAAGGGAATGTCGAAAGATCGAATTGCCTTTATGGCCGAAGAGTATTTTGAAACGCGTCTGAAACGGAACTTGTTGGAAGACGGAATCGCTTTATTACTAAGGGCTCAAGTGCAGGGAAGGAAAGTGGTTCTGGTCGGGGATATGGTTGAAGAGTTGATGAAGCGATTGGCCAAGTACCTCAAGGTCGATCATTACCAGGCCAATCGTTTGGAATATGTCGATCGATTTGCCACAGGACGGTTGCTTCCTCCCAAAATTGGGGGTCATCAATCCATGGACCAGTTAAAAGGGTTGTTGGCTCAAAATTCTTTGGGCTTGGAGTCTTCTCAGGCTTTTGTGTCTTCGGGGTCGGATGCGAATCTTCTCCGTCTCGTTCAGGAACCTTGTGTGGTGAATCCAGATCATCTGATGCGTCGATTGGCTCGCCATGAACATTGGCCCGTACTTCATGCGGGAAGATAGGCATCTTATGAGTGAATTGTGTCTTCAGGATACCTTTAAAGGGAAAACCATTGTTTTGGCCGGAGCTAGCGGCTTCTTGGGGAAGGTTTGGCTAAGCATGCTCCTTCATGACTTTCCTGAGGTTCGAAAGGTTTTTGTTCTGCTTCGCCGAAAAGGACAAAGGACTGCCAAGGAACGTTTTGAGTTGATGGTGAACACCGTCCCCGTTTTTGCTCCGCTTCACGAAAAACATGGAAACGAATTGTCTGCCTTCTTGAGTCAGAAAATTGAGGTTTTGGAAGGCGATATTGCGGAGGAAAATTTGGGCCTGTCTTCGGAGGACCGAATCCGTGTGCAAAAAGAGATCGACCTTTTTGTCAACAGTGCGGGGTTGGTGGATTTTAATCCAGATCTTCGCTTTTCCCTTTCGGCCAATGTGTTGGGAACGTTAAACGTTCTGGAATTCATTCGTGGCTGCGACCATGCGGCGCTTCAACATGTGAGCACGGCCTATGTTTCTGGGGTCCGAAAAGGAAGGATCACAGAAGAAATTCAAACGGATGTGTCTCCCAGAGGGTTGCCATTCAACGGGGAAAACGAATTCAAAGATGTCATGGCCATGACGGCCCAGATTGAAAAAGAACATCAGTCTCCGGAAATGAACGCCAAAGTTGAAGCGGAATTGGAAGCCAAGAAAAAAGGCAAGGGAGCGACGAAAGGATCCACATTTAAGAAGCGGGAGCAAATGATTCGGAAACGTTGGCTCAAAGAAGCCATGATTGCTGAAGGGAAACGACGTGTGGCCAAATGGGGGTACAACGACATCTACACGTATACCAAGGCGTTGGCAGAGGCGTTGCTAGTCGGGAGAGGAGCAGATCTCACCTATTCCATTTTTCGTCCCGCCATCATTGAAACGGCTGTAAGTTTCCCCTTTCCGGGATGGAACGAAGGGTTTAATACCTCTGGGCCGCTGACGTATTTATCTGGAACATGGTTTCGGTATTTGCCGACCCGAAAAGAACAACCCTTGGACATTGTTCCTGTCGACATCGTTTGTCGAGCCATGACTGTGGTTGGTGCGGCCTTACTCAAGAGAGAACAGGAAAGGGTTTATCATTGTGGTACGTCGGATCGACAACCCATTACGATGGCGAGGGTGTGTGAGCTCACGCAGCTTTCGCACCGAACGCATCTTAGGCAACATGGAACCAATTGGTTGGAACGTGTGGTTCTCTCACGGTGGGACGTGATTCCTTCCCCGGTGACCAACCCCCTGGCCGTTCGAAGGTTGAAAAATGTCGTGTCGTGGGCGGGCAAAAAATTGGAAATCTTTTCTCCCAAGTCCAAGTTTTTTCTTTTTCGGTGGTTTGCCACGTGGTCTGGAAAACTTGTTCGTATTGGTCGTCGCATTGATCAGGTGGAAGGCGTGTTGGAATTGTTCTATCCCTATATTTTACATGTGCATCGAATTTTCGACACACGCGCTCTGGTGAATGTGAATTTGAAGGAAGAACATTATCGATTCGCGCCGGAAGAGATTCCTTGGCGAAAGTACTGGTTGAATATTCATATGCCGGGTTTGCGAAGGTGGTGTTATCCCGTCATCGAAGGAAAGCCGAGGGAACTTTATGAGCCCAAGTACCCTGTAAAAATGTTTTCGCGTCCAACGGAAAACATGGCAGGACCATCGTTGCCTGGCTCGAAGGATATGGAATCTCAACCCCAGGAGGCGACACCCTAATGGCACTTTTTTTAACTGGATCGACCGGGAGCATTGGTTCATATGTCGCTGCGGACCTTCTCAAGAACCACTCCGACCGTTTGGCGTTGTTGGTTCGGGCAAAAGATGAAGACGAAGCGAGAAAACGTCTGTGGAAGGTGTTTCAGCTTCATATGGGTTTTGAAGAGTTTTCTCAGCTCACGCATGATCGTGTGGATTTGTATTTGGGAGATCTAAGTCGAGAGAGTTTAGGCTTGGATGACAGCGCGAAACATCGTTTGGTGAAAACCATGGATTCTGTGATTCATTGTGCAGCGTCATTGAATCGGAAGTCTGCCAAAGCCTGTTTCAATGTGAACCTACGAGGGACTTTGCATGTTTTGAAGCTGGCTCAAGCGGCCAGGGATGACCATGGCCTTCGTCGCTTCAGTGATGTTTCAACGGTGGCCGTTTGTGGAAAACGCAAGAATGAGACATTGACTGAAAATGACATGTTGGAGTGGAGTCGAAGCGATTACGATCCCTATGCGCGAACGAAAAAGTTTTGTGAATATATGGTTGAGGAACTTCTTTCGGATGTAGAGAGAACGGTTTTTCGTCCAAGTATCGTTCTGGGAGATAGCCGCTTTCCGGAAACCATTCAATTCGACATGTTGCGTGCGTTTGTGATGCTGGCGAGTGTTCCGGTTTTGCCGTTTCGGAAATCTTGGCGTGTGGACATTGCCCCCACGGACTTTGTCGCGAAAGCGATTGTTCACATTCATCAAAAACGAAAGCCCGACCACGATATCTATAATTTAACCTCGGGAATTGCCTCTTTGACCTATGAGCAAATTGTGAAAGGGCTGGGGGAACATGGCTTAGCCACTCCCCATGTGTTCATTCCTTGGCTGGAAAAGCCGGTTTCCCATTTCGTGAATGCGCTTTCCTACTCACCCAAGAAGCTGGGGGTGGCGTACCCCGCTTCTTTGATGAAAGTCTTCATGCCCTATCTGACCTTCAATACGGTGTTTGACAATTCCAGAATCACACAGGAATTGGGAGAGCATCCGGTTCCGTTTACCGAGTACGCCTACGAACTTTTTCGATTCGCCAAGGCCTGTAAATATAACTTCCCTTATCAGCCTTGGCCGGAAGTGAATTCCAAACAAGAAAGTCAGGTGGCTTGATGAATTTTCTGAATCCAGATCGTGCGCTTCAGGGCATCATGAGGTCGTATGTGTCTCGAACGGGATCCCGTTTTGCTCGGGGAAGAGCACAAGAAGTGTGGAGTCCTGGACATTCTTTGAAGCTATTGATGGCGGGATATATTGGGACTCGAAATACCGGGGCGGATGTTCGTGTTGAGGAAATGGTGAGGCAGATTCGCCATGTCCTGGGAAGTGAACAGGTTGAGTTCACGATGTGCACCTTGGATCCAAAAAATTCCAGGGGGTACTTTGGAAACGCCCAGCAGGTGTTTACGCCTCAAGTTTTTCCCCGATTCTTATTCGAGGAGTGTCCTAAATATCATGGTGTTGTGGCGTGTGAAGGTTCCATGTTCAAGTCAAAATTCGCCGACGCACTTTCGACGTTTATGGCAGGGGCCTTGGGAATGGCTGCGGCCGAAAAGAAATTGAGCGTAGGCTATGGGGCTGAAGCGGGAGCCATGAATCCTCCTTTGAAAAAATTTGTGGAAAAGAATTGTCGGGATTCGTTTGTGATCTGTCGGAATGAGCCTTCTCGGGAAATTTTGAGCGAACTCGGCATTCGAACAGAGTCGGGTACGGATACGGCTTGGACGTTTGACCCCGGTCCACTGGAAAGGGGGGCGCAGTATTTGAGAGATGCGGGGTGGGATGGAAAGCAAAAGATCCTCGCCATGGGGCCCATCAATCCTTTTTGGTGGCCCGTGAAGCCGAGTCTCTGGAAAACGGGCGCTCGACATCTTTTGGGGCGTTATCGAGATACACATTATAAATCTGTCTACTTTCACAGTTGGTCCGAAGAGTCTCGGGAGCAGTATGAAGATTACATTGATGGCTTTGCCAAGGCGCTAAATGTTTTTGTGAAAGAAGAAAATGTTTTTCCGATTTTGATCGGTATGGAACGTTTGGATCGAAAGGCCTGCGAGGATTTGGCTCGAAAAATTGATGTGAAGGCCCCCTTATTCATCAGTGATACCTACGACATGTATGAAATGGTGAGCGTGCTTCGAAATGTAACCTACCTGGTGAGTTCACGTTTTCATGCCTTGGTGACATCGATGCCAGGATTGGTGGCTTCTGCTGGAGTCACCATGGATGAACGAATCCGAAATCTCATGACGGAAAGAGGTCATGAAGATCTAATGTTGCAGGTGGATGCCATCGACTTAGGTGATCGCTTGATTGATGTGTTGCGAACGTTGGTTCGTGAAAGAGAGAGAATCGTTCAGGAAATCGGCCAAACCATTCCCAAAGAGCTTGTAAAAATGGGGAAGATGGGGATCGCCTTTTCGGATGAAGTGCATCGGGTTTACCCCGAATTTCCTCTTCCAGAGCGACCGCGAGAGTGGAGACATTTTCTACCGTCTTTGTCTACGCCCGTTGAAAAATTATTGGAGGTTTATTCATGAGTTTCATTGGCACCATTCTCTCCAATCTGACCATCCGGGACTCTAAGCCGGCACTCATCGAAATTCATGGCAAAGAAAAAGTCGTGACGACCTGTGAACAACTTCAAAAAGATGCCCGTCGGGTGCGGGGTTTTTTAAAGACGTCTAAGGTTCACGAAGGAGATCGCGTGGTGCTTTTGGGGCCCAATGGTTCTCGTTGGAGCGCATGTGATTTGGGGATTCTTATGCATGGTGCCGTGTGTGTTCCTCTTTATAGTCGACAGGATCCGAAAGAGTTGGCCTTCATGGCCCAAGATTGTGAGCCGAGTCTGGTTATTGTCTCCGATGAATCTTTAAAAAAGGACTTATGTAAAGTTTGGCCTGAGGCCTGTCGTGTGGCGTTGTATGAAGAGGTGTTCGCCCATGATGTGGATATGGGCGAACCTCATACCGTTGGAAAAGAAGACCTCGTGACCATCATTTACACTTCGGGAACCAGTGGAAATCCAAAGGGTGTAATGATTAACCGAGGAAACGTGGACTATATGTTGGAGCAAGCGGTTTCTCGTTTCTCTTTGGCCTTCGAGGATCCTCATGCCGAGCAAGAAGTGTTTCACTTTTTGCCATGGTGTTTTGCGGGCTCTCGCATTGTCTTGTGGACGCAACTGTTTCGTGGCAATCCCCTCATGGTTTCGACGGATCTCAAAAATCTTCCTCAGGAAATGCAAACCGCGAATCCCGAATATTATCTGAACGTCCCAGCCATTTTGGAGCGAATTAAGACCGGGGTTGGGGAGGCTCTCCGAACGAAAGGGGGAGTGATTTACAATCTCTATGTTCGTGGACGCCTTGCCGATGAAAAGAAGCGAACTCAATCGCTGACGCTTTCCGAACGAATGAGTCTTTGGCTGGCCCGTAAAATTGTGTTTCCCGCCATCAAAAAGAAGATTGGGCGAAATTTAAAATTCCTCATTTGTGGTTCAGCCGCTTTAGCGGAAGAAACGCAACGCTGGTTTCATATGATTGGAATTCGAATTCTCCAAGTGTATGGCCTAACCGAAACCACGGCCATCGTCACCATCGACTATCCCGGAAGAGAAGAGGCTGGGAAGGTCGGACATGTCTTAGAAGGGTGCGAGGCCAAAGTGACCGATGAGGGTGAAATGATCTGCCGTGGGCCAAATATTTTTCCGGGGTATTGGAAACGGCCGGAAGAAACGTCGGAAGTGTTGAAAGAGGGCTGGTTTTATACCGGCGACCAAGCCGAAGTCGATCAGCAGGGAAACTGGAAAATTGTGGGAAGGGTTAAAAACATTTTGGTTCCCGAGTCAGGTCACAATATTGCGCCGGAACCTTTAGAAGAAGCACTTCGGGAAAGATGTCAGGATATCGAACATGTGGTGATTGTTGGACATGGTCGACCTCATCTCTGTGCCATCGTGACGGGAAACGTAGGATCGCATGATTTAAATCGAGCTTTGGATCAGTTGAATGAAACGGTTCCTCACTACAAGAGGGTCCGAAGTGTGGTCCAGTATGCGGAGGGGTTTTCAGTAGAAAATGGTCTTTTAACGGCCAATCAAAAACTCAAACGTAAAGTCATTGAACAGCATCTTGAGGAGCAGCTTCGAGAGGCCTACGAAAGGAATGCACGTTCATGATGAAATGGAGCCAAACGCAAGGTGTGATTGAAGTCGAGCTGTCTCAGCCCCCCTGCAATGAAATTGGAACCGAAATGCTATCGGCATTTGAGCGGATGTTGAGCGAGATCGATATGGCATCCGCCCATGCGTTGATTCTTCATAGTTCGACGGAGGCCGGGTTTTGTGCGGGGGCGAATCTTCGAGAGTTGCATGAGGGGTTGGTTAGTCGTCCTCAAGAAGAACATGCACCGGAACTCAAGCGTTTCTTGGATCGAATTCACAACGTCATGAATCAATTGGATGAGATGTCCTTGGTGACCATTGGTGTGATTCACGGTGTGTGCTTCGGAGGGGGCTTCGAACTAGCTTTGGTGTGTGACCAATTGATTGCAGAAACCTCGGCAAGATTCTGTTTTCCGGAATTGCGTCTGGGAATTATCCCGTGCTTTGGCGGAATTCCTCGCTTGAAAAGAGAAGTGCCCAATGCGGTCGTGCGGGATCTATTACTCACGGGAAGAAGCATAAATGCCAAAAAAGCTTTGGGGCTGGGTCTGGTTTCGCAAGTGGTCCGAGAAGGAGAGGGGTTGAATGTTGCTCGGCGAGTTGGAGAGCAGGTGGGCAAGTTTTCATCCGAGGCGCGACTGGCCGCAAAAAAATTCATCAAGCCCATACCTAAAAAAGAATTGGAAGAAGAGAAAGAAATTGCCCTGCGTTTGTTCCAACGTCCGGTTGTGAAGGATGCTTTGGAGAAATTTGTCAACGATCAGAGTCAACAACCCTATTTGCCTTAGGAATATGAAATGAATCAAACATTAAAAACATTGATTGAAGTGGCTGCCAAGCGATTTGAAAAGGATCAATCGCTTCTTAGTCCTGAAGATGACTTTTTTGAGAAACTCGGGATCAACAGTGTTCAAGCATTGAGTCTCTTGAGTGAACTCGAAACACAGTTCGATGTCGAAATCCCAGACTACGAATTGCAAGACGTAAAAACCTTCGCAGCTTTGGCAGAAGTAATTGATCGAAGGAAGTAGTCCCTTGAAAAAGTGGTCCACATACCATTGTTTGGGTGAGGTTTTTCGAAATTCGACGGCGGAGTACGCGCATCAAGATGCCATCATCGAAGTCAATCGAGAGAAAGAAGTCGGTCGTTTTTCGTATGGAAAACTTCGTGAGGAAGCCGAGCGGATCGCCTCCGGATTTCAACGGGCTAACCTTTCGGCGGGAGATCGATGTGCCATACTGATGTCCAATCAAGCGAAGTGGCATGTGTCCGCGACGGCGGCGTTTTGGTCGGGCGCGGTTCTGGTTCCTTTGGACTACAAATTGACCCCTTCCGAACAGTTGGCGCTTATCTCTCATGCTGAGCCTCGGGCCTTGGTGACGGAATGGCCGATTTGGATGCGTTTGCAAAAAGAGGGTGATCTCTCGGCTTTGAAGAATGTGACGGTTTTTGTTTCGGAAGTTCCTCCCCGAGAACAACTTCACTCTGCCCAGAGGTGGGAGGAAGTGTCTCCTGGGAACTTTCTCTATCAGGAACGGGGTCGGGAGGATGTCGCTTGCATTGTGTATTCTTCTGGAACGGGCGGAATTCCGAAGGGGTGCATGTTGACGCATGGCAATTATCTAAGCCAAGCGGAGCAGTTTACGCATTTGTATCGGTTTGAAGATGGAGATCGATTTTTTTCCATTCTTCCCACCAACCACGCGATTGATTTTATGTTGGGCTTTATTTATCCGCAGTACTTTGGGGCAACGACGGTTTTTCAGCGCACGTTACGTCCCGAGTTTTTGGCCCATACCATGAAAGCTTATGGAATCAATGCGATGGCGATGGTTCCCCTTCTTTTAAAGGCAATCGAAACCAAGCTTCGAGGGCGTTTAAATGAATTGCCCCCGGTAAAAAAGGCAATGGCATCCCTTCTCATTGGACTAAATAAATTCGTTTCGTGGCGAAGGCCCCATCCAAAAATTTCTCGAAGATTGCTCCCCGCGATTCATCAGGGGATGGGTGGAAAACTTCGGCTTGTGATTGCCGGAGGTGCCTATGTTGATCCCAAAACCGCTCAGTTTTTCTATGACATCGGAATCCCCGTAGCGATTGGGTATGGCTTGACCGAGTCGGGAACGGCGGTGACGGTCAATGACCTCAAACCTTTTCGGGCAGATACGGTTGGGACACCTTGTCGAGGAACAAAAATCGACATTCGGAATCCGAATGACCAGGGCATCGGAGAGGTTTGGGTGCAAGGTCCTACGGTGATGAAAGGATATTTTAAATCTCCGGAATTAAGCGAAGAAACCCTCGTGGACGGTTGGCTTAGAACGGGTGACTTGGGGTTTTTGGAAGACTCTGGACACCTCGTTTTGAAAGGTCGGTCTAAAAACATGATCGTCACAGAAGGCGGAAAGAACATTTATCCGGAGGATATTGAAATTACCTTTGAAGATCTCCCCGGTTGTCAGGAATTTTGTGTTTTCGCTCGCAATTATGTTTGGCCCACTCAAAACTTTAAAGGGGATGAGTTGTTGATTGTGCTTCGAACCCGCGAAAAAGAACGCTTGGAAGAACTCTTGAGTGTGGCTCGGGATCGCAATCGCAAATTGGCAGACTTCAAACGGTTGTCTTCGTTTCTGATTTGGGAGGAAGATTTTCCAAGAACGGCCTCCATGAAAGTGAAACGAGAAAAACTGGCTCGGGCGTTGGAGGAAAAATGGCCCGAGCAAGAAGGGGTTCAGGTTTTATGAACGCCGAACTCTACCTTGCCATTGTCAATCCTGCGGCGGGAGGCGGCCGTTGTGGAAGACGAGCCCCGGAAGCCATTAAGCGACTGAGGGATGCGGGCCTGGAGGTAGATGTGGCGTACACGACGCAAGCCGGAGACGCGACGAAACTGGCTTGTGAGGCCCAACAAAAAGGCGTGAAGCATTTCATTTCGGTGGGCGGAGATGGGACGGGTTACGAAATCGTCAACGGTTTGTTTCCTTTGCCCGAAGGCGAGGATATTCCCACATTGGGATTTCTCCCCATGGGAACGGGAAACTCCTTCTTGCGGGATTTCACAGATCAAGGCGCTCTGTATGCAGAAAAGGCCTTGAAGGAAAAAAAGAACCGCCTCTGTGATGTGATCCGCCTTGAACATTCAGAAGGGCAGATTTTCTTCATCAACTTGCTCAGCTTAGGGTTTGTGGCTGACATCTGTGCCACGCGAAACGCGCGATTCCAACCTTGGGGAGAGTTCGGGTACGTTTTAAGTGTTCTGTCAGAAATCGCCCACCTCAAATCTAAAAGCTTTTCGTGGAAGGTGAATGGGTTGGCGATGGAGACCAAGCCCACGACGTTTTTGTCCATAAACAATAGCCGGTTCACGGGAGGGAAAATGATGATGGCGCCTCATGCGGCTACCGACGATGGAATGGCAGATTTGATCGAGGTTGGAGAGATGGGGCGATTTTCTTTGCTGAAGGCATTTCCAAAAATTTTTAAAGGAACCCATGTTCGTTTGGATCAAGTGAAAGAGTCTAAGGTGCGATCCATGGAGTTTTCCTTAAAAGAAAAAATTCCCATCATGGTGGATGGAGAGGTGACGCGGGTCGAGCCTCAGCGCTTGGACGTGCTGCCCAAAGCTTTGAAAGTGAGTGTTTGAGATGAAGCGTGCTTTTTTATGGGGGGTACAAGTAATCTTTTCGTCTGTGGTGTGGATCTTGGCGTTCATTTCCATGCTCATTGGTTCCACCACCACCATTTTGTTGACGGTTTTTATGCCATTCTCAAAAGTCCATACATGGCTTTCGGCACCGAGCATGGGGTTGTGCGTGCGATTCACTTTGAGCAAGTTCAAGGTCATCTATGATCCCAAGTTGGAGAGAAAACGACCCAGTGTGTACTGCTCGAATCATACCAACTTGTTGGATGCACATGTTGCGTGTGCGTCGATTCCCATGCCGTTTTGTGGGGTGATGGATGCATGGCATTTTAAAGTTCCCGGCTATGGATGGATGATGAAAGCCTCCAGAGGCATCCCTGTATTTCGTCGGAAACGATCCATGTTGGAAGATTTAACCCGAGAGGCCAAGGTTCGTTTGGAAGAGGGTTTGTCCATTCTTGTATTTCCGGAAGCCCATCGCACGCGAGATGGGAAAATTCAGAAATTTCGAAAAGGCGTTTTTCGCATGGCTAGGGATGCGGGCTATCCTGTGGTTCCGTTTGCAGTGCGCGGAATGTACGAAGTGAATCAAAAAGGAAGCCTGCTTTTTAAACCGGGAAACGTGACGGTTTATGTCGGGAGACAATACGAAACGGCCAATAAGTCCGACGAAGAATTGGAAGCCTTGGCGGAAGAAGTTCGCGAGGTTCTTTCACGTTTTGTTGAGCGGGGGGAACTTCCCGAAGAAGTAGAAAAGGGGGAAGCGGCATGAAGGAAGCGCATGTAGATGGAAGAACGGTCCGGGCCGCAGGAAAGCGAAAAGCTCGAAGAGAAGAAATTCTTCACGTCGCAGAGAAGTTGATTGGAGAAAAGGGTTATCAAGCGACCAGTGTGGCCGATGTCATTGAGGCCGCCGGGATTTCGCGAGGGACATTCTATTTGTACTTTGAGAGCCGAGAAGCTCTTTTTTATGAGCTTTTGGATGGATTCATCGCAAAGCTCATGGGAAGCGTGCAAAACGTTCGAGCCGAAGAGGGAGACGTCTTCGGACAAATGTTGGCGAATGTGCAGCGCGTTGTGAATTTGCTCTTTGATCACAGAGACTTAACCATCATCTTGTTTCGAGAGGCCATGGGGGTCAACGAGGAGGTCAATCAGAAGATCAATGATCTGAACTCGTTCCTGTATCGAATGACGGCTCGCGCGCTGCTCAATGGGGCGAAATTGGGGCTGATTCGATCTGTGAATGAACGAGTGGTGGCTGCGGCCGTCATTGGAAGCATCAAAGAAGTGTTGTTTCGCTACTTAGTTATGCGAGAGTTGGGTGACGTGGATCGCGATGCGATCGCTCGGGAACTCCTAGATTATGGTTTGCGTGGCCTGCAAATTGCCTGCGATGCCTGATCAGAGGGGTGATTGACGACTTTCGTGAGAAAAGGTACTCCATAAAAAAACTGCAAACGGATCAGAAAGGAATTTCATGAAAATCGAGTTTTCAAAAGAAGCTGAAGCTAAAGTGCTCTCCTATATGGAGGCTCAGCAAGAAAAGGAAGGCCAGCTTTTGCGGATTCGCGTTGGGGCTCCTGGAATGGGTGGCTTGAGTTATCAATTCTTTTTGGATCACGAAAAAGAAAAAGCCGCCGATGACGTCATCGAAAATATGGGAAATTTTCGATTGGTGGCCGATGTGCAAAGTGCCGAAGCCCTCGATGGTGCCACGGTGGATTGGATTGAAAATGCGTCTGGCGCAGGGTTTAAGGTGACTAATCCCAACGATAAAACAGGACCGGATCTTTCCCATCCGTTGGCCAAGAAAATCCAAGATTTGTTTGATCAAGAAATCAACCCTTCGCTCGGAAGCCACGGCGGCTTTGTCCAATTGATCAAGGTCGACGATGACAAAGCGTTCGTCCGTATGGGCGGCGGTTGTCACGGTTGTGGCATGGCGAATGTAACGTTGAAACAGGGTGTGGAAGTTCGCATTCGTGAGGTGGTCCCAGAAATCAAAGAAGTCATCGATGTTACGGACCACGCGGGTGGAGAGAATCCTTACTATCGATCCTAAGTGAAAACGGCTTTTTTCCTTCTTTTAATGGTGCTTTTGGGAGGGGTGTTTCAACTCTCTGAAGCACTTGCTGAACCGGCAAAAGATCCCGCTCAGGCTTACGTAGAGTTGGCGGAAAAGGAATTTTTCCGTTTTGAAAATCCCAATCGCTTAGATGTGGTTACACATCTTCTGGACCAAATGGAGAAAAGTTTTCCGAATCATCCGTATCTTCATTGGGCAAGAGCTAGAGTTTCTTTCTGGGAAAAAGAAGGCCTTTATCTTGAGGAGCAAAGGGGAAAGAAAGAAGATTTCCTGAAAATAAAAAATGATCTCGGGAAAAAATGTCATGCTCATGTGGATCAGTGCATCAAGGTGGCTCCGGAAAATGCTGAATGTTTTTTGCTCAAGGGGGCTTGTTATGCCATGCAAGCTTCGACGTGGGGGCAGACGTGGAAAACGCTTCGTGTGTTGCGACCCATGATGTTGGCCTTGGAAAAAGCGCAAGAGCTGCCTTCAAGCTTTCATCATCGAGGAACACTTACCACCAATCAGTTGGCGACCATTATGCAAGCGGCTTTGTATCGCATCATGCCGGATTCGTTTTGGTTCTGGATTTTTGCGCGCGTACGTGGGGATAAAACCAAGTCGCGTGCATTGATGAAGCAAGCCGTCCGAGGAGATTTGTTGAAAGAGCCGATGATGTTGATGGAGTTGGCTTCGTCGTTGATTTGTTATGGTGTGGTCGAAGAGCATCAAGATTCGATTGATGAGGGGGTACATGTTTTGGAGGACGGATTGAAGCTCCCCATTCGAAATGCCATGGATAAATTGGATCACAAAAACATGAAGTATTTGATTCGTCACCCGGATGAGGCCTGTGACTATCGACGTGAACGGTTTGAAAAAATATCCAAAAACACCTTGGATCAAGCGGTCAAAAAGAAAGATGAAAATTGACAACCCTTCGGTTGTGCCTAACTTGAAGTCAACGTGACCACGAAAGGAAGAAGATGATTCGATCCAGTAATCCTGCATTGAAACCCGGAACGTTTTCCAACCCGAGCTTCATGGGCCTTGCCGGAAGCGATACGGAAGTGATGACCATTAAAGGAACTTCGACCAAGACTCTCATTTTGCTCGGAGTGGTTTTGCTGACGTCTTTTTGGACCTGGTCCAATATGATGGAGGCTTTTCGTTGGGGACAGACCCCCTCCATGACGTATCTCTGGATCGGCTTAATTGGTGGGATGGTTTTGGCCATGGTCACAATTTTCAAAAAGACCTGGGCTCCTTACACGGCGCCTCTCTACGCGGCTTTTGAAGGATTGGTCCTGGGCGGCATTTCGGTGATGTTCGAGATGCAATTTCCTGGAATTGTTTCGCAGGCCGTGTTTGCTACTTTTGGTGTGTTTGCTGTCATGCTGTGGCTGTATCGCTCAAAGGTTTTGCGCGCGACTCCAAAATTTAAGTTGGGGGTCATGGCTGCGACGGGCGGCATCATGTTTGTCTATATGATTTCATGGGTGTTGAGTTTTTTCGGCACCACCATCCCCTTCATTCATGAAGGTGGCCTTCTCGGAATCGGATTCAGTCTTTTTGTGGTGGGAATTGCCGCGCTGAATTTGATTTTGGACTTTGACCTGATTGAAGAAGGCGCTCGGCAGGGCGCTCCCAAATTTATGGAGTGGTATGGGGCGTTTGCTTTATTGGTCACGCTGATTTGGCTTTACTTAGAAATTCTTCGTTTACTGGCGAAGATGCAGCGTCGTCGATGATTTAAGGTTAGGTCGAACTTAAGTGAACCGCATTCCGGTTTTTCTTGGCTTCATACATGGCCTGATCCGCCAGGCGTAAAACGGTTTTGCAATCTTTTGCGTGTTGAGGAAAGGTTGCGATTCCAATCGAAGCTGTGAGGGGAGGAAGCGTTCCCTTATCACCCAAGCCGAGTCGATCTTTGAACGGGAACGTTTCAATTCGTTTCCGAATTCGTTCGGCCACTTGTTTGGCATCTTTTGCAGGCGTGTTGATTAAGATCAAAACATATTCATCGCCTCCATAGCGAACGACGACGTCACCATCTCGAACCAAATTCTTGAGTTCCTTGGCGACCAAAATCAATAGTCCACTTCCAATCAAATGGCCGTGTCCATCGTTGACTTTTTTGAAGTGGTCCATATCCATGAACAGGAAAGAAACGGGATAGTTTAGTCTTTTGGCGCGATGAAGTTCTTTGTCCAAAAAAAGTTCCAAATAGCGAATGTTGTACAAGCCTGTAACGTCATCGGTGAAGGAAAGGTTTTGGGCGCGCTCAAAGCGAGAAGCGTTGTCCAATGCTTGGGCCGCATGAAGCGTCACGACTTGAATTCGGTCCAAATTTTTTCGGTTTGGCTCTTCTTGGGGATCAAACGTTAAGACAACGGAAGTACTGGGCGCGTGCTGGGTCTGCAAGCGAGCGATGAGCATGGGGCCACGGATGTCCTGAATCCATTTCATTCGGGAGCTGGGTCGTGTGTATCTCACTCGAAAAGGGTCTACTCGGTCGGAGATGGCTTTGGCTTCTTGGCAAGAGATTCCCTGTGTGGCCAAAAAGCGAAAACAGGACTCGTCGTCCAGTCGAGACACCATAAAAGCGGAGGTGGCTTGAACCAGTGACGCCAATACTTTTAGTGTGGCTTGGGCGACCGGTTCCATTTCGATTTGGGACGAAATTTCTCGGCAATGCGTTAGCAACCCAATGGTGCTTTTTAACGAGCGATTTTCGTTAAGCAGGTTCTCCACCCGCTTTCGCGGCGTAGAGATTTTTGGAATGGTCGAAATGGGCATAATTTCAGGTAGCTATGGATTATAGCACCCCAACGCCTTGCGCCAAGTCTTTCCATTATCTCTTGAACTTAAGGGATTCATCTTCTATAGGGGCAGTCCACCATGCCAAATTCGAATCACAAAGGGTCATTCGACTTTTTCTCTCCTTCTGCGATGGCCCAGAAGATTGGTCATTTGATGGGACGACAACTGTCCCTTCGAATTGTTTACCTGAGCTGTTTAACCGGAGCTTTTGCGGGGCTGGTTGCTGTGGGTTTTGGTTGGGGGTTGGATTTTGTCCATCATATGTGGATGGGCGTGTGGGCCGGATACGAAATTCCCCATCCGGCGGGTGAGACCTCGGCCTTTGTGTTGGATCAGGTGACGCGGCGCCCGTGGGTCTTTTTCTGTCTTCCCATCCTAGGAGGGCTAATTTCAGGTTGGTTGGTGTATACCTTCGCCCCGGAGGCAGAAGGCCACGGCACCGATGCGGTGATCGATGCATTTCATACCAAGGGCGGAAAAATCCGAAAGCGGGTTCCTTTTGTAAAGGGCCTCGCTTCCATTGTTACATTGGCCAGCGGAGGAAGCGCAGGTCGAGAGGGGCCCATTGCTCAGGTAGGTGCAGGAGTAGGTACATGGATTGCGGACCTTCTTCATCTTTCTCCCCGAGAGCGAAGAATCCTTTTATTGTGTGGAGCGGGTGGAGGAATTGGCGCCATTTTTCGAGCCCCTTTGGGTGGAGCCTTGTTTGCTGCTGAAGTTTTGTACGCGGAAGACTTTGAAACGGATGCCATTGTTCCGTGCATTTTTTCATCGGTGGTCGCCTATAGCATTTTGACGTTGTTTTCGGGAACGGGGAGCATTTTTGGTCTACCTCCCATCGTGTTTACGGGATGGAAAGCCCTCTCTATTTACCTCGCCTTGGGTGCCATTTGTGCAGGTGTCGGGGCCATTTACGTACGTGTGTTTTATGGCATGCGGGATCATGTTTTTCATAAGATTCCCATTTCAAACAAATTGAAGCCTGCTTTGGGTGGGTTGGGCGTGGCTTTGATCGGGTTGGCGCTTCCCGAAGCCCGCGGAGGTGGATACGGATACTTGCAAACGGCTATTGTCGGCGGGATTGCCTTGATGCCTGCGTTGGCCATTGCCTTTGGAAAAATTCTAACCACTTCATTGACCATCAGCTCGGGAGGAAGCGGAGGGGTTTTTGGTCCCTCTTTGGTCATTGGGGGAATGTTGGGGGCGGCAATTGGTTCGGCGGCTCAGCAGGTAGCTCCGGACTTAGTCCCTCATGTGGCTCCCTTTGCTTTGGTGGGAATGGCGGGGTTGTTTGCGGGCATCTCGAATGCGCCCGTTTCCGCCTTGATTTTGGTTTCCGAAATGACAATGGGGTATGGGCTGTTGGTTCCACTCATGTTGGTTTCCGTCATCTCTTTGACGCTTAGAAAAGCCAGTTTGTATGAGAAACAGATTAAGAATCGCTTGGCCTCAGGAGCGCATGTGGCCGATTTTGCCTTGGATATTTTTGAGTCTTTGCGCGTGAAAGATGCTTGGGTGGTCAAGGATGTGGTGAGCATTCGTGAAGGCGCCTCCATGCAAGAGATGTTGGAAGTGGTCAACCGTGTTCACCACTTGGTTTATCCCGTGGTGGATCAAAACAAAGAATTGGTGGGCCTTCTGGATTTGCAGCATTTCCATGAATATTTGACCGACCCCAATGCGGATCATTTGCTCATTGCCAGGGACTTGATGGTGCCTCCGGTATCGGTTTTTCCCGAAGATCTTTGTGATACGGCGTTGAAACGATTTTTGGAAAGTGGTCTGACCCGATTGCCGGTCGTTGATCCGGATCAGCCACGGAAGATTCTCGGGATGGTTTCTCACGACGAATTGACCAATGCCTACAATTTCGAACTTCGACGACGTCGAATGATGAAATGAAGCTTGGCCGAAATTCTTGTCCCCCCTACATTTCGTAGACATTTCAGAAGGTTGGTGTGAGCACGATTTTCGAAATGATCTGTGTTAGCATGCGCCTCTATGTTGAAGGTCTACAATACGCTCACACGGAGCCAGGAAGAGTTTAAGACGATTGAACCCCATAAAGTGCGAATGTATGTGTGTGGCCCAACGGTGTATGACCACGCCCATATTGGCCATGGCCGAACCTACATCGTATATGACTGCATTCTTCGGTACCTTACCTACAAAGGGTACGAGGTGAAGTATGTTCGAAACATTACGGACATTGATGACAAAATCATCAAGCGGGCCAATGACGAAGGTGTGGTGTTCTCGGAGATTTCTGAAACCTATACGGCTTCTTATAATGAAGATATGGCCAACCTTGGCTTATTGCCCCCAGCCGTCAGTCCTCAAGCAACGACCACCATTAAGGGCATCATCCAATTCATCGAGACGTTGATCCAAAAAGGACACGCCTATGCGTCCGATGGGGATGTGTATTTTTCCATCCCCGCATGCAAAGAATATGGAAAGTTGTCCCGAAGGCGAACGGAGGATTTAAAAGTTGGAGCTCGGGTTTTTCCCGGTGAGAAGAAAAAAGACCCTTTGGATTTTGCCTTATGGAAGAAAGCCAAACCGGAGGAACCTTCTTGGGATTCTCCTTGGGGAAAAGGTCGTCCGGGGTGGCATATTGAATGCTCGGCTATGGCCAAAGAACATTTGGGAGAGAGCATTGACATTCATGCCGGAGGACAAGATCTCATCTTTCCTCATCACGAGAATGAGATTGCCCAATCCGAAGCAGCCAATGAAGCGCAGTTTGCCACTTATTGGTTTCACAATGGATTTGTAAACATCAACAAAGAAAAGATGTCTAAATCTTTGGGCAATATGGTGAATTTAAAAAAACTTCTGTCCAAATTTCATGCGGAAGCGATCAAGTTTTACATGCTCTCGTTTCACTATCGTTCTCCGATCGATTTTTCGGATGGAGCCATGGAGGAAGCCGCCCGAGGTCTAGATCGAATGTATCGCGTTCTTCTGTCCGTTCCTCCTTCTCCGGAAAAGGTTGAGCCCGAAGGTAGTTTTCGAGAACGTTTCGAGGAAGCCATGGATGATGACTTCAATAGTGCGAAGGCCATGGGGGTCTTGTTCGAAATGGTGAAAGAGATCAATCGCCTTCAGCGTAAAAAGGAAACGCTAGCCCAAGCTGGCGCGATGAAAGACTTGTTTGTGGAATTGGGAGGCGTTCTGGGTTTGTTCCAAGCCAATCCGGAAGAGTATTTCAAAAACCGTCCTGCAGAAGGGGACTTGGATGCAACCAAGGTGGAACAGCTGATCGCTGAACGTGCAGAGGCTCGAAGGGAAAAGAACTTTGATCGGGCCGATCAAATTCGGGATGAATTGACGGCAATGAATGTTGTCGTGGAGGATTCGCCGGAGGGCACTTCGTGGCGAATCAAGGGGTAGCCCCATTTAAACTCTCTACCGAATTTTCGCCCAGGGGAGATCAACCGGAAGCCATTGAGTCTCTGGTGTCTGGGTTAGAAGCGGGCAAACAAGACCAGGTGCTCTTGGGTGTGACGGGCTCGGGAAAGACGTTTACGATGGCGAATGTCATTGAACGCGTTGGAAAGCCTACGCTGATCATCGCACCCAATAAAACCCTTGCAGCTCAGCTGTTTAGTGAGTTTCGAAGTTTTTTCCCGGAAAACGCGGTGGAGTATTTCGTGAGTTATTACGATTACTATCAGCCCGAGGCTTACGTGCCTTCCAGTGATACCTACATCGAAAAAGACGCCAGCATTAACGAAGAGATCGACAAAATGAGGCATTCGGCCACTCGCTCTGTGTTGGTCCGTCCGGATACGATCGTTGTCGCTTCCGTTTCCTGCATTTATAACCTTGGAAACCCCGACGAATATCGTTCGCTTCTGGTCCCCATTCACGTTGGCGAGGAAATGGAACGTGATTTTCTTTTGAAACGTTTGGTGGAAATTCAATACGAACGAAATGACGTTGATTTTTCTCGAGGCAAATTTCGGGTTCGTGGAGATGTCGTGGAAATATTTCCGGCTCATGAAGAGAACCGATCTCTCCGAGTTACTTTTTTTGGGGATGAAGTTGAAAAGATTGAAGAGCTGGATCCCTTGACGGGAGAACTTCTTGGGGGCTTGAAGCAGGTGGCTGTGTATCCGGGAAGCCATTATGTGACTTCGAAAGATCAAATGAAAAAGGCCATTGCTTCCATTCAAATTGAGTTGAGGGAGCGGTTGCAGGAGTTGAAGAAGTTAAACAAATTGGTTGAGGCCCAACGATTGGAGCAACGAACTCTCTTTGATATCGAGATGATGGAAGAAATGGGGTTTTGTTCGGGCATTGAAAACTATACGCGGCATATGACGGGAGCGAAGCCGGGAGAACGCCCTCCGACCCTATTGGATTATTTCCCAAAGGATTTTCTCTGCATCATTGATGAAAGCCATGTGGGGGTGCCACAAATTCGGGCCATGTATCGAGGGGATCGAAGTCGGAAACAGACGTTGGTGGAATACGGTTTTCGACTTCCTTCGGCGTTGGATAACCGACCGATGAAGTTTGAAGAGTTCGAAGGGTTTAAGAAACCTGTGGTGTATGTGTCAGCCACTCCGGGGCCCTATGAATTGAACCGAACCCAAGGGGAGATCGTTGAGCAAGTGATTCGCCCTACCGGACTTTTGGATCCCGAAGTGGAGGTGCGTCCCGCCGGACACCAAGTGGATGATTTGCTCGGTGAAATTCGAATTCGAATTGAACGAAATGAACGCGTCTTGGTAACAACCCTGACCAAGCGGATGGCCGAAGACCTGACAGAGTATTACCGAGACTTGAAAATTCGTGTGAAGTACCTGCATTCAGATGTGGAAACCTTGGAGCGAATTGAGATTCTCAGGGATCTGAGAATGGGAAAATTCGATGTCTTGGTTGGCATTAACCTCTTGCGTGAGGGTTTGGATTTGCCCGAAGTGTCGTTGGTCGCCATTTTGGATGCCGATAAAGAAGGGTTTCTTCGATCCGTAACCTCCATGATTCAGACCTTTGGTCGAGCGGCTCGAAATGTTGAGGGAAGGGTTTTAATGTATGCCGACCGAATCACCGGATCCATGAAGATTGCCATGGACGAAACGCAACGTCGTCGGAAGATACAAATGGCTTACAATAAAACGCATGGAATCACGCCGGAGACCATTCGAAGGGCCATTCATTCGCCCATGGCCGCCATTTACAATGCGGACTACGTGGATGTCACGGGATTGAAGGAGGCGAAGGAAGAGTATGCTTCGGCGGAGGAATTGGAAAAGAAGATTGAGACGCTGAAACAAGAGATGTTTCAAGCGGCGAAGGATTTGGAGTTTGAGAAGGCGGCCAAGCTCAGGGATCGTGTGAAAAGCCTCCAGGAGCAGGCTCTCTTTCAAAGCTAGTCAGAACGGACGTTTTCGGGTATCTCGTTTGCCATGCCTGGACAGAAAAAACTGAGAAGAGCCGAACGTCTGAAACATCGTGTGACCGCTCATTTTTCCGTGGATGGGAAGGAGCAAACCGGCTTTGTGATCAATCTGTCTGAGGTGGGGCTCTTCATTCAAACCCGCCATCTGATGAAAGTGGGGGCGGAATTGACGTTCAGTCTCGACGTGGATGATTCTCAAGTTATTGAATTAAAAGGGAAAGTGGCATTTTCCAAAAAGGCGCTTCCCATGGCCATGTCCAGCAATCCGGGAGGGGTGGGGATTTCCTTGCTTTCTCCTCCTCAAGAATACCTTGATTTTATTTCGAGCCTGAAGGCTTGAAATTCCTTTCGAAATCAGTATATTCCGCCTCCTTCTGATCTTCCGCCCTGTTTTTCAGGGTTGTCCGGAAAGCCTGGTGGAGGGGAAGGGCATACTGAAGCGTCAATGACTCGGTATGGAATCATATGACTACGGCACCCTTGATGTGGGTGTGGCGGGATAAAGGAGCGAAAAATGGCATTGGGTTTATTGGGAAAAAAAGTAGGCATGTCCCAAATTAATGATGGGGACAATGGGCGCATCGCTGTGACCTTGGTGGAATTGGGTCCTTGTTTGGTGATGCAAAAAAAGACGGTGGAGAAGGATGGATACACCGCACTTCAATTGGGTTTTGATGATCGAAAAGAAAAACACACACCCAAGAATCTCCAAGCGGTCTTTAAAAAATTAAACGCAACCCCAAAACGAAAAATTCGAGAATTTCGCGTTTCGGAAGAAATCGCTTCCAAGTATGAACCCGGTCAAGAGATCACCTTTTCTGATCTTTTTGAAGTGGGGCAATCTGTGGATGTCTCTGGCCAAACGAAAGGTAAAGGATTTTCGGGCGTTATCAAGCGTTGGGGTTTCAAAGACGTAAGAGGTCATGGAACCCATGAGTACTTTCGACATGGCGGTTCGATCGGAAACTGTAAAACTCCGGGACGTGTGGCCAAAGGCAAAAAAATGTCGGGGCGTTTGGGAAACCAACGAACCACAACCAAGAACCTTCGAATTGTAACGGTTGTGCCGGAAAAGCATTGTGTGTTGTTGGAAGGTACGGTTCCAGGAGGAAAAAACGGTTATTTGGAAATTCTTCCTCGTTAATTTAAATGTGAAAATATGTGGGGATCGTGGACGCGGTCCCCATTTTTTTATGCTTCCCCAAAGTGCCTGAATTTTCTTGGGGAATATTTGCGTTCACCCGAGTTCTGCGATAGGTATAAATCATCCCTAATTGAGAATCCTCAATTGTCTTGTTTTGACAACTTAAATCATCAAAACGTTTTAGTTCTGGCGCTATGCGCGTAAGCATCGCCGGGAACGAATGCGTTTGGCTGACATTTCTCGAATTTTTGGGAAATGGAAGCGGCAAGGGAGGATCATTATGTCACGCAAGTGGTGTTTAATTTTTTTATTGAGTTTGGGGTTGGCCATTCCCTCTTTGACCCATGCTCAAAGCAGGGGCAAAAATAGAAGTTCGGGAAAAGCCAAACAAAGCCAATCTTCCAAGACTCGAAGAGAACCTTCTAAGGTCAGTCCTTCGAAGCGATCCACTTCGAGCCCACAGACAAGGCCGCAAACGAAACGCGCAGAGCCTCGACAACGTTCACAGCAAACAAAAGTGAGAAGCAAAAATCGAGGGAATGGGAATTCACAAGGTTCCACAGTTCGTCGAGATTCAGGCGCCAAACGCATGGAGCCTCGACAACGTTCACGGAAAACCAAGGTAGGAAAAGGAAATCGGAGGAGTGGGAATTCTCAAGGCTCTACGGTTCGTCGAGATCCTCGAATCAAACGTACGGAGCCTGAACAGGGTCAACGGAAAACCGATTTGAGAACGGGAAATCGACGATCCCCCAAGAGTCCAATCGTGGGGCGTGGAACGGGAAAGATCTCTGGAAAAGGCGGTGTTCGCATTGATCGAACGAGGAATCCGGGAACGGTTTCGGATTCTCGCTGGAAACAGGAGCATTTAGGAAAATCAAGGATGGATCGAAAGCCACAACGGATCCAACGTCATGACCGTCCACGTGTGGCGAGAAGAAACCATGAGTCACATCGCGATGACCGATGGGTCCATCATCGAAACCGTCGCGTATTGAGGCGTGATTCCGTGAGAAACGGACGGCGACGTCCTCAATTTTTCTGGCCGGAAGTGTGGGGAGGTTATACCTACCTTCATTATTATCCCCGATTCGCATTCTATTCCCCCAACCTCTGCGTGTTCTATTATGAAACGGGAAGATGGCCGTGGAGTCCATTTCGCTATCGATGGAAATCGATTCATCCACATTGGTGGCGATGGCGTGCGCATTATTATGCCCCCTACGAAATCTATCCAACCCCAGTTCATTGGTTAACGGATCATGTGATGATCAGTCTGATGTACGCCCCTTACTCAACTTATTATGAACGAGAAGCCTACTCGGCAGGGTTTGAAGATGGGTATGAAGAGGGTTATCGGGACGCGATCATCTCTGAAGCGGAGAAGGATCAGATTCGCTGGCAAATCCAAGAAGAGATCAATCGGAACCAAGTAGATGGACAACTTGCTTACTCGTTGGTCGAAAAGTTGAATGATCCAGACTATATATTCATTGTATCCTCCGAAATGACGGCCCTTCCAGAAGGGAGCTATGATCAAGGGTGTACCTTGGATGAAGGGGATTTGTTAAAGGCGATATCTTCTCCCACATCCGGAGTGCACTTTGCTCGGATGCAGGTGATCACTTCGAAAGAAGGCAATTGCCCTGCGGGCTCAGTGGTGGCCATCTCTTTGGAAGACTTGCAGCAATTCCAAAATGATTTTTCAGAAGCCATTGAGTTTGGCCTGGAGCGATTGGAACGCGAAGAAGATACATTGGAATTTCTTCCCTAGAAAAAAGAAAGATGCACGATGAACTCCGACTAAAAAGGTTGGGTCATCGTGCGTCTTTTTGAAGTGTTTGCCGTTTGTTTAGAAAACGCGCACTCATCCAAAAAAGGCATAAGCTCCATAAAATTGAAAAACGGGAAGAGGAACTTTGACACCCACCGGAAACCTGAGCGCCGGGTTCTTCGTTGCTGAAAACGCCGGCACTGTCCACATCTTCATCATTGGAGATGTTTTGGGCATCCTCGTCGAGGACGATGTCTTGGTCGTCAAACTCACTTCCTACTCCACCTCCGGCTTGGTCGCTCGGCAGGTTGTCGTTGGCTAAGCTTAGGGTTACTGGATAGGCGGGGCCGGAGCTTCCATTCTCATCCACGACAAAAAGAAAGAGGTTATCCCCACTTTCAAATCGTCCGGCATTGACGCGAATTTGAATCGTGTTTTCGCTCCAACTTTCGGTGGGTTGAATTTCGCGTCGAGAAGCGGTTTCAAAATCGTTTGAGTCTGCCAAAATCACGCGGGCCCAAGATCGGTCAACATAAACATCGTCAAAATATAAAGTGGTGCTTCTTCCTCCTCGATCAATCCAGTCGCCAATCACCAACTTATTAAATCCTGGATCGGGCTCCTCTGTGTTCCCTCCGTGGGTGAGAATATTGAAGTCTTCGGTCACCTTTCTTCGTTCCCCTTGTCGGCTGAGCCACAATTCAATGGAACCATTGGCTACGCCTGCGTCTGATTGCTGAACTTGGAGTTCGAATAGCATCCAAGTGTCGTTGAGTTGCGCGAATTCAGGTTCGAAATCTCGGGCGTACCAATAGGTGTCCGCATCGATGGAGTTGTGACGCGTGAAATAGTTTCGGGGCCAGAAATCATCGGTCCCATAAGCTACACAATCACTTTGATTGTTCTGGGTGATGTAAGGTGGGGTGGTGGGTTGGGAACCGGAGCTTAGCCGCCAGTTTTTAATCTGGTAACTCACGTCGGCTTGTCCTCCGTCATCGCAATACCAGACCCCCCAGTCAAAGCGCTCCCAAAAGGAGATGAAGAGTTTGTTTCCTGCCTCCAGGGTTTCGGGAAAGCGGTAAATGGCATGACCTTTTCGTTCGGCAGAGTCTTCGGTTTCGATCTCAGGGTCCCCCAATTGACATTTCAATGCGGAAAAACCCCCGTGGGCCCGTTCCTGAGTCGCAATGATAGGGGGGTGTAGACCTGGATTGCTTTCAAGGTCGATCACTGTGGACTGATCTTCAAAGTCTTCATACAACCAAGGCGTGGGGGTGGAGCGATTCCCGAATTGGTTTCCAGTTAATGTTAGCAACTCACCATGACGGAGGGATGTATTTACGGAGGTGATGGTTTGAGCTTCTGAGCGAAGACTTGATAAAAGAAAAAGTAAACATAAACCGATCCATTTTGCGTAATTCTTCATCTCTTTTCTTGCCTGGTGAGCCGCTAAATCTGCAATAGCTGGACCAAATGGCTAAAAAAAAAGTCTCATGTTTTTCATTGGTTATCGGGGCGAAGCGATCCTCGTTTTTAAGGGGCTATTCATTTTTTGCGGGTTTTCGATACGAAAGTTCCAAACTTATCAGAAATGAAACTTTCTTGCGGATCAAAGGGAGGGTTGTAATACTGCCCTGCATATGAAACCAAAATCGATCTGGACGCTGTGTTTCCTCTTTTTTTGTTCTTCGAGTGCCTTGGCTGCTTCGAATCCTGTGCTGCCTGGGTTACACCCGGATGGACCCGTTGGAGTTTGGCGAACGTTTTCGGCTCAACGTAGGGAAGCGGGTCCGACGGCAATCGGCTTGTCTCTGAGCAGTCGCTACTTCAATCTAAGTGACTTTCCGGTCTCGGGAACAGATTTGGAAAGGTTGAGTGGAAAAGCGGCGATCTCCTATACGCCTCTCTCTTCTTGGGAAATTTTTCTTTCGGGCTCGGCCTGGACGAGCAATGAAGATGTTACGGCGGCTCTGGTTCAGCAGGTAGGAAATATGGATTTTGGGACCAAGATCGCCTTTGATGTGGACGAAATATGGTCCGTGGGGGTCATGGGATTGGGACATTATCGCAGAGGGGCAGTGGATTTGGGTTATACCGACACGGCTCTTTCTTGGGACGCGTTGGCCCTTGGGACACTCGATTTGTGGTCTCAGGGAATTCCGCTTCGGATTCATGGCAATGTGGGATTTCGATTGGATCAAACTGGGCATTTGCTTCCCAATACGGCCCTTGAAGCGGCTCGCATTTTATATGGTGTGAATGGTGAACATTCTCTGTTGGCGGGGTTGGGAGTGGAGGTTCCTCTTCGTCCGGTAGTGTTGAGTGCAGAATATACAATGGAGATCGCATTGGATGCGGCTGGAGTCGGGGTGTTTGACAACCCTCAAAGAGCCACATTGGGCGTTCGCTATTTTCCTTCGGAGGATCGCACGTGGGGAGTGGGTTTGGCTTCAGACCTTGGGTTTTTTGCTTCAGATGGTGCCTCCCGCATCGTGAAAGAGCCGGACTTTGGTTTTCACGCGGGGCTCTTTTTCCACTTTGCCAAACCAGGAAGTCGTGTGGAAGCTCTTCCCACGAAAGTGGCCGAGGTTGAAAATGAAAACTATATTTTTGGAAAGGTCACCAATGCGAGAACCGGACATTCAGTGGGAGGGGCGATCATTGCTCTCTGTGGACCGGAAATCAGTCCATTGGTTTCCAATCCGGAAGATGGTCGTTTTCGAAGTTATCCATTGCCCGCAGGAGATTGTAATTTAACCGTAACGGCGGACGGTTATTCTCCCCTATCCCAGATGGTTCGCGTGCCCGACCAGGGGAATCTTCAGCATGATATGGTCTTAACGCCATCGGAGCCCGAGCGCGGAATTGTGGTGGTTCGGGTGAAAGATGGAAAAGGGAAACCCACTCAAGCGCAAATCGTATTGCCGGATGTCCCAAGGGCCAAACCCATGGAGACCGATTCAGAAGGTCGATTGAGAATTAAACTGCCTGTGAATACGTATGTCATGAGGGCCGAAGGACCAAAGGGAAGTTTTTCCACGGTAAATGTGGATGTTGTAGATGGTACTGAAGTGTATGCGGAATTTCTGCTGCAATCTGGAGCTACGGAGGCTTTCTTGGACGATGGTCTGATTTCGGTGGTCAAACCCATACAGTTTAAAAGTGGGAGTGAAGTCATTTCACAAGAATCTGAAAAAACGCTTCAAGATGTGGCGAAGATTCTTCAAGCGAATCCCCAGATTGAGTTGGTTGAAATTGGAGGCCATACGGATTCTTCGGGTTCAAGCGAAAAGAATCTGCAGCTGTCACAAATGCGGGCCGATGCGGTGATGGAAACCTTGATCTCGTTAGGGATTCAAAAATCTCGTTTGACTCCTGTGGGTTATGGGTCGGATCAGCCGATTGCCGATAATGCCACTTTGGCGGGCCGAAAAGCCAATCGACGCGTGGAATTTAAGATTTTGAAATAAGACCAAATTTCATCAAAAACGGAGAAAATATCGTCATATATGGCGTATTTTTCCCAAAAATATAGATAATTTACAAAAACTAAAAACCCTGCCGTAGATCCTAGGCGCGATGCGTCATCTTGAGTTATCCTAATAATTGAGCGATATGACGGAACATCAATTATTGGCAAAACTCAAAAAAGACGCGAGGAGGATCGCTAAGCGCTTTAATTTAAGGTACTTAGATATCGTTCCGGAGTCTCCACGAGTGACCAGTCGATGTGGCAGTTGTACCGATGAACATGAAATTCGGATACGGCTCTATGCCCTAGGCACAGGGCGGTTCTTGTCGTATCCCTTCCTGGTAGATACTCTTTGCCATGAAATGGCTCATCTGCGCCATTTCAACCATGGAAAAGGGTTTAAGGAGCTTTATGCCAAGATTTTGGCCTGGGCCAAACGCCATGGAATTTATGACCGAAGAAAGAAGCCGAGGAAGAATTAGAAAAATGGTCAAAGTGGGAAATACTTACGTTATTTTGTGAGTATGTTGGAATTTTATTTTGAAAAATCGGTTATTGTGGGGAATGAAATCTTTTTTCTGTGGCTGAGGAAGAACAATTGCTCAATCAAATCATGAGATTAAGATGCCCAAAAAAATGGGTCGCGTTTTGTTCATTTCTGCCACGATTTCTGAGGCCAAGGGCGTTTTAAAGCATTCTCTTTTGAAACGGACCGGCCCCTGGGTCGAGAATTCTTCTTTTTGCCACTGCACCCTTTCGGCCCCCTTAAAGGCCGAGTGTGTATGGGTGGCGACTGGGATGGGGCCAGACTCGGCTGAATCCGCGTTAGAGGCCGCTCTTACGAGTTTGGGCCCTTTTGAAAAAGTAGTTGGGGTGGGCGTTGCGGGGGGGCTTCATCCTGAGTCCAAAACCGGGGATCTTCTCATCCCATCAAAAATTCATTTCCAGGAGGAGGTTTTTGAGCCTTCACCCATTCTTTGGAAAGCGTTTTCCTCTTCGGCACCGAAGCGTTTTTTCACGTCGGGGGTTACGGTCAACCAGGTCGTTCGTGGCCCTAAAGAAAAAGAATCCTTGTTCGATCGCTATGGTGCGGACTTTGTGGATATGGAGAGTGGCGCATGGGCGTTGGTTTGTCAGAAGCGGGGGATTGATTGGTGTGTGATTCGCTCCGTCTTGGATTCTTCCCAGGAAACTTTGCCCGATGTGTTTGATGGGTTGAGTGACGCCTTTGGTCGATCGAAAGGATTGCGGACAGTTTTTCTATTGTTGAAAAGATGGCGACATCTTCGAGTCCTTTCAAAGGTCGTTAGAACAGAAATGAATTTATGTAGTCGAACGCTATCTCAAACCCTGGACGCGTGGATTAGAACCAAGCCAGATATCCGGTAAAGAGAGAGGCCGCAAAGCAGTAATACGAAAACCAAGAGAGTTTACCGGCTCGAATCCATTTCAAGAGAAAGTGAAGGGCAACCAAGCCCACCAAAAAAGCAAACAAAAACCCCAGCCACGCGACAGCCCAAGATGACCCCAAACTCGTAAATCCATGTCTTAGTTCTAAGAGGAGGGCTCCAAGAATGGCCGGGAGGGAAATCAAAAAGGCGTATTCCCCGGCCAATTGTCGATCTAGACCGCGATAAAGGCCGGCCGAAATTGTGGCTCCGGATCGAGAGATGCCCGGAACAATGGCCAAGGTTTGAGCCAGCCCAATCCAAAGGGCGTCGGAAATGCTCATCCGTGCAGCTGTTTTTGGTTTTTTCTGGTCAATTCGTTGGGTGAACCAAAGAAGAAGTCCCGTGAGGGAGAGTGAAATGGCTACGGTTTTTAGGGAGGAAAAAGCAGATTTGAAAACATTTTCAAAGGTTAATCCGAGAATGCCTGTGACCAGTGTGGTGACGAACACCAACAAGAGAACCCAAGAGGGTAGATCTTCGGCGATGGCCAGGTGACCTTTTTGAAACAAAGAAGAACAAAATCTTGGGAAACGTGGAACGGCCATGAGGATTTCCCATACACGCTTTCGAAGGATGATGAGTGTGGAAAGGAAGGTCGCAAAGTGAAGAAGAATGTCATACGAGATGGGAGGTTCTGAAAAGCCAATGAGGTGTTGAGCGATGACAAGATGTCCCGAACTCGATATGGGGAGAAATTCACTCAGACCTTGGATGACTCCTAAAACAATGGCTTCGAACGTATTCATTTGCCTGCGAGTATAAGGGGATTGAGAGATTCGACAAAGCAGACATTATTCGTTACTCACACGTGAAATGGCCATTGCGTATATCGGTTTGGGTAGCAACTTGGGAAATCGTAAAATGAGACTCACAGAGGCTCTTCAAGAGTTACATTTGTTTTGTCAGGTTCGGAAAGTCTCTCGATTCATTGAAACGAAGCCGGTGGGGAATTTGGATCAACCTGACTTTGTCAATGCGGTGGCCGAAGTGGATACAGAAAAAACCCCACAAGAACTGTTGCGTTGTTTGAAGTCTGCGGAGAAAAGAATGGGGCGGGTCCCTCGAGAAAAATGGGGGCCCAGAGAAATCGATCTGGATCTTTTGTCGTTTGAGGATGTGACCCTTCGAGAAAAGGATGTTGAAATCCCACATCCTCGAATGCACGAGCGGCACTTCGTTTTGTTTCCCCTTTCTGAGTTGAATCCTCATTGGCTCCATCCCATTTTAAAAAAAACGGTTGGGCAGCTTCTCGACGAACTTCCAAACGCTTGATGAGGCTATGGTTTTACACTTCAAGCTCGGGATGAGATGAGGTAGAACAGCTCTTACGTGAAAACATGGATTCGAAACGGAAGAGTAATTGACCCCTCCCAAGGGATGGATCAAAAAATGGACCTGGTTCTTCAAGGGGGTCACGTTGAAGCCCTGGTTGAACCTTCTGATACCCCCGTTGGGGATGCAGATGAAGTTGTGGATGCGTCCGGATGCGTGGTGGCCCCGGGATTCATCGACGTCCATGTTCACTTGAGAGATCCGGGTCAGACCGAAAAGGAAGATATTCGCTCTGGCAGTCAGGCGGCCGTGGCGGGTGGTTTTACCACTGTCTTATGCATGCCCAATACGGTGCCCGTGAATGATTCCGTGGAAGTGACCCGCTTAATCCTGGAGAAAGTCAGGAAGGAGGCAGCTTGCAAAGTGCTTCCGATTGGAGCGGTGACCCTGGGTCAACGGGGAAAAGAGCTGGCTCCTTTACGAGAGTTAAAGGAAGCCGGCTGTGTCGCTTTTTCGGATGATGGTTGTCCCGTAAATGATGCTCAGGTGATGCGAGAAGCCCTCATTATGGCCAAACAACTCAACTCGGTCATCATTGAGCATTGTGAAGAAAATTCCTTTTTGCCAAGGCCCACCATTCACAATGGTGAAGTGGCTGCGAAGATGGGCTTGGAAGGGGTTCCCCGTTCCTCAGAAACGATTGATGTCGCTCGTTCGTTGATGCTGGCGGTGGAGTTGGATGCGCCTCTTCATTTGGCGCATCTTTCCTGTGAGGAGTCGGTTCAATTGCTGGCGGCGTTTAAACATCGGGCATCAAAGATTACGGCAGAAGTGACACCTCATCACCTCTTTTTGACCCAAGACGCCATACGGACGCATGGAACGAATGCCAAAATGAATCCTCCCCTTCGATTGGAAAGCGATTGCCAGGCGGTTGTTCAAGGACTGATCCAGGGCTGGATTGATGTTGTGGCTTCGGATCATGCTCCTCATGCCGCCAAGGAAAAAGACCTTCCTTTTGAAAAGGCTCCCAATGGAATTGTTGGGTTGGAAACGGCGTTCTCTCTTCTCATGCGTTTGGTGAAAAAAGGTTCGATGGACTTAACGCAGTTAATCGACGTGATGTCATGCAAACCCGCTCGAATTATGGGCATTGAAGGTGGATCCTTAAAAAAGGGATCTCCTGCGGATGTTGTTATTTTTGACCCTGCGCCGGAAACGAATTTTGAAAAAGAAAAAACGAAATCAAAGTCATCGAATTCTCCTTTTTGGGGGGCATCTGGCTGGGGGGAAATTCGATCCACTTGGGTGGATGGGAAAAGGGTGTATTCAAACTTTGGAAAAAAGGTTTGAAGCGGAAGTTTTCTCGGAAAAATGTGAGGGGATAGCATGACCGATACGGCATTTAAGAAAACGTATGAGCGTGTTGGGCGATTTTTTACCCGAACGGGTTACTTGGAAGAACTCGGCCGTGCCAAAAACACATACTTCGAGAGGTCTGGAAAAGTTTTTGAAGATGACCCCTCCTTTGAACATCAAATGAGCATGTTTTTGGAATGGTATCTCTTTGATCGAAACTTGGAGGGCCTGTCCATTCCTCCCATTCGAGTGTACTACCTCATGTTTGGCGAAAAGGTCGAAGCCGAAGAGTTGGAGTCCCTCAAATCGATGCAAAGAACCGTGAGAAGTCTTTGTGTCTATCAAGGATCTAAGGGAAACCACGAGGTGTTTGAAGATATGGTTTCGGGAGAAGTCAGACGCATTGAAAAAGATGGCTCGCTGATGGGACTGAACCGAGGAGACTTGGTTGATCTTCGAATGGTTTCTTTTAAGGACGAATGGCATTTTTGCGACACCATCCAAGTTCATCCTCGCCAAACCAAAGATTTCATTGCGAAAGAGATCAAAAAGCGCTCCATCACGAAGCCGGAGCAATTGAATGATTTTCTGTTCGAACTTTCCCATATGAAATGGAAAAAAGAGCACTATCAACACTTATCCGTAGAACAGGTTTATAAGAGTTCGGTATAGACGTGTCTCAAGAGGAAAAGAACGTCAATTTCTTATCGGCCATTGAAAGGCCCCTTTCATTTTACGAAGATGAAAAGAAAACAAAGGTTCAAGGTCCAGAAGCGCTTTCGATCCATATTCGGAAGACCTGTCGTTCGGCTTTGGCCAGCTCTATAAATGAAGAAGAAAAAAGGGTCTTTCGCTTGGTTCAAGAACTGTTTTCGGGATTTGAGGATCTTTCGGAGAAAGAACAACTTTCCCGAGTGCGAAAAGCTTTTACGATCACGAGAGTCAAACCTGCCGATCCCGAAATTCGATATTTTCAGAGGGAGGAATATGCTTCGATTTCTCTGAAAGAAATTAAGGCGTCACAAAAGAAATTGGATGGGAAGGTCCAGTTTGTGAAAGGGGTTGGGCCGGCTTTGGGAGAACGTTTGGGACGAGTGGGCATCAAAAACGTTGGGGATCTTTTGAACCATTTTCCCTCCCGTTACGAAGATCGTCGGCAGATTCAAAAAATTGGGCAGCTCCATGAGGGAGAGAAAGCGACGGTCATTGGTGAAGTAGAGTTTTCCGGCGTGGCCTATTATCGCGGCTTACGGAGAAAAATTTTTGAGGTGATCGTTAAAGATGGAACGGGTGAATTGAAGCTCAAATGGTTTCAGTTTTCTCATGGTTCTTTGGAAGATCGCATTCAGAAAACTCATAAAATCATCGTGTGCGGAAAAGTGAAAAAATTCCGTTCTCGAATGGAGATGCACCATCCGGACTTCGAAGTTTTTAAGGGCGATTTGGATTCCATCAGTTTTGGTCGGATCGTTCCGGTTTATCGAGAGGTTGGCGGGATTTATCAAAAAACCATTCGAAGAATTCTGCACAATGCGGTGGCGCACTTTTCTCATTTTCGTCAAGGGGTGATTCCAAAGGCCATTGCAGAGCGGCACGACTTAACGCCTCCATGGAAGGCAGTGCGTTGGATTCATTTCCCTTCTTCCTTGCCGGATCCTGAGATTCGTTCCAAGGCTCAAGAGGTGTTGTCGTTTGAAGAATTGTTCTTTTACTGCTTGTCACTGGGCTTGCAAAAACAATCCATTAAAAAAGGGAATGGATTTTCGTTTCAGAAGTCTTCTCCGCGAGGAGAAAAACTTTTGGGGGAACTTCCTTTTGAGTTGACCGAGGCTCAGAAGCGAGTCCTGAAGTCCATTCGAGAAGATATGGCTTCTCCCCATCCCATGAATCGTTTGTTGCAGGGAGATGTTGGTAGCGGAAAAACCATTGTGGCCTTCTTAGCTGCACTTTCCGCCATTGATCACGGGCGACAAGTAGCTTTCATGGCTCCCACCGAGATTCTGGCGGAACAGCACATGCACACCTTGAAACAGTGGGCATTGAGTGTGGATGTGAAGATCGAGTCCCTTTTGGGAAAACAGAAACCGGCTCAGAAGCAAGAAACGATTCAGAGACTCAAAGAAGGAAAGATTGACGTGTTGGTGGGGACACATGCCTTGTTGGAGAAAGGTGTCGAATTCCAGGCGCTGGGATTGGTAGTCGTGGACGAACAACACCGTTTTGGCGTTCGACAGAGAGCTGTGCTCAGAACCAAAGCTCAAGAACCGGATGTTTTGGTTATGTCTGCTACGCCCATTCCAAGGACTTTGGCGTTGACGCTCTATGGAGATCTGGACGTATCCATCTTGGATGAACTTCCCAAAGGTCGAAAGCCCATTGTTTCCGAAATGGTCACGGAAAGAGGACGAAGTAAGGTGTATGCCGAAATCAAAAAGGCGGTGCAAGAAGGTCGGCAGGCCTATGTTGTTTATCCTCTTGTGAATCCTTCGGATCGATTGGAGGCGAGAGATGCCACAACCATGGCCGATGAGCTTCGTCAGAATGTCTTTCCGAATATCCGTGTTGAATTGATTCACGGTCAAATGCCGGGCTTGGAACGGGAACTCATCATGAAAGAGTTTCATCAGGGAAAAATTCAACTCTTGGTTTCCACGACCGTCATTGAGGTTGGGATTGATGTGCCCAATGCCACCATCATGGTGATTGAACATCCCGAAAGATTTGGACTAGCTCAGTTGCACCAGCTTCGAGGAAGAGTGGGGCGAGGAGAGGAACGTTCTTTTTGTTACCTCATTTGTCCTCCCAAGGTGAGTAAGCAAGCTAAGGAGCGCTTAAATGTGTTTGTGGACGTTCACGATGGGTTTCTGTTGGCCGAAGAGGATTTGAGGGTTCGGGGCCCAGGAGATTTTTTCGGTACGGCTCAATCGGGTTACCCGACGTTCAAATTGGCGGTTTTCCCTCGAGACCTCGATCTGCTCGAGGCCGCTCGCCGAGAAGCATTCTCTCTCCTGGAGAGAGATCCGGACTTGCTGGAGCCTGAAAACAAAGTGCTCCATTGGATGGTTAGCGAAGTTTGGAGTGAACGCTTAAACTTGGTTCGAATCGGTTGAATCTTTGGCGAGGTGAAGTCGGGTTTCTTCCTGGAAATTAAGACGCCCCGACCAAGGATGATTTTGAAGGAGGGAATAACATCCAAAGATCGGGGCGCTTATATATGCGATTCGTTCGTTCCCTAGGCGTCACTTAACGGGAATGCCAGTTCGTAGGGGGAAATGAGGTGGCATTCACCATGAAGCCAAAGGCTCTATACTAAAAGAATCGCAATTTCAAAGATCAACTTCGCCCACCGGAACAGCATGATTTGTGCCAAACTTAAAAAACACTCAAGAAAAAAACATAACCCATTAAAAACAAAGGAATAAAAAATTTTCCGTCAGATTCGTGATGATGGAAGAAAGTCCAAATAAGGTATTTTTTACACGGGAGGTCGAAGCGGTAGTGTAAAAATTACATTTGAGATGTGGGGGAAGAAAATACACACAAAGAAGATGGCCCGAAGCGCTGTCGAAGGAGGGGAAGGGCAGCACCTCGGGCCATCTATCTGTATTAACCAGGAACTTACTTAGTCAGGGAAACTCTACAGACCATTGCGTAGGGGGAAATGAGGTAGTGGCAAATAGAGTGCTCTCAAATACCCTAGGCTAAGTCTTGTTCCTAGCTTTGACATTGGGGTTAGCAAGTCGCATACCAAAAAGGGGTGCGGAATGCGACATCTCTATCCACTTAAAATAATTGAATAAATTCTATCTCGGTTCGTTAAGATTTTTTAAAGGCCTTGCGCGTGGGAATCACACGTAACTTTTACATTTCCAACCTAAAAAACGTATAAAAATTAAATAGTTAGAAAAATATGCTAAGAATGCTTAAACGTGTAAAAAGTACGTATGGGTTTATATGGCTATATATGGCCTTTTGTTCGGAAGCGGTTGAGTTTGTTGTGAAGCGTTTTCAAACTGATTCCCAACGTCTTGGCTGCTTCAGTCTTGTTGCCTCCCGCAAAATCCAAGGTTCGTTGAATCATGAGGCGTTCCATATCTTCGATGGTGGTTCCCAGCGAAACGGTGATGCTGGGGCCTTCGGTTTTATTTTCGCGAATGTTTTCTGGAAGATCTTCTGCCTGAATGATTCGAGAGCGTGAGACGATGACGGCTCTTTCCATGGTGTTTCGAAGTTCACGAACATTTCCCGGCCAATCATGGTTTTTTAAAACATTTAAGGCATTGGGAGAGATGCTGCGAACTTTCTTTTGATTGATTTTGGCGAACTCTTCGATGAAATGCTGAGCCAAAATGGGAATGTCCGCAATGCGTTCTTTGAGTTTCGGAAGACCCAATTGAAAAACGTTGAGGCGGTAGTAGAGGTCTTGCCGAAACATTTCCTCTTTGATGGCTTCTTCGAGTTCAATATTGGAAGCGGCAATGATTCGGACTTTGGTGTGGAGTTCTTCTTTTCCGCCAACGCGACGAAACGTGCCATTCTCCAAAACGCGTAGGAGTTTGCTTTGAAGGTCAATGGCCATGGTGGCAATTTCATCCAAGAATAACGTTCCCCCGTCAGCCAGCTCAAAACAGCCCTCTTTGGTTTTGATGGCACCGGTGAAAGCCCCTTTTTCGTGACCGAATAATTCGCTTTCCAAAAGTGTGCCGGGAATGGCCGAACAATTGATGGGTACAAACGGTCCATTGCTTCGAGGGCTCATGTCATGAATCGCTCGAGCCACCAGCTCTTTCCCGGTTCCGCTGGCCCCATAAATGATGACCGAGGCTGTGCTGGGTGCGGCCAACTCGATTTGATGGAACACATCCTGGATCGCGGGTGTTGTTCCGATGAGTTTTCCAAACGAACCGAGTTGTCTGAGTTGCCGTCGAAGTCGCTTTACTTCGTCCTCGGTTTCCATCTTTTGACTTAAGTTTTCAAGAAGATGTTTTAATCGGACAATGTCCACAGGTTTTGTGAGGTAGTCATAGGCGCCGGATTTTACCGCGTCGACGGCAGAGTCGATGGTCCCCTGCGCCGTCAACATGATGAAGAGCGTTTCTTCCGGCTTAATTTTCTTGAGCAACGCCAGTCCATCCATGCGGGGCATGACCAAATCACAGAGGATGAGGTGCGGGTGAAAGGACTTCATTTTTGTGATGGCCACACGTCCATCTTCGGCCGTTTCGGTTACGTAACCCCAACTTTCCAAGAGTTCAGCCAATCCAAGGCGGGCCGAATCTTCATCATCCACCACGAGGATTCGTTTGGCTGAAGAAGGAACTTCAAATATGGCTTCAGGCTCTGTCATGACTACATCAATCCTTTCTTACTACGTATGAGGAAATGTCAGCGTGAACTGGGTTCCCCCTTTGGGCCGGTTTGAGAATTCAATACTTCCCCCTTGGACAGTCACCAAGCGCTTAACAAGAGGAAGTCCTAAACCACTCCCTTTCTCTTTTGTCGAGAAATACAAATCAAAAATTCGATTCACATTCTTTCGGGGAATTCCACATCCAGTATCTTTAATGTGCATTTGAACTTGATGGTCGTTGTTTGACATGCACTCGATCGAAAAAACCCCTCCGTTGGACATGGCTTGAAATGAATTGAGTGTGAGGTTGAGGAGAATTTGCTTCATGTAATCTTCAACACCATCCACGCGGGGGAGGTTTTCCGAAATCTTTGTTTTGATTGTGATTTTGTTTTTTTTGGCTTCGGGGGAGACCAGCGTGAGAACTTGTCGAATCGATTTTTCCAGGTCGACCTGAGCAAAGGGCGTTTTCATGGGTTTTGAAAAATCCAAGACTCCACGCATGACCTTATCCAAACGTTTAACCTCAGACTCGATGATCCCGATGTATCGATAGTATGTCTCTTTTTTGGCCGATGAAGCCAGGTTGAAATGGTTCTTTAGCACTTCAAGGTTGATCACCATGGAGTTGAGCGGATTTTTGATTTCATGGGCCAGGCTGGCAGCCATTTCTCCTAGGGCCACCATCTTTTCTTGGTCAACGTTCTGTCGTTCCAAGCGCCGTAACTCGGTTACATCTCGAAGGATGGCAGAGCTTCCTTGTTCTTTCCCATTCTCGTCCAAGAGCGCCGTTCGTGTGATTTCCAAAAGGATATGTTTGCCGTCTTTGGTTTTTCCATGCGCCTCAAAGGCTTTGATGAAACTTTTTTTGTGGAACTCTTTGTTGATGGCCGAGAGTTTTTTGCTTCTTCTAAATTCCGGCGTAAATAAAAACCGAAGTTTTCGACCCAGGACTTCTTGTTGAGAATAGCCAAACATGAGTTTCGCGCCGTGATTCCATGATCGAATCTGATCTTTGGGGTCGGTCGCGATGATGGCCTCTACAGAATGGCGAAGAATGTTATTGAGGAGTTGCTCTTTATCCCGAATTTCCTTCTCGAGTTTTTTCTGCTCTGTGATGTCGGTAATCGAACAAATCTGGTTGCCATTGGGCATGGTGCTGACAACGATTTGAACCAAGCGTTCGTTCTTCTTTCGATCCAAGAACGTGAAATCATAGCTGGTGGGAGGGTTCTTCCCCTTTCGGGCCCGGTCTTTGCTGTATCGCGTGATTCGATGAAGATCTCTGGGGTGAATGAACTCCGACTGGTTCATTTTGTCTTCAATCTTGCTGCGGGGGTAGCCTGAAAGGTTTTCGAAAGCTTGATTGACCTTAAGCAGTTTTCCATCTTGATCGCTTACAGAAACCGCAATGCCTGCATGTTCAAACAGAGCCCGATGTTCTCGTTCAGAATTCTGAATGGTCTGTTCCATTCGAATTTTCTCGGTAACATCCAACACGATTTCTAGAACGCGATTCGTCTTCTGACTTTCATCCACCATCGGGGTTTCGATGACTTGGTAATGACGATGAATGCCTCCTCGGGTGATTCGAGAGATGTACCCGGTTACGATGTTTCCGGTTTCGGAGGCTTTTTGAGGCAAACACTCTTCGCAAGCTTTCGATCTTTTCCGAAAGGCTTCATAGCAATGCTTTCCTTGAATCTTTTCCAAGGGCCCATAAATCTCTTCCATAACTTCATTGACCCAAAGAACCTGCATGGTTTCTTTGTCCAAGAGCCACATTCCGGCTCCTTTACCTGGAACGAGTGTGTTGGCGGGCTCTTCGACAATGGCATTGCAAAACACCTTCGATGGCTTCATTTCTTGAAGCACAGGAAGAACCGGTTTTGTTTTGCGTTTTGTGGTTGAACTCAATTCATGCCCCCATGCACTTAGAACGAAGGCACCTTAGCACAGAATTTCAAAAACCGTGTAAAAACGTTCAAGTATTTAATAATAAAGGATAAAAAGGCTATTTTTAGGTGAGAGGTGGAGAAGGCGTTTCTTTTCGCTCAATCGAAACTCCGAGATTCTCGAAGAAGAACAGCTCTTCTCCGGACAGTCGAGACTGTTCACAAATGATGAGGCGAAAATTCTTCCCCAGGTGTTGGCGCGTGGAAGACAAAACCAATTTGTTTTTGAGCTTTCGAGATAACCCTTGCGTGGCTGGGGAGGAAGTAAATCGCTTAAAAAGATGTCTGGCCAGAAAGTTTCGATCTTGAACGGTGCTTTCAAGATCGTCTTTGAGTTTTTGAAGATCATCCGTCAGGGCAATCGTAAGGGAAGGCTCCAAAGATTTCATGTGGTGGAAGGCTGTACTCGGCGAAGAGGGATAGGCGATGCGCCCTCCCAACGTGATCAAGGAATATAGTCCCAGACGTTCTAAGGGGTTTGAGAGAGATATTTGAGACAAATGGAGATCCCCCGAACGAAGCGGAAGGTGTTTGGCCATCTCAAGTATTTCGTTAGCGAGTTCTTGGTGAGAAAGGCAATGACCCGGAGCCAAAAAGAGGGCTGGGTCTTCGGGCGAAATCGCAGCCAACCGTTCGAAAAAAGACTGAGGACTTTGAGCCATTTCATTTTGCATCAATTCGTCGAAACCGATGGCATCTTTTTCAATCCGTTCCGTTTCGTGAGGTTCGTTTAAAACGACGACCGTATTCAGTTGAGGAGAGCTTTTTTTCCACGAACGAATTTGTTTCCACTCGTTCCAGGAATCCACGACCAAGAGCTTGATGTTGTGCTTTTGGACCCACTCTTTGAGCTCAAGTTGAGAGGTCGAAACGGGAATGGCGAGGGGGCAAGCTCCAATGGAAAGGGCGGCCAAATCCAAAATGACCCAGGGAATCGAGTTTTGAGCCCAGATTCCAACGGAATCTCCGGGAGCGATCGACTCAGACAGTAGGCCCGAGCCCATTCGATGAACCGCCAGGGCGATTTCATCCCAAGTCTTTGAAAACCAATCACTTTCTGAGCTCTGCGCGTATAAAAAGGGCTCCTTTGCATACCGATATGCGCAAGCCTGAAAGAGATTGGGTAGACTGGGTTGATTCATATCTCCCTTTCATTTCATGAACTTAAGCATCTGGCCAGGGAAATTCATGTCTTTTGGGGGATTTTGAGGGAAGAAGTGGAGAGAAGGTTGTCTCTCGTCGGCCCCTATGCTATAAGCCGCCACCGCTTGTAAGGAGAATTAAGGTGAAAGACAAGATCCATCCGAAATATAATGAGACCACCATCCGGTGCGCGTGTGGCAACGAGATTCCCACCCGATCCACCCAATCTGAGATCTCTGTAGAAATTTGTTCCAAGTGTCATCCTTTTTTCACAGGAACTCAAAAATTGATCGACAGTGCCGGACGAATCGAACGATTCCGAAAAAAATACGCAAACGTTTCAACGGGCAAGTCAAAGAATTAGTTCTGGCGTACTTCCTGGCGCATCTACATGTTTGCGAAACTCAAGGAAGTTGAAGCTCGGTACGAAGAGTTGTCTGCTAAGCTCTCGGATCCCAAAATCATTGCGCGTCAGGATGAGTTTCAAAAAATTTCCAAAGAGTTTTCTGATTTAAAACAAATTGTAGGCTGTTTTCGTCAATACCAAAAAGTCGAACAGGAGTTGGCGGATAGTCGCGAACTTCTTTCCAGTGGAGATCCAGAAATGGAAGACTTGGCCCGCTCTGAGGTCGAGATTCTGGAGACGAAGAAAGTAGAGTTGGAAGGCGAGTTGAAACTTCTCCTGCTTCCGAAAGATCCCAACGATGAAAAGAACGTTTTCATCGAAATTCGGGCAGGTACGGGAGGGGAAGAAGCCGCTCTCTTTGCTGCAGAACTTTTTCGTTTATATCTTCGATTTGCCGAACGAAAACGCTGGAAGGTTGACATTGTTTCCAAGAATGAGACGGGCCTTGGGGGTCTAAAAGAGGCCATCGTCTTATTGGAAGGCGACGGTGCTTACAGCCAACTTAAGTTTGAGGGGGGCGTACACCGTGTGCAGCGCGTACCGGTAACCGAAACATCCGGTCGGATTCATACGTCGGCGGTTACGGTTGCCGTTCTTCCTGAGGCCGAGGACGTGGATGTCAAGATTGATCCGAAGGAACTAAAAATCGATGTGATGCGGGCCGGAGGCCCTGGGGGCCAGAGCGTGAACACGACCGATTCGGCGGTGCGAATTACGCATATTCCTAGCGGCTTGGTTGTCATTTGCCAGGACGAAAAATCCCAGCACAAGAATAAGGCCAAAGCCATGAAAGTGTTGCGAGCCAGACTCTTGGAACAGGAGCAGGCGAAACAGAATGAAAGCATCACGAGTGCCAGGAGATCCATGGTGGGTTCTGGGGATCGAAGTGAGCGGATTCGAACGTATAACTTTCCACAAAATCGAATCACCGATCACCGAATAGGCCTCACACTACATCGTTTAGACGCGGTGTTAGAGGGTGATCTGGATGAGGTCGTGAGCCAATTGCGCACGCAGCATCAAATGGAATTGTTGAAGGGGGAAGAGAGCTGAAGTGACCTGGACTGCGGCTCGACTTCTTCAGTGGGCTACGGAAGATTTTCAGGGACGGGGGTTGGACGGACCTCGGCGTTCGGCTGAAATTCTTCTTTCATCGGCTTTGAACACCGATCGTGTAGGGCTTTATCTCCAATACGATCGACCTGTGACCCAGGAAGAAAGAGATCGATTTCGCGCTTTGGTCGAAAAACGAAGAGCCGGAACGCCTGTGGCGTATCTCACAAAAGAACGAGAGTTTTATGCATTACCGTTAACCGTGGATGAACGGGTCTTGATTCCTCGGCCGGAAACGGAGCTTCTGGTCGATGAGGCGTTGCAATGGATTGAAGCCCATGGGTGGACTGAACCCCGAGTGTGCGATGTGGGAACGGGATCGGGCGCGATTGCATTGGCCTTGAAAAAAAATGGTCCCAACATTCAGATGACGGCCACAGATATTTCCGCAGAAGCTTTGGACGTCGCGCGTTTGAACGCGGAATCTCTCGGCTTGGACATTCGTTTTATCGAAAGTGACTTGCTTGGGGAGGTCGAAGAGGATTTCGATCTCATCGTTGCAAATTTGCCATACATTCCAGAAGAAAGTATCAAGACGTTGTCCCATGAGATTCGAGATTTTGAACCTCTTCGAGCTTTAGAGGCAGGGACAGATGGTTTGAAATTCATTCGAGCTCTGATCGATTCCGCCAAAGATCGTTTGAGGGAAGGTTTTTTGTTTTTGGAAATGGGGATGGGACAGGAAAACATGGTTTCTGAACTTTTGGAGAAGGCGGGATATACCGTTGAGGGCATTCGAGAAGATTTGTCCGGTATTCCTAGAATCATAAAGGCGCGCACAGGATTTTAAGATGGCGTTGGAAAAAATCACCGTGATTGGGGGAAATCGATTGGAGGGCGAAATCCCCATCAGTGGAGCCAAAAATGCCGCTCTTCCCATCATGGCTACGGCTTTGCTGACGTCTTCCCCATGTCGTTTGAGCAATGTTCCCGCGTTGAAAGATATTGATACGATGGCGGATATTCTGCGTGTTTTGGGCGTGAGAATTGAACGCGGCGAACGGGAAATCTCATTTCAAGCCAAAGATTTGACGGGTTCTGAGGCTCCCTATGATTTTGTTCGGAAAATGAGGGCTTCGGTGCTCTTGTTGGGCCCGTTGGTGGCTCGTGAAGGCGTAGCTAGGGTTTCACTTCCCGGTGGATGCGCGATCGGTGTGCGACCCATTGATCAGCACTTGAAGGTTCTGGAAGCGTTGGGGGCCAATATTGCATTGGAAGATGGTTACGTTGAAGCCAAGGCTGCACGATTGAAAGGAGCCGATTTTCTCTTTGAGTTGGTGACCGTGACGGGAACCCTCAATGCCATGATTGCTTCCTCTCTGGCTAAGGGAACCAGCATTTTTCGAAATTGTGCGTGCGAGCCTGAAGTGCCGGCCGTTGCGGAAGTGTTGAATCAAATGGGAGCCAATATCCAGGGAGCGGGGACGCGGACGATTCAGGTGGAAGGGGTCGAAAGGTTGGGAGGGTATGATGTAGAACTCATTCCCGACCGCATTGAAACGGGCACGTATATGGTGGCCGGGGCCCTGACGGAGGGAAATGTCTTCTTGAGAGGGGCGAACGCTTCTCATTTGCAGGCGGTCATTGCAAAAATGCGTGAGATTGGGACCGTGATTGAAGAGGATTCGAATGGAATCCGGGTTCGAGGAAAGCGACCGATTCAACCCGCACATGTGGAAACGGCTCCATATCCCGGTTTTCCCACAGATATGCAGGCCCAATTGATGGTTTTACTGTGTTTTGCAAACGGTGCGAGCACCGTGACGGAAAGAATTTTTGAGAATCGATACATGCATGTGGCCGAGTTGTTACGGATGGGAGCCAATCTTCACATTCGAGATTCATCGGCCACGGTGATTGGCGTTCCCTCGCTCAGAGGGGCCCCTGTGATGGCTACAGATTTAAGGGCTAGTGCGTCTCTGGTTTTAGCGGGACTCGCAGCGGAAGGAAAAACGGAAGTGTCCCGCATCTATCATTTGGATCGTGGGTATGAGAACATGGAGCGCAAATTGAGTTCGGTTGGAGCAAAGATCGAACGGGAATTTGTGAAGTAACGATGTCATGGATTGATAAATTAAGGCCGCCGAAGATTTCATCTCCGGCGAAAAAAGAAGGTTTTCAAGAAGGGCTGTGGACGAAGTGTCCGCAATGCACCGAAATTGTTTTTCAAGAAGATATTGTGAAAAACCTTTCGGTATGCCCAAAGTGTCAACATCACTTTCGGATGAATGCGCGAGATCGGCTGAAGATCTTTTTGGAACCCGAGTCGTTTGAAGAATTGAGCATGGATATCTCCCCGACCGACCCATTGGAATTTCGGGATCAAAAGAAGTACCGCGATCGAATCAAGTCCATGGATAAATTGGGGGGAGAGAAGGAATCCTATATTTTTGGACGGGGTCGAATTCGCGATCTTGATATTGTGGTTGGAACCTTTGTGTTCAAATACATGGGCGGCAGCATGGGGTCTGTTGCGGGTGAAAAATTGACCCGAACGTTTGAATTGGCCCTTCATGAGGAAAAGCCCTGCATTGTGATCACGTCCAGTGGCGGAGCTCGGATGCAAGAGGGAATCCTTTCTCTCATGCAGATGGCCAAATCTACGGCAGCCCTGGCTCAATTGAGAAAAAAAGGAATCCCTTACATTGCTTTCCTCACTGACCCTACAACGGGAGGCGTGGCTGCGTCCTGTGCCATGCTGGGTGACGTTATTTTAGCTGAGCCCAATGCATTGATTGGATTTGCGGGACCACGCGTAATTCAACAAACGATTAAGGAAGAGCTGCCGGAAGGGTTTCAGCGCTCTGACTTTCTTTTGGATCATGGAATGATTGATCGAATTGTTCCCCGATCCGAATTGAAGGAGACCCTTTATCGCATCTTGTCTATGGCGACAGATCATCGATTCAGCCCCCGTTCATCCTGATTATATTCGTTTTTTTTACCCCCTTGACGCGGCAGGGAACGTGCCTATTATCCGGCGTGATGAGCGAATTTTTGTCCAAAATCAATTTAGACTCGACCATGCACGAAATTGCAAAGTTTCACTTTCTCCTGGACGAAGGTCGAAAGGGCAATCACTTAATTTTTGCCCCGCAAACGATTCGGTTGGCTTTTCAAAGGGATCCGGATGAACTGAAAAAGCTCTTGGAAGAACATTTGGACGATGTAAATGATGCTTTGAACCGAACCTTTTCGTTGGCTTCGTTTGAAGAAAAGAAAGAATTCATCAATGGATTGGGTCGAGATGTCCAACATGCGATGATTTTTAGTTATTTTCAGCTTCTGGATGGCTTGGAAACCGAATCCGGAGAGCGAGAAGTTCACTAGTCCTTCCTAGGCACTTTGCTGAAGTTCTTGGATCAGGTGATCCACGGCTTTCTCGAAAGAAGGGATGTCTCCATCATTGGTCAAGGAAAAGTCAGAGCGTTTTGCTTTCTCGGAGTTTGAAAGCTGGGCGCTGACCATTTTTTGAGCCAATTCGTTTGAGATTTCATCTCGCGCGACCAATCGTGTGATTTGCTCTGTGGCCCCGCAGATGATGGAAAGAATCGAGTCAAAATGCGATTCCCACCCGGCTTCGAAGAGAAGGGGAACCACGACCACGGCCAAATCCGTGGAAGGGCTTGTTTTCCGAAGGTCCTCAAGCCGGTCTTTCACAACCCGATGGATTTCAGGGTGAAGAATTGTTTCCAGTTTTTTTCGCTGATTCGAATCATTAAAAATGCGTTTTCGGAGTTCGGCTCGTTCACATGTGCCAAAGGCCATCTTTACTTGTTTTTGAATCTCTTTGGAATGAGTGAGTAGCTGCCGTGCGACTTGGTCCGTATCAATGACAGGGATCTCTTTGGCTTGAAATCTCTTCGTCGCCAAGGTTTTTCCACAAGCAATTCCCCCAGTTAGGCCGATCACCTTCATACACATTGAATATTCGTCAAATTTGCTTATTGTGGCAAGCCTTATGGCAGGAACAAAAATAGCCGTTGTGGTTTTTCCGGGTTCAAACTGTGATCGGGATGTTTTTCATGCAGCCGAGACCTCCATGGGCTTTTCCACCCATTTTCATTGGTACGGTGAGCGGGTTCCCGATGCGTATCACGCGGTTCTTCTCCCTGGAGGCTTTTCCTATGGCGACTATCTTCGCGCTGGGGCCTTGGCTAAATTGTCTCCCACGGTCGAAAGTCTTCATTCCTTCATCGACCAAGGAAAACCGGTCTTGGGCATCTGCAATGGCTTTCAAATTCTTGTGGAGGCTGGGTTTTTGCCAGGAGCTCTCACCAAAAATGAAAGCCTTCAATTTCAATGTGAAGATGTTCAACTCGAAGTCGCGTCCAATCGTTCCATTTTTTTGGATCAACTTGAAATCGGTGAGGAACTCACGATGCCCATTGCTCATTCAGAAGGGCGATATGTTTGTGACGAAGACATGCGCAAGAAATTAGAAGACCAAGATCAAGTTGCGCTTCGCTACAAAGAAAATGTTAATGGTTCGGTTTCCCGCATCGCCGGGATCACAAACCGGAAAGGAAATGTGATGGGACTCATGCCTCATCCTGATCGATGTGCAGAGAGTTTGTTAGAAAACACAGACGGTTTGAAAATGTTTCATTGTTTGGCGGCCCATTTGTGAGTGACTTAGTCGAGAGAATGAGGAAAGGAGACCGGCGTGCCCTTGCTCGTCTCTTGAGTTTGGTGGAAGAAAAAAGCGAAGAGTCTTTCGAGTTGCTGGCGGAGATTTGGCCCTATACGGGCAGAGCTTTGACGGTCGGAGTGACAGGACCAGCCGGTGCCGGGAAAAGCACGATGATTGATCAGTTGATCACGTGGATTCGCAAACAAGGGAAAACCGTTGGGGTTGTGGCCGTCGATCCCTCCAGCCCATTTACGGGCGGGGCGGTTTTGGGTGATCGTGTTCGAATGCAACGGCATAGCGAAGACAAGGACGTCTATATTCGTAGTGTGGGCAGTCGTGGAAGGAGTGGAGGGCTTTCATTCTCGACACGAGCGTTGGTACAATTGCTGGATGCCTTTGGAATTGATGTCATCCTCTTGGAAACGGTGGGGGCAGGACAGAGTGAGGTGGCAGTTGCAGACATTGCAGATACTACTGTGGTGGTCCTGGTTCCGGAAGCCGGGGATGCCATTCAGACGTTGAAAGCAGGTATTTTAGAAATTGCGCATGTGTATGTGGTGAATAAAAAAGATCGACCTGGAGCAGACTTGATTGCTCGCGAAATCGAGACCTCTTTGATGCTTTCACCTCGAGAACTGACGTGGAAACCGCCCATTGTCATGATGGAAGCCGTGAAAGGCGTGGGCGTGGAAGAACTTTGGGAAGGCATCGAGCGTCATCAAGAAAATATTCGGGAAAAAGGTCTTCCCCCTACTGAGCGCTTTCGAAGAAATTTCCACGAATTGGCGGAAGTGATGGAGGCGCGTGTGAACACCCATATGATGAAAGCCTGTCGAGGCGATGACGGTTTAATGAAAGAGTTAGAAAAGAACCAACGACCTAATTTATATGCCTTGGCCAAGACCTGGCTGAACAAAGAGTTTCCGCCTAAGTAAGTTCCATTAAACGATCCATAAGTTGTTGGATTTCTGAGAGCGTTTTTTCTGTAAGTTCCTTGAATTCCACGCCGACACGGTAGGCAGATCTTCCCGTTTGTTTGACGGATGTGCAGTAGACCACGCGACCGCCGACGATCAAAGGCGGAGAGCTCGGTGAGGGAAAGATTTCAACTTCGATCTGATCTTGAGGTTGCAACGGAGTTTCCACAATGAGTGCAAGCCCTCCCAAAGAAATGTTTTCCAACATGGCTTTGAGTTCTTCTTCTTCACTAAAACGCGCAGGTACTCTTCGTGAGATTCGAGGATGTCTTCTCCCCCCTCGGGGAGAGTCGTTCAAGAAATCTTTCATCAAGGAAAGAATTTTCCCTTCCTGACTCGAAGAGGGGGACTCAAATTTCACGCCAAACACGGGAGGTTGTTCTTCTTCTTTGACCCAAATGATTTTGGCTTGAAGCTCGATGTTTGGGTTCGAGGAGTGCTCAATGCCTAGTTTGACTTGGTCGTGAAGCGAAACGGGAAGATGGATGGACGTGAGAGATGCGCCTTCCTTGGAAAGGCTTTGAAGTTCAGCTTCGAAGGTTTGGTTTTGAAATTCAACGGACACCGAGAAGACATGTTGAATGCGTCCAAACTTTCTTTTCTCTGAAGACGGCCTCATGAGTAACCGCTAACTTAGCGCGCGTTCCAGTTGAAGGAAACGGTTTATTTGCTTGGCGACGAATGCTTGTGGGTCTGAGTCTCCGCATATCTTCCCAAGGCAAGCAGAGGAAAATACAGGCGGTAATAGTCGTACCGAAGGTAAAAGTGTTTGGGGAATCCGGTTCCCGTCCACTCAGGCTCTTTCCATTCGCCATCTTCGGTTTGATTTTTCAAAAGATATCGGACCCCTTCTTCAAGAGGCGTGGCATCTTCGGGTGGGCAAGCCAATAAGGCTAAAATGGCCCATGCTGTTTGACTGGCCGTCGAATAGCCGAGGGGAACGTAGTGGTTCACATCATAGGAGGCACATGATTCTCCCCATCCACCGTCTGCGTTTTGAAGGCTAAGGAGCCAGTTTCGGGACTTTTGGATGTAGTCTTGGTTCATGTCGACCCCTAGGACATGAAGCGCACTTAAGACCGCACCGGTGCCATAAATATAATTGACCCCCCATCGACCAAACCATGAACCGTTTTCTTCTTGGGTGGTGCGGAGAAATCTTAGCGCCTTTTGAATAGGTTTGCTTTGGAGATCAAAATGAGCCGCGCCTAAGGCTTCCATGACGTGGGCCGTGACATCTGGGGTGCTCGGGTCCAATAAAGATTTTAAATCCGAAAACGGAATTTGGTTGATGATTTGTCGGTTATTGTCTCGATCAAAAGCGCCCCATCCACCATCTGAACCTTGCATGCCGAGCATCCATTCAATGCCGCGGTCAATGGCGCTTCTTAAATGGGTGTCGGATTTTTTTAATTGTTCGGAGGGAAGTAGGGCCAGAATGGTCAGGGCCGTATCATCCAAATCGGGATATTGGTCATTCTCGTGTTCAAAGGGCCATCCTCCCGGAGGTGTATTGGAGGAAGCCTTAAATCTCCAGTCTCCCAAAACCTGTGTAATCTGTTTATTCAAAAGCCATTGTACGGATTTTTGGACTCGGACATCGGTTGGGGGAACGCCGGTTTCTTGCATGGCATAGGTTGTGATGGCGGTGTCCCATACCGGAGAAACTGTCGACTGAACGCGAATGGTTGATTCAGTCTCGTCTGCAAAGGATCGTAACATGCTTAACCCTTTGACCATTCGGGGATGCGAAAGAGGGTATCCTCTAAGTTTCAAGGCGACCAGCGCGTTGGTCATGGCCGGAAAAATGCCGCCCCAATTTCCATTGGGATCTTGATGCTCCAAAATCCATTTCTCAGCCATTTTTAAGGCTTTTTGCCGAAGCGGTTTGATGGGACTTTTTTCGTAGATGAAGAGACCGGCTTGCACGAGTCGAAAGATCTTTTCGAGGTTCCATTTCTTGTCCAAAAGAAATTCTTGGATTTGCTTTCGTCTCGAAGGTTGGGTCAAGCCCTCCCATAACTCTCCAAGTTTTTCGTTTTCCTTCAAAGGAGCCGTCGGTTTTTGATCAAAGATGATCAAGAGCGGAATAATGACCGCTCGGGACCAACTGGAAAATTCATAAATATTAAAAGGTGTTTTTCGAGGTTGGAGCATGAGTTCGGGGCTGATGCAGGGAATTTTTTCCCAGGAATATTCTCCGAACATGGCCAGGTTGATTTTGGTAAAGATGCGGGAGGTTTCAATTCCTCCTTTTTCCAAAATCAGTTTTTTGGCTTGGATCATGCGTGGATCATTTTGATCGACCCCGCAGAGCTTCAGTGTGAAATACGCCTCGATGGTGGCTGAATGTTCTTCGGGTCCGCCGTGATAAAGGGTCCAACCTCCCCGATTGGTTTGCGTTTCCCATAAATAATTTTTGGCCCGGAGCCGAATGTCTTCATCCAAAATTCCCAGGAATTGGAGAAACATGACGTACTCAGAAGTAATGGTGGGGTTGTCAAACACGGCGGCTTCCCAATAACCCGCTTCATGTTGCAGCGTATGCAAGTGGGTAAGGGTTTTCTTGAGCGCGGCCGAAAGTTCAGCGACCGGTTCTGTTTCTAAGGGCGGTGCGGCTTTATGGAGATGAGGGCGAGCGGGGGGAGAAAAGGGCGTGCTTTCAGGAAGGCCGATCAATCTTGTACGCACTGAGTCATTGAGTTGTTTCAGGATTTGGGGGGCTTTGGACAGCATTTTTATGGGGCCTCGCGTAAGGATCAGGTTTCTGGTTGGCCGGAATATAGGAGAGGCAAAAAAAAAATTCCACGAAAATAATTAGTTAGTATGTTGACATTATATTGCAATACGCTAGCATATATGGCATACAGTGCTTGTAACGGGGTTAATGCCAGGTGTTCAGTGCTCTAAGCGTGGTCTAAACCAAGAGTTAGAAGCAGTGCGTTGAGTTAAGCTGATGTTGGTGTTGTAGTTGAGAGAGAGTGTTTTACGTTTTATTGATCGCCGAGCACTGAACCCTGGGCAGTAACCCCGTTATTTTTTTAAATTTCCCATAAAAACAACCATTTAAGAAAACGTTCCCTTTCGCTTTGGCGCAAATGGGCTTACAATAGAAGTATTGGGACATCCGCCGAAAAGCGATTTTAGAAGCGAACTTCCGGCTGTTGGCGTGTTGCTGAATGATCCGGAAGTGGCCTCCTTGTGTCAATTTCATCCCCGATGGTTGGTGACCGAAGCAATTCGCTCGGTTCTGCGAACCGCTCGAAATTCTCCTAAATTTGAATCGATCTCCACTCAGAGTTGGCCCGATTTGGTCTCCAAGGAACTTCATCGACTGAAAGAGGGATCTTTACGGCGCGTGTTGAATGCTACCGGCGTTGTCTTGCACACCAACTTGGGGCGGGCTCCTGTGAATGCAAAATGGTTGGAGCCTTTGCAGAAATTGGGAAGCGGTTACATAAACTTGGAGTTCGATTTGGATCAAGGGACGCGAGGCTCTCGCTATTCCCATTGTGCCGAAAGTTTGGCCGTAGCTTCGGGAGCGGAAGATGCCTTGGTTGTAAACAACAACGCTGCGGCGGTGATGTTGTCGTTGCATGCTCTGGCTCACCAAAGAGAGGTTTTGATTTCGAGAGGCGAGTTGGTGGAAATCGGGGGATCTTTTCGGGTTCCCGATATTTGTGAAGCGTCTGGTGCAAGATTGAAGGAAGTGGGGACAACGAATCGAACCCGATGCTCTGATTTCGAAAAAGCGATTGGGGAACAAACGGCTGTGATCTTGAAGGTTCACCCCAGTAACTATCGGATGGAGGGGTTTGTGGAAGAAACCCCCTTGGAAGAACTGGTTTCCCTGGGAAAAAAGAACAAGATTCCCGTTGTGTTTGATGTGGGAAGCGCATCCCTTCAAGCCATTCCAGTACTGGGATCTCAAAATGTTCTCGCAAAGGATCTGATCAAAACCGGGGTGGATTTGATCACGTTTAGCGGAGACAAACTTCTCGGAGGACCCCAAGCCGGCATCATTCTCGGGAAGAAACGCTGGATTGATCGAATGCGGAAAGATCCTTGGTTGCGCATTCTTCGAGTGGATAAGTTTACTTTGGCGCTTTTGGAAACGGCGCTGCTTTCTGAAGAACCCTCCACAGTAGCGAAGCTTCTGATGAGACCCTTGTCGGAGCTCAAACAACAAGCCGAAGAATTTTGTCGACACGTCGATCCGGTGTCCCACGGCTTTCGGCTTCAGGTTTCGGAAACCGAATCCAAGACTGGAGGCGGAAGTCTTCCTGAAGAAACTCTTCCTTCCTTTGGCGTGGTGTTTTCTGGAAGTGAAAAAGAACTTCGAACGTTTAGCGCGCGGCTTCGAATGGGCCACCCTCCCGTTATTTCGCGTATGCAGAAGAATCAGTTAGTATTGGACATGCGGACGGTTTCCGCGGAGGAAATGCCGGACTTGATTCAGGTGAGCCAATCAACGTTGAAGGATTTGAGGTCGGAAGGCGTATGACCACTTCATTGTTACAATCCAGAGTCCTTGTTCTCAATAAAGTCTATCTCCCGATTCATGTCATTTCAGTCAAACGTGCGTTTTGCATGGTGTATCGAGGGGCGGCCAAGTTTGTTGATGAACAGTACAAGACGTTCGATTTTGTGAGCTGGTCAGAATTGTCGGTGGCCAATGGCGATGAGGCCATCGGAATGGTTGGCCGGATGATTAGAATTCCAAGAGTCATTTTGTTGCAGACGTATGATCGTATGCCCAAAAAACAGGTCCGCTTCAGTCGTTTCAATATCTACGCTCGTGACAAGAACACCTGTCAATATTGCCAAAAGAAATTCTCCAAGAGTGAATTGAATTTGGACCATGTGATTCCTCGAACCAAAGGGGGCGCAACGACCTGGGAAAATGTGGTTTGTTGTTGTGTGCCGTGTAATCGAAAGAAAGGTGGACGAACCCCCAGAGAGGCTGGGATGAAGCTCATGCGAAAACCCATTCGACCTCACTGGACGGAGTGCCTGAACTTGTCCCTGCGTCATCCTCGCTACAGAGAATGGCTTCCGTTCCTCAATATCGTGGACTTCTCCTATTGGAACGTGGAACTTGAGGAATAATTAAAGCCCCCGTATCATAGGACCATCTCTATGGCTCAACCATTAATCACAGATATAGAAGCTGCAAAACGATTGGCTAGAACCATTGCCCAAGACATCTCTTTGTACAATGAAAACAAAGTCAAAGAGGGAATCGAGAATGATTCTTTCTTTGATATTTTGGCCAAAGAGTTGGATGAAGGTCGAAAGCATTATCATTCGAAGGTCGACCCTAGTTTGTTGGCCAACACGAATTATTTTGACCGAGCCATTGTTGACAAGATTTTGAAACCCAAAGGTCACCTCAAAACCAAAATTTGGTAGGTGTTGTGGCTCTTTCATTTGTTTCTTCGCCTCTTCTGAAAGACATCCCAAACCTGTGTCACGGATTCACGACGCGTGAAGGGGGTGTGAGTGCTTCTCCGTATGCTTCCTTGAATTTCGGTTGGAACACGGGAGATGAAGATGACCTCGTGGACGAAAATTATGCTCGTCTGGGTAGGGAATTTGATCTTTCTCCCACTCGAATCGTCGGAACCAGGCAAGTCCATGGAATAGAGGCTCTGGAAATTCTCGCACAGGATGATGCTTGGAGCCTTCGTAGTCAGGACGCCGACATTCTCATTACGCGGGAAAAGGGGATTCTACTCTCCGTTCGAGTGGCGGACTGCGTTCCGATTTTGGTGGTGGAACCCGAGAAGAAAATTTTGGGAGTTGTGCACGCGGGATGGCGCGGAACTTTAGAAGGCGTTCTTCCCGAAGCGTTGGAGATGCTGAGCAAGACGTATGGGTGTCACCCCAGCGGCCTTTTCTTGGCATTGGGTCCGGCCATTGGCTTGAATAAATTTGAAGTCGGTCATGGAATCGTTTCTCTTTTCGCCCAGCAGCAGAATCTGCAGGCGGACGAAGTGAGGGAAGGGGAAACCTCTGCCTTTTTGGATCTCTGCGGGATCAACCGCCGATGTGCACTAGAATCGGGGGTTCCCGCGCATCAAATCTGGCAAGCCAATCAATGTACCTTTGAAAATGAAGAGAAATTCTTCTCCTATCGCCGGGATGGGAAGAAGACGGGCAGGCAATTGGGCTTTGTCGGTTGGTTAGCTTGACCTTTTCACACTCGAAAACATATAATCAGTTTGAATTAAAGGGAAATTTGGGTTTTTCATGAAACACGTTTTAATGGTGGCTGGTTTGGTCTGTGGTTTGGCAGCGTGCGCGACTTCCAAACAAGAGATCAAAGACATTCGGAAAGAGAATGATCAGCTCAAAAAACAACAGTATTCCTTGCAAGAGAAAGTGGATGGACTTTCCAGTTCGCTTTCCGTTTTGCAGGATCGCTTGGAAACCATGAAGTTGGCTTTAGACCGACAAACGAACCACCCCGTTTCTTCTCGACACATTTCCAAACCCAAGAAGATGAGACGCTCGTTGCCTCGAAAAGATTCTCGGGAACCATTTTTGATTGCCCAGCCGGAGTCGGTTCAAAAGCTTCCTACGCTAAATTTGTCGAATCAAGATTTAGATCGTGCCGATCAAAGCATTCAAACGCCGACGCCTCATTCCTCTTCTCAGGAAGAGGACGATGCCCGTGCGACAGAAGTATACAATCGCGCTTTTGCTCAATACGAGGCGAAAAAATTTCCTCAAGCCTACGAAGCGTTGAACCAATTTGTGAAAAATTTCAAAGAACACCCATATGCAGACAACGCTGTGTTTTGGATTGGTGAGGGCCATTTCCAAGAAAAGAAGTACGCTTCGGCCGTTAAGCAATTTGAGCGCGTTGTTCGAGAATTTCCTCAAGGGAACAAGGTTCCCGATGCCTTGTTGAGGGCTGGATCCTGTTATCTTCGGTTGTCTCGTCCGAAAAAGGCTCAAGAATCCTTTGATCGATTGATAAAGTTGTATCCACAAAGCATTGCGGCCCAAAAGGCCAAAACCTGGTTGGCTGAGATCAACCGTAACCCATCCAAAGGGAGAATGTGATGATGAAGATGAGATGGAGTTTCTTCCTCCTCGTGATTAATTTGGTTCTTTGGGCCCCTCACGCGTGGGCACAAGATGAACCCCCTCTGGAACCCATTCCAGAAGCTGGAACCGAACCCGTGGATTCCAATCTTGAAGTCATTTCTCCCTCAGAGGAAGAGGAATTGATCAACGAAGAAGGGGCCATGGTAGAGCCGATTGCTCCCGAAACCATGGTTTCGCCAGAGAATGTTCCGGAAATTTATGAAATTCAAACGGGCGACACACTTTGGGATATTTGTCAGAAGTTTTTGGACAATCCTTGGTACTGGCCCAAGCTTTGGTCTTTGAACCAATACATTGAGAATCCTCATTTAATTTATCCGGGAAATAAAGTGGCTTTTTGGTCGGGCAGCCAAACGACCACGCCTCGAATGGATATTGTCGAAGATCAAGCCCCGGTGTTGGAACCGACGGTGGAACCAAAAACGGAAACCCGAACATCAATGGCTCCGGTGAAACCTGCCAAGAACAAAAACGCCGTAAAGCTCAAAACCACAAAGTTTGTGGCCGAAAAAGACTTGAACATCGTGGGTGAGATCAGTCATTCCGGGAACCAGAAAACGAATTTAATTTTCGGCGATCATGTGTTCCTTGATTTTAAAAAGGGAACGAAGGTTTCGGTTGGAGATAAGTTCCATGTGATTGATGAAATCAAACGTGTCAAAGATCCGGATAGTTTCTTTGGACGCTCTCTGGGCACCTTGGTTCACCGAAAAGCCGTATTGAAGATTGTGGCTTTACATGAAAAAACGGTGGAAGCCGTTGTCGTAGACAATGAATCTGCGGTTTCTCGAGGCGATGAACTTGTCCCTTATCAATCGACGATTCATACGGTTTTGCCCCATGAGGTCAACAAAGACATGAAAGGTGAGATCGTGGACTCTGAGAATCAAGAGTATCTCATCGGCCAAAATGTTTTTGTGTATCTCAATCTTGGGAAAAAAGACGGAGTTGAAGATGGTCAGAAGCTAATGATCGTTCGTCGAGGCGATGGCGTATTTGCTGGCGATGACCGGCACCTTCCCGATGTGGTAATTGGTCGACTTCTGGTGGTTGAGAGCGGGGATCGGACCTCCACAGCTTACGTATTGGATGTGAAAGACTCTGTTTCCGTTGGGGATCGAGTTCGAAGCAAACTCTAAGTCTTTTTGGGTTTTATCTTGACGGGTCCATCGATCCGCTCGTATGAAACGCGCGTGTCGTTGCTGGACTCCATTGTTTTGGCGCAAGTCTCGGAAGTCTCTCCGAGAATGAAGCGCTCGTTGATTGATCGTTTTGGATCGGCTTCTCATGTGATTGAGGCGGCTCGATCTCTCGATTCCAAAGATGAAACCGAACAAGCTCTCCTGAATCAAATCGCACAATCCATGGATCGTGGGAAAGCTCAAAGGGAGTTGGATCAGCTTCTTCGATTGAAGGGATGGGGCGTTGGGTATGGGGACCCGAACTACCCGTTCTTATTGGCACAAATTCCCGATCCTCCCTTGGTGTTGTTTGGTCGAGGGAAACCGTTGTGTGAGATTGAGGTGCGGCTAGGCTTCGTGGGGCCTCGACGGCCTTCGACATATGGTACCCGAGTGGCCCGATGGCTCTCCAAAGACTTGGCTGAGGAGGGAGTGGTTTTGGTCAGTGGAATGGCTCGCGGTATCGATGCCATTGCCCATGAGTCCTGCTTGAAGGCCGGAACCTCGACTTTGGCCGTATTGGGCAATGGATTGAGCCAAGTCTATCCTCGGGAGCACGCTCATTTAATGGAGCGGATTCTGGACGGGGGTTCGGTCCTGACGGAATTTTTTCTCCAAGATCCCCCGCGAAGAGAGCATTTCCCTCAGAGAAATCGAATCATTTCAGGTCTTTCGTTGGGGGTCGTTTTGGTGGAGGCCGGAGAAAAAAGTGGGGCTCGAATCACCGCGAGATGCGCCATGGAGCAGTCTCGAGAGGTGTTTGCGGTTCCGGGGCCCATCGATGCGCCCTTATCCTTTTGGCCCAACCAACTCATTTCTCAAGGGGCCAAGCTGGTTTCAAGCAGTGCAGATATTATGGAGGAGATTCCTCTGGAAAAAAAGGCTAAGAAGCTGAAATCAAATGAAAATTCTTCAATTTCCCTGTCTTTGGAGGCCAGGAAGTTGCTGGAACAATTTGTCATGGACACCCCAATTGGTGTAGACGACTTAGCCCGTCGGGTCGACGAGGCGTTGCCGCAAGTGATGCAGTTGTTGACGGAACTGGAAATGAAAGGAGCAATCATCAGGCAGCCGGACGCAAGGTATGTGCGGATTGTTGCTTGAATGATCGGACTATGGCGAAGAATCTGGTTGTGGTTGAGTCCCCTACGAAAGTAAGGACCATCAGCAAGTATTTAGGAAAGAACTTCACGGTCAAGGCCTCCGTGGGGCATGTCATTGATTTGCCCAAAAGCAAATTGGGTGTCGAGATCAAGGACGACCACTTTGAACCGGTCTACGAAGTCATCAAAGGCAAGAAAAAGGTCATTGATGAAATCAAGAAAGCTTCCAAAGGTGTCGAAACGGTCTATCTGGCTCCTGACCCGGATCGCGAAGGGGAGGCCATTGCTTGGCATATTGCGGAGCAGCTTCAAGGAAAGCGAAAGAAAAAGGATTTTGTCATCCGCCGCGTCCTGATTGAGGAAATCACGAAAAAAGGTGTGGAGCGAGCCCTTGCGGCCCCCCAAGATTTGAATCTTCCCCGTTTTGAGTCCCAGCAAGCGCGTCGAATTTTAGACCGATTGGTCGGCTATCAAGTCAGCCCCATTCTTTGGGAAAAAGTTCGTCGCGGATTGAGTGCGGGGCGTGTGCAATCTGTGGCGCTTCGGATTGTTTGCGAACGCGAGCGGGAAATTCAAGCCTTTACGCCGGTGGAATATTGGTCCATTGAAGCCGACTTATTGGGAAAAACTCCTCCTCCTTTTACCGCGAAACTTGCGAAAAAAGATGGGGAGAAAATCGAAATCGGGAATGAAGAAGAGTCACAGGCTCTGGTTTCCGATCTTGAGAAACAAGACTACATCATTCAAAAAATCGTTAAGAAGGATCGTCGTCGGAATCCTCCGGCTCCCTTTACGACCAGTACCTTGCAGCAGGAAGCGGCTCGAAAGCTTGGCTTTACGGCCCGCCGAACCATGATGGTGGCGCAGCAACTATATGAAGGCATTGAGTTAGGTGCGGAAGGCCCTGTGGGGTTGATTACCTATATGAGAACGGATTCCACCCGACTTTCCGAAGACGCGCTCAATGGAGCCAGAGGCTTTATTGAAGAGAATTATGGGAAGAAATACCTTCCAGATAGCCCTCGGGTGTTTAAGACGAGCAAGCGAGCCCAGGATGCTCATGAGGCCATTCGTCCGACACTCATGCATGAAACGCCTGAAAAACTGAATAAGTTATTAAAGCGCGATCAGCTTCGTCTATATCGATTGATTTGGGATCGGTTTGTGGCTTGTCAGATGAAACAAGCCATCTATGACCAAGTAAGCATTGATATCAAGGCCGGCATCTACGATTTTCGAGCCACCGGTTCTCATCTAAAGTTTGATGGATTCATGAAGCTTTATGTTGAGGGACAGGATAACGAGGGTTCCGAAGAAGCCGACTTGCTCTTTCCTCAGCTAAAAGAAGGCGAGAAGCTCAAACTCAAAGAGTTGAAACCCGAACAACACTTTACCAAGCCCCCTCCTCGTTATACGGAGGCCAGTTTGGTCAAAGAGTTGGAAGAAAACGGGATTGGCCGTCCGTCCACCTATGCGTCGATTCTTTCCACATTGCAATCTCGAAAGTACGTGGAAAAAGATCAACGCAATTTCTTACCCACGGAATTGGGGTTTTTGATTTGCGATCTTTTGGTCGAAAATTTTCCCGAAATTTTCAATGTGAAATTTACGGCGCAAATGGAAACCGACTTGGACCAAATCGAAGAAGGTGAAAAAGATTGGCAAGAAGCCCTTCGCGATTTTTATGATCCGTTTGCCAAGTCCATCAAAGTGGCCAAGAAAAAAATGCGCGATATCAAGCGCGAAGAAACGCCGACCGATTTGAAATGTGAAAAATGTGACTCTCCGATGGTGATTAAGTGGGGACGTCATGGACATTTCCTGGCCTGTACCGGCTATCCCGACTGCAAAAACACGAAAGAATTCAAACGGGACGAAGACGGAAAAATCCAAATCGTGGAACAGCCCGAAGTCGATGAAAAATGCGAAAAATGTGGCGCACCCATGGTCATGAAGACCGGACGGTTTGGAAAATTCTTGGCTTGCAGCAAATATCCCGATTGCAAAAACACCCAATCCATTTCCACGGGTGTGAAATGTCCGGAAAAGGGATGCAAGGGGAATTTGGTGGAACGTCGCACGCGTCGAGGCCGAGTGTTTTATGGTTGCTCGGCATTTCCCAAATGCAAACATGCGTTGTGGAACAAACCGGTGGCGGAAAAATGTCCGGATTGTGGTGCTCCTTATTTGGCCGAGAAATTCACAAAGAAAGACGGAGCGCATTTGCAGTGCGTGAACAAAGAGTGTGGCTTCAAACGCTCGCTCGAAGAATCTTCCACGGAATCTTCCTCCACGAAGAAAGATTAGAGGTCCATTAGAATCGTCATGAAATCGCGTGTAGCGGTCATTGGGGGAGGTTTGGCTGGATGCGAGGCCGCCTGTTTTTTGGCTCGACAAGGGCAATCGGTCGACCTTTTTGAAATGAAACCCAAGCGTTTCTCCCCCGCACATAAAATGGAAGATTTGGGAGAATTGGTGTGTTCCAATTCTTTGGGAAGCCAAGCTCCGGAGTCCGCCCCTGGAATGTTAAAAGGGGAGATGCGAGCCCTGGGGTCCGTGGTCCTTCAGGCGGCAGACTCTGCAAAGGTTCCTGCGGGAAGAGCTTTGGGCGTTGATCGTGAGATGTTTGCCAAGGCGCTCTCCGAGGAAGTCCATCGATGGGATGATATCCATGTCATTCGGGAAGAATGCACAGAAATTCCTTCGGAGTATGACCTGGTGATCGTGGCCACCGGACCGCTAACGTCCGATGGTTTGGCTCAAGATTTGGCCCAACGTTTGGGACAAGAGACCTTGTATTTTTACGACTCCATTTCTCCCATTGTCGCGGCTGACAGCATTGACATGGGAAAGACGTATTTTGGGAGTCGTTATGAACCCGAGAGCGACGATTATTTGAATTGCCCGTTGGATCGGACGACCTATGAGAATTTTGTGCAAGCAATTCTTCAAGCCGAAAAGGTTCCGGTTCGTTCCTTCGAGGCCATGCGATGTTTCGAATCCTGTCTTCCCATCGAAGTGTTGGCTGAACGAGGACCCAAGACCCTGGCCTTTGGTCCAATGAAGCCGGTGGGGTTGGAAGACCCCCGAACGGGAAAACGACCCCATGCCGTTTTGCAACTGCGTAGAGAGAATGATCCCACGACGTTATACAACTTGGTGGGGTTCCAAACGCGCATGAAGTGGGGAGAGCAAAAACGGGTGTTTCGGATGATTCCGGGACTCGAAGACGCGGAATTTGTTCGAATGGGCTCGATGCATCGGAACACCTACCTGGATTCCCCCAAGGTTCTCCGCGTGGATTTGAGTTTAAAAAGCGATGCTCGCATCCTCGTGGCGGGGCAGTTGACCGGTGTCGAGGGATATATGGAGTCCGCGTCAATGGGGCTTTGGGCGGGAATGGTTGCTCTGGGCCGCTTGACGAAGTCGAAAGAGGTGTTCGCTCCACCTCCTACCACGGCCATGGGGGGGTTATTGAAAGCCATAACGGAAACACCTTTGCATGGTGCGTTTGCTCCAATGAATGTAAACTTTGGGTTGCTTCCTCCGGATGAAAATCGCCAAGGGGGCAAAAAGGCCCGGCGGGCACGTGTGGCCAAACATGCCAAGGCCGAAGCTGAAATTTGGCGGAAGGAAGTGGCGCAGGAATTTGAGATGTCCTTTCCGATCTTGCCGGAGGAAGAGGAGGAAGACCCGAGTCGATATGTCAGGTACTGAACATGTGATTGAAAAGTTTGTTCATTACCTCACGTACGTGAAACGGTTTTCTCCTCATACGGTCCGAAATTACGAATCCGATCTGCAACAATTTGAAACTTTTTTAAAGTCCAAGCAAGAGTGGGAAAAAGGCATTCTTGTCCAAAATGCCAAGCGCTTGGATCGTTTTCACATCCGAAGTTTTGTGGCTTCGCTCTACGGTCAAAAATCTCCCACTAGCATCACGCGAAAACTATCCAGCTTAAGATCTTTTTTTCAGTATCTGATTCGTCAGCAGATTCGGAAGGATGACCCCACAGAACTGGTGGATCGCCCGAAAATTCCCAAGCAGGTTCCGCGTGTGGCCGATGAAAAATTATTGGATGAGCTTTTGAACACCCCCTCCAAAGACACCGTTTTGGGGTTAAGGGATCGGGTTATTTTTGAGCTTCTGTATGGTTGTGGCTTACGTGCGGCAGAGTTGGTGGGGTTGAACCTTTCCGATCTGGATCTCAATTCCGGGGAAGTTCGTGTCCTGGGAAAGGGAAGCAAGGAGCGCGTGGTGCTTTTTGGAGAGTATGCCATGGAAGCCTTGATGGCCTATTTGAATCGACGGGGGGAACTGCTTTCCAAGAAAAAGGAACGCTCCAATGCGCTGATTCTCAATGCGCGGGGAGGCCGAATCACAACTCGGGGGGTGGCGTTGATTCTTCAGAAACATCTTCGCTCCCTGGAAAAAAGGACCCATCTCTCTCCTCATGCCCTTCGGCATAGCTTTGCGACCCACCTCTTGGATCATGGTGCGGACTTGCGCTCCATCCAAGAGCTTCTGGGGCATGCCAATCTTCAGACCACGGAAAGATACACGCAAGTCTCGATGGGAAAGCTCAAAGAGGTGTATGATCGGTCTCATCCGAGATCGGGTAAAGTGAATAAGAAATGAATCGACCGGAACCAAATGTTGTGTTCGAACTGGTCCGCATGGACGGTGTCGAAAGTCTGGGCCTAAAGCCCGAAGAGGCTTTCGTTTTGACCCGTGTAGACGGGCACACGACCTTGGGCCAGATTGCTTCCATCGTAGGCTTTGATGTGGATCGGGTTTGGGCCCTTCTCTCCCGTTGTGTGGAGGGAGGCTTTGTTCGCGTAAGGGAAGCGACGCCGAAACCCAAGAGACCCGGAAAACGAGATCCCTTTGTGGCGAAGTTGGATGCGGAAGATCAGGATCCGGAACTGTCCAAAATACCCAGGGAGTTACGAAAAGAACTTCGGGAACGCTACGATGGCTTGGAAAAGAAGAATTACTACGAAGTTCTGATGGTCGATCCCAAGGCGCCGACGGCTCAAATTAAAAAAGCGTATTTGATGCATGTTAAAAAACTCCATCCGGATCGTTTTTTTGGAAAGGCTCTTGGGCCCTACGCCAAAATTCTGGAAGATTTATTCGAAAAGGTTTCAAAAGCATACGAAGAGCTTTCGCAAGAAGCCAAGCGAAGAAGTTACGATCGAACCATTAAGAAAACGCAGTCTACCCAGGAAGATGCGAGCGAGAAAAAGAAACCCAAAGTCCAAAAATTTGGAAACACCTTGATCGAACGAATTGCCCAAGCCAAAAAACAATACGCCCAGGGAAAGAGGGAGGAAGAATTGGGGAATTTTTTGGCTGCCGCCAATTTCTACCAAGCCGCCCTCCAATATGATTCGAAAAATGAAACCTATCGAACTTCTTTTGAGCGTTTGAAGCCGGCTTTGGACCGCAGACGGGCGGAGGAATTTTATCGAAAAGGTCGAGAAGCCATGGACCTGGGAGATGCCAAACGAGCGCTTTATCTGCTGGAGGAAGCCGTGGCCTTGAAGATTCGAGAAAAGGAGTGTTTTCGGGACCTTACAATGTTATACCGGAGGTTGAAAGGCTCTGGAAATCAGGCCATAAATGTAGGGGAGCAGGCGTTGAAGTATTTCCCGGAAGATGCGGATCTTCATGCTACAGTAGGTCATATTTGTTTGGCCGCAGGCTCTCTGGACCGAGCAGAAAAAGCATTCAAAGCCGCCTTGCGTTTGGAAAAGCGACATTTGGACGCTTCAAGAGGCCTTGACGAACTGAAACGGAAATAGGGTATGGGAAAAGTCATTGGCATTGATCTAGGAACCACCAATTCGTGTGTAGCCATTTGTGAGGGAAAACGCACATTCGTGATTCCCAACAAGAGCGGGTACAAAACTACGCCTTCGGTTGTGGGGTTTTTACCTGAAGGGCAGCGCTTGGTGGGGCAGGTGGCCAAACGTCAAATCATCACCAACCCGAAGAATACGGTGTACAGCGCCAAACGGCTTATCGGACGCCGAATCAACTCTTCGGAGGCCAAGGTGGCCGATGCTTTGTATCCCTATGAATTGTTTGAAGGGCCGCACGGGGACATTCGCATTCGTTGTGAACAGGGCGATTTCTCTTTGCCGGAAATTTCCTCCTATGTTTTGGGTGAGATGAAACGCGTGGCGGAGGAACATCTCGGTACGAAAGTTCAAGATGCTGTGATCACGGTGCCTGCTTACTTCAGTGATGCTCAACGACAAGCCACTAAAGATGCCGGGAAAATTGCGGGGCTTAATGTATTGCGCATCATCAACGAGCCTACAGCGGCGGCCATTGCTTACGGCTATAACAAAAAAGATGAGAAGCGTGTGGCTGTGTACGATTTCGGTGGAGGAACGTTTGACATCTCTATCTTGGAAATCATGGATGGCGTTTTCAAGGTCATTGCGACCTCTGGGGATACCTTTCTTGGGGGAGAGGACATTGACAATGTCTTGGTGGATCATGTCGCCGAAAGCTTTTTGAAAGAGAACGGCGTAGATCTTCGCGAAAATTTGAGTGCGCTTCAGCGTTTGAAAGAAGCCTGTGAAAAAGCCAAATGCGATCTTTCCCAATATCGCGAGGCGGCCATCAATCTTCCGTTTATTGAAAACGCTTCCGAAGGACCCATTCATCTCAATCTCACGATCAATCGAGCCCTATTGGAAGAGTTGACCCAGCCCATGATCGACAAGACGATTGAGATTACTGCAGACTGTTTGCGTATGGCTCGCATGGGCAAAGAAGATTTGGATGATGTGTTGTTGATTGGGGGACAAACGCGAACCCCATTTGTTCAGGATCGCATTTCCAATTTCTTTGGCCGTTCAGCCGCTCGCCAAGTTCATCCGGATGAAGCTGTGGCCATTGGAGCTGCCATTCAAGGGTATGCGTTGGTTTCGGAAGATGAAACCGAGATGTTGCTCTTGGACGTGACGCCCTTGCCTTTGGGCATTCAATCGGCCGGAGGCATGTTTACGAGGTTGATCGAAGCCAATACCACCGTTCCAGTGTCCAAGACCAAGGTGTTTACCACGGTAAAAGAAAATCAAGAGACGGTTCGCATTCAAGTCTTTCAGGGAGATAAACCTGTCGCGGAGGAAAATGAACTTTTGGGAGAGTTCGCGTTAACCGGAATTCGAAAGGCCGGAGCCGGAGAGCCGGAAATTGAAGTTCGTTTCGACATTGACGCCAATGGAATCGTACAAGTGGCGGCCAGGGATTTGGACACGGGAAAAGAACAATCCATTACGGTAACGATGTCCAGTGGGCTGACGCCGGAAGAAATTGAAGACATGCGCGTAAATGCCAAAGATTATGATGTGGCGGTCAAAGACCAGGAAGACGCAGAGCGCTTGGCTCAAAAGGCCGAGGTGTTGGCGCATCGACTGCGGGGTAAAATGGAAGCCACGGGAGCCGAAGTTCCGGATCAGCGAAAGCAGACGTTTCAGAAACTCTTGGATGCGTCTCCCGGATTCATTTCTCAGAAAGATCCCAAGAAATTGGTGACGCTTGTGGAGCAGTTGGAGTTGGTGCTGAAGGAATTCAGTTAAGTTGTCATGAAATTGCTCACGCCAGGTCCCACGCCTGTTCATCCTGAGGTTCTAAAAGTCATGGCCCAGCCCATGATCCATCATCGTTCTCCAGAGTTTGGTGAAATTTTGAAGACCCTTCGAGCGGATTTGAATTGGTTAGCCGGAACCCAATCGGGAGAATCCGTGATTTTTTCCTCCAGCGGATCTGGAGGAATGGAAGCGGTAGTTGCGTCCATGTTTTCTCCCGGAGACGAAGTGGTTGTGGTTGAAGGTGGAAAGTTTGGAGAGCGATGGGCGGAGTTGACGAATCACTACAAATTGAACACGAACGTGATTCACGTGGAATGGGGAAGGGCTGCCACCGTCGAGCAGGTGTTGACTGCGGTCACGCCCCAAACCAAGGCCGTTTTCATTCAAGCTTCAGAGACATCGACGGGCGTGGCGCATCCCATTGGACGCATTGGAGAAAGCTTGCGATCTTCCGGGCATCCTCTTTTTGTGGTGGATGGAATCACGGCTTTGGGAGTCTATGACCTGGACATGGATCGGGATCACATTGACGTATTGGTGTGTGGATCTCAAAAGGCATTGATGACACCTCCGGGATTGGCCACAGTGACGTTAAGTTCTAGGGCCATTGAAATATTATCCGGTCAGGTTTCGCGAAGTCGCTATTTCTCCATTCAAATGGAACTCGCGAGTCAGAAAAAAAACACCACGGCTTTCACTCCGGCCATTTCATTGTTTAAGGGGCTGGCGGTGGCCTTGAGCGCCCTTCGAACCGAAGGCAAAGCATCTCTTTTCGCGCGGACCCATCTCATGCAGAGTATGGCCCGCAAAGCGTTCACAGCCATGGGATTGGAACTATATAACACAGAGGAAGAGGCTTCTCCGGCCATTTCAGTCATCAAAGCGCCAAAGGGTGTCGATTTAAAACAATGGTTGGATCAACTCAAATTCGAAGAGGAGTTGTGGTTGGCTGGAGGACAGGGCGAATTGGCAGGAAAAGTGTTTCGCATTTCCCATATGGGCATGGTCCGGCCTAAAGATTTATTGGATGCCATTGCTACAATTGAGAAAAGTTTGATGTCGTATTTTCCACAAGCCAAAGAAGGGTTGGCGGTGGCGAAGGCCAAAGAGGTTATGGAGGGGAAAGCGTGAAGATCCTTGTTTGTGATTCGATTTCAAATAAAGGAATCGAGGTTCTGCAATCCATCGAAGGAGCGCAGGTTGAGGTTAAGGTTGGATTGGAAGAAGATGAGCTGTGTAGCATTGCCGATCAGTATGAAGCCATCGTCGTTCGCAGTGGTACACGCATCACGGCCAAGGTGATTGAATCGGCCGAGAATTTACGGGTCATTGGCCGTGCGGGAATGGGTTACGACAACATCGATTTGGTTGCGGCCACCAAGCAGGGAATTGTAGTCATGAACACGCCGGGTCTTAACTCGGTGACCGCTGCGGAACATGCGTTGGCGCTCATGATGGCGTTAAGCCGGAATGTGCCTCAAGCCCACTGCTTGTTACGTGATGGAGTTTGGGATCGAAAACGGTTTATGGGAACGGAGCTTTCCGGGAAGTGGCTTGGCTTGATTGGTCTGGGAAATGTCGGACGAGAAGTGGCCAAACGCGCGCGTGGACTAAATATGAATGTGGCTGGATACGACCCCTACATCAAAAAAGAAGTCGCCGAAGAGGCCGGGGCCGTTTTGATGGAATGGGAAGAATTGTTGAAAAAGGCCGATTTCATCTCGCTGCATTCGGTTTTGAACAATTCCACGCGACATATGATTAACGACCAGACCCTCTCCGAAATGAAGGAAGGTGTGCGAATCATCAACTGCGCCCGAGGGGGATTGATTGATGAATCTGCACTTTTAAAAGCCATAACAGAAGGAAAGGTTGCGGGAGCAGCGCTGGATGTCTTCGAACAAGAACCTCTTCCCGCCGATAGCCCTTTATGCCAAGAACCGAAAATCATTGTGACGCCTCATTTGGGTGCTTCCACGGACGAGGCCCAGGATCATGTGGCCGTAGCAGCAGCTGAGCAAATTCGTTCCTTTTTCAATGACGAAGTGGTGATTCATGGCGTGAATGTTCCTTCCGTGAGTCGAGACGTTCTCAACTCTTTGGGGAGCTATATTTCCTTGGCTGAAAAAATGGGGAGCTTCTTGGGGCAAATTTCCCACGGAAGCATGGATCAAATTTGCGTGGAAGTTTCCGGAGATTTGGTCAAGCACACGATGGCCCCTCTCACTTCGGCGGCATTGTGCGGAATCATGAAACATTCGTGTTCTGAAGCGGTGAACTTCGTTAATGCTCCGGTCGTGGCCAAAGAACGAGGAATTCGAATTGTCGAATCCAAGGCGGATCGGGCGAAAAACTACACGAATCTCATCACCCTTTCGATCAAGTCCGAAGACCATTCCATTACGTTGATGGGGTCTGTGTTTGGCCGGGTCCAAGGCAGGTTCGTGCGTTTCAACGATTATGCGTTGGAAGCGGTTCCCGAAGGTCATTTATTGGTGATCTTGAATCGAGATATTCCGGGCATTGTCGGACAATGGGGATCTCTTTTAGGAGAACATAAAATCAATATTTCCAAGATGAATGTGGCTCAAAACACGACCAAAGAAGAGTCCCTCTCCATCATCAGTATGGATACCCCGGTATCCGAAGAAGTGTTAAAACAATTCGAAGAAATTGAGGGCGTGCTTAACGTCGTTCAAGTGCATTTATAGGGAGCGTCATGTCGAATGTGATTGTGGTAGGAGCCCAATGGGGCGATGAAGGAAAAGGAAAAATCATCGATTTGCTTTCCGAGCAGGCGGAGCTTGTAGTTCGCTTTCAAGGGGGAGCCAACGCGGGACACACGCTTGTCGTGAACGGGAAACAAGTGGTTTTGCACCTCATTCCCTCTGGAATTCTGAGAAAAGGAAAAAAATGTGCCATTGGAAATGGTGTGGTCGTCGATTTAGCGGCGTTGAAGAAAGAAATGGATGGCCTGCGGGAAAGTGGTTACGCCATTTCAGCCAATAATCTTGAGATCAGTGAAAACGCCCATGTGGTTCTCCCCTATCACAAGGCACTCGACAAACTCAGGGAAGAGAAACGAGCCAAGAGCAAAATCGGAACCACCGGAAGAGGCATTGGTCCCGCCTATATAGATAAGGTCGCCCGAGATGGTGTTCGTGTGGGGGATTTTCGGTCCTTGGACCTTCTCAAAGAACGCCTCTATTACATCGTCCAAGAGAAAAACCTATGGATTGAAAAGATCTTTGGTGGAAAGCCCTTGGATGCCGAGGAGTTGGTTCAGGAAAGTCTGGATCAAGCCGAGTGGGTCGAACCGTATATTAAAAATATCTCTGTCACCGTTCATCAAGCCATGAAAGAGGGGAAAAACATTCTTTTTGAAGGGGCGCAAGGTGCCTCCTTGGATGTGGATCATGGGACCTATCCCTACGTTACCTCGTCCAACACCGTCGCGGCCTCGGCGTGCATTGGGACGGGCGTAGGCCCCACAGCCATTGATAAAGTGGTAGGGGTCACCAAGGCGTACACCACACGCGTGGGAGAGGGCCCATTCCCCACGGAATTGGAAGATGAAATTGGAGAGCAGCTCCGGAAACAAGGCAACGAATTTGGAGCCACCACGGGTCGACCGCGACGTTGTGGTTGGTTGGATATGGTGCTCTTGAATCACTCGGTTCGCGTCAACGGAATCACTGACATCGCTCTGACCAAGATGGACGTCTTAAGTGGTCTTCCCACCATCAAAATTGCTACGGCTTACGAGTTGGATGGAAAGACGTTGGAGATTTTCCCCACCGATTGCGAGATTTTGGAACGGGTGGTGCCGGTGTATGAAGAATTGGAGGGCTGGGAGGCATTGCCCAAGGACGTCAAGACGCTAAAGTCCTTTCCAGAGGCGGCTAAACGCTTTTTGTCCCGAATTGAGGAGTTGGCGGAGGTCCCGGTCTCTCTGGTTTCCACCGGTCCGGAGCGGGAATCCCAGGTTGGGGTTAAGAAACTGTTTTGATTGGGAAAAGTTCGCTTGATCACTTCGGGATTTTCTGTATAACGACGCATCGGTTGGGCCAGTAGCTCAGTGGTAGAGCATCTGCCTTTTAAGCAGAGGGTCGTTGGTTCGATACCAACCTGGCTCACCAAATTTTCCCGCAGGGGAAATTTGGTGCCCCGGCGTAGCAATGCGAAGCCGGGCACATTAAAATTGAATACATGCGTCCCCATCGTCTAGCCCGGTCCAGGACACCGCCCTTTCACGGCGGCGACAGGGGTTCAAATCCCCTTGGGGACGCCAAACTAAAAAGCCCATCTTCGGATGGGCTTTTTAGTTTGTCATTTTTAAGAGGGGATTTGAACTTGCCATAGCAATAGAACAAAGAGAACCGGGGACCCATGAAATGGGTGGGGCTCTTTGCTCAACACAAGTCTGTCGCCGAAAGGCGACGAACCCCGTGGGGTTTTAGAAGCTCTTATGAGCAAAGCGAATTAGAGATTCTTATGCCACATTTTTCATCTGGCCGAAGGCCAGGGGAAAATTGGCCAAATCCCCTTGGGGGCGCCATTTGTAGCGGAGTCGCACCATACATATATGGTCATCACGGCCCAGGGGAAGCCAAGGACTTATACTTTTCGACGTATCGCAGAACGGTCCAAACAAAGGCGGAATGGCTCCAGGTCAAAGGAGAAACACTGAGGGGAGAGCCCTTGACCGGGTGTACCTGTTCGGCAAACACGCCTGAAGGAAGAGCGTTTCTCACGCACCACTCAAGGTAGGGAAGCGCTTTTTTCAATTCTTTGCGATTCCGCGCTCTTTCGATGAAATATTCACCTAACCAAAGCGTTGAAATGAACCAGGGATTTCCTGGAACGTTCGGCGGACTGTCCGCCTCCAGTTGATAAACATCCTTTTCGTAACGGGCTAGACCTTCGACGGGTGTCTTAAGCCAGAGTGCTTTGTGTATGGCATCAGCCGTCCTGGCCATCTTTGCATCTTTGGCGTCCATGATACCGAAAGTGGCTAAGCTCAGGAGGCTTACATCGATGACTTCGTTCAGTCTATAGCCGTTTTCGGTTCGGTTGCCGGATCGAGCAAAGCGATTTAGGCGGTTGTGATAAAGATATTTCGTTATTCCGTTTGTCATTTCGTCCGCCACGCGCTCATAATCTTGGGCAAGGGCCGTATCGTGAAACAGTCGGGAGAAATTCGCTGCGGCTCTAAGGCCAGCGATAACGGTAGCCACGGTATATGTGTGCACGGCATAGCGCTCCTCCCAAAGATCATAGGAGGGTAAGGGGAGTAATGTCTCCGGGTCACGGTAACTAACTAGGAAATGGGAGGCCTTTTTGATCAGCGTTTTGTAGAGGGGGCGAATGAATTCCACGTCTTGCAAGCTTTGGTAATGCTCCCAAAGCGCCCAAATCGTGAGGGCGGTTGAATCCTCCTGGATGGGCAGCACTTCTTTGTCGTCGACTAACCAAGGGTGCCAATTGCTGGCGAGCGAACCGTCGGGATTGTAATGCTGAAAGAGGTAGCCTTCGTCGGACAGAATACGGGCGCAGAAATTAAAATATTTCATGCAGAGGTGAGATTGTCCGGCCTTGGCTAAGGCCGCAGCGACAAAAGCACCGTCCCTTCCCCACATATAGGAGTACGTATCCTTTCCGAAACGAACAATGTCAGAGTCATTGGCCGCGATAATGGCTCCATGATTATCAATCTGAGTTCTGAGGATCAGCAGGCTACGGCTAAACACATCGGTCACAGCTTTGGGTAGGCCTTCGATCGGCAAGGAATCTTTTTGCACCCATGCTTCCCAATATTTGTGTGAGCGTTGAATGAGTTTTTTCGGTGTGATCTGATGGACTTCCAAGTTGAGGTTTGCGACCTGCGCGTAGGTGGTTCCAGCTGCCATCCAGTAATAGGCCGTTTCCTTTCCACGATGGGGTAAGTTTAACCAAATGCCAAGGGTGGAATGAGGAGAGCCCCAAGCCGAAGGATTTCCATTCAGTTCTCCGCTCGAAACTTCCTTCCCTGTTTCTAGGCCTTCTGGAGTATCTTTTCTTCCGCAAGAATAATGCTGCACTCCCCATTTGCCATGGGCCCAGCTACTCATTAAAAAATAGCGATGGACTTTGTAGTGAATGATGGAGCAGCTTCTCGGGTCAAAGTAGGCTGTCCCTCCGATATCATTTCCATAGAGATAAAAATCATGGCTGAAAAAGAGCCTGACCTGGCGGGGCTTGGCTTGGAGGTTGATCACCTCTAATTTTTTTATATAAATGTTTAAATCAAAATCGACGACGTCGGAACAGTGAAGCTCCAATCCTAAAATATCATGGCTTAGCCTGACATCTGTAACAAGACTCTCGTCATGGTATCTTAAATCTTTTTTCCAATCCGAATCCATGCAAGAATATTGACCATCTACCCACACGCCAAACCGAAAGGGGTGTCCTTTAGAATGGTTTTCTTGTCCAACAAAAGGAAAATAGACATCTCGAATTTGATAATCCGAATCAAAATTCAAAAGCAGAGACCCGTTGCTTACGGGGATGTCTTTTGGCATGAAGCCCTTTCAACCAGAATCTGTTGGTACAATTGTGAGTATTTTTTTGCCATGCTCGCGATCGAAAAATGGTCTTGGATATGGAGCCGACAGATATGACGGTCAATGCGAGAAATGTCTTGTACATGTTCGACCATTTCATCGATGGAATCGGCGATGAAACCCGTTTCTCGGTCTAGGATAATTTCAGGTACAGACCCTCGATTGAGAGCTAGGACCGGCGTGCCACAGGCCATCGATTCGACTAAGACCAAGCCGAACGGTTCTCCCCACTGAATGGGAAATAGGGTAGCTTGCGCATGGCGATACCAATGCATTTTTTGGGCGCTATTGATTTCTCCAATATAAATGATCTGTAGGCCGGATTCCAAAACCGGTTTGATGACCTCGTCGTAATAGTTGTCGTCGCCGGGATTTTCGCTTGCATCAATCGAAAGGTTGATCGAAGGCTCTAACGTTTTAAAGAATGCCCTGTCTTTTGATTTATTCTGAACATTTCCGGCAATAACAAGTCTCGAATTGCTGCGCTTAGCGACTTCGATGGATTTGTCCTGTCCTTTGTCCTGCGTGACTCTTCCAATCGTGAACAGATAGTTATCGTTCTGGGGGGCGTCGTTGAAAGGGTAGTCTTTTATATCAATTCCATGGTGGATCACCTCCTGGAGGTTGACTAAGCCATGATTCTGGTTTTTTTGGAATTCACTGATGGGGACGAAAAATACTTTCGAGGCAGGAGTTAAGGTTTCATTCCAGCGCTTGAACGAACCCTTTTCTTCCGCGGGAACGTGAAGGGTCATGACGATGGGAACCGGGCTTTTTAACACTCCTTTAAAAATGTATTCGACCATCGCGGCGTCGTGCATATGGATGATATCAATGTCACCTCGGCTGGCTCTCTCGAGCGACATGGTGAGGTGCCGACGACTGCTCTCTTTTTGGGCGGACGTATTCTTACTCCAGTATTCGCTAAAACTTTTTTTGATGGTTGTATATCGCTCGCCGGATACACAAGAGTCTCCTGAGCAAGCCACAATCGAACGATGCCCCAACTCGTGCAATCCTTGATCGATGTTGTAAATCACTGTTTCGATGGGTCCGTAGCCCAAGTCTTTTCGAATAGGCCGATTGAGGGTCGCCACTTGAAGTACATTTATAGTTTGGTTTGTCATGTTGATACCGTTCTACAAGAAAGAGGCAGGGGGCTCCGGGAAGGAAGGGGCAGGGGGCCAACGAGTCTTTTTTGTGCAGCGACCATATCAGTCGGGGTCGATAAAGTCAGTTAATGTAAAAACAGTCTTTAATTGCTCGAACTTGGCAGTATTAGGCCGGCAACCTCATACACTCAGTTCGAAAATTTGTCGCGCTAGCCGCGCTCGAGTTCTTCTAGGGAGACTCGTCGCTGCCCAGAGGGCACCCGCGCCTCGCTCTTTGTAAGAGTGTCGCTATGCCAGCGACACTTGAAGTTCACGAACTCGCGTTCGTAGACCAGCAAAGATCTCGCCTCAGACCCAGCGTTACTGGGTACCCCTTCGGCTCGGGCTATCATCAATTTTCAGGTTGTCCCCTTGGGGACGCCATTTGTAGCGGAGTCGCACCTTAATTCTAGTGTGGTGTATGGTCATAAAGATGTGAAGCCGACGCAACAAAGCCCTGTGGATCGTCGATCCACATCACCACACGGTCTTTGCCGGTTTCTTTGCCCTGGTACATGGCGGCATCTGCCTTAGTAAGTAAGTCCTGCGGGTCCAAGGGCGGTTTTTGAAAATACGCGAGCCCGACGCTGATCCCGAGGCCCATTCCCGGATAATCCTTAGCGATCAGAGCGGCTTGGTGCTTCAACCGTTTGGCCATCTCTTCCACTTCGTTCTGCTGGACATTCCAAAAAAGGATGGCGAACTCGTCTCCACCCAGTCGAGCGGCCACGTCGCCACCTCGAACTACGTGCTGAAAGGATTCAGCCAATCGTTTCAGGACATCGTCACCAACTGCGTGTCCATGTTGATCGTTAATACCTTTGAAATTATCAACATCGATATAGGCAACGCAAATGGATTGTCCCGAACGCAGATTCCGATTTGCCTCTCGAGTCAGGACCTCCAGAAACGACCTGCCGTTGGGTAAGCCCGTCAACGAATCGGTTCGCGCGAGCCCTGCTTCATGCTTTGCCGAACTCTCGAGTTGCCGGTTAAGGATCACCAGCCGCTTTTGACTTCGACGTAGATAAAAGACCAACACGGCCATCGCGCCGAAGATGACAAACCGAGAAAAACCGTTCCAGGAGGAAATCCAAACATGGGACTGATCGCGTAGGGCAAAATCCGAAGCAAACCAACAGACACTGGCGGTTGCGGCAAGAAGGATGGCAGTTCGTATGCCAACCCGCCAAGCACAGGCAAGAATCGGAAGCAGATAGAATACCGAGAAGCCAAATTCAGGACCCGTGAGGTGATCCAACAGCCCGATAAGAACGGTTGCTGCCAGGGATAGCATAACCGTTGCCCGGGATCGGCGAGGCTGGGTTACGGCCCTTGGTGAACGGATGCGCATACCTGTTAATTTATCATATTGCTCTTATCATTATCGTTGAATAATCATGTCGCTTTTTGCGACGCTACACGATGAAACTTCCTCATGGTCGATGGTCAACTCCAGAAGTATAAAAACACTAGTTATGAAACTTAAGGAGATGTGATGCAAAATGAAATTATGACCTATATTTTTGGTGCGGGTGTGTTTACGGTCGGGATGCTCGTTGTGCTTACGGCGACATTTTTTACGGTGGAACAACGCTCAACTGCGATCGTACAGCGGTTTGGAAAATTCGTGCGGGAAGCCGGACCGGGTATCCGTATCAAGGTTCCTTTTATCGATAGAGTTGTCGGTCGTGTCAACTTACGTGTTCAGCAACTGGACGTCGAGATCGAGACCAAGACGGAAGACAACGTCTTCGTCCGCATGGTGGTCGCCGTACAGTTCTTTGTCTTGCCGGAGAAGACGTACGATGCATTTTACAAACTCGACAATGCGAAACGACAAATTACTTCCTTTGTCTTTGATGTTGTGCGGGCCCAAGTGCCCAAAATCAAACTCGATGACGTGTTTGAGAAAAAGGATGATATTGCCAACATCGTGAAGAGCGAACTCGCCCAAGTCATGGAAGGTTTCGGGTACGGGATCCTCAAGGCGCTTGTTACCGACATTGATCCGGATGCCAATGTGAAGGTGTCGATGAACGAAATCAATGCGGCCCAGCGCATGCGGGTAGCGGCGACCGAGCGAGGCGAAGCAGATCGGATCCTGAAGGTCAAGGCTGCTGAGGGCGATGCTCAAAGCAAGGCCCTGCAGGGTCGAGGCATTGCCGATCAACGCCAAGCCATTGTCGCGGGTCTGCGCGATTCGGTGGATGAGTTTCGGAAGTCCGTGCCGGGCACAACCGCAAAAGATGTGATGAACCTCGTGTTGATGACCCAATATTTTGACATGCTTAAGGAGATCGGTGCCTCGTCGCGGACAAATGCGATCCTGATTCCCCACTCGCCGGGCAATCTCAGCACTCTCACCGAACAAATGCGCAACGCCATGATGGAAGCCGACCAGACCGGCAGGGCGTCGGATTCGGCGATGGCACCCTTGCCCGGGTTAGGCATGGCATCTTCGGATTCCTCACCTGGAAACAGTGGTAATAGACCATCATAAGAATGCGAGAAACTGTAAGTCGCGGGCAGGTCCCTACCTGCCCCCCCGACTTATAAATTCTGTGCATTGCGTGCGGCTTTAAGAACATCAGGTGCAACTGCGTAGGCATGATCCAGCAAATAAGCTGGGGTTTCCGGGCTCCCATCGGAGGCTGCGATTTCAAGAATGCCTTTGGTGTTTTTTGCTCAGCCGGGTTGGCAAAAAACGAACAACAGGCACGTTTTCATACACGTTGTTTTTGTCGACGCCTTTCTTTCATATTTCCTCATATTTATTGAGCGCCATCATCGATATACAGGACATTCAAATACAACTACCAAATCGTTTTCAAGGAGAATTAAGATGACCGAATCCAAAGGTTCAGAAACAACATTAAGTGAAAAAATTCATGCTAAATGGGAAAAGCTAAGCGAGGGCGACATCCGCACAATTGGAAAAGACATGTCGATCCTAGCCAATAAAGTGTCCACAGTTTACAAACGTTCTAAATCGGATGTCGAAAAAGAAATCGCTGCTTTTCAAAAATCCCTTCCCAAACAATAAATTGCTTGATCACACTCTACGGATCCTTACCACCCCTTCCCCCTACGCGTAAGATCAATTCGTAGCGTGACAACACAGCCTGCGGTGGCGAACGCTGCCGTGGGCTGTTTCCGTTCGGATTTCCCATGACGGATATTACAACGTTTCGTCCTGTCATTTCCTTATATTCGGGCATCTCCAGGAAGCGTAACGTATCTTTGCCATGAAGATTCAAATACAAAGTTGTGACATCAGAGTCACCAAGACTCTGCGTTCACATGTTGAACTTAGACTTGGTTTTGCCTTAAGCCGATTCGCTGAAAACATCGACCATGTTACCGTCCACCTTTCCAACTCGAATGTCCATCACAGCCCCGCGGAAAAACGCTGCCGCATCCAAGTGGGCTTGGCCCGTTCGGTGAATGTGCAAGAAACTGATCCTGATGTGTTTACCGCCTTCAATCGAGCCGTGGATCGTGCGGCTCGCTCTGTGGCTCGCATCATTAAACTAGAACAAGAACGTCAGGAGAGAATATCAAAACCTGTGACTAAAAAAAATTCCCTACCTACTAAACGCGCCCCTAAGAAAAAAAGAAAAGTTGCGTCCAAACGATCAACCAAACTCAAGAAAAAACGCTCTTCCGTGCCGCCTCACAAATCGTGATCACCGCAGGATGTTTGATTTTTCGTTCAAGCGAAATCGCAAAAACTTGTTGCCGCACCTTTTCTGACCGACCAACCACCTGCACATGGTAGCGCGCCTTCACTTCCTTCTCACTAACATCAGGGGCCGCCATCACGCCCAACCCAGCCTCACAAAAAATCTTGGCCAGCGCCGCGTCATCCAATTCGGCGATAATCTTTGGCTGGATATCCAGCCTCTCAAACCATCCCCGCAACGCTCGGCGAAGCGTAGAATCAATGCCTGGCACTAGAAAAGAGGCACCATCGAGCGACTGCGGAAATTTGCGCCGAAGTTTGTTGGCCAGCGCGGGGGCCGCAAAAAAGGCTGTGCCACACTCACCAAGAAGATGGCTAAAAGCCCGCACGGGCGAACCGGGACCCGCCGGGGCATCCGAAAGCACGACATCCACTTCACCCAAGGCCAAATCCCCCATGAATTCTTTGATCGAACGATCATCGCGACAGACCACTTGAACATCCTTGTCCAGACTGAATACAGGCTGCAGAATTCTGTACACGACGGACTTGGCAAGGGCATCCGAAACCCCCACAACCAAACGCAAAGGCCAACTGCTCGGCTGACCTTTGACCGTGTCTAAAAACTCGTTCCCAAGTGTGAAAATTTCTTCGGCGTAACGAAAGGCCACTCGGCCTTCTTCGGTCAGAACGATATTCCGTCCTTTTTTCGTAAACAATTTTTGCCCAAGCATTTCCTCAAGCCGATGGATCTGACCGCTAATGGTAGGATGGGCGAGACGCAACTGCCGACTCGCCGCCACGATACTTCCCTCTTTGGCTACAACCCAGAAATATAAAAGATGGTGGTAGTTGAGCCATTCCATGCCCCTGCTATACGTCGTTTTTTTCGACAATGCACACTTAAACTTCCGAATAGTCGCCAGATTGTTTGGAATGTATGAATCATCTCCTAGCTCAGATCACGTTTGACACGAGCGCAACCCGTCCCTAAACGGAGGAAACTATGAAAGAAATATTTACATTGCCGGCACTAACGGCCGCACGCAACGTGCAATTAGCTTTGGCCGACACTTGGCCTGGTGTGGCGAAAAGTCATACTTCTATGACCAGAACTCCCGATACAGCATCAATCAAGAATCCTGACCAGAACGAAAAAGCCGTTAAGGTTTCTGAAATCCTTCCCTTACCCACAACCCAACATTCGTAAAAAGAAGAGGCGTCTATGTATATAAAACGAAAAAACGAAGCGAAAACAAACAACTCAACCAAAGGCCGAGCCAACCTAACGCAAGCTGATGACCACGCGAAGATCGCGAAAGCTGCCTACTTTGAAGCGGAAAACCGCGGTTTTGCCGGCGGCCGTGAGTTAGAAGACTGGCTCACCGCGGAACGTGCCATCACGAAAAAGGGAATCCTCTTAAAATAGTTTTCCTGACTAAGAAGCCAAACCCAAAGCCGGTAAAACCACAGTCTCTTAGATAGGCCTTATCCACCCAATGAGGGCCGGGCAAGACCCGTTTTTCACGGCCCTTTTGAATAGGTCGGTTTTTTCGACATAGTGGGCTGAAACTTCCTTATCGTCGACGGCCTGGGATCAAGATATACGTTTAGTCGATTCACAAAATGGAGCACCTCTCCCTGAAAAAATTGTTTTTCCAGGTTTCGGTGTGCCGAAAGGAACATGACCATGAAAACCCAGCTTTTTAACCGCACGATGATGCTTTTTGCATCTCTCGTGTTGATGAGTTGCGGAGGAAAAAGTCTGAATGTGACCAAAATTTCCTCCACCGCAAATCCCAGCGAACAAATTTCTTCTTTGGATACGGCTGTCCATCAGGCACGAACCGAGAAAGTAAATGTACTTGCGCCCACTTCATATACCAAAGCCGAAGCGTCACTAGCTAAGGCCAAGCAGCTTCAGAAAAAAGGAAGCAGCCTCGATGACATCTTTGCCGAGGTCAGTCAGGGACGGGCAGAGCTTAAGCAAGCCAATGAAATGGCCAGAGTGGCCCGAACCGCGTTGCCAAACGTGATCGCCGCACGCGACGACGCCCAAGCGGCTGGAGCGCCTTCGCTCGGTAAAGACTATGACGCAGCCGAAGCCAGTTTTCAAAAACTGACCAAAGAAATTGAAGACAACAATCTCGAATGGGCTAAAAACAACCAACCTCGCGTCACCCAAAGCTTTCGCAACCTCGAACTTCGAGCCATTAAAGAAAAGGCTCTCGGCCAAGCCCGTGACCTTATCGGTGAGGCCGAAAAACGAGAGGCTAAGAAGGTGGTGCCGGAAACGTTAGCTCTCGCCAAGAAGAAGTTGGCTGAAGCCGATTCGTTCATTTCCCAAAATCGATACAACCGAGAGGAAATGCTTAAGAAAGCCAACGAAGCGATCTTTCACGCCGAACGTTTGAAATACATGCTCGACCAAAGCGTGGCCCTGCGCAAGAAATCGCCGGAACAATCGGCGATTTGGATGGAAAACATGCTGACCCAAATTGCGAACACGTTATTTGCCCCCGACATGCGTAACCAGACATTCAAGACGCAAGTGGAAAATATCAACGGAACGATTGTCGGCCTACAAAAAGACCGGATGTATCTAGCCGAAAAAACCACGAGTCAGGAAATGACGAACGCCGATCTTCATCAAAAAATTGCCTCGTTAGAAGGCACCAGCAAAACCGAACAAGAGGCCACGGCTCGACTGGAAGCGGAGAAGCGTTTTAATAAGCTTTATGGCGAAGTGCGTTCGTACTTTGACCCTAAAGATGCCGAGGTCTACAAACAAGGCGACCAACTTCTGATTCGACTCAAAGCCATGCGGTTTCCGGTGGGCAAATCAGTAATTATGCCGGACAACTACACGCTGTTAAGCAAGGTGCAGCATGCCATCCGCACCTTCGGACAGCCGCAAGTGACCATTGAAGGTCATACGGATACGACCGGGTCAGCCGCCATGAACGAGCATTTGTCCCTTTCCCGTGCAGATGCCGTGAAGGAATATTTCCTAGCCAATCGCACCTTGACGAATGCCCAAATCGTCTCGGTCGGTTACGGACCCGCCAAACCGGTGGCGCCCAATACCACGACGGAAGGCCGAGCCATGAATCGGCGAATTGATGTCGTCATATCGCCCGAAATGGGCACGAGACCATAGTTTCGTGTTTGGGGAGTGGAGTCCCCCCTCCACTCCCCCTTTTCTCATGAGTTCATCAATGAAAACATATTCCGGAATCAAGAGGCTTCAACTCTACCTAATCAAACCCTCCCGTTATGACGACGACGGTTATGTGGTTCGCCACTGGCGAGGTGTATTACCAAGCAATACCTTGGCCTGTCTGGCCGGTCTGACCGAAGACCTAAGGCAAAAGAAGGCGTTCGGGCCATCCCTAAAAATCAAGCTTCACCTCCTGGATGAAACGGTAGAACATATTCCCGTTGGACGCATCTGCCGCTCGCATCGCAATCGACACACGAAAACGGTGGTCTGCCTCGCCGGCGTTCAAACCAATCAGTTTCCCCGTGCCGTCGATCTGGCGCGAGAGTTTCGTCATGCGGGGCTTACGGTGATGATCGGCGGGTTTCACGTTAGCGGCGCGCTCGAACTCAGCCCCGAAATTCCGGCTGAGGTTCAGGAACTCTTGGATCTGGGCGTCACTGTGGTCAAAGGGGAGGTGGAGGATACCTGGGGGGATCTTCTTCGAGACACCCTCACCGATAACCTTGAACCCCTCTACGATTTTGTCAGCCGCAAACCAGATCTCTATGATCAACCCCTGCCCATCGTTCGCAAAGACTATCTACGTAAATTTGTGGCCTCTAATTTCGGTACCATTGATTGTGGCCGCGGCTGCCCCTTCGAGTGCGGCTTTTGCACGATCATCCATGTGCAAGGTCGGAAAGTACGCTATCGCTCGGCCGAGAGGATTGCGGCCGCCGTGCGAGACAATTACCTCCAACGTGGTGTGAACTTCTATTTCTTCACCGATGACAACTTCGCTCGCAATAAAAATTGGGAACCGATCTTTGATCTCCTCATCCACCTGCGAGAGAAAGAAAAGATTCCGGTAAGCTTCATGATGCAGGCGGATGTTCTCTCCTGGAAAATTCCAAACTTTATCGAGAAAGCGCGTCGTGCCGGTTGCCTCAATGTCTTCATTGGCATGGAGAGCATTAATCCAGACAACCTCAAAGCGACGGGAAAAAACCAGAACCACGTTGATGAATACCCCCAACTCATCGAAGCCTACCGAAGCCGCGAGATTTCCGTCCACGCGAGTTACATCATCGGCTTCCCAAACGATACGCCCGAGTCGGTCCGCCGAGATCTCGACTACCTTGAAAATGAGGTTCGGCCGGATCATGTCTCATTTTTCATGCTCATGCCCTTGCCCGGCTCGAAGGACCACATGGAAATGGTTCGACGCGGCGAATGGATGAATCCGGATTACAATCTGTACGATTCGGATCATCCTGTGACCAGGCATCCTCATTTAAAGGATGGCCTCTGGACGGAACTTTACCACGAGGCCTGGCATAGCTTTTACAGCCTCGAAAACATGAAAAAGGTTCTGCAAAGAAGTTCGCAGCGAAATTATTGGAACAATCTTGTTCGTTTCATGTGGTGCAAGAATTCGATCCAGACTGAGAAACGCCACCCCATGATGTGTGGTTTGTTTCAGTTGAAAAAGCGAAAAGATCGCCGCCCGGGATATCCTGTGCAGGGTTGGTGGGAGTTCTTCAAAATGCGTATAAAAGAAGTATCCGTGCAGCTTGTCCGAATGTTTGGCGTGGTGAGAGAGATGCAAGAGGTCTGGTTGCAGACCCGCCAGTCCACGCAAGCAGAACGATTGATTGCACAGGAAATCAATCGAATCTGTGCAACGGCGCGTGGTAGTTTGAAGTTGGCCGACATCCAGTTGGCCCATCTTCGCACCAAAGTGCAACTTCCGTCTCTAAAGGTTCCCTCCAAACTTCGCTTGTTCTGGACCAAGTGGTATCCGGCCTTGTCCATCAACAAAGTTTACACGCGCCAAGATCTGGATTGTTTTTGGCAGGCCATGGCGAAGCGCTGGAATGAACGAAAATGGTTTCACATTCCGCTCCACCGTGTATTTGGAACGTTATTCCGAGAAGCACAGATTTCCCTTCTTTTCACTCTGCATATTCTTTACGGGATGGCCACTAATCCCGGGTAGCGATCATGATAGGAGATCCCCATGCAAGTCTTAATCAATTCTGACCATAGTATCGATGTTTCCGAGGCACTGGGCACTTATGTCCATGACACCGTCGAAAACACCCTGAGCCGCTTCAGCGAACACATCACCCGTGTGGAGATTCACCTCAGTGACGAAAACGGTCCCAAGATCGGTTCGCACGATAAGCGGTGCATGATGGAAGCGCGTCTCAAGAAGAGCCAACCCATCGCGGTAACTCATCAGGCCACAACTCTGGATCATGCCATTGACGGCGCCCTCGACAAACTGGCCAGATTGATCGAGAACACGCAAGGACGAAAACGCGATGGCAAAAATCATAGGGCAATTCATCGCCCTGCCGAGCCCAATCCATCATGACATCCAGCAAAAACGAACAACTCCTCCAAATTCTTCGAAAAGAAAAGGAGGAACTATCCGAACTCAATCATGAAATGACACGAGCTTTGCATGAACGAGAAACTGCAGCGTCGAATGCAGAAGAAAAATCTCAGGGAAAACTAAAGCTTGGAGAGCGTCTGGCCGATCACGTCGCCAGTTTTGGAGGGAGTTGGACCTTCCTTATGCTTTTTGGCAGCGTGTTGTTAGGATGGGTTCTGCTTAATTCTCTTCTGATTCTTCGTCACCCCTTCGATCCTTATCCTTATATCTTTTTGAATTTAATTCTTTCCGCCTTGGCCACCCTACAGGCCCCAATCATTTTGATGAGCCAGAATCGATTGGAAGCGCGGGATCGCCAGCGTGACGAAAATGACTATCGCATCAACCTAAAAACGGAAATTGAAGTTGGCGTGATCAACGACAAACTCGACCGATTGGTATCTCATCAGTGGCAACGACTTTTGGAAATTCAGGAACTTCAAATGACGATTTTGGAGGATCTTTCTTCCAAGGCCCCAGCCGAAAAAACCACGCCTTAAGCCGTTCACCTGTTGGATGCATTCAAAGTTGGATGTACCTGGTGAACGTTTCATGGTTTTGCGTATTCACGGCGAATCAAGTTGATCAAAGGCCCCACGGGTGCGGTTTCATCCGGGAAGGACTCTTCCAGCCTTGCCAGGATTCCATCCGGATTGCTCTCAATGGCTTGGGCCACCGCCACAGGCACTCCGAGCATCCGCATAAGTTGTCGTTTCGCCACGAGACGGGCTCTGGCAGCAAAAATGCGACTAAAAAAAGCCAGAATGGGATTATTGAGACGAATCCAACCCCGCAAGCGATATTCGGTACCCGTGGGAGAAAGGGCTCCAACCTTGAGTTGATAGGTCAACAGGATGACCGCCTCCCCTCCGATCGTAAGTACCCCATCGATTTCTTGCTGTAAAAAAATGATTCTCTCTCCGTTCCCGGCTCGAACAATGGTTAAGTAACCCGAGACCCCATGACCGTCATCACCAAAAAGTCGTTGATCAGGTTCCCGCCGAGCTTTATAGGTGGAAAGGCCTAGTGCTTTTCCCGCTGTGGCACACTCCTCCAAATGATCCAACAAGTAGACGAAAACCACCGGCCTAGCCACCATCGATTTGGGTTTCGTCTCAACCACAAACGTTCTTGCGTCGACGATTTCGGTCAGTTTGGTCGCGTTCGGTACCTCACGAAGCTTAGATCGGATGTCCTCGGATTTAAAATCAAGATTCGGCGCCGCAAAAATAAAGACAAAGGAAGCCGTTGCCATCTTTAGCCGGTTGCGTTTCTTAGTCATAGCCACTAGCGAAACCAGTGATGAAGACGACTTCCATACTCATGGATCCGGATTTCATCGGCCTACAGCTGAGCTTACCTTAGGGACAGACTTTTGGTTTTTCCTCGCGGCGACCACCCCGAATGATCCGAAGTAGGAGTAGCACGACCGTCAGTCCGACCAACACGTGAAGGTAAACACCCAGTGTGTACGAGGTGGCTAGGCCAAGCCCCCAAATTAGAATAAAGAGGATCGCAAGGGTCCATAACATGATTCACTTCCTCCCTACTGATTCGTAAGCTTCTTGAACGTCTCTTCAAGCTCATCCCAGGCATTTTCAATCCCGGTCTTGAACGTGTCCCAGTTTTCGCTGCTTCCGGTTTTAAATTTCGCAAGTTTGGTTTGAGTGAATTTGTATTTCGCTTTTAGATCGTCGACTCCCTTGCGGTAATCACTCTTCGCATCACCGCCGGCTTTCTCAGCCTTGGCCGTGAGTTCATCGAGCGTTTTACCCCATTGTGTGAGTTTCTTTTCCATGTTTCCAATGTGTTCTTTTTTGTTTTCCATAACGTACTCCTACTTTCTTCTACAAGTCTCATAAGACAGCAATCGTCAGGTTTCCTTTTACGTGTCCCAGGGGTCTATTGACTATTTGGAAATTCAAACGCGTAGGGTCGTAAAAAGCGATAGGTTGGAGTTGATCTTGTTTCACGAAGCTATAGCCTCGAGATGTCCGAAAGCGATATCAAGGCCTTCAATTATGCCTTTTCTCAAGTACTCTCGAGATGAGCTGTAACTCCGTGATCGGCGTTCTATACGTCGTATTTTCCGACGCTATACGATGAAACTTCCTCATAGTTGGTGGTTGAGGTTGCCTGTAAATAGAGGCTTCCTCGACTATGGCGAAACAATTTCGAGAACAAATGTTTAAATTGAATGAAATACGTATTCAAAAGGAGAAATAGCCCATGAAAACAAAACCAAAGACTGGCTCAAAAACAAAGCAGCCACACGAAAAAGACTGTCAGACCCATACAGACTGCCACGCCAAGGTGGCAAAAGATGCCTATTACAAGGCGGAAAAGCGCGGCTTTGGATCCGGCCATGAGCAAGAGGACTGGTTCGCGGCGGAACGCGACGTTACAAAAACGCCAAACAAATCCAAATAATCTACAGCGTAACTCGTAAGATGAACGGCCCTGGGCCAAGGCGCAGCTTCCCAAGGTCGTTCATTTCCTACAGAGCTGCCCAGGAAAGAGAACCGTCATGCAATTAACTCGTTGGAATCCATATCATGAATTGGAAGAAATGAACGATCGCCTAAATCGAGCCTTTGGTCGACCCGTGGTTCGTGCGGAAACAGGTAAAGAAATGCTTACCGCTCCGGATTGGACGCCGACCGTTGATATTATCGAGAACCCGGAGGAATACATTCTCAAAGTGGAGATACCGGAGGTGAAAAAGGATGATGTCAAAGTTTCGGTGGATAACGGAATCCTTCGGATTCAGGGCGAGCGGAATCAGGAAAAGGAAGAGAAGGGGAAGAAGTTTCATCGCGTCGAGCGTTTGTACGGATCCTTCCTTCGAACCTTCACGATGCCGGAAAATGTAGAAGAAGGTAACGTCCGAGCCGAGTTCAAGGATGGTGTATTGAATGTTCGGCTCATGAAGAGCGAAAAAGCCAAGCCCAAGGCGATTGAGGTCAAAGTCTCATAGACAGGCCATATCAACCTCAGGAGGACCGTGAAGCCACTAGGCCCGGTCCTCTCGATATGTCACTTTTTCCGATGATATACGAAGAAACTTCCTTATCGTCGACGGTGGGGTACCAAGATATACATTGGCTGGATTCAAGAAATGGAGCGCCTGTCCTTTCGCCCGAAATGAGCACGAAACAATAGTTTTGTGCTTTGGGGAGTGGAGCCCCCCCGCTCCACTCCCCCGAGTTCTGGGATGATGGCAAAGGAAAACATGGTATTTCTTTTCGATGTTGACAACACGTTGCTCGACAACGATGTCGTACAGAATGATCTTAAGAGCCATCTTGAGCATGAGTTCGGGGCTGACGTTCAAGAACGGTACTGGGCCATTTTTGAAGAGTTGCACGCTGAGTGTGGGTACTCGGACCATCTGGGAACTCTGCAGCGCTACCGCCTCGAAGAACGGTTCGACCCGCGACTCTTGACCATGTCTTCGTATCTGATGGATTACCCCTTTGCGGACCGTTTATACCCTGATGCTTTCAAAGTTCTTACGCGCGCTGGGCTCTGGGGACCGACGGTCATTCTTACCGATGGCGACGCCGTCTTCCAGCCGCGGAAGGTTCAACGATCGGGACTCTGGGACGCAGTTGAGGGCCGTGTGCTGATTTACATTCATAAAGAGCAGATGCTCGATGAAATCGAAAAGCGCTATCCAGCGAGCCATTACGTGATGGTTGACGATAAACTTCGAATCCTCACAGCCATGAAGGAATTTTGGGGCGAGAGGTTAACCACGGTTTGGCCCCGCCAGGGACATTATGCTCTCGACCGCAAGGTGGTGACCACATTTCCGCGCGCTGATATTTCGATTGAGCACATCGGTGATCTTGTTCATTTCGAACGAGAGGCATTGCTCCATCGCACGGCTCCCAAGGAACAAGTATGACCGTAAGCCCCTATGCAGGAAAGTCGGCCGAAGCATCGATGCTGGTAGACGTACCGAAACTGGTTACGGCTTATTATACGGAAGTACCGAATCCCTTCGTCCCCGAACAACGGGTGGCCTTCGGCACCTCGGGCCACCGCGGTTGCGCGTTTGAAAAGGCCTTCAACGAACAACATGTCCTGGCCATCAGTCAGGCCATTTGCCTCTACCGGAAGCAGAAGAATATTGGTGGCCCACTGTTTCTCGGCATGGACACGCATGCTCTTTCCGTGCCGGCTCTGGCCACCGCGCTCGAGGTTCTGGCGGCAAACGGCGTGGAAGTCATGCTCGCGAAGGGAGATGAATACACGCCAACGCCTGTCATTTCCCACGCGATTCTCACGTACAATCGCCGACGCACGTCGGGCTTTGCCGACGGGATTGTCATCACGCCGTCACACAACCCGCCCCATGACGGCGGGTTCAAATACAATCCCCCCAACGGCGGGCCGGCAGAATCGGGCATCACCGGGTGGATTGAAACCAAGGCCAACGAGTTTCTTGAAAATGACCTTCCGGGCTTGAAGAGAATTCCCTACGAAAGAGCCCTCCGCGCCCCTACGACGCACCGGCACGATTATCTCAATGCCTATGTCAACGACCTTGGAAATGTAATTGACATGGGCATCATTCGCGCCGCGAAGAGCAACCTGGGGGTCGATCCACTCGGCGGCGCCGGGATCCACTACTGGGAACCGATTGCCGAACGCTACGGGTTGAACCTCACGATCGTGAACGAGACCGTCGACCCGACGTTCCGTTTTATGACGGTGGATTGGGACGGCCAGATCCGCATGGATCCATCATCACCCTACGCCATGCAAAAATTCATCGAACTGAAGGACCGTTTCGACATCGGCTTTGCTTGCGATACCGACCACGATCGGCACGGCATTGTCACCCCTAGCACCGGACTACTTCCTCCCAATCACTACCTTTCGGTGGCCATCTTCTATCTCTTTCAACACCGACCTAACTGGTCCAGGGAGGCTGCCGTGGGCAAGACGTTGGTGAGCAGCCAGATGATCGATCGTGTCACCGCCAAGGTGGGTCGAAAACTCTATGAGACGCCGGTCGGGTTTAAGTGGTTTGTCGACGGTTTACTCGATGGCTCGCTTGGCTTCGGAGGCGAAGAGAGTGCGGGAGCCTCTTTCCTGCGTATGGACGGCAGTGTCTGGACCACCGACAAAGACGGAATCGTCCCGGCCTTGCTCGCCGGCGAAATCACGGCGCGGATGGATCGAGACCCCGGTCAACTGTATCGCGAACTCACGCACGAGTTCGGGGAGCCGTTTTATGACCGCGTCGAAGCGCCAGCCACGCCAGGACAAAAGGAGTTGTTGAAGAATCTCTCGCCGGATCAGGTGAAGCTCACCGACTTAGCCGGTGAAAAGATTCAAGCGTGTTTCACCCGCGCACCTGGAAACGACGCTCCGATCGGCGGGCTCAAAGTCATGACCGAAAACGGATGGTTTGCGGCCCGTCCGTCCGGGACAGAAGACATCTACAAGATCTATGCGGAGAGCTTTCTGGGTGCCGATCATCTTCGTCGCATCGTGGCGGAAGCTCAGACTGTCGTCAGTCATGCCCTGGAGAGTATTGAGTCCAAGACATTCGTAAGGGAGAAATCGTGAACAAACAGACCCGTGCCGACCATCCTCTATATAATGTTCTTCCCACGGAGATTGAGGGGTTCGACTCCCTGGCCGAGCTGGCTTTGGACATGCGCTCCACATGGAATCATGCCACCGATCATGTGTGGCGAGAACTTGATTCCGAGTTATGGGAAATCACGCATAACCCCTGGGTCGTTCTTCAAACGGTCTCGCGCGAACGGATTGAGCGTGTCATGGCTGATCCCGTTTTTCATAAAAAAGTTGATGACCTGGTGCAGAACCGGCGGAAGGCCGTGGAGGCGCCCGCGTGGTTTCAACGAAAGCATTCCCGGAGTCCCCTCACCTGTGTCGCCTATTTCAGTATGGAGTTCATGTTGAGTGAAGCTTTACCCATCTACTCGGGAGGGTTGGGCAACGTAGCCGGCGATCAGCTCAAAGCTGCCGGCGATTTGGGTGTGCCGGTGGTCGGCGTGGGACTTCTCTACCAGCAAGGTTATTTTCGCCAGGTCATCGACAAGAACGGAGCGCAACAGGCGCTCTATCCCTATAACGACCCTGGACAGTTACCAATCACACCGTTGCGGCAGGCGAATGGCGAATGGTTGCGACTTAAAATCGACCTGCCCGGTTACGCGGTCTGGCTTCGTGCCTGGCAGGTACAGGTGGGTCGGGTGAAGCTTTACCTCCTGGACAGCAACGACGCGGCGAACTTTCCTACTCATCGAGGAATTACCAGCGAACTTTATGGCGGAGGGTCGGAGCTGCGTCTCAAGCAGGAACTGCTCCTCGGGATCGGCGGATGGCGACTGCTGCGTGCGTTGGGCATCCAACCGGAAGTCTGTCATTTAAACGAAGGTCATGCGGCCTTTGCCGTGTTGGAAAGGGCTCGGAGTTTTATGGAAGAAGCGCAGCAGGCCTTTGATGTTGCGCTGGCTGTCACCCGAGCGGGAAATCTTTTCACAACCCACACGGCGGTAAAGGCGGGTTTTGACCTTTTCGCTCCGGCTCTGATTGAGCAATACCTGGGTCGCTACGCTCAAGAAAAGCTTGGCATCACCATTCATGATTTGCTGGCCCTGGGACGGCAGAACCCGAATGACTCATCGGAGAGTTTCAACATGGCCTATCTTGCCGTGCGCGGCAGCGGTGCGGTCAACGGCGTGAGTCGTTTGCACGGCCAAGTAAGCCGACATATTTTCGAACCGCTCTTTCCTCACTGGCCCAAGGAAGAGATTCCTATCGGGCATGTGACCAATGGTGTCCACATGCCGACCTGGGATTCGGCTCCCGCTGACGATCTTTGGACGGAAGCCGCCGGCAAGGACCGCTGGCTGGGGACGAATGAAACTTTGGAACAGGACATTCGGCAGGTTTCCGACACCAGACTCTGGCAGTTTCGTGTCGCCGCCAGCAAGTCTCTGGTTACATACGCCCGCCAACGATTGTCACGGCAGCTCACCTCTTGCGGCGCGTCTTCCGAGGAGATTGATCTGGCGAAAAATTTGTTCAATCCCCAAGCTCTAACCCTGGGCTTTGCCCGCCGCTTTGCAAGCTACAAGAGACCCAACTTACTGCTGCACGATCCGGCGCGTTTGCTGCGTATCTTGGCAAATCCCGATCGTCCGGTGCAACTCATGATCGCCGGCAAAGCTCATCCGGAGGACCGGCCGGGGCAAGCGTTGATCCAAGCATGGATTCAGTTCATTCGCCGCCCGGAGGTCCGACCCCATATCGCCTTTCTGAACGACTATGACATGCGGTTGACGGAGCAACTGGTGCGGGGAGTGGACGTTTGGATCAACACACCACGAAGACCCTGGGAGGCGAGCGGAACAAGCGGAATGAAGGTACTCGTCAACGGAGGCCTCAACCTCTCGGAATTGGACGGTTGGTGGGCAGAAGCCTACACACCAGAAGTGGGTTGGGCGTTGGGGGACGGCCAAGAGCATGGCGACGATCCCGAATGGGATGCGGCCGAAGCGGCCGCGCTCTATGACCTGCTCGAACATGAAGTGATTCCCGAATTCTATTCCCGAGACAAGAATGGCATTCCCATCGCATGGATGAAACGCATGCGGGAAAGCATGGCTCAGTTGACTCCGCGCTTTTCTGCGGACCGCACCGTGCGCGAATACACGGATCGATACTATCTGCCAGCCGCTGCCGCCTACCGTTTGCGTATGGCCGAGAACGGACAAATCGGCAGGCAAATGCTCGATTGGCAGCACAATCTAGAACAGAAATGGAGTGCGCTGCAGTTTCGCGAAGTGAAGGTTGAGACTCACAAGGAACAACACGTTTTTGAGGTCCAAATTGATCTTCATGATCTCGACCCCAATGCGGTGCGGGTAGAGCTCTATGCCGACGGTGACATGGGTGCTCCCCCCGTACGCCATGAGATGGACCACGTTCGTCAACAGGCCGACACTTCGGGCAGCCACGTATACCGCATGTCTGTATCCGCGGCTCGACCTTCAACCGACTATACAGTGCGCGTGATTCCCCACAGCAAGGGCGTTGCGATCCCACTGGAAGAAGGGCGAATTCTATGGCAGCGATGACGAGAACGCCCCAACGAGCGGTTTATCTCCTGCTTTTGGGAACCCACCCGAAGAAAGATGGAAGCGCGTTTCAGCGCGTTCATTCGTTAGGCCACGCTTCACAAGTAAAAACATAACAACCTTCCAAAGGAGAACCAATGTTAAGCAAAGCAAAACTACTAAGAGGTTACACACTAAACAGCCGGGACGGGGAGATCGGTAAGGTCAAAGAATTCTACTTCGACGACCGACACTGGGCCATTCGTTATCTGGTCGCCGATACCGGAAACTGGCTGACGGGGAGGCAAGTTCTGATTTCTCCGTATTCGATGGTGGCCATTGATAGCGAAGCTGAACAAATCACGGTCGACTTGACCCAAAAACAGATCGAAGAAAGTCCATCCTTGGACACGGACAAGCCCGTCTCCAGGCAATTCGAGAATACGTACTATGGGTATTATGGGTTGCCAATGTATTGGGGCGGTCCGCATATGTGGGGCTCCCACCCTCATCCGGTTCGGGATCCTGAAAAACGGAGAATGTCCACGCCAGGGGAAAAACCGTGGGACGCTCATTTGCGCAGTACTCAAAAAGTGACCGGTTATCACATCCAAGCCAAAGACGGGGAGATTGGCCACGTGGAGGATTTTATCGTGGACGACGAGACGTGGGCGATTCGTTACTTGATTATCGACACCGGAGCCTGGTGGACAGGAAAAAAGGTTCTGGTTTCGCCGAAGTGGATCGAGCGCGTGAGTTGGAACGAGTCGAAAGTCTTCGTGAACTTACCCCGCGAAACCGTCAAGCAGTCACCGGAATGGTTGGAAAAGACTCTTCCGACTCGGGAGTATGAGACCGGGCTCTATCGACATTACCGGTATCAAGGGTACTGGATCGAGGAACAGGCTTATAAGGAATATTCCCCTTTAGGATGAACTATGCAAACGGATGTGTGGATGGGCCAAGGCCGAGGGTGCCGCCCACTAAACTTACAAGCTCAGGCACAAAGCGTGACAGGAAAGAGGAGACCCCATGAATGAAGACCGCGAAATTTCCAACTTTGAAAAGTTGGCCTCAAAGACCAAGGAACAACTTATGACGGGCAGAGAGAAGTCAATGGAATGGCTTCACCTGGCTGTCGATGCGTCGGCAGATCAGCTTGAGAAGGCGGGGGATTTCACGAAGGAGGAAGGCGAGCGAGCAGGAAGATTTCTGAAGCGCAGTTGCTGTTTGTTTGTTGAGCTCATGGTGCGTGCGCATGCACCTAACATTGAGATTAAAAAACAAAAGGTTAAAAGGAGCCCGAGTCTTTTGTGCTGGGGATGTTTGTTCATGATGTTTTCCTCATTGATACAGTTCTCACCCCACATGGAGTTCGGTGCTTGAATGGTCGTGATGAAAAGACGACGGATTGCGCTCACTATTCTTGGCGCACAACCGGTTCACCAACCAACATATCTCCCCTAGCGTGTACCTCCACGACCACCAAACGACTATAAGGAAGTTTGAGCGTGCATCGTCGAAAAAAGCGACATATTGTGGTGCCCCGCATTGTCTGGATCATCAAGGCTGTGAGGAGGAAAACCGTAAAAATGTTCGAAGGGATGGAACTTCGTTCTGTAAATGATCAGGGGAAATAGCTGTCACCTGAACTACAGAAAGGGCCATCAGATTCTCTTTTTTTCAGGCATTACAGAAAGGTTTTTCCTATAAGGAGGCCCCGTGGTTCGCTCCTCCCGCGTTGGCTCTTCCAAATGGCAGGGAGATTGGGTAAGTAGGGGCCGTGTATTTGAGCCGGAATATCCTTGTTCTCCTAGCCATTTCGTTGGCCTGGGCTTCCTCTGGCTTTGCGGCCTCAGCCAAGGCTCCCAAAGATCAAAAGCTCTGCGATCGGGTTTTTATCCGAGGGGATGCGTCCATTCGCTTTTCTGAAAATGAGCGGGGAATGATTTGTGGTTTCCCAAAATCGAAGAGCTGGGCCGAGATTCCGTTCAACCAAGTCAAACTCTTCATCACGCCCTTTCTTCAAGAACGTGCCTACCACGAGCCCACGTTCCAGATCGAAAGCGAAAATCTCATTATCCTACCCGGCCCACGGACCATCGTCCGGTCTGTCATTAAAAAGGATCCCAAGGTTTCCTACCCAAATCTAGACAAGCGTCGGTTTCTGACCGGCGAACCACTCACCCCTTCCTACTTAGATCAGCTCGAAACGTGGGCGCCGTTTGAGCTTCAAAAAAGGCTCACCCCTGTGCAAAAATTTCGACACAGGCTTTTATCCCTTCCGGAGATGTCCATTTGCATATTCACGAAGGGGAGACCTATGTCTATCCTGAGGTGAATCGCAAAAAACTGGATGACCTCAAACTGGGTGTCTTGGATCGGTATTACGCCTTTCGGAAGGGTGATCCTTATAATGGAATGCTCAATCAACTTTCCACGCGAAGAATGGAAGAGGACGGCATTGTTCAAACAGCCCACCTGATTCCAAACTGCGCTTCGAATGATGATCTGGACATTCGAGAAGAAATTATCGCAGGCGAGCCCCGCGTCTTCAGAATTGGCGTCGGTGCAGATACGGAAGGTTTGGTCCTCTCCCGTGCCAACTTTACGGTTCATCGTCTCAATAACTTGGGATCGACGTTTGAGATTGATTTGTATGCTTCTTTCTTAGAACAGACGATTACGACTGGATTCGATTGGTATTTTCTTCACACACCCTCCAGGCTTTATCTAAGGCCGGAAGTTTCGTTTTCGCGCGAGCAGGAGGATCAGTTTTATACAATTACAACGCGTGCGGGAATGGGCCCATATGTCACCTGGGATAACGTTTGGGGACATGGAACCCTTGGGGTCATTCCCGAGTGGAGTTGGACACGAACTTTTGAAGGGGCACAAAAAGGCGACACGAGATTTTTGTCGGGCATCGTGAGGGCCAGTCTCATGTCACACGATTTTGAGTTTTTCAGCACGGCGCCTCGCTCCGGGTATTCTTTTGAAGCGAGCGTAAATCTAAATCGAAGAGATGTTTTCTCCGACGTTACGGCACAGCGCCTCTCATTTAGCGGCGAACACCTTTGGAATGTCGCCAACCTAAGTCCTCCCTTTCTGGTTTTTGGAACACGCTACGCTTTTCGAACCACGGTTGCGGACCGAAACGATCCTCAATTTCTTCGCCTTCCTCCTCAGTTTGTTCATTACTTGGGAGGCTCGGAGGATTTACGAGGTTTCTCGCGCAACGACATCCCCTTGGAAGTCAATCCAGATCGCACAGGTGCTCTATCGACGGCCTATGTTGGACTTGAGTCGCGATTTGTAGAGGTGCTTCCATTTAATATTCAGCCCTTTGTATTCGCTGATTTCGGAGCCACGGGGGATCGCTCATTTTCACTCAAGAAAACCATCTATTGGAACCCAGGTGTGGGACTCCGATGGGAATCTCCCATCGGCGTTTTGCGAGGAACCTATGCACGCGGACTTTTGCTTAACAATAATGACCCCGCGAACGAGCGGCTTACGGGTCATCAGTTTTACGTTAGCTTCGGAGAGGAGTTTTGATGCGCCCTCATCGATTCAGAACTCTGAAGGCTCTTAGTTTCTTCCTCTTTGTTTGCATCCCGTCCAGTGCATCGGCCGGACTCCTGGATTACCTTGGCGATAAGGCTGCGGATGCTCTAAAGGATTACTTAAGTGCGAAAGGGATTCAGCTTTCGTGGAAGAATTTTGAAAGCCAGAAAACAGGCGAGGGGATCCTGACACAAAATTGGTCTTTTTCGGCGGAAGACACATGCGTCGAGACCCAAGAAACGCTTAAAAAGGCATGCTTCAAATCCATTTCGACGAAGATTCAATGGTCGGCGAAATTTGGTCTTCCGGAAATATCCGTCTTGGGTCCCATCCACATGACGGGGGGACATGTCATTCTGGACGGTTCCTCACCGTCTTCCAAGAAGAAATCGGATTCGAAAGCACCAGGCGACCCCATTCGAGAGATCGATCTCTCGCTCGCGAAATTGCCCGAAATCTTCTCAAAGACTGTGTTTAAATCGGCCACGATCGATATTCCTGATCTCGTCTGGGTGGATCCGAAAGCGGGAGATCTAAAGGGACATCTCCGAATCGACATGAAGCCGGTCAAAAAGAAATTGGGTGACATTGAAATTTTGGGAGAATTGAAGGATCAGCAAAGCCAAAGAACCTTTGCCCTTTCGGGAACCTTGGAATCCAAAAGTCACTTTCAATCGGGCGATGTCCAAGCGAATCTTCGTCTTCGCTTCGACCTTCCTGGGACAGCTTCGGGAAAGATCCATTTGAATGCATCCATTCCTTCAGATCAAAAACAGGCGAAAATCGCCCTTACGGCCGATACGCAGACAAGTCAGGGCGACCTACATCTCCAAGCCGATGTTGTAGCCGAAAAGAAACGGATTAGTGCTGATTTCTCCGCCACGGCTCATCCGACCCTCGCGGATATTCAAGAAGTTCAGATCAAAAATTGTCACGCGCAGCTCCTGAATGATTTGACAACGATCAACTGTCCCCTTCAGATCGACTTCGGTGAGTCGGCGATGCAACGCCATCAAGATCTAAACCTCGAATTACCGAAAACTCTTCATGCCAAGGTAACCTCTCGCATCGAGCACCAAGGAATTCTTCCGCAGCCGTCCCAGTTTTGGAAGACGAGTTTTCATGCCAGCATCGATCGAATCGAAAATTCCTGGATGACGTTCTATGGCGTGCTCGATGCTACGACCAAGGGTCGAGTGAATGAGCTTGAAGCCATGCAGGTGGGTTTAAACGGTGACCTTCACTTGGACATAAAACACTTTCAATTTCTCGTGTCCGCTTTGGGAAACGGAGACTATGGCGTCCCTGCGCCTTTGAGAATGTTAGACGGCCGAATCTTTCTGAAAATTAAGCCAATCCTACCTTTCGGGGGAGACATCCTAAAGATCTCACTCTCGATTGAATCGAATTTGAAATCGGAATTGCAGTCGCTTCAATTTACCACGCGGGGAACAAGTGAACTCAAACTAAACCATGGGAAACCGGAATCACTTCAAAATATTGTGAACGTCGACATTAAAAAGATTCGCATCGCGCTACCTCCGATGAACCCCTATCCAATTCCGCGGTTTGCCCTGGATGGTCGATTCGTGCGGAGAGAGCCCCTCACAGAAGAGACCAAGGTCATAGACGAAAAATCATTTTCCATAGCCAACGATATATCTTTGAAAACCAAAGCAGAGAATGGCATCGAAATCTTAAGCAAGTATACGAAAGAACCCTTACCGATTTCATTGGATGTTCGCTTGAAACCCTCGGAGGAGCTTGAAGGTTGGGTGAATGTTGGCTCAACCCCTTTGGATTTGTTTCGAAGGGATGCGCGCGTTGATTCATTCAAAGTCGAGTTCAAAGAACCTATCGATGACAGTCCAATTGATGGATTAGTTTCCGTTCACTATGTGGACTACAAGATCTTGATCAAATTGAAAGGAACCCTAGCGAAACCGACCGTTCATATGGAGTCCGTTCCTCCCTTACCGGAAAATGAGATTCTTTCGGTCCTGATCTATGGAGAACCTCTTTCCAGCTTGGACTCGACCGACTCTGGATCCGTGGGAAAGTTGAGCGCTGCGATGGCTGATCGAGCCGTTACCTTAGCTTCTCTTTATCTTTTCGCATCGACCCCCATCCAACGGGTGGGTTACAACCCGGAAACCGGAAAAGTTTCCGCTAGCGTGAAACTCACTGAGGGGACTTCCTTGGTTGTGGGATCGGGCCATGAGGGTCAGGAAGCCGGAATTCGAAAACGATTGGGATATGGCTGGTATTTAACGTCCTTACTTCACACAGCTTCCGGAGATGAATCCAGTCGCGTCTCTGCTCTATTGGAATGGTTGCGACGATTTTGAGGGTAGGAAGTGAAATCGGGGGCCGCAGAGGACCGGGGGTCTCGGACAAATGAGGGGTGAAGAGGCTTTCTCCGCCACACTTTCTTCACCGCGTTCGGCCTTGAAAGATGAAGGTCAAAGGGTCAAGATGTCTTTTTCGAAAGAAAGGGAATGCTATGGAAATTGGGATGATCGGTTTAGGAAAAATGGGGAGCAACATGGTCCGAAGGCTCCAGGCTGCGGGTCACTCTTGTGTCGTGTACGACCGCTCGGAAGAGGCGTTGGCTTCCATGAAAAAAGAAGGAATATCAACAGTCTCTTCCCTTCCAGAACTCACGAAGAATCTATCTTCCCCTAGATCCATCTGGTTGATGGTTCCCGCGGGTGTCGTAGACAACGCACTTGAAGAACTGACTCCTCTTTGCGCATCCGGCGATATTGTTATCGACGGTGGAAACAGCGATTTTCGAAACGACATCATACGAGCCAAAAAACTAGCCTCCCAGGGAATTCACTATATCGATGTCGGTACGAGTGGAGGAGTCTGGGGACTCAAACGTGGCTACTGCCTGATGATTGGCGGTGAGAAAGAACCCGTTTCCCATCTAGATCCGATCTTTCAAGCCCTGGCTCCAGGTGAAGGGACGATTCCGAAAACAGCGGAGAAAAAGAGTGGGCCTAGAACAGCCGAACTCGGATATTTGCACTGCGGACCTCACGGGGCTGGGCACTTTGTGAAAATGGTCCATAACGGAATCGAATACGGTTTGATGGCGGCGTACGCCGAAGGATTTAACCTCCTTCATAAAGGGGACAAGTTTGGGTACGACTTCGACCTGACGAATGTAGCAGAAGTCTGGCGTCGGGGGAGCGTGATCAGCTCATGGCTTCTGGATTTGACCGCTTCTGCATTCAATCAGAGTTCCACGCTCAAAGAGCATTCCCCAAAGGTGAGCGACTCCGGCGAAGGGCGTTGGACGCTGGAAGCAGGGATTCAAGCAGGAGTTCCTCTCCATGTTTTGGCCGCCGCGCTCTTTAGTCGTTTTGATTCCCGCGGAGAATCAGAGTTTCAAAATAGACTGCTCTCCGCGATGCGCTTTGAATTTGGAGGACATGCTGAGCAAAATTAGGGTCTCGACACGTAAGTTTTTTCTCTTACGCGAGCGTTCGCCATCGGCGCCCATCACGCGAAAGAAGCAGGTTTGCTTCCTTGGGTCCCTCACTCCCCGGCTCATAGCATGGCAGAAATGATTTCGTTTCATTTTCCCAAGCTTCCAAAATCGGGGTGATGAATTTCCAACTGGTTTCTACGCTGTCTCGCCGAGCAAAAAGGGTGGCGTCCCCCCGAATGCAATCTAAGAGAAGACGTTCATAGGCGTCTGAAAGAGGTTTGCCAAAGGCCTCTGCGTAGTTCATGTTCATGAAAACATTTCCCACCGCGAGATGCTCCCCAGGAACCTTCGACACAAAACGCATGGAAATTCCCTCGTCGGGTTGAATTCGCATCGTCAAGACATTCGGCTCCAGCACCTGACAGGCCTCTTCCTGACCAAACAGACAGAGCGGAACGGACTGAAATTGAACTGACACCTCGGTTACACGTTGGCTCAATTTCTTTCCTGCGCGGAGATAAAAAGGAACCCCTTGCCAGCGCCAGTTGTCCACCATAACTTTCATCCCAGCAAACGTTGGCGTCCGCGAGTCGTCGGAAACCCCTTCTTCCTTGCCATACCCCTGATACTGCCCCAAAACGACCTGCTCTCGTGCTTCTTCCCCTACAATCGGACGAATCGAGCGAAAGAGTTGTGCCTTCTCCTCTCGGATGTCCTCGGGCGAAAATGAAGCAGGAGCTTCCATGGCGACCAGTCCCAAAATCTGCAGAAGGTGGTTCTGAACCACATCCCGAATCACTCCGGTCGCATCGTAAAACGATCCACGATGCCCCACGCCGATCGTTTCCGCGGCGGTAATCTGGACATGATCGATATACTTTCGATTCCAGAGGTGTTCGAAAATGGAGTTCCCAAAACGAAAGACCAAAATGTTTTGAACGGTCTCTTTTCCTAAGTAGTGATCGATTCGAAACGTCTGTGACTCATCAATTGATTTGGCCACAAGTTGGTTTAGCTCTCGCGCGGAGTTGAGATCTTTTCCAAACGGCTTTTCGATGATCACGCGAGACCAAGGCTCCTCTCCGGCAGGGTAAATCAGTCCAGCCTTCACCAAACTCGTAAGAAGGATGGGAAACAGCTCCGGAGGGGTTGCCATATAATAGAGCCGATTTCCTTGCGTACCACGCGATCGATCGATCTCGGCCAGTTGGGATTTCAGTTTCTGAAACGTTTTTGGGTCGTCATACTCTCCTGAGACATACTCCACGTTCGCCGCCAAAGCATCCCAAGCCTTTTTTTCCACCGGCTTTCGACGTGAAAATTCCTCGGTGGCCTCTCGAAGATGTTGCCGGAACTCAGCTGAACTCTTCGGCCGACGTCCCACGCCAACGACCGTGGTTGCATCGGGCAACGAGCCATTGAGGTTCAAGTTGTAAATTGCCGGAATCAGTTTTCGGGCGGTCAAGTCCCCAGTGGCACCAAAAATGACGATGACACACGGTTCGACGCCTTTTTCTTTCAATATCGGGGAACCGTTGATTTTTTTCGTTTCAACGTCGAATTGCGCACGCTTCTCTTCGGTCATTTTTCTCTCCCTTGCGAGTCCTCATCCATCGCTTTCACATCCACAAACCAAATTAACTCTCCGGAGTTCGGCCGAATCAACCTGGCCGGGTAACGGAAGGGATCTCCCTCTTCTGCCAAAACAGACTTGAGTGCTGATTCTTTTTCGCTTCCGGAAACCAAAAACAAAATCTGCTTGGCCGCATTCAGAAGTGGAACGGTCAAGGTCATTCGCCCACTCTTTGGGCTCCCTCCCTGCCCAACGCTTACCCACTTTTGGTTCTCTTGAAGAACTTCTGTTCCCGGGAAAAGAGAGGCCGTATGTCCGTCGCCCCCCATTCCCAATATAATGATATCCAAAGAGGGAGGCGGACCTTCTGGGGAAATTCCAAACCGATTCGCAATCTCAACTTGGTAGTCCGCTGCGGCCGCACTCAGATCAGTTTGTTCAGCTTTCATTCGATGAATTTGCCCTTTAGCCATTGGGAGTCTCGACAGCATCAACTCCCACGCCATTCGGTAGTTTGAATCGGCATGATCTGGCGGTACGCTTCGTTCATCGCTAAAAAAGATTTCAACTTGAGACCAATTAATTCGGTCCCGATAAAGATCTGATGCCAAGAAATTGTAGAGCGTTTTGGGGGTTTGCCCTCCTGAAAGCGCGATCGTGCAACGCCCCGACTTTTGAATCCGTTCTCCTGCGACTTGGCAGATAAGCTTCGCAGCGTCTTGAGCAAGCTCTTCAAGGGTTGGAAAAACTCGAATCATTTTACGTCAATCAACTGCTCCCGAACGGCCGTTATAAGATGGTCCACCGTAAATCCAAACTTCTTCATCAAATCATTTGCTGGAGCCGAAGCCCCAAACGAGTTCATCCCCAATATCTTACCCTTCGACCCAACATATTTCTCCCACCCCATCGTCACCCCCTCTTCAATCGCAACGCGGGCCGTAACGGCGGGCGGAAGAACCTGATCTCGATAGGCTGCGCTCTGTTGTTCAAAAAGTTCCCAAGAGGGGAGGCTCACCACGCGAGCACGAACCCCTTCGGTCGACAACCGCTCGAACGCCTCGACTGCAAGAGAGACGCTGCTGCCGGTTGCCAATAAAAGCACCTCTGGCTCCCCCTTTTCTGAATCGGCCAGAACATATCCACCTTTTTTTAGATCCGATGCCGGCCGATACCGGTTCCGATCTAACGTAGGCAGATTTTGGCGCGACAGAATCAGTGCGACCGGTTCCGAGCGAAGTTCCAAAATCATGCGCCACGCTTCCACAACTTCATTGGCATCGGCCGGTCGCAAAACGATCAGCCCTGGCACCGCACGGAGAGAAGCCAGTTGCTCCACTGGTTGATGCGTCGGCCCGTCTTCTCCCACGCCGATCGAATCGTGCGTGAAAACATGAATCGTTGGAAGTTCCATCAGTGCGCTCAAACGAATCGCCGGCCGGGCATAATCGCTGAAAATGAGAAATCCCGAACCAAACGGTCGAACCTTGCAGAGCGAAAGTCCGTTGAGGATCGCACCCATCGCATGTTCACGAATCCCAAAATGAAAATTGCGCCCAAGGTAACTTCCGTTTTGAAAATCTCCCGCCCCTTCAAAGGTCAAACGGGTTTTTGTAGATGGCGAAAGATCTGCCGAGCCACCAAACAGCCAGGGAATATTTTGCGCCAGCGTATTAAGAACTTTTCCCGATGCAACTCTTCCCGCCATCCCTTTCGGGTCCGGCGGAAAGACAGGAAAATCCTGATCCCATCCCGCAGGAAGCTGTCTGTTCTCCATCGTCTTTAACTCTTCTGCCAGATCGGGATATGCAGCTTGGTATCGCGCAAACGTTGTTTGCCACGCAGAAAAGAGCTCCCTTCCTCGCTTTCCTAAATGATTTTGAAAATGCTCCCGCACCCCTTCGGGAACAAGAAACGTAGCATCCTCTGGCCATCCGTACCCTCGCTTGGTCGCCCGAATCTCCTCTTCTCCCAGCGGTTCGCCATGCGCCGAGGAAGTATCTTCTTTATTGGGTGCACCAAACCCGATTCTACTATTGACCACGATGAGAAGCGGTCGGCCGGTCCCCTCTCGAAATCGGGAAAAAGCCCCGGAGAGCGCTTTCAGGTCGTTGGCGTCGGAAACTTCTTCCACATCCCAGCCGTATGCGGAGAAACGAGCCGAAACATCTTCACTGAACGTAAGGTTCGTTCTCCCTTCAATCGTGATTTGATTCTGGTCGTAAATCCAACAGAGGTTGGAGAGCTTCAAATGCCCGGCCAGAGAAGCGGCTTCGGAGGAGATGCCCTCCATCATGTCTCCATCTCCACAGAGTGCATATACGTCGTAGTCAAAAAGCTGAAGGTCGGGGCGGTTGAATCGAGCCGCCAGCCACCGTCCGGCCATCGCCATTCCAATGCTGGTGGCTACCCCCTGTCCCAAGGGACCAGTAGTCATCTCGATGCCGGGAGCCAATTCGTACTCGGGATGTCCCGCACAACGGCTTTCGAGTTGTCGAAACCCACGAATGTCGTCCAGCGAAATCGAAGGTTGCTTCCCATCGGCGTCTCGTACGTTGGCTAAATGCAAAAGAGAATAAAGGAGCATGGAAGCATGACCGATCGACAGGACGAAACGATCGCGATTGAACCACTGGGCATGCTCAGGATCAAATCGGAGAAATTCTTGCCAAAGCGTGTAAGCCACAGGCGCCATCGACATGGGCGTTCCGGGATGCCCCGAGTTGGCCGCCTGAACTCCATCCATAGAAAGTGTTCGAATGGTGTTGATACAGGTCAGATCCATTGCTTGATTCATAACGCCTCTTTACCATGAGGGTCTAGTACCCTGTAGCACTTATTTCTCCGCATTATCAGCGGCCTTCGACGGTTCTGGGAAGGACGGTCGGAATCTACCCGACTACTGCACTGGTTCATGTCGTTTTTTAAAAGGCTAAAGTCCATTGGTGGACAAGACGGATAGAATAGCTAAAACGGTTCCCGTGAACGTATCAAGTCAGAAAAGAAAAATGGGCCTTTGGGAAGCCTAAAAAAACCAACGATGATTCAGAATAGATGCCATATTGAATAGTTGACCTTTTAGAGTAAAAGTAGGCCCGGAATTTTTTCACTTTCAAATTAAAATCAACTCCGCTAAAACCCAGGCATGGGAATTTTTCTTCGAATCTTCGTTAATGCCGTGGCTATCATGGCGGTAGGCGCTCTCTTTTCTGGCATCGAAGTCAACAATATTTTTTCCGCGCTTCTGGCGGGCTTGTTTTTAGGTGTCATTAACGGCCTCGTACGCCCCATTCTGGTTTTACTAACACTGCCCTTAACGTTTTTTACCTTGGGCTTCTTTTTGCTTGTCCTTAACGCTTTTTGTTTTTGGATTACCGCGGGTCTGGTTCCGGGAGTTGAAATTCATGGATTTTGGACGGCTCTATTTGGCGCCCTTTTTGTGAGCCTCATTAGTTTTTTTCTCAATGGTTTTATTCATGATCAAGGTCGAGTTGAAACTATTTCCGTTAATTATCGCGAGATAAAATAGCCTTCGAAGTCTTTCATTTTTTTCGCGTTTAGCCTCTTAGAAGAAATCCTATCAAGGATGTCAACAGCATTGCCAATACTCCCCAAAACATAACTCGGCTTACACCCACAAGAATGCGAGCTCCCCCAAACTTTGCAGCGAGACCCCCGAGCAAACCGAGAAAGAGTAAAGAGCCGCCAGAAACCACCAACGGCAATTGGGATACCGGCGTCACATAAGCCAAGGCCAGGGGTAGCAAAGCGCCAAACGTAAATGCCGATGCAGAAGCAAGGGCTGCCTGAATCGGACGGGCTTTATGGATTTCTATGATCCCCAACTCTTCTCGTGCATGCGCTTTTAAAGCGTCTTTTTCCATCAACTGCTCGGCAACAGGTTTGGCCAAACTGCGTGAAAGACCCCGCTCGACGTAAATATTCGTTAACTCCTTTTTCTCGGCTTCGGGATTCTGGTCGAGTTCCTCTTTTTCCCTCTCTAGATCTGCTTTCTCGGTATCCGCCTGAGAACTGACCGAAACGTATTCGTCTGCGGCCATAGAAATGGCCCCGGCCACTAAGCTTGCCGAACCCGCAATCAAAATACTTCGGGTTGGCTCCCCAGCTACGGCGACTCCCAAAATCAAACTCGCCGTAGAAATAATGCCATCATTGGCTCCAAGCACGCTCGCCCGCAACCAATTCAGACGCTGAGTAAAATGCTTTTTTCCCATTGCGCCCAGGTCTATCTGAAAAAACGGCCATCCCAAAGACCAATCTTCCAACATGTCCAAATGTACCCGTATTTGTATTCCTATATCTAAATGTCGATTTTACAACGAACTAAAAAACTAGATCCAAAACATTGCAACAAAGAAACGTTGTAGTGCAGAAAACACCAGATTTTTCCGTTATTCGGGCGTTCCCTGATTCAAACACCTTTAGGTTTCAAAGAGTATGTTCTCGGCCGAAAAGCCCGGTCCCAGGGCAGTGATGAGACCGTGAGCTGGTGACTTCAAGCTCTCTTTCGCGAGGAAGCGGTCGAGCACAAATAGCACGGTCGAAGATGACATATTCCCAAAATCTCGGAGGATTTCCCTTGAGAGGTTCAGGGTTTCAGGGGGAAGCCGAAGGCTTTCCTCGTAGGCCTTCAACACTTTCACGCCACCTGGGTGAGCGACAAAGTAGGAAAGATCCTCGATGGTGAGACCAAACGGTTCCAAGAAGTTTCCGATGTTTTCGTGGGAATTTCGGGCAACAATATCAGGAATGGTTTTGGCGAAGACAACCTGCATGCCTGCATTCATAATGTTCCAACCCATGACGTCCAGGGAATCTGGCCAGAGAAAACTCCCCGCGGCCCGGATTTCGAGGCCCGCCTGATCGACTTCGTCTCCGGCGATACATGTTGCCCCCGCTCCATCGCCAAATAAAGCGGTAGCCACCAGGTTACTTTTACTGAAATCCTGAAAATTAAACGTAAGACTACAAAGGTCGGTCGCCACGACAAGGATTCGACTTTTGGGATCACCTAAGGCCGCGTGATAGGCATGGGAGATCCCCGCCGCCCCACCGGCACAACCTAGGCCCCAAATTGGTGTGCGTCGAGTTTCCGGTCGCATGCCCAGTAAACCAATCAATCTTGCGTCGATACTGGGGGTGGCCAGACCCGAGCTCGAAAGAAAAATGATGTGAGTCACCTGGCTTGGTGTCCAACCGGCACGTTCGAGAGCGACGCGCGAAGCGTTGGCTGAAAGTTCCACGGCCATGCGAATATAAAGATCATTCTTTTCGGAAAAAGATTTTTCCTCATCGAACCAATCCATGGGCATACAAATGTATCGCGTCTGAATCAGGGCATGATCGAAAACTTCAGTCAGCTGTTCGATTTCTTCCGGGAAGAACTGGCCAAACCTTCGAACGGCGAAGTCCTGCGCGTCTTTTTGGCGCAAGACATGGGGAGGAACCGCGGTACCGGTTGAGATTATACGTGGCACGACGAGAGCCATACCACATTTTATCCCCCCATGAGGGAAAGAATACGAAAGACCTGGGGAATCATGAGACGCCCGAGAGGGCGGGGCGCATCTTATATGTCGGGTTTTTCGACGATATATGACGACACTTCCTCATAGTCGGTGATTGAAGGTGCCTGTAAACATCAAAAGTATTCTCAAATGTGGTGAGCCGTGATCTAGCCCAAGGGTTGAATTGAATAGGAGCGTGCTCTTGAAAGGTCCTTCTACCAAGGAACGCGGAAGGCGGAGAATCGTTATGGAGGTGAAGCAATGACAAAAAAGGAACCACAAACCCTCGAGATCAGCGGGTTGGGGTCGAGCCCCATCGGCCGCGATCTCTTGCGGAACATGGCCAACCAAGGCTTTTCGGTTGCGGGGTTTGATACAGACCTGAGCAAAATTGAAGCTCTGGGCCGCGAATCAAAAAAAGAACGGGTCGATTCGGAAGCGTCTTCACCGCAGAAAATCGAATGAAATGCGAGATTCCAATCCTGACGCTCAATGGCGGCTCGTCAAGTATCAAGTCCGCACTGTTTGATGCCAGCGACGGACTCCATCAGATTGTGGAGGGCAGAATTGAACGGATCGGACTACCGGAAGCCACGTTAAACGTGAAAGCGGCGAACCAAGCAGAAAACGTTTCACGGTTAGTGGCGGCAAATAATCACGCGGAGGCGGTAGGGATTCTGATGGATTGGATCGGGGAGCGCAGCGGGCGAAATGCCTTGGCCGCAGTCGGGCATCGCGTGGTGCATGGCGGTCCCAAGTATAGCGAGCCACGGCGAATTACGGCGGAAATGATTGAGGAGTTGCGCGGCTTAAGTCCGTTGGATCCGGAGCATCTGCCAGAGGAAATCCATTTAATCGAGGAATTTTGTCGCCGATTCCCTGACCTGCCCCAAGTGGCGTGTTTTGACACGGCCTTTCACCATGATCTACCCCGCGTGGCCCGACTGTTGCCGATCCCGCGCCGCTACGAAACTCAGGGAGTGCGGCGATATGGGTTTCATGGGTTGTCGTATGCCTTTCTCATGGAAGAGCTGGCCCGGTTGGCAGGAACGGAAGCGGCTCAAGGCCGCGTGATCCTTGCCCACCTTGGAAACGGCGCGAGCCTGGCCGCCGTGCGTGAAGGAAAATGCATCGACACCAGTATGGGCTTCACGCCCACGGCTGGAGTGCCGATGAGCACCCGCTCAGGCGATCTCGATCCCGGATTGGTTGGGTATCTCGCGCGCACCGAAAACATGAGCGCAAAGGAATTCAACGAAATGATCAATTCCCAGTCTGGACTGCTCGGAGTATCGGAGACCAGTTCCGATATGCGTGACTTGCTCGACCGTGAAAGACAGGACGTGCGCGCGGCTGAGGCGGTCGCGTTGTTTTGCTACCAAGTCAAAAAATGGATAGGGGGATTCGCGGCCGCATTGAGTGGACTAGACACGCTAGTGTTTGCGGGCGGCATCGGAGAGAATGCACCTTCCGTCCGCGCCCGGATTTGTGATGGGCTTGGATTTCTTGGCATTGAAGTCGAAGAAAAGCAAAACGCCGCGAATGAGGAGGTGATTTCCGCGAACGCAAGTTCGGCCACGGTGCGTCTGATTCGCACGGACGAGGAACAGATGATCGCAAAGACGGTTTGCCGCGTGCTCGCCCTTGGCGAAAAAGAAAGGATGCAATTATGACGACGGAAACTCTTTCCCGTGAACTTCTTTACAAGATGGACGCCTACTGGCGTGCGGCTAACTATCTGTCTGTCGGACAGATCTATCTATACGACAACCCGCTGCTAAAAGAGCCGCTCACACAATCTCACGTAAAGCCCACGCTCCTCGGACATTGGGGCACGACTCCGGGGCAGAATTTCATCTATGTGCATCTCAACCGGGTGATCAAAAAATATGACCTGGACATGATCTACATTTCCGGTCCCGGTCACGGTGGCCCGGCGCTTGTAGCCAACACCTATCTCGAAGGCACCTACAGCGAGATTTATCCAAACATCAGCCAAGACGAAGCGGGCTTAAAGAAACTGTTCACCCAGTTCTCCTTTCCCGGCGGGATTCCCAGCCATTCCTCACCGGAGTGTCCAGGGTCGATTCACGAAGGAGGCGAGTTGGGATACTCTCTCAGTCACGCATTTGGGGCCGTGTTCGACAATCCGAAATTGGTTGTCGCCTGTGTGATTGGGGACGGCGAAGCGGAAACCGGTCCGTTGGCCACAGCATGGCACTCCAACAAATTCTTGAATCCAATCACCGATGGAGTCGTCCTCCCGATTCTCCATCTCAACGGCTATAAGATCGCCAATCCAGCCGTGCTGGCCCGCATTGATCGGGAGGAATTGGATCAGTTCTTACGAGGTTGCGGCTGGACGCCCTACTTTGTGGAAGGGGATGACCCGGAAAAAATGCATGAGCTCATGGCTTCTGCGTTGGAAGAAGTCGTCGAGAGCATTCGAAATATTCAAAGCGCCGCACGAAAGAATAGTAAATCCGCGCGTCCACGTTGGCCGATGATCGTTCTCAAATCGCCGAAAGGATGGACAGGACCGAAAGTCGTCGATGGTTTGCAAATTGAGGGAACGTTCCGAGCGCACCAGGTGCCGCTCCAGGCGAACGCGCAGCATCCCGATCATCTTGCGCAGCTCGAACGATGGATGAAAAGCTACCAACCAGAGGAACTCTTTAATAAGGAGGGCCGTCTCTTGCCGGAATTGGCCGAGCTGGCACCCAAAGGCGACCGGCGGATGGGGGCCAATCCTCACGCGAACGGCGGGCTGCTCCTGCGCAACCTCGAGATGCCTGAATTTCAAAAGTACGCCGTGAATGTACCCTCACCCGGATCCGTTCAAGCTGCCGACACGCACGTGCTCGGGGAGTTTCTGCGAGACGTGATCAAGCTCAATCGAGAACAACGCAATTTCCGAATCTTCGGCCCCGACGAGACGCTCTCCAACCGGTTGAATTCCGTCTTTGAGGTGACCAACCGACAGTGGGAAGCCCGGACGCAGGAGAATGATGAATTTCTCGCCTCCGATGGCCGGGTCATGGAAATGCTCAGTGAGCATCAGTGTGAAGGTTGGCTAGAAGGTTACCTGCTTACGGGTCGACACGGTATCTTCAATTGTTATGAGGCGTTCATTCACATCATCGATTCGATGTTTAACCAACACGCCAAGTGGCTGAAAGTTACCGCTGAACTGCCGTGGCGAAAAAAAATTGCTTCGCTCAATTACTTGCTCGCCTCCCACGTCTGGCAGCAAGCGCATAACGGTTTTACCCATCAAGATCCAGGCTTCATCGATCACGTGGTCAACAAGAAGGCCTCCATTGTGCGTGTGTACCTTCCGCCGGATGCCAACTGCCTGCTGTCCGTGTGGAACCATTGTCTGCGCAGCCGGCATTACGTCAATGTGGTGATCGCAAGTAAGTACAAAGCGCCTCAATGGTTAAACATGGATGATGCCGTCAAGCACTGCACTACGGGCATCGGCATCTGGCCGTGGGCGAGTAGTGACCAAGGCGAAGATCCAGATGTGGTCATGGCTTGTTGCGGAGACACGCCCACACTGGAGGTCTTGGCCGCCGTCTCCATCCTGCGCGAACATTTGCCCGACTTGAGAATACGGGTGGTCAACGTTGTTGACCTCATGAAGCTGCAGCCCAGCGCTGAACATCCGCACGGCCTGAGTGACGATGCGTTCGATTCGCTATTCACCAAAGACAAGCCCATCATTTTTGCCTTTCACGGATACCCCTGGCTGGTCCACCGGATGACTTACCGCCGTACCAACCACGAAAACATGCATGTTCGCGGATATAAAGAAGAGGGCACGATCACCACGACCTTTGACATGACTGTCTTAAACGATCTGGATCGATTTCATCTGGTGCAGGACGTGATCTATCGCCTCCCAAAGTTGGGTGACAAGGGTGCCGCGTTGAAGCGGATGGTTCAGGCCAAGCTCGTCGAGCATAAGCAGTACATCGATAAGCACGGCCAAGATATGCCGGAAATTCGAAACTGGAAATGGAACCCGAAGGCATGAGCAACAATTCCAGTCCAGAGAATCTAGGTGTGGTTCTCTCGGTGCGTGGCAGTGTGGTGGATGTTCGTTTCGATCGCCATTTGCCGCCGATCTACTCTGTGTTGCACGCCCAGGAAGGGAAGATTGTGATCGAGGTGTTGGCGCAACCCGATGCGCATTGCGTGCGTGGAATTGCCCTGACGCCCACGCAAGGATTGGCTCGAGGCATGGCCGTGGAAGACACGGGCGGGCCGCTCAAAGCACCTGTGGGCAAGGGAATTCTCTCACGCATGTTCGATGTGTTTGGCAATGCCATCGACCGCGAAGCGACGCCGACAGATGTAGAGTGGCGTTCTGTTCATCGGGCTCCACCACCGCTGGCCAGACGTTCCACCAAATCTGAAATCTTTGAAACAGGCATTAAGGTGATCGATGTGCTCTCCCCGCTGGAGCGCGGGGGCAAAGCTGGGCTTTTCGGCGGAGCGGGGGTGGGTAAGACGGTACTGCTCACCGAAATGATCCACAACATGATCGGGCACCAACAGGGCGTTAGCATTTTCTGCGGCATCGGGGAGCGTTGTCGCGAAGGCGAGGAGCTCTACCGCGATATGAAGAAAGCGGATGTGTTGCCTAATATGGTGATGGTTTTTGGTCAGATGAACGAGCCGCCGGGCAGTCGATTCCGTGTGGGGCACGCGGCCCTAACCATGGCCGAATATTTTCGAGACGACGAGCACCGCGATGTGTTGCTACTGATCGACAATATCTTCCGCTTCATTCAAGCCGGTTCGGAAGTGTCCGGTTTGATGGGACAGATGCCGTCACGTCTGGGCTATCAACCCACCATGGGCACTGAGTTGTCACGGCTGGAGGAGCGCATTGCCAACACCGATACGGGCGCCATCACCTCAATCCAGGCGGTGTACGTGCCTGCCGACGATTTCACCGATCCGGCGGCCGTGCATACATTCTCGCATCTCTCGGCATCCATCGTCCTCTCACGCAAACGGGCAAGCGAGGGGCTTTACCCCGCCATCGATCCGTTGCAATCGGGTTCTAAGATGACCACGCCGGGGATCGTCGGGCAGCGCCATTACCAATTGGCTCAGGAAATCCGGGGAACGCTCGCACAGTATGCAGATCTCAAGGACATCATTGCCATGCTCGGCTTGGAGCAACTTTCGCCGGTTGATCGCAACGTTGTGGCCCGCGCTCGGCGGTTGGAGCGCTTTCTCACCCAGCCTTTCTTCACAACCGAGGCGTTCACCGGTCTCAAGGGGACACTCGTCAGTCTTAAAGACGCGCTGGAAGGCTGTGAGCGAATCTTGCACGATGAATACAAAGACTACCCCGAGAGTGCGCTCTACATGATCGGGGCGGTAGATGAAGCAAAGAAAAAAGCCCCACCCACGCCAAAACCTAAAACGGAGGTCAAACATGCCGAAGCCGACATTCATGCATCTTAAGATTCTGCTGCCGTTCGGAATCTTCGCCGAGAATACCAGCGTAACGCGCATGGTTGCGGAGACCCCCGAGGGATCGTTCGGATTGTTACCCCACCGACTCGATTTCGTGGCAGCCCTCACACCGGGAATTCTGACGTACGAAACAAAGGGGAACGGGGAGGTTTACGTGGCGGTCGATGAGGGGGTCCTGATCAAGACCGGCTTGGACGTGCAGGTCTCCGTTCGAAACGCCATTGGCGGAACGGATTTAGGCCAACTGCGTGAAGCGGTGGAGAAAGAGTTCATGGACCTAAATCAAAACGAGTTAAGCGTTCGGACGGTCCTGGCCAAATTGGAAAGCAGTTTCATTCGCCGGCTAGCGGAGTTTCATCGTGAGTGAGAAAAACCCGTACACGTTTCATCGAGAGATCGGCGCAAAGGTGGAACGCAAACTTAAGGCACGACGCAACCCCGGGCAGGGTATCTGGTTTGGCTTGGGCATGATGGGTCTGATCGGTTGGTCGGTCGTGGTTCCGACGCTGCTTGGTGCCGCACTGGGAATTTGGCTGGATCATAGATATGCCGGAAGCCACTCGTGGACGCTGGCGCTTTTGGTGGCAGGGCTCACGATCGGCTGCCTAAACGCGTGGCATTGGATGTCCAAGGAAGACAAGGCCATGCGAGAAGAACAAGAGGATCATCATGAATGAACCTTTGAACCTAGTCCTGGCTCTCATGGCGGGCATTTTGCTGGGTGCGATATTCTTCGGTGGTCTCTGGTGGACCGTCCGCAAGGGCGTTTCGTCTAAACGGTCGGCGCTTTGGTTCTTCGGCAGCCTGTTGTTGCGAATGAGCATCGCTCTAACTGCTTTCTTTCTTTTAGCGCGCGGGGGTCATTGGGAGAGGTTGTTGGCGGGCCTCCTTGGCTTTGTCATGGTGCGCCTCCTCATAACCTGGTTGACCCGGCCGTCAAGAGCACAGCAATCCCCCCCATTGCAGGAGACCAACCATGCGCCTTAGTCCTGATGAGATCATCTTCTGGGAATACGGGTTTCTCACACTCAATGCCACCATTGTATTCACGTGGGGATTGATGTTCGTAATGACGATCACTTCATTCTTGATCACGCGAAACCTTTCTACAGGTTTGCAACGTTCCCGTTGGCAAAACCTTCTGGAGATCATCGTCACCGGGATCGAGAAACAAATTGAAGACGTCGGATTACGTGAGCCGAACAAATATCTGGGTTTTTTGGGCACACTCTTTCTTTTTGTCGGAGTCGCCAGTCTCTGCACGGTCATTCCGGGCTATGAGCCGCCGACCGGATCGCTCTCTACCACGGCGGCGCTCGCGCTTTGCGTGTTTGTGGCGGTTCCGTTCTTTGGCATCGAAGACCAGGGGTTAAGCGGCTACCTCAAGTCTTATATGGAACCCACGTTCATCATGTTGCCGTTTAACATCATCAGCGAAATTTCACGCACGTTGGCTTTAGCCATTCGCCTGTTCGGCAATATGATGAGCGGCGCGATGATTATCGCGATTCTTCTCACCATCACCCCATTCGTTTTTCCGATCATCATGACGGTGCTCGGTCTGCTCACCGGTATGGTGCAGGCCTACATCTTTAGCATTCTAGCTGCCGTGTACATCGCGGCCGCCACACAAGTTCGCAGACCCAAACCTGAACCAGAGGCAATGGGAGCATGAATCACAACCCCAAAAGGAGATTTTTATGGATAACATGACCATCATTGCTGTGGCTTCCATTGTCACGGCCGGCATCACCACAGGTTTTGGAACCATGGGACCTGCTCTGTCAGAAGGGAAGGCCGTTTCGAACGCGCTGAGTTCCCTGGCCCAACAGCCCGACGCTTCCGCCACCATCACGCGAACGTTGTTCGTAGGTTTAGCCATGATCGAGTCCACGGCCATCTATTGTTTCGTCGTCTCGATGATTCTTATTTTTGCCAACCCGTTCTGGAACCACGTCATCGAACAAGCGGCTGGAAAGTAAACCGATGTTGATTGACTGGTTCACCGTCGGAGCACAAGCCCTCAACTTTCTCATCCTGGTGTGGTTGATGAAGCGCTTTCTGTATAAGCCAATCCTTCACGCCATCGACGCGCGAGAGAAACGGATTGCTAAAGAACTCGCGGATGCCGATGCAAAAAAGACCGATGCCCAAAAGGAACGCGACGAATTCCAGGACAAAAACGAAGAGTTTGATAAGCAGCGTGCTGCACGCTTAAGCAAAGCAACCGACGAGGCCAACGTCGAACGTCAGAGGCTCCTTGACGAAGCCCGGAAGACGGCCTCGGACTTGGCTTCAAAGCGCCAGCAAACGTTGAGAAACGAAGAACGGAATTTACACCAAGCCATCCGTCGCCAGACACAGCAGGAAGTCTTTGCCATTGCGCGAAAGGTGTTGGCGGATCTCGCTGGAGCGAGTTTGGAGGAACGTCTTGAACAGTTATTTGTCAGCCGCTTGCGAGCGATGACCGACGAGGTAAAAGAAGTTCTCGCCAAGGTTCTTAAGAAAGGGCCGGATCCTATACTCGTGCGAAGCGCGTTTGATCTGGGTGAGAAACAACGTGCGGCCATACAGAACGCGCTCAACGAAACGTTCTCAGCCGCAATTCGCATCCGGTTTGAGACCGCACCGGATTTGATCACGGGAATCGAACTAATCGCAAACGGACAAAAAGTAGCGTGGAGCATCGAAGATTATCTGACGTCGCTGGAAAACGGCGTCGCCGAACTTTTGAAAGAGAAAGAAAAACCTAAAGCAAAAGCGAAAACCCAGGCCGAACCTCAGTCCGAAACCACGAGTCCATGAATATGGAACCTGAAAGTCTCCAAACCATTTTTGAGGGCGCGTTTGCTGGAATAAGCAAAATACGGGAAGCCTTCACTTTAGAACTTAAGCCACGCGAGGTGGGCACCATCATCAGTGTTGCTACCGGCATTGCCAAAGTGTCGGGTCTGCCCAGCGTGGGCTTTGATGAGTTGGTGACGTTTCCAGGAAATGTACCCGGCATCGCGTTCAATGTGGACGAAGACGAAATAGGCGTGGTTCTACTTGGTGAATACTGGCATCTCCATGCGGGAGATGAAGTCCAGCGCACCGGTCGGGTTATGGATGTGGGCGTGGGAGATGAATTGCTGGGTCGCGTGATCGACCCGCTCGGCCAGCCCCTTGACGGCAAAGGCCCGGTGGGTTCTAGCCATCGTCTACCCATCGAACGTCCCGCCCCACCGATCATGGACCGTGCGGCCGTTACGGTTCCACTGCAGACCGGTCTTAAGGTCATCGATGCGCTTATTCCCATCGGGCGCGGCCAGCGCGAATTGATTTTAGGTGACCGACAGACAGGCAAAACCGCCATAGCCATCGACACGATTCTCAACCAACGGGGGCAAAATGTCGTCTGCGTCTATTGCGCAATTGGCCAGCGGGCGTCTGCTGTAGCGAAGGCGGTCGCAACCTTGCGTGAAAAGGAAGCCATGGATTACACCGTCGTGGTCGTGACCGAGGGGAACAACCCTCCAGGTCTCGCCTACATCGCTCCTTACGCCGCGACCAGTATCGCAGAGTCTTTCATGGAGGCGGGCCGAGACGTATTGATCGTCTATGACGATCTTACACATCACGCACGCGCCTATCGTGAGCTGTCCCTATTGCTCCGCCGACCTCCGGGTCGGGAGGCCTTTCCTGGTGACATCTTTTATATTCACTCGCGATTGCTGGAACGGGCGACGCATCTGGCCAAGGAACGCGGAGGCGGCTCCCTCACTGCCCTGCCCATCATTGAGACGGAAGCCCAAAACATTTCCGCCTACATTCCAACCAACTTAATTTCCATCACGGATGGACAAATTTACCTTTCGCCGTCGCTGTTCGAATTGGGCGTACTTCCTGCGGTCGATGTCGGAAAATCGGTTTCGCGCGTTGGCGGTAAAGCGCAGCGCCCGGCCTACCGAGGGGTGGCGGGCGACCTCAAACTCGCCTACGCGCAGTTTGAAGAACTCGAAACCTTTTCCCGGTTCGGAGCCCGCCTGGATGAAGACACGCTCAAAACCATCGAGCACGGACGCCGAATTCGGAGCTGCCTTAAGCAGCCGGAATTCGCCCCGGTGTCCGTTCCCGAGCAGATCACCATCTTGCTGGCGTTAACGGCAGAACTGTTTGATCACGTGCCGATGGATAAAATGACCGACGCGGAGCACGTCGCTGCCGAGGCGGTGGCCGAACTTCCAAAGGAGATCCTCAAGCGATTGGAGACCTCTGAAGAATTGAGTGATGAGGATCGCAAAGCAATCATCGAAGTCGCCCGCAAATCTCTTGAAAGATTCCAGCCCAAGCCTGAAGACAAAATCGAGCCTGGGGCGCAACGTGCGGACAAGCCCAAGGAAGGATCCAAAGAAATGGCATGAACAACCACACGACAGGTCGAAACTGGCGCCCCCCTACATTTTTTCAAACCATCACCAAAGGAGATCACCATGCAAGTCTTAATCAATTCCGGGCATAACATCGAAGTTCACGAGGGACTGGACGCTCACGTCCGTGGCCTAGTGGAGAGCACCCTGAGCCGAGTGAGCGATCACATCACGCGAGTGGAGGTCCACCTCAGCGATGAGAACGGCCCCAAGATCGGCTCGCACGACAAGCGTTGCATGATGGAAGCGCGTCTCGAGGGACGCCAACCCATAGCGGTTACTCATCAGGCGACAACGTTAGACCACGCCATAGATGGCGCCATCGACAAGTTGGCCAGACTGATCGAGAACACGCAAGGGCGGCGCCTCGATAACAAGAGTCAGAGAACTGACCCTCCCCATTCCGAAACCAAACTCTCGGGGGCCGAATGAGTGACACCACGGCGATTTTGCGCCGAAAAATTGAGGGAGCCAGTGATCTCCAATCCGTCGTCCGTACGATGAAAGCCGTGGCCGCCTCAAGCATCGGGCAATACGAAAAATCAGTTAAAGCGTTGGCCGACTACGATCGCACCGTAGAGCTAGGCTTGGGCGCATGCTTTCGGAAAAACGGGCCCGCGACTCTGAACGCAGAAAGTCAAAGACGAACCGTAGCCAGTGAGATCGGCGCGGTTGTGTTCGGCTCCGACCAAGGACTGGTGGGCCAGTTTAATGATGTCGTGGCCGATTTTGCCGTCAAGATCCTTGAAACTCGACCGGGCCAACCCAAGATCTGGGCCGTCGGCGAGCGCGTGTGCGCACGTCTTTCGGATGCCGGTCTGTCGCCAAATGGCCTTTTGACTGTGCCGAACTCCGTGAAGGCCATCACCCCGCTCGTTGGACAGATTCTCGTGGAGAGCGACACTCTCCTCCATCAAAGTGGAGTAACCGAACTTCACCTTTTCTACAATCGTCCCACCTCAGGGGCGACCTTTGCTCCTTCTAGTCAGCAACTGCTACCCCTGGACGAAGACTGGCGCCGCAAACTGATCGAACGTCCCTGGCCGTCCAAAAACCTACCCCAGGTCATGGGTAGCGAAACCGCGACCTTGCGGGCCCTCATCCGCGAATATCTTTTCGTCTCGCTCTTTAGGGCGTGCGCCGAATCCCTCGTCAGCGAGAACGCAAGCCGCCTCGCGGCCATGCAACGTGCTGACAAAAACATCGACGAATTACTGAAGAACCTCAACGGAACATTCCATCGTTTGCGTCAGAGTAGTATCGACGAGGAATTGTTCGACGTCATCTCCGGGTTTGAAGCGCTGTCCAAAGGAAAGGGTCAAAGGGTCGATCTATGCATAAATTCAGACAGTTCTTGATCAACTTGCGGGGAAGCTTTTGGTTTCTGCCTTCACTTATGGTTGCGGCCAGCATAGCGCTTGCGGTGGCCCTGATTCAAACGGACTCCATTGAGAGCAAACCATGGCTGGAGAATTGGCCCCGACTATTTGGTGCCAGTGCTGAGGGCGCGCGCGGGATGTTGTCTACGATCGCAGGATCCATGATGACGGTCATGGGGGTCACGTTTTCGATGATCCTGGTGACCCTGACCCTGGCCTCGAGCCAGTACACCTCACGCATCCTTCGAAACTTCATGAGGGACCGTGTCACGCAGGTCGTCCTCGGAATCTTTGCCGGCATTTTCACCTATTGCTTGATCGTTTTGCGAACCATCCGCGGCGGACCCGAGGGGGACTTTATCCCGAGTGTGGCGGTGTCTTTCGGCGTCGTGCTGGCGATCGGCGGTATTGGTGCTCTCATTTTCTTCATTCATCACATCGCGTCTTCGATTCAAGCGTCAAGCATAATTGCTTCGGTAGCCGACGAAACGATGACCACCGTTGATCGCCTTTTCCCGGGAAAGTTTGGACAAGAGCCGGTGGACGACGATGATGATCGGGCTCGTCTCCTATTTTCGGAGAAAAAGTGGCAGGTCGTGCCGGCCAAACAATATGGTTACATTCAAAGCGTAGATAATGCGGCACTTCTGCGTGTGGCACGGGAACACAACACGATTGTTCGGATGGAACGCGGCATCGGCGATTTTATAGTCGAGCACACTCCGCTCGTCTCGCTGGCCCTGGACGTTTCTCCCGACATAGAAATCATCTCTGACCTGCAGACGGCCTACAGCATCAACCGCCACCGCACGCTGGAACAGGATGCTGCGTTTGGCATCCGGCAGATTGTGGACATGGCCTTGCGCGCACTCTCGCCGAGCACCAACGACACCACAACAGCCGTGATGTGCGTGGATTATTTGACGGCGATTCTGGCGCGGCTCGCCTCCCGGGACATCCCTTCATCCCACCGCTATGAGGATGGGGAGCTGAGGATTATCGCCATCGGACCGACCTTTTCCCGTCTGGTCGCTGAATCTTTCAATCAAATTCGGGGTAGCGCCACGGCCAATGTCTCGATCATGTTACGAATGGTTAGCGCGCTTCAAACCATTGCGAGTCAAACGGACAGCCCGAACCGACGGCGGGTTCTTTTTGAGCACATACAATGGACTGCCGAATTGGCTGGGCGCACGGTTGAATCCCCCCAAGATCGACAACGGATGGAGAGCCGATTGAAGCGTGTGCGCGAAACTTTCGACATGACAAGTGCCCCCCGTGTTTGAAAGCCGCTGGAAGAGCATGCAGAAGGGTCTAGTAACGTCGACGGTTAAAGCGCGATCTTTTTGCTTAACCACTGACGTGTCTGGTTCAAGGAGTTTTTCAACATTCCATAGGACTTATAAAAGCCGCTTTTCATATCATCCCACGAGGATTCGGTAGCGTTTTCCGACTGCTCAAGTTGCCTCTTTGCCTGGAACGATTGATCCTGAACAACTTTTAACTTGGCCTTGGCATCAACTTTTACCGCTCCGCTGGATCTTTCGACCTTGGCGGAAAGTCGATCCAGCTCTTTTTGGATGTTTCCAAGTTCTCTTTTCATCTCATTGACGAAACGGGTCTTCTCGGCGTAGGCATAATCCTGCATCGCCCGTCCCGCTTCCTTGGTTTCCGTTTTTAACTTCTCGCGTTTCACCGCAACGGTTCCGAGGTGTTTCGGCTCGGTCGCTGATTTCTCTTCGGCCGCCGTGCAAACCATCCCGACCCCTCCAACCAAGAGAAAAACCATGCCTATGATCGTACTTTTCATTGGTCCACCTGGGGGGCTTACCTTAGTCGCTTGCTTTCGGCTTAATCTCACTTTGATTTCCACGAATGATCCGAAATAGGAGGAGTACTACAGCCAATACGACTAACAGATGAACGTATCCACCCAGCATAGTAGACGTGGCCAGTCCAAGAGCCCATAGCAAAATAAAAATGATCGCGATGGTCCATAACATGATTCACTCCCTCCCTATTGGTTCGTAAGCTTCTTGAAGGTTTCTTCAAGCTCGTCCCAAGCACTCTCAATCCCGGTCTTGAACGTGTCCCAATTTTCGCTGCTTCCGGTTTTAAATTCCGCAAGCTTGGATTGCGTGACTTTGTATTTCGCTTTTAGATCGTCGACTCCCTTGCGGTAATCACTCTTCGCATCACCGCCGGCTTTCTCAGCCTTGGCCGTGAGTTCGTCAAGCTTTTTACCCCATTGCGTAAGCTGCTTTTCCATGGTTCCGATGTGTTCTTTTCTGCTTTCCATAGCGTTCTCCTTTGGCACCGTTTTTTTTCTATGAACTTCATAAGGCGATAAGCCTCAGACTCGCTTTTACGTGCCCGAGAGGCCCATTGACTATTTGGAAATTTAAGCGTGTTTGTTCGGAAAAAACGACGGATGATGATGGTTTAGAAAAAGTATCGAGTTTCTTTTGTTGGACTATCCAGAAAAGCTTACCGGACCGGCATTTTTCAAAAAGTCATCTCAACTCAGCCAGTTCACCCGATTGTTCGCAAAACCACTTTAAATTACGACTCTTTCTATATGTCGGTATTTTCTACAAAACATGTTGATACTTTCTCATCGTCGACGGTTGAAGTTGCCTGTAAACACTAGGTGAGTCCTCGATTAAGGCGAAACGTAATCGAGAATGAACGCCGAATATATTGAGTACGTATTCAAAAAGGAGAACTGCTATGCAACTAATTCGTTGGGATCCCTTTCAAGAAATGGAAGAAGTGACGGATCGTTTGAATCGGCTCTTCAGTCGACCTACGGTGGGAACAAGAACGGCAAATGCCATGCTCACCCCTCCAGATTGGTCGCCGAGCGTAGATATCATCGAAAGTTCCAAGGAATATATGCTTATGGTCGAACTCCCCAACGTGAACGAGGCCGACGTCACAGTTTGGGTCGATCGCGGAATCCTTCGAATTCAGGGCGAGCGGAAACAGGAAAAGGAACACAATTGGAAGAAGTATTATCGCATGGAACGTTATTGCGGATTCTTCTCTCGTAGCTTCACCATATTCGCCAATGTTAAAGAGGATCGGGTTTTCACCGAGTTTAGAGAAGGCGTGTTGAATGTTCGGTTTCCGAAAGGCGAAAAAGTAAAGCCCAAGACAGTCTAGAAAGAACAAGCAAACAGGCGTGCACTTGAACGCTCGGTTGAGGGGCGCGTGAATGAATCGAATAGGAGAATTGAGAAATGAAAATATGTCCATTACATGACCGAATACTGGCAAAACGAATGAGTGAAGAGGAAAAGTCCAAAGGCGGAATCATCATTCCCGACACGGCCAAAGAAAAACCGATGGAGGCCAAAGTGATCGCAGTCGGCGAAGGAAAGCGACTGGAAAATGGTTCTTTGTGCCCAATGGGTGTCAAGAAGGGGGACCGTATCCTTCTCGGAAAATATTCCGGAACCGAAATCAAACTCGATGGAGTGGACCACATTATTTTGAATGAAGGCGACGTTCTCGGTGTGATCGAAAAATGACGTCGGCTAACAAAACTTAAGGAGCAATAAAATGTCTGCAAAAAAGATTAGTTTCAGTGAAGAAGCGCGAACAAGTGTTTTACGGGGCGTGGATGTCCTAGCCGATACGGTCAAAGTGACTCTCGGCCCACGGGGTCGAAATGTTCTGCTCGATAAGAAGTTCGGAAGCCCTACCATCACGAAAGATGGCGTCACCGTTGCCAAGGAGATCGAGTTAAATAACCGGTCTGAAAATATCGGGGCACAGATGGTGAAGGAAGTTGCTTCCAAGACTTCGGATGAAGCGGGCGACGGTACAACCACGGCCACGGTCCTGGCCCAAGCAATCTATCGGAACGGCATCAAACTGGTAGCGGCTGGCATAAATCCGATGGATTTAAAGCGCGGCATCAATAGGGCCGTGGAGGCGGTCATTGTCGAACTGAAAAAGCTATCCCGCCAAGTCGACGGTCGGAAAGAAATCGCGCAGGTAGGAACTGTTTCAGCCAACGGAGATCAAGAGATTGGAAATATGATTGCTGAAGCGATGGATAAAGTTGGAAAAGAGGGAGTCATCACGGTCGAGGAAGCGAAATCGATGGAAACCACGATGGAAGTTGTGGAAGGAATGCAATTTGATCGCGGATACCTCTCTCCCTATTTCATTACCGATGCCGAACGCATGGAATGCGTGTTGGAAGAGCCCTACATTTTGATCCACGAGAAGAAGATTGCCTCCATGAAAGACCTTCTCCCCCTGTTGGAGAAAATTTCGCAATCTGGCAAACCGCTACTTATTCTTGCCGAAGAGGTGGAAGGGGAAGCTCTGGCTACCTTGGTCGTAAATAAGCTTCGGGGCACATTAAAGTGCGCCGCCGTAAAAGCTCCAGGATTCGGCGACCGACGTAAAGCCATGCTCGAGGATATCGCCGTTCTGACAGGCGGCCGGTGTCTCACTGAGGACCTAGGCATAAAGCTGGAAAACTTGACGCTTGCGGACCTCGGCCAAGCCAAGAGAATTACGATCGACAAAGATGACACCACAATCATCGACGGTGCGGGCAAACGAGCGGACATCGATGGACGCGTGAAACAACTCCGTGCCCAGATTGAAGATTCGAAATCGGACTACGATAGCGAAAAGCTCCAAGAGCGCCTGGCCAAATTGGTCGGTGGCGTTGCTGTCATCCATGTGGGAGCGGCCAGCGAAATGGAGATGAAAGAGAAGAAAGCGCGCGTCGAAGACGCCATGAATGCAACGAAGGCTGCAGTTCAGGAGGGAATTCTTCCGGGCGGTGGTGTCGCTTATCTTCGCTGCCTTAAGGTCATCGAGAAGCTAAAGCTTGATGAGGAGGAAAGGTTTGGTGCGGATGTGGTTCGCAAAGCCCTCGGAGAACCGTTGCGCCAGATCGCACAGAACGCCGGTCTGGATGGATCAATTGTGGTTGAAAAAGTAAAAGCGCAGAAAGAAGTAAACTTCGGCTTCAACGCTCAGACCGAGAAATACGAAGACCTCTTTGCTTCCGGAATCATCGATCCCACGAAGGTAGCTCGATTAGCCCTCCAGAATGCCGCCTCCGTAGCTTCGTTACTGATTACGACGGAAGCGTTGGTGGTCGAGAAACCAGAAAAGAACCAAAACCTCATGGGAGGTCATCCCGGAGGAATGGAAGGCATGGATTACTGAAAACGGAAATGAAACCGGATCCAAGGGAAGCCGAAAGAGAAGCGGCGCGGCGCCATCAGACTGTGCAGGCCTCCTTTACCAATCTGTGAAATCTCGTGCAGCTGAACGTCTTGGCTATTAACTGCGGAAGCGCATCGGCAAAGCTCGAACTGGTTGCAGCCGCACAGAAGAACCTTGATCTACTTGTCGAGGGAGTGGAGGAGGTTGCCTCGGAAAATGTCTCTCCTGTGGAATCAAGCACTTAGATGGGTTTGACTCGCTACCGCACGGGGACGGCAAATAAAAATACCCGACCTAGGTCGGGTATTTTTATTTGCCGTTCTGAAGTGGTGAATGAACCCCCTCGGGTTTTAGAAGCTCTTATGAGCAAAGCGAATTAGAGATTCTTATGTCAGGTTCGAGAGGATCGGAGCGAAGCGGAGAGCATCTCGAATCCTGACCAAACCCCTTAAGCAGTGTCTAGATCGAAGCTCCTTTTACGTTCGAAGTAAAAGTGTTGAAACTTCGAATCCTTGAATTCAATGCAAAAACAGCAAGAAGACGGCACTAATTCCAAAACTTGAGGGTCCTGTCTGCATGGGTCCCACCATCGCTGCGGGCGGAGAACCGTCCTCGGATGGTCCACCCCATGCAGCCACCCTTTAAGTTTTGCGGGAGCCTCATTTCAAAACCAAGAATGTGTTGAAAAAAACTGAACACTTAATAGGATTGTCATGTATTCGATGTTGTAAGACTAATTTGAATTCAGCCGTGGGTTTCCTAAAAGGTAATTAGATATCATGCAGAGGGGCTTTACGACATATGGCAACTAACTTCAAAATTCGTACAATTGCGGGTGGCGGAGGTAGCGTGATTGTCGGGGGCGAAGTAACGACCTTTGAGGTTGAAGATGTTCGAAGTCACTCTCGTAAAATGTATACGTATGTTGGAGGGGGCTTCGGCATTGGAGCACGTTCGGGCGGATCTGGTCCAAGCACTTGGACAGAATTTAAAACGAGAAAGAATTCTCTCTCTGAACGCTCCTTTCAAGGGTGGGTGGCGGTAACTTCTGGAGGTAGTGCGGTCGGTGTCGGAGCGGCGTTCATCAACCTTGAGTGGTTGACGGGTGAAGCGAATGGGGAAGCCGCTCGTGGGATAGGGGTTACGACTGGGCTTGGGATTGGTATTCAGGGCAATTGGGGTTATATGAAGCTCCGCAAATAAGAGAGGGGAGGTTTTACGATTTCATCACCTATTCCGATTATGTTAGTGGTTTTGGGCAGCATTCTGTTCGTTGCCTTTGTCATTAACACGGCGGTCTACCTCATTGTTGTTAGCCCGGGGCTTCGCAAATATGGCGAAAATCCTGACTCTGTTCTTCGTACGATATTCCCAATATATGCGTTTACTGATTTTCTGAAAATATGTCGTCAAAGGGATCTTCCACTTTTTTGGTGGAAAATTACGTTGATATCTCTGGGAATTTCACTTGTGGCGATTGTGATAGGGATCATATCTCTGATCCTCCTCGTTTAATTCCCAAATTGGGGGACGTCCGAGATGGCGGGGCGCTACCTGTTTGGAGAAAAGGATAAATGGTCCGACATGGGTTTCAATTCGGGGGACAGTATACTTAACTACATATTTGCTGGATTGTTTTGCAAAAACCACAACATCGCCGACCTGATGATGTTATTAGACAAGGCTTTTCGAGATTTTATGTGATTAAGTATACTGTCCCTTGAATTGGTAATTTATCCAAGAACGTGAAACAAGAAGGCTGTAGCGACACCAAGTGACATCAAGCTGGCGACCAAAACAGCCGCAGCCGCGACATCTTTCACCTGCTTAATGACGGGGTGCTCTTCCTTGTGAAATTCATCCAAATAGTATTCGAGCGAAGTATTGAGTAGCTCGGCGGTGAGTACCGCCCCAATCGCAATAAAAAATAGAGCCCACCAGATAGGCTCTGGCTTAAAGAACACAAGAAGCAAGATTGCGGCGAAGGCCAACACGGTTTGTGTTCTGAAACTGCGTTCAGTTTTCCAAGTTGTGCAAAGGCCGTTGAGAGCGAATCGCAGACGTTTATGAAAGGGCTGGTTTTTCATCGTACGAAGGTTGTTTTGTTCTCTATCAAAATTGTGTTGAGAAGGTTAGTCCATAATGGCCATGTTCGACAAACGGAGAGAGGGATATTTGACTTAATGCCCCAGCCTTCATCTGTTCTCGGCCGCGATGTAAATAGTGTACGCCTGTAGAAAAAAGAAGGCCCAACGCGGCACCAGCAATCACGTCGGATGTGTAATGCTTGTTGAGATCAATGCGCGAAAATCCGATGAGTGTGGCCACACCTAAACCACTCAGACCGACATACCAAGGATATCGATATAGGAGCATCCCAGCAGTTGAGAAGGCCATGGATGTGTGGAGTGATGGGAAGGAGAAGAAATTGCTTCCATCAGGGCGCTTTTTGGTGACCGCATATTTTAGAACCAATGAAGATACAAGAGTAAGGACTTGGCTTTCACATAGTTCTACTGCCGTTTGGAAAGTGTATCGTTGTTCCTGAGTGCCCTTTTTTAACAGGGGCGTGCCCAGAAAAAAGGCTCCCGTGGTGATATAGGGAAGAAATAATCCTATATCAGAAACCGTGGAACTGAATTGGCGATATTCAGGGGTTCTTGTCGGCTTGGGAAAGTGGGGATCTATCGTCTGTTGAACAACAACGCTTCCGATTGTGCCTACACCGAGGATGGATAGTCCTGGGACATTCCACACCTTCTGGTTGGGTTCGTATACGGTGGCAATTGGAGCCATGTATAGATCGCGTAGCGAATAGTTCTCCAATAAGGAGGTTTCCGCTCCAGCCAAACGAGGAGTTGTCAATACAAGCAGGTGGCTCAATACCAGCAAAGAAAAGAAACCGATTCTTGATTTGGAAACCAAATTCACGAATCGCATTTTTGCAGAAATCAATGAAAAGACCACTTTTCATGGCTCCATTTAGGATTATTATGGGCGCACCATGAGGATATTTTCGAATTGGCAAACTTATGCTTTGGGATCTGCTTTGTTCGCCGCACTGACAGCTATTCTTGGAAAGGTGGGAGTTGCTCAAATAAATTCTAATCTAGCTACTTTCATTCGCACGGTGGTTATTCTCTTCCTAACAGCGGGAATCATATCTTTTCGAGGAGAGTGGCAACGACCAGAGACGGGTTTTCGTCATGGCCTTCTGTTCTTGGTTCTTTCGGGGATTGCAACGGGCCTGTCTTGGCTTTGTTACTATCGTGCGCTGCAATTGGGTCCTGCTTCCAAGGTTGCCCCTGTAGATAAACTGAGTGTGGCCCTTGTTATGTTGCTGGCTTTTGTGTTTCTTGGTGAATCACTGACTGCCAAGACGCTGCTAGGGGGGTTCCTTATGGTTCTTGGAGGCATGATTTTAGCGATTTGAAGGAGAGGAAAAGATATATGGGAATTCGGGGGACAGTATACTTAACTACATATTTGCTGGATTGTTTTGCAAAAACCACAACATCGCCGACCTGATGATGTTATTAGACAAGGCTTTTCGAGATTTTATATAATTAAGTATACTGTCCCTCGAATTGCCTCGAATTGTTTTGGAGGGCTTTTTTGTATCATTAAGGATTAACCTTAACCTTAAACTTAATCCTTGATTCTCCATGATTTTCGAAAATCTCCTACATCATGTAGGTTAGGCACGAGATTGGGAGATTTCGAATGATATGGAAAGAGAGAATTTACCGAATCGGTCTAAGTGCCTTACTTTTTTTCGATCACGGTTTTCCGAAATTGGCGGCTTGGTTGTTCAACTGGGAAACCTGGGGACCCCATGTAAATTTTTATCCGAAAACCTTTTTCAGTGGTTTGGCCGCGGTCATTGAATTCATTTGTCCTTTATTGATCATATTTGGGATTCATGTTCGATGGAGTGCTTTGGTTATTTCTAGCATGCTTCTATTTACTGCGTTTTCTTTGCCTCTTCCTTGGCTACACATACGAGTTCCAATTGAAGGATTTAACGTTCCTTTTGCCATCATTGTTTCAAAAGAATTTACGATCATCTGGGCGCTTTCGTTCATGGCCATAACTCTTTTTTGTCGAAACTGGGATACGATTTGGAATCGGAATCGGAGAACACACGACTGAACCGAATTTTGGAAATCGAGAAGGGATGAAGTGGCTGGCTTCATTTCGAGCGCGGTAGCGGTAAGCTCCGCAGATCCAATCAATGTTCAGGTGCCAGGCGCATTATTGTCATGCGATATGTTGCTGAAATGCGCTTGGCATTAATGCTGGCACCAATACTTTGGCTTTGACTATGTTTTTACCCATTCTTCAAGGAGTCGCTGTATCTGAGTCTGATAGGGGATTCCGAGGGCTCTCGATTTTACCTTTACAGCGTTAAGTAATGATTCGCTGATTCGCATGCTGATTAGCCGTTTCTTGGTAGGCAGTGAACCATGCAAGATTCGAAACTCCTCAAGAAATTGCACGATTTGCTCTGGACTCATGGCCCTACAGTTTTGGAGGTATTCTGTACTGAAGTATTGCGTGGCTCTTTTCATTTGAGCTCCTCCAGTGCTCTTACGTCCTCCAAGTCTTGAGGTCGTCCAGATTCTCTTTTCATTTTTATCAGCTCGCGCTTTGTCATCAGCAGAACTCTCTTTCCTTTGAGAGTCACGACCTTTGTGGAAATCGTTTTCTTCCCATAGGTTATGACAATATCCACAAGGCGAGAGGGGTCTTTAGGATCATAGAAAGACCATGCACGAAGGTTTCGCTCCCGAATATACTCATCTCGAAATTGAAAAACGTCCTTAGCCGTTACAGGAAGCTTTGATCGGAGTCCAAGCGATTTGAGAGCATTTTCGCAACCAATATAGCTCGATTCCGTCAAGGAAATCACGAGATCAACGTCCACCGTTCCACGAACCGCTCCATAGAGGGAAACCGCGTATCCTCCCACAACTGCGTAGGAAACATTGTTTTTGGCAAGCACACTAACAATGTCGATGAGAAACATATATACAAGTATATACAAAAAATGCATCGATAGATATGCCAATATGTATAGCTACATAGGGTTCCACTGAGTACCAATGGGGACGCCAAAAGAAAAAGGCCCACTTCAGTGGGCCTTTTTCTTGTTGTTCACAGTTTGGGGAGATACGCCGGTGCCCCGCGATTTTCGTGTTCCTTGGTTGACGGAGTTCGATGGGTTTGAAACAAGGAGGATTCGTGACTTGGTTTGCTGAACTTTCGCCAGTTGTCCAAGCTCTTCTGGCAACTCTCTTTACTTGGGGCTTTACAGCTCTGGGAGCTGCAGCGGTTTTTTTCTTCACCGATATCAATCGCAAAGTACTAGATGCCATGTTGGGCTTTGCCGCTGGTGTGATGATTGCCGCTAGTTTTTGGTCACTTTTGGCTCCGGCTATCCAGTTGGCTAAGGAGCTTGGCCAAATTCCCTGGTTAACCGTTGCGGTGGGTTTTCTCGCCGGAGGCGTTTTCTTGTTTCTGGTGGATCGTTTGCTTCCGCATTTACATCTCGGTTTTCCACGGGAGGAAGCAGAGGGGGTTAAAACCGGTTGGCATCGCAGTGTTCTGCTTGTCTTGGCCATCACGTTGCACAACATTCCTGAAGGGTTAGCCGTGGGAGTAGCTTTTGGCGCGATTGCAGCGGGAATCCCCTCAGCCTCACTGGGGGCGGCTGTCGCTCTAGCCCTCGGGATAGCCATTCAGAACATTCCGGAGGGGTTGGCCGTTTCTGCTCCCCTTCGCCGAGAAGGATGGACACGCATGAAGGCCTTCACGTTTGGTCAGTTGTCCGGCTTGGTTGAGCCTATCGCCGGCGTGCTGGGTGCGGTGGCGGTGTTGCTCCTTCAGCCCCTTCTTCCTTATGCCTTGGCCTTCGCGGCTGGGGCCATGATTTACGTTGTGGTCGAAGAATTAATTCCGGAGTCTCAATTGGCAAAGAATACAGACTTAGCGACCATGTTCGCCATTCTCGGTTTTACGGTGATGATGGTGCTTGATGTAGCCTTAGGTTGAGATCATTGAATCTGGGGCCGCCCGACTGAACCCGAAATTTCTATATGAAGAGGTGGCGTCTGCGTGTGGAGGGGGCCTGCAATGGAAAATGCTTTGACGACAAATTATGCTTCGCGTTGTTGAGGATTCTCAACTTTTTATTATGGGGGTTCACATGAAATTCGTTGGGCTATTGGCAACCTTATTGCTGTTACTCGTGGCCTCTCCATTGAACACAAACGAGCTTTTTGCTTTGTCCGAACTTTTCGAATCGCTTGAACTCGATCGGCAAAATGACTGTAAAGGGTTAGGGTCTTGTGTCGTTACAAAATTGAATAAAGAAGCCTTTGCTTTGAGCCAAGAGAAGAAATCATCGGAGCCTTAGAACAAAGAAGTTAGTCTCCTATCGTTTTAAAAATCCATTCACTTTGGGGAAGAATTCAAAAACTATTCTCCGCCCATAGCCAGTTCAATGGCCTTTTTGAGACCGGCATTGTCTTTTGCATCCACACCGCTAAAGAGGGTTTTTAGTTCGATGATGGACTCATCACAAAAGACGCAGAAGTCAAAATTCTCGATGGAGAGAATGTCGCCTTCGAGGTTTAAGCAGACCGATTCGGGAGTTCCCCAACCGCCTTTACTGAATCTTCGTTGTGCAAAAGCATCGATGGCTTCTGGCCAAGGGGCGTAACTGTCTCGTTCGTAAAAATCCAACAATGTCGTGGCTTCAATGGCTGCTGATCGGAACTGACAAATCTCAAGCGATGTTTCTTCTTCCGTCAAAGTAAGAAAAGAACCCCCAACTTGGCTACATAGATCTTGAGCGGTGTAGGCCATCGCGTTGAGGTTGTTGGCTCCGATCCAGGTTAGCAAAGTCAAGGATGCAATCAGGTGGACTTTTCGGACTATGTTCATGAGAATCCCCTTTCAGACCTAGTTCTAGCACAAAAGGCCAAAATAACGCAACGAATCAACCTCCCGTCCGGTTGTGTATTGACGCGAATGCTAGAAGGAAATATGAGTTGGGCTATGAAGATCTCCCTTGTGGTTTTTTCCATTCTTCTCGTTCCCTCCCTTGCCTGGTCGGTTTATCTTGCGCCCCCTGATTACGAAGGCTTTTCGGCTACATTCGTAGTTGAGAAAAGGGGGGCTGGAGATCTGTGGTCGATTTGGAAGACGACCTGGGTTTCTCCGGACGATTTAAAAGAACAGAATGGTTTGGTTTGGGGGTATTTTTTGCAACCTCCGCTTTTGGGAAGACGAGGGACTGCTACGGTGGTTTGCCCTTCAGAGGGAAGGGATGAATTTGAGCTGATTCTTGGGCGAGGGAAGGATCTTCTTGAGATGCTTTTGGAGGAGAATCCAGAAGTGAGTGACCAAGACATACGCATTCGACTTGATTTCTATCAGGGAGAATATTTTCACCAATCCATACGGTTTGCTCCATGTACGCAATGGTATTCGTACCGTTGGCATGAGGCGTTGTCAGAAGCAGAGGCTTTGTCGGTCAAAAGAAATTTTGAAGGGTCGTTTACAGAACAAGTTGCGGAGTACATCCAAAGGCACCTTGGTGGGGAGTTGCTCACTTTTGATGAATGTACTCAGTTGAATGAACCCTAAGTCTTGATTTTTTAATTCCCGTCGTAACTTCAGGTACGAAATTTTGGTAGATCTCGAAGTGTGGCGGGAAGATGGTTTTCGTGAACAATGTAAATTGAAAAGGGGATTCTTGAATGAGATCTTCGTGGGGCGGATTGTTGGTTTCTTTGGCTCTGGTTTTATTGGTTCAGGTCATCGGGGGGCTTGTTACCGCGACTTCGGTCAATTCCTGGTATCTCACGCTCGCAAAGCCTTCGTTTAATCCTCCCGGTTGGATTTTTGGACCGGTGTGGACCTTTCTTTACGTTTCGATGGCGGTTGCAGCTTGGCTGGTTTGGCGTCGGTCTGGATTTCGTTTCAAAGACCCCAAGTGGCAGTTCTACTTGATTCAGCTTCTGTTGAATCTTCTTTGGACGATTCTATTTTTTGGGTTCCGGAAGCCAGGTTGGGCTTTTGTGGAAATTCTGATTCTGAATATCTTCATTCTTTTCACGCTTTGTCGTTTTTGGAAGGTGGACATTCGGGCAGGGGTGTTATTGGTTCCGTACTGGCTATGGGTTTCCTTTGCGGGAATTTTGAACTTTTCGATTTGGCACCTCTCCAGAAACCTTGTCTGAAGGGGAAATGGTAGGTTTGTTTGAAATCGTTTCCCGACTTGATTTACTTGATGCGATGCGCTAATTCAGGTGTTAAATACCCGTGCGTTTCAACAAGGGAGGTCGGCATGAGGTTCTTTGCGTTTCTCATTTCATTCATGTGCAGTCTCGGATTCACCTATTCATTTGCTCAAGAAGACGCTCCACCCAACGCATTCGAGGGAACATCTATCCTTTGGGTGGATTTGGAAAATTCGTTTGACCCATATTCGCCTCAAACGAATCAAGGCGTTCTAACGTTTTATGGAGATGTGGCGCGAGCGCTGTATGAGCGAATTGAGAAAAAGTACTCCGATCCAGAAGAGACCATCGGACGTCATCATCATGCTGAGGGTCAAAACATCTCCTGCACAAAGTCGCCGATTCCGGGTTCGGCTTGGTCCTATTTTTGTCGAATCGGAGTGTCGAATCTCGCCGACGGTGTTTTGGATTTCAATTCCGACTATTAAAAGCGGGTTGGCTTTTGGAACACACAGAATTCCAAAATCCATTTGTAAGAAAGTTATGCTTTTAGCAAAAAGGCAAATAGGTAGGATCTTCTACGGTTTTTGGTAAAAGTAGCGACGTGAACGTCTTTGAAATTTTTGCTGTAGCCATTGCTTTGGCCATGGATGCATTTGCGGTATCGATTGCCATTGGTGTTTCTCTTAAGAATGTCTCGGGTCGTCAAACGTTTCGACTTGCGTGGCATTTTGGATTGTTTCAAGCCTTGATGCCCATATTGGGTTGGGCGTTGGGTCTTTCTTTCCAAGATTGTATTTCTGCTTTCGATCATTGGGTGGCTTTTCTGTTGCTTTCCGTCATTGGAGGGAGAATGATTTTTTCTGCTCTTCGCTATGATCAAGAAAGAGTTAGCTTCAAAGAGCCCACGAAGGGGTGGTCTCTCCTCATTTTGTCGATCGCAACGAGCATCGATGCGTTAGCCTTGGGATTGAGCTTGGCCATGCTTCGAGTTTCCGTTTGGTTCCCTTCTCTTGTGATTGGACTTGTTGCAGGGGCTTTCACGGCAGGGGGAATTCATCTTGGAGGCGTACTCGGCCGTCGTGTGAGATTGACACGTTATGCCGAGTTAACTGGGGGTATCGTCTTGCTCATCATCGGAGGGAGAATTCTTCACGAACATGGCGTTTTTTAGAGCGCGGGATGCCTTCTTTTCTCTGATATGAAATGTCACGTATGATGATCCCCAATTTTTTCTAAAGTCCCTGGAGGAGCACATGGTCAAAGATAAGGTTATTCTTGTTACGGGAGCCAGCCGAGGCATTGGAGCCGCGACAGCCAGATTGTTGGGTGAACACGGCGCATCTGTAGCTGTGAATTATTTTCAGAATCAAACTGCCGCCGACCAAGTTGTGGCCGATATTCAAGCCAAGGGAGGAAAGGCCGTGGCGCTCCAGGCGGATTGTCGAGATCAATCCGCCGTGGAGGAGATGGTCCAGAAAGCCGAAGAAGCGTTGGGGTCCATCGATGTATTGGTGGCCAATGCGAGCATCACGTTTCCTACCGTTCCCTTCATGGAGTATCCCTGGGATGCTTTTGAGGCAAAACTCACGGGGGAACTGAAGGCTTCTTTTTTTACAACGCGAGCCGTTGCTTCGGGGATGATTCAGCGAAAAAAGGGATCCGTTATTTTCATCTCTAGCAGTCTTTCTCGGTATCCCGGTATGGGGTTCTGTGCACATTCTACCGCTAAGTCAGCTCTTGATTCATTTGGAAAATCTTTGGCCCTTGAATTGGGTCCACATCAAATTCGTGTCAATGTGGTTGCACCTGGGCTAACGGAGACGGATGCCACACGAGGAATTCCTAAAGCCCAACGAGACGGTCTGGCTTCAATGACACCTCTCGGTCGTGTCGGTTTGCCGGAAGATGTGGCCGGGGCCGTTTTGTTTTACGCTTCTGACGCATCCCGATTTGTTTCGGGAAGTTACTTGCCCGTCAGTGGCGGAATTCAAATGGTGTAGTTGAATCGCAGAGCGATTTCACTCAATTGATTCGTTCGCGTTCAAAAATTCCCAACCATCGGTTCTTCGTCGGGATAGAGCGTAAAATTGGTACTGAAGGGGCAAGTGTTTCAGGTGGATTTGGGTAAAAAAATAAATCGGTAGAAAGTAGAGATTCCATATATTCTCTTCTATTATGGAATCGAGCAAAGCCAAGGAAGGAGTGTCGACACGAAACCTGAGTCTTTAGGGTTCGGTGGAAGACCTCAAACGAATTTGTCAGGCGCAAGCTGTCTTCAGGGTGAAAAACGACCAACTCCTTTTTGAGCGAATTTGAATCGCCGGAAAGGTGTGGTACATCAGGCCCATGTCTGAAAAGCCCATTCCATTGATCTGCATTTTGGGGCCGACCGCGTCCGGAAAGACCCGACTGGCGGCTTCTGTTGCTGGACTGGTGGACGGGGAAGTGGTGAGTGCAGACTCTCGTCAAGTGTATCGACATATGGATCTCGGGACGGGAAAGGATCTGGGCGAGTACCTTGTGTCGGGCCGAAGAATTCCCGTTCATCTCGTGGATATTGTGGATCCTGGCTATGAATACAATCTTTTCGAATTCAAACGAGATGGCGTCGCGGCGATTCAAGACATTCATTCGCGCAATCGATTTCCCATCCTTTGTGGTGGAACGGGTCTCTATCTCAATGCGCTTTTACAGGATTATCAATTGCTGGCAGTTCCCCCCAACCCGAATCGCCAAGCTGAATTGAAAGAAAAGTCCACGGAAGAGTTGGTGGCTGAGCTAAAAACGCACGGCCCTCTTCATAATCAAACAGATATTCTTAATCGGAAGCGATTGATTCGTGCCATTGAAATTGCCGAGGCGCCTCCGGCGTCTGTTTCTCCATCCATTTCTCTTAACTCGTGCGTTTACGGACTCCGTTGGGATCGAAGTGTTTTACGAGCCCGGATTACAAAACGACTCCAAGAGCGTTTGGAGAGTGGGATGATCGAAGAAGTGCAGAGGTTGTTGGAACGCGGTCTGACTCCAGAACAACTCATTTTTTATGGCCTCGAATACCGATTTATTACGGAATATCTTCGAGGGGACTACAGCCAGAAAGAAATGTTTTTGCAATTGAATACGGCCATTCACCATTTCGCCAAAAGACAAGACACGTGGTTCCGAAAGATGGAACGTGAAGGCGTGGCGATTCATTGGCTGGATGGTCAGGAGTCTCCTGAAACCAATGCGAAGATTATTCTCTCACAGTGTATGGAATGACCGGTTCGAAAACAAAGTATGCGGCAGCCGTTGTGATCCCTGCCTATGCGGAAAGTGAGTGGTTGCCGAAAGCACTTTCCTCTCTTCAGGAAAGTGTAGTGCATTTTGGAGACACCGATGCGTTTCAGGTCGTCGTGGTTGTGAATGAACCTCTCGAAGTGTCCCGAGAAGCGAAGCTGGATAACCAAGAGACGCTAGATATTCTCAAAGGCATGAAGGAAAGCTTGTCCTATCCTCTTGTGGTGCTAGGGGACCGGGTGTGGAAGTTGAAAAAGGGTGTGGGGGAAGCCCGGAAGCTCGGAATGGATTGCGCAGTACAGAAAATGCTGAAGCGAGACTCAGATCGCGTTTTGTCCTTGGATGCAGATTGTTTGGTTGCGGATAATTATGTTCAAACGATTTTGGAACATCCAACAAACGGATCGGGTTTCACGATCGACTTTGAACATTGTCCCCAGACTCCGGAAGAAAAAGAGGGAATGACCATTTATGAAGATTTTTTAAAATGGATGAAGCTTGGCTTGGAAAGCGCAGGATCTCCCTATGGGCATTTTACGATTGGCTCTTGCCTTGGTACGGACGTTCATCATTATCAATTGTGTGGAGGAATGCCGGCCAAAAATGCCACAGAAGATTTTCATTTCATGAGTAAGCTTCGAAAAGTGGGTCCCATCGACAAACTTCCGACTCGGGTTTTTCCGTCATGTCGTTCTTCCAATCGGGTGTACTTGGGAACGGGTTTTTTTATGTCGAAGTATCAAGAAAACAAGTCCAAAGCGTTGGAATCTCTTTTCATGCCTTCGAAGAAGTCATTCGAGCATCTCAAAGAATTTTTGCTTCAACTTTCTGCGTATGCAAATGATCCTGAAAAGATTGAACGATGTTGGAAGGACTGTGACAAAACCTCCGCTTTCATTCACAACCAAGGTTTTCTTGCAAAAGTCCGGAAACTCAACGCGAATTCTGCAAACGAGGAACAATTCCAAAGTCGTGTGCATCAGCTTTTTGATGGCATTCAAACCTTTCGTTTCCTACGTTTTCATCAGGATTCCTAAGGGAGAGCACACCCAACTTTCCCTCCCTTGAGGTCCTTGGTTTTATGATGTAATTCATGACCTATATCATGAAAAAAGAACCATCCTAAAACGATCGAGGAGCGCAAAAAATGGCAAAATCAGTCTACGCAATCATGGGAGCCACTGGGAACATCGGAAGCGTTGTGGCGCAAGACCTTATTCAAAGAGGCCACGAGGTTAGAGCTCTTGGCCGAAATAAAAGGAAGTTGGAGGCGATGGAGGCCTTTGGAGCCAAACCCTATCCGGTTGATTTGGATCAGCCTGCCTCACTCGCGAAGGCTTTTAAAGGAGCAAACGCAGTTTTTAGTCTCATTCCTCCGTTTTATGAGGCGGAGGACTTTGGTGCTGCGCAAGACCGAGCAGGGGAGAGCATCGTTAAAGCCATTTCCGAGGCTCAGAATCCGTATGTCTTGAATTTGAGTAGTTTAGGAGCCCATTTGAGCGAAGGTACGGGGCCGATCAAGGGACTGTATCGGCATGAACAGCGGCTCAACCAACTCAAAGACGTAAATATCATGCATCTTCGCCCCATTTATTTTATGGAAAATCAGTTGGCGGCAATTCCTTTGATCAAAGCCGAAGGAATCAACGGCTCGCCCTTAAAGGGGGATCATCCCATTCCAATTGTGGCGACCCACGACATTGGCTTGAAAGCGGCAGAATTTCTGGACCGTCTCGACTTTCAGGGAATCAATGTCTTTGAACTGATTGGCCCCGAAGCAGTTTCTCTGGAGAAAGTTACTTCGGCACTGGGAGAGGCCATCGGAAAACCGGATCTGCGGTATTTTCAATTTCCTTACGACGAAGCGAAAAAGGCCATGCTTGAATCTGGCTTGAAACCGAATGTTGTAGACCTTCTCCTTGAGATGGATAAGTCGTTTAATGAGGGAAAGATTCAACCCACGCAAGAGCTGACCGAGGATCATCAAGGGTCCATGACCATTCAAGACTTCGCGCCGGTGTTTGCCTCGGTTTACGAGTCGATGGCTTAGGCCTGACAGAGTAGATTCTTAAATTCAGTGGAAAGTCTTGACTTAGGTCAAGTACGATTCCCCTTCTCGAAAGTAAGGTTGAAAAAGATGAATTCAAAGAAAGACAACTATAAAGAAGAGATCGGTGCTCCAGTGCGCTTGGATGAGTTGGCTCCCTATAACCCAGGATCCATTGTTAGTCGCTCGATCAAAAAGGCAGAAACTGGAAACATCACCTTTTTTGCTTTTGCAAAGGGAGAGCAACTCAGCCCACACTCAGCTCCCTATGATGCCTTTGTTCAAATCGTCGAAGGTCAAGCCTCGGTTATGATTGAGGAGACTTGGCACAAGATGCAGGCTGGGGAAGTGATTGTTTTGCCGGCAAACATTCCCCATGCGGTCAAAGCGCCAGAAAACATGAAGATGCTTTTGGTGATGATCAAAGCGTGACTCCAACGAAAAAGGGTGCTTTCGGATGGTTACGTCATCCGGGTTTTCTTGTGGCCATTGGTGTGGGGTTGTTTGTTGGTTTTTCGGTATACACTTTTTTCTATGCGCATGGCCTTTCTTACTTGAGTTCCGATCCGAAAGCCTGTGCAAATTGCCATATCATGAATCGTCAATTCGATTCATGGACGAAATCCAGCCATCATACGGTGGCTGTGTGCGTGGATTGCCATCTTCCAACAAGTTTTATCGGTAAATACATTGCAAAGGCAGATAACGGTTATCGTCACTCGATGGCGTTTACCTTACAAAACTTTCATGAACCGATTCAAATCATAGATCGTAACTCGGACATTTTGCAGAAGAATTGTGTGAGGTGCCATAAAGGCATCATTCATCCCTTGCTCATTTCGAGTGTAATGGACCGACAAGAGCTTGCATGTGTGCATTGCCATCAAGGTGTAGGCCATGGCGAATATGTCGGTTTGGGAAGGAATGACCAGACAGTAGGAGAAATACCATGAAACGATTTGACTCTTTTGTTCTTAAACCAAGAACCTTTCTTTTTGTCGCGGGCGGGGTCTCTCTTGGAACCTTTCTGGTTGTCATGTTGTTGGTGAATATCTTCGAGAGAAAGAGTGAAGCTCGAAAGCCATACGTGAGATTAGTGGAAGTGAATGAAGATGATACCGATCCTGCCAAATGGGGCATTAATTGGCCGATGCAATATGACTCCTACAAGAAGACAGCCATTGCGACGCGAACGCGATTTGGTGGGCATGGAGGTAGTGAAGCGCTTCCCGCGGAGAAAATTGATCGAGACCCTTGGTTGAAGCGGATGTTTTTGGGCTATGCCTTTTCAATCGATTATCGAGATCGAAGAGGGCATGCCTATATGCTGACCGATCAAGAGAATACAGAAAGACTGACCAAGCCTCAGTCTGGGTCTTGTCTTCATTGTCATGCGTCCATCATGCCTTTGTATAGGAGCTTGGGCGATGGGGATGCCATGAAGGGAATGGAAATGACTTATCGCCATTCGTATCAGGAACTCAATGAAATGTTGCATGAAATGGGGCACGGACACCCAGTATCTTGCGTCGATTGCCATGACTCCAAAACGATGGGCTTGCGTGTGACTCGTCCTGGATTCATTGCGGGCATACGGAGATTGGCCAACTCTGAATCTCCGATGCCACAGTTTGAGTCCATTGAGAGGTGGAGGGAAGGAAATCAAAGTCGGCCTTACGATCCGAATAAGGATGCGTCTCGGTTGGAAATGCGGTCCTTCGTGTGTGCCCAATGTCATGTGGAGTATTATTGTTCAAGCCAGCAGCCACTTACCTTCCCTTGGGGAAATGGTTTGAAGGTCGAAAATATTGAGAAATTTTGGAATGAGTCCACATTTCCAGATGGAAAACAATTTTTTGACTATGAGCACAAGGAGTCTGGTGCCAAAGTCCTCAAAGCCCAACACCCCGAGTTTGAGCTTTGGTCGCAAGGCATTCATGCAAGAAGCCGAGTTTCCTGTGCCGATTGCCATATGCCATACATGCGAGAGGGTGCCACGAAAATATCGGATCATTGGGTGAGAAGTCCCCTCCTCAACGTCAATCGCGCCTGTCAGTCCTGTCATCATTTTTCTGAAAAGGAAATTCTAGAACGGGTCGATGTGATCCAGTCTCGAAATCACGACTTGTTGCAACGAGCCGGACAGGCGCTTATGGATCAATTGGATGCGATTAAACTGGCCAAGAAGAATGGAGTTCCAGAGAATATTCTGAAGCAGTCTCTAGAGCTGCAAAGGAAGGCTCAGTGGCGATTGGATTTCATTGCTGCAGAAAACTCGATGGGTTTTCATGCACCACAGGAAGCGGCGCGAATTTTAGGAGAAGCCATTGACTACGCTCGTCAAGGGCAAGCGGTTTTTGCAAATCCTTAGGAGTTAGTGTCGGGTCTCTTTTTTACAGCTCGATAGTGTCGATTCCAGCAATTCGTCTCCATGGGTGATCTCTAAAAACGTTTTGGATGATAACATCCGGTAGGTTCCCAGGCTGGAAGTGAGCATCCCAAGAATCCCGGCAACCAATAGCTGGTAGCCCAGGTTTGAGGTTCCCCAATGTATCTGGGTTAGCACACCAGAGAAGGCTGTTATTAAGGATGCGACGCCAAGGATTCCAATCATTTGAAGGCCCAAGACGAGGAGGATGACTCTCCGTAACACTTGAATAGACTTGAGATAGAGGGAGGCCGTTTCTACTTTTAGCAAATCCGCACTTTTTTCGGGGTAGGATTTGAGATAAGTTCTCAATCCTTCCCCGAGTTTTTCCAAGATGCCGTTCATATTCTTCTCGAATGTCTAGGATTTCCGACCCAGAAGGAACCCGAGGACAAGTCCACTTCCAGCCGCTGCTCCCAAGTAGCTCCAAGGGTTGGAACGAACATTGTCATCAATGGCGTGAGACACTTCCTTTGTTTTTTCAACCGTTTTGTCTTTGGCACGATCCGCTAAATAGCGCACTTTTTCTTTGGAACTCTGAATGGAATCACGAAGACCAGGTCCGACATCGGACACGGCCTCTTTAAATTGGTCGAATCCATCATCTAATAGTTCTCGAATCTCCTCTTTCTTGTCAACAGCGGCTTCGTCCAAGAGTTCCAGAGCTTGAGAAATTTTCAGATTGGCAGTTTTGTTGTTTCTAGGCATTTATTGATCTCCTTTCGATTCAGTGAGCAAATTATAAAACATAAGATGTTTGGTCAAATCGATATTCAATGACGAATATATAGATAAAACGCTATGTTTCTTTGCGTGCAATTATCCCGGGTGGGTAATGTGTATGAGATATGGACGGTGGTCTGATAGATGTCTCCAAGGGTGACCTTTGAGAATTTGACTCTCTAGAACTTGGATGTTTCGAGTGTACATTCGGTCCAAAGGGAGGATGGGGAGCCGAGCTGGAAACGAACGTGCGTGTCGTCCCATTTTTTTTAAGAAAGCCTCCGTCAATCCTAAACCCTCCTTGAATTGAGGAGAAAGCTTTCTTCGCCAGTCGTTGAAGTCACCGCCCAGGAGAAGAGGAGACGTGAGTGGATGGCGTTTCAAAACGTCGATCAGTTGGTCGGCTTGAGCCTGCCTTTCTTGTGCTCCCAGGCCCAAATGGACGTTGTAAACCGAACAAGAAGTGTCGTTCAAGGCCAAGTCAACGTGGAGCATCGCTCTGGGTTGGCGATGAAAGGTGGAAAAGGGGATCGCCTCTTTGAAAAGCAGAGGAAATGTGCTCAGGATGGCATTTCCTTGATGTCCTCCAAAAAGTTGTGCGTGTTCTGCGTATTCCGCGCATTTCCATTGTTGAAATTCGCCTCCCAACATTTCTTTAAAAGTAGAACCATCTCGAATCCACACCTCCTGAAGAAGAACAATATCTACTTTCAGAGAGCGAAGAGCCGAACATACGGAGCGCAGATGCAGTCGCTTTGGAGAAAATTGCATGGCCTGTTGGATGTTGAATGTGACGAGCGTTAATCGGTTCATTGCGAAAGGAAAATAATGAGAAAGCCAAGAAAAAGAAGAAAGACCACCCATAGAAAAATTCTAAAAGTCCACGTTCCGATCACGCGGAAACCTTTTTTTTCATGTCCCGCATGAATGATGTCCGGAAGCTCGGGCGCGTGATCTCTATCGGCTAGTGATTTCACAAAATTCAACACTTCTTCATTCGCAGTTGCCTTTTTTGAGGGAAAAGACTCCAGGTAGCGGGCTTTGGATGCATGTTGGGTGATGATGTTTCGAATGGAGGGGTTTTGATTCATCGCATCTAAAATCTCTTCTTTTGAAGTTCCCAAATGTTCAGATAAAAGCCTGGCCTTCAATCGACGAATGGCGGCTTCATGGTCAGAGCTTTTGGATCCGTCTAAGACGAGGTCACATTCGGTATCCAGGCCCATCGAACGATTCGATAAGTTGGCGGATCCGACACGAGCGTAAATGTCATCAATGATCATGAGTTTACTGTGCATAACCATCGATGAATTCAGTGGAAGTACGGGATAGAAGATTCCAAGGCGTTTTCGTTTGTCAGATCTCCGCAGGTTTTGAATGGCTTCCTTTTGCAGATTCCCCATGACGAAGTTCTCCGCACCCGTATGCATTTTTTCCGGAAGCACAATGACGATTTCGGGCCCCTTTCTCTTTCGCAGGGATTTTTTTAACGCCTTTGTGACGACGTTCGAAGTTAAATATTGGTTTTCAATATAAATGTGGCGCTCCGCTGTCCCAATTAAGTCCAAGTGAAGCTGCTCGATTTCACGAATTTCCTTTCGCTTGGCAAATGCTGGCTGGGTCCTGGCTACAGAAATCGGTGCGTTTACAAAGTCAGCGGGTGAAGCGGCGGTTTTCATGTTTTCTTGAGTGGGCTTTGGAGGAGGGTCTATGATTTCGCCCGTTGCACTTTTCCAACGATCACGGGCGATGTCGCCCAAGATTTGCGCCACAGGACCCTCTACCTCCATTTGGATGTCATGGATGGGGCGTCGATCTTGGGTGTCGTGCTTGGGCGAGTCATCTCGGCCACGCGTGAGATCAATTCCTCCACAAAAGGCGACTCGATCATCAATCACCACAAATTTTTGGTGATGAGAGCCGCCAGCCGGGGTCTCGGCGTCCAGTCGGAAGAAAATGTTCTCAGGTAAACTCAAAGCGCGTAATCGAGGAAAGGGTTCCCGTTCCCAGTCAAACAATGTGGAAGCATCCCAGATCAAAATGTAAATGGAGAGATTGGGTCTGGCTTTGGCAAGGTCGCTTAGCCTTTTTCCGAGATTGTGAGAGTCGACTGAAATTCGACTGTCAAAATCCCAACCCACAATCCATAAGGAGTGTTCAGCCTGGGGTAAGACCGATGCCAATCTTTTAAAGTAGGCATCTCCATCAATGTGGAAAACACCTCGCATTGCGGTGGAGATTCGAAAGCAATTATGTCTCTCTCGAAAAAGCGACGGTTGAGTTTTATCTCCGGAAATGTTGACGCCTCTATTTAAACCGATGATTGAATCGCCAAATGGGTCGGGGAGGGGACGTTCCTACGAGCCGGTGCTCAATGAGTCGGTTTCTTTCCATTTTATCGACCACCTCTTCGGCTTCAGCGAAAGACAGGTCGGTTTCATCGTAAATGACGTCACGAACCTTTGTCTTTCCTCGCATGTATGGAGCCACAAACTGTGGGCCCAGTTCTTGGGCGGCTACTTCGCAAAAAGCAACGGTTGACCTAATGTCCATACGACCTCCTTTCACTTTCATTGTAAGGGATGTACGCGGCTCATTAAAAATAGATATTTAAAAAACACATCATTGAAAAAATCCATGATAAAAGAAAAGCTCCGGATACACAGCACGCCAATGCCTCCCCCACAAACCTCTGGTTTGCTGGAAAAGGCAGGCGTCCTGACCGGGAAGGAGCTCTTTATTACATTTGAGCGGGGATATTTTTTGGAAGAGTCTCCCAGTACCCCTGCTGGGTGTAGTGTTCGTGCAATTTCGCCTCGTAGTCCCTGCTTGGTATTAGATACTCATTGTATTCAGGGGCGTTTTGAATCTGATCTTGGGTAAGGTCAAAGGTCACGATTTGTTTCGGCCAATCGATCCGTGTCGCCCAGTCCGGCGATAGCAAAACCTTCTTCCCAGGAAGCCAGTTTCGGGTGTCTAAAACCAAGTATCGAATGGTCCAAGTCTCTACATCAAAGAGGAAGTCAGTGATGTGGCCAATTTCTCCATCTAAAGAACGAATATGATATCCGGAAACCTCTTTGGAAGATCGAAGTGCGTTGTGGCTTCTTTCAAGCTCATTGGGTTGAGGGATGCGATGAGCTTCCGAGTTGCGCAGGTCTCTCGGATTAATACCGGCTCCCCAAAGACTCCCGTGACCCCAGTAATAAGGCCACCCGTAATAGGCAAAGTAAGGGACTTCATATTCCCTGGAAACGGGCTTTCGTTCATCGTAGGAGGGACTGTCCTTGACTTGGTCTTTGGTTAAATACACAGATACAAAATCTTCGGTGGGTTCCAAGTCATCTACTGCAATGGGAGAAATCAACACTTTTTCCCCGGAAAACCAATTACCTGCTCGGACTACGAGGTAGCGTATGGCCCATGTTTGATCCTCGAAATAAACATCGGTTACTTTTCCGATTTCTCCGTCCGTAGTTTGAAGCGTTTTACCTTTAAGTCTTTTAAATCGTTCAAGCATTTTTTCCCTTTCCTCATAAGTGCCGCGAATTACATTTATGCAAACACTTATGAACCGTCTCGATACATACGTTAGACTGGCATGTTGGTGATATTCCGTAAAATGGATAATCGGGAATGTGAATATAGAAAAAAGATAATGTGTTAGAAAAGTAAAGATGGCGATTTGAGCGAATTATATAGGCGCAGACCTATGGATAAATACCCAACAAACGATTTTAGAAAAAGAACTGCATATGCGAACCTGTATTAAGGATCAATGCCATAGTCTCTCCATTTGTTGTATTGATTATTTCCATCTTGGTAACAAGGATTGCGACTGTGGAAAAGGCGGAAGAAAAAGAGGAAAGAGAAGATGATATGAAATTCCATAAAGCTACTAGCTTAGAGGAAATCACAGAGGGATGGGACCGAACGGTTCGTCACTTGCGGCAGACCGGAAAAGGCTTAGCGTTGTCGCAACGAGTCCACTTCTCAGAAAACATTGCGCCGGTTTTGCGTAGGTACTATGAATTGCATCGTACCATCCAGGAGAGAAAAAAGGTGGGGGCTCGATTTCTTTCAGATGTTGAAAGACCATTGCAGTACAGAGTTCGCCAGCTTTCGGAGGCGATGAAATCCCTACGCGATGGAAACGAGCTTTCTTAAACGTATTCTCTTTTGACTTAGGTTTTTTGTTTAGCCTCGACGTTCGCGTGTGTTCGCGTTCCTCCGTACTGGGTTTTTGTTTTTCAACGCCTGGACCGATCGTTTTACGATGTTTTCCATCGGGCCACCCTTTCGAGTAATAACCCAATTGTCAGACTTGATGGAGCGGATTTCTCCAAGACGAATGAGGCTTTTCGAAGCCAAAGCGTTGGACAGGAGTTTTTGGGGCAAAATGACGAAAAAACGGCCGGTTTCAGCTGCCCTCCGTAACAATCTGGTGTCATCCATTTCCCCTTTTACTTGGGGGGAGATTTTTTTTGAATAAAAGAAGAGGTCAATGTCGTCGCGGAGGCGACTGTGACGGGTGACATGCATGAACGGCTTATCCTGCAAAGATTTTGGAAAGTTCTTTCTCAGGTATTTCCAGTTGGGGTGGGCGGCTGCAATGATATCTCGACCTAAAATTCGATCACTCCCCAGCCTCGAGTCAGAGAAGGGAGCTGGAGTATCGCTGAGGATTACATCCAGGTTTCCAGCTTGAAGATCTCGAATCAATTCTGAAAGGTTGTTTTCTCTAAGAAAAACGTGAACATCCTCTGGATTGCTCCACAAGATATCGAGAAATTCTTGAATATAGGTTCGAGAGAGAGAGGGGAGGACGCCAACGGCTACGCGATGTACGGGTTGTACGTGAGATTGCCCCACTGCAGAAACCATTTCGTCTCTCAGTTTGAAAATTCTCATCGCATAATCCAAGACCAATTGACCGTGTTCGTTCAGATGTAATCGCTTTTTCTTGCGGTCGAAAAGTTTTCTGCCGAAGAATTCTTCCAGCTGACGTAGTTGTCCACTGAGGGTCGGCTGAGTTAAAAACAAATTTTTGGAGGCAGCCGTAACCGATCCCTCTTTCGCAATGGTTAGAAAATAATAAAGATGGTTGAAATTTAAACTGCTCATAAGGTCTCCCGATTGATTAATTCTATATATTCTTATACGGACATAGATTGAGACACAAGAGGTTTGCTGCCTATATATCGTAAAAAACCTATGAATATATTCAATAATATCCAATTTATTTTATAAAAAATGGGTGGCACACTCCGGTTCATGATTAAGCGATTGCAACCGAAATTCCTACGCTCACAACGAAACTTCCAGGAAAAAGAACACCGAATCGAGGTTTGAAAAATGAATTTTGGAAAATATGAAAGAGAGAAAAAAATGAATTTTAGACTATTTACGATCACCCCCATACTTTTGGCCATGATTTTTTCTTTGGGTCTTTTGTCTGGCTGTAGTGGAAAACGACCCGTTGAAGCCAAGGAGATTTCTACGAATTCCGATCCCATGCTCCAAGTTCGGATGCTTGAGACCGATGTTGCTGAGGCTCAAAGTAAAGATGTTCATGTGCTTTCCCCAGGTTGGTTTGAGAAGGCCGAGGAGTCATTGATTCAAGCCAAAACCATGATCAAAAAGGGAAGATCTCTAGACGCACTGATGGAAACCCTTGGCAAGGGGAGAGGGCAGCTCCAGCGAGCAAATGAGATGGCGAATGTCGCACGAACCTCTCTTCCTAAAGCCATTGAGGCGAGGAGTGATGCGCGCTCCGCAGGCGCTACAGAATTTTCCGAAAAGTACAAACAGACCGAAAAAGCATTCTTGGACATGACTCGAAGTATCGAGGATGACCATCTCCGATCCGCGAAAGAGAAAGAGAGCCAGGTAACCAAGAAGTTTCGAGATCTAGAACTTGCGGCAATTAAGAAGAACGCAATAGGAACGGCGAAGACCTTGATCGAAAAAGCCAAAACCCAAAATGCAAAGAGGTTGACCCCAAAAACCTGGAAACAAGCGAGCCAAGCCCTTCAGGATGCCGACCAGTTCATTACCCAATCCAGATATCAAAAGAACATGATCAAGGAAAAGGCAGGTAATGCCCTTTTTCAGGCACGAAGGCTTGTCAATATGGTGCGATACGCTGCGTGGGTAAAACAAGAAACTCCGGAGCAAGTAGCCCTTTCAGAAGATCAAATGCTTCGCTCATATTCGGAAGCCCTGCAGGCTCCAGACATGGGTAGCCAGCCCTTTTCTAAACGAAAGAAGCAAATTGCGGTGTCGATTCAAGAGCTTCGAAAGGACCGAGCTGCGTTGGCTTCCGAAAACAAACAGCAGAAGGAGCGATTGGTCAACTTAGAATCGAAAACCAAAAACCTTACGGATGAGCAAAGGCGTTTAGCGGCTGAGAAGCGATTTAACAAACTTTTTGACTCCGCACGCTCCCTTTTCAGTTCCAATGAGGCTGAGGTCTATAAGGAAGGAGATAAGGCTTTAATCCGTTTGAAGAAGGTTCAGTTTCCGGTCGGCAAATATGTTTTACGTCCTGAGAACTACGCTCTCTTGACGAAAGTTCAGAAAGCCATTCGTCTTTTTGGAGATCCTGACGTGATTGTAGAAGGACACACAGATAGCACCGGGTCTGATGCTTTAAATGAACATCTCTCGAAAAAACGAGCGATGGCAGTCCGAGACTATTTAGTGGCCAATGAGACCGTAGACCCCTACCAGATTGTCTCCGTAGGATATGGATCTAAGAAACCCATTGCCTCCAACGAGACGAAAGATGGGCGAAAAATGAATCGACGCATTGACGTTGTGATTCAACCGGAAAGTAAGAAGGCGTCCGGTTCGATGGTGAAATAGGGGAAAACGACACCCCTGAGAAACTCTTTTTGACGAATGAACGAATATTAAAAAGAGGACAATCTTATTTCGAAAGGAGAAGTTTAAATGGATACTTCAACCACATCGGCAAAGAAGGATAAGCCAAAGAAAATTGGGACCCCCAAGCCTTTGAGGGGTACGCGTTTGTTCGACCTCGGACGGAAGTTGGGAGGGGGTTGGTTGGTGGACGATGAGCACCACCTGGAAAAGTCGTTTGAGTTTGAAACGTATTTGGCGGGGATCCACTTTGTCAATCAATTGGCAGAGCTCGCGGAGAAAGAATCCCACCATCCCGTTCTTCACGTTGGTTATAAAGAAGTCAAAGTGTTGATTTGGACGCATCGGATTGACGGTCTTACTGAGGCTGACTTTTCGCTAGCGGCGAAAGTGGATGCGTTGTTTGCGTCTCGGGAGGCGTCATGAGTGATGCCATCTTGTATTTGCTTGTAGGGTTTCTGATAGCAGGAGTTTTATGGGTGTTGACGCGAAAAAATCGATCAAAAGATGTCGGATGCCCCCGACCTGAGGAAGTACACCGATTGATTCAACAAGGGCGAGAGGGTGAAGCCATTCAAAAGTATCGAGAGCTTCACGGTGTCAGTCAGGAAGCCGCTGAGAAATTTGTGAATAGAGAAAGCCAGCAGGCCCCTCAGATTCGAAATGTATGAAATGAAAGGAAGAAATGATGGCAGAGATCATTACGAGAAGTGAATTGAAACACCTTTTGGAGCAGCAGCCAGAAGATTTGCATTTGATAGAGGTTTTGCCCCCAAAACTATATGAAAAATCTCATCTGCCTGGAGCCGTGAACATTCCCTTGGATGCAATGTTTGAAGAACGCATTCAGGAGCAGGTTCCCGAAAAAGAGGATCGAATTGTCGTGTATTGCGCAAATAATGACTGTACGAAATCTCCCCAAGCCGCTCAGAAATTGGAGCAAATGGGTTACGAAAACGTGTTTGATTACGAAGGTGGAAAAGTCGACTGGAAAAAATCTGGACTTTCGACAGTGGCCGGACATCAAGTGGAAAGCTGAGTTTGTTTGAACTCAGAGGACTTCTGGACAGTGGGAGACCTCTACGGTTATGTGGACCAGGTCACGATGGTTTTCTAACCGTTTTTTATAGTATGTCGGTTCTTTTGGTTCGTGGCTGACGATGGAAATGATGGCAGCTAAGTGCTTCGGACCCACTCTCCAAATGTGCAAGTCGGAAACCCGATCTTCACTGTCTGCTTCGAGTGTTTTTTGGATGTTGACTTTTTGCTCAGTCCCAATTTCTGCATCCAACAAGACCCAACTGGTGTTTCGCAGTAAGTTCAGGGACCATTTGATGATGACCAGAGATCCAACGATTCCCATTGCAGGGTCCAAAAAGTTCCAGCCGGCATATTTTCCCAACGTAAGGGCGAAAATGGCGAGGAGGGACGTTAATGCATCCGCCAATACATGAAAATAAGCTCCTCGCAGGTTGTGATCTGGATGAGCGTGCATTTCATTTTCGTGATGGTCATGTTTTTCCCAAAGCACCCAAGCACAAACTAAATTAACGACGAGGCCAAGGATGGCCACAAGGATGGACTCATTAAAACGAATGGTGGTTGGAGAGAAGAATCTCTGGGCACTTTCAAAAAAGATCCATATGGCGACAATGCCCAGTCCTATGGAGCTGGCAAAGCCGCCCAGCGAATTCACTTTTCCGGTTCCGAAGCTGAATCTCGGATCTTTTGAATGGCGTCGAGCATAGAAATAAGCAAAAAAGGTGACGCCCAGGGCGGCTGCGTGAGTGCCCATATGCCAACCATCTGCAAGAAGAGCCATGGAGCCAAACCATTTTCCAGCAGCAATTTCAACGATCATCGTCAGTAAGGTAATGATGATGACCCAAAGAACTTTGGACTCTCCTCCTGCGCGGATTTCGGTTCCGAACGAATGCGTGTGTTGCCAGCGATGGATTTTTTCTTGATGCATTTTGGTTGTTGGATTGTCTATTATGGTACAGCGGCGTTCATCTTGGAAGGGGGGGATGAAGCTTTTGTGTTGGAGCAGCGCGAAAAAAGTTTTTTTCTGTTTTGGGAGAAAAAAAGGAAACGTTCGAGAGCTTCTCAAGAACACGGTCAATAAAGGGGTACGTTTCGTGTTAGTCGAGCGTTCGTTGTTCATCCAGGCCATCCGAGGCCGTGATTTGAACCTGATTTCCACTTGAGATCTCCAGCGGAATATCAAATGAACCGTCAACTCGGGCGATCAGGTTGACGGATTGGATCACCTCGTCATTCTCATCCAACTTGCTGGCCGTTACATTGGCCCGACCAATGACGAACCCGGCCTCAGCTTGTAAGGTTCCCAAACTTGGTGAAAAATTTTGAATGCTGAGCATTTCAGAAAATGTGAGCAAATCAAAGTCTGGATTGGAAATGAGACTTTCAACCTCATTTTGGATGGTGTTTTCCGTGTCTGTGTCATGAACGTACACAAAGTACATGATGGAAGCAGAGTCCCCTTGAGGGATGGTTAAATCTGACCAAGCAAATCGAATCTGAGAGGCTAGCTGGCCTCCCGTTCGAGGGGGAGATTTCACTTCGGATACGGGAAAGGCGTATCGACCCCAATCATCCTGGAAGATGAAGCTGATGCTCAAATCATTTACGAGCGTGTCATTGATCGTGAGATATCGACTATCCGTGGTCACCTCATCTCCATCTGAAACCAGTAGTCTTCCGGTAATATCCGCGTAGGTGTCGATATTAAAATTGACGGCATAAGGTTCGCTGGAGTTGTTCTCAAAGATGTCGACATACCTTATGTAGTTTTTCCCCTCTGGTGCATACAATTTTCGTTTGAGGGAGATGTCACTGTTTGAAAGTTCAACGGGTCCCAGTGTGATTTGGCGACCATTTTCGACTGTAAATTCAGAAGTGGAGACATCAAAATCTGGAACAAAAAAATCGGAACCTTCATATTCGAACAGGTCATCTTGAAGAAAGAACTTCAAAGAAGTCCCTGAGAGAATCCCAAGGTCATTCTGAGTAATTTCTCGACAAATGGATCCGTCTTCGCGAACTTTAAAAGCCAGGGAGTCACCATCCTGGCTCAAAGGAAAGTAAGGAAGTCCACTGCACTCAGAGCCTGGAGATGAAATGAACGTGTCTGTCTCTTGTGTGATCGTAGCAGATATATCTTCTTGGGGAAGCACGGTAAGTGTTCCACCACTGGCTTCGGCAATTTCCCGACCGACTTGAGTTCTTAAGAAATCGAGAACCGAGGTTGAATTTGTAGAGTCCAAGGAAGCCGTGTCCAGATTGGCAATTTGAGTTCCGATGGATCGAAGCTCCGATACGCTAAAGTCAGAGAGACTTCGGCCTTCTTCGGTTTTGGTGATGTCGATGACTAAACTCACGAGCCCATCGGTCAAAGGGTCAATTGGAATGTTGGTTTCAGTTCCTGCGGCGAATGCCATCAAAGGAGTAGATTCCACGACGGCTTTCAAAACGAATTTGGATTGATTGATTTCTGTGGACAGTTCAAATTCACCATTTTCGTCGGTGGTTGTTCTCTCGATTTCGGAAAGCTCTTCACCGGAGTCATCGATTTCAACCAATTGAACCGAAACGTTGGCCAGAGGTTCATCCGAGCTTGAGAGAATGATCCCGGACCTTGAGTCGGAGCAGGAGACGCCCAGAAAAGATAAGAAAAGAATGAAAGCCAATCGCTGCATTGGAACTATCCTAGCATCTTCACAAAGGAGTTACATATTTTGAGGACCCTACGGGCACGGAGTGGATGTCGTTGAGAAACAGGTCCGGTGAATTCCATTGTCTCCTTCGAAATTATTACCACTGAGATCCTGAACGGCTGAAGTGACCAAGAGGTAGTAAATGCCTGAACTCAGACTTTGATAGGGTTCCAAGGTGACCTTTTGAGCATCTTTTGAAAAGGATATTTCAGAACCGACTCTAAACCCTTCATGAGACATGAGGTAAACACTGTGCTGAGTTACGCTCAAGGGGTTGATGGCCTCACTGAAAGTGATGTTTACATCGATTGAAGGAGAGATGCCGATGTCGCCTTCTGAAACGGAGGCTCCGAGGATGGTGGGCGGAGTCGTGTCGAGAAAGGAACTCACGTTAAAGGAACGAGAATAATAGCTGACCTGGTTTCCCGATCCTTGTTCACAGCTCACCAAGGAGCTGGTGGATGAAAAGTCTCGCGCGCCATAGACGGCCAAGCTTTTTGATCCACTGCTTAAGTTTCCGGGACAATTGATGACGACATAATCTTGGCTGGGTGCAATATGGATCAATGGGAAGTTACAACCTGAATGCCCAAAGTTATAGGAACCGAGGGTTGTACGATCCATTTTCTCACTAAAGAAGATGACCTGAGAGGCGTTTCGTGACGCCGTTCCGGATTCTGGGACGATGGATGTGACATAAGGTCGGGTTCGATCATTTGAGGTTGTCCAGGTTGGATTGGTGACCCATTGATTGTTTCCGTACCAAAGGTTTCCGGCTCTATCTTCCGGAGCGTCGGCGTATTGCGAATACATTCCAATGAAATTATAGCCGCCGCTGCTGTGGCGTGGGAGCACCTTGACGTGTGAACCGTCTCCAAAGAATCGCATATCAAAATCAAACCAATTTGGACTGACGTCCATGTAGAAATACAAATTGGAACCATTGATGGTTTCTTCTCGCAGAGGCTCGCTAAAGTACAGATCTACTTCCGAGCAACGAGAAATTCCCGTTCCGTTGTTCCTCGGGTAGGAAGCAATCATCGTGGGGTCCTTTGTGTCGGTTACTTTTGTCGTGGAGAACTGAGCGGTTTGGGGCGTGGGCATATGACTCCCACTCCAGGAACCAACTGAACCGGTAGCTGTCAACACATACGTTTTGGTGGTTGAGAGTTCATTTTCAGGCATGAACCGAACCATTCTCAGGGAAGGATCTACCTCCAGAGAGAGAGGAATATGCGTCGTGGTTCCGTACTCGGTCGCAAAAAAGTAGTTATCCAGAATCGTGTCCGGATTCAGGGGTTGATCAAAAACCATGGTGGGGAAAACCGTGGTTGGAACATCCGTGGCACCGGGAGCAGGGGAGGCCATCGGCCCCACATGGACCAAATTTAAATCTTCTTGGCTTCCGTCTCCGGTTTCAAAAACACTGATCATCGTATAATTTCCGCCGCTGCTGTAAGGACCAATGTTCGCCCACCCGAGATTGGGCATTTGGTTTCCGTTAAGGTCCTCCACACAACGACTGACGTAAAACCCAACACAGGAGTTCGCGGGTAAATCGTTGTCCGGCGTAAATACCGCTACGGTGCCTCCATCGGTTAAATGCGTGGCACCCACAATGGGGGAACCACTTCCCGTGAGTGTGCAATCATCCATTTTAAATGCGGCGATGGTAGGAATGTTCCAACTGCAGGATGTTCCGGTGACGTTTCCAACGACGGTGGAAGGGGCAATGGGTTCGGAAAACGATACGCGCATCGGTGTTTGTGTCGCGACGTTTTGACTATTGTCTGGAGGGAAGACTGACAGGATGACTGGACCGTGAGCATCGTACCCACCTCGAACATACATGGCACCGTATCTTTGATTATTGCTCAAGCCCAGCTCGTTTCCTGCTAAATCTGTTACATGAGAGGATACCCGGCAATGGTAGTATGAGTTTGTGGAAAGAATATTGTCGGGGTCGTAGTACACTTCTTTGCTGTCCGTTGAAAAACTCATTTCTCCGGCCAGCGGACTTCCTCCCGTGGAACCTCCACCCGTCCAGATTCCGAAATTCCCACCGGTCTCATCGGCTGGAGTAAAACTTGATTCGTCCATGGCTTCGCTGAACTCCATGCGACAGTTTTCATTTCGTCCGAAGGCCCAAGAAGTCGTGCCAATATTCGGGTAGGCGTCTGTGATGGTCGGAGGAATATTGTCGTGCTTTATGGAAAGAGCGACCGATCCACTTCGTTGACCACTTACTTCCTGGTAGACGCTCAAAGCATTCGTGGTGTTCTGAAAAAGGGTGACATTTGAAATGCTAAAAGTCCCTCCAGAGCATATCCCCGAAGGGGGGGAAGAATCATCCGAGCCGCCTACAAACACAGTGGCTCCATCTTCACAGGTTCCGGAAACGGTGATCGTATCTGTGTTGGCGTAGGAAGGTGAGTTTGGGCTCAATACTTCGGGGGTGTCAGGCGTTTCGCCAGCTTCGTACATGATCGCACGGACATCAAAATAGATGGTGAAATCCTCGTTTGAGGAAAGCGTGTACTGCATGAACACACTGTTATTGACGTTTCCGCAACCTGTATAATCTCCGGGTGCTAACTCAGGTCCTTCTGGGCCTTCCGGAACGATATCGGTCAACTCCCACCCTGGGAGTGTGTCCGTGTCCATTTCCACTTCTATGTCTGGATACATGCAATCAAAATAGCCATTTCCGTTTCGGTCATCCGCAGAAGATAATCCTCCCTCTCCACAGGCTGCGCCCAATAAGTTCGTGTTTACCGTTTTGACGAGATTTGGAAAGGAAGCCGTGTCCCATTCCAATCCCACTAAGGCAAATTCAAATGGACCCCGAAAAGTTGTGTCGGGAGGGAAGTTTTCCTCATCATTGAATGTCTTATTGGGGTCGCCACTTTCTGAGTGATTTTCGAGACCGACATAAAAGGAAAGCGTGTGTGTGGTGTTGTTGTAATTTACATTGCAACTTTGGGGATGGACCAAGCCCAAGCAAAGTCCCAGAGAACTATCCCAAATCGCACAATAAGGGGCCCCAGTGGATTCATAGTACGTAAGGGCCTGGATCGAGGAGGACGACGATTCTTCTGAAAGTGAGATCGGCGTAAACGCAATCTCGTTCGTTTTCGCGTCGTAGGAAGCTGCAAACCGACCGATGGTTTTTATTTTCGTTTGATCAGATGAACCGCTTGTCGAGCAGGCCGAAATCAGGAACAAACTCAAAAAAAACAGGAAGATGTTTGGAGGAGAAATTGAATTTTTTAATGTGAACATAGAACTTTTTAAAAGTGCAGCGGCAACCTCTATAATAGTGTCTCATTTTTTGAAACTGGATATAAGGGAAAGAAAGTTCACGTTTGAAGGGCATAGAAGCGAATGAAAAGTGAGACTTTTTTTCTGCAGGGCGATGGGGTGCGTTTCAGCAATTTGTAAAAAAACAACAAAAATAAGGAGTTAGGTTGGCTGCATTTGGCATGTGAAGTGCAGACGAAGAAGTATATGACCAGGAAAGGAACATGGCTTGTGTTGGCTGCTTTTGCACTTTTCTGGAACCTGAATTCCATGTCACGAGCGGACGCACGTCCTCGCCAAAGAGAGCCTGTGAAGAACGTGCGCATTTCTTCACAGATCGATGTGTCGACCTTCCATCTTTCGGAAGAAATGGAGGAGATCCTGGATGAATCAACAAGAAACTCTTTGGGGAACATTTTGAATGGAGCCATGGGAGTTGTTCAAAGATTCGCGCCTTTGAATCGAAGAACGGTTTTTGATGTGCCTGGGGATCACGTTGGAAGGTCTCTTCAACTAATTGTGGCAAGAGATTCCTGCGATGCTTTTTTGAATTCCCTTGTTCAAGAAGGAGCTTCCGATGGGATCGGTGTTCCGGCGAACTCAACTGCGGCCACGATTTGTGCCGTTGATTCTTCTTCAGGGGTGGTTAGAATTTTTCTTTTTCTATTCTATGAACCCACGTTTTTTGATGAATTGGGTCGAGAAAGAGGGGATGCTTTTGCTCGCGTCTCCACTTTTCTTGCCCATGAAATCTTTGGAAAAGTACAACACTGTTTCGAGGCGGATCGGAAAGAAATTTCTCAAACGCCCAGTCGTAAAAGTCGCCTTCTTTCCGAAGTGAATTCCTTTCAGGCGGGAATCGACTTTCTTAGGCGTTTAATGGCAGATCCGGACTTTCCAAGTCTTCCGGAGAAAACTCAAAATGATTTCAGGAGGCTTCTTATTCAGGAAAGAGAAAGTTTGGAAAGCTGGGAACAGCTTCTCGAAAACGAGTAGGATCATTTTACCTGTGAACAGCCATGAGGTCTGGAGATTTCAAAGACTTTCTTGACTTCGGTAGGGTTTGCTGAAAAGAAAAGAACATATTGTAGTTTGGATTGAGGGAAATCCGGTGAAACTCCGGTGCTGTCCCGCAACGGTAAGTAGACTGTTTCTATAAGCCCGACCACTCGCCAAACTTTTGATCCCGCGGAGGAGAAGGATGTTTTTTTCAAGTTGTTCTTTTTATAGGCCCGTCAGAGGTTGTTCATGGATTCCTGGTCCATCCATGTAGCGTCTCGTTCGAACCAACGCTCGAAGCGTTTGGCTTGGAAAGTATTCCTTTCCATTTTTGCTGTCATGGGGGTGGCCATCCTGGTTTCGGCCCCGTCCAATCTTGGCAAGAAAGAAAAAGGTCCATTTTCCGATGTTCTTCGGGTGGAGAGAGAGTTTCAGAAAGGCTCGGAGGATACCTCCACGTTGGCCCACTCTTTTCGAAGGTTTTCCGATGCGCCTTCTTCTGAGGTGGGAAGAGTGAGACAAAAAGCCCTCTCTTCGGTTTCGGGGAGAGGAACGACGGCGGATTTCGAGCAAAACCGTCGTTTTGACCCTAAGGTTTCGACGCAGGCGAGCCAGTCTTCTTTTCGACCGGAACGTCACACAGGGGTGAAGCCAAATCCCTCTCGAATAAGACTTCCTGGCGGAGGATACTACGACTCCAAAAACAGAGGTCAGTCCATGAGAGAAAAGGAAGTGGGGGAGGTAGCTGCTTTTTCTTCCAAGCCTTTTGGGACTTTGGGGATACTGCCCTCAAATCCAAATATCATTCGGCCCGGTGTTTTGAAAAAGGATGACGCTTCCGGAGAGGATCCGCTTGGAGGCGGTCGGGAGGGGGAGGCTCTTGAACCTTTGGCTTCTCCTTTTGAATATGATCTCATTCGCTTTGGGTTTGGTGCGGGATTGTCGCTCGAACGGCAAACGACCTTGGATTTTTTTTCGCAAGTGGCGCGATACCCCGATACCCAAGAAGGCCTTTTTGATGCTTATCCCGAACAAACGTTTTCTTTAGGGCACGGTGGATGGATTGATATTCGGGTTCGAGATGGAAAAATTGTGGATCAAAAGGACTCGGAAGATTTGGTTCTCTATCTAGCCAAGGCGAGCAGTGGAGACGCAGTCATTTCTGTGATTTCAGAGGCGGGAAAGGAATTGACCCCTTCCTGGACGGTCAGTGTAGACGGGAATACGGAGGTCGGACTGGATTTGGCCCATCTTGGATTTCAGGAAGCTCGAGTTCTTCGAATTCGAGATGTGAGCTTTATTTCAGCAGAAGAAGCCAACACCAATGTCAATATGTATGCGGGCCTTGATCTGGATGCCATTGTTTTAAAAAGTGCTTTTAGAATCGAAGAGAATGAAGGGAGTGAAGAATGATGAGAAAAGGTGCTTTCTTTTTGGGAATGTTTTTGATGAGTTCTCAGGTTTTTGCAGGAAGTGATTGTGAGTTTTTAGAAAATTTTTCGGGTCAGGCCTTGAAAGAGCCGGGTGTTCAAATTGGAGTGGTGGTGGATTCTCATGGACAGGATGACTCCTACGCTGCCGTCGCAAAATTTTCCAAAGGAAACCCCATCGCGTTAACGGCGTTGGAAAATGCTAAGAAGCTCCCGGGAGGGGAGGGCCTTTCAGTTACCAAAGTATCTTATGGTCAGAAGGGAGATCTTATTACGGCCATTGAAAATCGCTTTGGCCGAGAGGGTCGAATGTGGGCCTTCTTTAAATGGACGGGCAAGAAGTGGGAAATGTCGAAAGAGGGTGTGAGTTCAAAGGTTCCAGGAAATGCAGCGAAACCTCTCCGGGATGGTCAGGTGATCGGATTTTCTCTGTCGAAGTGGGATAAGGATCGGAAGGCTTTTGAAACTCCACGATGTCCCCAGACTCCGTAAGGTTTCTTAAATTCTTTCTAAAAAAGCAAAGCCCCGACGATGTCGGGGCTTTGTTTCATGTGCCTGTTTTTTTTGAAAAACCAGGTCTTATGAAGGATGTTTACTCTTCAGGTTCTGGGGTGGGTTCCTCGTCTTGGCTTCCATCGTCATCTGGATAAGGCCAGGGTTCTTCCCCTTCGGGCTCATCTGACGTGTCGTCTTCGGCTTGAACCGACGACAACTGAAGGCCAGACTTATTCGTTTTATAAGTTACCGTGGTGGCCGCAACCACCAATCCCAGTACCAACAAGAGAAACAAGAGCTTGTTCGCTTTCATCAAATATCCTCCAACTTCGAAATTTGCGCTGAAAATGAAAAAGAGGAAAGAAAAATCGCAATTTCCAAAAACAAGATTTTATTGACAGAAAAGAGGTTTCACGACTCAGAGTTCTCAATGGAAACCGTTGGTGTTGTGACCATTGGAGCGACTGTCTTTGGATGTTTCTGTGAATCTGCCTTCGTGTTCTCGCCATGTCACCCGAATGCTACGCTCGCCGAGAAATTCGTATTCGATTCCACGCGCAATCAAGAGTTCTTCCATTCGGTCTTCATTTAAAATTTCTCTGAATCGATAGAAAACCATGCCAATATTTTCCAGATGAACCGCGATGGCTTTTTGAGAACTCTTCTCCAGGGTCGGATCCAACTTTCGTTCGATATCCAAGAGGATGAGAGCGTTGGCTTGAACGGTGATCGAATCTTGAACTGCGCGAATCTTATCCACTCCAAAAAAGTCATAATATGGAATGGATGCTAAACGTTCAGCAGTGGTTGTCTCGGTTCGAAGGAGAAGGTTGCGAATGTCATTGGTCGCGTCGATCGTGAATCCTCGGACATATTGCCCGAGATAGAGGTCAAGGATGTTGTTGGCAATGGAAACGCCCAGAACCACTTTGAACAGATCGACGCCCATTTTCTTTGTAGAGGTTGCGAAATGTCGAATTCGATCGCTATTGAGTGTGATTCGTGCTCCGGAACTGGAAATTCCCCAACGGGACGCAATTCTGGGGGCCATGGCGAGGGCCCCGCTGGAATATAGAAGAGCGGTTGTTCCTACTCCCAACCAAAGAAACGTCCTGAGTTTTGATTCATAGGCCTGAATTTGGCCATAGGTTTGCCCGGAAGGTCGGAGCAGGGTGGAGTAATAGGTGTTGATGGCCTCCTGACGACGATCGTGATCTGCTTTCCAAATGGATCCAAGAAAATAGGCGGTGCGAGCTGTGTAACCCACCCGAGCAATTTTTGGGAGAATGCTCGTAACACGTGCGAGCCAAGGAAGATTTTTTACGATGCCACCAATTCTTCCAGCCCAGCCAACCGCTGTCGGCAGTACAAGAATGGCGAGATCCCATACGGTGGGTTCATGTCCCAAGATCGTCGTGACCAACCCCTTTATTCCCGTCGTTTTGTCATGATATTTTTCCAAAAAACGAAGTCTTGCGTCGGATAATTCGGGAAAGGTTTCGACGAGAGCCTCGATTAAGGTTGAATGACTCCCCATTTTGAGGATGAATTCATGACTAGCTGGAAGATGAAGGAGTTTCTGTTTTCCTGTTTCAAGTTCCAGACCAAAAAGCTCTAGCCGTCCGACCTCTGCACGAATTCGATCTAAAATCGAACCGGATCCCCAGGTAGAAGGAGCAACCGCTTTGTGGACGGCCTTAACAAAGTCGGGATCAAACTCAGGAGGTTCCTCCTGAGGATCAAAGGTTTCCAGCAGTTCCTCAATGGTGGATTGATTGATTTGCAAATCTCCGTTTAGAGCCGTTTGAGAAATGGACCAAGCCTCTTTTCCAAGTTGAGTGGAAATGGATTGGAATGTGGCCAATTGGACGGCTCTTTTTTCGTAACTTGGGTCACCATTTTTCCGTCTTTTTTCGAGGTATTTTTTTACGGGTTTTCTAAAGTAAATGGGAAGGTGAGCTTCCATCTCCTTTCTTCGTTCCTTCAGTTGATCCAGCTCTTGTTCAATGATGGCGAGGTCTGCATTTTTCCCCTTGAGTCTTTTTTTAATTTGCTCAAGCTCTTCTTTCTTTCTGATCAAGGTTTGATAGAAGGAGTCGAAGTAGAGGACGGCTTGGAGTAAATACCGATATTCCTCTCGAAAAGTTTCTCCACCGTTTTCTTGGCGACGCTGTCTTTCCGAAGCCTCCAATTCGTTAAGGAGTTCGTTCAGGATGGGGTGTCTTCTTCGCGCGAAACCGAAGCCATAGAAAAGGGGCGTGGGAAGTTCCTCCAAAAAGTAGTTTGCTTCGGCCTGGCGAAGTGCGAGGTCTAAAAAGAGCATGAGGCGAAACGTTTCTGCGAGAAGATAGTCTTCTAAATAATCATCAAATAGTCCTTCAACGTGAACGTTTCTGTCCGAGTTTGAAAGCTTTCCGTAGAAGGCATCTTCAAATTCTTCCGTTGCATGTTGAACCACTTCATTGGATAGAAAGCCTCGTTCCGTCAACGATTGTGCAAATTCGAGACTGGGAGATGATATTCCCGTTGCTGGAAGGAATACGAAAAAAGATAAAAAGAGGAAAAAGGCTGGAAGCCCTTTTTTTAAACTTTTCGTATTTGAATTCATGAAACCTGCTCCCTCCCGCGAGGATTCCAAGGTTAAATAATGTTGATAGGTCTTCGGACTTTTGAGCACTTTCAAACCTACTTCTCGCGGCTTCCCAGCCGAAGGCCAGTGCCTGGAGTGCGAGTTTCGTTCTCAATCACCGCTGCGGGGCAGCTCCGGATTTTCACCGGATTCCCTTGATCAACACGGTGCACCCTAATGCATTGCAATAAATGCTGTCAATTGTGAAAAAAGGAGGCTGTTAAGTAGGCTTTTTCAGGCTCCGCAGCCGGATGGGACAAAGGATTGACTAAGTTTTTCGTTCGGGAAGAATACGCCCCATGGATTGCCCCTGTAAATCGACCCAAAGTTTTGAAACCTGCTGTGAACCCTTTCTTTTGGGAAAGGTGGAAGCTCAAACTGCCGAGCAATTAATGCGTTCTCGGTATACGGCGTATGTTCAAGGAAATATTGCTTATTTGAAACATACGTTGACCAAGAAATCTCAGAAAGATTTTGATGCTGAAGCGTCCAAAGAATGGGCCGAAGGAGTCATTTGGAAGGGATTGGAAATCCTTTCCACAAAGGAAGGCTCTTCGGAGGATCAGGTCGGCGTTGTCGAGTTCATTGCTTCCTTCAAACAGCGGAACAAGTTGTTGGAGCATCACGAGGTGGCTCGGTTTGAACGAGATTCAGAAGGTCGCTGGAAATTTGAAGACGGAGATTCTCATATTCACGAAGAAGGTGAGGTCTGTACGCAGGGGCCAAAAATTGCTCCCATTGTTCGTGAAACGCCAAAAATTGGACGCAATGAACCCTGTCCCTGTGGGAGCGGGAAAAAGTATAAGAAGTGTTGCGGGTAGGGTTTTAGAGTTCTTAAGGATGATCAATGTAGATAAAACGTGTCCTGTATTGGTGACTGGAGCCTCGGGCTATGTAGCAGGGCGGATCGTGGAAAAGCTTTTGAAAGAAGGTTTTCAAGTCCATGCGGCCATTCGCGATATCCAGAATCCTGAAAAACGGAAATGGTTGGATCAATTGGAAAAAGATCTTCCTGGGTCTCTTCGGTACTTTGAAACCGACTTGCTGAAAGAAGGATCTTATTTCGAAGCAATGCAAGGATGTTCCTACGTTTTTCATACGGCGTCTCCCTTTAAAATTGATGTACGCGATCCGGAAAAAGATCTGATTGCCCCAGCATTATTGGGGACGCAAAATGTTTTAAATGAAGTTAACCGCACCTCTTCCGTTAAACGTGTTGTCTTGACGAGCAGTTGCGCTGCGATTTACGGGGATAATATTGACCTTCGAAATACTCCAAATGGCGTCTTTACGGAGGATATTTGGAATGTCACCTCCTCGATTTCTCACCAGCCGTATTCCTACTCCAAGACTCTGTCGGAACGGGAAGCATGGAAGATCTCGGAAGGTCAAGGGCGATGGAGTTTGGTGGTGATGAATCCTTCACTCGTAGTCGGACCGGGGGTCAATCCTTTCGGAACCTCTGAAAGTTTTTCGTTTGTAAGGCAATTGGGTGATGGGACGATGAAACAAGGTGTTCCTTGTTGGGGGTTTGGCGTAGTGGATGTAAGGGATGTTGCGGAGGCTCATTTTCGGGCGGCTTTTGATGAAAAAGCCCAGGGCCGCTACATCATTTCCGGGCACAATACGGATTTGGTGGAAATGGCCAGGGTGTTGTTGAGTCGTTATGGGAAAAGTTTTCCCATTCCACGAAGAGCCATGCCCAAATTTTTGGTTTGGCTTTTGGCTCCGATGGTGAATTCGGGGATGACGCGAAAAATGGTTTCCAGAAATGTGAATCATTTGTGGAAAGCCTCCTCTCAAAAGAGCATTCGAGACTTGGGAATGACGTACCGATCTTTGGAGGAGTCCATGACGGATTTTTTCCAACAAATGATTGACCATGGGCAGTTGGAACCAAAATTGTCGTAAGTGAGCATCTCTAGGCTGCCGATCGAGACTTCTGAAAAATGATTCGAAAACAATGCATCACTATTCTTTTTCTAATTGCGAGCTTAGGCGTTTTTTCTTCGCTTCATGCGGATTCTCGTCCGACTTCCGAATCTTCGAGTGGTGATACTTCCTGGGTGGACGTTTCTTTGGGAGGTTTCATGGTCTCTTCCATTGTGGAGAGAGGGGCGCGAATTTACGACTACCCGTTCTTCTTGGCATTTCCCTCCATTCGGCTATGGGATGGTGTCCTTTCTTTGCGAGGGGGGAAAGGATTTGAAGTGACACCACGGCCTCATGCCAATCCCCATGTCCGTTTTTCATTGGGTTTTTTCAGGGACGATGTGTTGTTTGAGACCTTTGGAGATCAGGATCCGATCCAGCGTTCTCGTCTTTTTGCGATGGAGGCGTCCTTCGGAGCTTCTTACCAATTTTCTAGGGTGTTTTCGGTGTCGGGATCGGTTTCTCAGGAACTGATTGAACATCATGGTCAGTATGCCGAGGTCGATTTGGCCGCAAAGCCTCTTGTTTTTTTTCGAAGAAAAGGTCCCCCATGGATGATTGTCGAGTTAAAAAGTGGATTAGGGTTGGGTGACACGTTTCATAATCGATTCATGTATGGACCGGAAGCTGAGAAAGGACTCAATCATTATTTTGTTCGAATGCGTGTTGTCTGTCCGGCTCTGCTATGGGGGGCTACCCCCATTTTTGGGATCAGCTACACGGAAATGCTCGGCGCTGGAAATCGGCGAGGGTCTCTTTTACAGGGGAATTTGAAGAATATTACGGGCATGTTTGTCTTAAGTTACCGGCTCTCGAAATAGAAAACGAAGCATAACTATCTAAAATAATGAAGGAAATTACATTTTTTCAAACAAACGTTTGACTTAATCAAACGTTTGTTTGAAACTAGGTAGATGACAGCGAAAGAGCGAATTCATGAGGATGCGCGGAAAAAGCTCCTTGATGCGGCCGAGATCATGTTTGGCGAGGCGGATTTTGATTCCATTTCGGTTCGGGAAATTGCAGAGAAGGCCGGCGTAAATGTAGCTGGGATTTCATACCATTTCGGAAGCAAGGAAGGTTTGTTGGCGAAGTGCATCGAGCGGAAGCTAAGTCGAATGATTGAACTCATGAGGCAGGCCGAGAAAGAGGTGCCTCCGGAGGATCGCTTGCGACATATTTTTGAGGTTTTGATGGAGCGCGCTTGTCAAAAGGATGAAGGCCCATACTTGGAAGTAAACTATCGCGTGGTTCTGCACCGAAAAAAGGTGGAGGTCCGGGAACGTTTTTTTGAAGAATTTATTGAACCTTTGAACCAAATTTTTGTAGATGCTGCTAAGTCTTGCAATCTAAAGAAAAACTGGGACTTTCTCCATCCGGAAGATTTGGTCATCGTGTTGGTGGCTATTCCAAAATTTTTAAAATTATTTGGAAAAATATTCCTCCCGAAAGAGAGAACCGTCGGAAAGACTTCGGGGCAATTGCATGAAGAAGGTGGAATACTCGCGTTAAAGATCTTACGTGAAATGACGGAGACGGAATGATGAAACGGTTTGGAATACTTTATTTAATATTTTTCGTGTGTTTTTCAGGAAACGTAGCGATCGCACAATCGAATTCGGCTTTGGAGGTCTCATTGGAGGAAGCCATTCAAATGGCCAAAGCCAACAACGAAATGCTCAAAATTTCAGAGGAAAAACTCGAACGTGTCCATCAAAAGTATCGTGAAATACGTGCCGAAGCTTTGCCTCAATTGGAAGGGTCCGTATCCTGGAACCATTATTTCATGGCTCCCAAGATAACTTTGCCGGGTCAGAATGGAGCTCCCTCCACCCAACTGTCGATCAAGCGAGACTTCGATTTCGAGGCGCAAGCGAATGTCAGCCAGGTTTTGTGGGCGTTTGGTCGAGTGAGAAATGCAATCAATGCGGCTGATCGCGCGATTCAAGTAGAACAATTTTCGAAGGAATTGGCCGAAGACGATCTGATTTTCCAAACCAAATCTGCTTTTTTCAATGCACTTTTGGCCAGGCAAGCTTTGGAGATCGTCACGGCCTCTCAAGAGAACGCACGTCAAAATCAACAGTCGGTGCGTAAAAGGTATCGTGGGGGGAGGGTATCTCGTTTTGACCATGTCAAAATGGCCTCGGATTTGGCTGCGCGAAAACCCATCGTCTTAAATGCACAAAAGGATTTTCAGCTGGCTCTAAATACCCTGAAGGCTGTGTTGGGTCTCTCGGGTGAAACTGAAATTTCTTTAAAGGGAGAGTTTAAAGGTGCGTTTGGGCAATACAATGCTGTGCGCTTGAGGGCGGACCTTTTGAAAGAAAATCCCGGATTGCTTTCTTTGAGGGAGTCTGTGGAGTTGTATGGAAATTTGGCCACGAATCAAAAGAGAAGCTTTCTTCCAACTCTAGAGGGCGTTGCTTCCTATTCTTATAGCGGTGACGGGGATGATTTTTATATTGGGAAAAGCAATATGTTTTCCACGCTTACAGCGGGTTTAATGTTAAGGGTTCCAATTTGGGAAGGTGGAGCCAAATCCGGCCGATATCGACAGGCACTGGCAGATCAGAGAATTGCCATGTTGGAGCTTTCTCAAGCCGAACGAGAGATGGAAAAAGAACTGGATTCGGCCTTGGCCGAATTTTCATCTCAGAAAGAAACACTCGTCGCTCAAGAAGAGTCTGTAAAATTGGCCAGGCAATCTTATGAACTTGCCAAAGGAAGTGCCGCTACCGGAAAAGCTTCTCAGACAGAGGTCAACGATGCTGAACTTCGGTGGACAAACGCCCAACTCTCCTTAGGAGTTACCGTTTTTTCTCTCCATGTTTTGGAAGCTAGAATTGAATATTTAACGTCTCAGAGGAATTCGTAATGAGAAAAATTTTGTACATCATTTTGACGTTGGTGTTCATTTTGTTGGTTGTATGGAAGGCCGATGTTATCCAGTCTAAGCTGGAAGCAAAAACCATCAGCATTTTTTCGGAATGGGCTGAGAAGGGAAAGCCTGTTGCCACTCGAATGGTTCAGTATCGTAATTTGAACCGTCAACTTGTGTTAAGTGGACACGTGAGAAAAGGCGGATTTGTCCAGACGGACATTTCTCCCGTGTTGTTGAAAAAAATTCGATCCATGAAAAAATGTTCGTCAAATCCTTTTCAAGCAGGGCGCCCCTGTATCAAAAGCATAAAAGGTCGAGTGGATCCAATGACAGGCTTGTCTTCAGTCACTTTTTTTGTCCCCCATGATCGCAAGATCTCTCCAAATGAAATTTTGGCCCATGCTTTTGTCTTTGGAAGTCAACGGGCCCTGACTCTTCCTCAAATGGCAATTCAGGAGGAAGGCGATCAAAGGTATGTGTGGGTGTTTCAGGAGGATCGAGTAACTCAAAAGAATATAGAAGTGGGCATGTTGGCCGATGGCTTTGCCGAAGTCTTGTCTGGGTTAAAGGCGGGCGACTTAGTTGTGTTTCGTGGGGCCTCTCAATTGAACGAAGGAGATCTTGTGCAAGTCGTTGAGAGAGGAGAACACTCATGATCCGAATGTTTGTGTCACGTCCGGCCATGACGATTGTCTTTGTCTTGGTCTTTGTTGTTTTGGGGATTCGATCCTATTCAAATCTTTCGACGGAATTGTTTCCAAAAATCGAGTTCCCCATTGTTTCGGTCAGGACCGAGTATGCGGGAGCCTCTCCTAAGGAAATCGAAACTCAGATCGTCAAAAAGATTGAAGACGTGGTGGCTGAGATATCCGACATCAAGAAGATCAACGCCGAAATATACGAAAATTTTGCTTTGACGCTCATCGAGTTCAACTTAGGGGTTGATGTGGATGTCAAAGGCATGGAAGTGAAGGATAAAATTGAAACCATTTTAAATGATCTCCCAGAAGATGCAGAGCGGCCGGAAGTCTCAAAGTTTGATCCCTTGGTGCAACCGATCGTCGAACTCGTCCTCTACAGCGATCAACATGATCTAAGGGATCTTTATGAATTTGCCGATAAGAAGTTGTCTGATCGAATCAGTACGATCCCGGGAGTAGCGTCGGTTGACGTGTACGGGGGAAAAGAGCGACAAATTAATGTCATGGTGGATCCGCTTCTTATGAAGCAACACTACGTCTCGATCAATGATGTCATTGGAGCCATTCGAGCGCGAAATATCAGTGTTCCGGGTGGAGCTTACGATTATTTAAGAGATCGGATTTCAGTTCGAACATATGGCGAATTCAAAAATATAGATGAAATTAGAAATCTTTTCTTGGTTACCAAGGACAACACGAAGATCAAGATCTCAGATATTGCGACTGTTTCTGATTCTTATAAGGAGGTAGAGAGTTCGGCCAGGCACAATGGCAAGGAGGTTGTGGGTCTTTCCGTTATGAAGCTTTCCGATGGAAATGCCGTTTTAATTGCAGAGCGTTTGAATGAAAGGTTGGAAGAAATTTCTTCTTCTCTCCCCAAGGGTATGCAATTAAAAAGTGTCTATCAGTCTGCGGAAAAGATTTTGGAAAGTCGCGATCGAACACTTGTGAATATTTTGTTCGGTATCGCACTAACGGTATTAATCTTGTTGGCGTTTATTGGAAAGTTTCGGGTAACAGCCGTTGCTGCGGTGGTGATTCCAACTTCCATTGTATCTGCATTCTTCCCGATGTCCCTCAACGGGATGACCATCAATTTTGCTACCCTATTGGCTGTGGCAACGGCTCTGGGAACGTTGATCGCAAATGCTTTGGTAATTATCGAGGCGGTCGAACAGCATATTCGTCGTGGGTCTCCTCCTCAACAAGCGGCCATTGATGGCACCAAAGAGGTGACGGTTGCAGTCTTGGCAGCGGCAGGCACGAATCTGTGCGTGTTTACACCGATGGCGTTTATGGGTGGGATCGTTGGGCAGTTCATGTCTCATTTCGGAATGACCATCATATATGTCACGATTTTTTCCTTAGTAGCCTCCTTTTCTCTCACGCCCATGATGTGCGGGATTTTGCTTAAACCCAAAACCGATATGGAAAAGAAAAAACTTGGTCCCATCGCTCGAATGGTTCGATGGATGACCCGTTTTTCCGAACGCATGGAAAAGTTATCTCTGAAAGAATATCGTCGTGTTTTTGATTTTTCCTTTCGTCACCCCATTCTCGTTTTTGGCATCGGTATCGTATCCGTCTTGTCGATTGCCTATCCGGTTAGGTACCTTGGAAGTGAATTTGTCCCCACATCGGATCAAAATGAACTCTTGGTGATGATTTCGATGCCGCCCGGAACAAACTTGGAACAAACAACACAGGTAGCTGAAAAAATCGAAAAAATGCTGCTCAACTATGATGAAGTGATTGATGTTGTTTCCAATATCGGTGGAGATTCCATGGATGAGGCTTCGATCAAAGTTACACTCGTGCACCGGGACCATCGAAAGAAAAGGGATGTGGATATCATCAATGAATTGATTCCACTGGTGGCCAAAATTCCCGATGCTGAAATCAATTTTAATCGGGAAGCCACTGCAAGTAACACGGAGTCCGATGTGGACATCCATATCTTTGGAGATTCGCTGGAAGAGTTGATCCCAATTGCCGAAAAGATGAAAGAGAAGATGGCCGACAGTGGGTTCTTTCGAAGTGTGACCTCGTCCTATCGAGGGTTGAAAGATGAAGTTCGTTTTATTCCAAATGAAGAAACTTTAATTTCTTATAACTTGAAAACCTCGGAGGTCGGTACGACAGTGCGGGCATTGGTCAATGGGAATGACGACAATATCTACAAGGAAGAAGGTGAAGAATACGATGTTAATGTTGAGTTGGCAGACGTGTTTAAGACGGATGTGGGGGATATCGCGCAGTTAGAAGTGCTTTCAGATCGAGGATACGTTCCCGTAAAAAGGTTGGGAGAAATTCAAGAGTTGAAGGTTTTGCCAAGGCTTCAAAGACGAGATAAGCGTTCCATCATCCAGATTCAGTCTTATTTGCAAAAAGGAACCTTGGGAGAGGTTCGAACCTTTTTAGACGAAGAATTCAAAGACTACGATTTTCCTGAGAACACTGGGTACATGTACGTTGGAAATGCTGAGCATCAAGATGAATCCAATCGGGAGTTGGGAAATGCCTTCATTCTGGCCGTGATATTAACGTATATGCTGCTTGTGGGACTGATGAATTCCTTTGGATATCCGTTTGTCATCATGACGTCAGTTTTAACGTCTTTTGTTGGCGTGTTTTATTTCCTCTTTTTTATGGAGTTTTCGATCAACATTGGAGCCATGATGGCGATGGTGATGGTGGTTGGTTTGGTGGTGAACAACGCCATTTTAGTCATTGATGCAACTTTACAGCGACGGAAAGATCATGATTCTTTAATTGACGCTTTGTGGGCTGGCACAGAAGCTCGGTTTCGGACGATTATCATGACTTCCTTGGCCATTGTGATGGGGGCTTTGCCCCAGATTTTTGATTCGATGGGGGCCAAATCGGCAATCGGTGGTGTAGTTGTGGGAGGCATGCTGGGCTCTCTCTTCTTCACACTCCTACTTATCCCCGTGACATTTTATTATTTTGAAAAGGTGAGGGCGTACTTTACGAATTCGAACCTGAGAACTCCTTAAATATTTTGGTTTTGAAACAAAGCTTTGATTTCGATGGCTTCGTCTAGGGCGTAAATTTGAATGGAGGATGCATCACTTCTCTTTGAAATGAGCAAACCTTCTTCAAGACAACGAAATGCATCGGTGATGGGAATGGTTTCTTGTTCTCGGCTTTGATTTCGGAGATACGCGATTTTGCAGGAGGGGTTTTTTTGTTTTCGATTTAGAAAATCTCTGACCAACTGATTGCAGGCCCCCAAAAAAGATGTGGGATACGGAAGATATGTCTTTTTCAAAATGATGTCGTACCTATCTTGCAGAGAGCTCGCTCGCACATGAATCTCAAGAGGGTGCATGGATCGAGGCTGTTTCCCACGAAAACGCACGTTTACGATTCCATAAGGGAGGCTATCTCGCTCCAGGAGGGAAATCCCTTTTTCAAGACAGGAGTCTGGGTCAAGATCTTCAAAATGAACATGAGAGGTTTGAATCTGATCCTCCCATTTGTTTCGGATGGTTACTTCTCCCGTTATTTCGAGCTTGCAAAAATTAGGGGCGTTTGAACTCGCGAAAGCCGGACCTAAATCCAAGAAAAAGATAGAGCAGAGGAAAATCGAAAGGGCAAAAGTTGTTTTGAAAGACATAAGTACTCCTAAACTAATGAATGGATTTGCTTGTTTCTGATGAAGTCCATGTTCTTTTTGGAGAAGATATTTTTTGTGCAACTCGGTGCACTTCAGAGGCAAACAATCCAAATGTTTTCTGAGAAATGTTGAAGCTAACCGGACCTATGGAGATGTGCACCATGCCACATTCGCAGGGACGAAGATTAAAAGGGAAGCCCGACTTGCAGGATAAAGAATCATTCATGTGTATAACCTCTTAGGTGGAGTGTTTGAAAGTATGGCATGCCTAACTTCATGTTTAAAAAAACTACAAACGTACTTCTTTGTTCCGGGGAGAGTGGTCCAACCCACAGTTGGAACACGAAGAATCAGAGGGGGCAATCTGACAACAGTCGTGAAAAGGTCTTAACCAAGAATTTCCTCCGTCTGGACAATGGTCCAAAAAGTCAAAAAACTTACTTAGCCCTTCAACGGTTTCAGGGTGGATGTGGTGTTCGACGGTGCATGCATCTTGGTTGGCTATGGCGGGGGGGACACGAAGGACTTCCGAAAAAAATCGTTGTAGAACGCCATGCCTTTTTTCCAAGGCTTTCGCAAGTTTTGCCCCTTCGGGGGTGAGGGCAATGGTGCCATAGTAGTCACGTGAAACGAGTCCCTCTTTTTCGAGCTTTCCCATGGCTTCGTTTACGCTGGCCTTTCGTACAGACTTTCTTTTGGCTATGTCGCTTACGCGGGCCACGCCTTCTTCTCGAAGTAGGTCAAAGACGCGTTCCAAATAGTCTTCCAAGCTCGGAGATATCGTTCCAATTTTGATCATTTGTTAGGATCACCTAACAATATTTCTCAGGCAAGGTCAAATAAAAAAGTGGTGTGGTTTTAGCGGTTGGTGAGGATGTCTCGTAAGGCTATGTCGAGGGTTGGATGTGAAAATTTGAAACCATCCTGTTGGAGGCGTTCAGGGTAAACGCGAGCGCTGGATAGAAGGAGTGCTTCGGCCATTTCTCCCAATAGTGTTCTGGCCACACAGGCCGGAAGAGGGAAAAAGGTTGGTCGCTTCAAAATGCGACCAAGTTGAGCGGTAAACTCTTGGTTCGTGATTGGATTTGGAGCGACGGCGTTCACTGGTCCAGAAATTTCATGATGGATGCAATATTCGATGATGCGAACCACATCGTCGAGACTGACCCAACTCATGTATTGTTTTCCGGAACCCACTCTTCCTCCGAATCCAAGCCGAAAAGGTTTCAGGAGACGTCGTAGCGCGCCTCCTTGAGACGATAGGACCACTCCGATTCGTAAATTTACAGTTCGAATGCCAGCTTTTGACGCAGGCGTCGCGGCCTCTTCCCATTCGGACACCACTTCTGGCAGGAAACCAACTCCTGAAGGACTTTTCTCGGTTAAGATCTCTTCTCTTCGATCTCCATAGAAGCCGATGGCAGAGGCACAAATGAAAAAGCTCGGTTTTTTGGGAAGATGGGCCAAGGGCGTTGCGATCAACCGGGTTCCATTGACTCGACTTGTCCGAATTCGCTTCTTTTTTTCCGTGGACCAACGCTGATTGGCAATGTTTTCGCCCGCGAGATGAATGACCCCGTCAAAAGACTCCATTTGTTCCAAATCAATTCGATTATGACTCGGATCCCAGAAAATACTTTTAGTGGGGGCACTCCCTTTTTTTCGAACCATCGGAATGATTTCGTGCCCTTGCTTTCGAAAATGATGAGCGGTCACTTTACCGATGAGGCCTGTGGATCCCGAAAGAAGAATCCTCATCACAGCGCCTTCAATGTTTTGGACGCAAACATTTGTAGGTAGGGTTTGACATTCATTTTCCTTTGCGTGTTTTCAGAACTCATATACCGAACTTTTCCAAAAATGGGGCGCTCTGGTCCCCAAGCTCGGTCAAACCTTCCCAGAATCCAGAAAATTCCGCTATAGGAGTTTGGGTTTTGTCCATCCAGAGCATACTTGTCATTTAAGTGGATCATATTTTTGAGAGCTTTCTGAGGGGAAGGCGACCATTCAAGAATCTTTTTCCCCCAAAGCATGCGCATATAGTTGTGAATGATTCCTTTCGTTCGTAGTTGGTTTTGCGCGGCATTCCACAATGCATCGTGAGTTTGGGCCATCTCAAGTTGTCGGAGGGTATAAAGATGAGGCCTTGGATCCTTGCTATGCTTGGCGAGGGTCTCTTGGGCCCATGACGGAAGGGTGTCAAAGCGATCATAGGTTGGTTGGAGGGCGCAACGGTTGAAACCAATTTCTCGCCACGTGATGAGTTCATCCAAGAAAGATTCGGCATTGGAGCCCATTCCCCACCAGCCAGAGCGTTTTCCATCCGTTTTTTCTGAGAGTTGGTCCGGCGTCCAGTTCTCAAGTTTCGCCAGGTGTTGGAAGATATCGTGAACGGAGATGTTTCCGAACTGTAAGAACGGAGAAAGGCCGGACGTGGCGGCCACATCGACACGATTTCGATCTTGGTCGTAACGAGGCAATCGCTCATCCAGGAAGGTGGATAATGTTGCCTGAGCAGATTCTTCTCCTCCTGTGAGATCGCAAGGCTCGACTTCATGATCGATGGAAAGAGAAGAGAGGTCTTCTTTCTTGAGAAAATCGGAGACGTTTGTCCGTGTCCAATGTTGGGTGATGGTTTGAAGAAGCTTGGGATCTCGTGAAACAGAAATATGGGTGAGCGGTTTCGGGTCAGGGGCGTGGAAAATATGCCCGATGAGATTCTTCTGAAGAAACCTGCGAAAGGAATAGGCGGTCTTGAAAATTTGTTTCGTCGCTTTGATGGGAAAAAGACCGTTGGAGTCTATGGACTCAATTAGAATCGGATCAGGGGGTAAGGCATGTTTTACCTTTCGAATATGGGCGGATGTTGGAAAGCCATCGGTGATCAAGACGCAAGCATGTTTACAGAGGGCACGAAGGAGTTCCTTCCCCCCCTCCGGTTCTTTTTCCACAAATGGATAGTATTGAATGCTTCTCGGGGAGAGTTGTCCCTGAAGATCGGCCATGCTTTGAAGGGCAAATTGATGATGACGATCGGAAGCCCAAGAATCTTTGAGGAAGAGAATGTCCACAATGAGAAGAGGCTTTTTGAGTTCGTTTGCATGTTCGATGCTTCGGTCAAGGGCGAAATTAAAAGAAAAACGCCGGTTTTGACTCATCCAATAGAGAACATAATCCCTTTTTGGATTGGGGCTTTCATGGCGCAATATCTGAATTCGGCTTTGGGGTACCTTGCTCATTTGGCTCCGGTCGGTCTGTTTTAACCCTAGAAACGTCATATTATGTTTTACTGTTGTGATTTTGACCAGGCCCCATTGATCGAGATTGGGAAGAAATTTGGGAAAAATGCCCCAAAAATTCTCACTCCGCGCCATCTTGTGGTAATACGGCGCCCATGAAAATTTTCTTTGGAGCGGCCATTCAAGGTCATAAGGAATGGGGAGATCGAAGGGGCATTTATTGTGCCATTCTCGGCCTTCTGAAGAGACATAAGGCGACCATCTGCACAGAACACACGACTGGAAAGGATTTGGAAGAAATTCAACTTCTCCAAGAAAAAGCCATCGGACCCATGCCCAGGGCGAAACAAGACCGAATCAACTATGTCCGAGAAAAAATGATTGGTTTTGTAGAGGGGGATTTGGATGCGTGTGTGTTTGAGATGTCTACGCCCAGCTTGGGAACCGGAATTGAATTTACTCATGCCTATTTGAGACCTCGTTTGGGTCTTTCGACGGTACCCATCCTGGTTCTATATCAGGAAGGCTTTTGGCCCAATGAGTTGTCCACCATGATTCGGGGGTTGAATACGGCGGAATTCGATCATGTTTCGATCAAGACCTGGAAAGAGCAAAGTGATCTGGCTGAGATATTGGCTTGGTTTGTAAAAGAGAAGGTTCACTCAAAATAAAATGCCTAGGCAGTATTGGTTACTGAAATCGGAACCGACCACGTTTTCCATTCAGGACTTGGCCAAGAGTCCTCATCAAAGAACGATGTGGGAGGGGGTTCGAAATTATCAAGCTCGCAATTTCCTGCGAGATGATCTGAAAATTGGGGATGGCATTTTGTTCTATCACTCGGTGACCCCCCCTGTGGGTATTGCTGGCTTGGCTGAAGTGGTCAAAGAAGGATATCCCGATCCGACTCAATTTGACACGAAGTCAAAATACTTTGATTCGAAGGCCACGCTTGAAAAACCGCGCTGGTTTGTTGTGGATATTCAGCTTCAAAAGACGTTCAAAAGTGTTTTGGAATTGGGTCTGTTGCGGGAGTTGCCTGGGCTGGAAGGCATGGAGTTGCTGAGAAAAGGCTCGCGTCTTTCCGTCCAACCGGTTCGCCCGGAAGAATGGAAAATCATTCAAAAATTGGGCAAATGAATCCCTTGTTTGAGGTGACCTAAAAATTGCGTTTCGTTGGGTTTTTTGAATGAGATTGCGCGTCGCAGCGTTTTAGTTTGGGGGGCTTGTGTTCCCAGAAGTTTCTCGCTAGTTTTTCTATCTACTTTTTTCGAGGAGATCAAAAATGATGAACGTACGAGGCTATGCCACCCACAATGCAAAAACCCCTTTGGCTCCGTTTGAATTCAAGCGACGGGATGTTGAAAAGGATGATGTCCAAATTGAAATTAGTCATTGTGGAATTTGTCACTCGGACATTCATACTGCCAGGGATGAATGGGGAGGAACCGTGTATCCGTGTGTTCCAGGGCATGAAATCATTGGAAATGTCATCTCCGTTGGCCCCAGTGTTACGAAATTTAAAGTGGGTCAAAAGGTGGGCGTGGGTTGCCTGGTGGACTCCTGTGGAACCTGTTCGAGTTGCAATGAGGGATTGGAGAATTATTGCGAAAAGGGGTTTACGCTTACCTATAATAGCCCTGTTCAGGATGTAGAGAAGGTAACCTATGGCGGGTACTCCACCCATATTGTGGTGAAGGAAAAGTTCGTGTTAAACGTTCCGGAATCTTTGGATTCGGCTGGCGCGGCTCCTTTGTTGTGTGCAGGGATTACGACCTATTCTCCTTTGAGACATGTGGGTGTTTCCAAAGGGGATAAGGTGGCCGTGCTTGGGCTGGGAGGTCTTGGGCATATGGGCGTAAAGTTGGCAGCCTCCTTTGGTGCTGAAGTTACAGTTTTGAGTCGATCCCCTCACAAAGCTCAAGATGCAAAAAGGCTCGGTGCGGCCAACTTTGTCCTGACCAACAACGAAAAAGATGTTCAAAAGCACTTGAACCACTTTGATGTCATTCTGGATACGGTTTCCGCAAAGCATGATCTTGCGCAAGCCATCAGCTTGTTGCGTCGTGAAGGAACGTTGATCATGGTTGGAGCCTCTGATCAACCTCTGGCCTTGGAAGTATTTCCTTTGATTTTTGGTCGAAGAAATCTAATGGGGTCTCTCATTGGAGGCCTTCCCCAAACTCAGGAAATGTTGAATCATTGCGCTAAGCACAATATCACGAGTGATATTGAACTGATTCGACCGGACCAAATCAATGATGCCTATGAAAAGACTGTGGCCGGGCAAGTGAAGTACCGCTTCGTCATTGATTGCCAAGCGTTCTGAAGAAATTTAATTAAAGGGGTTGATGAAAGGCTTGCCGGGACCGGTGCTGTGTTGCATCTTTTCGTTGACGTCGGATTTTTTTGCGTAGCTCTTCATCTTTCTGGGCACACAGAAGAATGTCTTCTTCTGAAAAAAGAGTCGTGTTCGTTAGATAGTTTGTAATGGCTGAAATAAGTTCTTCCAATGGGATGGAATGTGTTCTTTGGAAATGTCGAAAGAGTGTGTCGCTAAACGATTGAAAAGCCTCAAAGGGAGATTCGTTGGTTTGAAGTAAAAGTTTTGCGGTGTGTGGGAATTTTCCACTGTTGGAAACTTTTTCCCAAAAACGAGCAAAGTGGTTCATTCGTTGCATCTCTTCTTCTCGAATGAGGCCATTTTGAAGAAGTTGAAAAGGTGGATTTTCGTCGTAATTCATTTTCCACGCCTCGGTATGCTGAACAATCGGGGTTCCTTTAAGCCTTTTAAGAATGCCTACTTGAATTTCATGAGGGTTTAACGAATACAATTGATCAAAGCCTTTGGAAAAAGAGAATAGGTCTTCCCCAGGAAGCCCAACGATCAAGTCTGCATGAATATGCGCATGTGTTTTTTCTCGAAGCAGTTTTAAGTTTTCTCGGGTTTTTTTAAAGTTTTGTTTTCGTTGGATGCGTGCAGCAACCTCTTCGTTAAAGGTCTGAATGCCCACTTCCAGTTGAAGTGTCCCCTTGGGGAATTGAGCCAGTAATTCTAGAAGGCCTGGGGGAAAACGATCGGGAATCACTTCAAAATGAAGGAATAAATCTGAGGACATATGTTTCAAGAAGAAAGTGAGAATTCGCTCGGTGGTTTTAAGATCCAGGTTGAAGGTCCGATCAACAAATTTAAAATGTCGAACACCTCGGTTGTGCAGTTTTTTCATCGAGGCAAGAAAACCGTCAATGGGAAATTTTCGAACAGCCACATCCAGCGAAGAGAGGCAGAATTCACATTTAAATGGGCATCCACGAGAAGCCTCTACATAGATGAGGCGATGTTTAATATCTTCTTCATTATAAAATTCATAGGGCAGTTTGATATCTTCAATGGGCGGAGCTTGAGGAAGAATAAACTTTTCTTTTGGAGGAACGTGTTTGAGTATTTGTTCGCATAACTCTCGAAAAGCGAAATCACCTTCACCCTTAACGACGAAGTCTGCTAAGTCGCAAATTTCCTGAGTCTTGGATTCATAACTGACTTCCGGTCCCCCAAGGACGATTTTAATGTCTGGTCGGCGTTGACGGATGCTTCGTACAACCTCTAAGGACTCTTTGGCGTTCCATATATAAACCCCAAATCCGATGATCTGTGGATCTTGTGCCAAAAGGATTTTTAAAATGTCCTCAAGGGACTGTTTTTTCTGAAATTCTAAGAGTATGGCCCTCTCTTGTAAGGATTTGAGATTGGCATACAAATATCTTAGGCCAAACGAGGAATGGAAATACTTAGCGTTGAGCGTTGTTAGGACGATTTCAGACATATGTACGATTCCAGCGAGCTCTTTCCAAATTGGGTATACTGGGATTCCCTGAAATTCAGTAAGAGGAACTTATCATGAAGCACCTTTTTCTATCGATCCTTTTTCTGTTTGCCACCCAAGCGCAGGCTTCTCCATCGTCTGTCATGGGTGGAAAGCCCATGAACTCATCGGTTGCTCATCATACGGGTGTGGGGTGGCCGAGTCTCTTTTATGAGTGGTGGAATGCGGGAGATCCGGATTGGGCTTTGGGCGCAGAATTGGTGTACGGAGATTGGTCAGGTGAGTTTTCCAATCTGGAAATTGGCGCAGCCGTCAATCTTCCGATGCGTTGGCCTTTGATGCATCGGGGTCGAATGGCTATGGCCTTTCGCTTTGCCCCTGGTGTGCTGGTCGGAGGGGTGGATACGGGGCCTTCCGATAAATTTGTCTTTGGAGGGCGTGGAGATTTGGGTCTTCCCATGTCCATTCGGGCCCATAAGGAAGTCAATGTGTTGACGGGAATTACGGTCCCGACATCGTTCATTTATATTGAAGATGGAGATCCCTTTGTGGCGGTTCCTGTGCTTTTTCGTTTCGGCGTGGAGGGGTCTCCCATTCCGGAGATTACGCCATGGATTTTGTTTGAGTTCGGTCCGGCGATGGCTTTTGGTGATTTTGGATCCGAGGTGAAATTCGGTTTTCGTGCGAATATCGGAGCAACTTTTTGGTAGGATTTCTCGAATGGGTTAGGATGTTGTCATGAAAAAGAAAATTGACTGGCAATACGAACGAAAAGGGTGAATGACCTGTAAAAAAGCGCAGGAGTTTCTTGCGCAAAAGAAAATTGAGGTTGTTGAGCAGGTAGATGCCCGAAAAGTGCGAATGGGCGGAGCCGATGCCGTAAAATTGGCCCGCGAGGTGAATGAGATATGGGTGGCCAAAGGGAAAAAAATTCTTCATTTCGATATGGCTAAAGATAAGCCGTCCGGCGCTGAATTGAAAAAAGCACTTTTGGGTCCCTCTGGAAATTTGAGAGCCCCCACGATGCGAAAAGGAAAAACGCTTTTCGTAGGGTTTAATGCCGAGGAATTTGCCCAAAAATTTTAAATGACAATTAATCGAGGTTTGTGGCCGGAAGTTCTTTTTTGAAGTGCGCAACCAGGTCAGGAAAAGAATCAAATCTTTTTTTGGCTTGGGGTACATTTCCACACCCATACGTGACAAATATAAAGTCCACGGAAGCTTCCTCTGCGGCTTTGGCGTCTCCAGAAGTATCTCCAATATAGACGGCACTTTGAATGTGATTTCTTTCCATCACAAGGCGAATATTTTTACCTTTGGAGTTTCCATTTTCTGCACACTCTGAATCCGAAAAAAACTTCCCAAGTCCGGAATGTTTTAAAAAATGCTTCAGATAGGACGAATTGCAGTTGCTAACCAAAAATACCGGATAGAGTCTCGACAGTTCTTCAATGCCTTCACGAACACCTTCGTAAAAAGGTGGCAACTTTTGATCCAAATCTAAAAGATGTTGCTTGTAACATTGTTTCAAAAAAAATATGGATTGTTCTTCAGAGACGTTTGGAAATAAGCTTTGGGCAAGCTCACGTGTTTGGAAACCCATGTATGAAGCGATTTCCTCATAAGTCGTTTTTTTTTGCGGAAGGTGTCTTTGAAATACTTTATTGCAAGAGTCCACAAAACTTTGAACGGAATTCCAAAGCGTTCCATCTAGATCAAATATTAGGGCCTTAACCATTTTCGTGGCGTTGGATAGCAATCTTGGGGCTTCACGTCAATCTGTGTCATGATGGCTTTCCATGGACCGCTCTCAGATAAGGGCAAACCTTTTGTTGTTGCTGGCTGCAGCCATATGGGGTTTTGCATTCGTGGCTCAGCGCATAGGGATGGAGCATGTCGGACCATTTGCATTCAATGCGAGTCGATTTTTTTTGGGTGGGGTGGTGTTGTTGCCGATTCTGTTTTTTCAACGAAAAGGACGAGAGGTTCCGAGATCCCATTTAAAAAAGCCGTTTTGGGCCGGAGCATTTTTAGCAGGTTCTTTTTTGTTTCTGGGTTCGAGTTTTCAGCAGGTGGGCATCGTTTATACCACCGCGGGGAAGGCGGGATTCATCACGGGCCTTTACGTCGTGATGGTTCCTGTGCTTGGGATTTTGTGGGGCCAACGTGTGAGGGGGAATACATGGCTGGGCGTTTTATTTGCCACTGTCGGAATGTATCTTTTAAGCATTAAAAGTGAACTTCATATGGAGCGAGGGGATGCCTTGGTTTTGTTAAGTGTTCTGTTTTGGGCCGGGCATGTCCATGTCATTGGTTGGCTTGCTCCCCGGTTTGACTCCCTTTCCATTGCTGCGGTGCAGTTTTTTGTGGTTGCGTGTTTGAGTGGAGGTTGCGCTCTGATTTTGGAACCCCTTTCTTTTTTTATGCTCCAAGAAGCTGCTTGGCCTATTTTTTATGCAGGTTGTCTCTCTGTGGGCGTAGCCTACACACTTCAAGTGATGGGGCAGAGGGTGGCTCAACCCTCTCATGCTGCGATCATATTAAGTTTGGAAGCGGTTTTTGCGGTGTTGGGTGGTTTTTTTATTCTGGATGAAAGTCTAACCTTCAAAGCCGTGATGGGGTGCGTATTGATGTTCTTGGGAATGGTGGTTTCCCAGTTAAGAAAACAAACTAGGGCTTATTGTTTAAAATCTTCTGAATGAGGCTATTTCGCTGTTGTAAATCGTAGATCAGGAAACCCAAGAGGCCGAAGACAACAATGGCCATGATGAACCCCAAAATGAGAACGCTCGTTTCATGAAAAAAGAGTGTCGTCATGTCGGGGTTTTTCGGGTCTCGTACATAAGCAATGATCAGCTTTGAAACGTCAAAATTCATTTGAGACAATTTTCGGACAATTAAAGCCAGGTAAAAACCCAATCCCCCAGCGCAAATCGTGAAAAATCCGATCCAAATCAGTTTTCGTTGCCGTTCGTAGTCTTGGCTTTCCACGTCATCTAAAACGATTTTCTGATATTTTGTTAAATTCGGAACCATGAAGCCTCATTGTCAACACATTTAAAAAAGGCAGTATATCAGCATTTTTTGGAATGACCGCTTTTAGAAGAGAAATGGAGGCTTCGAGCGACTTAAAAGATAGGCCGGATGCTCCCCAACATTTTTCAATAAGAGGTCCCCTCGGGAAGTGTAGCGATACATGTCCTTTGTGAGCTTATATGTCGAGTGACTGACTTGAATATGATTGGCAAGCCCATGAGATTCCATGCGGCTAGCAATATTCACAGTCTCTCCCCAAACATCAAAGAAAGGTCTGTCTTTTCCGATGACTCCAGCTATGACTGGACCGGAGTGCACGCCAATACGCAACTGAAGTCTCTTTCCCCCGATGATAAATCTTCGTACGACTCTTCTCATTTCGATTGCGATGGAAAGCATCGTTTTGGCGTGCTGAGCGTCGTTGGTGGGTAATCCGGAGACCGCCATGTAACAATCTCCAATTGTTTTGATTTTTTGGGCTCGGTGAATTCGAATGATTTCATCAAACTCGGAAAAAAGTCGATTGAGGGAAGCTACAAGTTGTTCCGGATGTATACGTGATGTCAACTCAGTAAATCCAACCAAGTCGGCGAATAAAACCGTGACATTCTCATACACTTCAATGGGTTTCTTTTTTAGCTTAAGGCTTTGGATTACGTTGCTGGGAAGGAGCGTTTGCAGGAGCGAGGCTTCTTTTCGTCGAAATCCTTCCAAAGCGCGGGAAAACTGCGTGCCCAATGCATTTGTAAATGAAAGAAACATGATGGCACTAATGAAGTTTTCTTTTCCGACATCTTTGTGAAAAAAGCTTATGGAAATAAAGCCCACAGACAAGTAAAGAGATGAAACGACCCTTCGACCGAATGTGTGGGGCACGAAGGTGTAGTTCCCCAGAGCCAAAGCGGAAACCCATAATGAAGCCAGGAGTGTGGCTTCGGGTAAAATATAAACCGAAGCCAAAACAGACGAAAAAACACAGTTTATGGCCCAGAACGTTGAATGGAGAATGGCTTGTTTGGAGTTGCTTTCCGATGCGAAAAGCGAGAGGTGTACCAACGGAATAACCCCGATGACTCGCGCTGCCATAAGAACTCCAAATGAGATGGAAGCTCCCAGGTATAGAAAATCCAGATATAGACTTATCAGCGAAAAGAGAGAAGCAATGAAGGCTGTCGTTTTTTGTCTTTTGTTTAGGTCGTCCCAGGTCGATTCTAGATAGGCTTTTTCCGTCTCGATATCGGAAAACTCCCCGCTCACGACCGATATGGCGTCACCTTGGTTTTCCCATGGATCTAAGGGGTTTGAGATTTGGGGTTGCCCTGGTCGATTCAGCTTCATCAGACACTCGGTCATGCAAAGACGAGACCAGGGATCTTTCGGAAACAGCGAGAAAAACTATTTAAAAACAAATGCTTAATTTAAGCCGTTTTGACTCATCGGCGAATTTTTGCTCATTCGAGCAAGCTTACGCAAACTTATAAGTCCGGGCTTATATAAAGGTAGCGTTCTTGGGGGGGCGGGGCGCTTTTTCGTTCCAAAGAGGTGTTTTGCAAGACAAGTCGGTCATTCCCCGCAATGTTTCGAATGGCTAAAGTGCCTGTGACCCTCACCCAAGGAGAGCCCGAAGCCATTTCGGTTTTGTCTTGAGTTTCTATTAGAATCCCGAGAGGAATTGCGTCTGCGGTACAGCAGGCGACGGCGAAGCGAAAGAGGAATCCAAAATTTTTAATTTCCTTCTGCTCGAAAGACAATTGCCCGAGCGTCGTGATTTCGTGTCCTATGTATGCGGGCCAGTTTTCGGTGAGTTCCATTAAGGTTGGCTCTTTTTTTGGTTTGACGGTGTTTGGTGTATTCCTTGTTTGTTTTTGCCTTTGAACGGAACCGAGGTTTGTAAAGCTTTTCTTTGTGTAAGCGTAGATCCCCAGGGTTTTGTCTTTTACAGGAACGAGAAATAGAAGAGGGAGAAGCAGAATCCAAGAAGAAAAGAGTTCGCGGGAAGAGGGTCTTGAGGACATTTCCTTGGTTAGGCTCAAACAAAAAAAGAGCAACATGAGAAATGCCGAAATTAGAATAAGAGGAAATAGGTCGGGTAAAAGAAATAGGGAAAATCGCTTTCCATCGAGAAGCCAGAAAAGAGCCCATGTCCAGCACGCGAAGACGATCACGACCGGCCGCCGGAAAGGAATGAGAAGAACGCTCATCAATGAAGTGAACATGGGTTAAAGAACCTCCAGGAGCAGCATCCCGAGGAAAATGAAGAGTGAAATGAGGAGGGTCATCCAAAAGACGACTCTCTTTCGGAAAACTCCGAAGTACATGGATAGAAGTTTCACGTCCATCATGGGCCCCATGATCATAAAAGCCATTTGCGCCGAAAGAGACATGCCCAAGCTCTGAAAAGAGGCGGCGACGAAAGCATCTGCTTCGCTGCAAAGATTCAGTAAAAAGGCAAGGAGCATCATGATTCCAATGGAAAAGGCTGGCGAGCCCAGTGCTGAAGAAAGAAAGGTTTCTTTTGAAATTAGCGCCTGAAAAAGCGAGGCGAAAAAAGCACCGATGACGAGGAATCGACTGATGTCCAAAAAATCTTGTGAACCGTATCGCAGGGAAAGCCAGACTTTTTTCCCAAAAGCCGAAGGACCTTCTTCTGAGTGAGATTCGATGGTCTGAACCGAGGGAAGTAGAAATCCTTTTTTCCCCATTAAGGCTTCCATGACTAGAGCTACGAGAACAGCAACGGCATATCCAAACACCATGCGAAGAGCGACCACTTTCCAGCTCATGGAATACGCAACCGCCGTTGAAGTCCCTACAACGACGTTTAGAATCGGACCGGCAAGAAGATATGCAATGGCCGCTCCCGGTGGGAGCCCTTTCTTGAGGAGGCGACGGACCACGACGATCACACCACATTCACAGACAGGAACAACGATCCCCAAAAGGCCTGCGACGAATGGAGTTAGAAAACGTTTTCGTGGGAGCCATTTCAGCATTCGTTCACGATCCATGAATACTTCAATGAGTCCTCCTAAGATCGCGCCCAACATGACAAAGGGGAGGGCTTCTAAAAAAATTGCGACGAAGATGATGGCCGTTGTTTCGAAAATTTCAGGGCGATAGATTTGAGAGAGAAGCCAGAATAGGCCAACCGACGCGAGGAATAATGAGTGAGTCCAGAAGGAAACGGAAGACATTTTTGATGAGCACGTTGTGCAGGCTGTTGCGCTAGTCTCGGCCACGCATGAATTTCCTAAAACTAATGAGAAAAACATACACGAGAGCAGCAATCATAATGATCGTCGGACCGGTGGGTAAATCATGAATGTAGCTCACTCCCAAACCGGTGGTTGCAAAAAAGGCACAAAAGCAAGTGGCCCAGATCATCATTCCCCAGAGAGTGCGAGAAAGAATTCCGGCAACTGCAGCAGGCAAGGTGAGCAGGGCAATGACCATCACAATTCCAACGATTTGTATCAAGAGCACGATGGTTAAGGCCGTGAGGCTCAGCAGAAGAAGGTAAAAGGCTTCGACGGGAAGACCTCTTAGCCTGGCAAATTCTTCGTCAAAGCATATGGCCATGAAATGTCTGTAAAACAACAAAGCCAAAGAAATAATCAGACCATCTAAGATGGCGATTGTGATGAGATCATTTTGAGTAATGAATAGAATGTTCCCAAAAAGATAACTCATGGGGTCCACATAGCCTGGAGTTTTCGCGAGGAAAATTAAACCCAGGGCCATTCCAATGGCCCAGAGAGCACCAATGGCTGTGTCTTCCCTTTCTTTTGCTCTTAGATTGATCCATCCCACCAGAAGTGCGGTCAAAATGGCGGCGATTAAAGCGCCGATCTGAGGGGTGATCCAAGATATTTCTTGGGTACGTTGAAGGAAGAGTGCAATGCCGATTCCACCAAGTGCAGAGTGAGCAATGGCTCCAGCTAAATAGCTGATTCTTCGTGTGACGACATACGTTCCGACGATTCCAAAGGCCACACTCGAAAGAAGACCGACGATTAGGGCATATCGAAGAAAGGGGATATCTGGATCCGTTAACGCGCCGAAAAACTCAATCATGAGAGTGCCCACTTTCATCGCATCGATGGTCATGTCGAACCAGACGAACATCGGAACCGTAGAGATTCTTTATGAGTGCTCCATCGATGTCACTGGTTGGGTGAACGACGACATCTTGGTTTACGCAAATGACGCTACGGACTTGTTTTGAAATGAAACCGATGTCATGGGAAACGATCAGAATCGTCATGCGTTGATTCAATCGGTGCAGAATTTCGAACAACTGCTCTTCGGCTCGTGGGTCGATATTAGAGGTAGGTTCGTCTAAAACAAGGAGTTTCGGTTCCACACATAGCGCTCGGGCAATGAGGGCACGTTGGCGTTGGCCCCCAGATAGATCTGCAAAGCGTTTCTGGGCATCCTTTTCCATCCCGACTTCGGCCAAAGCTTGCCGAGCGAGTTCCTTGTCTTTTTGGGACTGTCGATTACGTAAGCTTAGGCTCAGTCTACCCATCATAACGACATCGGAAACCATGACGGGGAATTGAGGGTCGCTCTGCAAATGTTGAGGCATATAGCCGACCCATTTTCTCCCCTTTTCCGGAGGATTTCCAAAAAGCGTGATCCTTCCTTTTTCCGGTTTGTGAAGTCCAAGTAATAGCTTTATGAGAGTCGTCTTTCCTCCGCCATTTGGACCCACGAGGCTCGCAAAATCTCCCTTCTGGATCGTCAAATTGACATCGGTCAAAATGGGAGCGGAGCCAAAGCGAAAAGAAACATTCTCAAATGTAGAGATGATGTTGGAGTCGGTCATTTCTGCCCGTCCAGAGCAGTTTTTACCTCACGTCCCAATTTCTCCAATTCTCGAAGAATGTTTGGAGATAGGGGATCGATTGTGACGACTTTTGCGCCGACGGCCTCTGCGACCGAACGGGCCACACGTTGATCGATTTGCGGTTGGGCGAATATGAATCCAACTTGATCTCTGCGGGCTTTCTGGATCAAGTTTCGCAACATTCTTGGTGTGGGTTTTTTCCCATGTTGTTCAATGGTTTTTTGAGAGATTCCATACGGTTCTAAGAAATGACCAAAGGCTGGGTGATAAACATAGATGGATTTGTTTTGGGATTTGGCGAAATGGTTGCGAAACGTTGTATCGAGATCTTGAATTCTGTGCAAAAGTTGCTTTTCAGCCTCCTGGATTTGGGGGGCACGTTCGGGTTGTTCTTGCCTTAAGGTTTCTGAAATGGTCTTAGCGTAGGAGGATATGTTTTTTAAAGAAACCCAAGTGTGTGGATCTTCTCCATGGTCGTGTGATTTCGAGTGAGGTTCTTCTTTTTCCATGTTTCGATGTTGGGGTTCTTGATCCAAGTTGATGATTTTGGGTCCTTTTTGAGATGCCGAAATTTTTTCGATGAGCTCTTTCTCAAAAGGCATTCCCAGTGTGAAAAAAACATCGGAGCGCAAAACCTTTTCGATTTGTTTGGGCGTTGGAGAATATGTGTGGGGAGTTTGTCCCGCAGGTAGAAGCGTCCAGACCAAAACTCGGTCATTTCCCAGCTCTTGGACGAGTCCGGAGAGAGGAGGAAGGCTCACAGCTACATCCATGGGTTTTTTTAAGGGGGTAGCCTCCAAATTCGTCGAAAAAAGCTGCGTGAAAAGGAGCAAAAGTGCAAAAATAATAAAGTTTCTCATGTGTTTTCTCTGAACCGAACAGGACTAACCTATTTGAAGATTCCTGTAAATTGCCGGATTGGTTCTCAAATTTCAGATGCGAACGAAAATGGAGCCTTTGAGGTTTAAAAAAAACAAATAAAAACAAATTGTTAGGCTGCTCCCGAAAAACATATATTCTTTATTTACTCTTTATGGTTCTTCTGGATATTGGGGTTTTTTAAGGAAGGAGTCAGGTTTCGTGAGCATTCTGATCATTGAGGACCACGCCGATATTGTTGAGATAGTGGAATACAATCTGGAACAAGAGGGCTTTAAGCTAGACGTCGCCATGGACGGCGAAACGGGGTTGAAAAAGGCTTTGGATCATCCCCCCGAGTTGATTCTTCTGGATTTGATGCTTCCGGCCCTGGATGGTCTCGAAGTGTGTAAACGCTTGAGGAACTCTGAAAAAACCAAGAAAGTGCCCATCATCATGTTGACGGCAAAGGGGGAAGAGAAAGACATCATCCGAGGCCTTGAATTGGGAGCGGATGACTATGTGACCAAGCCGTTTAGTCCAAAAGAATTGGTTGCTCGTTTGAAAGCGGTGTTGAGACGTGTAGGGGGAAAGGTTCCGACCCCTACAGAACAATTGAAAATATCCGATTTGGAAGTGGATCTTGGCAAACACCTGGTTAAGCTTCACGGCGAAGAACTCCGACTTACCCTTACTGAGTTTCGACTGTTGCAGGTATTGATTGAAGGCGAAGGCCGCATTTTTACGCGAGATCAGTTGATTGATCGGGTGCGTGGGGAAGAAATTACGATCGTGGATCGAAATATTGATGTTCACATCTCCTCTCTTCGCAGGAAGCTGAAAGATGTGGGCTCTCGCATCCTGACCATTCGTGGTGTGGGATATCGTTTTCAGGAATAGGGTTGTTTCGAGGCCTTTCAAAGACGATTCTTTTTTCGATCACCGTACCCGTTGTTGGGATGGTGTTGGTGTTGGGGAGTATTTTTCAACATCGATATGAAACTACGTTGATCGAAAATGTTCATCGATTGCTCAAAGAAAAGGTTGAACTTTTCTCTCCGAAGTACATCCAAAGTTTTCGCACAAAAGACCATGACCTTCTTCAGGCTGACGTTTTTCATGCCGGAAAGGCCAGCGATACAAGAATTTCATTGATTGCGAAAAATGGAGTTGTTCTTGCAGATTCTGATCGAAGCCCAAAGGGCATGGACAATCACTTAAGTCGACCCGAGATTCAGGCGGCGTTGAAAACAGGCACCGGTCGTTCTCGAAGGTTTAGCCAAAGTGTAAAGCAGGAGATGTTTTACTTCGCCAAGTTGCTTTCCGATGAACAGGGACCGAAAGGCATTCTACGTCTATCCGTTAACACGGCCAGAGTGAAAGAGCAGGTCGCTGTCATTCAGCGAATATTAATTTTCACACTTCTCATCTCGGTTTTGGTGTCTTTGGGGATTGCGATATGGCTGAGCCGACATATTGCGAAACCGATCGAGTCGATTACTTGGGGAGCCAAGGCCTTGCCCAAGGGAAGGGTTCCAAAAAACCTGCACCTGGATCGCTCGGATATTTTAGGAAAACTTTCTCGTGCGATTCATAAAACGGGGAAAATTCTCCGGGAACAAGTAGCAGAGGCTGAACATGAGAAGGCCAAACTCAATGCTATGGTCAAAGCAATGACGGAAGGCGTCATTGCGGTCAATCGAGAAAACCAAATTCTCTTTTGCAACCCGGCTGCATGCAATCTTTTGGGTTTCAAGCTCCAGGAACCGGAAACACGTAAGCTGGATGAGATCGTCACATGTCCCGAAATTTTTGACTACATTGCGAAAGCTCGCCAGATGGCGAGAAGCGTGCATGAAGAGTTTTCATTCAATCGTTCGGAAGAAATCATTCGGATGATCGCTCATGTACGTACCTTTGGTACTGAAGGAGAGGAGGGCGTAGTGATTGTTCTCCATGATGTGACTCAGCGTCGGAAACTGGAGCAAATTCGGAAAGATTTTGTTGAAAATGCTTCGCATGAACTTCGAACGCCGCTTACAGCAATCAAGGGATATGCTGAGACCTTGGCAGATGGTGAAGGCCTGGATCCTGAGAAGAAGGAGCGGTTCCTAAAGAAAATTTTGCAGAATGTAAATCGCTTAACGGCTTTAACCGGTGATTTAATGAAGTTAGCTCGAATCGAATCGAAAGAGTTTCACCGTGATGACGAAACCATTAATTGCAATCATATTGTGGCGGATGTGTTGGATCAACATCAAGAACCCGCAAATTGGAAGCAAATTGAACTTTCTGGAGATTTTCCAAAGGAGTCCATCTTTATTTATGGAGAGTCCGTAGCCTTCTCAGAAATTGTCGATAACTTGGTCAGTAATGCCATTAAGTATACGGATTCGCGCGGACGTGTGAGTGTTCGCTTGGCCCGCGAAGAGGGGCATCTGCTATTGAGGGTTACGGATACGGGGATAGGAATTCCCGAGGAACAGCAGTCCAGGATTTTTGAACGCTTCTATCGAGTGGATAAAGCCAGGTCGATCGAACAAGGCGGAACAGGCCTCGGTTTGGCCATTGTGAAGCATCGAATCTCCCAATTGAATGGCACCATTCACCTAGAAAGTGTGGAAGGTCAAGGAACCACGTTTACAGTGAAGATTCCTGCCAAGTCCCGAGCTTAGTTGTTTAGCTGATCAAAGTGATGTGAATGCGTCGATTTTGAGGCTGTTCTCGATGTTCCCATAGAAATAGGCCTTGCCAAGTTCCCAAAGCCAATCTTCCTCCAGAGATGGGTAACGAGATCGAAACTGAACTCAACACGGTCTTGATGTGACTGGGCATGTCATCATCTCCTTCCAATGTGTGTGTAAAGAAAGACATGTTCGGAGGTGCGATGTGATCCATATAGCTTTCGAGGTCTCGTTGGGCAGAGGGGTCTGCATTTTCCATTAAAGCAAGGCTAGCCGAAGTATGTTGGATAAACACATGACAGAGACCATCTTGAATGCTGGCCATCTGAATGGCTTTTGCAATTTCATTGGTGATCTCGTGCAGTCCCTTGCGAGGGGGAAGGATTCGAATTTGATCACTCCAGATTGCCATGTTTATCCATGGTATTCGATTTTGTTTTTTTTTACACTAGGGTAGATCGTGTTCGGGACAAAACGATGACGCTTTCTATCATTGCATGCATGAATTCATTGAAAACAAATGAAGAAAGGTTTTAGTCGTTCGCTAGTGTTTCAATTTCAGAGCTTGAGAGTGCTCGGTCATAAATTCGAACTTCTCCAAATACGCCATTAAAGTATGGGTCCGAGTTGAAGCTGCTTCTTCCTAGCCAGTTGTCGGTGGTATTCAAATCGTTTGGATTAAGTAGAATTTCCCCCGTCGCTTCGAGGACTCCATTCCGATATAACGAACCGGTATCTCCATCTAATGTAACCGCGACATGGACCCATTGACCGGTTTCCAAGGGCGTGGGGGCGGCTTCGTTCCCGCCGGTCAACACCACGGAGTCGGGACTCGAATATCCTTCGGTAGACATGGAAAAGGCCAAACCCGAGCGGGAATCTGGCGTGAGGTACATATACCGACCTTGTGTAGCAGTGCTGCCATCGGGAATGTCATCGTCGTTGGCATCTCCTGTGTTGGAGTAGTCACTGAAATCAAAAATGCGTTCATATTGCTCGTCGACAGGGCCAAGCCACCACACCCAGGCCGCAAATGTAAAATCAACGATCCCATCGTCGAGGTTTTCTGGTAACTCGATGTAATCGTCGGAACCATCAAAGAAAACGGCAGCTCTTCCTTCCAGATCTGGAATGAAAATTTCTCCAAAGTATTCACCGTCAAATCCATGTCCTGTTTCGTCGTTCAAGTCTCCGTCCACAAGGTATTGGGCTAAGAGGCCGACTTGGGAAAGAATCGTTACCGTGCTTGTGACTTCCTCTTCGCCATCACTCACCGTGCAGGAAACTGTATAACTTCCGTTCGAATTGAAAATATGTGTTTCGTTCGGGGAAGCGTTGGCCATGGGATCTCCCTCTCCAAAATCGAAACGGTAGGTGAGGGGATCGCCGTCAGGGTCTTCTGCATCGCAAGAAAAAGAAACCAAAAGAGGAAGGGTCCCCTTTAGCTGATCGGCTGTAAGCGAAACGGTTGGTGGATGGTTTGGGGTTGTGTTGGAAGTCGTGTCGATAAATATGCGATTGGCAAAGTTCAAAACCTGAGTCGCCTCAGGATCGCTGGAAGATAGAGCCTCGAGCGACGTAGATTCGGGAAGAGTGGAATGAAAAATATGGTTTGGCAGGATCTGAGCATAGGACTCGGATTCTTCTGATTCCTCCAGATAGGCCGGGGTGTATCCGATGTAATCTTCCGCAAAGGTTAAGAGAACCAATTGGAGGTTGTTCGCATGAGCGAGATCTTCCGAGACTTGAATATTGTCCAGGGGCATGAACTCGCTTAAGTATAGGACTTCGAGACCTGTGGAGTCTTGTTCTCGAAATACTCCCAAGAGAGCCGAGAGATCTGTGTTGTCTCCTGTCGGGAACGTGATCTGAACGTCCTGGATGGATGCACTGCTGCAGGCGGTCAGATAGACCGCGAAAAAAGAAACCAGAACATATTTGATCCTTCTCATGAATGAAAAAATGAGCAATCCCTGTGCCATTTAAAAAGCTTAAATATCAAATATTTATAATGCTTTAAACGCACGCAAGGTGCAAAAAATGCATATCCAGAAGTGATGTGATATGAAGGTAATGGGGAGATTAAGTCGCATAAGGGGGGATTATGAGGTTAAAAGTAGGGGTCTTTTTGTCGTGTTTCTTGTGGGTGTCGCCGTGTCTTGGGGAGCCACTTGAGAAAACCTGGGCGGTTTTTTCTCAAAAAACACAGTTGTTGGACATGCATGTCGTTACTCCGGACGGGACACATATTTATGTGTGGGATTCCAAAGACTATGATTTTTCCCATTGTGAATCGTTGCGCGCGGCATACAGCGATCCCTCTTGCGTGAGAGTGTTCTTTCTCGCCTGTGTGGGGCAGCCATATTTTTGCGAAATGGTCATTGCTGAACATTCGGTTTCGAGTGTGGGCGGTGGGGTGGAGTTTTCCAAACCTGTTCCGGAATATTGTCTAAGTCTCCAATCGGAAACGTGGGAGTTTCGATCCATAAAAGGAAATGGAGAGCTTGAGGACGAACCGTTTCTGTTCCTTCTTTCTTCGAAAGCCCATCCTTGGAGAGAGGATTCCGGCCAATGTGTGGAACGTTTGTCGGAAGTGACTCAAGCTGCATACGCTTTTTCAAGTTTCGAAGACCTTGCGGGAGTTTTTGAAGAAGAATTTCTGAACCATCCAGAGTCGGGAAGTTGTTGTGTCGTTGAGGGAATTTCTCCCCATCCGAATGCAATATGGTTGCAGGAGGTGGGGGATTGGTCTTCCCCTATACTGCGTTTTGACACCTGGCCGATTCTAACACCCAGAGATAGTCTCCCGAGGGAATAGAATCGAATAGAAGAAACGTTTTCATTCGGGGCGACGTCTGCTAGCTTACGCTCCCGACATGACCAAAGAAGCTTCTGAGCGTAGGAAAAACCGTCGGGATTTTTATCACACCATTGATGCGAGGCCTTTTACTCGTCCTGTCTTGGATGAGCTATGCCAACTCAGCACGGCCATTCGGCGAAAAGCGAGGAGCAAGGAAGGGGCCGTCTTTCTTCAAAGTTTGTTGGCGGGCTCCAGAGCCATGCTCTATTTCACTCAGCCTTCCACACGAACCTTTTTGTCTTTCAATAATGCTTGCCAAGTTCTAGGGATGGGAACGAGCGAGATTCGAGACTCTGCGACTTCTTCTGAAGTGAAGGGAGAGAGTTTTGAGGACAGCATTCGAACGTTCAGTTCATATGTTGATGTCATCATCATGAGAACCCCCGGAGAAGGTTTGGCGAAACGAGCAGCCGACTTGATGAACTCCATTCCTCGACGCGTTCCCATCATCAATGCCGGAAGCGGAAAAGACCAACATCCGACTCAGGCATTGTTAGACATCTACACCTTAAATCGGAGCTTCGAACAACAAGGGGGAATTGACGGAAAAGTCATTGGGATGATGGGGGATCTCAAGCGAGGAAGGACGGTTCGTTCCCTCAGTTATTTGATGAAAAACTATGCGGATGTAAAACTGGTCTTCATTTCGTCAGATGCCTTTAAGATGGAATCCGATATCAAGGACCACTTGAATGAGAATCGCATTTCGTTCGAAGAGACAGCAAATATGGTCGAAGCCCTGCCGGAGTTGGATGCTTTGTATGTCACCCGCACACAATCCGAACATGACCAAGCCAATGAAACGGGAAAAGCTGAATTTGATCGTTTCAGCGTTTTACCGAAGCATCTGGAATTATTTAAAAAAGACGCCATCATCATGCACCCTTTGCCTCGAGGGCCGGAAATTCATCCAGAGGTGGATAAGGATCCACGGGCCATGTACTGGCGACAAGAACGTAACGGGATGTGGATGCGCGCCGCTCTTTTGTTGAAGATTTTTGGCCTTGAAAAAGAAGTCCTCTAAACGACCGGCCGATCAAGAAGGCTGGGAGGTGTATATCGTCCGAACCCTCTCGGGAAAGCTTTACACGGGGATTACGACGAACTTGGCTCGGAGATGGGAAGAACACCGTTTGGGGGCCAAGGGAGCCAAGTTCTTTCGGATATCCAAGCCCCAAAAGATTGTTTATCGAGAAGAAGTCCGAAATCGCTCTGAAGCGAGCCTACGGGAAGCGGCAATTAAAGCCATGTCCAGGGCCCAAAAATTGAAGCTGATCGATGCCGCGTCCAGGTAAATGAGGCCTGTAATCGGCCTTGACACGGTGCTGCACTTAGGATTTAAAAAGGGGTGTAACAGGAGTTTTGTCAGCCCGCCTATCGATCGTAAATCCAATTCAATCGCAAGTCGCGCACCAAAACACCTTTAGGTGAAACTTAGACTAGGAAAAGAGAATGAAAAAAGTATTTATTGGTAACTGTCCATTCAGTTTGAACGAGACGGATTTGCAGTCCTTTATGGAAGAAAACGGAGTTCAAGCGGCCTCCGTGCAAATCATTCGAGATCGCCATACGGGTCGTTCCCGTGGTTTTGGCTTTGCTGAATTGGAAGACGATACCAATTTGGATGATGTGATTTCCGCGTTAAACGGAAAAGAAATTGATGGTCGAGCCATTACAGTGAATGAAGCCCGTGAACAACGGCCTCGTTCCGGTGGTGGAAATTTCCGCGGTGGTCGTCGAGGCGGCGGTGGATTTCGTGGAGATAACCGCAAGGATGATCGCTGGTAAGCAGCTTACAAACGATCAGAAATTTGATAAACGCCCTGTCGAAATGAAAGACGGGGCGTTTTTTTTGGATTCATGAGGTCATTATGCAGAAGAATGTAGCCAATGTGTTTGATGAGTGGGCCAAAGCGGGTCGTGCGGAAGGTATGGAAAAAGGGCATGGATTCGCCGTTCATGCGTTTTTAGATGAATTGACCCTGGATCGTCCTCTTCGTTTTCTAGACTTCGGGTGCGGAAATGGTTGGGTGGTTCGGAAAATGGCAAACTTGCCCCATGTTCAGGAAGCTTGGGGGATTGATATTTCTAAAGAAATGATCGAGCGTGCGACCGCGTTTCAGTCCTCGAATGAAAAATTTGTTTGTGGAAAATTGGAAGATGGACTTTTGCCCGGAAAATTCGATCTCATTTTTTCCATGGAGGCTCTTTACTACTCGGTTCCCATGGAGGTTCCCATGGACCACCTGGTAAACCTTTTAGCCCCGCAAGGTATGTTGGTTATCGGGTCTGATTTCTATCGTGAGAATGAAGAGTCACATTCTTGGCCCGACGATGTGGGTGTTCCTATGGATTTGCGTTCGATGGACGAATGGAAAAAGCTTTTCGAATCTAGAAATTTGAAGAACGTTCACCAACGACAAATTCGTTACCCCCACGAACCATCCACGAATTTGGAAAAAGAAGTCCATGCTAAAAAAACTGTTTCTACGTGGAAACAGAAACTTGGAACGTTATTTACTTACGGAACGAAGAAACAATGCAAATAGGAATTTTTGGGTTTCCCAAGACAGGAAAAACAACCTTATTCAATACCTTGACCGGATCCAATGTGGCTACGGACGCCTACTCCACGGGGAAAAAAGAAATTCATATGGGGATGACGAAGGTTCCGGATTCTCGATTGGATCATCTGACCAAGATGTTTCATCCCAAAAAGGAGACTCACGCCAAAATTGAATATGTGGATGTCGTGGGCGTTGAAAAGGGCGAAAGCTCCGGAAGCGATACGTTTTTGAATGAACTTAAGGGAATGGATGCGCTTTTGCATGTTGTTCGAGTGTTTGATGATCCAAATTTTCCTCATTCTCAAGGTAGCCTGAACCCGAAAAGAGACATTGAAAATATGGAGATGGAGTTGATTTTCGCTGACTTGTCGGTGGCTACGCGAAGAGTTGAAAAACTTCAAGCCAGTTTGCAGAAAGCGCCGAGGGAAACGGATCGGAAGGAATTGGAGGCACTCCAAAAATGTGTTGAGGCCCTTGAGTCTGAGATTTCTTTGAGGGAAATGGAGTTTTCTCCGGAGGAGCTGAAAATCGTAAGGGGATTCACATTTCTTTCAGCCAAGCCCTTGTTGATTGTTCTAAACATTTCTGAGAACGAAGTGGGGAAAATTTCACAAGCGACTCAAAAGTATGAGTTAGATGAAATTTCCAAAAAGTCCGGTGTGGCCGTGGTACCGGTTTCGGCCAAAATTGAGTTGGAGATCTCCACGCTTGATCAAACCGATGCGGAAGAATTTATGAAGGAGCTGGGAATCGAAGAGCCCGCTCTGACTCGGCTCATTCGGACCTCTTATGAATTTTTAGGTTTGATTTCGTTTTTCACGGTCGGAGAAGATGAATGCCGGGCTTGGACCATCCGAAAAGGAACCCTCGCCCAGCAAGCGGCGGGTACGATTCATTCGGATCTTGAGAGAGGATTTATTCGCGCAGAAGTTGTGGCTTATGAGGATCTCATGACTTCCGGGAATTGGAATGCGGTCAAGGAAAAGGGGAAACTTCGGCTGGAAGGCAAAACCTATCCTGTACAGGACGGAGATATCCTCCATGTACGTTTCAATGTTTGATTTAGCTCGGTTCTTCCTTTTCGATTCCAACTAAGTCTTCTTCAGAGCTCAAGTGGAATTGTTTGCGTTTGGGGAATTTCTTTCGCAGCTTCGGGATTCGTAGGAAATGTTTCTGAAGAATAGATAATAAAAACAGATACATAGAGCTATGCCCTTTGTGGTATGGGTATTGCTAATTTTGTTCATGATGCGGTTTTTTGGCTTAGCGTGGGGTTTCCTTTTTTTCGTGGTCTTTCAAACCGAGGCGTTTGCGAATGGTTTGATCCTTCGAACCACATTAGAAGTTTCGAGTGATATTGCGGAACTTTCAAATGTGATCAGTCACAGTTCCAAACTGATTCCCATCGGATTTTTGAGTGCCGCGCCGGACGTAGCCATCTTTCCCAATGGAGCCTTGGAGAAAGTTGGGTTCTTGGAGGGAAACCGCTCGCCCCTTTCCAGTCGAGATGTTGTTTTTCTTCTTTCCAATGTTCAACGAGATGCCTGCGTCAGATTGGGGCATCGGTTTGGGTTGATGTTGCCTCGATCGAATCCGAAGGAATCTTTGGGAGTCCCGAAGACACGATACAACGTCATTCCGGACCAAGAGGACCTTCGTTTGAGTTTTGACAATGCCGACGGCCTATCGGACATCGTTCAGATTGGGCAGGTTTCTCTCTTAAGATTGGTGCATGCCTTTCCTCGGGAAGTGATTTCTCCAGAGGAGGGGGTCCCCGTTGCGTGGAATTCTCCGGAGATCAAACAGATCAAAATAACTTTATTGAGCATTTCCACGGAGCTAGAGCGAGAACTCAGTTTGGGCGAAGGCATCCGTTTGAATGCCAAAAATGCCCCCGGCATCGGTGAGATGCCCACCAGTTTTTCCGGGAAAGTAGACCTGATTCGGCAAGCAAACTTGTTGATTGATGATCTGGCGAAATTTCAACAGCGGCTGGATCAAAGGCTTGCATCTGAGCCCAATGCGATCATACAGGGTGAACTTTTTGGACGCGATTTACAAAGGGTCCCCGTGGATTTTGCGCAAGCCTCTGTGGAGCATCCGGTGGAAGTCTCTCAAGTGCGCTACATTTCAACTCTTTTAAACGAAATGGAGGACTTGGCTCGCCGTGAATTGGACCCGACACAAATGAGACCTAAGTTTTTGCCCCGTAAGCCGCAGATCTCCGCTTTGCATATTTTGAGTTGGGTTCCAACGACAACGTCCAAAGATATTGGATCTCTATTGGGATCTATCCGATTTCTACGTCTCGGAGATGAAGGTCGAGGAAGTGGTCAGTTTGGCTCCAGATGCGGGGGATGACATTGTTCGTGCCCAGATCGCGATTCTCAAACAGGTCGCGAAATTGGATTATACGTTGGAGCAGCGGATCCAAATGTTTCCTCCTCGAAGGGTCCTTGAGTCGGGAAGTTTCTCTCCATGGGCGTTTCTGGCCAATTTATGGAATGGCCAAAAAGCGAATTCTTTCGATGATTTATTGGGTTGGTTTTATGAAGTGGATCGTTTGTCTGAAGGAGCTTTTGGTCCGAAAGCCCGAGGCCAGTTTTTCAGTCGCTTCTTTGTCGATCCTAAATATGGCCTCTCCCAAGAGCAGTACTTAAATATCGTGCAAAACAGTTCGTTGGGCGAAATTTTGGAATTGCGAAGACTCGTGTTGCATAACACAACGCTGGATCTTCACTTGCTTGAGTTCGCTTGTGAAAGAGTGAGGACGAGCCAAGAATTGGACGCCGTGTTTGAGGGATCTTTTTTGGAAGGTTTAGCCGAGTACATTTCGTCAGAAGAAATGGTCGAATACATTGAGACGTGTGGTCGCCTTCGTGACGCTGTCGAATCGAGGCTTTCAGTTCAGTAGGTTCTAGTTAGAGCGTTTTGAAACTTCGCTCCGTATTAAAATCCGGTTTCCAGCTTTCCCAATTCAGCGTGTAGAGAATCCATTTGGCTTGGCCGAGCAAAAGATTTCTCGGGACAAATCCCCAGACGCGACTGTCAGCGCTATTGTCTCGATTGTCTCCCATGAAAAAATAGTGACCCTCTGGAACCACAAAGCCCAAATGTTCGGGTCGCATTTGGGAGGGAATGCGTTGTACTTGATGGGCAATGGAGCCCATCGTTTCTTCAAAGAGAAGAGGCTTCTCTCCTTCTTTGATTGGAAGGGCTTTTCCATTGATCCAAATCCACCCATCAATGATTTCTAAACGATCTCCCGGTAACCCGATCAATCGTTTGACCAGGGGAATCCCCGAAGGATCTCGCGGATTGGCAAAGACAATGACCTCTCCTCGTTTAGGTTCCGAAATCCGGATCAGGCTCCGTGTAGTGAAGGGGATGCGTAGATCATAGGCCATTTTATTGGCGAATATATGATCCCCAATTTGAATCGTTGGAATCATGGATCCGGTGGGAACGTTATACTGGCTGGCGAAGGTGGAGCGAAAAGCGAGCGCGCAAAGAATGGCAACGGGGAATCCCCAGTTGGATTTTAGAAAACGCAGGATCTTTTGTTTTTTCTCAATCATTTTGGAGTCATGACTATATCAAACTCTCACGCTGCTTCCCATGCGTAGGAAGATATGCGTTAGATGAATGATTGGAGGCTACTTTCGAGCCGAGCGTTTCACACTTCGTTGATTTTGAGGCAGAATCTTTTTCCTCAGCCGAATGGTTTTGGGGGTGACTTCGATCCATTCATCTTCATCAATCCATTCGATTGATTTTTCTAATGACATCTCGCGAATGCCGGAAAGGGTTACCAGTATTTCAGCGTGAGCCGCGCGAATATTTGTGAGCTTCTTTTCACGGCAAATGTTTACGTTGAGATCATTGTCTTTGTTGCATTCGCCAACAATCATTCCTTCGTAAACGGGCACACGGGGTTTAACAAAGAGAATTCCACGGTCTTCCAAATTGAGCATGGCATACTCTACGGTCTTTCCAGATCGATCTGCGACCATGGCTCCATTGATTCTGTGAATGATTTCTCCCCTCGAAGGTTCATGACCAATCCATTCTCGGCTGAACAATCCTTCTCCTCTGGTCATCGATAGGTATCGAGACCTTAAACCCAACATGCCTCGGGTGGGAATGATGATCTCAAGGCGAACCCGGCTGCGGTGTTTCTCGATCTTATCAACGAGGCCTTTTCGTTGTTGAAACATTTGAGTAACTGCCCCAACATATTCTTCAGGCAAGTCCAACACGGCCCGTTCAATGGGCTCCAGTTTCTCGCCATTTGGGCCCTCTTTCATGAGAACAATCGGCTTGCCAACCATGAATTCAAAACCTTCACGACGCATCTGTTCGATCAGAATGGCCATCTGCAATTCTCCTCGCCCAAGAATGCGAAATTGATCGGGCGTATCCATTTCTTCGAATCGAAGCGCTACATTTTGGCGAACTTCTTTGAGCAGTCGTTCTCGAAGCTTTCGAGATTGTATGGCTTCTCCCTCTTTCCCCGAGTAAGGGGAAGTATTTATGGAAAACGTCATTCCCAAGGTTGGTTTTTCCACCGAAATTCGTCGAAGAGGATCAATGGAGTCCGAACTGGATAGCGTGTCTCCAATCTGGAAGGACTCTATTCCGGTTAAGAGCCCGATGTCTCCGGCGTGCAACGAGTCCACCTCTTTTTGGTTGAGGCCTTCAAAGGTGTAAATGTGAGGCGTGACAAAGGCTTCGAGAACAGGGTTTTGTTCTGGGTCCAATCCATATCGGAAAATTCGTTGGTTTTGAGTCACTTTCCCGGAAAGCACTCTTCCAATGGCCATTCTTCCGACGTAATCCGAATAGGCCAAGTTCGAAATTAAGAGTTGAAATTCATCATTTTTTTCAATCTTGGGAGGGGAAACCAGAGATAAGATCAAATCGAAAAGAGGCTTTAAGGTTCCCGTTTTTCGTTTGGAGAGAAGGTCTTCAAGGTCAGCAAGAGAGGTTGTGCACCATCCTTGTTTTGAGCAGGCATAGACGATGGGAAATTCAGCCTGTTCATCTGAAGCCCCGAGGTCCACAAAGAGATCGAAGATCTGATTGGTGACTTCCTGAATGCGATAGGGGTCCCCCTGTTCCAAGCGATCCACTTTATTGATGACCACAATAATTCGCTGATTTTGAGCCAAAGCCTTTTCTAAGACAAAACGGGTTTGGGGAAGGGGACCTTCGGCTGCATCTACCAGGAGAATGGCTCCGTCCACCATTCCCATGATTCGTTCCACCTCACCCCCAAAATCTGCGTGGCCAGGGGTGTCGACAATATTGATTTTTGTGTCTCCCACTCGGACCGACGTGTTTTTGGCCAAAATCGTAATGCCTCGTTCTCGCTCCAAATCCATGGAGTCCATGACGCGTTCGTCGACGGTTTGATGTTCTTGAAAGGTCCCGGCTTGTCGCAGTAGATGGTCCACGAGCGTGGTTTTGCCATGGTCTACATGGGCGATGATGCATATATTTCTTAAATTCAACACGTTGATCTCGAAAAGGCCGCCGCTTGTAGCACAAAGAATCTGTTCCTTCCAGGTGGATTTTTTAGAGATAGCCTAAGATTGCCTGCGAGAGTCGGGCGTAGTCTTCTGGGCGGTTGTAAATCTGAGCCGAAATTCGGATGAAACGCTGATTGAGAGCAGGCCAGGAAAAAAGGGGAACTTCGATTTGATGAGATTCGAAGAGCCGTTGCTGAAGGGGGTCGGGAACGTCACGATTTCCAGCCAGTGGTACGGGAAGAGGCAGTGTCGCCATGCTTCCCAGCAATTGGTCTGGTGCTGGGGGAGTTAAGTTTAGAGCCTCGCAGAGCAAATCTCGTCCCGAAAGGACTAACTCATGATTCGCTCTCATAAGGGCTTCCCAACCGCCTGAGAAGGAATTTTCGATGTGTTCGATGGCATGATTCACGGAAAGCCAGGCCGAAGGGTCCTGGGTACCGGTCCAGTCGAACTCCAATTGAAATTTGGATTTATCGGTTCGGTTTGAATTGTGTCCATGGCTGATGGAAAGCGGTCGAATCTCTTTTTGGCGACTGGGATGTACGTATAAAAAAGCCGCGCCTTTGGGAGCACAAAGCCATTTGTGACAATTCGCCGTATAGAAAGGGACGTGTAAAGCGTCTAGGTCCAAAGGGATCATTCCGGGAGCGTGGGCTCCGTCTACGAGAAGGTCCACGTTCCTCTTTTGAAGCTCTTGGCTGAGTTTTTCGATCGGAAAAATAAGGGCGGTCGGACTTGTAATGTGATCCACAAGTGCAATTCGGGTCTTGGGAGTTGTTTTCGAAAGGATTGCCTCCAGGACTTCCTCTCCGCTTTCAAGAGGAAAGGGGATGTTTGCCATTTTTAGGACGACGCCTTTTTCCTTCGCAATGACTTCAGCCGCGTTGGTACAGGCGTTATAGCCATGGTTCGTGATGATGATTTCGTCACCAGGACGGAACTCATAGGACCGAAGGATGGTATTCACGCCCATTGTGGCATTGTTCACGAATACTAGATTTTGTGGCTGTGTTCCGACGAAGCGAGCAAGGCCACTTCGGGATTCATCCAAAAGCTCTTCGAAAAGCTGGGTGAAAAAGAAAACGGGTTCTTTCTCCAAACGGTTTCGGATCTCCTGTTGCCTTTCCAAAACAGAGACGGGACAGGCCCCGAATGAGCCATGATTTAAAAAGGTGATGGTGGGGTCGAGGGTCCACTTCATGTGCGGGAAACGGTCTCGATGATGTTTTTGTCAAAATAGTTTATGCGCATTCCGGCATCGATCACGATGTGTTGGGCATTGATCCCCGATGAAGCATCGCTGAGTAGAAATAGCCCCGTATTGGCAACCTCCTTGGTTTCCAGTGCTTTGCCTCGAAGTGTACATTTCTCGGCGTAAAGATAATTGTCGATGTAGCCTGGGATGCCTGCCGAAGCCGATGTCTTGAGAAGCCCCGGACATAGCGCGTTGAAGCGAACCTGGGAAAAACGACTGAACGACTTGGCTAAAAAAGCCACGGTTGAATTCAGCGCGGCTTTGGCAGGTGCCATCCAGCCATAACTTTCCGCAGTCATTTCAGTGGTGGAAATGGAAATTGTGATCACCGAAGCTTTTTCATCCAAATACATCTGGAAGGCATCACATATCGATATGAGAGAAAAACAGGACACATCCATGGTTTGAAGAAAATGCAGTTTTTTCGTTTCATGAAATGGTTTCATGCCATCTTCAAAATTGGCATAGGCGATGGAATGAACCAAGCCATGAATTTTCGGATGATTCTCTCCAATCGATTTCGCCACGGATCGAATCTCCTCCTCATTCTCCACATTGCATATATGGATTTCGGTATCTTCAGGAAGAATCTTTCTCGCGGTTTCTTGCCGTTCTGAATCCTGAACGACGTGAATCACTTTGGCACCTTCTTGGGTGAGTCCGCAAGCAATCTCGTAGGCAACCGATTTTCGGTTTGCAACGCCAAAAACGACAAATGTCTTCGATTCTAAGTTCAAAAAACTCATGTGTTCGATTCCTCTCGATTGGCAGCCATGCAGACAAAATCCACCCGGGCAGCAACTTTTCCATCGACCTCGGCAGAGCCTTTTAGGTAGTAAGCGGTACTCACTTGCTCGGTGACTTCGGCTTTCAGTGTGATTTCTTCATTGGGACGAATCATGCGGGAAAATTTTGCTTTTCCCACTCGACTGACCACGGGAACCTTATTTCCCTGGGTGAGTTCATCAAAGCAGAGGGAGAGAAGGATGGCCCCGGTTTGAAAGATGCACTCCAAGGTGATTACCCCTGGAACAATTGGAAAGTCGGGATAATGGCCTTGGAGAAAAAACTCATTATTTCGGATTGTTTTTTGGGCTTGAATCGTTTTTGAATGTTTATTCCACTCCGTTACCTCATCTACCAAAAGCATGGGGGGGCGGTGAGGAATGAGGCCTTGAATGTTCGCCTTATCGCTCATTTAAAGCCCTCCGGTTACGTCCAATGTGGCGCCCGTGATGTAGTCGGCTTTTCCAGAGGCCAGAAAAAGAACGGCATGGGCAATTTCTTCCGGGAGTCCAAAACGTTTCAGGGGAACGAGGTTTTTGTAACGCTCCAGATCATCGTCCTTTAAGTCCTCAATGAGATCCGTTTGAACAAAACCTGGTGAGACACAATTGACCGTCACCTTTCGTGAGGCAACTTCTTTGGCCATGGATCGCGTAAAGGCCACCATTCCTGCTTTTGAAGCTGCGTAATTGCTCTGCCCTGGAAACCCCAAGCGACCACTTGGCGAAGTGATGTTGATGATTCGACCAAATCGTTTTCGAGACATTCGCTGAACGGCGAATTTACTCATGAGAAAACAACCCTTGAGATTTGTGTTTAGCACGGCATCCCAGTCTTCCTCAGAAAGCATGCCGACGATTTGATCCTTGCGAACTCCGGCATTGTTCACGAGTACGTCGATGGTTTCATGGGTTTGGTCATATTCATTGAAAAAATGTTCGACCTCGTCCGTCTTCCCCACATTGAATTTTGAAAAGCTCAATTGATCGGAGAATTGAGCGTGGTTTTCTCGGAATTGCTTGGCGGAGGTGTCGTCATGTGCATAGGTCATCGTGACGTGGGCTCCTTCTTGGAGAAAGGCCTCTGCGATGGCAGATCCGATTCCTTTGGTTCCTCCCGTGACAATGACATTTTGTTTTTCAAAATCCATCTTATCTCGCCTCCATGGAAGATGTGGACCTCTTCTGGGTGTTCTGGGATTTGGGTGCTTTTCGTGAGCTTAAATCTGCATCAATTTTGTTGGCGACAATGACACCGTAATTCACGGTTCCGAGCCACCCTCCCATGATGAGCCCCACGGAACCCGCATGATAGGCCCCAGGAAGTTCTTCTGGAAGAGCCATTGAAACCGCCAATCCTTCAAATTTGGTCCCGAACGTCGCGCCTCCAAAATGTTGGGTGTAATGAACAAAGGTTTTGGGAGTGGATACTTCGACGTGATCGATTTTTCGCCTCACATCCGGAAGGTACTCCTCCAACACATCGATGGTCTCCTTGGCCAATCGAACTTTCTCCCGTTCATAATCTTCGTCGCTTAAATGAACCCAATCTTCATAAAGAGCATTGGTTGAAGAAACGATTGAATAGCGATCATGTCCTGGGCGTGTTTTGGGATAGTAAAACGAAAAGGTCCGACTCGAGGGGTGAAAACTGCAAAGAGCATTCGAATCGTATTCGGGATGTTTCGACGTAAAGAATAATTCTCCAATATCTTCAATGGATTCGCCGGAACGAAGGCCCATGTAAACCTGACAGGAACTCGTGCTGAGCTTCATGGAATGGATTTGTTCAATGAAATTCGAACGAAAATGTTCATGGCCAATCAATTGGTCGGTTGTGTTTTTGACTCCTGCATTGGAGAGGACGATGGGTGCCTCCAGATTATGGCCATTAACTCGAACCCCGCAAACGCGACCATTTTTCACCAAAATCCGTTCAACCTGTGCATGGTTGAAAAGGTCTACACCATTTTCCATGAGGATCTTTTTCATTTTTGCGATGAGCTGGTCTGTTCCTCCTCGAAACGTAAAGACTCCTTTGCTCATGAAATTTGAAAAAACAATTCCATAGGTGAGTGCTGGTTCATCGAGGGTAGATCCGTTGGCATATGTAATGGGTTCCATGAGAAGTCGCCACACATCGTTTCGGTTGGGAAAGAATTTCTGAAAGAGGTCTCGCGTTGTCATTCGAGTATCATCGAGATGGGACATCTTCCGAGCTTCAACAAAAAAGGCGTCCACGGTTTCTTTGGGAATTCTAAAAACGGTCACCAGTTTGTCCGTGAAGTCCTGGCGATCGAACTTCGTAGCAAAAGAAAATTGGGGGTTGTCAAAACGGACACAATCCAATTGTTGGATGGAATCCGCGATTTCCTGGCTCCAGTACTTTCTCGCACTTTTGACCATTCCATAGGGAAATCCATGGAGAGAGACATCGAAAATATGTCCCCCTTTTCGTTTGAACCATGTGGCCATTCCCCCAAAGTTGTAATGTTGTTCCAGGATGGCCACACTGTAACCCGATCGGGCTAGGGTGTTCGCAGCGGTTAAGCCCGCCAGCCCACTGCCGACGACGATTACATCATATTTTGGCTTTGCTTTTTGAGCGGTAAATTTCATGAATGTCTCAATTCCTAATGCAGTATGTGGCGGTTGGCCACAATAATTCCGCTGAGCATCGCTCCTACAATGCCCAGATATCCTTGGTCGGTTCCACAAAGAAAAACGTTCGGTGTTCCGGACTCTCCCGAAAGAACTTTTTTTGGAGATCCGTATACAGCTCCTCCCATATGAGAGGTAAAGTGTTCGATCGTGCAGGGTGTGAATGAATCCGTGTAAATCACGTGATTTCGAAATTTTGGGACAATGGACTCAAGTGTGTCGAGTTGTGTTTGAATGGTTTCTCGTTTGGCCTGTTCGTATGAACTGTCATTTCTAGTTTTCAAGTTGAGCCATAAATCATGATTGGCCATGTTGGTGATGCGAAGAATTCCGTCCATGCGTCGATCATCTTGAAAATTATTTGGACAGCAAAAGATGCCAGATGTGAAGTCGACGAGATTCTCAGGCTTTCGGTAAGAAAATCCATTGGAAGATTGGTTGAAGAAGGTGATGCTGCTGTGGATGTCCAAGGCTTTGGGTTCGCGATCCAAACAGAAAATCGTTTCCACAAAACTCATTCGGCCAATGCTTGACGTTTCTGGCTCGTACCCAAGGAGTTTTTGAGTTTCTGCTTTGCCCGCTGAAGAAAGGACGTTGGATGTTGTAAAGGTTTCTCCGGTTTCCAGTTCGACACAGATTTCTCCGCAGGTTTGAGGCCGGATTCGCCGGACACGACATCGGGTTTTTAGTTCTCCTCCTCGTTCCAAAAAGGTTTCCCGAAGCTTTTTTAGAATCACTCGAACCCCTTTATGAGGACGAGAGAAGCCTTCGAAGTAGATGGCTTTAAACATGATGACAAATTGGTTCCAATCCATGTCATGTTCAGTTGCGCTTCCATAGAAGAGAAGGGGGCATAGGATCATATCGATTAAGCTTGGCTCGGTGATGATTTCATGTAGTACAGATCGTGCTGACTCCAATTTGGGATTCAATGATCCATCATCATGATCCCTCACCTTTTGGCAGAGATTGGAAAACTCATCGACGTGCTGTGGAAACTCTTGCTGAATGCTTTCCAAAAGATCCGATAAATCATTGGTGAAACGGAGGGTGTGTTCTGGAAACTTGATCAGAGAGTGTCGTTGTTCCAAGAGTTGGAAATCATCTATGCTCAAGCGAAGTTGTCGGGCGACCATTGGAAGAGGACCTTTTTTCGTTCCTTTGCGGGCGAAATTGGTCATGGCGTGAAGACCAACATCAAAAGAGCGACCATCTTTTTTATAAAAGGAGTTTAGCCCACCCCAAACGTAGTGGCTTTCAAGAATGCATACTTTTTTATCGAACATTGCGAGCCGGATTCCAGACGTTAGTCCAGACATTCCGGCTCCGATGATGATCGCGTCGTATTGAGGCATTTACAAGTTAGACATCCGAGGTTCCAAATAATCGGCACATTTGTTGAGCGTGACGAAATTTGGATAGTCGGCTTCGGGAACTTCAATTTTATGTCTCTTTCGAAGTTCCATGATGATGTCCAAAAAATCCATGGAATCCAGTTCGAGTTGTTCGCGAATGACTCCGTCATCTGTGAGTACGGAAATGTCTTCATCCGGTGCAATGGCTGTAATGATGTTTTTAATTTCGCCTTTGATTTCTTCTCTTGTCATAAGTTCTTTCCTTCTTGTTCTACTCTTCTTTATATCGGCCAATGATGACTGCCGTGTTGATACCCAGCATTCCACTGGAAAAATTAAAAATGGTGTTGATGGGGCGCTTGGCTTTTACTGTCTCCGTTACCAAGTTTCTCACTTTCATGTTTTCATCAAATTCCTCGAAGTTCAGCGTTGGATGAATCATGCCATCGGTAAAGGATGGGAGGTTTCCGGCGATTTCAAGGGCTCCAGCAGCTCCCATGCAATGGCCAATAAAACCTTTGGTGGCATTCACGTAAACTGAGTCGTAGTCTCCAAACACTCGACCAATGGCCATGGCCTCTTGTTCATCGCCCATTTTTGTACCCGTTGCATGGGCATTGACGATATCCATGTCGCTCGCTTTTAGATCGGCTTTGTCCAAGGCCCCTCGCATGCATTGCGTTTGGCGTTCGCTATCGGGAAGGACAAAATCTTTGGCATCGGTGTTGATTGCATACCCAAGAAGCTCTCCATAAATCTTTGCGCCGCGAGAGTGTGCATGTTCCAACGTTTCCAAGACGAAGAGGCAGCCGCCTTCGGAGGGAACCATTCCCTTTCGGTTCTTGTCAAACGGGCGACTGAGTGTCGTGGGATCGGGATTTTCCTCTGAGAGGAGGGCCAAGGCTCCTTGACTGGCGAAACTCGCAAAAATGCCAAACGTATGAATGGCTTCGGAAACGCCGCCGCAGAGTGCATATTCCACTTCATCCAACATCAAGTTTTGGGCTCCATAAATGAGTCCGTAGTTGCCGGCAGCACAAGCTGCGCCAACCGTCATATGCGGTCCGGTAAGATGACGATTTAGACATAATTCTCCGGCTGGATTATTGGCGACGGTGCGGGGGTTATGATGGTGGGACCAATACTTGGTATCGTTGTCGTATTGTCCCAAAGACCACACTTCATTTTCCGTTTCCACATTTCCGTGTTCCGTAATTCCGAGGTAAACCCCGATGTTTGAGGATTTTTGTTCGATCCTTTCTTCCGTTAAGCCCGCGTCGATCAGAGCTTCGTTTCCACAATAGATGGCCACGGATCCCGCTCGTGTTCCTCGTCGTCGTTCTTTTCTTTTCTGATATTTGAACTCATCGAAATCACAGACACCCGCAGGCACATTCCCCATATGGCGTGTTTCGAAGGTTTGAACGCCCGGAACTTTATTCAAAAGGGCTTTTCGATAACTGGTGAGGTCATTTCCATTGGGCGCGGTCAGGCCGATCCCGGTAATTACGATACGTTTGCTCAATGCCATTGTTTGTTCTCCCCAGACGCGGCGCCCAAAATTCCCTTTATTTTGGATGCGATGGTGTTGGCGGTTGCCGTTCCAAAAACCAGAAACTCAAATGTTTTGGGAAGTGCCCTGACGATGGTGCTGGTTTTCTTTTGATCCGAAATGCCGCTCATTGAGAGAATGAACTTGATGACGGCCTCAGCGGTTTCACAGGTTAAAATGATCGACTTCAGGCGAATCACGCGTGGGTGAAACTGGCCATCTCCTTCTCTCGTGCATCTCTCAAGGGCCTTCTTGGCCACATTTTTGATGTTCAAAATGGCGTCTTGTTCTCGGCGTTTAAAGATTTTGCCCACGATTTTCATGCTGTCTTCCACGGCGGAGTGAAGGTGGGCCCTTCGGGTGGAGTCGTATTGGGAGTCGATGCCCCCCCATTGAGCCAGCCTTTTCAATCCTTGACTAACGGCCCCTTGAGAAAGATTTAGTGCCGTGCAGATCTCATCCGCGGTTTGAGGCTGCTCACTTAGAGCCAAATAACCATATATGGAGGCTTCGGTTCGTTTAAAACCAAAAACCTGCAAGGATTTTTCAAATTCATGAATTTCAGATTGTACTTCTTCGGATAATGCGTCTGTGTTTTTCATAATTTTCAAATTTCACATATCTGAAATATTTGTTAGGTTCAATGAAATCCAATGCAACATCAATATGAGTCAGTTTGTTTAGCCGGTTTGGGGACGTTTTTGCCGCCTCGCGTTGTCTCTTCGGAAGAAATCGAGAACAGGCTATCTCCTTTATATGAGCGCCTGGGGTTGCATGTCGGACGATTGGAACTCATGACCGGAATTAAGTCACGGAGGTGGGGAGAGCCTGGCTTGAGACCGAGCGAGATGAGTCTGAAGGCGGGCCGAGAAGCTATTGAGAAGTCGGGGATTGATCCTTCGAAGATTGGATGTTTGATTCACGCTTCGGTTTGTCGTGATTTTCTCGAACCTGCTACGGCAACGGTCGTTCATCATGGGTTGGGTTTATCTTCTGGCTGCCAAGTTTTCGATTTGTCAGATGCTTGTTTGGGTTGGATGGATGGTCTTTCCCTTCTGGCCAGCATGGTGCAAGCCGGGAGGATCGAGGCCGGTTTGGTGGTGAGCGGAGAGGATGGTCGCGCACTGGTTGAGACGACGATTGATCGGATGAATCAAGACGCTTCTTTGACTCGGCAATCCATGAAAAGCAGCTTTGCCTCTCTCACGATTGGATCGGGTGGGGTGGCTGCCGTGGTGGCCAAAGAAGAATTGGCTTCGCAAGGACACCGGATGTTGGGCATGAGTTCTCAATGTGCAACGGAACATCACGGACTATGTCAGGGAGGAATTTCTTCCGAGGAAAGCACGCGAACGCAAGTGGACATGGTGACGGACAGTGAAAGCATGTTGCATGCGGGGGTGGCGCTGGCGAATCAAAATTTTGGAGAGATTTGTCGGCTTCTCCAATGGTCTCCGGAGACCCTGGATCGAATCATCACGCATCAAGTGGGATCGGCTCATCGGAATCTTCTTTTTGAGTCCATGGGATTGGATCCTCGAAAGGACTACCCTACATTTCCGAGTCTCGGGAATATGGGATCCGCTTCCATTGGCGTGACATTGGCTTTGGCTGAAATCGAAGGCCATCTCAGTAAGAACGACAAAACGCTATTAATGGGCATTGGAAGTGGCTTGGTCTCGATTATGATGGGCCTTGAGTGGTAAAACCTTGAGTGTGAACTCGCTTCAAAATCTTTTCCCCTTTGAACGGCATTACATCGACCTTGATGGCACAAAGATGCACTATATCGACGAGTGTGAATCAAGAGAAAATGCTCCGGTGTTGGTGATGGTTCATGGAAATCCGACATGGTCTTTTCTCTGGAGAAATTTGGTTCAGCATTTGCGAACGAAGTATCGGGTGATTGCATTGGACCATGTTGGTTGCGGTCGTTCGGATAAGCCTCAAACTTACGCTTATCGCCTTTCACAGCACGTGAAGAATTTAACCACGTTGATCGAGCACTTGGGACTTAAAGACATCACGTTATTTTTACACGATTGGGGAGGGGCGATTGGGATGGGGTATGCCGTTCGTTTTCCCCGGAATGTGAAAGCCTTTGTTCTTTTCAATACGGCGGCCTTTCCCTCCAAACAGATTCCGCTTCGAATCGCCATTTGTAGGATTCCTTTCTTGGGTAAGCTCTTGGTGCAAGGCTTGAACGGTTTTGCTCGGGGAGCGACCGTGATGGCTTCTGAGAATCGATTGCCTCGTGACGTGAAATCCGGTTATTTGGCGCCCTATGATTCGTTTGCACATCGCATTGCCACTCTTCGTTTTGTCGAGGATATTCCCATGAAGTCCTCTCATCCGAGTTGGGAAGAATTGGGATTCATTGAGCGAGGATTGAAGACGCTCAAAAATCATCCGATGCTTCTTTGTTGGGGAGAAAAAGATTGGTGTTTTACGCTGTCCTTTTTAAGGGAGTGGCAAGAACGTTTCCCTCAAGCTCGTTCCCATGTTTTTGACCGTGCAGGGCATCTTGTTCTGGAAGATGCAGGGGAGGAAATTCTTCCCATTGTGAAAACCTTTTTGAATGAAGTGAGTCAATGATGGCGGAAAGCAAGAACTGCAACGTTTCTCGTCACTTGTTTGATCGAGCCAAGGAGGTTCCTGGAAAAACGGCCTCCATCGATTCAAAAGGACACTCCATTTCGTTTGCCCATATGGATGCTGAAACCTCGCGCATGGCCAACGTTTTTTCTAAGGTCGGCATAGGTCGAGGCACCCGAGTTGCGACCCTCGTTCGTCCGGGGTTGAATTTCGTTCCCGTGATATTCGGTCTCTTCCGAGTCGGGGCTGTTCCCGTTTTCATTGATCCGGGGATGAAGTTGAAAAATATGCTACTTTGTTTGAAAGAGGTTCGACCCGAAGCCTTGGTGGGTGTTCCTCTGGCTCATATGTTAACCAAACTATTTCCTGGAGCCTTCGAATCTGTAAAAACCCGACTTTGTCTCTCTTCCTCTCCGATTCTGCCAATTCTTTTCGGATCCAAATATGTGCATTCCGTTTGTCATTGCTCACATGTGCAGGCGGCCCCCGAGAATGTCGGCGTGGTTTTGGGAGAAAGTGATCCTGCTGCCATCATTTTTACGAGTGGGAGCACGGGAGTTCCGAAAGGGGTGGAGTTGACCCACGGAATTTTTGAGCAACAACAATCCATACTGAAAGAAACCTATGGTGTGGGATCAGATGAGATTGACTTGGTTCCCTTTCCTTTATTTGCGCTGTTTAGTGCGGCATGGGGAATCACGTCCATCATTCCAGATATGGATCCAGCCAAGCCCGCAAAAGTGAATGGAGCGAAGCTCGCAAAAACCATTCAAAAATACGGAGTTACGCATACCGCAGGATCCCCCGCCATTTTCCGTCGCATCATGTTGGCTTGTAAGAAAAAGAACATTCAACTTCCGTCGCTCAGGCGAATCCTCATGGCCGGAGCCCCGGTTTCAGAAAAAATTATTCGAGATGCCAAGGAAGTGATGGGTGCCTCCGGTCGAGTGTATACCCCGTACGGGGCAACCGAAGCCCTGCCACTTACGAATATTGGAGATGTTGAACTTTTGGGAGATTGCTTTGCTCAAACGCGTTCGGGAAAGGGCGTATGTGTGGGCAGGCCACTTTCTCATGTGGACATGCGTGTGATTCAAATCTCCGACGAGCCTTTGGAACGGTGGGCTCAAGTCACTCCATTGGGGGTAAATCAAATCGGGGAGATTGTGGTTCAAGGCAAGATTGTGACACGTTCCTATTTCAATCGACCGGACTCTAATCGAATGGCCAAGATTTTTGATCAAGAGCCAGGTGAAGGAAGTTTTTGGCATCGAATGGGAGACTTGGGCTATATCGATGATGACGGAAAGCTCTGGCTCTGTGGTCGAAAAGACCATCGTGTGAGTTTGGAAAACAATGAATTGTATCCTGTCCAGTGCGAAGGAATTTTCAATCAACATCCTCACGTATTGCGTTCGGCGTTGGTGGGTGTGAGAGGAAGTCAGGGACAAGTGCTTCCGGTGTTGGTGGTGCAGGGAGAGCCTTCTTCAGAACGGGAAAAGGTTCGGGTGGACTTGTTACGAATGGCTAAAGAAATGGAACTCACGGCGGGTATTCGCACCATTATCTTTAAGGATGAATTTCCGACAGATGTGCGACACAACATTAAAATCGATCGTCCGGCCCTGTCTCAATATGCGCAGTCAAGAGTTGAGCATCTGTGAAGTGTCTCGTGACAGGTGGCGGAGGTTTTTTGGGGCAACACATCGTTCGTCTTCTACGAGAACGTGGCGATCAGGTCGTTGTTCTGGCTCGGAAAGAGTACTCGGAAATCAATGCCCTGGGAGCCCATTCCGTCAAATGTGATATCCGAGATAAAAAGTCTCTTGAGCCGCATTTTGTGGATGTGGATGAGGTTTATCATGTTGCGGCCATCGCGGATATTTGGGGGGACCCCAACACATTTTTCTCGATCAATGTACTGGGAACCCGAAATATCATTGAGGCGTGTCGAAAGAACCGAGTTCCAAAGCTGATTTATACAAGTTCTCCAAGTGTCGTGTTTGCCGGAAAGCCTCAAAGGCGGGTCGATGAAAATGAGCCGTATCCTTCTCGATATTTGGCAGAATATCCTCGTACAAAGAGTTTGGCTGAAAAGGAAGTGTTGGATGCGAATGAAGCCGGTTTGTTCACGGTTTCTCTCCGACCTCATCTCATATGGGGTCCCGGAGATCGGCATCTGATTCCGCGAGTGATTGAACGCGCCAGAAAGGGACAGTTGGCTCAGGTGGGAGATGGCCAAAATGTCGTGGACATCATTTATGTCGAAAACGCGGCTCGCGCACATTTGCAGGCCGCCGAGCGATTGGGCCCAAAAGGCACTTGCAACGGTAAAGCCTATTTTTTGAGTCAAAATGAACCCGTGAAGCTGTGGGCGTTCATTTCGGAAATTCTTCGACGCGCAAAAGCTCCGCAGGTGAAGAAAAAAATTCCTTTTTGGGTGGCCTATCTTCTTGGGTTTGGAATGGAAGTTTTCTATAGGCTTCTTGGAAAGACGACCGAACCTCGAATGACGCGTTTCTTGGCTTGTCAGTTGGCATTGGATCACCATTACGATACTTCTCGCGCCAGGAACGATTTTGAATACGACGCGACAGTGTCGACGGAGGAGGGGTTAAACCGTTTGTTTTCATGAAGATTCTATCCATAGGAACGGACTTGGTTGAAAGAACCCGAGTTGAGTCCTTGCTTCGAAAACAAGGCGAAGATTTTCCCCGTCAAATTTTATCTTCTCTCGAAATGGAGGCGTTTCGAAAAGAGCTGGACGATCCCGTCCGTTTCTTGAGTCAAAGCTTTGCGGGGAAGGAAGCCGTATACAAACTATTGCGCTCTTCTTTAGAGCAAGGCATCCAATGGTCGGACGTTGAGATTAAGCGCAGGCCTCAGGCGGGGTGGCAGGTTCACTTGAGCGGAAAAGCATTGGAGCGCGCAACTCAACTGGGATTGAATAAACTTGAAATCACATTTTCCCATGCCGAGAAGTATTTCATGGCAACAGTCATCGGAGGAGTCGAATGAAAAAAGAGGAACGCTATTTTGCTGCGGCGATTCAAACCAATTTTCCCTCGCCGAAAAAGAGAGATGAAATTCCGGAACGTGTGAATCGGATGTGTGAACTGTTGGACCAGGCTGTTGTGGGCTACAACTGCATTGGGCCGGTTAAGCTGGTCGTATTCCCCGAATTTGCCCACACACCTCCAACCTATTTGACGGTGGAGGAGTTGGAACAACATTTGGCAGTTTCGATTCCCAATGAGTATACCGATCAATATATTGAAAAAGCCAAAGAGCATCGCGTGTATATTCAAACCGGTACGTTCTTAGAGGTGGATGAAAAATATCCAGGTGCGGTTTTCAATACCACTTGCCTCATTGGCCCAGACGGAATTCTTTCGAAGTATCGAAAAGTCAATACGTGGATTCCTTGGGAGGTTCATGCAAGTCCGCATGATCTTCCGAATTATTCCGAAGAAATGTTTCCGGTCGTGGATACCGAGATTGGGAAGCTGGGCGTGGCGATTTGTTACGACTGGTTATTCCCAGAGGCCTTGAGACAGTTGACGGCCAACGGAGCTGAGATCTTGATTCGGGTTTCGGCTTATATGGATCCTTGGGGAGCCACCGAGCCCATGGATTGGTGGACCACCGTTAACCGATGCCGGGCGTTGGAAAATATGGCGTACGTCGTTGCTTCCAACCAAGGAGCCAGTTTGGAAAACTATCCTCCCTTTTCGTGGCCAGGGGGAAGCATGGTTGTGGATTTTGATGGACGAATTCTTGCTCAAGCGGATCCGGGTCCAGGTGAAAAGATTGTTGTGGGGCCCATTGATTTAGCGGCTTTGAGACATGCTCGGGAAACCCGAAAGAGTCATCAGATGTTGGCCCACTTGCGTACGGAAGCTTATCCCTTGTATCAAAAAAGTTTTTTTCCAAAAGGGGAAAGCTGCTTTGCGGAGGGGCGTCCCACGATTCAAGCCAATGAGACACGAATTCGAGAAGCCTTGAAAAAAATAAATGATCGTCGTTAGGCGAGGGGAGAAGTCAGCGAAATCAGTGTGAGTTCAGACTCCCCTCCCAATCGCATGGGAGGTCCCCAAAAACCGGTTCCACGATTTACATAGATCCACGTGTTTTCGTGTTTGTAGAGTCCTGCAATATAGGGCTGCGATAAGCGAACCAAAAAACGAAAAGGCCAAATTTGTCCGCCGTGCGTATGTCCGGAGAGTTGGAGGTCAACTCCTGAGGCTGCGGCGTTGTGAATTTCTTTGGGTTGATGGGCTAGCAAAACGGATGCTGTCTTTGGATTGGCTTTTTCCATGGCTTTTTTGAGATTAGGTCCATGTCCGGGTTCCATATACGAAGCATGAAAATCATCCACCCCCAACAAATTAATGCTTTCTCCGTTCTTTTCGATCGGAATGCATTCGTTTCTCAGCACGCGGATATTGAGTTTTTTTAAAGAGGCTAAAACCCGTTGGACGCCCGTGTAATATTCGTGATTTCCCGTGACAAAAAATACTCCATACCGGCTTTTTAAATCTGCCAAAGGAGACAGGTCTTCAAAGGTTGCATGGTGGTCGACAAGATCTCCAGTAATGACAATGATGTCTGGAGAGGTCTCATTCGCTTTTCTTACAACCGATTGGACCTCTTTTTTTTGAATGAGATCTCCGACATGCAGATCTGAAATTTGAAGGAGCGTTAACCCTGATAACGATTTTGGAAGCTTATCTAGTGGAATATTTACCTTCTTTAAAATGGGTCCTTTAAATGCACTTCGTATGGAATACAAGCCGGTTCCGAAGGCCCCGAGACTGAACAGTCCAAGCATGGATCTGGAGAGAAAAAGCCGTCGTTCCGGGCTGGATTCAACCTGCGTCAAAGAAAGAGCTTTTTGGCCGAGCCAAAGGAAAATCCGAACGAGATCAAACCCGAGAAAGGCTGTTAAAAACAATAAGCTCAACCCCATCCAAATGTAGGAAGGAGTCGAAAGCATTTGGCGAAATGGAGATTCCAGGTTGCGGGCAATGAGAAATGGTGTCACGTACGCGAAGGCCAAAAAAATGACCAGAGCCGTCAGCCAAGTTGACCAAGGTTTTCCAATTTGCGTGGTTTTGACCAGTCGCCACCATATATATGTATGCACCAGAAGCGTGACACCCAGTAAAAGGCCAATCCAACGTGCGTATACAAGAATTTTCTCCATGAAGTCGGCATCATACCAGTAGGAACGCGTTGTAAATAGGGGGGCTTTCTAGGCAACCGGCGGCTTTTGTGGCATAACCACCGCATGAATTTTCGGCTACCAGGTTCGTGGACGTGGACCCTAGTTCTTTGTTTGCCTTTCTTCTCAGCCTGCCAAAAAGTCGGTTATTTTTTGGATGTTCCAAATTCGAATTATCATCGCGTGTTGGATCAATATACGAAAGATGCAACGTACTATGCGTTGGCCGAAACCAAATATATGGCGCATGTGACCTTTAAGTCTGAGCCCTGGCGAAAAGCCTATGTTCAAGAATATTCGGATCGGTTTGACCTTTCAGATCCTGAAAAAAGTGAGTTGTTGGCGAAGGAGTTGGGAACGGCTCAACAATACGACGTGTTTGTTTTTTCGTTGTATACGGGTGATTCCAAGGCAGCGGATCTTTCGTCGGCCTCTACTGCATGGAAGCTATGGCTGGAGAACGGAGAAACAGGCGCGCGTGTTGAGGCCGAGTCGATCACGAAACTTTCTGATCGAGACCCTCAACTGAACTACTTTTTCCCTTATATTACGCCGGGGTGGTCGAATGTGTATTTGTTAAAATTCCCACGTCTTGTGGACGCTTCGAAATTTGAGTTAAGAGCAACCGGGGTGGTGGCGAACTTAAGTTTCGTTTGGGAAATGAAATAGGGAGGATGAACGTAATGGGTTCTATTCAAGGAACGGAAACCGAAAAAAATCTATTGAAAGCTTTTGCGGGAGAGTCCCAAGCTCGAAACCGATACACGTACTTTGCGAGCGTGGCCAAGAAAGAAGGCTACGTCCAAATCGCAGATGTCTTTTCAGAAACAGCCGATCAAGAGAAGGAGCACGCCAAGCGTTTCTTTAAGTTTCTAGAAGGTGGAGACTTGGAGATTCAAGCTACCTTCCCAGCGGGAAAAATTGGAAATACGTCGGAAAACTTAAATTCAGCCGCCTCGGGTGAACATGAAGAGTGGAGTGACCTCTACCCAGAGTTTGCTCAGACGGCTCGAAAAGAAGGCTTTGAGAATGTGGCGAAAGTGTTCGAATACATCTGCGTGGCTGAAAAACAGCATGAAAAGCGCTATCGAGATCTTTTAAAGAACATCGATGAAGGGAAAGTATTTAAAAAAGATGGGTCTGTGGTTTGGCGATGCCGAAACTGTGGCTATCTACACGAGGGCTCAGAAGCACCCGCCGCTTGTCCGGCCTGTGCCCATCCTCAAGCCCACTTTGAAGTGTTGGCTGAGAATTGGTAAGTCTCGAAGCTGGGTCTAAAAATTTTTTAGAGGGGTGAAAGGTTTTGCGTAGACCGTCGCCCCTCTTCTTTTTTTGCATAGCAAAATAAACAACAAATACAGACGGTTAGAGTTTTCGAGGAAGTGGTTCATTTCTTGCTCTCGAATCAGGTTCGGGGGTGAGGTGAGTGATGAAAGAGTTTTTGAAAGATTTATTTCGAATCCGTTTCCTTTTTATTCTGATGATTCTTTTTTCGGGATGTACTTCTCAGGTTTCAACTTCCGCTTCGGACTCTTTGTCGGAGTCGCTCATGAATGAGATTGCTTTGGCTGCTGGCGTTGATGTGAAAATTTTGCGGCAGGAGGTTGGTCTCCTTATGGGGAGAGGTGGCTTATTTTCTCTTTCGCAGATTGACTCTGAAGAAGACTTTTCTATCCTGGCTTGTGTTGCAGACAACTTACATGATGGCACCTTGAACTTATCCGATGTCGTGTTGATGGCCTCTCAACTTGAGAAAACCTGTGCTCAGATTGCTCAAGAATCTCAAGCCAATCCAGACCTGGACAACGACATTCCGTGTATGAATTTGGATCGAAATTCGGAGGAGGTAAATATAGAGGACGTGGCGGTGTTTACGTTATTGCTCAATGAGCACCCAAACTTCTCCACAGATCTCTGTCACAACCCGGAAGCGGGCGATGCCGATCAACTGTCGCCCTATACTGAAGCCATCGCATGGGTAAACTCAAACCCTTTGAATCCTCAAACGTTTGGTTTGCCGGACTATGAGTATTATTTGAACCTCTTGGGCTCTGACACTTCCTCGTGCGGAAACGGTGTTTTGGATGACGGAGAGGTCTGTGATGGGGCCGACTTAAACGGGGCCACTTGTTCTTCTCTGGGATATGAGTCTGGCAGCTTATCTTGCACTGAAGATTGCCAATTGGACGTGTGGGAATGTACGAATCCTCTCTCCGATGTGGAAATCACCTCAGTCAATGGAACGCTTTCCGATGGAAATTCAGTGACGCTTCGGGGTTCTGGCTTTGGAACGAAAGCCACAGCGAAACCGTTAGTGTTTGACGAAGTCACCAATATTCAGGCCTATCGAGATTATGAGGGTGCGAATGATGCGTTTACATTGCAATCGAATGCAATCGTTCCCACGCGTGGAGTGTATTCTGGAGGAGAAGCCAATCCTTTTGATGATTGTTTGGAATGTCCTTGGAACAATCATAACTATGGACGGACGCCTCGCTTCTACCAAGGGGCGCACTCCCGTTATCCGGGACATATCTCATATCGCGCAGCGAATCTTTCCAATACGGATGGGCGCAAAGGTTTCTTTGCTCGAAATTTCGCGGTGGACGAAGAAGAGGGATGGACCTACTTGGATTGGTGGTTCCGGTCCTCGCATAATTTTGGGGGTGATCTTAATGGAGGTGTTTCCGGAAAAATTCTCCGCCTGTGGCCCCATCCCAGCATTGTGGACCAACTAATTATCGCAAAGCATGGAGATGCAGGGACGGAAACCGTGATCGGTGGCTCTGCATGCGGTCAAACTTCCAGGGATCTCGTGTATTTCTCGGCTCCAATCGAAGAATGGGTTCATGTGGCCGTCATTACCCATGCATCTTCCTCGAGAACCACGAGTTGGACGTTGATCAACGGAAAAGCCGTTGGAAGTGTGGACCACCCTTGTGTAGGACATGGAGTCTTCGATTATCTCAGGGTTTCAGGCTACGATCCGAGTCTTCCTGAGAATGTGCATCCAGATTTCGAATTTTTATGGGGAGATATCTACATGGACTCCAGCCCCGCTAGAGTTTTTGTGGCCGATTCCCCGACGTTCGAGTTTTATGGCAACGATTCTGAGGTTCACTATGAGATGCAAGAAGTGAACTCCTGGACAGGTAGCGAACTGTCGATCACCTTTAATAAGGGGGCCTTTTCTTCTGGGACGGCTTATATTTTTGTGGTGGATGGACAAGGAAGCGTAAGTAACGGCTTTCCCATCTCCATTCCGTAGTCTGTGAAAAATAGGAAATCGTAATAAAGTACTGTTTAAGTACAATTTAAAAAAATGTATTCCGCAGCCATCGGAACCCATTTTTCTTGTTGAACTTGGAGGGCGGGAGCGGATAATACGGCCCGCTATGTCAAACGAAACAGTTTATTGTCCGAATCCAAGTGTGAGTGCATTTGAAAATGCACTTAAACAATTTGAAGCAGCCGCGGATGTTTTGAAATTGACGTCTGATCAGGTCGCCGTCATTAAACAGCCTCGTCGTGTGACGGAGGTGAAAATTCCTGTACGCATGGACGACAGTCGAATTGAAGTGTTTACCGGATATCGTGTTCAGCACAATATCGCTCGGGGCCCTGCAAAAGGAGGAATACGTTTTCATCCAGATGTAAATGTAGATGAAGTAAAAGCGTTGGCCTTTTGGATGACGTTCAAATGTGCCGTCGTCAATGTGCCGTTCGGTGGAGGAAAGGGTGGGATTATTTGTGACCCTTCCAAAATGTCGGTGGGAGAAAGAGAACGTCTGGCTCGACGCTATATTGCCGAGATGATCGATCTATTTGGTCCGGATAAAGACGTTCCCGCTCCGGATGTAGGCACGAATCCCCAGGTGATGGGATGGTTCATGGACACCTATTCCATGCATTTTGGAAAACATCTTCCAGGTGTTGTGACGGGTAAACCTTTGGATATTGGCGGCTCGGCGGGACGTGTTCGAGCTACAGCGCAAGGAATCGTGTTCACGATTGAAGAGGCTGTGAAGCATTTGAATATCAGCTTGAAGGGTTCAACCGTAGCGATTCAAGGCTTTGGAAACGTGGGTTCGTATTCTGGAAGAATCCTCCATGATAAGGGATGCAAGATTGTTGCGATCTCCGATGTGAGTGGGGCCTATGTGAATCCCAACGGGATTTGCATGGATAAAGCGCATGCCTACTTGGCTGAACATTCCACCTTGGAAGGGTTTGATCAAGTGGAGAAACTGGAAAAATTATCCAATCCCATGGAGCTTTTGGAAATGGAAGTGGATATTCTAGTCCCTGCAGCACTTGAAAATCAGATTACTGCTGAAAATGCCTCTCGAGTTCGAGCCAAAATGATCGCAGAAGGAGCCAATGGGCCCGTGACGGTCGACGCAGACAAGATCTTGGATGAAAAGGGAATTTTCTTAATTCCAGACATTCTGTGCAATGCCGGTGGTGTGACGGTTTCTTATCTTGAATGGGTACAGAACCGAACCGGTTACTATTGGGATGAAGACCGTATCACCAGTGATCACTCCCGGTTGATGCGACAGGCATTTCATGCCGTACTGGAGGCGTCGAAGAAGTATAACGTCAATATGCGCGTGGCAGCCTTTGTAGTTGCGATCCAGCGTGTGATTCATGCGTCGGAGATGCGCGGCCTTTACGCCTAGACTGTAAAAAAACAGACCCATTTGGGTTCTTTGAAAAAGTGCGTGGAATAGGTGACGAAGCGAGTCTTTCGTGCCGCTCCACGCATTTTTTTATTCTCCTAACGAAAAGGGATAGGGAGTGTTTTTGAAATGATATTGGTTGAGTTTTTTTTGAAGCGTCCAAAGATTGCCAATCTCTTGGTGATTTTGATTGTTCTGGTTGGAAGCTTGACGTTAACCCGTCTGAATCGAGCAGGTTATCCCGAAGTGGACTTTAATATCCTCCGAGTTACGACGATCTATCCGGGAGCTTCTGCTGAAGATATTGAGATCAATGTCACCAAAAAAATTGAGGATGAATTGGAAGATGTGGATGGTTTGGAAAAAGTGCTTTCCTCCTCTCTCGAAGACATTTCCTTAGTCTATGCGTTTGTGGATGCGGATGCTTCGGATCCTGACTGGGTGAAGGATGAAATCTCCAGAGCTGTGGACCGTGTTTCAGATCTTCCGGCAGAAATCGATGGAAAACCCTCCATCAAAGAGCTGCGTTCGTCCAATGTGGCGGTTCTCGAGTTGGCCATTCAAGGAGATGTTCCAGAGAAGCAGCTTCGAAAGGTTGCAGAGGATTTGGAAGACGAGATCAAGGAGATCAACGGGGTTGGATCTGTTGAGAAGGTTGGTTATCGGAAACGAGAAGTCAAAATAGAAGTGTCTTCTGAAGCTCTGGAGGAGATGGATGTGTCTTTAGGGGGTGTGATTCAAGCCATCCAGAACCAAAACGTACGGGTGTCCGGTGGGAACTTAGAGTCGTTCACGGACGAGAAACAAATCGTAACCTATTCAGAATTTGATTCTCCTTTGGAGGTGGGAGAGGTGATCTTAAGGTCCAACTTTAGTGGGCATAGCGTGCGTGTGGACGAAGTTGCGGTGATCCGCGATGACTTCGAACAAGAAGACGTGAAGTCTCGAACACGTGGACAAAATAGCATCAACCTTCTCATTCGATCTCAAGGAAATGCGGACATCATAACCATCAGCGAGCGAGTCAACGAAACGATTGAAAAATTTCGAAAGCATCTGCCGAAAGACGTAAACATTCATTTGGTGAGTGACTTTTCCTATTACACGGCATCCATGCTCAAAATCGTTCAGAATAATGGACTTCTCGGTTTTGTTTTGGTGATTCTTTGTTTGTCGATTTTTTTGACGAAGACGACGGCCTTTTGGACGGCCGCAGGAATCCCCATTTCTGTATTGGGGGCATTCAGCCTTTTTCCTTTTTTTGGTGTGGAAATCAATTTCATTTCACTCATTACACTTATCATTGTGTTGGGGCTGATTGTGGACGATGCCATTGTTGTGGCCGAAAACATCACGCGTTTAAGGGAAAAGGGGATGTCCGCTCGGGATGCTGCGATAGAGGGGGTTAAGGGGATTCGATGGCCTGTTCTTACGACAGTTGTCACAACCATATTGGCATTTCTCTCGATTGGTTTCATGAGTGGAATTACGGGGAAGTTTGTTCGGGAGATTCCGATTGTCGTGACCTTGACGCTTGCGGTGAGCCTTTTTGAATCTCTTTTCATTCTTCCCATTCACATTGCCCATGGACAGAAGAGCGAACCCCGAAGACATCAATGGTTCGAAAAAGTGAAAGAGTTTTATAAACGGATGTTGAAACTGACGCTTCGATTTCGTTTTCGCACGATCATCGTGTTTTTTCTCTTTTTGGTGGGTTCTTCGTCTTTGTTTCTGGTGGGGATGAAGCTCGTTCTGTTTCCTTATCAAGATGCAGATATCTTTCATGTGATCATTGAACTTCCTGAAGGGTATAGCCTGGAAAAAACGTCGAAGAAAGTCTCCGAGCTGGAAGGGTTGGTCGAGGAAATCGAGGCTTCTCAGCTCGTAAATTACACCACGCGAGTTGGGCATCATGACACCAGTGTGTATGGGGGCACGGCAGGTTTTCATAGTAACTGGGCCTTGATCACTGTTTATCTCAAGCCTGCTTCAGAAAGACATCTTCACAGTGAAATGATCATGGATCAAATCCGTGAGAAGTCGAAAAGATTCGAAGACTATACGCGCCTGGAGGTGGCCGAACTTTATGATGGTCCTCCCATCGGAAAGCCCATTACGGTAACCATCATTGGCGATGATGATGCAGTGAGATCGACGTTCTTTCAAGAAGTGAGTGCCTTTTTGCACCAAATGGAGGGTGTGAAAAATATTGATGCGGAAGAGGGAAAAGATAAGAGGGAGATCCGCTTGCGTCCGAACTATGAGGCTATGGCCCGTCTGGGTGTGTCTGCTAGAGACTTGGGGAATACGATTCGAGCGGCTTATGAAGGGGTGGTTGCCACCGAGATCACGCGTGGAGGAGAGGAAATTGATTTTCGTGTTCAGTTAAAACCTGAGGAACGAAGAAATCTCGAGATCTTGAAAAACATTCAAGTTCCCAACAATCAGGGAAAATTAGTGTTCTTAAAGCACTTGGTGCAAATGGAAAGTACCAAGGGTTATGAAGTCGTTCGTCATTACAATGGAAATCGGTCGATCACCTTGGCCGCTGACGTAGATACACAAGTCACCACTTCCTCAGAGGCGAACGGGAAAATCCGCGATAAATTTTTTACAAAAATTCAATCGACGCCGGGCTTTCGAATGGTGTTCGGAGGTGAGGAAAAGGCCACTCAAGAAAGCATGCGCGATTTTTACATTGCCTTTGTGTGTACGTTGATTGCCATGTATTTCGTTCTGGTCATTTTATTCAACTCATTCTTTCAGCCGCTCATCATTCTTGCGGCACTTCCATTCGCGATGGGGGGCGTGTTTGTCGTTTTTTACCTGCATGGCTTACCCATTAGTTTTTTGGCCATGATTGGAATTCTTGGGTTGGTTGGGGTGGTTGTGAATGACTCCTTGATCATGGTCAGTCATTTGAATGAGATCTCAGAGGCTGCGAAGTTAACCCTTGAGGAAATTGTGGATGGGGCTAAGGAACGTCTTCGGCCCGTTCTCTTAACCACCTTTACAACCATCGCGGCGATGATCCCTACGATTTATGGATTGGGGGGGGAGGAGCCATTCATTGTCCCGGTCGTTTTGGCGTTGGCCGGGGGACTGGTTTTTGGTACCACCATCACGTTGATTCTGGTTCCGCTCTTGTATTCGATACATTCGGGACGTTCTTCCTTAAGTGATTCGTGACATCATGATGGATTGACAGTAAAATTTTTTCTTTTCAAATTCGGAAGAGAGGGAAAACCACACATGGCTTTGTCGGATCAGCTCAATGTCTTGTTTATAGATGATGAGGCTGACAATTTAGATGCCTTTGTCTTCAATTGTGAAGAGTTCTGGAATACGCGAACGGTGATGGACCCTCGGGACATTGTTTCGGGTCGATACTCCGTAAAAGGTCACGATGCCATCATGGTAGATTTGATTTACAATTTCCCAGAAGTGTCTCCCGAAGATCACTCTGCTCCTCTAAGAGGTTTGGAAGTGCTTGCGTGGTTGCAAGAAAATCATCCCGAAATTCCCACAATGGTTTTGAGTGCCTTTTTGACTTCAGACATTCGAAGGGAAATTGCCCAAAAATATCCAAAAGTGATGTGTTTGGATAAACCGCTCGATTTTTCTCGCGCAGCCTTTCGCGAGATGGTTCAAAACTTCATTGAAGAATACAAAGCAGGCAATAAACCAGGCCTTCCCAGCGAATCCAGCGATCCCACATTCAAAGAAACGTAAGTGCATCGTTTTTCTGAGCGAGAAAGTTCATGGATCTCGAACACTTTTCTACGTAAATTTAAGAAATGGTTTTGTGGGGAAGGCTTTCCAGGCGAGAAGCTTGGGAGACGACCAAGTATTCCAATTTTCGTTGAAGCTCTCGAATGGTGCTGGATCCACCATAAGTCAGTCCTGAGCGCAGACCCCCAATGATATCCGCAATGATGGCTTCCTCATCTTCTCGGTAAGGGACATAGGTTGCGACACCTTCTGCGGTTTTCCAATCTGGGACACCACCAATGAAGGAGTCCTGGGCTTCTTTGCTAGCCATGCCCCGGTACTCTTTCCATTGCTTTCCTTCTTTTTCGACGGCATTTCCGGGAGTGGGTTTTGTTCCCGCCAACATGCCTCCAATCATGACGAAATCAGCTCCAAAGGCGAGAGCTTTGACCACATCTCCTGGAGTTCGGATGCCCCCATCCGCAATGATGGAACGATCCGTCTTGGCGCACTGCTGAATGGATGTCAACATCGGAACCCCATATCCGGTTTTAATTCTTGTGCTGCAAACGGATCCTCCTCCAATTCCAACTTTGATTAGGTCTGCACCACACGAAGCCAGATAGTCGGCTCCGGCATAGGTGGCTACATTCCCAGCCATGATGCAGGCATTTCCCAAGATTTCGCGCATTCGTTTCAGCGTTTTACCGACGTATTTTCCGTGGGCGTGGGCGACATCGATGCAAAAATATTGGGCTCCAGCATCCCGAAGCGCTTCCACACGCTCCATGTCTTTCTCGGAACATCCAACTGAAACAAAGGTTTTGGTCGGAGACTTTTTAAATTCTTCAATATTGCGTTCCACAGACATGAAACGATGAATGACACCGGAGCCTCCTTTTTCGGACATGAAATTGGCCATTTGGCTTTCCGTGATGGTGTCCATATTGGAGGAAAAAATCGGAAGGTCCAACGTGATCATCTCTCGGCGATCGGTCATGGAAATGTCAACAAGGCGTCGTGACTCATAGTGATTGTATGCGGGTACCAATAAGACATCGTCAAAAGTGATGGCATTTGTGGAATACATGGTGTTCTCCTGTTCTTCTCTTGGCCGATGCCTGATGGGGCGAGGGCAGCGGACCATAGCATCGTAAAGGGTCTTTCTTCAAGAGGGGAATGCGTGAGGAACCAGGCTAAATATGAATTTCAAGCACGTCACGGTCCACCACTTGATGTTCTCCCCCAACTTGTTGCCCATCAAAACGTCCGCTGCCCCAAATTTTGGCGAATTTAAGATTTTTAGCAAAATCTTTGTGAATTCGTTGAGCCAGATCCATCACTGTGGACCCCATTGGGAGTGTGTATGGCGTATCCATTTCTGGCTTTTTTCCCGGAGCTTTGGTGTAGACACGTACCACGCCAAGACTCTGAAAAAGAAAGCGGGACACCTCTTCCAGACCTTGTCCGGTTTTGGCTGAAATCGTGAGGGAGGGAAAGGTGATTTCTAAAAGCTCTTTTAAGGTTTCAATCTCTTCATCATTCTGTTGGAGATCGCCTTTGTTGGCTATGAGTGCTGTGGGGAGATATAGGCGAAAAGGATCAAGTTCCTCCTCTTTTTCGTCATTTTCTGGAGGGAAACCCAGGCTAGGCCAGTTGGGTGTCAGTGTAACTTTTTTTTCCTCCAATCGCTTGAGGAGGACTTCCACGTGTTCGGTACATCCGGCTTCCGCCAAGTCTATCACCAAAAGAGCGGCGTCGGCTGTTTGAAGTGAATTGATCATCCAGGGTTCCATAAAGTCTGCCGAGATGGGGGGGAGGTCTACCAACTGAAAATAAATATCTTCAAAAGGAAACATCCCTGGAATCGGAAACTGAGTGGTAAATGGATAGGGACCGATGTCCGTTTGAGCTCCTGTGGCTTTGGCTAGAAAGGAGGACTTCCCGGCATTGGGAGGGCCCAATAGCGCAACTTGAGCGGCTCCGTCGGGTTTCACAGTTTGGGATGGGCCTGTCTTGGCTCCCCCTTTTTTGGGACCCGAAACCTCCTCCGTGAGTTGTTTAATCCTTGTTTTGATATCGGCTTGGAGATGCTCAGTTCCTTTATGTTTGGGGATGGTTCGGAGCATTTCTTTCAAGCACTTAAGTCGCTCCTGGGGCTCTCGGGCCTTGCGGTATTCGGCCTCATGTTTTTTGTATTCTGCGGTTACGTTGGTTGGCATGTGGATTCACAAATTTAATGAAAAAACAGCCAGGATCCAGAAAAACTCTTGCCAAGAAACCCCTGTGTATGGCCTTTTTACCGGGGGCCAAAGTTCTTGGTCTGAAACATGACCAATAGGGTTGACATCATGGCCCATGAAGCATAACCCGCTCAAAGTAGGTGGTAGCGTGTATTTACTCGCTCCACAAGAAACTCGAATTGACTGAATAATAGTACAAAGGAGAGAATCAATGGCTGAGCTCAATCCGTTCAAAATTGCTCAAACGCAATTTGACGAAGCGGCAGAAAAACTAGGTTTGGACAGCGGTACACGTGAATTGCTCCGTTGGCCCATGTATGAAGTACAGGTGAGCATCCCTGTCAAAATGGACGATGGAACCACGCAAGTGTTCCGTGGGTATCGAGTCCAATACAACGGAGGCCGAGGTCCAACAAAAGGGGGGCTTCGCTGGCATCCAGAAGAGACCATCGACACGGTTCGAGCATTGGCTGCTTGGATGACGTGGAAAACAGCCATTGTTGATATTCCTTTGGGCGGTGGAAAAGGTGGGGTTACCTGCAATCCAAAAGCCCTCTCCACAAATGAAAAAGAGCGTTTGGCTCGGGGTTGGATGCGAGCCATCGGCAAAAACCTTGGAGTCATGAACGATGTTCCTGCTCCAGACGTGTACACCACGCCTCAAATCATGGCTTGGATGATGGATGAGTATGAAACCATCAGCAAAGAACATCATCCTGGCGTCATCACCGGAAAACCAATTCCTTTGGGTGGATCCCAAGGTCGTGGGGACGCGACGGCTCGTGGCGGCATTTATGTCGTTCGGGAAGCGTGCAAGAAGATCAACTTGGATCCTTCCAAAGCGACCTACGCGGTTCAAGGTTTTGGAAACGCTGGCCAGTTTGCTGCGACATTGCATAAAGAAGTTCTGGGCGGTGGAAAATTGATTGCCGCTTCGGACTCCCGTGGCGGTGTCCAGAATCCGGATGGAATGGATCCTCATGCACTCGTGAAGTACAAACTTGAAACGGGTTCCGTGGAAGGGTTCCCTGGATCTAAGCCAATTTCCAATGAAGAACTCTTGGTGATGGAATGCGACATTCTTTATCCTTCGGCATTGGAAAATGTCATCACGGATAAAAATGCCAATGACATCAAATGCAAAGTCATTTGTGAGTTGGCCAATGGACCTACCACACCGGAAGCTGATAAAATTCTTTATGAAAAAGGAATTTTTGTTCTTCCTGATTTCATGGCCAATGCAGGCGGTGTTACCGTTTCATACTTCGAGCAAGTCCAGAATACGTATAACTACTACTGGCCCATTGAAGAGGTTCATGCACAATTGGATCGAAAGATGACGGATGCATTCAATGCAAACTATGAAACGTCGCAGAAAAAGAAAGTCCATATGCGCTTAGCTGCGTATATGGTGGCAGTGGCCCGCGTGGCTGAAGCCTGCAAAATGCGAGGTTGGGTCTAAACCCAGTTGAATTGCTTAAGGCGATCGAGAATTCGATCGTTGCAAAAGTAATTCTATCTAGTCGGTGCCAACAGGCATGTTATCATGTAGTTCGACATGCCTGTTCGGCGCCGAAGTTTTATGCAAGCAAAGAAAAACACGTCAAACTCTTCTCCAAACTCATCAGCGTCAACCCGTCTCCTAAATCGCTATATTCGGAAGTATCCAAACCTTAGATCTAAAATCGTTCAAAACTTCCTGATTCGTCTCCACTCCTCTGGTGTGGCCAGTGTGGACGAAATATACAAAATGGCTTTGGGAGAAGGGGCCATCAAGCGAAAACCGAATCAACGAATTGCTCTCAATGTAGATACCGCCACGCAGTGGACACAAAAAGAGCGAAATGCTCTTCGAAAAACGATTCTCGAAGTCTCGGCCAAACATTTTTCAGAAGAAGAAATTGAAGATGTAGTCACCATTACGGCCAAGCGAGAAGAAGCGCAGGAGCTTGAGGATATCGCTCGTCTTCCTGGCGTCTCTTTCGATATTTTACGCAAGAAGATCGAAGACTATTGCAAGTTACCGAAAACGGCGACGCCACTTCCTCCATCGGATGCGATCGCGACTCGTGTGGCTCTAATGAGGCAATTTGTCAGCGACAATTTGGACTTTTTAACGATTGCTCGAAATTTCATCCTCATCCGAGATTTGGAGATGGTCGCCGGGAATGTGATTGGCCCACAAAATGGCGTGGGAAGAATTGGCGGAAAAGCTGCAGGCCTTCTTCTTGCCCGACGCATCCTGGAAGAACATTTTAAAAAAGAAGGTCGTGAACCCGAATTCCCCATTCGAACTCCTGAATCTTATTTTCTTAGATCAGACTTGAATAATCTTTTTGTTTTGCAGAATGGCTTGGAGTCTTACGCAAGTCACAAATACAAAACTCAAGAAGAGATTGAACAAGAGTATCCTCTGGTTTTGGAGCTTTTTCATTCGGGTGATTTTCCTCCGGACGTGATGAAGAAAGTTGAACTTCTGTTGGAGAAGTTGGGGGAAGTCCCTTTGATTGTGCGTTCCTCAAGTCTATTGGAGGATAGTTTGGGGGCCGTGTTTTCCGGAAAATACAAATCCATTTTTTTGGCCAACCAGGGCGCACTCTCGACGCGGGTCCAACAATTTCTCAGTGCGGTTAAAGAAGTTTATGCTTCGATGTTGGCCTCGGATCCCCTCATGTATCGACGAGAAAGAAATTTGGTGGATTACGAAGAGTTTATGGGGGTTTTGGTTCAGCCGGTTGTGGGTGTCAAACATCGAGACTACTTTTTCCCGCTGTGTGCCGGCGTAGCGTTTTCTCAAAACGATTTTTATCGTTGGGATCGGAGAATTCGAAAAGAGGACGGTTTCATTCGCCTGGTTACGGGCTTGGGAACGAGGGCGGTAGATCGTGTGAGCAGTGATTATCCACGTATGGTCGCCCTGACCGTTCCTTCGTTAAGGCCTCAAGGAGGAGTGCGGGAGGTCTTGGCTCAATCCCAAAAGAATGTGGATGTCATCAATTTAAAAACCAAACAATTTGAAACGCTTCCCATCAAAGAAGTCCTGGGAGATTCCATCCCGAAGAAGTTCGATTTGGTGATTTCCAAATTCCAAGATGGTTCTCTGACGCCCATTTTTGGGGAGTTGTTGGACCCCTCTAAAGAGGATGTCTGTGTGACGTTTGATCGTCTCATCGAGTCCACGAAGTTTGCCAAGCATATGAAAGAGGTTTTGGAAGTTCTTCATGAGGCTTATGGATGTCCAGTCGACGTGGAGTTTGCATTCGACGGAACGAACTTCTATTTGCTCCAATGTCGACCCTTAGCCAAGCTGATGGGGATGACTCGGGTTCAATTGCCCGCAGAACTGGACTCGAATCGAATCCTTTTTAAGACTGATCGGGACGTTCGCACAGGACAGGTTCGAAACATTGAATTCCTCGTATATGTTCCGAGCGTTGAATATGATTCCATTGAAGATCTCTCCCTAAAACAAACCATAGGACGTGTTGTGAGCCGGATCAATCAGCGTTTGCACAACCATTCTTATGTTTTGATGGGGCCGGGGCGTTGGGGCTCGAATGATATCAACCTAGGCGTACGCATCAATTACGCCGATATTCGAAATACGAAAGTCTTGATTGAGATTGCGCGGGAAAAAGAAGGCTATGTTCCCGAGGTTTCTTTTGGAACACATTTTTTTCAAGATCTCGTGGAATCTGGAATTGCGTATCTTCCACTTTATCCGGATGAATCGGAATCTCTTTTTAAGGAATCCTTTTTGAGGGAGTCCCCCAATGCTTTGCCGGAGTTGTTGGAAGATGGCCAGTTGTATACGAAATATGTGAAGGTCATTCACCTGCCCTCGGTTTGTGAAGGACTGCTTGCTCATTTGGTTATGGATGGAGAGAAAGAGCAGGCTGTTTGCTATCTTGCGCCCAGAGACGGAAACTGATGTTTGAGGGTAAAAGCGGCTTGCTTGGCGAGTTCACTAAGTGTCTCTTTTTCATCTGAATTGTTTTTTACGACGAGATTGGCTTTATCGTTGTAGGATTGGATAAATTGGTTGTGCATGGGTAGGACCCACTTGCTTAAATTCTCTCGAACCGTTTCTTCGGTTCTTCCTCGCGTTTTTAAGTCTCTTCGAATGATTCGTTGAACTCGCTTTTCCTCGTTTGAGTCAATGAAAATGCTAAAATCCAATAAGGCCAGGATTTCCGGAACACAAAGGATGAAAAGACCTTCCAAAATGAGAACCGGGGGGAGGTCGTTGATTTTCTCAAATCCAGTCCAACTGCATGAAACGAAATCATATTTCGGAATTTCAATGGCTTCACCCCGCTGAAATCGTTTCAAATCTTGAACGAGACGGTCATGGTCGATGGCCTCTGGGTGATCGAAGTTTTCTTTCAATCGTTCTTCCGGAGTGAGGGGTCCAATGTTTTTGTAATAACGATCTTGGGAGAGAATGAACGAAGAAGATTGAATTTCCTTTTGGAGGAAACGGGCCAGAAGTGATTTTCCCGCAGCTGATCCTCCGCAAATTCCCACAATCGTTTTTTCGCTCATGGAAATTCCCTATACGCGGCTCGAGCCAAAATGAAAAGCTCGTGAAGTATCCAGAAATCAAAAAGAGTGTTATGAGCCCCATAGGCCTATGGCAAAACCCATCTACATTGCGGTCGCAGGAAATATGGGATCCGGAAAAAGCACGTTGGTTGATTTTATTTGCCGGACCTATGGCGTTCAGCCGTTTTTTGAGCCCAACGCGAATAACCCATATATGAAGCTGTTTTACGGAAATATGAAGTCCTGGGCCTTTCATTCTCAGCTCTATTTTTTGACGCATAAGTTTCGAATTCACCAAGAGCTTGACCAGCAAAAAGGCAAAAAAACAATTGTACAAGATCGAACCATTTTCGAAGATGCAGAGATTTTTGCTGAAATGTTGCATCGGAAAAAGCTCATTCATGAAAGAGACTGGGGGGTTTACCAAGATCTGTATCGGACGATTTTAAATGCCATTGAGCCTCCTGACATACTCATTTATTTGCGTGCGAATCTTCGAACCATTCGGAAGCGGATCAAGATGAGAGGTCGGCCCGAAGAGCAAGACATCGATCCTGCTTACTTGAAGGGGTTAAATCAGCTTTATGAGAAGTGGTTCGCGTCGTACAAGGCGAGCCCGACATTGGTTCTGCAGATTGATAAGTTGGATTATCTTTCCGATTTGGTTCACCGAATCGATGTTCTCAAAACCATTGAGAAGTATGTGACTTAAGCTTCAGCGGCTTCGTTTCCCACGCCATCGTTTCTCACGCCCTTGAGAAGCCATTTTCTCATCAGTAACAGCGCTATTGGGGAAATGAGTGCAATCGCTCCATAAATGAACCAGAGCATCCCGGTGTGCTGGGTGCCTGTAGCGGGTACGAATTTGTCGAGCATCCAACCGGCGTATAAACCCGTTGTGAATTTTGCCAAAAACCAAGGAATGGTGGCCAAGCCCATGTATACGCCCACCTGTTTAGAGGGGGCGATGTCTGCGATGTATTCCAAAAAGCGGGAGGACCAAACTGCCTCGCCCAAAGAAAACAAAACCATATAGGCCAGCAAGGTTGTGAGGCTGGGCTCAGTGCAAAGAAGGAAGCTGCACAGGGCGCTAAATAGCGTTCCCACAATCATCATGTCCAAGACCTTCTTTTTGAGTGTTAACGCTGCGATCAAGGGAACAAAGATGACGATGACGGCAGGGTTAATCATGTAAACCCATTCCCATTTTGCTGCGACGGAGGCGGGAAAGGCGCGTTCGACAAAAAGAGGCATCGTGAGAAATTGGTGAGCGAATAAGGTTCGCACGGGAAGAAGAATGAAGATGAAGGAGAAAAATCGAACATCCCAAATGGGCAAGTTCTTAACCTTCTGCATGAGAGGAATTTTTTCACTCTCGGGCTCTTCATCGGGTTCGACTTTTCGATCTCGTTCTTCCACCTTTTTTGTGAAAAACATGACATGAATGAGAAGCATGAGGAGAGTGACCCCCGTGAAGAACCAAAAAGATCCTTCAATCCCCGCTCCTCCGTGACCTTTGTCCAGAATGTTCACGCCCTCAACATTGGCGGCCCACCATTTTCGAATGATCGGGGAGAGAGCTTCTCCAACCACAATGCCCAGGTTCATGACGGCATAGATGAACGCGTACCCCAGGGTCTTGGTTTTTTCTGTCGTGTAGTGCTTAACTCCTGCATAGAGAGCCGGTTGAATGACGCCTTCTCCAGCGGCCATTAAAAAGAGACCCAGAATGGCAATGGCACCGGACCAATAAACCGTTCCTCCCATTGGACTCATGGTGAACACCGCTCGGCCCACAAGGAGAAGCGCCCAGACAACGGTGAGTGCCCGTCGGACGCCCAATCGGTCAGCTAGGGCTCCGGCACCCAAAGCCATGAAAATGGTAACGGCACCGGAAAAGGAACTGATGCTTACCGTGGAGTAGTGAGCCGTAAACCCCACATTCTTTTCCATAAAAAGCACCATCAATCCGATGAAGCCGAAGTAGGCGATGCCGTCTCCGAAATTGGATAGATTTACCAACAAATAGCCACGAGATGCTGTTAGGAGAACTTTGATGGAATCTAGAATGGAAAGCTTGGATGGATTTTGTTCGGTCATGTCGTCCCCACGAATGAGTTAATGAAGCGGGACTATATCGGAAAGACACAGACCGTCAAAAATTAGGTCGAAGGGCGCTGGACAAGGATTAAGTCACGATGGGTTCGATTTAGCTCGAAATCCGGGAGTTCGCCTTGCGTGAGGAAGGAGTCTTCTACATAAAGGTATCGAAGAACTTGGATGTCATAGTCTAAGCCGGGCTCTCTCTCTAATTCATATGTTAAGGAGAGTTCGACTTCAGGTCGACTGATCATGGACGGCGTATTCATCATGGAGTGGTAGGCTTCCCCAACCTCGTTATGTTCCAAGCCAAATGCGTGCAACATTTCGTGCATGATGTGCCACCGAATATGTTTTCGGTAGATTTCTTGGGGTTCTCCCAGTTGGTCTCCATAGTTCTGAATGATTTTTTCTACGAGCTTTTCAAAAATGGGCATGTTGAATTGAATGTCAGCATCCAGAATCTCCCCATTGTAGTTAAATGCGGAGGTTGTCAGCCCGGAAATGCTGGCTTCAATGTTTTTCACTTCGTTGGACTCCGAGTCAAATACGGTTTGAGTGGGATGTTCTGTGTAGGTGAGACGAAGTGTGTGAGTGGAATAATCTTCGATGGCTGAGGTCGTGGGGTGAGAAGCTAAGCAGATCAAGGGTCCTGAGTCGTCTTTGCAGGCATTTTGACGCAGTTTCGGGGTGATTCCCAAATCTCTTCCGACCGAATTGAGTTCTTGAATGACTTCGTAAATTTCTTTTTCAAAACGCAGAGCATTGGGATGAAGATGAAAAACAATGGGGAAGTTCTCAGGATTCCAGCGCCGGAGGACAAAGCCGGTTGAGTCGTCGGGGAACGTCATGCTACCAAAGAAGGTTCCCAAGGTGTCGCAGGGATAGATTTTTGCCAGTTCGTCCGGCCAGTCCGGATGACAGTTTACATCCCGTTTGATTTGATAGTGGGCGCTGGGGTAGGAAGCGAATCCACTGCGATTCAGATTTCGCTTGAGTTCGGGGCGAGCATCTTGGGCGGGGCGAGTCTTTTCCTCCGTTCTTGAATGGGTTTCGCGATTCGGGGAAGAGTTCTTGGAGGGAGTTCCGAGGTCCTCCTTTTTGGAGCAGACGGAAAGTGTGAGCGTAGGACTGTTTGGGCTAACATTTCCGGATTGGTCTTTCGCCCGAACGTGAATCTTGAGCGGGGTTTGAGTCTCTTGATTTAAAATCAATCTGTACGAAGTCTTTCCCAAGATCTCATCCACGACCGTTTTTCCATTCAGGATTTGATACGTTATTTCCGTCGAGGAGGTTTGGTCATCGTGAGCAGGGTCCCACTTTAGGTCGTAAACGCAACGTTCTCCAGCCGTGGAGAGATAGGTCCGCGAAAGCGTGATGACCAAGTTGGAAGGTGCGGTTGGGGGGCGCGTATCCAAAATGGGGTCTAAAGAGGTTTCAGAAGAAGAAGATTGGGTTTGAGCTCGGGTGGGGGAGGCCGTTGAATCGTCCTTTTTTGGCTGAATTCCGCCACAGCCTGCGACAAGGATGCCCAGGAAGGACCAGAAAAACACTGTAAAAACAGCTATTTTTGGTGGTTTTGGGGTTTTCTGCATGGGTTCTAAAGTCAGATGAGCAAGAAGTGAACCATATGGACAGTCGCCGTTCAAGATTCCAGGTAAAAGCATGACCACTTAGGTTGACAATCGAGGGCACTCGACTAAAAGCAAAATGTCGATGCTCAATTTTGAGCTAACCCTTTGAAATCAGAGGAAGGAATGCGATTGTGATTGTTGGAGTTCCAAAAGAAACATACCCAGGAGAAAAACGTGTGGCGTTGACTCCTGACGCTGTTGCGCAGCTGGTGAAAGCTAAGTTGGACGTGATGGTTGAGTCGGGGTCGGGCATGGAAGCTGGCTTCACGGATGATGAATATAAATCTAAGGGAGCCAAATTGGTTTCCCGATCTGAGGTGTTCCAATCGGCCGATATTGTGACGCAAGTTCGGCAGTATGGGGCGAACTTGGAAGCTGGAAAATCGGATTTAGATCTCATGAAGAAAGGCCAAACGTTGGTGGGGATTGCTGAGGCTTTATCTGAGCCGAAAGCCATCCGAACGTTGGCGGAAAAAGGTGTGAGTGCATTTTCCATGGAACTCATGCCTCGAATCACGCGTGCGCAGAGCATGGACGTGCTTTCTTCCATGGCGACCGTGGCCGGTTACAAAGCTGTTCTGTTGGCGGCCAACGAATCTCCTCGAATGTTTCCCATGATGATGACCGCTGCGGGGACTGTAGCTCCGGCTCATGTCTTGGTCATTGGTGCGGGCGTTGCCGGACTTCAAGCCATTGCTTCTTCCAAACGAATGGGTGCTGTGGTTCATGCGTACGACATCCGTCCGGCTGTAAAAGAACAATGTGAAAGTCTTGGAGCCAAATTTGTTGAACTCAATTTGGATGCGGGAGATTCCCAAGATTCCGGTGGGTATGCCAAAGCCATGGGCGAAGAGTTCTATCGACGCCAAAGAGAAGAAATGGCCAAGGTAATGTCGGATAAGCATATTGTCATTACCACCGCTGCCGTTCCTGGAAAGAAAGCTCCAACTTTGGTGACGGAAGAAATGGTGAAGGGCATGTTGCCGGGATCCGTGATTGTTGACTTGGCCGCCGAACGAGGAGGCAATTGTGAACTCACTGAGCCTGGAAAAACGGTGGTCAAACATGATGTAAAGATTGTTGGCTCGCTCAACCTTCCCTCATCCATCCCATTTCATGCTAGTCAGATGTATGCCCGAAACATCGTCACCTTCTTGAAACATTTGGTGAACAAAGAAGGTGTGCTCGAGGTAAATCTTGAGGATGAAATTACAGTCGGCACACTCCTTTCAAAAGAAGGACAAGTGGTTCATCCCATGGTGAAAGAGTTGTTGGGTGAAGGTTCTTCAGAAGAAAGGAAGGCGTCATGACCTTTGTTGCGTTGTTAACGATCTTTGTTTTGGCGATGTTCATCGGTTTCGAGATCATTACGAAAGTGCCTCCCACACTTCACACACCTCTCATGTCGGGATCGAATGCGATTTCGGGAATTACCTTGATTGGTTCATTGGTGTTGGCGGCTCAGCAAGAAACTGAAATGGCTGCTTGGCTCGGCTTCGCGGCTGTCGCATTCGCCATGATGAATGTGGTTGGTGGATATCTGGTTACACACCGAATGCTCGGTATGTTCAAAAGGAAGAAATAGTCGTGGAAAACACAGCATTACAAAACTTAATTTATTTATTGGCTGCGGTTGCATTCATTGTTGGCCTCAAAGGTCTTACACATCCGCGAAAAGCTGTTCGCGGAAACATGATCAGTTCGATCGGAATGCTGCTCGCGGTAATTGTTACTCTTTGGGTCACGCACATTGTGAGTTGGCAATTCTTATTGGCGGCTTGCTTGGTCGGTGGCGGTATCGGTGCTTTCTTGGCCTATATTGTCCCCATGACCTCCATGCCCGAGATGGTGGGTCTTTTTAACGGCTTTGGTGGTGGAGCCTCTACGCTGGTTGCCGGTGCTGCCTTGGCCATCGCGGCGGACAAAGCCTCCGGCTTTACGGGTGCGATTACTGCTGACCTTCTTGGACTTACCCTGCCCAATGTGATTGCCACAGCGGCTTCGGGATTGATTGGTTCCATTACTTTTTTTGGCTCCATGGTGGCCGTTGTTAAGCTCCAAGAGAAAGTCAAATACTTCAAATGGTTCGGAAAGAAAGTTTGGTTTTCGGACTCCATTTGCATTCCAGGTCGACAAGTGATCAATTCACTTTTGGCATTGGCCGCCATTGCTCTGGCTGTGATGGTTGTGATGCACCCGACGCATATGGCGTATTACTGGTGGTTGGTCGGAATCTCCGCTTTATTGGGCGTTATGATTACGATTCCGATTGGTGGCGCAGATATGCCGGTTGTGATTGCACTCTTGAATTCCTATTCAGGACTGGCCGGTTGTGCCACAGGTTTTGTGATCAATAACACGGTTCTCATCATCGCGGGTTCTTTGGTTGGAGCTTCCGGCCTCATTTTGACCAGCATCATGTGTAAAGCCATGAATCGGTCCCTCGCAAATGTCATGTTTGCAACCATGGGACCCACATCCAGCACAGCGAGTGCAGACGATGTTTACGCAGGAAAAGTCAAATCCACATCTGCGGATGAAATTGCGATGTTGTTTGATGGTGCTCAGAAAGTGGTGGTGGTTCCTGGATATGGAATGGCCGTTTCTCAAGCACAGCACGCTGTACGTGACTTGGGCAATTTGCTTGAAGGGCAGGGCATTGAAGTTTCTTATGGTATTCATCCGGTCGCTGGACGCATGCCCGGACATATGAATGTCCTTTTGGCTGAAGCCGACATTCCTTATGAAAAACTGAAAGAGATGGATGAAATCAACTCTGAGCTTGAGCAAACCGATGTTGTCATCGTGATTGGTGCCAATGACGTTGTGAACCCAGTGGCTCGGACGGACCCTCAGTCTCCCATTGCCGGAATGCCCATCATTGATGTTGACAAAGCCAGGACCGTGGTTGTGATCAAACGATCCCTAAGCCCTGGGTTTGCGGGTATTCCAAATCCGCTTTTTGCTCAGGACAATACGTTGATGTTCTTCAATGATGGTAAGAAGGCTTTTGTTGAACTCATTGCTGCGGTTAAAGAAGCAGCCTAAGAGTCATTGAAAAATTAATTGGAGAATAAGGGCAAACATTTTCGGATGTTTGCCCTTTTTTTAAGGAGGACATGTCGTGGAGCGTTTTTTTGCCTGGATCGAACGAGTTGGAAATCGGCTTCCCCATCCTTTTTGGTTATTCGTTTATATTTGTTGTGCCACCATCATTCTTTCGATGATTGCGTCTGGTTTGGGTTGGGAAGCCGTTAATCCCAAAACTGGGGAACTTGTTCAAGCCACGAGTCTTTTTTCCAAAGCAGCTTTGCAGCAAATGGTTCTTTCCATGGTGCATAACTTTGCCCATTTCGCTCCCTTGGGTTTGGTGGTGGTCATGTTGATGGGGGTCGCAGTTTCTGAAAAAACTGGATTGCTTGAGGCGGCCATGAAGAGAGTGGTCTTTAGTGTTCCTGAGTGGCTGGTGATCCCGGCCATCATTGTTTTGGGCGCTTGTGGAAATATAGGATCTGATGCAGGAATTGTCGTGGTTCCCCCACTTGCGGCCATTATTTTTAAGAAAATGGGGAAACATCCCTTGGCCGGAATTGTTTTGGGATATGCTGCGGCCACCGCAGGATTTACGGCGAATTTAGCTCCAGCGGGAACCGACGTTCTTTTGTCAGCGATCACAACCGAAGCCATGCAAACCATCGAACCGGGTGGGGAGGTCGTTGCGACCAGTAATCTCTATTTCATGATTGCTTCTACATTCATGTTGGCGGTGCTTTTCACTTGGGTGGTTAAAAAATTTACGCTCCCTCTCTTCCGGGATGAAAAGATTGAAATCTCATCCGAGGAACATGTGGGTTTGACCAACATCGAAAAACGAGGACTGCGCTGGGCGGTAGTTGTTGGAGTTTTTTATCTCATTCTGGTTTTCAGCACGATCATCCCAGAAAATGGTTTGCTTCGTCACGCCGATCCCAAACTTTTCATGCGAAGTCCCTTTTTCAAAGGATTGATTCCCATTCTCTTCTTTTTCTTTGTGATTGTGGGCTGGGTTTATGGAAAAGTGGTCGGAACCGTAAAAAAGAAAGTGGATATTGTACATTTTATGGTGGAGGGCGTTCGTGCCCTGGGGCCGTACATAGTTTTATGTTTCATGATTGCGCAGTTCATCAAACTCTTCCAATGGAGTCACATGGATCAATTGATCGCCATTGAAGGGGCCGAGTTCTTGAAAGCCACGAACTTTAACGGTTCTCTCCTCTTTGTTTCTTTTGTGTTGATGGCATTGGTGATCAATCTGTTTATAGGAAGCGCATCCGCCAAATGGGCCATGATGGCTCCGATTTTTGTCCCCATGCTGTATCACATCAATGTTTCTCCCGCAGTCACGCAGCTTGTGTACCGAATCGGAGACTCGGTCACCAACGGTATCAGTCCCCTCTATACGATGTTTCCATTGATCTTGGGATGGGTGTCTGAATATCGAAAGGATGCGGGAGTGGGGACGGTCTTTAGTTTGCTATTGCCGTATGCCGTTTTCTCGGCCATCGCTTGGATGATCATGCTGGTTCTTTGGTATAACCTCGGCTTGCCCATTGGTATTGGCGAGCCGATGTAGTTGTCATTGTCTAGTTTGGGTTTTTGCAGATCCGGTCATATTGCCAACCGGCTTCAATACCATACGCGTTAACGATGATGTCCCTCAAATCCTCTAAGTGAGAGGTCTTGGATCGAGGGCTCGAAGCAAAGGCTTTCAAGATGGGTTCAGCCCACTCCCACCAAAGGCCGGCCACGAACACGCCTTTTGGATCCTCCCGGACGCTCAAAAAGGAAGCAAGACTCCAGTGCATGGCTTTGTCGAACTCCTTTGTTCCTGGAAGATGAAAGCGACTGAATATATGGGCCGTATGAGAGGCTTTTAATAGAAGATAGCTTGCAGCTTCCACGTCCCCATTGTTCAAAAGAATGGCTTCTCCCAAGAGAATGCGCATGCCCAAATCGGTTCGATCCACGGGCCAATCATGGGTTTTCGGAATTTCGCTTAGAGCTACGACCGTCCGATACTTTAGGTTATGCCTCGCAAAATCGATGAGGCTGCGAAGTTGGTTTGGATCTACTTTTACACGCCCCCGTCGAAAGGATTTATTTCTTTTGTCGATTTGAGAGGATTTCCACATGGATCGAAGAAAGCCTTTGTTGATGCGTTCAATTGAAAGGTTTGAGTCTTCAAAGGAGCGCTGCAATTCTCGATCAATGGTTTTGGAAACGGCTTTGTCGACATCCTGGGTGCAGGCTTCTACATGGCTTGTACAGTATGAAGTCGTTTCCCTCTCAATGCTTTCTTGAAGGATCTGTCGGTTCATGACGATTTGCTCCACCGTTTTTGAGGGTACGCAAGAATCTTTGATCGAGTGGAGTTCGTTGAACTGTATGGCCAGGGCCAGAAGAATGGAAAGGTCACCAGGATTTTTTTCAAGCAAATCCAGTAACCAATGGAACCTGCGGTCTGGAGAGCTTTCGGCCAAACGCACTAACTGCATCTCGGTCATTCCACGAAGCTCCTGTCGCAAAGCTAGTTCGAGTTCCTCCTGAAAATGAGGAAATGCATTTTGTGGGGGAGGGCTTCCCGGAGACCAAGAGGTTTGAATGCCGAGTGTTTGGGGTTTGGCTTCAGGGTCAATGAATAAGCTTAAATCGCGAGGTAAAGGAAAAGAGGTCCCAAACGTGTTTTGGTATTCGTTTCGGATGGCGAGGAGCTGGTTAAGATCTCTCTGCACGTTTCGTTCGGCAAGGAATGACAACATTTGAAGGTCTTCGTCGTCAATGTGTTCGTTGTGGTTGATGTCCATGCGGCTTAACCAATCTACGTGGAGGTCGGTCAAGCGATCGAGAAGTCTCCAATCTTGTTGGTCGATGGTCCCATCTTGATTGAGGTCTCCTCTTAAGAAAACTTCGGTTTGATTTCGGAGGAGAGCCTCTTTTCTTCTTTTCTGGAACTCAGCTGTTCTTTGTTGATCCACGCTCGTTTTCATTAAGAAATCGTCACGCGCATGAGCCGATTGGTTTGGGGTCATGAGAAGGAGGAAGATTCCCCATATGAAAAGTGTTTTTTTCATTTGGTTTTTAAAAAAACGCAATTCTTATGCCATCGAGGAAAAAAATAAAGATAATAAAATCAGACAGTTGAAATAGAATAGGTGTCGAGAAAGAACGCAATTTTCAGGCGTCTGGGATTCTCTTTCCCCATTTGCATGCCTTAGGGCTCGTTTGCCGATTCCAGCAGGTCTCCCCATCCATTTAGATCGATGGATTCGGTTCGGTAAACCGCGGCTAACGTATTTTGAAGATAGGTCTCCAATTGTTGGTCTTGGAGAGCCACCTGTTTCGGATCGCCAAAGATTCCTGCTTTTTGGGGGATGATGACCGCTGCAATCAAAGCTGCAGCACCGAACGCATAAACCCAAGGACGCAGATTTAACCATTCGATGGATCGTTTCCACCAAGGCTTTTCCATATTTTCAATCCACGCTTGAATGCACGCCTCTTCATTTTTCGGAGGATGGGGTGCCTCCGGAGCATTCTCTTTAATAAGAGAGAGGAGGCTTTGATCATTTTTAGGATCTGACATCATAATTTCACCCCTTTTTTGATTAAGAAGCTTGAAGCTTTTTCTTTGGCATAGAAAAGTTTCGATTTTACGGTCCCTTCGGGAAGGTCCATCACCTCGGCTATTTCTGAAATGGTCAGTCCTTCAACGGCTTGCAAGGTCAACAGCGTTCTCTGCATCGTGTCCAGCGAAAGAAATAATTTTTTTACGAGATCTTTGTGATCGAGGATTTGTTCTTTTCCCGTTCCTTTTGGATTTGGAGAAGATTCATCTCGGTATTCCAGGAACTCCTTCTTTTTTCGGCAGTGGTCGATCGCAACGTTTACGGAAATTCGATAGATCCAGGTTTTGAGGGAAGATTGACCTTTGAACGACGTTTGGCTTTTCCAAACTTTCACGAAAGCCTCTTGAACCAAATCATCCAGGTCCAATCGACCAGAAATGCGGTAGATGACCGCTCGAATCATGGATTGATATTCGTTATAGAGTTCCGGGAAAGAGAGCTCCCCTATGGAGGGAGAAGTGGTGAACGACTCTCTTTCCCGGTTGGTTTTCATTGCAGTCCAAACGGGCAATCAGAAACCTCGGGGGCCGGATCTTCCTCTTCGTCCTTTACGTCCATCTCGGTAGGTCCCCAATTCTTTTCGTTGCTCGGGCGTGAGAATGGCTCGGATTTTCAACATTTGCTCAAAGCGGTCGTTTCCAGCGGCTTGCATGGCCTCTTGAACTTTTTTATGGGCGGCACGTAGTTCGTCTTCACTGGCATCGCTTTGCATGAGGTTTTGTAAATGATCGCGAGCATCTTCGATTCGGTCCTGAATTTGATTTCGATTATCTCGGTTAGCTCTCCGAATGGCCTTTAACTGATCTTTCTGCTCACTGGAAAGATCCAGAAGATCTAACATCCGGGGACCCGGACCGGCATCATCGGGTCCCATTCCTCGGCCACGTCCTCTTGCATCCGCAGAGGGGATGAAAAGAAGTGCGGAAAGGAGAAAGGTAAAAAAAGTAAGGATGGAAATGGTTTTTGTTTTCAACATCTTTTCACTCCTGGGTGATGGGTTCGTTATATGAGTTTAGACGGGAGAGGGGGCGATTTGGTTCAAAATGATTCAAAACGATCTAAGTGTTTGAAAACAAAGAGTCACTTGGATGGGTGGTGTGAGAGCTATCCCCCTCGGATGTAATTTTGAAGCTGATCGATATGGAAGTCTTTTTCGGAGATGACCCCTTTCACAACATCCCCAATCGAAATGATTCCCTTTACTTCCCCATTTTCAACCACGGGAAGGTGACGGATATGCTTTTCGGACATGAGCGCCATGCACTCTTCGACCGTCCGATTTTGCGTTACACAACAAATGTTTTTACTCATGATCTCGGATACAGGGGTTTCTTTGGAGCGTTTTCCGCGCAAGATGATTTGTCGGGCGTAGTCTCGCTCGGATAAAATTCCATAGAGCTTTTTCCCACCCATTACGAGTAGGGCCCCGACGTTTTTGTCGGAAAGTAAGGTCAACGCATCAAAAACCGAGGTTTCTGGTGAGACCGACCAAACATGGAACCCTTTTTCCTCCAATAATGTGGCCACGGTTTTCACAAGATCAACATCCTTTCTAAGGTTTGGGTCCTTTGGAACATGAAGACCTAGTAGAACAGAGAAGAGGGGTGGAGGGAAGGAGAGATGGGGTGACGCGATGGGTCAATGTGGAAAATTCCTAAAAAACTTTTTGGCTGTTTCTGATGCAGGTCGTTTGGGGCTAGGTGTGCCGTGTGATAAGAAGCTTTTGAAATGATTGAGATTCGTATTCATGGAAGAGGTGGTCAAGGTGGGGTTACCCTCGCCAAGATTTTAGCAACATCACAACATTTGGAGGGGAAATCGGTTCAAGCCTTTGGCATTTATGCGGCAGAACGTTCCGGGGCTCCACTCCAAGCGTTCATTCGTTTTGACGATCAGCCCATTCTGAATCGAAATCAAATCTACGAACCGGACCATGTCATTTTACTGGATCCGACGCTGGTTTCGCCCGCGATTACTTCGGGTTTGAAACCGGGGGGATTCATACTGATCAATACTCCTGAACCTTTGGAAACCTTTGCGAAGCAAGACCAATTTAAGGGGTATCGCGTCGCGGTGGTGGATGCCACGTCAATTGCGAGAAAGAATAAGTTAGGTACGAAGACGGTTCCCATTGTGAATACAGCGTTAGCTGGGGCCACGGCCAAAATACTTCAGTTAAGACTTCAAGCGGTTCTGGATGCGTTTGAGGAAATGGGCTTTCATGGTGGCAACGCAGAGGCGGCCAAAGAAACGTATGAAAAAGTTTCTGTTCAAGGCAATGCCCCTGAAAAAATCGAATCTCCAGAAGTAAATATTCCTACTGCACGTGTTCCGGGAATGATCGAGGGAAATGTCGGAGCCCTGCCTGCAATCAAGACAGGCAATTGGGCTGTTCAGCAACCTGGACAGAAAACATCCACCCCTCCATGCAATTTTATTTGTCCTGCGGGAAATGATGTTCAAGGTTTCTTGGCGGCTTTGGCCAACGATCATGTGGACGAAGCCTTGGGGGTGTTGGCTCGGACCACTCCTTTTCCCTCAGTGTGCGGAAGGGTTTGTCCAGGATTTTGCATGATGCAGTGCAACCGCGCGACGGTGGACGGACCGGTCAATGTACGAGCTTTGGAACGGTATGCTGGAGATCATGGGAACCATCAACCGAAGCCCCAGAAAAAGCGAAAAGAAAGTGTTGCGGTGATTGGTTCGGGACCGGCAGGTCTCTCTGGAGCGTATCAATTGGCTTTGCTTGGATATCAAGTGACCGTGTTTGAGTCAGAGGAAGAATTGGGGGGGTTGATGCGAACGGGAATTCCCGCCTATCGATTGCCCCGGGAATCACTGGATAAGGACATTGATCGAATTTTAAATTTAGGGGTCAAGACAGAGTTGAAACACAAAGTCTCCAGAGAGGAGATGGCTGAGCTGAAAGACAAATTCGATGGTGTCATGGTGGCCACCGGTCTTCAGAAGAATGTTGACTTGGATCTGGGTGAGGACATGCGAAGTGTCATGCAAGGGATCGAGTTTTTGAATTGGGCCCGAAAAGGCGGCATCCGTGTAGAAGACGAAGACATCGTGGTGATTGGCGGCGGAAACACCGCCATTGATGCGGCCAGGTCGGCTTTTCGACTGGGGGCTCGGTCCGTAAAAATTCTGTATCGAAGAACGCGGGAAGAAATGCCGGCGATCGATGAAGAAGTAGATGATGCCATTGATGAAGGCATTCAAGTCGACTTCCTTCGATCCCCCAAAAGGATTGTCAAGAGTGACAAAAGAATGCGACTGGTTTGCCAACGCATGGAATTGGGTGAACCCGATGACAGTGGTCGACGTCGACCGGTGGTTGTCGAAAACTCTGACTACGATGTTTTTTGTGATCGCGTGGTTTTGGCTTTGGGACAATACCGGGATCTTTCATTGTTCCCGGAAGATGTGGAGTTGGTGAAAGATCATGCCGTGGGTGGTGAGCTGGGAGAAACCACCTATGCCGCGGGAGATCTTTTGACCAACGAAGGGACGGTAACGGCTGCAATTGGTTGTGGGCGAGATATGGCGTTTCGCTTACATGAGCATTTCACGGGAGAAAAATTATATGATCCTCCCAAAATCGAAGAAAATGTTGTGCGCTTGGAACAAATCAAGAGTCAACACTTTCCTCATGAAGAGACGCATCGAGAAAATCCTATTCCCTTTTCGGATCGAAAGAATTCGTTTGAAGAGGTTCGCCAAGGCCTTTCTTCGGCGGAGGAAGCGCAGAGATGTTTCAGTTGCGGCGTTTGCAACAATTGTGATCGATGTGTGACGTACTGCCCAGACGGAGTCATCAAAAGAGTTGGAGATGAATTAGTGTTTGACTATGAGTACTGCAAAGGCTGCGGCGTGTGCGTTGCAGAGTGTTCTCGGTCTGTGGTGTACATGAAACCTTTGGCGAAAAGTGGAGTTTGATATGGCGGTTCAACTCGTAACGGGAAATCATGCAGCTGGCTATGCCTTAAGTAGAGCCGGAGAAGCGAATCGAAAAGGAAGGGGCGTCGTGTCCGGAATTTATCCGATTACGCCTCAAACCGAAATTGTGGAGTATGTGGCCAAATTTCCTTTTGAAAAGGGCAAAGTGGTGGCGGTCGAAAGTGAGCATTCGGCCATGGGGGTCTGCATTGGTGCTTCCCTTCATGGTGCACGTTCGTTTACGGCCAGTGCTTCGAATGGATTGGCGTACATGGCTGAGAATATTATGGTCGCTGCGTTTTATCGGTTGCCGATTGTGATGGTCGCGGTCAACCGAACGCTGGGTCCTCCCTGGAATATTTGGGCGGATCAAGGCGATTCATTGATGTTTAGAGACTTCGGTTGGATTCAGTTTTACTGCAACTCCAATCAAGATGTGGCAGACACTTCCTTGCTTGCTTTTCGTTTGGCTGAGGACAAACGCATCTTATTGCCCGTGATGATCTGCATGGATGCATTTATTGTTTCTCATACAGCCATGCAAGTGGATTTACCGGATCAATCCCAGGTCGATGCCTTTTTGCCGATCTGTGATCTTCCCCATCGACTAAATCATGAGAAGCCATTCACCACTGGGGGGTTGGCTTGGCCGCGAGAAACGGCCAGTCAACGAGTGGAAATGGAAGAAGCCGTGTCTCGCGTACCTGAAGTTTTTGAAGAACATCGAAAGGCTTTTGAAGAACATTTTGGACGCTCTTTTGATGGAATGGTGTCTGCCCACTATACAGAGGATGCGGACCATGTGCTGGTCGCTTCCAGCACTGTGGCCACAACAGCTCTTGAGGTGGTGAAGTCTCGGAGAGCCAAGGGTGAGAAGGTGGGGTTGATTCGAATTAAAATGTTTCGACCTTTCCCGACAGATCTCATCCGAAACCTGACCAAGGGAATTTCTAAGATCGGCGTGTTGGACCGAAACTATGCGGCCGGCGTGGGAGGAATCTTTTGTCACGATGTTCGTTCTGCTCTTCAGGGCGTTTCCAATGCCATGGTTCAGAGTTACTTAACCGGAGTGGGAGGAGGGGATGTGGTCCCTCAAATGATTGACGAAGTCATCGACGATTTGAAGGAACGTAAACAGGTATCAGCTCCTATTTGGAAGGGGGTGGACGCATGACTCAGGTAGTTCAACAACACATGCCGGAAGAATGCCTCCTTCGCGCAGGGAATACCAACTGTGGGGGATGTGGAATGAGCAGTGCTTTGACCATGTTCGGACGTGCCCTGGGAAAAAGGCAATCCACGATGGTGATTCCTGCTTGTTGTGGAATTGTTACGGCTGGTGCATTTCCTACGACGAGTTATGGAGTGCCTGTGGTTGCCGCCACATTTGCGTCTTCACCTGCTTTTGGGAGTGGCGTCGCAGCTGCCACCGAATTAAATCAAGACCCCCAAACTACCGTATGTTGGGCCGGAGATGGCGGGACCTACGATATTGGCTTGGGTACATTGTCGGCCGCTGCTGAGCGAAACGATGATTTGATTTATGTCTGTTACGACAATGAAATCTATGGGAACACCGGGGGCCAGAGAAGTTCTGCGACACCTCCGGGAGCCAAGACGACCACGACGCCTTCGGGAAAATTAGAGGGAAAGAAAGACATCTTGGAAATCATGGCGGCTCACCGAGTCCCCTATGCTGCAACACTTTCAATTGCTCATCCCGAAGATTTTCAACGCAAAGTCCAAACTGCGATGGACATGAAGGGCTTTCGCTTTTTCCTGATTCACTCCCCTTGCCCAACGGGCTGGAAGTCTGAACCGGGAGAATCTATAGAACTGGTTCGTGTGGCTGTTCGCAGCGGGTTGTTTCCACTTTATGAAGTATTTGATGGAATCCGTTATGTGATCAATGAGAAGCCGGACGGAATGGATCCATCCGAATATTTTGCCAAGCAAAAACGTTTTAAGAGTGAGAATGTGGATATCGAAAGCATTAAACGACACGCAGCCGAAAATTATGAACGACTGGAGCGTTTGGCTTCGATCAACAAAAATTGATTAGTGCCCTGGACAAGCATGGTCCAGGGAGATCTTTTCAAGCGAACCTTTTTGAAACTCATCCAAGGCCATTTGAACCTGATTGGCCTGGGTTACGTAGACGTCGATTCCTCCCTGAGAGAGTCGCGTGATCGCATTTTTTCCCATTCCTTGGCAAATGATGGCATTGATTTTTTTCTCTGCCAAAAGACCAACGGGTGTACATCCCCCATGATGTTGATGATCATTCTGGTTGACTAAGACTTCCACCTCTTGGGTTTCCGTATCAAAAATCGTGAACGTTGTGGCCGAGCCAAAATGTCCAGAAACGGGAGCCTGTAGACCTTTATCATCCATGCTGGGAACGCAAATTTTCATATATTCTCCTTCATCTTGAGATGCGTGTATTGTACAGATTATGTGCATATGCACAAAAGGAAAAAATTCAACGAAGAAATTTCCCCCCGTTTTAGCTGGGAGCTTGGGTTGCTTGTGCGGCCTAAGTGTGTAGGATCCTTCCGCTAATATTGGATTTGAAAGGTGGAACAGGAGATTTAGAGATGGTTAAGCCAGATGGAGCCAAGATTCAAGAAGTTCTAACGTTTGCGAAAGAAAAACACGTCCAAACGGTGGACCTGAAGTTTGTTAGTCTGATTGGGAGATGGCACCATGTCAGCATTCCTGTCGAACGACTGGACGAGGGGTTCTTTTCCTCGGGCGTGGCGTTTGATGGATCCAGCATCCCCGGATATACGCGAAGCACCCGTAGCGATATGACACTCATTCCCGACCCTTCCACCAAAATGTTGGATCCGTTCTGGGAACGTCCCACTTTAAGCCTCATCTGCGATATTTATACGGGAGATGGAAAGGCCTATGCCCGCGATCCGAGAGGCATTGCGCGAAGGGCCGAAGAACACATGAAATCCACAGGGATTGCAGATTTGGCGTCCATGAGCCCAGAGTTTGAATTTCATATTTTTGATTCTGTTCGGCATCAATCCGCCGTAAATTCCACGTTTTACGAAGTGGATGTTTCGGAAGCTGAGTGGAACTCCGGGAACGTAGATGGTGTCGGGACCGTATTGCCTCAAAAAGGGGGGTATCATGCACTTCCTCCACAAGATCGACTCTATAAATTAAGAGATCGGATTGTTCATCAGGTTCAGGACTGTGGGATCCCTGTGAAATATCACCATCATGAAGTTGGGGGAGCTGGACAATCGGAAATCGAGGTTCTCTTTCACCCGCTTTTGTCCGCGGGGGACGTTACGATGACGGTGAAATATCTTATTCGTATGTTGGCTCATGAAGAGGGAAAGGTGGCGACATTCATGCCCAAACCTCTTTGGAATGACGCCGGAAACGGAATGCATGTACACCAGAATCTATGGCTTAAAGGAAAACCTCTTTTTTGGGATGAAAACGGCTGGGCGCAGCTGAGTGAAACAGCCCTCTATTATATTGGGGGCATTCTTCATCATGGAGCGGCGCTTTCCGCTCTAACGAACCCAAGTACCAATTCATATAAGCGCTTGGTTCCAGGGTTTGAGGCTCCGATTCATCTAATTTATGGCCTGGCCAATCGAAGTGCGGCCATTCGGATCCCGGAAGCGGGAAATACCCCCGAGACCAAACGCATCGAGTTTCGTCCCCCAGATGCCACATGCAATATCTACCTGGCCTTAGCAGGAATGCTCATGGCAGGCTTGGACGGAATCAAAAACAAAATCAATCCAAAAGATTTAGGATGCGGCCCCTTCGATCAGAGTTTGCAAGGCATGGATCGAGGAAAAACCTCTCGGGTGAAAACCATACCTTTGACATTGGCGGATGCCTTGGTGGCTTTGGAAAAAGATCACGAATTCTTGATGGAAGGCGACGTCTTTCATGAGGACACCATCCAGGCTTGGATCGAACGGAAGCGGGATGAAGCCACGGATGTTCGAAAGCGACCCCATCCGCGAGAGGTGGCTTTGTATTTCGACGCGTAAGAACCACTCATGATTCCCTTACGTACGATTTGGAAAATCTTTCGTCACGTGGGGATCTTTTTGCTCCTTGGAGGGGGCTCTTTTTGGGCCATTTCTTTGTTGCCCTCTCCATGGAACGGGATATTTGGAATTGTTCTTGCAGTTTTTTTTCTAGGTCTTGCGTTGTACTTTCTCGACATGATGGTTCCGGGCGTGAATGTGTTTTCGTTTGCACCTCACCGGCTACCCAAACCATATGCGTCAGGACATATCGCTCTTACGTTTGATGATGGTCCCAGTGATCCATATACGTTGGAGATTCTCGACATCTTGGACCAATTCGACGTAAAGGCCATGTTCTTTTGCATTGGTGAAAATGTTCAGAAGCATCCGGAGATTGCCAAAGCCATTTTTGAACGAGGTCACGAAGTAGCGGTTCACTCGATGACTCATCGCGTACTCCCGAAGCTGGGTAAGCATGAAATTCAAGATGAAATCGTGCAAGCCACGAAAGTCATTCAAGATATATGTGGCGAACCTCCAAAATTTTTTCGATGTCCGAAAGGGTTCAAAAGTCGGACGGTTGAGAGAATCGTAAAAGCATCTAATCAGAAAATGATTGGCTTCTCCTATCCTTTATATGATGTTGAAAACCCGCCGCCGCAAGAAATTGTCGACCGAGCGTTGAACCGAATTCGTGAAGGAGATATTTTACTCATGCATGACGGTTTTGCGGCAAATAAACCTGGGAGGAGAGATTCCTTGGTGAGCGCTCTTCCGAAAATTCTGCGAGGAATTCAAGAAAAAGGATTAAGCGTCATTAGCTTGCGCGACGTTTGGACTTAGATTCATGGGCCTTGTTTCGAAGGTCCGATAATTGCTTTCTTCTCTTTTCGAAATAAAACACTTTTTGATTTCGAACTTCGTTCAGTACTTCAGTGATTCTTCGGGCCAATTCACTTTCGGAAAATTGTTCACGAACATGATCCATTCCAAATCGTCCAAGTCTTTGTCGAAGATCTGCATCACTGAGCAACGTATCCAATTGTCTGGCGAGGTCGTCATAGTCCCCAGGGATGGACCAAAGACCATTTAAACCATGCTTGACCACTTCCACGGCGCCTCCATGAGCCGATACAACTGAAGGGATTCCAACCGCCATGGCTTCAATCAAGACCCGACCGAACGATTCGGGTTCGACGGATGGGAGGGTTAAGATGTCAAAATCAGCCAAATAGGGGCGAATGTCTTCTTTGAATCCCACGAAAAACGTGCGATCCGAAATTTCCAGATTTTTCGCATAGGCCTCACATCGTGCGCGCATATCATGGTGAAGGGCACCATCATTGTCTCCGACGAGAACCAAGTAAGCTTTGGGGTTCGTGGCATAGATTCGAGCAAAGGCATTTAATAGGACGTGGATGCCTTTCTTTTTCAAGATGCGTCCCAAATATCCAATGACCAAAGCGTCTTCAGGGATGTTGTAAGACTTTCGAAGAAGCGGGGAAATGATGGAGCGATCAAACTCCGAGAGATCGACAAAATTGTAGATGACGCTTACTTTTTCCTCTGTGTATTCACGATAGATGAGAGCTGAGGCAAGTGAATTGCAAATGACCCTTCGTGTGCAAGAAAGACCGGCCAAAAAACGATAAAACTTTCGACCCAACCAAGCGACATGAATATTTCTTGCGTGGAATACGACGGGAATCTTGAGCCACGTACCGACAAAAGCTCCTACTGGATTGGCCAACATATGGTTGCAGTAAATGATGTCGGGTTTAATGCGTCTTGCGATGCAAATGATTCGAGCTGTGGCAATCGGCAGCGCAAAAAAATTCATGAGCCAATGAAGCCAGGTCCAACCCAGTTTTTCGACCCATGCATAGGGACAGCGCTGAATTCGTTCGACGAATTCTTTGACGTACCAGATTTTTTTGACATTTTTTTCGATGCGCTCTTCGATGACACCGGGTTCAGGCATAACGACATGAGCTTCCACGTTTTCCCCTTCGTGGTTCAAGTAAACGGTCAGACTTCTCCCTGCGCCGCCTCCATTGATGCAGCTACTTAAGAAGAGAACTCGGGTCGGTCGTTTATCTTGGGTCATGAAAAGGTCTGCCTTAACTTTCAGAACTCAGCTGGAAAACCAATTTCCATCTCTAAGTCATTGTCTCTAAAGAGAAAATAACAGTCCTATGTAAAAAGTCCATATAAGGGTCCGCTGACGCAACTCGTCAGAACTTTTTTCTACGTTTCTTGAGAGAAAGTCAAGGCGTTAAAAACCAGTATAATAACAGCTATTTATCCTTCGGGTTCAGTTCAGATCGGGGTTGCTTTCGTCGTTCCGATCCACAATGGGAGGGCTGGCGCTTGCATTCATCAAAACAATACAGAAATGCTGGCATCACGACGATGGAGGCAAATAGACACGAAAACTCTCCCAGAAGAGCCAGCCAGCCAAACGAGGCCAACGCTTGGTTTCGTGCGGTCAAAAGACTCGAATAGCCGATGATGGTGGTTAAGGAACAAAGAATGATGGCTCCTCCCACCGTGCCGATCGCCTTTGGGACCGAACGGTTTCCTTCAATGCGATATCGCTGGAATAGATTGACTCCGTAATCCACGCCGATTCCAAATGTTACGGGCAAAGCAATGAAATTGAAGAAATTCAACTTAATGTGGAGAAGAGCTTCCAACCCCAGCATGAAAATGATTCCGAAGAGCAATCCTCCCAAAATGTAGACCACCGAGCGGATTCGTCGCATGCTGATGATGACCAAAAAGGCCACGCCCAAAAACGAAAACAGCGTAGCCAACGGACCATCGTGAATGACAGCCCGAAGTAAGTCGGCAAAGATCGCCGCGTCACCTGACATGTGAACGACGCTTCCATCCGGTAAACGAACGGATTGAAGAACATCTGCGAATTTAATGAGACGTTTCCCATAGGTTAATGTCGCTGTTGGCCGTGGATAGACGTAGGTGATTCGCCCAAGACGTCCGTCCAATTCTTCATAGTTTCGTTTGAGCGGTCCGGGAAGATCCGCAAGTTTGATCTCTTTTAAATTTACGGCCTCTCGAAAATCATCAATCTCTTTCCGATATTTTTTCGCAAAATTCAAAGACTTGTCACGAAGAAGGACCTTGATTTGTTGAATGACTTTCAATTTTTCTTTTTGGTTTTGAGGAAGATACGAGTTGAGAGTCATGCATGCATCAATGGTTTTCTCCACTTCGGAGAGATTTTCCTCCCGCTTCATGATGGCATCGCACACATCTTTGGCCTGGTCCTCGTGATCTAGCAAAATGACGGCAGGTGAAAGATTTTTCCCAAAGATCTTATCTACTCGATCTCCCACCGCATGTTCCATTTGCTTCTGGGTGGGTTTGTTTTTGAGTTTGGAAAAATCATACTCCAACGCGTTTGGGGCAAATCGCAAAAAGAAACCGACGGAGGCCACGGCGAGAAAGATTCCCGTTAAACCAATGAGTCGGGGGGAATGAGAGACGAGGGCGGCAATGGGGTGAAGGATGCTGGCCCATTGATTGGGAACGGTCCTTTTGTCTCTGACAATGGGGCGAATGCGTTCAGAAATCACCAAGAGGGGAGGAAGTGTGCAGTAGGTGGCGAGCCAACAAAACGTCATTCCAAGGCCCCCGATGAAACCAAACTGGCTAAACCCTTTGATTTCAGAAAAACTTAGAGCGGCAAAAGCTGCACTGGTCGTGATGGCTGCTGTAAGCGTTCCCAACCAGGTGGTTCGAACGGCTGTGCGAATGGCATCTTCAACTTTCTTCTTTTGTCGTCGTTCCTCAAAATATCTTCCCAGAAGAATGATTCCCGAGTTAACACCATTTCCGATGATGATGCTTCCCAGGAAAGCCGTTTGAGAATTGAGGTAGCCAATGTGCAGTTTGGTTAAGGCAAAGGTCCATAGAACGCCGATGCCCAGGGGGAGCGTGAGAAACCAGATCACGCGAAATCGCCAAAAATAGAAATAGATCACCAACGCGACCAGAAAGAGGCAGATGGCCAAGGTTTCCAGAACGTCCGTGAGCAACTGGTCATATTCTTCGATGGTTCGTTTATATTTCCCCGTAAAGCTGGTTGTCATGGAGGGGTGATAGCTTTTGGGATCGAGCTTATCGATTTCGGCTTGAACTTTGGCCATGAGGTCTTTGGAAAAAGCCATTCCGGTCGAACTCCCATGCGGTCGAACCAACATGACGGCCAGTTTGTTATTTTCCCCAAAGAAATAACCATCCGTGTAGCCATCATATTTAGAGGTTTTTCCTTTGTACTTTTCCTCAATATCACTCAGGTCAAACTCAGCCTCATCTTCTTCCAGAGAAAGATAAAACGGGTTTTGTTGAAGCTTTTCGTAGCGAATTTTTTTGGCGAGGCGGTCGTGGATTTCTTTCAAATCCTCCAATTCCATATAAAGGTAGCGATTATCTTTGAAAAATTGTTTGGCTTTGGAGACGTTGTAGTCCAGAAAGCGAACATATTTTTCCGGAAGCTTTCGAAGTTCTACGGCCAGGTCCTCCATGAATCTTTCCGTAGCTTTGTAATCCTCGCACTCGATGGCAATGGCCAGACTGCCCACTCCTCCGACTTTTTCAATGATTCGGTTGAGGACAATGACGCTTTGTTTGTCCGAAGGAAGAAGACGTTTGAAATCGCTTTCCAACGTCAACTTCTTCGCGAAAAAGAAAGCGGGAAGAACCGTCAAGAGGATTGCGGTGAGCCAGATAAAGGGATGTCGGTAAAAACTTCCCGAAAGATTTTTGCTATTTAAGGGTCCCATTGTTGGAAGTGATTTTAGCGGATCTAACGGGTTTATCTAGAATACGTACCGAAATTCTACTCCGCCCGTGCCTTGCCAATGGTCTTCATGGAGTTGGTACCCTTCATGGGTCACGCGCTCTAGACCGATTTCCGGGGAGAAATGCATTCCAGGATGAGGTGCCCAGTCCACCTTGAACCGAACCCACAGACGATCCTCTGGAGCCTGAAAACTTGGAACGGCCGTTCGAATGTCATTCTTTGAAAAAGAGTATTCGAGTCTTCCTCGAATCTCGTAAGCAACGACCATTTTGGCCATCAACGAAGGGGTGTGAAAGTATCTCAAAATTCCATAGATGCCATTGGCATCGGGCCCAAGAGGGTGTCCAAGGTTTCGACCGTTGTATACATATCCGGATGAATAAGGATTGTGGCGGTAGGTGATGTGATTGGTTCGAACCCATTCAAAAGCAAAGTCAGCTTTTCCTGAAGGGTCAATTCTTGGGAAGTAAATCCCATAAAGATTAACCACGTCCCTGGGATTGAAAAAGTTGATGTCGCAACAATCCTCCACCAACATTTCCGCATAGGGTTCAATTTCGAGACCAGGAATGCGATACCTGGCAGAAATTAAAAAGTTTCGATTTGCTGGATTGGAGGCGTCGGCCACTTTTTCAGAAAAATAAACCAAAGGATTGTTGGTCGGAGCTCCATCCCCTCCATATAAAACCGTTTGTCCCAGACTGAATTCAAGGCGAGGGTGGGGAGCAAATACAAAGAGCATTCCGATGAGTTTGGCATGAGGGAACTCTCGGTTTTTGTCGAGTTGAGAGAAAAACGCTTCGAATCGCATGGGGCCAAGGAAACGTAAAAATCCCGGCAAGGAAACGGGTTCATTTGACCGGAGCCTGGCCAGGTAGAGGGGATAATGATCTCCCGAGAACAATAGATGTCCAAACCGTCCATTCCCCCAACGAATGGCTCCTCTTCCCGCTTCCATTGCAAATTTATTGAAGCGGAAGGTGAGCAAAGCTTCTGGGAGATAAAAGGATGCGGAGTCGTTCAACAAAACATCGTTGGACGTGAGACGAAGCGTGGGTAGTGCGGAAAATGAGAGGTGGTTATTCCATTCTCCCTGAACTCTCATCCCCAAGAATCCATGGTGCCCTCTGTAAGAGAACATGCCTTCATTTCCACTTAGAAGGGGATTTGAAACGGCATCGATTTGGAGAAGTTGAACGGGACGAGAATTGGTCATCGAGTAGCCCAATCGGGCTTCTAGATCCAACCAGGAAGTTTCAGAGGAAACTGAGTGTGCGTTCATGTATCGCTTTAGGAACGCAGTGAATTGCTTTTCATACGTGGATTCAGGCTCGATTTGTTCCAGCAGGTCCGCCATGTATTCGTGAGAAATGGGCTGAATGCTCCAGGGATGAACAATTTTTGAGGATTGAGAAACGAGGTGATCCATTTGTTCCAATTCCACCGAGTCTGGACGAAAAAGAGTGGAAGCCTTGGAGTTAAAGGAGACGAAGAGAGCGCAAGAAAGAATCGTAAAAAGCCAGATTTTAGGCGTCATCGCCCCTCCTTTGGGAGATTTCCCAAATTCTCCATGGCCTGGGAGGCTTTCTCTTGGGGTAAAAGAACCGGAGAAGAGGTGCTTTTCTCACCGGTTTCCTCTTTTTCCTCCGAACGAATGGCTTGAACCACCAAGATTCCCAGAAGCGCGACACTCAAGGTTCCAGAAGTGACCATCACGTAGTCCCGGCCCCTTGCCGCATGGGCCCTTTGGGGAAGGAGTCCCGTAAGGAGCAAAGAAAAAACCAAGATGCAGGAGGATGTTTTTAGGACCTTCATATGCGTGAAGGTCGCTTCTACCTCATCTTAGTCCCTTAGCCAATGACAGGTATATCCATTTGGGTTCTTTTGAAGGTAGTCCTGATGGAAGCTTTCTGCGGGGTAAAACGTCGAGGCCGAAACGATTTCTGTCACCACGGGGTTTTTCCACTTTCCCGATTCGTTGATCCGTTTCTTGACCTCTACGGCGGTTTTCTTTTGAGCGTCATCCGCCACAAAAATCACGGATCGATATTGCGTCCCGACATCATTGCCTTGTCGATTAGGGGTCGTGGGATCGTGTAATCGGAAGAAATAGGATAGCAATTCCTCGTAAGAGAGAACGGAGGGGTCAAACTCGACACGTACCGCTTCTGTATGTCCCGTATCTCCTTTTTTCACTTCGTTGTAGTTCGGATTTTTGGTTTTTCCCCCCGTGTATCCGACTTCCGTATGAGTAACGCCCTTTATGTTTCGGAGAATTTCTTCCACGCCCCAAAAGCATCCGCCTGCGAAAATGGCGACTTCGCTTTGCTTTTTCACATGGGTTTCATCTTTATTGAAAAGATGAGCGTATTGGCCATAGCCTTCCTTTTCCAGTTCAGAGGCTGGGATGAAGCGAAGAGAGGCCGAATTCATGCAAAAACGCTGAAACGTGGGGGCGGGACCATCTTGAAATACGTGTCCCAGGTGGGAATTTCCGTGTTTGGAGCGAACTTCCGTTCTTTCCATTCCAAGTTTCTGATCTGTTTTTGTCACAATATTTTCGGGGTCAAGAGGACGGGTGAAACTGGGCCAACCCGTGCCCGATTTGTATTTGTCCAAGGAGCTGAAGAGGGGTTCTCCAGAAGCCACATCGACATAGATGCCGGGCTCCTGATTGTCCCAGTATTCATTTTGAAAGGGAGGTTCAGTCCCGTCCTCTTGAGTGACGTGATACTGCAATTTGCTCAGTTTTTGTTTCAATTCGGTCTCGCTTAATTTTTTGAAAGAACTCATTTTTTTCACTTTCTGGGGATTCGCGGGAGCTGAGGTCTTGGCCAAAGAAAGGGGGGCCTGAAACAGCATGCCCAGGAGCGTTAGCCCCGTCACCCCGTATTTCCAGATCTCAAAACCACAACAATTCATGATCTAGATCAGTATAGAATATTCGTTTCTCGACCTCAATGGGGAATCGTCTCAAGGGATTTTCGGAAGTTGTCTTGGACCTAACTTGCTGATATTAACGCCCAAATTTAGATCGAAGGAACGCGAAAACCGAAACAATCCTTGCTTATGCCAAGGGTGAGATAGACAGAAGCAATTCATGACCGATTCGTCAGCAGATCAGGCAGATCAGGCAGATCAAAGATCTCTTTCTAAGGGGGTTTGGGTAAATACCGTCGGAATTTTCGCGCGGGCCTTGCGTCCCTTGTTCTTGGTTATTTTTTCGCACAGCCTTGGAGTCGAGGGATTTGGGTTGTACATGCTGGGTTTTGCAATCCAGGAACTCGTGAGCAAGATCTCCATGATGGGAATGACGTTTGGATCGATGAAAATTCTCGGAGACCTTCAAGGCGCAGGAAAAAGTCATCACATTCGAAAAACACTGTCGATCATTCTGTTGATGGGGTTGGGGGCCAGTGTTCTGGCCTCAGTTCTTCTCTATGTAATGGCGCCTTGGTTATGTGATTTCATTTTGAAGACTCCGGAACTTTCAGAATCGTTAAAGGTTTTTGCCTGGGGCGTTCCGGGGTTGACGGGAGCTTATATTCTTCTGCATGCGATTCGACCCAAATTGGACATGCGCTACGAAAATCTTGTTCGCTCTCTGATTGAACCTTTGGTGGTCTTGGTCGTCGGGGTCATTCTTTTAAATGAGAATATGGGCGTCATTGGCCTTGCCATTGCCCACAACGTTTCGGCCTTGGCGATGCTTTTGCTTTCTTTGTATTTCGCCCATCGCCTGTTTCCCGAAACCACAGAAGAGAAAATTCGTATTGATTGGTCGACCTTATTTCATGCGAGCTTGGGCATGGGAGGGATGGAATTTCTTTCCCTGTTCAAATTTCGTTTGGACTTGATGGTGATCGGAAGGTTTTTGCCTTTATCTCATGTGGGTGCCTATGCGGCCGTAATCGAGATCTCCGGACTGTTGAGAAAAATGCGCTCCGCATTTTTGCCCGTTTTAATGCCTCTTACACAAAAACTTCATATTGAAGGAGCTCATGAGCGTTTGACGCGTCAAGTGGCGACCTCCATTCGGTGGTCCTTGATTCCCTCTTTGGCCGCTTTGGGAACCATGTGGCTCGTTCCTACGGCCTATCTTGAGGCTTTTGGGGGCGATTTTACGTTCGGAGCTGTCTCATTGGCGATTTTAGCCGTGAGCCAAGTTTTGTATGTCGTCTCTGGAATGCCGGAAGGTGTGTTGTCCATTACGGGGTATGCCTACACCACGCTTCTGAACACCATTGCTTTAGTGGTTGTGAATTTAATCCTGTTGGTTTTGTTGGTTCCCATCTGGGGAATCAATGGAGCTGCCATCGCAACAACCATTTCTTTTTTTGGTCAGGCGGTTCTCCTCTACATTCAGTCCATTCGTTTATTGAATGTACATCCTTTGGAGCGTCGGCAGCTCAAATCGCTTGCTTCCTTTGCGATTGCTTTGTTGGTTGGCTGGCTGTGCGGCCTTCTGTTGCCGTTTGAGTCTTGGATGTTGTGGGGGACAAAATTTACGTTTTTCTTATTGGTCTATGTTTTAGGTCTCTTTTTCTTCAAGGCGGAACGGAGTGAGAGAAATCTCATTCGTTGGGTAAAAGCGTTTCTTTCTGGCATTGGGAGAAAAGAGGAAGCAAATAATAAAACCTCCCCATCTATCACCCACGAAAAGGTGGAAAGATAAAATGGAGGCAAGGCCAACGCGCATCCTCTTTGTCAATTCGTCGGTCAGTGGAGGAGGAGCAGGCAAAGCTCTGTTGACCATGATTCGCGGGTTTGATCCCAAGGTCATTGAAGCACATATTGTTTTGCCATTTGATGGAGTGGTGGGAAAACCGCTCAAGGAGGCGGGGGCTACGATTCACTATAATTCCAATTTAGCCGAGCGCTTTGGGAAAACTGCGATGTCTCTCCCGTGTTTTTTGCGAATCCAGATCCTGGAAAAGCTTGCGAACATTTTTTTGTTTCGAAAGATTGCAAAAGACTTGGCGAACTTGGCGGATGAATTAGATGTCGACATGATTTACGCCAACCATTTAATTCATTTCCCGGTCTGCGCGATGGCTGGATTGTGGTCCGGGAAAAAAGTTATTTTGCATTCTCGGGAATGGTTGTCCTCTTTTCTCGAAAAGCTTTGTTTTCGTTTTTTTGCGAGGCGGAAGTCCGTGAAGAAAGTCATTGCGGTTTCGAAGGTGTCGACGAAAGCTTATGAATCCACCGGAAAAGTTGAAATCGTGTACGACACCATTGATGGGGAAGATTTTGCGGATCAAACGCCCTTATTGCGTAAAGAGTATGGATTGGATTCCAAAGTTTTCATCGTTGGGTTTATGGGGAGATTGATTGAGCGAAAAGGCGTTCCCTTATTGATGAAAGCCTTTCAGAAAGCGAAGGAAGATCTTCCTAATTCGATGCTGGTCATTATTGGAGGAAATGATCCCAGTTTGCGAAAGGACTTACTTGCAGAGTATCGAAAAATGGCGGTTCATCTGGGGATTGATACTCAAACGTTATTCACGGGATTTCTGAGTGATCCAAAGCCCTACTTATTGGATTTCGATGTTTCAGTCATGCCCTCCTTGGATCCGGAGCCCTTTGGTTTGGTTCCTATGGAAGGGGCTTTTTTCGGTATTCCGGCCATCATTCCGGATAATAGCGGAGCCAGTGAGGTCATGAGAGACGGGAAAGAAGCGCTCCATTTCAAAGCTTTTTCCTCAACATCGTTGGCCGAAAAGATTCAGCTCTTGGGTAAACACTCTGAATTACGGGGAAATATTGGGACTCAATCCAAGCAATTGGCGTATTCCCGTTTTGATAAGACGAAAGAGGGCTTTACGCAGGCCCTTCTAGATGTGTGCAAAAATTGAAAGAATCTGATTGACCCGCTGCATTGTAAGAACTAACTTACCCCCTGGAACAGGATGTAAAGTTAATGTTTACATTCGAAGTTCCTTAACGAAGAGGGGAATACGATGGCAAAAATGAAGAAAGTCGAAAAACTGGTTAGAGAGCACCTAAAAGCTGAGAAGATATCTGTTGCTGAGTTTGCTCGTCGGATGGATGTGAGTCGAATTACGATTTACAACTTGTTCAAAGGAATTTTCAGTCGGGGGTTGATGAAAAAAATTGCCCGCGAAATTAATGTTCCTGCTTATTTGATGATGGATGCTGAAGATCAGACGTGCAAACAAGACCGAGATCTTCTATTTCGATTCCATGCTTCCGAACCCCGAACCCAAGGCGCTGTAAAAACTTTACTGGGAATGACTTCGACGGCACCCCTTCGACGACGTCCCGTGGTTTTGGTTGTGGATGATTTAAAAGACAATGTTGATCTTCTTCGTCGCGCGTTGAGAAGAGACTTTGAAGTCAAGTCGTTCACGGACCCCAACGAAGCTCTCGCTTATGTGAAGAACCAACCGGTGGATGCCGTGATCACCGATCAACGAATGCCAGGAATGACAGGCACACAGATGTTGATTCAAATGAATGAACTTCTCTGTTCGGCCCCAAAATTAATGGTTTCGGCCTACTGCGATAACGAAGCGCTTTTAGAGGCGATCAACGTCTCTCGGGTGGACTCCTTCTTTGTGAAACCGATCAATCCAAAACAATTGAGAGATCGTTTGAATCTGCTCATTCAGCAAACGGGTTCATCGAGTTCCGTGAGTCATTCTGTGAACTAAGTTCGAGATTTAAACTTTTTCAGAGCGCGATTTAAGCGCTACATGACCATGCCACCGGAAACCGTGAGGGTTTGTCCCGTGGTATAGGAAGAATCTTCGCTCGCGAGAAAAACGACTGCTCGGGCGACATCTTTAGGCGTTCCAGGTCTTTGGAGGGGAACGTTGCTGAGCATTTGTTGTTTGGCTTCTTCCGATAAAACTTCGGTCATTTTTGTGGCGATGTATCCAGGAGCCACAGCGTTTACTCGAACGTTCCGAGAGCCCAGTTCTTTAGCGGAAGACTTTGTTAAGGCAATGACGCCCGCCTTCGATGCCGCATAGTTTGCTTGGCCTGCATTTCCCATTAAACCGATCACGGAAGCAATGTTTACAATCGTTCCCGATCGCTGTTTCATCATGGGACGTGCTACAGCCTTTGTGAAAAGAAACGTTCCCTTGAGATTTACATTAATCACGCTGTCCCAGTCTTCTTCTTTCATTCTCGGAAGAAGCGTGTCTTTTGTGATTCCTGCATTATTCACGAGGATGTCAATTTTCCCGAAGTCCTTCTGAATGGACGAAATGACATCACTGACGGCTTGAGCGTCCGTCACATTGACGGAATACGTGTTAACCTTTCGCCCCAATTTTTGAATCAGTTCAGCCGTTTCTTTGAGCCAGTCTTTCTGCAAATCACAGATGGCGAGATCTGCACCCTCGCGAGCCAATTCTTCCGCAATGGCTTGCCCAATGCCTCGGGCGGCTCCTGTAACCAGCGCAAGTTTCCCATCCAATTTAGCCATGTGACATCCCTTTCGTTAACCGAAGATTGATTCAAAAAAATGGTTTGAAGTAAGCCTTTTATGAAAGGCTGAATCCTCTGTCAACTAACGCGCTAGGAATGCAGAGGACCGATGGCCTCCTCGACATTTTTCAGAATCTCCAATCCCTTCACAACTTCTGTGATTTTGTTGTGGTCTTTATATAGCGGGCGGTCGATGTCTAGATGCTCAATGTACTTTCGTATGACGGCGTGAGCGGCTTGAGTCCCTTTTCCGGGTTTAAAATCTCGGAAGTCAATGGCTTGTGCGGCCGCCATGAATTCAATTCCGATCACACTTTGAGCGTTGTCGATGATCTCTCGGGTTTTATGAGCTGAATTCATCCCCATGCTGACGAAATCTTCCTGATCCGCAGCGGCCGGAATGGATTGCGTGAAGCCTGGGTTCGATAGAATTTTTTGTTCAACCACCAACGTATCCGCGGTGTATTGACTGAGCATCATTCCAGAAAAAAGGCCTGCATTTTTGGTTAGAAAAGGAGGCAATCCTTGACTGAGGGCTTCATTGAGAAGCCGGTTTAATCTTCGTTCGGAGAGAACCGAAACCATGCACACGGCTGCGCCCAGGGTATCCAAGGGCAGACTGATGGGCATGGCTTGGAAGTTTGCTCCCGTCAATACCACATCCTCTTCTGGGAAAAACAAAGGATTGTCTCCCGCTCCATTGAGTTCGATTTCAAATTGTTTCTTGGTATGAACCCATTGATCTCGGGCAGCACCGATGATTTGAGGTGTGGATCGCATGCTATAGGCATCTTGAAGTTTGACTTTTGTATTGGTGAGTAGATCACTGCCTTCCACACATTTTCGGATATTGTTGGCGGAAGTAATAGCTCCATAAAAACCGCGTGCTTCATGCAATTTGGCGACATACGGTTTCATATTTGCCATGAGTGCTTCCAACGTCATGGCTGTGGCGATTTCAGCCTGTTTGAGCCACCGCTCAATGTCGTACAACCAGAGACAACCCATTCCCAAGACGACGTTGCTTCCATTGATGGAAGACAAGCCATCTCTCGGTTTTAGACCTGGGATGGGAATGCCGGCTTGGTCCATAGCCGTTTTCATGGGCATGCGTTGCCCATTATAGAAAGCTTCTCCTTCTCCCATCATGGACAAGGCAATTTGACTCATGGGAGCGAGGTCCCCACACGCTCCGACGCTTCCTTTTCGGCAAACAACAGGGGTGACATTTTTATTCAGCAATTCGATGAAGGTTTGCGTGATGACGGGCCGGCAACCCGAATGACCCAAGGCATGTACATTCACACGGGTCATCATGGCTGCGCGAACCACTTCAATGGGAAAAGGGTCGCCAATTCCGGCGGCGTGATTGTAAATCAGATATTTTTGAAATTCGTCTTGTTGGTCTGGGGTGAGGATGACATCCACGAGGTTTCCAATTCCGGTGTTGATGCCATACATCTTCGTGCCTTGAGCGATATTTTTTTCCACCATCGTTCGGCAGGTTTGAATTCGTTTCAAAGCGTCCGGGGAGAGTTCCACCTTTTCCCCAAAACGGGCGACACGAACGACGTCTTCAACGGTTAATCCTTTTCCTTGTGCTATAACGGCCATAAACCCACCTATGTTACTGTTATTCTTGGTTTTATTTTACTTCGCCGGGACTCTACACAATGAAGATCGCTTGATCAATAGACCGGGTGGTTTTCCGAAAGGGAAGAAAAAGAAATGTGGAGGTTGAGGAATACCGACAGAAAGTATTGATTTAGATCATGAAATTGTGACAAAGTGAGCTTCGAAATGATGGTCCGATATGAAAGAAGAGGAGCCAACGCGGCCGTCCGCATTCCTTTTGATCACAAAGTGAAAATTGGACTCCCTCAAGAGAAAAAACAGGTCGTCGGGTACGCCCGAAACTTAAGCCTCCAAGGAATGAGTGTGGTGGGGGGCTTCCATGTCGACCCACAGGAAAAAGTTTTTCTGGATTTTGATTTGGCCGATGGCGAAGTTTTTGAAGCGGAAGCGCGTGTTGTGCGTTTTCAAAAAGACAAAGAAAACGAAGAAACCTTTGGTTTTTACTTTGAAAAAATGGATGACCATCGGCGCGAGTTATTGAAAAAGCACATTGATGCGCAATCCTCTCAGGGAATTTTTTCTCAGTTTTCATTGTTAAGCGAAAAGATTCTGTCGGGTTTGACCGTGACGGAAATTTTGAATCATGTGTATGACTCGTTTCGCCATTTCGTTCCCTATGATCGCATTGGGTTTGCCAAGTTGAGTGAAGATCGACGTTCTCTAAAGGCCATGTGGGCGCGAAGTGAGTCTCGACCTCTTCGCCTTTCGATTGGGTATGAAGAACAATTGAAGGGGAGCAGCTTACTTAAAGTTTTACGTAACAAAGAAGCTCGGATTTTGAATGATCTTCCGGCTTACTTGGCCAAGAAGCCAAACTCTCATTCCACCCGAAGAATTGTGAAAGAGGGAATGAAATCAAGTTTAACCTGCCCTTTGATTGCTTTTGATCGTTCAGTTGGTTTTTTGTTTTTTTCCTCTCGAAAAACCAATGTTTATCAATCGACGCATGTCGAGACATTTCGCTTCTTAGCCGCACAACTTTCCTATGCCATCGAAAAAGCTTTTTTGTTTGAAGAGTTGATGGCCACGCAAAAGCGTTTGGAAAAAGCCAATCATTACTTGCAGGAGATGTCTGAGGTGGACCCTCTCACAGGTGTCGGGAATCGACGGTTTTTTGACGAACGTTTAAAGAATGAGTGGAATAGAGCCTGGCGAAATCACCACCCCCTTTCATTGATCATGTTGGATGTCGATCATTTCAAACAATACAATGATCGATACGGTCATTTTTCTGGGGATGAATGTTTGAAAAAAATTGGGAATGTGCTGAAGGTTTCCTTGCGTCGTCCGAGCGAGTTTGGTGTGCGATATGGAGGAGAAGAGTTTGCTGCTATTCTGGCCGATACCGATTTGATTGAAGCCGAGAAAATGGCGGAAAGAATTCGAAAACGCATTGAAAAACTTCGCCTCGAGCACCTAGAAAACCCCAACCATCCTTGGGTCACGGTTAGCCTTGGAGTAGCGACGCTTTGGCCCCGGAAGGGACTTCAGTCTCGTGAGCTAGTCGAACTTGCGGATCGAGCGTTGTATCGCGCCAAGAAAGATGGCCGCAATTGCGTTTGCACGTCTCACCAAGACGTTCTACCGTATTCGATTTAATTTCTTTCAATCGAATAAGGGAGTTGAAAGGTATCTTTCACCGTGACTGGCTAAGATCGCTACGATGGTTTTTCGCGCGTTTTCAGGGCGCTCGGCCAACTCAAACGCTGCTTGAGCAACGGCCCCCGAAGAAATGCCGACCATGATGCCTTCTTGTTGGCAAAGCCTACGAGAAGTCTCAAAAGCTTGTTCGTTGGTAACGGCGATTACCTCGTCCAGTAATCCAAGATTCAATACGTCGGGAATGAATCCCGCACCGATTCCCTGAATTTTGTGGGGGCCGGGGCTTAGCTCTTTTTTAGCCAGGGCCTGCGTGATAACCGGGGAGTCTGTGGGTTCTACAGCCACCGCCTGAATGGATTTTTTTTGTTCCTTTAAATACTCAGCGCATCCCGTGATGGTTCCTCCGGTTCCAACCCCCGCGACAATGATGTCAATCTTTCCATCTGTGTCGTTCCAAATTTCTTTGGCGGTTGTTTTTCGATGGATCTCAGGATTCGCGGGATTGGTGAATTGACCAATGATGATGGAGTGAAGCGTGGTCTTTTGAAGCTCTTCTGCCTTTTGAATGGCCCCTTTCATTCCCTCTGTTCCAGGTGTGAGAATCAACTTTGCTCCCAACGCATTTAAGATTTTCCGACGTTCCACGGACATGGTGTCAGGCATGGTTAGAACTAAAGGAATCCTTTTTGCCGCACAAACCAAAGCCAATCCAATTCCAGTATTCCCAGAAGTGGGCTCGATGATCGTGGTCTTTTCGTCGATATGACCTTTTTTTAAAGCATCTTCCACCATCGCATACGCAATTCGATCTTTCACACTTGCCATGGGGTTAAACGATTCGAGTTTGAAGAGAACTTCACACTTGCCATTGGAGGAAGTTTGGACGCGAACGAGTGGGGTGTTGCCGATGGTGTCGAGAATGCTATTAAAAATTCGACTCATTTTGTTTTTCCTTTTCGCTTTTTCGCGAGAGCTGAGGTTTTTGATTCCATTCGTGTGGATCGAGTTTCATTCATCACTTTTGTGAAGGCGGGAACCGACTCGATGACCCATGTATTTCCGCCAATGATGGCGCCTTTGCCGATGATTGTTTCGCCCCCCAGAATGGTGGCCCCGGCATAGATCACGACATCATCACAGATGGTAGGGTGACGTTTCGTTCCGCGTATCATTTTTCCATCTTTCCCTTTTTTCATGGAAAGACCTCCAAGCGTGACCCCTTGATAGATTCGCACTTTTTTCCCAATGATCGTGGTTTCGCCAATCACGACTCCTGTACCGTGATCAATGAAAAAAGACTTTCCAATTTGGGCCGCCGGGTGAATGTCAATTCCGGTTTCCGAGTGAGCATATTCCGTCATGATTCGAGGCAAGAGGGGGACGCCCAAAGCATGAAGGACATGGGCCACACGGTAAATCGTGATGGCTTGAAGTCCGGGGTACGAGAAAATGATTTCCGAAAGATTCTTGGCGGCGGGGTCTCCATCGTATGCCGCCTGAACATCCAACATCAGCTCTTTTCGAATGGCCGGAAGCTTTTGAAAAAATTGTTCAACGACTTTTTCCGTCTTTTTTCCACAATCCGTACAGGTACTTTTGGCATTAAGACATTCGTATTCAAAGGCGCGGAAAATTTGAACGGAAATCTCGGCCGCGATGTCATCCAGGAGAGAGCCAACATGGAAAGAAACATTGTTCCGGTCCAAGTATTCTTTCCCATGATACCCCGGATAAAAAACTGAAAAGAGCGCTTGAATGATTTTAGTCGTGGCGGTCCGGGAGGGGAGGGAAAGATGAAAGGCCGTTCGCTTTTCCACCTTTGTGCTTAGGGCGTAGGTGTCCACGAGTTGTTTCGTGACTTTGGAAAGTTTTTCAGAAATGGGATGACGTTTCATAAGAAAATCCTGTCGTTAGAATCCTTTTGGCGAAGCTAACGTAGGATTATACCTAAAGAATCTAGATTCTCCTTCCTCAAAACGGACTCACGTACGATAATGGTTAGGTATGAATGCCCGAATCAAGCGACAAACGATTACCTTAGGAGCCTTTCTTCTCACCTTTTTATTCGCTGCATGTAACGATTCGGTTACAAATTCGACGAGCAGCAGCGGAGGAAGTACCAGCAGCAGTGGGGGTGACGGTGCGACCGGGGCCATCATCGCCGATCACACGTCGGCTGATGAATTTGAGAACATTCCACAGGAGTGGCTGGATGCGGCAAAATTATTGACGATTCATTACGCGCACACGTCACATGGAAGTCAGATCAATTCAGGTGCAGAGTGGTTCAACAATCAGAATCTTTCGTATAGCTATTCTTTTGCTCGCAGAGCCTCAACAGATGAAGGACTGCCACCCGAGGGAGATGATCCTGCGATTCGCATGTACGATGGTAACCCAGCCGACACCTATGTTACTCCTGAGCGCTATTGGGATACTGAAATAAGATCTCAAGCCATGGATGAAACGAGAGCTGTTGCAGATAGCGGACACTACGATTTTTCGATGTGGTCTTGGTGTGGCCAACAATCGAGCAATTCAGAAGAAAAAGTGAGCTTGTATTTAAGCCAGCTAGACCAGCTTGAATCAGAATATCCGAATATGCGGTTCATTTATATGACAGGTCATACGGATGGCGGAACTGAGACACTTCAACGGAACAATGAAGCGGTACGCGATTATGTCGTTGCCAACAACAAGGTCCTCTTCGACTTTGCTGATATTGAGAGCTACGACCCGGATGGAAACGGGCCATACGATAATAATTCTGAAGGGTATTGCGAGTGGTGTTCGGACTGGTGTGCCTCTCACAGTGATGATTGGGATTGCCAGAATCTGCCCGGATGCGCACACTCTCAAGGTTTTACGTGCGTTCAAAAAGCCAAAGCCTTCTGGTGGATGATGGCCCGCCTGGCGGGTTGGGACGGAGAATCCGCTAACTAATTAAAATCATACTTTTTTGTCGTTTGCTGCGAGGGGTAAAAATCTTGCCTGTGGCTTCGTCTGCCGTTAATAAAGCAGAACGTAACCAGTAGGCGGGAGAAGATTATGTCAGAATACAAACCTTATGTACCCCAAGACAGCTCCATGAAGGAGTTTACATTTAAGGCGTTGTTCTTAGGGGTAGGCATGGCCATTGTTCTCGGGGCAGCCAATGCGTATCTGGGGCTCAAAGCGGGTATGACGGTGGCGGCTACGTTTCCAGCAGCTGTGGTTTCCATGGCCATTCTTCGTTTATTCAAAGGAAACATTCTTGAGGAAAACCTGGCTCGAACCACGGCGAGCGTCGGAGAAGCTTTGGTCGCAGGGGCAATCTTTACGATTCCTGCATTTGTCATGGTGGAGATTGATGGAAAGCCGCTATGGGAAACGCTCTATTATTGGAAGTCCACTTCCGTCATGTTGGTGGGAGGTGTTTTGGGCGTTCTCCTGGTGACACTCCTTCGCCGAAGTTTGGTTCAGGAAGCTGACCTTCCTTTTCCAGAAAGTGTGGCTTGTGCAGAGATTGTCAAAGCCGGACAAAAAGGTGGATCTGGCGCCAAGTACGTGTTTGGCACAATGGGTTTGGCGGCGTTGATTGAACTTTTCAAGAACTCCAAGGCCTTCCAACTGTTTAGCTCTTCGACCGGTTGGGTCAGTGAGTTTTCAGCTTCCACCGTAAAAATTGGAAAAGTGGCGGCCGATAAAATCTCCTATAAAGGAGCCTTGTTTTTCGATACGCCCTTGGCCAGTCCTGCATTGATCGGTGTGGGCTACATCATTGGGCCGAAGCTTTCGACCCTTACGTTTTCAGGCGGGGTATTGGCTTGGTGGGTGTTTGTGCCCATGCTGGTTTTCTTTAATCCCGAGTTGGTGAGCAGCTTCGTTTCTGAAGGGGGATTGGTTGACTGGGTTGGTGCCGGGGGTGCTGTGGCTGGAAACATGGTTCGACCGATTGCGGTTGGTACCATGATCGTAGCTTCTTTCCATACACTTTTTAAACTTCGCGGGGCTTTGGTGTCTGGTATCGGCAAAGCCATTTCGGACATGAAAGCCATGAAGTCTGGAACCAGCGCACTAAAACGAACGGATCGCGACATAGGCTTAAAAAAGATCCTTCTGGGGGTTGGCGCTGCATTCATTTTTATGGTGTTGGTGTACCACAACTTCAGCCATAGCTTTTCCGTCGCCATTGTGGCTGGAGCCGTGATGTTGGTCGCAGCGTTTTTGTTTGCGGCCGTGGCCGGATACTTGGTGGGGGTCATTGGATCCAGCTCCAACCCCATCAGCGGTTTGACGCTGTCGACCTTATTGATTGCGGCCGTTCTCATGGTCTTAATGGGCGTGAAGGGAGCTCCCGGAGTGGCTGCCGTTTTGGGCGTGGCTGCGGTGGTGTGCTGTAGTGCGGGAGTTGCGGGCGACATGATGCAAGACCTAAAAGTCGGTCATATCCTGGGAGGAACCCCTTGGAAGATGGAAGTGGCCGAAATGATCGGAGTCTTTTTCGCGGCCTTGGTCATGGTCTTTCCCATTTTGGCGCTTCACAAAGCTTATGGATTGGGAGGGGATATTCTCCCTGCTCCTCAAGCCGGTCTCATGGCCATGATGGCCAAAGGAATCGTGGCGCAGCAAATGGCTTGGCCATTGGTCATCTTTGGGATGATGTTTGCTGTGGCCTTGATTTTCATTGGTGCCCCCAGCCCCATGATCATTGCTGTGGGGATGTACCTTCCCTTCGACACAACGGCAGCCATTTTTGTGGGCGGCATGATCAAATGGATCATCGAACGTCGGATGAAACAACGAAAGCTAGAACCGTCTCAGCGTGAGCGTGCGGACAATGTGGGCACCTTGTTGGCTTCCGGTTTGGTTGCAGGAGAGGCCTTGTTGGGCGTTCTCATTGCGGTCGTGGTGATCTTGAGCGACAAGTTTACCTTCTTGAAATTTTCACCCATCTATACGGGCGCTTGGCCGGCCATCATCGTCTTTGCCGTGTTGGCTTATGTGCTGATTGCCATTCCGTTGAAGAATGCCAAGAAAGAATAAACAAGAACCTCTGAATTTGCTCGATCTTCGCCCTTTGGCGCTGAGGAGGTCGGAAACTCAAGAGTCCGGGAACGAAGATATTCTCGTTCCTCGATTTGGAGAGCATGCTTTGGGCCGGTGGCTCATGGGAAAAGTTCGAAAACCTTATCATCGAATCAGCCTGGACGAAGTTGGTACGTTCATTTGGCGGCGATTGGATGGAGACACCTCTGTTCAAGAGATTGGGGATTCGTTGAAGCAGAAATTTGGGGAACGCGTGGAACCCGTGTTCGATCGTTTAAATGTGTTTATTGCACAGCTCGAAAGAGCGAATGTGATTGATGTGAAAGGACCGTGAGAAATGAATCAAGATAATTTTAAAAAAGTTTGTGAAAAAATTGAAAGCTATCGGGATGAAATGATTGAATTTCAAACGGCGATCACGGCTATCCCTGCCATCAGCCCCGTCAGTGGGGGAGAAGGAGAATGGAAGAAGTGTAAGTTGATTGAGAAGTACCTCAAAGAATTTGGTGCGGAAGACGTACAGATTGTTGAAGTGGACGATCCTGCCGCCCCCGAGGGCACGCGTCCCAGCATTTTGGCTCGAATTGAAGGTGAAGATCGCTCGAAAACCATTTGGGTCATGAGTCATATGGATGTGGTTCCCGAAGGGGATCGCAGTGAATGGAAGTCCGATCCGTGGAAAGTGGAAGTTCGAGATGGAAAACTCTATGGCCGAGGCGTGGAGGACAACCAACAAGGAATGACGGGCAGCGTTTTTGCCATGAAGGCCTTCAAGGAATTGGGCATTAAGCCGAAACATGATTATGCCGTTGCGATTGTCGCCGATGAAGAAAATGGCAGTCAGTTTGGCATTGGTCCCGTGATTGAAAAGTCCAAAGCGTTTAAACCACAAGATCTTGTGGTGGTTCCGGACATGGGAAGTGCAGAGGGTGACATCATTGAAATCGCCGAAAAATCTATTCTTTGGATCGAGTTTGTTCTGAAAGGAAAGCAGACACACGGAAGTACACCCGGAAAAGGAATCAACGCCCATCTGGCGGGAGCGGATCTCATTCTGCGCCTTCATAAGACACTTCATGAAAAGTACAACAAGCAAGACGACTTATATGATCCTCCCATGAGTACATTTACGCCGACCAAAAAAGAAGCGAATGTTCCCAATATCAATACGGTCCCGGCCGAAGATCGTTTCAGTTTCGATTGTCGAATCTTGCCCGACTATTCGGTGGATGAGGTGGTTAAAACGATTGATGAGATCGTGGCCGACGTGAAAAAAGAACATGGCGTAATGGTGGAATATACGCATCCGCAACGAGCAGATGCAGCCCCTGCTACCCGTTTAGATGCGCAAGTGGTGAAGTCCTTAGAGCTGGCCGTTCAGGATGTATATCATGTGAAAGCTCGCCCTGTGGGTGTCGGCGGTGGAACTGTGGCCGCTTTCTTCCGTCATGCGGGAATCCCTGCGGCTTGTTGGAGTAAAATGCATGAGACCATGCATTCGCCCAATGAATATTGCATCATTGAGAACATGGTTGGAGATACAAAGGTCTTTGCACATATTGCTCTTCAGTAAAGGAGAACGGTTATGAAAACCCATCTTCGTTTCGTTCCTTGGGTTTTATTGTGCTCTTTTCTTTTTGTGCTTTCGTGTGATCAAAAAGGGGAGGTCATCTACCAAGCCTCGAAAAAATTCGAAAATGGGCATGTGGAATTTGAAATTCCATTGCAAGAGTCTCGGAAGGAACATCGCATCTTCATGAAGGTCGACTACAAGTATGTCGACACGAATCGGTATAATATTGAAGTTCGCTTGACCCAACCGGGAGACGAAACGTCGTTTCGAAATCTTCGAGAGGTTGAAGAAGATCGAGCCAAAAAAAGGCCGGGTTCTGTGAAGTTTTCTCGAACTCGGAAAGCGGGTCAGGATGAGCACCGCGTGTTTACCTTTGTTCCCAAGTCTACGGGAACGTTTCATGTTGAAGCCTATAAGGATATGGAAGTTGCAGGAGCGACGCTGGGAACCGTGACTCTGGAAGTGAGAAAATAGGCCCGATTGACCTTTTTTCACAATCTACGAATTTTTGTGTCGGAATTTCCAGGCAGAAATGTTTCTGCCTGGACTGGACTTTTAAGTAGCTGAAAATAAAGAAAAAAACATACATCTCTGCCTTGGAATCTGGCCCAAATTTTGAAGAGAGTAAAAGACGGTTTTGAACATGAATCGTTTTCTTTTATCTCTGATGTGTTTGTCTTTGGTGGCGTGCCAAGATTTGGTGCGGAGCAACCTGGATGTCACCCAAGAAGGCTTGAGTCAGGAAAATCATTCGCCGACGGCTGAGTCCAATCAATTTCAGATTGTTCAAGGGTTGAGGCTTTCGATTCAGTTAACCGCTCATGATCCTGTTCAAGGACCCGAAGGGCTTCGGTACATCATTACGCGACAACCCGAGAACGGAACGCTTTTAGATTTTGATGAGGATGAAGGAACGCTTGCCTTTCAATCAAATGCGTTGGGGGGAGATCGTTTTCATTTTTGTGTAACTGACGGCCAAACGACCAGTACAGACGCAGTCATTGAGATCCAGGTGCTGGCCTCTTCTTCGACGAATCGGCCTCCGGAAGCTCAAAGCTTTACCTTTGAATCGGTTGTGATGGTCGGCGAAACCGTTTCCATTCAACTTTTGGGAAATGATCCGGATCAAGGACCTGAAGAATTGACCTTCGAAGTGGGCACTCCGCCTTCCAGGGGAAGTCTTCAAGGTCTCAATCCAAACACCGGTGAAGTTCAGTACACCGCCGGGACTTCGGCGGGTTCGGACTCTTTTACGTATCGCGTGTTTGATGGAGAGAATTTCAGCGGATGGGCGACGGTGAGTTTAACCGTTGAACAGGAGAACCAACCCCCTGTGGCCATTTCTTTTTCGCGAAGCATGACAGAAAATGGAACCTTGAGTTTTTCGCTCCAAGGACAAGATCCTGAAGGAACCGATATTGACTTCGAGCTGCTTTCGCACCCCAGCCATGGAAGCCTTTCCAATTTTAACGAGGAGACCGGTTCCGTGGTCTATGAACCGGACGAAGATTTTTCAGGGACCGATCAATTCCGTTTTCGAGTGACGGACGGGGAATTATGGAGTGACTCGGCTACGGTCACCCTCTATATTAATGAGGCCTCTCAACCGGGTTCTCATATCGTCGTGGATCATCATGCTGTGGATGCGTTTGAGGACATTCCTTCATATTGGCTTGAGCAAGCCAAACTCTTGACCATTCACTACGCGCATACCTCTCATGGCAGTCAATTGAATTCAGGAGCGTCTTGGTTGGAAGGCGTGGATTCGACATATAGTTTTGCTCGGCGGGCGGACGGTACAGAAGGTTTGCCTCCGGTCGAAAACCCCCCAGCATTGCGGATGTATGATGGAAATCCTCCTGAAACGTACATCACTCCAGAGGACTATTGGGATACGCAGATTGCTGCTAATGCCTTGGATCGAACGAGGAGCGTGGCAGATACCGGAAGTTATGACTTTTCCATGTGGTCCTGGTGCGGACAACAATCCTCCAATTCAGAAGCCAAAGTGGAGTTCTATTTGAGTCAAATGGATCAACTGGAGTCCGAATATCCGGATATGCGGTTTATTTACATGACGGGTCACACGGACGGGGGAAGTGCCACCTTGGAACGAAACAATGAAATGGTTCGAGACTATGTGGTGGCCAATGGAAAGGTCCTTTTCGATTTCGCCGATATCGAGAGTTATGACCCGAACGGAAACTATTATCCGAATACGACGGATGCCTGCTCATGGTGCGCAGACTGGTGCTCCGCCCATCCAGATGATTGTCAGAGCTTACCGGGCTCTTGTGCCCACTCGCACCCTTTCAACTGCGTTCGAAAAGGAAAAGCCTTTTGGTGGATGATGGCCCGCCTGGCCGGTTGGGACGGCCAATAACCTACCAAAAGTGAACGTTTCACTTTTGATCGTCTCACAAACGCACGTTTATTTTTCGCGAGCTTCGAGGTCTTCTTTGCTTACGCCGAGTTGGGTTTCTTCGGGAAGATACTTCTTTAGATGTTTGAGTGTGCTCACGGACTTAATTAAATTGCGTGCTACGACCAAGAGTTGGACCTGGTTGGTGCCTTCGTAGATCTGTGTGATCTTGGCATCTCGCATGTATTTCTCAATGGGATAATCGCGCATGTAGCCGTATCCACCAAAGAGCTGAACTGATTTGGTTGTCACTTCCATCGCGGTTTCTGTTGCGAAATATTTGCATTGAGCGGCCAATCGATTGGAAGCGGGATCGCCTTCTTGAAGGGCGCGGGCGGCGGTATAAACCAGTTGCCGAGCTGCTTCGACTTTGCACGACATTTCCGCGAGCATTTGTTGAACCATTTGCATGCTGGCCAAGGTTTGGCCAAATTGTCTTCGCTCAGAGGTGTAGAGAAGGGCGTAGTCCAAGGCTCCTTGCGCAAGGCCTACGGCTTGTGCCGCAACACCGGGTCTGGCACGGTCCAAAGTCATCATGGCATGTTTGAAGCCCAGTCCGGGTTTTCCACCCAGTAGGGCATTTTTAGATACACGACATTGATTGAATACGGTTTCTGCGACGGGGACGCAGCGGATGCCCATTTTATCTTCCACTTTTCCGATGGAAAATCCGGGATTATCGCTTTCGACCATAAACGCACTGATTCGTCGACTTCGGGAGGTGGGGTCGGTTACGGCAAAGACCGTGTACAGGTCCGCTGCCCCGCCATTGGTGGTCCATTTCTTTTCACCATGAATGATGTAATCCTCTCCGTCAGGAGTGGCGGGCGTATAGAGACTGGCTGCATCTGAACCGGCAAATTTTTCAGAAAGGCAGAAGGCAATGAGCTTTTCGCCTTTGGCCACCTTGGGGAGGTACTGCTTTTTCTGCTCATCCGTCCCAGCGACGATGATGGGAAAAGAGCCTAAAGCGTTTACGGCATAGAGAACGCCTACGCCACCACAGGCTCGGGAGAGTTCCTCTACGCACACGCAAAGGTCAATGATTCGACCTCCTTGTCCGCCATATTCTTTGGGAATCCAAACCCCCAGAAGGTCATTTTCAATCAGGGCTTTTTTAACTTCTTGTGGATATTCTTGAGCCTCATCGTACTTTGCTGCTACAGGCCGAACAACGCTCTCCGCTACGTGATGCGCTTTCTCTTTCCACTCCATCGTCTGTTTGTCTAGTAAACCCACAACAAGCTCCTTCCGCCTGGAAAAATAACCCCAAATCCGCCGCCATGGTTAGCAGTGCGGGGGGGTTCGGTCAAGAATTCACGTGTGTTTGCGGTGATTTGGAGAGGCAAACATGACCAGAATCATGTTGACCTTGGTGACCTTTCTTTAAACAGAAGAAAGATATTATTTTTAGTGAAGAAAGGTTTGTCATGGACAAAATCAAGACCGAAGTTCTCGAACGTTTCACCCGTTACGTCAAAATCGACACCGAATCTGATCCTACGACGGGGAAGACGCCCAGCACCAAAAAACAATTTGATCTAGCCAAGCTGCTGGTCAACGAACTGAACGAGTTGGGCGTAAAAAATGTTGAACTCACCGATAAATGCTACGTTTATGGCACCCTTCCTTCCAATCTTCCGGAGGGAAAAACCGCCCCCGCTTTTGGTTTGATTACCCATTTGGATACGTCTCCGGATGTTTCTGGAAAAAACGTTAAACCGATTCTTCACGAGAACTATGATGGAACGGATATTCAGCTCCCAGGGGATTCTTCGGTTTCCATCCGTGTGGAAGACAATCCCATGTTGAAGGATTTTATCGGAGATACAATCATCACGGCAGATGGCACAACACTTTTGGGCGCGGATGACAAAGGCGGAATTGCCATCGTCATGAGTTTGATCGCATACTTGAATCGCAATCCAGAAATCTCTCATGGAGAGATCAAAATTGGGTTCACGCCGGATGAAGAAATTGGTTGTGGAGCCAACCACTTTGATGTGAAAAAATTCGGCGCCGAGTTTGCGTATACCATTGATGGATCCAGCTTGGGCGAAATTGAAAATGAAACGTTTTGTGCGGACTCGGCCATTCTTACTGTAAAAGGCATCAATGTTCATCCAGGATTCGCCAAAGGCAAGATGGTCAATTCCATTAAGGTTGCCTCCGAAATCATTGCTCGTCTTCCCAAAGAAGGGGCTCCGGAGACCACTGAAAACCGAGAAGCCTACATTCACCCGAATGATATGAAAGCCTCCGTGGAGGAAACCACGATTCAGTTTTTGTTGCGGGCATTTGATGTAGAGGGCTTGCGTGAAAAAGAGAATCTTCTTCGAGGCATTGTGGAGGAAGTCGGAGCGAAGTATCCCAAAGCTACATGTAAAATCGAAATCAAAGAGTATTACCGAAACATGCGGTATGAATTGGATAAACATCCCGAGGTGACCGAATTGGCCTTGGAGAGTTTGCGAAAAATTGGTGTTGAACCGAAAGTGGAGATCATTCGCGGCGGAACGGATGGGGCTCGCCTGTCATTCATGGGGTTGCCGACGCCCAACTTTTTTGCCGGGGGACAAAATTTCCATTCCAAACAAGAGTGGGTGGCTCTGGGCGTGATGGAGAAGGCGGTTCAGGCGTTGGCGGAGTTATCCAAGCTGGTTGCTGAAAAATAATACCTCGGGGCGATCTGCATACGGAATGTGCCCATGGGCCCGGCCGCCCGGTGTGGGTCCTCCCATGTTCACATTCCGTATGCAGATCGTTGAGGTTTTCAATTGTGCCTGTCCAGATAAACTAGCTCTACTGAGCGAGTCTTTTGTTAAATATGGAGGATGGAATGGATTGGAAGGGTGCGATTTTTGATATGGATGGCGTGGTGGTGGATACCGTTCCCATTCACTACAAAGCGTGGAAAAAAATGGCCGATGAGTATGGTCGCACTTCATTTGACTTCGAGGCGTATAAGGAGGGGGTGGACGGAATCCCTCGTGTGGATGGAGCTTCCTTTATCCTGCAAGGGGAAGACGAGAAAACCATTCTTGAGGCTTCGGACAAGAAACAGAAGTATTTTCTTGAGTTTTTGTCAGAAGAGAAAATTCCCCAGTATGATTCAACGATTCAATTCATTCATGAATTGAAAGATAACGGAATCAAAGTTGCGGTGATTTCGTCGAGCAAGAATGCTCCCTATATTTTGGAAACCATTGGCCTGGCCAAACATTTGGATGCTTTGGTTTGTGGGCATGACATCACTAAAGGAAAGCCAGATCCCCAAATATTTTTAATGGCCGCAGAGCGCATGAACCTCAAACCCGCATGTTGTGTTGTGTTTGAAGACGCTGTCTTGGGCGTTGAGGCGGGTAAAAACGGAGGCATGTATACGGTGGGAATTGACCGTTATGAGAATCCGGATCGACTTCAAACGGCCGATCAAGTGATCAAAGATCTTGGGGAAATCACCTACGAATCTTTCAAAAGTGAACTGTTCACTTTTGATAGTTAGCAGGTCAACAATCCAGTTCCATTGATCTTGTCGGATTTAAGGTCTTGAAGGGCCTGGTTAGCTTGGTCGAGCGAGTAGATTTTGATTTCAGCTTTTACAGAAGCATCCGCAGCCTCTTGGAGCAATTCCAATCCATCTTGACGTGTATTCGCCGTGACCGAATGAATATTCTTTTCATAAAAAAGATGGTCTTCATAACTCATGCTCGGAATATCGCTCATGTGAATGCCTGCGAGAGCCAGCGTGCCTCCTCGTTTGAGTTGTCGTAAGGCTACAGGAACGAGCTCTCCCACGGGAGCAAAGATGATGGCGCTATCCAAAGGAACCGGAACGGCGTTGGCCGGCCCTGCCCACGTAGCCCCTAGTTTCAATGCCAATGCCTGGTGATCAGGGGTACGTGAGATGGCGTAGACCTCCAATCCACGATGTCGCGCAATTTGACAGATGATGTGCGCAGAAGATCCAAAGCCATATAGACCGATTTTGCCGTTCGGGGGACATTCCGCTCGTTTTAAAGAGCGGTATCCAATGATTCCGGCGCAGAGAAGGGGAGCTGCTTGTTCATCCGATAGAGGAGTAGGGATTGGGTAGGCAAAATCTTCTGGAACAATTGCGTATTCTGCGTATCCGCCGTCAGCGTGATATCCCGTGAATTGTTGGTTTGGACACAGGTTTTCTCGATTCGAACGGCAAAATTCGCATTCACCACACGTGTGTCGCAGCCAAGCCGCTCCGACGCGATCACCCAGGTTTATTCGAGCACAGTGTTCTCCCCGCTTTTCCACTATTCCGACAATTTGATGTCCGGGAATGAGGGGTAGTTGTTTTGGAGGCAAATCTCCCTCAATTACATGGAGATCCGTTCGGCAGACGGCGCAACATGAAACGCGAATGAGAAGCTCATTCTCTTTCGGCGCGGGAATCTCTCGTTTTTCCAAAATCAGGGGAGAAGAGGAAATGGGAGAAATCTCCCTGAGCGCCATGGCCTTCATGGCATTTACGATTTGGGAGGAGTTGGAGGCGTGGGGGCGGCTCCAGGCATCACCAAGATATTCGATTTGTCTTGTTTGAATGTGATCCCATCCACACTTTCGCCCACCTCTTCGATGGAAATGATGTGGTAAATCGAAAGGTGAAGGGTTTTTACATTTTCAAACCGCTTCATGAGGGCTTCCTCGTCCGGATTGACGACCAACTTGCTAGATTTGAAGATAAAATCCGAAATGGCCACAAATGTAATGCCCAAGGAGGAATCTGCAATCGTTCGAGCTTTGATCGTGACCGATTTACCATCTTCGGGATTCCGGTAGTGGACGGCATAATGCGCATCTTTCTTCTTTGGAAGCATGAGCGCCAATCTAGAGAAAGCGCGTCATTTTTGCAAGCCGAAGCTCATATCTAGGAACTTTTTTGATGATCTGTGTCATGTTGGGCACGAGGCGATCGAATAAGCTTCATTTTCATGAATCCGTAGACCTTAAACGCGTTAGGAGAAAACCATGCGTAATACTCATCTTCTTGGAACAGGGTTCCTTGCTCTGATCTTGGCTTTTACATTGTCAGCTTGCTCTTCGGGAGGCAACCCAGATGTAGCGTTAGTTGGTCCTGATGGATCTGAAAGTTCGTCTTTGGATTCCTCAGCACCCGTATCAGCCGAAATCAATAATTTGTCCGCGAATACACAATATACGGTGCAAGTGAATAATCCGAGTGGAACGACTGTGTGTGAGTCAAACGTTTATTCTGACAACGAAGGTAGTATTCCGGTTTCTCCATACTGCTATGTAAGAGATAAAGATACGAATCGATTTCCAAATGACGGCCGAGTTGATGCATTGTCATCCAAGTATGATGATCAAATTGATGCGGTTTTTGGGGGTGGAATTCGCAGCCAGATCTCAGGGGACTATGAGTTCTTGGTGTTGGATTCAGATGGGAATCCGGTTTTTGATGCTCGAACCATTAACTTTACTAATTCTGCTGCAAGGGCATGTGCGTCTAATGCAGATGGATATTGTGCTCGATCATTTTTAAAAACTTCTTCAAATGTTTATGCCACGATTGAGGAAGGTGTTGGGGTCAGCGACGGAGATACGGTTGATATCTATGTGATTTCCGATCGTTGTAGTTTGGGTTACGGAGATAATGTTGCGTTGGCAGATGTTTCTGGCGGGGCCGACATGAATGTTACTGTCAATTTTACGTCGGGAATTTTCACAACCACAAGTCCCGTCTGGGCGAATCCAGCGAGCACGGGGATATATGATGTTGTCATTGATGTCGATCAAAGTGGTACCTATACGGAAGGCGATATTGTCGAAATCATTGATCCTGTTCCACAGGATGAAAACAACCCAGGCGGTTTATGTGGAGTTGGTTTTACAGTTCAAGATGCATATGACTCAAATTCCCACGTAATAATGCAAATTGCGATGGACAAAAACCGCGCATATCAAGACGTGTTTAGTCGAAATCGAGGGGAAGATGTCTATGCGCAGGTTCAGTCTCAAAGGCGACTCGTTCATAAATTCGGGGTAAATAAATGGGTTGTTACTCATCAAGACATTTGGAATGACGGTGATCCTTTGGATGATGTGATTCCTGTAACACTGGATGAAGTGCAAACAGGTTGTACAAATCAGCAACGTCGCTTGGTTGCTCCTGTTCACCTTCTAGAGCCAGGATGCTACGACATTGTTTTCGATGTTGATGGTGATGGTGTGTATGACAAAGGTGGAGATGCTGTCGATAACATCGACCTAAATGGTTCTTCAACATGTGGTTTTATGGTTGTGGACGATGACATCAGCGTATCGATCACTTCAATTCTTAATACTGGACAAGAAGAAGTCCTGAATGGAACGAGTGAATCCATTAGTAGTAAGGTGACTGTGTCTGGAACGGCAGAAGGATTTACCACATCTGCGATTGTAAAGGGCTATACCGTTGTAGGATCACAACAAGGCGGAATTATTCTTGGGAGCATCAATGCGGAGGGGCAGTTTACAATTGAAGACCTGCCACTGTTAGCTGGACAAAATACCGTTAAAGTTCAGATTACAGAAGATCTAGGAACGTCTAGTGCAAAAATTGGGTCTACTGTGGGTAGCGTTAATTGGCGACCCGCAGGACTTGAAGATATTGCATTTTCCGCCACAATAAATTGGCTTACCCTAACTGATATGGACACACATTTGGTGAAGACGTCTGGAACATTTGCAGGACGAAGCAATGCGGGCAATCTTACCGATTGTCACTATACAAATTGTGCTCAGGACAATGACGAGGCGTTGGATTGGACAACAGAACTGGGTTCGCAAACTACTTCTACTGATGCAAGTACGGGAGGTATTGCGAGATTGGATTTGGACTGTATTGGTTGTCAGGCAAAAACGGAAACTGTGTGGGTTCAGGCTACATCATCGGTTGTCCCGGAAGCAGGAAATTTTCTTCTGTGTGTATATGCCTATTCTGGAACGGATACTCCAAGTGCAACCGTGAGTTTGAACGGTGTGTCTCAACTTCCTTCGACAGCTCCTGAATCTATTTCTAGCTCAGGTAGTAAAAATACTTGGTTTGTGGGTTACGCATCTCAAACCACTACAGGAGGTCTTTCTTGGCATGCTGTGAACCAAGTTGGGGATACTGATGTTTGTTCAATGTAAATAGAATCGAAAAAAAGGGAGTGCGAAGCACTCCCTTTTTTGAACCAATTAGAAGTCATTCGAAAAACTTTCCTAAGAGATATCCTTCGGAACCTAAGTATTGGGACCAAATAGCAAGTCCTTTTCCTTTGCCACTGAGTCCAATTCGTGGAGTATCGCCAGAACCTAGTGAAACTGGGTCGGACCAGTTTTCAGAGCTATGGTACCTGGATGAGTGAATATATCTTCCAGTACCCCCGTCCAAGTATTGCCAAAGCGCAATTCCATTTCCAGAATCATCAAGTGCAATGTCCAATTGGGAAACGGATCCCACTTCATAGCTGTGAATGAGTGTTGGGGAAGTCCATCCGGAATCTTCAGTATAAAGAACAGAATAAACCTTTCGATAGTCAGTTCCATCGTAGTGAATCCACATGGCTATTACGCTATTATTTTTATTATTCGACAAAGTCACACTGGAGGCAGGGCCATCATTGTCGGTTTCAAGTATGGTTGGGGCTCCCCATCCAAATCCCTTTCTAAAAACATTTCCCCAAACATTGAATCGCGAATTATCTTTTTGAAGCCAAACAGCGACTGCATTGCCATCTGGATGTACAACGACTTTTGGTGAAGAGGCCTCGAAATTGGAATGTTCAATTAGTGTTGCTCCCACCCAACGGTTTGTGTCGGCATCGTATCGGTTTGAAAAAATGCTGAAAAATCCATTATACTTTTCTTGCCATACCGCGATTGCATTTCCAGAGTCATCCATTCCAATACTTCCAGGCGTATTTACCAAAGTTCCTGAGTGGTATCCGATTGCTGTTTCACCCAGCCATTGTCCAGATTGGTATCTGTTTGCGAACATATTCCATCGTTCGCCATCATATTGAAACCAAAGAGCAGTTGCGGAGCCGTTGTTCGAAATTGCAACTTTTGGGTAGGCATTATTCAAATTATTGAAATTCCCAATCTTAACTAAATTTTGCCAACCGGATTGCGTTGTGTGGTGATTAGCATATATGTCGAAGCCGTGTTCATCAGGCTCTATCGCAAAAACGGCGACTGCATTTCCCTGGTCATTTATTGCCACATCTGGATTGGGACTCCTGGAGTGAAAAGAGTTGTTAATGTTTTCGATAAACTCTTCTGGTTGCCATCCCTGAGTTGGAGAATAGCTTTTTGCTAAAACATGGTAATAGCCATCGTCACAATAATCCCAGGCTAAAACAGCTTCCCCATTCCTTGAAAAGGCGAGGCTTGGGATGGCAGGATGTAGGATGGTCTCTGAGATATTCAGAATGTCTGACCACACCCCATCACGAGTCTTGAAAGACCATTCAAAAGTCTCTGGAATGGGAGTCGCCTCTGTAGAGGTAATCGCTGTTGTTAAGGTTGCTGTGTAATTTCGATTAAGAGCGAGATCTTCGTTGGATGTTAAAAAAGCAGATTGTGATGAGTCTTCATAGATTGTTGAGGCGTTAATTTCTCCGAATTCATCTGTAAGGAAGAATGAGTCAGATGTTACGGTGGAAGAATTAAGTGGCTCAGAGAAAGAAGCTGAAATGATCGTGTTTAGATCTACGTTTGTAGAACCATGTTCAGGAGAAACTTCGGTTACTGTCGGAATTCCAGGGGCTGGTGTTGGGGTCGGAGTCGGCGTAGGAGTTGGAGTATTTGTTGGATTAGGAGTTGGGGTGGGGGTTATGTTTAGTGATTCTTCTTCCTCTTGCTTAACTTCCTCTGGACCGTTTACCGGTCCTTCCAAGCCACAAGAGCTGATTTGAAAGCAAATGAATGAAAGCAGAAGCAATTTACGCATGTCTTTCTCCGGATGATTTGTAAAAATTAAGTGAACATCACATAGCAACCGCCACCGACAAACGCAAGCCTTATGCCAGAAGATAAAACCTTCAACCTATTGAATTTTAAAGAAAAGAAAGTTTGTTTGAGTAAGAAAATGAGACCGAAACTTGGACAGGAGGGAGGAAAATCGGTCACTTACCAAATTTTTGGGATGAATTTGTATTTTACGTGGTGGGTGTAGGTGACGTAGTCGGGATCTTGTTTGAGGTGACGTTCTTCCGTGATGGCGCGGAAATAATAAACGAGGGACCATCCCAGTAAAAAGATGAATTGCCATGGGCTGGAAAAACGTCTCAAGTTTTCACACCACCATGCAACTACTTTAGCAATGTAGGCGGGGTGTCTGACGATGGCATAGGGGCCGCGTGTGATGATGCCTCGATGGGTGAGGTTGCTGAAACGAAGGCCAAACGCCATGGTGGACCAGGCAAAAATGGCAAAACAGATCAGGACAATTCCTTGAAAGGTTCCATCCAGGGCCGTGCCCATCCAATGGGCCCAAGATTCTGGAATCCAGGAATATTGTGTGAAGTCTAAAAAGGGATGTCCTCCGAACCGATTTCCATGGGGGAGGTAATCGCTCGAAACAGAGTTGAAAGGGGGGTAGCACATGATCGCGACCATCCATCCGGTCACGGTGGGTTCCACACTTCTAGATTTGTTTCCCAACCATCGGGATGCGGCCAAATAACCCATGAGGGCCAAGGAGACGTCCATGACAAATATGGACTGATAGGTGGTTCCATAAAGGACCGACCAAAACTGTTTGGCCCAGGTTCCATCTCCAAAGGTTGCGGAATAGAGCATGGCGAGTTTGGATAGATAGCGATCGGCATCTGAAAAGAGAAAAGACGTCATTACGGGAACGAAGAAAACTTTTACCAATAGGTCCAGGAGAACCACGCGTACACGTCGATTATGAAAGAGTTGGGTAAATTCAGATCGACGTTTCTTGAAGATGAACCCGAATAATTTCTTATAGATCAAAAACAGAATGAGGCCTGGGTCGCTCCGATCTTCAAATTTTCCCGATCTGAAATAGACGGTAAAAAATGCGTAGGGTAGGCCGAGAATGAGGAAGGCTGTGTAAAGGTATGCGCAAGCGAGTCTCCATTTTGCGTAGAAGTGATTCGTATAAAAAGGATGTTGAAAGAAGATCAGGAGAAAAATGGAAAACAAGACCAGGCTTGATCCCCAGCGAATCAGAGCCGAGCGAAAAGCTTTGGAAGGCTTGGGATAAGAAAGCGTCTTTTGGCGGTGCCAGATGTTTCCAAATTCGGTGATCCACGGACAAAACAGGATGAAAAAGCTCAGCGTGAGTGCCACTTCAAATCGTGTCCAAGTCCACCCTAGAAATGTGGAAGTTTCGGAATTCAGAAACCATGGATAGCCGGAGGCGATCATGAAACAAAGTCCAACGGAGATGAGGGCTGCAAAAAGCGTTAGGATTTTTTGGACGGGTCTTTTTAAAAACTGCCACGTGACCATGAACTCGAAGGTGATTAAAAAAGAAAGGACCAAAGCATAGAATGTTCTGGAGACGTTTTTGATTTGGAAAAGTTCCGGCATCCAGGGCAGCGAAAGCGGGATTTGAGGACCACCTTTGCGCAATACATTGGCTTGGAAAACGCCGTAGGCCGTGGCAAGGAGAAGCATGACCAAGGCTCCAAGCATTCCCGTGGAGAGAGGCTGGCAACCTTTTTTGGGGTCGAACGAAGACACTCCTTTCATTCTAATGGTCGCTGCTCCGATTGAACACTTTTTGCTTTGATTTTACGGACTTGATGCCATTCCCATACTCACGTATTTTTACAAACATTGCGCCGCTGAATAATTGAGCAGACCACAGAAAGAGCAGTGAATTATGAGTGAATGGATTATGTATCACAACCCTCGTTGCAGTAAGAGCAAGGAGACTCTTCAAATCCTGAAGGACCATGGGGTTGACCCCATGATCATTGAGTATTTGAAGCTTCCGCCAGGACCCAAAATGCTTCGACATTTGGCTTCCAAATTGGGTGTGGAAATCAAAGACATGGTTCGAGAAAAAGAGCCCGCCTTCAAGGAACTCGAATTGGATTTGAATGATGAAGAGGGGCTGGTTGCTGGGATTGCGGAAGAGCCTTCTTTATTGCAGCGGCCCATTGTGCTTCGGGGTGTGAAAGCGGTATTTGGTCGGCCTCCGGAAACCGTGAAACAGCTTTTTAAGGAAGAGGATTTGGAGCGCGCCAAAGAAATCGCGGCCGCCAAGGCTACACCTGCCCAGGACTCAGAAAGTTCTCAGGAAGAAAAGACGGAACCCGAACAATCCGAATCTTAGCAACTTCTATCGAAGATGGCTTTAAGCCTAAAAATCTCAGATGGGACCTGACCCCGGTTGGTTAGATTTTGTCCCAGGGGACCCATTTGTCGACCTTGGGGGGTTCGTGTTTTTCGAGTTGGTCGAGGACTTTTGTGGGATCTTCTTCGAGGTAGATGAATTTGCGATGTTCGGGCCAAATGAATTGTTCTTCGATGCCGCGGCGGAAGAATGTGAAGAGTCCGTCGTAATATCCGGCGATGTTCAGAACGCCGATGGGTTTTTGATGGCTTCCCAGTTGGGCCCAGGTTGTGACGTCAAAAAATTCATCCAGCGTGCCGAATCCACCCGGAAGAATGAGGAAGGCGTCGGAAAGATTGGCCATCGTCGTTTTGCGCTCATGCATGGTTTCGGTTTCATAAAGTTCCGTCAGTCCGCGATGGACAATTTCTCTGCGTTCAATGGCTTTGGGGATGACTCCATAAGCTTGTCCGCCAGATTGAAGGACTTGGTCCGCCAACATGCCCATTAAACCCACGGAAGCTCCTCCGTAGACCAGAGAGAGATCTCTTTGAACCATGAGACGTCCGAGTTCTTGTGTAACTTGTTGAATTGCTTGGTTTTTACCTGCTGCCGATCCGCAAAATACGCCTATTCGCTTCATAGGCAGACCTTCTACCACAAAATGGACGAAGGTCTAACCCCGAAACGCCAAAAAAACGAGGCTTGGTGCGGGTAAGCCGACGAGAGCTTAGGCATTTCCAATGTTCATCTTGGTTAGAATATCTTCCAAAAGACACCACTTGGTCAGCGCTGACTGGATGAGGTTCAGGGCCACAAAAAGAGGCAAGATGAGGCCCCAGGGACTGACCCATTGGTACAGGGCTAAGCCAATTAAGATGAATGTTCCGGCGAAGAGGCGAATGATGTGTTCTCTTTTCATTTTTTTTAAGGGTCCTTTCGTTTTTATTTTGGGGCCAATTCTTTGGCTCTCGCTTTACCCACCATGACGTAATAGAGCAGGGGAACGGCAAAACGGGAAAGCAGCGTGGCTGCCACTTCTCCCATCATGAGGGAAACCGCTAATCCCTGAAAGATAGGGTCGAAGAGAATGACAAAGGCGGCGACCACCACAGCAGCTGCCGTGAGCAACATAGGTCGGAAACGAACTTCTCCGGCTTTCAAAACGGCCGATTTTAAATCCTGTCCCTGCTCTAACCCTAGCTCGATGTAGTCCACGAGAATGATCGAGTTTCGAACGATGATTCCCGCTCCGGCGATGAATCCAATCATGGATGTGGCTGTGAAAAAGGCTCCAAACATCCAATGTCCCGGAATGATTCCAATCAGGGAAAGCGGAATGGGGATCATGATGATGAAGGGAACCAGAAACGACTGAAACCATCCCACAACCAAAATGTAGATGAGAATCATGACGATGCCGAAGGCAATTCCCATGTCTCGAAACACTTCAAAGGTGATGTGCCATTCTCCATCCCATTTCATGGAAATATCATCCGTGATTTCAGGTTGGTGTGTCGAATAGACTTGAATGGATTCGCCATGGTTGTTTTTGAGCGTTTCGAGTTTTTGGTTCAATTTTGCAATGGCGTAAACGGGAGCCTCTTCCGCCCCCGCTAAGTCTCCAAACACATAGATCACGCGTTGGAGATTTTTATGGTGGATGGGCTGGCTCGATGTGACTTTTTCAACGCTGGCCAGATCTTTCAGGGGAACGAAGGAGCCATCGTTGGATGGAACGCGAAGTTCCAACACCGCCTCCAGATTTTTTCGGTGGTTTTCAGGGAGTTGCAACGAAATGAAAACCGGTTCTGGATAGGTCTCGTCGTGCAAGAGGCCCAAAGGTGCGCCTCCCATGCCTGCCGCAATGGTTTTAAAAACTCGATCGATGGGCACTCGTTTGAGTGACGAGCGACGCCGATCCACTTTGATCAAATACTTGTTTTGTTCATGCGTGAGGGTCCAGTCCACGTCCACGACCCCCTCGGTTTCTTCAAAGAAGGAATGAATTTTTTCAGCCGCTCTTTTTTGCGAGGCCATATCGGGGCCGTAGACTTCGGCCACCAAGGTTGAAAGGACGGGGGGGCCAGGAGGAATCTCCACCACTTTCACCCTTGCGCCTGCTTCTTTGGCGACGCGTTCGACGAGAGGACGAACGGCCTTTGCGATGTCATGGCTCTGACGATCTCGATCATGTTTGGGAAGGAGATTGACTTGAATATCGGCCAAGTGTGGAGATTGCCTTAAAAAGTAATGGCGAACCAAGCCGTTGAAGTTGATGGGAGAATTGGTTCCGGCATAAATTTGGTAGTTATCCACTTCCGGAACTTCTTCAAGGGCTTCACCCATGGATTTTGCAACTTCTACGGTGTCAGTTAAGGGCGTTCCTTCATCCATGTCGATGACGATTTGGAATTCACTCTTATTGTCGAACGGAAGCATTTTCACGCGCACGATTTTTCCGTACACGAGCCAACCAATGCCCGTGAACATCAATAGGGATGCAATCAGGAAGGCCCAGCGTGCAGAAGATTTATTCAATAGGTTGAGCATCACCGAATCGTAAATTCGATCCAGCATGGACTTTTTCTCATCTTCTGGTTCCTCGGTGTCGTGTTCTTGAATTTTCTTGAACTCACCGCGATAAGCTTTTCGGGCCGCCCATGGAGAAATCGTAAAGGCGATCACGAGAGAAAAAATCATGGCCACGGAAGCGCCGATGGGAATGGGCCGCATGTAAGGTCCCATGAGTCCTCCCACAAACGCCATGGGTAAGATGGCGGCAATGACTGTGAATGTTGCGAGAATGGTGGGGTTCCCGACTTCACTTACGGCATTGACGATGATTTCTTGGAGGGAGCGTTTGGCACGCAAAGACTTGTCGTGAAAGTGGCGATGAATGTTTTCAACGACCACAATGGCATCATCCACCAAGATTCCGATCGAAAAAATGAGTGCGAAAAGCGTTACTCGATTGAGGGTGTACCCAAATAGATAATATAGGAGGAGTGTGAGGGCCAAGGTCACAGGAACGGCAGCTCCCACAACCAGGGAGGATCTCACGCCCAAAAAGAGGGCGATCAAAATCATTACGGAGAACGTTGCGATGAGCAGGTGTTCAATGAGCGTGTTGGATTTTTCTTTGGCCGTTTCTCCATAGTCGCGGGTGATGGAGATTTGTGTATCTTCCGGGAGGAGTCGCGTTTTGATTTTTTCAATTTTGTCGAGGGCTTTGTGGGAAAGGGCCGTTGCGTTGGTCCCCGGTCGCTTGGCGAATGAGAGGGTTACGGCGTTTTCGAACTCTTGGCCTTTCTTTTTGAAGAGGACTTTTCGTGTGCGTTCGGCCGGGCCATCCCTTACAGACGCTACGTCTTTGACGCGTATGGCACGTCCTCCTTTGATGCCCACAACGACATCGCCAATTTCTTGTGCCGATTGAAAGAATCCGTCAACTTCCACAAGCCACTCGGGATTGGTTTTTTTTGTCGTCCCGACCATGCCTTCGGTGTTCGTGGTCAGAAGCGGCTCAAAGTATTCCAAGAGACTGACATTGTAGCGTTTGAGTTTTTCTGGGTCTGGAAGAATTTGAATTTGTCGGGGTTCGCCGCCAATGACTTCAATGCGAGAAATGTCCGTGATTTCTGCCATTTCATGGGCCAACTCTTGTCCGACTCGTCTCAACTCATGATCCGGGACCGTGGAGCTATGTAGCGTCGTTGCTAAGAAAGGAACATCATCAATGGTGTAAGAGCGAATGAGGGGAAATCCCACGCCATCTGGTTTCTCGGGCATGTGTTCTCGAAGTTTGTGGTGTACACGCAGAACCGCAGGTTCAAGTGGGGTTCCAACTTTGAAACGAACCGTGACCAATCCTCGCTCCAACATGCTGGTGGAATAGAGGTACTCAACATCTGGAATTCCCCAAAGAAGCTTTTCCATGGGATTGATGATTCGCTCTTCCACTTCACGCGGAGAAGCTCCTTGAAACGGGACGATGACGTCCACCATGGGAACGACGATTTGAGGCTCTTCTTCCCGAGGGGTGATCAGGATGGCAAAGAGTCCCAGGAACAAACTCGCAAAAATGAGTAACGGAGTGAGTTTTGAGCTGACAAAAGCTTTCGCAAATTTCCCAGCGAGACCGAGCGGGTAAGTTGGATGATTGGAATTCATAATGCACCTCGTTCAAATTTCAACGTGACAAAACTTTCGTTGGCTCTTCGTTGCGCCTCGACGACCTCTTGTTGAATGGCGACCCAGTTTTGAATGGACTCGGAGTAATGGAACAAGGGGAGGGTCCCTTGCGCATATCTCTTCTTGGCAATGCGATTGGCTTGTCGCGATTTTTCTTTGGCTTCTTTCAAGACCTCGTATTCCTGAATGCGGGCTTGAAGATTGGTTGTCGCATTTTCTTTTTTGGCTTGGGCTTCCAGTGTCGTGGCCCGTTCCATTTCTTTGGCAGCTTTTAGCTGAGCTTTGGCTTTCTCATTTTGGCTCATACGAGGGCCCTGAAAAATGGGCCACGTGAATTGCAGACCGACGTCATAGGCGTCATCGAAATCTTTGTAATTTCCTGAGTAGAGGTTGTACCCAGCAACAAAATCAAGGTTGGGTCCCCAGGTCGATTGTGAAGCCTTGGAAGCCGCTTTGGCTGCTAGAATGCTCTCGCGAGCCGCTTTTACATCTGCGCGAAGGGCGTCGGCCTCACGCTTAAGTTCCAAACTTTCAACGTTGGGAAGGGGGTCTGTGAGATCCCATTTCGTGGATTCGGGATATCCCAAATGAGCGGAGAGCAGACGCTCCAACTCTTGATGCGCCGAAGTGATTCCACTTTTTTGGGCGCTGAGTTTCAAGCGAATGGATTGAGCAATTAAAAAGTTCGTGGTCGTGGCTGGAGTGGGTGCCTCCATCAAGGAATAGGACTCTTCCAGTTTTGTGAGCTGTGCGATGCCCTCATTGAGGATTTGGTTTCGGGCTTCCAAGGTCAATAGCGCGTAGTAAAGTTTGCTGATTTCCAAGCGAGCTTGTTGCGTGTGAAACTGATGCTCGGCCTTTTTGGCTTCGTACCCATGTTTGGCTGCCTCGTAATTGTACACATCGGTGAAGCTGTGGAGCAGGGGTTGTGCGAGTTGGAAGCGAGTATGGGAGTGGTGGACAGCGTCGGGTTCATTAAGTGCGCCAATGGCAAAATCCGCTTGTGTAAATTGTCGTTGTTGAAGTTTGGCCGAGAAAACGCCCACAGGATTGTTGGTGTACATGTATCCGTGGCTCAACGTGACGGCCGGGTAGAACATGGAAGAAGACATATTCTTTTGGGAGTGTGCTTCTTGGGTCATGGCATCACTGGCTTGAATCCTGGGACTTTCTTTGATCAAAGATAGAGCTCGGCTTAACGAGAGTTTTTCCGCGCCAAAGATCGGAGATGAAAAAGAAAGAAATAAAAGGGTAAGTGCGATTCGTTTCATGAGAGCGGGTCTCCTAAGATTTGCAAAAAACGGTTTTGACCATGGATAAGAGGTCGAAAATTCGTGGGTCTTCCACGCGATAAAAAATCTGATTCCCTTCCCGTCTGGCCACCAATATGCCTCGCTCTTTCATAAGACCTAGGTGTTGAGAGAGGGTGGGTTGGGGAATGTTTAACGCTTTCACGAGGCTCGACACGTTCATTTCTCCAGTTTGAAGAGCGAGAATAACCCCCAACCGAATTTCATGCGAGATTCCCTGCAAGCATCTGCAGGCCTTCTGTGCTTGTTCGCGAGTTTTGTTTTCCATACTTCTTATAAATACATTCGAATATAAGAATATGTCAATATAAAAAAGCCCAAGTTTTGAGAGGGTCTATTATATGGTCGTGTGTGGTCGTGGCAATATGTAGATAGATAAAGCCATATTTATATGGCTTTGACCATGTACATATGTCGGTGACGATATGTAGATGCGAAAATCGAAGCGGACCTATTCGTCGTCGTCTTCGTCCTTCTTCAGGAAGGGGCTCGCCTTTTGAATCTTTTCGACGAGGTTTCCGGGGACGTCTCGGAACGTATCGAAAGAGCGTGTGAAGCTTCCCTTTCCCTGAGTCATGGACTGAAGATCGGCCACGTATTGTTGGATCTCAGCCAAAGGACACGTCGCATGGATGATGGTCATATCACCTTCCGTATCCATTCCTGCGATTTGGCCTCGACGAGAAGTCACGTCACCCATGATGTCTCCAGCGCTATCGCTGGGGACCATGATGTCCATTTTGTAGTAGGGTTCGAGGAGTTTCATTCCGGCTTTGGCCATGGCACCTTTCATGGCTTTGACTCCAGCCAATTGGAATGCAATGTCTTTGGAATCCACGGGGTGGTGTTTCCCATCGATGAGCGTCACCTTGAAATCGACCACCGGATAACCGGCCAAAGATCCACTTTTGGCTTTGTCGACAACTCCTTTTTCCACGGCGGGAATGAACTGCTTCGGAATGGCTCCTCCGAAGATTTTATTGACGAATTCGAAACCACTTCCCATGGGAGTGGGTTCAAAATCGCAATAACACAGCCCAAACTGTCCGGCACCACCACTTTGTTTTTTATGTTTTCCTTCCACATTTTTGACGGGCTTGGCCAAGGTTTCTCTGTAAGGAACGGAGGGAAGATCCGTGGTGATGTTGATTTTGAACTTTCGATTCATCCGATCAATGGCGCATTCCACATGAGCATTTCCCATTCCATTGAGAATCATTTGATGCGTCATTTCGTCGGACGTCAGGCTCAAAGAAGGATCTTCTTCCATGGCTTGGCTGGCCGCCGTTTTGATTTTGTCGGTGTCTTTTTTGTCTTGGGCAATGAGGACCAAAGACATCATGGGATCTGGGTATTGAACCTTGGGAAGGTTTCGAACACTTTTCGGATCACAGAGAGTGTTTCCGGTGTGAACATCTTTGAGTTTTACAGCTGCGATGATGTCTCCGCAGACAATTTGTTCCCCTTTGGTTCGCTCTTTTCCTCGGAGGAAGTAGGGGTGACCCAGACGCATTTCGTCTCGGGAGGCCGCATTTCGAACCGATGCTTCAGAAGAGGTCGATCCGGAAAAGACACGAATCATTGAAATTTGGCCTGCATGTTCGTCAAAAAGCGTTTTGATGATTTGGCCCACGAAAGGTTCATTCTCATCCACTTTAATTTCAACGGCGTTTCCTTGTTCGTCCGTCCCTTCCAACGTTTTTCGGTCCAGAGGGTTCGGGAAACAAGCTGCAACAAGGTCCAAAAGAGGTCGCACGCCAATGTTTAACTTGGCATTGGTGAACAAGACGGGGACCACTTTATTCTGGGCCATGGCTGAGTTGAACGCCTTCTTCACTTGTTCTTCGCTGACATCGCCGGTGTCCAAGTACGTTTCCAAAAGCGCATCATCTGTGGAAACGATGGACTCAATCATGTTTGCGCGAGCTTCTGCGACCATATCGGTAAGGTCTGCAGGAATTTCACCTTCCGTCGCTTTTCCCGGAGCGTCATTGGGCCAGGTAATCGCCTTTTGCCGAAACAGATCCACAACGCCATTAAAGGCCTCTCCAGCACCCATGGGAACTTGGATGGCTACGGGTTGGGCATTGAGTGAGGTGCCAACTTTGTTGACCAAACCTTGCCAGTCTGCGGAGGCTCGATCCATTTTGTTGATGACAATCGCGCGAGATAGGCCGTGTTTGTCGGCTTCTGCCCAGGCGCGTTTCGTTTGCAATTGAACGCCACCCGAGGCACTGACCACGACCACGAGAGCATCTGCGCCATACATGGCACTCACACCATCTAAAAAGAAGTTTTGATCTCCCGGCGTATCAATCATATTGATTTTAGTGCCGCCATGCTCCACCCAATTGAAATGAGTGGTCATGGAACCCCCGCGATGGATTTCTTCCGGTTCCAAGTCAAAGAGAGATGTGCTGTCTTCCGTTCGTCCCAGTCGAGTGCTTGCGCCTACGTCAAAGACGGCAGCGTCTGTGAGAGAGGTTTTGCCAGATCGGCCGTGGCCGACGAACGCGATGTTTCGAATTTCATTGGATGGATACGCTTTCATGGTGCGGCAACATAGCGAGATTTACCGAAGAAAACACGATTTATCTCATATTTTTCATGTGGAATTCGGCTACCAGAAAGAAGATGCGACTGGTTGCGTGTATGGCCACATATGGTCACTTCGGAGTTCTGGTCGGAGAAATCAACTCATGCTACCGTGTCGGGCCTCCCAAAATGAGAATACAGAAAGGTTTGAAGGATCGTGATGCCGAAAACACAAGCGAAGGTTGAGTTGGTCACTGGAAATCGAATGATTGCTTGGGGGGCTCTCGCAGCGGGCTGTCGTTTTTTCGCAGGGTATCCCATCACGCCTTCCAACGAAGTTTACTCTGAAATGATGCGGCAACTTCCTTCGCGAGGAGGCGTTTCCGTTGGAACGCCGGATGAAATCTCAGCTCTTTCGTATGCCGTGGGAGCTTCGTTGACCAATTCCAGATCCATGACGGCCACCTCGGGTCCGGGTTTTGCGCTCATGATTGAAACCATGCAATACGCACTCATGACTGAAACGCCCGTGGTCATTGCCATTGTCCAACGTTTGGGACCGGCAACCGGAGGGGCAACGCAAGGTGCACAAGGGGATATCTTATTGGCAGAATATGCGACCTCGGGAGGGTATCCCATTCCGATTTTGGCACCGGTGGATGCCATCGATTGTTATACGCTCACCGCCGAGGCGTTTAATTTGGCCGATGAACTTCGAAGTCCCGTAATTTTGCTTTCGGACAAAGAAGTGTCCACTACGCTGGAAAGCGTAGACATGAATGCGCTCCCGACAGTGGAGAATCGACCGAGGGCCATGGCTTCACCGAACGAACCTTTTGTCCCCTACGGAATCAAAAACCTGGAAGACATTCCAAAATATTCTCCCGTGGGAAGAAACTTAAAAGTCACGGTTACGGGCTCGGCTCATAACGAAAGAGGCGAACTTCGAAAGAACGACCCGGAAGTCATTCGGCAATTGCAACACTTGGAAGCCAAGATCTCTCATCGCGCTGCTTCGATGGAGAGGGTTCGTCATACGCATCACCCCGGAGCCGAAACATTGTTGTTAAGTTTTGGCGTGTCAGCTCGAACGTGTCGGGAAGTGATGAAAAATTTTGAGAAAGAGGGAAAACCGTTAAGTGCGTTGGAGGTGCTTTCGCTCTTTCCGCTTCCGGAAAATTCCATTCGAAACGCCTTGGATGGCATCAAGCGTGTTGTGGTGGTGGAGGAAAACCGAACCGGTTTGTATGCCAAAGAACTTCAGGGAATTTTAAAAGAAGTTGAGCTGGTTCAAGTCAATCAAATTGGTTCGATGATTTCACCGGAGCAAATTCGAAAGGCGGTGCTCTCATGAGTGGCGTGTTGAATACGGAGAAAGGCTTTCCTCATTGTCCCGGCTGCGGTCATCCACATGTTCTTCGGGCGTTGGATGAAGCGCTTTCTGTCGTGGACTATCCCCAGGAGCGCGTTTCCTTGGTGACGGATATTGGTTGTGTGGGATTGGCCGACAAATTGTTTCCCACGATGCACACAGTTCATTCCCTTCATGGAAGGTCGGTTGCCATTGCTTCAGGATTGCAGATGGGCGATTTGGATCCGAATGAAATTCCTCTGAAGCCAATTGTGTTGATTGGAGATGGAGGTGTGGGCATTGGATTGCTTCATGTGGTTCATGCGGCCCAAACCAATGTGGATGTCACCGTTCTGGTTCACAACAATTTGATTTATGGAATGACCGGAGGCCAACACTCGGTGTTGACCCCCGAGGGATTGAAAACGACCACCACGCCGGAAGGTTCCCCCATTCCGAATTTGGACATTGGATCCATTTTGATGGGAGCCGGTGCCAGCTTTTTTGCGCGGGAATTGGCTCCGGGCGAAACCTTGGTGTCAACAATTGCCCAGGCCATACAGCATCCCGGCTTTGCGTGCGTGGAAATTTTTGAACTCTGTCCGGTCTTCGCTTCCCGAAAGGGTGGCATGACGGGAAAATCCATCAAAGAGCTTCCTGAAAAAGAAGGTTTGAAGCTTGGAATCTTGCGAAACGATCCAACACGGTTGTCTTTTAAAAAAGGAAGCGTGGGGACTGGACATGAAGATCGATTGCCTCAAGCGCCTTTATCGGGAAAAGGTCTGGAACCCAATCCAAGTTTGAAGAATTTAGACGAGACCGTTCGAATGGTTGTCGCGGGAAGAGCAGGCGAACGAATTCAATCAGCGGCCTCACTAGCTGCGAGTGCGGCGACGGCTGCGGGATTACATGTTGCCGTTCGATCGGACAATCCGGTCACGCAAGGAACGGGTTTTTCCTTGGCCGAGCTGACGATTTCTCCGGATCCCATCACGTATACCGGGTTGGAGCATCCGGAATTGGTCATTGCAACGGCCCCAGAAGGATACGCAGAACTCAAGGCTCGGGGTTTTTTGACCGCTCCAGCGAAAGCCAAACAACTTCTATTGGATGACGAACTTGAGAAGCCAAAGGATCTTGAATCCATTTCTCGTGCGTATCGAAAAACGTTTGGAGGAAAGAATGCGGCCCTCGGATCTGTTTTTGCGGAAATCTTTCGCATGGGTTGGTGGAAAGAGGAGGCCTGGAATATTGCCATCCAACGGTTACCTGAGTCGCGACATGCGGAAGTGAATCGAACCTTTGAAAAGGCTAAGGAACTGAACTCATGATTTCGCGAGAAGAAGCTTGGGCGCATTTATGTGAATGGACTCAAACGGATGCGTTGAGAAAGCATGCATTGGCTGTGGAAATCGTCATGCGCCGAGCAGCCCATATTTATGGGAAGGGTACAGAAGACGAAGAGAAGTGGGGCATTGCCGGTCTTTTGCATGACGCCGATTACGAAAAATGGCCGGAGGATCATCCCAACCGGATTGTGGCTTGGCTTCGGGAACGAAAGGAAGAAGAGATGGCGCATGCCATTTCAGCGCATTACACAACTTGGGGCGTGCCGTATGAAACCCAATTGGATAAAGCTTTGCTTGCGTGCGATGAACTTACGGGGTTTGTCATTGCCGCGTCTTTGATTCGACCCGATGGAATCACCACCCTGGCTCCCAAGAGCGTGAAGAAACGTTTAAAGGATAAACATTTTGCGGCCAAAGTGGACCGAAACGAAATTCGCGCTGGTGTTGAGATGCTTTGCGCCGACATGACCGATCATATTCAACTTGTGATCGATGCCCTCAAACCCCACGCCGATGAACTCGGAATCAAGGGGCGCAACGTTTAGGACGTTTTTTCCAAAAATAGGGTTTGTGTGGGATAGGCAAACTCGATTCCTTCTTTGGCGAATTCCGAATGAATGGCGAAGTTGATGGCCTGTTGAATGTCCATGTAGATATTGTAGTCCGGGTCGAGGACGTAATAGACAATTTCAAAATCCAAGGAGAAATCGCCAAATTTTTGGAAGTGGGCACGGTCAAATCGCACACGTTCTTGTTGGGATACGGCGTCTTTTAAGATTTGAGGGATCTTGTTTAATTTTTCTTTTGGGGTTTGGTAAATCACGCCCACTTTGAACAAAACGCGCCGTTCGCTCATGCGCTTGTAGTTTCGAATCCGACTGTTGAGAAGGTCGCTGTTGGAAACAATGATTTGTTCCCCGGACAAACTTCGAATGCGGGTCGTTTTGAGACCGATTTTTTCCACCGTTCCCATTTGAGGATCCAGAATGAGAAAATCTCCCAGAGCAAACGGTCGGTCGATGGCGATGGAGAGGTAAGCGAAAAGGTCCCCCAAAACATTTTGAACCGCCAAGGCAACGGCAATACCTCCAATGCCTAATCCCGTGACCAGCGCAGTGATGTCGACACCAAAATTATCCAGGGTTAGGAGAAGCAGGAAGGTCCACAAAAGCAGTTTGGCAATGAAACTGATGGCATTGATCGTAGTTTCGGGAATGCTTTCTCCAGAGGTTCCTCGGTTCGCCGCGCGTTGTCCTCCGAGTTTGATGAGAGCCGAGGCCCACTGTCCGATTTGGATGAAGAAAAGCAGAACCATAAACAATTTTATGGGGTGAAAAACTTTTTGGGGCACGTCAAAGACGAGAAAGGTGATGAACAGAGCGAGAGGAATTAGAAAAAAACGATGGGTTTTCGTGGTCAAAAGATAAAAAAGTTCGTCGAAGACTAAACCCGAAGATTGGGTTCGCTTTGAGAACCCTCGTTTCAAGAGGCAAACCAACGTAATGAACCCTACGGATAACAGAGCCCAAAGCGCCAAGATCCAGATCCAATGGGTGAGAGAAACTTCGTAAATTTTTTCTTGGAAAATGGGGTGGGCAAACCAATTATTCATGATGGTTCTCCTTCGTTGGGAGGGTTCGTATTTTCCAGCCAAGTAAAATCGTGAGCATGAGAAGAAGAATGGAGCTGAATATCAAACCACTTCTCCTCTTTTCGTACTTTTGTCTGAGGTGCTCATTCGCTTTTTCCGCTTTTTTCAAAAACTGAAGACCTTTGGAAAGGTGAGCGTGAACGGGCACAAAATCAAAGGAATGAAGTGTGACGCGGGCTTGATTTAATGCATTGTTTACAAACTCAAGCTCATGTTCGATGGATTCAGTATCCATTCCTCGAGCTTTATGCACAGTCATGGCTGTTTCCAAAGCCTTCTTTTTCTTTTGGATATTTGAAAAGGACGCTTCATAGGTTTTCGCAAACACGAGACCAGGCTCCCCGTTTGAATGACAGGTTTTGCACGTCGGCCCGACCTTTCCCTGGATTAAGGTCTCAATGCGGTGTCCGGTGTGACAGCTAACGCAAGCCATGTAGCGATTGGTCATGAGAGGCTCGGCCATGGGACTTTCGAGAAAGAGCTTGGCTTCTTTCGCATGGCAACTTCCGCAGAGCGTGGGGATGGTTCGGGGCATGGGAATGCCGACAAAGCCCGCTTCTTTCGTTTTGGCGAGTTCAAAGTCGTTTTGGGAAGGGTCTCCTCCATGACAATCCACACAATGCATTCCTGATTTCGCGTGGATATTTTGAGACCATTTCGTAGCGGCTTCATCATCCAAGAGGTCATGACAGGTGATGCACGCGTTCTCTTCTGCGAAAACGGAAGTGCTCAAAGAAAGAGTTGCGAAGAAAAAGAGCCACCTCATGGCAAGATATACCCCAGAATTGTCATCGTGATTAAAAAGACCAGAAGAAGAATGCCCAAAACCTGGATCCAGCGGCTCCATTTCGGATGTTTTTCGGAATCAATCCACGGAACCAGTAACCAGAGAAGAAATCCCAAAGACATTCCAAATACGCCTAAGGTTTCGCCGTCCACAAAGCCCATGTGAGCTGGAAGCATTTTGAGAACTTGATAGGCCCAGAGAAAATACCACTCAGGTCGAATTCCGGCCGGAGGGGGGGTGAACGCGTCGGCTTTGATCCCCAAATGGGCAGGATACAGAAAAGCCAAGATCGCCAAGAGATTCAAAACGATGCACCAAAGGAAAACATCTCTCAAAACAAAGTGGGGGAAGAAAGGAATTGTCTTCTTTTTTTCGGGTTGATTTTCCCAGTCTTTGGGCTCATGCATGCCTTGGATTTGAACAAAGAGAAGGTGAATCCCCATGATTCCGAGCAGAAGAAGGGGAAGAACAATCACGTGCACAGCATAAAATCGTTGGAGGGTCGCTCCGGCGACCTCTTCACCTCCTCGAAGGAGCTCTACAAGGGTGTCTCCAAGGAAGGGAATCACTCGAAGGATGTCGGTCCCGACTTTTGTCGCAAAAAACGAAAGCTCATTCCAAGGCAATAGGTAGCCGCTAAAACCAAAGGCCAGCAAAATGAGAAGCAGAAAGACGCCCGTAAACCAGGTGAGCTCTCGGGGTTTTTCATAAGCCCTCATGAAAAAAGCACTGAACATGTGAAGAATGGCCGTGAGAATCAGAAGGTCTCCTGCCCAAGCATGAACGGAACGAACCAGCCAACCAAACGGGACTTTGGTCGTGATGAAGTGAACGCTTTCAAAAGCGGTATCCACTCCGGCTCTATAATAGAGCATGAGAAGGATGCCGGTGATGAGTTGGAGGGAGAACAAAAACAGAGCCAGACCGCCGAAGTAATACCAAAGACTGGATCGCCCTGCGGGAACCGTTTTTTCTTTGGCCCATTTGAGAAGAGGAGCGAGGGGGTAACGTTCTTCCAACCACGTTTTAACTTTGCCGCTGGATGATGACATCATCTCCCTCAATTCTTACGGCGTATTCCTCCAAAGGGGATGGAGGCGGGCCGGAAATGTTTTTCCCATTGAGATCAAAGACGCCGTTGTGACAGGCACACCAGATTTTTTGATCTTCGGGACGATATTGAACCAAGCAATCCAAATGTGTGCACTTGGCTGTGAAGGCTTTGAATGTCCCTTCTTGAGATCGAAGAAGGAGGGCCGGTTTATTCCCAAATTTGACAATCTTTCCGCTGTTTCGGGGAAACAGAGAAACCTTGGCGACCTTGGCCGGCGTTTCCGATTGGAAGGCTTTTTGGGGTGGAAAGAGGTATCGCGTGATGGGGTAAAGAACACTTCCCAGCCACGCAAGTGCAGCCCCCCCCAACAGGCGATTGAGAAACGTTCGTCGGTGAATGAGTTTGGGCACAAATCTCCTGGGTTATTGTGGGGCTTTCTGGAGTTTTCGAATGAGTTTCGTGAGATCCGAGGCTTGGGGACGCGAAAGTTTGTCTTTAAAGGGTTTCATTTTCTTCCCTTTTCCCTCCAGAATAACATGTGTGATTTCTTCATCCTTCATGTTTTTTACATCGTCTTTCAAAAGGCTTAACACCTCTGGTCCTCGGTCCTGCAAGCGAAGAAATCGGAGCATCTTGGAATTTCCTTGCCCTTGGGCTCCGTGACAGCGTTTGCATTGCATTTTGTAAATGTCTTCGGCTTCCATGAGGTCTTCGGCACGCGTTTGGGGGACATTTCCCACATAACATACGGAAACCCCAAGAATGATCAGCCACAACTGTTTTAACATGAACGCATTTCCTCCGAAGTGATTCGACTTATATCACAAAGCACCCATCACCAAAAAAACCTCAAAGCGCGTCGAGTTTCTGCGCCGCGTAACTTGAAAGGGTTCTTTCTTGAGGGGAGGGATCAAGAGGAGTAGAAGGGTTTCGGAAAATATGTCCGAATAAAGGAACTCTGATGTGCGTCAGTGTTTATTTGCAAAAATTGAATAGGTTCTTGTCCGGTTTTTTGCCGGACACTATTTAAGGAGGATAGCCCATTGGCTACGAAGAAAGTTATCACGATCGACGGAAATGAAGCAGCTGCATCCAGCGCTTATCGCATGAGCGAAGTCATTGCGATTTACCCCATCACCCCATCTTCCCCGATGGGAGAGTTCTCAGATGCTTGGGCGACCTACAAGAAACCCAATGTTTGGGGAATTGTTCCAGATATTACGGAAATGCAATCCGAAGGTGGAGCTTCTGGAGCTGTCCACGGAGCTTTGCAGGCCGGTTCTTTAACCACGACCTTCACGGCTTCTCAAGGCTTGCTCTTGATGATTCCCAATATGTACAAAATTGCCGGTGAATTGACCTCGTTCTGCATGCATGTTTCTGCCCGGACGGTAGCCACTCACGCCTTGTCCATTTTTGGAGATCACTCGGATGTCATGGCTTGTCGCCAGACCGGTTTTGCGATGACGGCTTCGGGATCCATTCAAGAGATTCATGATATGGCGGCCATCAGCCATGCTGCAACCTTGGAAACGCGCGTGCCCTTCCTTCATTTCTTCGATGGTTTTCGCTCTTCGCATGAATTGTCCAAGATCCAAGAGATTCCGGATGAACAACTTCGTGAATTGATCAAAGATGAGTTGGTCAAAGCACATCGGGATCGGGCGCTGACTCCGGACCGACCACTCCTTCGAGGAACCGCTCAAAACCCCGATACCTTTTTCCAAGCTCGGGAAGCCTGCAATACATTTTATGATAAATGCCCTCAAGCCGTGCAAAAGGTGATGGATGAATTCGCCAAGATCACGGGACGTCAATATCACCTCTTTGACTATGTCGGTGCACCGGATGCCGAAAAAGTCATTGTGATGATGGGATCGGGAGCCGAAGCGGCTCACGAGTATATTGACTGGGCGGTGGCTAAGGGTGAGAAAGTTGGCTTGATTAAAATCCGTCTTTATCGTCCTTTCTATAGTGAAGCGTTTTTGAAAGCGCTTCCCAAAACCGTTAAGAAGATCTCGGTTTTGGATCGAACCAAAGAACCCGGTGCATTGGGCGAACCTCTTTATTTGGATGTGTTGACGGCTCTCCAAGAGGCCCAAGAAATGGGAACGTTGACGACAGATTCCATGCCGATGGTTCGTGGAGGTCGTTATGGTTTGTCTTCCAAAGAATTCAATCCGGCGATGGTCAAAGGCGTTTTTGATGAACTCGGAAAAGATAAACCCAAGAACCACTTCACCATTGGTATCCAAGACGACGTAACGAAGCTTTCGTTGGATTATGATCCAGATTTTTCGGTGGAGCCGGACGATGTGGTTCGCGCCGTCTTTTATGGTTTGGGTTCAGATGGAACCGTTGGAGCCAACAAGAACTCCATTAAAATCATTGGGGAGGGAACAGATCTCTATGCCCAAGGATACTTTGTGTATGACTCCAAAAAATCTGGGGCCATGACCACGTCCCATTTGCGTTTTGGCCCGAGACCCATCCAGTCGACTTATCTGGTTAATAAAGCTAGCTTCGTCGCCTGCCATCAACCGGTTTTCTTAGAGAAAACGGACGTTCTCAAAACGGCCACAAAAGGTGGAACGTTCTTATTGAACACGGCGTATAGCAAGGACGAAGTTTGGGCTCATTTGCCGTTGGAGATTCAAACCCAGATCAAGGAAAAGGAACTCAAGTTTTACGTCATCGATGCGTACAAGGTTGCCAAAGATGCCGGGATGGGTTTGAGGATCAACACGATCATGCAAACCTGTTTCTTCGCGATTTCAGGTGTGCTTCCCAAGGATGTGGCCATTCAGAAAATTAAAGACGCCATTGAGAAAACGTATTCCAAACGGGGTGCGGAAGTCGTGAAACGAAACTTTGCTGCGGTGGACATGAGCTTGGAACATATGTTCGAGGCCACCATTCCTTCGGAGTTGCCAAAAGTGGATCCCAGACCTCCGATTGTTCCCAAAGAAGCTCCGGACTTCATGCAACGGGTCACTTCGATGATGATGTCGGATCAAGGGGATTTACTTCCTGTGAGTGCTTTCCCTGTGGATGGAACCTACGACACGGGAACCACCAAATGGGAAAAACGAAATTTGGCGTTGGATATTCCGGCTTGGGATGCCAGCATTTGCATTCAATGCAATAAATGTGTGCTTTCCTGCCCCCATGCTGCGATTCGTTCCAAGATTTACGAACCGACAGCTTTGGAGAAAGCTCCTACAGCTTTCCAAAGTGTGGATTTTAGAGGGAAAGACTTTCCGAATCAAAAACTCACGATTCAAGTGGCTCCCGAAGATTGTACGGGATGTAAAGTTTGCGTGATGGTTTGCCCTGCAAAAGACAAGAGCAATCCCAAACATAAAGCGCTCAATATGGTTCCTCAACCTCCTGTACGGGATCAAGAAGTTGCCAATTATGATTTCTTCTTAAGTCTTCCCGAGGTGGATCGAACCAAATTGAAATTGGATGTGAAAGGTTCGCAATTCATGTTGCCGCTCTTCGAGTATTCTGGAGCGTGTGCTGGATGTGGTGAGACCCCGTATGTGAAATTGGTCTCTCAACTTTTTGGAGATCGAGCCCTCATCGGAAATGCGACGGGATGTTCTTCGATTTACGGAGGAAACTTGCCGACCACACCTTATGCAAAGGATGCCAATGGTCGGGGTCCCGCTTGGTCTAACTCTTTGTTTGAAGACAATGCCGAGTTCGCCATGGGATTTCGGTTGGCCGTAGATTTTCACAAAGAGCAAGCTCAACAACTCCTGCAAACCATGGGAGGCAAAGTTGGAGATGAACTCGTTCAAGCGATGATCTCTGCCGATCAATCCACAGAAGAAGGCATTGCCGCCCAACGTGAACGCGTCGAAATTCTCCGAAAGAAAATTGGAGGAGAGAGCAGTTCAGAAGCCAAGCGTTTGAATATTTTGGCTGACTACTTGGTCAAGAAGTCTGTTTGGGCCTTTGGCGGTGATGGCTGGGCTTATGACATCGGTTACGGTGGTTTGGATCACGTCCTGGCCTCCGGTCGAGATGTGAATGTGTTGGTCATGGATACCGAGGTTTACTCCAATACGGGTGGACAACAGTCCAAAGCTACGCCCATTGGCGCGGTGGCGAAATTCGCGAGCGCCGGAAAAGAATTGGGTAAGAAAGATTTGGGTGCCATGGCCATGACGTATGGTCACGTGTATGTCGCTCAAGTAGCGATGGGCGCAAAAGACGCTCAAACTGTGAAAGCATTTGTGGAGGCGGAATCTTATGATGGTCCTTCCTTGATTATTGCTTACAGCCATTGCATTGCACATGGTTATGATTTGTCCTTCGGACCGAATCAACAGAAGATGGCCGTGGACTCCGGAATTTGGCCTCTCTATCGTTTCGACCCCCGTCGAATCAAAGAAGGAAAAGCGCCTCTGCAGTTAGACTCTCCGGCTCCGAGAATTTCGGCCATGGAGTATATGCAGAACGAAACGCGTTTCCGCATGGCGGAAAAAGTGGATCCAAAACGATTCAAAGAGTTGGTGAAACAAGCCGGCATTAATTTGAGCAATCGTTACGCCCTTTATAAACATATGGCCTCGTTGTCGTATCCGACGGCCGAAGAATCAAAAGAAAGCAACTAGAAGGAGAAGATCATGGATTTAACCACAAACTATCTTGGTTTTGAGTTGCCCCATCCCTTTATGCCAGGAGCTTCTCCAATGGCTACAGACCTGGATCACGTAAAGAAGCTGGAAGATGCAGGTGCAGCCGCCATTGTCATGAACTCTCTTTTTGAGGAACAAATCATTGGTGAAGGCTTGGGAGCTACGCATCATATGGACGCTCATAACCATATTTCGGGTGAAGCGAGTTCCTTCTTTCCGGAAGCTTCGGCGTATCGAATTGGTCCGGAGGACTATTTGAATCAGATCCGAAAGATCAAGGAAGCCGTGAAGGTGCCGGTGATTAGTTCACTGAACGGATCGACGGTGTCGGGTTGGTTGGATTACGCAAAGCTTATGAAAGAGGCGGGCGCGGATGCCATCGAATTGAATCTTTACATGTTGGCAACAGATTTAAACCAAGATGGCCAAAGCTTAGAAAAACAAGCCTTGGAAGTCGTAAAGAAGGTGAAGGGCGTTGGCCTTCCGGTGGCTGTGAAACTGTCTCCGTTCTATTCCTCTTTGGCGCATTTCGCCAAGCAATTGGATGAAGCCGGCGCGGATGCATTGGTGTTGTTCAATCGTTTCTATCAACCCGATTTCGATTTGGAGGAATTGGAAGTCAATCACACCTTGCACCTGTCCACTTCGAGCGAGTTGTTGCTCCGTTTGCGTTGGTTGGCCATTTTGTCTGGCCGCGTGAAGGCCAACTTGGCGGTCACAGGAGGTGTTCACACGGCACAAGATGCGATCAAGGCGGTCATGGCCGGTGCTCATGCCGTTCAATGTGTCTCCGCTCTGTTGGCGCGAGGTCCTGAGCATCTAACTCGGCTGAAAGATGGCGTTTCCAAGTGGTTGGAAGAAAATGAGTATGAATCGTTGAAGCAAATGCAAGGCAGCATGGGGCTGGAAAAATGTTCCGACCCAAGAGCCTACGAGCGAGCCAACTACATCCAAATGCTCAATAGTTGGAAGGGCTTGGTTTAATCCGCCAAGAAATCCAGATTATTTTTTCAATGCCTTGACGGGCGAAGAGTCTCGCTTTTCGTTTTCAGAGAGTGTTCTGGCTTGTTCCAGACAGCCTTGGAAAATGGTTTGTGCACGGATCCTCTTTTCTTGTCCTTTTTTGAAGCCCCAAAGCATGACACGTATTCGTGTGTCTGGTGTGCCATGGTGGGTAGGGGAGTTGAAGGCATAGTCGCCTTTCTGGAACAAGGACTTGGTAAATGCCGTAACTTCATTTTCGGTGACTTGGCCAAACTGTCCCAGGTGGTATCCGGCGACACAATCGGCCTGGAGTTCGGCCAAGGTTCCTCCCATAACTGTTCCGGGTTTGTTCAAGTACTGCCATTGATGCGCCCATTCGTGGGCCAAAATGCCAAAAAGCGCGATGTTTCCATGCTCTTCAAATTCTTTGCGGATGAGGTTTCGACCGAGCAAAATGCTTTGATCGTTTCGGGACCAAGCATTGGGAGGGTCATCATCCAAGAAGCAAACTTTGGCCTGAATCCCAAAAGCCCCGTTTAACCGCCTGGCAAAAGCAACCGCCTTGGCATTTAAAGCTTTGTTTCCGGAATCTGCTCGACAAGGAATGTTTTCAGGTTCACCCGGTTGAATCTTCATGGCACACGCAAAGGGTTTTTCTTCGGCCCAGACTTTCGTTTGGAAGCCAATCAAGATAAGAAGGGAAAAAGAGGTCACGTGAACAAGCCGCATGACCCAGGTATATCAAATCCATTCAAACTGGCGAGGATCGAATGAAACAGTCCCGAGAGACCTTAAATCACTGGGCGTTGATGATGATTGCGGCGATCGCAATGACGGCGTCCCTCATTTATACGAGGCCCGTGATGCTTCCCTTGGTCATTGCGATTTTCTGCTTTTTTGTTGTGGCTCCGGTAGTAACCTGGTTTCGGGTGCGGCTTGGACTTCCCAAATGGCTTTCCTTTTTAGTGACGGCCTTAAGCTTTCTCATTCTTTCCTCTCTTCTTGTGTTGCTGGTTGCATCCTCCTTGGATTCTTTTGTTCAGGGAATCAATGAGTACAAAGAAAAGGTCTTGGTTTTTTCTCAAAAGGGAATGAATTGGTTGAGTGGGTGGGGGCTTCCTGTCGAGAAAGGTGCCATTCGTTCAAGAATTGCGGACATGCCCCTGTTTTCGATGGCCAAGAGTGTTACGGGCGGGGTCCTAACTTTTGTAGGGAACTTTTTATTGATCGTCGTGTTCGTCCTGTTTTTGATGTTGGGGCACGATGGCACCAAACCTAAATCAGCTCTTCTGACTGAAATTCAAAACAAAATTTCGCGATACGTGGCCACAAAATTCTTGGTTTCGACCGGGACGGGACTTTTGGTGGGACTTGTTTTGGGAATCGTAGGCGTGGATTTGGCTTTGATGTTTGGCGTGGTGGCTTTTCTCTTGAATTTCATTCCCAGCATTGGATCCATCGTGGCTACATTGCTCCCTCTTCCTGTCATTCTTCTGCAGTTTGGATTGGGAGGCGAGTTTTGGGTGGCTTTCATTTTAACGGCGGCGATCCAAGTGCTTGTGGGGAACATCATTGAGCCCAAATTGATGGGGGAGGGGATGGATCTTCATCCCGTGACCGTGTTGTTCTTCTTGCTCTTTTGGGGATTGGTTTGGGGTATGGTCGGAATGTTTTTAGCCGTTCCGATTACGGCCATCGCCAAAATCATTCTTTCACGAATTGATTCCACCAAACCCATTGCGGAGCTGCTTGCCGGCCGGATGGGTTGACTGGGTTAATCACGGCTGCGTGTACGACAGGAGTTCAGAAGGAATTTCGTTTGAGGGGATGTTCAAGGTTCGGGCCAAGAGCTTTCGGGATGGGAAGAAGTAAGTCCCGGTGGCTTTTGCCAGAAGAGAGCCCCCAACCATAATTTGTCCTTCCGTTTGAGCCCGATTCCCTCGAATTGGTCACCTTGGCATAGGCATTCAAAGGCTCTTGGACGCGAATGGGCCCTCGAAAATCAATTTGGAGGTTTTGAGTTAAGCAGGCCAACTTCTTGGCCTGGAACGCTGCCCACCACATGACCTCATCAAGCAAAGTAGATTGAATGCCGCCATGAAGAATGTCTGCAAACCCTTTGTACTCATCTTGGGGGGTGATCGAGGTCCGGACGCCTTGACCATCTTCCAGAAACTTCAACTTCAGGCCCAGGCGATTGTGGGAACCACAGGCGAAACAATTGAATCCTGGCATCGTGGCAAAGGGGTTGGATATGAATTTTTCAGACATGTTTCTAACTTACCAGAACCATTGATAAAATCTTCAATTGAGATTGTTTCGAGGAAGCATTAAAATATGATCTGTATCATGTTTTGCAAGCGTCACATTTTTCCGGAAGGAACGCCCAATTACGACCTGGGTACGAGGTTATCGTTTCTGATGGCTAAGGGCCAAGAAGGCGATGAGGATGCTTACAATGAGTTGTTTGATCGGGTGAAGGCGCTTTTAAGTGTCTATTTGAAAAAAAGAATCTACCGTCCTGAAGAGGTAGATGATGTTTTGCAGGAGGCTCTTCTTTCCATTCATCGGGCTCGGGAATCGTATGATCCGGCCCGTCCGTTTCTTCCCTGGATGTATGCCATCGCTCAGAGACGTGTGGTGGATTATGTTCGCCAACAAGGGCGTCGATCTGTGCACGAAGGGCCACATACCGCCTTAGATCCGGATGATCTCGCGGCAGCAGCTCCGGAGTCTGATCGTGAACAAGAAAGAGAAATTGAAGTTGCACTCAACGACTTGAATAAGAAACAAAGAAGGATCATTCGTTTGATAAAATTCGAAGGATGGTCCATGAAAGAAGTGGCAGAGGAATTGGGTATGGGGCTCTCTGCCGTAAAAGTTTCAGCGCATCGAGCGTATAAGCGATTGGGCAGAAAATTGGAAAAACAATACTCCAATGCATAGGGAGAAGGATCAGTTGAGTTTCATTTTCTTCATTCGAGAAACCAACGTGGTCGGCTTGATTCCGAGTGCCTTGGCGGCGCCTTTGGGGCCATATACGCGTCCCTTTGCGCGATATAATTCTCTCTGAATGATTTCCTTTTCCAAGCGTTTTAGGTCCGAAAGGGTGAGTGACGCACTCCAGTCTTTTCCAGGAGTTTCACTCTCTTCATCGAGTCCGGCTTGGGGAAGCACCGTACATAAATCCAAGGTTTCTGCCTCACCCGAATACAAAATCATGGCTCGCTCAAAAAGGTTTTGAAGCTCCCGAACATTTCCCGGCCAGGGATATTCTTTCAAACACTCGATTTGAGGTTGCGTTAAAAGGGGTTCTGGTTTTCGTAGTCGAAGCGCAGATTTCTGAATGAAGTGTCTGGCCAGGGCATCAATGTCTTCGGGGCGTTCTCTCAACGGAGGAAGTTCAATGGGGAAAACGCTCAGTCGATAATACAAATCTCTCCTGAAGTTCCCTCTTTTGACCTCTTGTTCAATGTTTCGGTTTGTGGCTGCAATGATCCGGACGTCTACCTTATGGGTTCGTTCCGATCCCACGCGTTGAATCTGACCATCCTGAAGCACGCGAAGGAGTTTTCCTTGGATGGTCAGCGGAATCTCCCCAACTTCGTCCAGGAACAAGGTTCCTTTGTCGGCTACTTCGAATCTTCCCATACGGTCTTTCACCGCTCCCGTGAAAGCCCCACGAACATGGCCAAAGAACTCACTCTCAAAAAGTTCAGGCGGAATCGAAGCGCAGTTCACGCGAACCATATTCTTTCCCGTTCTCATGCTTTGTTCATGTATGGCTCTTGCGACCAGCTCCTTTCCGGTTCCGGACTCCCCTGTGATTAGGACATTGGCATCTGTGGGCGCGACCAGCTTGGCTTTTTCCAAAACCGCCTTAAAATTTTCGGAATTCGCAATGATTGAACCAAAGCCGAGTTCATGAAGAAAGTCTTGATGGAGGACTTCATTTTCTCGACCCAGGCGTTCTTCTTCCGTTCGGTTTTTTACGAGGGATAAAAGACATGTTTGGTTGTTGAAATGAGTCAGCGACGCGGAAAGTCTGATCGTCAGCAAGCGACCGGATTTGGTTCTGCAGGTGAGTGCATCCGTGCTGCCACTTCCATTCAAGAGAATCGTTTGCATGAATTTCTCGAGTTTCTCTTGTTCGTGGGAATGGAGTGCCGAAACGGGAAGGGTCAGAAGTTCGGAGTGAGAATACCCCAACATGGAACAGGCTTTTTGATTGGCGTCCAAAATGCGCTTTTGAGAGGGCTCCACGAGAAAGATGGCATCGTTGGAGTATTGAAAGAGCTTTTGAAAACGCTGTTCGCTTCCCACCAACGGACAACTCTGAAATTCACGGGTAATCGCGTTCAACTCTTTTTGAATACTGACTTGAGCATCCATCACTTTTTCCAAGGGCATTAAAAAGCCTTTCGTGAAGGGGTTGAATGTATCTACGTTCATGCCTATACGAGGTGGAGAGTACTTTCAACGAAAAATCGTTGTTTTTGGAGGGGAGAGGTTTGAAAAAACGCCTAATTATCTGATATTAAATGAGAAAAAACCATCGCGCTTGGCATGGCGGATGCTCTTCTTGGAAAGGATGCCAACCGAGGAGGTCCCCATGCTACGTCCGTATTTAAACCCCAAAAAACGTCCCCCATTTTCACCTCTAGACGAAGATCCGCTTCAGAGAGGGATGGAATTGGATTTGCCCCAAAAAGAGGACAAGAGAGACCCACAGCGAAAAGAAAAACCTTCGTTTTGGGAGTCTTTGCCCAAGGGCTGGACCATGATGTTTTGATTTTCAAGAAGTAACGAAAAATCAAAAAAACACCGAAATTTCGTTGCCCGAGAAGTAACCTTGCCGGGTGGGACTGAGAACATTTTTTGGCGGATGGGGGACGATATGCTCTCAGTCACACCCTTTAAGGCTTCTTAGGAGACTGAATGTGAGGCCAATTCCTCGAACGAGATGCCCAAAGGATTGTGTGAATTTTGGACATGTTCTCGTTTTTCCATTCCGTCTTTTCGTCGCTCTTAGGGGGTCTATAAGCAAACGCCATACCAACGGGAAGCTTGGGGGTGGATTGGACAGAAATCCGATTTCTGTTACACCGTTCGTCATGAAGAAACGATTATGCCTAGGGGTCATTTTGGGTTGTTGGGGGATCTCTCTTTCCGCTTTTTCTCTATCCTCCTTAAGTGTTCAATCGGATACGCCTGTAGAGGTGTTTGTGGATGGAAAATCCTTGGGGCTAACGCCTCTCTCTGATCGGAGTGTTTCGTCGGGTGAACATCTCATTCGATACCAAAACAAGGAGGCCGGGACTCAAATGGAGTTTTCGCTTCAATTTATAGAGGGCAAAGCCGTCTTCTGTGACTACTCCCTAAGTTCCCAACAGAATCGTTGTTCTCAAAAGGCCAGAGCCTTGGATTCTGCCCAGGGAAAGGTGACCTTCTTGTCGAAGCCAGAAGCCGTGGTTTGGGTGGATGGAAAACGCGTCGGGAGAACGCCCATTGAAGCTCGGTCATTCGATGTTGGAACGCACAAGGTCGAATTTCGAATCGATGGATATGAGTCCGTTTTTGAGACGGTCGATCTTTCCGAGGGGGAAACCAAGAAACTTTCCGTAGAATTTCAGACCACAGAAGTTTTAGAAGAATAAAAAACTACGCAAAGTGAACGGTTCACGTTGCGTAGTTTTTTTAAAAAATTGGTAAGACGAACTATTGGACGTCGTGAAGTTCTACATCAAAGACCAATGTGGCATTGGGGGGGATGACTCCGCCAGCCCCACGAACACCGTAGCCCATGTCTGGGGGGATGATGAGCTTTCGTTTTCCTCCCACCTTCATTCCGGCGACGCCTTTGTCCCAACCCTGAATGACTTGGCCAGCTCCGAGCTGAAATGAAAAGGTTTGTCCACGGTCCACCGAGGAGTCGAATTTGGTTCCGTTGGTGAGCCAACCCGTATAGTGGACAACCACTTTCTTTCCGGAAACGGCTTCTTCTCCGTTGCCCACTTTTAAGTCTTCCATTTTCAGTTCGGTGACATCTTCATACGTTTGACTCATCTTGGTTCCTTTCTTTTTCGTTTGGGATTTTTGAGTCGTCGAATTCATTTTTTGGGCGTTTTTGCATAAACGCTCATATTGAACGATAGGGCAATCACGGCCATCAGAATTGTGGTGATTTTCATGGGCGTAGTGTGACACAGGGAGAAAGTTTGTGCGACGGTTTTTCCCTGTCCAATTCGACTGCCTATGGTAGGCTAAGAGTCGCATAAATGATGGGTTTGAGGCGAGTTAAGATATTATTGCTGCAGGCGCGAAATTTAAATGATCCGATGAAGGAGCATGAATTCGCGTGCTTTGTGGAAAAAACAGGTCTCGAATCGGATCAAATCATTTCGTTCGATCTTCTCCAAGGCCCTCCACAAAAATCAGACATCAAATACATGGATGCCATTATGGTGGGAGGGAGTGGTGAGTTCGATGTGTCCAAAGAAAATCTTCCTTTCTATTTTGATTTCATCGAATTTTTAAACGCCAGCGTGAGTCGGGGAACGCCGATGTTTGCCTCTTGTTTTGGTTATCAGTGTTTGGTGATGGCTTTGGGGGGAAGAATTTTCCGGGATGAAAATGCCACGGAGGTTGGTGTGTATCCCTTGCAATTGACGCAAGAAGGGAAGAAAGATCCTCTCTTTGAGGCCTTTCCTGAAACGTTTTTGGGGTGCATGGGACACAAAGATCGAACGATCGAACAACCGGGAGGAATTCCAAACTTGGTGAGCAGTGACTTATGTCCTTTTCAAGCGTTGCGAATTCCTGGAAAGCCCATTTGGGCCACACAATTTCACCCAGAGTTGGACCAAAAGACCAATTTGGATCGATTCAATCACTATATGAAAGAGTACTCCGTCAATATGGATGAAAAGGGGGTTCAAGAAACCCTTGCCCGTTATTCGATGGATGTGAAAGATACCCCGAGACTTCTTCCCCGGTTTCTTGAGCTGGTCTTTGGTTGAATCTTTTTAGATCCAACGTCTGCCTATTCAAAATAGATTTTGGGTTGAGGCTGGTTCTTCAAAATGCCTTCGATCTTTCCCATGGCTTCTTCATTTAAGAGGCTCAAGGTTTCAATGGATTTCAAGTTTTCTTCCAATTGAGAAGGACGAGAAGCTCCTAAAATCACCGTACTCACGTTTGGGTGTTTTAAGCACCAGGCAATGGCCAGTTGTGTGATGTTGGTTCCCAGCTCTTCGGCAAAGGAACTCAGCTCTTGCGTTCGTTCAATCTGCAATTTGCCTTCGGGAGATTCGAGGCGCTTTCTCAAAAACGAATATCCTTCGAGGTTCATTCGGGAGTCCTCGGGAATTCCCTGGCTGTATTTGCCCGTAAGAACCCCGGAAGCCAGGGGAGACCAAATTGTGGTTCCCAGTCCCAGTTCCTTGCACGCTCGATTCAGCTCGACTTCGACATTGTTTCGGCAAAACATATTGTATTGGGGTTGTTCCATTGTGGGGGGAGTGAGGTTGTATTGTCTGGCGAGGCCATGAGCCTCAAAAATCTGTTCTGCTGACCACTCCGAAGTCCCCCAATAAAGAATTTTTCCCTGCTGGATGAGGTCGTGCATGGCTCGGACCGTTTCTTCGGTCGGCGTATGTTTGTCTGGGCGATGGCAAAAGAACAGATCCAAATAATCTACGTTCAAGCGCTTTAAAGCCGCATGGCAGGCATCCACAATGTGTTTTCGACTCAGCCCGCGTTGGGTGGGTTTCTCGCCTCCCCAGAATACCTTTGAGGAAACGCAAAATGAATCACGTCCCCATCCCATTTTTTGCAGGACACTTCCCATGATTTCTTCCGATTCGCCACCGGCATAAACCTCGGCATTATCAAAGAAATTCACTCCCGCGTCGTAGGCCATGGCCATGCATTCCTTGGCGTTTTTTTCATCCATCTGATTGCTAAAGGTCACCCAAGAACCAAAAGATAACGCACTCAAACGAAGACCCGATTTTCCAAGACGTCGATATTCCATGTCTTTGGTCTACCTGAAGAAGCTTTTGTTGACCAGAAGAACTCCAAGAGCATAGGTTGGCTTTCATGTTGATCGAGCGATTTATGAACTCTCATTGGTTATCGAACTCCTTCATCGTGGCGGCAGGGCCAGCATCCGAGGCCATTTTGATCGACTCAGGAGGATCAAAGGAGGAGATTTTATACTTTGTGAAAGATCAGGGGCTTAAGGTCCGAACGATTTTTTGTACCCACCATCATCATGACCATATTGCGCACAATTTGGAGCTGAAATCAGAGTGGAAATGTACGATTGCAGCGCACAAGAGAGAAGCAAACTTAATCTCCGATGTGGATGTCGAGTTCGATCACAAACAAATCTTTGAAATAGGTTCCCTTTCGATTCAGGTTTTGCATCTTCCCGGTCACACGGCAGGACAATCGGCGTTTTTGGTTCAGGACCAAGTCGTCTTTACTGGAGATACTTTATTTCGAGGTTCTGTGGGGGGGACATGCGGACCGGGACATACGACGTATGAAGATTTGAGACACTCCATCATGGAGACATTGATGGGACTTCCTCCGGAAACGAAGATTTTCCCCGGACATATGGATGAAACGGATGTGGGTACCGAATGGAAAACGAATCCCTTCATTCGGTTTTGGCGGGGACTGGAAGAGAATTTAAACGAAAGCTGTACGGCTTTTGGGCGTGGGGCCAAGCTGAAAATTGAAGCCAAGGATTATGATGGGGGCTCGAAAGGGTTGGTGGAATTTGAAGATAGTCATGAGAGTGCTATTGTCCCGGGCTCATCCATAAGGAGAAAAATCCATGAGTGAGAAAGTTAGTTTGCAAGATCAGTATGGTTCCAAAGGTGTGTGTTTTGGCTGTGGTGCGGCCAACGAGAAAGGACTTCAAATCAAGAGTTTTGTGGAGGGAGAGTGGGTGGTTGCCTCTTTTCAGCCTGAAATGCATCATCATGCTTTTGAGAATGTCCTTTGTGGAGGCATTATTGGGACCCTCTTGGATTGTCATTGCAACTGGACGGCCGCGTTTCATTTGATGAAGTCGATGGAGCAAGAGAGCCCTCCTTGTACGGTAACCGCAGAATATACGATTCAGATGATGCGTCCCACTCCCATGGGTTGCGAAGTCCATTTGAGGGCCAAGCCCGTTGAGGTAAAAGGAAGTCGAGCCACAGTCGAAGGGGAGTTGGAAGCGAATGGAAAGGTTTGCGCCACTTGCCGGGGCGTTTTTGTCGCCGTAAAAGAGGGGCATCCTGCGTATCATCGTTGGTAAGTTGAGCAAAAGAAGGTCAAGGGAATGAACATCATAAAAATTGTAGGAATTGTTTTCTGTGTTGGGTCGTTATGTATGAGCTGTGCGAGTCGGAACGCAGTTTCTGAAAGAGCGCAGGCAGAGGCGCAGCCATTTATGTTTCCAGATGTGGTTCATTCTCCTCAAGGGGCTGAGTCTTTTGGAAGTAAGGAATATTTTCTTTCGGATTACGATGAAGAAGAGAATCAGGGGTTCATTTGGAAGATCGTAAAGGATGATGTGTATCCTCTCTACGATGGTTTGCGACATCCCCGGGGATTGGCCTGGGATCTTCGGCGTGCTGAACTCTATGTCGCAGATGAAAACGAATTGAAGGCCTTTAAACCCAAAGATGACAACCAAAAAGCTCCAAAAATTTTTAAGGTACCTTTTGAAACAGATCCAGAGACTCGCTTTATCAATGACGTAACGTTTTCTTTGATGAATCGAAAAGCGTATGTCTGCGAATCAAGCCAGGGAACTGTATGGTCTTTTGATCCAAAAACACGTGAGTTTCGAAAGCTTCTTCAAAAGAAAGATTTTGAGGCTTTGGGTTATGGTGGTCCAAATGCCATTTATGTGTCGACCGATGGGAAATACTTGTATTTGGCAACGGACACTCGGGGATGGCCAAACGCCAAGCAAGCGGCGGTTTTGAAATATTCCCTCAGAGACCATGAGGTCTCGGTGTTTGCCCATCATCCGGATTTTTCGTCTTTGTTAGGTCTAGAGTTTTATGCGAATCGTTTTTTTATTGGAGATTCGATGTCCGGAAAAGTGTGGGCGATTCCCAGGAATGAGCCTCAGGAACTCGTTGCTTTTACTTCCTTAGCGCGATTTTCAAAGCTTCAGGCCATGGCTTTGTATTACGACCAAGCCTTGTTGGCCGGACAAAAAGAGCGTGGAGATCGCTTTAAGGTTGAGCGCATTTTGTTCAATGCGCTTTTGAAAAAACCCTAAACTAAGGAAGATTCCCGATCAATTCCGTGATGCCGATGCGGATGATCATGACGCCAATCGCCGCTAGGAATAGATTGGCGACCTTGGAAACGCCTTGAGTCCCGGCCTTTCCAATCCATTTGACGATGAAGTCTGAACTTCGAAAGATCAGATAGGAAAAGATCACATTCACACCAAAGGCCAAGAGCGTAATCCAGGTTCCTACCATATCCACTTGCATGATGAGTGCCGTCAAGACAGCCGGTCCAACGATGAGTGGCATACCCAATGGAACTACGCCAATTGCCTCTGAAGGCTTGCGTCGATTTTTGTTTCCAAAAAGGAGATCGTTGATGGCAAAAATGAGCAGAATTAAGCCTCCTGCAACTTTGAAATCTCCGACGGTAATTCCCAGAAACGAAAAAACCAATTTGCCGACAAATAGAAAAAGAACGCCAACCACAACGGCGGTCGTTACCGCTTGAAGAAGAATTCGGTTGACGGATTTTTTTTCTTCGCCCTCGATCAAGGCGACATAAATCGGAAGAACCCCAACGGCATCCATCGCCACAAAAAGGGGAATGAACGCCAACGTAAATGATGAAAAAAGATCCATGGCGCTACTGTAGGCAAAAGGAAGGCGTTGCCAAGAAATTTATATGTCTTTAAAGGGAGGAGTCTCAAGAATCGGAGGCATGGGAGTCCCCATGGAATCAGCGATCACGCGCAAAAGTTCGCCTTCATCGACACTTACCTTCTGATCGAAAAAAACGATGATGGAGCAGGATTTGAGAATTCGTTTTTTGAGGATGGGAGAGGCTCTAAACAGGCGATCTAAAATACGGTTGAGGGCGGAATAGGAGACTTCTTCCTTTTTGAAAAAGGGGAGAGAAGAACGCGTGAGGCTTTGGACACCGCGTTCAAAGGCTTTCTGAGCCAACTTCGAATTGCCTTCCGCTCCAGCATGGGCCAAGACAGAAAAGATCTTTGCACAGTCCGTAAGAAGAGGGCGCAGGGCCATGTATTGGATCATCGGTGTTCGATCAAGTGTGGCACCTTGAAGAATATGATTTTTGAACATCCTGCCCAGAACGAACTCAAAAAGAGACATTTTTTCATCCGCATCCACCAGTTTCTTTAGCGTTCGAATGAGTTGGCTCTTCTTCTTTTCCGACAAGGCTTTCAGCGAAGGAAGGGCAAGGGTTAAGAGGGGAAGTCTCCCCTTTTCCGATAAACCATCATAAGTCTTCTTCATGATGTCCACATTTTGAAGGAAGTCATGTCCCCACTCCTCATGAAGGATTTTCTTTTGTTGGGCTCGGATGGACTCTTCCTCATCAAGTAAGAGAGCACAGGGAAGGGCCATGGCGAAATGAGCTTCTTGGGTTTGTTTTCGCGTTTCGGGGGAAAGCTCCGCCACAAAAGCGCCGGCGAACGCGATGTGTTCGGGCGTAATCGTTGTAAGAAAGTCGACGTTCGAATCGATGGCTGAATAGTGGCGAGAAATTTTTGTCGGGAACTCTGGGAGCGCTTCGTCCTTTGCGATTTCAGGGTATTGGCCGTCAAAAGACGGTTCGATGGATCGAATTCGGTCGAGGAGGGGCGGATGGGTGGAGAGAAGAGAACCTTCCAGGCGTCGAAAAGCGGAGCTGAAATACATATGACTCATCTCCTCTACGTTCGGATGCCGGATTTGGGATCCCCAGCGAAAGCCCCCGATTTTTTTTAAGAGTCCCAAGATCCCCGAAGGATTTCGAGTGAACTGGACCGAAGCGGCATCAGCCAAATATTCCCGTTCCCGAGAAATGGCTCGCTTGATTAGACGTCCACAAAAGACTCCCAGAGATCCCAATGCGATGAGGAAAGGGCCGATGAGCCAGGAACGAGGATCTAAACGCCGAAACCTTCCAAACGATGAAGCACGAAGCAAAATCAAACCGAGGAGCCCGACAGATTGAATCCCATGAAGCCATCCCAAAAGTCGGGCATTCATCTTCATGTCTCCATTGAGGATATGACTGAATTCATGCGCGACCAAAGCTTGAAGCTCATCCCTTGTGAGGATTCGAAGGGAGCCTTTTGAAACCGCAATGGCGGAATCGTAGATCGACAAGCCAGCGGCAAACGCGTTGATTCCAGGGGCATCTTCCAAAATGAACACATCCGGCATGGGGAGTCCCGAGGCGATGGACATTTCTTCAACAACATTCCAAAGTATTCGTTCCTTTTCGTTTCGAAAGGGTGGGTGAACCGGAGTTCCTTCCAGGCGTTCAACCAGATACCTTCCCCCGCGACGAAGTTGTCGGAGTTTGAACCAGGTTCCGAATCCGACCACGCATAAAATTCCCAAGGTGGTTCCAAAGAAAAGCCGGGGATTCCACCAAATCCAAGGCTTGGAATGGTTGGAGAAAAAATGGGGAAACTGGAGTTGTTGTAGGAAGTTCAATCCCAGGTAGACGAAAAAAATGAGAAGAAGGACCGAAAAAGACATGAGGGCGAACAGTAAGCGCGTTCGCTTTCGTCGAAGATCTTGTTGTGCAAAAAAGTCCATAACGTGCTGATTTTAAAAATAAAATAATATCGCGAGAAAGCCCGTGAATCCAGAAAAGGGTATTGCGGAAACTGACCGAGGCGAGTAGGTTGCCTTCCCGTGCGGGTGGAAAACGTTTAGCGCAGCATGTGCAGGAGGAAGAAAGATATGTTTGGTCGAAAGAAAAGTTCCGAGCCCACGCCTCAAGAAGTGGAAGTTTTTGGCTCCCTTCGATGTGTTCGGGATCCCTACTTGCAAGAAGATCTTGTGGAGTTGGACTATGTTCGAAATTGCTCCATCAATGAAGGGAAGGTCAAACTGGAGTTGGTGCTTCCCTCGCCTTCGGAAAGTTATCAAAGAGATCTCCGTACGCGAATCCAGGAGGTGATTAAGGGCATTCCTTGGGTTAAAGACTTTCAACTGGACTTCCGTGTTGAGATCCCTTCTTCCCTGCCGAAAAATGCCATGGAAAACCTAAGGGGCATCAAAAATCTGGTGGCCATTTCGAGTGGAAAAGGTGGCGTGGGGAAATCCACCGTCTCAGTGAATCTGGCCATGGCTTTGGCCAAACTCGGCGCCAAGGTTGGATTGATGGATGCAGATGTGTATGGCCCTTCGGTTCCCAAGATGCTTGCGAGTAAAGACTCTCCGACCGGACAGGGTGAAAAACTGTTTCCGATTGAGCGGTATGGAATCAAATTCATGTCCATGGGACTTTTAACGGGCGAGGATTCCCCCGTTATTTGGAGAGGACCCATGGCAACCAAGCTCATTCAAACTTTTTTGGCCCAGGTTGAGTGGGGGGAGTTGGATTATCTTCTCATTGACCTTCCTCCTGGAACCGGAGACGTTCAACTCACGCTAACTCAGACAGCCCCACTCACAGGCGCGGTGGTCGTTACGACCCCTCAAGAAGTGGCGGTGAATGTCACCATGCGTGGTTTGAAAATGTTTGATGAGGTGAATGTTCCCATCTTAGGTGTGGTTGAAAACATGAGTGGTTTCGTTTGTCCTCATTGCAACGAGGAAACCCAAATTTTTAAGCAAGGCGGAGGAGAACGAACCGCAAACGAATTGATGTTGAGATTTTTGGGACGCATTCCCATTGATCCCAAACTGGTGCAGGCTGGAGATGAAGGGAATCCTGTTTTGAATCTGGAAGGGGATAACTTGCCCAGTTCTGCCGGTGCCTTTTCTTCGGTGGCCGATGAGCTGGCTTCTCAGATTGCCATGGTGGCCAGGCATTCGAAGGAAAAGGAAGTCATTGAGAAAATTGGTTTTGAAAATGGACAAATCGTCATGGTTTGGAAAGACCACATGGAGACGCGAATCGCGCCTCGCGACTTGCGATTGGCTTGTCCTTGCGCGGAATGTGTGGATGAATGGACGGGAGCTAAGATTCTCGAGGAAAAGAAGGTCCCGCTTGATGTTCATCCTCGAAGCTTCAAGATGATCGGACGATATGCAGTTCAAATCGCTTGGTCAGACGGGCACAGCTCCGGAATTTATACGTTCGATTTGTTGGAACGTTCGTTTCGAAAGGAAACGCCCAAGGGGGCAGAGTTGCCCTCGCTCAACGCTTAAAATTTTAGTGAAGCGATGATGACCGGCTCGAAAAAATCCGGTTGATTGTGGACAAATGCATAGTTAACTCCCACTCCAAGTGAAATGAGAGGCAGAAGATCGAATGTCGCTCCTCCTCCAAGAAGGTACATCAGATCCCAATCATTGATGGGGCCGAGAGAATAATGTGACAGTCCGATGCCGGCCGAAGCATAAGGGGTGATGAGAACCAGAGGAAAGGAAAGAATGGCTTCTCCCCGGATCAAATCTCCATCCGGATTTCCAGAGGAGCCCAATATTCGTGAGTAATTCACCTCGGTCGCCAAGAGGGAGGTCCATTGATATCCCAGAGACGCGCCCAAGGTATAGGAAACATCTCCGTCGTTTACAGGAATAATGGCCCCGGCTCTCGGCCTGAAATAAAAGTCGCCAAGAGCTGGGCTGGCCAATGAGATGATGAAAAGCGAAATGAAGAGGCTTCGAAGTTTCATGGTTTCTCCTTGAAGTGCATTAGAACATAGCCATTGGGTTTTTTCTAATTTTGGTGGGGAAGTTCAAGAGCGGGAATCAATTTTTTGAGTCTTTGTGTCGAAGGCTTTTGCTCAAAGGTAGACTTATAGGAAGCCGGAATGGATTGACTCAGATGAGAAAAATAATTGGTTATCCGTGTTTCAAAGTTTTTATCGCTTTCGTTTTCAACAACGGTTTGAATGAGGAGAGAGTCTAAGGGGACAAAGAACTGTTCAAGTCGGGCCGAGAGAAATGTAATAATCGACGCGATATTTTCTGAAAACGGGGGGTCATTCAGAGCGACATTGGCTAGCAAGAAGGCCACAGTCAATTCGTCTGAAGTGTTTTGGTGTTTTATGTTTGCTGAGCAAGTATCGAAGTATTCTTGAGCTTCTTTCTTTTGCCCTAACTTGCATAACGCGAAAACACGAAAAAAATGAACCTGAGGCAAAAAATCGGGAACGTCAGCGAGAATGGAGAGGATTTTTTCCGAAAGTGCGAGAGATTTGCTGGGATCTTCGTTTTCCAATAGGTCGAGAAGTTCCACCTGGTAGGTGATGGCCAAGGAGCGAGAGTCTTCTACTTCTTGGAAGTATCTTTTGGCCTCGTCAAGGAGAACCCTCCCAGAGTCTCTTTCACCGAGGAAGAATAGCGCGTGCGCTTTTGCGAGAGCGACCCGATAGTATAAATGTCCCCATTCACTTTTTCGAAGAGCCAAAATGATTTGGTCATAGTTCTGAATGGCTTCTTCAAACCTCATGAGATCAAAGTTGGTCCGTCCCAATCGATAGAGAATGTCATTGTAGACGACCAAATCTCCCAACTGAATGGCTGTTTGAAGGCAGTCCATGAAACATTCGCGGGCCATGGAGTAGTTGGCTTGAGCATGAGCGACATTTCCCTTATTGGCCAAGGATTTAAGGACGCCTCTCTCATCATGAACACTCTCAAATGCTTTCAAGGCCTTTTCATAAAAATCCTGTGCTTGTTGGAGTTCGCGATCCATATAACAATTTGAGCCAATGAGAAGATAAAAATTGCCCCTTTGGGAAGGCTCCAAAGACTTTCTTCGAAGAAACGAAAGTGCTTGGTGGACGACTTCTTTTCGTTTTCGAAAATGATTTAAAATTCGATACTTCAACAACTCTCTTTCCACTTCGTTGAAAGGATCGAGTTCAATATTTTCAATACTTTTGAATGTGTCTTGAGCCTCTTGGTACAGATGTCGTCGAAATAGAAAACGAGCTTCCATCATGGAGAATCGACTGTGGGTTGTTCCATGGGTCTGAAGAAGCGGGTCTTCCCGATAAGAATTTAGAAGTAAGCGTGCCTTGTCTGTGCCCAGATTCCTCGACTCTACCTCGAAATGTAACTCCATTGCGTCAATGAGGGATGGAATGTCTTGTAACTTCCTTGCCAGTTTTTGGGCATGGTGCAAAAAACTTAAGGCTTCCTCTTGTTGTGGCAGTCGAGAAAGACGTTTTCCGGCTTCCAGACTAGTACGTAAAGCCTCTCGGTGTCGATCGCTGTGGAGAAAATGAAAGGCAATCTCTTCTGGGAGGGCTTTGGCGTCGACCAATAACTCTGCGAGTGCTTGATGCAATGAGCGACGTGTTTGAAGATTGATTCGTTCATAGGCGGTTTCACGCATTAGGTCGTTTCGAAAAACAAACATTTCCTTGTTCGAAACGAAATGAAACGTGGTCAGGGGAACCAAGTCTTCCAAGACGGTTTCTGGTGATTTTCCCGAGAGCTTGGCCAAATGGGAAAGTGGAATCCGAGAACCGAAAATGGACGCTTGTTTGATGAGTTCCTGTGTTTCGTTGGGTAAGGCGTCCAAAGAAGCCGCCAATAGAAGATCGATTCTTCCTGAAAAAAGTTTGTCGGCGGGTAAGTTCTCTTTTACGCCTTTTGCAAGTTCGGTTAGAAAAAGTGGATTGCCCGCACATTTTTCGATCGCCAGAAGACAGGTTTCATCTGTGGACGAGTCGTCTTTCGTAATCTCATCGAATAAACTTCGGCTTTCATTTTTCTTGAGCGGGGAAAGTTCCAAGGTATTCGGGAAGTCGGATTCTGAAAAAGATCGTCTACTGCTGGCCAAGACAAAAATGTGCGCGTCTTTCAAATTTTTTCGCAGGGATTTTAGTAGATGGAGGGAAGAGGTGTCTGCGCGATGAATGTTTTCACAGATAAGAAGGATATTTTGCTCACGAGCAATCTCTCCCAGGACCTGCAAGAGGAGTTCTTCAAATTGTTCATATCCCATGTTTTCCCGAGCTGATGACTGAGAAAACATCATTCGCGGGAGAATCAATCCTTCCAGTTGTTTCCAATTCTGATTGGAAAAAATGGCCTTGAGCATGGTCAAGAAGGGGAGTTGATAGTTTTTTCCGCCTTCTTCAAAGTAGACACTCAGGCGAGTGGCTTTTTCACTAGGAAGGGAGCGACAAATTTGGTCGATGAACTTGGTTTTTCCCATGCCCGCAGAGCCCAAAACCAATATGTTGCCAACTCCTGGTGTAGAAAAATGCTCCTGGATGGTTTTGACCGTTTGCTCAAGCTCTTCCTGTCTTCCGATAAAGGGAATGGTTTTATTCTCGGAGGAGGCTTTGCCAATGTATCGGTAAGGAGCCACCGGAACTCGCTTTCCCTTCAATGAGATGGGGTCTAGACGTTCAAACCGATAGGCGGCTCCCAGAAGTTCCACGAAAGCATCTGAAACCAAGACCTCATCAAGTTTGGCCACACCCTCCAGGCGTTGTGCGAGGTTTACCGTGTCTCCCATGACCGTCACGTTTTGGCCCACCAACCCAACCGAAACTGTTCCAAAAGCGATGCCTACGTGTAGGGAGAGATTCAGTTGGTTTTCTTGATTGAAAATTTTTAATTCATGTTGGATGTTTTCAACGGCTTCGATGGCATGAATGGGATCATCCGAAGTGGCGTGTTCCGTTCCGAAGAGAAACATGACGCAATCTCCAATGATCTTGTCCACGAGTCCGCCTTGGGTTTGAATGACCGTAACAAACCGTTTCATGATTTGGTCGATCAAGTCGCGTAGATCGTCCGGGTCCATACTTTCCCCGAGAGCCGTGAATCCGGCAATGTCTGCGAAAATAACGATGGCTTTGCGTCGTTCTTCTCGGGGGGCGACAAGACGATTGCTGCAATAGGGGCAAAACTGGATCCCTGCCAATGGAATCGCTTTTTTACAGGACGGACAATTCACTTCGCTTCATGTTACCCCTAAACAGAGGTTTATGGCGAATGGAACGCTTAACGATCAAACCCTTCGGGCATTGCAATGGTGGGAATGTAGTGGGTTACCGGTTTACATCCAAGGATATTCAGGACCGTATTTTCGTTTCCTTCATCTTGGACACCCACACGGCTTCCACAAATCCTATTGCTTCTAACCTCGTTGTTTTCAGAGTCCTCTTCAAGGTGCACGGCAACGCTAAAGCCAGCGATTCGGTTGTTAGAAATGGTTGAGTTTAAACCAGACCAGGTGATTCCTTCGAGCCCATAGTTCTCATTGGAAGTATCTGAGATCCCCATTTGATTGTCCAGAATCGAGGTGTTCTCGACATTTCCGCCCGAAAGAATGGCGCGGTAATCATTTTCAAAGGAGTTGTCTCGAATCATATGGTTGGGCCCACTCAGGTAAATCGTACTTCTGGGAACGTTGTAACCGCTGATTTCACCATGTTCAAAAAATTGATTTTCTTCAATTGTTAACCCGGAGTTGTCGGTGTCGCCAGGAAAGTAAATGGCATTGGCATAGTTGCTTCGAAAGACATTTTTTCGAATGACATTGCCGGAGAAACTTCCCGTATTGCTTACGTAGTGGATTCCACCTCCACCATTGTTTTCAATGATGTTGTCTTCGATCATCAAATGAGTGGTATTCACGGTGGGGACGATTCCATAAGAATTTCCGAATATTTTACAATTTCGAATGGTCAGTTCGGGAATGCTGGAAAGAATGTAAATTCCTCCTTTGGGTGGACGGTTGGGAGGAATTTGCGACGTTCCGGTGATGGAAAGGCCCTCAATTGTGATGTTCGACCCGGAAAGGACATAGATGGCTGGAGATCCTGGGTCTTGCGCAACAATGGTGACCTCTCCGACTCCCACATCTTTCTTTAACGTAAAATTGTCTAAGCCCAAAAGTTCAAGATTCTCGTGGTATTCCCCGGCTTCTACGATGAGGACCGTTTCCCCATCCACGGCCATGTCTACTGCTTCTTGGATCGTGGGGTAGTCTAAGGGAACACAAATCGTGTCGGGAAGGCAGTTTCCCGAAGCTTGTTCGGTGACTTCGTCGGACCCGGAAATTGGGTTGAGTTCACGAGTTTCTTCTCCATGGGAACGGGAGTCCGAAGAAGTCATGGGATTGCCGCAGGCGGAAACCATAAATAAGACGCCAAAAAGAAGAATACAGTGTCGGAACACGCCATCTTTATTCTGGCTTCTTTCATGGTTGAGGCGGTTTCTCATGATGTCGGAGGAAGTGCAGCGGACGTGCCATTTTTTTGGGTAAAAATTTTCTCCATAAATTAGGGGGTTAGGTTTCTAAGAGCTTCAAAAAAGAGCAAAACAGTAAGAAAGGTTCCGGATAAAACAGAACAAACGTTCCGCTTGGCTTCACATGAAATTCTGTGGATATTGCAATCAAAACAGGGCATTGAGTTGTTTTTGATGACCTCGCGCGTCAAACGGGGAATTTTTTGTAGGAACCAAAAACTTTTGTTCTCCCTTTCTCTCATTCGAGTTCCACTTGCGCCATTTTTCTCCGCTTCGCAAACCCTGGATCTAAGTCTAAATATCTAAAAATACATATTTTTTTTGAAGGCATTTGGAGCGTAATTTCTGGCATAGAGGCTGCTCTTTGCCTTTCCATCATGAAAACATGCGGCCTCTTCAAAGTTTTCTTTTTAGGATTGGTTACATTATTTCTCTTTGTGGGATGTGCCTCGGAGCTTTCCTCGCCGACCGAAGCCGATCATTCGTTGTTATCCGAGACCCAACGAGATGAAAGTTCAGGATTGGGAGATTTGCCTCCCATTTATGCCTCTCCATTAAATGCGCAGCTCGTATTTGCCCAAAGTGTGGAGGGGGGCGCGTTGATTGTCGGTCTAGATGGAGCGGCACGGGTTGAACAGGGAGTTAATGAGATCTGTGCGCAGAACCTTTCCAGAACCTCGGAAGTCTTTTGCGATTTTGAGTTGGGGCCGGATGGATCCTTTAAAGGTTTTTTGTTTGGTGCTGAATTGGAAGATGAGATCGAAATGTGGACGAACGGACCGGGATTTGAAATTGCCGGACTGGGTTCTCCCAACACCACACACGAAACCGTTTTTTCTTGGTGGCCTCCGTTTCCAATGAATATTCAAGCCTTACAGGTTTCCCCTTTGGGACTTTTTGTGGGAGATCGATATGGACTCTATCGAATCTTGCCAGAGGACCTCTCAAAACCTCTGGAGGAAATGCCTCTTCCTCTAAGATATACGCGAGAACACGAATTGTCCGATCAAAGCATTCAAACTCTGCTGACTTTGGATGCCCATACTCAAGACCTTTGGGTTGGAACTCAAAATGGTTTGGATCGCGTGCAGTTTCATTCTTCACAGGAACCAGAAGTCCATAACTTCTTGCAAGGAGAAAGCATCTCCCTTCTTCGTGAGGATGGCTTTGGGGGATTTTGGGCCTCTTCTAATCAAAAACTTTTTCATGTTGAGTTTCTTGGCGAAACCCCACTGATTAAGTCTTATTCCCAAAAACGTTCTGTTCTTGCCATGGAAGCGGATGGGTCTTCGAAAGCTTGGGTGGGAACCGATGAAGGTCTGGTTCATTTTCAAAAAGACCTCGAGACGTTGACGGTTTTTCCTGAGGTGATCACCGTGTTGAAGAACGATACCAGTCAAGGTCTATGGGTTGGCACTAAAAAGGGGCTCTATCGGTATTTCCAAAACGGAAAGATTCATGACTATACAAAACATCATGTTTTGTTGGGACAGTGGATCTATGACATTGACGTGATCGACGAGGACTCTCTCTATGTGGGAACATCCAATGGTTTGGTGGAAGTCCATTTGTTGGGTGGCGATGAGCTCGAAGTAAATGTATTGGCGAACGATGAGGAGAGCGTTCCTCTTCCCAGCAATCGAATTACGGCACTTGCGCATGGGGTTGACCGGGGATTGTGGATTGGGACACGGGCAGGAATGGCCTTTCAGGAAGCCTCCCAAGCACAAAATGTAAAGAACTACGTTCCTTCTGAAGGCCTATTAGGAGGGGAAATCAGACTTCTCCAACAGGGAGCTTCTCAGGATCTTTTCGTTCAGACAGAAGGAGGTCTGAGTCGTCTAGCATTTTCATCTGATGAGGGCGTTGCTTTTGAAAATTTCACCGAGAAAAAAGATGCGTTTTTTGCCTCACCCGTTACAGCTGTTGGAATTATTTCAGACGAAGAAGTCTGGATCGGGACGCAGAACGAGGGGCTCGCAAAATTAAGTTTTTTGAGTGGAGGATCCACGGAGCTTACCAAAGTTGCGGATAAAGGTGGAAGCTGCGCTCTTCCTTCGAAGAATATTTCGTCGTTGACCATCAGTCCGAGTGGAGAACTTTGGATTAGCTCAGAGCGAAAATTGTATCGCCAAGTGGCGGGCCCTGTGGATGCAGCGTGCTTTGAGAATGTTCCATTTCCGGCGGGAGTCAGTGAAGACGTGATTATCAAAATGGCGTTCGACAAAGCGGGCGATTTATGGATTGCGAGAAACGAGGGACTTCTTCGCATGCAAAAACTCGAAAATGAGTATGTGTTTTCTTCGACATTGGACTACTACCCCGTGTTGAGTTTGGCCATCGATGCGAATGATGTCGTATGGGTTGGAACGTCTCTTGGCTTGATGCGAATTCTCCCAGAGGATGAAGGGTTGGACATTGAGGAAATTACGGTTGAGACTTCTGGAGGGGCTTTGCTCAGCAACCAAATCAATGCCTTGGCCTTTTCTCTTGATGGAAAACTCTGGATCGGGACTGAAGAAGGCCTGAATCGCTTGAGTTCTCAAGGGACGAAGGTTCAAATTGAATCTCCGCTTCAAGACCGAAACATCTTACCCAGTTCGCGAGTCCTGAGCTTGTCGGTAAATGATTCGAATCAGTTGTTTATCGGAACCTCATCAGGTTTGGTCCTTCTTCAGGCCGACGAAGCGAGTGCGCGTTGAGGAGAATGAATCTACAAGCCCAAGATGATGAGAACCCCACAGAGGATGATGGCTGAAGAGGCCATCAAATCAGAGTAGGGACTGAGGCGTTTCCATTTTAAACTTCCTAATCCGGCATATCCGGTGCTGACCGCAAAGAGCATTGTGAGAACGGTTGTAAGGGTAAACGTCAACGCAACCCATGTGGTGAGGACGACACTTGATTGGGCCGCCGGGTACATTAGCAAAGGAATTAACGGTTCACAGGGGCCAAAGAGAAAGACGATGAAAATGCCCCAATATAGATTGGTTGTTTTCTTTGAAGTCGCATGTGCATGAAGATGGTCTTGTTTGTGGGCGTGTTCATGAGAATGCCATTGGTGTCCATGTTGATGAGAATGAACATGGGTTTGTTTTTTGAGAAAACGCCGAAGAGCCCAGAAAAAATACGCCAGACCAAAGGCAATCATGAGGTAGCTTGCAAGGTCTCCTCGATATCCCTCAATCAGTTCCAGTTGACCCACGGCAATGCCCAAACCAATTCCCAAAAAACCGATGACAACCGAAGAGAGACAATGTGCGATGCCACAGACGGAAGAAATCAATAAAGTCTTTTTTAGCGACCACCCGTTCGATTTTGCGAGGGCGATGAAGGGGACATAATGATCGGGACCAAGAAGGGTGTGGATGAATCCCAGGGATATGGCCGTAAATAACAATGACAATGTGACGCTGTCCATGGATTCGCTCCTTTTTCCTTTTGCGAGAAGCTCATAGCCTATGCAAAAACCAAATGCAATGACCGGCTAAAAATGTCGTTCTGTGGTTTTTACCAAGGTGTTGGAGGCATCATAGACAAGCTCAAAAACGGTGTCTGATTCTAGTGCGCCACGTCGGGGGAGGTATGTGATGCTTTGATCGCTCCAGCTTTCGATCTGTTGAGGAACGCGCCGAATATCTTCAGGGTTTGATGAGGCTGCCAATACCACTCGCTGTACCCCCCGAGAAGCGTAGATCTCGTCTGTGCAATACACGACATATTCATCGTCGGAAGGATTGGTGTGGCCGTCCATCCAATAAAGAGAACCCCAAATTCGTTCCGTATCCCGCCGGACATTAATGTTTTCATGTTGAAAAATGGCGATGTCATCGACGGAGATCTTAAGCGATCCATCCTCGACTCCTCCCGAAGAGTTCATGTGAGCAATGATTTCCCAATATTGCCAAGTTCCACCGGATTGATCGACTGAACCCGAAGGATAATAGGTTTGAAGGAAGTAAGACGAGTCTTCCCGAGCAATGTAGGAATACCCATCGGCGGAGCCGAATCCGGGTGCATAATTCCCAGTATAGGGGGACCCCCAGAGTTCAAAGATTTTTTTCTGTCCTCCGACGCCTCCAGTGGAGCGGAGCCAAGCCGAAAAATAGAGCCATTTTCCACTTTCGATGTTGGCTTCGACTTCAAGAACTTTGTATTGATCCGAAGAAGTAGGAAAGGAACACGCAGACAATTGACCCACTTTCGGGGCATTGGAGGAATAGAAGGCTTCGGCGTAGCCATAAGCTCCGACATCCGGGCTGACAACCGGATCTCCGTTTGAACCTTGCTCAAACGAATCCAATACGATCAAGGTTGGGCCTTGGCTGCCAAAGCCTCCTTCACTTCGTTGCGTAGTGAAGGAAATGCCTTCTTGCAAATCTCCCGTTTCTTCATCTTCGAATGAATTTTCGTCTTGGTTTTCTTGGATTTGCTCTTCGTCTTGGTTTTCATCCAGATTGGAGCCGGGAATTTGAGATGAACAGGCTGGGAAGAGAAGACCTGTGGCAAGAAGAAGAGAAAGAAAAATATGAAGAGGAAAAAACATCGGTGAGGTTCGCCTATTATACTTCAAAACTTGGGTGACGTTCTAGTGCTCAATCCGTTCCCACTCTTCATCCTGAAACGCTTCCACAATTTCGGCAGCTCGGAGTTTTTGCTTATTTCTAAAATAGTAGGCGAGAGCCCAGGCGATCCCCAATCCAAAACCGATGGCGTGGGTTCGATAACTGACATGCAGTTCATAACTTCGGGGGAAGAAGAGAAGTAGAGCGAATCCAAAACTGCGAACCATGCGGTTACGCAGGGAATAGCGCCGATGGAGAAGAACATACATGGTGAGCCAAAAGGCTCCGATTAGATAAACCACTCCAGATGCGCCGATGAGGGTCGTTGAGGAAGGGTAGGTATAGAGGGAAATCAGGTTCACCAAAGCCCCCAACAGAAAAGCTTGAACCGGAAATACACGAAACCCAAAATAGCCGTAGAGGAAATAGGCAAAGAGGCTAAAGGGAAGAACGTTGGAGACCAAATGTTTGATGTCACCATGGACAAAAATGGTGGTCAAGAGACGCCAATACTCTTGAAGTTCAAATACCTGAAGAGGCGTGGCCGCAAGAAGTGGGTAAATGTGGGTAACCTTTTCCCAGTAGATTCCAGAAATCGAACACATCAATGCCACGGTCAGGAGGACCACTGAAAAACTTGCGGAATGGGGCCTTTGGGAAAGGAGGGTGGTGCGAACGCGAAAGGCCGATTCTTTCATGGAGGGTCAGGGTAGCACAGGGCATGGCAAGAGAGAATGGCCGTGTTCACGGGACGACGTTTGACGAAAAAGCAAAAAAGGGTGGCCTTTTAGCGGCCACCCTTTGTTTGCAGAAGGAGTTGAGTGTTGTTTTTTAAGTTTAGATCTCAGTAAAGGAAGTTTAGAATTCTGTGGACACTTTCCGAAGTCAAGATGAATTGGCCGTGTGGGTTACGTCGTACATGCCAAGAAATCACGCTAAATCCCACCACAAAAAAGCAATGCACGACGGCAGCATTTGACCTGTCTCCTTATGAAAAACTTGCGTAGTAAGAGATCCGTTGAAAAAATTTCATAGCAATATTGCTGTGAAATCTTCTAACATGTTGAAAATACGTTAAAAAATGACGTGTACGTGTGGCATTAGAGTTGCGATGTTTTTTGATGATGAGGGGTGATCAACGGATGAAAAATAAACTGCAAGTATTCATATTCGTTTTTGTCGTTTGCTCTTGCGGACCGTCTTCAGGACAAGAAAGAGCTGGAGACTCTGTGGCCCCTTTGGATTTTGTTACGGGCCAAACCTGTAGCGACTCGGGAATGCCAGCCAATTGTGTGGAAGTTCATCCGGGTCAAAATGGTCCGGGTTATGAATATGATTCGACACATGGGGTGTATTTTTTTCGGAATCTCTCGAATGAAGATCACTTCTTTTTATTAATGGGGGATATCGATTGCGAAAAAACATGTACGGTTTTCGGTTTGGAAGATGGAAATCCAGATGTCGAATCCACAACGACGTTTGATTTAAACGGATATACGATGCGCTATAGCGCTGCGAATTACGAATCCATTCCGAATAACAGCTTTGAATCATGGACTGGAAATACGCCTGATGGTTGGACCGTTGTTTCGGGTTCCGTCGTTCCGAGGGACACGGCTTATTGGCAACCCATGAGCGGGGATTCCGTGTTGTATGCAGAGAATGCCGTAACGCTGGAATCATCGCTGATCAGTTTGCCGGAAGCTAGGGCGTATCGCGGGTATATGACGGTTGGAAGAGCCGCGCGAAGTAGCGGTGACTTCATATCAATGGAAGTCTTGGATGAGTCCGGAAATGTGATGTGTTCCGAGCGAAAAAGTCGGGCGGAAGATGGTGAAACTCCCTTCTTTCGAGGTCAGTCCTTGGCATGTCGGTTCGATTCGACCGGTTCCGGGAATTATCGCTTAAGAATTCAAACGAGTGATTATGCATATATTGATCGCACAGGAATTGTTCCCATTGGGGACTACGGGGTCGCAGTTTTAACGAGTTGGTCCTTGAGCGATAGCAATTCAAACCAAGATCCGATCGTTCAAAATTTATCTGGTCTGAGTATTCCTCCTTCTGGAGATTATTCGGGACCCGACCGATATAACCATTTAGAAGTGAGAAACGGTCGAATCGAAGCCGCACATGAAAATCAAATTTCTTACGGAATTCGGACTCTTGGTACAACGCGCGGTCAATTTCACAACTTGGAAATTGTAGCCAATGGTTTGAAGTCTCATAGCATCAGTTCTGCAGGAGAGATTCATCACAATAATTTGATTGTGAATATGCCTTGGTATTTTTCTCGCGAAAATAGCGATGAAGAAAACGTGATCTTAGGTGGTGGTGAATTTCATCACAACAATGCCATCGGAGGACAAGGCGTCATTCGCCTTCGTGGAACAAACACGAAAGTCTACAACAACTATATTCGAAACAATGCTCAGGCCACGAACCATTACGCAATCATTCATAGTGGTGCGGAAAATCCGGAAATTTACGACAATATTTTTGATCCCATCGAAGGAAGTGGAATTCTGACCTATGTGGGGCACGGGTATAAGATCCATGGAAATGTCTTCTACGTTCGAACAGCGACATGCAATGTTGAATACATTAATGAGGATTACTCGACGAATGCCATTCGAATGAATGATTATGGCGCAGAAACCAATTACGACAACTGGGTCTACGACAATTCATTTTATATCGAAGGTCACTCGTACGATACAAACTGGGAAAATTGTATGCCAATTGCAACCGGTATTTTCTATTCAGCTTCGGGAGTGAATAACCGCATTTTTAATAACTATTTCCAAGTCATAAAAGATAACAATAATGATCAAGCGCCGACATTTGCTTTGTATCTCGGGGGTGCAACCAACAACGCAACTGACAACCTTCTGTTTCATAACAATGTCATTGAAACCAATGACAAAGCAGCTTGGATCGCGAGTCCCTATGGGCATGCGGACTATATGTGGTTCGAAAACAATTATTTCGTTCGTTTGGCCAATTCTTTTTATACGCCGAATCACCCAGAGTCGGCCCTGAGATTAGGTTATTATTCGGGGGATGTTCCAGGGCTCATGTTGGTCAACAATCACTTCGTAGATGGTTTTGATTCGGATGACTATTATTTCACCGCCAATAATTCCGAGGCTACGTATGATCTCACGAAGCAATGGTACTTAAGAGGGTTGATAAAAAATGCATCGGGTGGACCTGCAGTAAACGCAACGGTTAGAGCGGTTTCGTCGGCGGGAACGGTGGAGGGCGTAACGGACGCTTCGGGAGAAGTTACGCTTCGTTTAACCGAATACAGTGAATCAGGAGATTTGAGAAGTTCGGGTACACATGATCGAGAATCGGGGAACCCGTATTCCATTTCTGTAATATATGGTGGTGATACGATCAATGCAGGTTCCTTGAGCATCACGGGCGAAACTCTTTTAGAAGCAAGTTTTCAGCATAATAGCTCAGAGTTCTCTGATGTGGAGACGGTGGTTCCGGATGTGGGTGCTGATAACCCTCAGGGACCGGGATTTGGTTTTTCGGATGATTTAGTGAATGACGGCGATTCCGGCCCTTCGGGGACAACGACCCAATCTGGAAGTGAAACTGGGGGCGCAACGGTGAGTGGTGGTTGTCAGGCCAATGGAAATTCGAGTGCGCTGGGCTTGATCGTTTTATTGATGACGCTCGTTTTCCGAAGAAGGTCGATTCGTAGCGGCCGGTGAGGGATTCATGGACTCTCGTTCATAGATCCTGAAGGTGAGAACCCGTCCACCCACATAGTGGGTTCCCGGCCGGTTCCTTCTTTTTTAGGATCTCCCGACCCTAAAAAAATACCCGCCTAGGGCGGGTGTTTCTTTATGGCGGGGCTGTTGGAACTTAGCTCGACGTTTTGGAAAGTGGAAATGGCGAAAAATGCTCAGGTGAGAGTCACGAGCAAAGGCCGCGCCGTCGTTCCTCCGTCACGCCCTTTGCAGCCAAAGCAAACGTCCCGCCACCCTAACGGGTGTCATGCCGTTTGCAGACAAAAGCAAGCCCCCTGCCAACCCGCCGCCACACCTTGCGTGTCGGCGGCTTGTCATGTGGCTTGCAGTCCAACCAGGCCATGCTTCTACAAAACCGGAGGGCCTGAAACCAAATCTGACGGCCTCAGACTTAAATTTCCTCTTGGACGCGGGATTCTTCGGGGACCGGGGCAGAAGGAGCCCGCGTCCAAAAAATACGATTTTCTGCAGCCTTCTTTCAATGGGGCCTTAAGCAGAAAAACGTAAACGCCGGTTTGGTTATGTTGCCTCAACTGTTTGCTGACCGATTAGATCCGCATCCGCATGTTCATGCCTTAGTGACCGAGGGAGCTTTTGACGACGAAGGTCGTTTCCATTCCCTTAAGTTCGACCCACAGCTTGAGCGCGAAGCTCTCAATCGCCTCTTTGCACGAAAGGTGATGAACGCGCTCGTGAAAGATAAGAAACTGAGCGAAGAATTTCGCGACGAAATCCTGGAGTGGGACTACACCGGATTTTCCGTTGATACGTCCGTTCGAATCAATAAAGGAGAATACTCACGGCTTCGACGTCTGGTTCGCTATATGGCTAGGCCAGCCATTTCACTGGAAAGAGTCACGTATGATGCGACCACAGGGCGAGTCAATGTTCTAAGCACCAAGAAATTCGATGGACGGAGGACTGTTGTAGCTGGTTATGATGCCTTAACTTTTTTGGCGCTCTTGAGTCTGCAAGTACCGCTAAAAGGGACGCACATGGTTCGCTATTTTGGAGCCTTAAATCAGGGGACGCCCGACGCTATCCGACCGAAGGGCGCGTTCTGCCATTCACGGATTTCTGTACAGAAGTAGGTCTAATATAAGATTTAAAAATCTCAATTTCTCATAAGCCAATCGACTCCCAAGCCCGGTCAACTCGAAAAATTCGAGACGCAAAAGCCGAGTCCGCTCTTCCCGCGATTGGCGGCCTAAATTAGCTGCCCGAAGGGGCAGGTCCGAGTTCGAGATTGTTGAAACGATCTACGTAGTAATCTCGAATATTACCCTGGCTGCCATCGGGGTTGCGGTCATAGATGCGAATGATCTGCCGTGGTTTTCTACCTTTATCCGGTTTTTCCATTAAGAGGCTGTCGAACGTTCCTTCAATCATGTATCCACCATTGAGGGACGTCAGCCTTACAGGCCTTCCTTTAAGGTTTAAACCCTCTCCTTGTTCTTCGAGGAAAAATGCCTTGGCCATGGCAATCCAGAAATGGCCGACGCCAGAGGCCCTTCTATGAAGGATTTCGAGCAATTGCTTCTTTTCGGGAAATACAACGCTTGAATAATTGATGGCGTTCTCTGGAATGAGTCGAGGACCGAACTCGATGTCGGAAAACTCACCTTGTTTGAACACTCTAACCTCACCCAAACTTCCGTCCGGCTTATGCTCAAAGACCTCAAATTGATACCACCAGGGCGCGCTATCGTCCCCAGGTGACATGGCATAGGCGACCCGAATTCCTGCATCTTTAAACGTTCCTTCTACAGTGGTTCCATCTTTTAGAGTTACGCGTATAGGACGTCCAGAAAGAGTTACACGTAAGGGATGTCCAGAAGCATCCGTTTTGTTAGCTGAGTGAGTTAAAAATTTGAGTTTGGATTTTCCTCTTCGCCCCCACCAATTGAAATACGCCCATGGCGTATAAAACGTCGGAAACTTATAAGAAGAGTAGTCGATTTCGCCCGAAGCTTCTTCACTTCCGGCGTCCAGTGCGGCAGCATCTCGACCGAAAATGAGTTGATAGGCGTTGAGAATTGATTCAGGACCATGACGGTTTCCCAAAGGTACGTTCTCATAAAGTTGGTTTAACTCTGAATCATCCAGAATAACTTTTTCAACCAAACCTTCAGCATTCATGATGAAGTACACGCCATTTAACATGCCGTTAGGATCGGGTGCGATTAAGTACTCTTCCGCGGGTACGGCCAATTGATCAATTTCTTCTCGCAGAGAAGCATGACGATTGGCCACGGCGATGAAAACATTTGAGCCGAGGGGAGAACCATTAAAAATGTTTTGAATAATCGCTTGAGGTTCAACACCTTTGACATTTCGTGCCGCTCCCACAAGTGCAATATCATTTCCACTATCACCAGCCGTAATGATGGGTAATGTGATTTCGGCTTCAGCTGCTTTTAAGGCCACATAATCTGCTGCGTCAGCTTTATTGCCTGGCACAATGTCAATTCGATACGAATTTTTGATGCCCTCATTTTCTGTTTCGATGAAATGGCTCATGACAACTTTGGCTCGTTGGCTTACTAAATGTTCCAGCTCTTTTTGGAAGTCAGCAATAGCTTCGGCCACCACATTTTCTGGGAACTGAACATCATAAGCGAGCTTCGTTGTCACAGCGTTTTGAATTTGGGCGCGAAGGGCAAGAATTTGACCGGCCGTTTGTGAAGCTTCTAAGAAAGCCACGACTTCTCCGTCCAGTTCTTCTCGATTAAATCCCATGCGCTCCTTTAAGAACTCGGCATAGTCTTTGGAGGGGAAACCATCAATCGCAAGAGCCGTTCCGGCTTCACCAATGGCCAGAGCCGGTAGATTCTCAATATCGTTGAGAAGACCAATGCCAGGCCAGGCCAGAGGTCGACCCGAAGCTTTAATCGACGTAATGCCGAAAGCTTTTTCCGCGTCGGCTAACACGTTGGCCATTTCATCGACCTGCGCGTTACGTTCTTCACCTAAATCTCCTAAGCGAGAGCGGGTTCCATCGAAATCGGTGATGTTAAGAATGCCGATTTCCATGACAATTTCCGCCAGGCGTCGAGCTTCAGATTGATTGCTCGTGGTTCGAGCAAAAAGAGCTTCCAGCATTTGAAGCGCCTCTTTTCGAGCCGCGGCTTCTGCCGCATCTAACTCTTCGGATCCGGTGAAGTACATGGCGTAATATTCGCGGGAATTAAACTCCACAAACTTCGACCAGTCATGGGGAGTCGGCGAACCAGCTGCAATCCAAGCATTTACGTCACCCTTAAAATCTTCATACGCTCCCGGTGTAGCGAGGAAGAGTCGTTCCTGTTGCTCGCGCACGGCTTTGGTTCTCTCTTCAATGAGTTTTCCCGGATCCGGGTGACGGACTTCCATGTCATCTTGAATCTCAAGATCGGGAACCATTGTTATGATTGCGCCAGAAGCTTGAGGTTGAGATCCGGTTACAGCCGTGGAAGACGACTGTACTTGCATTCCTGGGGCAGAGGTTTGTGAAGTTTGAGTGGAAAAGCGCGTGGCCGTGGCGATTGCCGTTCCACCCGAAGGAGATCCGGAGTTGCCCGAAGAAGGTCGAACCACAGTTCCACCACCGCCAGAACCTCCGCTTCCACCAGTGCCTTCACCATAAGTCCGACCGCCGGATCCGATCGCCCCTCTAGCTTCGGACATCATACGGTCTAAGGGCGTTCGAGTGCTTTGAATTTCGGCAATAAGACCATCGATGACATTTCTAGTTTCAGTATTTTTGGGTTTCCACTCAACGCCCAATTTGGCGCGAGCATCTTTGGAAAGATTCCATCGCAGAGAAGGAATTCGCACTTTCGAAGCCAAACCTCGCATTACGGAGATCGGCGCCACGATAACTTTGATGGCTCCACGAGCTCCGACGAGAACTCCGGCCGTGTACATGGGAGAAAACTCAGGATTGAGATAACCTTTTTCTGCATTGACGACGGCTAGCACCGAGGCTTGCTGTAAGCGTTCTTCACGAAGGGCTTCATCTCGCGTGAAGTTGCCTTGCAGCCACTTTCCGGCTGTTTTCGCATAGTCTTCCACGAAGTTTTCGCGAGCGGCAGCGATGGACATGATGCCTTGGGCGCCATCGATGAAGAGAATTTTTGAACCTTCCGCCACGTTCAAACGAGCAAACTCGCCCCCAAGACTTTCGACCCAACTTAGAAGTCCGGCAAATCCCTCCGGCACACCTTCAAGGGCAAGAAACGGATTAGATTGATGAGTGATGGAGAAACCCGGCATGGCCCGATCGAGTTTTAAGCCAGCTACATGTGTCGCATTTGTCGTTTTGGCTTTTTCTTCCGCCAAAAGAAGTTCTTCGGCCAAAGCTCGCTCTTCGTCTTGCCGAATGTGCCGATGAAAACGAGACGTGAGGGTTCGCCAACCGACTTTGGCCCCACCCCACAAAGGCAGGGCGATCATTTCACCGACATTCGTGGGGAGAGCGGGGGATTCATCGAGAAAAGCAACAGCGCCCTCAATCCATTCACGATAGCGAGGATTCTGAACGTTTCGATATTCAAGCCTAAGAACTTTATTTAGATCGAAAGCTTCTTTCGCGTAGGCATTGACAACTGTTTCCAAGGATCGAATACGGTCGGCGTTGGCTTGGCCGATGATTTCTCTTTCAGCCTCGATAAGAGCCATCTGGCTGAGAATTTCATAGTAATTTTGGGCGTGACGTTGCGCCCGAAGAAGAGTCTCAAATAGTTCGGCCGCCAATTCGGGATTCGATTCTTCGCCCAACTCCATCCAACGGATGAGCAAGCTTCGACGATGATGTTTGGTGACGGCGTTTCGACTGAAACGAGGCAGATCGAGAGATTGTTGCTGCCCGGCCAGCGATGGAGCTAATCCCAAACCAGTTGCTAGATGAGGAAAATAGGTTAGAGCATAGCCAACTTGAAGGGGTGTCGCGTTGGCGATGAGTTCGTTACCGAGATCGATCAGCTGCGTTTGTTTATGTTGAAAACTTTTCTCGAGGCTCTCGTCGTAGTTGTAGGTGAAGCCACTAATTCCCTGGTTGTTTTGCCAGTTTTCATATTGAGCCGAGGCAAGCTCAGACACTTCGAATTGCAGGGCCAAGTAGGCTTGAGCTAATTCGGTTTGAGGCTCTCCATAACGAGCATCGGCCAAAGGCTCCAAGTGAAGGGGAAGCTTTGGCTGACTTAAACCCAGCGAGGGAAGAAGACAGATGAAAAGAAAAAGGGAAACACGCTGTTTAAAAAATAAACCCAACATTAGTTAAACCTCAAGGCTAAAGTTAGCAAATCACCCCACTCGTAATGGGGCTCAACCTATACAAAAAATAACGCACCATGTCAATACAAGGTTTTGGGGCGGAACTTTTGCGTCCCTAGGGAGAGAACTGAAGTTTACAGGTCGAAGTTCCTTAGCCGTGATTTTTCTTAACCTCTTAATATCTTACACTTAAAACGCACGCCTCTGTCGAGAAACTTGACACACTTCTCGCTCCATGCGTGGGGCATGGGTTTAGGGGGGTGTTTGCAGCTTTTTGGTTTCATGAGCCTTTTTCTGCTTCTGGGATGTCCAGGCGGTGGAAATGAGGAAACCCCGATCGCGGGACTAGGAGACGCCACAAAGTCGGGGGAAGTCGGGGGCCGTACGACGTAACCGGAATTCGAATTGAAGATTCGGGAAAAGGAGCTCGAACGGAGTACGGGAAGAATCTTAAAAAGGCAGAAGCCCGGACCTAACGTATAGGGATTTCCTTTCTCTGAGATGATTTCCAACCTCCCCATGTAATCGGGGGACAGTCGACGCTATCCGATTCTAGAAAAATGGATACGGTCGACTGTCCCCCGATTTCATTTATGCAGTTTTTGGGCACGTTTCCTCTTTATCTCCGAGATCACTACGGTTTGCTCGAGAATCGAATCGGGATGCTCTATGCGGTGAATACGATTGCCATTGTTTTGTTCGAGATGGTTCTCATCAAGTTCGTGGAAAAGAGAGATCCGCTCAAGCTCTGCGCCATACGTACGTTGTTTCTCTGTTTTGGTTCCAGTCTCATGCCCTTAGGTCAAACGTTTGGTTTTGCGGTTTTCACTGTGGTTGTGTGGACATTCGGTGAGATGCTTTCCGCGCCGATGTTGCATGCGGTGGCCGGCCAATGGTCTCCCGTGGGCGCGCAGGGAAAATACATGGCTGCCATTGCCATGTCATTTTCGGTGGCCTTTGTGATAGCGGGCCCGTTGGGAACGTCCGTCTACGAGAAGATAGGCCCTCACTTTCTTTGGTATAGCGTGGGAGTTTTAGGTCTAGGGCTGAGCTACGGCTACTGGTTGCTCTCGCCCAAGTTTAAAAAGCCACTTGAACTCAAAGGCCACACCACTGAATCCGATTAAGACTCAATTCGAAGAATTCGTACCCGTTGTATGTTTCCTAAGTACCGGGCGATCCTTAATCATTTCATGGTTCAGACTGGATGTCGGCTCGGCGAGCGAAATCATGTTTTCTGTGGGGCTTGCCTGCTTTATGATGAGACAATGAGAAGGCCAGATTATTTAATTGGAGCTCTCGTTTCGTTTTTTTTGGCCGGGGTCCCGGTTTTTTTGATGGTTTGGATGGCGAGGGATGGCGGACCTTCTTGGTGGCCACTTCTGTTGCTTCCGGCTGTGACCTTCTTTTTAGCGGGCGTGGTTCATCTCCTTCTCTGTCATTCTTCTCAGAACATACTTGTAGGATGGAATGAAGTTCCCGCGCAAAACGAACATGGGTTTTCTCAGATTCATATGTCAGAAGAAGCGGACCGAGAACGACTTCGTCCATTTCTTGAGGAGGAACCAGAGCTTTTCTTTCGGGGATCCTTTAGTCCTAGTGAAAGACCCTCTGTAACAGGAAGCTTGGGAGGGCGGTTTCAAAAAAATGACCGTCGGGCCATTGTCGCGTTGACCCGAGATGGAATTTCACTTTTTCAAACCAATTCTAAAGCATCGGTCGTTCGCTATAAATCCTTTCGGATGGACGAGATTTCGGCCCTTGAAACATCGGAAGCAAGGGGATTTTTGAAGAATCTCGTAAAAAGTTCCCAAGTTTCGATTCGTATTTCTCAGTTCGAAAGTTATCTGATCACCTTGGCAGACCCTTTGTGGAATCAATCGTTAATGAACTTGCGTTCCAAGTTTTTGGAAGAAATCCGACGGCGAAAAAGAACCGATTTACGAAGGGAAATGGTTTCTTCTCGATCACTGGTTGCGGATCGATCCTCTCTTTTGGAGCAGGTTCGCTTGCCCCTCATCATGGCGGGGCAAGGATTCTTGGTTTTGTTTGGTATAGCGATTGCTTTTTACAAACCTGGAATTTTTGGAATCCGTGAGGGGCAAGAGTTGCGCTCGCTTCCTCGGGTTGAGAAAGCGAAGAAGGTTCCTTTAAATGAGATGAGCGAACTAGACGGAAAGACCAAGGCTCAAATTTTCGATTTACGAAGGAACCTCATGCGCAAACACGCGTGGTTAATGCCAAGCCAGTATGAACCTTCGAAGCACGTTTTTGGTCTCATCGAAGATGGAAAGGCTTGGTGGGGAATCGAGGGCGTATACTATCATCGCCGCGGTCCCCAAAATGCCAACGGCTTATCCAGAGAATCAAGGTATCTCAATAATCCTCATCTCCTGTTGGGCGTCATGTCTGACCTTTCCTGGTTTTCGGGGCCACCGAAGAGAGACCCGCTTGAATTTATGATCAAGCCACTCGAACTTCGATGGACTGAAGAAAAGAATTGGGTTTACGCTCGTTATCGAGTTTCGGAGCATTTCCGCTTCATTAAGGAGAAAAAATATCCATCCAGCCAAGAGAATCGGCTTAGACTTCAAACCTATAATGCTCGTGACTTTGGTTTCCGTTTTGGTTCCTTTCGGGAGGAAGAGACGCACGGTCTGGCCCTGCCTGAAGATGCATTCTCGCATGTCGTCACTTTGCGAGACTTTATTCATCTGGGAATGAGTTGTTCGGTCCCTGGGGGGTGCAATAATACGAGTCCTAAGATGCCTGACTTGAGATTCGTCGTGAAAGAGCTGCCCGCACGCTTTGGTTTCAATTTGTGGAGGAATCGGCCCGAAAGTGCTCAAGAAATGCCCGATACGGTTTTTGTTATGGACTTGGAATGATTTGAGCAAATTTTCTTGGTTTCGTGCGGGGCAGATGTCCAAATTTTCGGGAGCTCTTCTTTGGAGTCGAGTATTCGCATTACCGAAGTTTGTGGAACTGGCGATGGTGAAAGCGACCAGGCCATTTAGGAGAGCCAACGAGGGAGGAGCGGGCCACGGGGCCTCCAGATTGGGTGAAACAGGCAGAAGGTGGTCAAGCGGATGGGGAGTACGTTGATGCAGAGATCAGTGACGAGAGTTATTTAGTGGATGCGGAATATACGGAAGCGGTCGAGATAGGCACATAGGCGCAAGAGAAGCAGACTTCATATTGATGGATAAGGTGTGCGGGTGTGCGAAAAACGGGGACTTTGTAACCATTCGTAGGATTTTCAAAGGGATTCGCGAACTTTCGTTCGCAGACCTGCAGAGAGCTCACCTTCGACCCAGCTTCGCTGAGTACCCCTCAGGTTCGGTTTATTGGAAACATTCAGGTTCGAGGTATCAGGATGGGTGGTCGGCCTTGGCCCGAAGGGACCAAAATGAAAAATGGCGGCCGATGAGGGATTCATGGACTCTCGTCCATAGATCCTGAAGGTGAGAACCCGTCCACCCACATAGTGGGTTCCCGGCCGGTTCCTTCTTTTTGAGGATCTCCCGAGACCCTAAAAAAATACCCGCCTTGAGCGGGTGTTTTTTTATGGCGGGCGATGAGGGATTCGAACCCCCGACCCTCAGGTTCGAAGCCTGATGCTCTATCCAGCTGAGCTAATCGCCCGTTCGAAGGAGGCCGGAAGTTACTTTGGTCGGCGGTGAAAATCAAGTGATACGTGATGCTTCAGGGAAGTATTTGGGGGATTTTGAAACACGGAGTTCCTATATCTAACGAGGGACGCTCCTGGACAAGGGGCTCGATATGTCTCAAGGGTGGCGTTGTGGGACGAATCGCCTGAGGACGGTCCTGTGCCCGCAAGGGGATGGGCCCCCCAACGTCAGGACCCTCCCACAAAATCTTCTCGTCCTTATGAATGCCCGGAAGGAGTCCCTTGCGCGACGGATGTCGCGCTCTTCCGTGTTTTTCAGAAATTGGTGCCTATTCCTAGGAACATGCGAATGGGCCAGTCATCGTCGCTAAACCCGTGAGCTGCATCATCTTGGAATCCGTAGGCCACGCGAAAGATGCTATGCCATTCGTTGTGATCACTAAAGAGGAAAGCCTTCATTTTGATTTGCGCCCCGACATCCTGAAGCAAGATGGCGCCATTTCCTCCATTGGGGACGGATTTGTTCCGAATTTCACCGTGTTCCCAGGCATTTCCGACTTCAGCAAAAAGGGAGGCGAAAATGGCATCGACATACAAGATGGACCATTTCCAATCCAGCTCCCGAGCAATTGGGAACGTATAGCCGGTCGAAAGCAGCAACATCGTTTCACCCGAAATGCTGAAATCTTCATATCCGTAAAAGAGCGTATTGGAGGAAATTTCTCCGAAGGCCCGAAAGTTTAATCGTCCTCCCAGATAAAATTCATCGTTGATATCGACGTTCTTGGACTTCCATCCGCCTGTGACATTGAACCAAAAGGTATGATGCTCCCACCAGGGATCTTTAAAACCCAACTTGAAATAGCGTTGAAAATTCGCCGTGACTTCGTGGTAGAAATAATTTGGATCTTGGCCCGAATAAAGGTCAGTGTGTACGAAAGAGTATGTAAGGGAAGCTCGGGTCAGTCGTTGGGGGTTGATGTCCCCATCCCGTTTGCGTTTGTCTTTGTATCGTTCGAAATTCCATTCGGCCGTGACACCATCATTGGTGAGTAGGCGAAACTCCGTGTCGATTTGATTCCCCAAATATAGAGGGAATCCGACGCGTCGGTCTACGAAACGACGATCATACGTGACCGAAAAACGGTGATCTCCTGGGAATCCGGAGTCAAAACGAAAATCTTGAGAAATCCCGGCTTGGATGAATTGAATATTGTCTCTCAAAACCCCTTCCGGCTCATCGGCGATGCCATCCCCATCATTGATGAAGGTAAACGCATTGTCTCGGATATAGGCGGTATAACTTGCCTTCATGTCCCACCAGAACATTTGATTCAAATACGAAAGCTGATAGTCCGTTTCGGACCCAAACAATCCCAAGGCTGTGAAATTATGTTCCTCCAAGTAGTCGGAAACTTGTAAGGCCAGGCCCGCCTTGATCTGATCGTTTTCCCACATGATGGAAGGAAAGATTCGAATGGGTCGGGGCCAAGGAAAATAACGATGGGATTCCAACGGAGGAAAGTCTTCCGGTGTGAGTTGTTGTTCGGCGGAGGAATCAATCCGCGCATTCGCTTCAAGTTGAGGAGAAAAAGAAGGAACGGGAAGCCGGTATGGTTTGAAGCCAAAGGAACTGAAGCGAACATACAACATATCGTTTCCTTTGGAAGGGATATGGGGCATGAACGCTCCGGTTTCGACATTCGTAATGGGAAATGGAACAAATCGTTTTTTCTCAGATAGGGGAAGGTAATACAATTGATAGATTCCAGAGCGATCGGAACTGAACACAATTCCTTTTCCGTCCGGAGTGAAAACAGGTTCTCGATCATCGTACCGATCCAATGTTAAGGGGACCGGGTTGCTTCCATCCGCATTTAAAATCCAAATGTCCGATTGATCATGATTGAAAAGCATGACGGCCAGTTTCTCGCCATTGGGTGACCACGCGGGATCGAGTATCTCCGCATCTCCTCCGATGGCTAATAGATCTTTAGTGACGGATCCATCCGGAGTGATGGCTTTTAAATGACGGTGACCATCCTTATTTTGAGCGTAAGCGATCCATTTTCCGTTCGGTGACCAGGCGAGATGCGTTGCGCGCAAGTGAGTAGAAAGTCGATGGGGGGTGGGGTCGATGTCGTCCAACTCATCTTTATAGTTCGACGTAAGATTTTGTTGTTTCTCTTCGTTTTTTGCACGTTCAAAGTTTTGAACATAGGTCTTTCTCAACTGAATCACTTGGGCCAAGTCCACAAGGTATAAGTCAAAGACACGGTATTTCCCCAATACATTTGCACGCCTCCTGGAAAGAACCAATTTTGAGGACGTGGGATCCCAGGAATAAAACTTGGCTCTGAATTCGAGTTCCAACGGCTCCGTCGATGACGCGGCCAAATTGAAGGGTTGATCCAAGTACTGGAGCTTGAGAAAGCTACTGCTGATCCAACCGAACCAATGGCCATCCGGCGAAAATCGCGGATAGAAATTCAGTACGCCATCTGCGTAGGGTTGGTCGTTGACTTCCGTCTGCGTTTGGGCATCTTCTTCGGCTTCCCGTTGATTGATGACATCAATTCGGGTTCCTTCGATGATGGGGTCGGGTAGAGCTTTGATTTGAGCTTCATACATTTCTTTTAAGTGGGCTCTCCACTCCCGATCCAATGTCTTGGCAGGTTTCCCAATGGCCTTTTCGAGATTGGTATCAAAGTCTAAGTGCCAGTGTTTTGCAGCTTGATTGGCAATCTTGCGATTGGCTTTCTTCCCATAGGTTTCGTTCAACCACAGCAGGAAAGAGTATCCCTGGTTGTATACAAGCTCTCCTCCGAAATGTTCTCGAATGCCAATATTACGCATCTGGTTGAAGGAAAGCAGATTGTTTTCGAGTGTTGCTGACCGTAGAAGCATATCTCGGTGCGTATCCCACGCATCGTATCCGAGTGACGTTGTATCGATTTGAGCGGTTCCTTCCGCCCACCATCGATAATAGGGATGAGTGGGGATGAGAGCGGTGGCGCCTAGGTCCGTATTTTCTTTGGTGTTTCCGTTTCCAATTCCTCCTATGCGAATGCCTTCGATGAGGCTTCCGGCTCCCGAAGATGCTTCCAAAGAAACGACGTGAGCAAACTCATGGGTTAAGACGCCTCGAACCCAATCGTGTCTTCCTCGAAGGGAGAGAGTGGAAGGAGACGCCCAAATGGTCACCCATCCAAGATTGTATACGGCGAAGCCGTTGGAGAGATCGTGATCATCGCGAACGACAATATTGGTTTTGGTTTTCAGCTTGTGTTCATAGAGTTCAGTCACCTGAACATAGATTTCATCGGCAATGCTTGCGACTTTTCGGGCTGTCCATTCGACTTCATCATAATAGTGAATGATGAAATGATCGGTTTCGAAGGTTTTCCACCTCAATTCAGGAGAGTTCATTCCGAAGGCCGATGAGGAAATACAGAAAATGAAAAAGAGTAAGAAGGTCTTAAAACGCATAGCTGACCTCCAATCGGTATCGGTAACCTGATAAGGATTCTACAAGAGGAAAGGTGGGCGAGTTTTCTCCCATGATCGGAATTTCTGTAGATACAAGAACTTCTATGCGTTTAGAGATGTGTGCCAGAAGGGTTGGGACTCCGCTCAGTTGAAAAGCTTTTGAAAGCTGTTGGGTGACGGGAACGACATCGTTGTCGGGTTGGATTTCGAAGTTTTGAACATACGTGGTTCGACGAAACATGTATTGAATCCCAGCCAAAAAACTCAAGTTTGGAAGAATCTGAAACCCGAGTCGGCCTTCCCCAAAAACTTCGTCACCCCAGTCGATATTCAAATTCCCCGTAGGAAGAAGGGCTTGTTGAGAACCGTCAGCGGAAATTTGAAGCGTTGTGGGGGCCTGGAGATATTCGACCAAAGCGCTGAATCGAAAAGTATATAGCCCTCTCAGGTCGAGAGATAACCATGGCAATGCATGCCATCTGGAAACCAGGCCCAAAGAGAGGTCTTGATTTCCGGTTCCCAAAGGAAGTTCCCCTGAACGCCCTCGAATGGGATCGGAAAAATGGACGTCGGTATCTCCAGTGGGAAATCGAGACTGCAAATCGAAGCCCACTTCAACGGCATCCTTTGGTGAACGGAAAAAGATGTATCGAAGTCCGGCGTGAATGTCTCCCAATCCCCAGTCTCCCGCATGAAGGGCTTGGACTTCTTTTCGGTAAACCAGCGGTAGATCAAACCAGAGGCCAAAATTATCTGTGATTCCGTATGCCGTTCGAATGACCAAACTGGCATCATGGTATTCTTCGGCAGAACTTCCCGGATAAGAAGAATGGCTGCTTTCTTCTCGACTTCCAGAAGAATTGAAAAACTTTGTGGAATGCATGTAAGAGCCCATGAAGCCTAAACTTCCCTGGTTCTTTTTGAGGCCAATGCTTTTGGAGGGCTCGGCATCAAACAACGGGTGGGCATTGAGAGTCCACGGAATCAGTAGAATCAATAATAAGGTGGCCCACCAAAATTCAGATCGTTGCATCGCTCCCCTTTGAAAGTTGTATTCTAGAATACCCATTGATCTTGGCTTTTGCGAGGGAAGGGGACGCAAAAAAAAGGGCCACCTGAAAGGTGGCCCTCAAATCACGACAATGAGACGACTAATTAACGCTCATATTTGGAAAGCTTCGTTTCCAACGTTTCAATTTTGTTGAGCAACGAAGAGATGTTCTTTTCGATATCGCCCAAGGCAGTCGTTTCTTTGAGCGTTTGAGTGACGCGACCGCTAATGTATTGGTCGAACTCACTTCGATCCGTCTCATTAGATCCCATGACCTCTTTCAAGAGAGCTTTCCCCTCCATCTTGGAAAGCTCGCCCCGATTGACCAGGCGATCAATGTAACGTTCGGCTTCTGCTTGCTTTTCTTGTTCACTGTCAATGCCCATCAGGACATATCGTTGAATGAATTCAAAAAGCGAACCTTGACCGTGTTGAATGATGTCTTTCAGCATGGTCAAAGGCAGAATGGATTTATTGGCCTTTTCTTGATCCACAAGAATTTGGGTCAAAATCACGGAAGTCACATCCGCTTTGGTTCGATTGTCGATGACCTGAACGTCATCTCCTTTTTTGATCAAATTGGCGATTTCATCCAACGTGATGTAGCAGCTGTCCTTCGTGTCGTAGAGTTTTCGATTCTGATACTTCTTTATAATCCGCGTGTTGGTTTCTCCCAGCATTCCTTCCTCCATAACGATTGAGATATTAGGCACTTACGCGTGCCAATCCCATTTATATTGAGCTTGTAACACAATGCGTTAGCTTCTTCAAGATCTTATTTTGGCTTATGGTGCGCTTGTGTCAAGTTTTAACGCGCGCGCACCAATGTTTCGTTTTGAAATCTTGTTACGCTTTCAATGCGGCAACGAATTCGATTTCCACCAGGGCGTTTTTGGGGAGTTGAGAAACCGCTACGCACGAACGAGCCGGTTTGGAATCTCCAAAATAGGACGCATAGACCTCATTTAAGGCGGGAAAATGGTCCATGGTTGTGATGAAAACCGTAGTTTTGACGATATCCGAAAAATCCAATCCCTCGGCCGACAAAACACCTTGAATGTTTTCCAGAACTTGTTTGGCCTGCGTTTGGACATCCCCTGTGACCATTTCACCATTGGTGGGGTTGAGAGGGATTTGCCCCGCGCTGAAAAGCATTCCATTGGCAATAATTGCTTGAGAATAGGGGCCAATGGCTTTGGGGGCTTTGTCTGTCGAAACAATCTTTAAACTCATTTTTTCTCCTTTTGGTTTTCGGAATCCTCTTCTTCGACGTACGCCAAATAAGGAAGATTTCGGAATTTTTCAGCGTGATCGAGGCCATAACCAATGACGAATCGATCGTCGATGGAAAAACCAAGATAATCAACTTGAATGGGTTTTTTTAATTTGGATGGCTTGAGGAGCAAAGAACACAGCGTAAGAGATTTTGGCTTTCTCATCTTCAAATGTTTTAGCAAGTAATCCAAGGTCAGACCCGTGTCCACAATGTCCTCGATGATCAAGACATCTTTTCCTTCGATGGGATGGGCTAAATCCATATTGATCTTTACGACCCCCGAGGATTTCATGGCATCTCCGTAACTGGAGGCCGCCATGAAGTCGATGGACAAGGGAAGCTGAATGTGACGAATCAAATCCGCCATGAAAATGATGGATCCTTTTAGAATGCCAATACAGACGAGGTCTTTTCCCTTCATGTCTTGAGTGATGGTTTCACCCAATTCTTGAATTCGTTTTTGAATTTGTTTTTCAGATAAATAAATATTTTGTTCGTTCATCATACAAATGCGTTGCTAATGATTTCTCCAAAACCACCGCCTCCAGGGACGATGTATTGTTGGTCATTGAGTCCTTTTTCTTCATCCCAATACTTTCCGGGAACGGCGTTTAACGCTTTCTCAGAACTAAAGCCTCGATCCAATCGAAAAGCGTAAATTTGTACTTCGGGATGATCGTTTTTAAGTTTCCGAATGTATTCGGGGGTGATGATCAGGTTCAGCGCAATCCATTTTAAGGGTTTTCCAGAAACCTCTTTTTGGTAATAGGAAATCACGTTGGACATGGAGTTTCCAGTGGCTCCCATGGGGTCAGGAATGATGATGATGGCATCGCTGACCGGCCCTCCAATTTTTGAGGCATGTATCGGGGCTCCTGTGACCCGTTTGTCTTCATCCACAGCTCGATTGATGAAGATGTGGTCCACGCGAACATTGGCGGGGTGGAGCAAGCCTGAATACATTTCAAAGGCCTGAATCGATGGAAGCATTCCGGCTCGTGCTAAATCCACGAATATGGCGCGAGTGTTTCGGTCAATGACCTCTCCTCGATAAATACCTTCTTTCGGATGGGCTTCGGCCATTCGTGTTGGAACTTCGGTCGGCGTTCGAGGCAACTCCCGGTTGGCTACGTAATGCGCCAGGGTGTGGTAGAGGCTTCCAATCAACCGATTGATTTCGGGTTGAACGCACTCCGGACTGCAAAGCCTTGCCAATCGGCTAATGCAGACGGGGTCAGAAACCAGATGAACGTGTTCACCATATTCGTGTTTCCGCTCATTTTTCGTGCATTCCAGCTGAAGATATTGCTGTTCCATGAAGCGCACTATAGTGCTCTTTGAAGGATCGGCAAAGATTTCGGGTAAAACACAAAGGATTGCCAGATCGGGCCTGGGGCCCTTAAGATGAGGAATGATGATGAATGTATTTCGAGATCAACAGGGATTTTGTCACCACCTGCATGTGAAAAAAGGAGATATCTCTCCGCATATCATTACATGTGGTTCTCCGGAGAGGGTTACGCGCATTGCAAGTTTCTTAAGTCAGCCGACCACGCTTTCGGAGAATCGTGGCCTTCGATGCATTCGTGGGGATTATCGAGGAATATTGATTACCGCCGTATGTTGCGGAATGGGTCCGGCTTCTACGGCGATCGTTTTGCCGGAGGTGTTGGATTCCGTTGATGCCCCTGACAACGGGCGCGTGAGTTTGGTTCGTTTGGGAACGGCGGGCGCTTGGCAAGATTTTGTTAAGGTGGGGCATATTGTTGTGGCCAACTCTGCCGTTCGGGACGAAGGGACGACGGAAAAATGGATTCCCAGTGCGTACCCCTCGGTTGCGGGAACAAAAATTTCTCTGGCTTTATTGTTGGCCGGAAAGAACAGCCAACGAACGTTGGGACAAGACTTATGGTTTGGCCCGGTACATGCCAAAGACGAGTTGTATGCGACCGAAGCTCCCAAACAATCTCCTTTGGCCGCCTCGCGGGAAGTCATTCTGAATGCCTTTCAAGAAATGGGTGTTTTGGCAACGGAGATGGAATTCAGTGTTTTGACAATTTTGTCTGATCTCTACAACGCGTCTTCTCCATTAAACATCGAAGCTGGATGTATGCTTCAGATTCTTTCCCCGTATGGCAGCCATGATACGGGAGGAACCGAATTCGAACATCCAGATCCCGATCCGGCCATTCAGATGGCGTTGGAAGGGCTGCGAATCAAAGCCGAATGGGATCAGGGAAAATTTGAAGAAGACCCAAAGGACATTCTTAAATTCTTATAGGAAAGGTCGATGATGTCTCACGAGGAACTTTTACAAGAGGCGATTCATGAAGCAAAAAAAGGTTGGGAAGAAGGAGGCATTCCCATTGGCTCGGTTCTAGCGGATGAAAACGGAAATGTTGTGGCCCGAGGCCATAATATGCGGGTTCAGAAAGATGACCCGACGGCTCATGCTGAAATGGAATGCATTCGAAATGCGGGAAGAAGGAGAGATTGGCATAAGCTGACTTTGGTCAGCACGTTGAGCCCGTGTTCGATGTGTTCCGGAACGGCGCTGTTGTTTAAGATTCCAAATGTCATCATTGGCGAAAATGAAACGTTTATGGGGGCCGAGGATTGGCTTCAAACCAAAGGTGTGAATCTCACACACTTAGACAATGAAGAGTGTAAAGAACTCATGCGGCGGATGATCCGAGAAAAGCCGGATTTATGGAACGAGGATATCGGTGTTCCAGAAGAAACGAACTAAACGGCTTTTACCCACGCTTTTAAAAGTTTTTTGAAATGGGCTTCGGCTTTCTTACTGTTTTCGATGACTTCTTCGTGATTGACCTCTTGCCCTGGGTCATCTTGCACGCCTGCAGCGTGATTCGTAATGCACGACATGCCTAGAACGCGCATGCCGTGGTGCCTGGCCACAATGGTTTCTGGAACCGTTGACATTCCCACGGCATCCGCTCCCAAAGTTCGAAGCATTCTCACTTCCGCAGGTGTTTCATAGGAAGGTCCATTCATGGCTGCGTATATGCCTTCTTTTAGGTCGATATTAGCTTTCTGAGCAATCTCAAACATTTGTTTCCGATACGCAGGATCGTATGCATTGGATAGATCTGGAAAGCGGGTTCCAAAATCATCCAAGTTTGCTCCCCTCAAAGGGTTATGTCCCAGTAGGTTTAAATGATCGGAGATCACCATGAGGGAGGCGGGGGCCCAGTCTTTTCGGATGCCTCCAGCCGCATTGGTGACGATTAGCGTCGGAATCTTCCACGCGCCGGCAACTCTGACAGGTAACGTTGCTGTGTGAAGGGAGTGTCCCTCGTAAAAGTGAAATCTTCCGCGAAAAATGAGGACGCGCTTGTCTCCCATTTTCCCAACCACACACTCTCCCGAATGACCGGGAACCGTCGGAAGAGGAAATCCGGGGAGATCTCCATAGGGAAGGTGTAAGCTGTCTTCAAGTTCGTCCGCGAAGGATCCCAAACCTGATCCCAAGATCATGGCCATGTCTGGGGAAGAATCCCCAAAGCGACTGCGCAAGGTTTGAAGGCATTTTGTGATGACGGTTTTCCACTCCTCAGTGGAAGTTAACTCGGTGTCCATATGGGCGTCCCTTCTTCATTTTTTTGTGCATCCATTTTTTGCAAAATCGGAAAAGCTTGTAAGGCAGCGTCAATGCATCTGGCCTCTGCTTTTTCCCGCTCTGTGGGGTCTGCAAATTGGTCCTGAGAGCGATTGCCAAAAATGGCACAAATGGCGCCCGCGCGAACGCCTCTTAGCTTTGCCAAGGTGAAGAGCGTAGCGGTTTCCATTTCAAAATTCATGACTCCGCATCGAGCCAATTCATTGGGCAATTCCGGAAAGCGAATGGGAAATCCCGGAAGTTCTCTTCCTTGAGGGCCAAAAAAACCGGGGGCACTGGCCGTCAAACCCACATGAAAAGGCGCCGCATTCTGTTTACAGGATTGCGCCAAAGCCAGGACCACTTCCGTATCGGCGATGGCGGGGTAACTGTCCGGAACATAATAATAGGTGGTTTTGTCCAGTCGAAGCGAGGCTTGGGAAATCGCCAAATCCCCCAATTTGGGCTCAGGTTGAAGGGCTCCGCTGCTTCCACATCGAATGAATGTTGGAGACTTCGTGATTTGACAGCTTTCAATCACGGCGATTTCCGTCGTGTCTTGCCCCATTCCCGTGGCCAGGACCGAAAGTTCTACGCCCTGAAAAAGGCCCGTGGCCACAACATACTCACGATGGGAATGCTGAAATCGCACGCTCTCAAATCGTGTCAGCACTTTTTTCACGCGTTCGGGATCACCGACCATAAGAATGTTTTCGGCAAGATCGCCGGGTTTGCAATCTAGATGATATTGGCGGTTGCCTTCCGCAGCGACCGTCGTTGCAGATAATTTAGTCAATATCCTTCTCCCCCTGTGTTTCCTTTTACGATGGCAACGCTGGCGCTGCATCCAAGGCGGTCAGCTCCGGCATTCAACATGGCTACGGCGTCTTCCCGGGTTCGAATTCCCCCACTGGCTTTGACCTGCATCTCATTGCCAACGACTTCGCGCATGAGTTGAATGTCTTCAACCGTGGCTCCCCCCTTTCCGAATCCCGTGGATGTTTTGACGAAAGCGACTCGGGCGGTTTTGGCCAAGAGACAAGCTTCAATTTTTTCTTCTTGGTTTAAGCTACCCGTTTCCAAAATCACTTTGAGCTTTCGGGGACCGCATTCATGTTGAACGGCCTGCATGTCCCTCAAAACCAGGGCGTAATTCTTGGACTTAAGCGCTCCAATATTCATCACCATATCGATTTCTTGGGCTCCTTGTTCCAAAGCCAATTTGGCTTCGAACGCTTTGGCTTCGGGAAGCATGGCCCCCAAAGGAAATCCCACAACCGTAATGGCTTTGCTCTGAGAGCCCTTGAGTTTTTTGGCCGTTTGAGCCGTGTGGGTTCCGTTCACACAAACCGAAGCGAAACTCCACTCCCTCGCTTCTTCGCACATTCGGTCCACATCGGCTTCTGTGGATTCCGGCTTGAGCAGCGTATGGTCGATTTTTCGGGCCAAATCTTGAGGCGAAATGTCGGAGTAAGGGGAGGAATCCGGTAGAGTGGTCTCTTCGGCTTCCCAATTTAAAATTACCCCTTCGCTCTGAAGTTCACGGGCTAACTTTTCCGCGATGGGTTTAATGATCTGCGTATGGTTTTGCGCGTCCTTTGGCATGAATCGATTCCCCTTCTCAATGACAAAAAAGGTTGTTTTTGAATTCAGATCTTTCTTTTTTTGTCATCCGAACTAAGCTCTTATCATTGGCCTGTATGAGCGTCAAACCCATGAAAATCATAGGACTTAGCTTATTTTTGTTTTGCGTGATCCCTTTGTCCGCCACCGGACAAAACGCCTTTATGCCCAAGGCCGAGATTTTTGATCGCCTCGATGTTTCCCTGAAGGGCCGACTTCGTCATCTCATGCTTTTTGATTTTTTTGAGGGTGGTGGTCAGGAGCTCCTGTTGATCGAAAGGCGGGGAAGCTATCCGGAATGGAAAAATGTCCTTTCTTTGTGGGCACTGGATTCAAGCGAAAAAAAATTTCATTCCAAATCGGAAACCCCTTTTCCCGATGATGTCTTGTTTTTTGCCCCCATCCCCTTGCGTTTGATTTCCACGCCTTCGTTTCTTCTGATTCGAAAAAGCCATTTGGAAGTTTGGAGCTGGGAAGGAAAGGGCTTTGAACCACAAGAGAAACGAAAAGTCGTTTTTCCTTTCCCCTTTGCTTCGGTTCCTGACGGGAACGTGACGCCATTGGAATTACTCATTCACTCGAGAGGCTTTTTTGCTCCCTCTCCCGAAGGGGTCATTTTTTTGAAGATAGAACCCAACGGTTTGCTTCAATCCAAAGTTTTTTCCATTCCGCCGAAAGGATTTTCGAAGTCTTCTGTGAATGGACGCCCATTCGATCTTCCATTCATGGCCAGAACATCCTTCTGGTACCTTCAACTGATTGGGGGACACCCCAAAGATCCAGGAGCCCCCGTTTTCTTTGCTCCCTGGATGGATGAAGTGATTCGTTTTTCAGGGGTTTCAAATGCCTCGGAACGGATTTTTCTTCGTCAATTGTCCGAAGAGGAACGCGACGATGGACGAAGTTTTGTGGTGACGTTCCCCCGAGATTTAAATGGGGACGGGATTACAGATTTTCTGGTGAATAAGTTTAAGGGCTCCGTGACGTCCATGCAGGCGGAGACACGGATCTTTTTTGCTGATGCAAAGGGGAAGTTTGAAAAAGAGGGGACTCTTTTGAAGCCGGAGGGCAATCGAGCTGCGGGGGCCTTTCCGATAGACTTTGATATTGATGGTCGTGTTGATTTGGCGGTGGCTTCGGCTCAGTACAATGTATGGGCAGTGATCAAAGCACTGCTGCAAAAAAGTGTGACTGTCCACTTTTCTCTCTACCGATATTCGGAAAGGGGATACGGGGAAAAAGCGGATTGGACGAGAGACATTTCGTTTCGCTTCAATCTTCAGGAAGGGGAAATTGATGGCTTGTTTCCCACCTTAGAGGGAGATTTCAATGCGGATGGTTTTCCGGACGCCTTGTACGCCAGGAATCGTCATGAACTAACAGTCCTATTGCAGAAAGACGGTTCTTTTCCGGGAGTTCCCAACGGTACCTATGATGTCTCGGTTCCTCAGTATATAAAGGTGGGAAATCTCAATGAGGATGATCAATCGGATGTCATCCTTTTCGATACAAAAACCAAAAAAAATCAGACGCTTACGGTTTTGCTGGCGACTCCCCACTTGCTGTGAGTTTCTAGATCGTGTAGAAACATGATTTAAATCATGAAAACAGACGATATTAAAGTGCGTTTACAGGGGGTCCTCGATGGGGGCCATGTGTTTGTTCGAGATCTAACCGGAACCAGCGATCACTTTCAGGTGGTTGCGGTTTCTGAAAAATTCAATGGATTATCCCTATTGGATCAACATCGTTTGGTCTATGGGCCCTTGGAAAAAGACATTCAAGGTGCCATACACGCTCTTTCCATCAAAACATTCACGGAAGAGCAATGGCAGAGTAGTCCCCTTCGAGAAGAGGTAGAAAATGGAATCAACTATTCGTGATCAAATCGATCAATTGGTTAAGAACAATGACGTCGTTCTTTTTGTGAAAGGAACGAAGGAACAACCGCTTTGCGGTTTCTCAGCGGCAACGCTCCAATGCTTCAATGAGCTGGGAGTTGACTACAAGGCGGTTAATGTTTTGGCCGATCCCAGTTTAAGACCTGTGTTGCAAACGTACTCGAACTGGCCCACAACACCCCAGGTGTTTGTCAAAGGCAAGTTTGTTGGAGGCTGTGACATCACGCGAGAGCTTTTTGAATCCGGAGAGCTCCAGAAGTTGGTGGCTGGGTAAGTCCTACCAAACGTAAGCCGGTTCGCAGAATCTTTCGAAAAAATTTTCAGAGAAATCGTTTCTCTGGGCCATACTCGAAGACGTGTTGCGTGAAAACCCTTTTATTTTAAAGGGTTGCGGACGCCTTTGTCTCTGGATCTTTGGCACCTCCTTCGCATGGGAGTAGAGTGTTGATTATGGGAGAGAGTTTTCCATTGGCCATTCGAGTGTTGCTGACTTTATGCGTCCTTCATTTGGCTGTTTCTTGTTCGGAGAGTCATGTCTCTGGCGCCGACTCAGAAGATTCGAGTCTTTCACAAAATTCAGATGTTTCGGATGATTCGTCTCCTTCGTCCATCGTTCCTGAGACCTGTGGGGATGGTTTTTTGGATGTGGGCGAACTGTGTGATGAAGAAGATCTCAATAAAAAAATCTTGTCAGGATTTTGGGTTTTTTGGCGGGGCCTTGAGTTGTTTGGAGAGCTGTCAATTCGATTTCTCTCTGTGTGAGGATCCTCCTTCAGAGGTGGAAATCTCAGGCGTGGACCTCTTAAATCCCAGCCACGGCCAAACGATCACGATTTCGGGAAGCGGCTTTGGTGCGAAAGACCCTGCACCTCCCCACTTATGGGACGACTTTGAAGGTCACAGTGCTGGCGGCCCCATCGGTTTGCCGATCATCGGAGCGTACACACGCTTGGCCAATGTTCAGTATGATTCAGAAGCTCATTGGTCTGGAAGTATGTCCGCCAAGTCGGTAATTCGTGTGGACTCGGAAGGTGCTCCTGGTTTGGTGTCCCATTGGATAGATAAAGGCCCTAGTCAAAATGGCTTTGCTTCCATGAAATGGCGAATTGCGGGTGATGTCGGACCCCATAACATTAAACTGTTGCGTTTGAATGCTCACTATCCGGATGGGGATGCCACGCATGGATATCCCAACTACAATATTGGAAATGATCGGGGGTACACCAACTTCCGGGGAATCATCAATCATGGATCGACCAACCAAAGAGATGCTGGGGGTTTTTCGGAGTATTCATCGTCCTGGAATTCCATTCAAATATACGATCATCTCGGAACGCAAGGGGTTGCCAATGGCTTTATCGGACGGCGATTGAACGGCGAATTAGAAACGCGGGAGGATGTCATGACGTTTGCGGATGATGCGCATGTGTCAGGGCTTCGATCCGCGTATTTTTGTGGTTACTTCTCTCATGATGGTTCAGATGCGGATGTTTGGTTGGATGATGTCTATGCGGATACGACGCTGGCTCGAATTGAAATTGTGGGACCTTCGGGAATTCGGGAAATGCAGATTCCGGAAACATGGAGTGATACGGAAATCACGGCGACGTTCAACGCGGGAGCCTATGTCAATGGCACAGAGGTGCGAATCTACGTTTATAATTCAGGCAACCATGCTTCCAACGGATTCACAGTCACTGTGGGAGAATAGCGGCGATTTAAAACGTTCTCCAAGGAAAGGAATTGGTGGGTAAGGTTTTTTCCGCAACGCGATAGAGATCCAGCTCTCCGACATCTACCCAAGGCTCATCGGTGATGTAGCCAAAGATTTTTTCGCCTTGCTCCAGCAAGGGCTCGTAGACATCTCGAATGATGCAGAACGTATGTTGTTCGGGCATGAGGTCGAAAATGGCTCGATTTAAAATATGAATTCCGGAAAAAACGCCATGCTTCTGGGAAAACTTTTTCTTCTTGGAGGCTTTAAACGACGCGATGCGATTCTCAGCTCCAAGCGACACCCACCCGTAGCGTTCTTTAAAGGGTGGGCGAACCAGTATCAACGTGGCCAAAGCACGCGTGGCTTTGTGCACTTGGTACGCTTTTCGTAAGTCGATGCTCGTGAGGAAGTCACAATTTAATACGACAAAGTCTTGAGCGGTAATGGTGGATTGCATGTTTTTGATGCCACCTCCCGTTCCAAAGATGGGATCTTCGTCAAAAGGCGTTATGGGAATGGGCAAGTAACCGGTCTCCAAAAATTTGTGAAAGGCTTCACGTGCATGATGGAGATTTACACTGGCTGAATGAATGCCCTGAGAAACAAGGTAGTCGAGCGTGTGTTCAAATAGGGTTTTGTCTTGGAAGGGAAGAAGTGGCTTGGGAAGGTTGTCTGTGAGGGGGCGCATGCGTGTGGCGAAACCCGCTGCCAAGATCATGGCCTGGTTTAGCTGTGACATCTTTCCGATATTTCTTGAAAAGGATTGGATAAGAGATTTTTCAAAGTGTTTAATTCTTCGTATCGGTCCAGTGTTTCTTGAACATAGTTTAATGTTCGTGGGACGTCCGGGAGATAGTTTGGATTGTTCTTCTCGATGTCAAAAAAACAAAATCGACCCGCCGCTTTGAGGTTTCTGTGAATGCCCATGAAGTCAAAGGCCCTTCGAAAGGTTTCTTGAGTATCTGTGTTTTTGAACCCCTGACTCAAAATGGAGGTTCTGTGGTGTTCCAGGAGTTCATTCTGCATGGTTGGGTTTAAGGTATAGTAGGAGTCTCGAAGCAGAGAAGCCAAGTCGTAGAACAAAGGTGCGAGTAGGGCATCCTGAAAATCAATGACCCCAATCTTTTCTTTCTGATTTAAAACCAAAAGATTTCGGCTGTGGTAGTCCCGATGACACACAACCAGATCCATGGAAATGTAAAAGTCGGTCAGTTTTTTCAGCTCTTCAAAAATCAGATTTCGGTCCTTGGGGGAGAGAGGCGTTTGGAGATTTCTGTCCAGTCCGTATTCGATGAAATGAAGAAATTCGAGGTTGTATAAATCTTCATCGAAGCGTCGCGCAAATAGAATGGAATCCTTACGATCAGTCGTCTCCGGGACGATAGAAAGTTTTAACAACTCTTCCAAGGCATGTTCGTAGTGAAATTGAATGTTTTCAGGATTCTCACTCTTGGCGAAATCCAAAAGGAGCCGGTCTCCAAGGTCTTCCAAGAGAAGAACACCAAGTTTTTCTTCGTATCCAAATATTTGAGGGACACGAACACCCTTTTGTTTAAGGTACCTTTGGACATCGATGAAGGGCAGTTCGGAGATGTCTCGGGATGTTTTGGTGATTTCTTCGGCGCCATATCCCATACGCTGCTCGGGAAGAAGCATCGCAATGAATGAAGTGTCTTCGGAGAAGATTCGAAAATATTGACGTGTGGAGGCGTCTCCTTTCATTTTTTGCGGCGCACGTGAAAGGGATTTGTGCTGAGCAGCAAGAAGTATTTCAACCCCTTTGAGGAGTCGTGCGGGCTGTAACATTTTTTGAATCATGGTTTAATTGCTACGTTATGCAAATATTCGCTTCTATGGAAGCTTCGTTAGCGATATAGAGAAGAGAACTCATGCAGAAAACATATATTTTAGATACAAATGTTCTTCTTTTTGATCCTCGGGCCATTTTTAAATTTGACGACAATTTGGTTGTGATTCCCATCACGGTCATCGAAGAGGTCGATAATTTTAAGAAGGATGAGAACGAGACTGGGCGGAACGCACGTCAAGTATCTCGAATTTTAGATGGTTTGCGCGAGAGAGGGAGTTTGTCTCAAGGGGTTCAGCTGGATTCCGGAGGCACCCTCCAGGTTTACTTGGGGTCCGGAAAGGGCGTTCCGTACGCTCCGGCACTTCAGTCAAAACGAAAAGCCGACCTGACCATTCTTTCGGTTGCCTTGGAACTCAAGGAACGTGGTGAAGGTCGACCGGTATTTTTCTTGACCAAGGACACCAACCTTCGAATTCGTGCTGATGCGTTGGGGATTTCGGCATTTGACTACGAACCCACGGCCATGTCCATTGACGAACTTTATATGGGCTGGAAGGAAGTTACCTGGTCTCCGGAGAGATTGGATTTGCTGGCCAGAAAGGGAGAGGCTCCTCGGGAAGGATTGTCCCTCTATCCAAATGAGTTGCTCTGCATTCGAAGTGAAGACGGCTCGAGCCAGTCGATCTTGGCTCGGGAATCGGCGGACTTAGAAAAAGTACATAAATTAAGGGGTTTAAAAAAATCCGTTTGGGGCATTTACCCTCGAAACCTGGAGCAGACGTTTGCTTTTGATCTTCTGCTGGATGACAGCGTTCGACTGGTTACATTGGTGGGAAAGGCGGGTACGGGAAAAACCTTGTTGGCGATTGCTGCGGGACTGGCAAAAGTTGGTGATGAAAGTGTGTATCACCGACTCTTGGTTTCCAGGCCCGTTTTCCCTCTGGGAAGAGATCTCGGATTTTTGCCGGGAGATTTGGAAGAAAAACTCAATCCATGGATGCAGCCCATTTACGATAATGTTGAATTGTTGATGGGAAGTGCCAGCAAGGAAAAAAAGCGAACCGGGAATCGCTATGGGTACAAAGAACTCATCAATATGGGGCTTCTGGCGATCGAGCCCTTGACATACATTCGAGGTCGATCCATTCCCAATCAGTTTTTGATCGTGGATGAGGCACAGAATCTCACGCCTCATGAGATCAAGACGATCATCACCCGTGTGGGAAACAACACAAAGATTGTGATCACTGGAGATCCTCATCAAATTGATAATCCGTATGTGGATTCTTCCAGCAATGGTTTAACCTTCATTGTCGAACGGTTTAAAGAGGAACGCATGTCGGGTCATGTGACCCTTTCCAAAGGTGAGCGTTCTGAGTTGGCTGAACTCGCCTCGAATATCTTATGACGATGTATCAATGGTTGGGTGCGATTTCGATCGCGTTGCTTGTGGTGGTGTTTATTCTGATGGGAATGGTTTTCATTGGACGATCCTCCCTCAAAAAGGTGTATTGGATTTCCGGAACTGCATTGACGCTTCTGATTGCGATCTGCATTCTGGTTTCGATCATTTACATCGAATTTGTTTTTTGAAAATCCATCGCGCAGCATGGGGGCTTCTCCGAAAAAGGGCCCGAAAACCCGAATAATCCATAGGACTTGTCCTATTTTTTGGCGGTTGACATGGCTGGGTGGTCTGTACTATATACGCGCGCTTCCCTGGCCCGACGGGGTTAGGGGTATTTACTGTAATTACAGGTAGTTAGCAGTGTTTGACCGGTTACAAGAACGTTTTGAACGGGCCTTCAAAGATTTAAGAGGGCAAGGGAAAATCCGTGAATCCAATATTCAGGAGGCTTTGGCAGAGGTGCGTTCAAGCCTCTTGGAAGCTGACGTTCAATACCGCGTCGTCCAGTCGTTCATCGATTCCGTTCGTGAAAAAGCTTTGGGAGAGGAAGTTCTCACCAAAGTCAATCCGGACCAACAATTCATCAAAATCTTAAATGATGAATTGATTCGAATCTTGGGCGGACAAACCACGGAAGTCCCGAAAGTCACGGGCCGTCCCTTGGTGATTCTCTTGGCCGGCTTGCAAGGTTCCGGAAAAACGACGACCGCTGCTAAATTGGCCAAGCACCTTCGAGACCAACGGCACGAAAGACCTTTGTTGATCCCCGCGGATACACGGCGACCAGCTGCGAGAGAACAGCTGGAACAATTGGGGAAAGAAAATGGATTACAGGTGTTTTCCTCCAGAGAGGATGATCCTGTAAAGGTCTGCAAGGCTGCCATGAAGGCCGTGGCCATGAGAGAAGTGGCGGCCAATTGTGTGATCGTGGATACCGCAGGCCGCTTGCATGTGGATGAGCCCATCATGCAAGAATTGGAAGCCATTCAAAAGGAAACTCAACCGGATTTGGTCCTGTACGTATTGGATTCCATGGTTGGGCAAGATGCAGTTAGAGCTGCGGAGGCCTTTCAAGAGCGAATCGATTTTGACGGTGTGATCGTTACGAAGTTAGACGGCGACGCCCGTGGAGGTGCAGCTCTTTCGGTATGTTTGGCGACCGGAAAGCCCATCTTTTTCGTCGGTACAGGCGAAAAAATGGAAGGGTTGGAGGTCTTGCATCCCGACCGTATGGCTTCTCGAATTCTGGGAATGGGAGACGTTGTATCTTTTGTTGAAAAGGCCCAGGAAGTCGTTGATGTCAAACAAGCCGAAAAATTAGCGAAGAAAATTCGTAAGCAGGAATTCACCATTGAGGACTTTCAAGACCAGTTGAAAGCTTTCCAGAAGATGGGATCCATGGAAAATCTTCTGGGAATGATGCCGGGTGGTGGAAAATTAAAGAAGATGATGGCCGGGGCGATGCCTGAAAAGGAAATCGCACGTGTTGAAGCCATCATTAACTCGATGACGGTCACGGAGAAACAACGACCCAAGATTTTGGATGGTAGTCGTCGTCAACGAATCGCTCATGGAAGTGGAACGTCCGTGGCAGATGTAAACCGATTTTTGAAACAATTCCTTCAGGCCAAGAAGATGATGTCATCGCTCGGAAAAATGGGGCCAAGAGGATTTCAAAGAGGGGGAATGAATCCCTTTCTTTCATAAGTGTACACAGGAGAAAAATAACCATGTCTGTGAAAATTCGATTAGCCAGAACTGGCAAAAAAAAGAGTCCTTCGTACCGTGTGGTGATTGCGGATGAACGGTCCCCCCGCGATGGGCGTGTGATTGAGACGGTAGGTACCTACGATCCTACAAAGGAACCCACCGCGATCAATTTGAAGCAAGAACGCGTTTCTTATTGGTTGAAACAGGGTGCGCTTCCTACCCAAACGGTTGCAAAAATCATTGAGAAGGCTCCCAAATCTGTTCTGGAACCTTCGAAAGATGAAAAAGCGGAAGCGTAAAGGATCAATCTCATGAAAGAGTTGGTTACGTATATTGTCACACGACTCGTGGATCATCCCGATGACGTTGAAGTCTCTGAGATCTCTGGAGAACGTACGACGGTCTTTGAACTTCGGGTGAATGACGAAGATCTTGGAAAAGTGATTGGACGAGGCGGAAAGACCGCCAAAGCCATTCGAACGGTTTTGGGCGCAGCGAGCGTGAGTGCAGAGCGAAGAGTTCTGTTGGAGATTGTGAATTGAGCGAAAAGCCAAATAAAGACATTCCCATCGCGGTTGGGCGATTGGGGAGAGCCAAAGGGCTCAAAGGGCACGTGTTTGTGGAGATGTACAATCCAGAAACCTCCCTTTTGAACGAAGGCTCCGAAGTTTTGGTGGGAAAGGATCCAAAACAGGCCAAGTCGATGGAATTGCTTCAGGTTTTGGAGCAAAACTCTCGATATGTCGTGCGTTTTGCTCATGCTTCAACCCGTGATGAAGCCGAATCTCTCACGGGGAGCGAACTGTTTGTTTCCAGAGATGAGTTCCCAGAAACGGAAGAGGGGGAGTTCTACGTTTGTGACATGATTGGGCTCGAAGTCAAAGACTCTCAAGGAAAACGATTGGGTGTTTTGGTGGATGTCATGGCCACGGCATCAAATGATATCTATGTTGTGGATGGTGATAAGGGAGAGGTTCTCTTGCCCGTGATCCCCGGAGTCATCAAGCAGATCGACTTGGATGGTGGAAAAATTACGGTGGATCCGCCGGAGGTGGTCAATGCGTTTTGACGTGGTCACCATTTTCCCTGAGTTTTTTGACTCCATGCGTGTGAGTCAAATTTGGAATCGTGCCTTGGATAAAGGATTGATTGAATTTCAGGCGCATGATCTGCGAAATTTTGCAGATGATCGTCACAGAACCGTTGACGATGCTCCTTATGGAGGGGGGCCGGGAATGGTTTTGAAGGTTGAACCCTTGGCCAAAGCCGTGGAATCAATCCCTCGCCAGGCAGGAGCAAAAGTGCTATATGCCTCGCCCCAAGGGCGGCAGCTGACACATGCCTGGGCAAACGAGTTGGCCGAGATTCCTCAACTCATCATTGTGGCAGGGCGCTATGAAGGCGTGGATGAACGTTTTGTGGATGGTTGGGTGGATGAAATGTTTTCCATAGGTGATTATGTGTTGTCTGGAGGCGAACTTCCAGCAGCTGTCCTGATGGAGACGACCGGAAGGTTGATTCCAGGAGTGGTTGGAGATTATGAATCCGTAACAACGGATTCGTTTGTTGACGGGGGGTTGAAGTACCCGCAATATACCCGGCCAAGTGAGTTTCGGGGCAGATCTGTCCCTGAAGCATTGCTTTCGGGAGACCATGCGAAGATTGAGCAATGGCGCAAGAGTGCGGCATTGGAAAAAACAAAAGTGCGACGACCTGATTTGTTAGGAAGCGTTTGAGAAAAAACGAGGTGATGGAAATGATGACCAAAGACATTATGAGCGGATTGGAAAAGAAACGAGTTTTTCCGAATTTTAGAGTGGGCGATACGATTAAGGTTCATGTGAAGATTCGCGAAGGCGAAAAAGAGCGCATCCAGGTTTACCAGGGAATCGTAATCAAGCGAAAACGAGGAAACGAGGGAGCGAGCTTCACGGTTCGCAAGCTTTCGTATGGAATTGGAGTTGAACGAGTATTTCCGTTTCAAAGCCCGGCCATCGAAAAGGTGGAGGTTGTTCAACACGGAAAAGTTCGACGGGGCCGATTGTATTTCTTGAGAGGCCGCCGAGGAAAAGACGCTACGGTAGAAAAAGGTTCTCGAAATGAGTCCATGGAATATCAAGAGCCTGTCGAAGATGAAGCGAACCAAGATGCTTTGGCCACGGAAGAAGCTAGTGACGGAGAGTCCGCTTCTGAGCCCGTTTCCAATTCCCAGACATCCAATGCGTCTGAAGCAAGACCTCGCGCATAAAATCAGATAAACTCTGGCCTCGTTTATGCGTTTAATCGAGGTTTTGGTAGAAGGTATTCCCTCCACAAAGGGTGTTCTGCGCTATCCAGTTCAGGCGGGTTTCAATCCTTGGCAGCAGAAGGGGTCCTTTCCTTTGCGCCATCTGGTGGATGTTATTTCTGATCTCTTCTACCCAACGCTTCGGCAAGACATTCCACTGGGCCCTGGGAAGTCGAAACGAGTGGGGATGACGTTTGAGGCCAGGGATTGTGTCTATCGTTTGATTCGAGACTATCCTCAAAAAAAACTTTTTCTTTCTCAATTGCAAAAGGGAACCAAGGATCAGTTCCGAGAGTTGTCTTCAGAGCCTCGTTTCATTACGGAAACACTTTTACGCTCTGCAAAGGTTCCTTCTCGGAAGGTCTTTCACAATTTTTTGGTGTTTTCTTCTGTATTGGGTGAACCAGAGAATTCCAAGGACCCTTTAGCCACGATTCCGAAAGATGAGGACCAAGTTTCTCGTTTGAAAGGTTTGCAAGATGAGAAAGAGAATATTGAGAAAATCACTCGCCTGGAAGAAGAACTAAACAGTCTGCAAAACGAGTTGTTTGAAACCGAAGAAAAACTAAGAAAACTCGAAGGTCCGAGGGAAAAATTAAAACAAGCCCAGAAAGATTACCGTCCATACTTGAAGTACGATCGTGAAGGGTTTTTGACGCCCGAAGTTGTGGCTCAAATGAAAAATTTTCCGAGGTTGGAGGAAAAGTATCGAGATACCTTGGAAGATTTTGAGGCACGCATCGTTGCCAAAAAAGACGAAATTCAAATGATTCCAGATCGTCCTTTTTGGCAAGAACCGACGAGTGCGATTGGCGTCACTGTGGCTTTGGTGGGTTTTGTGGGGACATCACTTCAACGTGATTGGATGGTTGTGTGGTTGCCGGTTTGTATCTTGGGACTCTTGGCGATTGTCGGAGGGGTCTGGGTGGGTTTGAAACGTTTGGAAAAACTTTCCGAAGCTCGCAAGAAAATGAAAGAAATTGATGAAGAGCGGGCGGATTTTGAAAAACGCCATGAAGTGGAGAGTGCCTCATTTCAAAATGTTTGCGAAGAAGTGGGTGTTTCTGATTTTGAAGAGTTGGAAGCCGTGTTGGAAAGTCGAGAAATTTATAAAAAGAATTTGGAAGATGCGACCCGAGAATGGAAAGAAGTATCGACGGAGGTTCCCGAAAAAAGCCTTCAAGAAAGAAAAGCCCAAATCGAAGATCAAGTTCAGGGCATTGAATCTAGGTTGGCGGATATACCTCCGGTTTCCATGGATCCGAATTCGATTGATCGTGAAATCAGTCAGATCCAAATGTTGCTTCGGGCTGACCAAGGTCAAGTTGGTCTCGACGAGGAGACCACCCCGACGTCTAGCGAAATTCAAACGCTTTTGTTCTGCTTGTCTCAAACTTTGAATATGACGCCTGGGCTATTGTTGAGAAGGGTTAAGGCGGGAATGGTCGCGAATCTGATGACCATCACCGGTAAGAAAATCTTGGATGCCCAGATCCAGGGAGACCAAATTAAAGGTTTTGTACGATCTGATCGAACGGTTGTTCCTTGGGAAGGTTTAGAGGGACAAACACAACGAGAGGTGAGATTTGCCATTCACTTTACGTATTGGCAGATGTTGGCCTCTCAGAATGAATTTCCACTCATTTTGGACATGATCCAAGAAGAGCGCGAAAGCTCGTTTAGTCGGATGATTCTTTCGGCAGCTCGTCACTTGGCGAAGAAGTCCCAGGTTCTTCTCCTGTGCTCATGAGCTTTTCCAGTCGACGTTTACAAGCTTCATGATTCCCGGCGTTTATTTCGTTTAGGGCCGTTTCCACCTCAGCTCGGCGATGGCTCAAGGTGCTCAACACCTCGTTCATTTCGTCAGCAAATGTTTGCAAAAGGTCATTTTTGCGAAGCCGAACCGTAGTTGGAATTCTTCCTTTCGCCATTTCCTTTAGCTTCTGTCTCATGGCATAGAGGGGGCCGGCGATTCGATGGGAGAAAAATAGACCCAGTAATACGATAAGGACGATTTCGAAGAGCGTTACAAAAATAACGGTCATTAGAAATAGCCGATATTGAGATTCAAAATCTCCAGCATCCAATGCGTAGTCCGGAATACGAGGGAGAAGTCGTTGATAAATCTCTTGTGTGTAAAAGTATACCAAGGTGCTGAAGTAGAACGCGTTGATGGCACCAATGGCAGCCAGGAGAAACGCAAAGTGGAACTGCAAACGTTTATCCAAAAACAAATAGTTCTTAAGTTTTCGTCGGGTTAATTTCTCCCAAAATGATAATTCAGGCATATCGCTATGGTCGTACAATCTAGGAACAGGGGTCAAGTAATAATAGGCATTTGGAAATCAATTTGAGGTTTTTTAGAGGAAAATGAAAACGGCTTTGTGGTTTTTCAAAATCGGCGCAAAAAAAATGAAAAAAATTTTTACCCTCAAAAAGCGATGACATGCTGCGAAAAAACGGGTCGGAAATCGGTTTAAAAAGGGCACGCGAAACTTGCTTGCGAGATTGAGCGGGAAAAATAATTATCATATAATTTAACTTAATTATATTAAAATATATTCCACTAACTTGACTTTATATATTCTTATTTCATAAACTGAGATCGTGATTGGCGGGTGCAATGAGGCGTCTGCCTCGAACTTTAACAATCCCAATCAAGAGAGGTAATCGATATGGGCCCGAAAAGAAGCCTTCGGGATCGAAGAACGCCCAAAGTGGCGTCAAATAATGTTCGCAAACTGCGTGAACAACTCTTGATGAGTAAGGCAGAACTTGCCAAAGCGGCAGGGCTTTCTGTGTTGACCGTGGATCGGGTAGAACAAGGAAAAGCTTGCCGAATGGCCACAAAAAGAAAGATCATAAAGGCACTGGGGCTGAATCTGTCGGATAAAGAAAGGGTGTTCGGAGGTTAGACAGCATGTTGGGCAAGAAGAAAAGTGTCGTGGGTATAGATATCGGCTCGAGTGCGATCAAGTTGGTTGAACTCAAGCCAACCAAAAAGGGTTACGAGCTTGTTCATTTTCGTATGGTTCCTCTTCCAGCTGAGGCCATTGTGGACGGCGCCATCATGAATTCAAACGCGGTCGTGGACGCACTGATCGAAGCAATCAGTCAGGAAAAATTGAAGACAAAAGATGTGGCCACTTCTGTGTGTGGACATTCGGTCATTGTGAAAAAGATTAAACTTCCTCAAATGACAGAAGATGAGTTGGAAGAATCAATTCAGTGGGAAGCGGAACAATACATTCCATTTGACATTTCTGACGTGAACTTGGACGTGCAAATCTTGGGAAATGACGAACAAGATGTTGGGCAGATGGAAGTCGTTTTGGTTGCAGCCAAAAAAGACATGATCAATGACTATACAGCGGTTCTCATGGAAGCCGGTTTAAGTCCACTCATCATGGATGTGGATGCTTTTGCGGTAGAGAATATGTTTGAGATGAATTACGGCATGATGGACGGAGAAACCATTGTGTTGGCCAATATTGGAGCCAGCGTCATCAACATCAACATTCTCCGAAATGGTGTGTCGACGTTTACGCGGGACATTTCCATGGGGGGAAACCAGTTCACCGAAGAAATTCAGAAACAGTTGAACGTCAGCTATGAAGAAGCCGAATCTTTGAAGCTTGGCGGAGAATTGGGTGGGCCTTCGGAAACGACCGAGGCTGTGATTCCACAGGAAGTTGGTGGAATCATTCGATCCATTTCGGAGACGATGGCGGCTGAGATCCAAAGATCTTTGGACTTCTTTGCGGCCTCTTCGACGGATGATCGAATTTCAAAAATTTATTTAACCGGCGGAAGCGCAAAAATTCCAGGACTTCCCAGTGTGATTGAGTCGAAAGTGGGCGTCTCTGTTGAAATTGCGGATCCGTTTATGGTCGTGGATGTGGACGAACAAAAGTTCAACGCGGCTCATATTAGAGAGGTGGCACCTGCGGCGGCGGTGGCTGTAGGGCTAGCATTGAGAAGGATGGGTGACTAATGATTCATATTAACCTACTCCCAACCAAGGCCGCGCAGAAGAAAGAGACGGTCATCCACCAATTGGTGATTGGTGCGGTCATCGTGATTGTAGCTGTGCTCTACGCGTATACGGTCAATCGTTCGGTTCAAAAGAAAATCGACAATGAACAGCAAACCATCAATGAGTTAAACGCTCAGATTAAGCAACTCAACACGATCATTAAACAAGTTGAAAATTTTAAAAACAAGAAGAGGGATTTGAATCGGAAAATCGATACGATCAAAAAACTTAATGCTCAACGTTCCGGTCCTGTGAAGTTGTTGGAAGACTTTACGTATGTGGTACCTCGCCGTGCGTGGGTGACGGTGTTCCGCGAGAATGGAAAACAGCTTACGTTAGAAGGAATGGCCATGGATGGCCCCACGGTGGCTGACTTTGTGGATAATTTGCGATCTTCGAAGTTTTTTCACTCGGTTCAGTTGATTCAAGTGACTCAAACCGGTCAGGGGCCCCAAAAGAATTATAAGTTCAACATCAATCTGAGGGTGAATTACACCCCGGCGGGAGAGGCGTGATGAACCAGTTCTTTGATCAGTTTTCCAAGCAGCCCCTATCCGTCAAGGTGGTGATGTTGGTGGTTATGCTCATCATCATTGGCGTGGTGGAGTATCAGGTCTTTTATGTTCCGTTGAATGACACATTGAAAGACTTGCGTAAGAAGAGTGCAGATTTGAATGTTAAACTGGTGGAAAATAAGGCCATTGCGGACAATCTGCCGAAATTCCAGGAAGAAGTGAATGTTCTTAACGAACAGCTCAAGCAAGCTGTTTCTCTTCTTCCGAATGAAGCGAAAGTTCACGATATTTTTCGACAACTTTCGATCTTGGCCAAAAAGAGCAATGTAGACATTCAATCATATCGGCCCGGTAAAACTTCTCGACGGGGCTTTTATTCTGAAATTGAAATGGCTCTAAAATTGCGAGGGGAATATCACGACTTGGCCATGTTCATTGATCATGTCGGTGATCTGGATCGAATCATCAATATCTCGAACATTGCTTTCTCGGCTCCTCGAGAGACCAAATCGGGGGTTGAGATGGGCTTGGATTGCCTGGCGACGACCTTCATGTTCCAGGGGGGTAGATGATGAGATTCGCTTCTTCATTGACGGGGTTTCTTTTTATCTTGGTGTTGGTGATTGGATGTAGTGAGGATGAGCCTCAGGCAAGGCGTTCAGTCGGGCGCGCTCCAACCAAGAGAGCTGCGGTAACGACTGGAAAGAAAGCGCCCATTCCCTCCATATTTGGGGAGATCAAAGATACCTATACCTATAACCCTGTGGGAAAACGAAATCCGTTTCAAAAATATACGGGGGAGTCTGTACAGGAAGTTGCTCTGCCAAGGTCTCCTTTGGAGATGTTTAATTTGAATCAATTGAACGTAACGGCCATTGTCTCGGGAATTTCAAGTCCCAGGGCATTGGTATTGGCGCCCAACAATGAAACATTCATTGTTCGGAAGAATATGAGAATCGGCAAGAACCGCGGTCGAGTCGCCCGTATTACTCGTCGAGCATTGTATGTCGAAGAAGAATATCGTGACCCTACGGGGAAGCTTGTGGTGCGTGAATCGGTATTGGCCATTCGCGATGAAAAGAAAAAAGACCAACAAAAGGAACTTGAAATCAAGTTCCAAGAGGAAGGATGAGGGAGGTAAGTCCATGATGTCGAAGCTACCGTTTCGCGTCGTCGTCCAATTAGCAATTTGTTTCTGCCTTTCCTGTGCAGGAAAGAGCGGCCCAGCATCATCTGCAGCTACGGTTCCAGATGAAGCGGGGGGGTTGAATGAATTGTCGGCGGTGACCGTGGAGGATCGCGGAAATCAATCAGCCATATTGGTGAACGGCTCTCAGCCAATGTCTCCCAATGTGTTTCAATTAACCGACCCTCACCGGATCATTGTCGATTTAACCAATACGACACTTGGAGAAGTCAACGATCTGATCACAGTGGGTTCGTCCGGAATTGATGAGATCACGTTGGATCAGTTTGATGATGGAACGAGTTCACTCAGCCGAATTGTGATTTCATTGCAAGAACCCCTTGGGTATCAATTGGAATCCCAGGGAACGCAATTGGTTGTTTTGGTGGATAAGGGTGCGGCTACGTTTTCAGAAACTCAAAACGTCGAGCAACCGTTAGAGGCGGTCGAGGCTGTGCCCCAAGAGGGGGCAATTGGAGAAGCCCCATTGGAACCGGAAATGGCCATGGATGTTCCTGCAGAAGACGCTTTTGCAGCTGAAGCTCCTCTTGAAGAAACGCCAGCTGAGCCGTTACCTGTCGTTGATTCGACAGAAGCGGAATTGGCGGCCACCGAACTCAATGATGTGCAATTTGAGTCCAGCGCAGATGGAACGGTGATTCGTCTCATGGGAAATGGAGCCATTTCGGATTACGAAGACTTTATCTTGGAGGATCCTTCTCGCCTGGTTGTGGATTTGAAAGGGATTCAAAATCACTATGCTGGAGGAACGGATATCCCCTTGGATACTCCAGAGATTAAGCAGATTCGTTTGGGTGAGACGGAAGGCCAGTTGCGCGTCGTTTTTGATTTGTCTCATAGCGCCGCTCCGCCTTACACGATTGATCGGCAAGGCAACGTTTTGGTTTTGACGGTGGTGGCTGCGGCTCCAGCTCCTGCCTTTGCAGAAGAACAACCTTTGGCTCCTTTGGAAGCCGAAGAACCCATGCCCGCGCAAGAAGAACCTTTTGAAGCTCCTATGGCGGAAGCTGAAATGGCTGCGCCAGTGGAAGAGCCTCTTCCGATAGAAGCTGGACCGGTTGAAGAAGTGGCGGCACCCATCATGGGAGAACCGATTTCCATTTCCGGAGTCGGTTTTAAACAGTTGAAGGATCAAAACCAATCCCGCGTGATCATTCGAGCCAATCAGCCTGGGTTTGAATATTCCACACGAGATGAACCCGGAAAAGTGATCATCACGGTTCCGAATGCGAGACTGGAAAGCCAAATTCTTCGAAGAGAGTTTGATACGAGAGAGTTTCAAACGGCCATTACAAGTATTACGCCGAAGTCAATGAATGGCGATACGGAATTTGAATTGGATTTGGAACAACAGGTCGCGTACGCCGTGTCTCAAGACGGGAATGCCCTGTATGTCGATGTGGAAATTCCGTCGGAAATTCTCAGAAAACAAACAGATGCCGTGGATGGGACTCCGAAGCTTTCTTCTGCTGCGGAATCAGTTGCACAAGGCGAAGAAATCTTGTTGGAAGAATCTCCTGTCGTCTCTGAATCAGCTCCGGTTGTAGCTGAAGCTTCGGCTCCAAAAAAGAACTATAAATATGTTCAAGAGGGGTTCATGAGTGATACGGGTGGGAGTGGAGAGCCTTTGAGCGATATGGCTGCCATTCTCGCAGGAGAGTATCGAGGCAAGAGGTTCATGGGGCGGAAAATTTCTTTGGACTTCAAGGACGCAGAAATTCGAAGCATTTTCCGGCTTCTGGCAGATATTTCGAAGCTGAACTTGATCATCTCGGACAATGTGAAAGGTCGCGTAACCGTTCGATTGAACAATGTTCCTTGGGACCAAGCCTTTGCAATTATTTTGCAGACCAAAGGGCTTTGGTTTGAGAAATATGGCAACATCGTTCGAATTGCTCCTGCGGAAAAACTTAGGCAAGAGCGCGAGTTGGCGGCAGCCGCGGCAAGAGCTGCTCAGGCGGCCAAACCCCTGGATGTTTTATTTAAACCCGTGAGTTATGCCACGGCCTCGAGTTTGATGAATCAAGTGCGGTCAGTTCTGACGGACCGTGGAGCGGTGGATGTAGACACCCGAACAAATACTTTGATCATCAAAGACGTTCGGGAAGCCCTGGAAAAAGCGAAGAAAATGGTAGAGATTCTGGACACGCAAACTCCACAGGTTTCGATTGAGTCGAGAATTGTGGAAGCCAGTACGAACTACACACGTTCGTTTGGTATTGTTTGGGGTGGACAAGCAAACTTTTCTTCGGCGACAGGGAATCCAACGGGAGTGTTCTTTCCAAACAGTGCAACAGCTTCAGGTTTAGGTTTGGACCAGTCGGCAATCACACCGAGTTTTTCAGGTCTGCCCATTGCTTTGAACTATCCCTCGCCTTTAGGTGTTAACGCGGGTGTGGGGCTCCGATTGGGAAGCATCAACAATGTCGTGGATTTGGATTTGGCTTTAGGTCTCTTGGAGAGTCAAGGTCATGCCAAATTAATTTCGAGTCCGAAAATTACGGTGTTGGATAATAGTTCGGCCACAATTTCGGCGGGAACAAAGATTCCGTTTATTACGCAAACCGCGAATGCTGGATCCAGTGTTCGTTTTGAGAACGCCATGACTTCATTGAATGTCACGCCTCACATAACGAATGATGGAGCGATTTCGATGCAAATCGCAGCGACACGTAATGAACCCAACTTTTCTCAGTTGGTTCAAGGAAATCCGGTCGTGGACCAAAGACAAGCCAATACGGAAGTTTTGGTAAAAAGTGGAAACACGACGGTGCTGGGTGGAATCTATTCCATTCGAACCAGTAAGGTGAAGGATAGTCTGCCAGGGGTTTCCAATATTCCCATCGTGGGGTGGCTCTTTAGAAATTACTCGAAAGAGTTGCGTCGTACGGAGCTGTTGATTTTTGTGACGCCGCGAATTGTTGGGGATGAACGCGAATCGGTACGAGACATTCGAGGGTAAGGAGAAGGAAGATGATTAGATCAAAAGGATTCACTGTTTTCAGTCTTCTATTGTTTCTTTGCATTTTTACAACGTCTTGTGGGGAAGCAGTTGTGGGTTACACCGCGCCCCAAGGTGCGGAAGTCACCACAGATGCCGATAGCGACGTCACGATTCATGGAAGTTCGCCTTTCTACCTCTTTTACGATTTCTTTGTAAAAGATGAAGAGGACAACCCATTAAATGGTGTGGGGGTTCAACTGGTCTGCAATATGTGCTCAATTCGTGATACGGCAGCGGCGGATGGAGAACTCATTACCGATGTTTCTCAAACATCCGTGATGAGCAATCCGTATTTTGTGGAGACCAACTCTCGTGGGGGTTATCAAATTATCCTCGAACTTGCGCCCCCTTCGGCTTACGGGGTGAGCGAATATACAGCCCAGATTGGGGTGAATATTGGTGTAACGGATGCCGTTTCGAGTTTTACGGTTAAAGAGCCGGGAGATTAGAGTGAGTTGACCCGTATGTCGGAGTCGTTATCCCAAAACATAAAGAAGTACACGGAGGAGTTGGCGAAAAATCCGAAGTCTCGGGTGTTTGTCCCCTTGGCCGATGCCTATCGGGCCATGGGAAAAACGGAAGAAGCCATTGAAATCGCCAGAAAGGGTGTTTCTCACTATCCCCACTATGTCGGGGGGAAGATGGCGTTGGCTCGGGCCTATTTTGAAAATGGTGAAGGCGAAAACGCTCGAACTCTTTTGGAGGGAATCCTTCATACGGCTCCTGATAATTTATTGGCCAATCGAATTTTGGCGGAAATTTATCAGCAGGAGGGACAGGGTCCAAAGGCGATTCCTTTGTTGAAGCGTTTGCTGACTCTAGAACCCGGAGATTCGTATGTTTCTTCGATGTTGGCCGAAATCGAGACCATGGAAACGCCAACGGATGAGCTCCCCCCTCTTGAGGCGCCCATTGAAAGGGAGTCCGTTTCGGTTGAAGAGCCCCTGCCTCAGGCTAAAATTCAAACGGTCACAATGGCTGAGATGTATTTGAAGCAAGGCCATTTGGAAGAAGCTTTGGGGGTTTACAAAGATTTGTTGGATCAGGACCCCGACAACGAAACGTTGAAAAATCGAGCACAGAAAATCGTTGAAGATATGAGGACGATGAGAAAGCAACCCGAAGAGAGCGTTAGAGGAGGGGACCGGATCGACGTGTTGAGAAACTTATTGCAGTGTGTTCAGGAAAGGCGCAGGGCTCTATGAATTTTCAGGAAGAACTCCAGCACATATTATCCTCCGTTGAAGGGGCACAAACAGCTCTTCTGATGGGCTTTGACGGGATTCCCGTAGCCGAAAAGAAGATCGCAGAAAATGCTCCTTCCATCACAGAACCGGTGGTTGAGTATGCTCAGCTTTTGAAAGAGGCTTCCAAGGTTGCTCAGGGAAATCAACTGGGACATCTTAAGGAAGTTGTGTTTCACTTCGGAGAACAAACGCTTTTATTTCGAATGTTAACTCCCTCTTATTTTGTCGTCATTCTTCTTTCTCGGGACTCTTTCGTCGGAAAAGGGCGATTCGCGCTCCGAAAGAAATCACCGGCTTTTGAAAAAGAGCTGTAAAAACCTTCAAAATTTCCCCAAAAAGGCTTCGCAAGACGACTCTGGTTGCGGATCTCTAGATTGCCTTTCAGATTGGACAAAATGCTCCAGGATCTATAAAACGTCGCGTCTGTGAACGTAAAAGAATTAAAAGAAATCTTTCGATTAGTAGAAAAAACCGATTTTACCGAAGTTGAAATTTCACAAGGAGATTGGCGCTTACGTGTGGAACGGGGAAAAAATCAACCCTCGGCCTATTCTGCCGTAGTTCCAGTGACTTCTATGCCTGGCGCTTCTCCTTCGGTGCCCCAAGCAGGCTCTGTGTCCTCTGAGGGTGCTACAGAAGGCAAGGCTTCGGAAAAACCAATCGAAGCAGCCAAGAAGAATGAGTTTATTGTCACCTCGCCCTTTGTAGGGACATTCTATTCGGCTCCGGCTCCAGAGGCGGATCCCTACGTCAAAGTCGGCCAGCGCGTGACCGTGGGGCAGTCCCTGTGCATTGTTGAGGCCATGAAACTCATGAACGAGCTTGAATCGGATTATGATGGCATCATCGAGGAAATTTTCGTTTCGAATGGTACTCCCGTGGAATATGGGGAGAAACTGTTCCGCATCATTCCGGGCTAACCATCATGTTTAAAAAAGTATTGGTCGCGAATCGAGGCGAAATCGCTCTACGAATCATTCGCTCTCTCAAAGAACTCGGTATCTCAACGGTCGCGGTTCATTCAGATGTGGATCGAGAGTCGCTTCATGTGAAGCTGGCAGATGAGTCTGTGTGCATCGGACCCAAGGAGCCGCGGGAGAGTTACTTGGCGATTCCTCGGATCTTGAGTGCTGCTGAAATCACCAATTCGGATGCCATTCATCCCGGATATGGTTTCTTGGCCGAAAATGCTGAGTTCGCTCGGGTTTGTGAAAAATGCGGCATTACGTTCATCGGGCCAACTTCAGAAAATATCGCCACCATGGGGGACAAATTACAGGCCCGAAAGGCTATGACCGAAGCAGGACTTCGTTTGCTTCCGGGGGTTGAGGTGAATCCGGAAAATATGGAAGAGGCTGCAAGGGTCGTGGAAGAAATCGGACTTCCCGTCATTGTGAAGGCGACTGCGGGAGGCGGCGGACGAGGAATCAAAATTGTTCGGGATAAGGAGCAACTTTTTAATACGCTGACCACTGCGAGGGCAGAGGCTCTTTCTGCTTTTGGTGATTCCCGTTTATATATTGAACGATATTTGACCACCGGAAGGCATATCGAATTTCAAATTGCAGCCGATATGCACGGAAATGTCGTTCACTTTGGAGAACGAGATTGTTCGATCCAGCGTCGGTATCAAAAAGTTCTCGAAGAAGCGCCTTCCCCCGCTGTTTCTCCTGAGACACGTGAAAGAATGGGCAAGATAATTACGGAAGCCATTCGCAAAATCGGTTACCAGAGCTTGGGAACCGTTGAGTTTTTGATGGATGAGGATCAGCAGTTCTATTTCCTGGAGATGAACACGCGGATTCAAGTAGAGCACCCGATTACGGAAATGATTGTGGGCCGAGACCTTGTTCGTCTTCAGGTCAGGATTGCCGCGGGTGACCCTTTGCCAATGACTCAGGAAGATATACAGTTTTCGGGTCATGCAATCGAAATGCGGATCAATGCAGAAGACCCTGAGAAATTTTACCCTTCTTCCGGAGAAATTACTGGGTATCATGTCCCTGGAGGATTGGGAGTTCGGGTTGACTCGGCTGCTTATGACGGGTGTACGATTAGCCCTTATTATGACTCCCTGATTGCAAAGCTGATTGTGAAAGGGGTTGATCGAGAAGAGGCCGTGGCGCGAAGTCGAGCCGCTTTGAAGGAATTCTTGGTGGAGGGAATTTACACAAATATTCCCTTACATGAACGCATCTTAATGGATGAAGAGTTCCTAAATGGGAAGACCCACGTACGATATCTAGACAACCTGCTGAATTTAAAGAGTAAATAATCCTCATAAATGGGGAACTTTTTTTACATAAAAAGGGAAAAAAGCTCTATAATAAAAGGATATGCAGATTTCTCTGCTCTGAACGTCATCGTGCGTTCGGAGGAAGATATTTGTGTGTAAATTGAGAGACTTGATTTGGCCTTCAATCGAAATAAATCGCTAACCAAAGCGCAAAAACTTCTCCAAAAGGGGAAGATCCAGGATGCGATCAAGGAATATCAACAGGTGGTCGAAAATGACCCCTCGGATGTTCGCACTCTCTTGAAGGTCGGAGATCTTCAGGCCAAAGTTGGAAGTGTCGAGGCGGCGTGCGATACGTATCGACGTGTTGGCGAACATTACGCCAAGGATGGTTTCTTCTTAAAAGCGGTTGCCGTCTTCAAGCAAATTTTAAAACTCGATCCGGGGCTGATTAAAGTCTATTTGCGGTTGGCCGAATTGTATCAACAACTGGGTCTCAATAGTGAGGCCATGAAGCAATATCAAATCGTTGTTCGTCATTATGAAAATCAAGGCTTGAAAAAGGAGTCCTTGGATGTCCTTAAGAAAATGGCGGAGTTGGATCCGGAAAATACCGCGAGCAAGGTGAAGCTTGCTGAGCTTTATGCCAAAGAAGGGCACACGGAAGCGGCCACAGAGCAATTCAAAACCGTAACCGAAGATCTAAAAGCGAAACGAAATTTTCAAGATCTCGCCAAAGTCGCCGAAAAGATGGAAGCCCTCGGTTTAGCCGACGACGAGATGAAGTGTGAGCTGAGTGAGATTTATTTAAAAATTGCTGAACCTAAAAAGGCGCTCGAAATCTTGCAAAAGCTTTTTCAGTCCTCTTCCAAAAACGAACGTGTGTTGGAGCTCTTGGCTCGCTCCTTCATTGATTTGCAACAACCTGAAAAAGCCAAATCCGTATACACGGAACTTCTCGGCGTCTTGGATGAGAAAGGTTTGATCGAAGAGAAAGAGCGAATTTCAGCCAAATTAAAAACCTTAGGTTTTAAGGTTCCGGCTACTCCATCTGTAGAAGGGGTTCCCGCCGTTGAAGACGAACTGGAAGTGATTGAGCCGGAAGATGACTTGGCTGTTTCTGAGTCGGAGTCCGTCCCTTCGCCTTCTCCCTCCTCGTCATCTCCGGCTTCGACCTCCGACTCTCCGTCGAAGATTTTTGATGAAATCGATGTGTTTCTCAAATATGGCTTGGTTGAGAAAGCTTGTACAACGCTCCAACGAATGGTTGTGGCGGACCCATCGGATTCTCGTATTCGTGCCAAACTGATTGAGGCTTTTCGAACAAAAGGTGATCTGCCGGGTCTCAAACAGGTTTTGGAGGATGCATCGAAAGTGGCTTGTGCATCCGGTCAAGACGAAGTCGTCGCGGAATTGACCCAGGAAATAGCGCAATTAAGTGGGGATTCGGCTCCCGAAATATCTTCGGTCGAAACCTCTTCGGAAGAATTGGTAGAAGACGAAGTTGTCCTTTTGGAGGAAGAGAGCGAGAAGGATCAGGCGCCCATGGAAGGCTTCGAAAGGGAGTCTGAAGGTGCCGATGCCGAATTTTCGTTGGACGAAGACTTGGAGATTGTTGCCGATGACTTTGAAGTCGAAGTGGAGGACGAACCAGGATCGGGTGAGGTTGCTGAGTCAGAATCTCTTGAGATTTCCTCGGGGCCATCCATAGAGTTTGATGCAAGCGAGTTTGAGGCTTCTCCCGAGGATGATTCGAATGCTCTTGAGATGAACCTAGATGCGGAGTTGGCATCCGAAGATTTCGAAATTCCTTCGGAAGACTCGTCTTTTGAGGTTTCTGAGGAAACCTCCGATTCCAATGAAGAAAAAACGTTTTTTGAACCCAATGTCGAAAGCGATCTCGAAATCGAACCGGAACCTTCGGTCGAATCAGGGGATTCGGTGGAGTCCGAGGTTGAACCGAGTCTGGAAGTGGCCCCTGAACTTGAATCTGAATCGGTGGAGATGGAGGTTTCCGTGGAGCCAGAGGCTTCCCTGGAATCTCTTTCCTCTCCAGAAGTGGAGCTGGAGTCTGAGTTCGAGGAAGGGCCCGAAGCTGAAGATGAACTCCTTTTAGACGAAGAAGATGATTCTGCTTTGGAAGCGTCCGAAGAAAAAGTTGTGATCGAAGATGAGGATGAGACGCCCTTTGGAACTGAGCTGGAAGAAGCAGCATTCTTTGTTCAAGAAGGACTCATTGATGAGGCCGTTGATATTTATGAATCGATTATTGAATCTGATCCCAACCATGTGGAGGCAAAAGAACGTTTGGCTGAGATCCAGCAGGCCCAACCTTCTACACCTGTATCCAGGCCCGTATTGAAGGAAGAGGGGCCGGAGGAGGTTCGTCCAGAACGACGAGGCTCTGAACGCAAAGCCGTCATGAAGGTTTTGTCTGATGAAGTCTCTGAAGCTTCTCCAGAAACTCAGCGTGTCATGCAGTCTGGGGATTCCATGTTTGATTTGTCTTCTGAGTTGGAAGACGAGATCCAGGAGCTTGAGGGACAGTTGTTCCAAAAGAAGGGGGATCAAGAGGAATACTTGAGTCCGGAGGAAGTCATCACGGAATTCAAGAAAGGCATCGCCCGAACTGTTTCAAAGGGGGATTTTCAAACTCATTACAATCTTGGAATTGCCTATAAGGAAATGGGATTGCTGGATGAAGCCATTCATGAGTTTGATTTGGCCAGCGCAGATCCAAAAATTTCGATTGATTGTGCCTCCATGATCGGGCTTTGCTTGATGGGGAAAAGGGAGTTCAATGAAGCGATAGATGTATATCGAAAGGCTTTGGCTCAAACCAAACCATCTTCCGAAGAAGCTCTGGGATTGAGTTATGAGTTGGCGGAAGCCTATATTGGGCACGGTAAGATTCAGGAAGCCTATAAACTTTTTGCTCGAATCAATGATGTTGATCCGACCTTTCGAGATGCACGTCGACGGACGAAGGAATTGGAAGCCGATTTAGGCGCTTCTGCACCTCCGCATTCCGCGCCTGAAAAGGAATCCGAAGAAGATGAAGAGGTTGCGGATAAGAAAGCCAAGAAAATCTCCTACATTTAGTCAGGTTCGCCCGGAAAGTGGCTTTCTGGCTGAAGATCACTCGCTTTAAGGGCCATTGAAAATCTTGTGGGTAGCGCTTGCTTCCGGGGCTGCAAATTATGAATTTCTTTGGTATTTTAGGCCCTCGCATGAATTATCTGACGTTTTATGGCTTGAATCAGGAGCCTTTCTCCAATGCTCCTGTGGGACGATTTTTCTTTAATTCGTCCCAGCACTCTCAGGCACTTATGCGCATTCATCGCGTGCTCTCTCAAATGAAAGGCTTGGCCGTTTTGGTCGGAGAAATCGGAGCGGGAAAAACGACGTTGGCTCGAAAGATCCTCGACAGTCTTCCCGAAGAGGAATACGAAGCTGCGCTTCTGGTCATCATTCACTCCGGAATTTCAGCCAACTGGCTTTTACGTCGGATTGCTCAACAGCTGGGAGTTCCAAAACCTGCGGAAGAAAAATTACAGATTTTGAGTCAACTTTATCGTCGGTTGCTTCAGATCGCCGATAGCGGAAAAAAAGCTGTGGTGTTAATTGATGAAGCTCAGATGCTTCAATCACGAGAGCTAATGGAAGAATTTCGCGGATTGTTGAATCTGGAAATCCCAAACCAGAAACTCATTACGTTCGCTTTTTTCGGTTTGCCCGAGTTGGAAGAAAATCTTCGCCTGGATCCTCCGCTGATGCAGCGAATGGCCTTGAAATATCATTTGGGGACATTGGATCTAGAGTCTACTAAACAATATATCGAGCATCGATTGTCGCTCGCGGGAGCCTCGCGCACAATATTTGAAGATGGCGCCATCGAAGCCATTCATCAATATTCAACGGGGATTCCCCGTTTAATCAATACGATGGCGGACAATGCGCTGTTTGAAGGATTTATATTGAAGGCGCCCATGTTGACGCGATCCATTCTCGAAAACATTGCAGTCGATTTGGGGCTATCTGAGTCCCGAAAACGTGAATTGCGTGTCGTGGAGCAGGTAGAGACGGTGAAACCCGTAACGATACAGAATGAAAATTTGTCCAAACCGTTTTCGGTTGCTGAAGTGAAAGAAGAACCGACGGCCGAACATCCCTTTGAGCGTTCATCCGCAGATGATACGGAGGATATCGATTCCATTTTGGCCGGATTGGAAGAAAAACTATAGATAAATTAAGACGATTACGATGCTTCCTTATTTTGAAATTCCTCCATTAAAACTTGGCCCGATCGAGCTTCATTCCTTTGGAGCTTTTGTGGCTTTAGGATTCATTGTGGGGTCCTCTGTTGCGACTTGGAGAGCTAAAAAAGTAGGACAGAATCCCCAAGTCATGCATGACTTGGCCTTGTTGTGCATTATTTTTGGAATGTTGGGAGCCCACCTCTTCGATGTTTTTGCCTCCAGGCCCCATGTAATTTTGAAGGATCCTTGGGAAATTTTTCGAGTTTGGTCGGGAATTTCTTCTTATGGGGGCTTTATCGGAGCGGGTGTGGCCATTTGGGTCTACTTTAAGAAGAAAAAAATTCCCTTCCTTCCCTACGCTGACACGCTCATGTATGGAATGGGACCTGGGTGGGTCTTTGGTCGCATGGGATGTTGCTCGGTGCATGATCATCCCGGTAGGCTCACGGATTTCTTTCTAGCGTTGAAGTATCCTGGAGGGCCTAGACATGACTTGGGCTGCTACGAGGTCCTTTTGACTCTTGGGCTCACACTTATGATCTTTTGGATGGGAAGAAAAAACGATTTGAAACATCCACGCCCCGGAACGATTTATGCGGTGACATTGATGGCGTATTCGATGCCACGCTTTTTTATGGACTTTCTACGAGCGACCGATTTGGCGAGAATTGATCCGCGCTATTTTGGTCTAACTCCATCCCAATATGCCTCCATTGTCGTGTTTTCGATCGGCGTCTGGGTGCTGATGGGAATTCGCAAGAGACCCATTGAAGCTTAAAAGGTTAGGAGGGTTGGGGATCCCTTTTCTTCCTTTGATTTGTGTGTGTGTGACGTCTTGTACCAAGGGATCTTTCGGAGACACGTCTTCTCGTTCAAATGAAAACAACGTGATTGTAGAGGAACATATGTACGAAAAGAAAACGCCAAGCCCAAGAACCCGACATCTGGATGAAAAAGGGAATCCTTTGTTTACCAACGCGCTTTCCAAGGAAGGGAGTCCGTATCTGCAACAACACGCTCACAATCCCGTTGACTGGCACCCTTGGGGCGAGGCGGCTTTTGATTTGGCAAAACGCGAAAAGAAGCCGATTTTATTGAGCGTAGGGTACTCGACATGTCATTGGTGCCACGTCATGGAAGAAGAGTCTTTTGAGGACTTGGAAATCGCCAAATATATGAACGAGAACTACGTATGCATCAAAGTCGATCGAGAAGAACGGCCTGATGTGGACTCTCTGTACATGAATGCTGTTCAACTGATGACAGGGAGGGGAGGCTGGCCATTGACCGTCTGGCTAACGCCGGACAAAAAACCCTTTTTTGGTGGAACATATTTTCCTCCGCACAATGGTGTTCGGGGTGGTGTTATGGGATTTTCAACGCTTCTAAAGCAGCTAAGAGAGGTTTTCGACCAAAACGGGGAAAAAGTCGTGAGTCAAGCCGATCAATTGCTCGCGCATTTAAAAGCCTCACTCGACGTTGACTCTTCTCTGAAGCTTCCAGGAAATGAGGTGTTTTCAAAGGCCTTCGAAGAATTCTTGGGTCAGTTTGATGAATTGAACGGTGGTTTTGGCGGATCGCCGAAATTCCCCCGGCCTGTCGTGTTTTCATTTCTTCTTCGTTATGGAAAACGAAGTGAGAAATCCAAACCTTTTGAGATGGTGATGAAAACGCTGCGAATGATGGCTCGAGGGGGAATGTATGACCAAATTGGGGGAGGTTTTCATCGTTACTCCACGGATGAACACTGGTTGGTTCCTCATTTCGAAAAGATGTTGTACGACAATGCCCAGCTGGCCATGGCTTATTTGTCAGCCTATCAAGTATCTGAGGATCCGGAGTTTGCACGCATTGCGGAAGAAATTCTTGAGTATGTTCGCCGAGAGATGACCTCTTCACAAGGAACATTCTTTTCAGCCACTGATGCCGACAGTGAAGGCGTAGAAGGCACTTTTTTCCTTTGGACGGAGCAGCAATTTGACGAACAGTTTGGCGAATCGTCCAGCCTCATTAAGAAGCATTTTGGGGTGAGCAAAGAGGGAAACTTTGAAGGGAAAAACATTCTCACAGCGACACAACCCTTAGAAAGTTATTCGAAATCTGAGCGAGAGAAAATTCTCACAGCTCGGGAACAATTGCGGAAAATCCGAGAGGGGCGAATTCATCCCCATTTGGATGATAAAGTGCTCACTTCATGGAATGGGTTGATGCTTCAAGCTTTTGCCAAAGGGGCCCTGGTATTGCAGAAGCCGGAATATGCGAACATCGCGCAGAAAGCTGCGGACGTGCTTTTGCAACCTTTTCACGAGTCTAAAAAACTGATTCGAAGCCGGAGAGAATCCTTTGTACAGCCCACGGCATTTCTAGACGACTATGCCTTTTTATTGGGAGGTCTGATCACGTTGTTTGAGGCCACCAGCGATCCAGGAAATCTAAGAGATGCCAAAGCGGTGGCAAATGCAATGATTTCTCAGTTTGAAGATCAAAAAGGCGGAGGTTTCTTTTTTACTGCGAACGACGAAGTTGAATTGTTGGCTCGTCAAAAACCTTTTTATGATGGCGCGGAACCTTCTGGAAATTCTCAGGGAATTTTAAATTTACTTCGTTTGGGCTCCATTTCAGGAGATTCATCTTTTGTTAAGAAGGCGGAACAAGGCCTTCTCGCTTTCGCGAGAGTGATGGAGCAGGCTCCCACAATGACGCCACTCTTTTTAGCCGCCTTGGATTTCTACTCCGATCAAGCCAAACAAATCGTTGTGATTGAAGGGGAGGGAACTCCCTCCTTGGAGGTCTTTACAAATGTGTTGCAAAAGCACTATCTTCCAAATGCGGTGCATCTCATCGTTAAAAAGGAAGACTCTCGAAGTGAATTGGAGCCATTGACCACACTTTTGAAGAACCGGGACGCGATCGGAGGAAAGACAACGGCTTATGTGTGTGAGGCCCATACCTGTTTGCTCCCCACTTCTGATCCGGCGGCGTTTGGCGAGCAAATTGGAAAGATATCTCGGTATTCAGACTAATGGGAGAAGAATATGGTGGATGTTGAAAAACGGTTGAAGCGTTTGTGGGTTTGGATTCTTGGCTTTGTTTCCCTGGGAGTGCTCGATTCTCTCTGGATCTTGGCTCTACACTTCTCCCATGAAAAGTTGGCCCCCGCATGTGGGATAAGCCAGAGAATTAACTGCGATGTTTTGCAGGTTGGAGAGTACTCGGAGTGGGTAGGGATTCCCGTCGCGTTTTATAGCCTCCTGTTCTATGGATTCGGAGGGATTTTGGCGATATGGGGTAGCCGACAGTCCAAATCAAAGCAATTTCGTCCCCTCTTGTACTTGTGGTTTATGGCATGGTTGTCCGTGGCTTCAACGATTTATATGGCCATTGTCTCCGTGGGAATTTTGAATACGATTTGCGTTTATTGTTCAGTTCTCTATGTCGTGAGTATTGGCTTTCTGATCTCTGTGGGAAAAGCCAAGAAGCAGTTGAACCAACCTTGGTGGAACCTCGTGGTTTATGATGTGAAAAACGCTCACAAGAATCGATGGTTTTGGAGCACGTTCATCGTAGTTCTTATCCTTTTAATCGCGACCCATATGGGGATAAAAAAGTGGGCCTTCGACCGGCCTTCCATGAGTAAGGAAGTTCACGCAATCTCTACGATTGAGCAGAGAACCCTGGGAGATCCAAGTTCTCCTGTGAACATCACTTTGTTTAGTGACTTTCAATGTCCTTTTTGCAAGACGGCTTCCGAAATTTTGGCCAGTCTTGAACAAGAGCTAAAAGGAAAAGTGAAAATCACGTATAAGTTTTATCCGCTGGATCATTCCTGCAATCGCATCATGCAAAGGCCGATGCATCGAGAAGCCTGTTTGGCTGGGCGGGCGGCCTATTGTGCCGGAAAGCAGAATCGCTTTTGGTTATATCATGATCTTATTTATGCTAACCAAAGGAGCCTTTCCGAAGAGAAAATGTATGCCTTTGTCGATGAATTGAACATGGACCGGGAGAAGTTTGAGGCCTGTTTACGAAGTCGGGAAAGCTTAATTGCTGTTCAGGATGATATTGAAGAAGCTATTTTATTGGATCTTCGCGGAACGCCTTCGGTTTTCATTGATGGTCGGAAATACCAGGGACCCTGGACTGTTTCCGCTTTGAAAGATGCTGTGAATGAGTAAAATTCTACGGAACTTCCCTTCTACTCCGTCGTGACCGAGTCCTCCTGCCCGCTTAATGCCGCTTTAACCGTGTGCCAACACAGACTTGCACATTTTACCCGGAGAGGAAATTCCTGTACCCCTTCAAAAACGGCCAGCTTGCCCAGGCCTTCGGTTTGTTCGCTGGAAAGGGGTTCGCCAGTAACCAATTTATGAAACGAAGAGAAAATCGACTCTGCTTCCTCTCGGGTTTTTCCAACCAAGGCGTCTGTCATCAGAGAGGCCGAAGCCGTGGAAATGGCACATCCTTCCCCTTGAAATTGGACTTTGGAAACCTTGTTGCCTTCGAGAGTGACATACACGGCGATCTTATCTCCACAAAGCGGGTTGTTCCCATGGGCCTTGCAATCGCAAGGGGAAAGTTCGCCAAAGTTCCTGGGGTTTTTGTAATGGTCTAAAATGACCTCTTGGTATAGTTCTCGTAAGTCTGACATTATCCAAACATCTCCATAACTTTTTTGATGCTCTCCACAAGGCGATCAATGTCGTCCTTTGTGTTATAGACTCCCAATGAAGCCCGGGTTGTTGCAGGAATGTGGAAAAAATCCATCACCGGTTGTGTGCAGTGATGTCCAGCTCGAACCGCGACGCCTTCTTGATCAATAATGGTGCCTACATCATGAGGGTGCACTCCTTTTAAGGTGAAGGAGAGAACCGCTGCTTTTTGCTCCGAGGTGCCATAAAGAGTTAAGCCAGGGATGTTCAGAAGTTGGGATGTTCCATACTGGAGCAATTCATGCTCATAAGAGGCAATTTTATCCAGCCCAATTTTTTGAAGGAAATCGATGGTGTGACCCAAGGCAACGGTGTTGGCAATGTTGGGGGTTCCGGCCTCAAATTTGTTGGGTAAGTCCGCAAAGGTGGTTTTTTCAAAGGTTACGGAAGAAATCATTTCTCCTCCCCCATGATAGGGAGGCATGTCTTCCAAATGCTCTTTTTTGCCGTAAAGGGCCCCAATCCCACTGGGTCCATACATCTTATGTCCAGAGAACACATAAAAATCACAATCCAAGTCTTGAACGTCGATGGATAGATGGGGGACCGCTTGGGCTCCATCTACTAAAACAGGAACCTTTTGTTCATGAGCCATTGAAATGATTTCTTTCAGAGGATTGATCGTCCCCAAGCTATTGGATACATGGACGATCCCCAAAATCTGGGGCTGCCTGGAAAGCTTCTCAGCCAAATCATCCAATAGGAGTTCGCCTTTTTGATTCATCTGGACCACGTCCAGTTTGGCCCCAACTTCATTGCAGAGTAACTGCCAAGGCACAATATTGGAGTGGTGTTCCATGGCTGAAATGAGGATTCGATCTCCGGAATTAATACGTTGCTTGGCAAACGTTTGAGCAACGAGATTTACCGCCTCCGTTGCCCCTCGCAAAAAAATGATTTCTTTTCGATCCTTTGCGTTTAGAAAGTTCTGAACCTTATCACGAGCTTCTTCATATTGTTTTGTGGCGCGTTGGCTTAAGACATGAAGACCCCGATGGATATTTGCATAATCTGTTTCATAGAAACGTTTCAAAGCCTCTAAGACGCAGGATGGCTTTTGAGCAGAAGCAGCGTTGTCCAAATACACCAGCGGTTTCCCGTGAATCTTTTGGTCGAGAATGGGAAACTGTCTTCGAATTTCATCAACAGAGAAGGGCACTTCGATTTATCCTTGCTGAGATCTCAAATGACCATCTGCAAAATGAGTCAATAAATAGCATTCCAAGTAAGTTCGCAATTTCTCAACTTTGACTCGCTCAACCATTTCGTTGGCAAAAGCGAATGTGAGTAAATTTCGTGCTTCGGAACGGTTCAACCCACGAGAACGCAAATAAAAGATGGCCTCTTCACTCAAGGCGCCAATCGTGGCGCCATGAGAACACTTGACATCATCCGCATAAATTTCCAAACGGGGTGTGGTGTCAATGATCGCCTCTTCGGATAGGAGAAGGTTTTTATTCATTTGCTGAGCATCACTTTTTTGTGCATCTGGCCGAACCAGAACTTGGCCATCGAATACCCCGTGCGCGTTTTCGTCCAATACGCCCTTGTAAATTTGTTGGCTTGAACAAAACGGAACGGCATGGTCAACCGTGGTGTGATGATCGATATGCTGTTTGCCCGTTCCAATGAAAAGTCCGTTTAGGCTCGAATGAGAATGAGATCCGTTCATCCTCATTTTGATGTCATTTCGAACCAATTTTCCTCCAAGCGAAATGGAGTGGGTCAAAACACGGCTATTCTCTTCTTGTTCCGATAGAATGGTTCCGGTGTGGGTGGCGTCTTGAAGTTCATTTTGAAATTTGTAGTGATCAATTTGGGCTTTTTCCTTTGCTACAATTTCCGTCACGGCATTGGTGAAATACCCTCCACTTCCAAATCCCATATAGGTTTCAATGATGGTGGCCCGACTTCCCTTTTCAGCGATTACGAGGTTTCGGGGCGAGGACATGACGGGTCGCCCATTTCGAAGCGAAATATAAAGAAAATGGATGGGGTGTTCCAAAGCTACATTTTCGGGAAGGTAGAGAAAAGCCCCGTCGTTATGAAAAGCCATGTTAAGATCAACCAAACTATGCGTTTCGTTTGGCCAAACTTTTCCCAGGTGTTGCTCCAATAGATCTGGGTAGAGATCCATGGCCTGTCTTAGGTTTGAAAAAAGACATCCTTTCGGAAGGTTTTCATCCGTAGAGAATTGGTCGGAGTGCCGACCATTGATCGAGACGTTTCGGAAGGCATGAGCCCCAGCCACACAAGAGGCTAAGAACTGATTCGAAGAAAGATTTTTTGCATCCCCTTCTCCGGAAAGAACGAAGCTCTCTTGGCTCAAAGGACGCAGATTTGTATATTTCCACTCTTCCTCTCGGGTCGAGGGAAAACCAGAAGCCAAAAAACGCTCCATTCCTTCGCCTCTACGAGAAGCCAGCCAAGAAGGAATTTTGTTTTTGAACTGAGATTTTAGGAGGCCAAAGGCCTCCGCATAAAAATCGGTCATGCCCGCGCTTCCCCTGCCGTTTGGTTAATCCAAGAGTACCCGGATTTTTCAAGTTCCAACGCCAATTCTCTTCCTCCTGATTTGGCGATCTTTCCATCGGCCAGGACATGCACTTTGTCCGGAACGATGTAGTTGAGTAGACGTTGGTAGTGGGTGATGACCAACATGGACCTTTTCTCATCTCGAAGCGAATTCACTCCGTTGGCCACGACTCTCAAAGCATCGATGTCCAAACCGGAGTCGGTCTCATCCAAAATGGCCATCATGGGTTGCAATACGGCCATATGGAAAATTTCATTTCGTTTTTTTTCACCACCTGAAAAACCTTCGTTCACAGCTCGATTCAAAAGGCTTTCCGGCAATTCAACCAATTTCATTTTTTCCTTCACGAGCTTTAAGAAATCGATTGCGTCGAGTTCCGGCTCTCCCCGATGCTTACGGACCGCATTCAGGGCCGCTTTGAGGAAATAGGAGTTGTTGACTCCCGGAATTTCGACGGGATATTGAAAGGCCAAGAAGACGCCCGCTCGGGCACGTTCCTCAGGAGACATCTCCAAAAGGTTTTTTTCTTTATAAAGAATTTCGCCTTGGGTGACTTCAAAAGCTTCTCTTCCTGATAAGACCTGAGCTAAGGTAGATTTTCCGGACCCGTTGGGTCCCATGACGGCATGAACCTCTCCCGGATTGATGGTTAGATCAATGCCTTTTAGGATCTCTTTTCCTTCTACGCGAGCATGTAAATTTTTAATTTCCAACATTGTTTTATCCTTCTTCTTCAACTAACCCACAGCATTTTCAAGGCTGACGCCCAATAATTTTTGGGCTTCCACAGCAAACTCCATAGGGAGTTCTTTAAAAACCTCTTTGCAAAACCCATTCACAATCATGTTCACGGCATCCTCTGAAGAGATTCCCCGCTGCTGACAGTAAAACAGCTGATCATCACTAATTTTTGACGTTGTGGCTTCGTGTTCCATTTGAGCCGTGGTATTCCCAACTTCAATGTATGGAACGGTATGAGCGCCACACTTGTCTCCAATTAAGAGAGAGTCACACTGAGAGTAATTGCGGGCCTTTTGAGCGTTCTTGGCGATTTTGACCTGTCCTCTGTATGTGTTTTGTCCCTGTCCAGCCGAGATGCCTTTGGAAACAATTGTAGAGGAGGTGTTTTTCCCAAGGTGGATCATCTTCGTTCCGGTGTCCGCTTGTTGGTGATTTGCCGTGAGTGCCACCGAGTAAAATTCTCCCACGGAATAGTCTCCTTGAAGGATGCAGCTTGGGTACTTCCAGGTAATGGCGGATCCGGTTTCCACTTGCGTCCAAGAAATTTTTGAATGGTTTCCTGCACACTTTCCACGTTTGGTCACGAAATTATAGATTCCACCTTTTCCGTTTTTGTCCCCAGGGTACCAATTTTGAACGGTGGAATATTTGATTTGCGCATCGCCAAGCGCCACAAGTTCGACCACAGCTGCATGAAGTTGATTTTCATCACGCATGGGGGCGGTACAACCCTCCAAATAGCTCACATAGCTACCTTCATCTGCGACAATCAGGGTTCTTTCAAATTGTCCGGTGTTGGCAGAGTTGATTCGAAAGTAGGTCGATAACTCCATGGGACATCGAACCCCCTTGGGGATGTAGCAGAAGGAACCATCGCTAAAAACAGCAGAATTCAAAGTCGCAAAAAAATTGTCTGTGTAAGGAACGACGCTACCCAAGTACTTTTCGATCAGGTCAGGATGATTTTGAACGGCCTCCGAAAAGGAACAGAAAATAATGCCGAGTTCAGAAAGCTTATCCTTGAAAGTGGTTGCAACCGAAACGGAATCAAATACAGCGTCCACAGCGACACCTGCCAAGCGCTCTCGTTCATTTAGAGGGATGCCTAGTTTTTCATACGTTTCCAATAGTTCCGGATCCACCTCATCTAGGCTCTTCGGGCCTTTCTTCTGCTTTGGGGCAGAGTAGTAAATGATGTCTTGGTAATTGATCGGGGGGTACTTCACCTTTGCCCAGGTGGGTTCCTTCATTTTTTTCCAGGCTTCAAAAGCCCGTAATCTCCAATTGAGCAAAAAATCCGGCTCATTCTTTTTCTTTGAAATGAAATGAATGATCTCTTCATTGAGTCCGGGAGGCGCGTTGTCCGCCTCGATATTGGTTGTGAAACCATATTTGTATGGTTGTTGGCTTAGCTGCTCCAACTCTTGTGTGCCGTTCGGCATGGTTTTCATTTCCTCCTTCATGGTTGCACCTGATTCGTGGGAAGGTCCTGATCGGTTGTTTTGGCCATCTTGTTTAAGTTGATTCCTTCCAAAGCTCCGTTAATGGCATCATTGATGAGTTTCCAATGTCCACGGAGAGGGCAAATGCTTTTTTGGATGCATTGGCTGTCTTCCGTGTGACAGTCCGTGATGGCTAGGGGACCCTCCAGAGCTTCAATGATCTCAGCGAGGGAAATTTCTTTGGAGGGTTTGGCCAGAGCATACCCTCCACGTACGCCTCGGTGAGATTCAAGAAATCCCTTCTTTGTGAGAATCTTCATTAGCTTGGAAACGGTTGGAACGGGTAGTTGGGTTTCATGCGCAATATCCCTGGCACTCTTCCGCTCTCCCTCAGAATCAGTCGCTAGATTTCTCAAGATGATGATTCCGTAATCTGTTAATTTGCTTAGCCGAATCATAAAACCTTTTAATACAGTACCAAATAGGTACAATTTAAACAAGACCGCAAAAGTACCATTTTGTAGGTCTTTTTCAAGACCCTCGGACAGGTTTTTGAGAAAAGGGGCTCTTTCGAGTGAAGCGCCTAGTCACCTGAAATCATTTGAGTTTTTGAAAAGGACAATATGAATATGAAATCAACCCCCCTTTCCCGTTTTCCCCAGCACTTACAGAGTTTGGGAAGGATGGAGTTGAGAAAGGGTCTCATCGGAACGCTCCAAGTGAATATGGGAAAGCGTTGCAATCAAGCCTGTCTCCATTGCCATGTTGAAGCAGGGCCCAAGCGAACCGAAATGATGCCTTCCCATTGTGTGGATCAAATTCTCGCTCTTCTTAAAAATTCTCCTTCCGTTCTCGCGGTTGACATTACGGGTGGGGCCCCAGAATTGAATCCGTTTTTTCGAACATTGGTCGGAGGGGCACACAGATTGAACAAAAGGGTTTTAGTGAGGTGCAATCTCACAGTGGTGTTTGTCAATGGACAGGAGGACCTCATTTCCTTTTATGCAGATCATGGGGTGGAGTTGCTTTGCTCCTTACCTTGTTATGAAAAAGAAAATGTCGATCAGCAAAGAGGAGGGGGAGTGTTTGATCAAAGCATCGAAGCCCTAAGAAAGTTGAATGCCCACGGATATGGGAAAACGGGATCGAATTTGATTCTAAACTTGGTCTATAACCCTGTGAAGGCCGCACTGCCTTCCCCGCAAGAAGCCCTTGAGCAAACCTACAGGGACGAGCTACGCGAGAGGTTTGGGATTGTTTTTAATCATTTATTCACGATTACCAATATGCCCATTGGACGGTTTGCCGAAGATCTTCGTCGTCAAGGAAAGATGCAGGAATATCTTGATCTTTTGGTTCAGAATTTCAATCCGGGGACTTTAGATGGGCTGATGTGTCGAAGTTTGGTGAGTGTCGATTGGAGGGGAAGGCTCTTTGACTGCGATTTTAATCAAATGTTGAATCTTCCCCTGCGATCGAATTCAGGAAAGGAGATCGCTTTGAGCGACGTGGGAACCCTTTCTGAGTTAGAAAATTTAGGTGTGGCCACGGACTCTCACTGTTTTGGATGCACGGCGGGCGCGGGTTCCAGTTGTCAGGGCGAGTTGATGAATAAGCGGTCGGGGTAAAGGCCCTAGTCCTTGATTTGAACGCTTTTCAAACCGACTTAAAACGCGTAAACAGCCAGCCTATGAGTCAAAAAACATCCGATCTCGCCACCGCTCTGTTTGATGTTGGGGCGATTAAATTGGGGACGTTTACACTGAAGTCGGGCTTGCAGAGCCCGATATATATAGATTTACGGTGTTTGGTTTCCCATCCTTCGGTGCTTCGTTTGGTGGCACGAGCGTTGGTTCAAGAAGTTTCGGGTCTTACCTTTGATCGCATCGCGGGGATTCCCTATGCCGCGATTGCCATTGCCACGGCGTTGAGTTTGGAAACCGATTGGCCCATGATCTACCCACGCAAAGAGGTGAAGAAGTACGGAACCAAGGCACCCATTGAAGGGGAGTATGAAGAAGGAGAAACGATCCTGGTTGTGGATGATTTGATTACGGATGGGGCGAGCAAATTTGAAGCCATGGCTCCGCTGGAACAAGCAGGACTCCAGGTGAAGGATGTTGTGGTTTTGGTGGATCGAGAGCAGGGAGGGGCTGACCTTCTGAAACAAAGAGGAATTGCGCTTCATTCGGTCTGCCGGGTTACAGAACTTATTCAAGATCTTAAGGAGTCCAAACGAATCACGCGCGCGATGGCGGAATCCGTAACCCAGTACTTCAAGGATCCGACTTCCTGGAGACCGGACGCATGAACTCCTACACAGACAACTTGAAGAAAACCGCTCGGGAAAAAAAGAGTCTGGTTTGTTTTGGTTTGGATCCCGTGTTGGAACGAATTCCGGTTCAAGAGAGTCGAATTTCGGAAACGATTTCATCCTTTTTTAAACAAATTTTTGACGAATTTGATCGGAGTGACGTGTGGCCCTCATGCGTGAAACCAAATTTCGCGTTTTATGCCCAGTATGGATTCGAAGGGTTAAGGGCTTTGGGGGATGTTTGCGAGATGTCCAAATCGGCTCATCTTCCCATCATTTTAGATGCCAAAAGAGGAGATATTGGAAAAACCTCCGAGGCCTATGCGAAAGAGGCTTTTGAAGCTTGGGAAGCAGATGCAGTAACCGTATCGCCCTATATGGGGACGGATTCGGTTAAGCCCTTTGTGGACATGGCCAAACGTTTGGGAAAAGCGGTGTATGTGTTGGCTCGAACTTCCAATGAGGGCGCAAAGGATTTTCAGGAGCTGAAATGGAATGAAACTCCCTTGTATCAAGTGGTCGCGGAAAAAATCGCCGCTTGGGGAGAATCTTGCCCAGGAACCGTAGGAGCCGTTATCGGAGCGACCGCCCCGAATGAATTGAGTCGGCTTCATCGGTTATTTGTTTCCTCCAAATCCATGACCCCCTATTTGATTCCGGGTGTGGGAAGCCAGGGAGGGAGTGCAAAGGAAGTTGTAAAAATTCTAAAAGAGGATGAGGCGTCCTTGGGGATTCATCGAATCAATAGTTCTTCGGGGATCAGTTATGCCTATGAAAAGAGTCCTCAAAATCACTTTGCCAAGGCAGCCACAGAAGCACTGAAGACCTTGAACGAAGAAATCGGATATGAGTAGAAAGGAAATGTTATGAGTCGTTTGTTAAACATTAAGGAATTGGGACAAAGTGTTTGGTTGGATAATCTCTCTCGTCCATTATTGTCCACGGGAGCTTTAAAAAAATTGATTGATGAAGACGGGGTTTGTGGAATTACCTCCAATCCAGCCATCTTCAATAAGGCCATGACGGAAGGCGATGCCTACGATGATCAAATCAAGACATTGGCTGAAGGTGGAAAGTCTTCCGAACAAATTTATGAAGCTTTGGCCATCAAAGACATTCAAGATGCGGCAGATGTTCTTCGGCCAGTATATGCTGCGACTCAAGGCAAAGATGGTTATGTCAGCTTGGAAGTTTCCCCCCATTTGGCCAATGACACCAAAGGCACTCTCCAGGAAGCTAAGCGTCTGTGGAATTGGGTTAATCGTCCCAATCTGATGATTAAAATTCCAGGGACCCCAGAGGGAATTCCAGCGATTAAAGACGCGTTGGTTCAAGGCATCAATGTCAACGTGACGCTGCTCTTTTCCTTGTCAGCCTATGGAAAGGTCATGGATGCATACTTAAAAGCCATGGAATTAAGATTGAAAGAGGGAAAGCCGTTGGAACGAATTGCCTCTGTTGCAAGCTTCTTCATTAGTCGGATTGATGTAAACATCGATAAAAAATTGGATGAAATTGCGCAGAATGAAGAAAAGAAAGAATTGGCACAAAGTCTTCGGGGAAAGATTGCCATTGCCAATGCCAAATTGGCCTATCAACTCTGGAAATCCAAATTTTCTGGGGAACGTTGGAATAAGCTGGAATCTGCAGGAGCCCGCGTTCAGCGGCCTCTCTGGGCAAGTACTTCGACGAAGGATCCAAGCTATAAAGATGTCTTGTATGTTGAGCCTCTGATTGGTCCCGAAACGGTCAACACCATGCCGGATGAGACTGTGGATGCCTTCCGGGATCACGGTGAGGCTGCGAACGCCGTTGAGAAAGGTTTGAAGGAAAGTCAGGATTCGATGAACCAACTCAAAGAACTGGACATCGACATGAAGGCTGTGACGGAAGAGCTTGTGGTCGAGGGCGTGGATAAATTCATCAAGCCTTTTGATGCACTTTTGGAGAACCTGGAAGAAAAGCGTCAGAAGATTGTTTCTTCGTAGACGTTTAGAAGAAAATTAGTCAGACCACCGTTCAAGTTCTCTCAAGTGGAGTCTTTTGAGATTTTGGCTTGTGTAAGTGATGTCGACTCCGATCAGGAACACGAGCCAGCTTACAAACAGCCAAATGAGAAAAATGGGAAAGAGTCCCAAGGACCCGTAGAGCTTACTCACCGGAAGAATTTCGGTCACATACCATCCAAACACATGTTTGGCTCCTTCGAATAAAATGGATGTGACCAGTGTTCCTGTAAAAGCGTATTTCCATTTTACTTTTGTGTTGGGCAACAGTTTTAGGAGAATAAGAAAAGCGGGAAAAGACAGAAAATACGGACCCACAAGGTGGAGCATGGATTTGAGAAACGAAACATGCTCATAATTTCCCAACAGTTTGATGTTTTGGACCATCCCCCAAAAATACATGGAGAAAAACATGAATAATGGAGCGGCAATGAGTCCCATGAGTAGTAGTCTAGACCGTTGTAAAAAAGAGCGATGGGAGGATATTTTCCAGATATCATTTACGGCGCGCTCGATCGCACGAATCAACATATAGGCACTGAAAACAAAACCCGCCAACCCATAAATTCCCAATTTGCTAGGATTTAGTTGTTGAACCAGGTCATCAATGTAAACCGTGACATTCTGAGCCGCACCCACCACAAGAATTTTGACAATCCAAGCTTGTAGAGCTTCGCTCACCACATCGAGTTTTCCGATCCACTTGAAGTACGAAACAAAAAGAGCGCATACGGGAATCAAGGTTAGGACCGTCGTAAAGGCCAGGGAAGCCGCTTTTTCAGGACAGCGATCTTTGGACAGCTCTTTTGAGATGTGATTGATCCAGCGGAGGAGGGTCACCAGAGCTCTCTTTCTTTTAGACAGCATCGAGGTGTCTAAAAAACGAAACGCTCGAACTCGATCAAATGGATTCGCCCATTTCATGGCGGATCCATTATAGCAAGTTAACTCCGAATTGCCGAAGCGCGTTCGGTATCAATGTCCCACTTTTTCTGAGCCTGGAGAAAAACGTCTTTTGAAATCTTTTCCTGTCTGGCTAATTCGCTCAAAGCGCCGAAAGCAATGTGTTCTGCGCTGACCTCGAAAAAGTTCCGTAAGGCTTTTCGACCATCCGAACGTCCGAATCCATCGGTTCCGAGAACGACAAAGGAGGGCGGCATCCAACGGGCCAAAGTAGATGGCAAGGCTTGGACGTAGTCACTGGCTGCAACAATGGCGTCAGCCTTTTCTTCAATGCATTTTTGCAAATGAGAGGTTTTTTGCGCTTCAAAGCGGTGAAGACGATTCCATCGATCCACGTCTTCTGCCTCTCGGAAGAGTTCGTTGTAACTTGTCACGCTCCAGACGTCGGAAGATACATCAAACTCCTGAAGGAGTTCCTGAGCCCGAATGGACTCATGGAGAATGGCCCCACTTCCGAGAAGTTGAACATGGGCCTTTTTTTGTTCGGAGGCTTGGTGAATGCAATGCATTCCCTTGATGATCCCCTCTCGACTACCTTCGGGCATGGCCAACATGGGGTAGGGTTCATTTCCGATCGTCAAGTAGTAGATCGCATCTTCTTGATCGACGAACATGCGCTGCATGCCTTCTTCGATCAAAACAGCAATTTCATAAGCGAAAGCAGGGTCATACGCACGAACATGTGGGTGGGGATGGGCCAATAACAGGCTGTGTCCATCTTGATGTTGGAGCCCTTCTCCCGCCAAGGTGGTTCTTCCGGCTGTGGCCCCCATTAAAAAGCCCCGCGCCCGCATATCTCCTCCGGCCCAAATTAAGTCGCTCACTCGTTGAAAACCGAACATGGAGTAAAAGGCGAAAAACGGTAACATCATCTTTCCATGGGAAGCATAAGCGGTTGCTGCGGCTAGGAAAGAGGACATGCCGCCGGCTTCGGTAATTCCTTCTTCCAGAATCTGGCCATTGGTGGCTTCTTTATAATAGAGGAGCGTCTCTTTATCGACGGGTTCATACTTCTGACCGACATGGGAGTAAATGCCCACCTGTCGGAACAACGCTTCCATACCAAAGGTTCGAGCTTCATCTGGAATGATGGGAACCACGCTTTGCCCGACGTTTTTATCTCGCAGGAGCTTGGCCAAGAGCCGAACGAAGGCCATGGTGGTCGAAACCGGTTTTCCATCCGAACCACCGTAAAATTCTTCAAAAAGGGTTCGGTCCGGCATTTCGATTTTTTCAGCGTTGACCCTTCTCTCTGGCAAAAATCCACCCAACTTTTCACGTCGAGCTTTTAGGTACTGAATTTCTTCACTGTCATCTCCGGGAATGTAGAGCGGAGCACACCCCACAGACTCGTCATCCAAAGGAATGTTGAAGCGGGTTCGAAAGTGTCGGAGTTCTTCTTCATTGAGCTTTTTCTGTTGATGCGTAATGTTTTTTCCTTCTCCAGCTTCTCCCAGGCCATATCCTTTAATGGTTTTCATTAAGATGACAGTGGGAGCTCCTTTACGGTCTTCAGCGGCTTTGAAGGCTGCGTATACTTTTTCAGGATCATGGCCGCCACGGCGAAGTTTCTGCAGTTCTTCATCCGAAAGATCTTTTACGAGTTCTTTCAAGCGTGGGTCTGTTCCAAAAAAGTGCTCTCGAATGTAGGCCCCATCACTCACCACGTACTTTTGATAGTCTCCGTCTACCGCTTCTTCCATGCGCGTGGCCAGAAGGCCGTCTTCGTCTTTTTCCAACAGAGAATCCCAACTATCCCCCCAGATCACTTTCAAAACGTTCCAACCGGCTCCCCTAAAGTTTCGTTCCAATTCTTGAATGATTTTTCCGTTTCCACGAACGGGGCCGTCCAGTCGTTGAAGGTTGCAATTTACGATAAACGTTAGATTGTCGAGTTGTTCTCTGGCTGCGAGGCTGATGGCCCCAAGAGTTTCAGGCTCATCGGTTTCTCCGTCGCCCAAAAAAGCAAACACCCGTCCCGTTTGATCTTTCAATCCTCGATCTTCTAAGTATCGGTTGAAGCGGGCTTGATAAATGGCCATGATTGGGGAAAGTCCCATGGACACAGTGGGAAATTCCCAAAACTCAGGCATCAAATAGGGGTGGGGGTACGAGGAGAGTCCTTTATCTTTTCGCAGTTCTTGACGAAAATTTCGAACTTGCTCTTTTGAGATTCGTCCTTCGAGGAAAGCGCGAGCGTAAATGCCAGGAGAAGCATGACCCTGAATATAAACTTGATCTCCTCCTTCGGGATGATCCTTGCCTCTTAGGATGTGATTGAAAGCAACTTCGTAAAGGGTTGCGGCTGAAGCGTAAGAGGAAATATGACCTCCGATGCCTCCGGACTCTCGATTCGCTCGAACGACCATGGCCATCGCGTTCCAACGGATGAGACTTTTGATCCGTCTTTCGATCTCTCGATTTCCAGGGTAGGTGGGTTGCTGCTCTTTTGAGATGGTATTGAGATAGGGGGTATTGGCAGCATAACAAGGGAAGATTCCCTCACGTGCGGCTCTCCGTTGCATTTGATCCAAGATGTTTTGGACGCGTTCGGGGTCGCCTTGGTCTATGACGGCCTCCAGGGATTGAATCCACTCTTTTAGCTCAATTTGTTTCTCATTTGACACAGTCTAAGTCCTTATTTTTCTTAAAAAAGCAATCTTACTGCTCAGCGCCGGCAGGCTGATTTAGATCATATTTTGTCTTGGGTCAAGCCAAGCCCCCCTATTTGAGGGCCGGGCTAGTTTTTCGCGGAAACGCGGTTGAAGGCATTTTCGTAGACTTTGACGGAAGTTTGATCACGAAGATCTCGAAAGAATTGATCTTTCGCTTCCCTTTCCTTTATTTTGGCATACTCCCATTTCAAGGAGTTCTTGAAAGATTTGAACCCTCGTTGTTCTCCGGTGAGTTTGATGATGTGAAAGCCGTCCTTGGTCTGCACGATGTCACTGATGTCTCCAATGTTTTTTAACGCAAAAGCAGCTTCTGAGAACGCAGGGTCTTTTTGACTTCGTTTGATCAAGAAGAGATCTCCCCCTCGACTTTTTGACTTGTTGTCCGAGGAATATTTTTGGGCGAGTTCTGCAAATTTGGAAGCTTTAGGATCGGTTTTGAGTTCGCTCAGGACTTTTTCGGCGGTTTTTCGCGCCTCCTCCAGACTCACATTTTCTGATGGGGCAATGAGAATGTGACTGACCCGGATCTTTTCCAGATCGTCCTTTTTCTCTTCGAAAAAGGCTTCGAGTTCTTCATCTGTGGGCATCTTCTTTTTGGCCTTGAGTTCATGCCTTACGTATTCCAGTGCAATTTCTCTTCTCAGTCGAGGCGATCGATCAAGAATGCCATGGTCCATTGCGGCCTGAAAAACCACGGCTTCATTGATTAAACTGTCCAAGGCCATTTTTTTTTGCTCTTTCCGGGCCTTTTCTTTGTCTTTCACATCGTGGGGAGGGGAGGTGCTCATCAATTTGTTTTCCAAGTCTTTGGCGTAGATTTTTTGACTTCCGACTTTGGCGATGACGTTCCCCTTGGCCGGATCTGGTTTGGGCCCGCAAGCCTGCATAAAGAGAATGAATAGGGCCAGAAGGGTTGTAATGAGAAGACTTTTCATGGAAGGCATTTTCCCACGATCCCTATCAAAAGTGAAACGTTCACTTTTGATAGGTTTGGTCAATCGGCTTCGGTTAGGGTAGACGTTATTCTGAATTTCGGGAAAATGGTTTGAACGTGAAACTCACCAAATGTCAGGAAAATGCGCTGGAGGTCCTTAATGGAGAAGGAAACGTCTTTCTAACGGGGTTTGCGGGGACGGGGAAAAGCTATCTAATTTCCCATTTTCTCAAGCGAAAATTTCATCGAAGAAAGTATCCCATTTTAGCTAGTACCGGGGCCGCAGCGGTTTTGATCGGGGGGAGGACCTTTCACAGTTTTTTTGGGTTGGGCCGAATGAATGGGTCGTTCTCCGAAATTTTGAAAAAAGCTTTTAAAGACGGGCGCGTTCGTTCCCGCATTAAAAAAGCAGAAACGATTGTGATTGACGAGGTATCCATGTTGTCGGGCGAAACGCTTGCCGTTGCGGAAGCTCTCTCCCGAGAGGTGAGAGAGAACATGATTCCCTGGGGAGGTTTGCGCATGATCGCTGTTGGAGACTTTGCCCAACTTCCGCCGGTTTCTGAGAATCGAAAAAATGCTTGGGCCTTTCTCCATCCGGTATGGTCTGAGTCAAAATTTCATCCTCTGGTTTTGGAAACACCCATTCGGGTGAAGGATTCCGGTTACGGTTCAGTTTTGAACAAAATTCGCAAGGGTGTCGTGGACGATGATGTGGAAGCCTTTCTAGACGCCCGTTGTGAAGCAACCACGCCTTCAGATGCGACCCGCCTCTTTCCTCGAAGAAATCCTACGGAGAGGTATAACGAAGTCCGATTGGAAGCCTTGTCCGGAAAAACCGTTTCGTTTGTTACGAAGTACGCGGGGAAGGAGCTTTATCAAGAAAGAATTCGAAGAGATTCGCCTGTGCCGGAGGTTTTGAAATTGAAAATCGGTGCACTGGTCATGATTCGCGTGAACGACCCCATGCTTCGTTTTGTCAACGGAACCGTGGGGCATGTGGAGGCCATGGATGAAGAGGGAATTGCGGTCAATGTCGAGGGGGAAGTGTTCATTATGGAAAAACATGTGTTCGCCTTGTTGGATGGCTCCGGAAGAGAAGTGGCTACGGCCGAAAACTTTCCCCTGACATTGGCTTGGGCCTCCACAATTCACAAAGCTCAAGGGGCTACGTTGGATCATACGTTGGTGGATTTGGCTGGATTGTGGGAGCCCGGACAAGCTTATGTTGCC